>NZ_JBIOSV010000001.1:0-480000 GCF_051714945.1 Enterococcus sp. AZ080
ATGGTATCCCTCGATGCTTTATGGACTGAATTAAAAACGACTTATCAAAAAGAACTGTCTCCAGCAAGTTACAATACTTGGATTGAGACAGCACAACCTAAATCCTTAGAACAAAGCCAATTAGTGGTGACTGTTCCAAGCAAGATCCATAAGGAATATTGGGAAAAAAATCTCGCAACAAAGATTGTTGAGGTCGGCTACATGTTAACGGGAAAAGAAATCATTCCACGTTTTGTAACCGGTGAAGAAGCGGAACAAGAAGAAGTAGAAGAAATCAAAACAATGAAAGTTCCCCCAATCACACCAATCAAAAAAGCGATGTTGAATCCTAAGTATACCTTCGATACATTTGTAATCGGAAAAGGTAACCAGATGGCTCATGCCGCTGCCTTGGTCGTTGCTGAAGATCCTGGTTCGATTTATAATCCATTGTTCTTCTATGGTGGTGTCGGACTTGGTAAGACTCACTTGATGCACGCAATTGGTCATCAAATGTTGTTAAGTCAGCCAAATGCGAAGGTCAAATATGTAAGCAGTGAGACGTTTGCCAATGATTTTATCAATTCGATCCAAAATAAAACGGCCGAAGAATTTCGCCAAGAATATCGAAATGTCGACTTACTATTAGTCGATGATATTCAATTTTTTGCTGAAAAAGAAGCAACTCAAGAAGAATTTTTCCATACCTTCAATGCGCTCTACAATGAAGGAAAACAAATCGTCCTGACGAGTGATCGTTTACCAAACGAAATCCCAAAATTGCAGGAACGTCTCGTTTCTCGCTTTGCTTGGGGACTTTCAGTAGATATCACGCCACCTGACCTTGAAACAAGAACAGCTATTTTGAGAAAAAAAGCCGCAGCAGAACGCCTAGAAATCCCTGATGATACCTTAAGTTATATTGCGGGACAAATCGATTCCAACATTCGTGAACTAGAAGGCGCTCTTGTACGTGTTCAAGCATTTGCTACGATGAACAGTGAAGATATATCAACTAGTTTAGCTGCTGACGCTTTAAAGACATTGAAATCTGGCAAAGGTCACCCGCAACTCTCGATTTTGCAGATCCAAGAAGAAGTTGCAAAGTATTACCATATTCAATTAAAGGATCTAAAAGGAAAGAAACGCGTCAAATCGATCGTTGTTCCTCGTCAAATCGCTATGTACTTGGCTCGGGAATTAACCGATAGCTCGCTTCCTAAAATCGGCGCCGAATTTGGTGGAAAAGATCATACAACTGTCATCCATGCGCACGAAAAAATCCAGCAACTGATCGATTCAAGTGTCAGCATGCAAAATGAAGTATCAGAAATCAAAAATTTCCTATTAAACTAAAAAGATGCTTGATAGAAAGAAAAACACCTTGTGGATAAAATTAGAAATCATTCAAAAGTTATGCACATATTTTCCACAGCTGTTTTTTCTTTTCTCTTCTAGCATTTTTATAGTTTTCCACAATATCAACAGTACCTAATACTTTTATTACTTTATTTACTAATAATAAAATAAATATATGGCAAAGGAGAGCTACAATGAAAGTAACCTTAAACCGCGCAACATTTATGCAAGAATTGCAAACTGTTCAGCGTGCGATTTCAAGTAAAACGACAATTCCTATTTTGACTGGGGTTAAAATCACCCTCAATCAAGAAGGCCTGACTTTAACAGGTAGTAATGCAGATATTTCAATTGAGACATTTCTATCTGTTGAAAATGAAAAAGCGCAAATGCAAATTGAAACAACAGGAGCCATTGTTCTACAAGCTCGCTTCTTCAGTGAAATCATTCGTCGATTGCCCGAAGAAACCTTTACGCTAGAAGTGCTAGAAAACAAACAAGTGGCCATTACTTCAGGGAAAGCGAATTTTTTAGTGAATGGGTTAGATGCGGATAATTATCCTCATCTTCCTGTTGTAGAAAGTCACAACCAGATGAAATTGCCTGTACATGTATTGACCAAATTGATCAATGAAACAGTGTTTGCTGTTTCTCAACATGAAAGTCGCCCAATTCTTACAGGTGTTCATTTCATTTTGAAAGACAACTCGTTATTAGCAGTAGCAACTGACTCACATCGTTTGAGTCAACGAGTGATTCCGATCGAACAATCAGCTGATCAATTCGATATCGTGATTCCTGGAAAAAGTTTGACTGAATTATCACGTTCATTGACAAATGAAGAAGAAATCGTAGAAATCAGTATTATGGAAAACCAAGTATTGTTCAAAACTGAAAATATGTATTTTTATTCACGCTTGTTAGAAGGGAATTATCCCGATACGAATCGTTTGATTCCTTCAAGTTTCAATACCGAAGTTGAATTTTCTGTCCCAAGCTTTTTAGCAGCGATTGAGCGTGCTTCTTTGCTCTCACATGAAGGACGCAACAATATCGTTCGTTTGTCGATCCAGCCTGATTCTGTTGTTCTATACGGTAATTCTCCTGAAATTGGAAAAGTAGAAGAAAGCTTGAATTATACGACTAGCACCGGTGATCCGCTGGATATTTCCTTTAATCCGGACTATATGAAAGCTGCTTTGCGTGCATTTGGCGATATGAGTATCAAAGTAAAATTCATTTCTGCCATTCGTCCATTTACGTTAGAACCAACGGAAGATGGGGTACAATTCATTCAATTGATCACTCCAGTACGCACAAACTAAAATACTAATTGAAAATAAACTGAAAAATAAACCATTTTAAACAGAAGGCCCTAAAATCAATTTTAAGGCTTTCTGTTTCTTTTTGTTCAAATCACCTTTTTTCATTTAAATCCGCTCATATGGAAAAATATATGGATAAATTTGTTTTCTTGCGAAAAAAAGGGTATAATAAAGTATACTTTTAATAATGAAAATGAGGGATGAAGAGTGAAACAACAAGTCATTCTAAAAACTGAGTTTATGACGTTGGGTCAAATGCTGAAAGAAGTCACAGTCATCGGCAGTGGTGGACAAGCAAAATGGTATTTAGCAGAAAACACGGTTTTGGTTGATGGCGAGCCAGAAAATCGTCGTGGACGAAAGCTTTATCCCGGTATGATGATCGAAGTTCCAGAAGCAGGAACTTTTTTTATGGTAAAAAAAGGGAATAACGATAATGAGGCTGAATAAGCTGCACCTCAAAAATTATCGAAACTATCAAGAATTGCAAATTGATTTTTCCAAAAACCTCGTGATTTTTTTAGGAGAAAATGCCCAAGGAAAAACGAATCTTTTGGAAAGTATTTATGTGCTTGCAATGACAAGAAGTCATCGTACAAATAGTGAACAAGAGTTGATTGGATGGAACGATGAGCAGTCGATGATCCAAGGGGAGATCACAAGAGGAACCTCTAAGATCCCGTTAGAGATCCAACTGTCTAAAAAAGGACGAAAAACAAAGATCAATCATATCGAACAAAAGAAGTTGAGTAGTTATGTTGGACAATTGAATGTCATTTTATTTGCTCCTGAAGATCTTTCTTTAGTGAAAGGAAGCCCACAGATCCGACGCAAATTTTTAGATATGGAATTAGGTCAGATCAATCCAATCTATCTTTACGATCTTGTCCAATATCAAGCAATCCTAAAGCAGAGAAATCAATATTTGAAGCAATTGAATGAGAAAAAACAAACGGATTTACTTTATCTTGATATTTTATCTGAACAACTAGCAGAATTTGGTAGCAAAGTACTAAAGGCAAGAGCGCAGTTTATCAAGCGTTTAGAATATTGGGCAAATTCTTTACATCAACAAATCACGCATCAAAGAGAACAGTTGGCAATCGAATATGTGACCGCCCTCTCTTCTTTAGACACTATGACAGTTCAAGAGATCCAGTCACAATTTTTAACGTTGCTCGAACAAAACAAAAAGAAAGATCTCTTTCGAGGGACAACGACTGTGGGTCCCCATCGAGATGACCTTTCTTTTTTTGTCAATGAAAAAAACGTGCAAAATTTTGGTTCTCAAGGTCAACAGCGAACAACGGCATTAAGTGTCAAATTAGCAGAAATCGATTTGATCAAAGAAGAAACAGGCGAGTATCCGATCCTATTACTGGATGATGTAATGAGTGAGTTAGACGACCAACGTCAACTCCATTTACTTGAAACGATTGAAGGGAAAGTACAGACATTCTTAACTACTACCTCCCTGGATCACGTTAAAAATAAAATGACTGTTGAACCTGAGATTTTTTATGTTCAGCAGGGAGAAATAAAAGGAGAATAAACATACATGACAGAAGAAAGAAGTTTAGTCGAGCGCGCAAAAGAATATGATGCCAGTCAGATTCAAGTGCTTGAAGGTCTTGAAGCCGTTCGGAAACGTCCGGGGATGTACATTGGTTCAACAAGTTCAGAAGGACTTCACCACTTAGTATGGGAAATCGTCGATAATTCGATCGATGAAGTCTTGGCAGGATTTGCGACAAAGATCCAAGTCATCATTGAGGAAGACAACAGTATCACTGTCATCGATGATGGTCGTGGGATTCCGGTCGATATCCAAGCGAAGACCGGTCGTCCAGCTGTAGAAACAGTGTTTACTGTCTTGCATGCGGGTGGTAAATTTGGCGGAGGCGGCTACAAAGTATCCGGTGGTCTTCATGGGGTTGGTTCGTCCGTTGTGAATGCACTATCGACACTATTAGATGTCAAAGTGTACAAAGATGGCAAGATCTATTACCAAGAATATCGTCGTGGGGCGGTAGTCGATGATTTGAAAGTCATCGGTGACACTGATTTAAGTGGAACGACCGTTCACTTCATCCCAGACCCAGAAATTTTTACAGAAACGACAACTTTCGACTTTAATAAATTGGCGACTCGTATTCGTGAGCTGGCTTTCTTGAATCGTGGGATGAAAATCTCAATTGAAGATCGTCGCGAAGAAAAGCCTGTCGTGAAAGAATACCATTATGACGGTGGAATCAAAAGCTACGTCGAATATTTAAATGCGAGCAAAACAGTGATTTTCCCAGAACCTGTTTATTTAGAAGGGGAGCAACAAGAAATCACTGTCGAAGTTTCGATGCAATATACAGACGGTTATCATTCCAATATCATGAGCTTTGCCAACAATATCCATACGTACGAAGGCGGAACACATGAATCAGGATTTAAGACAGCTTTGACACGGGTCATCAATGATTATGCACGTAAGCAAAAATTGATGAAAGAAAATGATGATAATTTAACAGGTGAAGATGTGCGTGAAGGATTGACAGCAGTCATTTCGATCAAGCATCCAGATCCTCAGTTTGAAGGACAAACGAAAACAAAATTAGGAAACTCAGAAGTACGTACGGTCACTGATCGTTTGTTCAGTGAGCATTTCATGAAATTCTTATTGGAAAACCCAAGTGTGGGCCGTCAGATCGTCGAAAAAGGACTACTTGCCTCTAGAGCCCGCTTAGCGGCTAAACGCGCGCGTGAAGTGACGCGGAGAAAAGGAGCATTGGAAATCAGTAATCTACCTGGTAAATTAGCCGATTGTTCCAGCAATGATCCTGAAAAAAGTGAATTGTTCATCGTCGAAGGAGATTCAGCCGGTGGTTCAGCAAAGCAAGGACGAAGCCGTGAATTTCAAGCGATTTTACCGATCCGCGGGAAAATCTTGAACGTTGAAAAAGCAAGTATGGATAAAATTTTAGCCAACGAAGAAATTCGCTCACTGTTTACAGCGATGGGTACAGGATTTGGTGAAGATTTCGACGTGTCCAAAGCACGTTACCATAAATTAGTCATCATGACCGATGCCGATGTCGATGGTGCCCACATTCGTACGTTGCTATTGACGCTCTTTTATCGTTATATGCGCCCAATCGTGGAAGCCGGCTATGTTTATATCGCGCAACCACCGCTATATGGCGTTAAACAAGGAAAGAAAATCACATATGTCCAACCAGGGAAAAATGCCGAAGAAGAGTTGAGAAAAGTCATCGAATCACTACCAGCAACACCAAAACCAAGTGTTCAACGATACAAAGGGCTTGGTGAGATGGATGATCATCAACTATGGGAAACGACGATGGACCCAAGCAAACGTATGATGGCTCGTGTCAGTGTAGATGATGCGATTGCTGCCGATGAAGTATTTGAAATGTTGATGGGCGATCGAGTGGAACCTCGTCGTGCATTCATTGAAGAAAATGCTCACTATGTTAAAAATCTAGATATTTAATCATGAAGGAGGAAGAAAAATGAGTGAAGAAATCAGAGAAAACATCCATGATGTCAATCTAACTAGCGAAATGAAAGACTCCTTCATAGATTACGCCATGAGTGTCATTGTCGCTCGGGCTCTACCAGATGTTAGAGATGGATTAAAACCAGTTCACCGCCGTATTTTATATGGGATGAATGAACTAGGTGTCACACCAGACAAAGCACACAAGAAATCAGCCAGAATCGTGGGGGACGTCATGGGTAAATACCATCCCCATGGTGACAGTGCGATCTATGAATCAATGGTTCGGATGGCGCAGCCTTTTAGCTATCGCTACATGTTAGTAGATGGTCATGGAAACTTTGGGTCAGTTGATGGAGATGGCGCAGCTGCGATGCGTTATACTGAAGCCAGAATGAGTAAGATCGCGACAGAAATGTTACGTGATATCAATAAAAATACGGTCGATTTCCAAAGCAACTATGATGATACGGAAAAAGAACCAGTTGTCTTACCGGCACGTTTTCCTAACTTGCTAGTCAATGGTACGACAGGGATCGCAGTCGGAATGGCGACGAATATTCCCCCACATAATCTGACAGAAGTTGTAGCAGCGATTGATCTATTGATGGAAAATCCAGATGTGACAACCAATGAATTGATGGAAGTCTTACCTGGGCCTGATTTTCCTACCGGCGGATTAGTCATGGGGAAATCCGGCATTCGTCGAGCGTATGAAACAGGAAAAGGTTCAATCACTGTTCGAGCAAAAGTAGAAATCACGGAAATGCCAAATGGAAAAGAGCGGATCTTAGTCACTGAATTGCCATATATGGTCAATAAAGCGAAATTGATTGAGCGAATTTCAGAATTGCACCGTGACAAACGAATTGAAGGGATCACAGATCTAAGAGATGAATCTTCTCGTGAAGGAATGCGTATCGTGATCGATGTGCGTCGTGACGCGAGTGCCTCTGTCATTTTGAACAATCTCTACAAATTGACATCCTTACAAAACTCATTTGGTTTCAATATGTTAGCAATCGAAAAAGGCGTACCGAAAGTTCTAAGCTTGAAGCAGATCCTTGAAAATTATATTGAACACCAACGCGAAGTTATTACACGTCGTACGGTCTTTGAAAAAGATAAAGCAGAAGCAAGAGCACATATCTTAGAAGGACTACGAATCGCCTTAGATCATATTGATGAAATCATCGCGATCATTCGTGGGTCCAAATCAGATGAAGAAGCGAAAAACGCGATGATCGAGCGCTTCGATCTTTCTGACCGTCAATCGCAAGCAATCTTAGATATGCGTTTACGCCGTTTGACTGGTTTGGAAAGAGAAAAAATCGAAAATGAATACCAAGAATTATTGAAACTCATTGAAGATTTAGCTGATATTCTTGCTCGCCCTGAACGAGTAACAGAAATCATTCAAACCGAACTTGCTGAATTGAGTCAACGATTTGGCGACAAACGTCGTACAGAATTACTGGTCGGTGAAGTCTTGAGTTTAGAAGACGAAGATTTAATCGAAGAAGAAGAAATCGTGATCACATTGACGAATAATGGCTATATCAAACGTTTAGCCAACAACGAATTCCGCGCACAACGTCGTGGAGGTCGAGGCATCCAAGGAATGGGTGTTCATAACGATGATTTCGTGAAAAATCTTGTTTCTTGCTCCACACATGATACATTGCTGTTCTTTACTAATAACGGAAAAGTGTATCGTGCGAAAGGATACGAGATCCCAGAGTACGGACGTACAGCAAAAGGGATTCCGATCATCAACTTACTGGGCATTGATTCAAGTGAGAAGATCCAAGCCATCATCGCAGTAACTGGTGAAGCAGAGGAAGGGCATTACTTGTTCTTTACTACACGCCAAGGAACAGTCAAACGTACGACTGTCACTGCTTTTGCCAATATCCGTAGCAATGGGTTGATTGCGATTGGCTTGAAAGAAAATGATGAATTGGTCAACGTCTTATTGACTGATGGCCAATCAAACATCATCATTGGTACACACGATGGCTATTCTGTGACTTTTGCAGAAGATGCCGTTCGTGATATGGGACGTACAGCCTCTGGGGTTCGTGGGGTTCGTTTGAGAGAAGACGATTACGTCGTTGGAGCAGCCTTGATGAATGAGGATCATGAAGTCTTGATCATCACAGAAAAAGGTTATGGAAAACGTACCAAGGTTTCTGAGTACCCTGTCAAAGGACGTGGGGGTAAAGGGATCAAAACTGCGAATATCACTGAGAAAAATGGTCCATTAGCTGGATTGACGACGGTGACAGGCGAAGAAGATATTATGTTGATCACAGACAAAGGTGTCATCATCCGCTTCAACGTTTCAACGGTTTCTCAGACAGGTCGGGCAACGCTAGGCGTGCGCTTGATCAAGATGGAAGCAGAAACGAAAGTGGTGACCATGGCAGCAGTAGAACCAGAACCTGCGGAAGAAACGACTGTCGAAGCAGAGACAGTTGATGTGGAAACAGATCATACAGAAGAATAGAAATAGGCGTAAAGCAAAAGTGAACGTCTAAAATCAAAACTCCCAAGAATAGGTAAAACTATCTTTGGGAGTTTTTGGTCGTCTCAAAAGAAAAAATTTGGAAAACAAAGAACAGCAGCTTGCTTTTTTAGTGCATTGCGTGTATAATTGAGGATTGTGAGTAGTCTAATTTATTAGAAAACTCTCCTTGCTCTTGGGAAAGCTGAGAGCCGAAAGTCCATAGGGAGGTGAAAAATCAATGGAAAACACGAAATATGAAATCATGTATATTATTCGTCCAAACATTGATGAAGAAGCAAAAACTGCTTTAATCGAACGTTTCGATTCAATCTTGAAAGATAACGGAGCTGAAGTTATCGAATCAAAAGATTGGGAAAAACGCCGTTTAGCATACGAAATGAACGGTTACCGTGAAGGTATCTATCACATCGTTAAAGTATCTTCTCCATCATCAGCAGATGCAATCAACGAGTTTGATCGTCTTGCTAAAATCAATGACGATATCGTTCGTCACATGATCGTAAAAGAAGAAGCTTAATTATTGTTTCACATGGAACAATCAAACGATGAGAGGAGATGACCATTTTGATTAATAACGTTGTACTAGTTGGACGTCTGACAAAAGATCCAGATTTACGATATACATCAAGTGGCACTGCTGTAGCAACGTTCACTTTAGCTGTCAATCGTAACTTCACGAGCCAAAACGGCAACCGTGAGGCGGATTTTATTAATTGTGTGATTTGGCGAAAATCAGCAGAAACACTAGCAAACTATGCACATAAAGGAACACTTTTAGGTGTAACTGGTCGTATTCAAACGCGTTCTTATGATAATCAACAAGGACAACGTGTGTACGTAACAGAAGTAGTTGCTGAAAACTTCCAATTATTGGAAAGTCGTGCAGCATCTGAAAACCGTCAACAAAGCGGTGGCTACCAAGACACTGGTCAATCGGCAAATAATTTTGGCGGAAACGGCGGAAACAATAACTATAATCAAACATCTCAATCATCCAACGGTATGCCTGATTTTGATCGTGATTCTTCTGATCCATTCGGATCAAGCTCAACGATCGACATTTCAGACGATGATTTACCATTCTAAACGAATTTGATAGGAGGGAAATAGAATGGCACAACAAAGAAGAGGCGGACGTAAACGTCGTAAAGTAGACTACATCGCTGCTAACCATATTGAATATATCGATTATAAAGATATCGAATTACTAAAAAGATTTATCTCAGAACGTGGTAAAATTTTGCCACGTCGTGTAACAGGTACAGGCGCTAAAAACCAACGTAAAATTACGATTGCAATCAAACGCGCACGTATCATGGGATTACTACCATTCGTTGGCGAAGAATAATTCGCTTTAGGAATGATTCTGTAGGAATACCCAATCGTTTCAAACCATTACAGAGGAAGTTATGACTACTGTCGTGACTTCCTCTTTTTGTTCCATTTAGGTGTTTAGTCGCTTACATGACATGAGTTATGGTAAAATTAGGCTAATCAGTTACGGGAGGAAAGACATGGATAAAGAAAAAATAAAAGTAAGCCCGAGCCCTCTGCTCATTCTTTTATTGATCCTTGCAGAAGTTTTGGTTGTATTATTGATGCCATTTCGCTTGATCAGTGCGTTGTTCATCCTGATCGTGAATCTATTTTGTATTCGTTATGGTTTAAAGATGAAACGGTGGTTGACTCTAAGGAATCGTGATAAGATCCAACAAGCTTCCACAGTTGCGGAATCCAATTTGAATTATGTTTCTGAGATCATGCCAGTCGGAATCATCTCTTACCAACCAGCGACACAAACCATTGATTGGCTGAATCCTTTCGCATTGAATGTGAAAGACCAAAGCTCTTTATTGGAAGCAGACTTGTTAGAAACTTTTTTTTCAGCAAAAGAAAAAAAGAAAAATCAAGTCTATTTAGCTGACAAAACGTTTCAATTTGAATTGGATACGGTGAAAGGGGTCGTTTATTTTATTGACGTGACCCAGAACCAACTACTGAAGATCCATCAAGTGAATAGCCAGCCAATCATCGGGATTCTTTCAATCGATAACTATGCAGATACGGTCGATAAATTGGATGAAAAAGAAGTTTCTTATTTGAACTCCTTCATTACGACACTGATTTCTGACTGGATGAATGAATATCATGTGTTTTTTAAACGAATCAATTCAGAGCGCTTTTTCTTTTTTGGACAGATGAGTGACTTAAAGAAAATGATGGATAAGAAATTTGATCTCTTAGATCGCTTACGAGCAGAAGCTGAAAGACAAAACCATCCGTTGACCCTTAGTATGGGAATTGCCTATGGACAACAAACACTAGAAGAAATCGGTAGCGAAGCTCAAAATAACTTAGATATCGCTTTGGTTCGTGGTGGGGATCAGGTCGTGGTGAAAGAAGTTCGTGAAGGAGCGAAACCTACTTACTATGGTGGGAAATCAGCAACGACCATCAAACGTACGCGCGTTCGTTCACGGGCGATGAGTACTGCTTTACGCAAAATTTTTGATGAAACAGGCGATGTATTTATTATGGGGCATCGCTTCCCTGATATGGACGCTATCGGTTCAGCCGTTGGAGTCAGTTGTCTGGCGCGCTTCAATCAGAAAAAAGCCTATATCGTCATCGATGAAAAAGAAATCATTCCAGATGTGGAACGCTGTTTAACAGAAATCCATAAAGAACCAGAGTTGGAGATGCAATTGATTACGCCAGAACGCGCAATGGAGCTTAAGAAAGACAAGGATCTACTCGTAATGGTCGATTACCATAAACCATCGCTATCGATCTCTCAGAGCCTTTACGAGCAATTTGATAAGATCGTGATCATTGACCATCATCGTCGAGGCGAAGAGTTTCCAAGCAAACCGCTCTTAACGTATATTGAATCTTCTGCGTCTTCTGCCTCTGAATTAGTCACAGAATTAATCCAATACCAAAGTAGCCGAACCAATCGGATCAGCCGTTTAGAGGCGACGTTGTTGTTAGCTGGCATGACCGTTGATACGAATAACTTCAATGTGCGAACGACAGCACGTACGTTTGATGTTGCAAGCTATTTAAAGACTTGTAGTGCGGACGCATCCTTAGTACAATATTTATTGAGCTCTGATTTAGCCACTTATTTAGAAATCAGCCACTTGATCGCCCACAATGAACAAGTGACGGAGGATATTGTGGTGGCAGCAGGGACGGATGAAAAAGAGTATAATAGTGTTATCGCAGCAAAAACAGCAGATACGTTGCTCTCAATGGTCAATATCAATGGCGCTTTCGTCATTACGAAACGGACGGATGGCTTAGTTGGTATCAGTGCCCGCAGCACAGGAACGATCAATGTCCAATTGATCATGGAATCCTTAGGCGGTGGCGGACATTTCACCAATGCGGCAACACAACTGGAAAATGTGACTGTAGAAGAAGCAAAACAACAACTGCTCGCTGCTATCCAAGAAAATATGAATCAATTATATAAAAAGGAGTAGATGAGATGAAAGTCATTTTCTTACAAGATGTTAAAGGCAAAGGCAAAAAAGGCGATGTCAAGGAAGTTCCTACAGGCTATGCGCAAAATTATTTGATCAAAAACAATCTGGCAAAAGAAGCAAATAAAAGCAGCATCAGTCAGTTAGAAGGACAGAAAAAAGCCCAAGAAAAACAAGAAGCAGAAATTCTTGAAGAAGCCAAAAAATTAAAAGAATTTCTTGAAAAAGAAGAAACAGTCGTGGAATTAAAAGCCAAAGCAGGAGAAGATAGCCGTTTATTTGGCTCGATCCCATCGAAACAAATCGCTGAAGGCTTGAATAAGCAATACAAAGTAAAATTAGACAAACGTAAAATTGAGTTGAACAACCCAATTCGTACGTTAGGCTATACCAACGTACCTGTGAAACTACACCATGAAGTAACTGCAACGATCAAGGTACACGTTGTCTCTGAATAAACGAAAAGAACATGTGACGAAATCACTTCGATAAATCAGCCGCAGAGGACAAAAATCGCTTTCGATTATTTTTGACTTTTGCGGCCTATTTTCGAAGGAAGAGCTTTTGGAACAGATGTTCATTTTAGGGATGACTTTTCTGCCATTTTCTTGTAAAATGAAGCAATTGAAAGCAAGGAGCGATAGAATATGAGTGAAGTGTGGCAGGATCGAATTCCACCGCAAAATATTGAAGCTGAACAAGCGGTTCTAGGTTCTGTTTTTCTAGACGCTGAAACGATCATCGATGCCATGGAGTACATAGAACCGAAAGATTTTTATCGTCGGGGACATCAAATCATTTTTGAAATCATGATCGAATTGAATGACCGTAGTGAAGCGATTGATGTCGTGACCGTCAAAGATCGTTTGGAGCAACGAAATCTCTTGGAAGATGCTGGTGGAGTCAGTTACTTATCTGATTTAGCTTTAGCTGTACCAACGGCAGCGAACATTGTCTACTACGCAAAAATCGTGGAAGAAAAATCATTGCTCCGTAATTTGATCCAAACAGCAACAGGGATCGTGACTAGAGGATTTGAACAAGGAGAAGAAGTCCAATCCATCTTAGATGATGCGGAACGTAGCATCCTTGAAGTATCAGAAAAACGTAACCGTAGCGGGTTCTTATCTATTGCGGAAGTCTTGAATTCTACGATTGAAAATATTGACCAACTCGCGCAAAACAATGAAGAGATCACAGGTTTGCCAACTGGTTACCAAGGATTAGATAAAATGACTGCTGGCTTCCAAGCAGAAGAGCTGATTATTTTGGCTGCACGTCCGGCAGTAGGGAAAACAGCCTTTGCCTTGAATATTGCCCAAAATGTTGGTACAAAAACGGATCGTTCTGTAGCGATCTTCAGTCTAGAGATGGGGGCAGAATCACTGGTCAACCGGATGCTTTGTGCGGAAGGTTCGATTGAAGCGAGTCACTTACGTACGGGACAGCTGTCCGAAGAAGAATGGTCCAATTTGATTGTTGCGATGGGTAGTTTATCGAAAGCAAATATCTTTATTGATGATACACCAGGGATCAAAATCTCTGAGATACGAGCAAAATGTCGGAAACTTGCACAAGAAAAAGGAAATCTAGGCTTGATACTCATCGATTACTTGCAGTTGATCGAAGGAAATGGGAAAGAAAACCGTCAACAAGAAGTATCCGATATCTCACGTCAATTGAAAAAACTAGCGAAAGAATTAAAAGTTCCCGTCATTGCTCTTTCCCAGCTTTCTCGTGGAGTGGAACAACGCCAAGATAAACGACCTGTCTTAAGTGATATCCGTGAGTCTGGTTCGATTGAGCAGGATGCGGATATCGTGGCATTCTTATATCGTGATGATTACTACGAACGTGAAGGTGGCGAAGATGGTGATGCGCCAGAACCACAAAACGATAATGTGATCGAAGTCATCATTGAAAAAAACCGGAGTGGAGCAAGGGGAACGGTCGAATTGCTCTTTATCAAAGAATACAATAAATTTTCCTCGCTTTCTCCGCGAGAAGAATATTAGGACGAATAAATCTGAATAACTCAAACATCGAGGTCGGGACAGAAGTGTTTAGCCTCGAGAAATAAGGTGCCAGCCACGAAAATTGTTCTTCAAATTTTTGTGGCTGGCGCTTTATTTTTCAAAGAGGTTATTTCTATTCCCACCGTTTATTCGATTTTTGGTGGTGCGAGAGGACGAATGTCCGAAGATGGTTTTTCAAACTTAGTCAGGTCAGGCGCCTACTTGTTAGTAACCAATGGAACATAGAAAATTATAATGTTCGCTTTTTAAACGTTTTCTCTAAAATATATTAAATATCATTCGATTTTAGTTGAATAAAGTTTGAAGTATTGTTACAATAATTCAGGATTAAATAATATTAAATGAGGTGTTCAAATGTCATCTGTAGTAGTAGTGGGTACACAATGGGGCGACGAAGGGAAAGGAAAAATTACTGACTTTCTTAGTGAAAATGCTGAAGTGATCGCACGGTACCAAGGTGGCGACAATGCGGGACACACAATTAAATTCGATGGTGTTACGTATAAACTGCACTTGATTCCTTCGGGGATTTTTTACAAAGATAAAATCAGCGTGATCGGGAATGGTGTAGTAGTCAATCCGAAATCTTTAGTCAAAGAATTGGCTTATTTACATGAAAAAAATGTGACGACAGATAATTTACGTATTTCTGATCGTGCGCATGTGATTTTACCGTATCATATCAAATTAGACCAATTGCAAGAAGATGCAAAAGGAGAAAATAAAATCGGTACGACCATCAAAGGGATTGGCCCTGCTTATATGGACAAAGCCGCTCGTGTCGGTATCCGTGTAGCCGATTTATTAGATAAAGAAATTTTTGAAGAGCGTTTACGAGTGAATCTAGACGATAAAAACCGTCAATTTGTGAAAATGTTCGATTCAGAGCCAATTGAATTTGAAGAAATCTTTGAAGAATACTACGAATATGGACAACAAATCAAACAATACGTGACGGATACATCAGTTATCTTAAATGATGCGTTAGATGCAGGAAAACGTGTTTTATTTGAAGGCGCACAAGGTGTGATGTTGGATATCGATCAAGGAACGTATCCGTTTGTTACCTCATCAAATCCAGTGGCTGGTGGTGTGACGATCGGTAGTGGTGTCGGACCTTCAAAAATCAATAAAGTGGTCGGTGTATGTAAAGCTTACACTTCACGTGTGGGAGATGGCCCATTCCCTACTGAATTGTTTGATGAAACCGGTCAACAAATTCGTGAAGTCGGTCGCGAATATGGTACAACGACTGGACGTCCACGTCGTGTCGGCTGGTTTGATACAGTCGTGATGCGTCACTCAAAACGTGTGTCAGGTATCACGAATCTATCATTGAATTCGATCGATGTCTTGAGCGGTTTGGAAACAGTGAAAATCTGTACAGCATACGAATTAGACGGTGAACGAATCTATCATTATCCAGCGAGTTTGAAAGAATTGAACCGTTGCAAACCAATCTACGAAGAATTGCCAGGTTGGTCAGAAGACATTACTGCTTGTCGCACACTAGCTGAATTACCAGAAAATGCTCGTAACTATGTAAGACGTATCTCAGAGCTTGTAGGCGTGCGTATTTCAACATTTTCAGTAGGTCCTGACCGAAACCAAACAAATATCTTAGAAAGCGTGTGGGCGCAAATCTAAGCCTTTCAGTGATGATTCGCTAACAGGAACATTCTTTAAGAATGAGTGGACCACTGAAATCACGAGAAATAAATGAAATCGGGACAGAAGTGTTTAGCCTCGAGAAATACGGCGACAACCACGAAAATTGTTTTTCTAATTTTTGTGGTTGTCGCTTTATTTCCCAAGAGATTACTCCTATTGCCATTATTTATCGGTTTTAGGGCGACACACAAAAATGAATGTGACTTTTGTTTTAGACTGATCGTGTTCATTTAAGCGTTCGCTTGATTGGCTTGTACCAAGTACAACGAATATAAGAGCTGAAGTTATTTAAAATTAAAGGAGTTTGCTATAATAGACTGCGATGAAAAGTGGAGAAAAAAAGGAGTTGGAACGAATGTATCAAATAGTCACAGATTCATGTTGCGATCTGCCCTATCAAGTGTTGGCAAATGCAAATGTTGATTTTTTATCCATGGAGATCCAGATTGGTGAGGAAATACGAATCGATGATCTGGGAAAAACATTTGATTATGAAGGGTACATCCAACAGTTACGTGAAGGAGCAATGCCTACGACCTCACAAATCAATGTGGGTCGCTATTTGGAGTTCTTCCGTAGCTATGTGGAGAAAGGTATCCCAGTCTTGTACGTTGCTTTTTCGAGTGGCATGAGTGGTTCTTACAGCAGTGCCTTACAAGCAGTCGAATTATTGAAAGAAACCTATGAGGACCCGCAAGTTCATGTGTTTGATACGAAAGCCGCAAGTATCGGGGAAGGACTACTTGTATTAGAAGCTGTTCGTTTGAAAGAATCGGGTTATTCTTTGGAAGAAACATTGGCTTGGTTACAAAATAATTACCTAAAAGTTCATTCTTGGGTAACCGTTGATGATTTAAAACATTTAGAACGTGGAGGACGCATCTCTAAAGCAAGTGCTGCTATTGGTAGTCTGTTAAGCGTGAAGCCGATCATTACCGTTGAACCAAGTGGTCATTTGAAGAATGTCGATAAAGTGCGTGGTAGAAACAAATCCATTCAGAAAATCGTGGAGGAAACGGTCAAAACGATCGTAGCTCCATTGGAACAAACGGTGTATATCGCTTATGCCGGAGACCTAGAAAGTGCTGAGAAAGCCAAAAAATTATTAGAAGAAAATATCAAAACAAAAGAAATCAAACTCTATCCCTTAGGACCAACGATCGCCAGTCATACAGGCTATGGGTGTATCGCCATCTTTTCAATGGGTGTAAGTCGATAAAAAAGAAAAACAGCTGTACAACGTAAGACTACTCACGTTGTACAGCTGTTTTTATAGTTATTTTTGGAATATTTAGTTCCACAATTGTTCTAATTGTTTTTGGATGTCTTTGTTCTCTAAGAATTCATCATATGTCGTATCTGCACGATCGATCACGCCTTTATCAGAAACAGCAATGATACGATTTGCTAACGTTTGGATGAATTGGTGGTCATGAGAAGCAAATAGGATCGAACCTGAAAATGCCATCAAACCATCATTCAATGCAGTAATTGATTCTAAATCTAAATGATTCGTTGGGTCGTCTAAGACAAGGACGTTTGCTTTTGAAAGCATCAATTTAGAAAGCATGCAACGCACTTTTTCGCCCCCAGAAAGAACATTCACGGGTTTTAGTACTTCCTCTCCAGAAAACAACATACGACCTAAGAAGCTACGTAAGAACGTATTGTCGTCTTCTTCTTTACTTGCATATTGACGTAACCAATCAAGAATCGTTAAGTCCGTATCGAATTCCTTCGTTGTATCCTTTGGTAGATAAGCATTGCTAGTTGTTACACCCCAACGGACAGTACCGGTATCAGGTGTTAGATCGCCCATGATAACTTTAAATAGCGTTGTAGTTGTTATATCGTTTTCGGCAACGAATGCTACCTTGTCTTCTTTGTTTAATGTAAATGATATATCATTTAAAATCTTTTTACCATCTATTGTCACACTAACGTTTTCTACCTGTAGTAAGTCATTTCCAATTTCACGCTCTGGTTTGAATCCAACGAAAGGATAGCGACGTGAAGAAGGTTGGATATCATCCAATGTGATTTTTTCTAACATTTTTTTACGGGATGTCGCTTGTTTTGATTTTGACGCATTTGCACTGAAACGTGCGATAAAGTCTTGTAATTCTTTGATTTGTTCTTCTTTTTTCGCATTGGCGTTTGCTTGTAACTTAGTTGCTAATTGGCTTGATTCTAACCAGAAATCGTAGTTTCCTACATAAAGCTTGATTTTTCCAAAGTCTAAATCTGCCATGTGGGTACATACTTTATTCAAGAAATGACGGTCATGGGAAACAACGATCACTGTATTCTCAAATTCGATCAAAAATTCTTCTAACCAGTTGATCGATTGGATATCTAGTCCGTTTGTCGGCTCATCTAAAAGTAAAACATCTGGTTTACCGAATAGCGTTTGTGCAAGCAACACTTTCACTTTTTGGCCACCAGTTAGTTCGCTCATCAATTGATGATGCAACTCTTCAGGAATATTTAATCCTTGGAGTAAAACGGCTGCTTCTGGTTCTGCTTCCCATCCGTTTAATTCTGCAAATTCGCCTTCTAATTCTGCCGCACGAATCCCATCTTCATCTGTGAAATCTTCTTTCATATAGATGGCATCTTTTTCTTTCATTACTTCATATAAACGTTTATGACCCATGATTACTGTTTCCATCACAGTATATTCTTCATAGTCATAGTGGTTTTGTTTCAAAACAGCCATACGTTCATCTGGACCTAATGTGACAGAGCCTGTTGAAGGTTGCAAGTCACCTGATAATACTTTAAGGAATGTTGATTTACCTGCGCCATTTGCTCCAATTAAGCCATAACAATTGCCGGGAGTGAATTTTATATTAACATCATCAAATAGTTTGCGATCTGAAAAGTGCAAACTTACATCATTTACAGTAATCAATTTTTTTCCTCACTTTATGTTTATAATATTTGCCAAGTCTTCTAGAATTATATAGGGGAATGTTGAAAGTTTCAAGGAAATCAGTAATTCTTTACGTTTCACGTGAAACAATCAAAAGAAGAAAAGAGATAAACCGTTTTTTTACAACTAAAGCATTTTCATAAATGCTAAATTTTTGAAGTTATTTAAATGGGGGCGTAAGATAGAAATAGATTAGAAGAAAGTAGGGATTAAAATGAAAGAAAGTAGAAAAATTGATTGGGGTTCACTTATTTTGGGGATACTATTTGTTTTAGTTTCCTTGATTTCTTTTCGCGATCCAGTAGGTAACTTAGTTGCTATCGTTATTGTATTTGCTATTTTTGCGATCCTAAAAGGATTATTTGAGTTATTTCTACGTAGTCGAGTAAAAGAACTGACAGGATATAAAGGGAAGATGCCGATAGTGATTGGGATCATTGATTTATTGATTGGGATCTTTTTCATTTTCAATATTGGTGCGGGGGTAGTTGCACTACCATTTGTCTTCGCTGTTTGGTTTATTATTGATTCTGTTTTGGCTTTATTTACTGCTGATTTATTCAGAGGAATAAGCGAAGGACATTATTGGTTTACAGTGGTCATCAATGTATTGGGTATCTTACTAGGTATTATTTTATTATTCAATCCTTTATCCTCTGCGTTGACGCTAAGTTTTTTAGTTGGATTTTATTTTATGGTCGTTGGGATCAATCAGATCGTTTATGCGTTTAGATGATTAGTAATAAAATAAGTGTATGAAATTTGAAAAAGATCCACCTCAAATCCTATCAATTTGAGGTGGATCTTTTCTCACTAAGTTGTGGTTTACTGGACTTTTACAACTGTTTAGAAAGATGATGCGTATATATTTCATGAAGCACCGGCATATCATGTACTTCGTATTTTTCTTTGAAGCGCTCAATTTCTTCTTCGCTATACTTTCTTGGGTCTAAGTGTAAGTCTTCGACAGGTAAGGGCCGTTTGTTGGGGATCTTGACGTCGATCACGACTGGTCGATCAGATTTCGCCGCAGCATCTAAGGCAGGGCGTAATTGTTCGTAGTGTGTGATCGTGAAGCCATCGGCACCTAAGGCTTCGCAGGCTTTCCCAAAATCAGCTTGTTCAAGGGAAACACCAAATTTTTGTTGTTCAGTATCTTCTTGTTCTGCTTCGATAAATCCGAATGAATCATTTGAGAAAACGACATTGATGATTGGCAACTGATAGCTGACTTGAGTCAAGATATCTTGCATCACCATGGCAAAACCGCCGTCTCCGCTCAAAGTAAAGACTTGTCTCTCCGGAAAGCTTAATTTAGCGGCGATTCCGCCGGGTATACCATTTCCCATCGTCGCAAACCAACCCGAAGTAGTGTGTAACTGCTCACCAGTCATGTTCAGTAAACGAATCGAATGAATGGTCGTATTTCCAACATCTGTCACAAAAATAGCATCACGTTCGGCAATTCGGTTGATTTCTTTATAGACCGCTTCTGGTCGAATCGATTTCTCCGTGGGTTCTTCAAAGGACGTTAACCAACGCCGCCAATTGCGAAGATTTTCTTGATTGGCTAGATACCAAGCATCTTCTGTGCGTTCGTTCCCCAATTCAATCAGTTTTTCTAACGTTGTTTTACCATCCCCTAAAATAGCTAAATCGGTATGATGACGGCGGCCGAATTTGGCGGCATCAATATCGACTTGGATAAAAGCAGCTTCTGGATTGAAAAAGGTTCGCCCAAAAGGAAAGTCACTTCCTACAAATAAAATCAAATCGGCTTCTGCTAATGCTTCATTCGCAGGTTTTGTCGCTACCCGACCTGCAAATCCAAGAAAATTTTTGTCTTCATCTGGCACGATTCCTTTTGCTAAAACAGAGGCAACCACGGGCATTTTGAAATATTCGGTAAATTTCTTGATCTGATCATAGCCATGACGAACACCTTGACCGATGAACAAGACAGGTTTTTGAGCTTGTTCGAGATAAGGAAGGGCTGCTTTCACGTCTTCAATCTCAGGGAGGATCACCCCTGTTTTGTACGTAGAAGCATTAGAAACATCCTGCCACTCGATTTCTTCAAAACCAAAATCAACTGGGATCGTCACAACAGCGACTCCTTGATGTGCATAAGCTGCCTTGATCGCTTCATCAACGACATAAGGTAAACTTTCAGGTGTCATGACTGTCCGATTATAAACACTAACATCAGCGAAAATTGGATTTTCATTTAATTCTTGAAAGGCAGTATAATTCATAGAAGTCGAAGCCACTTGCCCTAAAAGGGCGACAACTGGGACGTGATCCATTTGAGCATCGTAAAGTCCGTTGATCAAATGAGTGGCTCCAGGACCAGCTGAGCCAAAGACAGCTCCGACTTTTCCTGTTAATTTGGCATCCGCTGCGGCAGCTAACGCGCCTACTTCTTCATGACGTACTTGGATATAATCGATTTGGTCTTTTTCATGGTACAACGCATCCATAATGGAATTGAACGAACCACCCGGAATCCCATAAATATGATCAACTCCCCAGCTTTCAAGCACTTTTACCATGGCAATACCGGCATTTATCGTTGACATTTTGATCCACTCCCTAAAAAAACAAATTATATTTATTGTCTAAAGTATAAATCTTCCTTATCAAAAGCCCAACTAAAGCGACTTTCAACCAAGTAGAGTGAAGTGCCAGTAATGTGTGAAACTATGTTATAGTGGATTCAAAATGTTAGGAGGAAGAGTATGCTGAAAATCGGTATTATGAGCGGTGCTTCGATCGTGCCACGTGTTGTGGAGGGGATCAAAGAAAGTGGCGTGGCACAAGCTGTAGCGATTGCGACACGTCGCTTAGAAAAGGCGCAACAGTTAGCCACAGAGTTAGGCATTCCAAAAGCGTATGGCAGTTACGAAGCGTTACTTTCTGACAACGAGATAGAACTGATTTATATTCCATTGATCAATCACTTGCATTTTTCAGCCGCGAAAGCCGCGATCCAAGCAAAGAAACATGTGCTTTTAGAGAAGCCTTTTACGCTACATTCGGAGCAAGCACAAGAACTCTATGCCTTGGCTAAGGAGCACAAGGTTTTTCTCATGGAAGCACAAAAAGCCCTATTTCTACCTGCGATCGAAGACGTAAAAAAAACCATTGGATCAGAAAAAATCGGTCAAGTAAAATTAGTCGATATTCGTGATGCTCGACCGGGTTCTGAAAAAATCCCTTGGTTTTGGAAGATGGAACAAGGAGGTGGCGTATTGATTTCCAACGCCTCTTACCCATTAAGTGTCAGTCAATATTTATTTGGTACAGGATTTGATGAATATAACGGCTTATGTGTAGAACATGGAGAAGGTCTGACGGATGAAGAGTGTATGGTCAACCTGAAGAAGAAAGACCTTTTCATCAGTTTATTCCTTACGACAAAAATGGATTTTACTAGTACGTATACCATCGTTGGAGAAAAAGGCACGATCATCATCCCTAACTATTGGAAAACAGACCATTATACGATCCAGATGAACAACGGAAAAGTGTTAACAAAAGATTTTCCAATGGATAGTGAATTTGTCTTTGAGATCCGTCATGTCGCCGATTTACTTTCCTCAGGTAAGAAGCAAGATACGGTGGTCGATCCAAACATGACGATTACAAATGTTCAAGTCGTTGATGATCTTTACCATAAGTGGTTTGGGAATGATTGGAAAAACGTGAGGGGATAACCGCTTAGAATAAAGGATCATCAGATTAATAGTAGAATAGTAGTCACATTTTTGGCAATATGCTAGAGTAAGAATAAAAAGGTGAAAGGGGAATTGTATGGTTGATTGGTTACTGAAGCTAGAACCTTGGCAGCAAGCGTTGACGGGTACGGCGTTTACTTATTTTATGACTGCGCTTGGGGCTGGCTTAGTTTTTTTCTTTAAAGAAATCAAAAAAGATGTACTCAATTTGATGTTAGGTTTCGCTTCGGGTGTGATGATCGCCGCCAGTTTTTGGTCTTTATTAGATCCGGCAATCACAAAAGCAGAAGAAAATGGTGATATTGCTTGGCTTGTGGTGAGTATTGGTTTTGGGCTAGGGGGATTATTTTTATACATTGCCGACAAAACCTTACCACACATGCATTTTGGTCCAGCACACGAAAAAGAAGGCTTACCAACACATTTAAAACGCACGATTTTGCTTGTCTTTTCCATTACCTTGCATAATATTCCAGAAGGTTTAGCAGTAGGTGTTGCATTTGGTGCAGCGGCAACTGCAGATAATCCAACGACTGCGGTGCTAGCAGCGATCTCTGTTGCGTTAGGGATTGGTATTCAAAACTTTCCAGAAGGTGCGGCTGTTTCGATTCCTCTCCGACAAGAAGGATTAAGTCGAACAAAAGCCTTTGTCTATGGGCAAGCTTCAGGAGTGGTTGAACCGATTGCTGGAGTCATCGGGGCAATCTTAGTGACAAAAGTTGCAGTCTTACTGCCTTATGCCTTAGCTTTTGCTGCGGGTGCAATGATTTACGTCGTCGTGGAAGAACTGATTCCTGAAGCGCAACAAACACTTTCAAGTAAACGACACTATGCAGTTTTTGGTGTTATGACTGGTTTTATTATCATGATGATCTTAGATGTAGCATTAGGTTAAATGATATATCATTTAAAAGAAGTAAAAAAAGAGGCAGAAATTTTCTGCCTCTTTTTGTTTTTCATTTAGGAAAATAGTATTAGTAGTATTTTCTTTGTTGCGTGGTGCGAGTGATCCAACGGACTAACCAAATCGCAATGGCTACTGGAATCAACAATTTAATACCTAACCATAATAAACCACTGATCACGCCAACGAATAGATTGAGGACAAAGCTAGCTACGACGAAACCTACCACTAATAGAATGATTGTTTGAAACGTATTTCTTTTTTGCATGATGATCGCCTCTTTTCTCGTTTGATAAACTTCTCAATAGAAGTTACGCTTGCTGTTTTCTATATAGTAAGTATAGCAAGGATTGATTGACTTAACCTCCACCCAGAGCCCGATTTCTACTTGCTACTTTGGTGTGAAAAGGTTGCTTTTTTGCCCTTATTACGAATAAAATGAAGCGAAAGGAGAGGAAAGTCATGCCGAAAAATCGACTAGAGGCCTTTACAGACGCCGTGATCGCTATTATTATGACGATTTTAGTGTTGGAGCTACATGAACCACACTCAGATACCTTGGAAGCGCTAGTTGCACTTGCGCCACGTTTTTTTATTTATATCATTAGTTTCTTTACCCTGGGCATTTATTGGAATAACCACCATCATTTGTTTCAAGCCGTCCACAAAGTGAATGGGCGAGTGCTCTGGGTGAATAGCTTTTTTATTTTTTTCCTGTCGCTGTTTCCATTCGTTACTTCATGGATCAGCGAATACAGTAACAGTCTTGTTCCTGAAATGACCTATGGTATAGTGATATTAGGAGCTAATCTCACGTATTATTTGTTAGCAAGGACATTAGTTGCCTCAGAGGAAGACGAGAATGCATCTATCAAAGAGTTGTTTGGCAATTATCGTAAATCCTACGTATCTATTGGTTTGAATGTCGTGGGATTGATTCTCGGATATTTGATCGCGCCCATCGCAGTATTAATAGTCAATGTCTTGATTTTGGTTACTTGGTTGATCCCAAGTCGTAAAATTGAAGCATACTATCGCTAGATACTTGAATAACATAGTCAATCAAAAGACACAGAATAGTTAGGAAATACTCCTTTCCTGTTCTGTGTTTTTTTTGTATGCTTTTGACTCGTTTAACGATTATAAAAAAATTTAACAGAAACATAAGTAAAAAATAAAAAAACAATCGAATTTTTTAGGCACAATGATAGTTAAAGAGGGATGCATATGAGAAAACGAAAAAAATTTTATCCAGCAATCATTACAAGTTTTATTACCGTACTTATTTATGTAGAGCAATCGAGGTGTAATTTGCTCGTTCTCCTGTTGTCAGTTTTACTTACTATCATCGTCACGCTTAAAGGATAGACGATACAAAGAAGTAAACAAACTTGAGCTCGATCGGTCACAAGGTCAAAGATGACGGATTTTGTGGACAAATAGAAAGAGCTAATGAGTTATCCACTGTGGATAACTCATTATTAAATCAAAAATTTAGATAACAAGCACATTTATTTTTTGTTGTTATTTTAAATAACATAGATAAAACGATACTAAAGGATGGACAGATATTCGTTGGATCTCAAAAAAAAAGCAAACTGAAAGGAAGAGGAATTTCTTCGTTTCAGTTTGCTTTTTTGTAGTATAAATATAAATTTATATTTACCCCCACAGGGTATGTCAGCGTGTGTTGTAAGGTTCTCCTTCAATGGATACATTGTTTTTATAGGCAAAGTAGCGATCATTTTTTTTCGCAATGCCAAATGTATCAGAAACATGAATGTTTTGTGGAGAGAATTTTATTGCTGGAATCGAGAACGATTGCTCTTTTGGATCAGTTACTCTGATTTCAAAAGATAGTTCATTTTCATCTTCTTTTGTTAGTACGATATGAGGTGTATCATTAAAATTGATTTCTGTTACTTCGTAGATGCCTAAAAAATCGACCGAGTCACCAATGCTTTTCAATAACTGATTTTTTGTAGGAACATATTCCATTTTAATTTCGTCTGTTTGGATCATTTCAGCTTTGGAGGTAACATCTCGAACAGGAGAATTCAAAAAATGAATAAAAGAAAATAAACCGACACATGCAAACAAGCTACTGATAATTAAAATAATTTTCTTCATTTTCCTTACTTTTTGTCCTTTCTGTGTTCTCCAACGTATATGTCTGATGTTAAAATCAAAAAAACTTTATGTAACAATAAATTTTATTTTTTTTTTGTTATTAAAAATGATTTATTTCATAGTATAAATTTAAAATACAAAAAAATAAAGCAGATTTCACAAATTCTTTGAATAGATGAAAAGCTTTTAATTTTAGATAGCTAAAACTATCTATATTATTACAAATAATGGTGGTTATTATTAATTAATTATAATATTTAATTAGTTATTTAATGATTGATGGGAATTTCTGTCTGTTTAAGCGATGAAAATTGGTGTTATACTAGATAAAGTAAATTCGTTTAAATTTTTCTCTGGAAAACTCTCCTTTTACTTCTAATAGTTGATTTCTTTGATACTTCTTATAATAGACAAGACATCCTTAAGGCGAAAACGATTTTTATATACATTTCAAAATAAGGAGGTTTTTTATGGTTAAATCTTATTTTACATTTAACAAAATTCAAGAAAATCCATTTCGTATCATGAATCTGATGGTTCTGATCTTTCTCGTTTTATGGATCGGTTACATCAATCATAATTTTTTGATTTCAAGTTTCTCTTCTCTAGGTATCTTTACCTTCTTTTACTACCAGAACATTCCGATGAAGCAATTACTAAAGCGCCTATTTTTGATTGGTTGCGGTCTATTACTGGCTTTTACATTAGGGCTATTGTCGACGTATGTCATCTGGCTTGAACCATTTGCTGTTGGAGCAGTTGCTTTTTTCAGTCGGTTTATTTTGCGTTTGTTCCATATTTCTAAACCAGGGGGCTTATTCTTTGCGATGTTAGCGGCTATGGGAACGAGTATGTCCGTTCCATTTTCTCATTTGCCGACAGTAGCTTCTTTTTTCTTTATGGGTGTTGTGTTTGCTTTGATTGCTGCATTTCTAACGAAAAAAATGGATTCGCGCCCGGAACAGGAAGTGATAAAGGTATCTTTGAAGGAGCGTTTTCACCAAGAACCTTTAGTGATCATTGATTCGATTTTTTACAGCGCTGCATTATTCCTTTCCGTTTATGTGAGCCATGGCTTGAACATGAAAAATCCTTATTGGCTGACACTGTCTTGTGCCTCGATTTTATTAGCTGAGAATTTAGATGCGATGAAACATCGGCAAGTGCAATATTTGATTGGTTCGATGTTAGGGTTGTGTTTATCGGCTGTCTTATCACTGATTCCTTTTTCCCAACTTGAAACGATTTTTTTAATTACGTTTCTTTATGGTATTTCTCAGTTTTTAGTTGCCCGAAATTATGCAGTGGCGAATATTTTCTTGAACCCCATGGCATTGATGCTTTCGACATTGGTCAGGAACACGTACTTGATCTCATTGATCGAGTATCGTTTTATTGGTATCGTCATCGGTAGTTTCATTGGTCTAGGTGTAGCCTGGGTAATGAATATCGGTCTGCAACATTACTTAGCAGTTGTGAAAGAAAAATATGAAACATAACAAAGAAAGGCGGTCACGACAATGAAGTCGGATCGCCTTTCCTTGTTCGTTACTAAAGCTGTTCCCCATTGGTTTCAATCACTTGTTGGTACCAAGCAAAGGAATCTTTTTTCAAACGTTGTAAGGTTCCTTTACCGGTATTATCCTTATCGACATAGATCATGCCATAGCGTTTTTCCATTTCACCACTGCCAAAGCTGACGATATCGATGATTCCCCAAGGTGTGTAACCAATTAATGGTACGCCATCTTCAACTACTGCTTTTTTCATTTGTTCGATGTGTTCTCTTAAATAATTGATCCGGTAGTCATCATGGATCTCATTTGAATCAGTTAACTGATCGTAGGCACCAAAACCATTTTCAACGATAAACAGGGGGAGATCATAACGCTGGTACACCGTATTCAATACATAACGTAACCCAACAGGATCAATCGGCCAGCCCCAGTCAGAAGCAGTAATATAAGGATTTTTAACTAGTTTTGCTGAAGGAATATCTTCTGTTTGTCTGCCCTCAACATCGGGAAGAGTTGTGATCGTTCCCGACATATAATAGCTAAAACCGATATAGTCAACAGTTCCTTGACGTAAAATTTGTCGTTCTTTCTCGCTAATATCGATTGTGAGCCCTTTTTGTTCCCAATACTTTTCTGTGTAGGTAGGGATTTCTCCGCGTACATGGACATCACTGTAGAAGAAACGACGTTCATTTGCTTTGACTGAAGCAATCATATCTTCTGGCGCACAGGAGTAGGGATAGATTGGAACGTAAGCCATCATACAACCAATCTGAAAATTGGGATTGATCTTTTTCCCTTCATTGACAGCCCAAGCACTGGCAATCAGTTCGTTGACTCCTGCTTGGAATACTAAGGCCTCTTTATCTTGGTCATCTTCAATGATCATGGCTGAATTGGTCCAAACATGAACGGGCTCTTGTCCGTCCGCCTGATTATTGATTTCATTGAAGGTCATCCAGTAAGTTACTTTGTCTTTGTAACGGTCAAATACGCACTGAGCAAATTTAACAAATAAAGGAATGACCGCTTTATTGGCAAAGCCACCAAAATCTTCATAAATGGCATAAGGAATCTCAAAATGAGACAACGTAACTACCGGTTCGATCCCGTTTTTTAAGCATTCATCAAAAAGATCATCGTAAAATTTTAATCCTTGTTCATTCGGTGTTTCTTCTTGACCAGTAGGAAAGATCCGACTCCATGAAATGGAAGTGCGTAGACATTTTAAGCCTAGTTCTTTAAATAATTGGATGTCTTCTTTGTAACGATGGTAAAAATCAATGGCCTCGTGATTTGGGTAATATTCCCCTTCGATGATGCCTTTAGTGATCTTCCGCGGAATCCCATTTCCGCCAGCAGTCATAACATCAGCGATACTTGGACCTCGTCCATCAATATTCCAAGCACCTTCTGCTTGATGAGCAGCAATTGCGCCTCCCCATAAAAAATCTTTGGGTAACTCTCTATTCATACAAATTCCTCCTAAGTTTCAGTGATTCTCAAGTTATATCTCTGTGCGTTGTGCGCGGTTGGAAGCCATGACAAAAGGTAGGTAAATCAAAACGGAAATCGCTAAACAAAGTACGCCTATTACAATTCCCATGATATTCCCACCAGTTCCTAAAAACAAATTGATGATCCCTGGGGTGGTCCAAGGTAAACCAATCGCTGGTGATGGCATGATTGGCCAGACGACTGTGACGAAGTAACCGACCAGAATATTGACCATCGGTGTTAAAACAAAAGGAATGATCATAATTGGATTTAAGACGATCGGTAGTCCAAAAATCATCGGTTCATTGATTTGGAAAATACCTGGTACAAAAGATAGTTTGGCGATTTCGCGATATTCAGGTCGTCGTGAAGCAATAAAAATCGCAATGATCAAGCCTAAGGTCATACCCGTTCCACCCATGTTTGCAAACATATCGTTCAAGATGCCCCAAGTTTCCTTGTAAGGGACATCCCACAGCGAACCACCATCATTGATGAATTGGAGATTGGCTAAGTCTTGCTCGGTAAAAATCGCTGAACGAACAGCATTCAATGTGTTTGGACCATGAATACCAATAGAAAATAGCAGTGTCTGAATAAAAGCTAAGAGTAGGACGCCAAACACATTCCCACCTAAGTCACGTAAAGGTGCTTGGATACCGGCATAAATCAACTCGTTGATTCCTTCAGGCGCGATCATCAAGACGAAGAAGTTGATCAAAGCTGACATAGAAACAACGATAATGATTGGGATCATTCCAGAAAAAGAGCGAGAAACAGCTGGTGGAACGAGTTCAGGCATCTTGATTTGTAATTTCTTGACTTTGAATAATTTCGGTAAGAATTCGCCAACCAAGCAAGCGACAATCATCGCAACGAATAAACCTTGAGCACCCAAATATTGCGTCGAGATGACATTCATTTCATCGACTGCAAAAGAAGTAGGGTAAAAAATCATAAAGCAAGCGACACTAGTTAGCCCAACTAAGGTTGCATCAGCTTCGAAATGTTTTGCCAACAGCTGAGCGACTAAAAAAGCAATAAACAAACTCATGATATTGATTGTGCCATTTGCTACAGAAGCAAGGACTTGTTGTGCACTTTCTAAATTTGGAAAAATACGTGAAAGTTGAAATAATTGCACGATAAAACTGTCTTTTGAAAATAAAATATTATTGACTAGGATGACTAATGAAGAAGAAATCGTCAATGGAAAAATAAGCATGAATGCATCTCGAACGGCTGCAATATGTCGTTGGTTGTTTAACCGTGTTGCAATAGGAACAAGACTTCGATCTAATAAATCATTGAATTTTTGCATAAGAATAACACCTTTCGCTATATGATGGATTCATTATAGCGAAAGGTGTGAAAGAAAAGTAAGCGCATTCTTATTTAGGATAAAAATTTGGAACAATGAAAATTATTTCGTGGTAGGAACATAGTGTTCCAAATTGAGTGGTGAATCATTCATCCTCTAAATAACCGATCAGTGTTTCAAGGATCGCCATGGAAGGTAGCTGACTAGTCAAATCAAGAAAGATGTCTTTCCGTTCTTCTTTAATGGCATAGTCAATTGAGTAATCACACAATTGGGCCAATGAACTTTCTTTATGAGCGGTAATACAATACTTATGCACGCTATCCGCATGAGCTAAACCTGAAATTACTTCGATCAGTTCTTTTGTTTCACCTGAAACACTCAAAAAGACTAACGCATTTTTTTGATCTGGACGCAAAAAGCTACGAATCGGATAAGTCAGTTCATCTAAGCTAATACAAAAGTAACCGATATTCGCTAATTTTCGTGCCACATATTGCGCTAATGCTCCCGAAGCCCCCATGCCCATAAATAGGATAAAATCAGCTTGACGCAATGTTTTTGCCATTTTTTTGATTTGATATTCAATATCGGGATGAAAAATCGTCATGTTCAACTGATTGATTCGTTCTTCTAACATTAATTGCTTGTCATCTGTTTCATAATGGGCTTTTTCCAAATGATTTTTAATATAAAAACGAAATTCCGGAAATGAATCAAAGCCGACTTTTTGGATAAAACGAAAGACAGAAGTTGACGAAACATGCGCATCCGTCGCAATATCTCGTACCCGCATATAAGGTATTTTCTCAAGGTTATTAACGATAAAGCGGTAAATCTCTTGTTCAACGGCAGACAATTTATTTAAGTTAAGACTTTCAAAGATAGCCATGTGTTTACCTCAAGATTCTTTTTCTTTAGAGTATAGCACGATGGAAAGGGTTTTTCTAAAAAAATTGGAAATGGCATCGTGAGAAGACTACATATTGAACCGCTTCTCTAGTTTTTGTTTGTGGTGATGAATGATTTCTTCGAAGGATAGGTCATATTTATCAGCAAGAATCAGAACATTATCTAAGACATCACCCAATTCCTCCATCAGATTTTCCTTGTAAAAATCAATTGTTTGTATAGATTCATCCGGACGATCACGACCGATTTCGAGACTTCGAACCGCTCTTGAAACTTCGCCAACTTCTTCAGTTAAAAAGCCGATACGGATAAATGGATCGTAGTCGTACCACTTTCTTTTTTTATAAAAATCAACCACCCAGTCGTTGTATTCTTTTATGTTCATGTTGAGGTTAACCACCTTTCAATTATATAATAGCATAAGCTGAAAAAAATTTGGAAGGGGTTTCGGAAATAAAGATTGCAGTCTATTGCGGAGCAAGTAAAGAAATTTCTCCAGAATTTGAACGAGTAACGAGAAGCTTAGGTGAGTGGATCGGGAAGAATGAGTATCAGTTGGTTTATGGTGGTGGAAACGCTGGTTTGAAGGGGATTATTGCTGATTCAGTACTAGGATCTGGAGGGAAAGTGACAGGTATCATGCCTGACTTTTTGGCAAAACGAGAACTAGCAAAAAAGATGGCACCTCTTTGATGATCGTGTCGTAGATGCACGAACGGAAACAAAAAATGATTGAATTATCAGATGTCTATATTGCGTTACCAGGTGGTCCAGGAACCATCGAAGAAATTACTGAAGTAATCTCTTGGGGGAGGATCGGGCAACATGTCAATCCGTGCGTGTTAATGAATTACAAAGAATTTTTCGATCCTTTAAAGCAGCAGTATCAAGCCATGGTCAATCAAGGCTTTTTAACAAGAGAAGACTTCGATAAAATTTTGTTTGCGGATGCGCTGACAGAAATTCAACCTTTTGTAGATCAGTATATCCCGCCTAAAATCAGGGAGTATAAATAAAATCAATTACATGAATGCTCCTCTTTCACAACGACTAAAATAGTTGGCTGCGCCATCCAGGAATATTTCTCCCGTTTAGAAAAAATTACTTTGATGTCCCATTATTTTATAGGTATGCTTCTTTTACGATCGTTTTATATTTACCAGAGAAAAATTGACAATTACTGGTATGTCCTATAGAATGAAACTACAAATTTAACAGAAAAAGGTGATGAATCCGGCATATCAGATGTTATATAATCAGTAACATGGGTATGACTGGAAGCGAGTAAATAAAATCAATTCAATAGGTAAAAAATTTAGCTGAGACACAGCTTTATTTAGCGTACCTATGTATTTGATTTTATTTTACTCGCATCTTCGCCTTATGCAGGGAAGCCGTAGAGTAAAATCTACGGCTTTTTTCTTTTGTTCAAATTTATAAAAAAAAATGAGGAGATGGAAAACAATGATTGAAACACTTTTAAACAAACCAACACTTTATCAACAAACGAAAGGCGCATTTTGGGATGATCGTCACATCTCAAAACAAATGTTACAAGCACATCTTGACCCTGAATTTGAAGGCGCAAGTCGAAAAGCTGGGTTTATTGATGAATCTGTTCGTTGGATCAATACAGTAATTCCGCCGAAAACCTATCCAACGTTATTAGATATTGGCTGTGGTCCGGGAATCTATGCAGAAAAATTTAGTCGATTAGGGTATGAAGTAACGGGGCTTGATTTTTCTAAGCGTTCGATAGCATATGCCAAAAAATCTGCGGAAGACCAACAGTTACCGATTACGTACGATTATGCAGATTATCTGACAATGGATCTAGATAAACAATACGATAGCATCACAATGATCTATTGTGACTTTGGAGCGTTATCAGCGAGTGATAGAAAAAGATTATTAGAAAAGATTTATCAGCATCTAAAACCGACGGGGAAAGTTTTATTGGATGTTTTTTCGATGGCAAGTTATCAATCATTTGAAGAAAAGCGAGTTTGGGATACTTGTCCAGACGGAAGATTCTGGACAGATGAACCTCATGTAGCATTACAATATAATACAAAATACAACGAACGTGTAACGTTAGAACAAACGACGATCCTTACCGATCATGAAAACAAAAATTATTATCTATGGATGACGTATTTCACAAAAGAAACTCTGCAAAAAGAAATGGAAGCTGCTGGTTTTGTTGTTAGTGGGTTTTACGGGGATGTAAAAGGAAGTCCTTATGATGAGAACTCGCCGACACTAGCAGTAGTGTTAGAAAAGAAAGAATAACAATTTTACTATTAGTCCAAAAGGAAAATATCTAGCGTAGGTAAAAGCAGGAATCCACAAAAGTCGTTCATCGGATTTTTGTGGATTCTTACTTGTTTTTTGAAGAGGACGGAGGATAGATCTATACAATCGTTTCTACACGAGAAGAGATTTGAATGAACTTATTGGCAAAATTTTTATTTTCCTTGTCATGAGAGGTGAATAAAATGATTTTATTTTGTCTTACGTTCATGAGTGTGTCAAAGATGGCATCCGCAGAGTCTTTGTCGATACTACTCGTACTTTCATCTAGAATCCATATCCTACTGTCTTGGAGTATCATACGGGCAATGAACACGCGTTGTTTTTCGCCCCCCGACAGGTTTGCGCCATTATCAATGATTAAAGAATCCCAGTCTTTGTTTTTAAAAATCGGAGCAAGAAGTGTTGAATTTCTCAGCGCTTCTTTTTTTTCTTCTGAAATCGGTTGACCAAGAGTGATATTGTATTCAAGTGTATTTGAAAAGAGCAAAGTTGTTTGAGAAAGATAAGTGATTTGTTCTCTGACTTGCTTCCCATTCAACTGATCAAGAGGGAAGTCGTTGATATAGATACCATTACTTGCATAAAAGCTCAAGATGGCTTTTATCAGCGTCGATTTTCCAGAACCTGAAGGGCCTTCGATATAACAAATATCTCCTAAATTCAGTGTTTCAGTCAATGACAAATGGATTCTTTTCGCATTTAATGCCATCGTGATTTGCGGATCGGTAAATTTGATGCTAGTGATTGGATCAATTGGTGTGCCGGATAAATCTTCTTGATGTAGTTCTAAGTTTTCTTGAACAAATTGTTGGTTTGCCACGACTGTTCGATAATCGACATTGATTTTGGATAAGTCAGAAAGGGAAGTGAAGAAAACGGGCATTAATATACTAACTACCATCATATTATTCAACTGGAGCTGTTGGTTATACACCAAGTAGCTGATCGTTATAAAAATAATATTTTGAGAAAGTTGGTTGATGAATGAGACAGTATAACTAGTGATTTGAGCAAATTTATTTGTTGCTGCCAAACTTGTGTACATTTTTTTGAGTGTTTTTGAAGTTAGTTGTTTGACAGTATCAAAGCTAGGTAACATTTTAAATTGTTCTGGATTACCCAAGAGCAAAATCAAATCTTTTTGAGCATTGGCATTTTCGTCTTGCATCGTTTTGATTCTTTGATTGAGTGTTTTATTGATAAAAAGATAAGAGAAGATGTTAATAGGGATCAAAAGAAGCGTAATCAGGAAAATAGTTGCATCGAGGGTTAAAAATATACCTAACACGATAAGAATAGAGATGGCTGATTTCAGTACTAAAAAGAAGCTGGTCGTCATAAACATATAGGAGGTATCTACAATTCTGAAAATTCGAGTGACTAGATTACCAGATTCTAAATTGATATATTTCTCAAATTTCAAAGTATATATTTTGGCTAACAAATCGGAAATTGAGTTCAAATTGAATTTTTTTGCAAAATTTTCTCGGTAAATGATCAAACAAACCTGAAAAAGATAAGAGAGTGTCATGGCACCAATTATTAGGAAGATAATAGGAAAAATAGTGGTTGACTGATAACTATTGATACTATTAAGGATGAAGGGAGCAATCAAGTTGGTTAGAACGGTTACTAAAACTAATAACATAGATATAAATAGATATATGTAGCCTTTCTTTGAAAAAAAATTCATTTTCCATTACACTCCTTAAGTACGTGGTTGACAAATCATTATAAAGAATATTATACTTTTATTAGGAAAAAATGGAAAGGTTATTTTTCTCTTTTTTTCCTAGATTTGTGAGTGTGTAAAGACAGAAAAATTAGGTAGTTACTTAACAGAATTTATGTTGTTTCGTATGCTCATGCTGATTTTTTGATATGGTTTGAAAACGTAAAGGAGGAATAGTAATGTTCAAAAAACCTGACTTGAAAAGAATTACAGGTACATACGCAGTTCCATGCAACTGTGGGATTATTGCTGGTCAAGGATCGTAAATAGAGATGAGACGATGACAACATGTCTTACCTCAAGAAATAAGCTGAAGATTACGGAAATTGTTCATACGATTTTTGTGACTTTCAGTTTGTTTTTTTGAAAGGGGTTTCAAATGTTTGCTACTTATTTTTGGTGCAGAAAGTGGGCGCTCCCTTCGGTTTACCCTGCAAAAAATGAATTTGTGGTTTAAAAAATGAGGTGATTTTATCCGAATCAAAGAGAATCTTCATGCCTATCGATTCAATGAACAATTTATTGTACATAATGTCCTACGTAGTACATGGATATTAGTTGATCAAGAAGAATTAAACAAAATAAAAAAGCAAGATTACAAACATCTACCAATGGCAACCCAGAAAAAGATGGATCTGTTTCAAATCCTTTTAGAAGACCCGATTGAAGTAGAAAAAACGGAGCATGGAATACCAGAGACAGCTTATTTGGTTATGACCCATCAATGTAATTTGAACTGTGTTTACTGCTATGCAGAAGCCAGTCCTGAAAAGGAATATGAGGATAGTTTAAATTTTGTCGAATGGATCGACGTTCTCAATCAATTGAAGGATTGCGGTGTAAAGAAAATTATCTTTACTGGCGGTGAGGTTGGGTTAAGTAAGGATGCGCTAAAATATATCGATTATGCCAAAAAAATTGGTCTAACTATTGGTTTGATCACGAATGGGACTTTAGTGCGGAATGCAAAAGATGCAGCGTTTCTAGCTGAAAGATGTGCTTCGATCACCATCAGCTTAGATTCGATCGATCAAGTTGCAAATGATAAAAATAGAGGGAAAGGCTGCTATCGCATAGCAATGAGAGGGATTCAAAATCTATTAGACTTGAATTATCCAAATATTGCAGTCAATACGATCATTACCAATAATAATTTCAATAATATTGACGAAACGGTGGAATTTTTAAAGAAGAATAACATCAATTATAAATTAGGCGGATTCAGTGAACTAGGACGTGCAAAAATGGCAGAGATTTCTTTAACTGATAGTGAGAGAACAGAAATCGAGTTAAAACAAAAGAACAAAAATCGTTCACCATTTTTTAAACCTTTCACCATCAAAGAATCCTGTGGACTTGGCGTTGGAGAATTTGCAATCAATCCTGTTGGTGATATATTTGCCTGTAAACTGTTAGAAACTGCTGACTACAAACTGGGAAATATTAGAGAAAAGCAACTTAGCGAGGTTTTTGGCGAAGAGAATATTGCTTTTATTCGCTCTCAAAGCATCAATCATTTAACAAAATGTAATGATTGTTCATTCCGTTACTTATGCGGTGGAGGATGTCGTGCACATCATTATTATGCAACCAATGATACCCAAGGTGTAGACGAAGCAGAGTGTAATTTGATCAAGGAAATCCTAAAGCATCAAATGGTTCGTAGCTGTACAAATGAATAACGAAAAGAGTGGAAGACATGAAACTCAATGAGCACATCACTTATGAAAAAATGGGTAATGACTTATACATCATGGTCGAGGATGAACGTTATGTTTTAGACAATGACGTAGCAATTGATATATTTAATTTGTTAAAGGCTGAATCGACGAAAGAAAACATAAAAGCCTTTGTGCGAGACAAGTATCGTTTAGATCAAGAATTTACAGATGATGAAAAAGATAGTTATGTAGAGGAATTTTTGACCGTACTTAAAATTAATGGAATTATGATTGGATCTTGAAGATCGTTGAATCTAGCAAAATAAGCAGCAACCGATCAAATTTGATGGGTTGCTGCTTATTTTTTCGAGAGGAGACCGATTTGTTCTACTCTCGTTTTTAGTGATGCTGAAAGTAGCACGCCATTGACACGTATGGACGAAAAGTACTAAAAACTACTTCCCCAAACAATTTTTAGTCCCGATTGTTTCATCCACAATAATTGTATTCAGGATAGCAGTCCTTCGTTCGTTTATCAATAATCTAATTTTTGATACAATATAAGATAACGAACCAATCTATATTGTATTACTGAGCTATCCATTATCCAAAGTATAACATCTTTTTCCTTCCGCTCTATTTATTATTTTTTCTCATATTAAAAAAATAGTATACTAAATCAATTTGTTTTTAGATTTGATAAATTATTGAGTTCACTCATAAAAAAATATATTTCAATCTCAAGATAGACTGGTCGAAAATGAATAACCAAGCTATCTTTTCTAAAACTACTAGTACAGAAATCAAAACAGTGTATATTTATCTGTGAGTAAAAAAGTTGCTTTTTCCTTTCTTTTAATGGATTATAAAAATAGATGTTTTTGTACTTTATTTACTCTTTTAAAAATTCAGATAAATCTTTTATTAGCAATAAAATTAATACAGTTTTTTTTCTTTGTGTTATTCTTTTAATTGCATGTATAGACTGGAGGAAAAATGTGATCGAGCTAGTAAATGTGTCGAAGCAGTATGAAAAGACCAAGTCGTTGCATAAGATTAGTTTTACTGTAAAACAAGGGGAAGTGATCGGGATCGTTGGGAAAAGTGGTTCTGGGAAATCGACCTTGTTACGTTTATTGAATTTGATGGAAACGCCTACTGAAGGCACAATCAAACTAAATGGTGTAGATGTTCAGTCATTATCAAAAAAAGAGCGCCGTCAGCAACAACAAAAAATAGGCATGATTTTTCAACATCATAACCTACTTGAAAATTTACGTGTTTATGAAAATGTTGCATTACCATTGAAGTTACAAAGGAAAAAAGAGCCTAAAAAAATCAATGATCTACTCGATTTTGTTGGCATGAGTCATAAAGCAGAAAGCTATCCAGTCAAACTTTCTGGCGGAGAAAGACAACGGGTTTCTATTGCAAGAGCGTTAAGTAGAGATCCGCATTTGTTACTTTGTGATGAAGCAACGAGTTCTTTAGATGAAGAAAATACAGAAAGTGTGGTTCGCTTATTACATAAAACACATGCCGAGTTTCAACCGACTATTTTTTTTGTTAGTCATGAACTGGAAACGGTCAAACGCTTATGTAAACGGATCTTAGTCATGGAAAATGGGCATCTGATCGGTGAATTGATGAATGACCCAAAACAGTACGAGGAAGAGGAACTAACTTATTTTGAAAAAATAAAAAGGAGTTTGACTGATGAACTTGCCCACAGCATTGATTGAATATTGGCCGTCTCTAATCAATAGTTTGAAAGAAACGGGCATCATGATGGCGATTTCCATGTTCGTTTGTGTGTTGGGAGGTTTGCCAGTAGGATTAGGTCTATATTTGACAAATCCCAAGGTCAGAGGGACACACCCTTGGTTATACTGGTTACTCAACTTCATTGTGACAGTCGTTCGCTCGTTTCCTTATCTTTTATTAGTGATTGCGTTGATCCCAGTGACGCGATCAATTTTAGGAAAGGCCTTTGGACCTGTTCCTTCATCTATACCACTTAGTATTGTAGCAGTCGCGATTTTTGCTCGTTTAGTGGAGCAAGTGTTGTTAGATGTCCCTGAAGAGATCTATGCCTTATCGAATTCTTTAGGCGCTTCCAGATTTCAATACATCTGGCACTTCTTATTTGTTGAAGCGCGAAGCGGCTTAGTGTTGGCTTATACTACGACAACAGTTAGTATGATCTCTTATTCCACCGTCATGGGTGTCGTAGGTGGTGGCGGAATCGGTGATTTTGCTGTCCGTGTCGGCTATCAACGGTATGAGTATGGTGTCATGTATGTTGCTATTGTGATCATGATCGCTTTGGTCTTCTTTTTACAAATGTTTGGAAATTTTGTTGCACAATCATTAGATAAACGAAAGTAGGAAAAAAGTTATGAAAAAGTTTTATTTATTTGCGTTTGCTTTAGTTGGAGTTCTAGTTTTAGCGGCTTGTGGTGGAAGCAATGAAACCGCAGAAAGTAAAAAAGAAATCACTGTAGCGGTTCAATTGGAATCCTCAAAAGATATTCTAGAAATTGCCAAAAAAGAAGTAGAAAAATCAGGCTACACGATCAATATCATGGAAGTCAGTGATAATGTTGCTTATAATGATGCCGTCCAACATAAGGAAGCAGATGCAAACTTTGCGCAACACGAACCCTTTATGGAACGATTCAATCAAGAAAAAGACGCTGATTTAGTAGCTGTCCAACCAATCTATTATTTTGCCGGCGGATTTTATTCAAAAGAATATGATGATGTTAATGATTTGCCAGAAAATGCAAAAGTCGGTATTCCGAGTGATCCAACAAATGAAGGTCGTGCGCTAGCGATTTTGAATGAGAATGAGATCATTCAATTGAAAGATGGAGTTGGTTTTGATGGTACAGTCGCAGATATTATAGAGAATCCTAAAAATCTTACCTTTGAAAGTATTGATCTTTTGAATCTAGTAAAAGCTTATGATGAAAGTGATATTGCGATGGTCTTTTGTTATCCAGCATATTTGGAACCAGCAAACTTGACGACAGAAGATGCCTTGTTACTTGAAGACGAAGCAGCAAGTAAACATTATGCGTTGCAATTAGTTACTCGAGAGGAAGAAAAAGATAGCGAGAAAATCAAGGTGTTGAAAGAAGCGATGACTACACCAGAAGTCGCTGACTACATCAAAAATAATTCAAAAGGCTCAAATATCCCAGCTTTTTAAACAACGTGCTCACCATAACGAAAAATGTTGTGAGTGATATCTTTAGGTGTTATGTTTTGATAGATTGATTTTCTTGGATAAAATAAAAAAATACAGCCATGTGCTGTATTTCAGACTGTAGACAAACCTTATACAAACATGAGGTTTGTCTTTTTTCTATGTAATATTCTATGGATAATCGATAGATTAGGCAGTTTTCCTTTAGGAAAACGCCTCTTTTGCACTCTGATCCTTTTTATTTTTGCTAGCTTTTTCATATTAAGACACGCAAAAGTAAGCCCAATTTTTATGTGCATTTTTTCAATTCCTATTTGATTGGTATAACGTAATCCATGAAATTCTTTTGCTGTCCCAAAAATTCGTTCAATGGTTTCTTTTCTCTTTTTATAAAGTTCTTTGAACCAACTTTGATGGCGTATCTCTTCACAGGTTTCTAAAGCTTCAGCCCAAATATGTCTAGTGATTACTTTGGTATGATTTTTTGAGTTGGTACACTTAGATAAGAAAGGACAATTTTTACAATCCTTTGGATTGCTTTTGTATTCGATATATCCTTTACGATTGGTAGTGGTATAAGAGAGTATTTTATTATTGGGACATATATAACAATTATAGTAATCGTCATAAACATATTCATGTTTCTTGAAATAGCCTTTTTTAGTCATCGGACGTTTATATGGGAAAATCGGGGTCAATTTATGTTCGAGTAGTAATTGTGCAATTGCTGGTATCTTATACCCAGCATCCATAATCAATTTTTCTAGGGGAAAAGCTCCTTTGAGCTTGTTAAACAAAGAAACAAACGTACGACTGTCATGAAAGTTCCCTGGGTGTGTAGTATAACCTAGTATCCATCCATGTTTATCACACGCCACTTGTGAGCTATAAGCAAAAACTTCTTTGTGTTCACCTTTGTGAAACCAACCACTTTCAGGATCAGTCGTACTTCTTTTTTTCAAGGAGGTTTTACTTTCTGCGTTTGTTTCTTTTAAGGGCTTTTTTAAATGTTTTTCTCGATTCTTGGTGATTTCTTTTGTCAGCTTATCTGTATAAAAAACAGCTTGTTCCATTACTTCGACAGATTCTTTTTTGTTACGATTCGCATGTGCTTTAATATGCGTACTATCAATAAATACTTCCGAAGTATCTACGATACCTTCAGCGATACATTGTTCTAGAATTTCATAAAAAATTTTTTCAAAGAGATCTGTTCCTTTGAACCGTCGCGTATAGTTTTTACCAAATGTTGAAAAATGAGGAACAGGATCTTCTAAACTCAAACCTAAAAACCAGCGATAAGCGATATTCACTTCTATTTCTTTTATTGTTTGTCTCATACTTTTAATACCAAATAGATATTGAATCATTGGTAATTTAATTAGAAGAATAGGATCCAAGCTAGGACGTTCTTGGATTTCATCGTATTTCTCTTTAACCAATTCATAAATAAAGGAGAAATCAATACATTGATCTATTTGACGCAATAAATGGTCCTGTGGGACCAAGTCTTCAAGAGAAAAGAAACCGATTTGTGCGCGTTTACTCATATCTTGTTTTGAGAGCATTTGGATACACCTCCAATTGATACTCTTATTTTAACGGATAAAAAAAGACAAAGCACTAAAAACTAGTACTTTGTCTACAGTCTGAAATACAGCCATGTGCTGTATTTTTTTATTTTATCCAAGAAAAGGAATAATTGAAATCATTCGATAAACTTAGTGGACTGTTGATTTTTTGCGGTTATTATCCATTACTTTTTTTTTGTTCATCGTTATGTTTCCATAAAAATATTTTTCCAGAAAAAAGTGTTTTCTTATTGAGATATTTATCAGTTATTCTTTTTAAAGAGCGAGATAGATTATGTTTTATGGTTTACTGTATAACGAACTATCCGCTATCAATAAGGAGCTTGAGATGAAAAAAAACAACTTGAAAAAAATTGCAGCAACAAGCATGTTACTTCTTTCGTTAGGAGGACCAGTCGTGACATCTGCGGCAAGTCAATCAACAGGTGATTCGGCGAATATCAGTAATCAGGTAGAAGAACAGTTGACGATCAAAAACGGTGATTTCAATGAGGGTTTGAACCATTGGATCGTTTCTAGTCCAGGTACACAGAATCCAACAATCGAAGAGTTAAGCGGGAATAAATATGCAGTTGCTACTTATGGAGAAAACATTCATCAATATTTGGCACTGAAACCAAACACGACCTATACATTTGGCTATGATGTAGCAGGTAGTGCTGATTTTCCAGCAAAAGTTGAATTTGGTACGATGAATCATGATGAAGGTTTTATTTCGTTAGAAGAAACATCACACAACAATGAAAACTGGACACGTAGAGAATTTACATTTACTACACCTGAAACAGACAATACATACATTATTCGTTTCTCTTCAACAGGAAATGGCTGGGCGAAATTTGACAATATTCAAGTAGAACCAGAAAAAACAGAAACGAGTTTATTGACTGTAGGAACACAAGATCGTGAAGCTTATGCGTATTTAAATCTAGATGCAGAACGTTTCAACAGTTCAGAACGATTGATGGTCTATATTGATGGTCGTTATCATTTTGAAACCTATAAAGGTAAAGCTTACTATTCATTTACAAGCAAAACCGATGAAGGTACTCAAGTACGTCGTAGCATTTCCGGTGTCAAAGGACAAGTAATCGAAGTCTATACCGCACCAAATTCACCTGGTCACAGCTCAACAGGCAAGCGCTTGTTAGAATCGATCACATTAGAAGAAGATTTAGCAGTGGACACTTCTTTATTAGAACATGCGGTGAAGAATATTCAATTATCAGGAAACAGATTAGACGTTGATTTTGATCGTGCAAGTTTCGAAGGGAACAACCGAATGATCATTCGTAAAAATGGTGCCTATGTCGCAGAAATCCATAAAGGCAAAGTTTATTATGCATCGGTACGTGAAAGAGCAGAGGACAGCGTAAAAGTTAGTAAAACAATTGATTATAAAGCTGGCGATGTAATCTCAGTTGAATTAAGCAGTGGAACACCTGGTGGTTCATCGAATTCGTTGCAAGTATTAGCAACGTATGAAGTAGAATAAATCGATCATAAGAAAAAAGATCAAAAACTTAAAAAGTTTTTGATCTTTTTTTTTTGATACGATAAACGGTATTATGTCTCAAGGAGCTAATCCATTGCCTGATAAATCCCCTAGAATATCTTGGTTTTGATGTTTTTTCTTTTAAGAAAAAACATGTTGCAATAGTATACAAATAGTATTTATCAATACAAACGAGATGGGAAAGAAAAAATGAAATTAGTGTAAAATTTTTATTAGGTGCAGCGGCATGTGCAAGTTTCGGCTTATTCTCCGGAGGTAATGATGTAGATGCAGGTACTGTATCAGCTAATGGTGGAATTGACTATAGAGAACTATTTGATAACAGAGAAATAAAAATTAAAAGTGTAGATGATCCTTCTTATGCTCTCACGTGGATATGGGAGACAAATTGGGATGAAGTTAAAATGACTAAGGATACTGAACATGATAGACGAAAATGAATCTTGAAGTATGATGATGCGTCAGGTACCCACATAGTTCAAAGTAAACTACCTTATGTAAATGTTAATGGGATTCAATATGGAAATTTACATTCTTTGTCGGGTTGTGATCAAAATAGTGATAGACTGGTAGGAGCGAGCCCATTAGCTAATCCAATTGAAGGACGACAATGGAAAATTCGTCATATGATGACAGATCCACAAAAAGGGGACGCCTATCGATTGATCAATAATCATGAACAGCGAGTATTAAGCCACAGAGGACTTTAATTTGGAGGTAGAAATATTGAGTTACTCAAGAATTTACTAATGCTTCATACCAATACTTTATTATTGAATAAACTAAATCCTTTGGGCCTTTGTATCTTTTCTGATTATGACGATTGTACAAAATGAGGTCTTTTTTCAACTATACGACTTATCAAATGATATTCCAGTGTCCTCAGGAGCTAGAGATGCTTGGAAGCTTTAACAGGTAGAAAAAAACGATTACGAAGATTTGATATCTGAAAAGTACTTTGATTTCAAAAAAGCTAAAGTCGAATTCGAGGAATCGATGCTAATTTAAAGTTAATCAATCGAAATAGAAGTAAACTTCGATTGATTATTTTTTGTTCTGAATTGATTTTGGCAAACTAAGCCCTAGATCAAGGAAAATATTCATGGTAATTTAGAAAGTTATGATAACCATAAGCGACTCGTTGCATGCTTTTTTTATTACAGTAGTCATTTTTACAGTTAAGTCATTGTATAATTGGCTCTACTCATATCTATTCTATAAATATATTATTGATAATTATGAGTTTTTTATTAGATAACTTATTGGAGGAATTATATGACTAGAAAAATTTACGGCTATGCTCGTGTTTCAACTAAACAACAAGATCTTTCGCGACAGTTAGATTTATTAGAAACTTATCATTGCGAAAAAATATATACTGAAAAAATCAGTGGTGTCCGTGCAAGTCGTCCAGAACTAAATAAACTAAAAAAACGTGTAAAGACCGGTGATCAAATAGTCATTGAAAGCTTCTCACGATTTGGACGTAGCACAAAAGATTTAATTAACCTTGTTTATTTTTTTGAAAAAAAAGGAGTTAAAATAATCAGTATAAAAGAAAATTTTGATACTCAAACTCCTCAGGGAAAATTAATGATCACTGTTTTCCAAGCTTTTAGCCAATTTGAACGAGATATTATTGTTGAAAGGACCCTTGAAGGATTAAACTCTGCACGTGCAAGAGGTAAGGTTGGTGGCCGGCCAAAGGTAGATCAAGACGTTCTTCAAGAATCACTCTCATTACACCTTACAAAAGGATTATCTGTCTCAGAAGTTTGTAAAAAAACTGGGATTAAACAATCAACTTTTTATCGCTATTTAAAACTAGAGAGGAATCTTTCTGAATTGAGTTAGTTCTTATGGCCCAGTATTTTTTAAGTGACCAAAGAAATATATCACTTTATTTGGAAAAATATTTCTGGTATAGTATGATGTAAGTATAAGTCATGTATAATAGTTATTGGCTTAACTTTTAATTCTCAAAAACCTTCGTTTTTAGTAATTTAAATTCGTTATTTATCATTATAAATAGGGAACCTAATCTAATCACTTTTTCAAGACATCTGATGGTATCAGATGTCTTTTTTTTGTGCTGTCCTTAAAACGAAGATTTTTGAGACATCTAAGAATATAGGAGGAGGGGTATGAAACACTTAAAAAGATGCATATTAAGTATAGGTGTAGTATTGATTCAAGTTTATGCACCACTAGTTGTTCATGGGACAGAAGTACACTCGGTGGAAACTGAAGGAACAATTGGTTTTACTGGGGTATATGAAACACCAGGAATACCAGAGCCAGCACCAGAAGTTGAGGTAAAACCAAGCTTTCCCAAAGAAATTGTTCAATCACCATCAGAAGTGCGAAAGAGTGAACATAAAAAATTACCTCAAACGAACGAGAGTCAGATGAGTGCTTGGAAAATATTGGGCATTCTGATCATCGTAGTCATACTTGGCTTTTGGTTTTGGAAAAAACAAAAAGAAAAAAACAATCAAAGAAAGTAGGATTTAAATATATGAAATTCGTTAGATTAGCAACCATTGCAACATTATCAACTACTATTTTCGCCGGAGGAGCGATTTCTGCGTTTGCCGACGAGACTCGTCAAGTGACGACCAACGGAAATATCGAATTTACACCTAGTACAGACGAACCAGAAATCGTTGTTCCACCAGTAGAAGAACCAGATGTAGAGATTGGACCAGAAGTACCCGGAACCACGGGTCCTTTGTCAATTGTAAAGGCTGCGACAATGAATTTTGGTTCACAAGTGATTTCAAATCAAGATCAAACGTACAATATGGTAGCAGAAAGACAACAGAAGACCGGGACGACTGGTGAGGAAAATAAAGTTCCTTATATCAGTTTTGCACAAGTTTCTGATACTAGAGGAAGCAATGCAGGCTGGGATTTGAAAGTCAGTCTAAGTGACTTTCAAGCGGAAAATACGCAAAACGCTATCTTGAGAGGAGCCAAAGTCACTTTAAAGGATCCCCAAATTCAATACACGGGGAACAATCAGGAGTTAGCTCCAGCTGCACATGCAAATAATTTGGAATTGTTGCCTAATAGTGGTGCAGTTTCAGTTATGACCGCTGAGTCAAGTAAAGGAGCGGGGCGTTCATCTGTTGTTTGGGGAAATCAAGCAGACTTAGATGCCCAATTTGAGGCAGATCCAAAAGCACCTGTGACAAACAATGCCATTCAATTATCTGTACCTGGCGCGTCAGCCAAAGACGCGACCACCTATACCTCAACATTGACATGGGAATTAACGACTACACCAGGTAGCGATGTAGGAGCCTAATAGATTGGTGTATCTAATGATGGATTAGGGTCATGACTAAAGTAGCGTTACATAATATGTAGCGCTGCTTTTTTGAATGAAACATCGAAGGAGTGTGTTTGATGATAAAAAGTACGATATATCAAATAAAGAGGAGGATTCAATGGAGTGGACGATTACTTATTATGTTAGCGTTTTTGTTCTCTCCAATTCTTGTTTCTGCAGAAGAAAATTTAAGTTTTTATGTCACACCAGAGTTTCCAGAGAGTCAAGTAGAAGGAAGTGGCCGTTACTTCGACCTTAACAGTGAACCTGGAAGTACAGAGGAATTGACACTGAAAATTCAAAATGCTAATGATCAAGCAAAGACGATTGAAATCACGGCTCATACGGCATTTACTAATGTCCAAGGAGTGGTGGAATATGGTAAAGATGCCGAAAAAGCAGACCCAACCTTACCCTATTCTTTGGCAGACTTAATTGAACCCCCAGTCCCTATTGAGCTTGCAGGAAACGAAACAAAGACTGTCAAAGTAATGCTAAACATGCCTAAAGAAGCTTTTTCAGGGTTTTTAGCGGGAGGCTTAAGAATTGCAGAGGTGAAAGAAAAGCCACAGGAAACAGAAACAAGTGGAGAAGGAGTGGCGATCAAAAATGAATTTGCCTATGTCATAGGTGTAGTGGTGAGTAATGATCGCTCTGCCGTAAAACCTGATTTAGATTTATTGGATGTCTTTGCCGATCAACTCAACTATCGCAATGTGATCAGTGCGAACTTACAGAACTTTACACCTACCTTTGTCAATCATTTAGAAGTAGAAGCAACGGTACAAAAAGAAGGGGAGAACGATATTCTCTATCGAGCTAAGCAAGAACAGATGCAAATGGCACCTAATTCTAATTTCAACTTCCCCATCTCTTTAGAAGGGGATCGCTTTCGAAGTGGCGACTACGTGTTGAAAATGACGGCACGTTCAGGAGAAGAGGAATGGCAATGGGAACGGAAATTTACCATTGAAGCAGATACAGCCCGAGCATTGAATCAGCAAGATGTCACAATTGATACGAGTATTAATTGGTGGCTCGTTGCCGCGGTCATCCTGATTCTTTTCTTATTGTTGATTATTGTTTGGTTACTTATTAAGAAGCAAAGAGCTAAAAATAAGGAGGACCAGTGAGATGAAAATTAAAAAAATCTTGGTCGTGGTAAGTGTTAGTCTTCTTTGTTTTCCTTCGTTCTTTTTCCCAGTGATTTCAACGAGTATTCCGGTATCTGCCATTGAGAATTCTGTGGAACTATCGAGAGAATCAGAATTGCAGGATCCACTGGCCAGTACAACGGAAACAAACGGTCCTATATTTTCATTTGAAGAGAGCCAAGAGCCACATATGGTAAATAAACAGTTTGAATTAGTCGCACATGCCAGTCAAGAAGTTTCCGAGTTTGTGTTGAATCTCCCAGAGAGAGTCAGTATCGTAGAAGACAAGCAATCTGCCAACATTAAGTTCACCAATATAGAAGGAAGCCAGTGGCAAGTACGGACGAATTCTCCACAAATGATCTTTTCCATTCCACTAGTTGTAGAAAAAGCAGGAGCCTATGAGATAGCTGTCGGAGAATCAAAAATGACGCTTAACATTCAAGCAGAGGAGAGCCAACAAACTAGTGAACAAGAAGTCACTTCCTCGGAAGAAAAAGAAACAGCGAAGACCGAAGAATCAACAGTCGAAGAAGAAGCGAGTGTATCAAGTGATGAAAAATCATCAACCACAGATACTTCGCAAAATGATCCAGAACAAGTAACAGAAAGCGCTCGGTCAACAAAAGAAGCGAGTGTTCAAGATGTGGCGAATTGGGAAGAGTTTATCCGTGCATTTGTAGATCCGTCAATAACAACGATTAATGTTGTTTCTGATTTTCAAACACCAGATAATCCTAGACTCAATCTAACGGATATTACAACAGGTGGAACGAATAATCCTAATGGTGGGACAGCATTTGTTTATCTTAATGTAGCTAATATCTCTAGAAATCTAACGGTCGAAGGAAATGGCCATCAAATTGATTTTCGCGCAATCACTTTATGTTTTAACAATATTACGGCTAATTCTTCAACTCCTTGGAATATCGCGTTAAAAGATTTAGAGATATACCACGGAAACTATTATGGACCGTTGACTTTCAATGATTTGAACGTGACGAATCAAACTGCTAGTCAGATCACTTACCATAATATTACGAACTACGGAAATCAACTGATTCATTCACCTTACAGTAGTATTAAAATCTCAGGTAAATCAAGTAGTAAACAAGTATCAGAGTATACTTCCTCTTTTGGTACGTGGCGCATCAATGCACTAGATCAAACGAATATCTATGCTTCAAATTTAACGATAGTTGAAGATGCTGAGGTTGAATTAGAAACAATTAGCGCAGGTAATTTAGATTTAGGAGGAGTAGTACACCCCAATAACAACTTTAGAATGGAAAAAAATTCATCTTTAAATGCTGTATCAAAAGGAAATGCTGGCGAAGCTGATGGAACAAGTTTACTCGTTCGAAGAGGCAGTGTTGAAATAGATGAGGGTGCAAAGCTGAACTTAGTACCACAAAATCTAAGATCAGCAATTTCTTTACGTACTGCGAACTCATCGCTCAGAATAAAAGAAAAAGGCGTCCTTACCATCGATTCTCAAGGAACAAAGGCGAATGCTAATGGTGCCCTATATAATATTATTTGGATGGCGGCAGGAAGTAATCTACTAGTAGAAAGCGGGAGTACACTGAATATTGTTGCCACTGAAATGGCTGCCTCACCATCGAATCTTTTACATGTTAATGGAAATGCAACGGTATCCATCGGCAAAGATGCCACCTTGAATATAAAAAGTGACAGCACCTCAAATGATCAAAATTTGATGTACTTCGCTTCTGCTGGGTCAACTTTTGAATTTTCTGATGCTCAAGAAGTCAATTTGGAACGAACTGGAACGATTGCCGGAACGTCGACCGCCAACGGATTGATTAATATCGCAGGAAGTACCGGTCTATTAGATATCGATGTCCAATCAGTGAAACAATGGGCAAGAGGAAATTTTGAAGAGATACCTGATCATTCATGGACACCTATCTTCAATTTGAATCTACGCTATACAGGAATTGTACCTAGGATTAACGATGATGTTTCTTCTATTCCACAAGAAACAGCGGATAGTTTTAAAAAATATTTCACTACGCAAAATGTCCAACGGGTTTTATTTGAAAAAATTCCAGATGTCGAAGTCACGATTGATCCGTTAACAGAAGATCCGAAGGAAGTGAATTCTCATACGATTACTGGAAAGGCGAATCCTAATAGTGTGATCCGCTTCTCAGGAGATCCGGCGATTCCTGCAGGCTCTATTCCTTCGCCTGATATTTCTGAAAGTGAAAAGTATCATACAACGGCGGATGAAAATGGGGATTATCGCTATGAATTACCGGAAGATCGACGATTCACTGCTGGAAATACCGTGACAGCCTATGCTTTTTTGAATGGGAAAAATGATACCGCTAGTACAATGGTAGAGGAAAAAATTGTGGTGGCACCTGTGGATCCATTAGATCCTGAAACGGAAGTTGAACCGGAGAATAAACCAGAAATTCCAGAAGATCAAGGACGTTTGAGTCTAGATTTTGTGTCCCAATTTAACTTTGAGACACAAAAAATATCTGTTAGTGATCAAACGTATTACGCCCAACCACAACGGTTATTAAATGAAGATGGAACGGTTAACGAGACGAAAGAGCGTCCAAACTATGTACAGATCAGTGACCGTCGTGCCGCCAATGAGCGCAATGGATGGCAATTATCAGTTACTCAGAACGGACAATTCCGTAATGAAAGCGGACATGAATTGATTGGGTCTGAAATCCAGTTATTCAATCAAGAACTAGTGACTGCACAAGGCGGGACTAAACCTGAACTACAGGAAGAACCTGTACAAAGAATCGTACCAAATACAAGGAAAGTACTCATACAAGCAAACGGAGAATCTGGTACAGGAACGTGGATCTATCGTTTTGGGGATCAACAAACGGCAGATAAAAGTGTCAGTCTCTATGTCCCTGGAGGGACAAATCCAGAAGCAACTAGTTATTCGACCAAGCTGACATGGGAATTAAGTGCAGTTCCTGGTAATTAAAGGAAAGAGAATCGTTCTCTTTCCTTTCTTTGTATAGGAGTAAATTCAGGGAAACTCGTTTTAGTTTGTTTAGAAGGTTCAAGTTTGAACTTACATAAATCATCAATATATATAATTTATCCTTAGTAGGATAATTCATATTTAATGAATAAAATTTTGAGTAAAATACGATTATGCTCTAAAAAGAACACTTTATGAAAAAAATAACTTATCCTTTTATATTCATATTATAATTTTCTTAAAGAAAGGAATGAAGGATATGAAGAGAATAAAGTAAATATTGTGAATAAGTTAAAAGAAATATATATCATTTAACCGCTGAAGTTTCTACTCAATAAAGATAAGATGATGAAAAAAAGTTGATAGAAAGTGATTAAATAATAGAAAGGAATTTTCTCAAACATGAATTATTTAAAAGATTATCGTTTATGGTTATGTCTTGTAGGAATCGTTGGGTTAGGATTTTTATCAAGTGTTTTTAGTGGCAACCCAGGAGACTATTATTATTCTTTACAGTTACCGCCATTTGCACCGCCTAGCTGGATATTCGGACCGATGTGGACCCTTCTATATATTATGATGGGAGGCGCGTTGTATTTAATAATCAATCTACCTTCTACAAAAATGAAGGGCAGATTATTAATCCTATTTGCGATTCAGTTTATTTGTAATTTTTTATGGACGATATTATTCTTTAATTTGAAGAATAGCTTTATTGCAGCTATTGATATCAGCTTACTTTTAGTTTTCTTAACGATTTTACTCTATCAATTGTGGATGAATAGTCGGAAAGCTATGCTATTGATGATTCCCTATTATCTATGGGTAATATTTGCTACTATATTAAATTATTCAATTTATTTTTTGAATTAATTCACGTGGAAATATATCAATATTAGTCTCTAAATAATAAAATTTTTTATTGAATAAAGTATCTTTTGTTGAAATTACTAATACCACACAGACTGAACGATCACTTCAGTTTGTGTGGTATTTTATATAAATAGTCAATTGAATTTAATTTTCAAGTAATTAGTTTTTTCAGACCACGAATGGATACTGGAATAATGTCCCCGTTTTCTAAAGTAACTTCCCGTATTTTTTTATTAATCATTTGAATATTCTGGGTATTTACTACAAATGATTTATGGCAACGAATAAAGTGATGGTTTCTATCTTCAATCTCTTTTATGTTGCCATAGAACTGGAATTGACTATAAGGGAGATGTACCTCTAATTTATGAGGTACACCAGGAGAAGTAGAAAAGTATTGGATATCTTTAACAGGTAAAAATTTGATTTCATCGTTGAATTCGATTTTAAACATCTCTTTTTCTAAAGGAGCTATTTGAAGATCTTTAAATAGCTTACTTAAAATACGTTCGATATTATCTTTCAAATGTAAAATATCTTCCTTGATAATATAATCAGTGGGTTCAATATTATTTTTCAAAATAATCAACGAAAGATCAGTATAAGAAGTGACATAAATTATTTTACCAGATGGATCAAGATCACGAATTTTTTTACCGAGTTCAATCCCATTCAATTCACTGTCCTTCAATTCGATATCTAAAAAATAAATACCAAAAGGAGATGTATTTATTTGAACACTTGTGAGTAAATCTTGGGGATTTGAAGTAACGAAATGGATATAGTAGCCTAAATTTTCAATCATGATTCGATTCTTTATGACAGTAGTTATCATCTCCAGTTGTTTCGGATCATCTTCACATATATATATTGGAATCATTAAAAAAGCTCCTTTTAATGTGTTTGTATATAAATTGTTTGAGAAAAACGCTGATTTTCAATTGAAGTTTCAATCAATAGATAAGGGTTCGTTTTTGCCAAATTATCCAGGATATGCAGACCCAGTCCTTCATTTTTAGGATTGCTCTTCGTAGAAAAACCCTTTTGTTTTAATTGGTTAAGTGGTAGTGTATTGATAGTTGTATTAACTACTCGAATAACTAACGAATTTTTCTTCTTTAAAATTAACAATTCGATTTTTTTCTTTTTTGTCACAGCAGCTCCTTCTGTTGCGTTATCTAAGACAATACCAAGTATACGAACTAAATTAACCGTATGCTTGGAATCAATTTTTACTTCTTCAGGTATGGTTATCTGTAGAGAGATACTTTTCTCTATTGCCATCATCAATTTTAATGACAATAAACTTCTTATTTCCGGTACATTTATTTTATCTAATAAACTAAGATTTACTGGGGTAAGATTCATTATCTCACGTGTAGGAAGTATATTTTGATCGTAATATTTTTGTAGTCCTTCCAGATCCTCTTCAATAATATAACTATTCATCGAAAATAATAGATTCTGATAGTCATGCTTGAATTCCCTAAGTTCTTGATAATTTTTCTCAATATCTCTTATATAATCTTGTTGTAGCTGGATTCGTTGTTCTAATAATTGTTCTTCCATTTTTGCATTTGAAATTTTCCAATAATAAATAAAAATAATTAAACCAATACATAGATATAGAATAAAAAAAGTAGTATTTAATGCAAGAACTTCCGGATTTCCTCCCGAAAAACGAGTATATAAGATAATAATATAATAAGTTGAAAGAATAAATACACCGATTGTACCGATTATTTGGTAATCAATTACATAAGACCAATTATCAAGAGATTTTCTAAAACTATAAGCAAGGATAAAAGACAAAAGAGCTGAAAGCGCAATATGAAAGTATTGCGAGCTGTCTCCGGGTTCGATCACTGGAGAACCAAATACTATAAAATCTCCTATACTTGCTAGATGATCTCCTAGTAGGGAAGATAATAATCCCAAAGTTAAAGCATATACTAAGGGTCGATGTGATGAAGATAAACAATGGAATATCATAGCTAACATAAAAATTGCTATTAGTGTAGAAAAAATCCCAAATAGTGGGTACAAGACACTTAATAAGATAGCATTTAAACAAGTAACAATTAGAAAAAGAGATTTATGTACTATTTGATAATCGATGAGTAATATACAAATTGTATATATGAAATATTGTAAGGCTATAGGCCATAAAAACATAGAATACATCTCCTAATGTGTTTTCTAAAATTATAACATAAAGCTTATAATATAATTTTTTAGTAATTAATTTAACCTTTTTAATTGTATAGAAAATTACGTTTTCTATACAGTTGGATATTTTACAAGTTATATTAAGTTTAATAAGAGTTTTTCTTTTAGTCAGGGTATGTTTTATTGTGATGGTTTATCAATATATATAGAAATGTACTAAAATGAGATTTTCAGTTAGGGTATGATATTTATGCTGTCTGCTACCCTGGCCTATTCTGGCAAGGGGAGGAAGTTGTATTATGAATTACCTTTTCGATATGTTTTTTGCAATCGTAGCAGAAGTAACCGCGCATTACATCTGTAAATGGCTTGATTGCAAAATTATTGCCAAAAAAGACAGTAAGCCTACCTTTAATCTGAATAGAACGTAAAAGAAAACCACTAGCCCGCCAGCTAGTGGTTTTTGGTGTATCATGAATTACCTTTTCGTTAAAACAACTATACCATATCTACTAAAAAATACAATTAGTAGATAATGGACGAATTATCATTACCACTTTGATGAAAAAATGAATAATCATTTACCAACAAGATATTGAAAGGCAGGATCGTACTCTGTTGATGCTTGAGATATTAATACATCCATCTCATCAGTTAAGCTTTGTTTTTTTGAATTGCTGCTTGAAGTTTTTCCTTATCTAAAAATCTAAAAAATTATATCTTCAGGATGTAACCCGTTTTCTTTGAGAAACGCCTTTGAAATTGTTCATACTACTTAATTATCCAAATTTTCTTTCTTCAATTGCCATATTCTTCACCCTCCCCTTTTCTCTTTGTATATACCGTATATACGCTTGTTGATATTAAATCAACTGTATTGTCTCTTATATCTAATTATATAGAAAGATAAATTTTCCTTTACATTATTGTTTTCAGCTCAGTTCGCAAAGTAAGTGAAATACAAAGTCGCTTATTCCGTGAGTGGAATATAGCTGATACGATAAGAAAATATTTCAAATTAGCGAAACAAGATGAATTAGTTTCTATTGACAGTGAAAGTAAGAAGAGTTGACAAATAAATCAAAGATATCGTCTATACAAGATGTTGCTGTTTTAGAATAGATCTTTTCTCGTAACCATTGTTCAACTAACGAATCAAGCGCAAAATCAATGATTTTTTGCGTTTTTTTTTCGATAATTTGACGGAGTCATTTGGGTTTCACGTTTAAAAAGGCTACTGAAATAATTCGCGTCTTCAAAACCAGCTTCCAAGGCAATATCGATGATTTTCAACTCAGTATGCAGTAACAGGTATTCGGCTTTTTTGATGCGCATTTGATTTAGATACGTAAAAAAAGTCATACGGAAATGTTTTTTAAAGAAACGACAGAAATGCTCTTTGCTATAGCCAATATGACGACTGATTGCTTCAAGAGTGATGGTGTTTTGGTAATTTTCTTCAAGGTATAGAATGATTTTTTTACAGCGATAGGTGTTGAGTTTGTTTTTACTAGCAACTAATTTTGTAGGATTTACCTGAGTACTGCAGCGCGAAAAATGTTTGAGCAGTAAGAATAATTGTGCTTTGATCGTCAGTTCAAAGCGAGATTCTTTCAAGGCAAATGTATCAATGATCGTGATAACAAGTTGTTGGATCTCCAAAATATCTGAGCAATCATTTGTAAAATGGATCGCTACTTGTTCTGGTGAATGGAGCAATGGATCAAGATAAGTTTGCTGAATATGATCAGAAACGCGACTTTCAATGAATGAAGCATCAAATACGATGGCAAAAAATGCACAGGCATTCATTTGATGATTGAGTGCTTCATGTAATTGATTCGCAGGAATAAACATAACCTCTCCTTCGTGAACAACGTAAGTTACTCCTTCTATTTTGACTTCCATGAGTCCTTGATAGACATAAAGAATCTCTAGTTCTCGATGCCAATGGGGGTGGATCATATTTTCCTGATGGGTTGGGTGATTCGTATAGTGAACGGCAATTGGAAACAAACTATCCCCATGTTCGGTCATTTCCTTTAGCGTGGTATCAATATCTTGTTGACTAGGATTGGGGGTAAAAATATCGTTTGGTCTAAACATCACATTTCCTCCATTTTGATCAATATTACAAGGTATTTTGATTAAGATAGCGATTACATACCGTTGTAAATATCAATATAATCAATTTGTTAATAAGAGGAGGAGAAATAATCATGAAGAAACAACGAGGATTTTTAATACTTGCTTTTATCATGGTGTTTGGAATTACTGGCTGCGGGACGGCACAAAGCGGGTCTTCAGATGATGGTAGTGTAACATTAGAGATTTTCAATATCAAGACAGAAACAGCCGAGCAAATGGATACCTTAGTGGAGGATTTCGAGAAAGACCATCCGCAAATCAAGATCAACTTGACGACGGTTGGCGGAGGAACTGATGCGACGGCAGCGTTACAATCAAAGTTTTCCTCAGGAGATGAACCGGATATCTTTATGTTGGGTGGCTTAGCAGATACGCAGATTTGGCAACATAAACTCTATGATCTTGGGGAAACGACATTAGCAAAACAAGCAATTGAGGGGACATTAGAGGGGGCTACACTCGACGAGACGGTCTATGGGGTACCGATGAATATCGAAGGATATGGCTGGTTGATCAATCAGGATATTTTTAAACAAGCTGGCATCGATAGTGGATCGATCAACTCATTTGAGGCATTTGAAGAAGCCGTTCAATTATTGGATAGTAAAAAAGACGAACTTGGGCTACAAGGCGTATTTGGTTTTAGTGGGGCAGAAACGTGGGTATCCAGTCAATATAGTTCGAATTTTCTTGCTCCGGAGTTTGAGAACAGCTTAGAAAAGACTTATCAAGCGTCTGAATTAAGCGTAGATTATGCCGAGCAAATGAAAAACTACACCGACTTGGTCATTAAGTACAATGCACAACCAATGGAGGCAATGGATTATAGTACATCTGTTGAAGAATTATTTGCCAGTGAAAAGGTGGCTATCATCCATCAAGGAAATTGGATCGTACCAACATTAGATAGCTTAGATGAGACGTTCACGAAAGAAAAACTAGGGATTCTTCCTATGCAAATCGAAGCATCGGGAGAAAGCAACATCGTGGCGGGGCCAGCTTGGTATTGGGGGGTCAATAAGGATAAAGATCAAGCAGTCATTGATGCGTCGATCGAATTTTTAACGTGGATGTATACGGATGAGCAGGCGATGACAGCAATCGTTGATGAGTTTCAATTTATTCCGGCGTATACCAACTTTTCGAGCGAAGCGATCAATGATCCGTTATCCAAGGAAATCTATACGTATTTAAGCGAAGGTAAAACCGTTCCATGGGTCCATAATTCCTATCCAGATGGATTTGGACAAAATATATTTGGTGTCCAGATCCAAGCGTATGCAGCCGATCGAATCTCTTGGGAGGAATTTATTGATACCTTGCAGACCAGTTGGACACAAGAAAGGAAGTAAGCGGTGATCGGTTGATTTTTATCTAGCGAGATAAAAGGAGGGTTCTCATGTTAACAAATCGCACAAAAGCTTTTTGGTTATTACTTGCACCAGCGTTATTGGCGTTAGCGATCGTTTTGTTCATTCCATTAATGACAGGGGGGTATTACTCACTCACAAACTGGAATGGCAATACAGTAGGTGAATTCGTTGGATTTGAAAACTATCTTCGGGCATTTAATGATCAAGGATTTATCGACAGTTTACTGTTTACCGCAAAATTCTCATTTTTCAGTGTGATTTTGATCAACATCGTGGCTTTAGGTCTAGCGATGTTCGTGACACAAAAATTAGGTAGATGGACGACTTTTTTCCGAACGATCTTTTTCATGCCAAATCTGATTGGAGGGATCATCCTAGGATTTATTTGGCAGTTTATTTTCAATAAAGCATTTGAAAGTCTAGCAACTATGACGGGTATCAATTTTTTTGCCGGTTGGCTGAACACGCCAGAAACGGGGTTTTGGGGGCTCATTATTTTATTTGTTTGGCAAATGAGTGGCTATATGATGCTGATCTATATCTCATTTCTCAACAATATTCCAGAAGAGATTCTGGAAGCGGCAGATATGGATGGGGCAAATCCTTTGCAAGTCTTTTTCCGTATCAAATTACCCATGTTGATGCCAGCTTTCACCGTCACTTTGTTCTTGACGTTGTCCAACGCATTTAAAATCTATGATCAAAACTTAGCCCTGACACAAGGTGGTCCGTTCAATTCCACCCAAATGGTGGCGATGAACATCTACAATGAAGCATTTGGAATGCGAAAAATGGGGTATGCACAGGCGAAAGCGATGATTTTTCTGGTCATTATCGTGATTATCTCAGTGGTTCAAATCTCACTGACACGGAAAAAGGAGGTCAGCGCATGAAGCAATCAAAAGTGAAACATCCACGACAGGTTAAGAAGTCTCTACTGATTTTTAGCGGATTGTTACTTGCTAGTCTGTGGTTTTATCCATTTTTCTTAGTGGTGATCAATTCATTCAAAACTAAAGCAGAGATATTCCAAAACACACTCACTTTACCAACTGGGCTAACACTTGATAACTATATCGAGTCGTTCGAGCGATTGGATTTTTTCAAAAGTGCAGCTAATTCGTTACTGATAACGATCGGATCACTAGTGTTGATCGTGTTCGTTTCTTCAATGGCGGCCTATGCGTTATCGAGAAACACGAGTCGCTTAAGTTCATTTCTTTATTTTATTGTCGCAATTGGCTTATTGATTCCTTTTCAGGGAATCATGATTCCCTTGATTTCACTTTTTGGGCAAGTCAGTATGCTGAATCAACCAGGCTTGATGGTGATGTATCTAGGATTAGCAACAAGTATGTCGACCTTTTTATATTACGGTGCTTTACGAGGGATTCCGAAATCATTAGATGAAGCGGCATTGATCGATGGGGCAAATACCTTCCAAATCTATTGGCAAGTCATTTTTCCTTTGCTGAAGCCTACGACAGTGACAGTGATCGTGTTGAACGCCTTATGGTTTTGGAATGATTATCTGTTACCTTCATTAAGCATCAACAAAGCAGGGATGTATACAATTCCTTTACAGATGTTTTATTTCTTCGGCGAATTCAATAAGCAGTGGCACTTAGCACTGGCTGCGCTAGTGATCGTCGTCTTACCGATTATTATTTTATTTGTTGTCTTGCAAAAACATGTCGTAAAAGGCATTTCAGATGGCGCAGTGAAGTAGGAGGAAAATAAATGAAGTTTACAAACGGCTATTGGTTGGCAAAAGAAGGATTTCATCTTGAACACCCGAATCATGTCTATGAAGCTCAAGTGAAGGAGGATAACTTAACTCTTTTCTTGCCTTATAAACCGATCCAGACAAGAGGAGATACCTTGAACCTAGGGATGACGACCTTGTCTTTTGAATCACCAAGAGAAGATATTATCAAAGTACAACTGGTGCATCATGACAAAGCACAAATCGGTCCTCATTTTCAACTAAACAGACAGTCATCTTCTGTCATGATCGATATAGAAAATGAAGAATTTTATACGTTTCAATCAGGAAAATTAGTCGCACGAGTGCCGAAAAACGCCACATTCCAAATTGATTTTCTCGCGGAAGGGAAGCTTTTGACGTCTTCTATGCCAAAAGCACAAGCCACGATTCAAAGTAGTGACGGTATCCATTATATGCGGGAACAGTTGTCATTAGATCCGTATGAATATGTCTATGGCTTAGGTGAACGATACACCCCATTCATCAAAAATGGGCAAATCATTGACTGTTGGAATCAAGATGGCGGTACTGGTAGTGAACAAGCGTATAAAAATATCCCATTTTATTTAACGAACCAAGGGTATGGTGTCTTTGTCAATCATCCTGAAAATGTCTCATTTGAAGTTGGTTCGGAGAATGTTTCACGCACACAATTTAGTGTAGTAGGTGAACGATTGGAATACTATGTCATCTATGGACCCGATATGAAAACGGTCTTAAGAAAATACACTGATTTAACGGGTAAACCCGCATTGCCACCTGCATGGTCGTTTGGTTTGTGGTTATCAACTTCCTTTACGACGGACTATCGTGAAGAAACAGTCATGGGATTTATTGAAGAAATGCAGACACGAGAGATTCCGTTTGATGTTTTTCATTTTGATTGTTTTTGGATGAAAGAATTCGAGTGGTGCGGTTTTGAATGGAATCGCGAGCTGTTTCCAGATCCGCAACAACTGATTGAAAAAATCCATCAGAAGGGCTTGAAGGTCTGCGTATGGATCAACCCGTATATCGGACAAAAAGCGGCGGCCTTTCAAGAGTGTAAAGAGAAAGGCTATTTCATCAAAGATAAACATGGCGAAGTTTGGCAATGGGATCTTTGGCAAGCGGGTCAAGGAATCATTGACTTTACAAATCCAGAAGCGCGTCATTGGTACAAAGAAAGGCTGAAGGAACTCATAGAAATCGGTGTCGATTCCTTCAAGACGGATTTTGGTGAACGTATACCTACGGATGTGAATTATCACGATGGGTCTGATCCGCAAAAAATGCACAACTATTATGCGTATCTTTATAACGAAGTCGTCTTTGAATTATTAGCAGAATTACGCCCAGATGAAGCGGTCGTATTTGCTCGTTCTGCTTCGGTTGGTTCACAAAAATTCCCAGTTCATTGGGGTGGGGACAACTTATCGGAATACCCGTCCATGGCAGAATCATTAAGGGGTGGACTCTCATTTGTGTTATCCGGCTTTGGCTTCTGGAGCCATGACATTGGTGGATTTGAAGAGAATGCGACAGCGGATATTTATAAACGTTGGACACAATTCGGATTACTATCTACTCATAGTCGCTACCACGGCAACATTGAGTATCGAGTGCCATGGAACTTTGGGGAAGAAGCTGTGTTGGTCAGTCAACGATTTTCTAAATTAAAAAACCGCTTGATGCCTTATATCTATGAGCAAGCGGTAGAAACAGCGCAAACAGGTATCCCGATGATGCGCCCGGTGATGCTGGAATTTCCAGAAGACTATACGACGCATACGATCGATAAACAGTATATGTTCGGTGAACGGTTGTTGATTGCACCGATTTTCAATGAGCAAGGAAAGGTCACTTTTTATTTACCAGAGGGACGTTGGACGAATTATTTAGATAATCATGTATATGAAGGACAACAATGGCACACACAGACCTATGATTACTTCCACTTACCCCTCATGGTCCGTCCTAATTCATTGATTATTGAAGGTTCCGTGGATACGACCGCTGCATATGACTACACGAAAGACTTGACCGTACATGTCTTTGAGCTGACTGACACAGTGACGCAACAAGTGGTAGATCAACGGGGGTTTCCAGTTGGTACGATCACTGCTACCCCTGAAGATGATAGCTATCAGGTCAAGATAGAAGGGTTATCACATGTTCAAGTCGTGCTTAGAAATCGGAAAGTACAAGGATGGACGGAACATCCACTAGGCTGTTCCATCCTCGTTGAACACTAGAAGAGTCGTTTGATTTGAGACAACCAAAAAGACGAAACGACACTTTCACATCAACCAATGGGAGTAGGTAGAGTGTGCGTGCTGTTTCGTCTGTCTTGTCTAGCTATCAATGGTGGTTCCGAATGAATGGGAAATCGAAAGAGAGAAATTACTCTCCCATCACCATGACGTGACAGGTTCGGTTTCGTACACGGTTTTGGTCAAAGTCTATGAAGTATTAGAAGATATAAATGTGGTTCTGATACGTATAGATTCACCTTTTATGTAAAAAAATAGGTAGTTGAAGTGATTGGGATGCTTAGTGAGAAACTTTAAAAATGATTTAAGACTGGAAGCCTAGATACCTCTCAGTCTTTTTGTTATTCATTCCAACTTTTATTGACAAAGAGCCTGTTTCGTATTCCATTAGTTACAAAACAAAAAACTGTGAATCCCTTCATTAACAAAGGATTCACAGTTATTTTGATTATTCTATTCCCACTCCACTATGAAAATAGTATTACTTATGAATTTGTTGAGCTTAAAACTAAAGCTAGTAAACGAGTGATTGCTTTAGATGATGTAACAATTAAATATTTACATGAAAGGAAACAACGGCAAGATGAACAAGGTGGAATTACATTCGTATTGTCATATAATAGCGTTCCAACACAAAAACATACGATTCGGCATACTATAAGAAGACATGCTGACATTGCAAAAGTACACAGTATACGAATACATGGTTTAAGACACTCTCATGCATCTCTCCTTATTAGTATGGGTATGAATGCTCTTTTGGTAAAAGATCGTTTGGGTCATGAAGACATTCAAACTACTTTAGGAACTTACGGGCATTTATATCCCAATACGAATTTTACAGTTGCGGAATCTTTAAATAATTATATAAAGACTGAGATGCCAAAAGAAAGTTTAGTAAAAGATGTTAAGAACCAATTTAAGAAATAAAAGGAGTAGCTGTGATAAAAGTGTGATAATGAAAAGACAAAGAGCCGACAAATGTTGATTAAAAAAATGAAGATCGCACAAAAGGCACCACATTATCTGGTCGCCAATGCAGACCATGGTTCAGAAAGCAATTACCGCTATTTGGAGGAAGAACTTCCCCGGCATACAACAGTTAGGCTTGCTCATTATAGCAATCAACATGATGAAATTGAAAAAAAGCAGTGCCTTATCTACCCAAAATGAAAAGAAAAACAAGGAGCACTCGAAAAATCACATGATTTTCGAGTGCTCCTTGTTTGGGGAGAGAGTGTAACTAATGAACGTATGACACACTCTGGGGCTATATCAATTCTTAAGCTTATTTAATTCGTCACGCATTTCATTTAATTTGTGAAGTACATCGTCAAAGTCTTTTCTATTCTGCAAAATTAAAGTTTGAATTTGGACAATACAAGAAATTAACATCAAGATAACAATTGAAATAACAACGAAAAAAACAATATTATCCACTTTCATGCTCCTTTCCATTATCTCCGAAATGAAGAAATTCCAATATTGACGCTTTCGTTTGTTTCCCGCTTTTTTTGTAAATAACTTCTCCGTCAGAAATTTTTATAAGAGTGGGCACTGCATCAATAGATAAGTTTTCAGCAATGTCATCTAATTTCTTTGAATCAATTTTCCTAGCTTCATCAGTATTATAATAGAATATTTTTTCAGAAGCATCATTAAGAACATCTCTGAGTACCGGTTCAAATTCGTGACAATCTGGACAAGTGGGGCGTCCGATGTAAACCATAATATCCTCGTGCATATTCAGCTTGTTCTGTAATTCTTCGGATGTAATTAGTGGCAATACATCTGATAAACTAGCAAAACTTCGATAAGAAAATACAGATATTAACGATATTACAATAATAAAAACACTTATAATGAAACTCTTTCTTCTTTTGCTCATATATTTAGAGTTTGAAACAACCGCCGATTGTTGTCAACGATACACCAGCAAATGCACAAAATCCACCGATACAAGCTGCACAAGCAGTGCCTAAAGTGGCAATACATAAAGCGCTACAAGCTGCAAGAATAACTCCTGCTAAATAATAACTAACACCCAAAACAACAACAAGACAAGCGATTATCTGCACAGCTCCTCTTTTGTTGGAATTTTCTAGTACTTCATTTGTAACATTTTGAATGTCATTTTTGATTTGTTCGTTAGAAACGAATGTATCATCTAAAATTTCATGATTTACCAAGTTATTGTTTGAATAAGAATGAATTTCAAATGTATTTTTTTGTGACTTAGTAATCAAAGTTTCTTGAAGTGCTTTCAATTCTCCATTTGAAGAATAAGTTGCAGTAACATTACTAATGAAACTATAGTCTTCACTAGCAACAGGGAGAGTAATTACATAATATTCTTCATTTGTTATTTTATCTATCGTTTGTACAACAACTATTTTTGCTTTGTCTAGGTAGGTGTTATCGATGTGCAGCTGTACTTTATTGTTCGCTAAATCTTTTGAAAAATAGTTGGTTACATTTTCTTTTTCGATTTGGCTTACTTCAAAAGTATTTTGAGAGGTTTCTACCATTTTATCTACTAATGTATTCTGTTCATCAGTAAGTGAGGTTAAGTCAACTCCCATTTTTTTAATCTCTTGCATGATTGATTCTTTGGTTTTAGATAATTCATTAGTATTTTTGATTTCTGATGCTTTAGCAATACTTGTCATTGAAGGTACTATAAAAGAAGCTAACGTAATAACTGTCAGTAATAATGTTAGGAACTTGAATTTTTTCATATAAATATTCTCCTTAAAAATTGAATTTACATAACCATTGGAGTTGCTCTTAATTTCCTGAAAATTATCGATATATTAATCCATCAGTCATCAGTTCAAATTCTTCTGTTTTACAAGGTAATTCATTGATTATTGAACATCAATGAACCACTCTCTGAATAGTTGCATTAAAAAATCAAACATATTTTCACCACCTTATTATTTTATTCTTCACATATGGTATTATAGTAGCAAAGAAAAAGGAATTTAAATTATGGTCAAAATTTTCACATCAAAAAAAATAAAATAACGGAGAGTGTATGGAGGTTTATGAGCTATTGAGAAAACTTCGTGTAGAAAGAGGTATTTCTCAAAAATATTTATCCGATAAAATAACAACCAGAGAAACTTATGTGAAATACGAAAATGGCAAAACAAATATTCCGTTTGTTATTTTAATTGGATTACTGGAAAAAATGAATTTAAATTTAGATGAGTTTATTTTTTACCTAGACAAGGATAGTGTAAGAGAAAAGAATTGGAGCTTAAAGAAATTAGTAAAGAATATTAGGAAAGATGAACTAAATTTCCAACGTACATTGCGAGTACTTCGAGAGAAAGCTAGAGATACAAATGATATAGTAGATATTAGGAATTATTTAGTTGTTAAGACAGTGGAGTGGTACCAATTAGTAGATAGCGAAAGAAAATTAAGTAATTCTGATAAAAAATATTTATTGAAGCTAAAAAATTATTTGGAAGCTGTTGATGAATGGGGTAGATTTGAAATAGCAACCTTTAGTACACTTTTATTTGTATTTGAAACAACTTATATAAAAGGTCGGTTAGCAGATATTGAAAGGAAAATAGAAAAAAATAAAGATTTTGAGATTTTTCATTCAATATTACTTGGTATGTATAACAATGCTTTTTTATTAATGCTCGAACGCAAAGAATCAAATTTAGCTAAAAAATATTTAGAGAAGATAAGTGATGTTCGTCATAGTCTTTTATTTTTTGGAGATACAGGAGTTTACTATAATTTTTATAAATTACTTTTCAATCATTTAACAGAAGAATCTGGACGAGTTGCTGACTTGTTACAGTATTTTCAAGGGTTAAAAATGATAGGTTCTCATAGCTTATCCAGACGTTGTAAAAGCGATTTAAGGAAGTTTGAACTTATTTACAATATTACACCAATATTTTTTGTGGATTAATCATTACAAGCGTGGGTGAAAACGGGAACAATTCTGGAACATGCACTGCACTATCATTTAGAAAAGTAGTGAAATTTTTTCTCACTAAATTTATTAGTACATTAACTACTCATTAGTCTTAAGTATTAATTGAGGATCACTGGGACTATAAAGACATTCAATTTACTTTAGGTACTTCTGGATAATCATATAAATACTGAATTATCAAAAAGAGTTTTGCCAAAGATGTAAGAAATGAAATAACGATTAACTGTGATAAAAGTGTGATAATGAAAAAACAAACAGCCGACAAACACTGATTTAAAAGAGTTTGTTGGCTGTTTGTTATTATTCCCACTCCACAGTTGCTGGTGGTTTAGAGGTAATATCGTACACGATACGGTTCACGTGTGCGACTTCATTGACGATACGTACAGAGATTTTTTGTAGTACATCCCATGGGATACGTGCAAAGTCAGCTGTCATACCATCGATCGATGTGACCGCACGGATACCGACTGTGTAGTCATACGTACGACCGTCGCCCATGACACCAACAGAACGGATACCAGGTAAAACAGTGAAGTATTGCCAGATGTCACGGTCAAGACCGGCAGCGGCGATTTCTTCGCGTAAGATCATATCTGATTCACGGACGATCTCCAATTTTTCTTCAGTGATTTCACCTAAGACACGGATACCAAGACCTGGTCCAGGGAATGGTTGGCGCCAAACGATTGAGTCAGGCATACCAAGCTGTGTCCCTAGTTCGCGGACTTCGTCTTTGAATAATGTGTTCAATGGTTCGATCAATTCAAATTGCATGTCCTCAGGCAAGCCACCTACGTTGTGGTGTGATTTGATCGTTTGGGCAGTTTCTGTTCCACTTTCGATTACGTCGGTGTAAAGTGTTCCTTGTGCTAAGAAAGACACACCTTCTTCGCCGGCAAGCTTTGTTGCTTCATCGTCAAATAAGTATACGAATTCGTTACCGATGATTTTACGTTTTTCTTCAGGATCAGAGACACCTGCAAGTTTATTTAAGAAACGTTCTCTTGCATCTACTTTGATGATGTTCAAGCCGAATTTTCCGCCTAAGCTTTCCATGACTTGATCCGCTTCGCCTTTACGCAATAGACCATGGTCAACGAAAATCGATGTTAATTGATCACCGATGGCTTTTTGTAAAAGGACACCAACGACACTTGAATCCACTCCGCCAGATAAACCAAGTAAGACTTTTTTATCGCCAACTTGTTCACGGATTTTTTCGATCTGCATGTCGATGAAATTGTTCATTGTCCAATTGCCTTCACAGTGACAGATGTCAAAAGCAAAATGACGTAATAATTCGATCCCATATTCTGAATGACGGACTTCTGCGTGGAATTGGATACCGTAGAAGTTACGTTCTTTGTCTTGGATCGATGCAATTGGGCAATCGCTACTTGTAGCAACAGTTTCAAAACCTTCTGGTACTTTGGTTACTAGATCCCCATGGCTCATCCAAACGGTTTGTTGTTTCGGTGTTTGGCTGAATAGTGCCGCATCATCGGCTGTTACTTCAAGCAATGCTTTGCCGTATTCACGGTTTTTTGCAGGCTCAACAGAACCGCCAAGTTTGTACGTGATCAATTGCATACCATAACAAATACCCAACACTGGAATGCCTAAATTGAAGATTTCAGGATCAATGCCAAAAGCATTCTCATCATAGACACTGTTTGGTCCTCCAGAAAGGATGATCCCTTTCGGATTCATGGCTTTCACTTCTTCAGCTGTAATACGGTGGCTCAATAATTCAGAAAAAACACCTAAATCACGGATGCGTCGTGTAATCAATTGATTATATTGACTACCGTAATCTAGTACGATGATTTTTTCAACGTTTGTCATATCGGCAACGTTCGTCACATTTATTACCCCTATCCCTTTAAAATTTATCTCAAAATAGTTGAACTATTTTAAAATGCTAATATTTTCGCATGAAAATCGAATCGATAATATGATTTTCAGTTTTATGGAGAATTATATCGGCTCTTCCACGAGTAGGCAAGATATATTCGTTTAAATTCTTCAAATTCACATTTTTCCATACATCTCTTGCCATTTTAAATGCATCTTCACGATTACCAATGGCAAATTGGTAGTAATAGTTTTGTGGATGTTGAAAAGCTGTATCAAGTAACGCACCAAAGCGATCCAAATACCATTTTTCGATCAATTCAGAATCTGCATCAACGTAGACAGAGAAATCAAAAAAGTCACTGACGTAAATCTGTTGATTAGCTGGTAGTTGAAGCGTGTTGATTCCTTCGACGATCAAAATGTCCGGTTGTTGGATCAGTTCATATTCATCGGGAATAATATCATAGACATCGTGAGAGTAGACGGGAACTTTGGTTGTTTCTTGACCGGATTTCACTTGATTAAGAAAATCGATCAACCTTTCCATGTCATAGCTTTCCGGAAATCCTTTCCGGTCCATAATACCACGTTCTTTTAAGACTTTATTCGGATATAAAAAACCATCTGTGGTGATCAGCTGGACATTTCTTCGTTTGAATGTCCGAGACAAAATCATTTGCAATAAGCGCGCGGTGGTGCTTTTACCAACTGCGACACTTCCGGCAATCCCGATAATAAAAGGTGGGACTTGAGTATATTTATGAAGGAATAACCCTTTGCTCAGAGAGAGGGATTCAAACTCTTTCATATGCAGAAAAATCAAGTGCGCAAGTGGTACATAAATGTCGCGAACATCTTGCATGGAAATACGGTCATTCAAACTTTTTATACTATCTAGTTCATCTTGTGTCAATGGAGCTTGACCATTTCGGTAAAATTCGCGCCACTCTTCTCTTGCCACACGGTAATAATTCATTGGATCATTCATACATAGCCTCCTGGATTCTCCCATCAATGGACCTATTTTAACATAAATGCGTGTCAAACCCTACCACTTAGGCGAGAAACTAATTGGTTTTTTCTCATATCAGAGGATGGAAGAATAGGCGTTCTTTCTTTTTTGATAACTGAAAAGAGGCGAGGAGAATAGAGGATTGTGTAAGAAAAAAGTAACAGTTTAACTCAAAGTTAGCTGAAATGGCAGGAATAGAAGTAACATTTTGGGAAGTAAATAGACACCCACCAAAATTTGAAGAACAAATTCAGTGGATGCCGCCTTACTTTCGAAGATTAATCTCTCTGGGATCTCTTATCGGTGTTCATTTACGACATTGAAATACTTGTCTTATTTTGATTTCAGTATTTATCGTTTTGGCAGTAATAGGTGCCAGTATCAGCAGAGTCCATCATTTGTGTAGTGTGACATGTTTGATTAAAAATCGCTTGGATTTCTTTTTCAACCTCTGGATAGAAGTAAAAATTTTCTGATTCACTGTTTTTATAAAGATAAAAATGAATGGTTGGAAATGTTGGTAGAGAGACAAAACAAACAGGTTCAATAGCTAAAAGTTCTTGCACAAAGGTATTGGCTAATAGCATTCCTTTTCCTTCTGTAATCATTTTCGCTGCCCCTAAACTATCTGGACAGACGACATATTTTGGTTCATTGATCAGCTGCTTGACTACTTTTTTCGTAATCACTTGATGTTCTACATGGTCGAGTAAAAAGATAAAAGGTAACTCTTCTAGTACTTCCGCGGATAATATCCCATCTGGTTTTACAAAATAGTTACTGATTGCTACTTTAAGTTCCAAAGTGGCTAACCTTGTTTGAATAAATTTGGGGTGATCTAAGGTAGCAGAAGTAATGGCAAAGTCGATTTCTTTCTGGCTTAGTTTATTTAGCAGATCCAATGAAGGAATATAACGGTAGTCGATCGTAAAGTTTTGATGCCGGATTGGATATTTGTTTGCTTCAAAGATAAACGAAGCATCGCTTGTACCGACACGCAAAGAAGGATAGTCTACTGATTCATTTAATGAGATATTCAATTTCTTCGCTTCCGCCAAAATCAATTCTACGGAAGGAAGGATTGATTTTCCATGGGTACTCAATATGATCTTTTTCCCGTGACGTTCAAACAAATCTGTCCCGATTTCTTGTTCTAAACTTTTTAAAGAACTACTTAACGAAGAAATACTAACATGTAGCTCTTTTGAAGCTTGTGAGAGGCTGTTGAAACGGGCAATCATATAGAAATATTCTAATTTTTCGATCGACATACAGCTATGCCTCCTTTATCATTTTATTCTCCTTTTAAATGTCTCATGGGCCTCTTAAAAAAACAATAGTTATCGTGAAGCACACATAGAGATTAAACAATCCTTAATATTCTGTGAAATAAATCACTATGAGATTGGATGTGAGTTGGTCATTAATAAGTTTTTTGCTGGGAGGACAGTCATTGATTTGTTGTAGTGGATGAAGCGAATCTCAACCAAGTAAGGAAATCGAAATAGTTGAAAATAGCAATAGGATACCAAGACAGCCATTTTTACGTCAAGCGATGGTCATCGTTTTCTCGGTGGTGCGATTTTTGCTGACAACCTAAAAAAGCCTCCTTAATACATAAAGGTCGGCGTACTCAAATAAACATTGGAACGTGTAATTTGCAATTGTGGTGCGAAATTGTAATCACGTTGATTGAGCTTTGGCTTTCTGAGACGTAAGAAACAAGTTCTAGTTATCTTGGAAAAGCCTTAATTCGACAATCCCTGCTTTACTCGTTACTGTCTCTCGACATTTCCGAGCGATAACCTATGTTCTTCAGAGTAACTTCACCTAATATGATTATTTTTTCATCCACATCATATCGGTCAGCGGAAGTAAGAGTCAATAATGCTCATTTGTTTAATTGGATGATTCTCTCACGATTTGTCATCATAAAGGCGATAATATCAAGGGTTATGCTCGTTCGATGTACCCTGTTCCTACTTTCACGAAACAGATTACGCAAATACCGAAAAAGGACAAATAGAGAAATGTTAAGGGATGTGATTTTTCCTTCTGTATTGCATTAATTCGCTTGATTTTGTAAAAGACAATCGAAGACATACAGTTTCGCTTGCACCTTCTCATGGAACACGTTAGACTATGAACAACTAACAGATAAGAAGGATGGAAACTATGACGAATCATTATTATTCCGAACACCCAGAGATTGCTCATGAGTTTGACGAATGGTCATTTGAGCTAAGAGGGAAAACTTTTCAGTTCGTGACGGACTCGGGTGTGTTTTCACGTGAAACAGTTGATTATGGCTCACGTGTATTGATCGATGCCTTTGAATGGGCACAGCTACCAGATGGCAAAATTTTGGATGTTGGCTGTGGTTATGGTCCAATCGGACTTTCTCTTGCCTATGCGAGTGAACGTTTCGTGGAGATGGTAGACATTAATGCTAGAGCGGTTGATTTAGCCCAAGGAAATGCGAAGCGAAATCGAATCAAAAATGTAGCGATTTACCAGTCAAACATTTATGAAGAGGTGACAGAAACAGATTACGCTGCAATTGTCAGCAATCCGCCGATTCGTGCAGGCAAAAAAGTCGTACATGAAATCTTGACAGGTGCGTATCCTCGTTTACGTACGGGCGGTACTTTAACGATCGTCATTCAGAAAAAACAAGGGGCACCTAGCGCACAAAAGAAAATGCAAGAAACATTTGGGAACGCAGAAATCGTGATCAAAGATAAAGGCTATTATATTATCCGAAGTGTGAAAGAAGACTGAAAGCAACTGAATAAAAGCAACGAAACAGTCGAAGAAATAAGCAGTATTTCTTTGACTTTTTTTGTTTGTACAAGAAGTTGCTCAATGGATGTGGAAGGAAAATGACAGGACAAATAAAGTGAAAAATAAGGAATGCAAGATAGAAAAATAACATATTATTTAATGCTTTTACATATCTAAAATAACAGTGAAAAAGCACGTCGAGCTTTTTTAAAAGTCTATAAAATCAGAGCAATTTACATACACTAGGGTGGGGCGGTCGATTTTTAGAGTATAGATGTTACTACATCAAATAAACGAATCGTCATCGGTGATGGGTAAATAAAGTAGGATGAGGGGAAATGAGAGTGAACCACGAAACATAAGACATTGTTATAAAATTTATCTAGTGAATCTCTATATGATACTCATTTACTTTTGACCAAGCCTTTTTTCCCTCTATCCATTTCGAAAACCATTTGGTACACTGTTAGGGAATTTACATATATAAAGGGGGAACAAAAGTGAAACTGACAATTCGAGATATTGCTGAGATGGCAGGTGTTTCAGTGACGACTGTGTCACAGATTTTAAATAATAAAGGCAGCCGTTTTAGTGAAAAGACACGAAAAAAAGTGTTGTCGATCGTAAATGAACATCATTACAAGCCAGATTATTTTGCTTCCAATGTGATCAATCGTCACTCAAAAACGATTGGCATGATCGTGCCAGATGTGACGGATTTCTTCTTTTCTAAAGTGATCGAAGGGGTTGAAAGTTATTTAAACCCCTTAGGATATGTCATCATTCTTTGCAACTCCAGACATAGTCAAGACAATGAACTGAAGTATTTAAGGGAGCTTTCTCATCGATCCGTAGATGGTTTATTGTTAGCGACGCCGAATGTGTTGCCTCAAGAGTATGCACTTGATAGTAGTTTTTATAACAACATGCCGATCATCCTGATCGATCGTGGGTTGAATCGTCGAGATAACGGTCGCTTGATCGTGAAAGAATATGAAGGCGCTTATCAAGCTGTCTCGTTATTGATCAAAAATGGTCATACTAAAATTGGTATGCTAAAAGAGACAACTGGCTATTATCAGTTAGAAGAGCGATTCAATGGTTATCGTCATGCACTAAAAGATCATGGACTGGCGTTCAACGGTAAGTTTGTAGAAGAAGGAGACCTGACTGTCCAAGGAGGGTACGAAGCAAGTAAGCGCTTGTTACGTCATAAAGATGTAACGGCGGTATTTTGTGGGAATGATGCCATGGCGATTGGTTGTTACCAGGCAATCGATGAAATGGGCAAGCGTATTCCAGAGGATATTTCGGTCATCGGCTTTGATGGATTAAAATTGTCTGAGTATATGATCCCTAAGTTGACAACGGTCAAGCAACCGAGTTTCGATATCGGTTTTTATGCAGCTCGCTTTTTGATTGACACGATTGAATTTCCACAAAGAAAAGTTCCGAACAAAGTCTTTGAAACAAAATTAATTATTCGTGAGAGCGTAAAAACATTGACAAAGGTCTAGTAGGGCGTTATATTGCTTATGTAAGTGTTTACAAAGTTGATAAGATACATTGTGGGAAAATAGTAAACCGGTTTACTAAAGTGGTTTACCTTTTTCGAAATTCCTGTATAATACCGAATGAAGAACGAGGAGGATTACGGCATGCGGATGGTCGATTTGATCGAAAAAAAGAGAGATGGACACCAATTATCAAAGGAAGAGATTTCGTACATTGTCACGAACTACACAAATGATAACATTCCTGATTACCAAATCAGCGCATTATTGATGGCTATTTTCTATCAGGATATGACCGATGAAGAAATCACTGATCTAACGTTGGCAATCGCTCATTCTGGCGATGTGATCGATTTAAGTTCCTTAGATGGGATCAAAGTCGACAAGCATTCTACCGGAGGCGTGGGGGATACAACTACCCTGATTTTAGCACCTTTAGTAGCAAGTGTAGGTGCAACTGTGGCAAAAATGTCAGGGCGTGGTCTTGGCTACACAGGTGGCACATTAGATAAGTTAGAAGCTATTCCTGGATTTCGGATCGAACTATCAGATGAAGAATTCATCCGCACCGTGAACGAAAGTAAAGTAGCGGTGATCGGCCAATCGGGCAATCTCGCTCCAGCAGATAAAAAATTGTATGCCTTGCGTGATGTGACGGCAACGGTCAACTCGATCCCATTGATTGCTAGTTCGATCATGAGTAAGAAAATCGCCGCAGGAGCGGATGCGATCGTGCTAGATGTGACGACGGGTGACGGTGCCTTCATGAAAAATATCGATGACGCGAGACGCTTGGCGAAGACCATGACACGGATCGGCAAATTAGCCGGTCGCCAAACAGTAGCAGTGATCTCTGATATGTCTGAACCGTTGGGTGAAGCAATCGGCAACAGCTTAGAAGTCGTTGAAGCCATTGAAACACTTCAAGGGAACGGACCGGAAGATTTAGTTGAAATGTGCTATGCTTTAGGTAGTCAAATGGTCGTTTTAGCCAAAAAAGCGGAATCGATCGAAGAAGCGCGCGAAATGCTAAAAGAAGCCCTTGAATCAGGGAAAGCTTTAGCTAAATTCAAAGAAATGATCCAGAACCAAGGGGGCGACCCAACAGTTGTCGATGAACCTGCGCGGTTATTAACTGCTCGTTATATTTATGAACTGCCAGCGAAGACAACAGGTGTCGTGACAAAAATCGTTGCGAACGAATTAGGGATCGCAGCAATGATGCTTGGTGCAGGACGTAAAACGAAAGAAGATTCGATTGATCATGCTGTTGGTTTACGATTGAATAAGAAAATCGGTGATAAAGTAGAAGCTGGCGAATCGCTATTGACGATCTATAGTAATGAAGAAGACATTTCGCCAGTGATCGACTTGTTATATAAAAATATTGAAATCGGTGATACGGCGGAGAAGCCTATCCTGATTCATGACATCATTACAGAGTAGAAGGAGAAGAGACATGGAATTAAATCGAATGATCGACCACACAATTCTAAAAGCAGATGCAACAAAAGCAGATGTGATGCGCATTATTGAGGAAGCAAAAAAACATCATTTCTATTCAGTATGTATCAATCCAACATGGGTTGCCTTGGCGAAAGAGGAATTACAAGGTGAGCCAGTCGCTGTTTGTACCGTTATTGGTTTCCCATTAGGAGCAAATACGGCCGAAACAAAGGCATTTGAAACAAAGAATGCGATCGAAAATGGCGCAGATGAAGTGGATATGGTCATCAATATCGGTGCCTTGAAATCTGAACAAGACGATGTCGTGAAAAAAGATATCGAAGCCGTAGTCGAAGCTGCTAAAGATCGCGCGTTCGTTAAAGTAATCATTGAAACAGCCTTGTTAGAACAAGCGGAAATCATCAAAGCTTGTGAATTAGCGAAAGCTGCAGGAGCTGATTTTGTGAAAACATCTACTGGTTTCTCAACAGGTGGCGCGAAAGTGGAAGATATCCGCTTGATGCGTGAAACGGTTGGTCCAGAAATGGGCGTCAAAGCTTCAGGAGGTATCCACAATGAAGCGGAAGCCCTGGCAATGATCGAAGCCGGTGCAACACGAATCGGTACAAGTGCTGGTGTATCAATCATGTCCGGTTCAACTGGCGAAGGCTATTAATATTCTAAGGAGAAAAAGATGTCAGAAATCAAACAAGAATGGATCGATATCGCTATCGACGCTTTGGATAAAGCGTATGTGCCTTATTCCAAATTTCCAGTAGGTGCTTGTTTAGTGACAGCATCTGGGAAAACCTATCAAGGATTGAATATCGAAAATGCGTCATTTGGCTTAACGAATTGCGCAGAACGTACTGCGTTTTTTAAAGCAGTATCTGAAAAAAAAATGGACTTTACACATCTAGTCGTTGCAGGTCATACACCTGAGCCGATTTCTCCATGTGGTGCTTGTCGCCAAGTAATGGCAGAATTTTGTGAGCCAGAGATGCCAGTCACGTTGGTTGGCGACAATGGTGTGACGAAAACGATGACCGTAAGAGAGTTATTACCTTACGCATTTTCAGAAAAAGATTTATAAATTATGTTCAATTCAGTCAGCTGACTGTTGAAAAAACAACTACTTTTAGGGGGCTTTACAGAAATGAAAAAAGCAAAATTATTTGGTTTAGGTGCTATCGCACTATCAGCAGGCTTACTTTTAAGCGCATGCGGTAACGGCGGTTCAGATTCTACTGATTCAACCGGTGGAAACAGTGCATCAGGAACAGCAACTGCAGCATTGATTACAGATACAGGTGGCGTCGACGACCGTTCATTCAACCAGTCAGCTTGGGAAGGGTTAGAAGATTGGGGTAAAGAGGAAGGCTTGTCACGTGGAAACGATGGCTTCCAATATTTCCAATCTGCCAATGAATCAGATTATATTCCAAATATCGATCAAGCGTTAAACGCTGGCTTCAAGACAATTTTTGGGATTGGTTTTAAATTGAAACCTGCAATCGAAGAACAAGCAACAAGTAACCCTGAAACAAACTTTGCAATCATTGATGATGTGATCGAAGGAAAAGACAACGTCGTTTCAGCAACATTCAAAGATAACGAAGCTTCTTATCTTGCTGGAGTTGCAGCAGCTTACACAACTGAAACAAATGTGGTTGGATTTATCGGTGGCGTTAAAGGGGAAGTAATCGACCGTTTTGAAGCTGGTTTCAATGCCGGAGTTAAAGCAGGCGCTGAAGCGTTGAATAAAGACATCGAAGTATTGAACCAATACGCAGGTGATTTCTCAGCTCCAGATAAAGGACGTTCAATCGCACAAGGTATGTACGCACAAAACGCTGACATCATTTTCCATGCTTCAGGTGGTACAGGTAACGGTGTCTTCCAAGAAGCAAAATCATTAAATGAATCAGGCGACAAAAAAGTTTGGGTAATCGGTGTTGACCGTGACCAATCTGACGAAGGAAACTACACATTGAATGGTGAAGACAAAAACTTCACATTGACATCAACACTTAAAGGTGTAGGAACAGTTGTAAAAGATTTAGCACAACAATCAGCAGAGGGTGACTTCCCTGGTGGCGAACACACTGTTTATGGTTTGAAAGAAGACGGTGTAGGTATCACTGAAGGCCAACTTTCTGATGAAGCGAAAAAAGCAGTAGATGAAGCAAAAGAAAAAATCATTTCAGGTGACATCGAAGTTCCTGAAACTCCTGAAAGCTAATAAATACCATTTCTATAGCCTTGTTGGACAATTGTTTAACAGGGCTATCGTTTAGTTATCTACTTAATGTTGTTTTTTTATGCAAGTTGCTAGGTATCCCGATTTGGATAAGGGAACAACTTGTAACAAGTAGCTTAGCTCCTTGGATTTTGGTTACTCGATGAGCGACGTTTTGTGAACGATCGTCATCGTCCCTTTTATTTTTTAAACAATGTCGTCTGGATATAAATTGTTAGGATGTGAAAAATGTGGATCAAGAAAATATTGTCATCGAAATGCGAAATATCACGAAACAATTCGGTACTTTCAAAGCAAATGACAACATCAACCTTCAAGTGAAAGCAGGAGAAATCCATGCCTTGCTTGGTGAAAATGGTGCAGGTAAATCAACGTTAATGAATGTTTTATCCGGTCTTTTAGAGCCAACATCAGGTGAGATTTTGATGCACGGCAAAGAAGTAAACATCACGAGCCCGACGAAAGCCAATCAATTAGGGATCGGAATGGTGCATCAACACTTTATGTTAGTCGATGCATTCACAGTAACAGAAAATATCGTACTAGGTAGTGAGCCAAGTACAGGCGGTATCTTGAACCGTAAGAAAGCCCGGGAAGAAATCAAACGATTATCTGAGCAATATGGCTTAGCAGTGAATCCGGATGCGTACGTTCGTGATATTTCTGTCGGTATGGAACAACGTGTGGAGATTTTAAAAACACTCTATCGTGGTGCAGATGTCTTGATTTTTGATGAGCCAACAGCCGTACTGACGCCGCAAGAAATCGATGAATTGATCGTGATCATGAAAGAGTTAGTCAAAGAAGGAAAGTCAATCATTTTGATCACACATAAATTAGATGAGATCAAAGCAGTTGCCGATCGTTGTACGGTCATTCGTCGTGGTCAAGGGATTGGAACGGTCAATGTTAAAGATGTTTCTTCGCAACAGTTAGCCGATATGATGGTCGGAAGAACCGTCTCATTCAAAACAATGAAAAAAGAAGCACGTCCACAAGAAGTGGTGCTTTCTGTTGAAAATCTTGTAGTTAAAGAAAACCGCGGATTAGAAGCAGTGAAAGATTTGAGTCTGGAAGTCCGAGCAGGTGAAGTCTTAGGTATTGCTGGAATCGATGGAAATGGACAATCGGAGTTGATTCAAGCGTTAACCGGTTTACGTAAAGTAGAAAGTGGAACGATTCGTTTGAAAGACGAAGAGATCACGAATAAAAAACCACGTAAAATCACCGAATCTGGGCTAGGACATGTGCCAGAAGATCGACATAAATATGGTTTGGTCCTTGATATGACTTTATCTGAAAATATTGCCATGCAAACCTACTATCAAAAACCGTATAGTAAAAATGGTCTGTTGAACTATGGTGTGATGAATGAACATGCTAGAGATTTAATCGATGAGTATGATGTGCGGACAACGAACGAATTAGTACCAGCGAAAGCTTTATCTGGTGGGAACCAACAAAAAGCCATCATTGCTCGCGAGATCGATCGTGACCCTGATCTACTGATCGTTGCGAATCCAACACGTGGATTAGATGTTGGTGCAATCGAGTTTATCCATAAACGTTTGATTGAGCAACGTGATAAGTTCAAAGCAGTTTTATTGATTAGTTTTGAATTAGAAGAAATTTTAAATGTGTCCGATCGTATTGCGGTAATCCATCAAGGAAAAATCGTGGGGATCGTTGATCCAAAAGAAACATCTGAAAACGAGCTAGGTCTATTGATGGCGGGGTATACTTTAGAAGAAGCACGTAGAGAGTTAGAAAAGGTTGGTGACACACATGAATGATCGTAGCGAAAGGTTCCGTAATCTGCTAGTGCCTATATTTTCGGTTATTTTAGGGTTGATTCTAGGTGCTATTTTGATGGTTGCCTTTGGTTACCATCCAATCCAAGGATATTCTTCCATGTTGAATGCTTCGTTAGGTTCACAACGAAGTATCGGTGAAACATTAAGACAAGCAACACCTTTGATTTTTACAGCCTTAGGTTTTTCTGTTGCAAATTCAGCCGGATTCTTTAATATCGGGCTTTCTGGACAAGCACTGTGTGGCTGGATCATAAGCATTTGGACCGCGTTAGCTTTTCCAGATCTACCAAAAATCATTCTCTTGCCAATGTGCGTGATTTTAGGTGCACTTGCTGGGGCAATGGCCGCAGCTATTCCAGGATTGTTACGTGCGTTCTTTGGAACAAGTGAAGTTATCGTAACGATCATGATGAATTATATTTTGCTCTATTTAAGTACGTATACACTTCATGAAATAATGCCTGAATCTTATCGTTCAAGTTTAGACTCTTCAAATATGATCAGTGAGAATGCATCTTTACGTATTCCTTGGCTGACCCAGATGTTTGGAGGCTCTCGTGTGAATGGCGGACTCTTCTTGGCGCTGATTGCGTTAGTGGTTGTATGGATCGTCATGAAGAAAACAACCTTAGGCTTTGAGATCCGTTCTGTTGGATTGAATCCATATGCCTCTGAATATGCGGGAATGAGTAGTAAACGAACAATTGTCTTATCTATGGTTATCTCTGGTGGATTAGCCGGACTAGGTGGTGTGGTCGAAGGACTAGGAACATATCAAAACTTCTTCGTACAGACAACCTCATTATCCATCGGGTTTGATGGTATGGCCGTGTCATTATTAGGTTCTGGTTCTGCGATTGGGATTTTGTTATCTGCGCTATTATTCAGTGTCCTAAAAATCGGTGGATTAGGAATGCAGACTGGTGCTGGAGTACCATTTGAAATCGTCAATGTATCGATTGCCTTGATCATCTTCTTCGTGGGGATCAACTTCTTGATTCGTTTCCTTATGGCGAAATTCTTCCAAGGGAAAAAACAAGAGGAAATCGTCGCAACGATTGAAACGAAACCAAATCAACAAAATCAAGAAGGAGGAGAGCTGTAATGTCAACAGTAGAACTGATTTCCTTGATCCTTACATCAACACTTGTTTATTCAACACCGTTGATTTTAACCTCCTTAGGCGGAACGTTTTCTGAACGAAGCGGGATCGTCAACGTTGGGTTAGAAGGCATCATGGTGATGGGGGCGTTTAGTGCGGTCGTCTTCAACTTGACGATGAGTGACACATTAGGCTCAATGACTCCTTGGATTGCTATTTTAGTCGGTGGCGTAGTTGGTGTTCTCTTTTCCTTGATCCATGCAGTCGCAACAATCAGCTTGCGAGCAGACCATATCATCAGCGGAACGGTCATCAATTTGATGGCACCTGCTTTAGGTGTATTTTTGATCAAAGCATGGTATGGTAAAGGACAAACAGACAATATCTCACAAAACTTAGGTTACTTTTCATTTCCTGGATTATCTGAGATTCCAGTGATTGGTCAAATTTTCTTTAGAAATACATTTTTACCAGCGTATTGTGCGATTTTAATTGCTGTTATCGCATGGTTCGTCATCTTCAAAACTAAATTTGGTTTACGTTTACGTTCTGTTGGGGAAAATCCTCAAGCTGCAGATACACTAGGGATCAATGTATATGCAATGCGCTATTCAGGTGTCTTGATTTCTGGTCTTCTTGGAGGCATGGGTGGAGCTGTGTTCGCTCAATCGATCTCTGGGAACTTTTCAGCAGGAACGATTGTCGGTCAAGGGTTCATCTCAATGGCTGCAATGATTTTTGGTAAGTGGAATCCACTAGGTGCGATGGGTGCATCCTTATTCTTTGGTTTTGCACAAAGTTTGAGTATCATCGGCGCGCAATTACCAGTGATTTCTTCAATTCCACCAGTTTTACTACAAATTGCGCCTTATCTATTAACGATTATCGTTTTAGTGGCGTTCTTAGGTAAAGCATCTGGACCAAAAGCCAACGGTAAGAATTATATAAAATCCAAATAATCGTTTAGTGATTAAAAAGGGCGGGTTACGGGAAGTTTTTTTCGGCTCGCCCTTTTTACTTTATAAAGAAAATAAATAGAAAGAAGGAATACTCATGTTTAAACGCGTACATTTGATCGTCATGGATTCAGTCGGAATCGGAGAAGCACCTGATGCTGAAAAATTCGGAGATAAAGGTTCGGATACATTAGGTCATATTGCTAAAGAAGCTGGGTTGACGGTACCGAATTTGGAGCAACTTGGATTAGGAACGATTCGTCCTTTAGAAGGGGTCGAAGCAGTGCAAGATCATCAAGGGTATGCGACCAAATTGGAAGAAGTTTCTGTCGGCAAAGATACAATGACAGGACATTGGGAAATCATGGGCTTGAATATCAAAACACCATTTCGTGTTTTTCCAAACGGCTTCCCGGATGAATTATTGAAGAAAATCGAAGAATTCTCTGGACGTAAAATTGTTTGTAACGAACCTTATAGCGGAACAGCAGTCATTGACGACTTTGGTGAACATCAAATGAACACCGGCGACTTGATCGTTTATACGTCAGCTGATCCAGTGTTACAAATTGCTGCACATGAAGAAATTATTCCTTTAGAAGAACTTTATCGGATTTGCGAATATGTTCGTGAAATTACAAAAGATGATCCTTATATGATCGGTCGGATCATTGCCCGTCCATATCTTGGTGAGCCAGGTAACTTTACGCGAACAAGCAACCGTCACGATTACGCATTAGATCCATTTGGACATACGGTTTTAGACTCATTGAAAGAAGCCGGCAAAGATGTTATTGCAGTCGGTAAGATCAATGATATTTTCAATGGCCAAGGCATCACCGATTCTGTTCGTACAAAGAGCAATATGGACGGTGTAGATCAATTATTGAATGTGATGAAACAAGACTTCACTGGGTTGAGTTTTACAAACTTAGTCGATTTTGATGCGTTATACGGTCATCGTCGCGATGTGGTTGGTTATGCGCGTGCTATCGAAGATTTTGATTTGCGTATTCCAGAATTATTAGATGCAATGGCTGACGATGATCTATTATTAATCACCGCTGACCATGGGAATGATCCAACTTTCACTGGTACTGACCATACTCGCGAATACGTGCCATTACTTGCTTATAGTAAACAAATGAGTGGGCAAGGTAGTTTACCACAAGGTTATTATGCGGATATCTCTGCAACGATTGCCGAAAACTTTAACGTAGCAGCAACTGAAAATGGCGAAAGTTTTTTAAAACTATTGAAATAACGACGTGCATCATCCATCAATGAATCATCATTGGCTTTATTATGTAAGATAGAATAATCAAAATTTTATATATAGGAGAAAAACAATGAAATTAAATGAGATGTTACAAGAGACGACTGCGTTTATCAAAAGCAAAGGTGTCGGAACGATCGATTTTGGCATGATCTTAGGTTCAGGTTTAGGTGAATTAGCAGAGGAGATCGAAGAAGCAATCGTGATTCCTTATGATAAGATTCCGTTCTTTCCAACTTCGACAGTCGTTGGACATGCAGGTCAACTTGTTTACGGAACACTTTCAGGCAAAAAAGTATTGGCGATGCAAGGACGTTTCCATTTTTATGAAGGTCATTCGATGCAAACAGTCACTTATCCTGTGCGAGTGATGGCTGCGCTAGGCGCGCATTCAGTTGTTGTGACCAATGCGTGTGGTGGCGTGAATGAATCATTTGCACCAGGTGATTTGATGCTGATCACGGATCATATCAACTTTACAGGTCAAAATCCATTGATTGGGCCTAATGACGAAGAAATGGGGCCTCGTTTCCCTGATATGAGTGAAGCTTATACAAAAGCGTATCGCGAAATGGCAAAAGCAGCAGCGACATCATTGGACGTAGAATTAAAAGAAGGCGTGTATATGGGCTATTCCGGTCCAACGTACGAAACACCAGCTGAGATTCGCATGTCTCGCGTGATGGGTGCAGATGCAGTGGGCATGTCGACTGTACCAGAAGTCATTGTTGCAGCTCATAGCGGATTGAAGGTCTTAGGGATTTCTTGTATCACTAACTTGGCTGCTGGTATGCAAGCAAACTTGAATCACGAAGAAGTCGTTGAAACAACTGAGAGAGTCAAACAAACATTTAAATCATTGATCAAAGAAACACTTTCTTTACTATAAAAAATTGATTGAGAGGTCCGGAAATGAGTGTTCATATTGAAGCAAAACCAGGAGAAATCGCAGACAAGATTTTACTTCCTGGCGATCCACTAAGAGCGAAGTATATTGCAGAAACTTTTTTAGAGAATCCCGTTTGCTATAACCAAGTACGCGGTATGCTTGGTTATACTGGAACGTATAAAGGGGAAAGAGTCTCTGTTCAAGGAACAGGAATGGGTATGCCCTCAGCGATGATCTATGCGCATGAGTTGGTCAATTCCTATGACGTAAAAAAATTGATTCGTGTTGGCACATGCGGTGCCTTGTCAAAAGACGTACACGTTCGTGACTTGGTCTTAGCACAAGGAGCCGCGACAAGTTCTTCTATGATCGAAAAGAATTTCAACGCGTTCCATTTTCCACCAATCTGTGATTTTGACTTGTTGTTGAAAGCATACGAAGTAGCGAAAGAAAAAGGTTTTACTACACACGTTGGCAATGTACTATCAGAAGATTCTTTCTACAAAGACGATTTGACAGAGACATTCAAGTTAGCAGAACTTGGTGTGATGGGCGTGGAAATGGAAGCTGCTGCGTTGTATTATCTAGGTGCAAAATACCAAGTGCAAACATTAGCGATCATGACGGTCAGTGACCATCTGATCACCGGTGAAGAAACAACTGCCAGCGAACGTCAGACAACATTCAATGACATGATTGAAGTAGGATTGGAAACGGCGATTCAAGGGTAGTAATTGTAATGAAAGAATTTGATTAAACGTAAAAGTCATAATAGGGAACTATTTTGGCTTTTACGCTTTTTGCGTAAGTGTTACTGTAGGTTACTAGTAGATAAAAAATACAAATGTTATCTGTACAAGATTTTACTAATAGGTTTCTTTCTCTGCACCTTGCTATACAAAAAAAGGAAGGGGTATAATGAAAATAAGTAATACTTAATGTTTTTAGATAATTGAGAAAAGTAGGATGAAAACAACAAACAGTACTTTTACATAGTAAGTTGATAAATTGGAGGGGAGATATAAGAAGATATTGTTTGTTTAATAAATATAAGCATTATATGTTAGGAATGCGATAAGAAAGAGAATGACAGTGTTTTAACTATCTATGCGATTACTGCTTGCTTTTTCAGGAGACGGTGAGAAGGGGGACAAGATGACTCATCGTTCGATTAATTGGTGGTCAAGATGAAGGTAGATCACATTCGGTTAACTCTAAATAAAAGTATCATTCTAACTGTCTGGATAACCATTTTTTGTATAACAAACTTCGGAATAATAAGAAGTAAGACCATTCTCATATTATTAGAAAATAACCAATTGATTCTAAATCTGATAATGATTTTATTTATTTACTTACTTACTTTGCATGTCCGAATTAAATCGAGCATTACAAGGTCTGAATATGTCAATGATGAAACAAGTAGGATTCACTTTGCTACTTTTGTTAGTGATGAATTTTATATATATGGTACTTGTATTTGGTAGTTTTGAAGTAGTCTCACAAAATTACGATAGTGTTGTTCTATTTTCTGTCATAGTGATTGCCCTAATAAGTGAATAGTTTACCGTTACCTATTTTTGAGTATAACTGATTCTAATTGGTTAAAAATAGTGTATGGGTTGGTTTCAACAGGATTGTTTTTCTATGGGCATAGCTTTACATATGGCGGAAATTTATTAGCAATGGTCCAAATTCTATTTTTGACTTTAGCTACAACATATCTATACGTGAAAACCAACAATATATTACCTGCTATTATGTTACATAGCTTATATAATCTATTTGTCCTCTCGCTATTTATGAGCTAATAAATAGCCCAGCTTAGAAAGAATAGCTAGGCTGGGCTATCAGTAAAATGTCTAATATTATGGATCTTTCGAGTTATTCAGAATGGATTACTGATTGATTCATAACCTAAAAAAGGAAATTTAAAGTATACAAAGACAAATCATAACAAACAAGGTATACAGAACTAATCCGATTCTACTTAATTTTGTCTCCTTACCTTTCTTGATCTTGTAATAGTAATAGCTGTATAGCGAGAAGAGATAGACTACCACTATTAAAATCTTTCCTAAGATCATAGCTTTTGAATTGGACTTTGTGTTAGTGTATTCAAACTTGCAATAGGGAACTCATCTGTAGCTGTGATGCGACAGCCACCTTTTGATGATCCAACATTGATCCATTTCTTCATATCAGAATTTGCATCTCTAAAGCGAGTACCTAATATTGTAGAGCCAATTAATCCAAGTAATGCGCCTGCTGGTCCTCCAGCCATTGCTCCTCCGAGAACCCCTACAGATTGTAGTAACGTTGCACAGGTTCCATAGTCGTCGCGAAGATTAGCCATGGAAGATTTTGAAGAAGCAAAAGCATTATAACCCCCTGTTTTAAACATTTCTGAGTAGGAAGCTCTGCCTGAAATATAGACAGTTGATTGCGCCCCATCGTATTTGTTTATTAAGTAAAATGCTTCTTCTTCAGAAAGTGAAGTATTTCCGGTTAATTGTTTTTTTGATTGAATCATTTGATTGAACTCTTGTTCAAACGCTAGCCACGTATCATTTGAAACACGTGTTACAGTAGCTTTTTGTTCTTCTGGAAGCTCGGAAGCATAAGCGGTTAAGGTTGAGGGGAATATGACGGATAAAATACAGAGTAGTCCCAAATTAGCAATAAAATACTTCTTTAACATTTTTTTCATGATCAATTATTCCTTCTTTCCAAAAAAATTATTTATTTTATAATAGTGTTTTTTGTATCAAAGTATGCATTTCTTGTATGTAAAAGTATCCACTATTTTAAAATGCTGAGTTGTTCTATCTCTTGACAACATTAATTGTAGAATAAAAAAATGCTTTTTAAAATAAGCAATGTGAGTTATTTTATTTCTCGTTTTACCTATTTAAAAACGAGTAGGCATGAAATATAATAAAAATAGAGAGTTTTTTTGTAAGCTTTTGTGTTCAATTATTGTGTAATAGAGAACTATCAGGGAGATACAGTTTGGTATAAATATAGTCACTGAATCAACAGAGGAAACTTGAGAAAAAGTTTTCAAGGGAATTTATTGGCTTATCTTCTTAGCTATTCTCCACACCTTATATAAATTACCAATGCTCTTTAGAAATAGCACTGTGTTTTTATTTAGAATTATCGGAGTATTTCATCGATTTAAATCGAAAGGGATGACAGATAGTAATGAAAATTATCTTATTTGATGACCATGAACTTTTTTTACAAAGCCTTGAATTATATTTAAGGAAGTATTTTGATCACTTTGTTACATGTAATCACCGTAAAGATTGTCTTGAAGTAGTCAAGCAAGAAAAACCAGATATTGTGTTGATGGATATTCGGTTAGGTGAGAAAAATGGATTAGAAGAAGGGGAAAAAATACTCAAGTTGTTTCCAGAAACAAAACTAATGTTTCTTTCAGGTAGCACATTGATAAGAAATTATGAAGAAGCAATAAACATGGGGGCAAAAGCATTTGTCAATAAAACAAGTTCAGTGGAAGATCTCGTGACGAAGATTCATCTAGTAAATGGGGGAGATACTATTTTTCCAGAATATGAAAAAATATATGTAAGTTTAACAAAAACGGAAAAAAAAATTTTGCAGTTGGTAGCTCAAGGTAAGAGCCAACAAGAAATTGCTGAAATTATTTATAGTAGTCGACGGACGGTTTCAACTCATATGCAACACATTTTCAACAAGTTAAATGTTCACTCTACCGTTACAGCTGTAGTACGTGGGATTGAGTTAGGAATTATTACAATTGAGATGTAGTTCTTATTTAAAAGTATGAGCATATTTTTTACATAATCATCTTCATCTACTTTATTGAATAGACAATTTCACATTAAGTAGTATATAAGTTTAGATGTCAATCTTACTATTTATTCGTTTAGTTAGATGAGTATTAACAATAAAACATTAAAGAAAGTGGACACTATCGCTTGGGGAATAATGTGGGTAGTGTCTATATTATTTTTTAGTCATTACTTGTATATGAAGAATAAGATTCTTTACCTAGTAACATTGATACTCTGAGCATTAAAGAGCTAAGACTACAGTTTATCCAATGTCTAAAAAAAACAGCCCCTTCATCTCTTACAATAATAGGAGGTGAGGAGGCTGTCATACTTACAATAGAATATCTATTATAAGTAGTATTTTTTGATGACAGTCAAGTCGTCGTTTAATTCATAAACAAGTGGTTGACCTGTTGGGATTTCAAGATCCATGATGTCTTCATCAGAGATTCCTTCGATGTGTTTTGCTAATGCACGCAAAGAGTTACCATGTGCAGCAACTAAGACAGTTTTGTTGTCTAACAAAGCTGGTGCAATTTCGTCTTGCCAGAATGGCAATGCGCGTTCTAAAGTAACTTTCAAGTTTTCTCCACCAGGTACGTCGCGTTTGTCTAACATTGCATAACGACGATCGTTTGCTGCTGAACCTTCATCAGTTGCTTCCATTAATGGAGGAAGAGTGTCGTATGAACGACGCCAGATGTGAACTTGTTCGTCACCATATTTTTCTGCTGTTTCTTTTTTATTTAATCCTTGTAATTTACCATAATGACGTTCGTTCAAGCGCCATGATTTGATTTGTGGTACCCAAAGTTGATCTGAGTATTCTAAAATCAAGTTACAAGTTTTGATGGCACGAGTTAATACAGAAGTATAAGCAACATCAAATTCGATTCCAGCTTCTTTGATTTTACGTCCGCCTTCTTTTGCTTCTTCGATTCCTTCTGGTGCTAGGTTTACATCTGCCCAACCAGTAAATTGGTTCAATGCATTCCATTCGCTAAGACCGTGACGAGAAAAAACTAATTTTGGCATGTTTAACTCTCCTTTAAAATAAGTGTTATTTCTGAAAATTTCAGTTCTGCCTTATTGTACAATGTTTTTCATAAGATTTCCATTGTAAAATGAAAGCTGTTTGTTTAAAAGACCACAGACGAACTAAAAAAAAGGCTGTAAACAAGCGTTATTACAGAGCTTTCACTCAAAAAACTTGTTTGACAACCTTTTTATCTATTAAGTAAAATAATTTCTGTTTGTTTAGTGTGGGTTCTTTCGATCAATTATTGAAATCAACGGGTTTGTACTTGCTAATTAATTGAATAATTGCTGAAGCTCTTTTTCAGGTAGGTTGATATATTTGTAGCAAGTGCCGACTGAAACGCCACATTTTGAAGAAATAAATTGGATCGTTTCTTTCTTTTCATAGTAGAGACGACGAATTTTTTTGATTGTTTTGGCATCGATTTTTGGTCGTCCGCCGATTTTTCCTTTTTTGCGTGCTTCATCTAATCCAATCAGCGTGCGTTCTTTGATCAATGCACACTCCATCTCAGCTAATCCTTCCATCAATTGGAAGTAGACCGTCCCCATAGGTTCGCGAGTATCGATTTTTTCTGTGATGCTGACTAGATGTAACCCACGGTCTTTAAATAATTTCGTGAATTCTGTTAGTTGTCTTGTCGATTTTCCTAGATGATGAAGCTGGCAAATCACTAATGTATCGCCTTGCTCCATTTTTTCGATGACTTTTTCTAAACAAATGGCGTCAGATAAACTGTCTTTTTGACCATACGTTTCGTGAAAAATTTCGTGACAACCAAAATCAGAGAGTTTTTGCATTTGAGCCGTCGAATCGACATCATTAATAGTTGTACGTGCATAACCGATAATCTTCATGGTGATTCCTTTCTAGCAAAGTTTTCTAAGTGTTTGAGACAAGTAAAAATGTAGCATAAAGTAACTGAAAAAGATAGTTTTTTTAGGCATTTTCAACGAATCTCTTTCGCATTATTTTTGAAAGGGAGTATCGAGTACAGACACGCCATTTTCAGAGGCAACGACAACCTTTGAAACCATATTTAAAAACAAGCCGTGTTCGACGACACCGACTAATTGATCCAAATAAGTCGCTAATTTTTCGGGATCTTCGATTCGTTCTAAATGAAGGTCAATAATATAGTGCCCACTATCTGTTACGACGGTCTCACCAGTTTCTGTTTGACGTAATACAGGCTGATAGTTTTTTTCTTTAAAAAGACGCATCAGTTGTTGAGAACCATAGGGGATGACTTCGACAGGGAGTGGAAAGCGCCCAAGTTGATCCACCATTTTTGATCCATCGACGATCCAGATCGTTTGTTTTGAATAAGATGCAACGATCTTTTCAAATAAAAGAGCAGCACCGCCACCTTTGATCCCCTGAAAATCGGCACTGATTTCATCGGCACCATCGATCGTTAAATCGACGACTGGGACTTCATCAATACTTTTCAAAGGGATACCTAAGCTTTCTGCTTGTGCTTTTGTACCGCTAGAAGTAGTGACACCAGTGATTTTCAATCCTTCTTCGCGCATGCGTCGGCCAATTTCTTCTACCATATAATAGGCAGTAGAACCAGTTCCAAGTCCAACGATCATGCCATCTTCAACAAATTCTGCAGCTTTAATGCCTACTAATTGCTTTAAGTTCATTTCTATCCCTCCAGCATTTTTATAGCTCTTTAACTGCTATTTTAGCTTGATTTAATCGAAAAAGATAGAGAGCATAACACAATTTTTATAGGATAGAAAAAAATGTATATGTTTGGTTGACATTCTTTTTTATCCGTGATATTCTAACCAAGGTGCTTTATCTACAGGTCTCTGTTAAGAGACGTGCTGACTGTTTATCAAAGCATATTTGATAAAGATGCATAACTGCATTTATTTTTTATCGCAAAAAAAGAACCACCTGGATGTGTGGAACTAGATGTGAATCGTGGGAAGGAGGAACTAGGAATGCCTACAATTAACCAATTAGTACGTAAACCTCGTAAATCAAAGGTGGAAAAATCTAATTCACCTGCTTTGAACAAAGGATATAACAGCTTTAAGAAAACTCAAACAAACGTGAACTCTCCTCAAAAACGTGGGGTAGCTACACGTGTGGGAACAATGACACCTAAAAAACCGAACTCAGCTTTACGTAAATATGCTCGTGTTCGTTTGTCAAACTTAATTGAAGTTACTGCTTATATCCCAGGGATTGGTCACAATTTACAAGAGCATAGCGTGGTACTATTACGCGGTGGACGTGTAAAAGACTTACCAGGGGTACGTTATCATATCGTTCGTGGTGCACTAGATACTGCTGGTGTGAACGACCGTAAACAAAGCCGTTCTAAATACGGTACGAAAAGACCTAAAGCTTAATTTTAATTATTTACTACAAATGAAAATCGAACCTACTATATAATAGTCGTTCGATCAACTATGAAGAATATTTCGGAAGGAGGAGTTACGGATGCCACGTAAAGGTCCTGTTGCAAAACGTGATGTTTTACCAGATCCTATTTATAACTCAAAATTAGTAACTCGCTTGATCAACCGTGTAATGGTTGACGGAAAACGCGGTGTTGCTGCTAATATTATCTATAATGCCTTTGATTTGATCAAAGAATCTACAGGTAACGATCCATTAGAAGTGTTTGAACAAGCAATGAACAATGTTATGCCTGTTCTTGAAGTTAAAGCACGTCGTGTTGGGGGTTCAAACTATCAAGTACCAGTTGAAGTTCGCCCTGAACGTCGCACGACTTTAGCGCTACGTTGGGTAGTTAACTACGCTCGCTTGCGCGGTGAACACACAATGGAAGAACGCTTAGCGAAAGAAATCATGGACGCTGCAAACAATACTGGAGCTTCTGTTAAAAAACGCGAAGACACACACAAAATGGCAGACGCGAACCGCGCATTTGCTCATTATCGTTGGTAAGATCCTCTCTGTCTGTCGGCTAATCCCACAGCAGAAAGTCAATTTACAATCGATTTAAACAAAGAGAGGAGTAAGAAAATGGCAAGAGAATTTTCGCTAGAAAAAACTCGTAATATTGGTATCATGGCTCACGTTGATGCAGGTAAAACTACAACAACAGAGCGTATCTTGTACTATACTGGTAAAATCCATAAAATCGGTGAAACTCACGAAGGAGCTTCACAGATGGACTGGATGGAACAAGAACAAGAACGTGGTATCACGATTACATCTGCTGCCACTACTGCGCAGTGGAAAGGTTACCGCGTAAATATCATCGATACACCAGGACACGTAGACTTCACAATCGAAGTTCAACGTTCTCTACGTGTATTGGATGGTGCTGTAACTGTACTTGATGCACAATCAGGTGTTGAACCTCAAACTGAAACTGTTTGGCGTCAAGCAACTGAGTACCGAGTACCTCGTATCGTATTCTGTAACAAAATGGATAAAATCGGTGCAGACTTCTTATACTCAGTAAAATCATTGCACGATCGTTTACAAGCGAACGCGCATCCAATCCAATTGCCAATCGGTTCTGAAGATAACTTCACAGGTATCATTGACTTGGTAACGATGAAAGCAGAGATCTACACAAACGATCTAGGCACAGACATCCAAGAAACTGAAATTCCTGAAGAATATGCAGAACAAGCACAAGAATGGCGTGAAAAATTAGTCGAAGCTGTTGCTGAAACAGACGAAGAACTAATGATGAAATATCTTGAAGGTGAAGAAATCACTCAAGAAGAATTGATTGCCGGTATCCGTCGTGCAACAATCAACGTTGAGTTCTTCCCTGTGTTAGCTGGTTCAGCATTCAAGAATAAAGGGGTCCAATTGATGTTGGATGCTGTTCTTGATTACTTGCCATCACCACTTGATATTGAAGCAATCAAAGGTATTGACTCAAAAACAGACGAAGAAACAACTCGTCCTGCAGATGACGAAGCTCCTTTTGCTTCATTAGCATTTAAAGTAATGACTGACCCATTCGTAGGTCGTCTAACTTTCTTCCGTGTCTACTCTGGTGTCCTTGAAAGTGGTTCATACGTATTGAACGCATCAAAAGGCAAAAAAGAGCGTATCGGTCGTATCCTACAAATGCACGCAAACACACGTCAAGAAATCGACAAAGTGTATTCAGGTGATATCGCCGCTGCTGTTGGATTGAAAGATACAACAACAGGGGACACATTGTGTGCATTAGATGCACCAGTTATCCTTGAATCAATCGAATTCCCAGAACCAGTTATCCAAGTCGCTGTTGAGCCTAAATCAAAAGCTGACCAAGATAAAATGGGTGTTGCGTTGCAAAAACTTGCAGAAGAAGATCCTTCATTCCGTGTTGAAACAAACGTTGAAACAGGTGAAACAGTTATCTCAGGTATGGGTGAGTTGCACTTGGACGTATTAGTAGACCGTATGAAACGCGAATTTAAAGTTGAAGCAAACGTTGGTGCGCCTCAAGTTTCTTACCGCGAAACATTCCGTGAAGCAACAAAAGCGGAAGGTAAATTTGTACGTCAGTCTGGTGGTAAAGGTCAATACGGTCACGTATGGGTTGAATTTACACCAAACGAAGAAGGAAAAGGCTTCGAATTCGAAAACGCAATCGTTGGTGGTGTGGTTCCACGTGAATACATCCCAGCAGTTGAAAAAGGATTAGAAGAATCAATGAATAACGGTGTTCTTGCTGGATACCCATTAGTGGATATCAAAGCAAAACTTTACGATGGTTCATACCATGACGTCGATTCAAATGAAACAGCGTTCCGTGTTGCTGCATCAATGGCTCTAAGAGCTGCTGCAAAACACGCACGTCCTGTGATCCTTGAACCAATGATGAAAGTTACGATTACTGTACCAGAAGATTACTTAGGTGATATCATGGGACACGTAACAAGCCGACGCGGACGTGTCGAAGGAATGGAAGCACACGGTAATTCACAAATCGTTAATGCAATCGTTCCATTGGCAGAAATGTTCGGATACGCGACTACATTGCGTTCAGCAACTCAAGGTCGTGGTACATTCATGATGGTATTTGACCACTACGAAGACGTACCGAAATCTGTTCAAGAAGAAATCATTAAGAAAAACGGCGGAAAAGCTGAATAATTTCTTAAAGCAAGGTAGTCTCGTGAAGAGATTTATCTAGAGACTGTATTTTTTATGCAGTTTCGTGTAAAATAACTTTTGATGATACGGGCATGTGATCGGCAATTTTGTCTATCACATACCTATCAGACAAATAAAAATTAAACTGTAATTTTAGGGAGGATATTTTAAAATGGCAAAAGAAAAATTTGACCGTTCGAAACCACACGTTAACATTGGTACTATCGGACACGTTGACCATGGTAAAACAACTTTAACAGCTGCAATCACAACTGTACTATCTAAGAAAAACGGCGGCCAAGCAATGGCTTACGATCAAATCGATGGTGCTCCTGAAGAACGCGAACGCGGAATCACTATCTCAACAGCTCACGTTGAGTACGAAACTGACGCACGTCACTATGCTCACGTTGACTGCCCAGGACACGCGGACTACGTTAAAAACATGATCACTGGTGCTGCTCAAATGGACGGAGCAATCTTAGTTGTTTCTGCTGCTGACGGCCCTATGCCTCAAACTCGTGAACACATCCTATTATCTCGTCAAGTTGGTGTACCATACATCGTTGTATTCTTGAACAAAGTAGATATGGTTGATGACGAAGAATTACTTGAATTAGTTGAAATGGAAGTTCGTGACCTATTAACAGAATACGAATTCCCTGGTGACGATGTTCCTGTAATCGCTGGTTCAGCTTTAAGAGCTTTAGAAGGCGACGCTTCATACGAAGAAAAAATTCTTGAATTGATGGCTGCAGTTGACGAATATATCCCAACTCCAGAACGTGATAACGACAAACCATTCATGATGCCAGTTGAGGACGTATTCTCAATCACTGGTCGTGGTACTGTTGCTACAGGACGTGTTGAACGTGGACAAGTTCGTGTTGGTGACGTTATCGATATCGTTGGTATCGCAGAAGAAACAGCTCAAACAACTGTAACTGGTGTTGAAATGTTCCGTAAATTATTAGACTACGCTGAAGCAGGCGATAACATTGGTGCGTTATTACGTGGTGTTTCACGTGAAGACATCCAACGTGGTCAAGTTTTAGCTAAACCAGGTACAATCACACCTCATACAAAATTCTCTGCAGAAGTATACGTGTTGACTAAAGAAGAAGGTGGACGTCACACTCCATTCTTCACTAACTACCGTCCACAATTCTACTTCCGTACGACTGACGTAACTGGTGTTGTTGAATTACCAGAAGGAACTGAAATGGTTATGCCTGGCGACAACGTAACAATGGAAGTTGAATTAATCCACCCAATCGCTATCGAAAACGGTACTAAATTCTCAATCCGTGAAGGCGGACGTACAGTTGGTGCCGGTGTCGTTACAGAAATCAAAGCTTAATTCATTTTAAGCCTAACAAAGTAACATTTATTCGGACGTTGAAGTTCGAGGTAAGGATCTTGATCCTTTGCCTCGAACTTTTTTTATTTCAGCAAACAATTGATTAGAGGAGAGGCTATGAAAGAGAGGAATATCCAAAAATATTCTTAATATGTAGTGAATTGCCTTTTTCCTCTAAATAGGAGAATGGAAATTGGAAGGAAAAACCACAAATCCTTCTATAAAAAAGAGGAGGATTTCTCTTTTTTTAATTGAATGAAAATTTATGAAAATAAATTGTTTTTTACAGCAAAAAAACCTTGCGTTGTGAATTTAGATATATTATAATGACAAAGGTGCGTTTACCTTAGGTGAATGGCACAGACGAAATCAAAATGATTTTGTCGGCTAAGAAACGAGAGGTTGCGACACGCCCGGACGCTTTGCCACGAACGAGCGTGACGGAAATTTTCGTGGAGCTATGTCTACTTTTCAAAATAGGCGAAGGAGGGAACAAGATGGCAAAACAAAAAATTCGTATCCGTTTAAAAGCGTATGAACACCGTATTTTAGATCAATCAGCGGATAAAATCGTGGAAACTGCAAAAAGAACTGGAGCTGGCGTTTCTGGTCCAATTCCATTACCAACTGAACGCAGTCTTTACACAGTTATTCGTGCGACTCACAAATACAAAGATTCACGCGAACAATTCGAAATGCGTACACACAAACGTCTTATCGACATTGTGAACCCAACACCAAAAACAGTTGATGCTTTAATGAAGCTTGACTTACCATCAGGTGTTAACATCGAAATCAAACTATAAAAACTAAACTAATAATAATGGAGGTGTACTCATGACCAAAGGAATCTTAGGGAAAAAAGTGGGAATGACACAAATCTTCACTGAATCTGGCGAATTAATTCCAGTTACTGTTGTAGAAGCTACGCCAAACGTAGTACTACAAGTAAAAACAATGGAAACTGATGGCTACGAAGCTATTCAAGTTGGTTACCAAGACAAACGTGAAGTTTTATCAAACAAACCTGCGAAAGGTCATGTTGCAAAAGCAAACACGGCTCCTAAGCGCTTCATTCGTGAATTCAAAAATGTTGAGCTAGGAGAATATGAAGTAGGAAAAGAAATTACAGTTGATGTTTTCCAAGCAGGAGACATTATTGATGTAACAGGTACTACGAAAGGTAAAGGATTCCAAGGGGTTATCAAACGTCACGGCCAAAGCCGCGGACCAATGGCTCACGGTTCTCGCTACCATCGTCGTCCTGGGTCAATGGGTCCAGTTGCACCTAACCGTGTATTCAAAAACAAACGTCTTGCTGGCCGTATGGGTGGCAACCGCGTAACTATCCAAAACTTGGAAGTTGTACGTGTAGATGCTGAAAGAAACGTAATCTTGATCAAAGGTAACGTTCCTGGAGCGAAAAAATCATTAATCACTATCAAATCAGCTGTGAAAGCTAAATAATAGTAGGAAGAAAGGAGGAACTAAGGAATGCCGAATGTAGCATTATTCAAACAAGATGGAAGCCAAAACGGTGAAATCACTCTTAACGAAGAAATCTTCGGAATTGAACCAAATGAAAGTGTTGTTTACGACGCAATCGTTATGCAACGCGCATCATTAAGACAAGGAACACATGCGGTTAAAAACCGTAGCGCTGTTCGAGGCGGTGGCCGTAAACCATGGCGTCAAAAAGGAACTGGTCGTGCTCGTCAAGGATCAATCCGTTCACCGCAATGGCGTGGAGGTGGCGTAGTCTTCGGACCAACACCACGTTCTTACAGCTACAAACTTCCTAAAAAAGTTCGTCGTTTAGCAATGAAATCTGTATTATCAGAAAAAGTTGCAGAAAACAACTTGGTAGCAATCGAAGGATTAAGCTTTGATGCACCAAAAACAAAAGAATTCAAAGAAGTTCTTGCTAAATTATCTATTGACTCTAAAGTATTGGTTGTACTAGAACCTGGTAACGACTTTGCAGCTTTATCTGCACGTAACTTATCAAACGTTTCTGTAGTAACTTCTGACAACGTTAGCGTTCTAGATGTTGTATCAAATACAAAAGTTTTAGCAACACAAACTGCTCTTACTCAAATTGAGGAGGTGCTTGCATAATGAACTTACTAGACGTAATCAAACGCCCAGTGATCACTGAGAAATCAATGCTTGCCATGGATGACAAGAAATATACTTTCGAAGTAGACACTCGCGCAAACAAAACTTTAGTAAAACAAGCGGTTGAAGCTGCTTTTGACGTGAAAGTCAAAAACGTGAACATCGTGAACGTACGTGCGAAATTCAAACGTATGGGCAAATATGCAGGATATACAAAAAAACGTCGCAAAGCGATCGTTACATTGACTGAAGATTCAAAAGAAATCCAATTATTCGAAGCTGCTGAATAAGCAACACTCGATAACTGATTAAATTAGGAGGGGAAAACGTGGCGATTAAAAAGTACAAACCTACCACAAATGGCCGTCGTAACATGACAGGTTCTGATTTTGCTGAAATCACAACATCAACACCTGAAAAAACATTGTTACAGCCATTGAAAAACCATGCTGGACGTAATAACAACGGCCGCATCACTGTACGTCATCAAGGTGGCGGACACAAACGCCAATACCGCGTGATCGATTTCAAACGTAACAAAGACAACGTTGTTGCTACTGTTCAAACGATCGAATATGATCCAAACCGTTCAGCTAACATCGCGTTAGTACATTATGAAGATGGAGTGAAAGCTTACATCTTAGCACCAAAAGGACTACAAGTTGGAATGAAACTTGTTTCAGGTCCTGAAGCAGATATCAAAGTCGGAAATGCTCTTCCTTTAGAAAACATTCCAGTTGGTACTGTGATCCACAATATTGAAATGAAACCTGGTAAAGGTGGACAATTGATCCGTTCTGCTGGTACAAGTGCTCAAGTACTTGGTAAAGAAGGCAAATACGTATTGATCCGCTTGAACTCTGGTGAAGTTCGCATGATCTTAGCTGCATGCCGTGCAACAATCGGTTCTGTAGGTAACGAACAACACGAACTTATCAATATTGGTAAAGCTGGCCGCTCTCGTTGGATGCGTAAACGCCCAACTGTACGTGGTAGCGTAATGAACCCTAACGATCACCCACACGGTGGTGGTGAAGGTAAAGCTCCAATCGGACGTAAAGCTCCAGTTTCTCCTTGGGGTCAACCAGCTCTTGGTTACAAAACTCGTAACAAGAAAGCTAAATCAGACAAACTTATCGTTCGTCGTAAAAATAAATAATTACTTTGACCATGTGTCGCACATTTTGAGAGGAGGTTCACCATGGGTCGTAGTTTAAAGAAAGGGCCTTTCGTTGATGAGCATTTAATGAGTAAAGTTGAAGCTCAAGCAGGGGCCGAAAAGAAAAAAGTAATCAAAACTTGGTCTCGTCGTTCGACAATTTTCCCAAGTTTTGTTGGATATACCATCGCAGTATACGATGGACGTAAACACGTACCAGTTTACATCCAAGAAGATATGGTAGGACACAAATTAGGTGAATTCGCACCAACTAGAACTTATCGTGGGCATGTCGCTGACGACAAGAAAACGAGACGCTAATTCGAGGGGAGGATAAAAGCAAATGGCAGAACAAATCACATCAGCTAAAGCAACTGCAAAAACAGTTCGCACTTCACCTCGTAAAGCGCGTCTAGTAATTGACCTTATCAGAGGTAAAAGTGTTGCGGATGCAATTTCAATTTTGAAATTCACACCAAACAAATCTGCTGGGATCATCGAGAAAGTATTGATGTCAGCAATTGCAAATGCAGAAAACAACTTTGACTTAGATGTTGAGAACTTGGTAGTATCTGAAGCATTTGTTAACGAAGGACCAACAATGAAACGTTTCCGTCCACGTGCAAAAGGTTCAGCTTCACCAATCAACAAACGTACAAGTCATATCACGGTAGTCGTATCAGAAAAATAAGGAGGGATAATCTGTGGGTCAAAAAGTACATCCAATTGGAATGCGTGTAGGCATCATCCGCGACTGGGATGCAAAATGGTTTGCTGAAAAAGAGTATGCAGAGTTCTTACACGAAGATTTAAGAATCCGTAAATTTATTTCAACTAGACTTGCTGATGCTGCTGTATCAACAATTGAAATCGAACGCGCAACTGGCCGCGTAAACATTTCAATCCACACAGCTAAACCAGGTATGGTTATTGGTAAAGGCGGATCTGAAGTCGAAAACCTAAGAAAAGAATTAAACAAATTAACTGGTAAAAGAATCCATATCAACATCGTGGAAATCAAAAAACCAGATTTAGATGCTAAATTAGTAGGTGAAGGAATTGCACGTCAATTAGAAAACCGTGTTGCATTCCGTCGCGCTCAAAAACAAGCGATCCAACGTTCAATGCGTTCTGGCGCTAAAGGGATCAAAACTCAAGTATCTGGACGTCTAAACGGTGCGGATATCGCTCGTTCAGAAGGATACTCAGAAGGAACAGTTCCTCTTCACACTTTGCGTGCGGATATTGATTACGCATGGGAAGAAGCAGATACAACATACGGAAAACTAGGAGTTAAAGTGTGGATCTATCGTGGAGAAATTCTTCCAACTAAAAAAAACACTGAGAAAGGAGGGAAATAAACATGTTAGTACCTAAACGTGTAAAACACCGTCGTGAATTCCGCGGAAAAATGCGCGGTGAAGCAAAAGGCGGAAAAGAAGTAGCATTCGGTGAATACGGCTTACAAGCTGTTGAATCACACTGGATCACAAACCGTCAGATCGAAGCTTCTCGTATTGCTATGACTCGTTACATGAAACGTGGCGGGAAAGTATGGATCAAAATTTTCCCTCATAAATCATATACATCTAAAGCGATCGGCGTTCGTATGGGTAAAGGTAAAGGGGCTCCTGAAGGATGGGTTGCACCAGTAAAACGTGGTAAAATCATGTTTGAAATTGCAGGCGTTTCTGAAGAAGTAGCTCGTGAAGCATTACGTTTAGCTTCCCACAAATTACCAATGAAAACTAAGATCGTAAAACGTGAGGAAATGGGTGGTGAATCGAATGAAGGTTAAAGAAATCAGAGAATTAACCACTGCCGAAATGCTTGATCAAGAAAAACAATTAAAAGAAGAATTGTTTAATCTTAGATTCCAATTAGCAACAGGTCAATTAGAAAACACTGCACGTATTAAAGAAGTACGTAAATCGATTGCACGCATCAAAACAGTTTTGCGTGAACAAGCTAAGTAATTATGGAAGGAGGCCATTAAGCGTATGACTGAAGAAAGAAATCAACGCAAAGTTTATCAAGGTCGCGTGGTATCAGACAAAATGGATAAAACAATTACCGTTGCTGTCGAAACAAAGAAAAACCACCCTATCTACGGTAAACGTATGAACTATTCTAAGAAGTACAAAGTACATGATGAAAACAACACAGCAAAAGTTGGCGACATCGTGAGAATTATGGAAACTCGTCCATTATCAGCTACAAAACGTTTCCGTTTGTTGGAAATAGTCGAAGAAGCAGTTATTATCTAATAACACGAGATTTTCCTATATAGATTGAATGCAAAATCTGAAAGGAGGATACACAACGTGATCCAAGCAGAAAGTCGTTTAAGAATCGCTGATAATTCAGGCGCACGTGAAATTTTGACGATCAAAGTCCTTGGCGGATCTGGTCGCAAAACTGCGAATATCGGTGATGTGATCGTTGCTACGGTTAAACAAGCAACGCCAGGTGGGGTTGTCAAAAAAGGTGACGTCGTTAAAGCCGTTATCGTTCGTACAAAATCAGGAGCTCGTCGTGCAGACGGTTCATATATCAAGTTTGATGAAAATGCTGCAGTGATTATTCGTGATGATAAAAGCCCTCGTGGAACACGTATCTTTGGGCCAGTTGCACGTGAACTACGTGAAAACAACTTCATGAAGATCGTTTCTCTAGCACCAGAAGTTTTATAATCTTGAGACACTTAACAAAGGAGGTGCGAAACAGTTATGTTTGTTAAAAAAGGCGATAAAGTTAAAGTGATCACCGGTAAAGACAAAAACAAAGAAGGCGTTGTATTAGCAGCGTTTCCTAAACAGGATAAAGTGGTTGTCGAAGGTGTGAACATGATCAAAAAACACCAAAAACCTTCTCAAGCTGCTCCTCAAGGTGGAATTGTTGAGATGGAAGCGCCACTTCACGTTTCTAACGTGATGGTCATCGACTCTACTGGTGTAGCTGGCCGAGTTGGCTACAAAGAAGTAGACGGAAAAAAAGTCCGTGTTTCTAAAAAAACCGGTGAAGTTTTAGATAAATAAAAAGTTTAAGGAAGGAGGGTCTTACTGAATGAACCGCCTAAAAGAAAAATATCTTAAAGAAGTAACTCCATCATTGATGGAAAAATTTGACTATAGCTCTGTTATGCAAACACCTAAAGTTGAAAAGATCGTCATCAACATGGGTGTTGGTGATGCGGTATCAAACGCTAAAAACTTAGACAAAGCAGTTGAAGAACTAACTTTGATCACTGGACAAAAACCAATGATCACAAAAGCTAAAAAATCAATCGCTGGATTCCGTTTACGTGAAGGAATGCCAATTGGAGCAAAAGTTACCTTACGCGGAGAAAGAATGTACGAATTTTTAGATAAATTAGTATCAGTTTCTCTACCACGTGTACGTGACTTCCATGGTGTAAGTAAAAAAGCCTTTGATGGTCGTGGAAACTACACTTTAGGTATTAAAGAACAATTGATCTTCCCAGAAGTAGATTATGATTTAGTAGATAAAGTACGTGGTATGGACATCGTCATTGTAACGACAGCGAACACAGATGAAGAATCTCGTGAGTTGTTGACACAATTAGGCATGCCATTCCAAAAATAATTAAAGGAGGCGAACTACGTGGCTAAAAAATCAATGATTGCTAAAAACAAACGTCCTGCAAAACACTCAACACAAGCTTACACTCGTTGCGAACGTTGCGGACGTCCACATTCAGTTTATCGTAAGTTCCATCTTTGCCGTATTTGCTTCCGCGAACTTGCCTATAAAGGTCAAATTCCCGGCGTGAAGAAAGCTAGCTGGTAAAAAAGTAAATTCGCATAAGAAGGAGGTAAAAGTTCAATGGTCATGACAGATCCAATTGCAGATTTTCTAACTCGTATCCGTAATGCAAACATGGTTAAACATGAGGCTTTAGAAGTTCCTGCATCAAAAATTAAACGTGACATCGCTGAAATCTTGAAACGTGAAGGTTTCGTCCGTGATGTTGAATATATCGAAGATGACAAGCAAGGCGTGATCCGCGTTTTCCTAAAATTTGGTAAAAGCGGCGAACGTGTTATTACAAACTTAAAACGTATTTCTAAACCAGGCTTACGTGTTTATGTTAAAGCTGGCGAAGTGCCAAAAGTTTTAAATGGCTTAGGTATCGCTATTATTTCGACTTCTGAAGGTGTTGTCACTGATAAAGAAGCTCGTGAGAAAAACATCGGCGGCGAAGTTATCGCTTACGTATGGTAATCAAGTAGAATCTACAAGGAGGTGTCTTTAAGTGAGCCGTATTGGAAATAAGATCGTTGTGATCCCTGAAGGTGTAACTATCACTCAAGATGGAAACAACGTTACAGTTAAAGGACCAAAAGGGGAATTGACTCGTACATTTTCTGCTGATATCAAAATGAATATCGAAGGAAATGAAGTGACATTCACTCGTCCAAATGACAGTAAAGAAATGAAAACTATCCATGGAACAACTCGTGCTAACTTCAACAACATGGTTGTAGGTGTTAGTGAAGGTTTCCAAAAAGGATTAGAATTAATCGGGGTTGGGTACCGTGCGCAAATGCAAGGAACAAAACTTGTATTGAACGTTGGTTACTCACATCCAGTAGAAATCACACCACCAGCTGGCGTGACTGTTGAAGTCCCATCTAACACACAAGTAATTGTGAAGGGTGCGAACAAAGAAGAAGTTGGCGAATTAGCTGCGAACATCCGTGGTACTCGTCCTCCAGAACCTTATAAAGGTAAAGGTATTCGTTATGTTGGCGAATTCGTACGCCGTAAAGAAGGTAAAACTGGTAAATAATCGTTTCGAAAAATTTCATAGAAGCCAGCAGCAGGAAAAAAGGATTTTGCTGAAGTATTTCTTCATTAAGAGAGAGTTTACTTGTGCCGCAGCTTCTATTTTTTCAAAACTGATCATTTCTACTGTCTGACAGTAGAAAAAATAAAAATAAAGAGGTGACAATTGTGATTACAAAACCAGATAAGAACAAAACACGTCAAAAGAGACACCGTCGTGTACGTAACACTATCTCTGGTACTGCTGAGCGCCCACGCTTGAACGTTTTTCGTTCTAACAAAAACATCTACGCGCAACTTATTGATGACGTAGCGGGTGTAACGCTAGCAAGTGCCTCTACCTTGGATAAAGAAATTTCAGGTGGAACAAAAACAGAAGCAGCACAAGCTGTCGGTAAATTAGTTGCTGAACGCGCAACTGAAAAAGGCATTAAAGTCGTAGTCTTTGACCGTGGTGGATACCTTTACCATGGCCGTGTGCAAGCTTTAGCTGAAGCTGCTCGCGAAAATGGACTAGAATTTTAGAAGAAGGAGGAATACCATTCATGGTTTATATCGATCCAAAACATTTGGAATTAGAAGACCGCGTTGTTGCAATTAACCGTGTAACAAAAGTTGTTAAAGGTGGACGTCGTCTACGTTTTGCTGCTTTAGTTGTTGTCGGTGACAAAAACGGACACGTAGGATTTGGTACTGGTAAAGCACAAGAAGTACCTGAAGCGATCCGTAAAGCAATTGAAGATGCGAAGAAAAACTTAGTTGAAGTACCTATGGTTGGTTCAACAATCCCACACGAAGTAATCGGTGCTTTTAGTGGTGGTAGAATCCTAATGAAACCTGCTGTTGAAGGTTCTGGGGTTGCTGCTGGTGGACCAGTTCGTGCCGTATTAGAATTAGCAGGGGTAGCAGATATCACTTCTAAATCTTTAGGCTCAAACACACCAATCAACGTTGTTCGCGCAACTGTTGAAGGTTTGAAACAATTAAAACGTGCTGAAGAAGTTGCAGCTCTACGCGGCAAATCAGTGGAAGAATTAATCGGATAAGGAGGACAAACATAATGGCTGAATTAAAAGTAACTTTAAAACGCAGTATTATCGGACGTCCTCAAAACCAACGCGATACTGTTAAAGCGTTAGGTCTTACAAAGATTAACAGTTCTGTGGTTAAGCCTGCTAATGAAGCAATCAAAGGCATGATCAACACTGTTTCTCACTTAGTGGACGTTGAAGAAGTTTAATTAAACAAATAAAATAAGAACTAGGACAATTAAGGAGGTGCCAAACCTATGAAACTTCATGAATTAAAACCCGCTGAAGGTTCACGCCAAGTACGTAACCGTGTTGGTCGTGGTACTTCTTCAGGTAACGGAAAAACTGCCGGACGTGGTCAAAAAGGACAAAAAGCTCGTTCAGGCGGTGGTGTACGTCTAGGATTCGAAGGGGGACAAACACCATTGTTCCGTCGTTTACCAAAACGTGGATTTACAAATGTTAACCGTAAGGACTACGCAGTCGTTAATTTAGATGTCTTGAATCGCTTTGAAGACGGAGCTGAAGTAACTCCTGTTGCTTTAGTAGAAGCTGGAATCGTGAAAAACGAAAAAGCTGGAATCAAAGTTTTAGCTAACGGAGAATTGAACAAAAAGTTAACTGTGAAAGCAGCTAAATTCTCAAAAGCAGCACAAGAAGCAATCGAAGCGGCTGGTGGCTCTGTTGAGGTGATCTAATGCTTAAACTATTAAAAGACGCTTTTAAGGTCAAAGATATTAGATCGAAAATCCTTTTTACTGTATTTGTTCTCTTTGTTTTTCGTTTAGGGGCACATATCACTGTTCCCGGCGTAAATGCAAGCTCATTACAAGACCTATCTAGCTTACCGTTTTTCAACATGTTGAACTTGGTAAGTGGTAGTGCAATGCAAAACTTCTCGATCTTTTCAATGGGGGTTTCGCCTTACATTACTGCTTCGATCGTTATCCAATTATTACAAATGGATATCGTGCCACGTTTTGTGGAATGGTCGAAACAAGGTGAAGTTGGTCGTAAAAAGTTGAATCAGGCAACAAGATATTTGACGTTAGTATTGGCATTTATCCAATCTGTCGGTATCACAGCAGGATTTAACCAATACGCTCAATTAGGTTTTGTCAACAATCCAAATGTCTCTACTTATGTAACGATCGGTTTGATCTTAACTGCAGGAACGATGTTTGTTACTTGGTTGGGTGAACAAATCACTGAAAAAGGTATCGGTAACGGTGTGTCAATGATCATCTTTGCAGGGATCATTTCGAGATTACCGGAAAGTGTACGTGAAATTTATGAAGATTACTTCGTAAATATCAATTCTTCCGATATCTGGAGATCTGCAATTTTCGTTGCCATCTTACTAGTTGCGGTTCTAGCAATCGTGACATTCGTAACATTTTTCCAACAAGCTGAACGTAAGATCCCGATTCAGTACACAAAACGTATAGCAGGTGCGCCAACAAGTAGTTATCTACCGTTGAAAGTAAATGCTGCTGGGGTAATTCCGGTTATCTTTGCAAGTTCATTTATTGCGACACCAAATGCTGTGTTACAAGCGTTAAGTGGCCGATTCGGATCTGAAAATTGGTATAAAATAATGATGGAGATCTTTAACTATAATACGGTGCCTGGCGCAACGATTTATACGGTATTGATCGTCGCATTTACATTCTTCTATGCCTTTGTTCAAGTAAACCCTGAGAAATTAGCGGAGAACTTACAAAAGCAAGGAAGCTATATACCAAGTGTACGCCCTGGTAAGGGAACTGAAGAGTATGTCTCAAGCTTATTGATGCGATTAAGTACAGTCGGAGCACTATTCCTTGGTTTAGTGGCGTTATTACCAATCATTGCACAAATGATTTGGGATCTGCCACAATCAATCGGGTTAGGTGGTACAAGTCTGTTGATCGTGATCGGTGTGGCTTTAGAAACTGCGAAACAGTTAGAAGGCTTAATGCTGAAACGTAAATATGTTGGCTTTATTGAGTAAGAAAGCGTGTTGAGGTTTTTCCTCAACACACGTTCTCACATTTATTAGGAGGGAAAGCAATGAACCTCATTTTAATGGGGCTGCCAGGTGCAGGTAAAGGAACACAAGCTGAAAAAATCATTGACGCTTATGGGATTCCTCACATCTCAACAGGAGATATGTTTCGTGCAGCTATCAAAAATGAAACAGCTCTTGGCTTGGAAGCAAAGTCTTATATGGATAAAGGTGCATTAGTTCCTGATGAAGTAACAAATGGAATCGTAAAAGAGCGTTTAGCAGAACCCGATACAGAGAAAGGCTTCTTATTAGATGGCTTTCCTCGTACAATCGAGCAAGCAGAAGCTCTAAATGCAATGTTAAAAGATTTAAATAAACAAATTGATGCTGTCATCGATATCCACGTGGGTGAAGAAGTTTTGGTTGAGCGTTTAGCAGGCCGCTTCATTTGCCGTAACTGTGGAGCAACTTACCATAAAATTTTCAACCCTACAAAAGTTGAAGACACATGTGATCGTTGTGGTGGGCATGAATTCTATCAAAGAGAAGATGATAAACCTGAGACGGTTAAAAATCGTCTGGCTATCAACATCAAAAATAGTGAACCAATCTTGGCTTATTATAAAGAACAAGGTTTGCTACACACTATCGATGGTGATCGTGAAATCGATGCTGTATTTACTGATGTCCAAAAAATCATTGAAAAATAGCACGATTGCCCGTAGCCGACTTGCATTAAGCAGTTACTCTTGTCAAGTTCAATAAATTATGATAGAATATGTCAGTCCGACTTCTAGAGAATCCTCTAGATGATCCATTTTGAGAATTTTGAGGTGGGAACTGCAGTTTCCGCCATTTTATCGTGTGAAAATGCGAAACAAGTACAAGGAGGTACTGTGCGTGGCAAAAGAAGATATGATTGAAGTCGAAGGTACAGTCGTCGAAACTTTGCCGAATGCAATGTTTAAAGTTGAACTAGAAAACGGACACCAAGTTCTTGCTACTGTTTCAGGTAAAATTCGTATGCACTACATTCGTATTCTACCTGGTGACAAAGTGACGGTTGAATTGTCTCCATATGATTTAAACCGTGGCCGTATTACTTATCGCTTTAAATAATTGTACTCCGTAAAACTACAGGAGGTATTATCATGAAAGTAAGACCATCAGTAAAACCAATGTGTGAACATTGTAAAGTAATTCGTCGTAAAGGACGCGTTATGGTGATTTGCCCAGCAAATCCAAAACATAAACAACGTCAAGGATAAATGGAGGTGCACTAAATATGGCTCGTATTGCAGGAGTAGATATTCCTCGTGATAAACGTGTAGTAGTTTCACTTACTTATATCTATGGTATTGGTAACACTACTGCGAAACAAATCTTAGCTAATGCTGGCGTATCTGAAGATGTTCGCGTTCGTGAATTAACGAATGAACAAACAGATGCTATCCGTGCAGAAGTAGATAAATTAAAAGTTGAAGGGGATCTTCGTCGTGAAGTGAACTTAAACATCAAACGCTTGATGGAAATCGGTTCTTACCGTGGAATCCGTCACCGTCGTGGATTGCCTGTTCGTGGACAAAACACGAAAAACAATGCACGTACTCGTAAAGGCCCAGCTCGCGCTATCGCTGGCAAGAAAAAATAATTCTTAAGTGAAGGAGGTTAAATCTTCATGGTAGCAAAAAAAGTGAATCGTAAACGCCGTGTGAAAAAGAATATAGAAGCTGGGATTGCACATATCCACTCTACATTCAACAACACAATCATCATGATCACTGATACTCACGGAAATGCTTTAGCGTGGTCATCAGCTGGTTCATTAGGTTTCAAAGGAAGCAAAAAATCAACTCCTTTTGCCGCTCAAATGGCAGCAGAAACAGCTACAAAAGCAGCAATGGAACACGGATTAAAAACTGTTGAAGTAACAGTTAAGGGACCTGGTTCTGGACGTGAAGCAGCAATTCGTTCATTACAAGCAACAGGTTTAGAAGTGACTGCAATTCGTGACGTGACTCCAGTTCCTCATAATGGTGCCCGCCCTCCAAAACGCCGTCGTGTTTAATGAGTGCCTCTCATTTTGAGTTCTATTAGTAACGTCATTGAACAAGACACTTTTCGTTTTGAAAGGGGTAAAGATAAGAATGATTGAGTTCGAAAAACCAAGAATCGCAAAAATTGATGAAGAAAAAGATTATGGCAAGTTCATCGTTGAACCTCTTGAAAGAGGGTATGGGACTACTTTAGGGAATTCCCTACGTCGTATTTTATTATCTTCTTTGCCAGGTGCTGCCATCACTAATATTCAAATCGATGGTGTACTGCATGAATTCTCTACCATCAAAGGTGTTAGAGAAGACGTCACTCAAATCATCTTGAACATTAAAGGTTTAGCACTGAAAATGTATGGTCAAGAAGAAAAAACCCTTGAGATCGATATTACCGGACCTGCTACAGTAACTGCTGGCGATATTATCGTTGATAGTGAGGTAGAAATTCTTAACAAAGATATGTACATCTGCAGTGTATCTGAAGGTGCTACGTTCCATGCTCGCCTAACGGTGAAACCAGGACGTGGTTATGTTCAAGCAGATGAAAACAAAAAAGAAGATATGCCAATTGGTGTTCTTCCAGTCGATTCAATCTACACGCCTGTACGTCGTGTCAACTACCAAGTAGAAAACACACGTGTTGGACATCGTGAAGATTTTGATAAATTGACAATGGAGATCTGGACAGATGGTTCAATCGAACCATTGGAAGCAATGAGTTTATCTGCAAAAATCATGACTGAACATTTAGACATCTTTGTCAACCTAACTGATGAAGCGAAAAACGCTGAAATCATGGTCGAAAAAGAAGAAACACAAAAAGAAAAAATGTTAGAAATGACGATTGAAGAATTAGACTTATCTGTTCGCTCTTATAATTGCTTAAAACGTGCAGGAATCAATACTGTACAAGAACTTACGAATAAATCTGAGCCAGAAATGATCAAAGTCCGTAACTTAGGACGTAAATCATTGGAAGAAGTTAAAGCAAAATTGCATGACTTAGGTTTAGGTTTACGTAAAGAAGATTAAACCTTTTACGAAGGAGGGAAACCAACGTGAGTTATCGTAAACTAGGACGCACATCTAGCCAACGTAAAGCGATGTTGCGTGATTTAACAACTGACTTATTAATTAATGAACGTATTGTGACTACAGAAGCTCGTGCGAAAGAAGTTCGCTCAACTGCTGAAAAAATGATCACTTTAGGCAAACGCGGAGACTTACATGCACGTCGTCAAGCTGCGGCTTTCGTACGTAATGAAGTTGCTAGCGTGCGTGAAGAAAATGAGGAAATCGTTATCGAATCAGCTTTACAAAAGTTATTCAACGATATTGCACCTCGTTATGCTGAACGTCAAGGTGGCTACACTCGTATCTTGAAGACAGAACCAAGACGCGGAGACGGAGCACCAATGGTTGTCTTAGAACTTGTCTAAAATCACACTAATAACATCACTTTATGGATGATTCTTTTAGAGTGTTATGATGTTGGAAGTTACTTATTCCGAGTCTAGCTCAGCGCTGCTCCCCAAGCGATTCGTTTGGGGAGTATGCACTCATCATAAAGTGTTTTTTTGTACCTTCAATTAACTGTCAAGACAGTCTTGAAGGTATAAAAAAACATTTTAAAAATCAGAAATGATTGAAAAATAAGCAGTTTTTTGATAGGGTTAATAGGAACTTTAGGATGAAGAGGGAGTACTTATGGAGCCGATTATTGAATTAGGAAAGATTAATTACAAATACCAACCAGAAGATTTACGACCAGCATTGAAAGATGTTTCTTTCACGATCAATAAAGGAGAATGGATCGCGATTATCGGGCACAATGGTTCTGGTAAATCAACGCTTGCAAAAACGATCAATGGCTTACTCCTTCCTGAGTCTGGGACGGTCAAAGTTGGTAATCAAATACTAAATGAAGAGAATATATGGACGATCCGCCAAAAAGTCGGCATGGTCTTTCAAAATCCGGACAATCAATTTGTTGGATCAACAGTAGAGGATGATGTGGCCTTTGGTTTAGAGAATCAAGGAATTCCTCGAGAAGAAATGATCGTTCGAGTGAAAGATGCTCTTGAAAAAGTTCGAATGTCTGATTTTGCGACAAGAGAACCGGTTCGTCTTTCCGGTGGACAGAAACAACGTGTGGCGATTGCCGGTGTTGTAGCCCTCCGACCAGAAATCATCATCTTGGATGAAGCAACAAGTATGTTAGATCCTGAAGGTCGTGAAGAAGTCATCACAACGATCAAAGAAATCAAAGAGGAAAGTCAACTGACCGTTATTTCAATCACGCATGATATTGATGAAGCAGCTAATGCAAATCGTATTTTCGTGATGAAAGAAGGCGAACTAGTGAATGAAGGAACACCGAAGGAGATTTTCTCTGCCGGACCTGAACTAATCAATCTAGGGTTAGATTTGCCTTTTCCTGAAAAACTAAAAAGTGCCTTGAAAGAACGTGGCATTGAAGTGCCTAAAGAATACATGACAGAAGAAAGGATGGTGGATTGGTTATGGACATCCGTTTTGAAAAAGTAAACTTTACGTACCAACCGAACACACCATTCGAGCAACGAGCTTTATTTGATATTGACTTGTTGATCAAAGAAAACAGCTACACTGCATTAGTGGGTCATACTGGAAGTGGGAAATCCACCTTGCTTCAGCATTTGAATGCGTTGATCAAACCGACGGAAGGAACCGTCCAAATCGGCGATCGTCAGATCAAACCCGATACAGATAATAAAAATTTGAAACCGATTCGAAAAAAAGTCGGTATTGTTTTTCAATTTCCAGAGGCACAGTTGTTTGAAGAAACGGTCGCAAGAGATATTGCGTTTGGCCCAAAAAACTTTGGTGTAAGTGAGGAAGAGGCGACTCTACTGGCAAAGGAAACCTTAGAACAAGTCGGCTTAGATGAGACGTATTTAGAACGCTCGCCTTTCGAGCTGTCAGGTGGTCAAATGCGACGTGTAGCGATTGCCGGTGTTCTAGCTATGAAACCCGAAGTTCTCGTCTTAGATGAGCCAACAGCTGGGTTAGATCCACAAGGAAGAAAAGAAATGATGGATATGTTCTGGCGTTTGCATAAAGAACAGCAAATCACGATTGTATTAGTCACCCATTTGATGGATGATGTGGCAAACTATGCCGATTTTGTTTATGTATTGGAGAAAGGTCGCATTGTTAAGTGCGGAGAACCAAAAGAAGTCTTCCAACATCTTGAATGGTTAAAAGAACGGCAGTTAGGGGTACCAACAGCCACTGAGTTTGCAGAGGAACTACGTGTAAAAGGCATCCATTTTGATGAATTGCCGATTACTGCAGACGCATTAGCGGACCAATTGGTCAAACTGGTGGGAGGTACTGCTCATGATGAATAAATTGATTTTTGGTCGTTATATGCCTGGAGACTCATTTATCCATCGGTTAGATCCACGTGCAAAGTTATTGGCAAGTTTCTATTTTATCGGCATTATCTTCTTAGCCAATAACTGGCAGACATATGCCTTATTAGCGGCGTTTACCTTATTTGCTGTTTTCTTGTCAAAAGTAGATATCAAATTCTTTATTCGAGGTATCCGTCCATTGATCTGGTTGATCCTATTCACTGTAGGCTTACAAGTACTGTTTACAAGTGGTGGAGAAACGTATTGGAGTTGGGGGATTTTCAATATCACTCAATTTGGTGTCATGAACGGACTATTTATTTTTTGTCGGTTTGTTTTGATCATCTTTATGTCCACTTTATTGACACTGACAACGCCGCCTTTAGAATTATCCGATGCGATCGAATATTTGTTACGACCATTGAAAGTTGTTCGCTTTCCAGTACATGAAGTATCGTTGATGCTTTCGATCGCTTTACGTTTTGTGCCGACATTGATGGACGAAACCGAAAAAATCATGAATGCACAGCGCGCGCGTGGTGTTGACTTTGGCGAAGGAAGTCTAGTGCAAAAAATGAAAGCGGTGATTCCTTTACTGATTCCGCTATTTGTCAGCAGTTTCAATCGTGCGGAAGATCTAGCTACAGCGATGGAAGCAAGAGGCTACCAAGGTGGGGAAGGTCGGACAAAATACCGTATCCTTCACTGGCACTTACAAGATACTATTGTTATGGTTGCTTTTGGGCTTATGACCATCGTACTGGTGTTTATCCGTAGCTAAACTTATCAAAGATGAATGAGAACAGGGGAAGATGAATGGTACGCTATAAAGCAATCATTGCCTATGATGGTACCCAGTTCAATGGTTTTCAGAAACAACCTAACGGACGAACGGTCCAAGAAGAACTGGAAAAAACCTTAAAGAAGATGGCAAATGGAAAAGAAATCACGATTTTTGGATCTGGACGGACAGATGCAGGGGTTCATGCAATCGGTCAAGTCATCCACTTTGATTATCCAGAAGAGCGACCTTTGGAACGTATGCGTTTTGGGTTAGATACGCAGTCGCCAGAAGATATTGCTGTAAAAAGTGTGGAGATTGTGCCAGAAACTTTTCACGCACGCTATCTAGTGAAAGAAAAAACCTATCAATTCAAAGTAGATATCGGAAAACCACGTAGTCCCTTCCGTAGACATTATGCAAGCTATTTTCCTTATCCAATAGATGTAGCAAAGATTGAACGAGCATTGCCTGATTTACTTGGTACGCATGATTTCACTTCGTTTTGTGCTTCTGGAAGTTCTATTGAAGATAAAGTACGGACTATCTATGAAGCCAGTTTACAGGTCAATGAAGCAGGCGATGAGTTGACGTTTACGTTTCGTGGTGATGGCTTCCTTTATAAAATGATTCGCATTTTAGTTGGAACGTTGTTAAAAATAGGCAACGATCGTTTGCCAGAAGATTGTCTGCCGGAAATCATTGCAAAAAAAGACCGCAATGCAGCAGGTCCGACTGCTCATCCGGAAGGGTTATACCTATACGAAGTAAAATATGAATAGCATACAAGAAAAAAGCGTTTCGGCAATCACCGAAACGCTTTTTTTATCTTACGCGACGACGTTCACGTCTTGGACGGTGATCATCGTTTTCGTTTATAGGATCAATAACGCCGCGAAACGGCTGACGTTTACGAAGGTACCATAGATACAAGATAAACAAGGCAATACATCCAATAAAGAGAAGTAAGCCAGGAATGAATCCTTTTGGCATGTAACTAAAAGTAATCGTATGTTCACCTTCAGGAACTTCCACCATCAAAAAGGCATCTTGGAATTTCTTCACAGGAACTTTTTCGCCATCGATTTTAGCGGTCCAACCACCATCATAAGGGATAGTCGTGGCTATCATCGTTTTTTCAGTCGCGGTTACTTTTCCTGTAGCTGTTCGACCGGTAGTAGTCATCTCTACACCGTTATTTCTGATTTGGTTGATTGCGGCTTGATACGCTACGACATCAAGTCCGACCACTTGTGGTTCCATAAAGCTGACTTCTTTGGTCCCATAGAAGCTTGCAGTGAAGGTAACTGTTGTGTCTTGTGGGTAATAACCTAAATCATAATATTGGCCAGTAATGTTAATTTGAGATTTTCTAGATACGCCATTGACGGTAATAGTTGCTGTAGAGCTTTCTAACTGTGCGAAATTCGTTGGAAACAGGCTGAGATATGCTTGGGTATTCGCAGGTACTTGGACTTCCCAAGTCAATTCTTTTGGTTGATTATTCGCTGTTTCACTATAAGTGACCCCATTTGTCGTTGTTGTGATCTTCGTGTTCTGTTGACTTTTTAGGGTTGGTTTGTAAAACGTAAAGAATGATTGATTCAACCCAGAAAGAGCATTCATCAAATTTGTTTGACTAGTTAGATTATCACCTATCGGCTGTTCGATCTTATTGATCGTCAAAGGTGCTTTAAAGGCTAATGGCACAGCATTACTATTTTCGTACAAAGTATAGTTGTCCGTTTGTTCGACGGATTGGAAGCCGTATTTATTAAAGCTACTGTCGTTTTTAGCAATATTGTATTTGATTCCCGTAAATCCATCCATCAACAAGGTGTTATTATTGTAGCGAATGTTCAAATTTGTTCCTCTAGAACGGAAGCCTAAAGTATCCAAGTAAGAGGAAGAGTTACGATTTCTGATTGAGGAGAACATACTGATTCCACTATAACCATAATTGATCGAATCATTCGGTGAAACAGGATCAAGGTTTTCTAATCGATAAAACGTATCGGAATCCTTTTTCGAGGCATCAACTAACGTTTTGATTTCAGGATAAGGTTCGGTATACAAACTTCTTGAGGCATAATTCCAATCATCGAGAATGCCATGGATCATACTGTTGGTATTGACTGCGGCTTCTGCTGTCATCAATAGTAACAGAAGAATACTCAAACGTTTCAGATCAAATGGGTGTTGTTGGAATAAACCAATCGTCAATGCGTAGAGCGCTAAAAAGACTAACGTCAAAACAAAGGATGTGAGCGTGACATACGTGTAACTGCCATCTGGTTTGATTCCCCATGCTGTAGCAAAAGCAGTCGCTAGTACAATGATGACGCCTAGCAATCGCTTCTGATCCTTCTCCTGTAGCTGTTCCCAACTATGAGCCGCTAACAAGAGTACGAGAAATGAAAAGAGATAGGCATAACGGAATAAGAACATATTTGGTGCGTGCATCCCATGCCAGAATAAATTCAAAGGAACGAAATAGAAGCTAGCAATCAAGATCGCGAATAGCCCACCGAACAACAACTTATTTTTCAAGGGGAATTTGCGACTGACAAAATACAAGAGGCATAATGCTAAAGGAAACAACCCAGCATAGATAAATGGGATCGATCCATATTTCGTCGTGTCATAAACACCCACCATGTTTTTCATCAATAAATCTAAATAAGAAGTTGCTTCCGTCTTCAATGAAGTGATCTGCGTCAACGCTTCGCCATTGGCACGTAGATCGAGAATGGCAGGCAGGATGATCACCATCGATGCACCTCCTGCTAATAAAGAGGTGATCCCATAAGGTAAAATCGTTCCTTTGTACCTCCGCCAATTCGTCAGTAGTCGTGTAACAAAGTATAAAAAGGAGAAGACCCCGACCATGAAGCCCATATAAAAACTGGATAAGAACAAAAGCAAGTAACTAACAAACAATAAAATAGGTTTCTTTTGGTCCATCACACGATGGATACCTAAAATGATCAGAGGAAGATAGACGAAGGTGTCTAACCACATGATGATCTCTGAATGGGCAGTGATAAATGAAATCGACGCATAACTGACACTTAATGCGACTTGCCCCCAATGTGGAATGCGATAGGTACGCGCTAGAAACCAGAAGGATAAACCTGCTGAACCAACCTTTAGTAAGGTGATGAGATACAAGGCATCTGGCATCAATTGATTCGGGAACAATAAAACGAGTGGTGTGAAAAGTCCACCTAAATAATAAGAAATCAATGATAGATAATTTAAGCCAAGTGAGGCATTCCACGTGTAAAAAATGCTTTGTTTCCCTAACAACATATTACGGAAGCTTGCATGAAAGTTTGAAAATTGTGAGAAAGCATCACTAGCCAAGATGCTCCGACCACTTCCTGGATAAATACCGATACTTAAATAAACCAATAAAAGAATCAGCAAAGGGATAAAGAAGCTAGCAGCTGCATAGCGGCCGTTTTCTTTTAAGAATTTTTTCAATGTTGTTTTCATTACAATTCAGTCACCAAATTTCTATTTGAAGTTATCATTAGTTTATCACATTCATGATTTTACTTGCTGAAAATACAACCAAATTCATAAAAAAATTACATTTGAAATTAAATAACATTTGTGAGTTTAAATTACATTTACATTAAGAAAATAACACAAAATAAGAAAACACTTTCTACTTTAAAATAAAGTGTTGACAGGCGTTTGCAAATACGTTATGTTTTATTTGTAACAATTATAAAAAAACATATACCTATCACTATCTGAGGGATAGTGGCACATAAAAGAAGACTTAAAACAATTATCTGGGTGATTGATTGTTTTAAGCCTTTTTTATTTTTTCTTCTTAAGTTTCATGTAGTTGAGGAAATGTCTCTCATTTGATAATGATTCGCAAAAAATAAAAACCGTTCATTTTGTTGAACGGTTCAAATCATTTCATTCAATTATACGCGTTCAACTTTTCCTGATTTCAACGCACGAGTTGACACCCAAACTTTTTTAGGTTTGCCGTCAATCAATACGCGAACTTTTTGTAAGTTAGGTTTAACTGTACGTTTTGTTGAGTTCATCGCATGTGAACGGTTGTTTCCACTTTTTGTCTTGCGACCTGTAAAGTAACAAACTTTTGCCATGTAAATTTCCTCCTTTGCCTTGATTTGGAGCAATAGTAAATTCAGCTCATACCAGAATAACATATCATATGGCGTAGGAATTTGCAAGCATATTTTCATAGAATTGATTGACATTTTCAGTGATTAATTGTAACGTGAACAAAGTCTTTTCCTAATTTTTTTCAATGGTTTTTGAGTACTTTAAGGGAACAACCTTTTATTTCGGTTGACGCTATGATAAAATGTGATAGTAGAAAAATGGGAATATTTTACCCGTTAAGGAGGCTCATTCATGGCTGTAAAAATTCAAACGTCAGCTGGAACCATTGAAATTACCAATGATGTCATCGCAACAGTTGTTGGTGGTGCCGCAACAGATGTATTTGGTGTTGTAGGAATGGCTAGCAAGAATCAAATCAAAGATAATATCACTGAAATTTTGCGTAAAGAAAATTACTCAAGAGGAGTAGTTGTCCGCCAAGAAGCTAATGGGATCGCAGTAGATGTTTATACAATCATTAGTTATGGCACAAAAATTTCAGAAGTTTCTCGTAATGTCCAAGAAAAAGTGAAATATAACTTGGAGACTTTACTAGGTGTTACAGCCAATTCAGTAAATGTCTTCGTGCAAGGTGTTCGTGTACTGCCAGACTAGGCAGGAGACTTGCTGACTGTTCAGCAGTCGATCTGAAGGAGGATTATCTAGGTGAGTGTAACAGAAATTAGTGCAAGCCAATTCCAGGAAATGGTTCAGTCCGGTGCGAATCGGCTACAAAAAAATGCAGAATACGTCAATTCCCTAAATGTATTCCCGGTTCCCGATGGAGATACCGGTACCAATATGAATTTATCAATGACAAGTGGTGCAAAAGCCGTTGTTGATTCTACCTCTGAAAAGGTAGGAGAATTAGCAGCGCTGTTATCTAAAGGTTTATTGATGGGGGCAAGAGGAAACTCTGGGGTTATTTTATCTCAGTTGTTCCGTGGTTTTTCAAAACAAATCCCTGATGTGACTGTTTTGACAGCAACAGATTTAGCTGCAGCTTTTACTCATGGGGTCGAAACAGCTTATAAAGCAGTAATGAAACCTGTCGAAGGAACGATCCTGACAGTCGCAAGAGAAGCTGCCAAAGCTGGTGAGAAAAAAGCAAAATCAACAGATGATGTGATCGAAGTCATGACTGCGGTCGTTAAAGGTGGGAAACGTGCGTTAGCAAAAACACCTGATTTATTGCCTGTATTAAAAGAAGTAGGCGTTGTTGATAGTGGCGGTCAAGGACTATTATTCGTATACGAAGGTTTTTTAACTGCGTTGAATGGTGAATACCAAGCAGACGAGGTCTATGAACCATCTCCTGCTCAAATGGACGATATGGTAAATGCAGAGCATCATCGTAGTGTGCAAGGTCAGTTAGCAACTGAGGATATCCATTATGGTTACTGTACAGAAATCATGGTGAAGATCGGTGAAGGTCCAACTGTAGATAGTACATTTGATTATGAAGAGTTTCGTAACTATCTAGATGGCCTTGGGGATTCCCTGTTAGTGGTCAATGACGATGAAATCATCAAAGTGCACGTTCATACAGAAAACCCTGGGGAAGTCATGAATTACGGACAGAAATTTGGTTCCCTAGTGAAAGTCAAAGTGGACAACATGCGTTTGCAACATGAAACGATCTTAGAACATGACCAAGCCCCTTCAGCGCCGGTCGCACAAACGAAGCCTCGTGTACCTTACGGGATCGTTGCCATCGCAGCCGGAAAAGGTGTGCAAGAGTTATTTGAAAGTCTAGGAGCAAACTACGTGATCAGTGGTGGACAGACGATGAATCCAAGTACGGAAGATATCGTGAAAGCGATCAATGAAGTGAATGCAGATAAAGTCATCATCTTACCGAATAACAAAAATATCTTTATGGCAGCTGATCAAGCGGCTGAAGTGGCTGAACTTCCAGTTGCTGTTGTTCCATCAAAAACAGTCTCTCAAGGATTGACAGCGATGTTGTCCTTCAATGAACAAGCAACGTTAGAAGAAAATAAAGAAACGATGACAGATGTGCTTTCAAGTGTTGTCAGTGGTCAAGTGACACATGCGATCCGCGACACGATGATCGACGGAGTGAAAATCACAGAAGGTGATTTCTTAGGGATGATCGATGGGAAAATCGTGATCTCTAATCCAGACATCTTAGCGACATCACTTGCTACATTAGAGCAAATGATCAACGAGGATACTGAGATCGTCACGATATTAACCGGAGAAGACGGGTCTGCAGAGCAAGCACAAGCATTTGCGGCTCAACTGAGCGACAAATATCCTGAGTTAGAAATCGAGATCCATCAAGGAGATCAACCTGTCTATCCTTATTTATTTTCTGCTGAATAATACAGCCTGAAGCCGATAGATAAAGCAGAAAATCATTTGAAAGGATCTTCGGTCAACGATTTGCAAATCGTTGACCAAGTTCCTTTTTTTGTTAAAGGAGGGAAATCTTATGCGTTCGTTAGCTGATCCAGTCACAGTGCTGGCAGGTGTTGGTCAAAAAAGAGCGGATAGCTTGGCTAGTCTAGGCATCCATACAATCGAAGACTTATTAACTTACTATCCTTTTCGTTATGAAGATATCCAAGAAAGAAATCTAAACGAAATCCAAGACCAAGAAAAAGTTACATTAAAAGGGTTAGTTGTCTCTCCGCCAGTAATGAGTCGTTTTGGCTACAAAAAAAGCCGTCTGCAGTTTCGAATGATGCAAGAACATGAAGTATTCAATGTTTCTTTCTTCAATCAGCCCTATTTGAAAGATAAAGTCATTTTATCTGAAGAAATCGCAGTTTATGGGAAATGGGATGCGAAACGTAAAGCACTAAATGGGATGAAGATCCTTGGTTCGCAAAGTCCAGATGATTTCTCTCCGATCTATCATGTCAACAAATCCATTCGCCAAACGACACTGGTCGATCTGATCCGTCGAGGGTTTAGTGAGTATGGTGATTTGATTGAAGAAAATTTACCACTATCTTTAATTGAAAAATACCGTTTGCTTGATCGTCCAACTGCTGTAAGAAGTATGCATTTTCCGCAAAATCATGAGGAAAATCATCAAGCCAAACGACGGATTGTTTTTGAAGAATTCTTTTTTTTCCAGATGCAGTTACAAGGACTGAAAAAAGCCGAAAAGTCTGAAAAGAATGGCTTAGAGATCCTTTATGATGTGGAACGATTAAAACAATTTACGAAAAAGTTGCCGTTTGAATTAACGACGGCACAAAAACGTGTCACTAATGAAATTTGCCGTGATCTCCGTAATCCACACCATATGCAGCGTTTGTTGCAAGGGGATGTGGGAAGTGGAAAGACCGTTGTTGCTGCGATTGCTTTATATGCGACAGTGACTGCTGGCTTTCAAGGAGCGTTGATGGTCCCAACAGAAATATTGGCGCAACAACATATGGAAAGTTTATCCCAATTATTTGACCCAAATGAAGTGACCGTTGCGTTATTGACCGGATCAACGAAAGCAAAAGAACGTCGCGAGCTATTAGAACGGTTAGAAAATGGGGAAATCGATATCGTTGTGGGAACACATGCACTGATTCAAGAAGGTGTCGCATTCCAAAATCTGGGTTTAGTGATCACCGATGAGCAACATCGTTTTGGCGTGAACCAACGAAAAGTATTGCGTGAGAAGGGTTGGCGTCCAGATGTGTTGTTTATGACTGCCACCCCTATCCCTCGAACTTTAGCAATTACAGCATACGGCGAAATGGATGTATCTGTAATCGACGAGCTTCCCGCTGGACGGATTCCGATCGAAACAAGATGGGTCCGAACACCTCAATTAGATAGCGTGCTAGAATGGACCTATAAAGAATTGCGCAGAGGGCATCAAATGTATGTGATTTGTCCATTGATTGAGGAGTCCGAAGCGTTAGATGTGAAAAATGCAGTGGAAATTTACGAAAAACTTCGTGAGTTATTTGCACCAGAATATGAAGTTGGCTTGTTGCATGGTAAAATGAAGAATCAAGAAAAAGATCAGATCATGGAAACATTCAAAGAAAATCAACTCCAGATCTTAGTGTCAACCACAGTGATCGAGGTCGGTGTCAATGTGCCGAATGCAACGGTCATGTTGATCATGGATGCGGATCGTTTTGGATTAGCTCAGCTGCATCAGTTGCGTGGGCGTGTCGGTCGAGGAAGTGAGGCTTCTTATTGTATCCTCGTGGCAAATCCGAAAAATGAACTGGGTGTCGAACGAATGAAAATCATGACAGAGACCACGAATGGCTTTATCTTGAGTGAAAAGGATTTAGAATTACGAGGGCCTGGAGAGGTATTTGGCTTCCGTCAATCCGGCTTGCCAGAATTTGCGATCGCAGATCTAGTAACAGATGGGAATGTCTTAGAGGTTGCCCGTGAAGAAGCTGCGGCAATCTGGCAAATCAAAGACTGGCAGTTATTACCTGAATATCAACCATTAACAGCCAAGTTGCAATTAGGCGAACAAGATAATCGTTATTTTGATTAACAGATTATCAATACTTTCAAAATGATGACAAGGAGTGGAAATAATAATGAGAATTGCAGTAGATGCAATGGGCGGAGATCACGCACCACAAGCCATTGTGGAAGGAATCGCTCTAGCACAAAAAGATTTCCCTGAGTTGGAATTTGTTCTTTACGGTAAAGAATCAGAGATCAAAAAATATTTGACAGACGAAAAAAATATCACAATCGTCCATACTGACGAAAAAATCAATAGTGATGACGAACCAGTTAAAGCGATCCGTCGCAAGAAAACTGCTTCAATGGTTTTAGCTGCCCAAGCAGTTAAAAATGGGGAAGCAGATGCGATTTTTTCAGCAGGAAATACAGGAGCCTTACTAGCAGCTGGCTTGTTTATTGTTGGACGCATCAAAAACATCGAACGCCCTGGACTAATGTCCACATTGCCAGTTATTGGCAAAGAAGGCGAAGGGTTTGATATGCTAGATTTAGGTGCAAATGCAGAAAACAAACCAGAACATCTTTTACAATATGGTATTTTAGGGTCATTTTATGCAAGAAAAGTTCGTGGTATCGGACGACCTCGTGTCGCATTGCTCAATAATGGGACGGAAGAGACTAAGGGCAGTGAATTGACAAAACAAGCCTTTGAACTTTTGCAAAATGAAACAAGCTTGAACTTCATTGGCAATGTGGAAGCGCGTGACTTACTAAATGGTGTGGCAGACGTCGTAGTAACCGATGGTTTTACCGGAAATGCAGTGTTGAAATCCATTGAAGGCACAGCGATGAATATGATGACCTTATTGAAATCTGCCATCTTGAATGAAGGCATCAAAGGTAAAATGGGTGCATTACTGCTAAAAGACGGTTTGCGCTCTTTGAAATCTGAAATGGACTATTCAAAACATGGAGGAGCTGTTTTATTTGGATTGAAAGCACCAGTTATCAAAACGCATGGTGCAACTGGACCAGATGCAGTTCGCTATACGATCCGTCAAATCCATACAATGCTTGAAACCAATGTTGTAGGACAACTGGTGGAGCAATTTGAGAAAAAAGAGGACTAAATTTTCTACGAATTGACAAGCTGATGGAGAAAAAAGGGTGGACATTCCAAAAAATTGTCAGTAAAATTAGCTATGGTGAAGAAAACGTAGTAGTTCTAAGAATTGTGGGGGTGAAAAAATTGACGCGCGAAGAAGTATTTAATAAGGTAGCTAAAATCATTTCAAATCACTTTGAAATGGATACAGACAAAGTGACAGATGAATTGAACATTAAAGATGATCTGAAAGCTGATTCAATTAGTATCATGGAATTTGTTCTTGAACTGGAAGATGAATTCGGTACAGAGATCTCTGATGAAGATGCTGAACAAATCGAAACAGTCGGCGGTGCCGTGGATTATATCAGCAAACACTTGAAATAAATTGAATAAATACACATCAACTGATGAATGAATTGGCAAAAGCCAATTTCAACTCAAAGCCAAGAAGTCAGAAATAGTTTAGCTATTTCATGGTTTCTTGGCTTTTTCAGTCATAATTATTTAAATAAAAGAGTTTTTTTAAAGAGAAGAAATATGTCACAACATTCGATAGAAAGAGGTAGTTTCACAACATATCTATTTCGTATGTATTGTATAATTATGCTTTTATAAAATAGGACACCTCTTAGGTTAAAACTGTTTTTTATATAAAAAGTGATTTTTGCAGATTTTTATAATGATTCTTAATTTATAAAAATAGTAGGATAAAGAGAAGGTTAGCCACATACCTCATTTTTTTTTAATCTTCTTTAGGAGCTGACATAGCTACGTAAGATTTTTCAGACAATTCTGGCAACAGTGTGAAATAATCTTGCAATATAAAACGGTTTTCTATATAATTATTAATAATTAATTACACACTCCTTAGAATGCTACTTATTTAATTTTTTTTTGCTAAGTTGTTATTCAGTGTAGGATTATTTTTTTTATTAAAAACTTCCATCGAGGGAGCAGAGAGGGGTATTCGATTGTCAGATAACCAATTATTAGATGTTCAGAACCTACACACAGGCTTCCGTCTAAAAGATGAATACTACGATGCAGTAGACGACGTTTCTTTTACTTTAGATAAAAACGAGATCTTAGCCATCGTTGGTGAGTCTGGTTGCGGGAAAAGTACGTTAGCTACAACGATTATGGGATTATTAGATCCTAACAATACAAAGATCACAGGGGAGATCATGTACAATGATTTAAATTTAATTGAATTAAATGAAACATTGTATAACAAGATCCGCGGAAATGATATTGGGATGATTTTTCAAGATCCATTATCTGCACTAAACCCTTTGATGAGAATTGAAGACCAAATCAAAGAAGGTTTGTCTTACCATACAAAAATGACTGCTGAGCAAAGACAAGCACGTGCATTAGAATTACTAGAACAAGTAGGGATTCCGAATCCTGCACGAGTTGGACGTCAGTATCCTCATGAGTTGTCAGGTGGGATGAGACAGCGGGTGATCATCGCGATTGCGATTGCATGTAAGCCACCGATCATTATCGCGGATGAACCAACGACTGCCTTGGACGTAACGATCCAAGCACAGATCCTTGACTTACTGAAAGATTTACAAGAAGAAACTAAAACTGGGATCATCTTGATCACACATGATTTAGGTGTCGTAGCTGAAATGGCGGATCGTGTTGCTGTGATGTATGGTGGACAATTTGTTGAAGTTGCAGGAGTCAAAGAGTTATTTGAAAATCCAAAACACCCATATACACAATCATTGCTAAATTCGATTCCACAAGAAGGAAATCACGAGGCAGAGTTACATGTGATTGAAGGCGTAGTCCCTTCATTAAAAAATATGCCACGAACAGGTTGCCGATTTGCGCCACGGATTCCTTGGATCCCAGCAAGCGCTCACGAAGAAAATCCAGTCTTGCATGAAATCGCACCGAATCATATGGTACGTTGCTCATGTTATAAACATTTCCACTTTAGAGACGAAAAAGGAGAGGTGTAGATGTCAGAATTAATTACAATCAAAGATTTGAAAGTTCACTATCCTATTCGCAGTGGGTTTTTCAACCGAGTAACAGACCATGTCTATGCAGTAGACGGTGTCGATTTTATTATTGAAAAAGGAAAAACATACGGACTAGTTGGAGAATCAGGTTCTGGGAAGTCCACAACCGGAAAAGCGGTTGTCGGCCTAGAAAAAGTGACTTCTGGCCAAATCATGTATGAAGGAAAAGACGTCACGAAAAGAAGTAACCGCAAAAAAATCGGCTACAACAAAGACGTCCAAATGATCTTTCAAGATTCAATGTCTAGTTTAAATCCTAAAAAACGAGTACTGGACATTATCGCTGAGCCGATCCGTAACTTTGAACGCTTGAGCGATCAGGAAGAAAAGAAAAAAGTCAAAGGCTTATTGGACATCGTTGGGATGCCAGAAGATGCGTTATACAAATATCCTCATGAATTTTCTGGTGGACAAAGACAGCGTTTAGGGGTTGCCCGAGCAGTAGCAACGAATCCTAAATTGATTGTTGCTGATGAACCTGTATCTGCCCTAGACTTATCTGTTCAGGCACAAGTATTGAACTTTATGAAACGCATCCAACAAGAATTTGGTTTGAGCTATTTATTCATCTCTCATGACTTGGGTGTCGTAAAACACATGTGTGACAACATCGCGATCATGTACAAAGGTCGATTTGTTGAAATCGGTACACGAGAAGATATCTATAATGATCCGCGCCACATCTACACAAAACGCTTACTATCTGCGATTCCACGAATTGATGTAGACAATCGGGAAATACAAAAACAAAACCGACGAAATGTTGAACGTGAGTATATCGAACATCAAAAAGATTACTACGATACAGCAGGGCGAGTGTATGATTTACGTACACTAACCACTACACACAAAGTAGCGTTGAAAGATGGAGGTGCTAGCTAATGTGGAAAACGATTCTACGAAGAGTTCTTTTGATGATCCCACAAGTGATCATTCTTAGTGTGTTGATCTTTATGCTAGCGCAAGCCATGCCTGGAGATCCGTTTACAGGATTGATCAACCCAAACCAAGATCCAGCTGTGATCGAGCAGATGCGTCAGGCAGCGGGCTTGAATGATCCTTGGTATGAACAATATTTCCGTTGGGTCGGAAATGCCTTACAAGGTGATTTTGGACAAAGTTTCTTGTATAAGCGTTCGGTTTCCTCTTTGATTGGAGAACGAATCGTCAATACTTTATATTTATCTATTTTAACTGTTATTATTACGTACTTGATTGCTGTACCACTAGGTATGTTAGCTGGTCGATACCAAAATTCGATTTTGGACAAAGCTGTTGTTATTTATAACTTCTTCAGTTTTGCTGTTCCATTATTCATTTTCGGATTGATCATGTTGTTTGTTTTTGGCTATCGTTTAGGTTGGTTCCCAACAAGTGGTTCTCAGACTTTAGGTTTCCAGGGAGGATTTTTCGCTCAATGGATGGATCGATTGCAATACATTTTATTACCATCGATCACACAGGCCTTTTTAGCCACAGCAGTAACGATCCAGTATTTACGAAGTGAAGTCATTGATTCGAAATCCTTAGACTTTGTACGTACAGCTCGTTCCAAAGGGGTGCCGACAAACAAAGTATTCAGTCGTCACATTTTCCGTAATGCAGCATTGCCGATGGCATCTCAAATGGGGTATGAAATTACTTCACTGATTGCTGGTTCTGTCGTTATCGAAAAAATCTTTGGTTATCCTGGTGTCGGAAAATTGTTTATTGACTCAATCGGTCAACGTGATTATACCGTAATCACAGCCTTAGTCTTGATTTTAGGAATCGCAACGCTCGTCGGAACACTGCTGTCAGATATTATCATGAGCATTGTTGATCCGCGTATACGAATCCAATAAAAAAATCAAACAGAAGGGAGAATCGATCATGAGTGATAAAAACAAAGAAGTTGCGCAAGAAAGTATCCCACCAATGGGTATACGAATGATTGCACGAGAATTCAAAAAAGATAAAGTAGCCATTTTTTCACTGGCTTTGTTAGTTGTTTTACTATTAGTTATTTTTATCGGGGCGATCTTTATTGACCAAGATAAAGTAATGTTTGTTAGTATTTTTGATAAGTATGCTGAACCTGGCGCCATCTCTTCTCAAGGATCAAAATTCCTTTTAGGAGCAGATGAAGGTGGACGTGATGTCTTCGGTCAATTGATTATCGGAGCAAGAAACTCTGTGATGATCGGTTTTGCGATTACGATCATTACGTCGATCATCGGAGTAGGACTTGGAATTCTTTCAGGGTTTTATGGTGGGATCATTGATAACGTATTGATGCGTATTGTTGATTTTATTATGATTTTACCGATCATGTTGATCATTATCGTGTTTGTTTCGATCATTTCGCGCTATAACGTTTGGTCATTTATTTTTATCATGAGTGCATTTTATTGGGTTGCTAAAGCCCGATTATTCAGAAGTAAGACGTTATCAGAAGCTAGACGTGATTATGTCAGTGCTTCAAAAACGATGGGAACAAGTGATTTCAAAATCATGTTCCGTGAAATCATGCCAAACCTTAGTTCATTGATCATCACCAACTTAACAATGAACTTTGCGGCAAATATTGGGATCGAGACCACTTTGACTTTCTTAGGCTTTGGATTGCCAGCTAATGTACCTAGTTTAGGAACATTGATCGGTTATGCAAGTAATGGTGAAGTTTTAGTGAATCGACAATGGATTTGGTTACCCGCGTCAATTCTAATTTTAGTGTTGATGTTGAGTATAAACTACGTTGGACAAGCATTTAAGCGTTCTGCAGATGCGCGACAACGTTTAGGATAAGAGAAGTGAAGGGGGAAAATAGGATATGAAGAAAACGATTTTTGGATTTGTCACACTGCTATCTGTGGGAGCATTAGCAGCGTGTGGAAATGGCGGCGGAACTAGCTCGTCAGGTAATAATTCAGCAGATAATGGGGATAAAAGTGAATTGACTTTCCCATTAGCTACAACGAATAATGATGAAGCAATCGAAGATGGACAGCTAGATGTGGCAGTAGCAACAGATAGTCAGTTCAAAGGATTATTCCAATGGGAATTTTACCAAGATGCCTTTGATGCAGCGTTTATGGCGCCTTCACATGAACCATTGTTTACAAATGATGATAACTTCACGATTACAAACGATGGAGCAGCCTCATTAGAATTAGATGAAGATGCAAAAACAGCAACAATCACACTTAAAGACAACGTAAAATGGTCTGATGGTGTCGATGTCACAGCAGATGATGTTATTTTCCCTTATGAAATCATCGGAAACTCTGAATACACTGGTATCCGTTACGATGATACATTCCGTAACATCGTTGGTATGGAAGAATATAACAGCGGTAGTGCAGATACGATTTCTGGAATTACAAAAGTAGATGATAAAACTGTTAAAATCGAATATAAAGAAATGAACCCAAGCATGCTTCAAGCAGGTGGTGGAATTTGGACATATGCAGCACCAAAACACACACTTGAAGGAATTGCTATCAAAGACATGGAATCAAGTGATCAAGTTCGTAAGAACCCTGTGACATTTGGTCCTTACTATATGAGTAACATCGTTGCTGGTGAATCAGTAGAATTCTTACCAAATGAATACTACTGGAATGGTACACCACAATTGAAGAAAATCACAATGAAATCATTACCAACAGCAAGTGCAACAGAAGCATTAAATTCAAAATTATATGACATGATTTTCCAAATGCCAACAGATACGTATGACACATACAAAGATATCGCTGGTTATACGAATCTAGGACGTCAGCAAACTTCATACACTTACTTAGGTTTCAAACTAGGTAAATGGGATGCTGAAAGTGGAAGTGTAGAATATGATCCAAACTCAAAAATGGCTGACAAAGCATTACGTCAAGCAATGGGCTATGCTTTAGACAATGCGGCAGTAGGTGAACGTTTCTATGCTGGTTTAAGAAGCAATGCAACTTCATTGATTCCACCAGTATTTGAAAGTTTCCACGATGCAGATCTAAAAGGCTTCACTCAAGATCTTGATAAAGCCAACAAATTATTGGATGATGCAGGATATAAAGATGTTGATGGCGATGGTATCCGTGAAGACAAAGATGGTAACAAGTTGACAATCAACTTTGCGTCAATGGCAGGTGGCGAAACAGCACAACCATTAGCAGATTACTACGTACAACAATGGAAAGAGATTGGTTTAGATGTTCAATATACAACAGGTCGTCTGATCGAATTCAACTCATTCTATGATCGTTTGGAAAATGATGATCCAGAAATCGATATCTACCAAGCAGCTTGGAGTACAGGAACAGATCCAAATCCAAGTGGACTATGGGGTGCAAATGCAGCGTTCAACTACACTCGTTTTGAGTCAGAAGAAAACACAAAATTGATCAATGATATCAATTCAAGTGCAGCATTTGATGCAGATTACCAAAAAGAAGCTTACAAAAAATGGCAAGAATACGCATTTGAAGAAGCTTTTGCTATTCCAACATTGTTCCGTAACGAAGTATTACCAGTAAACGACCGCGTCAAAGATTGGAACTGGGCATATGATGCTGTCAATCCATGGGCTGTTGTATCTGTAACTTCCGATTCACGTTCATAATCAACAAATGATAAAACCGAATCAGTTCGAGATAGGATTCTCCTATTCTCGGCTGGCTCGGTTTTTTTTAATAAGTAGGTCTGTGAAAGTTTTGTCACCATCAATCATTAATACATAACGAATAAACTATGGATGTTTTTTAATTAGGAAAAACAAGGAAATGTTTGTTTTTTAAGAATGAAAAATATATAATAAATATGAAAATAAATAAATTTAAAGAGAGTAGAGGGTATGTTTCATATATATACTTACTTTATCGACATTTTGAAATACTAAATCAAAAATAAAACATACAAAGGAGAATTTTATGAAAAACAAAAAATTAGTTGTTAGTGTTATTGGAACTGTTGCTGCTATAGGAATATTTGTCTCAATCGATCAAGTAAGTGCGTCAGAAATGAATGAACCTTTGATTATATCAAGCTATGCAAATATATTTGATATGGATATTGTGCAAGAACAAGCAGTAATGATTCAGCCGAAAATCACAATGGATACATTTTATGGCGGAGTAACCGGTATTCCTGGATTTGGTACAGTATGGGGAGAATTTACGCCATCTAGTAGAAGAGTCACAGTTCAGGCGAAGGGAACAAAAACTGTTAATGTCACAGGAGGACCTAGAGTAGAAGTAAGAGCAGAAGCTCCACGTGCATTTACGGGAAATACCTCTGGATGGTGGTGGGCATAGAGATTTAAGAACCTAAGACAAATTTTTTATACAGTATTACCCGAGCTATATAGAGATTACTGCTACGGTCAGGTTGTTACTAGAAGTCAACAATCTCTTCAGTGATATCTCAAATACAGTTCGGGTATTTAAATATTTGAAAACATATTTTAGGTCCTTTTTTTCTTTCATTATGAAAAAAATCTATCGAGGGTTATTTATAGTTACAGTGTTAAGTTTCCTTTATGCCATTTCTTTTATCGGAAATGAAGGAATCAAGAGTGCTATCCCAAATGCTCATTCGGGCATTGTGATTGAAGAAGCGAGTGGGACGATTGAGGAAATCAATCAAAAAATTTCTGCTTATGCAAAAAAACATCAAATTGCTATACATAAACTGGTTTTTAGAATTGGCGCTTCTGGTGAGACGACAAAGGAAATTTATACCTTTGACAAGGTGGAACGTTCGGAATACTTTTTTCCACCTATAAAATCGGATGTTGCCACCTATTTTTATGATTACACAGAGATGCAACATCAAGATGCGCTGGGTACTTATATTGTAACAGAAGCCCCTCCATCTGGAATGATTGCTGATTTTCATGATCAAGGAATCAAATTGGAGATTGAGGAGATAAAATGGTTCCAGTTATTGACAGCGGGTTTATTAATGAGTATTGGACAACTCTTCTTTATTCTATTTTTCTTTGTGATCTTAGCTTTACTGTTTTACAAAGCTTCTCTTCGTAAGAAAATTGGTGTGATTGAGATGTTAGGACATCGTTGGCTGATAGTGTCCTTCAAGGATAGTTTCATTGATAGTGCGATTTTTACTCTCTTGATGGTTGCTTTTTCTTGGTGGTTTCCACAATTACAGTTTCTTTATCGACCGATTTTTTTGGGGGGGCATTTAATGATTTGGGTTCTTCAATTATTTACGAGTGGGATTATTTTTTCGTTCGGTACGATTTCAGATAAAATAAAAGGAAGGAAACCTTACCGATTATTATTTAGTTTGAACCTTTTATTAAAGATCATCATCTTCACGTTTGTTACGGTGCAAGCCAGTACATTATCAAATAAAGTAATGGAGACGCGTGAACTTGAACAACAGCTCTCCCAATGGACAAGAATTCCTGACTATTATCAGTTAGCATTTAGTAGAGACACAAGTCTACTTGTAGACCCGGCAAAAAGTAAAGACGTGCGAAAGAAAGCACAAGCGTTGATCAATTCACGGTTACTTCCCTTGTTGGAAAAATCAGAACAGTCAGGTGGGATTTTTCTAAGAGACAATGAACTTGGTCATAGTAGTCCGACACTAAATTATATTGAAAATGACGCTTTTTGGTTAAGTAATCATCATGCCGTACAAGAATTGGCTATCAAGGATGCTGAAGGTCAATCGATACACTCATTAGATGATTCTTTTTTCTATCTGCTCATCCCTGAAAATAAGCGAATGTATACAGAAATGATCATTCAAGAAGCAGAGAATGAACTTGATTTTTATCAAAATTCTTTTGAGTACGAGACGAAAGCATATGAGGGGGAATTAAAAGTTCTCTATACGCAAGCAAACCAAGTCCTTTTTAACTATAACTTCCAACCCTATGAAAAAAATTTTTCTTCCAATCCAATTATCGTTTCCATGTCATTGCCATTGATCCAACCAAATATTGAAATATGGATACAGGATATTTCAAATGGGACTTACTTGTTTCGAGACCCTCAACTTGTCCAAGCATTTATTAAAGAAAATCATATGGAACATGATTTTTATGGATTGATTGCTGTAAAAGAAAGCATCAATCAATCTCTTATGGGTGTGAAACGTGAATATTATACAACCCTTAGTATTTTGTTCTTGATCCTTATTGGTTTTGTTTTTATTCAAGTTTATTTGAGTTTACTGTATGTGGAAATGAATAAGAAAAAACTGTTTCTCAAATATATTGCTGGTTGGGCTCTGCTACAGAGGCATCACAGATATTATAAAATAATATTAACCATTTCTACCGTTGTTGCGTTGATCTTACTACTCATCAATCATGCTTGGTGGCAGATTTTAATTCTATTACTATTATTTGAATTATGTATACTTTTATTCACTACGTATTTATCAGAAAAAAGAAAACGTCTGGAGGTGATCAAATATGATTGAAGCCAAAGAAATCACTAAAAAGTACAAAGGAAAAGTGATTTTTGAAAACGTATCTTTACATGTAGAGACTGGTTCAATAACTGTGATTACTGGAAGCAGTGGTGTAGGGAAAACGACGTTACTGAATTGCTTAGGACAACTGGAGCCCATAGATTCTGGTGAAATATGGATAGACAATCAATTCCTTCACCGTAAAAGTAAAAAACGTTTCTTTCGTGAGTATGCAGGATTTTTATTTCAGAACTTTGCATTGATCGATAATGAAACGGTCAAGCAAAATTTACAGTTAGTAGTAAAAAAAGAGGAAAAAATGATTGCTGCGCTCCGCAAGTTCCAAATGGAAGATTCATTGCACCAAAAAGTATTTCGTTTAAGCGGTGGTGAGCAACAACGAGTAGCTTTAGCTCGCTTGTTTTTGCAAATCCCTAAAATCGTTTTTGCAGATGAGCCCACTGCCTCTTTGGATAAAGGAAATCGGCAACTTGTGATCGAAGCATTGAAAGAATTGAATGAGCAAGGAGTGACGATCGTCTTAGTCACCCATGATTTAGATTTGGCAGAACAACTAGGTGGGCAAGTTGATATGAATGAACTGATAAATAGAAGGAAGTTAGTGTAGGTATAAGCATATAATGAATTGCGATACAGCCAATAAAAATCAAGGGAAAATATTAACGATCGTCTTTTTACACTTGTTTAGTGAGGAAGGATTTCCTGAGTTTCGCTCGATTTCCATCACATATTGTAAAGCTAACTTAGAGAACTTCTTCTCGGAGATTAACCAGCGAATGACTTAATGGCATAAGCTGAATTGTAAAACAATAGGATTCAAAATTAGGGAAAGATAGTCCAATTAAGTATCGATTAACGGATAAATTTTACAAGTATTCATAATAAAATACGACGATCTCACTCTGATAGAAAAAGAGATGAGATCGTCGCTTAAGTTTCTATTGATCTTTTGAGAGGGAGTGGTTTAGTATTGTACTGTTTAAAAAATTTTGTGTCATAGTTTATCTGTTCTCTAAGGTTGTGCTACTTTAGCTAAGATAAATAGTAGCTAAAAATGATTCTTTTCTTTTATTGTTTTTATTGCTTCAATCAACTCAGTCTCGATTTTACTTTTTGAGCGTAGCAAGCCAATTATTTCATTTAACTGTGCAACGATTTTTATTATACCGACAAAAACAACAACAAAAGTAAAACTAGATATTGAAAAAATTGTAATCACCAGCTTGCATTATATTTTGACGACCATAATTCGTCAGTTAACGTCACTCGAACGGTTCCGGCATTTCCGTGACTAGACACAAGACCACGGGCGCTCGCCGTTTTTCTAACTAATTCACCTGCAATTAAGTTACAAATAGCAACAATCACTGCACCAGCAACTGTAATTCCACATGTAACAGCAAGAGCATCTAATATGGCACTATACAATACACTACCTCCAGCTCCCATGACAAGTCTATCATAGAAATTATAGACAGACGTTTTACCAGTGCTAGTATTATAGTACATATTCCAGCCACCATTTTGCAGTTTGCCACCTACGCCTGCTACTGCACGAGAACTATAACTAGCACCATCAAACTCTTTCAGCAAATCATTGATGTTGTTCTTTACATCTTTGACTGTCATATTCATTACTTTCTTTTCAAAAGCAGTAGCAACGCTATTTTGAGTTGATGGTGTATTAGGTAGAGAACTAGAATATCTTAACTGTGCATCGTTCATTAATTCAGCAATTGTTTTGTCTTCAAATTTTTTTACTTGGACCACTTTTTGATTCTCACTATCTGATGCGTAAACAACAGAACTTAGTGAAGGAACTAATGGTGTTGCTAATGTTACTATTGCTATAGAGGTAGTTAAGAGCACTTGGAATTTGTTTATTTTCATACTATTCGACCTTCCATTATATGTAATTTTTTGATATTACGGATAGATTTTGAAAAAATTTTGTTCAACTGCTACAAATTGACAACTTCCCAACCAAATAATATCATTAAAGATGAAATCATTTTTCCTCCTATTTATAGTAGATTTAAAGTTTTTATCTTCCGATTATTGTAGGGAAACTTTACAAACCTTTGTTCTTTTTATTAATGTTTTCTCAAGTAATGTTCCTTATTTGGATTAGGTCAATTTCTAGTTTATCAAGATATGTGATTACCAAATAAATATGATTATCAGTGTTATAGATTAGATGCTTACTGCGTTATTATTTAGTGTATTACTAAATGTGATAATGTATCTTAGTTGTATAATAAGGTTATTTGATAGTTTGTACCAAAGTTAGTCAAAAATAAGTAGAAAATTTGGTGATTTTATATGGAACATGGGGAATTGATTAAAAAATTAAGAACCGATAGAAAAATAACGCGAAGAGATTTGAGCGAAGGGGTACATTCGATAAGCGCATTACAGCGGTTTGAAAATGATACCGCTAGAATTGACATAGATACCATTTGGCAATACTTGGAAAGAATGAATATCCAAATAGATGACTACTATTTGGAGTATTATAACTATCAATTAAGTAAAAAAGAGCACTTACGAAAAAAATTTAGGAGTGCAATTATTTCTGAGTATCATGCAAAAGAGTATCTAGACAACTTACAAGAAGAATATAAAAAAAGTAACGACATTTTTTTTCTGTATCTAATTGTTCAAATAAAAGCAGTTGCTGAAAAATTACCAAATTATAAACTTGGTAAGATAGATGAAAATGAATCAAAAAAAATTTTGGATTATTTGAGCAGGATAGAGGAGTGGGGATATTTCGAATTAGCAATGTATACTAATTGTTTAGGACTCTTTAAAAAGGAATACCGATTATTTCAATATAAGGATGTGCTCAATCAGTTTAGGAAATTTAAAGGTATACCTAAATATCAACATGCATTAATAAAATTTATTATAAATTCAATCATTTTAGAATTTTCTGATAAAAATTACGATAGAATTTTGGATTTGTTAGGAATTTTGTATGATGAAACAAAGGACTCAGATTACTTAAAAGGAAGAATTTATTGGAAATTTTTTTTCCGATTGTATCAGTCTGTCGTTGGGGATTTGGAATTTGATGGCTCGATAGCTATTGAGATGCTAAGGCTGCTTGGATATGAAGAAGAGGCAGTAAACTTTTTGGATATTGAAAGAACAATCTTGGACGATCATACATAAATTAGTTTGTCGAGTTAACAAGATGCATTAATCAGATCAGATATACTTTCACACCTATAAAATCTGATGTTGTTCCTTATTTTTTAAGATTACATAGAAATGAAAAAGAACAAGATTTGTTCAGTGCTTATATTGTAATGAAAGTACTCCTATTAAAATATTTGGACATTGTTTAAATATACGTGTGCTAAATTATACTGACTGAATAATCGCTGATTCCAACTACAATTAATATAACTTTAAACAGGCATTTTCTGTTTTTTGGAAAGTGCTTTTTTTGTTCTTTGATAAGTAATTAGCTGGATTTAGGAACATTACAAGGTTTAGTATACTTTTATGAAAAAGAATCTTCAACAAGGTTTATAAAGCTTTTCATACCTTTTGTCTCAACCATTTCATATTTTATAAAAAACCAGTATAATAAGGAAGTATTGAAAAAATAGCCATAAAGGAATGTGGGAAATGGACAATCAGCTAACAAAAGAATTGAAAGAAAAGTATAGCATCGTTTTTCACGATTTAAACTTACTTGAACAAGCTTTTACCCATTCATCCTATGTGAATGAGCATCGCAATTTGCAACTATCCGACAACGAACGTCTTGAGTTTTTAGGAGATGCTGTATTAGAGTTGATGGTTTCTGAATATCTGTATCGTTTGTATCCAGATATCCCAGAAGGAAAATTGACCAAAACTCGTGCAGCTATCGTACGTGAAGATAGTTTGTCCAAATTTGCCAAGGAATGTCGTTTTGATCAGTACATCCTGTTAGGAAAAGGTGAGGAGAACTCAGGCGGACGAACCCGTCCAGCGCTTCTTTGTGATCTGTTTGAAGCCTTTTTAGGAGCGTTGTACCTTGATCAAGGATTTGACGCAGCACATGCGTTTATTGAAACGGTGATTTTTCCGAAGGTGCGTGCCGGTGCTTTTTCCCATGAGATGGATCATAAAACAAGATTACAAGAAGTATTGCAAAAAGCTGGAGACGTGTTGATTGAATATCGTTTGATCAATGAAGAAGGTCCAGCACACGAACGTATTTTTTGGATCGAAGTATACGTGGATGATCGGTTGATTGGAACTGGACAAGGAAAATCGAAAAAACTAGCAGAACAAGCTGCTGCTGAGAATGCTTTAGCAGCACTAAGTAAGTGAGGGAAAGACTTCGTGTATTTAAAACGCATTGAAATAGCCGGCTTTAAATCATTTGCAGATAAAACAATCATTGAGTTTGAAAATAGTGTCACAGCGGTCGTTGGACCAAACGGTAGCGGAAAAAGTAATATTACTGAGGCTATCCGTTGGGTACTAGGAGAACAGTCTGCAAAAAGCCTTCGTGGTGGGAAAATGCCGGATATTATTTTTGCCGGTTCTGATTCCCGTAAACAATTGAATGTCGCTGAAGTAACCGTCGTATTAGACAACTCTGATCATTACTTGCCACTAGAGTATAGTGAGATCAGTGTAACACGTCGTTACCGTCGGACAGGTGAAAGCGACTTTTTCATCAATAAACAACCTTGTCGTTTGAAAGACATCCAAGAATTATTTATGGATTCTGGCTTAGGGAAAGAATCATTTTCGATCATCTCTCAAGGAAAAGTCGAAGCGATTTTTAGTAGTAAGCCAGAAGACCGACGAGGGATTTTTGAAGAAGCAGCTGGAGTCTTGAAATACAAACAGCGCAAGAAAAAGGCGGAGCAAAAGCTTTTTGAAACAGAGGATAATCTAAGCCGTGTCCAAGATATCATCTATGAACTTGAAGAGCAATTAACTCCTTTGGCCGCCCAGAGTGAGGCTGCGAAGGAGTTTTTACGATTAAAAGAAACATTGACTAACACAGATATCTCTTTGATGATTGCTGAAATCAAAGCGGCAAAAAAAGAGTGGGATGAACGACAACTACAATTAGATCAGTTCAACCAATCACTAACATCCTTAACGACACAGATCCAAACAAAGGAACAGTTATTAGCCGACAAACGCAAACAAAATAACCAGGCCGACCGTATGATCGAAAAAAATCAACAAACGTTATTAGCGTTGTCAGAAAAATTAAAGCAAACAGAAGGACAAAAAGAAGTATTACTTGAGCGAACGAAGCATACCCAAAAGAGCTCAAAAGAATACCAAGCTTCTTTAACTGAAGTGCAAGAAAAAGTGGCTCATTTTGAAGAATTACAAGCGACTTTGACCCAAGAAGTCAGTCAAAAAGAAGCAGAGATCCAACAGGCTGAAAAAGCACTGATGAGTACGCAACAAGAATTGGAAAAATACCAAAAATCAACCAAAGAATTGTTGGCAGAATTACGCGATCAGTATGTCGATCTGATGCAAGAACAAGCAACTGTCGGCAATGAATTGAAGTACTTGGAGCGTCAATATGTTCAAGAGACATCTAAAAGTCAGCAAACACTAGCCAAACAATCGGAAGTGGAAGCGAATGTTGCGGAAATGTCCGCCAAGCAAATCGAGTTGACAGAGCGACATGAAAAGCTACAGCAAGCATTGAATGAGGTCAAAGCGTCACTTGAAGTTGTGCAAACAAAAGGAAAACAAGCACAAGAGCGCTTGGCAAAAGAACAGCCCAAAATGTATCAACTGATGAACCAAGTCCAACAATTACGGGCACGTCAGAAAAGTTTACAAGAAATCCAAGAAAATTACTTTGGCTTCTATCAAGGTGTTCGTTTGATCTTGCAACAAAAGCAACGCCTCTCTGGGATCGTTGGTGCGGTTGCTGAATTGATCGATGTTCCAGCTGATTATACATTGGCAATCGAAACAGCTTTGGGTGGTTCAGCGCAACATGTCATTGTTGAAAATGAAGGCGATGCACGTCAAGCGATCACTTATTTGAAACAACAAAAAGGCGGACGAGCAACGTTTCTACCATTAACGACAATCAAACCTCGTCAATTACCTGCACATATTTTTGCACAAGCGCAAACAGTTGACGGGTTTATCGGGATCGCTAGCGAACAAGTGACTTATCCCGAACAGATCCAGACAATCGTTCACAATCTATTAGGGACGATTCTATTAGCAAAAGACTTAGCAAGTGCCAATGCCATTGCCCAACAGATTCGTTACCAGTATCGTGTGGTCTCACTAGAAGGTGATGTCATGAATGCCGGTGGTTCAATGACTGGTGGGGCGACGAAGCGAGGCAATCAAGGAAGTTTATTTGCACAAAATCAAGAATTAAAACAATTGACGAGTGAGTTTCAACAAGCGGATCAGGAGTTGCAAAGTCAAGAAAAGAAAGTCCAAGCATTGCAACAAGAAGTCACGGTTTTGGCAGAAGAACAAGAACTTCTGCGGACACAAGGGGAACAGTTACGCTTTGAAGAACAAGAAGTAGCAAATCAACGACAAAATGTGGCCAACGAACTCACTCGTTTTGAAAAAGAACAGCAAATCTCAAGTTATGAAACGCGTGAACTGCAACAATTCATGGAGAATTACCAAAAACAACAGGCAGAGCTTTTGGCAAAACAGCAAGAACTAGAAGTACAACGCCAAGAGATCAATGCTGAAATCAGTTCATTGAGTCAAGAAAGTGACAAGATGGAAGAACGTCGCGCGCAGATCCAGGAAAAACAAGCACAGGAGCAAGCCTCATTAGCCGTATTGAAAGAGCAATACAATCACTTACAGATCCAACTACGTGGCGCACGCGTACAAAAAAATGAGGCATTAGCCAAACAAGAAGGACTAGAACAACAACTGCATGCATTGACTGCGGACTTCTCTGATCACGAACTGACAGAAGAAAGTTTAGATCAACGAATTGCTGATTTAGCGACAGAAAGAGATCGCTTAAAAGCTTCTCTAGAAGACGCCAAACAGTCACGTGAAGAAATGCAAACGACTATCGATGCGTTGGATGCCGACCTATTAGCTGAAAACCGTAAACAAAAAGAACTTTTGACAGAGCAGTCACAGTTAGAGGTCCAAAAGAATCGTGCGGAAATGATTTTGGACAATCATCTGAATTACCTGCAAACGGAGTATCAGATGAATTATGAAAAAGCCTGTGAATCTTATGAAGAAACAACGGATGTAGCGAACAGCCGGGTAGAAGTTGCTTCGTTGAAACAACAAATCGATCGTTTAGGCCCAGTAAATCTAAACGCCATTGAGCAGTATGAGCAAGTGAATGAACGTCATACCTTTTTGGCTGCGCAACGGGATGACTTATTATCGGCTAAGGATCAATTATTTGAAACAATGGATGAAATGGATGATGAGGTACGGACTCGTTTCAAAGAAGTTTTTGAAGCAATCCGCCAAGAATTCAAAATCGTTTTCCCAAATATGTTTGGTGGCGGTCGCGCAGAGCTTGTGTTGACTGATCCGACTGATTTGTTGCAGACAGGGATTGAAATCGAAGTTCAGCCTCCAGGTAAAAAACTACAAAGTTTAAGTTTACTTTCAGGAGGAGAACGTGCATTGACTGCGATTGCGTTGCTCTTTTCGATTATTCGTGTCTGCCCCGTACCGTTTTGTATCCTTGATGAGGTCGAAGCTGCGCTAGATGAAGCCAATGTCAAACGCTTTGGTCGCTATCTCAGCGAGTTCCAAGACGATATACAGTTTATTGTAGTGACGCATCGTAAAGGGACGATGGTTGCTGCGAATGTCTTATACGGTGTGACCATGCAAGAGTCTGGGGTTTCAAAAATCGTCTCTGTCCGTATGGAAGACATCAATGAAGAAGGAAGAATGAGTGAAACGAAAGTGTAGGGGACGAAATGATCAAATTAATCGCTATCGATTTAGACGGAACACTATTGAACGAAGAAAAGAAAATCTCATCTGAGAATAAACAAGCTTTGGCTCAAGCAAAAGCACAAGGGGTAAAAATCGTTTTATGCACGGGGCGTCCGTTAGCAGCGATGGCTCACTATTTACAAGAATTAGGTTTAGTCGAAGAAGGCGATTATAGCATTACCTTCAACGGTGGCTTAGTCCAGAAAAATGATACTGGTGAAATCATCGAGAAAAAAGCGATGTCTGTGTCTGATATCCATCGTCTTTATGCGTTGGCACAAGAACTAGACTTACCGTTAGACGTCTTATCAGATAATGTCGTCTTGCAATTACCTAGTGCGCCTCAAAAGCAATCGATGTACAATGTATTAAACAACTTATTGCAATTCCAACCAGCAGTACTAGCTGATATCACAGATGAGTTTGTGTTGAACAAAGCAGTCATTGCCTATGAGCAAGAAGAACTAGATGCAAAAATCAAGGAGATTCCAAGCGCTTATTATGAGTCGTATGAAATTATCAAAACGCGCAATGTTTTATTAGAATTTATGCCAAAAGGTGTCACTAAGGCATATGGTATTTCTTTATTAGCAAAAGATTTAGGACTTGAACGTAGTGAGATCATGGCAATCGGAGATGAGGAAAATGATCTACCGATGATCGAATACGCAGGACTTGGTGTAGCCATGGAAAATGCGGTGCCTTTTGTCAAAGAAGCCGCTGATCATGTCACGGCAAGTAACATCGAACATGGGGTAGCAAAAGCGATCCAACAATTTGTTTTAGTGTAAAGGAGGTATACTATGGGATTTTTTGATAAGATCAAACGAGCCTTTACTGGTGAAGAAGCACCAGAAGAAGTAGAAGTACAAGAGAAATATGATAAGGGTCTAGAAAAGACCCGTAAAACGTTCGGTGAACGAATGAATGAACTGTTTGCGAATTTCCGTACGGTCGATGAAGATTTCTTCGAAGAATTGGAAGAAACATTGATCGGTGCAGATGTCGGCTTTGAAACAGCCATCAAGATCACTGAAGCGTTACGCCAAGAAGTGAAGCTAAGAAATGCCAAGAAACCAGCTGAGATCCAAAATGCGATCATCGAAAAATTAGTTGAGCTTTATGAGCAAGAAGGCATCGATGAAGTCAATACATTGAACCTCCAAGAAGAAGGATTGACAGTGATCCTCTTTGTTGGTGTCAATGGTGTAGGAAAGACGACGAGTATCGGTAAATTAGCACATCAATACAAAACGGAAGGCAAAAAGGTATTGTTAGCCGCAGCAGATACCTTCCGTGCGGGTGCGATCGATCAGTTAGTCGTTTGGGGAGAACGTGCAGAAGTTGAAGTGGTTCGAGGCAAAGCTGGTGGCGATCCTGCGGCAGTCGTTTACGATGCCATCGAAAAAGCCAAAGAACAACAAGCAGATATTTTACTTGTTGATACAGCTGGACGTCTGCAAAACAAAGTCAATTTGATGAACGAATTAGAGAAGATCAAACGTGTGATCCAACGAGAATTACCAGAAGCACCACATGAGATCTTACTTGTGTTAGATGCGACGACAGGGCAAAATGCCATGGTCCAAGCGAAACAGTTCAAAGAAACCTCTGATGTGACAGGGCTAGTTTTAACAAAATTAGACGGTACAGCTAAAGGTGGAATCGTCTTAGCCATTCGTAATGAATTGCACCTGCCGGTCAAACTTGTTGGTTTGGGTGAAGGCATCGATGATTTAGAAGCTTTTGATCCAAATGACTTTGTCATCGGTCTATTTAAAGGCTTATTGAAAGAAGAATAAACAGTATATGAGCATAAGTTCATCTAAAGAGCTTGTAACAAAGGTGTTCAACTTCAAGAAATAAAAAAGAAGCCACGGGAATCGTTCTTTAAATTTCCGTGGTTTTCCCTTTATTTTTGAAGAGGTTCCATTTGTTTCAGGCTCTTTTTTCTCCTTCCAATGGACTAGCGATATTCAAGGAACAATATTTCGAGTATAAACCAAAAATGAACCAGCGATTTTTTTGACTGTGTCCTGTCTGGCTATGTGCTATCTTATTGTTCAGTTTGGAGTCATTTTCCTACAATATCAGCTGTTTTTTTAAAAAAACACCCCTTTTTTCTCATTTTCAAACAATTTCATTCTTTTTCTTGGCGGTTTTTACTATAATGAAACATATGAATTGGAGGACATTTAACCATGAACTATAAAGAATTATTACTGCATCCTCGTTCACTACCATTCATTAGTCAAGCCCGTTTTGGGGTTGAACGTGAAGGGCAACGTGTGAACTTCTCTGGAAAGTTGGCAACAACCGATCATCCTGAGGTTTTTGGGGATCGTACGTATCATCCATACATCCAGACAGATTTTAGTGAAACTCAAGTCGAATTGATTACTCCGGTCACGGATTCTATCAACGAACTTTTTAAATACTTGGAAGCAATCTACGACGTTGCTTCACGCTCAATGGCAGATGATGAAATGATCTGGCCTTTAAGTATGCCTCCGGCTTTACCTGAAAAAGACGAAGAGATCATGATTGCGAAGCTTTCTAATTTTGAAGATGTCTTGTATCGTCGTTATTTAGCAAAGGAATATGGCAAACGCAAGCAAATGGTCAGCGGCATCCATTTCAACTTTGAGTTTGGTGATGATCTTTTACAATCCTTGTTTGTACAACAAACAGAGTTTACCGACTTTGCAGCATTTAAAACAGAATTATATTTTAAAACAGCACAGAACTTCTTGCGTTATCGTTGGTTGATCACTTATTTGTTTGGGGCGTCACCTCTAAGTGAAGACCACTATTTTGTCGGCAAGCCAGCACCAGCAGAACCGGTACGCAGTATTCGTAATAGTTCCTATGGTTATACGAACCATCCGAATGTCAAAGTATCCTATGCGTCAATGCAACAATATTTAACCGATATTGAAAAAATGGTGGAAGAAGGCAAGTTATCCGAAGAAAAAGAATTCTATGCACCGATCCGTTTTCGTGGTGGAAAACGTGTAGCTGATTTAGCAAAATCAGGTATTCGCTATATTGAACTGAGAAATATTGATTTAAATCCTTACGCACGTGTAGGGATCAGTCAAGCACAAGTTCAGTTTTTACAATCGTTCTTAATGTATATGCTATGGATGGAACATGACGTAGCAGTCGATGCATGGGTCGAAGAAGGCGAGCAGCGAAATGAACACGTGTCGTTAGAAAACCCTATGGATCAAACTGCTTTTTATGATGAAGGAATACTGCTTCTTCAAGGAATGAAAGAGATGCTTGTAGCTTTAGGACAATCCGAACGCCTACCATTGATCGATGACATGATCGCACAATTGGATGAACCACGTGAAACATTGGCAGGCAAGATTTATCAGCAAGCACAACAAACAAGCCAGCATGACTTTGCTTATACTTTAGGAAAACAGTATGAAGAAGAAAGTCATGAACGTTCGTATCAATTAGCGGGATTTCGTGACATGGAACTGTCGACACAGATTCTGATGTTTGATGCGATCCAAAAGGGCATCGAAGTAAAGGTCATAGATGAATCAGATCAATTTTTACGTCTACAGCATCAAGAGCATATCGAATATGTAAAAAATGCCAATATGACAAGTAAAGACAGCTACATTGTGCCATTGATCATGGAAAATAAAACAGTCACTAAAAAAGTGCTAAAAGAGGCCGGATTCCGTGTACCTGAAGGAGCCGAATTTACTTCAATCGAAGAGGCTTTGAACGCTTATCCACGATTTGCAGAACAAGCCTTTGTTATTAAACCTAAATCGACCAATTATGGGTTAGGGATCACGATCTTCAAAGAAGGAGCATCTTTAGAAGATTACCAGGCTGGTTTAGCAATCGCTTTTCGTGAAGATACTTCTATACTGGTTGAAGCATTCATGCCTGGAACAGAATATCGCTTCTTTGTGATCGATGGGCAAGTAAAAGCGATCTTACTTCGTGTTCCTGCCAATGTTGTGGGTGACGGAAAACGGACGGTGGAAGAACTTGTCGCTGAAAAAAACCTAGATCCATTAAGAGGCAGTCACCATCGTGCACCATTGGAATTGATCCAGTTAGGTGAACTTGAGCAGTTGATGTTAAAAGAGCAAGGACTAACCATCCATTCTGTACCTGAAAAAGATCAAATCGTGTATTTACGCGAAAATTCCAATATCAGTACAGGTGGCGATTCAATCGACGTAACAGATGAATTTTCAGACGCGTATAAACAAATTGCCCAACAAGCAGTGGAAGCCCTAGGAGCGAAAATCAGCGGCATCGATTTGATCATTCCTGATAAAGATATCGATCCTCAAACAGATGACCAAGCCTATGGCATCATTGAAGCAAACTTCAATCCAGCGATGCACATGCACGTTTACCCATTTGCTGGCCAAGGCAGAAGACTGACAATGAATGTCTTAGAGCTGTTGTATCCTGAAGTGATCAACAGACAAGAAGAGACTAAATAAATCATGAACCTGTAGGACAAAAAAATCATCCACATCACTAGATTTATCTAGTTTGTGAATGATTTTTTGTTTTGCCACAGGTACATACGAACGCTGACAAATTTTGATTAGAAACTCAAAGAATCGAGTGAACTTTTAGAAATTATTTGAATAATCGGTCCCAAAAGCTTTTTTTCTTTGGTTGTTCTTCTTCTTGTTTCGTTGGATATTTTTCTTCTACGTCAATAACGGGCTCATTCACCGCTTCTTTGGCCGCAATCAGTAGACCAATACTTTGCGGATCTTCAGAAACATGATCGTTTACAACCGTGAATTTCGTTTGATTTTTCGTTGCCAATTGGATGTATTGATTCTGGATATCCAGGGGTAAGGTCCCGTTTATCAGAATAAATGCTTCTGGTCGTTTCTCTAGTTCTTGTAGGAACTTTTCTTTATTTGTCGGCTCATTCATTTCAGCAACGGTCATACTGAGGTAGCAACGTTCACGAAAGGTACCTAGGTATTTATGCTGTTCTTCTGGGTTGACCAAGGGCGTGCCATACATTCCTTTGTCCAAATGATTTTTCAATTCATCTGATGCCATCCAATTTCCTCCTTTGTTGTTTTAAGTCATTATAACATAGAGGTTGTGACAGAAGCATTTTGACCTGATCAGTAAGCTAGAAAATTGAAAAATAGTTTTTCATATTTTGTCATTTTCTAGCTTAGTGTTGAAGGTTAGCTTTTGGATCACCGTGTAACCAGGTTGTGAGAAAGTCGTTTAGCTCCAAGCATTAAGGCAGAAATTGAGAAATAGCTTCCCACATTTTTAAGGTCAGAAACAAAAATGAATTTTATTTTTGTATCGTACACGTATTCTAAAATTTATAGGGATTGCTCTTATTTCATTAAAAAACGGTTGCTTTTGTTCAATGCTTCACTTAGAATAAGAATGAGAATCATTCTCAGTTAGCGAGGTAAAGGGAAATGCGCGTGGGTCGCTTGATGGTTTTGTTAGTTATTTTAAGTATATGTTCGCTATTTATTGGCGTGTCTCGAGTGGAATTCATGGAGATTATCCGATTTGAAGGACAGAGTATGCAATTGTTGTTGGCGACACGTTTTCCGCGAACGATCTGTTTAGTACTGGTAGGGGCAACGAGTAGTATTTGTGGGTTGATCATGCAACATCTGACTCAAAATAAATTTGTTTCACCAACGACAGCTGGCACGATGGATAGTGCGAGATTGGGTATCTTAGTGGTGATGCTCTTTTTACCGAATGCTTCTTTGTGGATTCGTTCAGCAACTGCATTTTTATTTGCTTTTGCAGGTACGCTCTTATTTTTATCTTTTGCACGATTTTTTCCACAAAAAAATCAGCTGATGTTACCATTGATCGGCGTGATGCTAGGAAATATTATCGGCTCTGCTGCAACATTTTTCGCCTATCAGTTTCAGTTAGTACAAAATATGTCTTCATGGCTACAAGGAAATTTTGCAACAGTCATACGGGGAAATTATGAATTATTGTATGTAACGATTCCTTTATTACTTATCTTATCTTTTTTTGCCTATCAATTTACGATCGTAGGCTTAGGTGAATCGTTCGCAGTGAATTTAGGGATGAATTATCGCAACATGCAACTACTAGGGATTGGCCTTGTTTCTTTAGCCAGTGCGATCACTTTGATCATGGTTGGGACGATTCCTTTCTTGGGAGTGATCATTCCAAATATCACAGCAAAGCTCTATGGGGATCAGGTACATAAAACGTTAGGAATTACCGCCATTTTTGGTAGTATCTTTTTGCTTATCTGTGACATGATCGCTCGTCTTGTGATTTTTCCTTATGAAATCCCAGTCAGCGTCATCGTAGGGATCATCGGTGGTTTGATTTTCCTTTACTTGTTAGTAAGGGGGCGCAAACATGGGTAAAAAGATCACTGGTCTATTTTTTATTTTGTCTCTACTCGTGATTGGCGTGACGATCGGCTATTTGACTATCAACACGTATGGTAATTGGGCTTTTGCATGGGCCTTACGAAGCAAAAAAATCATGGCGTTCATTTTAGTGGCACTCGCGACAAGCAGCGCGACCGTTAGTTTCCAAACGATTACCCAAAATCAATTTTTGACACCTTCTGTGTTAGGACTCGATTCCCTCTATGTACTTGTTCAAACCCTCCTCTTTTTCTTGATTGGTGGGGTGACGATGCTTCAGCAAACAGGCACAGCCTTTTTCTTAGTCAACGTGGCATTGATGGTTGGCTTAAGCCAGTTATTGTTTTTCTTTTTATTACGAAAAGAAGCCCCTAACTTATTCTTATTATTGATGACGGGGATGATTTTAGGGACACTTTTCAATAGTATCAGTACGTTTTTACAAGTGGTGATGGACCCGAATGAATATGATTTGTTGCAAGGGAAGTTATTTGCTAGTTTCGGTAATGTCCAGACCGCCTACCTCCTACCTGCTGCATTGTTGATTGGCTGTTGTTGGGTGTTCCTTTTTTATAAAAGACATTTTCTGGATGTCTTTCATCTAGGGAAGGATCAAGCAACGAACCTTGGGATTGAGACAGAGCGTTTTCAATTTTCTATTCTTTGTTGTGTCAGCTTGTTGACAGGAACAGCCACTGCTTTGGTGGGACCAATTACCTTTCTTGGATTTATTGTCGCAAACGTCAGCTATCGTTTGTTTGCAACGTATCGTCATGGTGTTTTGCTACTAGGAAGTTTTTTGATTGCTTTCTTGTTTTTGACTGGGGGACAATTGATCGTTGAGCAAGTGTTTGGGTGGAACACGACGGTCAGTGTGGTTGTAGAGTTCACAGGGGGTATTTACTTTATTACAAAATTGATTCGAGAAAGGAAGGAACTGGGATGATCAATTTGAATAGTGTCGAGAAGTCTTACCAAGGAAAAACGGTCGTCGAGGCCTTGCAATTGGAAATCTCGGATCAACAATTGACAGCCTTCATCGGTCCAAACGGCGCAGGAAAGTCAACCGTTCTTTCTATGATCAGTCGTTTGATTCCTAAAGATGCAGGTGAGATCTACTTGGATCACAATGAAGTAAAAGCTTGGAAGTCCAAAGAGATGGCAAAAAAACTAGCTATTTTGAAACAATCTAATGAGATCAGTATGAAAATCACAGTCGAGGAGCTTGTATCGTTCGGGCGTTTTCCTTATTCGAAAGGAAAGCTGACAACGAAAGACCATCAGATCATCGAAGAATCACTCCAGCATCTAGGGTTGGAAGAACTGAAGGACCAAACGATCGACACGCTTTCTGGGGGTCAGTTGCAACGAGCGTATATTGCGATGGTTCTTGCGCAAGATACTGATTACATTTTGCTGGATGAACCACTCAATAATCTCGATATGAATTTTGCGGTACAAATCATGCAAATTTTAAAGCGCCTTGTACAAGAATTAGGAAAAACGATCATCATTGTGTTACACGATATCAACTTTGCAGCGAGTTACGCAGATGAAATCGTCGCAATGAAACAAGGGAAGTTATTTAGACAAGGCAAAACGAACGATATTATTAAAAAAGAAGTACTAGATCAATTATACGAAATGGACATTCGAATCTGTGAAATCGAAGGACGCAGATTTTGTCTTTATTTCTAAAAACTACGAAGGAGCGTCAAAATGAAGAAAATAGTTTTAGGATTTTTAGTCATAGCATCATTAGGATTAGCAGCATGTGGAAATAACGAAGCACAAACGAGTGAAACCAAAGCATCAAGTACTGTCACAACGGATACAATGTTGACAGTCAAAGATAGCAATGGTGAGTCTGTAGAAGTGCAACAAAACCCTGAGAAAGTTGTAGTGTTCGACAATGGATCATTAGATACGCTTGATGCATTAGGTGTTGGAGACAAAGTCATAGGAGCGGCAACTAAAAATTTACCTGCTTACTTAGAAAAATATCAAGAAGTTGAATCTGCTGGAGGAATCAAAGAACCAGATTTGGAAAAAATCAATGAGATGCAACCAGATTTGATTATTATTTCCGGTCGTCAAAGTGATTATCAGGAACAGTTGAGCCAAATTGCCCCAACACTATATTTAGCAATGGATGCAGAAAAGCCATGGGAATCGATGCAAGAAAATGTGACAACATTGGCAAAGATTTTTGATAAAGAAAAAGAAGCAGAAGAAAAATTAACAGATTTAACGAAACAAATCGATGAAGTGAAAGAGAAAGCCAGCGCGCTTGATCAAACAGCTTTAGTTACTTTAGTGAATGAAGGGCAACTTTCAGCATATGGTTCAGGTTCACGTTTCGGACTCGTTCATGATTTATTTGGCTTTAAACAAGCCGATGATCAAATCGAGGCGTCTACACATGGTCAAAGTGTTTCTTATGAATATGTTTTAGAGAAGAATCCAGGGATTTTATTTGTGATTGATCGTACCAAAGCAATTGGTGGAGATACAAGCAACGATAACGTAGCTGCCAATGAATTAGTGGCACAAACAGATGCCGGTAAAAATGATCAAGTAATTTCATTGCAACCAGATGTATGGTATTTGAGTGGTGGTGGACTTGAATCAATGAACTTGATGATTGAAGATGTCAATCAAGCGCTAAAATAATTTTTCAATGAATAACTAAGAAAATGAGCCTGGTACATCAGTCATCTTGCATCCTACAACTGAATAAACGGTGTTCCAGAAGTAGCACCTTCAAAAATAAGCCGAGAAACCCAAAATTTGAAAAACAATTTTCGGGTTTCTCGGCTTATTTCTCGGAGCTAGGCACTTCTATCACAACCTCTGATTCAATGGGTGATTGTTTGATCGTTAGGAAAATCTAGTGTAAGGGTAAATTCATTATCGACTTCATAAGGATCGATTCGTGGGGTTGTATCATGGAAAAAGTGAGCAAGCCATTGTCGGAACATAAGATCGCCTCCTTTGATTTGATTAAAGGATACAAGGCGAACCTTAGAGAAAGCTTAAAGCATAGAATCAAGCATGTGTTTCGGCTAATGCTTGATAATTGACGATCTTGACTTGACGATAAAAGTCAGCTGGCAGTTTTGACCAACGTTTCAAAAGTTGATAAAAATAACTATCTTCCGCTTTGATTTTGTACTCACTTAAAATCAATCCGAAGTAGTTTGGTTTTTTCTTTGCTAATTTGTGATAGATCGACAATGCTTTTTCTTTGTCTTCATCAACAAATAGTGTTTTGACTTCAATATAAGATCCTTCAATGTTCTGTGTTTCTTCAATAAAGTAAATGCTTTTTATATACTCTGTCATAAGTAAGACCTCCAGCGCTTGTTTAGTTGTTAAGATAACAATAGCTAAAATTTGTTAATAAATCGTGAACAAATAATTATTCTTTTTCAGCAATTGTTTAAGTTTTTTCGCTTATCTATAGTTAATCTGTTATTTTAAGGAGATATTAAGTTTTGTCTTGCTTCTTTCCGTGAATTTCGATACAGTAATTTAAACTAAAGAAAAAAGTAGGGGATGCACATGGAATTATTGATCAATCGAAACTTAGTGTTTGCAGAAAATCGTGTCATAGAAACGGAACGTCTGATTTTAAGACCAATCACATTGGAAGACGTAGAAGATATATTTGAATATGCCCATGATGTAGAAACGACCCGCTTTGTTTTCCCTCGACATCAGTCGATCGAAGATACAAAAATCAGTGTTGCGAATTTTTTTATGGCATCACCGCTTGGAAAATATGCTATTGAATGGAAAGAAAACCGCAAGATGATTGGTACGATCGATTTGCGGATACAAGAAGGCGATGATACGGCTGAATTAGGTTACGCTTTAAATAAAAAGTATTGGGGAAAAGGAATCATGCCGGAAGCTGGAAAAGCGCTTCTGAAATTGGGCTTTGAAAAAATGGATCTCGTAAGGATCTTTGCTTATCATAATACGAAAAATAGTAAATCGGGACGAGTGATGGACAAGTTAGGAATGAGAGAAGAAGCTGTGATTCCTGATGCAAAACGAGAAAAAGGAGAAATTATTTCAATCGTTCTTAAAGGAATTACCAAAAAAGCTTGGTTGGAAGGTCACCCAAAAACAAGTTAGTTGCAACTTCGTACAAAAATCATTAAGCTAAAATTGAGGTGATTAAGATGGAATTTATCGTATCAAAAGAAGCGGAAGAACTGCTTCGTGGAAAAGTGAATGACAATGAACAATTATTGCTAGATGTAGAAGACGGAGATGGACCATTTGCGAATAGCCGGATCACTTGCCAAATCGATACTTCTTTTCGTCTGATTATTGTAGAAAAAGAAACATCGGCAGATCTAAGCTTATATTCTGAAGTAGTCGATACCCAAATGGGACCAATCAAAATCAAGAAAAGCGCACTCGTTTATTTGGATAATCCGACGACGTTAGCAGTAGAACCAACTTACAAGAGTCTGCAACTGAAAGGACCAGGAGGAATCATCAAAAATAACCTCCAAATCGTCACATCAACTATCTAAGATTTAGAAGGAAAAAGAATGGGAAATTTAGCGATCATCAGTGACTTACATGTGGACATCAATCAATTTGGCGAAGCTGAATTAATGCTCTTATGGGAAGTCTTACAACAAAAAAAGATTACTCGGCTTCATTTGGCTGGGGATACCGCCAATAAAGTCGATCGTTGTGTCGCAGTCGCTGAATTTTTTGCAGAGCGACTACCAACGACTTTCCATTTTGGCAATCATGAGTTAGCCGATGTTACTGGCGAAGCAATGATCAGTCATTTTCCAGACGTCCATTTTTTGAATGAGCGCTATATTCCATTAAATGAGAAAACCGTGTTATTAGGCATCAACGGTTGGTATGATTACCAATTCTCAGAAGAAAAAGACGTGAAGAAAATCGTTCGGATGAAGCGTTTGTACTGGTATGACCGCTTGATTGAGCGAGATGGAACGGATCTAGAAGTGAATGATCGAGTAGTAGAAGCAACACGATCATTATTGGATACGCTACACAAAAAGAAAATGAATGTGATCTTATCAACACATTTTGTCCCAAAACAAGAATTCATTGTTTACCAAAACGCGCCTTATGAACGTTGGAACCAACTCAATGCGTTCTTAGGTTCAGCTTCATTTGGAAAACTACTCGATCAATACGATAATCTTCAACAAGTCGTCTTTGGGCATACGCATCGACGGTTTGAGGATAAAGTACTCCAAGGAACGACGTATAGTTGTCGGCCGTTTGGCTATTATTACGAATGGCAATTGACACGAGATTTTATCGATGAATATCAATTGATTGATCGTTACAATCCAATGAAATTACGCGTATTATTACGAACGCATCGTCCAGAATTTAAAGAATACCAGTTACAACATTTAAAAAAAGAGTTTGAACAAGCAGTAACAGTGATTGCTTACTGAAAATTTGAAGACCACCAAGTATCGATTTAGATGACACTTGGTGGTTTTTCATATATTTTTTGGTTTTACTTCATCGATCGTGTAATCTAGCGTTACATCAGATAATAAGCTGCCAACTTCTTTTTTCAATTCACTTGTCTAAATGGATTCTTAATCGTTTTTTTGTCTTACTTGTGTCCATAATGATTAAATTCTCTCTTTGATGTACAAACTACGACCCTATCCTACCCTTATTTAGGGGGATATACGATAAGAATATTCTTTGTTACTCTATAGTAGAAACTGCTCCGAAGCGAATGGTTATACACTTCGGTTTTTTGTATTGATTTATCTAACCGAGATTTTATTCTTATTTTTGATAAAGATAAAACTTATCATGCCAATCACGAAGAGTACCAAGCCAAAAAGTAAAGTATGAGTGATGCCGATTGGCTAAGGTGCCACCTGTCCTTGACTAAAAACAAGTATTGAAGATATCCGATAAACAAAGAAACTGGCATCAAGATGATTTAAAGGATATTAAGCCAATCAGAGGATGATTTTAGCTTTGAAATCAATAAAAAACGGAAATCTAAGGAATTGTTTCCAAAGATTTCCGTTTTTATAGTACTCATTAATTTTATGCCATAAATAATGCTTTGTAGACAAATACTGCTACAACACCGGCACAAATTGGTGCAACAACTGGAACCCAAGCGTAATCCCATTGTGAAGAACCTTTATGTTTCAATGGTAACAACGCATGAACCAAACGAGGTGCAAAGTCACGTGCTGGGTTCAATCCAGGGCCTGTAGGACCACCTAGTGAAGCGACCAATGTCCAAACTAAGAAACCAAGAGCTAAGTGAGCTGTTCCTAAGTTATCTTGGAAGAAAGGTGCTTTTGTGATACCTAACGCGCCAAAGAATAAGACGAATGAACCGAAGAATTCGTTGACGAAACCATTGAATTTAGAACCAACACTGTTGATAGTTGAGAAAGTTCCTAAGACATGGTTTACATCTTCAGTTTGATCATAGTAAGGTTTATAACAAGCGACCACGATCAATTGTCCAAGAGCTGCTCCAAGTAATTGTGCAACGATATAAGGCACGACTTCTGCCCAAGGGAATAAACCATTAGAGGCTAAAGCGATCGTAAATGCCGGATTGATATGATTTCCGCTAATGCCACCAAAAATCATTGCTGGCATCATCACACCAAAACCATAACCAACAGCAATCAGCATCCAGTCACTGCCATATCCTTTTGTTCCTTTTAAATCTACGTTTGCGACAGCACCATTACCTAAAACGATCAATAATGCTGTACCAAGTAGTTCCGCCGCTAGACGGGTCATAAGTGAATAATCCATAATATCCTCCATTAATTTATTGAAATATAAAAAAGAAACAACAACACAGCGGGTGAAGTGTTCCGTAAGAGGTGTACTTCTGTTGTCGTGATAAGTGCAAAATAAAAAACGACTTCTTTATAGAAAGAAATCCGAGCAACAGTCGACACATTGATAAAACCCTATGACACAAAACACCAACCCTAACTATAAATATATCAAAAATAAATAGTGAATTTTATCAAATATTGTTGCTATCAACAAACATTTTTTGAAAATTTCAGAAAAAATGAAACTGAAATGGAACGAATAATCGCACTATGCACGATGAGTGAATCGTCTACAAAAAGAAGGGGATTACTGTAATTGAATGCCTCCTTAGCTTGTCTGTTTTGGTGTTTCAATAAGGATTATATGCTACAATGAGGAAAATAGTCGATAAGGGGTGAAGTCGTTGTATTTGTCTTCTGAGTACTTAAAACGTTTTGACAAAGACTTATATTACAAGGTGCTCTTACTCGAAAGCTTTGAGGATCAGGTAGGGCACACAGCGGCACAACTTGCACAAAAGGTTCAACTAGACGCACGAAGTGTAACCAGATATTTAGTTGAATTGATCAAAAATTATCAATTATTCAGTGGAAAAGAGCAATCTTTATTTACGAAGAATCATCGATCGGGTTATCATTTCTATGATTCTCTGGATCCTATTGAACGTGAACGCTTTTTGATTTACCTCGTGCAAAGTACGCTTAAATATCAGCTATTGCACGACATTTTTTTTGAAGAATTTCATACGCTCTATCAATTCTCACAAAAGCATTATATTAGTGAGTCAACTGCTCATCGGAAAATCAATGATTGGAAAGAACAATTTTCGAGGTATGGTATCCAACTCAAAAGAGGAAGCTATATTGCGTGTGGGGAAGAAGAAATCATTCGATTATACCTACATATGACTTTTTGGCAGTTATTTCGTGGTAAAGTTTGGCCCTTCGAAACTATTCCACAACAGGACGTCAAACAAATTGCTGACCAGATTTTACAGTTTTTTGATGTTCGGTTGAATGAGATCAAGAAACGGCGATTAGAGTATATGTTAGGTGCATTTTTCTTACGTAAATCACAAAAACATTTTGTGGTTTTAAATAATAAAAAACGACAGTTGATTGAAAAAAATCCACTCTTTGAAGCATTCAGTCAGTGGATGGCGCCTTTTTTTCCAAACTATTTCCAAGGGAAAGAAGAATTAGGTGCACTATTTCTAGTGCTGATGACCAGAGAAGAATACTATCAATCGTCAGGAATCCGTAAGCAGATTTTTGCTTTTCACCGAAAACAACAAACCGCTCCTTTTATAGCTCTATTAGAAATGAAGAATGCGTTAGTAGCATACTGCGAAGAAAAGCAGTTGACCGAGGAATCATTCACCAAAGAAGCAGAGAACTATTTGCTAAGTAGTCATCTGTTCGCGTACTTGTTTCCTCATGCGAAGGAAATGGTTGATGGGGAAGGTAGCAATTTTTCTAGACACTTCGTTAGTGAAAATGAGTCATTGAAACAATGGTTGCTGAATTTTTTCAATCGTGCAACACAACGTGCAGACGAGTGGGTCTATGAGAATGCGACTTTCTTGATGCGAAGGTATCTAACCGTGTTAAAAACGATGCGTGTTTTTGATCGACAATTACCAAAAGTCACTATTTTACTGATGACGGACTTTCCTCTTTTTGAAGAAGAATTACTAAAAGAAAACCTAAGGCACTTTTTCAGAGAGGAGTATCAGTTGTACTTTTTACCAGCGGATTATCGAGGAAGAGAGGTCGATCTATTACTATCCACAAGCAAGATCCATCGCAAACCTTGGGCGGATCTAGACTATTTCATCGTCACAGATGAACTTGAACTCTCGGATTATATCCGTTTATTTGATAAAATCAAAGAAATCCAAATAAAGAAAGAGAGAAAAAATCATGACATTTGAAGAAGTATTGCCACAGTTAAAAACAGGTGCAAAGGTTATTAGAAAAGGTTGGAGTGGATTTGAATTATATGTTGTTCTAGTATCCGATGATGAATTTGATGGTTGTCCAGTAACGCCTTATTTTCTGATCAAAACGAGCGACGAAGGATTTTCTAGCTTTGCGCCAACCGTTTGCGATATTCTAGCAGAAGATTGGATGATCGTTGAATGACGAATCATTATCCGGACTTAGCGAGTCAAGTCGTCTTTGTGACAGGTGCCGCTCAAGGAATCGGTGCTGCACAAGCAGAAGCTTTTTTAAATCAAGGAGCGAAAGTATTTGGTGTGGATTTGAAATTAGGTAAGATGGAAGAACTAGCCATAAAATATCCTACGCATTTTATCTCATTTCTCGGTGATATTTCACAAAAAGAAGTGATTGAACAAGCGGTCACTACGTGTCATGAAAAAGTCGGCGATATTTCAATCTTATTGAATACCGCAGGGATTCTTGATGGCTACAAGCCTTTATTAGACACAGACGAAACACTTTGGGATCGGATCTATGAGGTCAACGTAAGAAGTCTCTTTCGATTAACAAAACAAGTGTTGCCTGATATGCTCGAACAGCAAACGGGAACGATCATCAATATGGCCTCCATTGCAGGTATGGTGGCTGGCGGTGGTGGGATCGCGTATACGAGTGCCAAACATGCCATTATTGGGTTCACAAAGCAATTAGCCCTTGATTATGCTGCGCAAGGGATCCGTGTAAAAGCCATCGCACCAGGCGCCATCCAAACACCGATGAATGCAGCTGATTTTGCAGGTGACGGAGAGATGGCCAAATGGGTCGCAGAAGAAACGCCTGTTAAGCGTTGGGCACAGCCGGAAGAAGTGGCAGAATTGACGTTATTTCTTGCGACGCCTCAAGCGAGTTATATCCATGGAGCAATCGTTCCAATCGATGGTGGATGGTTGCTTAAATAGCTGAAAGAAGAATAAGTGGGGGAAACGTATGAAAGTGATCGATTGGTTGATGCCTCTTGGAATGATTAGTGTAGTTGCTTATTTTGTACATGTGTTTCTTGGGCAATACCTTTGGGAATCATATGATCCAATCACGACAGACATCAGTTCTTTAACCGCCGTTGGTGCGCCAAATGCGAATTTATTGAATATGATCCTGCTTATCTATGGTATAGGCTTTTTACTGTTTGTCATTGGAATGGTCGTGAACGCCTTTGAAAAGTATCATGGGATGACTCGGATCGGTTATCTGATTTTTCTTGTGATGGCAAGCACTACAGTGGTAGGCTATAAACTATTTCCATTGACAGGCGATAAGGCGGATATGAATTCCCAAAATACGATGCATATTGTTGTGACGATCATTGTCGTATTTACTACTATATCGTCTTTATTCCTTATTGGATTTGGTTATCTTAAACAAGAAAAACTACGTACGTTAGGAAAAATATGTATTGCTACCGCCATATTGATCACTTTTTTTGGCGCATTGAATCCAATTGGAATGGCACAAGGATGGAATATTTTAGGGTTGACGGAGCGAATGGTGATCTTCCCACTGCAAGCCTTTGTTTTCTTTCTGTCCTTCATCTATACGACGAATAATAAGCTGATAGTGAAAAATGAAATGGTATAACTGGATGATTATAGAAGTGTCTGGCTATGAGAATAAGCGATATCCGCCAAAAAATAGTTGCTCTATTTAGCGGATATCGCTTATTTTTAAAGTTTTTCTTTTTTTATCCTATTAATTTTTTAAACTAATTTTTGAATGTTGAATCGTAATCTTTTTCTTAAAGTAGTGCCAACATAAGCTGCTCCCGTACTTTTGAGCAACTCTGGTAACAAGAAGGGGAAGAACCCACTCAATAGAGCAGTTTGAATATACAAATGACTACTAAACGATAACCAAAGAGTTCCTACAGATAAAGCAAGAAGAGAGCCAAATAGATTGGCACACCAAGCATGGAAAAAGCGAGAATTAGTCTTCTCAATCCACCAACCAATTACGAAAGACTGAAGAATAAAACCAAAAAGGTAGCCACCAGATGGTCCGAATAAGATGCCCATTCCCCCAGTCATGCCAGAAAAGACGGGAAGTCCGATCAAGCCTAATAAGAGGTACATACAAACTGCGAGAGTACCAGCACGTTTCCCAAGAAACGTGGCGGTCAAGCCAATCGCAAAAGTCTGACCAGTAAGTGGAATCAATCCTAATGGAATAACAAATTGTGAGAGAACTGCAATGATTGCAGCAAATTCGGCAACGAGTATAAGTTCTTTTAATGATTTTGTCATCCGTTCTCCTTTCGTTAACCTTATTTATTTTTGTAGTTAACGAAATTATAGAGGAAGAGAAAATAAATGTAAAGTCTCTTTATGATATATTTTGAAAAAGCACATAAGAAGTAAGAGTACAAAAATATTTCCAAATGTGAGAAAAAGTATGAATAGCAAGTGTTTTGATACGTGATATAATTTTTATATAACATAATCAACTATATTTTGGCACATAGAAAAATGAGGATGATCATTCATGATCTTTCTACAGATAGGTGCCCAACCTAGTCAATGAACTGGTTTGTTGGTTGAAACGGCCAGTGAACATTCATCGATTTGCCATGGGTAACAAAAAGCTGTTTGACGAATGAATGTGCCAATAATCAGCAACTGTGAAAGTGACAAGTTAACATGTCTATCCACCATTGATAAAGGGAGAAATTAAGCAGTTGCTTGCTTAAAGGAGACATTTCATTGGAAAAACAATGATGCGAGACAGTTTATGAAATTTGAAGCATCACACTGTAGAGGACATGTTCTTTTCCTCGTCTAAATCAAGTGGGAAGTGGCAGTTAAAAGCTGTATCTTCAGAGAACAATTGAGAATATCAAAAACTTCGCTGTTTTATCACCCAAGTAGCGAATACAAATTGATTTCTCTTGCTATTGTTCGAGTCATGGATGCACCTGAACCTGCTAAAGCCAACATAAAAAGATAACACTCGACTCAACGAAATACGTACGTTGTTTTGAGGTCTATCTTTTTATGTGTGTCCGAGCGAAGAAAAGACACGGGGACATTATTTCTTATTACTTGGAGCTAATCGGATTTTTTGCAACCTTGATAAACGGTGTTCAAAAAGCAACACTTCGGACATAAGCCAAAAAAATCAAAAATGAAACAGCCATTTTCGATTTTTCTGGCTTATGCCTTAGTGTTGAGCGCTTCTTTCGCAACCAAAAAAAAACCAGCTATCCAAAAGATAGCCGGTTTTTTTGTACCAAAGTTTTTTGAATTATAGGCTTTGGTTGTAGTATTCAACGACAAGTGCTTCGTCGATTTCTGGGTACAATTCGTCACGTTCTGGTAAACGAGTCAATGAACCTTCTAATTTTTCAGCGTCAAAGCTTACGAATGCTGGACGTCCAACAGTTGCTTCAACTGCTTCTTTTACAGTTGAGATGTTTTGTGATTTTTCACGAACTGAAATCACTTGACCAACTGCAACGTGGTATGAAGGGATATCAACACGTTTGCCATCAACCATGATATGACCATGGTTAACTAATTGACGTGCTTGACGACGAGTAGTTGCAAGACCTAAACGATAAACAACATTGTCTAAACGTTGTTCTAGTAAGATCATGAAGTTAACCCCGTGTTTACCTTCTTTGATTTTGCTTGCTTTAACGAACAAGTTACGGAATTGACGTTCGTTCATACCGTACATATGACGTAATTTTTGTTTTTCAGTTAATTGCATACCGTATTCTGATTGTTTGCCACGGCTGTTTGGTCCATGTTGACCAGGAGCGTAAGGGCGACGTGCTAATTCTTTTCCTGTGCCAGATAGTGAAATACCTAGGCGACGAGAAATTTTCCATGATGGTCCTGTATAACGAGACATTAAAATTTCCTCCAATAGATAACTATATTTTTTGGAGTAAAATAATCCGTTAAAAAATTCATAATCGTATAGTTTGTTCTTCAATCTTCACCTTTGCAGCCGCGGTTACACAATTGAACCCGAAGCGGGGCAACAAACTAGGGACGAGTTATTATTTTTCTGCTGCATTATTTTACACGAATTACAGTATAAGCGATATGACCTATCAATGTCAAGAGAATAAGTAGCAAAAAAGCTTTACAAACCCCAGTTCTGTCTATAGAATAAGAGGGTATATGCCAAAAGCATGAAAATAATTGAACAAATCTTAAAGGAGAAAAGAGATGAACCCAGTATCACCGTTGTTTGAAAAGATTGAGGCATCAATCGAAAAGAAAGTTGATTTGATCGGAAATAGTTACGCCCGGTATGCCGTGCGTGCTTTATTAGCCAGTTTGTTCTTGACACTTGGAACTGCTGTTGCTTTTTCGATTGCGATCAAAGGTGAGCATATTGCTCATGGATTTGGAAAGATACTTTATGCGTTTATGTTTAGTTGGTCGTTAGTCATGATTTTATACATGAATGCTGAACTTGGTACCTCAAATATGCTTTATATGTCGGTCGGGGTCCAACGTAAGCGGTTAAAATTAGGTCTAGCTGCAAAAATTCTGTTTACTTGTATTTTATTTAACTTGATTGGTGGGGTATTATTTGGCTTTTTAATTTCCTTGACAACACCATTCCAAGATCTGCCCATGGATAATTATATGTTAGAGTCGATTGCAGTCAAATTGACGAAACCGACAACAACTATTTTGGTGGAGGCAATGTTTGCCAACATTGTAGTAAATACAGCGGTATTGATTAGTATGCGAATGAAAGATGATGCAGGGAAAGTCTTAGCGATTGTTTTCATTATTTTCATTTTTGCTTTTTTAGGCTATGAACACGTTATTGCCAACTTCCCGGCATTTACATTAGCTTATTTTGTTTCAGGTGGGCAGATGGATGCGATGACTGTTGGTAATGTGATCCACAATCTATCCTTTGCGTTGATTGGGAATTACGTTGGTGGTGGTTTAGTCATTGGTTTAGGTTATGCATGGTTGAATCAATCAAAATCATCCTATGTTGACTAGTTCGTTCCTTTAAAAATCGAAGGAGGCCATCCCTTGGAGACAATTGTTTTTCCGAATAATAAAGAAAAAGCTCAGCAGATGGAAGCTTACATGAAGCATCATTTCCGATTTGCAGGAGTTCCTAAGCCAGAAAGAGCGTTACTACAAAAGGCTCTTTTAAAAGAAAGCCAGAAGATACCTATTTCAGACTTACTTTTATTAGTAAAAGATTATTATATGCAGGAAGAACGTGAGTATCAGTATTTAGCGATCGATTTAGTCCAAAAGAACGTCAAACGTCTTTCTTTTGATAACTTAGTATGGTTACTTGAGCTTGTCTCACAGAAGGAATGGTGGGACAGTATCGATTCTTGGCAAAAAGTCTACAGCACGTGGGGAAAACTTCACCAAGAAGTTGAGGCGGTTTTCAAATTATTTGAAGGTCAAGAAGACTTTTGGTTAAGACGAATTGCGATCACCTTGCAACTAGGGTTTAAAGAACAGACAGATGTCGCTCTACTCGAACGAGCGATTGATGCAGATCGTTCAACAAAGGAATTTTTTATTCAAAAGGCTATTGGTTGGTCGTTGCGGGACTATAGCAAAACAAATCCACTTTGGGTAAAAGAACAATTGACAAAAGAATTAAGCAAGCTTGCAACGAGAGAAGCAAGTAAGTATTTATAGAGAGGCGAGATAGAATGACACGCAAATTAATTGCTTTTGATATCGACGGCACGTTGTTAGACTCCAACAAACAGGCATTGGATAGTACAAGGGAAGCCTTGGAAAAACTACGTAAAGATGGACATTTAGTGACGATTGCTACAGGGCGTAGTCGCTTTCACGCACAAGAAGTTATCCGTGATCTAGCATTTAGCAATTATATTCTATGTAACGGTGCAGCCGGATTTTTGGATCATGAACAAGTCTATAAAAATTTGCTGGATCAAGAACAATTACACAAATTTATTCAAGAAGCACAAGAAAAGGCTATTGATACCGCATTTGTTAGTTTAGATTCAATCAAACGCTTTTCATCTAATCGTATCGATATGATGGAAGATGCGATGCATTCATTTGGTGCACACTTACCAGAATTGGACGAATACTTTGTTGAAAAACAGGATGTGTATCAAGCGTTAGCTTTCTTTGATCACTCTTATGACCAACAATTCAGCGCTTACGATCGTATCCGTTTTGTTCGCTGGCACGAAAATAGTGTCGATGTGGTGCCACACGATGGTTCCAAAGCGGTAACGATCATGAACCTAGCCAATCGAGTAGGGATTGCGCCAGAAGACGTCATCAGTTTTGGTGACGGACAAAATGATCGCGAAATGCTTCGTATGTCTGGCATTGGGGTGGCAATGGGGAATGCCGTACCAGAAGTCCAAGCGGAAGCAAAAATGGTGACAGATACGAATGATCAAGATGGTATTTGGAAGGCATTGAAAGAGTTAGCTTTGATTTAGGTCATAAACATCATACAACAATAATTTTAGTTAAAAAGAGGGCATGCAACAGGATTTTTCTGATGGAATGCCCTCTCTTCTTATGGTTTTTGTATGATACATAAACGATAGGCCATCATATTATCATATAGGTACTATCCGACTTCTTTAAAATAGGAGGTGATATCATGGGAGCCATCATCGTACACGTCGTTTTGGTTCATGTTCTTCATAGGTTTAGCCCTGTCTATTGTTTACTTAGTAAAAAGAATTAAAAAATAAATTTTGATCAATTTACATAGTTAGAGAATAAAGTTATAAAAAGCTGATGCTAGTTAGTTCAAAATACCCTTTCTTGATATTCTAGAAAAGAGCTTCTTTTACAACCTCTTTCCTTTCTTTACTAAAACACTTATAATATAAGATACGTTAGAAGAGAAGAGGAAATCGTGTGCGGGTATTGTTTATTGGTGATGTAGTAGGTGCGATGGGTAGAGAAATGATCACAGAATATCTCCCTCGCTTGAAGAAAAAATATCGTCCACAAATGACGATCGTGAATGGTGAGAATGCGGCTTCAGGTCGTGGGATCACAGAGAAAATCTATAAAAAGTTTCTGCAAGATGGCGTAGATGTCGTGACGATGGGGAATCATACGTGGGACAATCGTGATATTTTTGAATTTATCGATGATGCGAAAAAAATGGTTCGTCCAGCAAATTTTCCAGAAGGAACGCCTGGGCAAGGAATCGTTTTTGTCAAAGTCAATCAATTGGAACTGGCGGTCATCAATATGCAAGCTCGTTCATTTATGGTTGATTTAGATGATCCATTTCGTAAAATGACCGAGTTAGTCGAAGAAGCTCGGAAAAGAACACCGATCATTTTTGTTGATTTTCATGGAGAAACGACGAGTGAAAAACAAGCAATGGGCTGGTTTTTAGATGGAAAAGTATCTGCTGTAGTCGGTACACACACGCACGTTCAAACGAACGATGCGCGAATCTTGCCACAAGGAACGGCGTATTTGACGGATGTCGGTATGACGGGTCCATATGATGGAATTTTAGGGATGCGCCGTGAACCAGTGATTGAAAAATTTTTAACGGCTTTACCAAAGCGTTTTGAAGTGGTGGAACAAGGTCGAGGGCTTTTAAGTGGTTGTATCTTGGACATCGACGACCAGACGGGACAGGCAAAAGATATCCAATTGATCCAAATCAACGATGACCGCCCTTACAGAGAATAGAAAGCGAGAGGGAATGTGCAGGACAAAACGACGATCCAATTAGAAGTCGACCAATTGGCGACTCTTTTAAAGAAGAATGAAACGATCACACGTTATCAGGAATTGGAACATAAAGTGAAACATAGTCGTTACTTGAATCAACAAACAGAAGCATTGAAGCAAGCGCAAAAAGATGCCGCACAATATGCGCATTATGGACAAAAAGAAGCAGAAAAAGAAGCGATCAAACGGATCGAAGTCTTGACGCAATCTATCGACGAATATCCTTTAGTGATCGCTTACCGCCGTCAATTGATGGAAGCAAATGAGTTATTGCAACACTTGACTCAAATGATCCAAAATGAAATCAATGAGTATGTAGAGGAGGAGCATAATGCCTCAAAAAACTAAGAACACTCCAATGATGGAACAATATCTAAGCATCAAGGCACAATACCAAGATGCTTTTTTGTTCTATCGTCTCGGAGATTTTTATGAATTATTTTATGAAGATGCTGTCAAAGCAGCACAAATCTTAGAACTGACATTAACTAGTCGAAATCGTAATGCGGATGATCCAATTCCGATGTGTGGGGTACCGCATCATTCTGCACAAGGATATATCGACAGTTTGATCGAAAAAGGATACAAAGTAGCGATTTGTGAACAAGTCGAAGATCCAAAGACGACCAAAGGCATGGTCAAACGAGAAGTCGTGCAATTAGTGACTCCTGGAACAGTGATGGATAGTAAAGGATTATCAGCCAAAGACAACAACTTTCTGACGGCAGTAGTTAATCAAGGTTCCGCTTTTGGGTTTGCTTATGCTGATTTGAGTACAGGTGAATTAAAAACAGCCCGCTTACTTGATGAAGAAGCTGTCTTGAACGAAACTTCCGCGTTACAAACAAAAGAATTGATTCTAGGAACAGAGATCAGTGAAACGTTATATGAACAACTAAGCACAAGACTTGGCTTAGTCTTCTCAAAACAAGAAAGTGTAGAAGAAAATGCAGAATTCAATTTTCTAACGAGTGAGTTGACGGATGAATTAGAAAAGGAAGCGACTGGAAAGTTACTTACTTATTTAGCAGTCACCCAAAAAAGAAGTTTGGCACATATCCAAAAAGCGGTCGAATACCAACCAGATCATTTCTTGAAGATGGATTATTATTCTAAATTCAATTTAGAATTAAGCCAGTCGATCCGTACTGGAAAAAAACATGGCACGCTTCTGTGGTTATTAGATGAAACCAAAACAGCAATGGGGGGACGTTTGCTAAAACAATGGCTTGATCGTCCGCTGATCCAATCCCATCAAATCAATGCTCGGCAAGAAATGGTGGCATCGCTGATCAATAGTTATTTTGAACGTCTTGATTTACAGAGTGCGTTGACGAAAGTCTATGATTTAGAACGTTTAGCTGGACGTGTCGCATTTGGTAACGTCAATGGTCGAGATTTGATCCAGTTAAAAACATCATTGCAGCAAGTACCGATGATTCGCGGGTTGATTGAAGGCATCGATCAAGGACAATGGTCAGAGTTATTAACAGATATGCAGCCAATGGATTCATTAGTGGAACTGATCGAACAAGCGATCCAAGAGGATGCACCTTTACAAATCACTGAAGGAAACGTCATCAAAGATGGCTTCAATGAACAGCTAGACACCTATCGTTCTGCGATGAGAAATGGCAAACAGTGGTTAGCAGAATTAGAAGCGCGCGAACGCCAAAGTACAGGGATCAAAAATTTAAAAGTTGGGTTTAATCGAGTGTTTGGTTACTATATTGAAATCACGAAAGCGAATTTGATGAATGCTGAACTGGAAAAATATGAACGTAAACAAACCTTAGCCAATGCAGAACGATTTATCACACCTGAATTAAAAGAATTAGAAACACAGATTCTAGAAGCGGAAGAAAAATCAGTAGATCTAGAATACCAACTCTTTTTAGCTGTTAGAGAAGAAGTGAAAAAAGCAATCCAGCCATTGCAAACCTTAGCAAAATCATTGAGTACTGTAGACGTCTTACAAAGTTTTGCAACGATCAGTGAACGTTATCAATATGTTCGTCCAGAATTAACGAACAAAAAAACATTGGTGATCGAAGAAGGACGTCATCCGGTGGTAGAAAAAGTATTAGGACATCAAGAATACATTCCAAATAGTGTGATCATGTCGGAAGAAGAAATGATCTTGTTGATCACTGGGCCAAATATGTCTGGTAAAAGTACGTATATGCGACAGTTGGCATTGACGGTATTGATGGCACAGATGGGCTGTTTTGTTCCGGCGCAAAAAGCAGTGCTGCCGATTTTTGATCGAATCTTTACTCGAATCGGTGCAAGTGATGATTTGATTGCAGGACAAAGTACCTTTATGGTAGAAATGATGGAAGCCAACCAAGCGTTGCGCCATGCGACACCGAACAGTTTGATTTTATTTGATGAACTCGGTCGAGGAACAGCCACTTACGATGGTATGGCATTAGCACAAGCTATCATTGAGTATATCCATCAACATGTTGAAGCCAAGACATTGTTTTCTACGCACTATCATGAGTTGACAGTGCTTGATACGGAATTGCCGCAATTGAAAAATGTCCATGTTGGTGCAGTCGAAAAAGATGGCGATGTGGTATTTTTACACAAGATGATGGACGGTCCAGCAGATAAAAGCTACGGGATCCATGTAGCTAAGATTGCGGGTCTACCAGATGAATTATTGTCACGTGCCTCTGCGATCTTAGCCTTTTTAGAATCAGGAGAAACGACACACCATGTCTCGGCACTTGAAGCATCTGTCACGAAAAAAAGCGACTACCCTAAGTCACAAACCAACCAACCAAGCCAGCAGGTCAATGAAGAGAGTCAACAACTATCTTTATTTGGTGAAGCAACGGAAGCTGAAACGCAAATCATTGCTGCATTGAAACAGTTGAACCTACTAGAAATGACGCCAATGGATGCGTTGAATAAATTGTACGAACTGCAAAAACAATTATAGGAAGAAGGTGCTGATCGATGGCGAAGATCCAAGAATTATCCGAACGCTTGGCCAATCAAATCGCCGCAGGAGAAGTCGTTGAACGACCTGCTTCTGTGGTGAAAGAACTTGTTGAAAATGCCATTGATGCCCATAGCTCTCAAATCGATATTCTCGTAGAAGAAGCCGGTTTACGAAAAATCCAAATCATCGATAACGGTGAAGGAATCTTAGCAGAAGACGTTGAAAATGCGTTCAAACGTCACGCGACGAGTAAAATCCATAACCGTGATGACTTGTTCCGCATTCGGACATTAGGGTTCCGAGGGGAAGCTCTTCCTAGTATTGCTTCTGTCTCTGAATTGACGATCGAGACAGCCAATCAAGATGAAACACAAGGGACCTATCTTGAATTAAAAGGTGGGGAAGTGTTGACACATCGCCCTGCTCCATTGAGACAAGGTACGAAAATCACAGTGAGCAATTTGTTTTTTAACACGCCTGCACGGTTAAAATACGTCAAGACATTACAAACGGAATTGGCAAATATAGGCGATATCGTCAATCGACTAGCATTGAGCCATCCCGACATCGCTTTTCGCTTAGTCCATGAGGGCAACAAGATGTTAGCAACAGCTGGTAACGGAGATTTGAAACAAACGATTGCCGGAATCTATGGTTTGGCGACAGCGAAAAAAATGTTGAAGGTTGAAGCAAAAGATCTAGATTTTGAAGTTTCTGGTTACATTTCTTTACCAGAAGTCACTCGTGCGAGTCGTAATTATCTTTCAACGATCATCAATGGTCGTTTTATCAAGAACTTTTCCTTGAACAAAGCAATCGTGGCAGGTTATGGTTCTAAACTGATGGTTGGTCGTTTTCCAATCGCTGTTTTAGAAGTCAAAATGGACCCGTTGCTTGTCGATGTGAATGTTCATCCAACGAAGCAAGAAGTTCGTCTATCGAAGGAAAAAGAATTGACTGAATTGATTGCACAAGCGATTCAACAAGCACTAAGTCAAGAAAATCTGATTCCTAGTGCAGCAGACAATTTACGTTTCAAGAAAAAAATCGCCGATCAACCTAAAACGGAACAAATCGAAATCGATCTTTCTTATGCGTTTGAGGAACCACCAAAGAAACCCCAAAGTTTAAATTTCGATCGCCAGACAGGTACATTTTACGTTGAAGAAAATCCACAAAAATCAACCTATCCTGTTGATAAGTCTGTGGAAAATGTTGAAAACTCTTCTGTTTTTTCTGAAGATACACTGAATTATCCAGAAAAAGAGGAAAAAACGGTGGATAACTCTGGTGAAAGTGTTGATAACTTTGTAGAAAAACTAGTGGATAACTTTCAACAAAATCATTTATCCACTGTTGATAACTACTCAGTACAAGAAGAACGAACAGCATCAGTAGAAGAGAAAAGCATAGAGGAAGAACCAAGATTTGAGCAAGAAGAAACCAAGTTGCATCCCGAGTTTGACATGAGTCAAGATAGCCGAATGTTGGAGAAAGCAATCAGTAAAGTCGAGCAGGAAGTACCAACACAACGCTTCCCACATCTTGAATATTTTGGCCAAATGCATGGAACCTATTTATTTGCTCAAAGCAATGAAGGCTTATACATCATTGACCAACATGCTGCGCAAGAGCGGATCAAATATGAATATTTCCGTGAAAAAATCGGCGATGTTTCAGATGATTTGCAAGAATTACTCGTGCCTTTTGTTTTAGACTATCCTAATAGTGATGCAATCAAGCTAAAAGAGAAGAAAGAACTATTGGAAGAGGCAGGCATTTATCTGGAAGAATTTGGTCAGAATAGTTTTATCGTGCGAGCGCATCCGACATGGTATCCAAGTGGGGAAGAAGAATCGATCATTCAAGGGATGATCGACATGTTATTGACAACGGGTGAAGTAAGTGTGAAGAAATTCAGAGAAGCCACAGCAATCATGATGAGCTGTAAACGCTCGATCAAAGCGAATCACTACTTGAACGAAGCACAAGCGAGGGTCTTATTAAAAGACTTAGCAAAATGTGAGAATCCATTCAACTGCCCTCATGGTCGTCCGGTATTGATCCACTTTACGAATTCCGACATGGAACGAATGTTTAAACGAATCCAAGATCCGCATTGATCCGCGAGATTCGGAAAGGAAGTTTTTGATGAAAATAGTATTGGCTTCACAGTCGCCTAGAAGAAAAGAATTACTCGGAAGATTAGTGCCAGCATTTTCGATCCAACCGGCAGATATTGATGAAACGCCTAAGCCAAAAGAAGACCCAGTTGCTTATGTCCAACGAATGGCAGCAGAAAAAGCAGCTGCTGTACAAAATAATGAAGAAACGTTAGTCATTGCTAGTGATACTACCGTAGTTCTAGGAAACGAAATCCTTGGTAAACCGGAGGATGATGAAGAGGCAAAACGGATGTTACGCAAATTCAGTGGTACGACACACGACGTCTACACAGCCGTCGTAATAACTGATGGGACGCAAGAAGAGTGCATCCTTTCCCAAGCATCAGTCACTTTTTATGAATTGACCGATGAAGAGATCGAGCGCTATCTAGCAACTGGCGATCACCGTGATAAAGCTGGGGCGTACGGCATTCAAAGTTACGCAGGGGCTTTCGTAGAGTCGATTTCTGGCGATTACTATAGTATTGTCGGCTTTCCGATTGGCGCAGTCAATCAGGCGTTGAAAAAATGGCCAGATCTTTTGTCCTAAAATCGTGGACAACTGTATCTAGGTGAATAAAATCAAAAACACATGATCCGAGTAGCAAGAAACGGATCATGTGTTTTTTCTGGTTACATTAGTTCATGACCTAGAGTCAAGCGTATCTGCTAGAAGCTATAAAAAAACATGGTAAACTTAATCTAGCTGAAGGGAGTGGACGAAGTGATTACAACGGATAAGTTTTATCATGGTGAAACGAAAAAAGCGCCGTTCTTTGAAGGTTGGTATTTTAAGCATCAAATCGGCGATGAAGTTTACGCATTTATTCCGGGTTACTCCATTGGAGAACAAGGAGAAAAGTGCCCGTTTATCCAAGTGATCAATCATGAGTCTTCGGAAGTCTTTCATTTTGATCGTGAAGTCTTCATGGTAAGCGAAGATCGTTTATTTGTGAAAATCGGTGAGAATACATTTAGTGAGGAAGGAATCACACTAGCTTTACGTAGCCCCTCATTGACGATTGAAGGAACGATTTCTTATGGAGAGTTTACTCCGTTAAAAAGGAGTCGCTATGCCCCGAGTATCATGGGACCTTTCTCTTATTTATCTTTTATGGAATGCTATCACGGAATTTTAAGCATGAAGCATTCGTTAGAAGGAACGTTGAGTTGGAACGGTCAATTGATTGATTTTACAAATGGAATCGGTTATTTAGAAAAGGACTGGGGAAGTTCCTTTCCCGCAACCTATTTATGGGTCCAATGCAATCAGTTTAGCGATTCGGATGCTCGCTTTTTCTTTTCCGCAGCAGAGATCCCGTTTTTAGGTTTTCGTTTTTTAGGAATCATTTCGATTTTGCAAGTCGGTGGGGAAGAATATCGCTTATCCACGTATGATGGAGCTAAAATTTCGGAGATTTTCCGTGAAGAGGAGCATCTGATCATTCGAATACAGCAAAAAAATATTGAACTAGAAATGCAAGTGTTAGCAAAAGAAGGGCATGCGTTGATGGCGCCACAACAAGGTCAAATGAGTCGGATCATCCGTGAAAAAGCGAGTACAGAGATGACCTTGATTGTCCGAGAAAACAAGCAAGAAATCTTTCATCAAAAGGGGAAGGCTGCTGGTTTTGAAGAAGTGGGCAATCTCCATGGGCACGAGTATTAAGGATCTTGATCATATAAAAGTTATAGCGCACCTTCAAAAATAAGCCTGAACCTCCAGAAATTAGAACAATTTCCCGAGGTTCAGGCTTATTTTTCGGAGCGATGTGATTTTATCACATTCGACTTATTCGACAATTAATTTATATTCACTGTAACCAGCAGCATCCATTTCTTCATAAGGGATAAACTTCAAGGCAGCAGAGTTAATGCAATAGCGTAAGCCACCTTTATCTGCGGGTCCATCATTAAAAACATGTCCAAGATGGGAGTCGGCTTCATTACTTCTTACTTCGACTCGGTGCATCCCGTGAGAAAAATCCGCTTTTTCTTTGACGTCTTTTCTGCTGATGGGTTGGCTGAAAGCTGGCCAGCCACAGCCTGCATCATATTTCTCTGCAGAACTGAAAAGCGGTTCGCCACTGACAATATCGACATAGATCCCTTTTTCATAAAAATCGTCGTATTCTCCAGTAAATGGACGTTCTGTGGCGTTTTCTTGTGTCACTGCATAAGAAATCGGAGATAATGTTTCTTTTAAGTCCTCTTTGTTTGTGTCGGTTGGTTTACTCATTGATACAGCCCCCTTTGTCTCCTAATCATACTGCCATCTGAAATAGAAGCAAACAATCTGCTTTAAGTAGGGAGGATAGCCTAGCAATTTAGCGGAAATTTAACGAACAGGTTTTACTTGCTACCTAATTACGTTGAGCTACTGGGCTTTTTCACAACCTTGATAAACGGTGTTCGAAAAGCTGACCTTCAACATTAAGCTAAAAAATTTGAAAAATATGAGAAGCTATTTTTCAATTTCCTATCTTACTGTTCAGGTCAGGACGCTTTTCTTACAACCTTGATAAACGGTGTTCAAGAAGCAACACTTCGGTCACAAGCCAAAAAAATCAAAAATGAAACAGCCATTTTCGATTTTTCTGTCTTCTGCCTTAGTGTTAATCGCTTCTTTCACAACCTAGATAAACGGTGTTCGAAAGCCAACTCCTTCAATAGTAAGTCAAAACGTGAAAAAATATGAGAAGCTATTTTCTCACGTTCCGTCTTACTACTCGGAGCTGAACGGCTTTCTCACAACCTTCTTCTTCGTGCAAATTCCACGAACCGGAATTTGTCGAGGCGGTGGATCGATTCAGTGTATTCGAAGCATTCAGTATTTTCTAAATAAACGAGGCCACGGACAATTACGACATAAGGATCGTCATGGAGGTCCATCGACTCTGAAATACTGGCATCGATTGGTTCGACAGTGATTTCTTTTTGGGCATAGGCAATGGAGAGATCTAGCTCATTTTCAAAGTATTCATAAATCGAATTGGCTGCTTGTTCCTTGGTTAAAGTAGGTACGGTTTCTTTTAATAAATAATCCCGATCTAAAATCACGACTTCGCCATTGATTTTTCTTTGGCGGACTAAATGCCAGACAGGTGTATTGACTGCCCAGCCAGTTACTTTGTGTAATTCGTTGTCGACTACAGTTTCTTCAAGTGTTTTTACGATCGTTTCACTCGGGATATGTTGATTTTCTTGGAGTTCCTTATAACTTGTTAGTCCAGCAATCGGGAAATCAAAACGATTTCGGTCTAAAACGATCGATCCTTTTCCTTGTTTCTTTTGAATATATCCTTCTGTCGTCAATAGATTAAGTGCTTTACGAATTGTTTCCCGTGAAACACCATAAATTTTGATCAATTGATTTTCACTGGGTAGTAAAGTATGAGGAGGATACTCTTTGTCTAAGATTTTCTTTTCTAAGTCTAAAAAAATTTCATTGAATTTGTTCATCGTTCCTCTGCTACTCAAAATATAGACAAAAATACCTATATCGAGATTTCTCTACCACTCACGTAGGTAGAATTACTGTTTCACCGAACGCCGCCTCGTCACTTCGACACTACTACGGTTTGTCTCGTTCTCCACAGTCGTTGATTCCCGACTAAGCCATCGGTACATATACAAAGTTGCGTGCTTATGCAATCACATTGTATTCCTTCACATCTTTCAAATTCATGCTTGCGTTATAATCTCTATCTGCTACGTACCCACAGTTCTCACAACGATAGGTACGCTCTGATAGCTTTAAAGCTACTTTCTTATGCCCACATTCATGACATAATTTCGAGCTAGGATAGAATCGATCGGCCAGTCTTAACTCAATAGTAGAGACTTTACATTTGTCTGCTAATTTTTTACGAAAAGCATAGAAAGATTGCTCTCTCACAGCTTTTGAAAGATGCCGGTTTTTCATCATCCCCTTGACATTCAAATCTTCAATTGTGATATAAGCTGGTTTGGTTTTTACTAGCTCTAACACAATTTTATTCACTCTGTCCCTACGGATATCTGTCAACCGTTTATGAAGTTTTTGTACTTTCAAGACTTGTTTTTCAATATTTTTGCGAGTAGCTTCTCCTCTCTTTGATTGTTTTTCGTTGACACGCTTTTTTTCGCTTTCGTATTTCCTCGACAGCTTGCGTTGTTGTCGTTTTAATTGTTTTTCGATTTTACGAATTTTTCCTGATTTATTGATATTTTTATAGGTTTTTCCCGTGGAAAGAATCGCAAAATCTTTTAATCCTAAGTCGATACCCACGCCTTCGGTAGGAGTATCGTTCAGTACTTGAGCGGTACAGTCCTGTTCCACGATGACCGACAGGTAGTACCGGTTTGCTTGTTGGCTGATTGTGCCACTCTTTATGCTATGTTTGTCATCGTGTTTAGGAATATAGCCTTTTTCGTTCAGTTTTACCCAATTCAAAGAGGGAACTTTTATCCGATGACGCTCACAACGGATGATTGTCTTTTTATCATTCTTCACGAAATACATCGATACATCTTGGTGCTTCTTCTTTTTAAATTTAGGAAAATTAGCTTTTCCTTGAAAAAAATTTCTAAAGGCTTTTTCTGTCTCCATAATCGCGTGTTTCGTTGACTTCGCATAAACAGCTTTGATCCACAGCTTGTCTGGATGGTTGGGAATGTAGTCGTTATTCAACCACTTTGAAAAATCTATACCTGAGACAAATTTCCCACCTGATTTATAGACTTCTTGGTTGTGGTAAATATAAAAGTTCTTTACAAAACGAGCAACACCAATGGTTCGATTAATGATTTTTTTTGTTCTTCTGTTGGAAGAATTTCTGTTTTGTACGCCACTAACATCTTTATCACCTTCAATCTCTTTATTATACTTATCTATCTTTAAATGTGACATAAATGGCGTCTACATTCTTCGCCATTACTTCGTCTAACAACAGATTCCATGTTTTACACTTGTAATTAAGACCACTGCCAATATCCACGATTACATCATCTAAAATTATGCCTTTTACATTTGCATATTTTCTCAAAAACTCAACTTGATTTTTCAAGTCATCTGTTTGTCCGACATTAGACACTCGAGCGTAAGCAATGTGCTTTTTGCCACTTGTATTATCGCCTTTGATGTAAGTTAAATAGTGATCTTCCGTGTAATATTTTCGATTTTTTGGTGTCCGATGTGCGTTTAACGTGCAATCGTTCGTTCTTCGCTTATAAACTATACTACAGCTATATGGAGATTTCAAACTGGACTTGGATAGAAGGAAGATGTTTCTACGACAAAGATAATAACGATTACAAGTTATTTATGTTTTTAGCATAAAACGCTTGCAATTTGTTGAGAAAAACATTATAGTGTGAGTACAAAGCAACTTGTATAAACAAGTCAAATGAAAGGGGTTTATGTTATGGGGAAATATCAAGCAGATGCCGAGAAGCTGTTAAAGGGAGTCGGCGGGAAAGAAAATATTGCTGCGGTCAGCCATTGTGCGACACGTATGCGCTTTGTTTTAAATGACCCTGCAAAAGCAAATGAAGCTGAGATCGAAGACATCGACAGTGTAAAAGGAATGTTTACCAATGCCGGTCAATTCCAAGTGATCATCGGAAATGATGTCTCAACATTTTATAACGACTTTGTTGCGGTATCAGGAGTTGAAGGCGTTTCAAAAGAACAAAGTAAAGCTGCTGCAAAACAGAATCTTAATCCGTTGCAACGAGCAATTGCAGTTCTAGCTGAAATCTTCACACCATTGATTCCAGCAATCATTGTTGGGGGATTGATTTTAGGGTTCCGTAACGTGTTGGAAGGCATTCAGTTCGAGAGTTTAGGTGGAACGATTGCAGAAAGTTCAACATTCTGGAATGGTGTGAATTCATTCTTATGGCTACCTGGGGAAGCGATTTTCCATTTCCTACCTGTAGGGATCACTTGGAGTATTGCAAAGAAAATGGGAACGACACAGATTTTAGGAATTGTTTTAGGGATTACTTTGGTTTCACCGCAATTATTAAATGCCTATAGTGTCGCTTCAACTGCCGCTGCAGATATCCCATTTTGGGACTTTGGCTTTGCACAAGTACAAATGATTGGTTACCAAGCGCAAGTCATTCCAGCGATGCTTGCCGGGTTCTTACTTGCCTATTTAGAGATTTTCTTCCGTAAGTATATCCCACAATCGATCTCAATGATTTTTGTCCCACTGTTTTCACTATTACCAACTGTTATCGCGGCTAATGTAGTGTTAGGTCCAGTCGGTTGGGCAATTGGTAACTGGATCTCATCAATCGTGAATACTGGCTTGACTTCATCGATCAGCTGGTTATTCAGTGCGTTATTTGGTTTCTTATATGCACCACTAGTTATTACAGGATTACACCATATGACAAATGCCATCGATATGCAGTTGATTGCTGACTTTGGTTCAACCAATTTATGGCCAATGATCGCATTGTCAAATATTGCGCAAGGATCTGCTGTACTTGCAATCATCTTCTTGCATCGTGGCAATAAAAAAGAAGAACAAGTTTCTATCCCAGCGATGATTTCTTGTTATCTAGGGGTAACGGAACCCGCAATGTTTGGGATCAACTTGAAATATGTGTATCCATTTGTAGCTGCAATGATCGGTTCTGGTGTAGCAGGAATGTTTGCGAACTTGATGGATGTTCGAGCAAATGCGATCGGTGTCGGTGGTTTGCCAGGAATCTTAGCAATCCAAGCACAAACGTGGTTACCATTCACGATTGCAATGATCATCGCAATCATCGTACCATTTGGTTTAACTGTAGTATTTAGACGTAAAGGGATCTTGAACAAATTAGATCCAGTTAATCCAGAAGAAGTAAGTGTATTACAAACTGCAGAAGGCGTATCTATTCCTACACAAAACTTTGAAGCCGCAGGAACAACTGCTGTAGCCACTGCCAATGAAGAGTTATTCGCCGTTGCAGACGGAAAAATCAAAGCAATTACAGAAGTGAATGATCCAGTTTTCTCACAAAAAATGATGGGTGAGGGCTATGCGATCGTTCCGGACAATCAAAAAATCTATTCGCCAGTAAATGGTAAAGTAACTAGTGTATTTGAAACAAAACATGCCATCGGTATTCTAAGTGAAACCGGTGTGGAAGTTCTTGTTCACATGGGACTTGATACTGTCGAATTAAAGGGTGCACCGTTCAATGTTCTTGTGAAAGAAGGCGATCAGGTCTCGCCAACGACACAACTAGCAGAGATGGATCTCAGTGCCGTTGAACAAGCAGGTAAACAAACAGATGTCTTAGTTGTTCTAACGAATACGGACAAAGTGGCTGATTTCTCATTAAGTAAATCAGGCCAAGTCCAACATGAAGAAATGATTGGTCAAGCGTCTATCAATCGCTAATACACAGAGAAAATATGCTACGAGTTTGGGTCTTTATCAAAGACCTAAGCTCGTAGTTCTGTTTTTGGGAACACTTTTTTTAAATCGCAAAGTATGCTACAATGGATAGAAATATGGGAACGTATGTGTGCGAAAGAAAGAGGAAATTTCAATGTATGAATATCTAAGAGGCATGGTGACTTTTATCAGTCCGTATTATATCGTTGTAGAAACGCAAGGGGTGGGCTATCAAATTGCGTTAGGTAACCCTTATCGCTATAGTAGTAAGTTAGATAAAGAAGTAAAAATCTATGTCCATCAAGTCATCCGTGAAGATGCACATTTACTATACGGTTTTGATTCACTCGAAGAGAAACAATTGTTTTTACGATTAGTCAGTGTTTCAGGGATCGGACCGAAAAGTGCATTAGCGATCATGGCGAGTGACGATCATTCTGGCTTGATCCAAGCGGTGGAAACTGGCGATGTCACTTACTTGACGAAGTTCCCAGGTGTAGGTAAAAAAACAGCACAACAAATGATCTTGGATCTAAAAGGCAAGTTTGGCGAGTTGAGTATCGATATGCCATTTTCTTTATTTGATGAAGCAACGGTTCAAGATGCAAGTGCCTTATCAGAGGCAATGGAAGCTCTATCTGCTCTTGGTTACAGTGAGCGTGAAATCAAACGTGTAGAGAAACAACTTAAAGAAATCGACAATCAAACAACGGATGAGTATTTAAGGCAAGCATTGAAATTGATGATGAAAAAGTAAGGAGGACGCTTGATGACAGATGAACATCTTCTTTCACCAGAACCTGGTGAGAATGAATTAAGTTTAGAAAAATCTTTGCGCCCTCAATTGCTTGCGCAATATATCGGTCAACATAAAGTAAAACAAGAATTGAGTATCTACATCGAAGCGGCATGTAATCGTGAAGAACCGCTAGACCACGTCTTGTTATACGGTCCTCCGGGATTGGGGAAAACAACGATGGCTATGGTCATCGCAAACGAGATGCAAGTCAATATCCGTACGACAAGTGGACCAGCCATTGAGCGACCAGGAGATCTGGTGGCAATTTTGAATGAACTAGAAGCAGGGGATGTCTTGTTTATTGATGAGATCCATCGCTTACCTCGCGTGGCAGAAGAAATGCTTTATTCGGCGATGGAAGATTTCTATGTAGATATCATGGTAGGGCAAGGGCCGACCGCTCACCCCGTTCATTTTCCGTTACCACCTTTCACGTTGATCGGTGCAACCACTCGAGCAGGGATGCTGTCTGCACCTTTACGTGACCGTTTTGGAATCATTGCTCACATGGAATACTATGAAGAAGAAGATTTAAGAGAAATCGTTTTACGATCTGCCGATATTTTTCAAACGGAGATCATCACCGAAGGGGCTTTAGAAATCGCACGACGTTCCCGTGGGACCCCGCGGATCGCTAATCGCTTGTTAAAACGAGTGCGTGATTTTGCCCAAGTACAAGGAGATGGCAAGATCGATCAGTTGATTGCTGACCGCGCATTGACACTCTTACAGGTCGATCAAGCGGGATTGGATTATGTCGATCAGAAATTGCTACGTACGATGATCGAGCTGTATGGTGGGGGTCCAGTAGGTCTAAGCACTTTATCCGTTAATATTGGAGAAGAGCGAGAAACAGTCGAAGATATGTATGAACCTTTTTTGATCCAAAAAGGCTTTTTGAAACGGACTCCTCGTGGGCGGATCGCTACCGCCTATGCGTATGAACACTTTGGCTATGACTACCAAGTGTGATCACTCTTTTCTATTGAAAGAGCAAATAGTAGAATAATGATTGAAGAGATGGGAGGGATCATTGTGGGAGACGCTTCACATACGAAACAAATGATCAAAAAAATCTTGGTGTCGCTTTGCGAAACACAGCCTTTTCGCAAAATCAGTGTGCAACAGATCGCACACGAAGCAGGCATCAACCGACAAACATTTTATTATCATTTCACCGATAAGTATGATTTATTGCGTTGGGTGTACTATGAAGATTCATTGCATTACCTAAAAACAGAATCGCTTTCTCTCGACAATTGGGAAGAGCAAGCATTGCTGATGTTAAAAGCCATTGCCGAAAATAAACAGTTCTATTCAAGTACCGTTAGTTCAGAACAGGAGATTCTGCAAAAGCAATTTTCTGCGTTGATCCAACCCTCATTTATTAAAATATTTGAGCAAATGGATGAAGAAAAACAACTAACTTCCAAAGATAAATTATTTTATGCTCGTTTTTTCTCCTATGGCTGTAGTGGAGTCTTAGTCAATTGGATCACACAAGGTTATACAGAAACACCCTTAGAAGTTGCAATGCAGTTCTTTCGTTTAGCCAAAGATACTGAATTGTATTCGTATCGGTTGTACGCATTGGAAGAAGAACAGGAAATAAAAGACGAATGACCTTTTTTCATTGATTCCAAAAATAGGAATACAAAAGGAGAGAATGCTATGACGAAAGTATTATTTGTTTGTTTAGGAAACATTTGTCGTTCACCTATGGCAGAAGGGTTATTAAAAAAGAAAGTAGCAGAACAGGATCTGTTGGATTCCTTCGTCATTGATTCGGCTGCAACAAGTACCTATGAGGTAGGTAGTGCCCCTCATCCAGGTACACAAGCGATCTTGGCAAAAGAACATGTTGATACGCAAGAAATGATTGCTCGCCAAATACGTCAAGAAGACTTCCAAAAATTTGATTGGATCATCGGTATGGATCAGTCAAATGTGGCTGACTTAAAGCAACTTGCGCCGATTGAAGCGCAAGAGAAAATCCAACTATTTTTGAGTCCAGTCATTGGCAAAAAAGCACAAAATGTACCTGATCCATATTACACGAATAACTTTGAAGAAACCTATCGATTGATCAATGAAGGCTTAGAAAAATGGCTTGAATTATGGATGGAAAACGACTTAAAATAACACATGTGTTGTTTGACGGTTTTAGGTAAAAGTTGGTATAAAATAAACTATATTCTTGTTTTTTTAAGAAAAATTGGATAAAATAGGAGTAATTAAGTAACATATTCTTAGCTAGGGGAGGGGTACATTCAATGGATGAAGAAACAGTATCACCAATGAAGAAACTGACAAAGTTAGTGACTAATACTTCGTTTCAACTTTTTGATTCATTTGTGAATGACACAGAAGAAAAAGCTGAGAATGTACGGTTACAAGGGGAGTTCATTCTCGAACTCCAGAAAGCTGCAGCTCAGAATAGTTTAGTGATTCTACAAGTGCGCGAGAATCCACTAAGCAATAAGTACGAAACCTTTTCCGGTTGGGTGGCAACGAAAACAGTTGAGCATGACCGAGTGATGATTCGCTTGCAAAACCAAGAGCAACAAATCCGAATCGTCCCAATTGAACAAATCGAAAAAATCACTAGTCTTTCGCCTACGGGAGACCAAGAGCGATTATCTAAATAAGAATAAAAGCTATGAAAAAGTAGATTGCTTTTTCATAGCTTTTTTATATGTTTTTCTTACTAAAGAGAGAATCTAAAGATTCTCAAAGAACTTGATTTGTTGGATCGGTATGAATAAAAAAAAGGACCTGCTAGCCGGGGAGCTAGCAGGAAAGGAGTTAAAAATGAAAAAGTGTTGTTAGGGTTGTTTGTTGGTATACTTATATATTAAAGGTGAGTTGTGAATATTTTGTGACGAAAGTTTACCAAAGTTGTTAATTTTTTTATACAAAAAGTTAAACATCTCTTTTTTTGTTAGCTAACCATCAAGTCAGACTTTTTTTCATTTTTAAAGAAACTCCAGAATAATCCGATGATAAAGCCAATCAATGCTGGTGTGATCCAGCCCATTCCTAATGAGAAGAATGGGAGATAGGAATCAGCGAATGTTAAAATTCCTTTGACGAAACTTGTTTGCTTAATTGAATCAGGACAAGCATTCAGTCCATCCACGATGGAAGCGAGTAATGTGAAATATGTGGTCATTCGATAAACAGAAGTACGTTGTTTAAATAATGGGCCAAACAATACAAGTAAGATCAAGGTCATTGCCAATGGATAAATAAACATCAAGACCGGTAAAGAGATCTGAATAATATTCGTTAAGCCCACGTTTGCAACTAAACATGCTAATAAACTTGTTCCGGTTACAAAGAATAGATAGCTTCTTTTAGGAAACAATTCAGTGAATGTTTCTGCGAATGCAGTAATCAGTCCGATACCTGTTTTTAAACAAGCAAGAATCACGATAAAGGCTAATAGGATACTCCCGTAAGTTCCTAAATAGTGATCAGCAATTTGTGCCAAGGCGATACCACCATTCGCACTCATTGGGAATGTTCCTAGACTCATTGTTCCTGCATAAGAAAGTAGGGTATAGATGATCCCCATCAAAACGATGCTGATCGCGCCTGATTTGATCGTATCTCTTGCAATATCAGAAGGCTTTGTGACACCCATGCCACGAATCGTCGTGACGATAATGATCCCAAAAGCTAAGGCAGCTAACGCATCCAACGTGTTGTATCCTTGTGTAAAACCAGTGAAGAATGCTTGGTTTTGGTAGTGAGGTTGGACAGGCGCATCCGACACTGAGCCAAGTGGGTTGATAAAAGCAAGTAATAACAAGATACCTAGTAATACTAAAAATGCGGGATTCAAAAATTTACCAACATAATCCAAGATTTTAGTTGGACGTTTGGATAACCACCAAGCAGCTAAAAAGAATAAGAAACTAAAAATAGCTAAAAATAATGTTTGATTTTCTGCTGGAATAAAAGGTGCTAAGCCAATTTCAAAAGAAGTAGTTGCCAAACGTGGTAAGGCAAAAAATGGACCAATGACTAAATAAAGTAAGACAGTAAAAATAAGTGCATAAGTTTTATTGATTCGTTGTGCTAATTCGTAGACACCAGAGGTCTTTGAAACACCGATCGCAATGACACCTAAGAATGGTAAACCGATCCCTGTAACTAAAAAGCCAAGATTTGCCCAGAAGATATCCGCACCAGCTTCTTGCCCCATATGGACAGGAAATATAAGATTACCAGCTCCAAAAAATAGGCCAAATAGCATGGAACCGATGAATAGATTTTCTTTGAATGATAATTTTTTTGACATAGAAAACTCCTTTACTTTTTTGTATTTTGTTAAAAGTAACAAATTATGTGATGAATTGCAACAATTTTCTGAAAATTATCGAATTCTCTAGAATGATGCTACACATTGACGAAACGACTGCTAACCCTGTGAGAGGAATAAGTAGCGTGTTTTCACTGCCTCGAAAAAATGTTAGTCAAAAGATCACTCCAATATCTGAATCTTCTTAATTTGAAGAGGTTTCTCACAACCACATGTTACGTGAGGTTGCGCAAAAGTTCAACCGATAAAGCGATCGGAACAAAAACAATAAATAAAAAGAAGAACCGCAACTTTTTGAGTAGGATGACCTTGCTCAATCAAGTTGCGGTAGTTTGAATACTAAGGGTGATTTGATACTTTATTAGTTATTCAAAATGCGTGACAAGAACTCTTTCGTACGTGTTTCTTTTGGATGAACGAAGATATCTTCAGGACTTCCTTCTTCCGCGATCACACCTTTATCCATGAAGATCACTCGGTCAGATACCTCTTTCGCAAATTCCATTTCATGGGTTACGATGATCATTGTCAGTCCAGTATGGGCTAGATCTTTGATCGTATTCAATACTTCACCGACCATTTCAGGATCAAGGGCAGAAGTTGGCTCATCGAAGAGCATCACATCAGGGTTCATTGATAGAGCACGAGCGATAGCGACCCGTTGTTTTTGACCACCGGATAGTTGAGAAGGACGAGCTTCGATGTATTGTCTCATACCGACTTTTTCTAAGTTTTCGATTGCCACTTTACGGGCATGCTCTTTCTCTCTTTTTAAGACAGTGGTTTGTCCAGAAATACAATTTTCTAAAACATTCATATTATTGAAAAGATTGAAAGATTGGAAAACCATACCGACATTTGTCCGATACTTTGGTAAATTATATTTTGGTGCTAAGACGTTTTCGTTGTTGTAAATGATCTCGCCGCCTGATGGTTTTTCTAGTAAATTGATACAACGTAAGAATGTTGATTTACCTGAACCAGAGGAACCGATGATGGTCACGACTTCCCCTTTATTGACGGTCATGCTAATATCTTTCAGCACTTCATTGTCGCCGAATTTTTTACTTAAATGATTGATTTCGATGATATTCTCACTCATAGGACTGCCTCCTTATTCCTGTAGGTTCGCGTTGTTGACTTCTTCAATTTTTGTATACGCAGTAGGTCCGTCGATTTTCTTCTCAATCACACGTAGGATTCTTGTGATCGTGAAGGTCATGATCAAGTAGATGATCCCAACGATCGTGAATGTTTGGAAGAATTGGAAGTTGGCACCAGAGGCAGAGTTTCCTTGGAAGAATAGATCTGCTACACCAATGACACTTAATACGGCGGTGTCTTTGATATTGATGACAAACTCATTTCCAGTAGCCGGCAAAATATTTCTCAATACTTGCGGAATCACTACTTTACGCATCGTTTGACTGTGGGTCATGCCGATTGCTTGGGCTGCTTCAAATTGTCCGCCATCTACTGCAAAAATCCCACCACGTACAATCTCAGTCATATACGCACCAGTGTTGATCGAAACGATGAACAACGCAGCAATCGTGCGATCCAGAGAAATACCAAAGGCTAGAGCCAATCCATAGAAGATGACCATGGCTTGAACCATCATTGGTGTACCACGGAAGACTTCGATATAAACAGATAATAAGAAATTAGCTACTTTTTGGAAGAAGCGTGTCACTTTATTATCAGATTCTGGAATTGAGCGAAAGACGCCAATCAATAAACCTAATGTTGTTCCTACAACTGTACCGATCAATGCGATAAATAGTGTCAAACCAGCTCCACGTAAGAACATGTTGCCATATTGATCCCAAATCGTCTTGAAATCATGGAGCAAGCCAGTTTCTTCTGCATCTCCATCCGTTGACGCAGGTTGGTCTTCAATGGCTTGGTCCATGATAGCAATACGATCATCATGAGAAATACCGCTTAATATTTGGTTGACTTGTTGAAGATCAGGATCACCTTTACGCATCCCTACAGCAATCTGGACATCTTCGGGATTTGTTTGAAAGCCATTTGCTTCATCTAGTTCGAGCATTTTCAAGGCTGGGTTGACGCTTGTGGCGGTTACCCCTTCTGGACGTTCACTAACATAACCGTCAATCATGCCAGAAGCTAGTGCTGTTCGCATGGCTGAAAAGTTATCCATTGCTTGTTGCTTGTCCACTCCTGGGATCTGATCGATCACGTTATAGTGGAATGTATTCAATTGTGCAGTGATTTTTGCGCCAGAAAGATCTTCTAAGCTAGTCGCATTCGCAAACTTACCATCTTTTTGTACGACAATCACAAGTTCTGATTCATAGTATGGATCAGTAAAGTCGATTTCTTTTTGGCGTTCTGCCGTCGGACTCATGCCGGCAATGATTGCATCGATCTTTCCAGATTGAAGGGCAGGCGGTAAACCGTCCCATTTCGTTTGGACAATGACTAGTTCTTTTCCTAAACCTTCAGCTACCTTTTTGGCAATTTGTACATCATATCCGCCAGCAAAGCTGTTTTGTCCTTGAATTGGATAGGCATTGTTTGCATCTGTTTGTTGAGACCAGTTAAAGGGCGCATAACCAGCTTCCATTCCGACACGAAATTGATCGCTCGGTGTTTTATCATCTGCATGAGCCAAAGTGGTCAAGCTAAAGATCGATAGAATAAACGTAAAAATTAGAGTGAGTGTAACTGAATTTTTTTTCATCTGTCTTCTCCTTTTTGTTTGTTCACGTACGTGGTCCTTCAGGCATATACTGATAAGACCAACGTTCGCTCAGCTTCTTTGGCTGATAACCAAAGCGCCTTGACACGAGTGGTCGAATACATGCATTGCAGTTGCTTATCAAGGAGAAATAAAAAACGACCGCTTTGTAGGTACAAAAGGGCCGCTAAATTTCACAGAGTGATAAACCTCTCACAAAACATAGCGCAACTTAGCATCACTGCTAAGACAGTCCGTAAGCTGTTAACTTACGTCCCAACATACTTTTTAAGCAAAAAAAAGTACATTTCGGCGATCCTCCCTAGCCCTGCTTCCACATGTTTGCTTCACTCCACAGGTTTAATGATTCTCGCGACCTCTACCTCATTGATTGAGGCATCTCGTATTCAGTTATTTATACAAAAAATAGTCTACGATAGAGTAGCCACTTTGTCAATGAGAAACTACATTTTTGCAGAAAAAAGTTGATAAATAAAGAAATATCCTGTTTATTTAATTTCTTTCATGAAAAAAGGAAAAGAGAATGTTTTCAAAAAAAGAATAATTATACATTTTATGCAACGCTTAAATGATAGTAAAATAACGAAAAACAGACTGCAAAATCACGCAGTCTGTTTCCTTTTTTATCTAAAAGTATTTTAAGCTGTAGCTTTCTTAGGTTCACGACCAAGAATGGCTTGTAAAATAACTGTTACCCCATAAATAGCTAAAACGAGATAGATCAAACTAGAGTATTGTGTGATCCCCCAGCCCCATGTGCGATAAACAACTAATGTAATTGCTAGAACAATTGCTGCCAATACATTGAAAAAGGCAAACGCCCATAGATTTCCATTTTCTTTACGTACTAGATAGAAGATAGAGAAATAAATACTTAATGCTAACCAAGCGATACATGCTAAAATAACGCCCCAATAAATTAAGAATGCAACCATATTGATTCACCTCATTTCATACTCAAAATATACAGATCATTGGTATTGTAGCACGTTTTCATTGTTTTGTCAGTGATGTTTGTGAGTATTTTCTCAAAAAAAATCTCTGAATTTTCATTCGATTGAGGGTATGTTTCATTTTATTTCGATTATAATAGAAGAGAGGTGAGTGATAAATGTTGGAACAAACAATTGAAGAAGCAGCGACAGCGATAATTGAAAGTCAAAAACTGACCTTTCTAACAGGGGCAGGTGTGTCCACACCTTCTGGAATACCCGATTATCGTTCACTAACAGGTGTTTACCAAGGGATGGATCGTCCAGAATATTTGTTGAGTCATCAAGCGATGGATGAAGAACCACAAAAATTTTATTCGTTTCTCAAACATCTTTATCATCCCGAAGCACGCCCGAATATCATCCATCGAGAAATCGTAGAGTTGGCTAAAGAAAAAGAGGTATGGGTCGTTTCGCAAAATATCGATGGGTTACATGAAAAAGCTGGAAGTAAAAAACTAGTTAATTTTCATGGGAATCTGTATCATTGTTATTGTCGAAACTGCCATCAACCTGTTGACTGGCAAGATTATCTGACCAGTGACAAGCATCAACTGTGTGGTGGCCAGATCCGCCCAGATATTGTGTTATATGGAGAAGGGTTCCAGGATGAAGTATTAGAGCAAGCAGCTTTTGCTGTCAGTCAGGCCGACTTGATTGTGATTGTAGGGACAAGTTTCCAAGTCCATCCTTTTTGTGATTTGATCCAGTTTCGCTCACCACAAGCGAAGCTATTAGTCATCAATCAGACCCCTGTCTATCTATCAGAGGCGTACCGATTTGTCCAAACAGATGGAACGAAGGTGTTCAAAAAAGTACAGGAGAGTGTAAAATGACAGCTAAAACAGAAAAAGAAAAAATGATTGCCGGTGAACTTTATTTTGCGGGTGATCCAGAATTATCAGCCGATAGAAAATTTGCTCGAAGTCAAAGCCAGATCATCAACCAAGCGGAAACAAGTGAACTTCGCAGTCAATTACTTAAAGAGACATTTGGTGCTACCGGCGAGAAGATTTATATGGAACCAACGATCAATTTTGATTATGGCTATAATATTTACGTAGGTGAGAATTTTTATGCGAACTTTAATTGTACATTCTTAGATGTCAGTACGATCAAAATTGGTGATAACTGCATGTTTGCCCCTAATGTTCAGCTTTATACTGCCACACATCCACTACATCCAGTGAAGCGAAATAGTGGGTTAGAATTTGCTAAACCAATCGAAATCGGCAATAATGTGTGGCTAGGTGGTGGAGTGATCATCACTCCTGGAGTGACTTTAGGAGACAATGTCGTGGTCGGGGCGGGAGCAGTCGTGACCAAATCGTTCCCAGATAATGTAGTGATCGCAGGGAATCCGGCACGGATCATCAAACGCATCGATGAACCAATGCCTGAAGAGTCATTGGAAGAGTTGAGACAATCGATTGATCAAATCGATCACCAATTAGTAGAACTACTTGAAAAAAGAATGGCTACCGTCACGAAGATCGGTGATGTCAAACGAGCCACTAACCAAGCGGTTTACGATGGAAAAAGAGAACAACAAGTGTTGGATAAAGTTGCCAGTTGGTTGAAAACACCAGAATACAGTGAGACGATCTTAGCTACTTATGCAGATATCATGAAGCACTCACGAAACTATCAAAAGAAACGAATGGAGTAGATAAATGATTGAAGGAGAAACTCGCCGAAAAGAAATTATTGAAACGCTAGTTGATGCAGAGAAACCTGTCAGTGCCAGTAAGTTTGCTACTCGTTTTGGTGTCAGCCGCCAAATCATTGTAGGAGACATTGCGTTGCTACGAGCGGCAGGAGAAGCGATCGTGGCGACGGCCAGAGGATATCTTTTGGAAGATGAACAAGACAAAAATGGGTTCATCAGTAAAATTGCGGTACAACATCAGAGAGAACAAACAGAGGAAGAACTACAGTTGATCGTTGCTCATGGTGGCGAGATACTAGACGTCATCGTTGAGCATCCCTTGTACGGCGAACTGACAGGAATGCTTCATATCAAGACAGCAGAAGATATTCGTTCATTTATGAAACGTTATCGGAAAAGTCAGGCTTCGTTATTGTCTGAATTAACGGATGGGATCCATCTGCATACGATCCGTTACTCACATAAGGAAGTATTGCAACAAATCAAACAAGGCTTGGCAGAAGCAGGCATCTTGTTCGAAGGGAATCAATAATTTACTTTATGAGATTGAGATAGGAGTGTTTTTACTTCTATCTCAATCTCATTTTTTCTTTATTTATAAAATAATTGATTTATGCTATGGCAAAACTTTAACTATAATGAACAGAAATGCTACAAATACTTTTATTGAAAGAGGGAGAAAAATGCTTCGAGGAACAAATCAAAAAACAATTCTTTGCTTTGGAGCAGCTGAAAGCACTTTGGAACAACAGTTGAATGATAGAGAACTCAGGAAAAAAACAAATCCATATGACCCATTGGTTTATATGGAAGAGTTAGTCGACTATCTCATTCAACAACCTTTTGAGAATTTCTCTCTTCAACCCAAAGAGTTGATTGACCAAATAAAAGCAGGCAGCAAATACCCACTCTGGGAAGATATTCAAGCCATCATGATGGAGGACCCAAGGTTTCAATTGCACAGGATCTACTCGGAGCCGTTTCTTGAAGAGTATCAACAATACAAGGAAACAGGACAATTTGCCAATCATTCAATGAAAGATACTTTGGCTTATAGTATACGAATACAATTGTTAAAAAACACAGAATTATTAATGATTGAAGTTGCGAAAAATCGAAGTGATCTTGTCATCTGGATATCTTTAGATTCTTATGGTGGGAATTTTGCAGCAACGATCCAAGGGAAGCAAAACAGATATACAGATTTTACGTTACGCAGTTTATATCATGAAAAAGACAAACTCAAAGCGACAATTGTCTTTTGGGAGAATGGACAAATCGTCGCAGCTCCTTGGGAAAGAAATGCTAGATTATGGAGAAATTGTGTGGAAAATGATTTGAGAAAATCAGCGGCTATTTTCCCGTCAGAGAGACATCTTCTAATCTACGGATTATGGGTAGCACGTATCCACTTTAAATATGAAGATCAAGTTTTGTTAAAGCATTTCCAATATAAGGACACAAATGATGTTAATATCGATAAGTATAATGATATTTTAATGAACAGTACTTTTGAATATATAAAACATTGTCCTACAGAAAAAAGTAGAGAAGAATTTTTTAGTCATTGGATTGATTACCTCCCCGAAAAGGAACGCTATTTACCATTGTGGGAAACATATTATCATGTCACACAAACGATTGAAAAATTTCAATTGAAAAACATCTTTAAAGAGGTCATTTCAAAAGATTATACCCAATTTGATCGTCCAGAGATCAAACAACACTTCATAAAAAAAGGCTGTAAAATCGGGCTAGAACTTACTTTGTTGTCTCAACATGTAACAGTAGTCTTTCTATTAGACGAACTTTGTGATTTAAGAGTAGTAAAAAAAGTCCCCGGCATTACTGGAAGTGAACTACGCTATCTATATCGAAACTGGGAGCGGTTCAAGCAGCGAGTCGTTTTTATTGAAAAGAAAAAATTTGTTTCTCCACCTTGGGAGTCTGATCCGGAGTTTTGGGCGACCTATCAGCCTAAGTCAAAGAGCCTGGCACAACCAGAAGTGTCTATGCTTACTGAGAAAAAAGAATTTAAACAATTGAAAACATATGCAAAGACGAACAGTCAATCACAAAGCAAGCAAACGTTACGTGTCAAGGAGCGTTTGCGCTGACTGAGAAAAAATACGTATTTGAAAACGAAAGAGTAAAAAATAATAATTATATGGAGGTCAACGATGTTAAATCAAACAACAACTGACTTAACGAATGACTTTAGAAAAAAGTTGGATTTATTAGCTTTGTCTTTATCACTACAAGAAAATATCAATCATTTTGGTTTAAATAAAGATTATCAATTATTATTCTCAACGTATATCCAAATGATTCATGACGATCAAGACGAATTTTTTATAAAAAAAAGCCAAAAAGAAAATATCATTGAATCGCTAAAACGGACCAAAGATTTTTATGATTTTGAGAAAAAAGAACAAGTTCAAATGATTTTTGAAAAATTGAGAAATAATGATTCAACAGATTTCATGTTGATACCTTCTTCTTTTTATCCAGGAGAGCATGGACAAGTTTCACCTCATACATGTGGATTGACCGTTTATAAAAAAAATAATTCTTTTGTAGTGATGAAGGTGGATAAAGAGAGGTACTTCGATGATCAAACGGTTTCTTATTTTGAAATTCCTCCGACAAATATTGCGGAACTAAGTGAACTGTTTCTTACAGAGCGATTTCATGAAGTTCGCAAACCATATTTTGTATTGAAAAGGTTAGCAGCTCTTTCAACCCAAAACGAATCGATCGGTATACCAACCATCGTCATGAAGGGACAAAAGACTGGAAATTGTTCAGTTAACGAGGTTGATGCTGCGCTAAAAACAATTTTATTTCATTGTAGGAAAGATATCTTTTCTTTAGATACGAGTGAGCAAGTGACACCTAAATGGCATTCAGAACATGCTGAATCAATTTTGGAAATGCGTAAGCGATTTCTGATGGCTTTGAAAGGAAAGAATCCAGAGCTAAATCGGCAGCTTGATTATATATATTTTTATTATTTATTTAAAAAAGGGCAGCTCAAAAGTGAATTTTTAGAAAATATTGATACTAAAGAGCGTCGATGGCATCCACAAATCCACTTTCTTTTTAAGGAAGATCCTTATATTTCAGCAATATTCAATCATCCTGGACAACTTCCAACTATAGATGAGAACCTGATCCAAGAAAAATCCAGTAATATCATTGAGTCACTGGGCATTCATTCTACGAGTAAGCTTGCAGAGATTTCTTCTGCTGATTTAATAGAATATCTTGATGAACAAAAGTATATAACCAACATAATTAATGGTCGTTTACCATTTATCCAGGTTCCGATAGCTAAGGAAATGACCCAACGAATGATAGCTACCTTAGAAAAGAAAGAACAGGAAGTACAAGAGGAATTACACCAACGCAAAGTATCAAAAGAAACAAAGATTGAGCAGATACTGAGCGAACCTGGATTGCTTCACGACCCGCAGAAAACGATTTCTCTAATAGAAAAAAATGGCGAAAAGTTAAAACACGTATTGATTTTTGGTGACGAACAGGATAGAAAAGGCTTAATTGAAAAGTTGGATCATTTAGATCCTAGACAAAAAAAGATCCCCCATGATTCGAAAGTTTACATAGAAATGATTTTTCACGCCTTAAGAAAATGTTCATTTAATTACAAGGATCTAGAAAGAGCAATACAGGACAATCCTCTACTTAAAGAAATCATTCAAGTAATGAGAGATAGCATAGATTTGAACACAAACGCTGTTTATCCAATCCAATCATTGGGAGAGAGGCAAGAGTATACACAAACAATAGAATATACTAATCAAGTCTTTGAAGAGATTGTAGATGCGGGGAGCCAAAATCCCTTGATCCACCGTTCTGAATTGATCCTGATTGAAGCTGTAAAAAAAAGAGAAGATGTTGAGCTATGGGTACCATTAGATTCGCCTCCCTATCAAATGGATCAAACAATTGACGGTTTTAGAAATGAGGTGTTCGATCATGCGCTGCGAGTCTTGTATCTTCAAAGAAACCAACTGCAAGGTAGACTTGTTTTTTGGGAAAATGGGCAAAGAGCAGTTGCACCATGGGAGCGTGATCCGGAATTATGGGCAAATCGTGTGCCAAAATCAGTTATCAAAAATGAACACTTTCCTATAGAGGATCTACATATAGGGGTGACCAAAAAAGCAACTATCGATGTACTTCTACCGTTAAACGAAGAGACCAAGAAATGTGAACGGACATTCACTTCGCTAGATCAGATCGAACCACAAAAAGCTAAAGTAGTAGTCACTGATAACCTTAAAGATTTCAAGAGGGTCGTTACCCAATTAACCACGGTAGTAAAAAAAGGTCAAGTTGTAGTTGCCAAAATGCGTTCAAATGAACAAAAAAATGAATTAGATAGTTTCAAAAGCAGCTTATTTGGAAAAGAAACTTCACAAAACAAGGAAAGTGTAATAGAAGAATCCTTAGATGAGTTGAAGCTGTACAAAAATGTAAGTACACTATTTGGAAGAATAGCACCTGATATCAGAGGCGAAGTGAGGCTAGATCCACTACACAAACCAATAAAACGATTAATTGATCAAGCTACCGATCAATCAATTCAAAGAAAAAGTCAATCGTATCAAATAAAAGTGGTGGGGATGAATGATCGAAGCACGAACACTAGAGAGGAAGCTAAAAGTAAAACCCATTGCTTTAGTAGTATTGTGACTCGGTTCAATAATCTATTTGAAAAAGGGAGAAGCACTCCAGCAGAAAATGAGACTACCAAACAAATCAATTCAGAAAAAGTTAGGATGGCTACATCGTTAACTGATTTTCGGCAAACTAGATTTGGAAAGAATCTCGGGATGCACCAGAAAACAACATACCAACATAAAAAAATGTCGGAACGTTGATTCGCTAAGCTTTTTAACTTTAAAAGAAGATGTAAGAGTATTCGATACAAGGAACAAGTGTCTCCGTTTCTCCATTTCTTAAAAATGATGGAACAAGGCTAAGATGATTTTCTACGGTAGAAAAAATGAACAGAGAAAAGCAGATGCAACTGCCACTCTCTGTTCATTTTTGTGATTCTCCATTATTACTCGATCACCAAGACGCCTTCTTTTAAGGCAAAAGGATTTTGGTCGTTGATATGGTCATAGAACATTACGCCATTGATATGGTCAATTTCATGTTGCACCACGATGGATTCATAATTTTTTAAACGGATTTTTTGTTTCTCACCGTTTTTGTCATAATACGAAAGCGTGATTTTTGCATGGCGCACAACATACCCAGGAACTTCACGATCGACTGATAAACAGCCTTCACCTTCGCCTAAGCAAGCATTCTGGACGGAATGGCTCAAGATTTTTGGGTTATACATGACCGTACTCAACGTTGGTTCTGTGCTTTCTGGATCTGGATTTGGTACGTGGACCGCAATGATCCGTTTTGAAATATCAAGCTGGGGCGCAGCTAGGCCGACACCACCACGTAAATTTAATTCTTCTGCTTTGATTGGATCTTGGCTATTTTTAAGAAATTCCAACATTTCTTCTCCTAATAAAAGATCTTCCTCACTGAGTGGAAGAGCGACTTCTTGCGCTACTTCACGTAATGTTGGATTGCCTTCTCGAATAATATCATCCATTGTGATCATGGAATATGTACCCCTTTCTTATCAAACACTCTCTTTTCGGTTAATAGTTTACCATAAATTTGAAAAAGTAGTAGCCTGATTGTTTAATCAACTAGATTTTCTTAAGGATTCTACACTTGATTTATTAGAAAGATTCAGGTAAAATATAGCTGTATGTTTAAAGCATATGTCCTGTTACTTGGTTAAACGAATCACCAACGTTTTACTCAGTCACAGGGGAATAATTAAACGAGGTGAAAGAAATGGCAATTTCAAAAGAACGTAAAAACGAAATCATCAAAGATTACGCACGTCATGAAGGAGATACTGGTTCTCCAGAAGTACAAATCGCTGTATTAACTGAAGAAATCAACCACTTGAACGAACATGCACGTGTTCACAAAAAAGATCATCATTCATACCGTGGTTTGATGAAAAAAGTTGGTCATCGTCGTAACTTGTTAGCTTACTTACGTAAAACTGACGTTCAACGTTACCGTGAATTGATCCAACGTCTAGGCTTACGCCGTTAATTTTTAACAGAAAGTGGGGTTCGCGTGAATCTCACTTTTTTACTTTAAACTATCAAACATTTCTGTGAATCAGCTTGATGGACTCCTACTAACCAAATGAAAGGTGCAAAAGGTCGCTTTCGCGGTTTTCATTTGTTTAGTAGCGTCTAGCGTTCACGAGAAAGAAAAGGAGTATTTATGTCAGAAAAACAAGTTTTTAAAACGACATGGGGCGGACGTCCCTTAGAGATCGAAGTTGGCCAATTAGCCAAACAAGCCAATGGAGCAGTATTAGTTCGTTATGGGGATACGGTCGTATTAAGTGCGGCAGTTGCTTCAAAAGAAGCGAAAGATACAGATTTCTTCCCATTGACGATCAATTATGAAGAAAAAATGTATGCAGCTGGTAAGATCCCAGGAGGATTTATCAAACGTGAAGGTCGTCCAAGTACGGAAGCAACCTTGACTGCTCGTTTGATCGACCGTCCGATCCGTCCAATGTTTGCGGAAGGTTTCCGTAATGAAGTCCAAGTCACAAATATCGTGATGAGTGTAGAAACAGATTGTTCTCCAGCAATGGCAGCAATGTTAGGTTCTTCACTAGCTTTATCGATTTCAGATATCCCATTCGATGGACCGATCGCAGGTGTTGAAGTTGGCCGTGTCAATGGCGAATATGTCTTGAACCCAACAGTTGAACAAGCAGAGACTACCGATATCGAATTAAGCGTAGCTGGTACAAAACAAGCAATCAACATGGTTGAAAGTGGCGCAAAAGAAGTTTCAGAAGAAGATATGTTGGGCGCATTATTATTTGGATTTGACGCAATCAAAAAATTAGTCGCATTCCAAGAAGAAATCGTTCAAGCTGTCGGCAAAGAAAAAATGGAAGTTTCTTTATTACAAGTCGATGCTGACTTGAAAAAAGAAATTTTTGATGCATCGTATGGCACGATGAAAGAAGCGGTCATGACAGAAGAAAAATTAGCTCGTGAAGATAATATCGACCAAGTGAAAATCGATATTCGCGAAGCTTATGCAGAGAAATTTGCGGGTCATGAAGAGGAAGCACAATTACTAAAAGAAGTGAAACAAATTACGGAAGATCTTGAAAAAGACGTCGTTCGTGAGTTGATCACGATTGACAAAATCCGTCCTGATGGTCGTAAATTAGATGAGATCCGTCCTTTAGCATCAGAAGTTGGCTTGTTGCCACGTGTTCATGGTTCTGGATTATTTACTCGTGGACAAACACAAGCACTATCATCATGTACATTGGCACCTTTAGGGGAACACCAAATCATTGATGGCTTAGGTGTAGAAGTCAGCAAACGATTCATCCATCACTATAACTTCCCACAATTTTCTGTGGGTTCAACTGGTCGTGCCGGATCACCAGGTCGTCGAGAAATCGGTCATGGTGCATTAGGTGAACGTGCATTGGCACAAGTGATTCCTTCAGAAGAAGAGTTTCCTTACACGATCCGTCTAGTGGCAGAAGTACTTGAATCGAATGGTTCATCTTCTCAAGCAAGTATCTGTGCAGGTACTTTAGCATTGATGGACGCAGGTGTGCCAATCAAAGCACCTGTTGCTGGTATTGCTATGGGATTAGTATCTGATGGTGAAAACTACACGATTTTAACAGACATCCAAGGTCTAGAAGACCATTTAGGCGACATGGACTTCAAAGTTGCCGGAACAAAAGATGGAATCACAGCACTACAAATGGATATCAAGATCCAAGGTATCACGGAACAAATCTTAAAAGAAGCATTGGCACAAGCAAAACAAGCACGTATGGAAATCTTAGAAGAATTGACTTCAACGATTGCTACACCACGTGAAGAGCTTAGCCAATATGCACCGAAAATCGAAATGATCCAAATCGATCCTGCGAAAATCAAAGATGTCATCGGTAAAGGTGGCGATACGATCAATGGAATCATTGATGAAACAGGCGTGAAGATCGATATCGATCAAGACGGTAAAGTAAGTATTGCTTCTTCTGATAAAGAAATGATCCAAAAAGCAATCAAGATCATCGAAGATTTGACAAAAGAAGTCAAAGTTGGCGAAGTCTACCTTGGTAAAGTTGTTCGTATCGAAAAATTCGGTGCATTTGTCAACTTGATCAAAGGGAAAGACGGCTTAGTCCATATTTCTCAATTAGCGAATGAACGTGTAAACAATGTAGAAGACGTTGTGAAACTAGGCGATGAAGTGTTGGTGAAAGTGACAGAGATCGACAAACAAGGTCGTGTGAATCTTTCAAGAAAAGCAATGTTGAACGAAGAGGACAAGAAGTAATTCCATCGTTTTAAGATAAAAGTTTTTTAATAAGCGTACTACTACGAAAATAATTTTATATTTTCAAAAGTAGTACGCTTATTTTTTAAAATCGATAAAGAAAAGACATAAAGGGTCAATTTAAATTTTCTTAAAAAACACTTAGTTATTTAAAGTGCAAAAGGAGGAATGGAAATGATCCATTTTTTATTCTCATTGATAGTAGGTGGCATATTAGGATTCGTTGCTGGAGCTGTTCTTAATGAAGATGTACCAGGAGGCGTCACTGGAAATATTATCATTGGTTTCTTTGGAAGTTGGTTAGGTGAATTTGTGTTAGGCGATCTAGGTCCGTCGATCAGTGGCTTTTATCTTATCCCATCCTTGATCGGGGCACTCGTTTGTTTAGCTCTCTACTCATTTACTGCTGATTATTTAAGAAGGCATCGTTGACTTAGTTATTTTTATCGAATTTATTGACACCAAGGTTGAATCCTTGGATAATTAGGTGAAATTTAGGTCAATCATAGGATTGGAGAAATGAGGGGGAACAGTGACAACAAAGCATAACACAAAAAAAATCTCGATGGCAGGGTTACTCGTAGCCATGGGAGTTGTTTATGGAGATATCGGTACGAGTCCGCTTTATGTAATGAAAGCAATCGTAGAAGACAATGGCGGCTTGCGAGGGATCAACCCAGATTTTGTTATCGGAGCAGTCTCCTTGATTTTTTGGACTTTGACATTATTAACGACGATCAAATATGTCGTGATTGCATTAAATGCAGATAACCATGGGGAAGGTGGTATCTTTTCTTTATATACTTTGGTTAGAAAAGGCGGTAAATATCTGATCATACCTGCAATGATCGGTGGCGCAGCATTGTTAGCAGATGGCGTACTGACACCTGCTGTAACGGTTACGACCGCTATTGAAGGATTACGTGGGATTCCACAATTCTTTGACCGTTTCGGCAATGACCAGAACATCATCGTCATTATTACTTTAGTTATTATTTTTGTTTTATTCATGGTCCAACGATTTGGTACAGAAGTCGTCGGGAAAGCATTTGGCCCGATTATGTTTTTATGGTTCACCTTTTTAGGCGCGATGGGCTTGTTTAATTTCAGTCAAGACTGGACAGTAATCCGTGCCTTAAATCCTTATTATGCGATCCAGTTGCTATTTAGTCCTGATAATAAGCTAGGTTTATTCATTCTAGGAAATATCTTTTTGGCAACTACTGGGGCAGAGGCGCTTTATTCTGACTTAGGACATGTCGGAAAACGAAACATCCGTTTAAGCTGGCCATACGTTAAAGTATGTTTGGTATTGAATTATTTTGGGCAGGCAGCATGGCTGTTGAATGTCTATCAAAATACAGAAACACAGGCGATCGAAAACTTGAATCCATTTTTCCAAATGATGCCGGCTAGTTTTACTGTCATTGGGGTCATATTTGCAACGATTGCGGCTGTTATCGCTTCGCAAGCGCTAATTACTGGATCATTTACTCTAGTTTCAGAAGCAATCAAATTGAAATTATTGCCTCGATTGAAAATCATGTATCCTGGAAGCAGTATCGGACAGATGTATATTCCGGCAGTGAATTTGATTCTATGGATTGCTTGTTCACTGGTTGTCGTGACCTTCAGAACCTCACATCATATGGAAGCTGCGTACGGGCTGTCCATTACCGTAACGATGTTGATGACGACTGCCTTACTTTATTTCTATTTGCTCCAAACTGGCTATCCGAAGTGGTTGGCTCATACAATTACCTTTTTCTTTGGGGCAATCGAAGTCGTCTTCTTTATTTCAAGTATCGTGAAGTTCTTCCATGGCGGTTTTGTCGCTGTGCTGATTGCTTTAGTCATTCTAGCAGTCATGTTTGTTTGGGAACAAGGAAATATCATTCGTGAATCGGTCGCAGAAGAAGTGGCATTAAAAGAATATATTCCACAACTTCAAGCATTGAAAGAGGACAAATCCTTACCAATGTATCAAACAAATGTGGTTTTCTTAGTGCCAGATATGGCAGATGGGAAGGTCGGTCGTCAGTTCGTGTATTCTATTTTAGATAAACGACCAAAGCGGGCGAAGGCCTATTGGTTTGTCCATGTAGAAGTAACCGATGAACCTTATACGAAAGAATATCAAGTGGATATGATGGGGACCGATTTCGTTGTTCAAGTGAACCTGTTCTTAGGATTCCGCGTGCAACAAGAAATCAATGTCTACGTTCGACAAATCATCCACGATTTAATGAAACAAGGACGTCTACCAAAACAACCACAGACGTATTCATTGACTCCAGGAAGAGAAGTCGGCGATTTCCAATTCATCTTGATCGACGAAGTAGTTTCCAATGTAACAACTCTTGGGAAATGGGAACGACAAATCATGCAAGCCAAACTTGCCATCAAGAAAATCGCTACGACGCCAGAAACATGGTTTGGTTTAGAATACAGTGAAGTCAAACATGAAACAGTACCTTTGCTGATTGGTGGAACAAGAAAAACGTGGTTGAAAGAACGAAAAAATAAGTAGATAAAAAATTAGTTTATGCTATACTAAATCTGAAAAGAGGAGTTGCGTCAACAACTCCCCTTTGACAGTACCGCTTAATTAACAGCGGCATATTTCAAGTTATTTTTTACAAAATAACCGTCCTAGGCCGAGGACGGTTATTTCTTTTTGTCGTCGCTAAGCAATGCTACAACCAATGTGACCAGAGTGATGGTAAACATACCAAAGCTGAGCATCAATTGGACTGTATCGAGTGCCGACAAAAGGCGTCTCCTTTCGTAAGATTTAGAAAGGATGTGCATACGCACCACCTCGCTTTCGAAGGATAGCCACCGTCATTAAACTGTACTGTCACGTAATAGCATAGCACATGCGCACATTTTAAACCTTAATTTATAAATTTTCTTGTTATTGAATAGCTGTTGAATGCTAGTGATACAAGTGAATAAATCCTCCCATTATTTAGAGTGATCTAGTAGAGAAGCAGAAATCAAAAGCCTCCTAGTTATACTCTTTTTACGAAAAGTTGTACAATTGAAATGGAAAAGTGAGGCGAAACAAATGGTATTAAATTTTGTCATATTATTTTTGATGATAGCAATCACTGCTTTTTTTGTTGCGAGTGAATTTGCTTTGGTAAAAATCAGACGTTCCCGTTTAGAGCAATTGGAAAAAGACGACGTGAAGAACGCTAAACTAGCGCTTCATGTGACCCATCATTTAGACGATTATTTATCTGCAAGTCAGTTGGGTATCACATTGACAGGCTTGATCATTGGTTGGGTTGGCGAAGGTTCTGTGGCAGCATTGTTGGAACCTTGGATCGGTCAACTTCCGATCGGACGGGGAATAAGTGCAACGATCTCTGTCGCATTAGGGTTCATTCTGGTGACGTATGTCGACGTTGTGGTGGGGGAACTTTTGCCGAAAAGTTATAGTATCGTCAATACGGAACAAGTGGTGTTATTCGTAGTCAGACCCTTGCATTATTTTTATCTGGCGATGTTTCCTTTCATCTGGGTATTGAATCATTCGGCAGCAAGCTTAGGTAAATTGCTAGGCGTGAAACTAGTATCAGAAGGTGAAGAGACACTCTCGCAAGAAGAATTGACTTTAGTTGCCCTCAATTCTTACCAGCAAGGCGAGTTGACAAAGGATGAATACCAGTACTTAGAAAATGTCTTTGAATTTGATGACACGCTGGCAAAAGACATTCAAGTAGATCGGACATCGATGCAAGTTTTTGATGCGTCAGATACAGTCAAACAAGCCATCAAGGAATCGATTGAACGCGGGCATACGAGATATCCTGTCATACTGGAATCCAAAGATAATGTGTTAGGATACGTGACATTACCTGCGTTGATCAAACAATCTTTAGAAGATGACCAGATAACGGTGGAGTCTCTGATTGAAGAACCAATCGTGACAGCAGAAACTATCCCCATCAAAAAACTATTGACGATCATGCGAAGAAAAGGAAAACATATAGCGATCTTAAAGGATGAATATGGTGGGACAAGTGGACTTGTCACGATCGAAGATATTTTAGAAGAGATCGTCGGTGAGATTCGAGATGAAACAGATGTGGATCAAGCGTTGATTGCGAAACAAGAAGATGGTAGCTATATTGTTTCAGGTAAGTTGACGCTTGATGATTTTGAACGCTACTTCAATGAAGATGTGCCAGAATTTGAAGAAACAAATTTCATCACTCTGGCTGGTTTTATGTCGAGCTATCAAAAAGATATCGAGGCAGGTACAGTGATTACGATCGATCAATTTCAATTCACCGTTTTAGAATATGATCATGCACATATCGACTATTTCAGCTTGGTGATTTTACCAACGAATCCATAAAAAAAAGTGTTCTTCCCATAATATAGGAGGAACACTTTTTTTGAATCTAATAACTGATTTCAGCATCTTCAATTGAAAATTGCTGTTGTTCGGCATCTAACTGTTTCAAATGTTTCACAGCGCGGATATAAGAGTAGAGCAAGACAATGACAGAACCAGCCCAAGCAAGTGGTGAAGCAAGAGCAGCACCTGGATAGCCCCAGATCCCAGTCAGAATGATCGCAGCGAAAGAACGCATGATCAGCTCCATCATCCCTGCAATCGTCGGTACTTTACTTTGACCAAGCCCTTGTAAAGTGTAACGTAAGATAAATAGGATAGCTAAGATCCAGTAAAGGGAGCCGTTGATGTTGAAATACGTTTGCGCCAAATCAAAAACGACAGTTTCATTTGGGCTGACAAACAAGCTCACCAATGGTCGGCCAAGGAAAATAACAATTGCTCCGGCTAAGAAACTAAAGCCAATACTCATGACTAATGTTTGACGAACGCCTTTTAAGATACGTCCATATTGTTTCGCTCCATAGTTTTGTGCTGCAAAAGTCGCCATCGCAATCCCAAAGGACATCATAGGTTGAACAGCAAATTGATCGATTCGACCAGCTGCGGCTTGGGCAGCTACGACATCTGTACCTAAGCTGTTTAATGCAGATTGCAAGACGATTGCACCAATCGCAATGATCGAAGATTGGAACGCCATTGGTAAAGCAACATTTAAATGTGTGCGGATCTCTTGTTTATCGAACGAAAAATCTTTTTTACGTAATTGAAGCATCGGAATCTTTTTCTTGATATAGACGATACATAATAGACTAGAAGCAATTTGCGCAATCACTGTTGCAATAGCAGCACCTTCTACTCCCATACCGAAGTTGATAATAAAGATCAAATCCAAGACAACATTGATAATTACCGCAACGATCAAAAAGAGTAAAGGCGTTCGACTATCACCAAGTGCGCGAATAACATTTGACAATAAATTGAAGCTGACGGCAGCAAAGATTCCCCATAGGATGATGACGATGAATGTTTGTGCTTCATCGATGATATCTGCAGGTGTTTGCATCAACTGGAGCATCGGACGAATAAATACTAAGCTAAGGACGGTTAAAATCACAGTAACAATGACACTAATCATGACACTTGTAGCAAAACTTTTTTTCAAACCACGGAAGTCTTTCGCACCATATCGTTGTGCTGTAATAATGGCTAAACCAGCGGTTAGACCTTGAGCAAAGCCAATAATCAAGAAAGTCAATCCACCGGTAGCTCCTACAGCTGCTAGTGAGTTTTTCCCTAATGTCTGCCCAACGATGATCATATCGACCATGTTGTAAAACTGCTGAAAAACATTGCCTATCAATAAAGGGACAGTAAATAGCAAAATCAGTTTGGCTGGGCTTCCTTTTGTTAAATCGCGCATCTTGTAAACTCCTTATTTCTTTTAAAATTTAGTTAGTAGTATATAGTGTTTACCCTTGGAATACCAATTAGAATCTCATGATAAATAAATAGCTAAAATGCTTTGTGTTTTCTGAAAATTTTCAGATAAGGTCATCATAAAAGTAGCCAAGAAGTGAGTCTGCGATGAAAATCAAAGAGTCAACTACTTGGCTATCGTGCAAAACAAAGGGTTTATTTTAGTACTGTTTAATTTCACTTGGGAGAAGAATGGTTTCTCTGGTCCCATCATCATAGGCAAATACTTGCGCCGGATACTGTGGAGAATAAGGGAATGGCAAATCGATCCCCATCTCAACGGTACTGCCCGCTTGAGAAAAATGCAAGGTTACTTTTCCATGATTGTTCATTAAATCAAAAGCTAAAATATTATCTAACGGAATAACACCCTTAAGGTCTAAATCAATAATGAACCAGATACTATCGATCAGTTCATCTGGTAAACTTGATACCACACCTAATGATGCGTATCGATTACGGTTATTATCAAAACTTTCAAACATCGGCTTAGCCTCCTTTGTCTAAAAAACCGAAATGACGAGAACAACATATTATTATCAGGATAAACGAGTTATACTTTTTTAACGTTGGTTCATTCTAATAAACATTTATACAAAATGCAACAATATTTGCATACTTTTTTTCAAAGTATAAGAAACTTTTAAGAGGACTTCAAGAAACCTTATTATATAAGGGTTTTTGCGCTTATCAAAAAACAAATAAGGGTTGATAAATAGGAATATACCATTCTTAAAACAATTTTTTTTTTTAGTGGGAATTAAAAAAAACGAAGCAATGACACAAGTCACTGCTTCGTTGATCAAAAGACGTTTATTCTTCAGTTGAACCAATCACTTCTGGTTCTGCTGCTTCACCAGTTGATTCTTCTTCTTCTGTTGGTGCAACAACTGCGGCGATTTGTTCTTCTCCATCAGTAATGATCGTGTATGCGTCATTTTTCGGTAGATCCGCTACAGTGATCGAATCACCTAATGCTAAATCAGTGATATCCACTTCGATGTTTTCTGGTAATTGATCTGGCGTAGCAGAAACAATCACAGTATATAAGTTTTGAGCCAATACACCACCAGATTTTACACCAGTAGATTCGCCGACAAGGACAACTTCTGTTTCGACTTCTGTTTCTTCTGTCATATTAACAGATAGGAATTCCACGTGTTCTAATTGGTTGGTAAATGTGTTTGATTGGATTTTATGAACAAGTGTGTTGACTTTTTTTCCTTCAATGTTCATTGTGATAACTGTGTTTGCGGCATTCTCACGCAATACTTTACTAAATGTCGCACTATCAAATGAAATTGGCGTGCTTTCTACATTGTAGCCATAAACGATTGCAGGAACTTTTCCTTCATGACGCAATTTGTTTCTCAATGAACGGGGACGTACTTCTCTTTTACTTACTTCTAATGATACTGACATAACCAAAATTCCTCCTTAAAATGTGACTGTCTGCTTTGGTGTCAGACAGATTTTATTTAAGTGAATGTCACATGGTCTCTTGCACATTATCAGGTAGCGCGAAAAAACGCAAAAAGACAGATGCGCGCATCTGCCCTTAAAAAGTCAGGATTCAACTTTTCTCCACCAGGTCATTACGCTGTGTATGAGAAATCCAATTCACTTTACTCTTTAACCGTAACGCGATTCACTGAGTAAGTCAAGGAAACAACTTAGCGTTTCCATTTTGCATGGTGTATGATTCAGGTTATAATGCTTATGTAGCTAGGAAAGGAAGCAGTTATGCGGTTAGATAAATTAATAGAAAAAGAATTAGAAACATCACGTAAAGAGATGAAACGACTTTTTGCGATGAAACTCGTACGTATCGATGGTAAAGTGGAACAGAAACAGAATCGTAATGTGGATAGTTTGCTCCACTGTATCGAAGTGGATGGCGTAAAGCTACATACAAATGAAGTATACTTTATACTGAATAAACCGAAAAGAGCAGTAACAGCGGTGACGGACATTCACAAAACGACTGTTATCGATTTGTTGGCTTCAGCCGATCGCACACAACCTTTGTATCCAGTTGGGCGATTAGACCGAGATACAACAGGTTTATCGTTGATCACTTCCAATGGCCAATTAGGTTATGAAATGTTGTTGCCTGATAAAAAAGTACAGAAAACATATGTAGCAGTTGTCAATGAACAAGTGACAGAAGCTGATCGAATTGCTTTTGAAAAAGGAATTGTTTTTGATGGTGGTTACCAATGCTTACCTGCACATTTAGAGATTCTTGTCGCGCAACATAAAAAAAGTATCGTACGACTGACGATCGAAGAGGGGAAATTCCATCAAGTGAAAAAGATGTTTTTAGCTTGTGGAAAAAAAGTCACTGCATTGCAACGAATCAGCATGGGCCCATTACAACTAGATCCGCATTTGACTGAAGGATCTTATCGCTCATTGACGTTAGACGAACTAAAAAAATTAAAAAAATATTTTAAATAGTAATAATCATGAATTGATCGTTCATTCAATGAGTTTGTTTTACACTCCTATTAGGAGTAAAATAGGAGTGAGAGGTGATGTTCTATGTCTGAAATCAAAGAAAAAGATAAAACCAACGAAAAAAAGAAAGTCCAAGTGAATATCAATAAGAATCTAGCTACTGACGTCGAAAGCATTTTAGATTCATTAGGAGTAAATCCATCAATCTTAATCACTGCTTTATATAAAAGGGTAGCTGCCAGAGGAGAAATTCCATTTGAGTTATCTTTAACAAGTAAAGAGAAGGCTGAACTGCAGTTAATGAGAGTTGCGGAAGAGTCTGTTGAAACTAATCCGCCAGAAAATAGCGGTGACCACGAAGATCTAGTGTCATGGATGAGAGATCTAGATGAATAGTCATGACGTGTTCTTGATCTATATTCCCTTTAACGATGGCAGTGGAGGGAAAACTCGTCCTGCTATTGCTATCCGTGTTCGAAGCAGAGGTTCATTCTTGATTCTTCCTATTACAAGTAAATATGAGAATAAATCAAAGGCGATCAAAAAGCGATATTATGAAATAAAAGACTTAGATTCTGCAGGATTAAACAAGAAATCTTGGGTAGGTACAGGAAACCGATTTGAATTGAAGAGTAATTTCAATCCCTACAGAGTCATTGGACATTTCTCAGAAGAAGATATTATTGGACTTTCTAAAATGATTTAGTGTCATTTAATAAGCAAGTGCACAGCCGGCGGTTCTAAGGCACTTGTTTATTTCTTTTATAGATAAACAATCAACAACCCACGAAAATGCAAATAAACGAAATATCAAATATAGAAGAAATAGGAGAATCAGATGAAATATCATACATTATTATTCGACGTAGATGATACGTTGTTAGATTTTCAACAAACAGAAACAGAAGCCTTGCACCAATTGTTTGCGGAACAAGGCATTGAACTGACACCAGAGATCAGAACAAGTTATAAAGCATTGAATCATCATTTATGGCGAGAATTTGAAAAGGGGCAGATGACAAGAGATGAAGTGACAGGCAACCGCTTTGGTCTGTTGTTCCAACAGTTTGGCAAGACCGTAGATAGCCAAGCAATGGATCAACGTTATCGACATTATTTGAATCAGGGCCATCATTGGATTCCTGGAAGCCATGAATTACTGGAAGCAGTGTCAAGTGAAGCAGAACTTTATATAGTGACGAATGGGGTTTCTCAAACCCAACATCAACGATTAACAGATGCTCGGATGATTCATTATTTTCGAGAAATTTTTGTCTCAGAAGCGATTGGCGCACAAAAGCCAATGAAGGCTTTTTTTGATCACGTGTTTGCTAATATTCCTGAGTTGGACAAAGAACGAACGGTGATTATCGGTGATTCACTGACTTCTGATATCAAAGGTGGAAATGAAGCAGGGATCGATACGATCTGGTTCAATAAAAATAAGTTGCCTGAAATACCAGAGATCCAACCAACCTATCGGATTGATTCTTTAGAAGAACTTTACCCGCTCTTGGAAATCTCACCTCATTAATTTTCAGAAAAATAGTGCATTTTCCTTTTTTTTCGCTATAATAGATTAGAATGAAAAAACGGATATGAAAGAGGTTTTAGTCAATGACAAAAAGCAAGCCAATTATCATTGGTGTGACGGGCGGATCGGGAAGCGGAAAGACAAGCGTCAGCCGAGGGATTTTTAGTCACTTTCCAGACCACTCCATCATGATGCTTGAACAAGATTCTTATTATAAAGATCAAAGTCATCTTAGCTTTGAAGAACGGTTGAATACAAACTACGATCATCCTTTTGCCTTTGATAATGAACTGCTGATCCAGCACGTTGAAAAACTACTGAACTATGAAGCCATTGAAAAACCAGTCTATGATTATGTTGCTCATACGAGAAGTCAAGCAACAATCATCCAAGAACCAAAAGAAGTGATTATTTTGGAAGGTATCTTGATTTTAGAAGACGAGCGTTTACGTGATTTGATGGATATCAAGATCTATGTAGATACAGACGATGACATTCGGATCATTCGCCGGATCAAACGTGATATGGAAGAGCGCGGCCGTACCTTAGATTCTGTGATCGAACAATATTTAACAGTCGTTAAGCCGATGTATCATCAGTTTATTGAACCAACAAAACGTTACGCTGATATTATCGTTCCAGAAGGTGGCGAAAATCACGTAGCTATTGACTTGATCACAACGAAAGTTGCTAGTTTTTTGAATCACCAGTAAAAAGATAAGAACAGGTGTTAGAACTGAAGTAGCCGTTATGCCTATCTTCTAAAACCAAATAAACGGCGTTTTATAAGTAACTTCTGCGGGTAATCAGCCATAAAGGAAGTGCTCAAATCCGAGAAATAAGCGTGAAAAACCGAAAATTTTTCTTCAAATTTTTGGGATTTCACGCTTATTTCTGAAGGAGCTACTTCACGTTGTTTACTCGGGCTTAGGAGGCACAAGAGGATCAAGCTTCTGTTGTTCGAAGTTGCATACGACGATTTTGTAGTTGTTCATTACTTGTTCTTTTATGAAACATAGAAAAATGAAAAGTGTAGGAGAAGCGTATGGCTGAGAAGAAAACATGGGTACATAGAACCATCCAAGTCGCACCACTCGTTGGATTAAGTATTTTTTTCATATTGATCATGTATGGCTATCGACATGGAATCTTTCAATCAGCAGATTCTTTGCAACAATTCATGCAACAGTTTGGGAGCTATGCGATCATTTTATTTATTCTTATCCAAATCATCCAAGTGATCATTCCGATTCTGCCAGGAGGGATTTCTTCTGTTGCAGGGATGTTGATGTTTGGAAATGTCTTTGGGTTGCTGTATAGTTGTATTGGCTTGATTATTGGTGAAGCAATCGGTTTTTTATTCGTGCGTTATTATGGTACGAGTTTTGTCCGTTTTATCTTATCACCAAAAAAATTCCAAAAATTTGAACAGCTAGTCATTGAAAAAACAAACAATATCAAAAAGGTATTGATCGTTACCTTACTTTTACCTTTTGCGCCAGATGATTTGATTTGTCTCGTCGCTGGATTGACGAAGCTTTCATTTAGAGAATACATGCAAATTGTTATTCTTTTAAAACCTTGGTCGGTCGCTGTATATAGTATGATCATGTTGTTTTTATTCCAGCAAGCACAAGGGCATTTTTAGTTCATTGAATGGAGGAAGTAAAATGTTGGAGAAAGTAGTAGTAACTGAGAAAGAACTCGATGAACTCGTGACAGTTATCCATGAAGTATGGCCCGAAGCCTTTACGCCGATTATCGGTCAAAAGCAAGTCGCTTATATGTTGGAGACGTATCAATCGAAAGAACAGATCGGAAAAGAATGTGCAGCAGGGGTCAACTATTTCTTATTGAAGTTAGAGGGAAAAACGATTGGCTATACTGCTTATGAAAAGATGGGTTCTTCGATCTATTTAAGTAAACTCTATATTCTTCGAGACGTACGAGGGAAAGGTTTGACCTCAGAAGTCTTTCGTTGGTACGAACAATTAGCAAAAGAAACAGAAGCACAGGAGATTTTCTTGCGTGTCAATCAAGGAAATCAACAAGCAATCGCAGTCTATCAACATCAGGGATTTGTCATTGAGGGAGAATTGATCAGCGATATCGGCGAAGGATTTCAAATGGTTGATTATAAAATGAAAAAAAGACTCGCATAAAATGGTAGCTTGTGTTAAAGTATACGTTATGCGACGGGTCGAGAAGATCTCTGAACGTTAGAGGTCTAATTGATTTTGGCGGCACATGATCCACGGATCACCTACCGGATGTAGGCGTGCTGGACAAGACTTTTGTGGAGAAGGACTTGTCTGTCTGATTCTTTCAGGCACCAGTGAGTGGCGAACAGAAATGTTCAGCACTCAAAAATAAGCAGGGATTCCCAAATTTGCTAGTCAAATTTTGTGGAGTTCCTGCTTTTTTGTCTATCGGTTGGCTGCGGATCAGTGGGCTGCTTTCACAACCTCTATAGGGTGTTGGCTGCTTTGCTCCTATGGTATAATCAGTTTTGTACCTACAGACATATGGGTATGCCTATAGAGATGATGCGTTGACATGACAAGTAACTCATGTTTAACACGTAAGGAGTTTTTATATGATTGATAATATCAAACGATTTGGGCGGAACTTTACCCAGACGACACCTTTTATTTTGAGTAATACGGTTATCTTGGTGCCGTATCTTTTATTTTTAAGTTTGAGTGATGGGAACCAATGGTTGTCGATTTTACCCTTCACTTTGTTCTATACCTTTCGAATGACAGGTCTGTTTTTAGTTAGTAGTATTCGCTTTGGTCTGGATAGTTATACCTTGTTGATGATTTCTTTATTGATGGGTGGCGCAGGTTCGTTGATCGGGATTTTTGGCGTCCTTTATTTCCCGCTGTATTATCTGTCAAGTGTACTTTTAGGACTAAGTGCGGCATGGCTGATCCCCACAAATATCACAGTGAATTACCATGAAAAACAACAGGGATTCACGAACATGTCAGCAAATAAATTTCCATTTGCGATCCTGTTGTTGCTTGTTTTGTTTCGGGTGATCGAGCTTCCCGGGTCGACGCAAGTCGTGATGACGTTAGCGTTATATACATTGTTCTACATTATGGCATACCATACGATCAGTCATTATCCTCGCTATGAATTGGATTTTAAAGAGATGAAGTCGAATGTGGTAGTGACCAAAGAGTTGCTTTTATTTATCGGCTTTTTCGTTTTGTTGTTTCTTTTGAGAAATGCTCGTTTGTTGATTGATCCTGCATTATTTGACGTAGCAATCTATGGATTTATGCTGTTGTTTCTATTTGCAGCTTTTTATCTTGGAAGGGCTAGAAAGCAGTGGAAATTACCTACTTGGTTAAATAGTTTTACTTTTCTGAATGGCATGTTAGGTAATTTTCTTTTTTTATTCGGGACACTTTATATCGGCCGCGTCTATGGTTTCGACTATTTAGGCGTATATATGTATTTACCTTATATTGCAGGCATGGTGTTAGCCAAAATCATTGGCAATCAAGCAATCCAGATTCCCACGATCGAACCAGTCCTCATTCAATTAGCTGGATTATTTAGTTCGTTGATGGTTCTGTTACTTCCACAAATCGGCTTTGTGGTTGGTTTATTCTTATTAAGTTTTTGGCACGCGGTAGTAGGTAGTTGGTTGAATCGTACGTATTATGAGATCGATACAGAAATACCGATGGATAATCGTGTCATCAAAAAGTTTACGACACAAAACAAAGGAAGTGTGACCCATCAATTTTTATTGATGTCATTGCTGTTGGTGACGGCACGATGGTTGGACGAACCTGTGAGTGTATTGCTCCAATTGACTGGTAGTCTGAGCGTACCAAAAGCGATGATCCAATTGTTAGTTTACGTAAAATGGATAAATGTCAGTGTATTGATCCTGGGAGTAATCGCTGTTTATCTTTTATGGAGGAAAGAACATGCAAAAAATATTCATTGATGGTGACGGCTCCCCAGTGAAAAATGACGTGATTGAAATTGCGGCATCTTTTCAATTAGAGGTGATGATCGTGACAAGTGTCGATCACTATACCAATAAAGAGTATCCAAGCTATGTACAGTTTGTATACGTCGATAAAGGGGCAGACAGTGCAGATTATAAAATCGTCGGGCTGATCAAAAAAGGTGATTTTTTGATCACTCAAGATTATGGCTTAGCTTCATTGGTCTTACCTAAAGGTGTTCGAGTCTTTCATCAATCGGGGAAGGAATTTGATACCACGAACATTGATGGATTATTAGAACAACGTTATCAAAGCAGTAAGTTGAGAAAAGCGGGCATTCGGACGAAAGGGCCGAAGCCTTTCACTCATGAAGATCACCAAAGGTTCAAAAAAGCGTTGATCCGAGCGCTTGCAGAAATTTGAATAGAATATAAAATAGGTGAACATTGTTTCTAACTAAACAGAAGCGGTGTTCCTCTTTTTTATTACTAAAAAAGTACGATATCTTTGATTGATTCTATAACAAAAGATATAATTATGAAGATTATTTAGTTATATAATCATATATTTTTAACCAAAAAAGAAGGGAGTGCAGAAAATGAAACATGTGAAGGCGTTGGTGGTAAAAGCAATCATGATTTGGGCAATTTTGTGGATCGTTTTAACGGGACTGTATGGTGTTAGTTTCATGGATTCAACGATTGTCGGAGTAATCATTGTTGTCATGATCTATGTATTAGGTGATTTATTGATTTTACGAAAAGTAGGAAATATCGCGGCTACAATTGCAGATGCTGGTTCAGCTGCAGCCATTCTATGGTTATATCTTTATTTTATGAACGATATGACGGATATTTGGATGAAGGTTTTAGTACCGGCGGTATTGATCGGGATCGCTGAATGGTTCTTCCATAAGTGGTTGCTCTCGCAAAGAATCGTACCAGATGAACGAAAAATGAAATAATCAAAACAAAAAAGCTAAAATTATCAAATAGATAGCGAGTAAAAGGCTACAGACTAAAAAACAGGAATAGTCGTATCCGCAACTCTAATCATCAAGCAATGAGGTTGTGTCAAAAGTACACAGCTAAAAAAATAAACGAGAACATCCGAAAATAGTTTCATATTTTGGGATGTTTTCGTTTATTTTCGTCTTTTTTTATAATAGTTGATCAGTGTATCAATGGCTAAAAAGAGAATGACCACAGCTGCGATCGTATACGTGAATATACCTAATAGTGTAATAAAATTGATTTGATCGTCTGGTGCAGCTTGGACAAGCAACGAAGAGCCGACGATCAATGCGGCGAGTATCACACCAAATACTAAACGGTTCACCATACTTTCGATCCGGTTCATCAGTTGGTCTTGTTTTTTTAGTTCCAAATTGATTTTTCCTTGTCCAGAACGCCAAGTTTCTAGAAGGTGATAGACTTGTTGCGGGATTTTCGGTACGGTTTTGATACCATCGAGTATATCTAAGCCCGCTTGCTTCAAGGTATCTTCGACAGAGAGATGTGCTAAGAAATATCGTTGTGCAATGGGCGTAGCGACTTCCATCAAAGATACTTCAGGATCAAGGACACGAATCACTCCTTCTAATGTGCTAAACGCTTTAAGCAATAACGTGATATCACGATCGATTTGTAAGTTGTTCTGGTGGCAAATCGAGACGATCTGCGCAAAGACTTCTTGCAAGTCGATTTCTTCAATGGGGAGGTCTAAATATTGCGTCAAAAAGCTAGCGAGTTGTTGATGGAATTCACTTTCATCAAAAGGCCCTTCTTGTTGACATAAGTTGATGACGGCTTTTTCAATACGGTAAATATCTCGTGTATAAATCGCTAAAACGATTTCCATCAGCTTTTGTCTTAGCGAAGCGGAGAGACTACCCATCATACCGAAATCAATATAACTGATTGTATATGGTTGCAATGGTTCAGTGACAGTAGCAGTCGTTTTGAAAGAAATCGAGCCTAGTTGTTTTTGGTGTTCTTTTGTGTCTGTCGTTACATTTTCTGAAAGTTCTTCAACGCTTAAAGGATGGAACAATAAATTCCCAGGATGTGGATCGGCATGAAAAAAGCCATCGTCAAAGATTTGCTTCATAAAATGTTCGATCAATCGTTTAGCCACTTGTTGTTTCAATTGAGTATTCGTAAGTGTCTCAATGAGGCGTTCATCCGTTTCTTCAAGATTCATCAATTGGTTGAAGTTCTTTCCAGACATTTCTTCCATCACAATAACTTTTTTTGTGCAAAGTGCCTCATAGATTTTAGGGGATCTAATTTCATACCAATGGTTGTTTAGATTATAGAAACGTGCACCATTTTGACTTTCTTTGTAGAAGTCCAATTCGTTTGTCAATGAACGTTTGACTTCTTGCAACACGCCTTTTAAATCGATGACGCTTGTTTCAGGAATATATTTGATCAAAGGAATCGCCCGTTCGAATAACTGTAAGTCCATCATGATTTCCTTCGCAATATTTGGATGTTGGACTTTTACAACGACTGCATCGCCATTCTTTAACGTTGCACGATGCGCTTGACCCATAGAGGCAGAAGCGAAAGGTGCTTTATTGAAGCTAGTAAAAATCGTTTCTAAGGATGCGTCTAATTCCTGTTCAATCGTTTTTTTCGTCGTGACAAAGGGATCACTTGGTACATTGTCTTGCAATGTTTTGAATGTCTTAGTAAACTCAGCAGAGAGTAAGTCATCACGGACAGAAAGCATTTGCCCAATTTTTATAAAGGTTGAGCCAAGTTCTTCAAAGGCTTTTTTTACTTGTTCAGGATTTTTTTGTTGGATCAGATTAGGCAGAACATTTTCTTTGATGAATACGTGAATGATTTCTGTTAACCGGCTTCGAGAAGTAGTTTTGGTCATAACTATGCCTCCTTTCTCTTATCATAACGATAAAGAAAAAAAGCGACAACTATTCCGCTGTTTTTTGAATAAAATGACATGTACCTCACCTTTTTTCAAATAAGCTGTTTGCATCTTTTGTTTTTGTGCTAAAATATGAAGTAAAAATGAATGATATCGAATACAGGAGGAAAATCTTTTGAAGATTACTTTATTATATGGTGGACGCAGTGCGGAACACGAAGTTTCGATTCTTTCAGCGTTTTCCGTTTTAAATGCTATTTATTATGCTTATTATCAAGTACAGCTCGTATTTATTAGTAAAGACGGACAATGGGTCAAAGGCCCGTTGTTGACTGAAAAACCTACAAGTGAAGAAGAATTGCACTTGACGTGGGACCCAAGTGGGAAAATGACAGAAGGATTTACGGGTACTGTCATCAATCCAGGAGAGATCAAAGAAGAAGGAAACATCGTCTTCCCAGTTCTTCACGGTCCAAATGGCGAGGATGGCACGATCCAAGGATTCTTAGAAACCTTGAATATGCCTTACGTCGGTGCGGGTGTACTGACAAGTGCTTGTGCCATGGATAAGATCATGACAAAATATATTTTACAAGCAGCCGGTGTACCGCAAGTACCTTATGTTCCAGTTTTGAAGAATCAATGGAAAGAAAATCCTAAAAAGGTATTTGACCAATGTGAAGGCTCATTGCTTTATCCGATGTTCGTGAAGCCAGCAAATATGGGATCAAGCGTGGGGATCACTAAGGCTGAAAATCGAGAAGAATTACAGAATGCCTTAGCAACAGCTTACCAATACGATTCACGTGCCATCGTTGAACAAGGAATCGAAGCACGGGAGATCGAAGTCGCTGTTTTAGGGAATGAAGACGTCCGCACGACCTTGCCTGGTGAAGTGGTAAAAGACGTGGCATTTTACGATTATGATGCGAAGTACATCAATAATCGCATCGAGATGCAGATTCCAGCAGAAGTACCAGAAGAAGTCCATCAAAAAGCACAAGAGTACGCAAAATTAGCGTATACGATGTTAGGTGGAAGTGGCTTGAGCCGTTGTGATTTCTTCTTGACGAATAAAAATGAATTATTCCTTAATGAATTAAATTCAATGCCTGGATTTACAGCATTCAGCATGTACCCCTTGCTATGGGAAAATATGGGCTTGAAATACGGTGACTTGATTGAAGAGTTGATCCAATTAGGCTTGAACCGTCATAATCAAAGACAAAGTTTCTTTGACTAATTGAAACGTAATCAGCACAAGTATGAATGTGTCGAAGTAGTATGTATAGCAAAATAAAGGTTGTGGATGATCATCTGGTACTGATTGAAAGCGAAAGATTTTTACTATTCGACGCTATCAGTATTGGCGATTTTCACCACCTTTTTTGTTCCTATTCCTATAGGACTACTGGTCTAAATCGAAAGGACAGAGAATGGATGAACATAACAATACAAGAAATTGCTCAAGCAGTTGGCAGTCATCATGAGTCAACCCAATCAATCACAGGAGTAGAATTTGATAGCCGCAAAATCAAAGAAGGCGATTTGTTCGTTCCTTTAGCTGGCACAAGAGATGGGCATGAATTTATTGAACAAGCTATCGCAAATGGGGCAGTTGCTTCTTTTTGGAGTTGGGCAGCCGAAAAGGCACCAGAGGGGATCGAGATCATACCAGTTTCTGATCCTTTAAAAGCAATGCAAGAGTTGGCGCAGTATTATTTAAAAAAAGTTGGGGCGGATGTAGTGGCTGTTACCGGTAGTAATGGGAAGACGACCACAAAGGATCTAACAGCTTCTGTCTTAGCGCAAGGATATAAAACTTATAAAACACAAGGAAATTACAATAATAATATTGGCATGCCTTATACGATCTTGCATATGCCTCAGGATACTGAAAAAATCGTTTTAGAAATGGGAATGGATCATGCCAATGAAATTACGGAACTCTCGTTGCTGGCACAACCAAAAGTTGCAGCAATCACGATGATCGGTGAGGCTCATATCGAGAATTTAGGGTCACGAGAAGGTATCGCCAAAGCAAAAATGGAAATTGCTGACGGGTTGCTACCAGACGGATTATTGATCGTACCGAATAATGAACCATTGTTAGAACCGTTGGTTGCTCCATTGTCTCAAAAAATCAAGACGTTTGGAATCGAACAAGGCGATATTTCTGCACAACAAATCATCGAAGAAAAGCAACAAACGACATTTATCGTTGAAGGCGAATCATTCACGATCCCTTTACCTGGTAAGTATAATGTGACGAACGCGCTGATTGCTTATGCGATCGGGCAGTTTTTCGGGTTGTCTCTGTCGGAAATCCGACGAGGTCTAGCAACTGTCTCAGTGACACAAAATCGAACAGAATGGCTGACTGCTGGAAATGGGGCAGCGATCTTAAGTGATGTTTATAATGCCAATCCTACAGCCATGGGATTAGTCTTAGATACTGTAGCAAGCCTCCCAGCAGCGGGACGAAAACTTGCCGTTTTAGCCGATATGTTGGAGCTAGGAGTAGACTCGCCTCTCATGCATGCTTCAATGAGTGAACATATTTCTTCAGACATCTTCTCGATGATCTTTTTGTATGGAAAAGAAATGCAGGCGTTAAAAGATGCTTTGGCTCAGAAATATCCTGATTTGCCGGTTTATTATACCGAAGAAAATAAAGAGCAATTGATTGCAGCGGTGATTGCTGAGATCCAGCCAGATGACACGATTGTACTAAAAGGTAGTAATAGTATGGGCTTGATTGAAGTGGTCGAACGACTACAAGAAATGAAATAAAAACTGTAAACTTGCAGAAAACAATAAATTATGCTAGAATAACCTATTGCCGAAAGATGAAGAGAAATTGGACTGGCTTGATGATGAAATGCGAAAGCCAGATGTCATAACAATGATAAAGCTGAACGCGACCCGTTTGGCTTTTCTAATGCCTAAACTTCGCAAAGTGATTTTTCGGTGGTGCCACAGGGGCTAAGAATGGATGGGAAACGTGCGTGGCCACTGTCAAAAAAGCAACAGACACTTTGACCGAACAAAAGACGGGGTAGCAAACTATAGCTACATCCTCAGTTAACAACCATATAGGAGGATTCATTTGAAATTTAAAGAACTAGAATTATCACCAGAATTATTAAAATCAGTAGAACGTGCAGGATTTGAAGAAGCAACACCGATCCAATCAGAAACGATCCCACTAGCCTTGGAAGGCAAAGATGTGATTGGACAAGCACAAACAGGAACAGGTAAAACTGCTGCGTTTGGCTTACCGATGTTAGAGAAAATCGATGCAAATCGTCAAGAACTACAAGGATTGGTTATTGCACCAACACGTGAATTAGCGATCCAAACACAAGAAGAACTTTATCGTTTAGGACGTGACAAACGTGTCCGTGTCCAAGCTGTCTATGGTGGCGCCGATATCGGTCGCCAAATCCGTGGATTGAAAGACCGTCCACATATCGTCGTTGGTACACCGGGTCGTATGTTAGACCATATCAACCGTCACACATTGAAACTTGGAACAGTTGAAACATTAGTATTAGATGAAGCAGACGAAATGTTGAACATGGGCTTCTTAGAAGATATTGAAAGTATTATCTCTAAAGTACCAGACCAACGTCAAACACTATTGTTCTCAGCAACAATGCCACCAGCAATCAAAAACATCGGTGTGAAATTCATGAAAGATCCAACACACGTGAAAATCAAAACCAAAGAAATGACTGCTGATTTGATCGATCAATACTATGTACGCGCAAAAGAATACGAAAAATTCGATGTGATGACTCGCTTGCTCGATGTACAATCACCAGAATTAACGATCGTCTTCGGACGTACAAAACGTCGTGTAGATGAATTAGCTCGTGGCTTAGAAGCTCGTGGCTATCGTGCAGAAGGTATCCATGGCGACCTTTCCCAACAAAAACGTATGAGCGTATTACGTTCATTCAAGAGTGGTCATTTAGATATTTTAGTTGCTACAGACGTAGCTGCACGTGGTTTAGATATCTCAGGAGTTACTCATGTATACAACTATGATATCCCACAAGACCCAGAAAGCTATGTTCACCGTATCGGTCGTACTGGTCGTGCAGGTAAAGGTGGTATGTCAGTAACTTTCGTTACACCAAACGAAATGGGTTACTTACATGTTATTGAAAACTTAACGAAAAAACGTATGACAACTTTACGTCCACCGACTGAAAAAGAAGCATTCAAAGGACAACTAGGCGCTGCTATTGAACAAATCGAAGAAAAACTTGAAGAGAATGGCTTAGATAAATATCTGCAAACTGCGGATAAATTATTGGAAGAATACTCTGCTCAAGATTTAGTCGCTTTATTGTTGAAAACAACAGCCAAAGATCCATCAGATGCAACACCAGTAAAAATCACACCAGAACGTCCATTGCCTATGCAGAAAAAAGGCTACAACAAAAATGGTAAACGTGGTGGCGGAAGTGGCGGCGGAAACAACCGTAATCGTCGTGATAATGGCAACTACCGTGGCAACAAAAATTCAAAAGGTAGCGGTAGCTACAGCAAAAACCATAACAAACAAAAAGACAATGGTGGAAAACGCACAAACGACAAAAAACGTGGTTTCGTGATCCGCACGAACAACGACTAATCCACATGTAAAGTGGTGGTCTTAGAAGGACCATCCGAATAAGCCCGTCAGATCCAAAAATAGCTTACCTATTTTTGGCCTTGGCGGGCTTATTTTGTATTGTTTATTTGGCAATGATAGATAATGAAAAAAACAAACATACTCTCTCTTTCATTACATAAAGAAGTAGAGATCATAGGGTAAAAACCTACTAATAATGGGAAGTCTAAGAGTATTAAGTATAAATTTAACGTAGTTCCTCTTTTTAGTAGGTAATTTAGATAACTTTAACAAAAATGTTATTTAAAAAAATAAAATATTTAGCTTTTTAAGGATATAGCAACAAATTTTTGTTTTTTTTGTTTATTAAGTAAAAATAATTTCTTTTTTTATGCGTGATCCATGGTAAATTAGAATTAATACCAATAAAATGATTTTATAAACAAACAAGGCGGAAAATGATTTATATATCAGCTGTTTTTCGAATTGTAAGTCTTGTTTTTTTGAAAAACGTTCGTAAAAAAAGAAATGAAGTGACTTGAACTGTTTTCTTTGCATCAGAGATTTTTATCAATCAATTCTCAATGGTTTTTTATTGGAGAAAATGAAGAAGTGGGTTTTCACTAGGAAACAACTTTCATTTTTGTTATTTCTAGACTTATTGGTGGTAAATTGTCTAAAATTTGGTAGAATTAGAGTGTTCTAAAATTTTTTGAAAAGAGAATCGTGTATGATAAAAGGGATTGGGATTGATGCAGTTGAACTGTCGAGGATTGCTAAGATCATTAAAGAAAAGCAAAACTTTATTGATCGTGTACTGACACCAAGTGAAATCGAAATGTTTCGTTTGCTGCCATTTCATCGTCAGGTTGAGTTTTTAGGCGGTCGTTATGCATGTAAAGAAGCTTTTTCAAAGGCTTGGGGAACAGGGATCGGTAAAGTTACCTTTCAAGAGATCGAAATTTTAAAAAATGGATCAGGACAACCAATTGTAACGAAATCTCCACATGAAGGAGCAGTCTGGGTCAGCATCACACATACAGACGAGTTAGCTTTTGCACAGATTATTTTAGAAGACTAGAAAGAAGGAAGAACAATGGTTATTGCTTGGCATCGTCCGACAAAAGCAATTGTACATAAACAGGCAATTACAGAAAATGTAGCAAATGAAATAGCTCGATTGAATGGGAAAGAATTGTTTGCTGTTGTCAAAGCAGATGGTTACGGTCATGGAGCAATCGAAACAGCAGAAGCTGCAAAAAAAGGTGGAGCTTCTGGTTTTTGCGTAGCTACTTTAGATGAGGGAATCGAGCTGAGAGAGGCAGGTTTCACACAACCTATTCTTGTATTGAATATGGTTCCGATCGATGCGTTGACACTTGCAGTCATCCACGATCTATCTATTACTGCGGGAATAAAAGAATGGTTGGAAGCTGCGGCTACTTATATAGCAGAACGACATCTAGAATATTTATTGAAATTGCATTTGAAAGTCGATACCGGAATGGGAAGAATTGGCTTTCTCAATAGTGCAGAAGTGAATGAGGCAGTGGAAATCATTCAGGATAGTCCCAATTTAGAATGGGAAGGGATCTATACTCATTTTTCTACAGCAGATCAAGCAGATACCACCTATTGGGAACAGCAGAACCAAAAATTCAGTGAGATCATCGAAAGTCTACCTACTTTACCAAGATATGTCCACAGCAGTAATAGTGCTACTGCATTATGGCACGAAAAAGCTACAGGCAATATGATCCGCTATGGGGTAGCAATGTATGGCTTGAATCCATCCGGTCACGCGTTAGCGGAAGTGTATCCCCTACAACCAGCGCTTGAACTTGTATCTGAATTGATCCAAGTGAAAGAGTTGCCAGCAGGAGAAGGTGTAGGTTATGGAAAAACCTATACGACTTCAGCTTCAGAATGGATCGGAACTGTACCAATCGGTTACGCAGATGGTTGGTTACGGAAAATGCAAGGTTTCTCATTATTAGTGGAGGGGAATTATTGTGAGATCATTGGTCGTGTATGCATGGATCAATTGATGATCCGTCTGCCCTATCAAATGCCAGTAGGAACTAAAGTTACGTTGATTGGGGAAAATCAACAGGCTAAAATCACAATGCAAGATGTAGCAGATCAATTGGGTACGATCCATTACGAAGTCGCATGTGTGCTAGGGCCCCGCATACCTAGAGAATATCAAGAGTGAGGAGAGGCGTATGGTAAAAAGAGGAGATATTTATTTTGCTGATCTTTCTCCGGTGGTAGGATCAGAACAAGGTGGGACAAGACCGGTCTTAGTGATTCAGAACAATTTAGGTAATCATTTTAGTCCAACGGTCATCGTAGCAGCAATTACTGCGAAAATGGCGAAACCTAAATTGCCCACACATATAGGAATCAAAGCGACCGGAACAGGGATCGAAAGAGACTCAGTCATTTTACTTGAACAAATCAGAACGATTGATAAGTCCAGATTAAAAGAAAAAGTCTGTCATTTGGAACGATCGATCATGTTAGATGTCGATCGTGCATTAAAAATCAGTGTTGGTATCGAAGCGCTTGTCCCAGTGTCAAAATAAAAGACAAAAACAGCACGCTTATACATAAAAAATAGCACCGTGTGTTTAGTCAATCATTGCGCGATTCAGCGCTTGGCAACAACAAAAAAGAGGAACTTCAATGGTCTGGGACATTCGTCCTATCGCACCACCTAAAACCGAATAAACGGCGGGAACAGAAGTAACCTCTTCGAAAATAAGGCGCCATCCACAAAAATTTGAAAAATAATTTTCGTGGATGGTGCCTTATTTCTCGAAGCTAAACATTTTGATCCCGACCTCTGGCTGTCGTGCCTTTTTTTGTTTGTGTGGTTCAGTTTTGCCGGATTTTCCAGTTCTATCGGAAGATATGGTTTATAAAATAACAATATATATATTGAAAATAAGATTATAATTTTATGAGTAACCAATTTAGACATTTTTTTAGAAACTATGGTAAGCTTTTTATAACAGATTTATTTGACTACACATAAAAAATTTATCGGGATGCTACATTTGATAGTGGACTAGTGGATAAAAGAAGATTAATTATTTATTAAGCAAAAGATGACAACATTCGGACAGTTTGATTTAACTGTCAAAAAATTAGTTGCTGGATTGAAAATAGGATTGAAAATCGTATGGTTTTCATGATAAAGTGATGCAGCTGAAACAAAAAAAGGTGATGAATATGAAATCAATAAAAAATACAATAAACTTATATTTACTTGATTGGAAACGAATTTTTAAAAATCCTGTTGCGACTCTCTTGATCATCGCAATTATGATCATTCCTTCATTATATGCTTGGTTCAATATCAAAGCATTATGGGACCCTTATGGCAATACAGGGGAATTACCGATTGCTGTTTATAGTGCAGACAAGCCGGCTGAGTTTGAAGGACAAGACGTTGCCATCGGAAAAGAAGTACTGAAATCATTACATGAAAATAAAGATTTAGGTTGGCAGTTTGTTGACTCTAAAAAAGAATTAGAAGACGGTGTACGGTCTGGGGAGTATTATGCTGGTATCTATTTGCCAGAGAATTTCTCGAAGGATTTATTAAGCTTTACGAGTGGTGATATCAAAAAGCCGGAAATTGAATATACAGTCAATGAAAAAATCAATGCCATTGCACCAAAAATCACAGATAAAGGTGCATCTACGATCCAATCACAAATCTCCAGTGAATTTATTCGGACGGCGAGCGAAACTTTACTAAAAGTCTTTAATGAAATTGGGTACGATATCGATACAAATCTGGTAAGTATCAATAAAGTAAAATCAATGATTTTATCAACAGATGAAAACTTAGATACGATCGATGGCTATACCCAACAAGTACTTGATCTACAAAAACAACTACCAGATATCAAAGACAAATTAGCGAAAGCAAATGAATTTGTTGATTATCTCCCAGAAGTGGATGAGATGGGACAAAAGGTCGTTGAATTGAACGATAAAATGCCAGAATTAAAGGAACAAGCCAAAATCATTCTTGACCTTCAACAAAAAATCCCGGAGATCCAAGATGCTGGACGACAAATTGCTGAAATCGACAACGATTTTTCATCAATCGAAGAAACGATGAATCAAGGAATCGAGGAAGCAAAACAAGGATTGACCATCATCCAACAAGTCCAAGACATCTTACCTGATGTGAAAAATTTAGAATCACAAGCGAAGAATCTCGCAGAGGATACCAAAACGGGCGCTGAACAATTAAAAGAAGCAGTACCAGGTATCACGACAAGCGTGAAGACGACGTTAGATTCGATTGGGCAAGTAGCGACCACAACAGGTTCATTAGCGAAAACAATCGAAAATGCTGTCAAAGATGGGCAATTGACAGATGATGAAAAAACGAATATCAATAACTTGTTAACTAATTTTATCAACAGTATTAATGAGCAACAACAAGCAACTGACAAGTTGATTTCATTTTTGGAAGATTTACAAGCCAATGCTGGTAATACAAAACTACAACCTATTATTGATACATTGAAGAGTGTTAAACCAGTATTAACTGATTTACAAAATCGTTTAACACGATTAAATGAAGCTGTTCAAGCAGGAGATGTTTCTCAAGTTACTAGCCTTTTAGAAGAAGTACAAGCTGCTGCTAATTCTGTCAACAGATTGATCAGTAGTATCAATGTAAATGAAGTCAGCACCACCGTTGAATCAATCTTGACTCAAGTGATCGATACGATCAGTACGGCGCAAGGTGCGTTGAGTAAAGCAGATCAAATCGACTTTGATTCGCTATTAAATTCAACCAAAGCAACCGTGACAAATGCGGTGGCGATCTTAGAGAAATATCAAAAAGAAATGCCTGCAATCGGTCAAGAGGTCCATGATGCAAATACGATGCTAAATGGTAATATGGAAACGATCGTAAATGGAATCAATAAGGGAGCTGACCTATACAATAACGACTTACCTGTATTAGAAGAGAAACTTGGTTTAGCTGCTGATTTTATCCAAAATGATTGGCCAACGATCAAAAATGAAATCAATACCACAATGACCACCGTCAACGATAAAATGCCAGAAGTCGAAACAGCAGTGAATGCTGCGGCAGACTTGATCACGAACGACTGGCCAAACATCAAAGCGGGTATCCAAAAAGCCGCAGACACGATCCGTAAAGGAGAAGAAGAGGTTGATCTTGGGGAAGTCATCAAACTCTTGAAATTAGATGCGACAAAGGAAAGTGAATTCTTTACGATGCCTGTGGAACTGCAAACTAATTCGTTGTATCCAATCCCTAATAATGGATCAGCAAGTACACCGTTCTATACTGCGCTATGTTTGTGGGTAGGTGCGGTCTTACTTTCAAGTGTCGCTACAACAGATTATTATTTAGATAAAAAAGCGCGTAAAAACTATACAAAACGGGAACAGTTTGGCGCCCGCATGTTGACCTTCTTGACGATGGCGATCGCTCAAAGCTTGATCGTTACTTTAGGGAACATGTTCTTGCTTGGTGTGTATGTAGTGAATCCAGTTTACAGTGTACTGTTTGCTGTTTTGATTGCTTTGTCATTTATGATGATCGTCTATGTTTTAGCAGCACTGTTTGACAATGTCGGCAAAGGGATAGCCATCATTATTCTTGTCTTGTCCATATCTGGTGGTGGTGGGAACTATCCAATTCAAGTTTCAGGGAAATTTTTCCAAATGATCAATCCTTTCTTGCCATTTACTCATGCAGTCAACCTCTTACGTGAATCAGCTGGTGGTATCTATTGGCCAAATGCGCTACATGCGATTTTGATATTAGTCGGCATATTTATTGTCGTAGGAATCGTTGGTACAGTATCCTATCCATTTGTAAGTGAAAAAATGAAGAAATTCAAAGAAGCTGCGCATGAAAGTCGAATCTTCCACTAGAAACGTGATGCCATCTATTCGTTTCTCGTAAAGGTTTGAAGTCTCAGTTTTTAAGTGAAGACGAGTTTAGGATAACGTTATTTTCCTAAGCTCGTCTTTTTTCTATACCAGAGAAAGCAAGTGGTTTAATTATGGAAATCACTCTGAAAATGAATTAAAAAAATATGGGGATTTTCTATCGGTATTTTTCCCGAATTTTGTTGACATTTAAAGGTCAAGGGCGTACTATAACATCTTGTTTACTATAAAAAATGACACCTGTAATTCGTAGGGGAAAAGGTGTGTAAAGGAGCATAGAAATTGGATTACTTAAAAAGGTTGTTAGTAGGGAAGCCGTTGAAGTCGGCGGAAAACGACGAGCATAAATTAACAAGGTTTGCTGCGTTAGCACTACTATCTTCCGATGCGTTGTCATCGATTGCGTACGGAACAGAACAAATCGTTGTGGTATTAGTGGCGTTGTCTGCTGCTGCGATCTGGTATTCATTGCCAATTGCTGCATTTGTTATTATTTTATTGATTTCATTAACTCTTTCTTATCGGCAGATCATTCACGCATATCCACACGGGGGTGGGGCTTACGTTGTTAGTAGTGAGAACCTCGGTAAAAATGCTGGACTGATTTCGGGCGGGTCTTTATTGATCGATTATATGCTGACTGTTGCGGTTTCCGTCTCAGCCGGTGCAGAGGCGATTACTTCTGCTATACCAGCTCTATATGGGCATCAAGTAGCGATTTCAGTGACTATCGTCCTCTTGTTGATGATGTTGAACTTACGTGGACTGAGAGAGTCAGCTTCGTTTTTACTATTCCCAGTCTATACATTTATTCTCGTCATCTCCTTATTGATTGTCGTTGGTTTGTTTAATATTGTGACTGGGGCAGTACCATTACAAGCAACAGCATTGCCTGGTGCAGTTGTCCCTGGGGTTTCCGTCGCATTGATCTTACGGGCTTTTTCTTCTGGTTCTTCTTCATTGACTGGTGTAGAGGCAATCAGTAATGCAGTACCGTTCTTCAAAAAGCCACGGGCGAAAAACGCAGCGATGACCTTGACGATGATGGCATTGATCTTAGGATTCTTTTTTGTAGGGATCACGTTTATCAACTATTGGTATGGAATCGTTCCTGAAAAAGAAGTAACTGTTCTTTCCCAAATCGGACAAGCTGTTTTTGGACATGGGATCTTGTATTATATCTTGCAATTTGCGACAGCTTTGATTTTGGCAGTGGCAGCAAATACAGGGTTTTCTGCCTTTCCAGTATTAGCCTATAACTTAGCAAAAGATAAATTCATGCCTCATATGTACCAAGATCGTGGTGATCGTTTAGGGTACTCAAATGGGATCATCACGCTTGCATTAGGGTCGATTGTGCTATTGTTTATTTTCAATGGCTCTACTGAACGATTGATTCCATTGTATTCCATTGGTGTATTTATCCCCTTTGCATTATCGCAAACAGGAATGGTCATCAAATGGAAAAAAGAAGGCAAAAAGTGGTGGACGAAATCAATTGCGAATATTACGGGTGCATTTATCTCTTATGCCATCATTGCAATTTTATTTGTTTACCGCTTAGGGGATATTTGGCCGTTCTTCATCATCATGCCAATCGTCATGTTCGTCTTCTATAAAATTCATGATCATTATAAAAAAGTAGCAGAACAACTTCGATTAGAAGACGAAGTAAACTTACACGAGTATGAAGGAAATACGGTTTTGGTACTTGTAGGGAACGTTACGCGGGTAAATACCGGAGCGTTGAATTATGCGCGTTCGATTGGTGATTATGTTGTTGCTATGCACGTTTCATTAGATGAGGATATCGAAAAGGAAAAAGAGATCCAAGCAGAATTTAAAAAGCATTTTCCAGATGTTCGTCTTTCAATCGTCCATTCTTCTTATCGGTCGATTCAAAATCCGATTTTGCGTTATGTGGACATAGTCAGCAAGAATGCTGCAAAACAAAATTATACGACGACCGTATTGATTCCACAGTTTGTACCAAATCGCAGATGGCAGAATATCTTGCATAATCAGACGAGTCTGAGATTGCGTTTACGTCTTTCTTGGCGTGAAAATATCGTCGTAAGTACGTATAGTTATCATTTGAAAAAATAATTACATGATAGCGAGTAACAATTTTTGACCTTAGAACAGCACTTTGGTGTTCTAAGGTTTTTTTATAGTTACATGAAATTGGGTTGGGTATTCAATTTTACGAAAAATGTATTCACGTTGTATTTATATTATGATGATAATAGATAGAATGGAGGGCGAAGATTATGAAGACTAGGAAACAAGGTAATGCGATTGTTTTAACTGTACCTACTAAATTTGGCATAGAAGAAAATGTTGAGTATAGTGCTGTTAAGGGAGAAGACGATACAATCACGTTTATAAAAAAGAAAAAAATATTTTTGATGAAGCATTTGAAAATGATGAAACAATTGATGCAAGTGCTGGTTTTCCTGAGGATTCACTGGTAGGAAAGGAAATTATTTAATGGCATATACTATTAATGGCTATACGCCTAAACAAGGCGATTTTGTGATTATTAATTTCAATCCCAGTATAGGTAGAGAGATTAAAAAAAGAAGACCTGCAATTGTTGTCAGTGCGAACCATTATAATGCAGTAACAGGAATGTGTGCGGTTTGTCCAATTACTGATACGAAATATAAAAACCATATTGCATTAGATAAGAGGCATAAACTACAAGGATATATCAATCCTTTTTAAATCAAAACATTTGATTTTATGGAAAAGCAGAGAAATATACGCTTCGTAGAGAAAGCCACTCTGGCTGAATTAGGTGAAGTGGCGCAAATCATTGATATGGTGTTTGATTTTTCGTCATTATTGTCAGAGTGAGTAGCAACTCATTTATTTATAGTTTATGTAGAACTGTACATACCAGAAGATTCAGTCAATGACTATCTATCTGAATTTCAAATAAAAAAACACCACCAAATCAAGAATTTATTTCTTGAACTGGTGGTGTTTTCAACTATTTAAAAATAGAAATCCATTGGGTTCAATATGGATTCTCTATGTTCGTCATCTTGAATGCTTTGCCGCAGGGTCTAAACGGCGTTCGATGATCCCTAAGACCCAGTCGGTGATGATTGCCATGAAGGCTGTTGGCAAGGCTCCGGCTAAGATGATCGACGTACCATCTGTGGCATTTGTCCCACGAATGATGATGTCTCCTAGTCCGCCAGCTCCGACGAAGGCACCGATGGCTGTGATCCCGATGGCAACGACTAAAGCATTTCTAATGCCTGCCATAATGACTGACACAGATAGCGGTAGTTCTACCATAAAGAGACGTTGGCTGGCTGTCATCCCCATCCCTTTACCGACATCAAGGATATTTTTGTCGACTTGGATCATCCCAGTGTACGTGTTCTTGATGATCGGCAATAGCGAATACAAGAACACCGTGACGATCACGACATTGACCCCTAAACCTAAACCAATCATCAAAATCGAAACCATCGCTAAAGAAGGAATCGTTTGGATGATATTTGTAAAACGGATCACCCAATTGGCTAACTTACGTTTTCGTGAAATGAGAATACCAACGGGGATACCGACGATTGCTGCAAAAAGTACGCCATAGATCGAAATGAGAAAGTGACGTAGGAACTGTGAAAAGACATACGTACCATTCTCTTGAAAATAATAAATAAATTGTTCAAGCCAATTCATGTTTTCCATCATCGTCACTCCCCTCCAAAGTATTGGTTTTCTTTTAAAAAGCGTTCTGCGACGACAGAAGGCTCAACCAAATTATTGTCTGCTTCATAGTTCAATTGTTGCATTTTTTCAGTGCTGATCGTATTACTTAATTTTGTTAATGCTTCTGCTAAACCCGGCGTATCTTTTAATAGTTGATTATCTACAACCGGTGCAGCGTCATAAGGTGGGAAAAAACTCAAGTCATCTTCTAGCATGACTAGATCATAACTAGCAATACGTCCGTCTGTCGAATAACCTAAAACGATATCCATTCTCCCAGCTTCTACAGCGTCATAGACTAGACCGATCTGCATAGGCAAGATGGAATCAAATGAAAAGCCATATGTTTCTTTGAAGCCGTCATAGCCATCTCCTTTACGATTGATCCAGGAAGTATCCACTCCAGCGACAAGTTCATCGGCGACATTTTTCAAGTCACTGACTTTCTTTAAATTGTATTTTTCCGCAGTATCTTTGCGAACAAGAAAAACGTAGGTGTTCTCGAACCCATAAGAAGGAAACCAGGTTTGATCATACCTTTTTTCAAATTCACGTTTTACGATATCAAATGCTTTTTCAGGATCTTTCTCAGGCGGTAAATTAAGGGTAGTAGTCAAATCCGTCCCTGTATAGCGAGCGGCAGAAATAGACGCGTCGCCGTTCATCATTGCTTGATGATTGATCGTCGTCGTTGCTAAGTTATTGATGATCGTCGTATTTTTTTCCGTATAGTGTTCAACCATCCCAGCAACGATACTGGCAATGATCTGAGCTTCAGAAGTGATCCCACCGGTGATAGAAATCGTATCTTCATCAGTATTACTTGCCAATCCTGGGAAGGAGCAACTTGCAAGTAATAAGACGGTCAATACGAGAACGACACTATTTCTGATTCGTTTCATTCGTCATTCTCCTCCCTCAATGCGATCGGAGTTAACCGATTCTCCAATAGTCCTAATAAGAAATCTGCAAGCAATGCTAAGATCGTTACAGGGATCGTTCCAGCGAAAATCAAATCGGGTTGATAATTATTCAAACCGCTAAAAATCAAATCGCCTAGCCCGCCTGCGCCGATGTAAGAGGCGAGGGTTGCCCATGCAATCACATAGACTGCTGCTAACCGGATACCTGCCATGATCGTCGGCATAGCGATCGGCAATTCGACAGAAAAAATCGATTGGATATTTGTCATTCCCATGCCTTTTGCGACATCGCGGTAATTCCAATCCACATTTTTCATCCCAATATAGGTATTTCTTAAAATAGGTAAAAGGGAATAGATAAATAGGGCAATGATTGCAGGCAATTTACCGACACCGAATAAAGGAATCATAAGTGCTAATAGGGCAAGAGAAGGGACTGTTTGTAACGCACTGGTCAGTCCAATAACAATCGTTGCGACTTTAGGAAAACGCGTCAAAAGAACACCTAAAGGAACAGCAACGGCAATCCCGATGACCAATGCAATTGCTGAAATATAGAGATGTTCGAGACTTTTTGAGAGGATCTCAGCGCCATGTTGTTGAAAAAATTCGGCCATTGGTTAAACCTCCTTTGTTTCAGATGGCGTACCAATTGCATCAGTAAGCGATGGTTCTTCGCCCCAGATCACGTCATAGACGATGTCGACAAGAGAGGCTCGAGTTAAAATACCAACGACTTTATTTTGTTCATCAACTACTGGCACATATTTTAAACCACGTTTTAAGATTCGTTGTAAGGTATCACGTAAATAAGCAGATTGTTTTACATAAAAAACATCCTTGTTCAAGATATCGCCAACACTCGAGACTTTTCCACGTTTCTTATCGATTGTTTCAACATCGATAAATCCTTTTAAGGTATTTGAATTATCCGTCACTAAAAGCGTATCGACGCGTTTTTCACGCATCAATTTGATGGCTTCTTGCAATGATTTTTCTGGCGTGATCGTGATGGCTTGGTTCAGCATGACTTCGCCTACTTTTGTGGTATCTGGTTTGGCTTGAAGTAAGCGATCTTCACCGATCAATTCTTCGACAAATTCATTGGCAGGGTGGCGTAAAATATTTTGTGGCGTATCAAATTGAATGACTCTACCTTCACTCATGATCGCGATACGACTGGATAATTTGATTGCTTCATCCATATCATGTGTCACGAAGACGATGGTTTTTCCTAGACGTTCTTGCAGATCCTTGACTAAATCTTGTAAGGAATCTCTTGTGATAGGGTCTAATGCTCCAAAAGGTTCATCCATCAAAATGATGTCTTGATTCGCCGCTAACGCGCGAACGACACCGATACGCTGCTGTTGACCACCAGATAATTCATGTGGGTAACGATCAAGCATTTCACGAGGAAGTTCCACCAGGTCGATCATTTTATCTGCTGTTTTGTTCCGTTCTTCTTGGCTGACCTTCAATAATTTTTGGACAAGAGTGATATTTTCCCGGATCGTCATGTGAGGCATCAAACCGATACTTTGAATCACATAGCCGATTTGTCGTCGGAGTTCAACGGGATTGATTTCTTGGATCGACTTTCCATCAATCAAAATCTGACCTTCTGTCGGGTCCGTCATGCGGTTAAGCATTCGCATCGTAGTGGTTTTTCCGCTACCACTTGTACCGATAAAACAGATGAATTCGCCTTTTTCAAAAGAAATATTGACGTTCTCGACCGCGACTTTTCCACCTTTATAAATTTTTGATACATTCTGAAATTCGATCATCATTGCACCTCTTCTTTTCTTTTCCATAAAGAATGTTCTTATAATAGTATGCCTAAAATAACTAAGGAATACAAATTTGATGATTTATTTACTATACAAATAACTAGACTAGTAGGCGTTTTTTGAAATTATAAATAAAATATAGCTGAAAAGATAACGCAACCAATCATAAATGAATGGAAGGATAAGATTTTTGCTTTTTGGCATTGTCGGCATAAAATGGTAAAATAAAAGGGCCAAACAGAGAAAGTGAGTGACGATATGTTAACAACAGAAGATTTCGATTTTGAGTTACCCGAAGAACTGATTGCCCAAACACCATTAAAAGACCGGGATCATTCCCGATTACTTGTAGTTGACCGTAAGACAGGTGGGATGATGGATAAACATTTCCATGAAATCATTGAGGAATTAAATCCTGGTGATGCGTTAGTGATGAATAATACACGCGTATTGCCTGCGCGCTTATACGGTGAAAAAGTAGAGACGGGTGCCCACTTAGAAGTATTGCTTTTGACCAATACAGAAGGTGACACGTGGGAGACACTGATCAAACCAGCCAAACGTGCCAAAGTAGGGACAGAGATCATTTTTGGTGACGGCCGTTTAAAAGCAGTTGTGAAAGAAGAGCTGGATCATGGTGGACGAATCATTGAGTTTGCCTATGAGGGGATTTTCTTAGAGAATCTAGAAGCGCTTGGCGAAATGCCGTTACCGCCTTATATCAAAGAACGTTTAGAAGATCCAGATCGCTATCAAACTGTCTATGCAGAAGAGAATGGCTCAGCAGCTGCACCAACTGCTGGCTTACATTTCACGACAGAATTATTAGATGAAATCAAAGCAAAAGGCGTGGAGCTTGTGTATTTGACACTGCATGTCGGTCTAGGAACCTTCCGTCCAGTGAGTGTCGATAAAATCGAAGAGCATGAAATGCACAGTGAATTTTATCGTTTGACCGAAGAAGCTGCTACTCGTTTGAATCAAGTTCGCCAAAATGGCGGGAAAATCGTGGCAGTAGGAACGACTTCAATCCGCACATTAGAAACGATTGGTACGAAATTTGATGGGGAGATCAAAGCAGATAGTGGTTGGACTGATATCTTTATTACGCCAGGGTATGAGTTCAAAGTAGTTGAAGCTTTTTCTACGAATTTCCATTTGCCAAAATCCACTTTAGTGATGCTAGTCAGTGCGTTTGCTGGTAGAGAATTAACATTATCAGCTTATCAACATGCCATCGATGAACGTTACCGTTTCTTCAGTTTTGGAGATGCGATGTTTGTAAAGTAACTTTTTAAGATAAAAAAGACCCCGACTCTCGATTAGTCGGGGCTTTTGTGCTTCGGAAGGAAACAAATAAATAGAATTAGTGTAACTTTCCATAGAACATGCAAAGTACGGTGTTGAATTTCTTCTTGATAAACAAAAAATCTTGTTTTCTTTACATCTTCAACAGTTGAATCATCTCTTGTTCCTATTCAATTTTCAGATGTTCATGTTATTTAATTGTTACGTATCCCACTACTTCTTTTTTTGAACGATTTTCGTTTCAAACAATCATACGCATTCGCTATTTATAATGGTTACTTCACATGCTCGTTAAGGTGAAACTTGTACTTCTAACAACTTTGTTTGCTTATACTACTCTATCGAGAAATTCTTCTATCTATTTGTCTTTTCCTCCTTCCTTATGGTTAAATCATACCACGTTTTGGTAGCGTTTGCAATTGATATGTATTGATTATTTTAAAATATTTCTCTTCATATGTATATGCGATATAGTTGAATTAATTAAAAAAATGATGTTATACTAAAATAGTGCGTTATACATAACGTATGATTTTTAAAGGAGGTATAGGATGGATAGTTACAAAAAAACAATAGAAGAAATAGCAGAAGAAACAAAAGTAGATATAGATCAAGGCTTGTCGATGACTGAAGCAAAAGAAAGAAGTCAAAAACAAGGCAAAAATCAATTCGAAGAAGCCCCCAAAGAATCACTCTTCAAAAAATTTATACGAAGTCTTTCAGATTTCACCACGATTGTTTTGTTAGTTGCCGCAGTCATTTCATTTTACACCGCATTTGCAACTGAACATGGAGACCTGTTCGAAGGACTCTTGATCATTGCGATTGTTATCATCAATTCAGTTCTAGCGATTGTTCAAGAAGGAAATGCAGAAAAAGCATTAGAATCCCTACAAGATATGAATAAACAAACCGCTACGGTCCTCAGAGATGGTAAAGTAGAAAAAGTAGATGCTGAGAATCTAGTTGTCGGGGATGTGCTGGTATTAGAAGCAGGATCAGCGATTGCTGCGGATGCTCGCTTAGTTGAAACATCACAATTACGTGTAGAAGAATCAGCTCTAACCGGTGAAAGTGAGGCTGTCGAAAAAGACGCAGGTTACATAAGTCAAGAAGATGACTCTCTCGGTGACCAATTGAACATGGTCTTTAAAGGTTGTACCGTTGCTGCTGGTCGTGGGAAAGCGATCGTCACAGCGATTGGTATGCAGACCGAAATGGGAAAAATCGCCGGATTATTAAATGACCATACAATGCAGAAAACACCACTACAAGTCCGTTTGAATCAATTAGGGAAGCGAATCAGTGTGATTGCATTAGCAGCTGCTGCCTTAGTCTTTTTGATTGGTGAACTTCAAGGGGAACCGTTACTTGAAATGTTCATGACTTCGATTTCCTTAGCTGTTGCCGCAGTACCAGAAACATTAACTGTTATCGTTACATTGACACTTGCTTATGGTGTACAGAAAATGGCGAAAAAACATGCGATTATTCGTCAGCTGCCAGCTGTTGAAACGCTCGGTACTGCGAATGTCATCTGTTCGGATAAAACCGGTACACTGACACAAAACCGGATGCGCGTACGTCGTGTGTGGAGTAAAGAAGATGAGGTAACAGATGTCGAAGATTCAATGACAAATAGCGCGATGGAAATTTTAAAAATGGCTGCATTATGTACAGATGTGACGGTTGAAAAAGAGGACGATGAATTGATCGTCAAAGGTAATCCAACGGAAGCAGCAATTGTACGTGCAGTTGAGGAAAACTATCATACAAAAGAAGAATTAGAAGAAAAATACCCAAGGGTTGACGAACTTCCATTCGACTCTGATCGAAAAATGATGACGACTGTCCATAAAATGGGTGATAAATATATCTCTATCACTAAAGGCGCATTTGATGTCTTAGCACCAAAATTTACGTCTGGAGACGTTGAACAAGCAGAAGTGGTCAACGACCGTTTTGGGAAACGTGCCTTACGTGTAATTGCAGTAGGTTATCGAACGTATGACGAAAAACCACAAGAAATCACTTCAGAAGCTTTAGAAAAAGATCTACGTTTGATTGGCTTGATCGGTATGATCGATCCGCCGCGTCCTGAAAGTAAAGGTGCTATCAAGCGTGCGAAAAAAGCTGGTATCAAAACAGTGATGATCACTGGGGATCATGTCGTCACTGCCAGTGCGATTGCCAAAGAATTGGGAATTTTGACCAATAGTAACGAAGCTCTTTCAGGTGCGGAACTCCGTGCGTTATCTGATGAAGAGTTGGATGATCGAGTAAAAGATTTATCCGTTTATGCTCGCGTAACCCCAGAAGATAAAATCCGAATCGTCAAATCATGGCAACGAACAGGTGCTGTGGTCGCAATGACAGGTGATGGTGTGAACGATGCGCCAGCATTGAAAGCGAGTGACGTTGGATGTGCGATGGGGATCACCGGTACAGATGTAGCGCAAAGTGCCGCTGACATGATTTTGACCGATGACAACTTCGCTACGATCGTAGATGCAGTTAGCCAAGGACGTTCCGTTTATCAAAATATTCGAAAAGCGATCAACTTCTTATTAAGCTGTAATATCTCTGAGATTTTTATCGTATTGATTGCGATGTTAGTTGGTTGGGGGGCACCATTTACAGCCGTTCAACTGTTGTTCGTAAACGTTGTTGCTGATGGACTACCTGGTTTCGCTCTAGGAAGAGAACCAGCAGAGGAAGGGATCATGAATGAAGCACCAATTCCTAAAAATGAAGGAATTTTCGCTCGTGGTCTAATGAAGAAAATTGCCATCAATGCAGGAATATTTACGGTAGTCACTTTATTTGGTTACTACTTAGGAAGCTTCGTCGATACGATCAGCCCTTGGGTTGATGCTAGTCAAGAAGTTGGCCAAACCGTTGCATTTCTAGTATTGGCTTACTCTTCGATCATTCATGTCTTTAATGTTCGTAGTAGTCAATCGATTTTCAAAGTGAACTTAGCAACGAATAAATCGTTAGTGGAAATGGCGATTCTTTCCCTTCTTATCACGTCAGCAGTCGCTTTATTACCATTCACGCAAGAATTATTTGGGTTAGTTCATATTAGTTTGAATCATTGGTTCTTAGTAGGAATCTTGTCGCTCATACCGATTGGGGTCAATGAATTGATCAAGTTCCACCAATTGCCAGATGAGGAAGAGACAGTAGAAGCACCAGAATCTGAAATGTAAAAAAATAAACACCAAAAAAGGATTGGAGATTTTCCAATCCTTTTTATTATGGTGAAAAAGCTGATTAAACTTGTTTTGGTAATTGTTCGTAAAAAGCAGCTTTAGTTGCAGTGATGTATGGATTCAACCATAGATAACCGATACCGACTGTGGCAATTGCTAAGATGTGCCATCCGATAAACGATAAGTCTAACCAGAATAATTTTCCTTTGTAGCCATCCATCAATTTACGGCTTGCTGTAATCGTATCAAGGATTTTTGGTTTTTCACCTGTTTCTGTTACGACATCATAGTAAATGAAATAACTTTGAGAATAGGCATACCCTTTGATGATCCCAGGAATGACTAAAAGCAATGCCCATAACGTAGTGAAAATTGTTGTCACTAGTGCTAACAATAGAACGCCACCGAAGAATACGCCTGAAAAACCTCGGAAAGCATCTTTGAATGGTTCGATCGTTGTTCGTTTCCCACGGATAATGTCTAAATAGGTCCAAGAAATCCCACTCATGAATAATGCACTGATGATCGTAGAAACGATCCCTCCACCTGAACTACTGCTACTTGAGCCATTCACCATTTCTTGTATTGAACTACTGTCTTGCATCGATGCAATCAGTAAAGCGGTAGGCAAAGCTAAAATAAGAATAATAGCAATTGTGATCAATGTTGGAATCAGATTCAACAAAATTGCTTGCCCCCAGCGTCCCTTTAAGCTATCCTTTGCTTGTTTTTTTAGTTCCCCAGAAGATACCATACACTTCACTCCTTTTTTTGATACCCTTAGTATATCAAAGAAGGGCCGAATTAGCTCAGGGATTACTCTTTCATTATTGAAAGGTTCGCAAAAAAAGCAGGTTAAAAAGAACTATAAAAAAAGAGAAGCTCTTGCAAAAAGTAGTTGAAAAGATTATGATGGTGGGAGTTGCAAACGCGATTCTATAAAAGAAAGTAGGGAATTGAATGACAGAACCTGCCATTCGTTATCGTTTAATAAAAAAAGAAAAACATACAGGCGCCCGCCTTGGTGAATTGATTACTCCCCATGGAACTTTTCCAACGCCGATGTTTATGCCTGTGGGTACACTAGCTACCGTTAAAACTATGTCGCCGGAAGAACTAAAAGAAATGGGTGCAGGCGTGATTTTGAGTAATACCTATCATTTATGGCTTCGTCCTGGAGAAGATTTGGTCGAAGAAGCAGGTGGCTTGCATAAATTTATGAATTGGGACCAGCCGATTTTAACTGATTCTGGTGGATTTCAAGTCTTCTCATTAAGTGATATGCGTAACATCGTTGAAGAAGGTGTGCATTTCAAAAACCACTTGAACGGCTCAAAAATGTTCTTGTCTCCTGAAAAAGCCATCAACATCCAAAATAAATTAGGTTCTGATATCATGATGAGTTTTGATGAATGTCCTCCATTTGATGAGAGCTATGATTATGTGAAAAAATCAGTTGAACGAACTTCTCGTTGGGCAGAACGTGGATTGAAAGCTCATGCGAATCCAGATCGTCAAGGATTATTTGGTATCATCCAAGGAGCTGGTTTTGAAGATTTACGTAAACAAAGTGCGAAAGACTTAATCAGTATGGATTTCCCTGGGTATTCCATCGGAGGTTTATCTGTCGGTGAACCAAAAGCTGAGATGAACCGTGTCTTAGAATTTACGACGCCATTGATCCCAGATCATAAGCCACGTTATTTGATGGGGGTAGGAGCTGCGGATTCATTGATTGATGGCGTGATTCGTGGAGTCGATATGTTCGACTGTGTTCTACCAACCCGAATCGCTCGTAACGGAACATGTATGACATCGCAAGGACGATTAGTCGTAAAAAATGCGCAATATGCCCGGGACTTCCGTCCAATCGATGAAAAATGTGATTGCTATACTTGTAAAAATTATACGAGAGCATATATTCGTCACTTGATCAAATGTGATGAAACATTTGGCATCCGTTTAACGTCTTATCACAATCTATACTTCTTATTAAACTTGATGAAACAAGTTCGACAAGCGATTATGGATGATAACTTATTAGAGTTTCGTGCAGCCTTTTTCGAAGAGTATGGGTTCAATAAAGAAAACGCAAAAAGTTTCTAGCAGGATTTGTGAAATTTAGTTAAAAAACTAGTTTCTAGCGCCTTTTTCTGCTAAAGTGTTTAGTGTAGATATTTAGTTAGTGAGGTGAAAAAAATGGGTTCATTACCAATGTTAGTGATGTTCGTTGCCCTATTAGGGATGTGGTTCTTTATGTCACGTACACAAAAGAAACAACAACAAGAACGTCAAAACTTGCTTGATAGTATGAAAGCTGGCGATGAAGTAGTCACGATCGGTGGACTTCATGGCGTAGTCTCAGAAATCGACGAGACAAATCGTACAGTTGTTTTAGACTGCGAAGGGATCTTTTTAGAATACGATCGAGCAGCCATCAAAACGGTAAAACCAGGTACAGGCGCGATGACAAGCACACCAATCGCACCAGTAGAAGAACCGACAGAACCAGAAGTAATTGAAACTGTTGAAGTTCCAGAAACACCTGAAGAGAAAAAAGAAGAAAAAGAATTATAGACACCGGTTGTTTGCCACGCGTGGGCTAAATGTATACGGAGTTCGATCATTCTTTATCAAAAAGACTGTCGTCATTCCTATCTCGTATAGAGATAAGAAGGCGATCAGTCTTTTTTGTGTGACTTTGCTAAATAAATCACATCTGCCATTATGGAGCGGTCACTCGATAATCTCTCTTGTGGAACGGACTGTTTCTAAAGAAAAATATAACTGTGAAAAAAATCACAAAAAAGTATTTACATCGAAAAAAAAGTGTTGTATGATGTGTATGTGAAATAATTAACAAATAACCATGACTCAGTAGGAGGAACATAATGGCTAAAATAATGGAAAAAGAAGAGACAAAAACTGTTGATGTACAAGCGATGATCGACGATTTAGCGACAAAAGCAAATGTTGCGTTGAAAGAAATGGAAAGTTTTGATCAAGAAAAAGTAGATCACATTGTGCATGAAATGGCAATGGCTGCATTAGATCAGCACATGCCTCTAGCAAAAATGGCTGTCGAAGAAACTGGCCGTGGCATCTATGAAGATAAAGCAATCAAAAATATGTATGCTTCAGAATATATTTGGAACAGTATCAAATATGACAAAACTGTCGGAGTAATCAATGAAGACACTCAAAAAGGATTGATTGAGATTGCTGAACCAGTCGGCGTCGTTTGTGGCGTAACACCAACAACAAACCCAACTTCAACAACAATCTTTAAATCAATGATCGCTTTGAAAACCAGAAACCCAATCGTTTTTGCTTTCCATCCAAGCGCTCAAAAATGTTCCGCTGAGGCAGCAAGAGTCGTTCGTGATGCAGCCATCGCAGCAGGTGCGCCAGAAAACTGTATCCAATGGATCGAGCATCCATCGATCGATGCGACTTCAATGTTGATGAACCACCCAGGAATTGCAATCGTATTAGCAACTGGTGGCGCAGGCATGGTAAAATCCGCTTATTCAACTGGTAAACCAGCTTTAGGTGTTGGACCGGGTAACGTTCCTGCATATATCGAAAAAACAGCAAAAGTAAAACGTGCAGTGAATGACTTGATCGTATCAAAAACATTCGATAACGGCATGATTTGTGCTTCTGAGCAAGCAGTCATCGTAGATAAAGAAATCTATGCAGCCGTAAAAGCAGAATTCCAAGCTCACCAAGTGTACTTCGTCAAACCAGCAGAGCTTTCAAAATTAGAAGATGCTGTCATGAATGAAGGTAAATACGCTGTAAATCCTGCAATCGTGGGACATTCAGCAATGGATATTGCAAAATTAGCAGGGATCAATGTACCAGAAGGAACCAAATTATTAGTGGCAGAATTAGAAGGCGTAGGGCCTGATTATCCACTTTCACGTGAGAAACTTTCACCGGTTTTAGCAATGGTCAAATCAAACAGTACAGAACATGCTTTCGAATTATGTGAAGGAATGTTGAACCTTGGTGGATTAGGGCATACAGCTGTCATCCATTCAGAAAACGAAGAGTTGCATGTTCAATTTGGACTACGCATGAAAGCTTGCCGTATCTTAGTCAACACACCATCAGCAGAAGGCGGAATCGGAAATATCTACAACGAAATGATTCCATCATTGACACTAGGTTGTGGTTCATACGGAAAGAATTCTGTTTCAAGAAACGTATCAGCAGTCAACTTAATCAACGTCAAAACTGTAGCGAAACGGAGAAATAACATGCAATGGTTCAAATTACCACCAAAAATCTTTTTTGAAAAGAATTCTTTGCTTTACTTGGAAAAAATGGAAAACGTTGAACGTGTCATGATCGTTTGTGACCCAGGTATGGTCCAATTCGGCTACTGTGACACTGTAAGAGAAGTATTAGCACGTCGTAAAAATGATGTGAAAATCGAGATCTTTTCAGATGTTGAACCAAACCCTTCAACAAATACAGTTTACGCTGGTACAAAAATGATGGCGGACTTCAAACCAGATACAGTGATCGCTCTTGGGGGCGGATCAGCAATGGATGCGGCGAAAGGCATGTGGATGTTCTATGAGCACCCAGATACTTCATTCTTTGGCGCAAAACAAAAATTCTTAGATATCCGTAAACGTACGTATAAAATCGACAAACCTGAAAAAACACAGTTTGTATGTATCCCAACAACATCAGGAACTGGTTCAGAAGTGACACCATTCGCAGTAATCACAGATAGCGAAACACATGTGAAATATCCATTAGCTGACTACGCATTGACACCAGATGTGGCAATCGTTGATCCACAATTTGTGATGTCAGTTCCCGCTTCTGTTACAGCGGATACAGGTATGGATGTATTGACACATGCTATCGAATCTTATGTCTCTGTGATGGCTTCTGATTACACTCGTGGGTTGAGTTTACAAGCAATCAAATTAGTCTTTGACTACTTGGAAAAATCAGTGAAAACACCAGATATGGAATCACGCGAAAAAATGCATAATGCGTCAACAATGGCTGGTATGGCCTTTGCCAATGCCTTCTTAGGAATTTGTCACTCAGTTGCGCATAAAATCGGTGGAGAATACGGTATCCCTCATGGACGTACAAATGCGATCCTATTGCCGCATATCATCCGCTATAATGCGAAAGATCCACAAAAACATGCGATGTTCCCTAAATATGACTACTTCCGTGCGGATACAGACTACGCGGATATCGCGAAGTTCTTAGGTTTGAAAGGGAAAACAACAGCAGAGCTTGTAGAAGCATTGGCAACAGCTGTTAGCGACTTAGGAAAATCTGTTGGTATCGACATGAGCTTGAGAGCGCAAGGCGTGACGCAAGAAACATTAGACACAACAGTTGATCGCATGGCTGAATTAGCGTATGAAGATCAATGTACAACAGCCAATCCAAAAGAACCATTGATCAGTGAGTTGAAACAAATCATTATCGACGCATATAATGCGTAATTCATAACTAAAAGTTGTCCCAACAACGAATCAAGCATGAGAGAATCTTCTCACTTGGTTCGTTGTTTTTTCTTTTTAAGATAATGTCTATCAAGCGATACACCAGAAGAATTTCCGGAAATAATTTTTGTAGAATCGCTCAATATGTTGTTAGAAGAGAAAAATGTCGTAGCTTTTTTTTCTAATATCTAAAAAAAGAAGTATTAGATAACTCGAATAATAGGTATTTTGATGAATATGCTATGCTACTATTTTTCTATAAAAAAGGAGATGAGATCTTGAAGAAATATATTGTTACTTTGTTGATTGCGTGTGTCGTTTCTCTTGGACTATCCTTTCTTTTGGAACGAGAAATCTTACGTAACATTGGCATTGGGTTACTTTTGATCGGAATTGCACTTTCTGGCACAGCAGTTTCAGGGGATCGCATGCGAGCGAATCAGGAAAATAGCGAGTTGGGTTTTCGTAAGAACTACTTTTGGTTTCCTTTACTTGCATGTTTGCCATTTTTTATGGTGTATACATTTTTATAAACGGTTGATTTTGAAGCCATGACGAGCGGTAGGCGTCATGGTTTTTCTTTTGATAGGGCTCTTTTTTACAGAAAACCCATTAATAATCTCGTTATGTCAATTTTAGATAGTTTTTGTTCAAATGATGCTATTTATTGAGAAAGCGTTTACTGATATATTAACAGCATAGAATGAAAGCGTTTAAAAAGGAGAGGGGAAATTGATTATTAAAGAGGAACTATTTGTACAGAAAGAAGTTGTAGAAGGAACGATTGACCGATTAGTGGAGAATTTGACGACGATCAACGATGATTTAGGTGAATTTTTATTGGATTTTGATGGGTTAAAGGTGGATGACAAAAGTTGGTCTATTTGGAACTGGCCACAAGGTGTAGGGCTATACGGTATCTATAAAAATTATCAGTTGACTAAAAATCCTCGTGCGGCGGAAGTGGTGAAGGAATGGTTTGAAGCACGGATGCAAGAAGGCGCACCGCCGAAGAACGTCAATACGATGGCACCAATCCTCACGATGGCGTATTTATATGAGGAGACAGGTGATACACGCTACTTGCCTTACTTGAAGCAATGGGCGGAATGGGTCATGAATGATATGCCTCGGACAGAGGAAGACGGATTACAGCACGCTACATATGGACCGGAAAATAAGAATCAATTGTGGGATGACACCTTGATGATGACGGTTTTGCCATTAGCCAAAATCGGTAAGCTCCTAGATCGTCCAGAATACCTAGAGGAAGCCAGATACCAATTTATGATCCACATCAAATATTTGATGGATAAACGTACAGGTCTTTGGTACCACGGGTGGACCTTTGAAGGTAATCATAATTATGCGGAAGCATTTTGGGGAAGGGGAAATTGTTGGTTGACGATTGCGATTCCTGAAATCATCGCGATTCTGGAACTAAAAGAAGGAGATGCTTTCCGTAAATTATTAATAGAAACGCTAGAAGCCCAAGTGCAAACCTTAGCAGATCAGCAATCAGAAAGTGGCTTATGGCATACCTTGATCGATGATCCAACCTCATACTTAGAATCATCTGCGACAGCAGGTTTTGCTTACGGTATTTTAAAAGCAGTGCATGAGCGCTACTTGCCAAAGAAATATTTAGAAACCGCCTATCGTGCGATCCAAGGGTTGCTTGAGCAAGTAGATGAAACTGGCGAAGTTCAAAATGTTTCGGTAGGTACAGGGATGGGCGATGATTTAGAGTTTTACCGTACGATTGGCAAGACAGCGATGCCTTATGGCCAATCGTTACTTGTATTATGTCTGACAGAATTACTTGTGTCGTATTGTTGATAGAAAGGAGAAAAAAATGAAAAAAACACTTGCTTTTGCTTTTTGTTTACTGGGAATCATCGGTTTGAGTGGTTGTAGTAGTCAGTCAAGTGTTGGTGTTGTCGCAAATGCAGAGGAAGAAGCAACGATCACTTTACGTTTTGCTTATGCCAGTAATAGTCAGCCAGTCATTGATGCAATGAATAAATTCGGAGAGTTAGTAGAAGAAAAAACAGCTGGCTCAGTCAAAGTAAAATATTTTCCTGATGGTCAATTGGGGGGAGAACGTGAATTGATCGAACTGACTCAATCAGGTGCGATTGATTTTACGAAAGTCAGTGCTTCTGCGTTAGAAAGTTTCCCTAAAGTCTATTCGATTTTTTCAGTTCCTTACTTGTTCAATGATGAGCAACATTTCTTCAATGTCATGGAGAACGAAGAGATCATGCCACCCATTTATCAATCAACGACAGATTTAGGTTTTTCTGGTCTCACCTATTATGATTCAGGGCAACGTAGTTTTTATATGGTCGATGGCCCGATCCACACACCGGATGATCTAAAAGGGAAAAAAATCCGCGTGATGCAAAGTGAAACGGCCATTAGAATGGTGGAACTACTAGGTGGATCACCTGTGCCGATGGGCAGTGACGAAGTATATACTTCGCTACAGTCAAACTTGATCAACGGATCAGAGAACAATGAATTTGTTTTGTATACAGCCGGGCATGGTGGTGTAGCCAAGTATTATTCCTATGATGAGCATACACGAGTACCGGATATCATCATCATGAACGATGCGATCAAAGAACGTTTGACTGCTGAGCAACAACAAGCAATCGAAGAAGCGGCGAAAGCATCAACGATTTTTGAAATCGAAGCATTCGCTCAAGCAATCGAAGAAGAAAAAAGAGTGGCAACGGAAGAATATGGCGTCCAGTTCAATGAAGTGGACAATACGCCATTTCGTGAAGCAGTCGCACCGTTGCATGACGAATTCAAAAATCATCCGGATTTTCAGACGCTTTACCGAATGATCCAAGAAGAAGGGGTGTAATCGATGAAAAAAGGAATCAGTCGGCTGTTAGAATTTCTAGGAGCATGTCTGTTGATCGGTATGATCATCATTGTCTTGTGGCAAGTATTCTCGCGAACGATTTTGGGTAATCCAAATACTGTAACAGAAGAATTAGTGCGTTTTGGATTAGTCTGGTTTGCGATGCTATCTTCCGCTTATGTAGTGGGTCAAAAAGGGCACTTAGCAGTTACACTGTTAAGTGAGAAACTGACTGGTAAGAAAGCGAATGTATTGGAGATCGTCGTTCAGTGTCTTTTTCTGGCTTTTGCAATCACGATCATGGTTTATGGTGGTTGGAATGCTGTGACATTGACGATGGGGCAAATTTCCCCTTCATTAGGGATTCCGATGGGCTATGTCTATTTATCGGTGCCGGTCTCAGGTGTTTTGATCATTATCTACAGTTTGATCAATTTGATTGAAGCAATGAATAGGAAGTCTGTCGTTCAGGAAAAGGGATAGGAGGAATTTGATGGCTTTAGAAGCAGGTGCAATTTTATTTTTTGTTTTTGTCTTTTTATTGATTGTTGGAATGCCCATTGCAATCAGTATCGCTTTTTCATCGATGCTCACGTTGTTATTAGCGATTCCCTTTGATGTCGCAGCGTTTAGTTCTGCGCAAAAAATGGTCGGGAGTATCAATAGTTTCTCATTGATTGCCATTCCATTTTTCGTTTTTTCAGGAATCATTATGAACCATGGTGGGATTGCTAAAAAATTAGTTGATTTTGCTATGTTGTTTGTTGGTCGGATCCCTGGGTCTTTGGCCCATACGAATGTTTTAGGAAACGCATTGTTCGGCTCAATCTCCAGTTCGGCGATTGCTGCTTCGACAGCGATTGGGGGCGTGCTGATTCCGCAACAAGTCGAAGAAGGGTACGATCGTAAATTTGCGACAGCAGTCAATATTGCTTCGGCACCTACAGGGATGGTGATCCCACCAAGTACAGCATTTATCATGTATTCTTTAGTTGCCGGAGGCGCTTCGATCTCAGCTCTATTTATGGGTGGCTATTTAGTGGGAGCTTTGTGGTCGTTAGGAATCATGCTCGTTGCATTTGTAGTGGCGAAGAAAAATAAATATCCGACAGTACCAAAAGGACAAGGGAAGCAAGTCGGAAAAGTGTTAAAAGAAGCAATCCCAAGTTTAGCTTTGATCGTTATCATCATTGGTGGTATTTTAACAGGATTCTTCACAGCTATCGAAGCATCTGCGATTGCGGTATTGTATTCTTTATTGATCTCCATGTTCTTCTACAAGACAGTGAAACTACAAGATATACCAAAGATGTTGGTACAATCCGTGGCGATGTCGGGAACGATCATGTTTTTATTAGCGACGTCTTCCATGATGTCATTCGCTATGGCATTTACTGGGATACCTCAAGCAATCAGCAGTCTGATCATTGGAGTCACTGATAATCGCTTCATTATTTTATTATTGATCAATATCATTTTGTTACTTGTTGGGATGTTTATGGATGTCGCGCCAGCGATTTTGATTTTTACGCCGATTTTCTTGCCGATCGCGACAAGTGTTGGTGTCGATCCAGTCCACTATGGCTTATTTTCGATCATGAATCTTTGTGTCGGTTCCATTACCCCACCAGTAGGTACCGGACTATATGTAGGAGCGAGTGTTGGTGGAGTTAAAGCAGAAGCGATGTTGAAGCCGCTGTTACCATTTTACGGTGTCATATTAACAGTTTTATTGTTGATTACGTATTTCCCCAAAATCGTGATGTGGTTACCGGATCTATTAGGATAAAGGAGAAAGCATGATGAAATTAAACCTAGTCGCCAGAGGGCATGACTTGAGCCATGTACAAACCGTGGATGATTTAGCAAAAAAAGTGAGTCAACAAAAAATTTCTACGCTACAATTGGCATTAAGTCGTTCATTTCCTACACTTCCATCAGATGGACAAGCCATCAATGCTGGAATGGGGCAATATATGAAAAATATTCTCGCAAAAGAAGGCGTAAGTGTCGGTATTTTAAGCTGTTATATCAACATGATCCACCCTGATCTATCTGTTCGTGAAACGGTGCTTCGTCAATTTGAACGATATCTCCAATGTGCTGCAAGCTTCGGGGCGACGATGGTCGCAACCGAGACGGGGAGCGTGAGTGAAGCAGGTTATACAGAGAAGAACTTTTCGGAGGAGGCCTTTTCACAAATCGTTGAAGCGATTCGCCAGTTAGTGCGAGCTGGCGAAAAATATCGAATGATGGTCGGTATCGAACCAGGGTTGAATCATCCTTTGTATTCGCTTGATCGCGTAGCAGAGTTAATTGAAACAATCGATTCGGATTATCTGGGTATCATTTTAGATCCAACGAATTTGATCACTGCAGAAAATCATCACCAACAAGTTGGATTAGTCGAAGAAGCCTTTGAACGGTTTGGAGAAAAAATTTGCGGATTGCATCTGAAAGATTATATTGTTTCTAACGAAGAAGAGATCATCCCGGTAGATCTAGGAACAGGCATGATCGATTATGAAGCCATTGTAAACATCGCACAGAAACATCGTCCCTATCTTTATATCGTCTTAGAAGAAACAAAGGATGATGCACTAAAACAAAGTGTAATCATGTTGGAACAAGCCACAGGATAAGAAAATAATAGAATACCCGATTGTTCAATAGTGAGCAATCGGGAAAAGGGGGATAGAGATGGAAAAGAAACCGATCAATGGAAAACAAGTGAATACGATGATTTCGGATCAGTATGAGATTTATCATGTAAAAGATATCGTTAGCCAAAACAAAACGGTTTATCATCATCATGATTTCTATGAGATCCATGCCACTTTGGAAGGAGAAGCCATTTTTTATTTAGATGGTCGTCAGTTTACGATCCAATCAGGAAATGTTTTATTGATCCATTCAAGAGATCTGCATCGGATCGTTCGTCAATCAACTGATGTATTCGAGCGTGTCTACATGTTTATCACCCCTGCATTCTTAGAGAGTCGTTCCACCAAGTGGTCCAATCTATCCGCCTGTTTTTGGCCGATTGGTGAACGCCGAAGCCGGATATTACATATTGAACCACAAGTACTAAAAGAAAAACTTTCTTTTATCGACCAAACGTTGGATCGAAAAGATTATGGTGCAGATATTCGTTATGAACAAGCGCTAGTCGAATATTTGATTTTTCTCAACCGTATGGTACAGATCGAAGAACATATTTCGGAAGAAAATTTCACTGTACCAAATGAACGGTTAGAAAAAATGCTCCAATTTGTCGCAGAGAATTTGAGTGAACCCCTCTCACTCAAACAAATGGAAAAAGAATTTTTCATCAGTAAATATCACGTGACTCGCGAATTCAAAAAACATACTGGTTTTACCTTTCATCAATACGTGATGAAGAAAAAACTACTTTATTCAAAACAACTATTAAGAGAGTACGGCAACTCAAGTTCCGTTTATAGTAAATGTGGTTTCGCTTCTTATCCTCACTATTTACGCGCATTCAAAACCGAATTTGGCGTAACTCCCAAAGAATTTTTGAAAAAAGATCTGGCAGGAGCGTTTGTTCATTATACGCATTATGAAGAAGAAAACAAAGATCCCTTTTAAATTATCGTTCTTTCCGATATAATTTCCTATATAGAAATAGGAGAGTGGAATATGGAAAATAAAAAACCTTATGGGACCGTTTTAATCAAAGCTTCGCATATTTTAGATTATCTAGCAGAGCATCCAGATGCTTCATTACAAGAAATTGCAAAAGGTATCGACATGACGTCATCTACTGCATTAAAAATTTTAGATACGTTATCCATGATTGGTTATGTAAATAAAAATCAAGAAAAAAATTATCGTTTAGGTGGGAAACTGGTCCGATATGCAAACAAAAATATCGATCAAATCGATCTAGTTGAACGTACTTTGCCATTTTTGGAAAAACTACAACAAACAATTGATGAAACCATTCATCTAGGTATTTTAGACAACAACGAGATTCTCTATGTCAATAAGTTGGACCCTAAAAATCAAACGATCCGTATGTCTTCAAAAATCGGTATCACGAGACCTTTATATAGTTCAGCAATGGGGAAAGCCGTCTTGGCGCATTTTACGGAAGAGCAATATCAACAGTATATCGAACAATGTCCTCTGGTCCCCTTCACTGAATATACAATTACCAATTCTTTAAAACTAAAAAAAGAGATCCAGCAAGTTAAACAAACAAAAATCGCCTTCGATGATGAAGAAGTCGAAAAAGACATTTTTTGCATCGGTACCTCTTTAGTTCATGAGAACCAGGTGGTTGGAGCGTTTAGTGTCAGTATGCCGAAATACCGATTAAGTGAAGAAAGCAAGGCTCAAATCATTCAAACGATCCTGCAAACGAAAGAAGAAATCGAAAAAACTTTTGAAAAAAGCTAAAAAGCGTTTGCATTTTTTTATTCCTGCCGTATAATGAAGATGTAAATTTCTTTATTGTAAACTATAATTTCCAAATAAGAAATGGGTGGGAAGATGAAAAAAATGGATATCTTATCTCGTTTGAAACAAGCGGGAGTTATTGCAGTCGTACGAGGAGCAACAAATGAAGAAGCACTGAATGCTTGTCACGCGATTATCAAAGGCGGACTAACTGGCATTGAGTTGACTTTCACCGTGCCACAAGCAGATCGAGTAATTAAAGAACTAGTAGAAACCTACAAAGACCAACAGGATGTGGTGATCGGTGCAGGGACAGTGTTGGATGCTATTACTGCGCGTTTAGCGATTTTAGCAGGTGCTGAGTATATCGTCAGCCCCTGTTTTGATCAGGAAACCGCAGAACTATGCAATTTATACCAAATCCCTTATTTACCAGGATGTATGACGATCGATGAAATCAAAACAGCGCTAAAAAGTGGCGTAGACATCGTCAAACTATTTCCTGGAAGTGCTTTCGGTCCAAGTATCATCTCTGCATTCAAAGCGCCGATGCCCCATGTCAATATCATGCCTACTGGTGGGGTCAGTTTAGAAAACATGCAAGAATGGTTTGAGGCAGGCGTGATCACTGTTGGTGTTGGTGGGAACTTGTTGGCTCCAGCAGCTCATGGAGATTTTGAGGAAGTGACAAAAGTCGCACAACAATATGCGGCAAAAATGAAAGAAATTACGAGGTAACCGCTGATGGGAAGAGTCGTGACACTCGGAGAAATCATGCTACGCTTGTCGACAGAACAGGGACAACGGTTACAAGACAGTGATCATTTTTGCGCGCATTATGGCGGTGGGGAAGCGAATGTCGCGATCTCATTAGCAAATTATGGACATATGGTTTCGTTCATGTCAAAAGTCCCAGAACATTCACTGGGTCTGGCAGTCGAAAAACACTTACGAAGCTATGGGGTAGATACTAGCCTACTGCTGAAAGGCGGCCCTCGGCTTGGCACATATTATATGGAAACAGGGATCGGTGAACGTGCGGCTTCAGTCATTTATGATCGTGCTGGTTCTAGTTTCGCGGTGATGGATCGCTTGGAATGGTCACTAGAGGATTGTTTTAAGGGAGTCGATCTATTCCATGTTTCAGGAATCACACCGGCATTATCAGAAAATTGGCGATGGCTGACAAAAGAACTTATGGAAGCAGCCAAACAAGCAGGTTGTCAAATCAGTTTTGATATCAATTATCGGGGCAAGCTGTGGACACAACAAGAAGCGGGTAAAGTGTTAGAACAATTATTACCACTCGTTGATATTTGTTCAGCGGGTGAGATGGATGCGCTTTATTTGTTAGGGATAGCAAAAGCACCTGAAACGACAGTAAATCCACTTATTTATTATTACGAAAAAATGCAAGAAAGATTTCCCAACATCCAAACGTTTTACTCAACCAAACGTACGGTGCATTCAGCGAGTGAAAATGATCTACAAGGTACCTTGTGGATGAAGGATAGCTATTTCGAATCGCCGCTTCATCAAGTCACTTCGATCGTTGATCGTGTGGGTGGAGGAGATGCGTTTGCTGGGGGATTGCTTCATGGAATTTTAGAAGAGATGCAACCACAAGCAATTATTGATTTTGCGACAGCAGCCTCTGCGTTGAAACACACGATTCATGGAGATTGCAACCAATTCAATCAAGCAGAAGTTGCTAGTTTTATCACTAGCGGTTCTGGAAAAATCATTCGATAAAGGAGAGTCTATCAACATGCAAGAAATGGAAACACGTTATACACATAGCCCAGAGGATATCCGTCATTATTCAACAGAACAATTGAGAAATGAATTTTTGGTAGAGAAAGTATTTGTTCCAGGGAAAATCAGTCTTACTTATACGCACAATGATCGTATGATCTTCGGCGGTGTAACACCAACAACTCATCCATTAGAAATCAAACTAGATAAAGAACTAGGTGTTACTTATTTCCTAGAACGTCGCGAGCTTGGTGTGATCAACATCGGCGGACCCGGATTCATTGAAATCGACGGTGAAAAAGAAGAAATGAAGAAACAAGATGGGTATTACATCGGTAAAGAAACGGAGCATGTAGTTTTCTCCTCGGTAGATCCAGAAAACCCTGCAAAATTTTACATCAGTTCTGTGCCAGCACATCACAAATATCCAAATGTAAAAATCAGCATCGATCAAGTGAAACCCATGGAAACAGGCGAAGGCGTCACATTGAATGAGCGCAAAATCTACCAATATATCCATCCAAACGTTTGTGAAAGCTGTCAATTACAGATGGGTTATACCATTTTAGAACCGGGTAGTTCATGGAACACGATGCCTTGTCACACACATGAACGTCGCATGGAAGCTTATGTTTACTTTGATTATGCAAATGAAGATACACGTGTGTTCCATATGATGGGTAAACCAGATGAAACCAAACATTTAGTCGTAGATAATGAACAAGCCGTGATTTCGCCAAGTTGGTCGATCCACTCAGGTGTTGGCACAAGCAATTATTCGTTTATCTGGGCAATGTGTGGTGAAAATATCACCTATACAGATATGGATATGGTATCAATGGATCAATTGAAATAGGAAAGGAAGATAAAAATGTCATTCAATATGGATATGTTTCGCTTAGACAATAAAGTCGCTTTAATCACCGGTGCGGTATACGGAATCGGTTTTGAGATTGCTCGCTCATTAGCAGAAGCTGGAGCAACGATCATCTTCAATAATTTAACTCAGGAATCAGTAGATGAAGGGATTGCCAACTACAAAGAAATTGGCATTGAAGCAAAAGGCTATGTTTGTGATGTGACGGATGAGTCAGCAGTACAAGCAATGGTCAAACAAATCAAATCAGAAGTTGGTCCAATCGATATTTTGGTCAACAATGCAGGCATCATCAAACGTACACCAATGATCGAAATGGATGTGGCGGATTTCCGTCAAGTCATCGACGTAGACTTGAACGCACCATTCATCATGTCGAAAGCAGTCATCCCAGATATGATTGAAAAAGGTGGCGGGAAAATCATCAATATTTGTTCAATGATGAGTGAACTTGGCCGTGAGACAGTAAGTGCCTATGCTGCTGCTAAAGGCGGATTAAAAATGTTGACGAAAAACATTGCTTCAGAATATGGTCAGTACAACATTCAATGTAATGGGATCGGACCTGGCTATATCGCGACGCCGCAAACAGCGCCATTAAGAGAAACACAAGAAAACGGGGAGCGTCATCCATTTGACCAATTTATCGTTGGCCGTACACCAGCCGCTCGTTGGGGTGATCCAATCGACTTAGCTGGACCATCTGTCTTCTTAGCATCAAGTGCGTCTGATTTTGTTAACGGACATATCTTGTATGTAGATGGCGGTATCTTAGCTTATATCGGAAAACAACCATAATAAACAAAGAATGACGAGTGCATCGTATGCACGCGTCATTTTTATTTGCGCCGACCATATTTTGATAATGGGATGTCTCTGGCTTCGCACCATTCTTTGACCGGGCCAGAAAAAATCAAGGATTGTTTGGTTAAATCACTTGTTTTTGTTGCACCGACCATAGCATAGAGCATTCGTAGTTCTTCTTGCCACTGTGCCATAAGAGCAATCGTCTCCTCGATCCCGTGTGTCATGTAGTGCGTCAAGATCGTTCCGGAAATCCCTACAGCGTTCGCACCAAGACACAATGCTTTAAAAATATCATAAGCATTTCGTATGCCACCCGAAGCAATGATTTCGGCGGCTGTATTTGCTTCGTTCGCTTCAAGTAAGGAGGACACAGTAGATTGCCCCCAATCCGTCAAATAAGCCAATTCACGTTTTTTACGACGAGCATTTTCGATTTGTGTGAAGCTTGTTCCGCTACGTCCACTGACGTCAATCGTCTTGATACCTAGTTCAGACAGTTCAATGATGGTCTCCCTCGTCATCCCAAAGCCAACTTCTTTTACGATCACTGGCACATCAAGAGTTTGTTGGATTTCTGAGATCAGTTCTTTCCACTGCGAAAAATCGCGATCCCCTTCAGGCATGACTAATTCTTGTGGTGCATTTAAATGGATCTGTAACGCATCCGCTTGGAAGAGTGCTACAGCTTCTTGGGCACGTGCGACAGAAGTACCAGCACCGACATTCGCTAAAATCTTCCCTTCAGGATAGACATCTCGCATCACCGTATAAGAATCTGCCAAGGAAGGATCTTTCAAGGCGGCGCTGACAGAACCGGTAGCAATCATCAACCCAGCACTTTTAGCAATCTGTGCAAGGTCATGATTGATCTTTTTTGTTTTTTCACTACCGCCAGTCATGGCATTGATATAGAAAGGACTAGAAAGCGTAAAACCTGCAACTTCTGTCTTCAAAGACACTTCATCGACCTTGCTTTGTGGAAGTGGATGATGGACAAGTCGAACGAAGTCAAATTCATTTATTTGTTTGTTGTGAAATGCTTTAGCTAATGATACATGTTCATCTTTTCGATTCATAACTTGTCCTCTTTCTGTTGATGGTAGACATGTAATGGAAGCGGGGTGATTTCAGCTTCTTCCCAAGCACTCATCAGTGGAAGGATACCTGATTTTTGGTCCACGATCACGATGCCACAATCCCCACCGCCAGCGCCAGAAGATTTCGCCGCGCCTTCAAATTGTTCAGCTAAACAACACAGTTTATTTAATGCTGGTGTTTCAATCAACACGCCAGTGATGGCAGACAGATCACGCAATAATTCACGATTTTTACGAATCATTTCTTGGATCAAAGCAACATCGTTTTCTTTAAAACCTTGGATCATCGTGTTGACGCAAAGCGTACTATCTTCAAGGAATTGTTGATACGCCGCCATTTTATCTTCACGAGAGCGATGTACTTGGTCCACTAAGTCGGAAGTAGAGGCAGGACTACCAGTCCAACCAATCAATAAACGGAGATCTTCCGGAGTGTGTAAGGATTCAATAGATAAACCAGGCCAATCGAGCGCTAATAATTCACTGATCGTTTTACTTGATTCTTGTTCTTTGAGCCATTGGTGGTCAAAAGTGGAGAAGGCGATCCAACCACCATAACAGCTAGCCGCAATATCACCACAAGAACCATTGTCTTGGACAGCTAGATTAGCTAAGGCTGCAATTTTAAAAATCTCAAGCTGAGATAAATTCAGTGCATAAAATTGGTTCAATGCTCGTACAGTCGCTACCGCTACTGCGCCACTAGAACCTAGTCCATACTTCCTACCATTTGAGCTATCTAATTCACTGGTTACCTTCAAGTCATAAAATGAAAGAAGAATGTTTTTTTCCTGTGCATATTTCTCAGTTAAACGTATAGCAGCAAGGATATAATGGAACGGGTTTTCACGGATATCTAGAATGAGTTCGCCTTTTCGTCTTGTCCAACGCACAGGCATTTCGCTATATTGTGCAGATTGGATACTCCCGACTTTCCGAGCAGCTTTCACTGTTACTGTGACGAATTGATCGACTGCCACGATGATTGCAGGATGCCCCGTTTCGACAACTGCGTATTCTCCAGCGATATAAAGTTTTCCAGGTGCAGATACTTCAACCATAACAATCTCCCTTTATTCAATAATCGTGATTCCTTGCCCAGCATGAGCAAGAATCACTTGTTGACGACTAAATAATTCAATGAATTTTGCTTGAACAGCCGTTTGATTTTTCTTTTCAACTAATACTTTGACGTTTGGGCCTGCATCCATCGTGAAATAGCAAGGAATGCCTGAAGCACGTAGTTCACGAACCGTTTGCATCGCCTTCAGACTATCTGGAGACCAGTAGGTGAAGGGTGGATTAGCCGCTAACGTGGTGCCGTGCATTTTTAACCCATTTCGCTCCATGATTTCGCCCATTTTTTGGAACGATTTTTCAGCGATTGCTTGTTTCAGCTCCCGTAGATCTGTTTCGACTGAATCAAGCCACCCTTGATAAAAATGTGAAGTTTCCACTGTTCGGCGCATCCCATCACGACTAGATACATCTTTTTGTTGATCATTGATCAATACAAATACCATGGCGAGTTCGTCTTCAAATCCATTAGAAGGGATTTGTTGCGCATATGAAGTTTGGTCATCATGCCCTTTTTCCCATTCCACGAAGCCACCAAAAATACTACGACAAGCAGAGCCAGAGCCGCGACGAGCTAGTCTGGACAGGGATTGTTTATCCAATTCTAGTCCTAGGGCTTCATTACAGGCGCCGGCTAACGCAGCTAGACCGCTTGCAGAGGAAGCTAACCCTGCGGCTGTTGGAACAAAGTTATGGCTGATCACTTTTGCGCGTTTATTTGTATTCGCTTGTATGCGTACAAGATCAAGGAAGCGACTGACTTTTTTGGTGGCTGCTTCTGTTTGTAATTCATGATCTAAATAGAACAGATCGTCTGTGAACGAATCTGAAAAAATCACTTCGGTTTCTGTGTAGAAAGCATCGAGAGTGAGAGATAAACTGTTGTTCATCGGAAGAATCAATTCTTCATTTTTTTTGCCCCAATATTTGATCAAGGCGATATTTGTATAAGCACGGGCTTTACCACTAAGCATAGGTATGTACTCCTAATCCTTGAATCCAAGTTTCAGCTGCGCCTGCTTGTATTAGTGCGTGGCTGATTTCTTGAGCTTCTGTTTTTGTTTGTGCTAAGGCAATCATACATCCACCACGTCCGCCACCGGTCAATTTTGCTCCTAAAGCGCCAGCAGCACGTGCGGTAGCGATCAGAGTATCTAAAAAGTCATTACTGATCGTCAAACTTTTTAGAATGCGCTGGGCATCATTCATTGCTTCAGCTAACTTTTCTGGCGAATTGTCGATAATTGCTTTTTTAGCTTGTTTCGTCAAGTATCCTAGTTGTTGGATTTTTTGTCCAGTTTTCTGCGCATCTTTCTCAAAAAGGTGTGCGACATCTTTCACTGCTGCACGTGTTTGTCCTTTGATTCCCGTATCAGCGACAATCAAGAAAGCATCAATATTCAACGCAAAATAATCAAAAGGATGGCCTTTTGTAAAATAAATCGGTTCAAATCCACTTGTTGCGGCAGCATCGATTCCACTGGGGTTTCCATGTGCGATTTTTTCAGAAACTTGCACATGTGCCAATAATTGTTCTCGTGATAATGGCAACTCATAGGCGGAATAAAAAGCTCGTGTGATCGCGGTGGCTACGGCTGCACTGGAACCCATCCCACGTTCTGCAGGGATGGTGCTCTCAATCGTTAAACGCAAGGTGTCTTGCACATGGTAGTGAGTTTTCAGACCAGCAATCAGCTGTTTGATATTATTCAACGCATGTGGTGCATCATGTAAATTTCCTATATAGTAGGAAGAAATAAGTTGATCTTTATTGAATGATTGGAGTGCTTCAAGTGTAGCTGTTACTTTTGTTGCATAAAACGGAAAGGCAATGGCAGGCTCGCCGTAAACGACAGCATGCTCACCCATTAAAATCAGTTTTCCACTCGATTCCCCTTGGCCATGAATTGCCATAATACAACTCCTTCTTTTCCTCTAAGAGTAGCTTTTTAACAAAAAATAAAGCGCCTATTACTATGTGCGCAATGTTTGTCCAAAAAAACAGTCCTTCTTTATTTTACTAAAACCAGTCAAGAAGTAAAATAAAGAATACGATTTCTCGACAAAAAACGTGATTTTCTTAATAAAATTTTGATTTTTCATAGGAAAGAATCTTGTCGATTTCGTTTGACACCACAAGATATTGGGGTTATATTTAGAAACATGAGAAAAAAACACTGTATTTAGTGGGAGAAGTGAGTTGGAGGGAAATGAGTGTGATTGTTTTAGCAGGAACGATAGGAGCAGGGAAATCAAGCTTAACAAAAATGATTGCTGATCATTTTAAGAGTCAGGCATTTTACGAATCAATCGATGACAACGAAGTATTGCCTTTGTTTTATGCAAACCCTGAACAATATGCGTTTTTATTGCAAATTTATTTTTTGAATAAGCGATTTGCAAGTATCAAGCAAGCGATGCAAGAGGATAACAATGTGTTAGATCGTTCGATCTATGAAGATTCATTATTATTTCATTTAAATGCAGATCTTGGTCGAGCGACAGCGACAGAAGTCCAAGTCTACGATGAATTATTGGCGAACATGATGGAAGAATTGCCCTATGCGGCATCGAAAAAACATCCCGATCTATTGGTTCATATTCGCGTATCTTTTTCAACCATGTTAGAACGGATCGAAAAAAGAGGGCGGGCATATGAACAACTTTCTTTTGACCCTAGTCTCTATGAGTATTATCAAGAATTGAATCGCCGTTATGATGAATGGTATGAAGCTTACGATGAAAGTCCTAAGATCCAAATCGACGGTGACTGCTTGAACTTTGTGGAAGATGAAGCAGCTAGAGTACAAGTGTTACAAATGATTGAAGAAAAACTAATGGAGATTCGCGAAGAAATCAGCGTATAAAAAATGTTCTGATTTAAGTGGAACTTTGGGAACTTTGAATTGTCCAGATAAAAAATCACAAAAAAGAGGCAACCACAAATGAGTGGTTGCCTCTTGCTTATTTCAATCGTTGTTTAGTTGAACAAAGGGTAGTGTGTTGATTTATTTAGGGTAGAATAATGAGTGAGCAATTCCTGGTGCCCAGTTTGTATCACCGTAGTTCAAGTGAGACTGCCAAGTAATATAAGTCACACCATTGTGGACAACTTCTTCACCGGCTGTATAAGAAACAGGTGAGAAGAAGCTACCTACTGTCCATTGACGTCCAGTAACGACTTCACCGCCGCCGTTTCCGCCATCGCCACCATTTTCGTCACCGCCGCCATTTTCATCGCGATCAGTTGTGATTGTTAATGTGTTACTTGCATCTGAAACATCGCCTTCATTGCTGATTGCGCGTACTACAAATGAGTATTGTGTCTCAGCTTTTAAGCCTTCTACTTCAAAAACAGTTTCAGTTGTTGAACCAATTACTTGGCCATCACGCAAGATTTCGTATTCTTTGATTCCTTTTGAGTGAGTAGAAGCTCCCCACATCAATGAAACGCTAGAACTTGTCTGACCCATTGAGTGTAAGTGGCTAGGTGCAGTTGGTTTTTCTTCTGTAGTTTCAGATAAAGTTGTAACAGATAAAGCTGTTCTTTCAGAAACTAGCCCTGTTTGTCCAACTGCTTCGATTTCATATTTATATGTAGTTTCTGCAGTTAGGTTTTGATCGCTGAAATCTGGTGAAGCTGTGTTTCCTAATAATTGACCATCACGGTAAACGTTGAATGATGAAGCATTTGCTTGTCCATCCCAAGTCAATTGAGTTGTTGAAGAAGTTACATTAGTAGTACGAACGTTACGTGGTGCTGTTGGTGCTACTGGAATTGCTGAATCACCTTTCAAGTTCACATCGATTACTTGGTAGAATGCCATTGCTGTATCATCTACATCCCAAACAGCTAGAACAACATGGTAACCAAGACGGTCATTAGGGATGTTCACTAAGTGTGATGGATTTGTTGAAGCTTGAGCCCCACCATGGTTGATCGTTGTTAACAATTCAAAATCGCTACGATCTAATTGATCGTTTGGATTCCAATCTGCTTTTGTGATATAGTAATGCCATTTAGTTGTAGGGTGAGTCGCGGTATAACGCCAAGTAAATGTATTAGGACCTGTGTTCAAATCTTGTTTTGTCCACATGGTCGAAGTTTGACGGTCTAAGTTGAAGTTGTTTCCAACAGCACCGTTTGCAGAAGCGATGCGTCCGTCAGCAGGGCCAGCTTGCGGAAAACCTTTTAATGCTTCTAATGATTGTGGTTCATAAATCACTGGACCGTATTTTGCTAATGCTGTATTATGGTTCACATTACGGTCTAAGGAACCTTGGTATGAACGACTGATCGGTGACTGCACATAACCGTGAGCTGAAGCGTCTTGTCCTCCGATAGATAAACCTACTCCTAATAAAACGCTAGAGCATAGAACTGTTGCTAAAATTTGTTTTTTCATGTTTCCCTCCATAGATAAAATGATATTTTAGATAACTAATAAGGTCGATGAGTATGACTCGTTCGATGTGCCTCGTTGTTATCTGTATTTAATATTATCAGAGAATTGCACTATTGAATAATCTGTTTATACCGAACATTAGGTAAAATTGGGTCTTGACTTCAAATGATGGTATTTTTATCCAAAACATGAATAAATATTGTTTTAAAGGCGTTTTTGTTGTCTTTTTTATTTGTTATTAGTTATTTATTTTGCATAATAAATAACAGGGAAAAATAAAAAGATAAAATTTGATTCTAATTGAGAAAGGTTGAAGTAGCGTTTGTAGTTATTTTTAACGTTTGCTTATTTTTAAAATATATCTTTTTATTGGCTGTTTTATTCCTTTTTTATGGATTTGACCATCAATTTTTTGGTCTGAGATTGTGATAGGAGCGTTCGGTCTTATTATCGAAAAAAGTCAAATTAGAATATCGTTTATTTGGATTCAAGAGTTTCGAGAGGACTAAATACCACCTCTCAAGCAATTCTATCTATTTTATCTATTTATAGAAGGAACGGGATACGAAGTGGGAGGGAATGTATTTTGCAATCTGTGATAATGGATAAGCGCTTTGAAAAAAATAGCACCTGTAATATTCGTCTCGAATGTTACAGGTGCTGGCTTATTTTTGAGGCAAAGAAAGTTGTTCTAGCCTCATTTTTATAGGGTTTTGTTTACGTGGAATGTTTTCTATATTATCGTTTTAATTACGTTGATAAGGTTTATTTTATTTAGGATAGAATAAGGCATGGGCAATTCCTGGCGCCCAGTTTGTATCACCATAGTTCAAGTGAGATTGCCAAGTGATATATGTCACACCGTTGTGAACAACTTCTTCACCGGCTGTATAAGAAACCGGTGCGAATAAGCTTCCTACTGTCCATTGACGTCCTGGAGTGACTTCACCACCCCCGTCACCGCCATTGTCATCGCGATCTGTCGTAATAGATAACGCATTGCTTGCATCAGATAGTTCATCCGTATTGCTGACTGCGCGAACCACGAATGAGTAGGTAGTGTTTGCAGCTAATCCAGACACTTCGTATTCTGTTTCTTTTGTTGAACCAATCAATTGATTGTTACGGTAGATGTTGTATTGTTTGATTCCTTTTGAATGAGTAGAAGCGCCCCACATCAATGAAACACTTGAACTTGTTTGACCCATCGAGTGTAAGTGAGTTGGTGTAGTTGGTTTTTCTTGTGTATTTTCTGTTGTAGTTTTTACTGTCAAAGCTGTTTTAGCAGAGACTAAGCCAGTTTGTCCAACTGCTTCGATTTCATAATTATAAGATGTATCCGCAGTTAAGTTTGTATCACTGAAATCTGGTGTTGTTGTGTTTCCAAGCAATACGCCATCACGGTAAACGTTGTAAGAGGCAGTATTCGCTTGGCTGTTCCAAGCTAATTGGACAGTTGAAGAAGTCACATTCGTCGCACGAACGTTTTGTGGTGCTGTTGGTGCTACTGGAATTGCTGAATCACCTTTCAAGTTGACGTCGACTACTTGATAGAATGCAGCGCCTGTGTCATGGATATCCCAAACAGCTAGAACGACATGGTAACCAAGCCGATCCTTTGGTATATTCACTGAATGCGATGGATTAGTCGAAGCTTGTGCCCCGTGATGATCGATAGTTGCTAATAATTCCAAATCGCTACGTTTTAAGGGCTCATTTGGGTTCCAACCTACTTTAGTAATATAATAATGCCATTTAGTGGTACGGTGAGATTGTGTATAACGCCATCTGAATGTATTCACACCAGTATCTAAGTTTTGTTTTGTCCACATCGTTTCTGTTTGGTTATCTAGTAAGAAGCTTCCTCCAACTGCACCATTTGCAGAAGCGATGCGTCCGTCAGCAGGGCCAGCTGCTGGGAAGCCTTTAGCAGTTTCTAATGATTGTGGTTCATAAATCACTGGACCATATTTTGCTGCTGCAGCGGATAAATTAACATTACGGTCTAAGTGTCCTTGATACGCACGACTGATCGGTGATTCGACATAACCGTGAGCAGAAGCGTCTTGTTCCCCAATCGTTAAGCTTGCTCCAAATAAAATCCCCGAGCATAAAACTGTACCAAAAATTTGTTTTTTCATTTTTTCCTCCATATGTAAATAAGATTTAGATAACGCATAATAAAAAACGAATTTCGTAATTATCTCTCTTTTGTGTTATCTGGAATTAAGATTATCAAATAAAATGAATAGTTACGAATCAGTTTATACCGATGTGTAGGTAAAAAAATGATAGAAACATAAATAGTATGATTTGTTATAACGTTGTTTTTTTAAGGATTTAGGTACCATATTTGGAAAATGAGAACATTTTTTTATAAAAAAATATTTCTTGGGATTAAGAATTGAATGATTTTGTTCAGATTCTATTTTAGTTATCTTAAAATAAAAGAAGTGAAATTATATAAAACGTAAATGAGGTAGTAGCAGAAGGGTGACAGATTCGATTGGTGATAAGGGAAGTAACAAAAATATCTAATTGCTGAGCTGTATTAGAAGAAGAACTGCTACGATTAAATAGAAAAAAGTGAAGAAATGATTGACAAAAATAAATAGATTTGGTATGATAATTAAGTTGAGAAATAAAAGCAGAAGCACCCGCTTCTCGCCTTAGTTGATACAGTCACTGGGCTAGATAGTTTTCATCTATATGTAGTATAGGTGGAGTACGTGCGGGTTCTATCAAAAGAACTCGTTTTTTTATTGCCGTTCATTCGGTAAGCTTTTCTTTCTCTCATAATATTTGGAGGTGAATGACCATAGCAAAGGATATGATGGTTAACGACGGCATTCGTGCACGTGAATTACGATTGATCGGTTCAGATGGTGAGCAATTAGGAGTTAAGTCAAAAGCAGAAGCATTGCAAATTGCAGAACAATCAAACTTGGATCTTGTGTTAGTTGCTCCAGGTGCGAAACCACCAGTAGCGCGAATCATGGACTACGGAAAATACCGTTTCGAGCAACAAAAGAAAGACCGCGAAGCGCGTAAAAAACAAAAAGTGATCAATGTAAAAGAAGTTCGTTTAAGTCCAACGATTGATTTGAATGACTTCAATACAAAACTTCGTAATGCACGTAAGTTCTTAGAGAAAGGCGATAAAGTGAAAGCTTCTATCCGTTTCAAAGGCCGTGCCATTACCCACAAAGAAATTGGTCAAAAAGTCTTGGATCGCTTAGCTGAAGAAACTGCTGATATTGCAACAGTGGAACAAAAAGCGAAAATGGACGGACGCAGCATGTTCTTGACGCTGGCACCGAAAAACGACAGTAAGTAATTTGAATGACTAACTGATTGTTGGACAGTCAATAGTCGGATAACGAAAGATTTTGAGGAGGAAATATAGTCATGCCAAAACAAAAAACACACCGCGGATCAGCAAAACGTTTCAAACGTACTGGTAAAGGCGGATTGAAACGCTTCCGTGCGTTTACAAGTCACCGTTTCCACGGCAAAACTAAAAAACAACGCCGTCAATTACGTAAAGCGCGCATGGTTTCTAGTGGCGATTTCAAACGTATTCGTCAACAACTAGCAAAAATGAAATAAGAACGTAAAATAATTGAAATTTAAAGATTTATTTTTATTAGGAGGAATTATACATGGCACGTGTAAAAGGTGGAACAGTAACTCGTAAACGTCGCAAAAAAATGCTGAAATTAGCAAAAGGTTACTACGGTTCAAAACACACTTTATTTAAAACAGCAAAAGAACAAGTAATGAATTCATACAACTACGCATATCGCGATCGTCGTCAAAAGAAACGCGACTTCCGCAAATTGTGGATCGCTCGTATCAACGCAGCGGCTCGTATGAATGGCTTAAGCTACTCAAAATTGATGCACGGTTTGAAATTAGCTGAAATCGACATCAACCGCAAAATGTTAGCTGACTTGGCTGTCCATGATGCAGCAGCATTTACTGCATTAGCTGACCAAGCAAAAGATGCTTTAGCTAAATAAGCGCTAGAATAGCTAAACACATCCAGGTTTTCTGGATGTGTTTTTTTATATCTAACAAACTTCAATAAAATTTCTGTTATGTACAAATAAATTGAAATAACCAAATAGATAAAGTACATGATATTTTTTTGAAAAGAAAGGTGACCATAGCTCATTTTTTGTCTTAGATAATGAATCTTTGTATATAGTTATCTGACTGAAATGTTTTTTCAAAAAACATTTCAGTAGCTCGTAATGAATCTTTTTTAATCATATGTACTTATTCTGTCGTTGATATTTAATGAACGCGGTTTCTTTGTAGGGTAAAATGAAGCAACTGATATATCAGTGGGATGAAATAGAATTGAGTGAGTCTATGAGCGAAATGATTATTGGCATGTTGTTGATTTTGTCGTTCTTTTTTATGGTTTGGTATTGTGTCAAAGGACTTAATTTGATGGTTGGTTTAGCGATCATGGCGACGATTTGGATGGGATTGGCGCTGATTGGTAATTTTTTCTCACCGAATGCCGCAATGGAAGGACAGTCAGTCATTGATGTGTTGACCCATGTATATGCTACTGGTCCAGCGGAATATGCGAAATCGATTTTAGTGAATGTATTCTTTGGTGCTTTTTTTGGTCGAGTATTGGTAGATAGTGGGATAGCGGCTACATTGATTCGAAAAGTGGTAGAGCTTGGCGGTGATAAACCGCGGATCACGATGAGCCTTTTATGTCTTGTAACGTCAATTATTTTTATGTCGATGACCGGGATCGGCCCAGTGATTTCAATTGCCGTGATCGTTTTACCGATTTTGATGTCGTTAGGAATTGCTGCACCTGTTGCTCTATTTGCATTCATGGGTTCGATTATGGCAGGGATCTTTGCAAATATTGTCAATTTCAAGCAATACCAAACGATCTATGCAGGGTTTAATTCTGCGGCTGAAAATTATACATACAATGATTACTTTCAAATCGGAATGATTGGCATGATCGTAAGTTTAGTAATCGTTTTGCTTGTAGCTAATATATCAATGAACCCGAAGAAACGCTATGCAATGGCAGCTGAACTTCCACGAGAAGGTGGGGAAGCGCCAATGATTTCTTGGTTGGCAGTCGTTATTCCTGTGTTGGGAGTGGTGTTATTAGAAATTCCGATTATTCTTGGTTTCATGTTGGCAGGGATCTGGGCGTTGCTATTTACTGGGAAATTACGTGGTGGATACAAGGAGATCTGTCGGCAATTCGCTAAATTATTTACAGATGGAGCAACAGATGTAGCACCGATGGTTGGCTTTTTGATGACTTTAGCGATGTTCAATAATTCGGCGGTATATGCTTCTTCTTATTTCTCTGCGATTTTGGGAGACTTTATTCCCCAGACACCTTTTGTGTTGGCACTTGCCTTTGCATTGTTGACGCCTCTAGGTTTTTTCCGTGGTCCGTTGAGTCTAGTCGGTTCGGGATCAGCGATTTTAGCAGTAGTTTTAGCAGTCAATCCGACAATGCCTGTGGCCTTCTTATTTCCGTTATTTGCGACGACGACCATTGCGCCACAGCATTTAGATATCACTCAATCCTGGATTGCATGGGGATTAGGGTATACAAAGGTTTCCTCTCGTGAATTCATGAAAAAATCGATTCCGACAGGGTGGGCGATCGGTGTGATCGTCTGTATCTTGACGTTGATCCTTTATGGTAATTTTTGATAGGTATAGAAAGTAAAAAATTTGGAGGATGCAAAATGAAGCGTGCAGTAAGAATGGGCATTGATGTAGGCGGTACCCATACAAAAGCAGTCGCAATCGACAATGCGACACATGAAGTCATCGGTAAATCATCTGTTAAAACAACGCATCACCATCCAGAGGGTGTAGCTGCAGGGGTCGTACAATCGTTCCAAAATTGTTTGCAAGAAAATCAGATCAGCCCCGAGGATGTTGTTTTTGTCGCGCATTCTACAACTCAAGCAACGAATGCCTTGATTGAAGGAGATGTGGCAAAAGTAGGAGTGATCGGAATGGCAAAGGGCGGGTTCGAAGGTTTTTTGGCAAAAAGACAAACTCGATTAGCACCGATTGATTTAGGGAATAATCGAAAAATAGACATTGCAAATGTGTTCTTGCCAATCAAACAATTGACAAATGAACGAGTGTTAGAGACGATTGCTACACTTAAAAAAGAACAGGCAGAAGTTTTAGTTTCTTCCATGGCTTTTGGCGTAGATAATAGTGAACCAGAACAAGTCATCTATTCACTTGCTTCGGAACAAGGGATACCAACAACGATGGCTTCTGAAATCACAAAGCTTTATGGTTTGACGAGACGAACACGAACGGCAGCGATCAATGCCTCGATTTTACCTAAAATGTTAGAAACAGCGACATCAACTGAACGTTCCGTTCGAACTGCCGGTGTCAATGTTTCTTTGATGATCATGCGTGGTGATGGTGGTGTAATGGAAATTGCTGAAATGAAGAAGCGACCAGTATTAACGATGCTTTCAGGTCCAGCTGCCTCTGTCATGGGTTCTTTGATGTATTTACGTGCCTCGAATGGTGTGTATTTTGAAGTTGGAGGGACAACGACTAATATTGGTGTTATCAGGAATGGGCGTCCAGCCATCGATTACTCAGTGGTCGGCGGTCATGCGACCTATATTTCATCGTTAGATGTTCGTGTCTTAGGTGTGGCCGGTGGTTCAATGGTTCGGGCAGATCGCACAGGGATCCTTGATGTGGGACCACGTTCAGCCCATATTGCTGGATTGGATTATGCTGTATTCACACCGATTGAAAAAATCGATCAACCGAAAATCGTTTTTTTCTCACCCATTGAGGGAGATCCGGCTGATTATGTCAAAGTGATTTTGGCAGACGGAAAAGAGGTCACTATTACCAATACATGTGCAGCGAATGTTCTTGGGCTTGTCCAAGAAGAACACTTTTCTTATGGTGATCCACAAGCCGCAAGAAAAGCCATGGAAGCTTTAGCAGCTTATTGTCAGACTTCTGTGGAAGATATCGCTGAGCAGATCATGGCAAAAGCTTATGCCAAAATCGAACCAGTGATTTTGGAACTGGCAGAAAAATATCAATTGGAAAAAGAGCAAATCTCCTTGGTTGGGGTAGGCGATGGAGCAGCGTCCTTGATTACTTATTTTAGTCAGAAAATGGGTGTTAAGTATTCAATACCAGAAAATGCGGAAGTGATCTCATCTATCGGTGTGGCATTAGCGATGGTGAGAGATGTGGTTGAACGAATCATTCCTTCTCCAAGTAAAGAAGATATTCGAGGATTGAAAAATGAAGCGATGAATAAAGCAATCGAATCTGGCGCTACACCAGAATCGATTGAGGTCCATGTTGAAATTGATCCACAGACATCGAAAGTGACGGCAATTGCTACAGGTTCAACGGAAGTCAAAGCGACTGATTTAACAAAGCAGATCAGTGAAACAGAGGCGTTGACATTAGCTGCAGAAGATTTACGGATGTCCCTCAAAGATGTTCGTTTATTAGCGAATACTGACTACTTCTATGTGGTTGGGGAAAATAGTCCAGAACATTCAATCGGCGCATTACGGATCATCGACCAAAAAGGATTCATCAAAGTTCAAAGAGGGTATGCAAAATGTCTGAAAACTACAGCTGAACAGTATCTCTCCGCTGTCCAACAATTATGGGAAGAACTTGCGGTCTATCAGACGGAGCTGATTGCTCGACCGGAATTTTATCTATGTATCGGCGCGCGTGTCGCAGATTTTTCAGCGACAGAATTTGAACAACTACAACTCTTGATGGAGTTAGAAATCGCGATGTTGGAACCAGCGGAAGAAGTGATCGTGATTGCGGGAAATATCAAGCAAAAGTAAACTAGATGAGTTGATTTCAAAATTAATGACGATTTCTGATAAACAGTGGTGTGATTATCAATTTAAACGAGAGATTTTAGTAGGGAAACTCTCACTTTCTGAGCAACGAGCATGGGGAGAACTGGCGAGACAATGTGGAGAAAGGTTAGCAGAACTGATTTATCGAAAGTACCATACAAGAAATATTCATGCGCTTTGTCGTACGTTAAATGTCGCTATCTCCTATGGAGAAACAGCATGGCGGAATGATCGTTTGACACTCGCCACTTACGATGAAACAACGGGGATCTGTTTAATGACAGAACCAATCCAGAAGTTTGAACAGGAAAAGATCACTGCTCTCCCACTGGAACAAGTGACTTCTTTGATTTTAGCACATGAATTGTATCATCATCTTGAAACATGCGATCCTACATTGTATACCCAACAGAAAACTGTAGAACTATGGCGATTTTTTGGGTATCGCCATCAGTCTAAGATCCGAACATTGAGTGAGATTGCAGCGATGAGCTTTTCGGAGAAGTTGAATAACGTAGGATTTTCACCATATGTGTTAGAAGTCGCTATGATTTGGCCGTATGATCCTCTACTCTGTGAGCGACTTGTTCAGTCATTGTAAATCTATTTGAATAAGGCAAAAGAAGGCGCAAACGTTCCTAAAAATTGCGGAGCGTTACGCCTCTTTTGAATCATCCTTCAGAGGATGCTTCAAAATAATTCGGATAATGAAGGATCACTTGTTCTTGTTCCTCAATGATCATATGGAGGTGGAGGTTACAAAGAAATCCCACTTCATCAAGTGCGTGTTCTTTCATGGCTCTCAATAAGATTTGATGTTCATCTAATACACGGCCCCAATCTAATTCAGAAATCGTCAAACGCAACCAACGGAAACGATCTAAGTGAGTGCTATAGCTTTCAAGCCAAGTCCATATTTCTTCTTTCCCCGCAACTTTGTAACACATTTGGTGAAAGGCTTTATCCAAAAGAAAGAAGGTTTTTTTGTCTTGTGCCAAGATGGCTTGATCCGTCTGTTCTAAAATCATCTCCAAGCGTTGATGAGCGGTATCGTTCATTTTAGCACTGCACTCTTGTAAAATCGGTTGTTCTAATTTTTCTCGCATGTAACGTGACAAGTCTGCGGAACGTATGTCGATTTTTGAGATATATGTACCGGATTGAGGAATTGTTTTGATCAATTCCTGATTTCTAAGTTGGATCAATGCTTCTCGAATTGGCGTGCGTCCAATCGTTAGTTGTTCTTCTAAGATTCTGTCGGAAATCTTACTCCCTGGAGCTAATTCAGAATAGATGATTTGTTGTCTGATAGCTTCGTATGCTTGTTGTTGCAAATTGTTCCCCATAGAACACCCCTTTCAAAAAGTTATATCCAGTATAGCATATCCTTTACTAGGAACAGAATAAGGGAGGAAGCAATAGGAACAGCGAACGGAAACACAAAAATAGAGCCGCAAACAATTGGTTTGTCGACTCTTTTCAATACATATCCATAGTGCGAACATCTCATCCTTTCACGAAAGCAACAGTCAATCTGGGCGAACTTCCTGCAGTTGTTTGACACGACCACCGATTTGATTGGCAAAGGTTTCTGATTCTTTTTTGTCTTTGAAGACAAGCAAGTTTTCCGGGTTTTTTTCACGTGTGCGACAGCCAGTTTTATCAATATAACCGTGTAGTACTTTCACGACATACATCATAATCACCTGCTTTTTTTCTTTCCATTATACAAATCGGGGGTTAAAAGGCAAGAATAAACACTTATTTTTTATTTTATTTTATTTCTGTTGCAGAATCAGGGGCTGCGTCGATGTTTGCATAAGTTTTAAACAGACTATCCAAGCTAGGATTGACACGGCTTAGTTTGACTAAACGTTGATTTTCTGCAAGTAAGAAACAGTGCTGGCTTGTACCGGTCGTCCGTAAACGCTGATCTTCTGTGTCGTAGATCTCATAACGGAAATTCAAGCGTGTGCCTGTGTAGCTTTCGATAATCGGTTGGATCAAGATTTTGTCCCCATAACGGATCATCTCTTTGTATTCGCAACTTACGCCTAGTACAGGGATGATGATGCCTTGTTCTTCGATTTTCTTGTAACTAAAATCCAAGTGTTCTAACAAGGCAACACGTGCTTCTTCGAACCAGCGGATATAGTTGCTGTGGTGAATGATACCCATTTGATCGGTTTCATAATAAAAAGGCTCTCTAAGGTAGCCGGTATATTTTTCCATTGTTATGCTCCTTCTTATCTTTGACTAAAATAATGCATCCATTTTGGGATGTACTGACTGATTTGAGTCGGTAAAACGACATACTGCTCTTTTGCTAATTGATCGCCGATAAAGCTATGCAAATAGACAGCGGCACTGATCGTTTGGTCATTTTTTGGAAACTGAGCTAAAAAACCAGCAATCATGCCAGCTAACGTATCCCCCATACCACCTGTTGCCATAGCTGGTGAACCTGCTGTATTGTAATAGATGCCATTTTGCCCATAGATCGTTGTTTGATGACTTTTTAAAACCAGAGATGCCCCTAATTCTTGTTGCTTCTGCTGATTATTCTCTTCAGATTGCTCATCTAAACGCAATCCACTGACGCGTTGCCATTCCATTTGATGGGGTGTGAGAACGGTATGCTCTGGATAAGGAAGCTCCAGCGAATACGTAGCGAGCAGTGTCAAAGCAGAACCATCAATGACTAACCATTGTTTTTCTGTTTGATTTGTCAGGACAAATTGCAGAAGTTCAAGGCTTTGTTGGTTGGTCCCTAATCCCGGACCAATCAGTAAGACATCGGCATCTTCAAAAGCCGAATGCCATGTTTCTTTATTTGTCCAATCCCCTACCATTGCCTCTGGTAAATGACTATGGACGGTCACGTGATTATTAGGATCTGTTACAACAGTTGTCAAGCCAGCCCCACTATGGACAGCTGCTAAAGCGCTCATGATGATCGCACCGCCAAACTGTTCATTTCCGCCAATCAGTACGACTTTTCCAAACGTACCTTTATGGGATTCCACAGGACGAGGAGTAATCACTTGTTGGAGTAATCGTTCATTTAATTCCATGAGAAAACCTCCTTTTTTTCATTATAGCCCATAATATTTAGGGAAAAAACTGTTTCGTTTATCCGTTGTCTGATTTTTTAAACAATTTGTCTGATTTATGTTATGATGAACTCGTAGACTGAATGAGTGGAGGAGTAACTTTATGACAATCAATTGGCAAAAAGAAGTCGAAGCACGTAAAGAAGACTTGCTTGAAGACTTAAAAAATCTTTTACGCGTAAGCAGTGAACGTGATGATTCAAAAGCAACTGCAGATGCACCATTTGGACCTGGGCCTCGTGACGCATTGAAACACATGCTTGCTTATGGTGAACGTGATGGCTTCGTTGTAAAAAACGTGGACAATTACGCAGGACACATCGATCTAGGTGAAGGAGACGAAACCTTAGGGATTTTTGGGCATATGGATGTTGTGCCTGCTGGCGATGGTTGGGATACTGATCCTTACGAACCAGTGATCAAAGACGGAAAAATCTTTGCTCGTGGGTCAAGTGATGACAAAGGACCAAGTATGGCTGCCTATTATGCGATGAAAATCATCAAAGACCTAGATTTAGAATTATCGAAAAAAGTTCGCTTTGTCGTAGGTAGTGACGAAGAAAGTGGTTGGGCAGATATGGCTTACTACTTTGAACATGAAGAAGAACCTGATTTCGGTTTCTCACCAGATGCGGAATTTCCGATCATCAACGGAGAAAAAGGCAATGTTTCTTTCGCATTCCGTTTTAAAGGCGATAATGCCGGTGACTATGTATTGAAATCATTTACGTCAGGTTTACGTGAAAACATGGTGCCAGGAACAGCGATTGCAAAAATCGAAGTACCAAGCGCAGATGCAGCAGTTGCTTTAGAAAAGGCATTTTATGAATTTGTTGAAGCAAACCCAATCAACGGTTCGATCGAAGCAGAGCATACATTTGTTACGATCAACGTAGTCGGAAAAGGAGCACATGGCGCAAGCCCACAATCTGGGATCAATGCCGGCTCTTTCTTAGCGAGCTTCCTTGATGATTATGAATTTATTGGTGCAGCTAAACAATTCATCCATGTGGCAGCTACTTACGTCCATGAAGACTTTTATGGTGAGAAATTAGGCGTTGCCCACGAAGACGAAAAAATGGGTAAACTAACAATGAACGCTGGGTTGTTTGCGTTTAAAGAAAATGGTTCAGAAGACGATAACTATATCAACATGAACTTCCGTTTTCCTAAGGGCACAACCACAGATGAATTAGAAAGCAAACTGAACAAAACAGTAGCAGACGAAGATGCGTCAGTTACTCGTGGTGCCCGTGTAATGGAACCACATTATGTACCAATGGATGATCCGTTGGTTGAAACATTATTACAAGTCTACGAAGATCATACCGGCGAAAAAGGCTACGAACAAATCATCGGTGGCGGCACATACGGACGCTTATTAAAACGCGGTGTTGCGTATGGCGCAATGTTTCCAGGCTACACAGATACAATGCACCAAGCAAATGAATTTATGAGTCTAGATGACTTATTCCGTGCTACAGCGATTTATGCAGATGCCATCTATCGTTTGGCAAAGTAAATCATCTTTATTCGTACTTCAACATTCATTACAAAAGTCAGAAATAGTTGTACGCCTATCTTAGATATAACATGATAAAATCATTAGGCAACAAATGACAAAGACTTGAGTGACACCTGGCCTTCAGAGAATTGGGCTTCTCTGAAGGCTTTTTTTGGATTCCAAAAAGCGGATATGTTAATAAATGAATAAACGTCTTCCTGACTAGTCATTTGTTTATTTGTTAGTTAAAGTTGTAAAGGTTATTTACATTTTCTTGTTATTCTATTAATATAATAAGTGTATACAAATTTTTGGGGGGTGAAATGAATATGCCTAAATACATCGAAATTGCTCGTTCTTTGAAAAATAAGATTATCGAGGGTGAATTTAAAGAAGGCGAGCTATTACCAAACCAAGAAGCATTGGCAAAAACCTATAATACGAGTCGAGTAACTGTCAGAAAAGCGATACAGTTATTGATTGATGAATCTTTGCTTTACACAAGACGGGGATCGGGGACATATGTTAGGAGCAACATAAAAAAGGACAATGAGAGTGTGACCCAGATCAATAGCGTATTTGGGACTTCTGCTCAAGAAGGGACGGCGGTGACTAGTAAAATCATCCGCTTTGATGTGCGTTTTCCCACTTCTTATGAGTCTGAAGAATTGAAAATAAAGGCGACTGATCCGGTCTATGATATTAAACGAGTGAGATATGTCAATGAAGAGGCGAGAAGTATAGAGACATCTATCATGCCTCTTAAGTACATCAAAAATTTGGACGAAGAGATTTTAAAGGGGTCCATCTATAACTATATCAGAGAAGAGTTAGGTTATGTGGTTAGTGCGGCCCGTCGAGTGATCATTGCTTCAAAGGCAAATCATTTAGATAGTGAAGAGTTTGAGATCGAGGTAGGCGACCCGATTTTGGAAACCAATCAGATCGTCTTTTTTGATGATGGTACGCCGTTTGATCTATCTAAGACAAGATATCCCTATACGTCAGGAAAAATAGTAGCAGACATCAATTAGATCATAATGTTTAAAAGACTGTGCTTGTCACGATCAAGTGTGGTCTTTTTTCTTTCGTCGACAAATAAGTATATACTAATTTTAATTATGTATTTACAAAAGTTATTGCAGGTGATATTCTGTATTAGAAGTTGATATACAACTTTAGACAATTCAGGAGGCATAAATAAATGGATGAGAAAAAAAGGGAAGCTTTGATGGGAAGATTTGTTTTAACAGCTCAAAAAATCGGCAATCAAATTTATTTAAGAACACTGCGTGATTCATTTGCTACTATCATGCCTTTATTTATTTTAGCAGGTATTGCTATTTTAATTAATTCGGTAGTGTTAGATCCGTCAGGTTGGTTCCAAAATATGATTAGCGCGGACACAATGGCATCTTGGCAAAACTGGGGATCGATCATTACGAACTCGACCCTTAATATCACTGGGATTATTCTTGTACTCACCATTGGCTATTTCTTGTCAAAAAATAGAGGGTTTGATAATCCAATCGGCGTTGTGATCGCTGTTGTTCCAGCATTTTTGACGTTACTCCCAACAATGATCGAGACAACACCGATCAATGCGGAAACGGCTGTGGAAATCAGTGGAGTCATCAGTTACGGAAATATTGGTTCAAAAGGAGTATTTGCTGCAATCATTACTGGATTATTGGCAACAGAGCTATACATTCGTCTGACACGTTCTAAAAAGTTGCAAGTCAACTTAGGAGATAGTGTTCCGCCAGCAGTAGGAAAATCTTTTAACACGATGTTCCCATTGATCATTGTCGTTTCATTGTTTGCCTTTGCTTCATTTTTGATCCAACTAACAGGAAATGATTTTATGAGAATCATTGAGCAATTCATCCAAGAACCGTTACGTGGTGTAGGTACTTCATTTATTGGTTACTTATTTTTAGTTTGTTTTGGCAACTTACTATTTTCTTTCGGTATTCACCAATCTGTCATCACTGGTCCGATCCTAGATCCATTATTGATGGTAAATATGAATGAGAATATGGCAGCTACTGCGAATGGTGAGGCTGCTCCTCACATCATCAACTCAGCGTTCCACCAAGTATATGGCGCTTTGATGGGGGGAACTGGTTCGACCATTGCTTTAGTGATAGCAATATTGATTTTTAGTCACTATCAAGCATATAAAGATTTATCTAAGTTGGCGTTAGGCCCTAATATTTTCAACATCAATGAACCTGTGATTTTTGGATTACCGATCGTCTTCAACTTACCGATGATCATTCCTTTTGTATTATCACCGATCGTAGGTACGACCATTGGCTATTTAGCAACATCGATGGAACTAGTTAATCAATGTGTGGTTCCAATTCCATGGACGACACCACCATTTTTAAGTGGATTTTTAGCAACAGCAGGTGATTGGCGAGCAATTGTTGTTCAAGCAGTTATTATCGTTGCGTTAGTCTTCTTCTATCTTCCATTCTTGAAAATCAGTGAACGGGTTGCTCGTATTAATGCTGAGATGAGTCTTTCTTAAACGATTGCTAAAAGGAAATAGACAAATGATAAATAGAACGATGATTGGGATGATAAGATGGTAAAGGAAAATTTTTTCTGGGGAGATTCCTCCTCAAGTATGCAAACTGAAGGTGCTTGGAAGGAAGGCGGAAAAGGATTGTCTGTTTATGACGTTCGTGAAGCGACTGAAACTACTTCAGATTGGAAACATGGGATTGATCGCTATCATAGATATGAAGAAGATCTTGATTTGATGCAAGAAATGGGTATGAATTTTTATCGCTTTCAAACTTCTTGGTCACGTGTCAATCCTACAGGTGATGGAGCATTCAATGAAGAGGGTCTCTTATTTTATGATCATTATATCGATGCGATGCTAAAACGGAATATTGAACCCATGCTATGTCTCTATCATTTTGATATGCCACTCCATCTTGCACAAAATTACGATGGTTTTATGAGTAAACACGTCGTAGATGCTTTTGTGGAATATGGGAAAAAAATGGTGGATCGTTACAAGAATAAAGTCAAGTATTGGGTAACTTTCAATGAACAAAACTTGTATTCAACACCGTTGGCACTATTATACGGGGGAACATTGAATACTGAAAATACAACGGATAACATTCATCAAATCGCGCATAATATCATGGTCGCACATGCCAAAATCGCCAACTATATCCATGAAACGACAGATGGACAAATCGGTGGGATGTTAGCCTATTCCAATATGTACCCTGCGACAAATCACCCCAAAGATGTATTAATTGCGAGAGAATGGGATGAGTTTATCAACCAGAATCTTTTGGATGCTTTTTGTGGGCGTAGTTATTCGAAACAAGTTTTGACGTTTGAAAAACAGTATTTGAATGTAGACATGACAGAGGAAGAACTTACTGAAATCGGAAGACTAACAAGTGATTATTTAGCGTTCAGTTACTATTGTACAGGAAGTATCAGTCATAAAAATATTCCAGCAGACGTTGCACCAAATTATTATTTGACGTATGGTGAAGTAGAAAATCCATTTGTTTCGATGAATGACTGGAATCTAGGAATTGATCCTCTTGGCTTTAGAGATATCATCAACAAGATGTATCAAAAATACAATCTACCGATTTTTCCCGTTGAAAATGGGATAGGCACGCAGGAAAATTGGGATGGCCATACACCTATTGAAGACGACTACCGCATTTATTACCATGAACAACATATTAAAGCAATGAAAGATGCAATGAGCATTGACGGCTGTGAAGTACTAGGTTATCTTGGCTGGGGATTAATTGATCTACCTAGCTCAAAAGGTGATATGGAAAAAAGATACGGGATGGTTTACGTCAATAGAGGAAATCATGATCTACGTGATATGAAACGCATACCTAAAAAAAGCTTCTATTGGTTCAAGGAATTTCTTCAAAAAGAGCAAGGCTGATAGGATGAGTAAATAATAGCAAAATAGATAGTTGCATGTATTCGCTGGATCAAGTGGATACATGCAGTTTTTTTTGTATATTCTTATTTGTTTGAAGAGTTAAGTGATGAATCAATAATACAGTTAGTCTGCTGAATGTTCACAAGCGACTATCTAGGCGGGATTTTTTACTTTATAGTTTGAAGGAAATACTTTTTTTATTTTCAAAAAAAATTGGTTCATTCTTTCGACATTTATCCAATAGAATAATTATTAAAGGGGGGGAATTACGATGGAACACGAAACATTGGAAGGGCTTAGAGAAAGAAAACAGCGTAAATTAGCATCAGTTAAAGAGCAAGCATTAAATGAAGTCGACAGAAATAAAGAAGTAACTAAAGATAGTAAAGAAGTATTACACAGTGGTGATTCTCAGACTATTGTGCAAAGCGAAAAAAATAAAGAGAGATAAATTTTCAAAAATCTAGAATATGAATAGAAGAGACTTGGACGTCCCGCCATCCTGTTCGATTGATACTACTTTCTAGATTTGTATGGTCACAGTGAATCTTAGAAACCAAACTTCTTCGAAAGAAAGGAGAGCGTGATGAGAGAAAAAGATCTAGAAAAGTTAAAAGAGAAAAGAAGACAAAAAATCGAGGGTATCAAACAACGTTCTTTTACAGAAATCAATAAAATCAAAGAGAAAAATATGAAGAAACTTAAACTAGAAAAAATGGACTTTAAAGAAAAAAGAACAAAAGATCAAAAAATGAAGGCTATGTATTATAAAATTTTAAGTCTCTAGAAGCGTTTTTGCATAAGTCGTCAACAATGCACAATCAGCCTCCACACCCAAAATTCTTCAAGTTTTGGATGTGGAGGCTCTTTGTGATGATCGTAAGTTTAAGATAAAACAGCTGCTGCAAGTGCCTGTTGTACAGCGATGATATTCTTATCTTTTCTAAATTGTAACGATTCAGCGGGTAATTCTGCGCTAGAGATCCAAATTTTCAATTCGGCATCTAAATCAAAATGCCCACTTGTTTCAATCGAAAAACGTGAAATCGAACGGTAAGGGATCGATTTATATTCGCTTTTTTTACCGGTCATTCCTTGTTTATCGACGATAATCATCCGACGGTCGGTAAAAATAATCAAATCACGTACTAATTTGAACGCTAACTCTACCTGTTCCATTGGAATCAGGATTTCTTGAACTTCTCTTGTGATATTGGTTGTATCTTTTTGGGTAGCATTTCCCATCAAGCCATCAAATAGTCCCATAAAAGCACTCCTTTAGTCGTAGGATAAAATTATAGTGATACTTCTATTTCATTGTAACAAAGGTTTTGAATGAACGATCAATTTATTCTTCAAAAGAACGAAAAAATTGAAGATGTAGGTCTAAGTTGGATCGATTCATACTAAACAGATGGTTTGAGCTTTGACTTTATTAGTGTTACGGTTGTTATGTAATTAAGAATAGAGGAGGAAAACTATGGGGAAATATGATTTACCGCAAGTAGAAACTCATCTTTATATTAATGGCAAATGGCTTGAAGGCTCTGAAGGAACAGTTGATGTCGTCAATCCAGCAACTGGTGAAACATTAGCAAGCGTTCAACAAGGTGGCGAAAAAGAGACAAAAGAAGCAATCAAGGCTGCCAACAAGGCTTTCGAAGATTGGTCAAGAACAGCACCAAGCGAACGAGCAAAATTAATGAATAAAATAGCTGATCTTGTAGAAGAAGACAGTGAACGTTTAGCAAAAATCATGACGATGGAACAAGGAAAACCGCTTGCTCAAGCGACGGCAGAAATCCAAACAAATGTCGAGAACCTTCGCTGGAATGCAGCGCAAGGTCAACGAATCATGGGAGAAATCATTCCTTCACCTGAAGGAAAACAATGGCAAGCACGTAAACAACCAATTGGTGTCGTCGGTGCCATCACACCATGGAATTTTCCTTCTAATATGATCATTCGTAAAATCTCACCGGCAATCGCCGCAGGATGTACGGTTATCTTAAAACCAGCAAAATCAACACCTTTATCAGCACTTGCGCTGATGGAACTATTCCACAAAGCTGGCTTTCCAGATGGCGTTGTAAATATCGTCATGGGTGATTCCTCAACGATCGGGAAGATTTTATCTGAATCGAATGATATCCAAAAAATCACATTCACAGGCTCAACAGAAGTCGGACAAATTCTAAATGAACAAGCAGCACCTACCTTGAAAAAAGTTTCCATGGAGCTAGGTGGACATGCGCCATTTATTATTTTTCCAGATGCTGATGTAGAATTAGCAGTCGATACATTGATCAAAACGAAATTTATCAACAATGGACAAGTATGTACGTCACCAAATCGAATTTTTATCCATAAAGAAATCAAAGAACAAGCAACAAAATTGATTGTGGAAAAAATCAGAGAAGTGACTGTTGGAAATGGATTAGACGATCCAACTACGGGGCCATTGATCAATGAAGAAGGCGTAAAAAAAGTTGAAGAACAACTAGAAGATGCAGTAGCTAAAGGAGCAGAAATCTTGGCTGGCGGTCATCGTCTAACGGACGGAGAATATGCAAATGGCTTCTTCTTTGAACCGACAGTATTAGATGGTGTAAAAAAGGAAATGGATATTTTCTACAATGAAACATTTGGACCAGTGATTCCAATCATTACATTTGAAGACGAAGAACAAGTAATCAAAGATGCCAATGATACGATTTTTGGTTTAGCATCGTATTTCTTTGCGACAAATATCCATACGATCCACAATGTAAGCAATAAATTGCAATATGGCATGGTTGGCGTCAATGACACGGCCATCTCAAATTCTGCGACGCCATTTGGGGGAGTCAAACATTCAGGATTTGGCCGTGAGAACGGAACTTTTGGGGTAGAAGAATATGTCGAAGTGAAGTTTGTGACGATTGCATCAGAGAAATAAATGATAAGATAAAAAAGAAGAGGGATGATTGCATAAAATCATCTCTCTTCTTTTTTATTTTGATGATACTCATGATAAACATGATAGAGGTTCAGTTCGTACTCTTTCTTTGCATTTGTAACGACCGTATCTAAAATCATACCGGTAACTAGTGAAAGTAAAGCTAGGATCATCAATCCTGTACTTAATATGGCTGAAGGGACTTTAGTAATAAAGCTCGTCAACATAAACTCCCGAATGACAGGAATCCCAGTGAACAGACCAGCTAAAAAGAAAATGACTGTCCAGATATTGAAAAATAGGATAGGTTTATAATCTTTACACATTTTAATAATCATCATAATGACTTTGAAGCCATCAGAAAAGGTATTCAATTTTGATTCGCTACCTTCTGGGCGATCACGGTAATCAATAGGGAGCTCAACTAATTTGAATTTTTTATCTAAGGCATGAATGGTCAATTCCGTTTCGATTTGGAATCCCGCACTCATGATTGGGAAGCTTTTAACAAAAATACGATTAAATCCGCGATAGCCAGTCATCACGTCTCTTATTTTTGTTTTATATAAACGAGTGATCGTATTTTTAACTAAATTATTGCCAAAATCATGGAAGGCGCGTTTATTTTCTTCAAAGTAAGTGCCATTAGAAAGACGGTCGCCAATAACCATATCAGCTTCGCCAGAACGTAATTTTTCTAAAAGTCCATGTACGGCTTCGGCTGGATATGTATCATCTCCGTCTACCATCAAATAATAATCAGCATCAATGTCAAAAAACATTTGACGTATGACATTTCCTTTACCTTGACGAGGTTCTTTTTTTACAATAGCACCCGCGGCAACTGCTAAGTCGTAGGTGTTATCCGTTGAGTTATTGTCGTATACATAAATATCTGCTTCTGGTAACTCTCGTTTAAAGTCGGCAATGACTGTGGGAATCGTTGCTTCTTCATTATAACAAGGAATCAGGACAGCAATTTTTTCTGTGTGATTCATTTTTCACTCTCCTAAATAAATTGAAAAAGTTTAAACTAAGCATAACCTATCATGTACGTTTATACCAGTTTTTACGCAAAAAAAGAAGCTCTTATCCATAGGAAAGCCTATTTCTAAGAGAATCTTTTAAAAATGAAATCAAGCATCTGTTCCTTTTTTTCTAGAAATATCTAAAACAGTACCAGTATAGGCATCTGCTAAAAATTCATAATAGACGACTTCACCATCTTCTATGCGAGAAATCCCACCACGATAAGCTTTTGAATGGATTGCAAATTTACGTGTCGGTTCTTTCTCAAAAGAGATCCAGGAGCCTTCAATCGAGCCTTCGTCTAAAAATGCTTCTTTGATGGTAGCTAAGACTTCATCAGCGGACATCGTTTTGTTACGGTTGTACCATAGTGCAGTTGCCACGCCACTTAATAATCCTAAACCAAGTCCGACAGCTAAACCACCTTTGAAATAGGCCTGTTCACTTTCTTCATACATACTGCTTGCCCTCCTTTACAATTACACAAGTTTCTTTGGCTTTATTTTACCACACTATCGGATTTTCTTTGAAATAAATAACCGTTTTGAAATAAAATACGGTATAATGATCACGATAGATTTGTCCAGATGCTATTTTTTTAAGACAAATCAAAGCTGAGATTGAAAGGAGACAAGTCTGAATTATAGACGATCATTATTATGGATGAAAAAACATTTCAACGTATCAAAGAATTAACAGAATTACAAGGAACAAGCGGTTTTGAACAAGATATCCGCGCGTACATGGAACAACACATGGAGCCACTAGTTGATGAATTACAATTAGATGGATTAGGTGGGATCTTTGGATTGCGCCATCACCAAGAAGCGGATGCCCCTCGTGTCATGGTGGCAGCACACATGGATGAAGTTGGTTTTATGTTGACACAAATCCAAGATAACGGATTGTTCAAAGTGGTTCCGCTAGGCGGTTGGAATCCTTATGTAGTGTCGGCTCAACGCTTTACATTGAAGACATCAACAGGGAAAAATTACCCATGTATTTCTTCTTCCGTGCCTCCACATTTATTACGTGGTACAAGTGGTCAAAAGTCAGTCGAAGTAACAGATATTTTATTTGATGCTGGTTTTGAATCAAAAGAAGAAGCAATGAGTTTTGGTGTCCTACCAGGAGATACGATCGTACCTTATGCGGAAACGATCAAAACAGCAAACGGCAAAAATATTATCAGTAAGTCATGGGATAACCGTTACGGTTGTACGATGGTCTTGGAAGCATTAGAAGCCCTAGAAAAAGAAACATTAGGTCATACGCTGATCGCCGGCGCTAACGTCCAGGAAGAAGTTGGTTTACGTGGATCAAAAGCTTCAGTGAACAAATTCAAACCTGATCTATTCTTTGCGGTAGACTGCTCTGCAGCAGATGATACAGTAACGAAAAAAGGCACATTTGGTCATCTAGGAGAAGGCACCTTGATGCGTATCCAAGATCCAGGATTGATCATGTTGCCACGTTTACGTGAATATTTACTAGATATTGCTGAAACAAACAATATTCCATATCAATACTTTGTATCAAAAGGTGGTACCGACGCGGGTGCTGCTCATACACAAAATGAAGGAATCCCAAGTACCGTTATCGGTGTGGTTGGGCGCTATATCCATACGCATCAAACGATGTTTAGTATCCGTGACTTTGAAGCAGCCAGAGAAATGTTGATCCAAACATTGAAGGGCTTAGATAAATCAACGGTGAATACGATCGTTTACGGAAAATAAGTAATCAACGAGTGAAGGCTATCCGCTTTTGCTCGTTTTTTATTTTTTAGATATAGTTTGGTCAGTTTTTTGTAAAGGTGTATAATTTAAGTAGAATATAGAATAAGAAAGAAGTGTAAACCTATGATTACTCCTAAAAGTCTTGAAGAAGTAGCCGGTTATGTTGAAAAAGGCAATCATATCTTTTTCTTTACTGCCGATTGGTGTGGTGATTGTCGCTTCATCAAACCACAAATGCCAGAGATCGAGCGTCGCTTTTCAGATTGGACATTTGTCGAAATGGATCGTGATGCGTATATCGACTTAGCAGCAGAATGGAATATTTTCGGTATTCCAAGTTTTATTGTCATCAAAGATGGGAAAGAGCTAGGTCGTCTGGTCAATAAAGATCGTAAAACAAAAGAAGAAATCGAACAATTTTTAACAAAAACGATTCAGCAGTGAGAAACGAGAGGAGTGGGAAAAATGGAACAAGCATATAAGAAAATATTAGTTGGAATTGACGGAAGCGAGCAAGCGTTTGCTGCATTCAAAAAAGCCGTTGAGGTAGCTCGTAGAAATGAAGGCACAGTATATGCGACGAATGTGATCGACCAACAATTTTATCAATTTATGGGGTATACGCCTATTGACCAATCCTTGATCGATCAACAGACTGAATCAGCAAAAGAATTGATTGAAGAATGTAAAAATTACGGCAAATCCGTTGACTACCAAAAAATAGAAGGTATTGTGGCTTACGGTTCGGTCAGAGAATCTATGGCAGTAAAACTACCAAAGAAATATCAAATCGACTTGATCATGATTGGTCAATCAGGGTTAAATGCCGTTGAACGTTTTATGACTGGTAGTGTGGCAAGCTATGTGATTCGACAAGCTCCGTGTGATGTCTTAGTCGTTTCAGAACCAAGAGAAGCCTAGTTTTTGATTCAATAGGCAGATCCTTGAACAAAAAAGACGAGGAAACGAAAGATGGTGCATTTCGTTTCCTCGTCTTTTTTTGTGATCCGTGCTTTCTTTTTATTCCGGCAAGCTTTTCTAAGAGAATTTATCATGCAAGAACCGCCTTTTTTTGTTAAGATAAAGCAAGAGAGTTTGGCGCTGGACTATGTGGGGTTTCCCGAAAGTACGATGTATTCAGTTGCCATAAATAAAAAACAACTTCAACAAATGATATTGGAGGAAACAAAATGATTTTTGCTTATAATCGCGCACATGTGGGCGACACACTAATGGTGATCGTAGCCGACGATAAAGGGACGGAAAATACCGCTATTCGCAAATGGAATGTTGCGCAGATCAAAGATGAATCTGGCCAAATCGTTGCATGGAACTTTTTCCATATCTCAGATTATCTAACAATTGAAGGCAACGGCCAAGTAACAATCTCAGAAGAACAACTAGCTGAATTGAACCGTTTGATCAAGGAAGCTGGCTTTGAAGAAACACTCGAAAAAGACAACCAGCCGAAAATCGTTGTTGGTTACGTCAAAACTTGTGAACCCCATCCAGATTCAGATCATTTATCTGTAACTGAAACTGAAGTAGATGGTGGTGAAGTTTTACAAATCGTTTGTGGCGCACCAAATATCGAAGCAGGTCAAAAAGTAGTCGTTGCCAAACCTGGTGCAATGATGCCAGACGGTATGATGATTTGGCCTGGAGAATTAAGAGGGGTCAAAAGTGATGGAATGATTTGCTCTGCAAAGGAACTTCACGTACCTAACGCCCCAGAGAAAAAAGGCATCTTAGTTTTACCTGAAGATGCGATAGTTGGCGAAGCATTCAAAAACTAGCAATAATAAAAAAGACGACTACCTCCACTGAGATAGTCGTCTTTTTTTATTAATTATTTGAGCCATTGGAACTATTTGAATTTCCTTGATTTAATGCAGTATTATCAATTGTCAATTTGATATCTACAGTTTTTTCTTCTTCGCCACGGTAATAAGTGATCTTCACAGTGTCACCAACTTTTTTACCATAAAGCACAGACTGTAATTCAACACCAGATGAGACTTCTGTATCATCGATTTTTGTGATGACATCATATTGTTCTAAGCCAGCTTTTTCCGCAGGCGTTGCTGGTTGAACCGAACGAATGATCACGCCATTTGTTACAGAAGATGGTAATTTCAAGATCTGTTCCTGTTGTTGTGTAGAAACGGCGGAAAGATCGGTCATTGTGATACCCAGTGCAGGGCGTGTTACTTTTCCATCTTTTTCAAGTTGATTGATGATATTTACGACATCATTACTTGGAATCGCAAAGCCCATTCCTTCAACACTTACACTTGAAGAATCAGAAGTCGATGCAATTTTACTTGAATTGATACCAATGACTTGTCCTTCGATATTAACTAGTGGACCACCAGAGTTCCCCGGGTTGATCGCTGCATCTGTTTGAATCGCGTTGATATTGACCGTTTCATTAGATTCATTGGTACTTGTCACTTGGCGATTCAAGGAAGAAATGATCCCTGATGTTACGGAATTCGCGTATTGAGAACCTAGAGGAGAACCAATCGCAATCGCAGGTTCGCCGACTTTCAATGAAGCAGAATCGCCAAATGAAGCAACAGTGTCGACTTTGTCAGCACTGATTTTCAACACAGCTAAATCAGTGTAAGCATCTGTACCGACTAATTCTGCTTTCACTTTTGTTCCATCTTTTAATAAAACTTCTAACCCTTGTTGTCCATCGACCACGTGATTATTCGTCACGATATAAGCGGAACCGCCCTCTTTTTTATAGATCACACCGCTACCTTCACTGTAAGCTTGCAATTCGCCATCTTCGCCACTACTTTCTTGTTGTTGGCCAAATAATGAACCAAACGGGTCAGATGATGAACTTTGTTTTTGTAGGTTGATAACAGAAACAACTGCTCCTTGTACTTTATCTACTGCAGAAGTGATATCTGAATCTACATTGACTTTTACATTTTCGACAACTGTTTCGCCTGATGCATTTTGTGTCCCACTGCTAGAAGAAGTCGTTACTGAGTTACCACCTCCAGTTGCTGCATAAAAAATACCGAAAGTCAGTAATCCGCCAATCACGCCACCAACTACGCCAAGACCTAGCTTTCGCCAAATGCCATTAGATTTTCTTTTTTTCATTTTTGGTGTCACATCTCTTCTGTCCATGTGATCTGCCTCCATTTATTATTTTCTAGATAAGTTAAGTATAGACTTATTTACTAGATTTAGTCTACTTCCAGACTGTGAACTTTTTATGAAAAACATTAGGAAAAATAATTGTTTTCAGATGAAAAAATTAAATACAAACTTATACACAGAAATTGTGGAAAAGTATTTGTAAAAAATGCGTATAATTGTCCATAAAAGTTATCAACAACTTGTGGGAAAAGTGGAAAAATCTGTGCGAAACATATGTTTGCTTAAGAAATACTTATGAAACAAGTAATAAAACCACGATAAACTGTGGATAAACCTGTGGAAGATGTGTATAACTATGTGGGAAAACTTTTTTAAATCACTTTCTTGAATAAGCATCCTCAATTATAATAAGGAAGGAATAAATCGACATGGAAGAATGAGGAAAGGAAATAATTATGAATATAAAAATCATCTCAGTAGGAAAATTAAAAGAGAAATATCTGATTCAAGGAAGCAATGAGTACGTTAAGCGACTTAAAGCCTACGGGAAAATCGAACTAATAGAAGTACCTGACGAAAAAGCACCAGAAAATCTTAGCGAAGCTCAAATGCGCCAAGTCAAAGAAAAAGAAGGCGAGCGTATACTCGCAAAAATCAAAGATCATGAATTTGTCTACGCTTTAGCGATCCAAGGCGAAAATCCTACTAGTGAAGCCTTTGCAAAGCAAATTGATCAATTAGGCATCCAAGGAAAAAGCCAGCTCGTCTTTGTCATCGGTGGCTCGTTAGGATTAAGCGATGACGTCATGCAACGCAGCAATGCCCAAATCTCTTTCGGCAAAATGACCTACCCCCATCAACTGATGCGCCTGATCCTCGTTGAACAAATTTATCGCGCATTTCGGATCAATACTGGGGCTCCGTACCACAAATGAAATAATTATCCATATCAAGATCGACTGTCAATAAATGGCGGTCTTTTTTTGTTATTTTAACGATTATGAGACTAAAACGATGTTTTATGATATATTTTATTTTTTCAATTGATTATTATATTAAAATGGAAATATGTCGAAGGTGTAAAATTAATTTTATCAGTTATTTTATTTGATCAAAGGGCTCATTTTTTTATGAAATAATAAAAATCGCTTTAATCGTTTTAAATATGAAAATAATTCAGAAAAAATTCGTATTTAGTTTAAGAAGACCAGTATCTAAAGAGCAAAGCTATCGTTTAGGAAAAAGAATGTTGCAAGAAATCAACCATCAAATATCTAAGAAGGTGAACGAATGTCAATAGACAATGAAATGATCTATGAGAATCAAAAAGAAATTTGGAAAGTGGAACAGCAACAAGACGAATTAGTAAATGGGAAACGTAGGTTAGAAAACCAGCTCCTTCAATTAGAAAAAGAACTTCAAAGAGGTTTTCGCCAATTATCTGAATTGAATCATGAAGATATCCAACAAGGTATGACCAATGCAATTTGGATGCAGAAGGAGTATGAAGCAAAGCAACAAACATTTCAACAACAATTTCATCAGGCACATGAAGAACTTGATTTTTCGTACAGGAAAACTTTACAAGGATTAGAAGTAGAAAGAGAAGAGTTGTTTGCAGAAAGGAGAACATTTGAGTGGGGAATCATCAGAATTTATGTCAGCGTTAAAGAAGAACTTAGCTAGTAGTAAAGAAACGATCAATCAACTAAAGAGAGGAAGTCAAAAAGTCGTGTCAGCTGTTAACGGAAACGAATTATCTGGTGCAGCATATACAGCAGGAAAAGGATTATTTAGTGAATTGATCATTCCGACAATTACACGAACAACGAATGCGATTGAAAAAATTGAACAGGAGCTACAAAGGTATAAAGTCTCGGATCAGATTGTAGCAATGGAAGGATACTTGGATGAGAACAAACTGAACCAGCAACTGGCGACGACGCGAGTTATGAAAGCATCAGTAGACACGACTTCTGCTTTTGTTCAGTCCAAAGCACAAAGTAATCCGTTCGTCGGCATTCTCGAAACATTGCTAAATGTCCAACGATATCTAGAACGTATGTCAGAGAGCTTTCAACAAGATATTGATCAATTACAAAATAAGCTAAAAAAATTACATAATTTCAATTCTCAAACTAGTGGATTATTCAGTCATAGTTTGGATGAATTGAAACTGGCAATGCAGGGTGTATTAGTGTTAAAGAATACGAGAGTGAGGACAGATGGTTCATATTTGTTACCCGAGGGGATAAATAAAAAGTGGTTTACTGAGGTTGGAACTGATAATAAGGTGAAGCAAATATTGGAGAAATTGACTGAGAAGATAGACTATGCCCATTCTATAGGGAACACTACATTAAGTGTCATCAAAGAATATGGTAAAGCAACTAAAGTAAAAGCAATAAGACTTGGGTCTAAGTCAGTTTCTAATTATTCGTTCTCTCGTACAACTAGGTACGCTAAAACATTAGAGAGTGTTAGTGATGATTTATTAGATTCAGTGGAAATTGTAAGAAGTAATAATATGTGGAAAGGTATAGGGATTGCTGGTACGATTGCAGTTATAGCTTTTGATTATGATACTCAAATGAGTAAATATAATGATATTGAAAGAGCAACTAGAAATACAGTTGCATATACGATAATAGATGCTAGTGGCAAAGTTATGGGGGCTTATATTGGGGGCATTCTTGGAACCTTGATACTAATACCTGGTGCAGGATCCGTACTAGGCGCAGTTATTGGAGCTGGTATTGGGAGTTTTGGAGAGCATGTATATGATTGGATTGAAACGGGGAAAGCTAAAAAAGCTTTTGATAATATTGGAAAAACTATTTCTTTAGGAATAAACAGTTTGAAAAACGATGTTGGTAAAGTCTTTGCCGGTTTTGGGCAATCATTAGGGAGTATATTCGGATGAAAAAGAAGAAGATTATTCCACTTTTGAAAATATCAGGAAATTCATCAATATATTTTGATTTTGAAAAGAGCACTCCATATGTACAACATTTTAAAGGGGCTTATACGGAAACAGCAGGAAAAAGCTACTCTAAAAGTAGAACTTTTTGGACAAGTCAAGTTCTTATGGTAGGAATGGTGACGTTTGGAACCATTTTAGATAGATTACTTATTTTTCCAGTTTTAGTTAGTTTACTTCTTGTGTGGTGTCTAGGATATGTGTTAGCACACGTTTTTATAGGAATAATGATAACTAATTCATTGGGAGAAAAAGAATATAGAAATTTTTCTCCCAATGAAATTCAAGGAGTTGTATCTAACTCACCAAAGTTTTGGATATTGTTGTTTGTCGAGTTTTTATTGACTATAGGAATACTCTTTGTTTCTATTATTTCGATTTTTGATCATATGCTAAAAGGTGAAGATTTTATAGAACTTTTATTTGGTGTGTTTAGTTTAGCAAGTTTAAGAAAAATAGTACCGCCTATTTTAGGAATTAAAGCAGGGGGAATACTAAAAAAACAAATAAAGGAAGGAAAATTTCATGATCAATAAACATATTTTACCATTAGGAAGTGTAGTGCGATTAAAAGGCGGAGATATCAAACTTATTATTGTTGGACGGGCACAGCTTTTTAATAATGAAGGAGCGATTGGTTATTTTGACTATTCTGCTTTAGGTTATCCGCAAGGTGTAATAGCGGAATCCAATTTTGCATTTTTTAATGATAAAGATATAAAAAAAGTCTTATTTGAAGGATATCGAGATGAGCAAGAAGTAGCGTTTGCTAATTCTTACGAAGAAAACATAAAAAACATACCTTATCCTAAATTAGTGATTGAAAGAGAGATTGAAGAGGAACCAGAAACTTTTGGGTTTTAAAAATTTAGTTATTAATATGGAATAACAGAAATAAAATACTATAGAACTGTTTTGAAACTAATTAAGTAATAGCTTATAGTGCTAAATTTTTCAGAATCAACTGAGAAACTTGAAGGAGGCTTTAGAGGATAGGAAACAACTGTGCCCAAGAGATTAAAAGAATTAATAGCAGATATTATTTACTGGAATTAAATGATAGATTGTACATTGTTGATTATTTTAAGTTAATGAGGCTGAGAAACTTTTTTCCGTTTAGTACCTTTTACAACAACGCTCCGAAAGAAAGTTGGACTGCATATAAAGTAACTGGATCAGCAGAAATTTTTGAAGGTAAAAAAACACCTGAAATACAATTTTATGTTCCTGAATCTTATGGGATTTTCAGTGTTTTTGTAATTAGTCCTTTTCTTATATTTTTGGGCTATCTTGAATCAATATATTTAGCTCTATTGATTGCTAGTCTTCTTAGTACATATGGAATAATATCAACCTGTCGACTATTACATAACAATAAGAAAGTGAAAGAACTAGTTAAAGATACGACAATTGTACAGTTAGTACTTGTTGAAAATAAAAGGTCAAAAATCTATGTTGTTCAGAGTAATTTTTTTTCATGTGTATATGGTATATTTGTAGGCTACCTATTTATATCAGCAATTTTATCAGGTGACTTTTGGGAGGTTATTTTTGTTTTGTTAGTATCACCTACAACTTCATTAATATTTGGAAAAATCATATCAAATTTTAGAGAAGTCCCAGATGTATCTTCTAAATATCAAATTGAAAAAAGATAAAAATCACATGAAAGATTATCAATTGAAATGATTGTACATTTAAAACCATTATTCTAATCTATTACGGGAATAAACAGAAGAACGTTTGAAAAGAAAGAATATGACTACTAGAATTTCCAAAATTTAAGTTTATATAGAATGTGTATTTATTTTTTAGTCCACCTTTAAGTATTTAGGAACATAGGTGCTGTATCTTTGAGTATCTATCAAGAAATCCTACCAAATAAAGAAAAATTAGGAAATCATTCATTGTTCCATAGGAATCTTGTAATAATTATTTGATAAGGTATCATCGTGGGGGATTGAGAAAGAGGATTCGTAATTTATGCCTAAGATTACAATGATGTTTTTTATTTTTCCAAATCAAAATCGTTCGTTATTTTTTTAAGGGACACATAGATATGCGAAATAATAAGAATTTTCTGAAAATTACTCTTTTGTTTCTCTCATGAAGATGTTAAAATGGTTGTTAAACTATAAAGGGGTGATTGTTTGTTAGAGAAATTCTTGGACATGTCGTTAGTTCAACGTATTGGTTGCGGTATTTTAATTGGTATAATATTAGGTATTTTTTTACCGACCTGGGGATTTATTGCTTTATTAGGAACGTTGTTCGTTAGTTGTTTAAAAGCGATTGCGCCGCTGTTAGTGTTTTTCTTGACTGCAGCTTCAATTGCAAAACATAAAATGGGGAATGAGACATTTGTAAAACCGATTTTAGGATTGTATTTAGGGGGGACTTTTTTCGCGGCTTTTGTGGCGGTGATCACTAGTTCGATTTTTACGGTACCGATCACTCTGCAGGAAACTGCTTCGGAACAAGCGCCTCAAAATATTGGGACTGTTTTATCAACGATGCTGACCAATGTCACACAAAATCCGATTCAAGCAATTATTGACTCTAATTATTTAGGTGTGCTATTTTGGGCGGTATTATTAGGATTGGCATTGCGGGCACGTACGGAAGCAACGAAAGAAGTTATCGATCAGATTTCGGTCGCATTGTCACAGGTGGTTCAATTGATTATTTCTTTCGCTCCGATCGGTATTTTGGGGTTAGTTTATGAATCAATTGCAACAACAGGTCTTTCTGGACTGACCGAGTATCTCCAATTAGTTCTTGTGTTAGTAGGTACGATGCTCTTTGTTGCTTTGATCATCTATCCATTACTTACTTTTTTGTTTATCAAAGAAAATCCCTATCCATTAATTTTCTTTTGTTTAAAAGAAAGTGCAATTTCTGCTTTCTTTACGCGTAGTTCTGCGGCGAACATTCCGATCAATATGATGTTGGCAGAAAAACTGAAATTAACAAAAGAATCTTATGCTATTTCGATTCCATTAGGAGCAACGATCAATATGGGGGGAGCAGCAGTGACGATTACAGTGATGACGTTAACGACTGTTCAAGCACTAGGTATCGAAGCTTCTTTCGCCTTAAAATTGATTTTAAGCATCTTGGCGGCTTTAGCTGCTTGTGGTGCATCTGGAGTAGCTGGGGGTTCATTACTATTGATTCCTTTGGCTTGTAGCTTATTTGGTATCTCAAATGATATTGCGATGCAAGTGGTAGGAATCGGGTTTATTATTGGGGTCATCCAAGACTCAGTTGAGACAGCTCTAAATTCTTCCAGTGACTTACTATTCACCGCAATTGGTGAACTAGGTGCTAGAAAAAGAAATGGCGAGGATGTTTCGATCAAAAGTCGTTTGAGTGAATTGCAATAGAGGAATCTTTCTATCGTCATTTGTTAACAGGGCTATCACAAAAGGTCGGGCCTTCTTCTACGGTGATTGGAGGGACCATTCTCAATACGATCATCGTAGAAGTTTGTGAACAGTTGATTTCTGAGGGAGTGAAACACCCACCGATTTTTTATTCTGCCAATATAGACGGTGGCGATCAATTGAATGCTGAATTATTTGAAACGTACAAAGAGGTCATTCATTATCCATTCACTTAAACTAGCTCGTCGTGAACCATTGATTTTAAAATGATAACTTTTTTGAGAATATAGTTAATAAGCTCTATCAAAGCAAAAAATCCTTTGATTTTAAACCACTGAATGTGACAGAATCAATAGGATTTTTTGTTTTGCAATTAAATTGAAAATGTTATTCTGTATATAAGAATAAAAGTGTTTTGGAGGAGTACATGGTTTTTTTACGACGTTATGGGCTTTATTTTTTATTTCTAGGAGTGTTGAGTGATTTTTCAACACCTTATATTTTGGGCTTGTTCTATCCAGGTTTAGATCAATTAAGGCTGCCAATCAGTGTATTCGGTGACGTCACAAGTCCAGTGAGAACATTCTTTCTTGTTTGTTCTGTTTTTTCAGGCATCTTTTTTAGCTTATCCTTACCTGCGCTGTATTCTTCGTTTGAAAAAGTATCTACTCATTTAGCGAAATTGTTGGTTGTTTCACTAGGTTTCTATGCGATAGGCGATTGCCTTTTTACAGGATTGTTTAGTCTTAACACCCAAGCTACTTCGTGGGATTTCTCAACGTGGGTACATAATGTTGGTTCTAGTTTAGGTTATAGTGGCTTTCTTTTATTTCCGGTTTTTGCTTTATTGCTCTATCGAAAAGAAGCGAATCAACCAATCAGTCGAGTGTATATCGTTTTTATCAGCTTGAGTCTGCTGAGTGCGATGATTTACGGACTGGCAAGGATCCCAGTGCTGAATCACCTTCCACTATTAGATAAACTAGGTTTTTGTCAAAGATTGAGTTACTTCTTCAATTATTTAACGATCATATCAGTAGGTACCAACCAACTAAAACGAGTGACAAAATAGCTGTTTGGGTGAGCGAAATGGTTATTTCTAAACAATCGAATAAGCGAGCTTCCTGAAGAGGATTTTTTCGAGAAATGAGCCGCGCAAGCCAAAAATAGGAGAGACTATTTTCGACTTGTGCGGCTCATTTCTCGAAAGTAGGTACTTCTGCTACTTTCTTGCTTGAAAAATTAGTACAGGCTTTCTTACTTTTCTGCCAACTTAATTGGCAGAAATCTCTACTTTTTATTTTGGAAGCGCAAACATATACTTGGTTCAGAAAGGAAAATCAATCATATGAAAACGAGAACGATTGAGTTACTTCAAAGATTTAGAGCATATCATTATCCAATCAAAGCGGAACAATTAGCGTTAGAGTATCAAGTCAGTCAACGAACGATTCGTCAAGATGTGCTGGATGTCAACAGTTGGTTGCGAGCCAATCAATTAGCAGAGATCCAAACGGTTCGTAAGCAAGGGTTTCTGTTGCGTTTAAGCGATGAGGAAGAAAAAAGACTGACAGAAGCATTGGTGACTTATCAAGAGGAGTTGTTGAATCGTGACGAGAGGACCTTTGATTTAGTGTTATCAATTGCTTATGAGCAACAGCCAGTTTATTTGAATCGTAAGGAAGAAGCATTCATGATCTCGAAAAGTACGATGGACGAAGATATGCGTCGTTTGCGAGCGGATTTGATCAAATACGGTATCGAAATCGTGAGTTTTGGCAGACAGGGATTGGTCTATAAAGGAGCGGAGCGCTCCATCCGCACGATGATTTATGACTTGATTAATAAAAATCTAGGGAGAATTGATTTTTCAGCAAGAAACGGTACGAAAATCACTGCGGCTCAAAGAATTTTCCAACAGTATTTTTCACCTTCGGAGATTGTAAAGCTCGAAGCCATCTATACAGATACTATGATCAGACAAGAAGATGATATCTACAAAAATCAACTGTTGCTGTTTACAATGATCTGGGTCCAGCGAGTCAGAAAGCATGAACTTATTTCAGCAATCAATTGGAAAAATAATAACGAAAAAAAAGACTGTTTCACTGATTTTATTGAAAAAGTCATCGTTGAGTTTCGCTTGACAGACGTTCCACCGGTTGAAAGAAACTACCTTCGTTTTACGATTGAGACATTCAGTTCAAAAGATATCAGTAATTCGTTGGAATGGGTCCAAGCCCAACTGTTGACGATCCAACTGATCCAGTTCGTCGAGGAACAGACCCGTATCCCATTTCACTTAAAAGAAGAAATCCTGTGTGAAAATCTTTATAAACATATGACGGCTTTGATCATTCGCATCAAACATCGAATCCAAGTCACGAATCCTTTGAAAGAAAATATTCGGGCCAATTACCGCCCCATCTATGAAGCAGTTGAATTATTTGTCCCAACGATCGAGGAAGTCATTGGTGGAGAGATAATCGAAGATGAACTTGCTTTTCTAGTGATCCATTTTTCGACGATTGCTAGCACGATCAAACAGAATGTCATGTACATGTATAAATCAGTGGTGGTTTGTCACCATGGACTGGCAACAGGCAATCTATTAGCAGAAAATTTAAAAGAGAAGTTCCCACAAATTGAAGTTGTCGTGGTATTGAGTTCTAAAGAAGCGGAGTTGGTGGATAAGTTAGATGTCGACTTGATTTTCAGTACGTTCCAATTATCAGATCAGAACAAACCACTGCTTGTGTTGGAGCCTATTTTAACCGATGCGAATCGTCCGATCATTGCAGATTTTTTAAATGCTCACCAAAAGGTCCAACGACTGATTCCGACAGAGAGTGGGCAAACAGAATTGTTTACCGACGTCTTGCGGATCGTGGAAGAAAGTGGAGGCAAGATTGATCGGCCAATCTACACCAAATTAGAAACATTATTTGAGCAAAATCATTTAGAAATCAATAAAAGGGAGATCCAACCAATGCTAAAAGACATTTTGACAGATAATCATATATTGATCCAAGAACACGTAGACAATTGGCAAGAAGCGATTGAACGAGTGGCTAAACCATTGTTGAAAGAAAATATCGTTGAGTCAAGTTATGTTGATGCGATGGTCCGTGCAGTAGAAGAGTATGGCGCCTATATCGTTATTGGCAAGAATCTGGCATTAGCCCATGCCAGACCAGAAGATGGCGTCAATAAGTTAGGCGTGAGTGTCGCGACAATTCGTCAGCCAGTTGATTTTGGCAATGAAGAGATGGACCCAGTAAAAATCATTTTCTGCTTAGCAGCAGTAGATTCATATTCCCATTTAACCATCATGAAGGAGTTGATCGAGTTGATCAATGACGAAACGAAATTGACTCGTTTGATCGAAAGTCCAAATGTAGATTTATTTAAAAAACGACTATTTAAGTAGCTAAAAGGAGAGAGTGGAATGAACAAATTGAATATTTTATTTGTATGTGGCGCAGGACTAGGAAGTAGTTTTGCCGCTCAAATGTCAGCCGAGGATGTATTGAATAAATTAGGCGTAACAGCTAAGCTGGATCACTGCGATATCTCTTCGGCCGTTTCGATGAAGCCAGATGTGATCATTACCGCAGAGAATTTTCGTTCACAATTTGAAAAATTTACCATTGATCCGACAACAGCCATGATTTACTTGAAAAATATCGTCTCAAAAGTTGAGATCGAAGAGAAGTTAACACCAGTTTTACAAAGTAAGGGAGCTATCTAATCAAGAAAAAATAGGGGGAGAAAATATGGGCGTTATCAATTTTATTATCGAAAATATTTTGACTCAAGCATCGATCACGATTGCCTTGATTGCGATGCTAGGCCTGATCCTGCAAAAGAAATCAACGGGTCAAATTATTTCGGGTACATTGAAAACATTGCTAGGATTTCAAGTTTTAAGTGCGGGTTCGAGTATCATCGTCGGTAGTTTGACATATTTTGGGCAAATTTTTACCGAAGGGTTCCAAATGGAAGGAATCATCCCGTCAATTGAAGCAATCAATGGTCAAGCAATGAATGAACTTGGTCTAGGTAGAGATATCGCGTTAACCTTTTTAGCTATTTTTATCTTTAATATCTTACTTGCCCGTTTTACGAAGTGGAAATATATCTTCTTGACTGGTCAAGCAATCTTATGGATGGCGACGATGACCACTGTATTTGGGTACTTCGCTGGGTTACGTGGGTTTGTCTTGATTTTAGTTGGTGGTTTCATTGGGGCAGTGTTTGCTATTGCGATGCCAGCGATGGCGCAACCAATCATACGTAAGGTCACCGGTTCAAACGATATTGCTTTAGGGCATTTTTGTACGATCGGCTATTTATTTGAGGCTGGGGTAGCAAAAATCTTTGGTGAAAGAGGCGAGAACAAGAAATCGATTGAAGACATTAAATTGCCTGCTCACTTTGAATTTTTACAAGATACGTATTTATCAGTCATGGTGGTGATGGTGCCACTTTATATCGTGACTGTGTTGTTTGCAGGAGAGACGTTTGCGGCTGAGCTATCAGGAGGTCAAAACTATATCATGTTTGCCTTTTTACAAGCCATCCAGTTTGTTGTTGGTGTATACGTATTACTTTCAGGGGTACGTTTATTACTAGGCGAAATCGTTCCAGCGTTTCGTGGGATTGCGATGAAACTAGTTCCTGATGCGATTCCAGCGTTAGATTGTCCGGTGTTCTTCCCTTATAGTCCCAATGCAGTGATTTTAGGGTTTATCACAACAACGATCGGTACGGTCATTGCGATGTTTACGTTGCCGATGTTTGGATTAGCGATGATTCTGCCAGGGATGTTGACGAATTTCTTTGCTGGGGGGACAGCGGGTATTTTTGGTAATGCAGTTGGGGGACGACGAGGAGCAATCATTGGTGGAATCGCTCATGGCTTCTTTATTACCTTGTTGCCAGCATTATTAGTAACGATTTTCAATTCAATGGGATTTGTTAGTGCGACAGCGACAGATGTCGATACAGTAGTGGTAGCGCTACTGTACGCTTGGATCTTAAGTCCGATTTTAAAAGCATTCTAATGTGAAAGTAGGGAGCATAATGTTTGGTTTTTTGAAAAAGAAAAAAGAGCAACCTGAAGTAATACAGACGCTTTCCATCGAAGAAAAAGAAGAACTTCAAACAACGATCGAACGACTAAAGAAAGATATCGACCAGACAGAAGAAACAGACCAACGAGCGGTTCTTTTTGAACAAGTAGGACTAAAGCTCGCTGAGTTAGGGGATAACGATCAGGCAATCGAACACCTTGAGAAAAGTTTATCACTGAAGAAAAGTATCAATGATGGGTACAAGAAGTTGATGTCTTTATATAATGCAAAAAGAGCAGAAGCTGCACGAGCTGGGGACGATCAAGGAATTGATCATTATATGGGGAAAATGGACGAGATGCGACAAATTGCTAAACAACTTACGATTACAGGGAATAAATAAGAATAAAGGTGGCTATAAAAAAAATGTATACGACATTAAAAGAGGTAACAAAAACAGCAGAAGCTTTGAATTTTACCGTGGGCGCATTCAACACGCATAACTTAGAGATGTTGCCAGAAATGTTACGAGCAGCCAAAGAAATGGGTGCGCCGATCATTATCCAAACAAGTGTGGATACGGCGAAATATATTGGGATGAATGTCTTAGTCAATGTAGTGAAAACGATTGCTGAAGAAGAAATGGTGGACGCTGTTCTTCATCTGGATCATGCGCGTGATTTCTCTGATATCAAGCAAGCAATCGATAGCGGTTATACTTCAGTAATGTATGATGGTTCCCATCTACCTTTTAAAGAAAATATCTTGAAAACAAAAGCAGTCGTTGAATACGCCCATGCTCGTGGTGTCTCAGTAGAAGGGGAGCTAGGAACGATTGGTGGGACGGAAGAAGGAATCCATGTGGCAGAAGATGATAAAGTGTATACGAAACCCGAAGATGCGGTAGAATTCGTAGCAGCAACTGGAGTAGACGCATTAGCAATTGCTATTGGAACAAATCATGGACAATTCAAATCAAAAACAGAAGTCAATCTAACACTCCTGAAAGAAATCGACGCAGTAGTCGATGTTCCCTTGGTCATCCACGGCGGTACTGGAGTGAAAGAGGAAGATTATCCAGAGTTGATCAACCATGGAATACGTAAATTCAATGTTGGGACAGAGCTACTTGTCAACTGGACGAAAACAGCAAAAGAAAGCTTTGGGGAAGCAGAAGTCAGCCGATCATTACGCCACAACGTGATTCCAGCCAACGAAGCAGTAAAGGCAATCATCAAACATAAAATCGGCCTGTTTTTGAATACAGGAAGTGAGGTCTATGCAGGAAAGAGCTAAAATGAAAAAATATTTGTTTCTTTTGGCAGGAAGTCCTGGGACAGGAAAAACTTATTTGATGGAACGACTGTTCGAACGTTTTCCAACGATGTATCGTCTTACCTTAGATGAAGTCAAAGAGTATTACGCTGAATCAATTGGGTTCGATAATTTAGCTGAACGAGCAGAGCAAGAAAAAAACAAGGTGTATCCATTCTTTTATCAGGCATTGGAACTGTACATGGAAGCAGGGAAGAAAGTGATTGTTTCAGAGTATCCTTTCAGTGTTAAACAAAAAGGACCATTAGAAGCCTTATCAAAAAAATATGGATATGAAGTGATCACGATTCGCTTGCACGCAGACTTTGATGTACTATGGCAACGACGTTATAAAAGAGATCGTGATCCTGAACGTCATTTGAGTTATATCATGAACCATTATCATTATGGGGATACATTGGACGATCGATCGTTAGGAACCAATCATATCACCAAAGAAGAATTTAGAGCTGTTATAAATGATCGAAAGTATGAACACTTTGAACTTGGAACGCTTTATACATTCGATGTGACTGATTTCACCAAAGTGGATTATACACCGCTGTTAGACGAATTAGAGTGGCGAGTGGCGAATGACCAATAAAAAATAATATCTAGTTGATTGATTCAAGTTTTGAATGAATCGTAAAAAGTGAAAGCCTATCCTCCTATTTATCGAGAGATAGGCTTTTTCATTTTTATTACTAGATTTTTGTGCCATATGTCAAAGTGACTCTTTGGTGGATAACCAATCTGATAATTCCTTTAAGACTGTTTGGACTTGGGGCTCGTTTGTTTGTTTCAAAAAGTCATGTTCTAAATCATAAACAGGTTTGAATCGACTATTCGGGATCTGTTTGCTTATCCTTTTACTTGAAGCAAAAGGTACTTCTTGGTCTGAGATGCTGGCGGTACTATAGCAAGGAGGAAAAACTGCAAGTTCTGTTTCACTAATGGCATAATCCGACCAATCCAGTGATTTCGGTAAGCGATAGTAATCGGCTAAGATTCCTTGTTGTCGTCCATAGTAATAAAGTAAGGCGCGACCCATCAGTGGATCGTCTGCCGTGGGTGTTTGTTGATCAATGTCTATAAGCATTTCTTCTGTTAATGTGTGTGTGGTGGGAGTGGTTTGTTTCTTCAGAAATTCAAAATCAGCATAGCCATAAAAATTGATTAGGAAATTGGGTGAAAGCCCTCGATCCACACACAAATATTTGGTTAGGTGGAACATCAAATAACTTCCGGCAGAACGCCCGCAAATACCAAAGGGGTGTTCATGAATGATTGTCTTTTTTAAGGCATCAAAGCTTTCATTTAGTTTTGCAATGATTTCTGTTACAGATGTATTTGGTGCCAACAGGTAATCAAGAGCTAGCAGAGTGTAGCCATGAGCTAAAAAGAGATCTTTTAGCCTATTGGGTATGTCACCTTTTGATCCGTAAATCAATCCGCCACCATGCAAATAAAGGATATATTTCGGTGTATCACTCTGAGCAGGATAAATGGTTACTGTAATGTCATCGAGTAGTTGTTTGGTTTCTTTCATTTGCCTGTCTCCTCATTTTGATAATATAGGCGCCAATCTCATGATTGATCATTTGTAACGGATTTGTTAAATCAATTGATAGATAATTGGAAATTTTGTGGAGACGATAACGAATCGTTTTAGCATGTAAAAACATTGCTTCTGCTGTTTGTTTGTAGTTCCGATTGTGTTGTAAAAAACAATAAAAAGTTTCAAATAAGTCATAGTCTGTTTGAGCCAACTGCACCAATTTTAGAGGGATTGCTTCTTGCAATGTTGCTATCTGATTTTCTCGAATAAAATGTTTGAATATGCCGATATCTTCGGATGTCACAACAGGACCATTGTAAAATGAGGTATTGAAATTCAAAATATCCAAACATTCAAACAACAATTCCTTGATTTCCTGTCGTGGTTTTGCTTGGCTGATGGCAAATGTTACTTGTTGATTTTCTGCGAGTATTTCTACCATCAGACGTGAAATCTGATCTTTAGTGATAGGCCCTTCCGATTGAGCAAAGTTGAATAAAACAGCTGAATATTGATGTTGGTCAAAGAAAATCGCCTCTTTTTTCAGTGTCCGTAAAAGTGTAAGGATGCGATTTTTCATTAATTGCGTTTGCATCTCTTTAGTTGAAAAGACGATTGTCTGGTAAGTATCTTTTGACTGCATATGCGCTTCTTGTAGCAAGCTATCTAGTTCTTCAGGATTTCGTGGTGTATTTTGTAAAATCGCATCAGCTAAATTATTTAAACGAGTATAGCGTTCTTTTTTCAATAGGCTTTCTGTATTGAATTTTTCTTGCAAGGCGTCAATGGCATTTTCGATAATGACTAGGTCGGTTTCTTTGATTTGTTGGTTGTTCAGATAAACAAGCAATAAGCAATTGAGAGAATAGTTATTGAAAATCGCAATCTCTAATGCATAGCGTTTTTTCGAGTCTGTTTGAGCATAAAGTGTCAGTAAAGAATAATCGTTTTTCATGAAATCTGTTTGTGGTAGCGATTCACGTGAGAGTACGATGGCATCGGTTGGAATCATCCCTTCGCAAATTTCGATTTCTTTATCAAGCAATTTTAAGGAAAAAGGAAGTTCGATGATTTGATAAAACTCTTGCATGATCGTTTCTAAAGAAGAAAACTGTTTTTCTAGACGGTTGAATCTTTGGCGTGCTTCATAGTAGGTTCGTAAAGTATGGGCATGTGCATTGAGTAACGGCTCATAAATCGTTAATAAAATTTTTTCATAGCTGATCTCTTGACTAATTTTGATCAATGGGATTTCATATTTGAAGCATAACTCAATAAACCATTCGGGGATCACCTTGATAAAACGATCGGTTTTTAACACAAGACCGCTGATCCCGATTTGACACATCTTGATGAAAAAATCTTCCAGTTCTTTTTCTGACAAGTCGTTCAATGCATAAAACGAGGTCAGGATCAGCTGATTTTGTTTGCTCCAATTTTCGATATCAATGGCTTCTAAGACCATTGCAGTTTCGACTTCATTATCTAAACCAATCTCATTCGTTAGAATCTTCCCTTTTTTTAGTTCACCTAGCAATAATAACTCCCTTAATTTCATCATATTCTCCTTTTTTCCTTTTATGGATAAAAAGTATAGCATTCTTTTAGAAATACGTCCGATGAAAACACTTTCTTAATCTTCTACAATGACAGTGTAAGAATGAATAAGGAGGGGCATTATGTTAGAAACGGTTGTTTTACCAAATAATTATCAAGATTCCATCAACTTGATGCTATTGACTAATCAAATCAATTCGCTTGAGGAAGTCAACATGAGCCAGATCATGATGGGAACGGATGCTAATAAAGATATTTTGAATAACACGTCACTTTTAACAGAAAAGGCACAAACTGCGTCTGCGAACGATTTAATGATCGTGGTAGAGAGTGAGGATGAATCAATCATGGAAAAGGTACTGCCAATGATTGATGATTTTTTAGCGGATCTATCAGCAAAAGAGACAGCACAACCGAATAAATCAGTGACCACGTGGAAAGAAGCATTGAAACAATTACCAGATGCAAATGTCGCCTTGTTTAGTATTCCGGGGGAATACGGCGCAGCAGAAATGGCACGTGCGTTGAAGAATAATCTGCATGTTTTTTCATTTACGGATAATATTGCGATCGAAGATGAAGTCCGTCTGAAAAAACTAGCGCATGAAAAAGGATTATTGATGATGGGGCCAGATTGTGGGACAGGTATTTTATCGAGTATCCCAATTGCTTTTACGAATGTTGTCGCACCTGGAAATATTGGCGTAGTTGGTGCATCTGGTACGGGTATCCAAGAAGTGACGACAATCATTGATCGTCTAGGTGGAGGTGTGGTTCATGCCATTGGTACCGGTGGTCGTGACTTGAGCGACAAGGTGGGAGCAATAACGGTCAAAGATGCAATCGTGGCACTTGAAAACCATGAACCAACAGATGTGATCTGTGTGATTTCTAAGCCACCTGCAAAAGAGGTACGTGACGAGGTAGTGCAATTATTGCAGAGTATTTCAAAACCAGTCGTCGCTATATTTTTAGGAGAAAAACCAACGAATCACGAAGGAAAAGTCTATCTGGCACACACGTTAGAGGAAACTGCCCGTATCGCTGTGGATTTAGCAAACGAAGCAACAGTGAAAAAAAATTACTTTGAAGCACTAGAACAGCCGGGTGTCTTGACGCTTGCTAAAGAAAAAGTCGTCAAAGGGCTATATTCTGGAGGAACGCTCGCAGCTGAAGCAGGCATGCTGATTTCAGAAGCATTAGATTTAGGTGGTCTGGTCAAAGAAGATGGGTATATCTTGAAATCTCAAGGGTATGAAGTGATTGATTTAGGAGATGATCGTTATACACAAGGTAAACCACATCCAATGATCGATCCGGAAGTCCGGATCCATAAAATAGAAGAGTACGCCAAGGAAGAAGAAACTGGCGTCATCTTATTTGATATTGTTTTAGGATATGGTGCCCATGAAGACATGGTGGGTGCATTGTTACCAACGATCCAATCTGTGCAGTCAGAAGCGGAAAAAGCAGGACGTGAACTTTATTTCGTGGCGACAGTGTGTGGGACGAAGAATGATCCACAAGACTACCAAAAATCAGTGGAACGTTTGAAAGAAGCAGGTGTTTTTGTCGCAGAGAGTAATGCTAAAGCGGTTCAACTGGCGTTGTTGTTAAAAGGCATCAGATTGTCTGAAGCAGATAAAGAAGTCTTAGCATATGATGGAAAAACAGTTTCTGTACCACAACCGAGTGAGCAAGTCATGGAGTTGTTGACGACGAAACCGCGTGTAGTGAATGTCGGTTTGAAAAGCTTCAACGAATCGATTGTCACCTATGGTGGACAAACAGTCCAGTTGGATTGGCGGCCTCGCGCGAGCGGTAACAAGAAAATGATCAAAATTTTAGATGCGTTGGAAGAGCATCAGGAGCAAATTGATGAAGAAAATCAGAAAGTGACAGAAAAAATCAAGAACGCACAGCCGTTTCTGGTCGATGTGGTCCCTGCAAAAACGGTGATTCCTGAATTAAATGATCCAAAGCAAAAAACACTATTGCATGCAGGCCCGCCAATCACTTGGGAGGCGATGACCGGACCGATGCGAGGCGCGTGTCTAGGTGCAGCGTTATTCGAACGTTGGGCAGAAAACGAAGAAGAAGCATTAGCACTTTTTGAAGCAAATAAAGTGCGATTCATTCCTTGTCATCATGTACAAGCAGTAGGACCGATGGGAGGGATCACTTCTGGTGATATGCCGGTCTTCATTGTTGAAAACCGGAAAGAAGGCAATCAAGCCTTCTGTATCTTGAATGAAGGTATCGGTAAGGTATTACGTTTTGGTGCGTATTCCCAAGAAGTCGTTGATCGCTTAGATTGGATCAAAGAAGTACTAGGACCAACAATCCATCAAGCATTGGCATTCACCGAGGAAGGATTGAATCTAAATGTTTTGATCGCCCGGTCGATTACGATGGGGGATGAATTCCATCAAAGAAATATTGCTGCTTCTTTGAATTTCCTGAAAGAAATCGCTCCATTGATCATTCAAACGGAGATTCCTGAAGAACAAAAATATGATGTAATCAAGTTCTTAGCAGATACGGATCAATTTTTCTTGAATATCATGATGGCTACGGGAAAAGCAATCGTCGATGGTGCGCGCCAAGGGACTAAAGGAACAATCGTGACAACGATGACACGTAATGGTGTCGATTTTGGTGTCCGAATCGCAGAAACAGGCGATACATGGCATCTAGCGCCTGTAAATACACCAAAGGGCTTGTACTTTACAGGATTCAATGAAGAAGATGGTAATCCCGATATTGGCGATAGTGCTATCACTGAAACTGTCGGTGTAGGTGGAATGGCCATGGTCGCAGCACCAGGTGTGACCCGTTTTGTTGGTGCAGGTGGTTTTGAAGATGCGTTAGCAACCTCAAATGAAATGGCGAAAATCTGCGAAGGGCATAACCCAACGTTTTCGATACCAACTTGGGATTTTCAAGGAACTTGCTTAGGAATCGATATTCGCAAAGTGGTGGAAACAGCAATCACTCCTGTTATAAATACTGGGATCGCGCACAAAAATGCTGGAGTGGGGCAAATTGGCGCAGGTACAGTTCGGGCACCACTCGCTTGCTTTGAACAAGCCTTAGAGGCCTATGCTAAGGAGCTAGGGATCAACGTTGAGTAATCAAGAAATTCAAATGAGCGAGTATTTATCTCCACTTTTGCAATTTGGAAAAATAGGTGTGATCCACAGCGTATTTGAGCATTCCTTTAATGTTGAAATCAAGCAACAATTGATCAATATCGCCTGTTTTCATGACTATCTATCTAGTTTTGGTATCAATCTTCCTGAAGATCGATTTAACACACTTGCTTCGGCTCTTCAAACAGGAAATCGTGTAAAAATAAGTGATGATGTATTGACGATTTACAGTATTTCAAGTGTCAGACAAGTGACATTAAAACCGTGTCGGCTGGTTCCTCTCAACGTCTTCACGTTAGGGCTATCGAAAAAACAACTACTTTTATTGAAACCATTTTTGGCTGAAAAAAACTGGCAGACAAAAATCGGGTTACCGGTAGATAAACGTGCATCCACGCTGTTTGCTCGAATGGCACAACCAAACAGAGAGTGGACGACAACTGAATGGCAAGAAGTCGTTGGTTATCTTTTAGGCAGAGGCAAAGGGTTGACGCCTAGTGGTGATGACCTATTGATGGGTTATCAGCTTGTTTTAGGGACTGTTTCAGATCCCAGAGGAATCGCGCTAGCGGTTGCTCTGGGAGAAGCCCAAACGGCAACGACTGCAATCAGCCAAGCATATCTAACTTGTGCGACAAAGGGGTACGCCAATTCACTAGTGTATCAATTATTTTCAGACTTAGCACAAAACCAAGAGGAGAAAATAGAAGAACAGTTAGAGAAAATCATGAGAATTGGTCATTCTTCGGGAAAGGATCTAGCTTTTGGTATTTGGTTGGCGCTACAAGCAATCGAAGGAGAAGAAAGTGAGGGTGAAACATGGAAGCGAGTAAACAAAAACAAGCAGTAAGAGTCAGTGATACTTACTGGATCAAAGTAGTAGCAATCTTTTTTATTGGTTGGATCTTGATGTATGCCACACGAACGATTTTTAACCCGATCATGGGAGTGGTCGGGGAAGAATTCGGTTTAAGCAATACGCAATTAGGCTTAGCAAATAGTATCTTCTTTCTGACATATGCCATCGCTCAGATTCCTTTTGGGATCGTCGGAGACAAAATTGGACGAAAGTTAGTCATCACAGTGGGATTTTTACTTTTGGCAGTAGCGACATACTTCACCGGATTAGCCACGACGTTTATTTTATTCTTAGTGATTCGTGCCATCGCTGGGATCGGGCAAGGTGCTTACTACGGTCCACAGTTTGCCTTGTCGACAGAAGCGATTCCAAAGAGTAAACGGACGATTGGAAATGCCATCATTAATAGTGGTATGGCTTTTGGAACATCAGGCGGTTATCTTCTATCAAGTAAATTGGTCTTAGAAAACGGGGATGATTGGAGCAAGCCATTTTATCTGATGGCGATTCCTACATTGATTGTCGGCATTTTGTTTTATGTATTGTTGAAAGAAAAAGTGATCCGTCCGGGTGAAGAAGCAGAAGTGGAAGAAGGTCCAAAAGAAAAAATTTCTTTGAAGCAGATTTTTACAAATCGTAACTTAGTAGCAGCCTTTATTTTATGTTTTACCAGCATTTATGCTAATTTTGTGATTCTTACTTGGTTGCCGCAGTTTTTGATTGCAGAACGTGGATTTACTGGAGCGAGTGTTGGCTTTATTTCTTCTTTGGTCCCTTGGGCATCGATACCAGGCGCCTTACTCTTTGCACGGATCAATGATAAGACAGGAGCGACGAAGAAACTAGTCTTTGTTTTGGTTCCATTAGCAATCGTTTCGGTTTTTGCTATCGCTTTTGTTACCAATCGTACCTTATTGATCACAGTGCTGATTCTTTATGGATTGACTGGGAAATTAGCACTTGACCCGATCATGGTGACGTTTGTCACGAAACATGCACCAAGAGCAGCCTTAGGAACGACGTTAAGTGCGTATAATTTTATCGGGATGTCAGGATCGATTTTAGCTCCTTACGTTACTGGTTATTTAGCAGATACTTCAGGTTCGATGCAAGTTGGTTTTTACCTCTCTTGTGTCTTGTTGATCATCGGGTTGATTCTCTTTGCCCTATTGGCAAAAGAGGATCGTACACAAACGCTGAAGTAATAGAAAGAGGTGTAGGAAAGACATGGGATTAAATGTGATTGCTTTAGGTGGGAATGCTATTTTAGAAACTGATCCAACCGATAAAGGACAAAAAGCCATAGTCGAACAGGCGGCTGAAGCTATCGCAGCTTTTGTTGAACAAGGAGAACAAGTCATTCTTTGTCATGGCAATGGTCCGCAGGTTGGCAATTTATTATTGCAGCAACAAGCAGGAATAAGCGCAAAAAATCCTCCAATGAGCTTGGATACATGTGTCGCAATGACACAAGGAAGTATTGGCTATTGGTTACAACAAGCGTTAACCAATGCGTTTACGCAACATGGGATCACCCAACCGGTCGTTTCCATCGTGACACAAGTGTTAGTTGATCCGAATGATCCATCGTTTCAGAAGCCAACGAAACCGATTGGACCATTTTATACAGAAGAGGAGGCAAAAAAATCGGTACAAAAAAATGAAGGAACATACGTGGAAGATGCAGGACGTGGTTATCGTAAAGTCGTTGCATCTCCTCAACCAAAAGAAATTGTGGAAAAAGAAGCACTTCAAGCGTTAGTAGCAGCTAATGTTGTCACGATTTGTGCAGGTGGAGGTGGTATCCCAGTAATTGAATCATCTGGGCTTTATCAAGGCGTGGAAGCGGTCAATGATAAAGATTTCTCAGCAGCCGTATTGGCAGACGCTGTGGGTGCCGATCGTTTGATCATTTTAACTGGTGTCGAGCATATCTATATCAACTATGGAAAACCAGAAGAACAAGCCTTAGAGACGATGACTCCCGAAGAAGCAAAAGAATACGTAGCTGGTGGTCATTTTGCAGCTGGAAGTATGTTGCCAAAAGTAGAGGCAGCGGTCCGTTTTGTTGCAAGTGATCCAAAACGTCAAGCAGTCATTACTTCCATTGAAAAATTGAACCATTTGACTGAAGGTGCGGGAACAGTGATCCAACAAACGAGGTAACGAGTGATGAAAAAAAATGCCATGATCATTCAAATTAGCCTTGCATTGGCTTTAGGTATTTTGGTAGGGATGTTCTGGCCAATGAGTGCGTCTGTGTTAAAACCGATTGGCGAAGTATTTTTACGACTGATGCAGATGGCGATCCCATTATTGATTCTTGGTCAGATCATTCAAGCTTTAGGTAGTATTGATTTGAAGGAATTAGCAAGTATTGGGACACGCACCTTGCTCATCTTTGGGATTTCCTCCTTATTGGCAGCTTTATGGGGTGTGTTATTGGCTGTTTTGTTTACGCCTGGATCTGGCATGGAACATATAGAGCGATTAAGTCCTACGATCGAGGCGCAAGAGCTGTCGATCCAAGAAACGTTTCTCCAGTTTGTGCCTAAAAATATTTTTGAATCCCTTACGCAAGGTTCGATTATCCAAATCATTGTTTTCGCGATTTTTTTTGGCCTAGCCTTGAATCAATATGGACAAAAACAGCCCCAATCGAAGTTGTTTCAACTAATCATTGATTTTAACGAAGTGATTATCCAAGTCATCAAATATGTGATGCATTTTGCCCCTATTGGGATATTTGCCTTGGTGAGTAGCAGTATCAGCCAATTAGGCGCACAAGTCATTCTGCCAATGGTAAAATATCTACTGGTGTATAGCTTAGCTACAGTATTGTTCTTACTGGGATGGTTAGTTGTTGTCAGTATATACGGCCGATTACATCCGTTAAAATTGATCATGAATATGAAGAATATGTCGATCATGGCACTTGCAACGACTTCTTCAGCCATCACTTTACCAATCGAATTAGAAGAAACACAACATAAATTAGGGTTGAGTAAGCGAATCAGTCACTTAGTCTTACCATTAGGAATGTCATTGAACAGTAATGGCTCAGCAATGCACATGGCACTGACGGTGATCACGATCGCCCAGATGTACCAAGTAGAGTTTCGATGGACGACCATGGTCTATCTTGCGATTTTAGCCACTTTTATTTCTTTAGCCAATGCGGTAGTTCCTGGTGCGGGGCTCGTTTCTTTAGCCATCATCGTGCCGCAAATGGGGTTACCTATTGAAAGTATTGCCATTTTTGGCGGTGTTGAATGGTTGGTAGGGATGTTGCGTACGATTTTGAATGTCAATTCTGATGTGTATTCAGCAATCCTCGTGGCGAAATCAGTCGATGAAATCGATTATGAGATTTTTAGCCGTGGCTAAATGAATAAAAAGAAAGGGGTTGCAATTTTAAAAAATACTTGTTATAGTAAATGTAAATAAAACAGGCATGTGACTGGTAAAGCAGGCAGGACCTAAAGAAAGACACACAAAGAATCCTTTGTTGTTATTTCTTATGGTCTTGCCTGCTTTTTTCTTTTTTGTCTGCGCAGCGAAAAAGAAAAACGAAAGAAGGAGTGGAAAAAATGGATTATCAAACTTTAGCAAAGCATATTTTACAATTCGTTGGCGGAAAAGAAAATATCATTCATTTGGAACATTGTTCAACTAGACTTCGTTTTACGTTGAAAGATGTCAAACAAACAAATCGTGAAGAGTTAGAACGCTTAGATGGGGTCATTGGTGTTCGGAGCAATGCTCAATTCCAAGTAATCATTGGGAATGAAGTAGTGGAAGTTTATGACGAATTAGCCAAACTGATCGGAGAAATTTCGGCAGATCAGAACATAAACAAAGAAAAGAAACCTATTGGAACAATTTTACTTGATTTTATCATTTCAGTCTTTCAACCGTTGGTCCCTGCGATTGCAGGTGGCGGTGTCTTAAAATCACTTTTACTGCTCTTATCTTTATTGGGTGTGATGGATGCAAACTCATCTACTTACCTGCTATTGAATTTGATCGGAGGAGCGCCTCTTTACTTCTTACCGATTTTAGTTACGATGACGACGGCAAGAAAGCTAAAAGTCAATGAAATCGTAGCTGTTTCAGCAGTGAGTGCTTTGCTTTTACCAGAAATGGCAACCCTTCTAGCAGACGGAACCTCCTTTCTAGGGTTCTCAATTGAAAATATTGCGTATGCTTCTCAAGTCTTCCCAGCAATCTTAACGGTGTTGTTTTACAGTATCGTCGAAAAATATGTCACGAAAATTTCTCCGAAGCCGATTCGTATTTTCTTTGTTCCGATGGTTGCTTTATTAGTGACTGTCCCAGTTGCACTGCTGATTTTAGGACCGTTAGGCTATAACGTTGGTAGCGCATTCTCATATTTAATCGTCGAGTTATATCAACGATTAGGCTGGTTAGCGACAGGCTTACTTGCCGCAGTTCTACCATTGATGGTCGTTACTGGCATGCACAAAGCGATGATTCCTTATGCTGTTTCTTCAATGGGAGAGTTAGGAAAAGAGATGCTCTATTTACCGGCTTCTTTGGCACATAATATCGCTGAATCTGGTGCATGTTTTGCCGTAAGTTTAAAGACAAAAAATACAAAATTGCGACAAACAGCGATTTCTGCAGGAATCTCAGCTTTATTTGGTATCACTGAACCCGCATTATATGGGGTCACGATCTTACACAAACGGGTATTGAGTATCGTGATGGTTTCTAGTTTCATCGGCGGGATATTTGCCGGGATCATGGCTTTAGAAGCCTTCGCATTGGTTGGACCAGGGATTGCGAGTATCACGATGTTTGCTAGTGCAGATCAACCGATGAACCTTGTCTGGGCATTTGTCTGTACAGCTCTTTCTTTTGTCGTGTCGTTTGTAGGTGGCTTGGTATTTTTTAAAGATCAAGAAGAAGCAACTTCACAAGAAGAGAACGAGAGTCGTAGGGGAGGAACTTGGGGTATCGTGAGCCCAGTCAAAGGTCAAGTGATTCCTCTTGAAACAGTCCCAGATGATGTCTTTTCTAGTGGGATGGTTGGTGAAGGTGTCGGAGTCATTCCAGAAGAAGGTATTGTTTTTTCTCCTGAAGAAGCACAAGTGACCATGCTATTTGAGACAGGTCATGCCATCGGCTTACGAACGGTGAGCGGAGTAGAATTACTGATTCATGTAGGAATCGATACAGTCAAGTTACAAGGTGAAGGCTTCCAGGCTTTTGTTAAAGAAGGTCAGATGGTACAACCAGGCGAGCGTTTGCTTGCGTTTGATATTGAAAAAATCAAACAAGCAGGATTTGATCCAGTCGTTGTGGTGGTCGTGACCAATCAGAAGGAGTATCACATCGATCATCAAGTAGAAAATCAATCAGTGACACCCGAAACTGAGTTATTGATGATTTCTGCTTTAGTAAAATGAAGAAATGAAAGTGAGGAATAGAAAAATGGATATGACACAAACAGGTTTTCCCGAAGGATTTCTATGGGGAGGTGCAATTGCAGCAAACCAAGTAGAAGGAGCATGGGATATTGGTGGAAAAGGGCTATCTGTGGCAGATGTTGCAACTTATAAACCTAATGTAGACAACAAAGATTACGCAGCCCATGTAGGGGTGACAATCGAAAAAGTAGAAGAAGCAATAGCCGACCCTACAGACAAGTGGTTCCCTAAACGACGAGGGGTCGATTTCTATCATCGTTACAAAGAGGATTTAGCTTTATTTGCAGAAATGGGGTTTACTACATTACGTTTGTCGATTGCGTGGTCCCGACTCTTTCCAAACGGGGATGAAAAGACAGCTAATCCTGAAGGTGTCTCATTTTACAAAGAAGTTTTTAAAGAAATGAAGCGCTTAGGAATCGAACCGATTGTGACCTTGTCTCATTATGAGATGCCATTAGCATTAGCGATGAAAGGCAACGGTTGGATTCAACGAAGTGTGGTGGATGACTTTGTTCGATTTGTAGATACTTGTTTTGACGAATTTGGGGAGTACGTTCATTACTGGTTGACGTTCAATGAAGTGGATAGTATTTTTAGACATCCATTTACGACTGCCGGGATTTTGACTGATACGATCGAACCAGACAAAATCGAAGCGGTTATCTATCAAGCGTTACATCATCAATTTGTGGCAGGGGCTTTAGCAACGAAACATTGCCATGAAAAGATCCCTGGTAGCCAAGTTGGTTGTATGTTGACCAAATTGATGACCTATCCGTTGACGAGTCGACCAGAAGATGTGGAACGAACATTGAAAAAGAATATGAACAATCATTTTTATGCGGATGTTCAAGTCAAAGGTACGTATCCGCCACTCGTTTTGAAAGACTTAGCCAACCGTCATATCACGATCGACATGTTACCTGGTGATAAAGAATTATTGAAAGAACATACGGCAGACTTCCTATCGTTTAGTTATTATATGTCTATGTGTGAATCCGCAGATCCAAAGGCAGAGCGGACACCGGGGAATACCGTTTTGGGTGTTAAAAATCCTTATTTAGAAGCGACAGATTGGGGCTGGCAAATTGATCCTTTAGGCTTGAAAATTTCTTTACTAGAATTATATGACCGTTATCAAGTACCCTTGATGATCGTTGAAAATGGCATGGGGGCTTTTGATGAAGTGATTAACGATGAAATCCATGATCCTTATCGAATCGCCTATTTTACTGCACATTTCAAAGCAATGAAAGCAGCCATCGATGAAGGGGTTGATTTGATTGGGTATACAAGTTGGGGACCTATTGATTTAGTCAGTGCCGGAACCTCTCAAATGTCAAAACGTTACGGATTCATTTATGTAGATGCAGATGATGAAGGAAATGGAAGTTATGATCGCTTGCGTAAAGATTCATTTTACTGGTATAAAGAAGTTATTGGAACGAACGGTCGATCCATCGAGTGAAGGAACTGTTCGATGCGCTCAAGGAGTAACCATGAGCGAAGGAGGATATCATGAGGAAAATACTAAAGGTGCTTAACTCCAGTGTGGTATTGATCGACAGCAATCAGCAAAAAATGATTGCTTTAGGAAAAGGGATCGGTTTTGGCAAAAAGCCCGGTGAGATCATCTCGGATGATTCGATTGATGAGATCTATCTGCCCTATGATGAAGGCAAAGCCATGCAATTATTGGATTTGATCAAAGAGGTTCCTTTGACCTATTTTGAATTAACGAAAGCAATGGTCTCCAGTATGGAGAAACGACTAGGGAAACGGTTAAACTCTAGTATTTATTTAACATTACCTGATCATTTACATTTTTCAGTTGAACGTATGGCCAAAGGAATCATCATCACCAATCGGTTATATTGGGAGATCAAGAATTACTATCCGGAAGAATATCAAGCAGCGGAGCAAGCGCTAATGATCTTCAATGAAAAATCCGATGTCGAGTTACCCATTGAAGAAGCGGCAAATATCGCCTTTCATGTCATTAATTCATTGTCTCAAGAAAGTCAGGGAACCGATAGTATGAAGCAAGCGAAAATGATTGGTGGCATCGTCAACTTAGTAAAATATTCGATTCGAATCGACATTGCTCCAGACTCGATCCATTATAGTCGTTTTATTACTCATGTTCGTTTTTTCGTTGAACGGTTGTTTGCGAATAAAATGCTGGATGGACAAGATGATGGGCTATATCAGCAAATGTGTACCTTGTATCCATTGGCGATGGAAAATGCAGACAAAGTAAGGCAGTATATCCAGAAAATGATCCAACAGGAAATCACGAAAGAGGAAGTTACCTATCTAGGTGTGCATATCAATCGATTGATGCGGCACCCTGATTGAAAAAAATAGACAAGATTGCGTAATGAATAGCAGCAAGCCAGTGATCCTTTCTGGTAGCTGCTTTTTTTTTAAACAAATAGGAGGAATAGGATTTTTTAGCGAAATATATGTTTATAAAGTACCAGATAACCTGTTTTTTGGATCGGATCGTGTGGTAGTTCACAATTGTATCTGATTAGTTATATAACGTAGTTGATTTGAAAATTAACAAAAATAATCGAGGTTATATTAAAAAAACGGGTTGTTTTTAGTGTATAATATTCCTTAGTGTCGTACGACAACCCATCTACTAGGGCTTAAAATGGATAGATAACGCTTACGTTTGTGAGTAATCAATCAGGCTATTTGAAATAAATCAAAGGAAATGGGAAAATGAGTCAAGTAAAATAGTTTTTCAAGCGAATGATCAGTCATAACTAGTGGACATTGTGAATGATTGAATGATCGTGAGAGGAATTATTTGCTTATTCGTCGTATAACCAAATTAAAGGGGGAGAACAAAGAAATGAAGATAGCAATTGCTGGTGCAGGTGCAATGGGGAGTCGGTTTGGACTCATGTTGCAAAAAGGTGGAAATGACGTGACATTGATCGATGGTTGGAAAGACCATGTAGAAGCGATCAAAGAAAACGGATTGAAAGCTAACTTTAACGGTGAGGACATCGTTGTCGATATCCCAGTCGTTCTTCAATCAGAGATCAATGACGTAGAAAAAGTTGATTTGATCGTCTTATTCACGAAAGCAATGCAACTAGAAAAAATGTTGGAAGATATCCGTCCAATGATCAAAGATGAGACAAAAGTTCTTTGTTTATTGAATGGAATCGGCCATGAAGATATTATTGAAAAATTTGTACCAATGAAAAATATTTTTATTGGTAATACAATGTGGACGGCAGGCTTAGAAGGTCCTGGACGTGTGAAATTATTCGGTAGTGGTTCAGTAGAACTACAAAACTTAGGAGACGGTCAAGAAGAAGCTGCGAAAGAATTGGCAGAAACTTTAGCTGACTCTGGTTTGAATGCGAAGTATTCAAGTAATATCCATTACTCGATCTATCGTAAAGCTTGTGTCAATGGCACGATGAACGGCTTATGTACGATTTTAGACGTGAATATGGCAGGACTTGGTCGTACTTCTACAGCTCATGATATGGTTGTTGCTATCGTAAATGAATTTGGTCAAGTAGCAAAAGCCGAAAATATTGATTTAGATGTGGAAGAAGCAGTCGCCCACTGTGAAACTTGCTTTGATCCTGAAACGATCGGTATGCACTTCCCATCAATGCATCAAGATTTGATCAAAAACAACCGTTTGACAGAAATCGACTATATCAACGGTGCGATTTCACGTAAAGGAAAGAAATACGGGATCGCTACGCCTTACTGTGACTTTTTGACAGCGCTCGTGCATGCAAAAGAACAGATTTTAGAGGCGAAATAGGAGGAACAAATAAATGGATACGACGAATAAATTAACGCCAAGAATTTTTTTGAACAAAGTATTAGCTGGAACAGCAACAGGGATCATCGTAGGACTGATTCCAAATGCTGTTTTAGGAGCTATTTTAAAGTATTTCAGTGAATATCCTGTTGCTGTGACGATCGCACAACTAGCTGTGATCTTCCAATTAGCGACACCGTTGATCATTGGTGGTTTGATCGGGTTACAATTTGGGTTTAATCCGATGCAAATGATGGTAGTAGCTGGGGCTGCATTTGTCGGCTCTGGTGTTGTCCGCTTTATGCCAGACCTTGGTGAAGCAGGAGTATATGTAGGGGCAGGTACAGGAGATATCATCAATACGATGATCACTGCAGCGATTGCTGTTGGTCTGATCCTATTGATCGGTGACCGCTTTGGCTCAGTCGCAATCGTATTGACACCAATCGTAGTCGGTGTGGGCGCAGGTCTTGTTGGGTTTTATTTATTCCCTTATGTGACAGCGATCACCTCTGCAATTGGTGAAGGTATCAATAACTTTACGACATTGCAACCTATTTTGATGTCTATTTTGATCGGTTGTTCATTTGCCTTTTTGATCATTTCACCGATTTCAACAGTTGCGATTGGTTTAGCGATCCAATTGGATGGAGTTTCTGCAGGAGCTGCTGCTATGGGTGTTGCAGCCACAACATTTGTGTTGATCGTCAATTCTTGGCGTGTCAATAAATCAGGTGTCACGATCGCGATTGCGTTAGGTGCGATGAAGATGATGATGCCGAACTTATTCCGTAAACCGATCATCTTGCTTCCATGTTTAGTAAGTGCGGTTATCACAGCGATACCTGTCGCACTTTTCTCTGTATCAGGAACACCAGCTTCTGCGGGCTTTGGGATCGTAGGTTTAGTTGGCCCTCTTGCTTCATTAGATGCTGGACTAAATATCGTGATGGTGTTGATTTGTTGGTTCGTCGTACCAGTCGCGGCTGCTTTATTTACGCAATTGGTATTTGAAAAAGTCTTGAAACTTTACGACCGGGAAGAAGTCTTTAAATTCTTAGGTTGATCAAAATTATAAAAGAAAAAAACGCAAAACAGAGAAATCTCTGGATTGCGTTTTTTTTTGAGAAGAAGATGGTGTTATCTGCTATACTGACACTAAATGAAAACAATGGATCATTTGATCCAATAGAAGGAGAATACATGAGAAATATAAAATTAACGATCGAATATGATGGAAAAAGATATTCTGGTTGGCAGCGACTTGGTAATGATGAAAAAACGATCCAAGGAAAAATCGAAGCGATCATTTCGCAAATGACCGGGGAAACGATTGAGATTATCGGTTCTGGCCGAACAGACGCTGGAACACACGCCAGAGGTCAAGTAGCTAATTTCAAAACAGCTAGTACAATGAGTCGAATGGAGATGCTGGATTTTCTTAATCGTTATTTGCCAAGAGATATTGTGGTAAAAAAAGTGGAAGAAGTACCTGAACGTTTTCATGCTAGATATAATGCAAAAGGGAAAAAATATAGTTACTACGTTTGGAATGCTCCAATTCCAACAGTGTTTGAAAGAAACCATAGTTTTGATTATCCGAAGGCACTTGATTTGGAGAAAATGGAAGAAGCTTGTCGGAAACTAGAAGGAAAACATGATTTTATTGGATTTTCAGCATTGAAAAAAACAAAAAAATCAACAGTACGTACAATTGAAAAATTATCGGTCCAACAAGAAGGTAATATGCTTCATTTTACATTTGTAGGGGATGGTTTTTTGTATAAAATGGTACGGATCTTAATGGGAACGATTTTAGATATTGGTTCAGGTAAAGCTGATTTATCTTTGATCGATACGATTTTTGAAACGAAAGTCAGACAGCAAGCAGGCGAGACAGTTCCCGCACATGCGCTTTTTCTAGATGAAGTGTATTATTAAGGGATGTTAAATGATTCAAAGAAAATAGGGGAAAAGCAATCTCAGCTTTTTCCTGTTTCCTTGGATCGGCAGTGGACACTTTGGGAGGGGGAGACCCGATGAAGAAAGAGGAAGAAATCACCACTCTCTACAATTTGATTTTAAACCCAAACACGCGAGACTGGGAGCGACAACAACTAATGACAGCGAAAGAAGAGTTAGCAACTTCTGTTTCTCTAAAAGAGGTACTTGAAAAGTTGGAAGTTTCTTTGCGACCATTGGCTTTACGACAAAATCTAACTCCAGATGTCATGGATTTCTATTTGCAAATGGTCGGCGATCCGTTAGGGGAAGCGCGGTATGATTTTTCTAAACACGAACTGACAGATCCGACAGTTCAAGAACGAGCAGTGTTTGCTGGCGGTTGTTTTTGGTGTATGGTAGAGCCTTTTGAGAAAAAAGCAGGAATTATTTCTGTGATGTCTGGATACACAGGCGGGCAGTTTGATTCCCCTAATTATGACCAAGTCAGTGGCGGCTATACCGGTCATGTGGAAGCAGTGGAGATCATATTTGATAAGCGATTGATCAGTTATCAAGAGCTAGTCGAGATTTACTGGCAAGTAACGGACCCGACGGATGAATTTGGACAATTCCAAGACCGCGGAGAACAATATCGTCCAATCATTTTTGTTCAAAATGAAGAGCAACAAAAAACTGCTGAAGCGTCGAAACAAGCATTAAGCGCATCAGGTCGCTACAGAAAACCGATAGTTACGGCTATTTTACCAGCGACAGCTTTTTGGCCGGCAGAAAATTACCATCAGCAATTTTATCGGAAGCAACCAAAACGTTACAAAAAAATAAAACAAACTCGTCGTCAATTAGCATTTTTGCAAAAAATGACTACCAATTGGGGAAAAAAAGCGAAGAACTAAAACAAGCAACATAATTTTGGTAGCGTTTTCTATTGAAGAGATATAAATTTGAAAGTAATCTATGGGGACTTGAAATAGAGATGGCTAAAAAATCTTGGTCAGTAGTCATCTGCTATCCTTGAAAATGAAAAACGGCATTCCAGAAGTAACTCTTTATTTTTTGGGAGTGGAAGACTTCTGTGATAATCATAAAATAAGGAGTGAATGAAATGTATGTAGCTGATAAAACGCGTTATGAAAACATGGAGTATCGTAAAAGCGGTCAATCTGGATTAAAACTGCCTTTACTTTCCTTAGGGTTATGGCAAAATTTTGGGGAATATGATCCCATCAGTAATCAGCGGGAAATTTTAAAGGGGGCTTTTGATTTAGGCATCACCCATTTTGATCTAGCCAATAATTATGGTGGACCTGCTGGAGCAGCTGAAACAAACTTTGGACGACTTTTTAAAGAGGATCTCAAACCCTATCGAGATGAACTGATTATCTCTAGTAAAGCAGGCTATTATATGTGGGATGGGCCTTACGGCAATTGGGGGTCTCGTAAGTCGATCATTGCCAGTTGTGACCAGAGTTTGCAACGTATGGGTTTGGACTATGTGGATATTTTCTATCATCATCGTCCAGATCCTGAAACGCCTTTGGAAGAAACCGCAGAGGCATTGATGCAATTAGTTCGACAAGGAAAGGCCCTTTATATCGGTATCTCTAACTACAATGGGGCGGACACGCAGAAAATGGCGGAAATTTTACGCAAAAAAGATGCGCCCTTCGTGATCCATCAAATGCGTTACAATCTGTTCTCAAGAGAATTGCTTGAGACGGACTTAGCACCTGTCCTTGTTGAAAATGGACTAGGTGCAATCACGTTTAGTCCATTAGCACAAGGCTTGTTAACGAATCGCTACTTATATGGTATTCCTGAAGAATCACGTGCGCATCGAAAAGAAATCCCTTTTCTTTCAGAAGAACAGATTGCACCGACACTACGTAAAATTACACAGTTACAGGAAGTGGCGGAAGCGAGAGGACAAACATTGGCTCAGATGGCATTGGCGTGGAATGTGCGACAACCATCAGTGACAAGTGTTTTAGTCGGTGCTAGCCGTTTGAGTCAGTTGCAGGAAAGTGTCAAAATGAAAGATAATCTCGTCTTTGCACCAGAAGAACTAGCAACGATCGAAACGATTTTGGCAGAAAATTAACGTGTGAGAAAATCACGTTGAAGTGGATACAACAAAAGCAAGCGTGTCTGGGGGATTAGTCCTCATGCATATTCTAAAACCGAATAAACGGCAGGGACAGAAGTAACCTCTTCGGAAATAAGGCGCCAGCCACGAAAATTTGTAGAACAATTTTAGTGGCTGGCGCCTTATTTATCGAGGCTGAATACTTCTGTTCCGACCTCCTCTTGCTTATGCTATCATATCTTGTGTTTGAGAGGTGATGTAGAGACAGACGGCGTAGCTTGTTTTTCTTCATTTTTACTTGGTACAATAGCTTACCTTCTTGTTCTTCTAAAGTGAAGGTTTTATCGTCTTGCTTTTTTGTTCCTTTTCTATTTGTTTCAAATTCGTTTCCGACGCAGCAGAAAGAGCCTTAACATACAAAATACGTCTATCCTCTCCGGTTTGTATTAAAGATTCGGGGGACGAGTAGCTATCGGTTCCTGTTTTGTTTTCTGACACTATCGCTGTTTCTAGCGTTAGCTCACTTATTTTTTTTGTGAATGGTTCATTTGCGCAACTACTTCTGGACTCAGCCAAAAAATCTCTGTAGGAGAATGTGGCTCGTTTCCCAAATGCAAGGTCAGTTCATTGTTATGTACTTTTATAGAATCTCCTGGGATTCCGATGATTCTTTTAATGATTTCATCCGTAGAGGATCGCTGAATAGCGATGATGATATAACGTGTGAGTGCCGAAAACTTGTCTACGATCACAATATTGCCGTTGGCTAAATTGATGTTCCAGTAACTTGACGAAAGTGATAGCGATGAAGTGAATAAGTAAAAACGACACATAAAAGCAGCCATATTAAGATATATGGCCCTTTCTTTTTTTGAAGTTGACCATTTCCCAGGTATACAAGAAAACAATCCCCTTTTTTTACTTGAATGGTCCTGTTAGTTATTCCAAACGATTTTTTTGTTCTTTGACCTGTTCAACAAACTCGAGAATGGTCTGATGGGCATTTATTCGCGCATTTTCTAGTTCAAATAGTATGTAGACGCAAAAGGTCAATGCAATAGTTAGCAAACTGTTGATGATCAAAAGTTAAAAAAATGGTTTTTTCAATAATTTCAGTTTATAAATACTGATTTTTTAGATAAAATCGTATGGGCTTACAAACGACAAAAATTTGAAGTCTTGGCAAAAAAACGTGTTACTTCTATAGAAGTGTTACAAGAATTGAAATTTATGAGAAGAATCGATGCGATTGAATCAAAAAATCAATCAACGAAGTAACTACTTGTTGATTAATTCTAGCAAGCAATCATTGAAATCTACCAAGTGAGGAGCAGACTTACTTTTTACTTGGTAGTTTCTGGTGTTCCATTCTTTTTTTGCACACTAAAAATAGTGTGCGATAGAAAAATTAGAGTGTGTTTGATAAAAAACAACATGAAAACCCTTTTATATCAAAGTGGTAAAGCGATTTCAAAGTTGGCACGATACTTGCATTATATAAAAATGTAAGAAGAAGAAAAGGAAGTGTTCAAAATGGAGAAAAGAACAATCATGCTTGTCTGCTCTGCAGGAATGAGTACAAGTTTATTAGTGACAAAAATGCAAAAAGCAGCAGAAGAAAAAGGTGTAGAAGCGGACATCTTTGCAGTTTCAGCATCAGAAGCTGATAGCCAACTAGAATCAAAAAATGTAGACGTTTTATTATTAGGGCCACAAGTACGTTTCATGCAAAGTCAATTTGCTGAAAAACTAGCACCAAAAGGGATTCCGTTAGATGTTATCAACATGCAAGACTATGGCATGATGAACGGGGCAAAAGTATTGGAACAAGCAGAATCATTGATCAATAAATAAAAACAAGAAAAAGAGGAAAGAAAATGGAAGATCAAAAAAATTTAGAAGCGATCATGGGTTTGATCATGTTCGGTGGCAACGCAAAAAGCGATGCAATGGAAGCGATTGCTGCTGCGAAAAAAGGTGACTTTGAATTAGCAGATGCAAAAATCAAAGACGCAGAAGAATCATTGGTTCAAGCGCATCATTCGCAAACAGGGTTATTAACACAAGAAGCACAAGGGGAACACATGGAAGTTACTTTGTTAACCGTTCATAGTCAAGATCATTTGATGACATCGATCGCGTTTACAGATTTAGCAAAAGAAATCATTGATCTATACCGTCGTATAGATGCTTAAATAAAAGTTTTTTAAAGGAGAAAAGAGGAAAAGATATGGATAGCTTTGTAGCATTTATGGAGAAACACTTTATACCAGTCGCATCAAAAATCGGTGCACAACGCCATTTAGTGGCCATTCGTGACGCTTTTATGGTCAGTATGCCATTAATGATCTTAGGCGCTTTAGCTGTAATGATCAATAACTTGCCGATCCCTGGATTCCAAGAATTGATGAATTCGATTTTTGGTGGTGAAGCATGGAAAGGATTCGGTGCGGCTGCTTGGAACGGAACGTTTGCGATTCTTTCTGTTTTGATTGCGTTCTTATTAGCTTATCATTTAGCAAACGGTTACCGTAAAGATGGCGTATCTGCTGGAGTGATTTCATTAGGTTCATTCTTCGCACTAGGCGGCGCTTTAGGTATGAGTTCAAACGGATTATTTATTGCAATTATTGTCGGAATTATTTCAACAGAGATTTTTGTTCGTTTAAGTGGAAATGAAAAATTGATCATAAAAATGCCAGACGGAGTGCCACCAGCAGTAGCAAAAGCATTTGCGTCATTATTACCAGCAATGATCACGATCTCATTTTTCGCACTAATCGCTGCGATTTTTGCAGCATTCGGTGTTGCTGATATTGTTGGCGCATTCTACACGGTGGTTCAAGAACCATTTATGGGGCTTGCTAACTCTTACCCATCTGCATTATTGCTTGCATTTATTACACCGTTCCTTTGGTTCTTCGGATTACATGGAGCAAACATGGTCGATCCATTGATGCAAACCATCAATGCGCCAGCGATCCAAGCAAACGTCGAAGCGATTGCCAACGGTCAAAGTGCACCATTTATCGTCAATAAACCTTTTTTTGACAGCTTTGTCAATTTAGGTGGTACAGGTGCGACACTAGGATTACTGATTGCGATCTATTTAGTAGGACGTAGAAACAAACCTTATATGGTCGTAACGAACTTATCGATTGCACCAGGAGTATTCAATATCAACGAACCAACAATGTTTGGTCTACCAATCGTTTTGAATCCAGTGATGTTTATTCCATTTATTTTAACACCAATGGTTTTAGTAACTGTTGCGTACTTTGCGACATCAACAGGACTTGTACCAGCAGCGACAGTAATGCCACCATGGGTAACACCACCAGTGATCGGCGGATTTTTAGCAACAAACAGTCTTTCAGGCGCAGTGTTATCTGCGGTTAACTTACTGATTTCAATTCTGATCTATCTACCATTCGTTAAAGTAGCAACGATCCAAGAAATGAAAAAAGACGCATTGAACGCGTAAGAAATAATAAACGGAGAGCAAGTGATTGCTTTCCGTTTTTTTTTTTACTACTGTTATCATTGCTATTTTTCAGAAAGCAACGTATAGTTTTTGTAAGTATTTTTTTTGAATAGGAGGATAGCGTATGAATACAACAGATATTCAAAAAAGGATCGAACGATTCCAAGCATATGGGAACACCCTTCCAGGAGCTAGGGTATATTTTCGTGAAGATTGGGAAACGCTTTATTTTGATTTGGATGGTAAACAGTTTGGGATGATGAGTCCAGAAGAGAATGAAAAAGCATTGATTACGTTAAAACATTTTCCAGAAAAAAACGAGGAATTACGAACGATGTACCCTGGGATCATTATACCTGGTTACTATGCCAATAAGAAACATTGGAATTCGATCATGTTAGGCAAAGATGAATTGTCAGACGAGGAAATCGAGAAAATGATTTTGATTTCTTATGAATTGGTACTAGCTAAATTCGCTAAAAAGAAACAAGAAGAAATCAAAAACTCAGTGATAGAAAGTGATTGAAAGCTTGAAGGGGCATCAATCATTTTCTAGTCGATGAAAAAGGTCTGGAAATAGGGACACCCTATTTCCAGACGCTTAATAAAATTTGTGCAGATGGACTAAGAATGTTTGGATCGATGATTCGCCTCTACCTCTTTGTCACAGAAATAATCAACATCATCGGACGTCTTAATTCGTCTTTCATACCAGGCATATCTAACATATGTGACGGTGGCATTGGTTCAAGCACATGGTTGATTTGAAAGTCATTAGACAATAATGTCTCAAGATAAGTTGTAATCGTTCGATGATATTTTTTTACAGAAGATCCTAGGAAGTTTGTGTCACGCTCCCCTTCGTCAAAATAATGATTAACTGGAAAGTGCATGATCTGACCGTTGTCTGTATAAATCCAGTCTTGCCGACCATCTGCTGTGAAAATAGGATGTTCAACTGAAAAAAGAAATTGCCCATTCGGTTTTAGGAAGTGATGGACATGCTGGACGAGTTGTTCCCAATTTTCTACATAATGGATAGCTAAAGAACTGAACACGAAATCAAATGAGTCTTTGGCAAACCGGATCGTTGAAATATCGTCTTGCATATAACTGATCGTGGTATCGTTTGTTCGAGCTCTAGCTTCTGCTAGCATCTTCTCAGACAAGTCGACACCAATGATTTTTTTTGCCCCTTGCGAAGCAGCGTAACGACAGTGCCACCCATAGCCACATCCAAGATCAAGGACTGTTTGACCATGGAGATTGGGGAAGATAGATGCAAGCGTTGGCCATTCTCCAGCACCTTGTAAGCCATTTTTGCTACGAGGCATTTCTTTGTATCGGTCAAAAAATTGTTGATCATCGTAAATATTTGTCATGTTTGATTCCTCCATGTAATTTTTTTATTTGCTTAAACTACATGGAGTCCGTCTCTTTTGTGTGCAATCATCTCACTTACTCCTTTGACATCTATTCTAGCTTAGGTCGGAAGAAGAAGCAAAAATTCAAACATAGATAAACATGCTTAGGCATCTATTTTACACGACGCATGAATAATGAATGGAGATTTAAAAGTTGAATATGTATCAATGGATCAAATTAAATGAACACCCAGAATTACTGGAAGAAACCGCAAGTTGGTTTTCCTCAAAGTGGGGCATCCCTGCTGAGGTTTATGCGGAAAGTATACGTACTGGAATCATCGAGAAGGAAAGTATTCCTCAATGGTATGTCATTCTCGATGAAAAAGGTGCAATCGTTGGAGGAGCAGGTGTCATCGAAAATGACTTCCACGACCGCCCAGATTTAGCACCTAATCTGTGTACTTTATATGTTGAACCGGAGCATCGGAATCAGGGATTAGCAAAATGGATATTAGAACAAACCAGAGAAGAGATGCATCGATTAGGATTCAAAAAACTTTATTTGATGACAGACCACACCTCTTTTTATGAACGATATGATTGGTCATTTTTAACTATGGTCAAGGAAGAAGGTGGAACAACTGCCCGGTTGTATCAAATCACTACAACAACATAAAGAGAAGCATGAGATGTTGAATCAAATCTCATGCTTCTCTTTTTTCGCTTGTTCTCTTCGTTGTTTCTTTTCATCGTAAATAAAGACATTTCGCACGATACGTAAGATGGGGCGAGTGGTCAAGAAGATGGCGCCTGCTAAATACAAGTAATTACTGTAATAATCAGGGATTTTCGTGAGTAAAGCAATACTCCCTAAGACATAAAAAATCCCTGTGAGTAAATCAACCGCTAAAGAAATCAATGTGTAACGATTTTGGAAATACAAGCGAAAACGCCGTCCGCGGATCTCAATATCTTCTTCTTTGCCAATCTCGACATCATGGGTATTTCGTTTGATTCTTGGCATATAAAATCACCTAACTAGTTTTTATTTCTACGGTTTCAAGACAACTTTGATATTTTTATCTTCTTTTTTATCAAAAATCTCGTATGCTCGAGCCGCTTCTTCTAACGGCATCGAATGAGTGATGATTTGAGTTGGATCAAACAGTCCTTCTGCAATCATGTCATAAATTTTTGGCATCAAATGGACAACTGGTGCTTGCCCATGTTTGACGTCAATATTGCGCATAAAGAATTCTTGAAGTGGATAGGAAGAAGCAGGTGTCATATAAACACCAGTGATTTGCACTGTACCAAATTTTTTGACCGCTTTAGCAGCCATTTGGATAGGTGAGATCGTTCCACTTTGTAAGCTAACTAAATTTTTAGCTTTTTCTTTTGTTGGCTCTAAACCATCCATTCCGACACAATCAATGATGACATCTGCACCGCCACGAGCTAACTCATATAAATCATCTCCGGCTTGGTTCACATCGTCTAATAGATAGGTTTCGATTTGATTATAGCGGACTGCTTTGTCTAATCGGTGTTTGACTGGATCGACCGCAATGACACGTTTTGCTCCTGCCATCACAGCAAATTTTTGTGCAAATAAACCAACAGGACCTGAACCTAAGACGACGACTGTATCATCTTTTTTAACCCCTGCATTTGCAACGCTCCAATAAGCGGTGGGTAAAATATCAGATAAAAATAAAACTTTTTCATCAGGTAAATCATTATCTGGAACGATAAATGACGTAGAGTCGGCGAAAGGTACCCGAAGATATTCTGCTTGCCCACCCCAGTGATTTCCGTTCAATTTACCAAAACCGAATAATCCGCCGTATAATTCTTCCTGATTGGAATTATCACACTGACTTTCCATATGGTTTGCACAAAAATGGCAATGGCCACAACTAATATTAAAAGGAATAACGACACGTTGTCCTTTTTTCAACTTCTTCACTTCAGAACCAACTTCTTCAACAATCCCCATAGGTTCATGTCCAACGACATAGCCTTTTTCCATAACGGATTCCCCATGGTGATAAAGATGGAGATCAGATCCACAAATCGCTGTCGCAGTGATACGGATGATTGCATCGGTTGGTGCTAAAATTTTTGGATCATCAACATTTCTAATTTCCATTTTTTGCTTTCCTTGCCAAGTGACTGCTTTCATCGTAGTGCTCCTCTCCTGTTTTCGTTAATAAAACTAACGATAGTTATTTATAAACTCATTCTAAGGGAATGTTACTTTTTTTCACAATGAAACGCGCTTTTAGTTTTAGTTTAAAACAGTAAAATAACTTTTGACGAAAAAAGGAAGTTGTAGTTTTATTGACTGAAAGTTATAATTATAGTAGTTGATTTTCAACAAAATAAAACGTAAAAGAACAATTTTTTGTGCTGACCTAGGAAAGGAGAGAAATGAGAAATAGTCGATTAATCAAAATAATTATAGGAGTTGTGTGTACAGTCTGGCTCTTTTTTTTGTCGATTGGCGGACTTTTTTATACGTCTTTAGCAAATGAAGGATTTATGAATGAACAAATCAAACAAGCAAACTACATACAAAAGGTAACGAAAGAGATCAATGGTCGTGTCCAGAGCTATCACCAAGAAGCAAGAGTCACTCCAGAGGTGCTTGCCGACAGTATATCTGAGGAATTAGTCAAAAAGAATATCGAGCATTTTGTCAAAGAAACTTATCGTGACAAGCAACCAAGCTTGATCCAAGCAACGGAGTTGGAAGAACATATCAAAGAGACGATCCATACATATAAAACAGAACATGAGATCAATATTGAAGAAGGGATTGCGGGAGAAGAACTCGCTTTACATATGATCGGCGGGATCTTTGAACGAAGTGTCCAACCAAGTTATCTGCATCTTTTTATTCGAGGAATCAATGACCTGAGCCACCAGGTACTTCACTATGCTTGGGGCATTGTGAGTGTGAGCCTATTGATCTTAGCAGGATTCATTTATTTCAATCCAGGCTCTATCCGTTCACGTATCAAAAAATTTGCGTGTAGTCTGATGGGCGCTGGACTGATAAGTCTAGCATTTGCCACAACTTTATACTATGCGCAGATTTTGCAGACGGATGAGCAAATGGAGTCACTTCAAGGCTTGATGCGAATATATCTCACTAACTTTACCCTGATTGTTTTATTGATCGGAGGAAGTGAGATTGTTGTGGGCGGCTTCGCATGGCTCCTTGCAAAAAGAGAAAACAAAAAAAGAACTGTCGGACAAAATCAAAAATAACGAAAAAACAAAAGTCTTCCGCCTATTTCCATAGGTGGAGGACTTTTGTTTTAGGACTGAAGTAGCACAGGAAAGTGAATTCCTTTAGTGAACCTCAATCAAACATTTTTTTCGCTGCACGCATCAACGTAGGGATATCTTTGTCATAACGTGGTGTTTTCACCAAACGTGACATTGGAATACCTGCAAAATGGAATGCCGCAATTTCTCCTGAACGAACAGCACTTTGTTCGGTAAAGATCATTTGATAAGGCTGTTCAACGAACTCACCAGTAAAGGCAAGGTTTGTTGAATGTTTAGGAATGACTTTTGGTCGATCACTTTTCGCACGATTGTTAAATAAGGCAGAAGCATATGGCATGTAAACCGGAATATTATTGATGACACTATCGTAGATTTCGGTTTCTTTTTCGCGAATGTTTACTGGACCAGGATCAACTTTTGAAAGCTGACCAAGTAATTCTTCTAACATTTCTTTTCCGTTCATTTTAATATACTCTTTGTCGACAAATTCACCACGACGTCTTGGATACAAGAAGTAGCCCCAAATCACTGTTTCATTCGGTTTTTGTGAAGTGAAATGCGGTTGGTGATGCACGACGATAGACATATTGACATCTTTTTGACCAAGTGGGGTAATCGGTGTTGTTGAAATAAATGAATTCAACGCATTACCTGGTTCTTGTGTCGTGATACGTGTGATCTCATTTAGCAACACATGATTTTTCGTTGTCAACGTAAAGCTGACCCATTCACTTGCGTCACGATCTGCGAAAAATTTATCTGGATTGCCTAAATTGTAGAATTTTTCACTGGCTTTTTTCCACAAACTAGAAGCAGCACCGTAATCCATATTTTCCTCTGCGGGTGTTTCGTAGTCGCCAAGTGTTGCCGAATCAGTGATCGAACCATTTGTAAATAATACGCCAGTATCTCCATCAACAACGACATGTTCTTCTTCTTGTGTTTTTGTATTGATCATCTTCAAGCCAGTCACAGTGATTTCATCTTGCATCGCTGTTTCTTTGAATTCCCAGTCAACGACACGACGATTCAAAATGATTTTACAACCTTGTTCTTTCAAATAATTGATCAGTGGCAACATAATACTTTCGTATTGATTATAGCGTGTTCGATTGACCCCAACTAAATGCTCGATTTGAGTAAACTCATAAATCATTTGGTGCATATAGCGACGTAATTCTTGTGCAGAACTACGTGTTCGAAAAGCAAAAGTCGTTTCCCACATAAACCAGAAGTTTGTTTCAAAGAAATGGGGATCATCTTTGAAATACTCAGCAATCGTCACATTATCTAATTTTTCTTCTTCTGAATCAGGCATGGCGATTAGTTTCGTTAATAATACGCGATCTTTATTATTGAAGCCTAATTTACCGCCATCAACGATTCCCTTGCCACCTTCCAATAAGCGAGCTTTATCAAATGTCGGATGTTTGGCATCGAAATCTCGTGTATCTTCTTCGGCTGTCATGCCCGGTTCTGTGGCAGAAGGGATACGACTGAGTAGATCCATCAAATCGACATACGTACGGTAATTCAGCATACGTCCACCACGTGCAACGTAGCCTTTTTGATTTTCTAATGGGTGATTTTTGTTCCAATATTCATCAGTCACTGTGTCCACAGGAGCGCCATCATTTGATCCATGGTCATCTAAGGAGTAGAAAGTGATTTGATCTCCACGCCATTTGCCTTCTTGGATCAAATAAACAGCAGCTGCCATATTCGCGATTCCTGCACCAATCATAATTGCTTTCTTTTTTTGCATCATGCGTTCCTCCAATATTTACCAATTCATTTTCACAGCGATTTTTCTAGATGGATTCAAATTCATCATAAAGGTGACGATCATCTTCTAGTAAGCCTGTTTTTTTGCCAAGATAAACAGCACCTATAGCGACTAGTCCTAAGCCAATGCCTACTTTCAACCATTTCTTGCTCATAAAAAAACCTCCTTTTGGTTTGTGAACTGTTTCTACTTCAAAGCATAAAGCGTTTAGAAAAATAAGCCAAATGATAGGGTAAGGAAGCAACCTGGATTTTTGACAGTTTAGAGGAAGTGTCTGTTTTTCACAATAAAGTGTAAGAAAATGTTAAATGAATCAAAGAAGAATTAGTGACGATCACTGAGGCAAAAAAAGGGGAAAGAGATAATGGCTGAAAAAAATAGAACCAACATTTGCTGATTTCTTGAAAAAACTTCGTAGTTTCTGGTTTAGAGAGAAAGAATATGTTTCATCGACTAATAGATACAAGTAATCGAATCTCATTTTTGTTATTTAAAAAAAGGTGGTTTGATTATTTAAAATATTCTTCCAGTGGATAATCAACTAGGATCAGTCATTTTGGTTTTTTTTATTATTATGATGATTTTGAGAAAAGAGTGTGATAGGATGAATGAAAAGGGTATCATAGTTGTTTTTGTATAGTTTTTAGACGGATGAAGTCAAAAAAAGCGCCGAGACAGCGCTTGCTCCTAGAAGCTGATGACGGACAAAGCCTTATTTTAACTTGCTATATTGAATTGAATGCTACCAATGGTTTTATTATAGCATAGATTGTCAGACTTACAACAATATTTTTGATTTTGTTTTTTTATCATGTTGAGAGGTGAGGATTTAAGTATGGAAAAAGAGTATACGATTGGATTAGATATTGGGACAAATTCGGTTGGATGGGCAGTGTTGACGGATGATTATCGATTAGTCGCAAGAAAAATGAGTATTCAAGGAGACTCGAATAGAAAGAAAATAAAAAAGAATTTTTGGGGTGCACGTTTATTCGAAGAAGGTAAAACTGCACAATTTCGACGGATCAAACGAACGAACCGTCGTAGGATCGCACGAAGACGTCAAAGAGTTTTAGCATTACAAGATATTTTTGCAGAAGAGATACATAAAAAAGATCCCAATTTTTTTGCTCGGCTAGAAGAAGGAGATCGTGTGGAAGCAGACAAACGATTTGCTAAGTTTCCTGTTTTTGCTACATTGTCGGAGGAAAAAAATTATCATCGTCAATATCCGACCATCTACCATTTGAGGCATGATCTAGCAAACTCAAAAGAACAAGCAGATATTCGTTTAGTGTACTTAGCGATTGCCCATTGCTTGAAGTACAGAGGGCACTTTTTGTTTGAAGGAGAATTAGATACTGAAAATACCTCGGTAACCGAAAATTATCAGCAATTTTTACAAGCATACCAACAGTTCTTTCCAGAACCTATAGGAGATTTGGATGATGCTGTCCCTATTCTGACAGAGCGGCTATCTAAGGCAAAACGAGTGGAAAAAGTATTAGCTTATTATCCATCTGAAAAAAGTACTGGAAATTTTGCTCAATTCCTTAAACTAATGGTCGGAAATCAAGCAAATTTTAAAAAGACGTTTGATTTAGAAGAAGAAATGAAGTTGAATTTTACTCGTGATTGTTATGAAGAGGATTTAAATGAACTGCTAGAAAAAACAAGTGACGATTATGCAGAATTATTTTTAAAAGCGAAGGGTGTGTATGATGCGATTTTACTTTCGCAAATCCTTTCTAAGTCAGATGATGAAACGAAAGCTAAGTTGTCTGCGAATATGAAGTTGCGCTTTGAAGAGCACCAACGAGACCTTAAACAATTAAAAGAACTAGTCCGTAGAGACTTACCTAAAAAGTACGATGATTTCTTTAAGAATCGCAGTAAGAATGGATACGCTGGGTATGTCAAGGGGAAAGCGACACAAGAAGATTTTTATAAATTTCTAAGAACAGAACTAGCTGGATTAGAGGAAAGCCAATCAATCATGGAAAAAATTGATCTAGAGATCTATCTATTGAAACAACGTACCTTTGCAAATGGGGTGATTCCTCATCAAATCCATTTAGTTGAAATGAGAGAAATTATGGATCGGCAGAAACGTTTTTATCCTTTTCTAAAAGGGGCACAAGGAAAAATCGAGAAACTACTGACGTTTCGAATCCCATATTACGTAGGACCGTTGGCACAAGAAGGTCAAAGTCCTTTCGCTTGGATCAAACGTAAGAGTCCGAGCCAAATCACTCCATGGAATTTTGCAGAAGTGGTTGATAAAGAGAATTCAGCCATTGAATTTATTGAGCGAATGACAAATCAAGATACGTATTTACCAAAGGAAAAAGTTTTACCAAAACAAAGTTTGATTTATCAAAGATTCATGATCTTCAATGAATTGACAAAAGTCAGTTATACAGATGAACGTGGCAAATCTCACTATTTTTCAAGTGAACAAAAACGCAAGATTTTTAACGAGTTGTTCAAGCAACATCCAAGAGTAACAGAAAAACAATTGAGGAAATTTTTAGAGTTGAACGAGCAGATCGATTCAACTGAAATCAAAGGAATTGAAACGTCATTCAATGCTTCTTATAGCACCTATCATGATTTGTTGAAATTATCAGATCAGATGGATACATTATTAGATGATCCCGATATGACAACGATGTTTGAAGAAATTATCAAAATTTTGACGATTTTTGAAGACAGAGAAATGATTAGGGAACAACTGAAACCGTACGAAACTGTCTTAGGTCTTCCAGCTATCAAGAAATTAGCAAAAAAACATTATACTGGTTGGGGACGGCTATCGGAAAAAATGATCCAAGGAATCCGAGAGAAGCAGTCCCGGAAAACCATTCTTGATTATTTGATCGATGATGATGATTTTCCTTGCAATCGTAATCGAAATTTCATGCAACTAATCAATGATGATCATCTTTCGTTTAAAGAAACGATTGCTAATGAATTGATCATGAGCGACTCAAACGTATTGCTTGATCAAGTGAAGGCTATCCCAGGAAGTCCTGCGGTCAAAAAAGGGATTTGGCAAAGTATCAAAATCGTCGAAGAAATCATTGGTATCATCGGTAAGGCACCTAAGAACATAGTGATTGAAATGGCACGTGAGAATCAAAGAACAAGCCGTTCAAGCCCCCGCTTAAAAGCCTTAGAAGAAGCATTGAAGAATATCGACAGTCCATTGTTGAAAGACTATCCAACAGATAATCAAGCGCTACAAAAAGATCGACTGTATTTATATTATTTGCAAAATGGAAAAGATATGTATACAGGTGAACCATTAGAGATTCATCGTTTATCAGAATATGATATTGACCATATTATTCCTAGAAGTTTTATTGTTGATAATTCTTTAGATAATAAGGTCCTAGTTTCATCAAAAGTCAATCGTGGAAAGTTAGATAATGCCCCGGACCCACTTGTTGTCAAAAGAATGCGATCACATTGGGAAAAGCTACATCAAGCAAAATTGATCAGTGACAAAAAACTAGCCAATCTTACAAAACAAAATCTGACCGAGGCAGACAAGGCAAGATTTATCCAACGCCAGTTAGTCGAAACAAGACAGATAACGAAACATGTTGCCAATCTGTTACATCAGCATTTTAATTTACCAGAAGAAGTAAGTGCGACTGAGAAAACAAGTATCATTACCTTGAAATCAACGTTGACAAGCCAATTCCGTCAGATGTTCGATATTTATAAGGTGAGAGAGATCAATCATCACCACCATGCCCACGACGCTTATTTAAACGGAGTAGTCGCAATGACTTTACTAAAAAAATATCCTAAGTTGGCACCAGAATTTGTCTACGGAAGTTATATCAAAGGGGATATCAACCAGATCAATAAAGCAACTGCAAAAAAAGAATTCTATTCTAATATCATGAAATTTTTTGAAAGTGAAGAAATCATTTGTGATGAGCAAGGTGAAGTGATTTGGAATAAAAAACGTGATCTCTCAACAATCAAGAAGACGATTGGCGCACACCAAGTGAATATCGTTAAGAAAGTAGAAAAACAAAAAGGTGGATTCTATAAGGAAACAATTAATTCAAAAGCGAATCCAGAAAAACTAATTCCAAGAAAAGCATCATTAGATCCTTTGAAATATGGTGGCTATGGTAGCCCACTTGTGGCATATACGGTGATTTTTATCTTTGAAAAAGGAAAACAGAAGAAGGTAACCAAAGGAATCGAAGGAATTACCGTTATGGAACAATTGAGATTCGAACAAGACCCACGAGAGTTTCTAAAAACAAAAGGCTATGAGGGCGTAAAACAATGGCTGATATTGCCTAAATATATATTATTCGAAGCACAAGGTGGATATCGGAGAATGATTGCGAGTCATCAAGAAACGCAAAAAGCTAACTCATTGATTTTACCTGAACATCTAGTTACATTGCTTTATCATGCAAGACATTACGATGAAATCAATCATAAAGTGAGTTTTGATTATGTCAATGCGCATAAAGAAGGGTTTAATGACATTTTTGATTTTATCTCTGACTTTGGGGTGCGTTATATTTTGGCTCCTCAACATCTTGAAAAAATAAAAGTTGCCTATGAAAAAAATAAAGAGGTAGATCTGAAAGAAATGATAGATGCTATTTTATCTTTATTGAAATTTACGTTATTTGGTGCTTCTGTTGAGTTTAAGTTTTTTGATATTAAGATATTAAAAAGATATAAGAGTTTGACCGACATTTGGGAAGCAACCATTATCTACCAATCGGTTACTGGATTATATGAAAGGCGAGTGGAGGTAAGGAAGTTATGGGATGGAGAACGCTTGTAATCAATACACATTCAAAATTGACCTATACAAACAATCATTTGATTTTTAGGAACGCAGAAAGAACAGAAAAAATCCACTTGTCAGAAATCGATGTTCTATTATTAGAAACTACGGATATCACGATTACTACAATGTTGCTCAAGCGTTTAGTGGATGAAAAAGTCCTTGTCTTGTTCTGTGATGACAAACGATTACCTACTGCAAAATTGCAGCCATTTTATAGTCGGCATGATAGCAGTTTACAATTGACTCGGCAAATCGAATGGAAGAAAGATGACAAAGCGAGTGTTTGGACTGAGATCATCACACAGAAAATCAACAATCAGCAACGTTTTTTAGAAAAGCGTTTATTTACTGAAAAAGCAGAAGCAATTGCTCAGTTGACTGCCAGTTTACAATTACTAGATCCAACCAATCGAGAAGGCCATGCAGCCAGAATTTATTTCCAAACATTGTTTGGAAATAAATTCACTAGAGAAGCAGACAATGCAATCAATGCTGGATTAGATTATGGATATACTTTATTGATGAGTCTATTTGCTCGAGAAATCGTCAAGAATGGTTGCATGACTCAATTTGGGTTGAAACATGCCAATCAGTTTAATGACTTTAACTTAGCCAGTGATTTAATGGAGCCGTTTCGCCCATTAGTCGATCAAATCGTGTACGAGGTACGTGAGAAAGAATTTCCAATAATCAAACGCAGATTATTCGATCTGTTCTTAACGAATTATTCTTATGAGAAAAAAGAGATGTTCCTGACAAATATCGTTGCAGATTATACAAAGAAAGTAATCAAAGCATTAAATAAAGAAGCGAAAGGAGTTCCACACTTCGGAATATGAGTTATCGCTATATGAGAATGATATTAATGTTCGATATGCCAACTGAAACCGTCGATGACCGCAAAGCTTATCGTCGTTTTCGAAAATTTTTGATCAGTGAAGGCTTCATCATGCATCAGTTTTCCGTCTATAGTAAACTCCTGCTTAACAATACCGCCAATCAGGTAATGATCGGTCGTTTAAAAGGGAATAATCCTAAGAAAGGGTTGATCACGATCCTTACAGTAACAGAAAAGCAATTTGGTCGAATGATTTATTTGACTGGTGAAAAAGATCAAAGTATCGGGAATCTAGATGACCGAGTGATCTTTTTAGGAGAGGAGTTCAATGATGAATCTTAATTTTTCATTACTTGATCAGCCAATGAAATTTGAGCATGCGAATTTTTTTATCATAGAAGACGTGACGGTGTTTGCTAAAATGATCCAACAGCTGTACACCTATAAAGAAAATGGTGAAGTGAAGTTATTCAATGAACGGCATGAAACGATTAAAGAAAGCGAATTGATGATGATAACAGATATTTTGGGCTTTGACATCAATTCAGCCGCGACACTGAAATTGATTTATTCAGATTTAGAAAGACAATTGAACGAAAAGCCAGAAGTGAAGTCGATGATCACTAAATTGACAGATACGATCAGTGAACTGATTGAGTATGAATTATTAGACCATGAGATGGACTTGGAAAGTGATGAGATCACGATTTTAGAATTATTCAAGGCGTTAGGAGTCAAAATAGAAACGACGAGTGATACGATTTATGAAAAAATAATCGAGATTTTACAAGTATTTAAGTATCTGACAAAAAAGAAACTATTAATCTTTATCAATGTTTGTTCGTATTTAACGTTGAAAGAAATAGAAGAAATACGATCTTATATTTCTTTATGTAACATGGATGTTCTTTTTATCGAACCAAGAAAAATTGCAGGAATCACAAAAACAATCTTAGATAATGATTATTTTTTAATAGATGGTAGTATGGTAGAATAAAAGAAAATAAGTATTCAATTCTGAAGTTTTGCTATGAACGAATCGCGCGATTACGAAACTTTGTCAGAAAAAATTTTTTCTACGAGGTTTTAGAGCTATGTTGAATTGAATGCTTCCAAAACTTCTTTGCGATCGTTTGGATTGACTCCAACGTTTTAGAGCTATGTTGAATTGAATGCTTCCAAAACTTTCTTGCGACTGTTACGGCGAGCCGTCCAGTTTTAGAGCTATGTTGAATTGAATGCTTCCAAAACTCCGCCACCTACACTATTGAATAAGTCACCGTTTTAGAGCTATGTTGAATTGAATGCTTCCAAAACTATGCTTGTTTGAAGGTATATAAGATTGTTGTTTTAGAGCTATGTTGAATTGAATGCTTCCAAAACAATAAATGGACGAATAATAATCCTTAGAGAGTTTTAGAGCTATGTTGAATTGTCTGCCATTACTAGCTATACTGGATCTCAGTAAAAAGATGATAGTGGGATTCACTAATAAAAAGTACAGAGTCAGAAGAAAACACAGACACTTGTGTTTTCTTTTTTTGCTCAAACTGGACGAAACTCTTTACTCTTAGTAGGATAGGAGTAGAAGAAAAAGTGGGGTGTAAAGATGTTTAGTGAAACGTTGGTTCATTTGTTGGAATGGGTGACTGCGATTTTGAATATTTTCTCGATTTTAGTCTTGTTGGTTGGAATTTTTTTAGTTTTAAAAAATTTGATGTTGGAACGTCCATTGATTAAAGATTATGCGACACGTAATCGGCGCAATGCGGATATTCGAAAACTACTAGCTAGTTACATTTTGTTGAGTTTAGAAGTACTGATCGTGGCAGATCTCATCGAATCTGTCATTAAACCAACTTGGACAGACATTTTAAAATTAGCATTGATCATTATCATTCGCACGATCATCTCTTATTTCTTAAATTTAGAAATTGCGAGTCATGTATCGCATGAAAGAAGGGAAGTTTGATGGAGATCAGTTGGATGACACTGCTTTATCCATATCTTGAATGGTTGGTCTTGATTTTAGATATTTTTGCCATTGTGGTCTTATTATGGGGAGGCTTTCTTTCAATCAAAGATTTTTTGAAAGATTCCTTGAATCCGTCATTCAAACAAAATGAACGGATTCATCAAAATAATGGCATCAAAAAAATGCTGGGTGGGTATATCTTGTTGAGTTTAGAGATATTGATTTCTGCTGGGATCATCGAGTCGATCATCAAACCGACATTACAAGATATTTTTCAGTTGGCCGCATTAGTTGTGATTCGTACGATCATCTCTTACTTCTTGAATAAAGAAATCGGCCCAGCAGATGTCTAAGTTTGCATCATCATAGGCAGAATGGGTAAATGATATTAGTGATCACGTCTCTTAAAATTGAATAGTTTTTCAGAAAGTAACGATTATAAAAAAGCTAGAAAAGCTAAAATCTTGTAGGATGAATTTTTGGTTTTCTAGCTTTTTTTATGGAACTGTCTAGCTTTGCACACACTTTATACGACAGAATAAATGTGTGCAAGAGTTACTATTACGAAAGTATGCCTTCCTCATGAACTACTTTTTACAAGCAGTATAATTGCTTGTTCCACTGTTTCGACTGAGATTGGAATAATTTGTTCCATGGACAAGGCCACAGGTGTGTAGAGTGTACGTTCACACAACAGCCGGTTAGATGAGGCTGCCACAAAATCGATAGCTTCTTTACTTAATTGTTTATAAATCATTGGCTCGACGGAAATGTCACATGTCGTAACAGCCTCTAAAGCTTCGCGATAAATCAGGTATTTGATATCTGAGTTGGTCACGATCCGCACAGTTAATTTTTGTTTATCTAAGCGTAAAATGCCAGTCAATTCAATAACGAATGACCGCAGACAATTTGGATTGATCTTTAATTGATAAGGAAGTGCATGGCTCCAATCGCTAACGATCCGTTTTACTTCTTCAAATAACTCTCGTTGTTCATCGGTCAATAAATGAAATTTTTCAGGTAAGAACAATTGATAGTTTTTCCAAACAGAACGCAAAATACGTATCAAAGCACGTTCAAAAGCTTTGTTTCCAAGAAAAGCATGATCAAAATGTTGTTCAAATTGTTGGATCAATTGTTTTGTCTCTGGATTATTTTCAATAAAGACCTGATGCAGTTGGGCAAAATCCTGCTCGATTGCTTCATAAGAATCAAATCCATAATCACATAAATTGAAGAGTATCAGAATAAAATAAAATTCATTTGGTTGAAAAAATTGCTTAAACGGACTTTCTTCCCAAGCTGCAAGAACGAAATGATAAATCGGTCTCTTTTTGATTTCATCGATGAAGGATTGATCGATTGATAGCGGGGCGTCTTTTTGATAGAACAGACTGATCAGAAAGCCTGTTTGCAAAATCTCTTGGGTATCCCGATCATAGATCCGCCCACTTTTTTTCGTGACTGCTTGAATAAACTCTTGCGCTTGGACATCAAAGGAGCAAGGAAGAGAGAGGTCAGGCAATGTGCCTGTCCGATAGCTCACATTTAGCAAAACCAAGCGTCTTTCGATGTTAGTAAAGTGAGGGGAATGATGTTCAATGGCGATATCGCATGCTTGAAAGTAGTCTAACACTTGTTTCTTCAATGCGTAAGCTTTGCTGACTGAAACAAATTCGAGTTCGGTCAATTGGATATAATCTGGTTCATCTTCTAAGTAAAGAAGGCAAGTTTTTAAAAATAAAGACGGCCGAGAGAGTCGTTGCATCAATTGGAAGCGAGAAGTTGTTGGTGCGAAGTATAAAGAATAGGTTTCTTTTTCTTTTGATTGATAAATGATTTGGTCGCTCAATTCTCTACTTAATGATTTGATATCATTCAACAGAGTGGTTTGACAAACATGTAACAAAGTAGCTGTCGTTGGAAGATGGACTTCCTTATTTACATAAAACTGTCCACAAAGAAAGAGTTGGCGTAAGAGATTTTTCTCAAGATAATGTTCAATCATGGGGAATCCTCCCTATTTGTATAGTCATGCACAAGCACTTAGCTATTATGCCATGTTTTTTGTAGATACGCATCTATCACCCAATCTTTCTTAGCAAACAAGATGCTAAATTTACTTATTTTTGTTATTGTATCTGTTTTAATTAAAAAAATTGGGAACTGATTGATAAAAAGAACCAAATAGAAAAAACAAATATGAATATTTTTCAACGAATAAGTACATTTGATTTCTTTTTTTTGTTCGTGACTTAAACGTTATAATCAATAAATTGAACCATTCTTAGATAGGGAGTTTAGTCACATCGTTCGTTTTTTTGAGCTAAAAATACAGAATAATCAGACTTTATTTTTTTGTCTTCAAAGTAAGAAATATAAAGATATGTTATTAAAAAAATTTTTTTAAAATTTGAGCGTATAGTCAAACACGTAAACTGATCAAGCAACAACAGCCGGCTGATTATTTCCTGTGATCAGGTAACAAGAGAGGAGAAATGAATCATGAAAGATATGGACATCAAAGCCGTCTTTATTGGCGACAAAGCAGAAAATGGCCAAGTGTATAAAATGTTATTGAATAAGATGGTGGATGAACATTTAGGTTGGCGTGAAAATTATTTGCCAGCTGACCTTCCCGCAATCAGTGAAGCAGACAAATCAACAACATCTTATCTTGCGACTCGACAACATATGATGGAGGTCTTAGATGAAGTCAGTGAACGAATGCGTGCCGGTTCAATTCCTTGGCATTCAGCCGGACGTTATTGGGGACAAATGAATGCAGAAACATTGATGCCAGCTTTGTTGGCTTATCACTTTGCGATGCTTTGGAATCCTAATAACGTGGCATTGGAATCCTCAATGGCCACGTCACAAATGGAAGCAGAAATCGGAGAAGACTTTGCGAAGCTGTTCAGTATGCCGAATGGTTGGGGCCATCTGACAGCGGATGGTTCAATTGCGAATTTAGAAGGTCTATGGTATGCCCGTTGTATCAAATCGATTCCTTTAGCGGTCAAAGAAACTTACCCTGAAAAAGTGAAAGACCTATCGGATTGGGAATTACTTAATCTATCTGTAGAAGAAATATTAGAAATGATCGAAACATTTACTGATGAAGAATTAGATCGAGTCAAAGCTGCATCTTCACGAAGTGGGAAACACATCCAAGAATTGGGCAAATGGCTTGTTCCTCAAACCAAACACTATTCATGGATGAAAGCATTAGATATTTGTGGTGTCGGGTTGGATCAAATGATCGCGATCCCCGTTGATGACTGCTACCGAATGGATGTCCAAGTATTGGAAAAGACGATTCGTGAACTAGCTATCCAACATATCCCCATCCTAGGTGTGGTCGCTGTTGTAGGTACAACAGAAGAAGGACAAGTCGATCGTGTCGATCAAATCGTTGAACTTAGAGAAAAATTGAAAGATGAAGGCATTTATTTTTACCTTCACGTGGATGCAGCTTATGGTGGCTATGCCCGTTGCTTGTTCATGAATGAAGCGTATGAATTTGTACCTTACGCATCATTAGCAGAATTTTATGAAGAACATCATGTTTTCCATCATGAAGTGAAAATCGAACGAAGTGTTTATGAAGGATTCAAGGCAATCAGTGAAGCCGAATCAGTGACTGTTGATCCCCATAAAATGGGCTATGTACCTTATGCGGCAGGAGGAATCACGATCAAACATAAAAGTATGCGGAATATCATCTCTTATTTTGCACCTTATGTGTTTGAAAAATCCGTTAAAGCACCAGATATGTTAGGTGCTTATATTTTAGAAGGTTCAAAAGCTGGGGCAACGGCTGCGGCAGTTTGGACGGCACACCGAGTTCTGCCTTTGAATGTCACTGGCTATGGTCAATTGATTGGTGCATCGATCGAAGCCGCTCAACGTTTCCGAGAATTTCTTGATCAATTAAGCTTTACTGTCAATGGGAAAACAATCGAAGTCTATCCATTGAATCATCCAGATTTCAATATGGTCGATTGGGCATTCAAAGTCCAAGGTTGTACAGATTTAAAAGAAATCAACCGTTTGAATGAAGAAATGTTTGATGTGTCCTCTTATATGGAAGGTGATGTGTACGCAGAACGCTTTATCACTTCTCATACGACCTTCACGCAAGCGGATTATGGCGATTCTCCAGTAGCATTTGTTGAAAGCATGGGTGTTCCAAAAGAGGAATGGCAAAAAGAACAACAAGTTACTTTGTTGCGAGCTGCGATCATGACTCCGTATTTAACCGATGACAACATCTTTGCTTATTATACCGAAGCCATCAAACACGCAATGGAAGAAAAACTAAGAGAAGTTCTTGCGTAGTTTTAGTGATAGAAAGAAGGATCAATCATGACAGACTCAAAATCTACCAAACAACTGTCAACGTTAACGTTTATTGGGATGACTTGCGCTTTAGTCGCAAGCGTCCGCAATATTCCTGATGTCGCTGCCACTGGTTGGACGATGTTGTTTTATATGTTAGTTGCTGTACTCTTTTATGCGTTTCCGATCTCTCTGATCTCAGGAGAGTTTGCAGGGATGTTTCCTCAAAAGGGAGGGCCAGAACTGTGGGTCTCTCAATCCCTCGGTAGAAAATGGGGATTTGTCGTCTCTTGGCTTTTATGGGTTCAAATGTTTCCAGGGATGGTCATGGTTGCCTCAGCACTTGCCCCATTGTTTGGCAACATGGTCAATAACGTCCCATTGGGCTTGAATAGTAAATTCACATTGCTCGTGATTTTAGTCGTTTATTGGATCATCACACTATTGAACTTAAAATTCGACATGGCAAAAATTGGCGGGAAAATCGGTGTCTGGTTGGGGTTGTATGTCCCGTTGGCATTGATGCTCCTATTAGGTGCCGCAGCATGGATCAAGATCGGTATTATGCCAAATGGAACATTAGGGAAATTTTCTTGGGATCTTTTAGTTCCCGATCCAAGTACTGCAAAATCATTCGTTTATTTTGCACCGATCATGTTCATTTTTACTGGAATCGAAATGTCTTCTGTTTATATCACTCGATTGGCACATCCAGTTAAAACTTATATACGCGGTATTTTCGCTGCGTTAGTCTTTTTATTTGTGGTAAATACGCTGAATGCGTTAGTCGTTGCCAATGTGGTACCAAAGGGTCAAATGGAGTTGAATAATATTGCTCAATCCATTTCGATCGATTGCCAAATTCTTGGCTTGCCACATATGATTGTGAACCTATTCAGCTTACTTGTATTTGTCGGTGTCGCTGTACAATTGTCTGCTTGGGCTTCTGGTCCAGCCAAAACTGTTACAGAAAGTGCAAGAAAAGGCGCGTATCCTCCTCGTTTCAATTTTTGGAAAACCAATGAATTTGATGTGTCAAAAGCGGTGATCTTGACACAATCCATTATCATTTCTGTATTTGCACTATTCTATTTATTGATTCCCGGAGTCAATCAAGCATTTTTGATGTTAGTAAATGCAACGACAGTGATTTATTGTATCGTCTATCTTATCATGGGTGTCGCATTCTTACGTTTTAGAAAAACAAATCCAACTATCCCTCGTCCATTTCGCATCGGTAAAAAAGAGGGAAATGGGAATCTCGGTGCATGGCTTGTTGTGTTAGTCTTATTTGCAGCAATCGTTTTTTCTGTCGGACTTACATTAAAAGCTGGTACATGGATCAACTTTGTGGTTGTCGCATTGATCAGCGGCATTCTTTTTGTTGCCCCATTATGTATCGAAAAAATTAGAAAACCTTCTTGGGAACAAGAAATAAAGAACAAATTGAGTGAACAAAAATCAACGAAGCAATCGGAGTAAAGGCAAAAATTTTCGTTTGAAAAGCAAACCTAGAAACCTGGCTCATATTAAATCACACTAATTATTTCATGTTTGCCTGAAATAATCGACATAAGAAACCCTCCTTTTTACGTATAATAAGTATTATCAAATGAAATACAGGAGGGATTGCCGATGACATGGTACAAAGAAACTGCTGAAGAAACAATGAATAAATTAAAGACGACCAAAGATGGTCTTTCAAATCAAGAACGTACCAGTCGTTTAGAAATACAAGGAAGAAATGAAATAGAGGTAAAAAAGAAAGTCAGTCCGCTTCGGAAATTTTTGAAGCATTTTACGGATTTGTTGATGATCATCCTTATGGTGGCTTCTGTCTTGAAGTTTTTAACGGGTGATTATATTGAAGGTAGTATTATTTTACTTGTAGTGATCATCAATAGTTTTGTTGGTTATTGGCAAGAAAGAAAAGCAGAAGAGTCACTCAATGGGCTAAAAAGTTTAATGAGTCAAGACGCAGTGGTTCTTTCTGAAGGCGTCAAGAAAAGTATTCCTGCCACTGAGATCGTGCAAGGGGATATAGTTAGTTTAACAGCTGGAGATGTCGTGCCTGCCGATATTCGTTTAGTCGAAACATATGGTTTGATGATCGAAGAAGCTGCGTTGACCGGTGAATCCGATGCGGTCGAGAAAATAAGTGAGCCGTTAGTCGACGAATTAGGCGCAGGAGATCAACTCAATATGGCTTTTTCAGGTACACTTGTCCAAGCTGGATCGGCACTTGGTGTCGTCGTTGAAACAGGGAATACGACGGAGATTGGAAAAATCAATCAAGCATTACAATCAGTCCAACAACAAACAACCCCTTTGGTTCGCAAGATCCATCAGTTAAACAAGCAAATCTTCAGAGGAATCGTTTTTCTAAGTTTATTCTTGATTTTCTTTACCTCATTTAGGTATGGCTTAGAGTGGAACTTTTTATTCTCAACAATCATTGCGTTGATCGTTTCTATGATCCCAGAAGGCTTGCCAGCGGTATTGACGATGATCCTCTCACTTGGGGTCAATGAAATGGCACAAGAACAAGCGATTATCAAAGGATTACCTTCTGTTGAAACACTTGGTTCAATGACGGTGATCTGTTCAGATAAAACGGGTACGTTGACCAAAAATGAAATGACTGTTGTGGAAACAATGACAGAAGATGAGACACGCTTACTTGAAATCATGAAAAATTGTCAAGAAGTGCAAACGAAAGAGGATCAAGTAGTGGAAACGTTGAGTGGCAATCCAACTGAGCTAGCTTTATTACGATACACAGCTGAACAGAATCTTCCCCTAAAAACGTCGCTTGCTAAATTGCCATTTAGCTCAAGTTATAAATATATGGCAACATTGCATGAAGAACAGGACCATGCAGTAGTGTTTGTCAAAGGAGCGCCAGAAGTTTTATTATCGAGATCTTCTTTGTCACAATCAGAACAGCAACAATGGATCAACCAAGCATCACAGCTAGCGAAAAAAGGCCAACGTGTATTAGGGTTCGCCTACAAGCAAATGCCTATTGAGCAAGAGTTAGACCATGCACAGTTGCAACAACTGACATTTGTTGGGATTGCAGGAATCATTGATCCACCAAAAGAGAGTGCGATCCAAGCGGTAAGAGAATGTCAGCAAGCAGGGATCTCAGTGAAAATGATTACTGGTGACCACAAAGACACAGCCCAAGCAATTGCGGATCAAATCGGATTGAAGCATACGAGTAATGTCCTTGAAGGAATCGATATCGATCGACTCTCTGATCAAGATTTAGCGAAGAAAGTGAGCAAAGTCGATGTCTTTGCTCGAACGACTCCGGAGCATAAATTGAGGATCGTAGAAGCTTTGCAGAAGAATGGTGAAATCGTTGGGATGACCGGTGATGGTGTCAATGACGCGCCCGCATTGAAGCGAGCAGATGTGGGAATCGCTATGGGGATCAAAGGAAGTGAAGTCAGTAAACAAGCCGCAGATATGGTATTAGGCGATGACAACTTCCATACGATCGCTAAAGCAGTCAAAGAAGGACGGCGGATTTTAGATAATTTACAAAAAACGATCAGCTTCTTCTTACCTACATCTTTAGCACAAGGCTTGGTGATCATCTGGGCATTACTTGCGAATCAGCCATTGCCTTTGACACCGATCCAAATCTTATGGGTCAATATGGTGACAACAATCACGTTATCCTATGCTTTAGGTTTTGAACAAGCAAGTAAAGACACGATGAGTCGGCCACCAAGAGATCCTAACCAAGGGATTTTGACGAAGTACAATGTTTTCCGGATTTTCTATGTGTCCCTCTTGATCATTATCCCAGCTTATTGGTTGGCAATGCAGTTTGAAGGTCAAGCCTTACAACAAACTGTTCTTTTACAAAATATTGTTGCTGCCCAAGCCGTCTATATGATCAATTGCCGTGAGCAAGTCGATGCTTCATTGAATAAAGGCTTCTTCCAAAATAAATTCTTATTTATTTCATTAGGTATTTTATTTGTCCTCCAAACTGGAGTCATTTATCTACCCTTTGCGCAACAAGTCATTGAAACAACAAGTTTGAGCTTTGCTCAACATTTACCAATCCTTGTAAATGTACTTCTATTATTTACAATCGTAGAAGTCGAGAAACGAATCAGTAAAACATGGATTAAAAGAAAAGAAAGAGAAGCTTTTGCCGGTAACTGAGAATCGTCGATCGTTTAAGAGATAAAGTCAAAGCGACAGTCTTCCCCCTAGGTTACTGTAGAGGAAGGCTGTCGCTTTTTATGGTTTAATACTTGGAGCTGAACGCTTCTTTTAAAACCTGATAAACGGTGTTCGAAAAGCTGACCTTCAACATTAAGCTAAAAAATCAAAAAATATGGGGAGCTATTTTCTGATTTTCTATCTTACTGCTCAGGTCAAAGCGCTTTTCTCACAACCTTACAAATAACTTCTAAATGTGAGTTCGGTCAATTGGTCGAGCTCATTTTTTGTTGGTATGGTAGAGATGTAGATGATTGGTATCGGGACTTGGTCGAGGGGGGTGTTTGAGACGAACAAGTCGTTTTTATGGAACGTGATGTCAGAAAGTTGAGATAATTCTACTGGAATCAATTGAACTCGTTTCCCAAAGTAATCATTTAATTCTTGTTGCAAAAAGGCTTTCCAAGAGGGTTCGCCTTGAAAGAAGAAATACAGGTTCAATTTATTTGGACGAACGGATAAGATTGCTTGTTGGATCAAGAAGGATAGTAGGCGTAGAAAGTATTCGTCTTCTTGAATAGGCAACTCTTGTTTCAGTTGCTCAAGTAATTCTTGTTTGAATGGGTACAACTGCGGATATTGTTGCTCATATTCTTCCAAAAAATAGTGATATTGCAAATTCAGCTGCTCGATCAAGATAGGTGATTCATGGTATTTCAACAGTAACAAAATCAGGTTATCAGCAAGTTTTGTTTCGTTTAGTTTTTCTAAGTGCAAGGTATCAGCTAAATCCTGAACGAATTGTTTGATCTTGCCTGAAAAAGGATAACTTTGCAAGATATCTGCCACGGGTTCTTGGTATTGATTGTTGTAATTCCAACTTTCTAAAAAGCAAAAGAAAGCAAAAATCAATTCATCTTTTTGTAAATACACGCCTTCTAATTCATAAAGTTCGGTTAATTCAGTAGCATACGTGGAGTAAAGAGTATCTTCAGGTTTAAAGAAAGAGTCCTTGATACGGCAATTTGCCTTGACACGTATCGTGTTGATGAAAAACCAGCAAATTCCAAAGATCTCTTCTGTTTCAACAGAAAAAGGGGTTTGCTTCAAGCGTTTCAAAAAACGAAAGTAATGGGATTCATGGATGGAATAATCTTCAAAAAAATAATTATTATGAGTAAATGGCATCAAAAGACGATGATAAAACAAGCGGATCGCATTCTCAGAACCACTCATCGTACTTGTATATTTTGTCAGCTTGATCTGTAACCCATAACGAAGGAGTTGGCGATTGACTTTTCTTGTATGACGTTTCAGCGTTTCGTAAGAAAGTCCATTGACTGCTAAAAAATTGGTTGTGGAACATTCTTTTGTAAACAATAGTTCTTTGATCAATTGTACACTAACGGATTGTTTTAGAAACAATTCCCACAGATCATTGGCAAGTAGATTTTTTTGATTGAGTAAACGAATCCCTGACTGATCACTATCGATCAACCAGCCATCAGGTAATTGTGAGCGGATGACTTGTAAGTCGGAAAAAATCGTACGTTCCGTTGTATTGGTTTCTTCAGCAAGCTCATTGACAGTGATTTTGGGATGGTTCAAAAGTAGTTCAATCAGCGTGACTTGTCGTTGTAAATCTTTTTCAGTGATGATTTGGTGCATGAGCGAGTACATCCAACATCCCTCCTTTTAAAACAAATTATAACACAATCCTTGACTTACATAAGCGGTTTCTTGTAGTTTTGGAGTAAGAGATAGCAACGCGGATTTATCGAAAGGAATGAATCAAAATGGCAACAAAAATCGAACAATACAAACGCTTATTAGCGATAGCAGAAGCCGGTCTCTTCTATGGCAAAGATCCATTTGACGAAGAACGTTACCAAGAATTGAAATCGATTGCTTTATCTTTATTGAGTAATGGCGAAAAGGAAATCGAAGAACAGCTTGCTTTTATTTTAGACCAAAATGAAGGATATCCCACACCAAAAGTCGATGTGCGTGCCTTCATCAAACAAGAGAATAAGATACTGCTAGTGGAAGATAGTCATACAAAAGAATGGGCATTGCCAGGTGGTTTTGCAGAAATCGGCTATTCACCAAAGGAAAATATTGGAAAAGAGGTGAAAGAAGAAACCGGGCTAACGGTGACGGTGGATCAACTACTGGCAATTTTTGATACCAATACCCGAAAAGATATTCCACAAGCCTTTCAATACTATAAAGTCATTTTTGGATGTTCAATCATCGGAGGTTCTTTTATCACGAATAATGAAACTTCAAATAGTGCCTTTTTTGCATTGGATGATTTGCCTATCCTTTCCCAAAAACGGACGACAGAAGAACAGCTTGCGATCTTAGCGAAAGGTGATTTGCCTTACTTTGAGTGATCAATATATTTTTGTTGCATTTGCAACAAAAATCAGTACAATAAAAGTACAACTAAAGGAGAGAAGAGATGGCTGAGATCATAAGAGAAATTGGCGCGATAGCACGAGCGTTAGATTCGATCAGTAATATTGAGTTCAAGGAAGTCGCTTTGACGAGGGGGCAATACCTGTATCTCGTTCGCATTTGTGAAAATCCAGGCATCATTCAAGAAAAAATAGCCGAAATGCTTAAAGTCGATCGAACGACAACTGCCCGTGCGCTGAAAAAGTTGGAAAGTAATGGCTTGATTCGACGGGTAACTGACGAACAGAACAAGAAAAACAAAAGGTGTTACCCGACAGCCCAAGGAGAAGCACTTTATCCGATGATCATCCGAGAACACCATTATTCTACGAAAGTCGCTTTAGCTGGCTTGTCTGAAGAAGAAATCCAACAGTTGGAAAGATTATTGACACACGTAAGGAAAAATATCAGCGAAGACTGGAATTTTGTAAAAAAGGGCAATAAACGCCTGTATTGAAAGGGATGTTGGAGTGGAGAAGGTAGAAATCAGACCGATTGTGGGGAGTGAAGTGGAACGTCTCCAAGCTATCAGCATTGAAACGTACACAGATACTTTTGGTGAATATAACACGCAGGCAGATATGGATGCATATCTTTCGCAAGCGTATGATTTGCAGCGATTGACAAAAGAACTGATCCAGCCAGACTCAGCTTTTTTCTGGGCGCTAGATCATGGCGAAATTGCAGGTTATCTAAAACTGAACATAGGAAAAGCACAATCCGAGGAAATGCCTGAGGATCATCTAGAAATCGAACGGATCTATATTCGACCACCCTATAAGAAAAAAGGGATCGGCACTCACTTGATGAACTGGGCGTTGGCTCAAGCGAAAGCACAGGGAAAAACAGCTGTGTGGTTAGGTGTGTGGGAACATAATGATCCAGCCCAAGCTTTTTACCGTAAGCATGGTTTCATACACCAAGGACAACATGTGTTTTATATGGGCGACGATGCACAGAGCGATCATATCTTAGTCAAAAAAATCAATGAGGTGTAACGAATGAAAAAATTTGTAGCAGATCCATCATTTTGGGAAGTGTTCCCAGAAGCAAAAATCGAGATCCTAACGGTAGAAGGGATCAATAACGAAGTCGTTGAAGAAAACAAAGCAGATTATTATGACAAATTGAATCGTGCTGCTAAAGAAGCAAGAAATTATTTAACAGAAGAACCTTTTAGTCAAAATGAAGTGATTGCACAATGGCGTCAAGCGTTTACCCAGTTCAAGACAAAAAAAGGCGCACGTTCATCGATCGAGGCACTGCTAAAAAGAGCCAGTCAAGGTCGCGAATTTGTCCCGATCAGTCCGTTAGTGGATATCTATAATAGTATCTCTTTGCGCTTTGGCGTACCCTGTGGCGGAGAAGATCTTGACACAATCGTTGGGGATCTTCATTTGGGTAAAGCTCAAGGTGGAGAAAATTTCTTGCCATTAGGCGCAGAAGCAGATGCGCCCGCATTACCAGAAGAAATCATTTATTATGATAAAGAAGGCGCAGTTTGTCGCTGCTTTAACTGGCGTGAAGCGCAACGGACCATGTTAACGAAAAAAACGACGAACGCTGTGTTGGTGATCGAGGCAGTCAACGCACAACAAGCAGAAGTTGCCGGAAAAGCAATGACTGCTTTACAAGAAGACATTGAACGAACATTTGGTGTAACGAGTACTAGACAAACAGTGACGAAAGAACAACCAGAAATCACTTTGTGACCGGACACGTAGTAAATAACCAAAACGATGGAGTCACGCGTAATCTTCAAACAATGCAAACTTGAAGATTGCGGGTGATTTGTCTTTTGATAGCTTAACACGAAAATAAGCAACGTTTGCTCGATCATCTTGTGCTTAATAGCAGTGACTTCCACTAAGTGTGTTTCCGCTTTCGTGCTATAATGAAAACAAGCTTTTATTTAGAGGAGGCGTTGTCAAATGATCCATAAATCTCGTGTCATGCTATATGTTGAAGATGTCGCGTTAGTCAGTCGGTTTTTCGTTGAGCAATTGAAGGCAGAAATCGTTGAAACGTTGGAATTGCCAGAGGAATATCAAAGCATTGTCTTACGTATGTCGCAAGAATTGGAGTTGGCTATTTTTCCTCGGACATTCGTTGAACGATTTTCACCAGAAGTGTTAGGTCCACCACCGTCTATGATTTTCTTTACAGATAAGTTTGATGAACTTTACGAACAAATCGAAACAGCTGGTGAAATTTTGGAGAATAATGGCTTGTTGACGTTTAACTTTTCCGATCCTGAAGGAAATTTTTTTGTGATTGCAAAATTAGAATCGACAGAAAAAGTAGATGAAAGGGAGACAGAAGATGAAAATCTCGATCACTGAAACACTTGAAGATTATTTCAAAAAGCAACGGATGAAAAAGAGTGATAAATTGAGAATGAAGAATTTGAAATCTGGGAAAAATCCTGCCAAAGGATGGAATAAAATGGTCGATACAGGCTTCGGTGGTTTAAATTCTTTAGATTATCGTGGGAAAGGGAGTAATTTACCGATCAGCCAAATCGACAATCAGCAATTTCGTGCGGAAGAACAAAAGCGAATCGGTAAAGAAACCCATAGATAGAAGCTTCTTCAACTATTGTGTACTTAGTTTTATTTATTAGTAATCGACATACTTTTCTCTAAATGAAAGCGGAATAGGTAAATAGTAATGTTCGGATTTTTGATTAAATCCGAATTTTTTGTTTACTTATTTCTATATTTGGGATAATATTAAACACGTTGTTTTATTAATAAATCTAATATAGTAAGAACTTTTTTATAAATGTTCGGTTTTAGGGGGATGAACGATGAAGGAAAAGATACTTTCCTACTTCGAGATTGACGCACTGAATACGACGGTGAAACGTGAGATACTGGCTGGGTTTACGACATTTATCTCTATGGCATATATCTTATTTGTCAATCCAACAGTACTTGGTGCTTCGGGGATGGATGAAGGGGCAGTGTTTACTGCGACAGCATTAGCCAGTGCCATTGGCTGTATTTTGATGGGGGTCGTTGCACGCTACCCGATTGGAACAGCACCTGCGCTAGGAATCAATGCCTTTTTTGCTTACTCAGTCTGTTTAGGTATGGGGATTCCATGGGAAACAGCATTGGCAGGGGTGTTTGTCGCTTCGTTGATTTTTATTTTGATCACCATTTTTAAATTACGTGAAATGATCATTGATGCGATTCCAACAGACTTGAAGTTTGCGATTTCTGGCGGGATTGGTTTGTTTATTGCCTTTCTAGGCTTGAGTGAAGGTGGCTTGATCGTGGCAAATGAATCAACTCTTGTTGGCTTAGGTTCATTGAGTGTCGGTTCCACTTGGTTGACGATTTTTGGTTTGATCGTTACTGCGGTATTGTTAGTTCGTCGCGTACCAGGAGGGATTTTTATCGGAATGGTAGCTACCACGCTTCTAGGACTAGTCACTGGACTGATTCCTATGCCTTCACAACTTGTTGCGGCAGCACCTAGCTTGAAACCTACTTTCTTAATTGCATTGAAACACGTTGGTGATATCAATAGCTTACAAATGTGGGTAGTCGTTTTGACGTTCTTGTTAGTGACATTCTTTGATACAGCTGGAACATTGGTTGGCCTAGCAAACCAAGCCGGTTTCATGCAAGATAACAAAATGCCACGTGTTGGGAAAGCATTGGCTTCGGATTCTACTGCGATGTTAGCTGGTTCATTGTTAGGAACATCGCCAGTTGGGGCTTTTGTTGAGTCATCCGCAGGGATCGCCGTTGGTGGACGATCTGGACTAACTGCAATCACAACAGGGATTTTATTCTTGTTCGGGTTGTTTTTCTCACCATTATTATCAGTCGTGACTTCTCAAGTGACTGCACCTGCGCTGATTTTAGTTGGTGTGTTGATGGCCCAATCATTACGTCAGATCGAATGGGGAAAAATGGAGATTGCGATTCCTGCTTTCTTGATCTTGATCGGTATGCCGTTGACTTATAGTATCTCAGATGGGATTGCATTAGGATTCATCTTTTATCCAATCACCATGCTAGCAGCAAAACGTGGCAAAGAAGTCTCACCAATCATGTACGCGCTATTCTTTGTCTTTATAGGATTCATGTGGATCTTGAATGTTTGATTGATTTAGGTAGAACTTGAGTGTTCATTCGCTTTTAAAAGAGTGTGGGACAGTCCAGTTGTCCTTTCTCAAAAATAAAAAACGAGTCTGATTTTGATGTTTTTTTGTCAAAATTGGACTCGTTTTTAGTCATATACACACTTTTTATCCATGTGTTGCCCTAATTTCCTTAGATCTAGTGCCATGAGCGTCAATCTGATATCACTCGCCCACGTTAGTGAAAAATTTAGCACCCCCAAGTGAGCCTTTAGATGACCGGTCACTGGTTCGACGAGTTTGTGACAGAAGTGTTTTGACCTGAGCAGTAAGATAGAAAATTGAAAAATTACTTTTTATATTTGACAATTTTTTAGCTTAATGTTGAAGGAGCCGGTTTGCAAACACCGTTTATTCGGTTTTAAGGTATGCAACAAAAAATGAATTTTATTTTTTGTCCCACCCACAAATCGAACCGTTGAAAAATAAGGACTAGAATATGACGACATGAAATGAATCGATCTTTACGATAATAATCGTTTGAAATATATGTGGTCTTTTGAATACACGGATAAAAACTTTGTTAATTACGTAGCAGCAACCCCACAGTTCAAGTTTATACGATTAGTTGAAGAGATAGTTCTAACGACAATCGGCAATTTCCTTAACTATGTACCTGATCAAAATAGGTTAGAAAAAATTCGTCCTAGCTTGATTGCTAAATAATGCAAGAAGAGGTAGTAAATAAAGTGACGATATTTAATAGATACAAAGATGATAAATATTTTTAATATTATAATTAAGCTAACTCGATAGGTAATATTTGCTTGTTGAGTTATTTTAATTTATTTTTTTAGTTATTTTATAAAAATAATATCTTTAAATAACCCTATTAAGCGAAAATGTCATTAAAACAGCATATTTTGATTAATATATTTTTCCGCTGTATAAGTATGTTATTGTAACGATTGTAACAAATACAATTTGAGGAGTGGAAAAATGAAAAAGAAAATTACTGTTTTAGTTCTTAGTCCTTGCATGTTATTATCCACGTTGGTTCCAAGTAGTGTTGCATGTGCAGAAGAATTTATTGATGAGTCAACTGTAGTGGAGACCGTACATACTCCAGAGATGCCCCCTGGGGTTTACGCTGAAGTACATGAAGATGGAAGTATTTCTGTTGTAAAGACAGACCCAATGCTCAAAGCTAATGTATCTCGATGGGGTAGTTCAATCTACACGAACGTTGCAGTTTCTACTGGTGTAGCAACTAATGCAATTAATACAGCATTTTATTCAGGAATTGGTTCAGTATTGGGAATTTTTGGGGTAGTACCTCTGTGGGCTTTACAAGGACTATTAAATGCGGTTGGTTGGACTCAAATGGGATCTAAACCTGGTGCGTCGGTCGCTAAACTTTGGGATAAGAATAAAAATGGGTGGATTGGGTTCTATTTCCAAAGAGGTTACGATGCTGCTGGCAAAGAAGTGGCTACTAGGTATAGTACACTTTAAATATGAAATTCAAAAAATTTACTGAAGACCACCCATATTTAACCGTAATCTATTCGGGATTAATTGGAAGTGCATTTGGGATTACTGTTGAATATATCGTTAATCGAGATTTCAGACCTAGTGGAATTTATAGTCTAATATTTTATTATGTAATTGGATTATCTTCAGTAAAATTTAAGTCCAGAAAAAAATGAGTACTGTAAAACCCAAAATTATTAATTAATCGTTTAGTCCAACAGGGTATACTTTGTTGGGCTTTTTAGATTTCTTGATATATTTGAATTATAAAATACAAACTATGTTGGGCTATAGAAACTAAAGTATCAGTTAGAATTGCTGTTAATTTTGATAAAATGTTTGTTGGAATATAACATGAAAAGGAAGGGAGGTAAGGGACATAGAAAAAATCGAGTTAGAAACAATTGATATCACAGAATCAGCAAAGAAGTTTTCCAAATTAACTAAAGAGAAAAAAACATTATTTTTAAATGGACCATGGGGATCTGGAAAGACCGAATTTCTAAATAAAGTGGGAAGTGAAGCAACCGGAAAAAAATTTATATACTTGAATTTATGGGAGTTAAAGGATGAGAGAACGGTCATTCATATAGGATTTAGCCAATTATTTTCTGGTTGTTATATATTTACTAGATTTCTTTTTATACTGAGTGTAGCTATATCAATTTTAGCAACTCCAGCTATTAAATTAGGATTAGAAGAAGTATTCCTGGGCTTTATTATAAAAATAGCCGGAAGTATAGCTTTAGTAGTAGCAGTTGGCCAGTTCTTAAAAGTCAAATCAGATCAATTATTTTATTCCATATTAAAATTTCATAGAATAGATATATTTCTTCAAGATAAAGTATTAGTTGTAGATGATTTTGATCGTGTGTCTGTAGATACACAAAAAGAAACATATAAATTATTCAATATATTGCATAATCGATTGCCAATAATTTTTGTGGGTGATATTAATAAAATAGCTATGAATGGAGACAATTATTTGCAAAAAATTATTGATAAAAGAATCGATTTACCCTATGTATTACATTCTCGAGATATATGGGCCAATTAATTTGGTGGGATAGAAGAAAAATTTAATCTTAGTTTACCAGAGGGGTTAATAGAATTATTCGTTCACGAAAATAGAAACCTACGCGATAGGTTACAATTCAATGATTATCTAAATCAGGAGTTATTATTAAACGCTAAAAAAGATCGTGTGCAATGTGCCCAACAATTAGTGGTAATATACATGTATTTATTTCATTATAGCAAATACTCTTTGTTATTAAGGAATAGGCAGCTTTCGCCTAAAAAAGATTATCTCGAAAGAGTTTTTTAGTGAACTGCTACAAGATAATGATGACTCTCCCGTGTCATTTGCTAAAAGTAGAGAGATATATTTTATATCAGAACCTGTACAAAGAATCTTACCAAATACAAGAAAAATATTACTACAAGCAGAAGGAGAATCTGGGACAGGGACGTGGATCTATCGGTTTGGTGATGCAGAAACAGCAAAAGAAAGTGTAGCACTCAATGTACCAAAAGGAGCGAATCCAGAAGCAACTACTTATTCGACCAAGTTGACGTGGGAATTAAGTAGTGTGCCTGACAATTAGAAAAGCATTCCATTTTCTCTCCTCTTACTATAAATTTACACACTTTGATAAATCAAAAAATTGCTATCCAGAATGATGATCTAAATACTGCAGCTAGATCCATAAAAATAAAGACAAAGGGAAAGGAGAATGTAAGATGAAACCACTCTAACAAAGGATGAATATCTACGCCAGTTTCAAGAAAGAATGTCACATGATAAAAAAGAAAACGAAGAACTGAATACGTATTTAACACAATAGTTCGAGGAACTCAATCAATTGATAAGCACGATTTCACCAGACAATTTTTGGGAAAATCTCCCTAAAATTATAGGGATTGATGCGAAACTAACACTAATGGCAGAAATAATTTGTTACGACTATAGTAAATTGCCAATAAAAGAGATTCTGCGGCTTGTGGAAACGGACTACCGTACGTATTTTTAGGAACTTTGTGGCAATGATCTGAGTGCAAACAATAAATATTCGATGGTATTTAATATAGTATAAATTTCTAAGAAAAGGAAACACTTAAGAACTATTTAGGTGTTTCTTTTGTCTACAGTATGTGAAAAGATAATTTCTTATTTTTTAGTATAGATATTAATAAAGATTCTATAGTGTTTAATTAAAATTTATTTGTTACTAACCAAACTATAGTTTATAGAAACGAACACTAATTAAAGCATATTTTATTTTTGATTATAAACGATACCTTATTGTATATATAAGTTACCTGTTAAATATAGAATTTTTGTTTTTTTGTAGCTCTACTACTATTTTGCCCAGTTTTTTTTATACCATAATCTATGTCACTGAAGGTAACTTTTGAAATACTTAAGCGAATTAAATTAGTTTCTTGAAATTTTGGTATAAAGCAATTATCTAAACTATTAACTAAGATTTTATTTTGTTTCAGAACATCAGCCAGTTCTCTAGAGGAGATATTATCTGGTAATTTTAAAGAGAAATAAAAACCAGTATCTGGAATGTAGGGATACATATTAGGAGGAAAATACTTATAACAGCACCTTCTCACTTCTTTCATTTTTAAATAATATAATTTTTTCATTTTAGTTAGATGTTGTACTAATATCCCATCTTCAAACTGATTAGCAATGATTTCAAGAGATAAAGAGGGCGTAGAAAAATCTCTACAAAATTTATAGTATCGAAAATCTTTGATTAGATCCTTTGGCAAAATAACTGTAGCAACACGTAATCCAGGAAATAAAATTTTTGAAAAACTTTTTACGTAAATAATTTTTCCATGGGGATTAAAAGTAAATATTGGATCAGATTTACTGTTAAGATCTAAGTCACCAAGAAAGTCATCCTCTAAGATATAAACATCATATTTATCAGATAATTCTGCAATTTTTTGTTTTGTTTTATTAGAATAAGAATGTCCTAAAGGATTATGAAATCTAGACATAATATAGAATAATTTAATGTCATTATTCTTAAAGATATCTTCTAATTCATCTAGATCAATATTATAGTTTTTTACAGAAATACCAATAACATCACTATTTGAAAGTTTAGCGGAGCATAAGGCTCCATAGTAGGAAGGTTGTTCAACTAAAATTTTTGTTTTTTTGTTCGGAAAAGGCATATTGATCAAAATATCAATTGCTTGCTGTGATCCAGTCGTAAATATTAGCCGATCTTTAGTTGTGAAAACTTGATGGTTAGATAAATCATCTAATACATATCGTTTTAGTCTGTCTGTCGTATTCTTATTCACATATGAGGATAGATCAATTTCCTTTATAGAAAGATAAAATTTTTGGAAGATAATATAGAATTTTCTGGTTCTGCAGATAAAAAATCAATTATCTCTGTAGTATTTTTATATTTATTTGTTGGCTTAGCTAAAAAATATCCTTTTTTCGGAATTGAGTAGATAATTTCTTTTTTTCCAGTTCTTCTAGTACTTTGATAATTGTGTTTTTGCTACAAGAATAGAGAGAAGCTAAATTTCTAATAGAAAGTAGTTTTTCTCCAGGTTGCATATTATTTTGTTCTATGTTTATTTGTATTTTTTTTTCTAATTTTTTATATAGCATGGCTAATTCCTCCACTCTGTATGGGTACAGTTAATAAAAATAGGCATTTACCAAAAAAGAACACTGACATATTATTTGTACATAACGTAAAATAATTCAAATTTATAATAGGTTAGTTTAGTATTCAGTAAATTTAAATATTTAACAAATAAAAGAGAGAGGAGATCAAAATATTTTTTATTGTAGCATAATTTATGCTTTTTCTATTTGTAATACTAAATTATAGATTGCTTTATTTGCAATTTATAATTTAAGCTAAGGAATTTATATAAAGTTGATAATATTTACAGTTCATTAATTATTACAAAGATTATATGAGAAAATAATACCGTGAAACGAGAGGATTATGATCAAATTGTTACGAAACGGAAGCATAGCTGGAATTCTAGCTTATACTTTATGGGGAATACTTGGGGTATTTACGTTACTTTTTTCTGACAAAAAAGGGTCATAACTCGATAGGTGGAATTTATAGTTTTCCCAAAGTACCTGAATACAATTTGAACCACCATATTGAAGTTACTAACTATCTCATTGAATCCATGGACTTGGCAAAGAAAAAGTCAACGTTTATACTGGCTCAATCGGAACGTAGGCAGATGTATGAGAAGAAGGATATGTCTAAAGCAAAAAAAGGAACACTGTTTCATGTTTCAGATTATGTTTTACGATTCGAAAACCAGATGGCAGAAGTTAGTAACTGGCATTTTGAAATTGAGCTAACACTTAAATCACAGAATCGATATACGAAAGCAATTTTTCCAAAGTATCTTCGGTTGCTTACACAAAAAAGAAATGCCCAATTGATTTATGTCACACCAAGCAATATAATTTATAACTCCTTAGATATGTTTAAAGAATATTTTATGCTCAAGAAACAAGACGAAGAGCTGAAATCAATCGATGCTTCTGCTTTTGATCGTCTTCATATTGTATCGAGTAAAGAGTTCAATGGAGTATTGAAAAAAATGTTAGAAGAAAATGATTTTATAAATGAGCGTTAAACTAATTTAAAGGATAAGTTTTTTTGTTGCCCCGACACTCCGACCACCACCACCGTTTACGGGGCAACAAAAAAAGGAAAGCAAGCTTTCCGGTTTTGGCATTTATGTAGTTTTTTTAGCAGTATCATGGTATAATCAGTATGTAAAGAGGAGTTGCGCTAACAACTCCCCTTAGCAGCACCGTTTAAGACGGTGACCGATTTAAATATATTTCAAAGAAAAATAATCGTCTACCGGCTAAAGCGGACGGTTATTTTTTTTTGTCTTTGTTATTGCTGATCGTCAGAACTAATGTAGCGAATGCTAACGCAAACATTAGAGCTTCGTAAACAGACAAGCTTATTCCTTTCTAGGGATAAAGCCACAAATCAACATAGGCGTCACCCCATTTCTATTGGGACTAGCCACCGTCACAAACCTTACTGCATAAACTATTATACCATAAAAACCAGTCTAAATGCTTAATTCTAAGGCATTTGGATTGGTTTTTTGTTTGTCAATTGGACGTATTTCTTCCTTCGCTCTGTCTGTCGTCGCTACGGAAGAAGGCGTTTATTTTCGCTAGGAAGGCAAAAGAAGAAAGCGAAAGTTCAAAAGAAAAGAGAAGCGGAACCTCATTGCAAGCAATGATTTCCGCAAGAAGTAAGATTCCGCATGCGGAATCTTTTTTTTATTTTTAAAAATGTCAGGGCGATGGGCCTTTATTTCACCTTCTCGCTGTTGTTTTGTCTCATGTCGATCTGAAGCCGCTGCTATCGGATTGGCGAGAGTGCTTATACACCTTCCGCATTCAGAAAAAAAGGGGCGGAAAAACTTTTAAGAAGCCCACTTAAAACTTTTCCCTACAGCACTCCCTTTTTTTCTGCCTGCTACAGGTGTAGGGCATAAGCACGCCGAGGATAACAGTTGTGAAGAAATGGAACGAAGTTTAATCAAAGAAAGGAGCGAAATCTAACGATCTGAAAATTGAAATTTTTTAAAACCTTTTTGCCTCAGAAAAACGTTAAAAAAAAATGTATGTTGAAAACCCAAAACCTTAAAAGAAATGAGCTGAATTTATGGAAAAAGTCTACGAAATCGCCAAAATTAAGCAAGAATGTCGTGTTTATGAAGAATTTCCACCTTTAAAGATTACCTCGTCTTATTCAATTGCAAAGTGGTTACAAGATGAAATTGGCTATGACACACAAGAAAATTTAGTGCTGTTATGTTTAGATACCAAGAATAATATTAACAGTTACTCAATCGTCCATAAGGGAACGTTAAACTATACTACTTGTCACCCAAGAGATATCTTTCAACGTGCGTTACTATCGAATGCTTGTCGAATTTTAATCGCTCATAACCACCCCTCGAACAAGCCGAATCCAAGCAAGGAAGATGATATTGTGACTGAAAATATTGAATCGTGCGGAAAAATGTTAAATATCGAGCTTTTAGACCATATCATTGTTGGACAAAATACTTACTACTCGTATCGAGAAAATAATCGGATAGGTGCTTTCTAGTTTATGGAAAGCACCACACAATAAGAAAGGAGAATAGAAATGAATGAATTAATGGAAAAGGCACATGCCAAGATGATGGAAGAAATGAGTGAGGAACGACCAAGGTCGGAAGATATCCTACACAATTGGTTGTGCCAACAGGTACAAGTAGATAATGAGCTTTTAGAGGGGATTCTAAAGGAAGGGAAAAGTATTAGAAAGGCAATGCAGTACTGTTACTCGCATGCAATGAAGCAAGCAATTGGAGGGTGCGCACTAATTGTCCATGATGATGTTTTTCAATGGGTAACAGATTACTTTAAGAGTGAAGAAATTGAAATAAAGCAACCTAATATGAGCGTAACGAATCCATTAGTAACAGTAGGTAAGCAATGCGAAAACGTAAACCATGTTCAAAAAAATAAAACAAAATCAACGGAAGGAGAGCAATTAAGTTTGCTAGATTTTCTATGAAAAAAATGAAAAATGCGAATGACTATGCTAAAGATTGTTTGAAACAACCAAAGGCATTCTTTGAATGGTGTTATCAACAATTTACAACGTACGTATGGAAAAACAAACGAGAAACGATTATCGCTTCGACTAGAAAACATAGTAACACGTACGAGAAACGACTGGCGAAAAATTCAAGATTGACATTTTTTGATAAGTGCCAATATTTCATAATTATCTTGTCATCGACCAAAAGAATTGAGATACAAACCTATGAAGTTTACTCTTTTTTTGAAGAAGGGAAGCAAATGTTTAAATATCATCTTTTTAACTTAGAGAGATTAGCAGAGAACAAGCACTTGAAGGTATGCAGAGAATCAAACGAGCATTACTGTTTTGGTAAGAAAGCGGTCACTGGGATGTTTAACTATTATGTTCCAGAGGTTTATCCTAATGGTTGGATAGAGAAGCTAGGTAGAAGTTCAGAGCTAAAATATCTTGACTTGAGAGGCGTGCAACCAGAACAATTAACCCACATTTACAAATACAGAGAAAGAATTGAATTTGCTCAAAAAATAGGGGCAAAACAGCTTGCACAGGATATTATGAACAAAATATACCTGATAGATATGCGTGTAATGACAAAAAATTGGCTAAGAAAGTTCAAGAAGTTTTTTCAAAAATCTTCTCGTGGATATGCCGACTTCTTGTTAAAAAAAGAAACGGAAACACGAGGCATTCAAATGATTTTAGGTATTGAAAAATATGTATCCAGATATGACATCAATGATTTTTTTGAAAACAATCACTTAATGAAGTTACAAGCGTATTTATTAATGCAAGAGGTACGTTTTAGTATGTATCGAGATTATCTGAATATGTTGAACGACGAAGGAATCAAGGTGAATAATCAAAACAAGTATCCTGATGATTTTGAAGAAGCACATGATAAATTAGTAGATATTATAAATGCTAGAAAAACAGAAAATGAAAAAAAGAAGTTTGTAACACGAGCCCAAAATTTAGCTTATATGGAGCGACAAGTCGGCAATATCTTGTTCATACTACCTAAATCTGTAGAAGATATAAGACGAGAAGGAAAAGAGCTAAAGCATTGTGTAGCTAGTTACATTGACAGGCACGCAAAGGGAGAAACCACCATTTTATTTGCAAGAAAGATTGATAATCCAAGCAAACCATACTTTACATTAGAATTTAAGGACGGAAAAATTGTACAAGTTCAAAGTACTAGGAATAGAGTACCTGTTCCAGAAGAACTGAGGGAGGCAATAAGTATTTGGGAAAAAGAACTTAGAAAAAAGAAGTATGTAGCATAGAAACAAGGACTATCTTAAGTACGAATTAAGATAGTCCCATAACGTTTCTGATTTGCATAAGATAAGTATAACACTAAGATTATAGTTACTCAAGAACCAGCTTATGAAGCTTGAAGAAAACCGAAATGGAGGAGAATTAATGTATACGATCAAATCAGCAAAAGAAAAGTATCTTGTATTTAAAAATGAAAAGAAGATTGCGGAGTTTCTAACACGAAAAGAAGCGGAAAGTTATTTAGATACGTTGACTGCCTATTCTGAAAAAATTAGTTTTGAGTCAAAGGGAAATATTATTCATGACTAAAATTTTAGGTGAAATTCACTCAAACAAACCGAAATATTTATCTTTGAGTCAATTAGTCGATTTATTGGTAAAGCAACGCGTCTTAGATAAGGAAGTTGCTCGTGCATTGATGACTAATCATAGCTATCGATCAAATGCCTTGGAAGAAGAAGGATTACCTACCAGCTTATTATTTGATTTGGTAAAACTGACTGGACGAAAACTAAAAGTATATCCGAGTAAAGACAATACAATCTACTGGTTAGAGTAGATTTATATATATTCCGAAAAGTTATAAAATGATTATTACAATAATTTCTGTAATCTTCAGCAGAAAACGATTATTAGCCCCAACTGCTATTTAGCTAGATTAGTCGTTTATTAATATTTGAGATAATCAATCACAAAAACGCACATCGTGTGTACGTTGTACGTACAATGTGTTATAATAATAACTAAAGGAGGGGTTAAATATGTCCAGATTAAGTATAAGAATTGATGATGAGCTAAAAGAACAAGCAAAAGAAGTTTATGAAGAAATCGGTATGGACTTATCAACTGCAGTCATTGTTTTTTTGAAACAAAGTGTGCGTGAGCGTAAAATACCTTTTCAGCCTGGTAACGAACCTAGGGAAGATATAATAGCCCGATATGAAGCAGAAAACGGTATTACTACTAGAGCAGCTTCCATAGATGACATGATGGAGAAATTGCATGCTGACGATTGAATTTACACCAAGCTTTAAACGAGATTATAAAAGAATGATGAAAAAACATTATTCTGAAATAGAATATAAAAAAGTAATTGAATTGTTGGTTAACATGGAACAAGAGATACTGAGAACCAAATATAGAGACCATGCACTGCAAGGGAATTGGAAAGGCTATAGAGAACTGCATATACAGCCAGATTGGCTACTTGTTTACAAAGTAGATAATAAAAAACTAATACTTACATTGGTTAGAACAGGTAGCCATGATAAAATTTTATAAATAAATGAAGAAAAGGTCAGAAACTTAAAGTTTTTGACCTTTAATTATTGTTTCTATTTACTGGTACTTCAGTAACTCACCTAAATATATAAGTAACCTGCTGAAAGAACTATGAAATAAGCAAGTAAAAAGGATCAAAAACTTAAGATGTTTGATCCTTTTTTATATTTCAATATGTAAAACAGATGGTCACAAACGAAAAAAACTTCCCAGTAACGGGAAGGATCATGAAAATAACAGCTTTTTAATATGTTTCGTCAATTTTTTTAGTAATCATTGGGAAGAATTTCATACAGTAGATTGCACAAATGCCTACGACGATATAAATGATTTTTGCAAAGATAGTTGTTGAACCACCAGCAATCATAGCAACTAAATCAAGCTCGAACAAGCCGACTAACAGCCAGTTCAGCCCTCCCACAATCAATAAAGTTAATGCAATAGCATCTAAAGTTTTCATTAGAATTCTCCTTTCTTAATTTGTTATAATAATTATGTACTAAAAAAAGAAACATTGCTTATATAACGCTCAGTAATTTTAGTAAACTACGCAAAAAGATGAAAACAAGGAAATGTATCACAGATAATGTATTTAAAAATACTATCAAACTTATAAAACGTTAGATTACAAATTTTAAGAGTAAAATCAGCTGAAAATCTAAAAATATAATACAATGTGGTTTTTTAGATGATAGATTATCAATATAAAGCAATAACATGTATAATTGTAGTTAGAATATCGATTGAGTTCTAAAAAATAAAAATAGGAGAACAGTATGCGAAAACTAATTATATTGTGCTTGTTGTTTTTTGGTGGTATAGCTTCGAGTATTGAAGCAGCAGAAATCCCTACAAATAGCTTTGGGTTTGCTGGCTATAGTACAGGAACAGTAGGTGGACAAGATGGTCGTCAAATTTTTGTTGATACGGCACATGATTTTCGGGAAGCTGTACGCGGCAATCAACCAGCGACGATTTATGTGAAAAGCAAAATTGATTTAACAGATTTATTTGTCTCTTCTCCAGGAGTAATAGTGGATGTGGGTTCAAACAAATCAATTATTGGTACCAGCCATCATGCAGAAATTACTGGTGGTGGTTTAAGAGTTCGTGGGCAAGAGCAAGTGATTATTAGAAATTTGAAATTAACCAATGCGCTATCTTTTGATGAAGGTGAGTATCCGGATGGTAGTGGAGGTATACAAACAAACGTGCAAAGTCGTTTGAATCCTGGTGATTTTACTGAAATCGATGCAATTACTATTGAGAATAGTCAGTATATTTGGATTGATCATAATTATTTTTCAGATGAACCTTGGACTGCAACTGAGGTACCTACTGGGAGCAATAGACATGATGGATTAATCGACATCAAACGAGGTTCGAATTGGATCACCGTTTCAAATAATATTTTTACCAATCACAATAAAACGATTTTGGTGGGTCATTCTGATTCAAATGGAGCGCAAGATATGGATAAATTAAAAGTTACATTTGCTTATAATTGGTTCAAGGGAACTGAACAAAGAAATCCTCGGGTTCGTTTTGGGGAAGTTCACGTTCTAAATAACCTTTATACGGATATTTCCAGCTATGGAATCGGTGTTGGTGTCAGCGCACAAGTCATTGCTGAAGAGAACACCTTTATTAATACGCGCCGATCTTGGGGGCACCCAGATGGCCCTCCTTCACCAATGGGATACCTATTGAATAAAAATAATCTTTTGATCAATAGTAGTTATGATCAAGATCAAACTGGAAAATACCAAGAAGTACCTTCATATGGTATCAATTGGAATCCGTCCGACTACTATAGGCTATCCTCAATTCCTGTAAATGAAGTTGAAGTATATGTGAAGGAGAATGCTGGACAATATACTGAGTAAGTCATGTATAACATACCTTAAGATGTGTTATTATTTCGAGTTAGTTAAAAGTTCACATAATTAGTAAGATTTAGATGTTTAACAGTAGTCCAACAGGGTATAGCCTATAGAACTTCTAATAATCATCCAATGAGTCTAGTTGAATTTACTTTTGAATGTAAAATAGGCCTTTATCAAAAATATTATTTTGCGTTTTAACCATGATGGTAAAAAGGAAAAACAATTTTTTCGCTTCCCTATGAAAAAATTGTTTTTTTTAAAAATATATATTCTGTTATTATTACTGAAGTAAGAGATTTATAAAAACTTTAATCTTTGCGTATTAATTCTCGAAAACCTTCGTTTTTAAGAATGGTAATATGTTATTTATCTTCTTTAATATGAAACCTAATTTAATCACTTTTTCAAGACATCTGATGCAATCGGATGTCTTTTTTTTCGTCTCCTTAAAAACGAAGAGTTTCGAGAAAAATCAAGGAGGAGGGACATGATTAGGAAGAAACAACTCATTTTGACGGGCATACTGCTGTTCCTCTTTTTCTTTTCACTGCCTTCAGTGAGTGCGAAAGAAGTTCAACAAGTAGAAACCGAAGGATCAATTAGTTTTACTGGCACTTACGTGCCAATCGGGACACCAGATCCTACACCACCTGAAAGCATCAAAGAACCACCAATCACTGAAACTGCCAAACCAGAAAGCGCATTGCCCAAGACCAATACGACCACCAATCATTGGTTGATCGGGCTAGGATTCATAATTCTTAGTTTGGTTTTCTTTATCTGGAAAAAAAGAAACAATCATATACAGAAAATAAAACTAAAAAATGAAAGTAGGACTTATTAAATGAAATTAATCCGTTTAGCTACAATTGCTGTACTATCAACCACTGCATTAGCAGTAGGGGCTTCTACTGTTTTTGCCGATGAAGTTCAGAAAGTGACAACCGAAGGTCAGATCGAATTTCGCCCCGCTGGTGAAGAGGATGGGGACCTAGAAGTCATCAATCCTGAACCCGGTCCAGATGTCGAAATCGAACCAGAGGTACCAGGAACGACCGGCCCATTGTCCATTGTGAAAGCTGCGACAATGAATTTTGGGACACAAATTATTTCGAATCAAGATCAAACATACAGTATGGTGGCTGAAATGCAGAAACTAACAAATCCAGTCACAGATGGGCCAACACATGTTCCTTATGTCAGCTTCGCACAGGTCCAAGACTTACGAGGAAACAATGATGGCTGGGATCTAAAACTAAGTTTAAGTGCATTTGAATCCGGCACCCAAAATAAAACATTGACGGGAGCAGAAATCGAATTGGTAGGTTCACGTATTCAATACGAAGGGTCAAATGCTGCCAATGCTCCAGTGGCACATGCGGCCGGATTGAAACTGATCCCTAACGATGCGGCGCAATCTGTGATGACCGCAGAAAAAGGCAAAGGTGCGGGTGCTTCTTCCGTTGTTTGGGGAAATCAAGCGGAATTGAATGCTCAATTTTTGGATCCTACAAAAGAGGTAGTCGAAAACAACGCGATTCGCTTATCGATCCCAGGCTCAACTGCCAAAGATGCGACAACCTATAAGTCAACTCTGACATGGGAATTGACTATTACTCCAGAAAATCCACCAGTAGGTGTATAAGCCTTCTAACTAGATGAATTGACTCTCAACAGCGTTGCAGCTATTTGTAGCGCTGTTTTTTTAAAAGGAAGGAAGCATGCGATGAATAAACAAGTACGATTGAAGCTATTGAACAACGGGATTGGCTGGCTATTGATGCTCTTGGCACTAGTCATACTTTTCGTTCCCGTGATCGGCCATGCCGAAGAAGGTACATTAAATTTTTATGTGACGCCAGAATTTCCAGAGAGCCAGGTCGAGAGATCGAGTAGTTATTTTGACTTGAATCTGGCTGCTGGGGAAACCGAAAGGTTGTCATTAAAACTACAAAACGCCAGTAGCGAACCCATACAAGTTCAGATTACTCCCCACACAGCCTATACGAATGTCCATGGGGTGGTTGAATATGGCAAAGATGCAGAGGAACCTGATCCAACGTTATCTTACTCAGTGGATGCGTTGATTGAGACTTCTGAAGTGATTGACTTAGCAGGCAATGAGACTAAAACAGTTGAGGTGGCATTACGTATGCCGGCGGATTCTTTTGAGGGATTTCTAGCCGGCGGTCTACGCATCGCAGAAGTCAAAGATGAACAAGAAACAGCCACAAGTGAAGAAGAGGGTGTGGCGATCCAAAATGAGTTTGCTTACGTCGTGGGCCTCGTGGTCAGTAATACGCGCAATTCGGTTCAGCCGGATTTAGAATTGCATGATGTGTTTGCGGATCAATTGAACTATCGTAATGTGATCAGTGTGAACCTACAAAACTTTACACCTGCTTTTGTGAATCAACTGGCTGTCGAAGCGACGGTTCAACGTGCAGGAGAAGACGAGATTCTCTACACAGCGAATGAAGAAATGATGCAGATGGCACCAAACTCAAATTTTAATTTTCCAATCTCGTTAGAAGGGGATCGTTTCCAAGCCGGTGACTATGTGTTAAAACTAAAAGCCACTTCAGGAGAAGAAGAATGGTCGTGGGAACGGGAGTTTACGATTGAAGCTGATGAAGCCCGCAGATTTAACCGAGAAGACGTCACGATTGATACGAGCATCAACTGGTGGATGATTGGGACGATGATTCTAATTCTGCTTTTACTAGCCTTAGTTATTTATCTGATGGTTCAGAAGAAGAAGGTGCGTGAAAATGAATCAGAGAAGTAGAAAGGAGTGCGTTTGATGACGATGACCTGGAGAAAAACGAAGGTGCTTCTAAGTGTGACTTTAGTAGTTCTGCACGTACTCTTCTTGCCGGTAAGCATGATTTATGCAGAAACGGTTGAGGCACCCGCACATGAGACAGAAGAAGATCTTGAACCATTGGAACTTCCGAGAATAAAAAATTTTTTAGAAGAGGGAGAAATAAGGGAACCTCGCTTTTTCTTTACACAATCGCGTATGCAAGGAATGATAGAAGAACCAATCAAAGTGACTTTCTTTTCTGACCAAGAAGTGTCAGAAGCGCGAGTCACCTTACCTAATGAAGCGAAACTACTAAAAGAGAAGTTGCCAGCGGGGCTTACTGCAAAACAAGGAGCGCACTCTCATGAATGGATAATCCAGACCGGGCGTGTACGAAATGCCTTTGTCTTTCCAGTAGTATTTGACTCAATAGGAAACTATGAAGTCGCGGTGGAAAATGTGGCCGCGACTATTGAGGTGCAAGAACAAGAAGAGACGAGTGGGGAAGTCCCGGTCGAAGAAACAGAACCGTCCGATGAGAATTTTGTAGGACAAGAGGAGCTGAAAGAAGAAAATGGAATAGAAGGAGGGCAAGTTAATGAACAACCGACAGAAGAAGTTCGTGAGCCTGTGGTAGAAGCCCCGCAGGAGCAACAAATAGATGCGGAGTCAGAGGTGATTGAACCGACAGTCTTTGATGGAAAGACGGAAGAAGTCACTACGATGGCACAATTCAGAGCAGCCGTTGCCAATCCTGATATTGGGATCATTTCCGTTCAAGCCAATCTGACGGAAGCTACAGCAAATGTACTAACTGTGGATCGTCCGTTACTTATCCAAGGAAACGGCTATACCTTAACATTTGGCATAAATGGCTTTTATTTTCAACTAGCAGAAGTAGTGGAACCAAGTGCTTTTCGAATTGAAAATACAAGACTTACAAAAGTTGGTACAACACCATTGATCAACGCAACGGTAGAAAGCAGTAAAAATTGGACTGTTGAATTAGAAAATATTACCGAGGTGAATGCGAATACCATGCGATTAGCTTCTCTTCCTGAAGGAAATATTCATTTTACAGGTGGCGTATCAAACTTCACACGCACAACTTCTGCACAAACTTTCATCGTAGCAAAAGAAGTCTTAGCAACAAATCAAGCAGAGGTAACTATTAGTCGAGGGAATGCGACGGTCTTGTTTTCTTCTGCTACAGTAGCGGATCCAAAGATGACGGTAGAACAAGGTGCCACAGTTACGATCACAACTACTGCTGGGAATGCCAATACGATTGATCTAAGAGGAGAAAATCCAGAAATAGCCGTTCAAAATGGACATTTGTCAGTAGGTACAATAGGGCCAGCTACTGCAACTACACCAACAAATACAACTAATAATACGATCGTCCTTTCCGGTGTATCTCCTAAGTTTAATTTGGATCAAGAAAGTACATTCTCTCTTCGAACGACATTATCAAAAAGAGGAATATATCTTGCTGGAAACAATTCGCAACTTACGGTAAATAACTCGGAATTTTCTGTAACTTCTGCGACCGCAGAAGCAATTCGGTCAGAAGGGCAGAACGGGATTTTAACAATAGTAAACTCTAATATGAATTTAACGACAACAACTGGGAGAGCGATGAGAGTAAACGGAAAAATTAATATACTAAGGTCAAACCTTTCCACTAACTCTACAACAGGACTGCCTATATCTACGGATAATGCCAATGGAGAAATCGTTATTGATGAGAGTCAACTGAATTTAACCATGAGTAGTTCTAACAACGGTATCCTATTAAGCGGTACAGACTCATTATTAAAAATATCAAACAACAGTGAAGTGAAGTTAACCAGTGGAAGTGGAACAGCCCGAAATATATTATTTAATGGAGCACGTTCAAAGATGATTATTGAAAATCAATCCAAATTAATTTTGAACACAAGTGGACCGACAAGTGATGCAACTGATACAGCTAATAATGCCATCCAATTTATAGGAGAATCATCAGAACTAACAGTGAGCAATCAATCTATTTTAGATGTTAACGTAACGGCAGGGGCGAAGAGAGGTGTCTTCTTCCAAGCAAGTAATGGGTTATTTCAAGTGCTAGACAACTCTGAGCTAAATATTAAAGGTTTAACGGGACAAGCAGTACGTTTAAACGGTAGTAATTCAAATTATATATCCTCAGAATCAAAAAATACTATCGAGACAACAACAGCTCAAGCATTAAGGGTGTCCGGGAAAATTGAATTAATAAAAACCAATTTATCTTCAAACTCTACAACTGGGGTACCTCTATACACAGATAACGCTAACGGAGAAATCATTATTGATGAGAGCCAACTGAATTTAGCCATGAGTAGTTCTAATAATGGAATTCGATTAAATGCTGAAGATTCCCTATTAAATATAAAAAACAACAGTGAAGTGAAGTTAACCAGTGGAAGTGGAACAGCCCGAAATATATTATTTAATGGAGCACGTTCAAAGATGATTATTGAAAATCAATCCAAATTAATTTTGAACACAAGTGGACCGACAAGTGCTGCAACTGATACAGCTAATAATGCCATCCAATTCGTAGGAGAATCATCAGAACTAACAGTGAGGAATCAATCTATTTTAGATGTTAATGTGATAGCAGGTGCGAAGAGAGGAGTTTTCTTCCAAAATTCGAGTAATAAATTTAATATTGATGAGGAATCAGAGGCTAAAATTAATACAGAACAAGCAAATTCACTGCATATGCAGGGGGCTAATCAAAAAACAACTATTTCCGGTAAATCTTCGCTAATTCTAAAAAGTAATTGGAATGTTCATGGCAGCACTAGCGAGCATAGCCAAAGATCTAGTTTGTATGTAGGGATGAATGGAGTCAGTAACTCTATAATAGAAGTTGATGAGCAATCAAGCATATTAACAGAATCTAATCTGTCTAGTTCTATTGTCTTGGAAGGAAGAGTTAATAGCTTTTACGTTAAAAATAAAAGTGAAATTAATTTGTATTCTGGGTCTACTACTTCAATCAGTACAGGGGCATTTGCTACACTTAGATTTTTAAATTCAGGCGATAGCTTGTTCAAAATTGAAAACAGTATGTTTTCGATTTTGAAGAGTGGAGGTTCTGCCCCAGGAATTCGTATGCTAGGAGATAAAAATTCCATAGAGGTGGTTGATGGTGGTATTTTTCAGGTGAAAAATCCAGGTAATGGAACCCCTAGTGATGGAAATACACAAGGTGGAAATCAAGGAGTCCATTTAACATCTGGAAATGATACGTCTTTTTCAGTAACAGATCCGGGGTCACAAGTTACTATTTTAGCTGAAAATGGACCAGCTATAGATCTATCTGGAACGGGGAAAGTAAAAAATAGCAATGGTGGTTATTTTGAAGCAGTGGGCAGAACTGCGACTGCTTCTGGTGGAGTATTTAGAGCAGGTGTGCTAGATGTAGAATTTGACAATCCTTTATTTATGGACTTCAGAAATAATCGATCTGGAGGAGGAAATCTATTTAATGTCGCAAGCGGATCTAGTTTAAAGGCATCAAATAGTGATCTAGCAGTCTGGAAAAATGGGTCAAACTTAGACGGTGATCCAGATTTAAATTTTCCAACTTTAGATTTTTCTTTCTCTGGGACAAATTTCAATACTTTAGGAGCCACTAGTCAACCAGACGTATTAAATACTGGGACTTTTGGTACCACAGGATTGACAACATATTCTAGATTAAGTTCAAATAATGCCCGGTGGGCAATTGCAGATGAACTCAGGGTCCCAACAAATGCCGATAAAAAGATTCATGGACATATCAGCATTCCAGTTGGATTAGAAGAAAGCCGTTCTGCTTGGGAGGGGGAAGCTACAGTCATTGTAGAAGTTGAACGTGCTAATGGAACGAAAACAGAACATACTGCTAAAACTGTGGGACACTCAAATGAAGAACCAGGCATCAGTATCTATGGCGAAGAGCCACGTGCTGGATTATTTGAAGTAGAGTTAGAAGAGTACCTACAAAAAGGAGATAAGGTCAAAATTAAAGACGTTCGCTTGACTTCTGGAGAGTTAACACAAGGATATGAAAATATTATCTTAACAGATACAGTAGAAGTCTTTCCCATCATTCCGCCAACACCAGCCAAGTTTTCTTCTTCTGTGGTTTCAAATGATAGTACAGCGATTAAAGGATTCACGGAAAATAAAGAAGTAACGGTTACTGCTACCCATAATGGAGAACCAATAAATACAGAAAATGTGGTTGTTGAAAATGATGGTACCTTCACATTAGACTTGAGTGATCTGTCATTACGAGAAGACGATAAAATTCAAGTGTTCTTAAGGGACCGTGAGGGTTCTGCTGCAGCTGCAGGGGTTATGAATCCGCCACTAACGAATGATGAACAAGGGAATATCAATCCAACATCACCGCTTTCTTTTCGTGATAAATTGTTTGATGAAGCAACGGTTTTAATGGTCCAGGACCTGCGACCTGTTTCACCTGTGGATCCATTAGATCCAGAAACAGAAATCAATCCAGAAAACAAACCACAGCTTCCTGAAGATCAGGGAAGGTTAAGTATTGATTTTGTCTCACAGTTACAATTTGGTACGCAAGGCATTTCAGTAACTGATCAAACCTATTATGCGCAACCGCAGCGATTATTGAATGAAGATGGGACGGTCAATGAGACAGAAGAACGGCCAAACTATGTTCAAATCAGCGATCGGCGACCAGAAAATGATCGCAATGGCTGGCAGCTTGCTGTGACACAAAATAATCCATTTACCTCAACCAATAATCGAGAATTGAACGGGGCGCGTTTGCGCCTGACAAACCAGCAACTGGCGACCGCCCAAGGCGGCAGTGCACCGGAATTCCAACAAACCAATCCATTGGCACTGGTTCCAGGAAACCGACGGATTCTGTTAATGGCCCAAGGAACGGAAGGGACTGGTACCTGGATCTATCGGTTTGGCGATCAAGAAACGGCTAATAAAAGTGTGGCTTTAGATGTGCCAAAAGGCGCAAACCCTGAATCCACTCGCTATGAAACAACCTTGACGTGGGAACTTAGCGCCGTTCCTGACAATTAAAAATAGGAACAGAGCGTAAGATTTTTCCTCTTTTACACTTAGAACGGATGAAGACGAGAAAGGAGCGGGTAGCATGGAAATACCTCTAATGAAGGACGAATATATGCGTCAGTTTCAAGACACCGTGACACAAGCTAAAAGAGAGACCAGGGAACTGGAGGAGTATCTGGTGCAACAATTCGAACGACTGAATCAATTGACGAGTGAGGTCTCGCCAGACAACTTTTGGGAGACACTTCCTGAAGTCCTGGGTATCGATGCAAAACTAACACTCATTGCAGAACTGATTCGGTATGACGATTTTTCGACGCAAGAGATTCTGCGACTCGTTGAAACAGATTATCGCACGTACCTTAAAGAACTTTGTGGTAATGAGTTAAGTGCGGAGACCAATCACTCACTAGTATTTCATGTCGTATAGAGTGAGCCTAGCATTAGGTCATTGTAAAAAAGTGTTCAGAAAATTATTTTCTGGACACTCTTTTTTATAAGTTTTGTTTGGACGACTTCATTATGTTTTGTGTCAATGAATCATTGTTCTAATTAAATTGTTTTCTGGATAATCTTTTTGAATGCACATAATTAAAAAATTATTTTTTCTCGAAACTCATCAAAAAAGAAACTGTTCAGTTAAGCGACATATTCGCTGTTTTTCAAAATAATTCTTCTGAAGAGTCAGAAACTTAAAAGTTTTTGATCCTTTTTTGATTCCTCATTTCAAAGCTCTTCTAGTTGCTCAATTAATTAGGTCAAAAAGTTATTATCTTTTTGGGACAACAGAGTATACCCTGTTGGACTTTCTATTTCGCTTTTAAACACTTAAATTAGAAAATGACATCGAAGTTGAGCAAGAAAAATAAAAGATAAGAATCAAAAAACTTAAATATTTTTGATCCTTACCTTTTATTTTTTTTTTGAGCACTAATTATTTTCTCCCATTCATTCTGATGAATCAATGATTTCATTTGTTTTTTTGGGTTATTTTCTAGATATGCATAACGAGGTGAAAATTGTGATTTTCAACCTTATATAAATTGTTATAAGATAATGAATATAAGGAAGGCTAAAGGTTAAGCCTTGTTTATTCACTAAAACGTATTAGAAACCATCGTTTTTGGGTGTACAGCAAAATAGACATCTGAACTTGTCAGATGTCTAAAGTAATGTTGTTAAATTGGCGTTTCGATGACTTAGCATACATAAGTATTCGTTATTCTAAAAAACGATAGTTTTTGAGATAGATGTTAAAGGAGGAGGGAAGATGCGAAAAACTATTGGTCTTATGATTGGTCTAATGTCCCTAATAATAGCGATACAATTTCCCCTGCAGGTGTATGGTACACAGGTCCAATCCGTCGAGTCAGAAGGATCTATTGGGTTTACAGGAACTTATGAACCAATCGGTCCACCAGATCCACCTCCCAGCACCAGCACACAAAAGCCAGGAGGAACTTTGCCAAAAACCAATATGACCGGTAGCTCACTTGGGCTATGGATTGGAAGTTTCTTAGTGGCAGGTGTTTTATTAGTCGTAGGGAATAAAAAAAGAAAAGAAACACAAGAAAATTAATTAAAAGAAAGCAGGAATTTAAGTATGAAATTTATTCGTTTAGCAACTGTAGCCGCATTATCAACCACGATTTTCGCAGGAGGTGTACAGGCTTTCGCTGAAGAGGGAAACCAAGAGTCAAAAGAAGTACGTAAAACAACAACGACCGGTCAGGTCACCTTCACTCCAAATATTGAAGACACAGTAGTAGAACCTGATCCTGAAGGTCCAGATGTGACGATCCCACCAATTCCTGGTACGGGACCACTAACGATTGCAACAGTTCCAACAATGAACTTTGGAACGAAAGTTATCTCAACTGCTGATGAACATTACAACATGATTGCGGAAATGCAACAGAAAGCCGGAACAACAGGCGAGGAAAATATGATTCCTTATGTCAGTATGGCACAAGTTCAAGACACCCGCGGAACGAATGAAGGATGGGAACTGAGCGTGAGTTTAAGTGAATTTCAAGCAAAAACAGATACCCTAAATAGTGTGTTAAAAGGCGCCAAAATTACGTTATTCGATCCTTCCCTTCGTTACAGTGTGAATGATGCAAATCAGGAACCGACGATTCACACAAGTGGTTTAGAGTTGATTCCAAGTGAAGAGGCCGTGCCGGTCATGACAGCTGCTAACCAAAAGGGTGGCGGAACTTCTTCCGTTGTTTGGGGAGATCATGATGCGCTCGCAAAACAAGTAGAAGATGGGGTAGATGTCGTTGAAAATAAGGCGATCCAATTGTTTGTTCCTGGCTCGACTGCCAAAGATGCAGTAACGTATACCTCTACATTGACATGGGAATTAGAACTAACACCAGATAATGAGGAACCTAATGCGGTTTAAGAAGTAAAACATTCCTATTTCCATGTTCCATTAGTCACTGGCAGCGTTACAGATTTCTGTGACGCTGCTTTTTTAGAAAGGATTATGACAAATGATACACAAACAAACGATACAAAAAAGTCTATGGTTGCTTATAGCGCTCTTCTTTTTCTTGCCACGGGCGGTCCAGGCCGAAGAAGCGAGTTTAAATACGTATGTTACCCCTCTTTTTCCAGAGAGCCAAGTGGATGAAAGTAAAGGATACTATGAGTTATTACTCCCTCCTGGACAAAAAGAGACTTTGCGACTAGAAGTCGGAAATTCCAGTTCAGAACCAATCAACGTTCAGGTGACACCGCATACAGCTTATACTAATACTTTGGGGAATGTCGAGTATGGCAAAGATGTTGAAGAAGCGGATCCATCCTTAATCCACTCCTTGGATGAGCTGATGACTCCTTCGGAGGTCATTGCTTTAGCTGGAAATGAAACAAAGGTTATAGAAATTCCTCTGCAAATGCCTAAAGACGCCTTTGAAGGGTATTTAGCCGGCGGTTTAAGGATCACCGAAGTAAAAGAAGAGGAAGATAGCGATGCCCCAGGAGGAGAAGGCGTAGCTATCAAGAATGAGTTTGCCCATGTGGTTGGTGTGGTCGTTAGTAATACTCGAGACTCGGTGCAACCGGAGTTGGAACTATTAGATGTGTTTGCAGATCAATTGAACTACCGCAATGTGATCAGCGCCACGTTACAAAACTTTACGCCCACTTTTGTCAATCAATTGGCGGTGGAAGCGACCGTAAAACGAGTAGGGGAGAACGAGGTTCTCTATAAGGCGGAGAAAGAAATGATGCAGATGGCCCCAAATTCTAATTTCAACTTCCCGATTTCTTTAGAAGGCGACCGTTTTCGAGGTGGGAACTATGTCCTAGAATTAACAGCTACATCGGGAGAGAATGAATGGTCATGGACGCGTGAATTTACGATTGAAGCCGAAGAAGCCCGCAAGTTAAATCGAGAAGACGTAATGATTGATTCTGGTGTCAATTGGTGGATGATCGGTTCGATTATTTTGCTTATTTTAATGCTTGGACTTGTGCTTTACCTGATGTGGCAAAAGAAAAAAGCACGTGAAAGCGAAAAAGAAGTATAAGTATACAAATTTTCCTCGCATAGAGATAGAAAGGAAATATCGTAATGAAAAATAAACTCTGCTATCTTTTGAGTGTTATTAGTATAGGATTACTATTTATTCAAGTGCTCATTTTTCCAGTTGCATCCGTCAGTTTATCTTCAGTAAATGCAATCGATATTCAAGAAAATCAACCCGAACTAGATGGCTTTAGTGAAGAAGTTCTACCTAATATTCCCAAGTTGAAGGAAATTGAAGATTTACCTCTTTCTTTTTCAACTATTGATTCAACTATTGTAGGCAAAGCTGGAGAAAATATCATTCTCTCATTTCATGCAAATAAAAAAATAAATGAAGCAACCGTAAAATTGCCTGAAGAAGCTAGGATTGTTGAAGAAGATATGCCAGTAGGCGTTACGATCGAAGAATCCAAGGAAGCAAATTACTGGGTGATTCATTCTGAAAAAATGCAAGAAACATTCACTTTTCCGGTGGTATTCGAAGAAGAAGGAAGTTATGAAGCCGCAATCGATGAAGCAAAAGTACAAATTTATATACAGTCGATGGAAACAATATCACCGGATGAACAAGGAGAAACTAATGTAGATAAAGATGAATCAACTGAAGCCGAAGAAAGTAAAGAAAATAAAGACACAGCTACAGGTGATCAAGTTGAAATTGACAAGGCTGTTTCCTATATTTCTCCTGAAGAAGGAGTAGCTGAGGTAACTAACTGGACAGACTTTGGACAGGCTTTAGGTACGCCTTCTATCACGACAATAGAAGTGACAAAAGACTTTGAAGTTCCAACAAACTCCACTGTACCGGGTTTTATTACTGGCGTAGGTTCTAATCCATCAGGAGGTGCACAATTTGTTTATTTAACACCTGCAAATAGTTCGAGAAAATTAGTAGTGAATGGGAATGGACATCATATAGATTTTGGCTCAGTGTCACTTGTTCCGATGGGGGCTACCCATAATGCACAATCACCTTGGGATATCACTTTTAACGATGCGACTATTTACTCAGGTAACTGGTGGGGATTTTGGTCAGTTCAACAGGGACTCTCGTTGGCTCAGCAACAGATCTCCAGAATAGCGTTGAAAGATGTGTCTGTTGTGGGAAATCAAATGCTTGCACCGTATTATACCCATGTAGATCTGTATGGTAAAATTGATAACCATGTAGTAGCAAGCTATAGTTCACCTTTTAGAACGAACTTTGCTGTGAATACTCCCAATTCTATAAATATTGAGTCACGCAGTTTAACAATTAAAGAAGATGCTGTTGTCAATTTTTCTACTTTAAACTCTGGTAATGTCGTAATTGGCGTAGGTAACCAGTCAGGTAGTCTTACACTTGAAAAAAATGCTACCTTCAACCTAGAATCAAACGGTACATTAGCCAGTGCGAATGCGAATGCGCAGACTGGATCCAGCATTGATATTGCAAATGGAAATTTGATAATGGATGAAGGATCAACAATCAATATTGATACGACTCGGAATTTTGCAGCACTAACTTTGCGTAGCACTACCTCTACTTTAGAGGTTAATGATGGGGCAAAATTCAATATTGAATCTACGAATCACAGTTTCACAGGTAATGGATTTAATCGCAACTTAGTTTCTATGAATGCGGGAAGTTCGCTTTTAGTGGGATCAGATGCTGAACTTAATATAAATGCTGAAGGTCGAGGAAGTGCATCTTCTAGCATCATTTATGTCGCAGGTGCTGCTAACTTTAAAATTGCTAAAGATGGATCTATGGACATAAAAAGTGACAGTAATTCAATCAATCAAAATTTACTATTTTTTGCTTCGGCAAATTCAATATTTGAATTTTCTGATGCAAAAAAGGTTAATTTAGAACGGACAAACCAGATCTCAGGTTCTGTAACTAATGGACTGATTAATATCACAGGAAGTACAGGGCAATTGGATATTGATGTCCAGTCTGTCAAACAATGGAATAGAGATAATTTTACAGAAGAGCCAGATTATTTTTGGACTCCCATCTTTAATTTAATTCTTCGTTACAATACGATAAATCCAACAATCACGAATGTTTCTTCTATCTTTCAAGAGACGATGACTAGCTTCAATGAAGGTTTCACTACACGTAACGTTCAGAGAATACTCTTTGAAAAAATACCCGATGTTGAAGTAAACATAGATCCTTTGACAGAGGATCCGATGGAAGTAAATTCTTATACTATTACCGGCAAGGCTTCTCCGCACAGTGTAATACGGTTCTCTGGTGACCCAGCAATACCAGATGGTGAAATTCAATCACCAAATTTTTCAGAAACCGATAAATATCATGTGACTGCTGATGAAAATGGAGACTATTTATATGAGTTACCTAAAGATTCACTATTCACTGAAGGAAACGAAGTGACGGCTTATGCCTATCTAAACGGAAAATCTGCTACCGCAAGTACGGTTGTTGAAAAATCGAGAAGACCACCTAATCCTAAGGATCCGATGAATCCAGAAATAGAAGTCGATCCAGAGAATAAACCTGAGCTCGAAGAAGACCAAGGCTTGTTAAGCATAGATTTTGCTTCTCGATTCACATTTGGCCAACAAGCAATCTCTACGCGAACGAAGCGGTATTATGCGCAACCGCAACGCTTGTTAAATCCGGATGGAACCGTCAATGAGGCTGAAGAGCGACCAAACTATATCCAGATCAGTGATCGACGGCCAGAAGAGGAACGTCACGGCTGGCAATTAGCAGTTACGCAAAACAGTCAATTTACGGATCTACAGGAAAATGAACTAAGAGGGGCACGTTTGTCTTTCACTAACCAACAATTGGAGTCTATTCACGGAAGTGATGAACCGATGTTGTATAATCAAGACGGTGTTACCTTAATTCCAGGAGAAAAGACTAAACTTCTGACCGCGCTCAATGGCCAAGGAGCAGGTACCTGGATCTATCGGTTTGGTGACGGTGAAAGTGCAAGCGAAAGCGTGGCACTTGAAGTCCCTCCAACCGCGAATCCAAGAGCAAGCACCTATGAAACAACACTCACCTGGGAACTAAGTGTAGTTCCCGATAATTAGTCACAAGAAAGAAAAGGGCTGCGGCTCTTTTCTTTTTCTTCATAGAAAGGACAGAAAAAAATATGCACATTTTATTTGATCATTTAGTCATGGCAGATAAGACTAAACGTTGGCTGCTCTTATTGGCGACGTTAGAAGAAGAGGAACATGTTACCGCACAAACCTTAGCTAAACAGACTGGGTTTGGGCGACGGACGATTATTGAGGATATAAAGGCGATCAAGGACTATTTTGGTGAGCGGATCCATTTGATCGGCGATGAGAAGGGCTATCACTTTTCCTTTCTGAACCCTAAAGAGTATTATGAGAAGAAACAAGCGTTACTAAATGAAGAGAAACTTTTTCTCTTTGTGGATCAGTTGGCTGCGGGAAAGTGTTTAGACAATCAACAGTGGATGGCGTATCTTGATGTGTCGAGTGCAAGCTTCCAACGGATGAAACGGCAGCTTCAAACGTTATTAACGACCTATTATGGGATAAAAATTGAATCTAAAACCAATCAATTATGGGGAGAAGAAGCGGGGATTCGCCAATTCCTTTATGATTTTTATTTCACCTTACCATTGTATCCTAGGTTTCTTTCAGAGCATATTCAGGACCTACATCAGGAGAAAGTGGCGATTCAAGACGGACCTTGGTACCTAGATCAAACCTTGTTTAATCAATGGCTGAAACTAGCTAAGCAACGAGTCGACCAAGGACATTGCTTACAAGAGCAAGTGGCACATAAACAAGCCCAAACAACTCTAATCCAGGCTTTGGATCAACAGGTGAGTGTGGTTCTGCCAGGACCAGAAAAAGCTGCGTTGTTTCTTCTCACGTTAGATGAGAGTCAATTTTTGAACCCTTTGACACAACAGGCATTTACCCGCACATTTTCACCTGCGAGTGAGTATGAGTTACCGATGCATAAGACCGAAGGACTGACTTATGGTTTTTTCGAAACACTCCTTTTTTTAATGGAGGCCTTTTTCCAGCTACCTACACTTGAAGCACCAGAACAAGTGCCATATGCAAACAGTGAGAAACCGTCTCCTTTAGAAGTACTCATGAAACGTTTTTTAGCTGAGCAGAAAAAATATAGCCAGACGATTTATGTTTCCTATCAGCTAGTAGGACCACGTGCTTTGACACGATGGATCAAACAGGAAGTTGAAACGATTTTAAAAAAATCTGGCTTACAGGTGGTGGAAGCTGCCCAAATGAATCCACTTGGACTAGTACGTCATGTACAAATCGTGAATCAACCACAAGCTAGAAACGCTCGTGAAACGATTGAACTTCCCTATGTACCTAGCAAGGAGAAAATCGATGAAGTGCTCTCTGCATTTTCTGAGTAAAGATGAGTGAACGAGCATAAGAGGGAAATATTTGAAAAAGTGAGGGGGAAAAAAATTGCGTGAGTTTCAGATGGCGTTTATTACAAGCGCAGAGGTCAAGCGATGGATGCAGGTGTTAAGTGTGATGGAACAAGAACGGCGTTTTACGATTGGAGAGCTGAGTGAACGACTGGCTATTTCACAACGTACCTTGATAAAAGATATTCAAGCATTCAAAAACCATTTTGGCACAAGCATCGAATTACGTTCGAATTATAGTGGGTATTATTTTGAAGAACGAAATCGTAGGGACTACCAAGAGAAAAAAGAACAACTGTTGGAAAACGAAGTGTTATTTGAAATCGTGGGAAATGTTTTTTGGGGAAAAGATTTTACAGTGGCTGACTTGGCTCACCAGCACAGTTATGCAGAGAGTACTTTACGAAGGTTTTTATCAAGAATCCGACCGGTATTAGCTGAGTATGAGTTAACGTTGGCTTTTAACCCAGTCAATTTTTTAGGGGAAGAAGCCAATATCCGAAAGTTCTTTTTTGATTTTTATTATAGCAGTGAACAAACTCCGTATACAATCCGTCCGCCAGAAGACTTACATACGTTGGTCTTGAACGAACTGTCTGGCAAATTGGGAAAGTATGAATTGGGTACGGGAATCACGATTTCAGCCTTTTATTACCAGCTTTATATCGCAATGGTCCGAGTTCATCAAAACCATTTTATGTCCTTACCTGAATGGGTAAAAGTAAGCATTTATCAGGAAAAAGATTTTCAGTTGCTTTATTCTTTACAAGAAAGAATCAAAGATGAATACGAGATCTATCTATCAAAGGAAGAATTCGCTTGGATCCATTTATCGATTATTTCCAAACGGACGATCCATCGTGTGGACCAAGAACAAACTTTTAACCAACGATTCAACCGCTGGAAGGATCTTCAGTTCATCGTGTCAGATTATCTTTCTGATCCTTTCTTTGAACAATGGGATACGGATACTTTAGAACCGTTTATGACCTCTTTTTTCATTTCGCGCTTGATGAATGAAGCAGTGAGTCCAGTGTTGAACAAAGAGCTAGAAGAAATCCATTGGATAGTAAAGAAAAGCGATAAACAGATTTATGAAGCCCATAAACAATTTCTCTTAAAACATGCCCGAGTACTCAGTTTTTCTGCCCGATATTTTGAAGATATCGTGGTGAGTTTTACGGCATATATGAACTTATTGTTCCACTATTACCAACCGGTCAAAAAAGTTTTATTTTTATTAGAAGGTGACTATTTAGTGGTTCAATCCATCCGAATGCAGGCACGTGTACTATTAGGGGAATATCATAAGCTATTGTTTATGCCGCTTCAGGAATTGACGCCGGAACATTTAAATGATGCACACGTTGATTTGATTGTAACGAACTATCGACCGTACCTTTTGGATTACGCTCTTGACACGGATTATGTTCTTATGGGCAGTATTCCTACGGCGCAAGATTGGGCAAGAGTCAAGCATCAATTGAATCCACTGATCGATCATGAAACATTTTAAAAGAAGGAAGGAAAAAAACAATGCCTACATTTTTTACAAAAGAAGCGTATTTGGAGGGCTTTCAAAGTACCTTTGAAGAGGCAGAAAAACGAGCAAGTGAAGACCTAAAGGTCTATTTAAACACCCAGATCCAACGATTGGAGACCTTAGTAAGTTAGATCTGTCAGGAGAATTTTTGGGAACTATTGCCGGAGATCTTAGGAATCGATGCCAAGATGAGTCTAGTAGCAGATCTGATCGACTTTGATCACTGTTCAGATGTGGAAATCCTTCGAATCGTCGAAAGTGACTATCTCATCTACTTCAAAGAACTATGTGGGTACAAACGCAGTATGGACCCCAAACATTCCATGATTTTCAATGTGGTATGATGGATTGATTGCTTGTGGATTATATTCAAGAACTGGAAAAGCTGACTTAGATGAGGGTGAAGTGAATGGTTGTTTCTTCAAGACTCGTTTTTCAAATTTTTTTAATTTTGTAATATCAGTACCTAATATTTTCCTTTTGTTGAAAAATATAAAGCATTCTCAATGGCTATATTGATTATCGAAAACTATACGAAATCCTTACACAAAAAAATAGACGAAATATTACTCTATTTTATGTACTTTATTTCACAATATGTTATATATAAAATATAGGAGGATATTATTAGTTAAAAGTTGAAGCCTATATTATTTAAGGGAGATAAAAACTAAAACAGTTGCTTAGTATATTTGATCGGAAAAGATAGTAATTATAAAATATTTTTAAAGGAGAAAGTAGTTATGCAGAATAGAAAGTTTAGAATGTGGAACCTTTTGTTAATCCTATTTTTTATAAACTTTATCAGTTTAAGTCCTATTGTAAGAGCAGACGAAACCAATTTGCATATAAAAGCGATACTACCTAATAATGATAGAACCCAAATAACAGATACTTCAGTGGAACCTTATCAGTCAGTATGTTTTATTTATGTGAATAATGCTACTCAAGGATCTGGTGTGGTAGTAGGGAAAAATGCTATCCTGACTAACAGACACGTTGCAAATGCTGCAAATAATGGAGATCCCACTAATATAAAAGTAAATGCAGCTCGAGTTTCTAATACTGAGTATAAAGGAACATTCTATGGAGAAGAAATCAAATATAGTCCAGATGGACAAGATTTAGCTATCGTTTATTTAAAACCTAATACAGAGGGACAGAATATCGGTGACGTTGTAACTCCAGCTAAATATATAAATAATCCCACTACTACAGTTGGAACACCTATCAGAGTTATTGGTTATCCAGGAGATAAACCATGGGCTACCATGTGGGAGAGCAAAGGCGTATCTACGACTGAAACAACGAATCGAATTTATTACAATGCTAGTACTTTTAGCGGGAATTCAGGATCACCAGTGTTCAATAATCAAAATGAAGTAATCGGAATTCATTTTGGTGCTGTTAGTGGTGAAAATATGGCCGTTCGCTTTAAACCAAGTATTTATGAATTCATTAGAGAAAATGTTGAACCTTAAAAAAATGTGATAAAAATATTTATTTACAAGATATTTTTTAAAGAGCCTATTCATTTTTTATTTCCAGAGCGTACAGAAAATGACCAAATTTTTATAAAATTAGTATACCACCCAGTTGTATGGTATACTGAATATAGTGATATACTTTGAAACGTATTAAGAGTGCTATGCTTCCATTTATACTTTATCAAATATTTATTGCAACAAAACGCATACGTAGTGATGCACAAGGAGGAAATAGTATGAATAATGGTACAGTAAAATGGTTTAATGCAGATAAAGGTTTTGGTTTTATCACCGGAGAGAATGGCCAAGATGTCTTTGCTCATTTTTCTGCGATTCAAGCAGATGGCTACAAGTCTCTTGATGAAGGTCAAGCAGTCACCTTTGATACTGAAGAAGGTCAACGTGGCATGCAAGCCGTTAACATTTGCACAGCATAAATGATTTGTTCAACCGTCTCAATTGCTTGAGACGGTTTTTTTAATACTTAAAAAGGGGAGATTATTATGAGTTTTGGAAAGTGGAAACCAATAGAATCATCTATCGAAGGCTTGGCTTTTAAAGAAAATCAACAGGTGTCATTTAAACATAACAAGAAACAAGTCATCGGAACCATCGTAACTCTGCTAAATAATTCGGCAGTTGTCACTTTAAGCATGGACAAAGTAACCGCTACTTCAGAAAAAACGGTGATCAATTACAAAAATTTAGTAGCTATCTGAATTAAGTGCTACCCGTTAAAAAAGGTACTATTAAATTCACCACAGCACTTCCTGATTTGAATAACTTAAATGCGTAGGCTCTTACTTTGGTAAGAGTTTTTTAATTGGTCAATGATTATTTATCTTTATATAGGCATTCTTATTGTTGATTTCATTTTTAATTCTATAAACTGTTTGTCTAGTAATATTGTAGTCTTTTGCAATCTTAGAAATAGCAACGCCATTCTCAAGATCCTCAACGATGCTTTTATAAACAAGGCGACGTTGGGGATCTTTTGTATCTGCGCTATATAACTTAGGACGTCCTTTGTAAACACCATTCGCTTTTGCAATCTTAATTCCTTGTGCCTGGCGTCGTTTGGATTCTTTACGTTCCTGTTCGGCAATCATGGCCAATATTTGAATGATTAAGTCTTTAATGAATTTATCCAGGAGTGGATCTCCAATTGCTTGCGCCATGATAGGTAGACTAGTAATGATCAGTCGGATGTTATTATTTTTTAGGTAATTAACTGAAGCAATAATTTCATCATAATCTCTCCCTAATCGATCAATTGCTTCTACAATAAAAGTATCTTGTTCACGTACAAAATCTAAAGCCTTTTGAAAAATTGGCCGTTCTGAAATTGTGGCTCCAGATTGTTTTTCAATAAAAATTTTTTCCGCTCCGAATTGTTTCATTTCTTCCATTTGCCGTTGTTCATTTTGATCAAGAGAAGAGACTCTAATATATGCAACTTTCAATTTTTTACCTACTTTCTCGAATTATTTAAAATACACCCTAATCATACATTGGAAATTGAGATTTTTCAATAATCGGCTAGTGTCTATTTAGGGTACACTCTAAACGGACATGTTGATAGCAAATTCTACTTATTTCAATCGATGGTTTCTGTTTTCAGGCATACTCCATGAATTGAAACTTTCCCCACGCTCTTTTTTATTTCTAAACCCCAGATTTTAATGTTATCGGTAACATGTTTGTACCTGTTTACTCTTGTTTTTGTAAGCGTTACAATTCTTTAAGAATAGGACAAAACAAATGGAGGATCATATGGAGAAAAAATGGTGGCACCAATCAGTGGTATATCAAGTGTATCCACGTAGTTTTCAAGATACGAATGGAGATGGAATCGGTGATTTAAGAGGGATTATTTCAAGATTAGATTATTTAACCTATCTAGGAATCGATACGATCTGGCTTTCCCCAGTCTATGAATCCCCAAATGATGATAATGGTTATGACATCAGCGATTATGAAGCAATCATGGCTGAGTTTGGGACGATGGCTGAAATGGGCGAACTGATTGAGGAAGCGAAGAAATCAGGCATCAAAATCATTTTGGATTTAGTCGTCAATCACACTTCTGATGAACATCCATGGTTTATCGAATCACGAAAAAGCAAAGACAATCCATATCGAGATTATTATATCTGGCGTGATCCAGTAAATGGTGATGTGCCTAATACATTACGTTCGATTTTTAGTGGACCTGCTTGGGAATTTGATGATGCGACTGGTCAATATTATTTGCATCTATACAGCAAGAAACAACCCGATTTGAATTGGGAGAATGAGCTAGTCAGACAAGAAGTCTATGACATGATGAATTTTTGGATCGATAAAGGAATTGGCGGGTTCCGCATGGATGTCATCGATACGATCGGCAAACTACCCGATCAAGAAATCACCAATAATGGACCTCGGCTTCACGAATACCTACAAGAAATGAATCAAGCAACCTTTGGCGACAAAGATTTGATGACGGTAGGTGAAACTTGGGGCGCAACGACAGAAATCGCGAAGCTTTATTCAGACCCTAAAAGAAATGAACTATCCATGATCTTCCAATTTGAACATATGAGTTTGGACCAACAAGAAGGTAAGGATAAATGGGATCTAAAAGCTTTAGATGTTTCTGAACTGAAAAAAGTTTTGTCAAAATGGCAGACAGCGTTAGGTGATGAAGGTTGGAACAGTTTGTTTTGGAATAATCATGATTTACCGAGAATTGTTTCACGTTGGGGGAATGATCAGGAATATCGTGTAGAAAGTGCAAAAATGTTTGCTATTTTACTACACATGATGAAAGGGACTCCTTATATTTATCAAGGGGAAGAACTAGGCATGACAAATGCGCCAATCCGGGACATCTCAGAAGCAAAAGATATCGAAACGATCAATATGTATCACGAACGACTTGCAGCTGGCTATCATAAAGAAGATATCTTGCAGTCTATCAATGCCAAAGGACGTGACAATGCACGTACACCAATGCAGTGGGATGAAACAGCACATGGTGGATTTACGACAGGAATGCCCTGGCTATCCGTCAATCCAAACTACAAAACCATCAACGCGGAACAAGCAGTCGCAGATTCCTCTTCGATTTTCTATACGTACAAACGCTTGATCGAGTTACGCAAACACAATGAGATCATCGTTTGGGGAGAATATGAATTGTTGACAGAAACGCCAGTTGAGGTCTTTGCTTATTATCGTACACTAAATGAAGAACGTTGGTTGATCGTCTGTAACTTATCCGAGCAAACACATGAATGGACTATTCCGCAAGAAGCAACGGAACTAATCATTGCCAACTATGATCGAGAAGTACCTGTAGGAGAAATCGAATTACGTCCTTATGAAGCATTTGTAGTGAAAATTGGGTGATGAGTGATAGAATTGCTCAGCTCCGAGAAATAAGTGTGAAGTATCGGAAATTTTTCTTTTCATTTTTTATATTTCACACTTATTTCTGGAACACCGTTCATTTGGTTTTAGGTGTGCAAGCTACCTAATGTCTCGAGCCTAGTGTTGTATTTTTTTTAGGCTTGGAGATATTGAATAAAAAGCTATGTTCTCTTCTTTATGATCAGTCAATGAAATCAAATGATAAAGCCTATGTTAACAAGAGATATAAGATGAAATTTATCAGGTTTATGATTATTGGTGCACGCTTGTATGTACGTTATACTTAGCAATAAAGAAGGGCGTGAATAGAGATGGAAACGAAGGCTCGTAATCATTTATATAGCTTGATTAGGCATGCTGTGGCAGACAATTAACCGGTTGAAATCATCCATTCTAAAAGTGAAGAGGAAAGTGTAGTAATCATAAGTAAATCAGATTGGAATGCAATTCAGGAAACGCTCTATTTACAAAATACAGGGGTGCTCAATCAGATTAAGCAATACGAAGAGGAAGAAACGGAAGAGTTAGATGAGATTGATTGGGATACATTATAGAAATTAAAAAAATTACGAAAAAGATCTTACTAAACTTAAAGGAGCTGAGTTACATAAGCAGTTTGATGAATGACTCAAGGTCATTCGAAAGAATCCTTTTCAGTCACTGGCACCGTATGAAAAAACTAGTAGGAATTCGTATTACTCAATAAGAATCAACATTAAGCATAGACTAGTTTATAGTGTGGATATTTTGAGGGAAATAGTAACCATCCTTTCCGTCTGATCTCATTATGAGCGTGGGTTGTTTTTAAATGCGTGAACTGAATTGCTCATTGCATGCTATATGAATGTTTAGATACGACAATGGGGATTTGTCCTTAGTTGTTTTACACCTTCTAAAAACGAATAGATGCTTCTACATATCATTGTATTTTTATAGATGATCATTTGAACTACATATGAATGCTATTCTCCTCTTTGACAAATCAACTAAATCATACTATGATATGTACGCTAACAGGAGGTGTAAAAATGGGGAAATCAATTGAACGTTCGTTAGAAGAATGTCTTTTTTTTAGTGTGAAGAAGCTCGATCGAGTATTGAATAAATTAGCTGATGAAGCTTTCAAGAAAACGGGACTTGCACCTACTTATGGATTTATCTTACTGATTTTGAAAGAAAAAAACGGTATTCCTCAAAAAGATATCGCGCAGATGTTGTATTCAGCGCCTTCAACGATTGCACGTTTTGTAGAAAAGTTAGAATATAAAGGCTATGTCAAAACGGTTACAGAAGGACGGTTATCTTTGGTATTTTTAACTGATGAAGGTCGTGAATTTGTCAAAGAGATCGACAGTAGTTGGGATGAGTTGCACCACGCATATAAAGTTGTTTTAGGTGCTGCCGAGAGCGAGCGGCTTTCTCAAGAGCTGAATGAAGCGACCAATAAATTACAAAAAAAATAAAATTTTTTAAACATAACAGTTGCATGTACAACTAATCGTATGGTTAAATAAATACGAGAAAAAATAAGTGACATTCGTCATATTGGAGGAAGAAGAATGGCAAAATTCAATGAATCAATCACATTTCCATCAGGTAGTGAGCTGAAAAATCGGTTGATGCTATCACCAATGACTACAGAACTTAGCTTTTTTAATGGGGTAATCACAAAAGACGAGATCGAATACTATGCACAACGCTCAAAAGGATTAGGAGCTGTGATAACTGGTGCAGCAAATGTGCAAGACATCGGTAAAGGTTGGCCAGGGGAATTGAGTATCGCCCATGATGAAATGCTTCCTCGTCTAAGCGAGTTAGCACAAGCCATTCAAGGCGAAGGCGCCAAGGCAATCGTGCAGATCTTCCATGGCGGTCGTATGACAAGCCGTGCGACATTATCAGGAGAACAAACAGTATCTGCTAGTGCGATTCCGGCAGAACGTCCAGATGCCGAAACACCTCGGGCATTAAGTGATGAAGAAGTTAGTGAAACGATCCAAGCATTTGGAGAAGCAACACGCAGAGCCATTGAAGCAGGATTTGACGGAGTAGAATTACATGGTGCGAATACTTACTTGATCCAACAATTCTTTTCTCCTCATTCGAACCGTAGAGAAGACCAATGGGGTGGTTCTTTAGAGAAACGTTATCATTTTATTGAAGAATTATTGAAATCTGTCTTCCAAGCAGTTGAAACACACGCAACCAAACCATTTATTGTTGGCTATCGTTTTTCACCAGAAGAATTTGAAACACCAGGTATCCGTTTTGAAGAAACGATTTGGTTGATGGAACAATTACGTGAAACGAAATTAGACTATCTGCATGTTTCATTGAACACATATGATCGTGTGGCTCGTTCTGAGACCTACAACGAAAAATCAATTCTTGAATATGTCCACGAAGCGATTCAAGGGAAAATCCCGTTAGTAGGTGTCGGGAATGTCCGTAACCGCAAAGATGTCGAGTCTGTGTTAGCTCATGCGGAACTTGTAGCAGTAGGTCAACAAATGTTGGTAGATCCTGAATGGGCAGTCAAATTATTAGAAGGTCGAGATGCTGAATTTGTGACGAAACCTTTTTCTGAAGCATACAAAGACTTGTATTTACCAAGTCCGTTGTATAATTTTCTTGATCAACGCTATGGATCAACCATCAATATCTAAGAGAGAAGCTGAAAAAATGAAAGTTTTGATTGTTTTGACAAATGTAGAAAAATACGACAATATCGAGCGTCCAACAGGTTTATGGTTAAGTGAATTGACTCATTTTTATGATGTATTAGTCAAAAACAAGATCGAAGCTGATTTTGTTAGCCCGAATGGCGGATACGTACCATTGGAACCAAAAAGTATATTAGATATGGACCAAGTGGATTGGACCTATTACCAAGATGAAGACTTTCGTAATCGTGCGTTAGGGCAAACGTTACGTCCGGATGAAGTGGACCCAACAGAGTATACAGCGATTTATTATGCCGGTGGACATGGAACGATGTGGGATTTCCCCGGATCAGAAAGATTAGCAGAGATTGGTTCTGCGATCTACAAAAATAATGGGATCGTATCAGCGGTTTGTCATGGTGTCGTAGGCTTATTACCTGTCGTTGATGAAAACGGACAGTCCATTTTAGCTGGACGTAAAGTGACTGGCTTTAGTAATGAAGAAGAGGAATTAAATGGAACAACGAATAACGTACCATTCCTAACCGAAGATTCATTGAAGGAAAAAGGGGCCGATTATCAGGCAGGGAAAGCTTTTACTGAAGTTGTTCATGCAGATGGGCGTTTATTAACAGGACAAAACCCACAGTCTGCACATTTATTAGGAGAAAAAGTCGTTGCTGAATTGACGAAATAACGTGGAGTTTGGAGAGGAAATCAATGATGGAAACACGGACCTTGAACAACGGATTGACAATTCCTGTACTTGGATTTGGTGTCTTTCAAATCTGGGATCAAGAAGAATGTGAGCAAGTCGTTTTAGAAGCGCTGAATGCTGGCTATCGCCTGATTGATACTGCGGCTGTTTATTACAATGAAGAAGCCGTTGGTCGGGCAATCAAAAAAAGTGGGATTCCAAGAGAAGAGATCACTATTACAACCAAGTTATGGGTCACTGATGCTTCTTACGAGGGCGCATACAAAGCGTACGAACGTTCTTTACAAAAATTAGGGGTAGACTATATTGATATTTTCTTGATCCATCAGCCTTACAATGATTATTATGGCGCATGGCGTGTCATGGAAGAACTCTATGATGCAGGAAAAGTAAAGGCAATCGGAGTCTCTAATTTTTCAACCGGTCGTTTGACTGATTTGATTTTGAATCATCGGATCAAGCCAGTGATCAACCAAATCGAACAACATCCATACCGTCAACAAAAACAACAAAGAGAAACAGCCACTCATTTTGACGTCGTGACTGAAGCGTGGAGTCCCTTCAACCAAGGAAAAGATGGGATTTTTGATGAACCAGTTTTAAAGGAATTAGCTGAAAAATACCAAAAAACTGTCCCACAAATCATCCTACGTTGGCAAACACAACTAGGGATTATCACAATTCCTAAGTCTGTCCATGTGGATCGTATAAAGCAAAATATCGCCATTTTTGATTTCCGATTATCAGAAGAAGAATTGACTTTGATCGAACAGCTCGATCAAGCACCAGAGTCAACCGGACCTCGTGAACATCGAACATTAGTTGAAAACCTGCATAATATCTCCATCAATCAAGCGAATTAATAATCGATGTGCTGATGTGTAAAAAAAGAGAGCATAGAAGCTTGTAGTGTTTCTAAAAAGTAGTTCTTTAATATTTAGTGCTAGTAGAAAACAGTCTTGTTTTCTACTAGCACTTTTTTTGTTGAAAAACTTAGACAATTGGGATCATATCATTCTCCAAACAATTGGATAGGATCGAAGTATCAATCAAGATAGATTGGTGTGTGATTTTAAAGTATAAGGGTGGTACATTTAGTTTTTTCTTTTCTAATCAACCAGCTTTTCTAGCTATCTAATTGATTTGCATGATGATGACTTTGGTGGCAATAAAGGTATCGCCAACTTGTTGACCATAAAGATTGACGGATTTTTCAAGCTGTAAGTCTGCTCTTGAGACTTCAACGATTCGAGAGTTTTGAGTTTGTGCATCATAAATAACGAATGTAATCTCAATCTCACTGGTAATAGTAAAGCTTAATTTTTCGTCAGAGGAAACGGCCATGTCATAGGATTCTTCATCTTCATTTTTTTTATAAAATTTTGTGATCTCTAGTTCAAATTGATCACCATTCATAGACACAAGAATCCCAGGCTCATCTGCTTGATCAAGTAAATCATTGGCACAATCAAAATCTGTTTACTCGTTGTTGTTTTGCTCATCATCGCCACTTTGACTCGTTTCGATTTGTTTTTGTGGGGGAGTGATTTGTGCATTGTGGAGGGCGTTGTCATTGTTCACCTCTGTTTGGGGCATTGGCTATAAAATTTAAAGCTAAGATCAGAAAGCGTGGCATAAGTCAGGCAGTGTATACGCACAAAAACACAAGGGACATTCGAAAACCAACAAATTTCGAGTGCTCCTTGTGTTTTTATCTTCGATGTTTCAACTAATTTTTTCGTTCTTCTAGTTCAATAGCGTGGCTTAGTGAAAGGGATTATCTGATTATTTCCAGCGAGCGTCCACCACGATACCCTTTACTGATTGAAACGTTTTCTAAGAAATGATACTCTAAGGATAATAGATGAAAAAGAGGAGAATAACATATGAGGATCGTAATCGTCGGTGGCTCATTTGCGGGCATTCAGACAGCTATTTCTTTGCGCAACGACTGTCCAGAAAGTGAGATAATCATTATTGAGAAGCAAGCGCGGATAGGTTTTATCCCGAATAGTGTCAATTTGATTTTAAAAGGGGAATTTCATGAAGAAGCCCATCATTATTGGATCAATAAAGAGCAATTGACTCAAGAACATCAGATAGCAGTACGGGTAGAAACAGAAGTGACTGCGCTAAACAACGATAAAAACCAAATCCAATTAAATGATGGGGAAATATTGTCTTTCGATTTTCTTGTGATTGCGACAGGCTCACAACAACGCTTCCGTTTTAGTACACAAGAAAACGACACGATTTGGACAATCAAAGATCCTAAAACTTCGCAACAATTCCAACAACGTATTGGAAATGCAAAAAAAATCGCAGTGGTCGGTGCAGGGCAAGTTGGCTTGGAACTCATCGAAGGATTAGCGAACCTGGGAAAAGAACTTCATCTGTACGAAAGCCAATCGACAGTTTTATTCCGATATTTTGATCCAGAGATGATCAAGCCGTTGTATCGCGAGCTGAACAATCGAGGTATTCGATATTTCTTAAATGAACAAGTACAAGAAATCATTGAAGCAGAACAAACAAAGATCTTCACGGAAAAAAGAAGTGAGACGTATGATTTAGTCTTGTTAGCAAATTACACCCGACCAGATAATCAATTATGGGAAGAATCCTTGCGATTGAATGATGATGGGACGATCTGGGTAAATGACTACCTGCAAACATCCCAGGAAAATATTTATGCTATTGGCGATGCCATCCAAGTAACCTATCGACCAACGCAAGAAAAGATGTACGTGTCTTTAGTCAACAATGCGATTCGAACGGCGAAGATCGCCAGTAAAAATATCAGTGGGCAACAAAAGAAGGATTTAGGTACGTATCGTCCAATCGGTAATCACTGGTTCGGACATTATTTTGGGAGTGTCGGTTTAACAGAAAGCGAAAGTATCTTTTATGCTGGGGAAATCAACACACAATATTTAACCACCAGAGCTTCTGCTGCGAATCAGGAGTTGATCCAAATAAAAGTGCTATTGACGGAAGAAGGAAAACTGATTGGCGCGCAATGTCATAGCCAAGCAGTTATTTTCTATCTTTTAGACCGACTGACTTTAGCAGTTGAGGAAGGATGGACACTCGCAGACCTGGAAGCGCGCGAATTCTTCTTTCAACCAGAGTATCGAGCGCCAACAGCTCTTGTAAAGGTGGTTGATTCTTTCGATGAAGATTGAAGAATTTTTAGAAAAAAAAGAGCAAATCCAAATTGAGATTTTACGAATGCTTGTATTAGAAGGTGGTTCCGCTTCAATCAATGAGTTGCGCTCCTCTGTGAAATTATCAAAATCTGCCTTCGACCAATATATCGAAGACCTTGAATTGATCGGTCGTATGATGAAAACAAAGATTTCTGTCCGAAAAAATGAATTTCAAGTCGTCCTTGAATTAGATGAGCATACGAGTTTAGAAAAAATCATGCTTTTTTTGGTACAACAAAGCGTGAAATATCAGATCTTGACGTATCTTCTTGAACACCAACAAGCTTCAAGTGTTCGTTTGGCAACAGCTTTTACGATCAGTGAATCCTCTGTCTTTAGAAAAACCAAAGAATTGAATCAGCTATTGAAAGAGTTCTCTCTACAGATAAAGAATGGACAAATCCAAGGAGAAGAGCTCCAGATCCGTTATTTTTATTATTCCTTATTTCAATTTTTCCCAGAGTCACAAAGACCACAGTATTTACAAGATACTCCAGATAAGCGTCCGTTGATAGTAGGATTGGCGCATGTGTTGAATACAACTTTTCCCCCACAATCATCGACAAAAATTGCGACATGGATCGGTATTACACGGAAAAGGTTACTGTCAGATAAGATGAAGTTTTCTAGTACAAAAGAGAAAAAAGAAATATACCAAGAGGATCAACTGTACCAGACCATCCATCCGGTGATTTCCTTATATCTTAGTCGAACAGCAGCTGATGTTACGGCGTATGAGTCGATGATGTTTTATAGTTTTCTCGTTACTTTCTCGGTACTGGAGGAAGAGACATTTTATCAATACGAGTTGACTCGTAGCAAAAAGTTACCTACAGCGGTGTTGGATACGTATATTCGAGAAACCATGCTGTGGCATTATCGACCAAGGCGTCTAAAAATCAAGGAAGAGAAAACAATTGGGTATCACTTGGCACAAATCAATAATGAGTTATACTTTTTTTCTGGCTATTTAACCATCTATGATCCGCCACACTTACTCATCCAACAACAACGGATGTTGGGTGATTCGTTGACTCAATTACTTGAACGATTGAAAAAAACGACAGTCGAACAGCTTCCTATGAAAAAATTGACCAATCAAGTTTTGGATAATCTGATGAGTCAATACGCGAATATTTTGATGATGATCGATTTCTATATTGAAAAATCTGTGGTTATTGGCATTGATCTACAATCATTACCGATCTATCGGGTTGCTTTCCAACAGTTCTTGATTCGAGAGTTAAAGGGGATCAGCGGGATCGTGATCGAAGAAGTCCAACCAGAAAAAAGTTATGATTTTGTGATCACCTTCAATCAGGATAAAAAAGGTCAAGAGTACTATTATCTATCGGAGTTTGCTTCAAGTTATGATATTTTAAGGTTAAAGCAAAAAATCGAGCAAGAAAAAAAAGCCAAAAATTAAAAAACTGTCAAAAAAAAAGTGAATTGCTATTTTTTTGGCAGTTTCTACTCCTTAAATAGGTGTACCATAAAAGTAGTTAAAGAAAGCGTTTGCAAAAATGGAGGAGATTATAATGACAGAATCAACGTATATCATGGCGATTGACCAAGGGACAACAAGCTCACGAGCGATTATCTTTGATAAAAAAGGAAGACACATCGGTAGTTCGCAAAAGGAATTCACACAATATTTTCCCCGGGAAAGCTGGGTAGAACATGATGCGAATGAAATCTGGAACTCTGTACAATCAGTTATCGCAGGTGCGTTTATTGAATCTGGTATCAAGCCAACACAAATCGCCGGTATTGGTATCACGAATCAACGTGAAACAACAGTGATTTGGGAAAAAGATACAGGACGTCCGATTTATCATGCTGTAGTTTGGCAATCGCGTCAATCAGCTGGTATTGCTAACAAATTAAAAGAAGACGGACACCAAGAGTTTTTCCATGAAAAAACTGGTTTAGTCATTGATGCGTATTTCTCTGCTACTAAGATTCGCTGGATCTTAGACCATGTAGAAGGTGCACAAGAGCGAGCAGAAAAAGGCGAGTTGATGTTTGGAACGATCGATTCTTGGCTTGTTTGGAAATTGACAGATGGGCAAGCACATGTAACCGATTACTCGAATGCGAGTCGTACAATGTTGTTCAATATCCATGAATTGGATTGGGATCAAGAAATCTTAGATCTACTGAATATTCCACGAGTGATGTTACCGAAAGTAACCTCAAATTCAGAGGTTTACGGTTATACACAAGGGTACCACTTCTATGGTAGTGAAGCACCGATTTCTGGGATGGCAGGAGACCAACAAGCGGCCTTATTCGGTCAAATGGCTTTTGAGCCAGGAATGGTCAAAAATACGTATGGTACAGGTTCATTTATTGTGATGAACACAGGTGAAAAACCACAATTATCTAAAAACAATCTGTTGACGACGATTGGTTACGGAATAAATGGAAAGGTTTACTATGCGCTAGAAGGGAGTATCTTCGTTGCCGGTTCTTCCATCCAATGGTTGCGTGACGGTCTGCAAATGCTACAAAAAGCGAGTGATTCAGAAGATGCAGCGAAACGTTCAACTAGTGATGACGAAGTTTACGTTGTACCTGCTTTTGTTGGACTTGGCGCTCCTTACTGGGATCAAGCAGCACGTGGTTCTATGTTTGGTCTTACTCGAGGAACAACGAAAGAGGATATCATCAAGGCGACATTACAATCCATTGCCTACCAAGTTCGAGATATCATCGATACGATGCAAGATGATACCGGCATCCAGATTCCTGTGTTAAAAGTTGATGGAGGTGCAGCCAATAATGAATACTTGATGCAGTTCCAAACAGATATCTTGAATGTACCGATCCAACGTGCCGGTAACTTGGAGACCACTGCATTAGGTGCTGCCTTTCTTGCAGGATTAGCAGTTGGTTACTGGAAAGATACGGATGAAATTCGTGAGTTTTATGAAGCTGGTAAAATCTTCGAGGCGGAAATGCCAGAAGAGCGTAGAGAAAAACTTTACACTGGTTGGAAAAAAGCAGTGAAAGCAACTCAAGCATTTGAGTAAAGGGAGGGAACACAAGATGTTTTCAAAAAAAACAAGACAAGATAACATTGACCACATGAAACAAGAAGAATTAGATCTTTTGATTATTGGGGGCGGAATCACTGGTGCAGGTGTAGCAATCCAAGCAGCTGCTTCAGGTATTAAAACCGGTTTGATCGAAATGCAGGATTTTGCAGAAGGAACTTCTTCACGCTCAACCAAGTTAGTTCATGGGGGGATTCGTTACCTAAAAACGTTTGACGTTGAAGTGGTCGCAGATACAGTAGGCGAACGTGCAGTGGTACAACAAGTGGCACCGCATATCCCTAAACCAGATCCGATGTTATTGCCGATTTATGAAGGAGAAGGCGCAACGACATTCAATATGTTTTCTGTAAAAGTAGCGATGGATCTTTATGATAAATTAGCAAAAGTAACTGGAACGAAGTATGAAAACTATACGTTGACACCTGAAGAAGTTCTTGAACGTGAGCCGTTTCTTAAAAAAGATGGCTTAACAGGTGCCGGTGTTTACTTGGATTTCCGGAATAATGATTCCCGTTTAGTGATCGATAATATCAAAAAAGCGGCAGAAGACGGAGCATATCTGGTCAGCAAAATGAAAGCTACCGGTTTTATCTATGAAGGTGACCAGATCATCGGAGTCAAAGCGCGTGATTTGTTAAGTGATGAAGTCATTGAGATCCGAGCAAAAGTAGTGATCAACACAAGTGGACCATGGGTGGACAAGATCCGTAACCTGAACTTCAAGCGTGCGATCTCACCAAAAATGCGTCCGACAAAAGGCGTCCATTTAGTAGTAGACGCGAAGAAACTGCCTGTGCCACAGCCTACTTATTTCGATACAGGAAAACAAGATGGTCGGATGGTCTTTGCGATTCCTCGTGAAAACAAAACGTATTTTGGGACAACAGATACCGATTACCAAGGCGATTTTACAGACCCTCAAGTAACACAGGAAGATGTGGATTACTTACTAGACGTGATCAATCATCGTTATCCAGAAGCAAATATCACTTTGGCTGATATCGAATCAAGTTGGGCAGGATTACGTCCGTTATTGATCGGCAATGCTGGTTCTGACTACAACGGTGGTGATAACGGTTCGATCTCTGATAAAAGTTTCCGTAAAGTCGTTGATACGGTGACGGATTACAAAGAAAGCAAGGTATCACGAGTAGAAGTCGAAGATGTGTTGAATCATTTAGAAAGTAGTCGTGATGAAAAAGCACCATCCACTGTTTCTCGCGGTAGTTCATTAGAACGTGAACCAGATGGACTAGTTACTTTATCTGGTGGTAAAATCACCGATTATCGCAAAATGGCAGAAGGCGCGATGAAATTGATCCGTCAACTGTTACAAGAAGAGTATGGTGTAACTATAAAAGAGATTGATTCCAAGACTTATTCGATCTCAGGCGGCGATTTTGATCCGACGAAACAAGAAGAAATGGTCGAAGAATATACAAAAATCGGTGTGGAAGCAGGTCTTGATGAAAAAGATGCTGCATATATCGCAGATTTCTATGGAACAAATGCGAAACACATCTTTGAATTAGCAAAAGAAATGAATCCTTATCCAGGATTGACTTTGGCAGAATCTGCGCGTCTGCGTTACGGATTAGAAAACGAAATGGTCTTAGTTCCAGGTGACTATTTGATTCGCCGTACCAACCATCTACTTTTTGAAAGAGATCAGTTAGATGCCATCAAACAACCGATCATTGATGCGATTGCTGCATACTTTGAATGGACAGACGAAGAAAAAGAACGTGAAACACAACATTTAGAGCAACTGATCGCTGAGTCAGACTTACGTGACCTGAAAGGAGAAAAATAAAATGAATGCAGACATGACCCAAATCATGGGGGAATTTATTGGAACGATGATTTTGATCCTTTTAGGGGACGGCGTATGTGCAGCAGTGAATTTAAACAAAAGTAAAGCGCAAGCCTCCGGTTGGATCGTCATTGCATTTGGTTGGGCAATGGCTGTTACGATGGCAGTATTTATTTCAGGATTCATGGGACCCGCTCATTTAAATCCTGCGGTGACACTTGGGATGGCAATGACAGGGGCAATCGGTTGGAATTTGGTTTTCCCATTCATCATCGCGCAATTACTAGGTGCAATCGTCGGTGCGGTACTTGTTTGGTTATCTTATTTGCCACATTGGTCAGCAACAAAGGATCAAGGGGCAATCTTAGGAACCTTTGCGACTGGACCAGCCATCCGCAACTATCCTGCTAACTTTATTACAGAGTTGATCGGTACGTTCGTTTTAGTCTTAGGACTATTGGCATTTGGCCAAACAGAATTTGCGGGTGGAATAAATGTCTTTGCTGTTGGAGGATTGATTTTAGCTATCGGGTTATCACTAGGTGGTTCAACAGGATATGCGATCAATCCAGCTCGTGATCTAGGTCCACGTATCGCTCATGCGATTTTACCAATCGCTAATAAAGGTGGTTCTGACTGGGGTTATTCATGGGTACCGATTGCAGGACCAATGGTTGGTGCAATCGTCGCAGTAGGTATGTACACGTTGATGGTTTAATGAAATAAATTTTCTATATTAAAATAAATGGTTCTCTTGGTCGTTATTCACAAACCAAGAGAACCATTTTTAATTGATCAGTCAAGTCGTAACAACAAGAGAGTCGATAAACTTACATCAAGCTTTGATAGATGTCAATGATCTCTGACACGTTCGTTTCTCTTGGATTTCCTGGGGTACAGACATCATTGAACGCATCTTCAGCAATTTTTGCAATATCCGCTTCTTTGACACCTAGTTCGGAGATCGTCGCAGGGATGCCAACTTTCTTCGATAAAGCGTCAATCGCTTCACAAGCGGCATCACGAATATCTTGGATGGAACGAGATTCTGCGTCTTTGATGTTCAGTGCCTTCGCGATTTCTCGATATTTATTGCCTGTAAACTCTTTATTGTATTTCATGACCGTTGGTAATAAGGCAGCGCAAGCGACACCGTGGGGGATGTCATACCATGCGGATAATGGATGAGCCATTCCATGCACAAGACCTAAACCAACATTTGAAAAACCCATTCCTGCAAGGTACTGTCCTAAAGCCATATCTTCTCGACCTTTTGGATCACCATTCACGGAATCGGCTAAACTACGACCGATGATCTCAATGGCTTTGAGATGGAACATATCACTCATTTCCCATGAACCTTTCGTGATCAATCCCTCGATAGCATGAGTCATCGCATCCATCCCAGTTGCCGCACACAAGGCTTTCGGCATGCCCATCATCAAATCACTGTCAACAAAGGCAACGATTGGAATATCATGAGGATCAACACATACAAATTTACGAGAACGCTCTTTGTCAGTGATCACATAGTTGATCGTGACTTCAGCGGCCGTACCAGAAGTCGTCGGAACAGCTAAGATCGGCAAGCTTGGATGTTTTGTATCTGCCACACCTTCTAGACTACGGACATCAGAAAACTCTGGATTCGTTACGATGATTCCAATGGCTTTGGCTGTGTCGATCGGCGAACCTCCGCCAATTGCCAGGATCACATCCGCTTTTGCTTCTTGAACGAAAGTCACGCCCTCTTTGACATTCTCGATCGTTGGATTAGGTACGATACCGTCGTAGATTTCATAAGCAATCTCTGCCTCATCTAATAAGGTGGTGACTTTTGCTACGACACCGATTTTATGCAGCTCTTTATCGGTGATCACCACTGCTTTTTTGAAATTTCTGGCATGAAATTCCGTTGGGATAGCTGCAATAGCCCCTTTTCCATGATAGGATGTTTCATTTAAAATCATTCGATTTGCCATTTGGTTTACTCTCCTTTAGGTAGGTCGGTTTCAGAAATTATATATTCTGATGGATAACGCAGTTTTTTGAAATAATAGGTGCGATCCTTTTTATTGAATGTTCGCACCACATGACAAGGATTTCCTACTGCTAAAGAATTAGCTGGGATATCCTTCGTGACGACACTTCCAGCTCCAATCACTACATGATCACCGATTGTCACCCCGGGCAGTATGGATGTATTTGCACCGATCCAGACGTTGTCGCCGATCGTAACAGGCGCCCCAAATTCTGCTTGGTACTCTTGACGTAAAACAGGATCTAAGGCATGGCCGGCTGTGTAGATCCCCACATTTGGAGCAAGTAAGACATCCTTACCAATCGTGATCGGAGCAACATCAAGTAACGTGCAATTATTATTGGCTAAAAAGTTTTCTCCAACGGTGATGTTGATTCCATAGTCGCAATGAAAGGGTTGTTCAACAAAGAGTTTGTCCCCAGTTTGCTTGAACATTTTTTTGATCAATTGCTGACGCTCAGATAATTTTCGAGGATGGATATGATTGAATTCATAAAGGAGATCTCTCGTGACCAAACGAAGCTGCAATAATTCTTCATCTTGACGATAGACCTCACCAGCAATCATTTTTTCGACATTGGATTTCATTTTGCACCTCACGATTGTTAATCGTTCAAATAGCCAGCACGTGGGACAACCCTAAACGCATCAGCCAGTAATTTCAAATTGTCATCTTCTAACGTTTGTTTGATGCCACCTTGGGACATGACGATCGTATAGACTTGGGCAGCTTTTTCAGCTGTTTCGATCAAACCAAATGTTTCATCCATATCTTTTCCAGAACCATAGATTCCATGTTGTGGCCAAACGACTAAACGGGTTTCTTTCATTTTTGCAGCAGTTGCTTCGCCGATTTCATTCGAACCGGGAACTAACCATGGAATGACCGAGATGCCTTCTGGGAAGACAACTAAGCACTCTGTACACATTTGCCATAATGTACGAGTCAATTCGCGTTCAGAAAGTGGATGGCTAAAAGTCATGGCTAACAAGTGTGTTGCGTGACAATGCATGACGATGCGGTTATCTGGATCGACACTTAATCGAGCGATATGGCTCATGAAATGACTTGGTAACTCAGAAGTCGGAACAGCATCAGGGCTTAATCCCCATAAAATGTCGATCGCATGACCATCTCCGGTCACACGGATCAATCCAAGATTTTCTTCTGGCTCTGCCTGTACATTTTTAAAATATTTTCCAGACCCTGTCACTAAGAAATACCTTCCGGCTAATTGTTGGGCATCAAATGGCAACGGCAGTGTTCGTAAAACTTTCGTAGGATCGATAAAAGGTAAGACTTGTGCTTCTTCTAATAAGTAGGTGATATTCCCACCATTACGTTCATCCCATCCTAGGCGGTACATATTGGTTGTTGCTTGAATCATCTCTTGTACAAATGGAGCAGTGAGCATCGCTGATTTTTTCACGAGTGAGACCTCTTTTCTTTTTCTGATGAATAGAAAGAACATGTAGTATGTGGTTATTTTGTAAATCAACAGAAAGAACCTCAAAATCAGTTAGACGGATTCTCGAAGGCTTCTGTTGATAGGTGAAGGGCTTTTTTTACAACTTGATAGTTAGTGTTCATGAAGCAACACTTCGGTCATAAGCCAGAAAAATCAAAAATGAACCAGCCATTTTCGATTTTCTATCTTACTGCTCAGGCCAGAACGCTTCTTTCACAACCTGTGATAAACGGTGTTCGAAAGCCAGCTCCTTCAATATTAAGTCAAAAATCGAAAAAATATGAGGAACTATTTTCTCGATTTCCGTCTTAATACTCGGAGCTAAACGGCTTTCTCACAACCTCTTACTTTGTACGTCTTTTTCGTATTGTAGGACTTCTTGGTACCAGTCCATGCCTACTGGGACGTTGTTGATTTCACAGAAGTAATTCCAAACGTCGGCGTATGGGAAGTCTTTTAATTCTTCAGTGAAGGCTAAGCGTTTGGTGAAGTCGAAGTTTAGTTCGGCTTCTTTTAATTCTTCGATTGGTTCAAGCATGGCTTTTAACAATGCCTTTTGCGTATTTCTTGTGCCGATTGCCCATGCGGCGATCCGGTTGATGGTTGCGTCAAAGAAATCGAGTCCGATCGCTGTTTTTTCAAGTAAATGATTGCGGACTAATTCTTTGCCGATTTCTTGTAATTCATCATCCATGATCACAACATGGTCTGAATCCCAACGCACAGGACGAGAGACGTGGAGCATGATCCCTTTTGAGAATAAGGCTAAAGACGAAAGTTTATTGGAGATGACTTCAGTTGGATGGAAGTGTCCTGCGTCTAGGCAGATCAATTTGTTACGTGTCAATCCATAGCCCATATAAAATTCGTGTGAACCTACTGTGTAAGCTTCGGCACCAAGTCCAAATAGTTTGGATTCTACGGCATCTTGTGTATATTCTTCGTTGAGTTCTTCTGAGAAAATCTCATCTAAAGATTCCATCAACCGTTGGCGTGGAGATAGGCGGTCGATTGGATTGTCTTTCATTCCATCAGGCATCCAAAAATTATCGATACATGTTTGTCCGATTTCTTTTCCCATATACTCGGCGATTTTACGAGCACGTTTCCCATGTTCGATCCAGTAATCCCGTACTTCTTTGTCTGGATGAGCAAGTGTCAAGCCATCTTTCATCATTGGGTGAGAGAAGAAGGTTGGGTTGAAATCAAGACCGATGCCTTGTTCTTTTGCCCATGCGACCCATTTCTCGAAATGTTTTGGTTCGATCTCATTTAAATCGACCGGTTCGTCTGTATCTAGATACATGGCATGTAAATTCAACTTATGATTCCCAGGAATCAATGAGAAAGCTTTTTCTAAATCTTGGCGTAATTGGTCCGGCGTATGTGCGGCTCCAGGATAGTTTCCTGTAGCCATGATGCCACCTGTTAATTCTCCATCTGGTGTCAAGAAACCTTTGACATCATCGCCTTGCCAACAGTGCATCGAAATCTTCACTTCTGCGAGTTTCTGCAAGACCTCCTCAGTATCGACACCGATACTCGCATATTTTGCTTTGGCTTCTTCATAACGTTCTTTGACATTCATCATATTGAATCTCTCCTTTTATATTAAAAATTCTTTATATCTAGCAAGTGCTTGTGTCATTTCCTCGGTATGTCGAGGGTGAAAAGTGGCTAATGAAACAGAATCTCTGATCGCTTCACGCGCCAGTTGCAACGTACCGTAGCCGTTCGTTGCAATCATTTGGACCATTAGATTGCCAATAGCGGTCGCTTCATCTGGTCCTGCTTCGACTTCGATATTGCAAATATCGGCTGTCAGCTGATTAAGGAAGGTATTATTTGAACCTCCACCGACGATGTGTAAATGATGAAATTCTATTCCGGTGATCCGTGCTAAGTTCTCTAGTTCGACAGCGTAGCATAGAGCTAAATTGTCATAGATACAGCGAGCCAGCTGACTAGGGGTTTGAGGGATAGATTGGTTTGTTTCTTTACAATAATCTTGTAATTCTTGAATCATATTTTGGGGATTCAAGAAACGTGGGTCGTTGACATTGATCAATTGTTGGAAAGGCGCTTCCTGTTCTGCCAGTTCTGCCAATTCAGCAAAACTATAGGCACCATCTTGCAAACGAGCAACTTCTTGGATCAACCACATACCCATGATATTTTTTAAGAAGCGAATGGTTCCTTGCACACCCCATTCATTTGTAAAGTTAGCTTCAAATGCTTCTTTTGTTGAAATGCCTTCAGGAATCTCTACACCCATCAACGACCAAGTGCCTGAACTGATGTATGCCCAATCTTTGCCAGTCGCGGGTGTGCCGACAACTGCTGAAGCAGTGTCGTGAGAAGCAATCGTGATAAAGGTCGCTTTTGGCAGATCATAGGTCGGAAATTGGGCAGTTTGTAATTCGCCTAGAATCTGTCCAGGCTCGGTGATTCGTGGGAAAAGCGAAGCGTCGATGCCTAGAACAGCTAAAATATCTGAGTCCCATTTCCGAGTTTCTAAGTTCAGAAGCTGCATAGTAGACGCATTAGTCTTTTCGGTGACTGCTTCTCCAGTGAAGAGGTAACCGAGTAGATCAGGCATCAATAACAAACGATGGGCATTTATTAACGTTTCTTTTTCTTCAACAAGTAATTGAAACACCGTGTTGAATGGTTGCATTTGGATACCTGTTTTTTGGTAAAGTTCATCTAGTGGCATGTTTTGTTCAAATTGTGGGATGGCTTCTTTCGTTCGCTCATCACGATAGCTCGTCGGGGCGTCGATCAAATGACCATCAACATCAAGCAAGCTATAATCGACACCCCAAGTATCGATGCCGACATAACATTCTGCGATACCTTGTTGCTTGGCTTTTTCCAAACCTTTTAAGATTTCAGTGACTAGATGTGTGAGCGGCCACTTTGCGACACCATCGATTTTTTCAAATCCATTTTTGAAGCGATGGACTTCCTGTAAGTCAAAACGGCCTAATTCATTAAGATTGGCATGGATCAAACGACCACTTGAAGCGCCAATATCGATAGCAAGATAATTCATCAAAATTCCTCCAATTTGTTTTTACTTGAATCAATGAAAACTAGACTTCATTTGGGAGTGGCTTCTTTTTAAAAGTAAGGAGAAGAAAAAGAATACCTAAAACGGTCATCAAAATGCAGCCATTGATAAAAATATTTTGTAAAGCATCAGAACCGATACCGAATCTTTCTAAAAGTCGATGTCCATAGGGTGAAACAAAGTTACCGATATTTGCTAGAACGAGAATAAAGGAAGTGGTGCTTGCTTTTGCTACTTGCGGAACTGAACGAGTAGCATCATTGAAGATGTAAGGAACGAACAGAGCAAAGGCGATACCGTTCAGTGCAGCCCCAACACCGATCATAAATAAATGATTGGCTGTCAAGATGAGGAATAAGCTTGCTGCCATGATGAAAAAAGAAATAGGCAACGTCCATCGTTTCAATCCTTTGTAAATCAACCCGAATAAGAAACCAGCAACCATGTTAGCAATCTGCATAAAAGAAAGAAGCGTTCCGGCATCTGATTCTGTTCCTAGATTTTCAGTCACGATGAAGGTCGAAAGCTTAACGACAACGATCATGTAGAAAATACAGAGAAAGAAGATCAAAATGCCATACATGAGAGTAGTCGGACGGAGTGTTCCTTTTTGTGCTGTTTCTTTTTTAAAGGTGGAGTTTTGTTTTTTCTTTGGCGGTTCAGGGACGAAAGCCATAAATAAGAAAATGATCGGAATGGTGATCAAGTAAACTAAGAATGCTTTTTGCCAGCCAAAAGTGAGGAGACGTCCGGCAGTGAAGGTCATGACTGCAGCTCCTAAACCTTGAAAGGCGGATTGGAAGCCAATCAAGGTGGCAGCTTCTTCGCCTTCAAAAAATTCGCTGATCATACTGACTGCCAACGAGTTGAAGAGACCAAAGCCCGCACCTAATGCTGCGCGGGAGATCATCAATAAATAGAAGTTGGCAGTGAAGACAGGTAACACGCCAGCAACTCCAGCAAGCAACAACCCAAGTAAGACAGTTTGTTTCTGTCCGATGGCTTTGGCAATCAAACTACTCAAAGCAATAAAAATCACAACAGTTAGTTGAGGAATGGTCATCAGTAGTTCGACGGATGAAGCCGATTGATCATTGAAGTAGCCTAACATCATCGGTAAAGCGGATGCGATAGCAGTATTTGACGTTAAAACTAAGGAAATGGATAACAGCGACAGTTTCATCAACCAAGTCTTTCTCATAGCTTGTTCCTCCAGATGAAGATGTATTTGTTGCACTCATCATATCTTGTAACCCTTTTCACAACAATGTCAGTATGTTACTATATTGGTGTCAAATTTACATATCAAGGGGGAGTAAAACGATGAATCCGTTTGTACAAAAGATCTTTCTGCCGTATACACCCGAAGAGTTAGAACAGCGAAAGACGGGGCAATGGATCAAGGAATTTGAAGGAGAAAACTTAGACGAACAAGACCAGCAATTCAAATTAGACGATCACCATCTTTTTCAAGAAAATAATATTTTGATTCGCCAACATCGACGCTTCGCTCATTATCCACTACATTCCCACCATTTTTTAGAATTCAATTATATGTATTGCGGTACTTCAGAACAGATCGTCAACGGTCTGCCAATCACTTTGAAAGAAGGACAATTATTACTTTTAGATACAAATAGTCGCCATGAACTGATGCCTTTGGGTGAACATGATATTTTGCTGAATTTCTTATTCAAAACGAATGATATCAATATCAATCTTCTGAAAAAAATCGATCATCGCAGTGGGGGATTGACCTATAATTTTTTAATGAACGCCATTTTAGAACCTGGCTATAATGAGACCCATCTTTTGTTACACTTATCAAAAGAACCAGAGATCCAAGTCACCTTGGATCAAATGATCCTCGAATATTTTTCAAAAAAACATCTAGGAAATGAAATCATGAATGCTTTTTCACAAGTGTTATTTTTACAGCTTTCTAGAGTCTATCACTCCCAATTAGCAAAAATATACAAAAAAGATGGACAAAGCAACTTAATGATCAAAATTCTGCAACGGATCGAAAGTGACTATCGAACATTGAACCTAAAAACATTGGCAGATGAGTTAGGGTATAATCCAAATTATCTGTCTAATTTGATCAAACAACAGACTGGGAAATCCTTCAAACAATTGATTACGAACCAACGCTTACATGAAGCACAGGATCTAATTTTAGCTACCCGCTTCTCGATTGAGGAGATTGCGGCCAATGTAGGTTTTTCCAATAAGACACATTTTTACAAAAAATATCGAGAATATTTTGGGGATACGCCAATCGCCATTCGCAAACAACGTTGAGGACGTGGGCGATACATAAAAAAAACAACTGCGAAGGGAGTGAGACATTAGTTCTCCCCCCACCTATAACCGAATAAACGGCGGGAACAGAAGTAACCTCTTCGAAAAATAAGGCGCCATCCACAAAAATTTGAAAAACAATTTTCGTGGATGGCGCCTTATTTCTCGAGGCTGAACACTTCTGTCCCGACCTCAGATCGCAGTTGTTTTTTGTTAATTCAAAGCAGTTAGAACATTATTTGGTACTTGATTTTCATTGATCGTCGTTGGTCCAGAGGTTACTCGTTTTTGGCTGACCTCTGCTTTGACATAACTATTAGGTTCTAACGGTGTTGGATTTTCTGAGGCGATCGTATAAGGTAATTTGATCGTTTTGCCATCCTTAGTAACAAAGGATAATTCATAGTCATACGCTTTCCAATCCCACATTTTTTCTCCGCTATCATTTCGTGCATCTGTCAAAGGTGGAACCTTTTCCGGTACTTTTGCGTAGGCAACTTGGCTATTGTAGGTTTGATCATAATATTGATAACCTTTGTAGCCACCAAACAATAACAATAAGAGAGCAATTGCTCCAATCAATTTTTTCATCATATCCATCCTTTTATGTTTCTTGATATATCCAATTATCGCCGATTGATACAGTGTTTGAAAATCGAAAAACGTGACAATTTTGAAATATTATTAAAATAATACCATTCAGACTCGTTCAGTATCTGTTTGACATTCTGGCAACCGCTTGCTATAGTAAAAAAGAAAAATAAATAAAACCTAGATGAACGAGGTATTTTGATGAGTGTAGTAGGTATCTAATCGAGTAAGTTGAATAACCAATAAAGCAGTAGGCTTATTTGGTGTGCTTATAGATGGTACCTGTCTGAAACATTTCTTGTAATCAAATCAAGGGGAGGACATGTCTTATTTTAGCTGTGTCCTGCCCTTTTATTCTATTTTAGGTCTTTATTTATTTTGGGGACAGGTATCTCTTCAAGAAAAGGAGAGAATATGAATCATACAATCAAACAATTACAATTTGAACAAATCAGAAAAGAAGTGATTGCCCGAGCAATCGGAGATCACACGAAAGAACGTCTGGCAGAAATGTCAATCCCGACAAATCTTCAGACCGTAGAAACAAGACAAACAGAAACGAAAGAAGCCCGTACGATTTTAGAAAGTAGCCAGCACGTGCCCTTTATGGGGCTAACACGAATTGTGGCATTAACTGACCAAGTGAAAAAAGGCTTGATCTTAACCCCCGCTGAATTGATTGAATACGCTGATTTTTTGAGAAGCAGTCGAATGATCACTCGCTTCTTTGAAAAAAACCAATATCAAACGCCATTACTGTATGCGTACAGTAAAAATCTACCGGATCTTCAAGCGGTGGAGGACTTAGTTTATGAACAAATCAAGAACCAACAAGTCGCAGATGAAGCATCAAAAAATCTACGTAAAGTACGAAAACAAATCCAAACGGTAGAAAAAGAAATCCAAGATCGTTTGCTAAAATTCTTGCGTCATCCTGGGAATAAAGAAATGATCCAAGAAGCGATGATCGTTCAAAAAGGGGAACACGCAACGATCCCTATCAAAGCGAGTTATAAAAATAAAGTAGCCGGAACGATCATTGAACAGTCGAATAAAGGTACGACGGTATTCATCGAACCAACAGCAGTCGCTAAAGCAAGCGCACAACATCAATTATTGAAAGCAGAGGAAATTGCTGAAGAATATCAGATTCTAGCAAGTTTGACTGGGGCATTAGCTGAAAATGAACAGGCAATCGATCAAATCATCGAAACGGTCACCGTTTTCGATATTATTTTCGCACGTGGGAAATACAGTAGAGAGATCAATGGCATCACACCTATCATCAATAAATCAGAACGCATCCATCTGAAACAAGCGAGACATCCACTGTTATCAGAAAAAGCTGTGCCCTTAGATTTTGATTTGGGTGCAGAATATCGTGGATTAGTGATCACAGGTGCAAATGCTGGTGGGAAAACAGTTGTTTTGAAAACAGTCGGATTGCTGACGTTGATGGCAATGTTTGGTCTGCAAGTACCAGCAAAAGATGGGACAGAGCTTGCCGTGTTCGACGAAGTTTTTGTCGATGTCGGCGATCAACAAGATTTAGCGAATGCATTGAGTACTTTTTCTGGGCATATGCAAAATATCGCACAGATTTTGAATAAAGTGGGTAGAAATACCCTAGTTTTACTTGATGAGATCGGTAGTGGAACAGAACCAACGGAAGGGGCAGCTTTAGCAATCGCCATCATGTCTGCAATGTATGAGAAAGGTGCGCTGATGGTTGCAACGACCCATTACGGCGAAATCAAAGAGTTTGCGGAACGACATGAAGATTTTGTGCCGGCAGCAATGGCTTTTGACCGAGAAGCCTTGCAACCAAAGTATCAATTACAGGTAGGAAAAACAGGGGAAAGCCAAGCATTGTGGATCGCTAAAAAAATGCAAATGTCAGAGGACTTGATCCAACAAGCTCAGCAGTATCTTTCTACGAAAGACTATTCAAGTGAAAAACGCTTATTCAAACAACAAGTGAAGACGCAAGAAGTCAAGAACGAAGAAAAGGTTTTATTTTCAAAAGGGGATCGGGTATATGCCACCCAATACAAAAAAGAAGCATTAGTCTTTGAAGACACTGGCGAAGAGACGATCGTGATTTTTGTCGATAACCAAAAAGAAACGGTCCTTCGACAGCGTGTCCTTTTAAAAATGAGAGCAGAAGAACTTTATCCTGTAGGCTATGAGATCGATCAGCTATTTACAGATTTTAAAACGAGAAAATGGGAACGAGATATTGAACGAGGTTCAAAAAAAGCCCACAAAAAATTATTAAAAGAAACCCGTCAGCGTCAGGCTGCACGAAATGGAAACTCCGAAAAAACATAATAACAGATTCACAATGGCATACGAAGGATTGGAAGAGCTCGCAATAAAAAACCGACAATTAATTGGTTCCACGTGGAAAGTACGGTAAAATAGATGAAATGACATTTTGGGAGTTGTTAAGTAATGAATGGAGCATCTGATTGGCGAAAAGAAATTCGCACGATTCCGAATCTACTATCGATTATAAGAATTCTTTTATTGCCTTTTTATTTGTATTTTATGAGTAAGCAAGCTTTCTATCTGGCTGGATCGATCATCCTCTTTTCAGGAGTCACAGACTTTTTAGATGGATACATCGCCCGAAGATTCAATCAGATCACAGAACTTGGAAAAGTTCTTGATCCAATCGGTGATAAGTTGACCCAATTGGTCTTAATCATCTCCATGGCATGGGAACGTCCGTATATCTGGCTCGTTTTAGCTTTATTTATTGTGAAAGAAGCATTTATGCTGATTGCTGGGATCGTTGCTTTGCGTAAACAGGTCAAATTAGATGGAGCAAAGTGGTATGGTAAATGGGCGACAGCTGTGATTTATGTAGGGATGCTCCTGTTATTGCTTTTCCCAACGATTCCTGAAGGATGGGTCATGGTGATATTTGCAATCATTACCTACAGTTTGGCTCAGTCCTTTGTTTTATATGCTTTGGAGTATCGTAAACTACTGAAGCGCTAGGTAGTTTGGTGTATCTTATTGTTGTAACAGCGAATGAGAAGAGTACCGTTGCAATTTAAGTGAAGAATTTATCGAAAATCAATCGAAGTCAAAACTGGCTGAGATTGATTTTTTTTTAGTTTAAGATAAAAAAAATCAACTGAATGCAAAAAAATAGCTGGTAATATGCCGAAGCATAGACGTAGCAATGATTCAAGAGTAAATATTTCAAGGAGTTAGGCAATATGTGAAGTTGAAATTACACAGAGAAGACTATATGATTTTATTATAATCTATTCGAGAAACAGGTAGTTCACAAAAAATAAGGTCGATTCAATCAGTCATATGTACATATTTTAGGTTTTACTATCAATCATCAGAAGGAGAGGTAATTTATGAATTTATCGAATATTCAATCTAGTGAAGAATACTTAAAACATTATAGAGAATTTATGGAAAACTGTTTTTCCATCAACTATCCACTTTTAGCTTCTTTTTACAAAGAACTTCATCATCGTTTTTTAGAGGTCGTCTCTCAAAAGGACGGACCTGTGTTTGAACAATTACAAGAGCTGTTGGGGATCGATGCACAGCTACAGATACTTTACGAAATGGCGGAATGTATCGAATCGTTGAAATTAGAAATGAATGAAGAGAAAATCATTGAAATGATCAAGAGAGATAGCTTTTCTTTTTATAGAGAACGGATAGGGTTAACGAAGAAAGATCCTATTCCGCGCGGATTGATCTATCTGAGTGAAAAATAGCCAGTCAATCTTACAGCTATTTCTCTATCAAGGGAAAAGATTCGACATAGTTTTTAATACACATAATCAGCGACTGTTTGTTTAGTAGAACATCTCTTTTGTCCTATTCTTGTGATAATTATCATGTATTCTAGTATGGATTGGATTTTAATATACAGAAAAGCTGTGACCTAAGTGTTCAGCCCTGAGAAATAAGCGTGAAACCCAGAAAATTCCTCTTGGAATTTTTGAGGTCTCACGCTTATTTCTGAAGGAGCTACTTCACATTATCGCCAAATAATTACTGGATCTTCTGCTTGCACGATCCTGTCACTCTGGGATAAGAGAAAATCTACTGCGGAGGCGCCGATTTTTTTAGGGGAGAAATCAATAGTTGAAAAGGCTAATATCTCACTATATGGTAGATTTCCTTCACCTATGACAGTGAAATCTTTTTTATGAATGAATCCTGCCTGTTTCATTCCTGAAATTACACCGGCTGCTGTATCATCGCCATTGACATAGATTACCTCTGGAATAGAGGCGTGAGTTGTGATCTCTATTGCGAACGCATAGCCATCTGCATAGGTTTCTATACCAGTGAAATAGTTTTTTCCTTCAATCGCTTTTCCAAAATACATTTCATAAGCAGTCAATTTGTTTTTTGTGGTCTGGCTTTGTGAGGCACTGCGTTTAGTAGTAAAGATGACCCTGGAAATACCACGGGTATGCAGGGTAAGAAACAATTGATCATACACTTTTTTTCGATCTGGATAAATCATGGCAAGGTCGTCATTGTCCATCTTTTCAGTTGAGACGATTTTTCCTTTGAAGCGAAGAGGTTCAAGTAGTTCATCAATTTTTGTTCGTGACGTCAGAATAAGACCGTCGATCATTTTTTGCTCTAGTAATGTGTAATAGTGACTCTCCGTCTCCTTTTCATAATAAGTAGGAAGTAATAATACTTGATACCCTTTACTTTTTGCCTGATACAAGATACTGTCCACCAACTGATTATAACAAGAACTGTTGTTAGGCAAGGTAACACCTAAAGTATAGGTTTCTCCTTTACTCAATTTTACAGCATTGCCGTTCACCACATAGTTCGTCTCTTCAATAACGGATTGGACTTTTTTTCGTAAATCATCGGATACGTAACGGTCATTATTTATCACTCTGGAAACGGTAGATTTGGATACTCCTGACATTTTTGCGATCTCTCGAATCGTAACGATGGGATTTTCCTCCTTTTCTCTTGACTTGGGACGCGTCCCAGTAGGTATACTTTTTCTGAAAGGTGGTAATGGAATGACAATCAAAATGATCGCTGTAGATATGGATGGTACATTTTTGAATGATCAAAAGAAATACAATGAAGAACGCTTTAAGAAACTTTTTGACTTACTACAGGAAAAAGAAATAAAGTTTGTTGTAGCAAGTGGAAATCAATATTTCCAGTTGCGTTCATTCTTCCCTGATCTTTATAAAAGTATAGCATTCGTAGCAGAAAATGGGGCAAATATTTTAATTGGTGAAGACCATGTGTACAATGCAGAATTACGTCCTGAAAAAATCGTTCAGACATTAGATGTATTGGAAGAGTTAGCGCCCATGAACTTGATCTTATGTGGGAAACAGAGTGCCTATCTCTCTAATACGGTTTCTAAGGAATTGTTTGAACGTGCAAGTTTTTACTACCCGAAGCTTGAAAAGGTAGAAGACCTGTATACGTTAGCTAAGGGAGAAGAAACGATTTTCAAGTTTGCTTTATCCTTCAATGAGCAAGAAGTGGCAGAAAAACTAACTGCCTTAAAGCATTCTTTAGGAGAGGGATTGATACCGGTCTCTAGTGGTCATGGAGATATCGATTTGATCATCCCTGGTGTCCACAAACTAAACGGGTTACGCTTGTTAGGCAAAAAATGGGGAATCAACGAGGATGAGATTGCTACGTTTGGCGATAGCGGGAATGACTTTGAAATGATCCAACAGATCAAGCACAGTTTTGCTATGGAAAATGGACAGCCCAAGATCAAAGAAGCAGCTACGACGATTATCGGATCAAATAATACAGAGGCTGTACTCGATACGATCCAAGCAATTGTAGAAGGGAAATATACGTAACTTAGTGGTGGCAAATTACCGAAACATTGAGCTATAAGAAATAAGGCATCATCCACGAAAATTGTTTTTCAAATTTTTGTGGATGATGCCTTATTTTTCAAAGAGGTTCCATTTGTTTCCGCCGTTTATTCGGTTTTAAGTAGTGCGAGATAGAAACTTGCTGCGTTTATTTTTTGATGATCATATTGATGGCTTGTTCCATTTTTTTTGCTTGTTCCTCCACACTGTTTTCTGGATGCTCCAAGCAGTTTTTTAAATTTTCGGCAACGATCATCCCCATGACACGATCAATACTCGAACGAACAGCGCTTAATTGTGTAATGATATCCATGCACTCTTTTTCCTCGTTAATCATTTTTTGGATACCACGAATTTGTCCTTCTGTACGTCTCAAGCGATTTAGAATTGTTTTGTTGTCAATAGTCATCATAGAACCTCCCACTCTTTTTTTGTAAATAATACCCTATATAGGTATTATTTGCAAATGAAAACTGCAACTTTTTGAAATTAAAAGTTTTAATGGTTGACATAATCACATTTATCGTGTTGAATATACCCCAGTAGGTATATTTTTCTAAAAAAAGAGGAGAGAATGAAAATGGGATTATTTCAACTTAGTCAATCAATAACAGTAAAGGATTTGCAAGATAAATTAAAAGAAAACATCCAATTGATCGATGTTAGAACACCGTCTGAATACCGAGGTGGGCATATTAAGCAAGCGGAAAATATTCCTTTACACCGTATTAGTACGTATAATGGGGATAAACAAGCACCAGTATACGTTATTTGTCAGTCAGGAATGCGTAGTAAGCAAGCGACGAAAGAATTAAAAAATCTTGGTTATCAGGCAATCAATATTCGTGGCGGGATGAATCAATGGTTTGGGGAAAAGATTGGAGGAAGATAAAAAATGAAATTTGTGATAATTGGCGGTGTTGCTGGAGGGATGTCTGCGGCCACTCGTTTAAGACGACTGCAAGAAGATGCAGAAATCGTTGTTTTTGAAAAAGGGCCCAATGTTTCTTTTGCTAATTGTGGCCTTCCTTACTATCTTTCTGGTGAAATCGATGAAAGAGAAAAGCTCTTGATCCAAACACCTGAAAGTTTAGCTGCACGCTTTCGTCTGGACGTTCGAGTGGAGCATGAAGTCACAGCGATTTTTCCAGAAACAAAAGAAGTGGAAGTTTCTCATGGAGAGGAATCCCGCAAAGAAACGTATGATGCCCTTTTGCTTTCTCCAGGAGCTAAACCCTTTATACCTGAGATCACAGGCTTGTCTGAGGCAAAAAATGTATTTACTTTGAGAAATGTTCCAGATGTTGATGCTATCATGGAAAAATTAGAGGAACAACCTCGTAAAGCGGTAGTTATTGGCGCCGGTTTTATTGGGATCGAAGTAGCAGAAAATCTAAAAAAGCGTGGATTGGATGTAACGATCGTCGAACGGACTCCGCAAGTCGTACCGACGTTGGATGAAGAGATGGCTTCTTTTGTACAAAAAGAATTAGAAAATAATGATGTTCAAGTTTTAACAAATTGTGTTGTTACTAGTTTTGAAGAACAAGGAAACATGCTTCGTCTAGAAAATGGCGAAATGTTAGAGTCAGATTTGACGATTCTTTCGGTGGGAGTCCAACCAGATAGTCGCTTAGCTGAGATGGCAGGTTTAACGTTGGGATTACGTGGCGGTATCGTTGTGGATGAGCATTATCAAACAAGTGATTCGGCAATCTTTGCAGTAGGAGATGCGATTGTCGTGAAACATCAAATCACGAAGGAACCTGCATTGATTTCTTTAGCTTCGCCTGCGAATCGACAAGGACGACAAGCTGCTGATAACATGGCTGGGCGGCCACGCCTGAATCAAGGCAGCCTTGGAACGGCTATTGTTCGAGCATTTGGTCAGACAGCTGCCTCCACAGGTATCACTGAACGACAAGCAAAAAAAGCAGGTTTATCTTTTCAAGTCCTCCATGCTTCAGGTAAAGATCATGCTGGCTATTACCCTGGTGCAACGGACTTGTTGTTGAAATTGATCTTCCATCCGGAAACTGGGGAAATCTATGGAGCTCAAGGAATCGGTCAAAAAGGGATAGATAAACGAATCGATATTCTTGCGACAGCCATTAAAGGGCATTTGACAGTCTTCGACCTGCCAGAGTTAGAACTGACTTATGCACCGCCTTTTGGTTCAGCGAAAGATCCAGTAAATATGCTAGGCTATATTGCGATGAATGTCATCGAAGGATTGAGTGAGATGATACAGTGGCATGAATTGCCAGAAGAATTAGCACATGGGAAACAATTGCTTGATGTTCGGAATAAAGAAGAGTGGCAGAATGGTTATTTCCCAGAGGCCATTCATATTCCTTTATCTGAATTACGTCAACGATTGGACGAATTGGATAAAGAGCAAGAATATATCGTCAGTTGTCATAGTGGATTACGTAGCTACTTAGCAGAAAGAATCTTGAAACAAGCGGGATTCACTGTGAAAAATTTAGATGGCGCTTTTTCTCTGTACCAAGCCGTCAGACCAGATGAATTATGCTATCCTCGAGGGTAGAACTTGAGGGTGTGACCGACGAGCTTTGTAAGGGAAGTAGTAAGCTTGGATGATCGTTTTTCTATTTTTAGAACTTGGCGCTTTTTTAGGCTATTTTTTTGAAGGATAGGAGCTGACGAATGACAAAACTCCAACCTTTCATCGATACAACTAGACAGAATACGTCAATTGTTTATAGGCGATTCCTCAGTTTTTTTCTATAATGAACAACTAGTGAAAATGAAAGGGGATGGCAGAGATGCACAAAATGAAAAAAGTACTTTTTGCTGCACTGATCGCCAGCAGTTTCTTTCTTTGTCAGACAGTCAGGGCAGATTCAAGTCAGCCACCATCAGAAACCAGTGAGTCACAGATCCAGGAGAGTCAGGAGCCACTAGACTCGTCACATACACCTCCTAACGAAGCTGATCCATCAGATTCGACTCGCTGGGAGAAGTTGGAGCAACAACGTAAAGAATTGGAAGATACGTTGGAACAAGCGAAACAACAACTTATCGAAAAACAAAAGGAAATCGATCAAACAGTGAACGATTTAGCAAATCAAGCAGTGAGTGATCGCGATGAGTTAGCTGAGAAAATAGCTGAAGAGCGAGAAAAAGCCGAATTAGCAAAACAAAAAATAGCATCTGCGACCCAACGGGCAACCGAAGTACAAACGGAATTGCAAGATTTAGCAACGTCTACGGTTGCGTCAGTGGATCAGACACAAGCGGATATTCAAGCAGCTCGTACGGAAATCCATGAAAAAGCAGCAGAAGCTCAAGCGACAATGGCCGATTTCGAAGTAAGAAAAGCGGATTTGTCTGCCAGTATCGAAAGAATCAAGGCGACCTTACATTCCGCCGGAAAACGGTCGGTAGAAGCGGGGACAGTTACTAAAACAGAAACAAAAGTAGTGGAAGAACAACCCGCGAAGACATTACCAAAAACGGACGATCGCCGGTCAATTTATTTGTCAGTGATCGGTAGCTTGTGCTTGCTGGTTGTTTTTGTCGGTGCTGTGTATCAAAAAAGAGTTTGAGTGTGATATCTCAAACTCTTTTTTTGTTGTTTGAAAATAACGGATTGATTATTGGTATATATTTATTTTAAAAAATAAATGGTCGGATAATAGATTTTTCCGTTCGTTTTCGTTGCTTTTACTGGTTTTTTAAATGTATTCAATCAATGCTTCCTATTTTTTTGGATAAATGGTATACTCGTTTTATTGTTTTTAGATATTTTCTAGAAAATTTACAAAAATAACGATAAACGCTCTTTCACGAGCGGAGAGAAAATAGGAGTGGAAAGAATGAAAGCATATATGCAACGAATGGGTCGCTCATTGATGTTGCCAGTAGCAGTCTTACCAGCGGCTTCTTTACTGGTTGGTCTTGCGAATTGGTTCGTAGGAGTAGGCATCAGTAATGCGGGAACGACCTTCTTAATGAATGCGGGGCTAGCGATTCTTAACCATCTTGCCTTATTGTTTGCGGTGGGTTTGGCATTGGGAATGTCAAAAGACAAAGATGGATCAGCTGCTTTGGCAGGATTGGTCGCTTACTTGATCCCTCAAACCGTTTTATCTGCGGATTCAGTACAAGGATTATTGCATCTGGGAGATCTCACTGAAGTCAATCCGGCTTTCAATACAATGGATAACAATGTATTTGTTGGAATCGTGGCAGGATTAGTCGCTGCTGCGATGTATAATCGGTTTAGCCAAGTGAAATTACCTATGGCCTTATCATTTTTTAGTGGGAAACGCTTAGTTCCGATCATGTCTGCCTTGAGCATGTTGGTTATTTCTGCGATATTATTATTTATTTGGCCAACTGTTTATGATGTACTGGTTTCCTTTGGGAAGGGGATTTCTCAATTAGGGTTTGTCGGTGCAGGACTATACGGTTTCTTCAATCGTTTATTGATTCCAACAGGCTTACATCATGCACTGAATTCTGTTTTTTGGTTCGATGTGGCAGGTATCAATGATATTGGAAACTTTTTAGCTGGACAACAAGCGTTAGATAGTGGAAAAGCAATAATTGGACAAACCGGTATGTATCAAGCTGGGTTTTTCCCAGTCATGATGTTCGGTTTACCTGCTGGGGCCTTTGCTATTTATCAAAGTGCACGTCCAGAAAAGAAAAAACAAGTCGCTTCTTTGATGCTAGCAGCCGGTTTTGCTGCGTTCTTTACAGGTGTGACTGAACCATTAGAATTTTCATTTATGTTTGTGGCGTGGCCGTTGTATGTTATCCATGCCATTTTTACAGGAATTTCATTAGCAATCAGTGCCTTTTTCCATTGGACAGCTGGTTTTGCTTTTAGCGCTGGTTTTGTGGATTACTTTTTGTCGTTGCAGAATCCAGTCGCCAATCAACCATTGATGTTGCTCGTTCAAGGAGTATTTTTTGCAGCTATCTATTATTTTGGCTTCCGCTTTGCCATCAACAAGTTCAATTTGATGACACCAGGAAGAGAAACAGAAATTGGCGAAGAGACACCTGATATTGCTACGGGAACTAATGAATTTAGCCAACTAGCTGCGGTGATCTATGATGCACTAGGTGGAAAAGAAAATGTAAAAGCAATCGATAATTGTACGACACGCTTGCGTCTACAGGTAAAAGACACAGCAAAAGTAAATCAAGAAGCGATTAAACAAACTGGTGTCCCAGGGGTAAAAGTAATTGATCAAACAAATATTCAAGTCATTGTAGGCACACAGGTCCAATTTGTAGCAGACGAAATGACGAAACTCCAACAAGGTAGTAAGGTAGCGCAAGAGACCGCTCAATCAATTTCTCACCAAGATGTGCCGGTTTCTGCTTCAAAGACAAGTAAGGAAACATTTGAACTCTATGCACCGGCGCTCGGTAAAATCATTCCGATCACTGAAGTCGGCGATCCTGTTTTTGCAGAAAAAATGATGGGTGATGGCTATGCAGTCCTGCCGGAAGCAAAAGAAATATTTGCACCAATCAGTGGAACGATCACTAGTATATTTCCAACGAAACATGCACTGGGGATCGAAACAGATAATGGGCTTGAAGTGTTGGTGCATATGGGAATCAACACGGTTGATTTACAAGGAGAACCCTTCACTCTTTATGTCAAACAAGCACAACGAGTAGAACGAGGTCAATTATTGGCAGTTGTTGACTTAGCGATGCTAGAAAAAGCAGGCAAACAAACAGATATGATCGTTGTATTTACAAATAGTGAGAAAGTTGAAAGTCTAACCATTGAAAAAAGACCGCTGGTTGAGGCGAATGAGGTGATTGGACAAGTCCAGTCATTGTGAAGCGTGTGTGAGTAAAAAACGAGTGGAGGCCCTAGAAATTTGGCGGGTCTTCACTCGTTTATTTGTTTTGATTTTATTAAACCAATCGAACAGCCGTCCCGCTACAAGTGACCATCAACATCCCATTATCTGAACCTAAGACTTCATAATCCATCTTCATCCCGATGATCGCATTTGCGCCAAGTGCTTCTGCGCGTTGCGCCATTTCAGCTAATGCTTCTTCTCTTGCTGTCAATAATTCCCCTTCATAACTTTTTGAGCGTCCGCCAAAAACGTTACGAATCCCTGCACCTAAATCTTTTAAGACGTTGATTCCCGTAATGACTTCACCAAAAACAATTCCCTCATAAGACTCAATGACTTGATGTTCTACGCTATTTGTTGTTGTAATGATCATTTTGATCACTCCTTTCTTTAAGGAAAGTATAGCAAATATCTCTTTTTAGTCCTATCTTTATCTTCACATAAATAAAAAAACTATCGTTCATTATATCGCATTATTTCCATTACCCATAGGAGTTGATATATACTTAATACAGTATAAAGAAAACCCTTACAAAAAGGGTGCTAAACTGAAGGAGGGGAATTCGTTGAAGAAAAGTATCTTATTGCTTTCTCATAGTAAGAAGGTCACAGACGGCATCAAAGAGATGATTGAACAAATGCAACAAACCGATGACGTAGAAGTATTATCACTTGGCGGAATCGAAGAGGGAGAACTCGGTTCTGATCCGATGAAGATCGTTGATGCCGTCAATCAATCAGCCGATTCAGCTGCTTATTTTGTCTTTGCTGATCTTGGTAGCGCAGTGATGAATTCAGAATTGGCAAAAGATTTATTGGAGGAAGCCCAACAAAAAAACTACTACTTGGTGGATGCCCCCTTAGTAGAAGGAGCCTTTGCAGCTACTATTACAGCAGGGACAACCGACAATATCGAACAAATCATAGAAGAAGCACGACAAGCAGGGAAGAAAGGGTGGATGTAAATTGAAAAAAATCATGAACGAACCTGGGGATATCGTAGAAGAAATGCTAGAAGGGATCGTAAAGAGTTATCCAGAGCTAGTACATCGTGTAGAAGATTCTCGTGTAATTGCGAAAAATCAGTTGAACGAACAAGTCGGGTTAGTTTCTGGAGGTGGTAGTGGACATGAACCAGCTCACGCAGGTTTTGTTGGAGATGGTATGTTAAGTGCAGCAGTTTTGGGGGATGTTTTTACCTCACCGACACCTGATCAAATCCAACTAGCGATCAAAGAAGCGGACCAAGGACAAGGTGTGTTATTGATCATCAAAAACTATACTGGAGATCTATTGAATTTTGAAATGGCAAAAGAGTTAGCTGCTATGGATGAAATTGACGTCGAAGAAGTAGTGGTCGATGATGACATCGCGGTAGAAAACAGCACGTATACGGCAGGGAAGCGTGGCGTAGCGGGGACTATTCTTGTCCATAAGATTTTAGGAGATGCTGCCAAAAATGGCGCGAGCTTGACTCAACTGAAGGAATTAGGAGAGCGAGTGGTTGCTGCGACCAAAACAATTGGTGTCGCATTACGGGCTGCGACTGTCCCAGAAGTAGGGAAGCCTGGCTTTGACCTAAATGAAGACGAAATCGAATACGGTGTAGGGATTCATGGCGAACCAGGTTATCGTCGAGAAAAACTGCAACCCTCTAAATTGTTAGCGAAAGAGTTAGTCACGAAAATTTTGAGTGAATATACTGAAAAACCAAAAGAAGTCGGTGTCTTAGTGAATGGGATGGGTGGTACACCATTGATGGAACAATTTGTATTCATGAATGATGTGTTGACGTTGTTGAATGAAGAACAGGTGGATGTTACTTTCCATAAAGTCGGTGATTTGATGACTTCATTGGATATGCAGGGACTATCATTAACAATGGTTGACTTAACAGAAACCACTTGGAAAGAAGCTTTAACAAGTCACGTAGAAACGATTGCATGGTAAAGGATGATGAAAAAATGAAGTTGACGGTAAAAGAGATCCAAGCTTGGCTTAACCGCTTTGCTGAAGAGATCAAAGAGAAAAAAGCGTACCTAAGTGATTTAGATACCCCCATTGGCGATGGGGATCATGGGAATAATATGGGAAGAGGTGTGACAGCCTATGAAGCAGCTTTTCAACAGGAGGCACCTGACACTATCAGTGATACCTTCAAGATGTTTTCTATGGCAATGATTTCCAAAGTAGGAGGCGCCTCGGGTCCTCTTTACGGTTCTGCGTTTATGAATTTGATGAAAGCAACAAAAGGAGTAGAGCAGATCGATTCACAAGAACAATTAGGTGAGTTCATCCGTGAAGGAGCGAACGGCATCCAAGCAAGAGGAAAAGCGGAACAAGAAGATAAAACCATGTTAGATGTTTGGTTCCCTGTAGCTGAAGCACTAACCGCAGGGAATCTTACGAAAGAAGTAATTGAGCAGGCAAAAGAACACACAGCAGGATTAGTCGCGAAAAAAGGACGTGCTTCTTATTTAGGTGAACGTTCAATCGGACATATTGATCCTGGTGCGGCATCTAGTGCCATCTTGTTTACTACGTTATTAGAAATAATCGACGAAATATAAAAAAAGTTGGATAGAAGGATCTAACCTCGATAAATCAGGCGCCATCCACAGTGGTTTTAACCTTATGTGGATGACGCCTTTTTTAAAACCATTATTTTTTGGTCCGTCCTTTATCCTGTTTAAGGTGAGACAAGTGGTTGTTTGTTAGATATTCCCAATGCCACCGCCCAATTCTGGACGATTGATTTCATCAACCACTGAGACTGTTACCGTTTTTTCGACTCTTGGATCTTCTGTTACGCCAAATGTCACGGCAAATTCGCCAGTTTTGTTTGCTTCAATCGAGGAATGCTTCACGTAAACATTTGCCTTTTGCCCAAGGAGAGTCACGGCATTTGCGCCGGTTGCTTGGATCAGTGAGAGGTCATCCGTTTGACCTAACTGGACAGTTGCATCGAATGCTTGCAAAAAGAATCTGGAAGGAACGTAGTTATCCGAAGTGACGGTAAGATTGACAGTTTTAGTAAATAAACTTGAGTCTCCTTTGAGACCGAATGTAACAGTGTAATTTCCTGGCTCAAACTTGATTGTGGAGTGTTTGATTTCTACAGGCAAGGAATGTCCTAAAATATCAGTTGACTTGGCATCAGTCATGATGATCAACGTTTGTTCGTCCAATTGGTCGATCGAGACAGTAGCATCCGATGCGTCGACAAAGTAAAGATTTTCTTGCTCGTTCCCTGCGTCATTAGTAACTGTGACTTGGACTGTCTTACGGATCTTTGGTTCTTCTTTGATCCCTAAAACGATTTGATACGTACCAGGGGTATCATTCACTACATTTGATTTCTTGATCACAACATCTACTGGAGAGCCGCCAGAAGTCAGCGCTTGCGCATTTGTTGCTTGAAGGGTAGCTGCTTCATCTACTTGCCCCACCGGAACCGTTGCATCCTCAGCAGTTAATTGATAAATACCATAAGTCGGACAGTCTTCAAGTTTATCGACGACAGTGACTGTGATCTCTTTTTCTACTGAAGACATGATGGTCGTGCCGATCGTTGCTTGATAGATGCCTGGAGTGTCTTGTACATTGGCTGACTTGATGATCGGAGGGACTTCTACGCCAATTGAATTTGTGATGCGGGCATGAGAGGCTGTTAAAATATTCTCGTTAGACGTTTCGCCAACTTCCAATACAACATTTGACCCACTAATGGCAAAGGCGCCAATGAAGTCAGTTTCGCCAGCTGTTGGATGTATTTCCTCAGCGCCGACAGGTTGAGAGACATTCAAGCATGAGACTGCACATAAAATCGCACTAGCAGATAAAGCAATTTTCAAAATCATCGATTTCATTTTTTATTCCTTCTTTCTAAAATAATTTTTAATACCTATAACAATATAACAGCTGTTTGAGTTATTAACGTAACGACAATTATGTAATTAAAGAAAAAATGGTGCGTGCAATAAGAAGAACATTTTTCAACAGATTGAGCAATGGAATCAATAAAGGCTTCTTCAATTCAATCGATTTCCGCTTAGTTCAAGATTAAAAAACGATGTTATTTTTTGTCGTTCGAATGATCAAGAAAAATTTTTTTGTTGACAAAAAAAACAGTGCGTTCTAAGATAGGAGATAGATGAATAAGGAATTAGACGATGAATAAAACGAAGTAGTGGATAAAGCCAATGTTTCAGAAAGCTAGTGGTTGCTGTGAACTAGTACATGCTTTAGCGCGAATTACATTTTAGGAGTCTATGGCATGAAGCCACGCGACAGCGTTAAATGTTAGAGAGATATGTTTGGAAAACAAACATATAATTTGGGTGGTACCGCGAATTTTCGTCCCTTGACTTGATTGTCAAGGGATTTTTTTGTTGTCTGCCCGGTAATAAATGACATGCTGGCAGGGACCTGCTTTCATAAAAAAAGATATGGAGGGAAATGTTATGAATATTATTGATGAATTAACTTGGCGTGATGCCATTAACCAACAAACCAACGAAGAAAGACTTCGCGAGCTTGTTGAAGAAAAGAGTATCTCGCTTTACTGTGGTGTCGATCCAACAGGAGATTCGATGCATATTGGGCATTTGATCCCGTTCATGATGATGAAAAGATTCCAATTAGCAGGGCATCATCCATACATCCTGATTGGTGGAGGAACTGGAACGATCGGTGATCCAAGTGGACGGACAAGCGAACGTGTTTTACAAACGATGGAACAAGTCCAACATAATGTGGATGCATTATCGAACCAAATGCGCAAACTTTTTGGGAAAGATGCCAATATTACATTTGTGAACAACTATGACTGGTTATCAAATATTTCTTTATTAGAATTTTTAAGAGACTACGGAAAAAACTTCAACATCAATACGATGTTAGCGAAAGATATCGTGGCAAGTCGTTTGGAAGTCGGAATTTCATTTACCGAATTTACTTACCAAATCTTGCAATCGATCGACTTCTTGCACTTACACAGAACATACGATGTGCAATTACAGATCGGTGGAGCTGACCAATGGGGAAACATCACTGCTGGTTTAGATCTGATCCGTAAATTGGAAGGACCAGAAGCGGAAGCCTTTGGGTTGACGATCCCATTAATGCTAAAAGCAGATGGAACAAAGTTCGGAAAAACTGCCGGTGGTGCAATCTGGCTAGACCCTGAAAAAACATCCCCTTACGAATTCTACCAATTCTGGTTGAATCAAGATGATCGGGATGTTGTGAAATACTTGAAATTCTTTACTTTCTTATCACAAGAAGAAATCAATGAATTAGCGAAAAAAGTGGAGACAGAACCTGAAAAACGTGAAGCACAACGCCGTTTGGCAGAAGAAGTGACACGTTTTGTCCACAGCGAAGAAGACTTACAAGAAGCGCAAAAAATCACAGCTGCATTGTTCTCTGGAAATATCAAAGAACTAAATGCGTCAGAAATCGAACAAGGCTTTGGAAACATGCCGAATGTAGAGATTTCAAGTATCCCTGAAAATATCGTGGAACTACTTGTTTCCACAAAAATCGAGTCATCAAAACGTCAAGCGCGTGAAGATGTGTCGAACGGAGCTATAAGTATTAACGGTGATCGCGTAACCGATTTAAATTTTGTCATTGATCCAGCTACAGAATTTGATGGTAAATTCGTAGTGATCAGAAAAGGGAAAAAACGCTACTTTTTGGCCAAAGTAGTTGATTAGAATTTAGTAATTTTTTACCTTGTAAAAGGTCTATTCCATTACAAAATTCCAATTTTTGAAACTTATCCTAATAGTTACGCCGGTTGTCGTTAATACAATCATGAGGAGAGAATTTACATTTGTAAATTCCCTCCTTTTTTTAATTTTTATCAATTGTACCAACAATTCAAACAATTAAAAACATTAAAATGAAATGAGAAAAATAGGAAAAGTGATATTTACAGAAATAAAAAACAGGTGTAATCTAAGCCTCGACAAAATTTAAAAAATTATTTTAGGAGGGTTTCTAAATGGAATCAAAGGTAAATGATTTAAATTTGAATGCACTATTCATTGGAGACAAAGCAGAGAATGGCCAAATCTATAAAGCTTTGTTAAATGAATTAGTGGACGAGCACTTAGGATGGCGTCAAAATTATATGCCACAAGATATGCCGATCATTACGCCGGAAGAAAAAAGCAGTGAAAGCTTCGCGCACACGATCAATAAAACAAAAGACGTGTTAGCTGAAATCTCTACGCGGATGCGTACACACTCTGTCCCATGGCATAATGCAGGTCGTTATTGGGGTCATATGAACTCTGAAACATTGATGCCATCATTATTAGCCTATAATTTTGCGATGCTATGGAATGGAAATAACGTCGCATATGAATCTTCTCCAGCAACAAGTCAAATGGAAGAAGAAGTCGGAATGGAATTTGCTACATTGATGGGGTACAAAAATGGCTGGGGCCATATCGTTGCAGATGGCTCATTAGCAAATTTAGAAGGTCTTTGGTATGCGCGCAACATCAAATCATTGCCACTTGCAATGAAAGAAGTGGCACCTGAATTGGTTTCAGGTCAAACAGATTGGGAATTGATGAATCTTTCAACTCGGGAAATCATTGATCTGTTAGATCAAGTGCCAGAAAAAATCGATGAGATCAAAGCACATTCTGCACGCAGTGGAAAACATCTTCAACAATTAGGTAAATGGTTAGTCCCACAAACAAAACACTATTCATGGTTGAAAGCAGCAGACATCATTGGTGTCGGACTAGATCAAGTGATTCCAGTGCCTGTGGATCACAACTACCGCATGGACATCAAGGAACTTGAAACAATCATTCGTGAATTGGCTGCTGAACAAACACCGGTTTTAGGTGTCGTTGGTGTCGTTGGTTCTACTGAAGAAGGGGCAATCGATGAAATCGATAAAATCGTTGAATTACGTCGCAAGCTAGAAAAAGAAGGCATTTATTTCTACCTACACGTAGATGCAGCTTATGGTGGTTACGGACGTGCGATCTTCCTTGATGAGAACAATGAATTCATCCCATTTGATCAATTAAAAGAAGTACACGCAAAACATCATGTCTTCACAGAAAATAAAGATTACCTTTTAGAAGAAGTACACCGTGCATATCAAGCAATTGAAGAAGCAGAATCAGTGACGATTGATCCACATAAAATGGGCTATGTTCCTTACTCTGCTGGAGGTATCGTGATCCAAGACATTCGTATGCGTGATGTGATCTCTTACTTTGCAACCTATGTATTTGAAAAAGGAGCAGATATCCCAGCATTGCTTGGTGCCTATATTTTGGAAGGATCAAAAGCCGGAGCAACTGCCGCAAGTGTTTGGGCAGCGCATCACGTACTACCGCTTAATGTGACTGGTTATGGTAAATTGATGGGAGCATCGATTGAAGGCGCACATCGTTTCTTCCACTTCTTGAACAATTTAACCTTCAAAGTGGGCGATAAAGAAATCGAAGTTCATCCATTGACTTATCCAGATTTCAATATGGTTGATTATGTATTCAAAGAAAAAGGGAATGACGATCTGGTAGCGATGAATCAGTTGAACCATGATGTGTATGACTATTCTTCTTATGTCAAAGGAAGCATCTATGGCAATGAATTCTTGACATCTCATACAGACTTTGCAATTCCAGATTATGGCAATAGCCCACTTCAATTTGTAAAACAATTAGGATTTACAGAGGAAGAATGGGAACGTGCTGGAAAAGTCACAGTCTTACGTGCCAGTGTCATGACGCCGTATATGAATAAAGCAGAACATTTTGAAGAATATGCAGAAAAAATCAAAGCAGCGCTTCAAAGTAAATTAGAAAAAATCTATGCAGATCAGTTAGTGGCAAACGAAACAAAATAAACGTAAATATTATGATGAGTGAAGAGAAAGCAAGTAGAATGAGCGCTCATTTCTCGTTCGAAACGAATAAAGAATGAGCCTCCTTTCTCTTATCAAATCTTTCATGTTGGAGTGCCTTTGAAGCTTGATGATCCAAGCAAAAAATACTCAAAGCACAAGTTGACCATACGTTTGCTTTTATTTGCTGTTAATGAAAAGTTTCAAAGACACGCCTATTTATTTCTTAATAAGGAGAGTGTCAAAATTGAGTAAAGCTCAAGTAAGTAAAATGGGGCTAGGGACATTCATTGGTTTGACCATGGCGCTATGTGCCACTGTTCGTAGTATCCCAACATTGTCAGCTGTTGGTTGGACATTGATTTTTTACACGATTTTTGCCGTCTTGTTTTTTGCTGGACCCATTTCAATGATTTCTGGTGAATTATCAACGATGCTGCCGCAAGAAGGAGGCCCGCAACTTTGGGTCAAAACAGCTCTAGGTAGTAAATGGGGATTTGTCGTTGCATGGTTGCTTTGGGTGCAAATGTTCCCAGGAATGGTCATGGTCGCTTCTACCTTAGGTCCATTGTTAGGGAATACGTTTGGGAACGCCGCTCTTGGCAACAATCACTACTTCGTTTTAGGGTGTATCTTGGTCATTTACTGGATCATCACCTTGCTCAACTTGAAGTTTGACATGGCGAAAGTTGGTGGGAATATTGGTGTTTGGTTGGGTGTTTATATTCCTGTGGTGATCATGTTTGTTTTGGGGATATTAGCGTTTTTCAAAGTGGGACTTGTTTCAAACGGCTATTTGGGGGATTTTTCATGGTCGAAAGCATTGCCTGATCTACAACACAGTGATTCATTGAAATATTTGGCAGGGATCACATTTATTTTTGTGGGAATCGAAATGAGCTCAGTGTATATGCCTCGTTTGAAAGATGCAACGAAGAACTATACTAAAGGGGTCTTTATTGCATTGATCGGACTAGTTTTATTGAATGTCATCAACGCCTTGTTTGTTGCAAATGTCGTACCAGAAGGAAGAATGGAATTGGCAAACATCACACAACCAGTATTGATCTATTGTGATATTTTAGGATTGCCAACGATCATCGGTAATATCTTCAGCTTTATGGTCTTTATTGGTGTGTTATTACAATTGTCTGCTTGGGTAACTGGACCTTCTAAAACGATCATCCAAGTAGCACGTGAAGGATTCTTGCCACCAAAATTTGGCTTCCATAAAGAAAATGAATATGGTGTTTCAAGAAATGTGGTATTGACGCAATCAGTAGTTATTTCCCTCTTTGCGTTACTTTATGGCGTCATGGATGATGTAAGTGCGGTCTTTCTTACATTGACGAATGCAACAACAGTGATTTATTGCATCGTATATCTCTTGATCGCCATATCTTTAGTGAAAATGAGAAATAGCCATCCAGAATTGCCTCGTCCTTATCGAATCGGTAAAAAAGGAAATGGCTTTGCGTGGCTGGTTAGCTGTATGCTGATGTTGGCAATTATCGCCGTTGTTGTTTCAACGTTAGGAACTTCAACATTAGCGGATGCATTGCTTGTTGCGGTCATCGCAATCGTGATGTTCGTTATTCCGCTGATCATCAATCGCGTGAAGAAAGCAACTTGGTTGACTGAAGTTGAAGCAGACTTAAAAGAATAGTGGGGGGACTCCCTCTTAGAGAATATAAAACAACGAGGTTGTGACAGAAGTGTTCAGCTCCGAGAAATAAGCGTGAAACCCCGAAAATTGTTCTTCAAATTTTTGGGGTTTCACGCTTATTTCTGAAGGAGTTACTTCTGGAACACCGTTTATTCGGTTCTAGGGGATGCAAGATAACTCATATCCTGGGCTCGTTGTTTTTCTTAAAAAATCAAGAGCAAAAAATAGAGCCGTCTCAACTTTTGGCGAAGTAGACGTGCTCTAATGCTCTATCGATGCTATCTGCTTTGAACGGACTACATGGGGCATGTTAATGCATGCCTCTTTAACCACATTTTAAGAGATTTTTAGAAAGAATAGAAGAGATTTCTTTTTTTGCTTATTTCTAGTTAAATACAAATGTGGACTTATCGTTAGTGGATCAGTTGATTACTAGTAAAATAAATAGCAAAGTATCTTTTGTCCGAAGACAAGATGCTTTGCTATTTTTGTTTGATTTGCCTAGGAATGGATGCCCTATTCTTCTTTCAATGGAACGACCGTTTCGCGTTTGATCAAACGATGGGGGATCACTAAACGTACACCATTGCTAACTTCTTCATGGATCAGTTCTTGTAATTTTTGCATCGCGACTCGACCTAACTCAGAGATATCGATGTCGATACTTGTTAAGTAAGGATGCATCAATGTAGAAAAAATCGAGTTATTGAAGCTGATCATCGAAAGGGTTTCCGGGATGATATAGCCATACATTTGGGCGAGTTGCATCGTGCGTAAAGCAAAAATATCATCGATAACAACTAGCGCTGTCGCTTCAGCTTTTTTTAAGATCGTGTCAAAATCCAAGTAATCTTCAGCCTGTTCCAAGGTCACACTTGGATGGGCGTTCAGTCCTGCTAACATCATCGCTTTTTGATAACCGAAATAGCGTTCAAAGTATAAACTTTCATGTGTTGTATTGGTCACGAAAAGAATATTTTTATGGCCATTATCGATCAAAAATTCGGTGGCTTGCTTTCCTAACAGTTGATTGTCGTTATCAATGTAGATGATTTCGTTCTCATGATGGTATGGTTGTCCGATCAGTGTGAACGGAATCTGTTGTTCATAAAGATAATCGATGACTGGATCGTCACTATCGGAGTAGACTAGGATAAAACCATCAACTTGTTTTTGTAAATGCATCCGCTGAACGTTCTCTAATAAGACGTCGAAACTTTTTGCGGTAGCAATAGCTGTTGTCACACCGTGATGTCGTGCTTCTTCGTTGATTGCTTCCATGATTTCTAAATAAAACGGGTTGCCAAGACGCTCTTTGGAATCGAGTGGTGGAAGAATGACACCTACAGCGCTTGATACACGTTTACCAAGATTTCTCGCTGTGATATTGGGGACATATCCTAGTTCATCCATGATTTTTCGTACTTTCTTTTTCGTTGTTTCGGAAATACTTGGATGGTCGTTGATCACGCGAGAAACAGTAGATGTCGCTACGCCTGCTTTTTTTGCAACATCTTTCACTGTAATTGCCATAAGTTAAATCACCTTTCTTTTTCATCGTCCATCGTCTTGTTGAAACCAAGTTAAATAAAACTGGTTAAGTGAATGTACTAAATTCATAAGTTGTTTGGCTGACACGTTCTTGTCCAGGGCGTAGCGTAATCGAGCCAAACTCCGGGAAATGAACGATATCTGGTATTTCTTGTGGTTCGATCGCTAAGCCAAAATGAGAATGCATGTTTTGACCGTTGATCTGTAAATCTGCATCGAACCCAGTTGTAGAAAATAATACCATACTTTTGTTCGTAGTTGCTATATTCATTTGGCGACCGGAAGCTTCTTCTGATAAAGTTAAGCTATTTTTGGTGAGTTTAGGCGTATTTAATAAAAAAACGTCATCAAGACCTGAAGGATACTTGGATAAAATCTCTGTCAGTGTATTTGGTTCTTGAAAATTGATGGGTAAGTCCGCTTTGTCTAGTGTTTCCCCTGTAGGTAATTTGTCATGATTCAAAAGTAACAAGCTATCTAATTGAATCTGGAGTTGATGGGAATCAATATCACGTTTTCCATTTCCAGATAGATTGAAATAGGCATGGTTTGTCGGGTTGCAAATCGTTTCTACTACACTGTTAGCTTTAGTGATCATCACTAGTCTATTTCCTTCTAATTGATAGGTCACAGTCGCGGTGATTGGTCCAGGATAACCTGAAAATGTATCTTTTAAATAAAAGACGACACCCACTGCTTGAGGTGATTTGAATACTTCTACCTCCCAAAACTGAAAGGACCAGCCGTTTGTTCCGCCGTGGATATGATGGTTGCCATTATTTTTTTCTAGTTGGTGAGGGCCCCATTCACCATTTCTGATCCTACCTGCCACTGGACCAACCGTTGCACCGAAAAAACTATAATCAGATAAAACATCTTGAAGATTGTCGTAAGAGAGTAAGATATTTTCCATTTGTCCAAATCTATCTGCTGTGAATATTTGATGCAAGCGAGCGCCATAATTGAGAAGAACGACTTCTAGCTCGTCGTTCTTCAATGTGATTTTTTTTAGATTTGTTTGTTTGATGGGGAGGACAGAGATGCTTGGTTCAGACATCTTTGCGCCAAACGTGTTGTAGATAGTCGAGTGTTAACGAAGACGTATCAGCGACGATCGGAATGTCCTCCCCAAGATCTTCCTTGCGTCCAACTCCTACAGGATAAGCACCACTTGCGATGATCGCTTGGATGCCTGCTTTTGCATCTTCAATACCTAAACAATCAGTCGCCTCGAATCCGATTTCTTTGGCTGCTAATAAAAAGATATCAGGGGCGGGTTTGCCACTTGCTACTTTGCTAGGATCAGCAATCGCATCAAAGTAATCTGTTAGTTGCATTTTATCTAGTAATAATGGTCCGTTTTTACTAGCAGAAGCCAAGGCGATCTTGATGCCAGCTTTCTTTAATTCTGTTAATAAAGGAACAATACCCGGAAATACGTCTGTTGGCGTGATTTCTTGGATCATTTCTAGATAATACTCATTTTTACGTTTAGCTAAAGCAGCGAATTCTTCGTTTGAAAAGACATTTTCTTTCTTGCCATAAGCAAGAAGCAATGTTAATGAATCTTCTCGGTTGACTCCTTTTAATTGTTCGTTGAAATTTCGGTCGATTGAAATCCCGATTTCTTCACCAAGTTTTTTCCAGGCGCGATAATGGAATTCTGCTGTGTCGGTGATGACACCGTCTAAATCAAATAGGACACCTTTAAACATGTGCATCGTCCTTTCTTAATGGAATCGTCAATTGATCTGTTAGCTCTTGTGCTTGTCCATACACAGTCAATTCCAGTGCCTCACCATTCAGTAATGTAAAGGTGACTTGTTCATCAGAAACAGCGATGAAAATCAAGCGACCCCGGTAATTGATATGGAAAGAATAGGCATTCCATGTGTTTGGTAAAAATGGTGCAAAAGATAATTCGCCATGGGCGGTTTTCATTTGTGCAAAACCTTGAACGATCGCTAGCCAACTACCTGTCATTGACGTGATGTGCAAACCATCTTCCGTATCATTGTTATAGTTATCCAAATCTAAGCGAGCAGTACGTTGGTACATTTCGACCGCTTTTTCTTCCAAGCCAAGTTCAGCAGCTAAAATCGCGTGGATACTTGGAGAAAGAGAAGATTCGTGAACGGTCATCGGCTCATAGAAATCAAAGTTCCGCTGTTTTTCTTCTTTGGTAAATTCTTCATTGAAGAAATAGATGCCTTGTAACACATCCGCTTGTTTAATGAAGCAAGAACGCAAGATCTTATCCCAAGACCATTTTTGGTTCAATGGCAATTCGCTAAGTGGTAAATCCGAAACTGGCATCAAATCTTTGTCTAGGAATGTATCATGTTGGACAAAAATTCCTTGTTCCTCATCGATCGGGTAGTACATGTTTTCGACAATATCTGCCCATTTTGCTAATTCTTCTTCGCTGATTTCAATTGTTGTTTCTTCTTTGAACGCTAAATAATTTTCACGAGTATAACGAAGGACCCAAGCAGCAATCGTGTTCGTGTACCAATTGTTATTGATATTGTTTTCGTATTCATTTGGACCAGTCACGCCGTGGATCATATACTTGTTTTGACGTTTGGAGTAATGGACACGATCCGCCCAGAAACGAGCAATCTCAGCCAATACTTCAAGTCCTTCATTTTTCAGATAAGAGGTATCGCCGGTATAATTTGTATAATTGTAGATCGCGTAAGCAATCGCACCGTTACGATGGATCTCTTCAAAGGTGATTTCCCACTCATTGTGGCACTCGACACCTGTAAAGGTCACCATTGGATAAAGCGCGCCTTTCAATCCTTGTTGTTGGGCATTGTGGATGGCTTGTGGTAACTGATTGTGACGGTATTTCAATAAATTTTTTGTGACTTCTGGGTCAGCTAATGCTAGATATAATGGCACGGCGTAAGCTTCTGTGTCCCAGTATGTCGCACCACCGTATTTTTCGCCAGTGAAGCCTTTTGGTCCAATGTTCAACCGTTCGTCTTCTCCGTAATAAGTAGAGAACAATTGGAAAAGATTGAAACGGATGCCTTGTTGCGCTTCATCGTCGCCTTCGATCACTACGTCAGCCAATTCCCAACGTTTTGCCCAAGCAGTCGTTTGTTCTTTTTTGGCTTCATCATAATGAGTAGTTAACTGATCAAATTCATCCATAAGTGTTGCCACTTGTTGTGCTTCAGGGATATCACGACTTGTCAAAACCAAGACTTCTTTATCCACGACCACAGGATCATTTGGTGTTAGATCATACGAGAATACACCTTGTAACGCTAATGTTTGTTCTTCAAATATAGGTGTTGTTTCTTTGCCGTTGATAAAATGACGCATGCCTGCAGTGACGGTGAATTGCTCAATGTCAAATGCATTAGGAATGGTCTTCGTTGTCAAATAACCGATCGAGTCTTTTGTGCCACGGTCGGTCTGATTCCAGAAATGCTCATCGTAGTTACTATCTTCATTTTGGACATTTCCATCCAGTTTCGAAACAAATTTTACAGTGGCAGAGCCGGCTATCAATTCAACCTTTACACGAATATAAGCCGCTTCGCTTTTAACAATACTCAAGAAACGTTCAAATGAGAAACGGACTTTATTGGTAGCTGTCGTAATCGTAAACTGACGAGACAAGACCCCGTTTCTCATATCTAATTCCCAAGAGAAATTTTCTGGATCTAGTGAAGCTAAGTCAATCAATTGGTCGTTGATGTAAATATCCATTGCAATAAAGTTGACTGCATTGATGACTTTTCCAAAGTATTCAGGATAGCCGTTTTTCCACCAACCTACACGAGTTTTGTCAGGGTACCAGATACCGGCTAAATAAGTGCCTTGGTGATGATCGCCAGAGTACGTTTCTTCGAAGTTTCCACGCATTCCCATGTAGCCGTTCCCAATACTTGTCAATGACTCTTGTAAACGTAAGTTTTCTTTATCTAATGTTGTCGTGCTGATTTTCCAAGGGTCGATCTGGAATAAGCGTTTGATTTGTTTCATGATTCTCCTCCTAAATGTTTCATTTCTTAGGTTTATAATAAACGCAACCGGTTGCGTCAGTCAATAGTAAACTGATAAATACTCAATCTTTTTTATTGGCGAACACTTCGCAAGAGGATAGAAAGCATCATTGCCCTAATATTTCTTTATAGTTCTTATTATATTAGCTGTATCATACTTTTGGATAAAAAAATAAATAAAATAAAAATAAAGCATTTACAAAAAAAGGAATTACCTCTATAATACGGATTAACGAAACCGATTGCGTAAAGGAGAGATAGAAATTGAAGAAAATGTTTAGTTTTGATTTTTGGCAGAAATTTGGAAAGGCTTTAATGGTCGTTGTAGCAGTTATGCCAGCTGCTGGTTTAATGATCAGTATCGGGAAATCGATCCCATTGATCAACCCGAACATGGCAGCACTTGTCACTACGGGTGGCGTTCTTGAAAGTATTGGTTGGGCAATTATTGGGAACTTGCATTTATTATTTGCATTAGCGATAGGTGGTAGTTGGGCAAAAGAACGAGCAGGTGGTGCATTCGCTGCCGGAATCTCGTTTGTTTTGATCAATCGGATCACAGGAGCAATCTTCGGGGTCACAACAGAGATGTTAGCAAACGAAGACGCCTTCACACATACGTTGTTCGGTACACGAATCATGGTGAAAGGATTCTTTACGAGTGTCTTAGAAGCTCCTGCATTGAACATGGGGGTATTCGTAGGGATCATCGCTGGGTTCGTCGGTGCGATGGCTTATAACAAATACTATAACTACCGTAAATTACCAGATGCACTTTCTTTCTTTAATGGGAAACGATTTGTTCCTTTTGTAGTGATTCTTTGGTCAACGATCGTAGCTCTTATTTTGGCAGCAGTTTGGCCAGCTATTCAAGCAGGAATCAACAACTTTGGTTTATGGATTGCACAATCGCAAGATAGCGCACCAATTTTAGCACCATTTTTATATGGAACATTAGAACGGTTATTACTACCTTTTGGTTTACACCACATGTTGACGATTCCAATCAACTATACGCAATTAGGTGGAACATATGAGATTTTATCTGGCGCACAAGCCGGTACACAAGTATTTGGTCAAGATCCACTATGGTTAGCTTGGGCAACTGACTTAGTGAACCTGCGAGGTGCAGGAGACATGGCACAGTATGAATTCGTCTTGAACAATTGGACACCGGCACGTTTCAAAGTCGGTCAAATGATTGGTTCTTCTGGTATTTTGATGGGGATGGCGCTTGCGATGTATCGCAATGTCGATCCAGACAAAAAAGCAAAATACAAATCCATGTATTTCTCAGCTGCTTTAGCTGTCTTTTTAACAGGGGTAACAGAACCACTAGAATTTATGTTTATGTTTGCGGCAGTTCCACTGTATGCAATCTATGCAGTGATCCAAGGAGCAGCTTTTGCGATGGCGGATATCTTACCGTTGCGTGTCCACTCCTTCGGGAATATCGAATTATTGACGCGAACACCATTAGGGATCAAAGCAGGACTTGGCGGCGATTTGATCAACTTCGTCATCTGTGTCATTCTCTTTGGCGTAGTCACTTATTTCTTAGCAAACTTCTTGATCAAGAAATTCAACTTTGCGACACCAGGACGTAACGGGAACTATGATAGTGACAGTGAAGAAACAACCACTGGCACGACAACAGGAGCGGCGGATCAACAAATTATCCAAATCATCCATTTATTAGGTGGAAAAGAAAATATCAAAGACGTGGATGCTTGTATGACGCGTTTACGTGTAACAGTGGCAGATCGAGGTAGAGTTGGTTCAGAAGACGCGTGGAAACGTGCTGGCGCAATGGGCTTGATCGTCAAAGACAATGGTGTCCAAGCAGTTTATGGGCCAAAAGCAGATGTGTTAAAATCAGATATTGAAGATTTGTTGCAATCAGGCGCAGATATTCCTGAACCACAAATCAAAGAAGTCGTGATGGAAAAAGAAACAGCGACAGCAGCATTAGGGATCGAAAAAGAATTGTACGCAGTAGCCAAAGGAGAAGTGATTGCTTTAGCAGCGGTCAATGATCCAGTATTCTCACAAAAAATGATGGGTGACGGTTTTGCAGTCATTCCTGAAACAGATACGATCACTGCTCCAGTAGCGGGTAAAATCGTTAGCGTATTCCCAACGAAACACGCCATCGGGATGGAAACAGCTGAAGGCGCAGAAGTACTGATCCACATGGGAATCGATACTGTCCAAATGGCGCAACCCGCATTTGAAGTATCTGTGAAAGAAGGACAAGAAGTCACACCAGGCATGCCGATTGCACGCATGGATCTTGCAAAAGTCAAAGAACAAGGAAAAGATACAACGATCATGGTTGTTTTCACGGATGATAAAGTGAAAGAAATTGCGATCACTACACTTGGTTCTGTTGAAATGGGTACAGAAATCGGAAAAATCAAGCTATAATAAATAAAAGAAGTGATCAGAGATTGTGACGAAAAAGCGAGACGATTGAGGAGAGATTTCTTCAATAATCAGCGCTGACGTAACAGTCTCTGATTTTTATGTAAAAATAGAAAAGAGGTTCCAAAAAAATGAAAATAATGACGTTGAATACACATAGTTGGTTGGAAGAAGAACCAGTAACTAAACTACAAGACCTTGCAGACAAGATTTTAACTGAGCGCTATGATGTCATTGCTTTGCAAGAGGTCAATCAACTGATTGAAACAAAGATCGTAAATGAACAAGAGCTAGTCGGTTTTTGTCCAGTAACGAATCAGACCCCAATCCACAAAGATAATTTCGCTTATTGCTTGATCCGACGACTGGCAGAAGCAGGAGAATCCTATTTTTGGAGTTGGGAAATGAGTCATATTGGTTATGACAAGTATGAAGAAGGAAACGCTATTTTATCAAAGGCTCCTTTGGATAGTCGGGCATACATAGTGTCTGAAACAAAAGAAAAAGAAAACTACCGTACCCGCATGGTCCTTGTTGCCAAAACAGTTATTGACAATCAACCAATCGTTGTCGCAAGCTGTCATTTCTCTTGGTGGTCAGATATAGAAACGGGCTTTGCCTACGAGTGGCAATTCTTACAGAAAGAACTCCTAACTTATCAAATACCTTGCTTGTTGATGGGTGATTTTAATAATCCAGTAGGTGAGGAAGGGTATCGCTTAGTTAATGAAGATAACCAATTGAACATCAAAGATTCATATGTTTTAGCCGAACAAAAATCTGAAGAAGCCACGATCGAGAAAAAAATCGATGGCTGGGAAAACAATACAGAAGCACTGCGAATCGACTATATTTTCGTTCCGACTGAGAGTAAAGTCAGTACGTATACGCGCGTCTTTGATGGGACGAATGGCCCGGTCGTTAGTGATCATTTTGGAGTGTCTGTAGAAATGGATCTATAAGATAGGTGCTTTTTGCCGTAGTTGGATTCACTCAAATAAGTTTGATGAGGAGAAAGATTGGATTGATCAAGATAAAGCGAACGAATAAGAGCTGACAAGTCATAGGATTTTTCATACCCACTTACTTACGTTTCATATAACGATTAACCAAGAGAATGTCTGCTGAGAAAGGATAAATTATCTACTCTCAAATTTTTAAGAATAAGCGAGGCTATGACAGTCAATCTGTCATAGCCTCGCTTATTCTTATACATATATGATAGATGTTACGTATAATCTAAAAAAATGATAGCCTAGCTGATTTTCACATTTTTTTCTTTTCTAAAATTAAACTTTTGTGAAAGATAGATGCCTAAAAAGGATAGCCAACCGGCAATAGTCGCAGCAACAACGAAGTAGAAATAGACGGGAAGGTCGTAATAGAGAATGATCTCGTTGATGCCATTATGCTGTTTGACGATCGGTGTACCGATATCGGTCAATTCAAAATCCGTCAATTTCTGTCCATTTTGCATCAAGACGGTTCGATCATACACGATAACTGGCACATGAACAGTCGGTTCACCGGTATTTTTCCATTTGATACTCAACCGACCATCAGGATGTGATTTGATGAATGTTGTTTCATTTTCCAGGATTTCTTCATTGTATCGATCGTATTTATTTGCCTTTGTTTGTTTATAGATCGGCAAATAATCTGGCGTAGTTTTCTGGAAAACAAATAAACTTTTGGACATATCACGACTGTAGAAAGTTTTTCTTGCTTCATCAGGTGTATCGAACAAATACGTATGACGACTGACGAAGGTTTCATCTTCCCATTTATTGAGGTGACGGTATAAGTTTTGGATGGTCTGAACAGAACTGATCAGGATCAGTAAGGTCGCAGCTATCCGTAACCAGGTTTTGTTTTCCCAACGATTGGCGACGATTGCAAAGTAAAGTAAGAAAAGCAAGGTAAATGGGACAAAGAAACGAAATGGAAACTGAATCAAGCTAATAAATGGCACTTCGTTTTCAACTAATGTATTCCAAGGGATCAGGCTGGTTGAAAGTAAGAAGAACACAACACTTGTGCGTAACAAAAGTTTTGGAAACAGTTCTTCTCTTTTTCGGAACAATAAGAAACATAAAAATCCAGCAAATAAAACGACAGGTAGGATTTTCGGATAATTCAACCAGTAACTTCCCTCAAGATTGATTGATTTCTCTGTCATGCGTCGATTGACGAAAGGTGGAAGAATCTCATTCCCACTGTAAACCATCGCCATACCTACCCAGATGTTTGCCGTTAGGATAAAGTAAAGCAAAATTGATTTCCCTAATTGTAAAAGAGCTTTTCCCTTGTTGGTTTGTGTGAAGAAATAATACCCATAAAAAGGAATATACATCAATACTAGCATCACAGAAGATAGCAGATGGATCTGCGTCATCAATGCAATCGCTGCAGTTACTTTAAGTACAGGGAATTTTTTATGCACGATGAAATCAACGAGCGGGATCATACATAAAGGATAAAATACTGTTCCCCAGCTCGTAAAACCTTGATTAACAGCCCAATATTGGATCGAATAGGTCGTCATGAACAGGACTGAAACCGGTACACTTACCCATTCACGTACTTTTACATAACGCAACAAAGTCAACATGGACCAACCTGCGATAAGGAAGAGGATAAAATTCGATAAAATCTGGTAATGATACCAACTTCTAGCAACGAGTACGATCAACCCTTGAAAGTATGAGAATAAGGGACCGTAGATTGCATTGACGATCCGACCGCTTTGTTGAAAGCCATACATCGATGGGAAGTAGTGTAAGTCTCCGTGAATAATTTGTTGGGCTGCATCATAAAAACGATTGTAATGAAATGGCGCATCAGCCCCGATGATCAATTTGTGTGATAATATATTTGGCAATACGAAAATAATTGCGAAAATAAAAATCAAAAAATATGGTCTATATTTTTTCAACTGTTTGGCTCCTTTTCATATAATAACTAAACTTATCATAAAGGTTAATGAAAAGAGAGGCAAGGAATTAGAAAAAAATTGAAAATAACATGAAATTATTTATGTAAATCATAAAGAAATCAATTGGAAAAGTTAAATGACCACATTTATTTACAATAAAATAAAGGGTAGAAACAAAAGCCTCCGTTTATAATGATCAAAAAGCCACTGGTCTTCATCAATTGAAGGAGTGGCTTTTGATTTTATACGAGTGAGGTAGAGTGATTATTTATTGATACGACGGTAGTTTTCATCGAAGTAACGACCTTCACGAATGTCTTTTGGCATTCCTTCATAAGGTTCTTCGCTAATTACATCTTCATTATCAACACCCGCATCACCCATATAAGTAATTGTCGCAAATTCTGGAACGACTAGTTTTGGATATGTTTCATATTTTTCACGAGCAGCTTCCATTTCCGCAATATGTTCGTTTTGGAAAGTGACAGTGATCTCTGGATGTTCTTCGACCCATTTAGGGAAGAAAATCGTGCCATGGAGTTTTTTCTCATTTGGCATAAAGTCTAAAGCAACGTCTGTACCAGTTGGTTCAGTCCAAGTGATTTTAAAAACACCATCTGTTAATTTTACAATATCTGCTTCTTGATCTTTGACCCAACGCCCTTTGACCATTCCGCCATGAATACGATAGTCAACGGTGTGGTCATTTTTTGCATACCATTCATATTCCCAACCATTATCATACGTATAGATAAAGTGAGTTCCAATAAAATCTTCTAAGTTTTTGAATTGTTTCATGTAAAACATCTCCCTTTAAATTAAAACATGTAATAATTTACATGTTTTTGATTACGTGATTATGATAGAATGATTTTGAGAGAATGTCAAGGAGGAAATTTTGATGGCTAGAAAAAATACATTACGCTATATATTACTGGGATTACTGAGCAAAAAAAATCAAACGGGGTATGAATTGAATCAAGCATTCAAAAATGAAATCGGTGAATTCTGGCAGGCAAAGCATAGTCAGATCTATCCTGAACTGGCCAAAATGGAAGAACTAGGAATCATCAAACATGAAGTAGGAATCACTGGAGTCAAGCTAGAAAAGAAAATTTATCAGCTGACTGAAGAAGGGCGTGTTTTGTTAAACGAATGGATCCATACCTCGCCAAATGAACTTCCAGTCAATCGAGACGAATTTGTCTTGAAACTTTATTTTGTGAAAGATATCAATGATCCAACATGGATTGAGATTCTTGAACAGCAAAAGGAGCTTCATGAAGAAAAAAGACAGCATTTATTCGCCCGACAACAAGTGATTTTCCCGACAGAAAAAGACCAACATGAAAATTATGGCCATTATCTGATCTTGTCTCACGCAATCAATCGAGAAACCGAATATATCAATTGGTTGACACAAGTATTGGAACAAGAAATAAGAAAATAAATGGAAAGTTTATGACAAACAACTTAAAAAGGCGACAACCACAAAAATTTGAAAAACAATTTTCGTGGATGGCGCCTTATTTCTCGAGGCTGAACACTTCTGTCTAGACCTCGTGGTGGCTTTTTTATTTAACTGTAGCAAGTCGGCTACAAGTTCTAATGGAGTAAAAAAAAAACTGCGATCTTTTCTTATTTTTCCAGTACTTTTTTAGGATCGATCGTTTCATCTGCTGGAAGGATCTTATAAGATAGTTCATCCGTTTCTTCGTCATGAATAATACATAGCTGTTCCAGATCATTGAAGTCGCCAATTAAAAGGAGTGTATAACGTTCATCAATCAATTGGATGTCTTTGATGGACTTTGAGAAAACTTTTCGGACATGGTGCATTTTGTTTAAACGTTCCTGAGCTTTTTCAGCGGCTTTGGTCAACGTGTACCCTTCATCTAAAAATTTCTTGATGATCTCAACTTTGACCACTGTCGGTAATCGGTATTTTCTTGAACAATTCGCGTCAGCAGTAACGGATTGGATAAAGCCTTTTTGTTCCCAGTATCTCAATTGTCGTGGTGAAACTCCGACGATCTCACTCAATTCACTAATGCCTACTAATAAATGGTCATTTTCCAATAATTGTTTAAGTGAAGCTCCCACCATTCGTCACACTCCTTTGTTGGTCGTTCCCTTAATTATACTTTTGTTGACTATCATGTCAAGTAGGTTGACAAAAGTTAAAAATAGGAATAAAGTATCTTAGTGGTTTCAGAAAACATTCAGAAAGAAGGAGAAATATGAGTAAGAATCAACCCGTAGATATTTACGGAAAACCATATAATCGTACACTATTAGTTGTCGTGTTATTGATTGGGACATTTTGTACGGTCTTGAATCAGACCTTATTGACAACTGCTTTTCCAGCATTGATGAAAGCTTTTGATATTTCAGCTTCTGATGTGCAATGGTTGACAACAGGCTTTTTACTAGTGAACGGGATCATGATTCCGATTACTGCTTGGTTGATCAATAAATTTAGTTCTAGAAAATTATATCTGTCAGCTATGACGATTTTTTTGATTGGAACGATTACCTGTTTTACTGCTCCTAACTTTAGTACGCTACTGATTGGACGTTTGATCCAAGCGTGTGGTGTAGGGGTATCTATGCCATTATTGCAAAATATCATGCTATCGATCTTCCCACCAGAAAAAAGAGGTTCTGCTATGGGAATGTCTGGGATCGTTATCGGATTAGCCCCAGCATTAGGCCCAACACTATCTGGTTATATCATTGATAACTATCATTGGCGCGATTTATTTGGAATGGTTATTCCCATCGTCGTTCTTGTTTTAGTACTTGCGTTCTTTTTGATGAAGAGTGTGATTCCTTTATCCAATCCAAGTATCGATATTTTCTCTGCCATTCTTTCAACAATTGGATTTGGTAGTTTGCTATACGGATTTTCAAGCGTAGGAGACGCCGGTTGGGGAAGTACGAAAGTAATCAGCTTCTTGATCGTTGGTGTGATTTTCATCGCCGCATTTGCTTGGCGTCAATTACATTTAGAACATCCATTCTTAGAGTTGCGCGTTTTTAAATCACCAACCTTTACGATTGCAGCGATTTTAGCTGGCGTAACGAATATGGCGATGGTCGGTGCGGAAATGGTTGTGCCATTGTATATTCAAAATATTCGTGGAGAATCGGCATTCCACTCTGGCTTGATGTTGCTTCCTGGTGCATTGATCATGGGTGCCATGATGCCGATCACTGGTGCGATTTTTGATAAACACGGGGCAAAACGTCTTGCGATTGTTGGGATGTTCATCCTAACAGCAGCTACAGCACCTTTTGCCTTCTTGACTGAAACGACACCTGTTTTGTATATCGTCATTCTTTATGCGATCCGAATGTTTGGGATCTCGATGGTCATGATGCCGGTGACAACATCAGGAATGAATGCTTTACCTAACAACTTGATCAGCCACGGAACAGCAGTGAACAATACCTTCCGCCAAATTGCAAGTTCAATCGGAACTGCGATTTTGATCAGTGTGTTGACAAATGTTACGAAAGACAATCTACCAACGGATGCTGTGTTGAAAAGTACACCTTTAGCCTATAAAGATCAAGCAATCAACGCGACTTTATCTGGTTACCATGCAGCCTTCTTTGTCGCAATCATATTCGGCTTGATCGGCTTTGCGATTGCTTTCTTCTTAAAAAGAAAAGAACCAGTAGTGATGGAAGTGGGGGATAACGCATGATTATTTTCGTATTGATTGCCAGTGTCATTGCCTTTGCTTTGACGAATGTGTTTGCCAAAAAAATGTGGCAAACATTTCTTTCACTCGTCTTTGGCTTACTGTTTGTTCTCTCGTTAGGACTGATCGTAGGAAATATCACGAATCATTTTGGGATGGAAGAAGTGACAGAAACAAAAACGACTCCGCTCGTTTCCAGTGCGGATCAGTCAGATGTAAATATGTTGCTTTATCAGTCACTAGGAGATGGGACAGAAAAAGTCTACTTATATCGAACAGATGACAAGCAAAAAGAACCAAAAGCTACTGGCACAAAAAATGAAACAAATAAGGTTCAACAAACGGATGGCAAAGCAGAAAAAGTCAGTGAAACAACTTATTGGGTTTATAAAAATGACCAATACAAATTCTGGTTCAACTTAGCGGATAATAACCATGAATATGAACGCCGGGTCAATACGTTCAAACTTCCGAATGATTGGATCGAATTAAGTACTGACCAAGCTTCTGAGTTGGCAAAACGTGTCGAAGAACAAAAAAGCACGATGGAAGCCGATGCACAAAAATTTGTCAAAGAAGGCTTGATGAAAGCCATTGCCCAAAATCCAGCGATGTCTCAAGAAGAACAACAACAAGTATCAAAAGACTTAGCGACAGCTTATCAAAAACAAGCATTGGCAAAATTAATCGCAGAAGTGAAGAAGTAAATAGTTTAATAATATGATAAAAATAGTGGATGAAGTATTCGACAACATACTTTATCCACTATTTTTTTATGTAAGTAGGAATGAAGAAAAATTAGATTTTTACGTATTTAGAGAGTAGAGGATAGAAAGTTCGTAAAAGAAAGGAGGAATGACTTATGATTTCAACAAAAACAAGGGAATTCCCTTGTGATTACACTTCCTGCAAAGTTAGGCATTAAAGAAGGTGAAGAATTTAATATTATAAAAAAAGAAAATGGCACGGTTGCTTTAATTCCAAAAGTTGAAGATTTTTTTTGAATCTGCTAAAGAAGGCGAATTTTATTTACCAGAATTAGGGGTTGATTATATGCCACATGGAGGAGAACTAGATGAGCTATAAGCCACGTCAACGAGATATCGTTCTTTTTTACTTTGAACCGTCAAAAGGTTATGAAGTTAAGAAGAGACGACCGGCTTTAATTATGAGTAAGGATGCGTACAATTTAGCAACGAATTTAATTATCGTATGCCCAATTACTACAAGTGATAAAAATAGACCATTTCTTGTGCCTATTCAAAGCGATAAGTTCAAGCTAGATGAAGTAAAGAGAAGCAAAGTAAATACGCTTCAAGTATTCTCTCTTGACTATACCGAAAAAGCTAAAAGAAATGTTAAATACATTGATACATTAGAGGAAGAAGCTTTTTTTGATATTGCACAAAGATTTCTTAAAAATTTTTCTTTCCCTATTTAGAGATCGGGTGGTTGAGAATCAATTTATCTTAGGAAGAATCAACTTATTTCATTTGATATGTAGATATATAGGCCATTTTTAGAAACCGCGAGCTACATAGTACGAACAAAAGAATAAAGCAAAAACACAGTTGGTTTTGACAAGTGATATCAAAACCAACTGTGTTTTTTTCTATTATATTTTACTATTCTGCTCTTAAAGCAATCGCTGCATCTTTCTTCGCTGCCATACGAGCTGGGATGTGTCCGCCTAACATCGTTAAGATCGTTGATACAACAATCAAAATCAAGGCGTGTACAGGATTTAGTTGAGCAACATTTTCTAAATCAGTCATATTGTACAAGAGACTATTGATTGGGAAAGTCGCTAGCCAAGCAATCAAGACCCCTAGTAAACCAGAAGAAATCCCTAAGATACAAGTCTCTGCATCGAATACCCGCGTGATATCTTTCTTACGCGCACCTAATGCTTTCAAGACACCGATTTCCTTCGTCCGTTCGATCACAGAAGTATAAGTGATGATGCTGATCATGATCATACTTGTTACAAGTGAAATACCAGCAAAAGCAATCAGGACATACGTGATGGCATCCATCAATCCACCAGTCAATTCGGTCATTGTTCCAGCTAAATCAGAATAGATGATTTTATCTTCATCTGATTTTCCTTTGTTGAATTCATCTAAATAGTTTAGAATCTCTTCTTTATCGCCAAAATTATTTGGATAGATCATGATGCTTGAAGGTAAGCTGTCTCCACCTAAATAGCTGATCAGCGTTTGTTTTGCTGAGTCATCTACTTTTTCGGTCGTCAATACGTTCATATCGCTGTCTTTTTGCGCTTGAACGATTTCAGAATTTTTGTTTTCACTGACGATTTCTGTTGTCAATTGGTCGCTGTAAGCAATACCCGGAGATAACAGATTCATCGTAGAAGAAGATTTGACCCGTAGAATACCAGAAATCTTAACCTCTCTGGAGGCATCTTCGTACATCGCTTGGTAATCTGTATTAGGAATGAAGTTTCCTGTCGGTAATTTTGTATAGTACGTATCATTGTTCACTAATTTGAAAGTTGTTCCGACGATCTTGTCAAAATCAAGCGTTTCGCCGTCTTTCACATCAAAGCCTAAATTTTTCAACGCATTGATGTTGGTATTGTTATTACCATCCACGATCAATACGACATCATTTGCAGAGGTCGGATAACTACCAGAAAGTAATGAGTAATTTGATTCTAAGAAATTGTCTTTTTGGTCGTCTAGTTGTGTTGGGAAACTAGAAACACCTACGCCAGTCATGGAAGACATCGCACTTGAGAAGGACAGTGATTCAGTATCTGGGTTTTGATTCGAAAAGCTAACAGGCTGTACTTTGCCGTCAACATCTCTTAATAAATTGATACCAGTCGTGCGGGTAAAACCAATATTATTACTTAAATCAGGATCGATACTCGTTACATAATCAACATATTCTTGGTCAATATTATTCGTATGTTGTGCACGGTCTTCATCGCTGATTTTTGCGGTAACAGTTTTTGTATCTGGATATTCGGCTGTGTTGGAACTCAAGCCATCCGATTCAGAAGGAGGACTAGTGGTGACTTTGGAAATCGTAATTGGAAAACGAGCCATCGTTTCTGACTGTGTTTGATCAATTTGTTTTTGGAATCCTGTAGATAGGGCTAATACGATCGCAATCCCAATAATCCCGATACTTGAAGCAAAGGAAGTCAAAAATGTCCGGCCTTTTTTTGTGCGAATATTATTGAAAGATAATTTTAATGCGGTCCAAAAGCTCATCTTTGTCCGACGTAGATTAAATTGATCATCTTTTGGACGTTCGATATGTGGATTAGAATCAGAAACGATTTTTCCATCTGAGAACTCAATGATCCGATCGGCATATTCATGTGCCAACTCAGGGTTATGTGTGACCATGATCACTAGTTTCTCATTGGATAGTTCTTCAATCAACTTCATGATTTGGACACTTGTTTCTGTGTCTAAAGCACCGGTTGGCTCATCACATAAAAGGATGTCAGGGTCATTGGCTAAAGCACGTGCAATTGCGACACGTTGCATTTGTCCACCAGATAATTGATTGGGTTTTTTGTGCATGTGGTCGGTCAATCCAACACGACGCAATGATTCCTCCGCTTTTTTCCGTTTTTCATCTTTAGAGACACCACTTAATGTCATGCCAAGTTCAACATTTTCAATGATTCCTAAATGCCCGATCAAGTTATAACTTTGGAAAACAAAACCGATGGAATTATTACGATAAGCATCCCAATCGCTGTCTTTAAAATCTTTTGTGGACTTCCCGTTGATGACCATATCGCCAGAGTCATAATTATCCAAGCCGCCGATCACGTTCAACATGGTTGTTTTACCAGATCCACTTGGGCCTAAAATGGCTACAAATTCTTTTTTTCTAAAAGCGACGGATACGCCGTCTAATGCTTTTGTCGTTGTTTCACCAACTTTATAATATTTCTTTATCTCTTTTAATTGTAACATTGTCACCCTTCTTTCCGTTTGAAATATTCGTTATACTAATAAGTATAACAGAACAACGAACGTAGTATAATGAATGAATGTTAACTGAATATGAACAATCAGAAAAAAAACTGAAATTTTTCAAATAATTACATGAGGAGAAATGATGAATCGAATATTACTAGTAGAAGATGATGAGCGTTTGCAACAACTTTATCAATCCGTTTTAGAACGCGCTGGTTTTTTGGTTTTCGCAGTCGCAAATGGGACCGAAGCTTTGAAGCAATTAGAGAGTACTCAAGTGGATGTGATCATCACAGATATTATGATGCCTGTGATGGATGGGTATGAACTGTTGGAAACTTTACGAAGCAGTCGCGTAGAAACACCTGTGTTGATCATCACAGCGAAAGCAGATTTTGAAGATAAAAAGAAGGGGTTTCAACTGGGAACGGATGACTATATGACGAAACCAGTAGATGTCAATGAAATGGTGTTGCGGGTAGAGGCCTTGTTACGGCGAGCGAAAATCAATCATAGCCATCAATTGAACATTGGACAAACTAGCTTGAACCAAGAAACATATGAAGTGATCAAGCAGGATCAAGCCATCTTACTTCCACAAAAAGAATTTCAATTATTGTACAAACTACTTTCTTATCCAAATAAGATTTTTACACGACAACAATTAATGGATGATATATGGGGGTTGGATACCAATACGGAAGAACGGACGATTGATGTGCATATCAAACGATTACGCACGCGTTTTATTGAAAATGATGATTTTCAGATCATAACAGTTCGTGGCTTAGGCTATAAGGCGGTGATTTGATGCGTAAAAAAATCTTTTCACAATTATGGATTTATTTTGCTTGCATTGTGTTTATTTCCATTTTAGTTACTTTGTTGTGTTTCTTAGGTTTTATTTTCTTGCTGTCACACAAAACAGTCCCTGCTTCAGAGCAACAAGCGACATGGTTTCCTTTAGTCGTTTTTGCAGGATTTAGTATGATGGTGGGCACAGGGATCTCGATCTTTGTCGGTCGGCGGATCTTGCTGCCGATCAGTGATTTACGAACCAATATGAGCAAAGTAGCAACTGGCGATTTTTCGATTCGGATGGATGAGCAACAAAAAGTCGAAGAGGTGCAGCAACTATATAAAGATTTCAACGTGATGGTCCAAGAATTGAGTAGTATCGAAACGTTACGAAATGACTTTGTTTCCAATGTTTCTCATGAATTTAAGACGCCTCTTGCCACGATCCAAGGATACGTCCAGTTATTGCAGGCGCCTAACATTTCAGAAGAAGAAAAGCAGGTTTTCTTGCAACGGATCATTGAGAGCATCACTCAGCTTTCGCAATTGACAGAGAACACACTGAAATTGAATAAATTAGAAAATCAGCGAATCAAATTAGAAAAGCGCCCTTTTCGTTTAGATGAACAGATTCGTGAAGTGATTGTTTTTTTACAACCTAAATGGGAGCAAGAACACCTTCAACTGGAGATCGATCTGGAAAGTGTCAACTTTGTCGGTAATGAAGAATTTCTATATCAAGTCTGGCTGAATCTCATGGACAATGCCATCAAGTACAATCAACCACAAGGGAAAATCAAGATTCGCCTAACACAAAATGCCACTCAAGTAATCGTTGAAGTGACAGATTCTGGCGTGGGAATGGATCAAGAAACACAAGCACGACTCTTTGAGAAATTTTATCAAGGGGAATCCAGCCGTCAATTTTCTGGGAACGGGCTGGGCTTATCACTAGTCAAAAAAATCGTTGAGTTGCATCATGGAAAAATCAGTTATAACAGTATCTCAAAAGTAGGTACGACTGTCATCATTCAATTAGACAAAGAAAACACGTCGCTAACTTATCCGGTGGAATAAGATCCAGGGAAATGAACAGTTAATGATCTATAGGAGCAATAAACCAACAAAAACAAAGAAAAAAACGCCACTTCTGATTTAATCGTTCTAAGGTGTATTTTTCAAGTAATATAAAGATGGAAAAGTGTACGAAGTCATGTCGTACATAAGAGAGTATTCGTATATTTTTCTAATAACCGTTATTGGAGGAATGATAGAAAATGAAAAAACAAGTAGTTTTATTGCTCGGACTTTTGACGTTAAGTGTTGGACTGAGCGGAGCCAATCCCATAGCCATTGCAGAGGAAACAACTCATTCTCATGGTACTCCCACAGTATTATTGAAACAGGATTCGGTCTTAAGTACACTTGTGGCAAGTTCAAGTGCAGAGGATGAAAAACAAACCGATCGTGGTATCGGTTATTATTGGAAATGCCATACATGCGGGTATAATAGTGAGTGGCATCTATTTGCTAGTACAGCTGTTTCTGCTGCCAATAAACATGCACAGCAATACAATCATGTCACCTCTGTTTATCCAAATTAGCAACTGACTATTTTAGAATGGAGTGGAACAAAAGATGAATGAAACGTGGTTGAGTAGGAATAAAAAAGAAGTGATCCGTTTCTCTCTTGCCGTTTTTCTAGGTTTTGTATTAAGTTTTATCGTGTTTACTTTGTTGTAGGTAAGAGGATAATAAGAAAGTATTCAAAAGGAACAAAGACCAGAAATCATTACGGTCTTTGTTCCTTTTTTGTAAGCAGAATTTTTATGATACTTAGCGTTGTTTTCGCGAATATTGAAGTAATTAGTGGGTATGATTGTGAATTTTACTTGCAAACAATATTATACGTGATATAATATTGGTAAATATAAAATATTGCAAACTATAAAGAAGGTGAAGTAATGCATATCCAAGTCCCAACAGTTTTACTCGATGGTACGGTTTTAGCAGCTTTAAGCAGAGAAGACATGTACGGTTACGCATTAACGAAGATCGTCCAAGAAAGTTTATCTGTCAGTGAATCAACGATGTATCCTGTTTTACGCAGATTAAAAAAAGAAGAATACTTAGAAACATACGACGAACCATTCGAAGGTAGAAATCGCCGATATTACCGCTTAACTCCGAAAGGACGTCAACATTTAGAAGAAATCATTGATAAATGGATCGTGTTTCGAGATTCCTTAAACCGATTACTGGAGGAGAATACGAATGAATGAATATTTAGATGATGTGTTGGACGAACTTCAAGAAATACCTGAAGATGATCGCTTTGATATTATTCAGTATTATGAAGAATACTTCTTGGATTCTGGCAAAACAGTAGAAGAAGTCGTGGATGAATATGGCTCACCAAAGCAATTTGCCCTGAAACTGAAAATCAATTATTACTCGGAACAAGACGACGATGAATCAGAATACAGCCAAAGTCCTAAACGGAAAATCCGTTTGATTTGGATGATCGTCATTGGGTTGTGTGCATCACCTTTATTGATTCCTTTAGCATTAGCGTTTATTCTAGCGATTTTTGGTATTCTGCTTGGCTTAATTGGCGTGATCATTGGAATCTATGTCGTATGTATCAGTATTTTAGGAGCAGGTTTATTTTCGATCATTTCAGGTGTTGCTGTCTTGCAACAATCGATTGCTAGTGGGCTGTTCTTTGTAGGACTAGGGTTACTTGCCACAGGAGGTGCTGTCTTCTTTGCACCATTACTGTTAAAAGGAACTAAATGGTTATTCCAAATGATGATGAACTTTGTCAAGTGGGTAGGACGCCGGTTTATTACGAAACGAGCGATCCATACGACGAATAGTGGGGTGTAAAAAATGAAATTAAAATATATCTTGGGGATAGGTTTAGGACTGATGATCATCGGTGGCTTGACGGCAGGATTAAGTTATGCCTCTGGTGCCCAAACGAGTCTGACTTGGGAAGGTGGTCCAAGAATAATAGAAATGACTCGTGAAACAAAAGATTTTTCGTCTGAAAAAATTGAAAAAATCGTTGTACGAGCAGATCACCAAAATATCATGATCCAACGAGGCGTGAACTTTGAGGTTGAAACGTCTCATGACAAAACGCAAAAACCAAAAATCAATCTGGAAGATCACACATTGGATATTTCAGCTGATGGTCAAACACCGGCAGTGATGATCAATATGACAGACACACGTTCGATGTTGAAGATCACGATCCCTAAAACCATTTTCTTAAAAGAATTAGTGATTGAAGGGAAAAACAATGAATTGTTTTTAGATGAATTCAGTAGTAAGAAAATCAACTTGAATTTAGCAAATACTTGGACGTCGATCAATGAAGTAAGTGGGGAACTTCTTACTGTTGAAAATCAAATGGGCTCACTAGATTTACAGGAGTTTTCGATAGATAAAGTCAAATTAGCTACAAGTGATGGCAGTATCATTTTTAACGATAACGAAAAATCAATCAAAGGCGAAGTCACACTTCATAATAGTAGTATTGATTTTTATAACAACCAAGAGCAAGGATTAGCTGTGACATTAGAAGGGGATTCTTATATCAACAAAAATTATGAATCTTTGACAACCAAGACGTACAATCAAGGAAACAAAGATCTCAAAGTAACTGCTCATAATAGTCAAGTGAACTTGACGAATGAAGATTATGACGAGCCTCCGATGGATGATGAAGATTACGGCGAGTATGATTAATCGTTGAACAGTCAAGACTGTCTTTTTCTAAATAACGAATAAATAGTTGAAGAAGCGTATAATTCTTTATGGAATAAGGAATTATACGCTTTTTTATTTATTTTACATGAAATATCATCGCCTATCATTCAATAATATAGTAGAATAAGGAAAGGGAAAAACGTACATATATGGGGAAAATAGGGTGAATATTGAATGAAAACAGAGGAAATCAAGCGGGAAGAATTGAAAAGTGAATTAGGGAAATTGCATCATTTTTTAACAGAACTGAGTACCAAGTATTATGATACAGACAAAGAAAGGGTAACGATCCAATATCCAAATAATTCCGAAGGTCGACAACTTGAACAAGTGTACAACGAAATGTTCAAACATCTACTGAAAGTGAAAAAAGAATTAGATTATTATTCACTGCCAATCATCGATACGGGTATTTTAAAATACGATCAAACAAGTGAGCGATTTGTCTTCAAGTCGGTTCGTGAGAATCTTGAATTATCCGCCGGTATGGACCTAGAGATCTTAGTAGAAGACTATTTTACTGAAACAAAACAGTGGGTCCGTACACGATTAGAATATTTGCCAGAAGCATCAGGTGGCGTACACGAAAACGGTTGGTATATCACGGAAGACAAAGAATTGGAACTAGAAGGAGCCATGGCAAGGATTCGTAAAAAAACAGAATAGAACCAAGAAAATTAGGAGTGAGTAAATGAAAGAAAAAAAGGCTTTCACTATCAATGGCTATATAGGGCTATTTATTATTCTTCTAATGTTTGTCGTAGGAATCTTATTATTTTTCATAGGGGTTGCTCGATTTTTAGTTGGATTTTCAATTGTTGGGATTTTCTTGTGGTTGCTCGTTTTCTTAGCAATCAGCGGACTGACAGTAGTCAGCCCCAACCAAGCAAAGGCAATCGTCTTTTTTGGGCAATACATCGGAACGATTCGTGAGAGCGGTTTTTTCTTAACGATTCCTTTTGCACAAAAAATCAACTTGTCGTTAAAAGTTCGAAACTTCAATAGTTCGCTGTTGAAGGTCAATGACTTAGATGGAAATCCAATCGAGATTTCCGCTGTCGTCGTTTTTAAAGTAGTAGATACAGCTAAGGCGCTTTTTGATGTAGCAAACTATCATCAATTTGTTGAAATCCAAAGTGAAACCGCCATTCGTCATATCGCCAGTCAATATCCATATGATACATTCAACGAGGATGATCTTACTTTACGTGGAAATACCACTGCGATTTCAGATGAATTGGCAAAGGAATTACAAGAACGTTTATCGGTGGCGGGGGTCGAAGTTTTAGAGACGAGATTGAATCACTTGGCTTATGCAACAGAAATTGCCAGCGCGATGTTACAACGGCAACAAGCCAAAGCCATTTTATCTGCCCGTCAAACCATTGTTGAAGGCGCAGTGACGATGACACAAATGGCTCTGGAACAAATCGAAGCAGGTCAGGATATCACCTTTACCGATGATCGAAAGATCCAGTTGATCAACAATCTACTTGTATCGATCATTACTGATAAAGGCACACAACCAGTGATCAATACAGGTAATAACAAAGAAAAATAGCTGAATGAGGAAAGCATTCGTCAGTGGAATGCTTTCTCCAACGAATATCGGTTTGAATCAATAAAAAGGAATTTGGAGTGGCTTACACCTCCAGATTCTTTTTTTTTATGGGACATATGACAATAATGAAAGAGTTTTGATAGTAAAAAGAAAGGAATTTTCACGGATACTTGACTATACTTAATTTATCAGAACAGGAAAGAAGGAGTCACAATGAAAAAATTATTGATTGGGTTGGGAGCATTTATCATCATCGCTTTTGGTGGCTACCGTTTAGCAGATCATTTGATCATGGGTGGTGAAAGCTACTATGTTCAAATCACAACGGATGGTGAGAAACAGGTGGATCACGCTGACGGTGGACAAGAAATCATCAGTTATCGTTATGAACTACCTGGGTTTAATAAAGAAGGTAAAGAAAAAACAATGGACTTCAATGGTTTTCAAGAACGACCATTAAGAAAAGATGCATTTTTGAAAGTGACTTGGAATAAAAATAAAGGCGTGACGTCTTATGAGGAAGTACAGGCAAAAGACATTCCATCAGCAGCACAAGAAAAATTAAGTAAAGGAACGGTCAATAATGGATAAAATCGTAGAAATCAAGAACGTAACAAAAGTTTACGGAAAAAGTAATGAGAAACAGACACAAGCATTGAACGGTATCAGTTTTAGTGTGGAAAAAGGCGAATTCATTGGTATCATGGGGGCTTCTGGATCAGGTAAATCAACCTTATTGAATATCTTATCAACATTAGATAAACCAACAAGTGGCACGATCCATATCAACCAAGCAGATGTCACGAAGTTGAAAGGAAATCAGTTAGCCGATTTTCGAGCAAAAGAAATCGGCTTTATCTTCCAAGATTTCAATCTTTTAGAGAACTTGACTGCACAAGAAAATATTGCAGTTCCGCTTTCTTTACAAGGCGTGAAACCAAAAGAAATCAAGAAAAAAGTCAATGCGGTGGCTGAACGTTTGTCAATCACTCATATCTTGGACAGCTATCCAGCGAAAATCTCAGGTGGACAAAAACAACGGGTAGCAGCAGCCCGGGCACTAGTTACGCAACCAACGATTCTATTAGGGGATGAACCAACTGGTGCGTTGGATTCAAAAAGTGCGAAAGACCTATTAGATACGATGGAAGAATTGAATACAAATGATAAGGTTTCGATTCTGTTGGTGACACATGATGCTTTTTCAGCAAGTTACTGTCAACGAATCTTATTTATTAAAGATGGCGTGATCCATCAGGAAGTTAAACGCGGAGAACAAAGTCGTTCAGACTTTTATCGTCAAATATTAACGATTCTAGGTAATCTAGAACAGTAAGGGGGAAACTGAACATGCTTTGGAAATTATCACTTACTGGGATCAAGAGTCGGTTAAGAGACTATATTGTTCTATTTTCCGGTTTAGTCATGGCTTCAGCCATCTTTTATATGTTCGAGTCAATGGCCAGCAACACCGATTTTTTGAACAATAATTCCACTTTAGCGATGACAGTCTTTATCTTTCGCTTTGGGTCGGTATTATTGGGGATCATCACATTTGTTTACATTCTTTATGCCAACTCATTTTTGATGACGATGCGACAAAAAGATTATGCGATGTTTATGATGCTAGGAGCAAAAGGCCGGAAAATTGCCCAAATGATTTTCTCTGAGACCTTGATAGTAGGAACAGTTGCTACTTTGGTTGGTTCAGCGCTAGGTATTGGTTTAACAAGCGTCGTCCATCGACTATTGGTTGCCCAGTTAAATATTAAAATTACTCATTTTACACCGTTCAATATGAATGGATTATTGATTACTTTGCTGTTTTTCATCGTACTATTCTTATTAGCAGCGTTTGTCAATGCATTCTCGATTGTCAAAAAACCAATTTTGACTTTACTACGTGCGGATCAAACACCTGCGCAGATGAAACAACATAAATTCTTGTTTTTCCTTGAAGTAGTTTTAGGAATCATTTTTATCGGTGTCGGTTATTATATGATGGCAAATATCGGAACCTATCAGTTGATGGGAATCGCCGTCGCGTTAGTTACAATCGTTTTAGGAACGTACTTTATTTTCCATTCGGTCATCATTTTCTTCCTTAAACTATTGAAGAAAACAGAAAATCTTTCGATGAAAAAACTGAACAACTTTACGTTATCACAGTTAAGCTTCCGTATTCGTGAATACACACAAATGCTTTCAATGGTTGCGATGTTACTCGCATTAGCTTTAGGTGCATTAACAGTCGGTCTAGGCTTTAAAAACCAGATCACTCAGTTGACGAATGAAGTATCGAATTATGATCTAGTATTGAATCAATCAGAATTGATCGATCAATCTAAAGTGGCGAAACTTTCACCAACGATCAACGCGGTCTATCAACAAAAAGAAGACGAAAAAACAGTGTACTATAACTATAGTGAGTTTGAACAAAATCCATTTTTGATCATGGAAAATCAAACACCTAACACTGGGGAAAGAAACGTCAAAACGAAAAAAGTAACCGCAGAAGAATTAGCGACAAACTTAAACTATCAAGATGAGTTGCGCTATTACGAATTGCCAGAACAACGAGAAAAAGAAATCAAATTACTGCCAGCAGAAGAATTTGCTCAATTAAATCTTCCACAAACCAGTATGCAACTGATCCAAGCAAAAGATTTCCATGAGAGTATTGAACAAATTGGTGATCTGGTAGCAGAAAACAATAAAAATAATGAATCATTAAAAGATGGAATGTTTAGTTTCACGCAAAAATATGATGCGTACCAAATGATCAATGGTATGTTCTCAGGATTTGAATTCATGGGCTTCTTTTTAGGGATCGCCTTCTTGACAATGTTAGCAAGTTGCTTGATGTTCAAGATCCTCTCAGGTAGCAAGAGTGATGTCGTTCGTTACGAGATGCTCGGTAAGATCGGTGCTCGTCAAGCATTGTTAAAACAATCGATTCGTCGAGAAATCGGTATTCTCTTCTTAGCACCAGGGATTCTAGGAGCCATCCATGTATTATTTGGACTTCAAATGTTTACTGTTTTGATGAATGATCCATATCACAACTTATGGATACCATTTACAATATTCTTTGTTCTCTACTTTATCTACTATGTTGTAACTACTTGGCTGTACACAGGCATCGTTTTGAACAAAAAAGAATAAGTTGAGCTTGATAAAGAGCGAGAAGATGGTTTGTAGAAAAAACTCCTTCTCGCTTTTTCTGTTGCCTTCGATAAAATTTGCTTGAAGCATGATCAAATAGAGAAAAGATTACTGGATACGATGGAAGGATATCGGTTATGAGTGAACTGGCTAGATTTTTCAAAGATGGGCAACTGCAATAAACCCCTAGAAAAGAAAAAAATAAACGTTTGATCTTTGATCATCTTTATTCAAAGTTTGAATTTGATAAAGATTACTTAGAGAGGGAAGTCAACGCTATTCTAAAAAGTATTTATCTGGATCATGCGATATTACGGCCCTACCTCGGCGATTACCGTTACCTTGATCGAGTAAAGGACGGTTCGATCAAAAGGCAGTGAGAGAGACAGAACCCAATACATAAAAAGCGCATCTCTTTAAAAGCCAAATTGGCACGAAAGAGATGCGTCTTTTAGGAACTTTTATTTGTTTGTTTTTGCCAAGCATCATATTTCAACAAAAAATATTCGATCACGAAAAAAAGTGTTGAAGTTGTTTCAAAAGGTGTAAGGATATCTTCTTGATCTTGTAGTTCTGGATTCAAGAAGAAAATCGTTTCATCACAAAGTTTTGAGACAGTTGAGTTCCTAAGTTTTGTGATACCAATTGTCTGGATATTTCGTTGCTTCAGTTGCTTCGCTAATTTGACGACTTCAGGAGACTCACCATTTAGCGTGATCAACAGAACTAAGTCTTCTGGCTGAATGATTTGGTAAAACTGTTTGTTGATCGAAACGGCACCGAAGTCATAGAGTATCAATCCGTTGTGTACGAAAAGCAATTTCATATAACTTGAAACTAGCGTTTGTATATCACCTGATCCATAGATGAAAATCCGATTCGCATTAGCCATCATTGTACATAGATCAGTGAAATCTTTTTTCTTGAGGTTCTCAATTGTTTGGATATGATTTTCCAAGATTTCCTCCTCAAACTCGGATAGACGCACATTTTCCTGTGTAAGTTCATTTTTTAGATGATATTTGAATTCTGAGAAACCATCAAACCCTAATTTTTGGCAAAACCGCATGATTGTTGTGCGAGAAACGTTGCATTGTTTCGCCAGTTCGTTAATAGACATTGTTAAAGAATTTTTTTTGTGATTTGTGATATAGGACCAGATAAGAAAATCATTTTCAGTCAACCTTGACTGAAACGTCGTAATTCGGTCTTGTAACATCTGTTTTCATCATTGCCAAAAATCTATAAATCGTTAGAACTCATCATTAAAGTTTTCAGAACCATGTTTCTACTACGCTTGTTTGGTCATCTGTGAATATGGATCTGACGAATAGTGGTTATTTTTTTGATGGATCGATTGAATGTTCGATTCTAATTTATAGATATTACAGGTTTTGACAAATCAGTTTCCCCCTTTTTCATTTGATATTTTTGAGAGAGTTCACGCTGTAATCGACGGAAACGTTTCTCAATCTTGTTAGTTTTATTGCTATTTTCATAGACCTTGCAAGGTGATACAACTGCTAAATCTTTGTTACCTAACTCAATAACCAATTCTTTATCAGTCAATTGTTGTTTGGTAGACTGCCTTCACTCACCCTTTGGTTTACTTGGAGGATTTTCCAATTACGTGTGTCCTTCTTGTTCTCACCTCACTATTAAGATACGCCTTCATGTACCGTTTATTTGATTAACTACTACCGGACCTCTGGTTTTATTCTCGAAGATAGGATGTGACGATTCACAAATTTTGTGACAAAAACCTTTTTCCTGTGAGGAGTTTTTAAATCATCTTAAAGTGTTTCAGGAATCCATTTTAATAGTAAACTAAGAATCGGTAAAGCGCTTACTAAAAAATATGAAGGACTAAAAAACTATGATGAAAAAAATTCAAAGATTTGGTGGAGCAATGTTAGCACCTGTCATGCTATTTTCTTTTTTTGGTATCGTTATTGGTTTTTCTTTACTTCTTTCCAATCAAACGATCATGGGAGATATTGCTGCGCCTGATACACTCTGGTATAAGTTCTGGAATGTTGTAGCAGCCGGTGGCTGGACACCATTTTTTCAATTACCGCTTTTATTTGTGGTCGGATTACCAATCAGTTTAGCTAAAAAATATGCAGCTCGAGCAACGATGGAAGCATTAGTGACCTATATTGCTTTCAATTATTTCGTCAATGCAATTTTAACGTTATGGCCAAATACTTTCGCCGTGGATCTATCTCAAGGAACAGCCGTTGGTTCTGGGTTAACATCGATTGCTGGAATCATTACTTTAGATACGGGCATGATCGGAGCATTGTTGATCTCAGGTATCGTGGTTTATTTGCATAATCGCTTTTATGAAAAAGAATTACCAGAGATGTTGACGATTTTTAGTGGTTCTGTTTTCGTTACGATGATCGCTTTTTTTGTCATGATTCCTCTAGCACTTTTGATGTGTGTCGTATGGCCTATCATCCAAGAAGGAATGAGAAGCATGCAAGGATTTTTTATCAATTCAGGAAATTTTGGTGTATTCTTCTATCAATTTTTACAGAAAATCCTTATTCCAACTGGCTTACATCATTTTGTGTACGCCCCATTTGCTTATGATAGTGCGGTAGTTGAAGGGGGGATGGCTGCTTATTGGGCATCAAATATCGGCGAATTCCAAACAAGTGCACTTTCGCTTAAAGAACTTTATCCTTTTGGGGGTTTTTCTTTATCGGGTATGTCAAAAGTATTTGGAACAGCCGGCTTAAGCTTAGCCATTATTCAAGCCGCTCATCCAGAGAAAAAGAAGAAAGTTATTGCATTGATCGCCCCAGCTGCATTAACTGCGATTTTGACGGGAATCACTGAACCTATTGAGTTTACGTTCTTATTTGTTGCTCCAGCTTTATGGGGTGTCCATGCGCTATTAGATGCGTCCATTGCTACGGTTTCTTACGCTTTCGGCGTCGTTGGTGATTTTGGTGGTGGATTGATCAATTGGTTAGGATTAAATTGGTTGCCTCTTTGGAATTTTCATGGTTCGACCTACCTCACCCAAATCATGATCGGACTTACATTTACTGCGATCTGGTTCTTAGTATTTACCTTCATGATCAAAAAATTCAATTTAAAAACTCCAGGACGTGAAGAGGATGTATCAGAGATACAACTTTATTCAAAAGCTGATTACGAAAACAAAAAGAAGACACAACAAGATGAACAAGAGAAAAACCTACCTAAACATGCTAGACAAGCACAAGCCTATCTAGTGTTAGTAGGTGGAAAAGAGAATGTACTGGATGTGACGAATTGTGCCACACGGTTACGACTTACCGTGAAAGATACAAGTAAAGTAGCCAGTCCTATTGATTTTCAGGAAGCTGGGGCTTCAGGACTTGTCAATCCTGGAAATGGTGGTATCCAAATCATTGTTGGGTTAACTGTTCCAAGAGTGAGAGAATCATTTGAAGAATTGATCGTAAAATAAGAGGAGGATAATTATGAATAAGAAAAAAAGTTCAATCTTGATCGCCGGTGGAGGGAGCACATATACACCTTCATTAGTGATGATGTTAATAGAAGACCGAGAACGATTTCCAGTCAGAAAAATTAAATTTTATGATAATGATGAACAAAGGCAAGCAGTTATAGCAAAAGCATGCGCGATCATCCTCGCAGAACGAGCGCCAGAAATCGAATTTGATTATTCAACAGATCCTAAAGAGGCTTTTACAGATGTTGATATCGTCATGGCACAACTAAGAGTTGGAAAATATGCCATGAGGGAACAAGATGAAAAAATTCCATTTAAGCATAATGTTGTAGGTCAAGAAACATGCGGACCAGGGGGACTTGCTTATGGGTTGCGCTCGATCGGGCCAGTCTTAGAACTAGTCGACTATATGGAAAAGTATTCACCGGATGCTTGGTTATTGAATTATTCTAATCCAGCAGCAGTGGTCGCAGAAGCAACAAGAAGGTTTCGCCCCAATTCAAAAATCATCAATATTTGTGACATGCCCGTTTGTTTAGAAGATATCATGGCTCGAGTGATTGGGCTACGGGATCGAAAAGATTTTGAAACGTCTTATTTTGGCTTGAATCACTTTGGGTGGTGGACAAGCATCAAAGACCATGACGGTAATGACTTGCTGCCGAAAATAAGCACCCATGTAAAAAAATATGGCTATACAGAACAAACACAACAAGGCCAACACAAAGAAACAAGCTGGTTGGAAACCATGTTAGCAGCCAAAGAGTTACATGAAATTGAGCCGACCTTTTTATCCAATACGTATTTAAAATATTATTTGATGGCTGATGAAACGGTTGCTCATGCCGATAAACAGTATACAAGAGCGAATGAAATCATTGATGGACGGGAGAAAATCGTTTTTGAAGAATGCCAGCGGATTATTAATAACCAAACAGCTAAAGACACGCTTTTTGTCTCTAATGAGCATGCCTCATTTATTACAGATCTAGCTTGCGCGTTGACATTCAATACAAAAGAGCGCATGATTCTGATCGTTGAGAATAATGGTGCCATCTCTAATTTCAATCACGATGCGATGGTCGAATTGCCTTGTATCGTAGGGAAAGACGGTTATGAAGTACTATCGATTGGTGAGATCCCTACTTTCCAAAAAGGTTTAATGGAACAGCAAATTGCATCTGAGAAGTTAGCAGTCGATGCTTGGGAACAAAAATCATATCAAAAATTATGGCAAGCCTTCATCATGAACAAAACGATACCTAGTGCAAAAGTAGCGAAGGAGATCCTTGATGAAATGCTTGAAGTCAATGCTCCTTATTGGCCGGAGCTTCACTAGGTATCACTTATAAAAATGAAAGGGGTCGGCTGGAGGAGATTCTTCAGCCGATCATTTTGAAAGTAGATATGGCAGTAAAGAATAAATTTCAACTCGTCTATTTTTTTCAGTATGCGTTGATGGCTACTTTGATGACACAGATCGTGCCGTTTTTGACCGAACAAGGCTATGATGCGGTCCAGAGAGGCTGGTTTTTGGCTTCTTACAGTGTGACCACGATGATCTTCCAAATCTTTATTGGCTATTATTCTGACCGAAGCAAGCAGATAAAAAAAGTTGCCATGGTAGTTTCTGTACTATTCGTATGCTTTGCAATCACTTTTTATATGTTAGGAAAAGATATCTTGCTAATGCATCTGATCGTACTGGCTATTGCAGGAGGGCTATCCAATACAGGAGCAACCGTCCTAGATAATTGGGTGTTATCAGAGTCAGAGATGCGAAACAGCCTTGCGTCGATCAAAGCAATAGGTTCTTTAGGTTGGAGTGTGATGAGTGTATGTATTCCGGTATTCATTTTTAATAATAATTATCAGTGGCTGCTCGTTCCTTTTCTCTTTTTTCTAATCAGTTATTTGTACATCGCAAAAACAGTGCCTCAAACACCTCACGATACAAAGGAACCTAAAGAACAAAAAAACGAGGGATTTAATCTTTCGGATATGTATCAGCTGTGCAAGAATGGGGAGTTTTTATGTTATACGTTCCTATTTTTTCTTTTATATTTAACGATCGTCGCCAATAATACGATCGTGATTGACAAGTTACTCTTAATGGATAGTGGAAATACGTTCGTGGGATTAAAGTGGGCGATTCAAGCTTTCTGTGAAATCCCGGCGTATCTTTTATTGAATCATTCGGTGACAAAATGGAAAAATGAGCGATTGATTTTTATTTCTGGTTTCTTTTTGGTCCTGCAATTTTTGATTTATGCAACTTCACGAACGCCGTTAGTATTGCTTGCTGCCAGTTTCTTGCAGTTTTTTACTGTTCCAGCTTTTACTATCGGTAGTCGAATGATTATCAGTGAGATTACCCCTAAAAATATCTTTTCTTCAGGGCAACTTCTATCTATAAGTGTTTATATGGGGTTTTCTTCCTTCATTTCTCCCTTACTGGGAGGTGTCTTGGCGCAACAGTTATCATTGAACCAAGCACTTTATTTTTTTAGTCTGCTGCCAATCTTCGCTTTTATTTGTTATTACTGTTACAGGAAGTATCAAAGAAATAAATGAAAAATCTGAACAGATGTGTACAAAAAAAGTGGGGGATGCCATACTTTTTTTGTATATCAAATAAAGGAGAGGAATACTTATGGATAAAAAAGTGCAAGTCTCAGCTAAAATGACATCTAAAAAACAAATCACTGTCCCTAAGAGTGTGCGTCAAACATTAGGCTTGAAAGAGAATCAGAAAGTTATTTTTGAATTCACGCCTGAAGATGAACTTAAAGGGACTAGTGAAAAAACAATTATGGCTTATGAAGACTTTTGGAACAATGAGTTGGTTGTGATGGAAGAACATGCGAGTGATGATACAGAAATCGTTGATTTTGGAGAGGATGTAGGCGAGGAGAAAATCGAATGGTAAAACAAGGGGATATTATTTTTATAGATTTGGTTCCAACAAAAGAGAACGGACTAGCAAAAAAAAACGACCGTGTGTCATCATTAGCAATGACAACTATAACAAGATTTTCAATGCCGTTTTAGCCATGCCAATCAGTAGTGCAACAAAATATTTACAGGAAAAATATCAACGCTCAGGTGCATTTCAAACAATTTTTGATACAGCGATGTATACAATCAAAGGAACGATATTATGTCAAGATATCCGAAGCATCGATTGATCTTAACGCAGTAATCTTCAAATGGCTGATCAAATTGATCCTCAAAAGAAAGAAAGGTTATCAGAGATTGCCAAATATTTTTTCTAACCAATAATGTAACTTTCCAGCGCCCATTTAGGTGGAGTAAGATACATAAAAAGAACCAGAACTCAGAAGTATTCCATCAACTTCTGAGTTTTGGTTCTTTGATAGAGTGTCCATTTTTGCTATCTCAAGAATTGTTTCATCCGAAAGACACGATCAAGGTTCAAGCGACTAGCAAGTGGCTGATCGGTTTCTCTGACCGTTACAGAAAGTTTCTGTGGGATCTCTCTCACTGAAAAATGATGCCATAGGTCCCAGAAAGAAGCAAATCTTAATTCTGAAAGATATAGAAGTGAAGGGGTTCTTTGATTGAATAACGAAATGGTCATTCTAGATGAAGTAGACGAAGAATTTCGCCAACGAGTAGGAACGACAAAGGAATCCATTCGCTCATTTGTTTCAGAATCCTGTTTTTCTTGTTCTTTTGGTTCGTCGTATTGCGTCAAGTCATAGGCTTCAATGATGGCATTCAATTTCCTAGAATATTGTCGATCTGTCGCATAGCGCCCTTCTAAATACTTCGTTGCTTCTCGGTAATCTTTAGTCTCAGATTTCCACGTTGGTTTATAAAAATCAGCATTATGAGATAAGCCGTTTTTGATCAAATCTGCGTAGTCTTTTAAGCTTTCTTTGTAAGAGGGGTATTTACGAAATGCTGCACGGATTTGATAGTTTTGCCCAGCTGCCGTTTGTTCCAATGTGTTGAAGGAAATACTACTCCCTTTATAAGCGCCCTTGATCCCAAAAAGATTATAGTTCGGTGAACGAGAAAGCAAGCTGTTGCCAGAACCACTTTCTAGAATAGCTTGTGCCATCATAACAGAAGCATAAATATTTTCTTCTTGCCCAATTTCTCGAGCATCTTCAGCGATTTTTTCAACAAACTGATCTGTTATTTGATTTTGTGCGAAATGGAATGAATCGTTGATCCCATCTAAAATCGGTGAACTAGCTAACGAATTTGTCGCTCGTGGTAAACCAGCTATATTGACACGTAAGGCAAAGTCGGGTCTGTAATCCTTGATGGAAGTGATCCGCACATGGTCACCCGGTTGAGGGGCATGGATGTAATTCCCATTACCAATATAAATACCTACATGATGGGTAGTACCCGAAGCAGGTCCCCAAAAAACTAGATCGCCTGGTTGAGCATTCTCGACAGGGATTTGTGTACCCGCATATTGTTGTTCCCCTGTCCAACCTCCAATCGAATGGCCAGTTACTTTTTTATAAATGTAATAAGTCAAACCAGAACAATCGAAAGTCGTAGGACCTTTGGCACCCCAAACATATGGTTTTCCCAGCTGGCGATATGCTTCTTTTACAAGTGCTTGTTGGGTGCTTGTTGTGTTGGCCGGTAAAATTGCTTCGATTGGTGTTTTTACAACAAAATCAGATGATTCTGAAGCTGGGTTTTCAATTCGATCGGGCGTCTGAGGCCGATTAGTGTTTGTTGTCTGGTTTGAAGATGAGCCATTATTGTTTGTTGATCCTGTAGAACCACTTGTATTCCCATTATTATTTGAAGAACTTGGTGGTCGTGAAGGATTTGTCGTATTTCCTGTAGTTGAATTTCCGTTGTTGTTGCCATTATTTCCCGAATTGCCAGTATTGCCATTATTACCACTATCCGGAATATCTGGAGTAACTGGCGTTGGCTCAGAAGAATCCGCCGTTTCTTCTTCTGGAGAGGTTGGTTCAGAAGGGGAAGTTGACGACTCAAATTTTGCGGAGATCGTTAAATCAGTCACGCCGACTGTAAAAATTTGTTTGGTATAGTCGATTTCTTGCGCACCTTCGATTTTGACAGAAACTAATTGTTCATTCGTTTCAGGTGTGATCATATATGTAACTTTGGTTCCTTCTTTTAAGTCTTTGACTTTGCCAGACTTAGAAATCTCTAGAAAATCTTCTTCTGTGTACTCTCTTGTTTTGATCTCAGATTTTTCTTTCTCTTCATCAACGATCTTCAATTTGATTTTTTCACGTAAATTCCGAGCAATCGATAGCGTCCGAGTGGCTGTTTCGGTCGATTCTTCCGTTGATTCCTCTGGATTATCGGAAGAATCTGTTGAAGAACTTGATAGCGTGGAATCATTAGTACTTGAATCGGTCGTAGCTGAAGGTGACTCCGCAACGATCGTGCTTTCGGATGTCTGTGTTCGCCTGATTGTAGCAAATGCAGGCTGTGTAGATAACAAAGTTGGAGCAATCAGCCAAGATGCTGCAAGTAGGCGTATTGCTGTTTTTTTCTTCATAACGAAATACTCCTTTTCTTTTTCCACAGTTGCACTAATAAAGTTACATCTGTTCTGTCAGTTGCTTGATTTCGTGAATATATTCAATCATGATTCACGAATAAAAAACAAATAAACATTGGACAAAAGTATTAAGTAGCTATTCATTTCGTTTGAACATTCATTGTTTGATGTACCCTATTTCATTTGTGGGGGCACAAATTTTGGGGGAAATGAGTACACTTACTATAAGTTTACCAAAGATTTATCAATTCTTCAAAACATTTTGTTAAATAACGAACGTAAAAAAGCCTTGGTTGCTGGCTTTTTATGGAAGAAATAAAAATATAAAATAACGCATTATTTAAAAAACCAATGATAACAGGTTCAGTCATCATTGATTCGCAACAAATATTCGTGTTATTGAGGGGCGGAGAGATCGATCGATTGAGTTGAGGAACGTTGGATCAACTCTACGGGCAATAAAAGTTCTTCCCATGATTTATCAGGGTGTTGGATGCGTTCTAAGAGTAAACGAGCAGTCGCTTTACCTAACTCTAAAATGGGTTGAGCAATGGTCGTTAATTTAGGCTTCATGTATTCACACATATCAATATTATCATAGCCAATGATGCTATAATCTTCGGGAATGAGTTTATCATGCTCCGCTAATCCGCGATATACACCAAAAGCTAGTTCGTCATTCAATGCGAAAATCGCTGTAGTAGCAGAGGAAAGTAAATCAGGAACGATTTCATAGCCCCCTTTTTTTGAAAAGTGAGTAGGGAACCAATGAATCTGTTTCTCAGAATGATCCACATGTTTACACGCTGCTAAGAAACCATCTATCCGATTTTGGACATTTTGAGGTGTCTGTTGTGGATAGACTAAAGCAACTTCCTGATGACCTAAGCCTAGTAGATGCTCACCGGCTAAGTACCCACCTTGATAATCATCTGTTAAGACCGCATCACTAGAACCTTCTGCTTTTTTCTGATCTAATACGATAAATGGTTTCCCTTGTTTCTTCAAAGAAACTTGAAGGGCTTTCGTTGAGACAGCCGAAGAGGCAATAATAAACCCGTCGACACCACGTTGCGTCAACTCAAGTAAATAATCCGTTTCTTTTTGATGATCAAAATCTGCATTGCATAGAATCGTGACAAAATTTTGTTGGTAAAGATAGTCTTCGATCCCTTGCATCAACGTATTGAAAAAAGGATTGGTGATATCAGGGACAAGAACACCGATGGTTTTTGTTTTCTTTGTGATCATTTGACGTGCAATGTAATCGGGTTGGTAACCTAATTCGTCTCTTGCTTTTACTACTTTTTTGACCGTATCTGGATGGAATTTTGCTTCATTGCCATTCAAGATCAGTGAGACAGTTGCGATGGATACGCCTGAATGTTTCGCAACGTCTTTGATCGTCACTTTTTTCTTTGCCATTGCTATACTCCTATCTCTTTCTTAGTGTCATTTTCCCATGAATACGTAAAGAAGTAAATGATGATTCTGTGATATTCGTCATCTTGCACACCCTAGAACCGAATAAAAGGTATTCCAGAAGTAAAACTTCAATAATAAAATAAGCCAAAAAAATCAAAAAATGAAAAAGCCATTTTAGCTTTTCCACTCTTATTACTCAGTACTAATCGCTTCTCTCACGACCTCTTGTAAACGGTGTTCAAGGCGCAACACTTCGGACATAAGACAAAAAATAAAAAATGAAAGAACCATTTTCTATTTTTCTTTCTTATACCACTGTGCTGAACGTGCCTTTCACGACCTCTTGTAAACGGTGTTCAAGGAACAACACTTCGGACATAAGACAAAAAATGAAAAATGAAAGAACCATTTTCTATTTTTCTTTCTTATGCCACTGTGCTGAACGTGCCTTTCACGACCTCTTTTGAAAAGGTTTTTTTCACAACCTTTCATTTCAGTGTTAAAATATAAGAGATTTACCAAATAGATAAATAAACGGGAGAATGAAGGTGGAAGTTTTATGAAATATGTAGAAGTAAAAAATGAATTTAAGCGTTACCAGATGGGCGAAACAACGATTACAGCGAATGACGATATTTCATTCTCCATTGAAAAAGGAGAATTAGTGATTATTCTTGGGCCTAGTGGAGCAGGGAAATCAACGGTATTGAATATTTTAGGTGGGATGGATACACCGGATGAGGGACAGATCATTATTGATGAAACAGATATTGCTCAATTCAATGACAAACAATTAACGGCTTATCGCCGGACAGATGTTGGCTTTGTTTTTCAATTTTATAATCTTGTTCCTAACTTAACTGCAAAAGAAAATGTTGAATTGGCAACAGAAGTTTCGCCAAATGCGTTAGATCCTGTAGAAGTTTTGACACAAGTTGGGCTTGCGCACCGGTTAAATAATTTCCCATCACAATTATCAGGGGGCGAACAACAACGTGTGTCGATTGCACGAGCGCTTGCGAAAAACCCAAAATTATTACTTTGTGATGAACCAACTGGCGCATTGGATTTTGAAACAGGAAAACAAGTATTGAAATTGTTGCAAAATGCTAGTCGTGAACATGGCAATACCGTTTTGATCATTACACATAACTCGGCTTTAGCACCAATCGCTGACCGAGTAATCCATATCAACGATGCAAAAGTCCGTGCAGTCGAATTGAATGAACAGCCTTCATCTATCGATGAACTTGTTTGGTAAGGAGGTTTGCCATGAAAAATAGAACTTACCTCAAAGCAGGATTTCGTGAAATACGCCAATCAAAAGGCCGCTTTATCGCGATTATATTGATCATTTTACTCGGCACGCTCTTATATGTAGGCGTCAAGACAGCTGGTCCTGTGATGCAAAAAACGATGGATGAATATGTCAGGGCAGGTAAACTCTCTGATCTACAGATCGTTTCGACAGCAGGATTGACGAAAGAAGATGTTGCAGAAGCAGAAAAACTCTCAGATGTAACCGTTGAAACGGGCAAACAACTATATTACGCGAATGCCAATAAAAATGAAGTTGTCCAAGTATTCTCTTACGCTCCAGATATGAAACAAAATCAGTTGACGGTGATCGATGGTCGCTTGCCACAATCGGATGATGAACTTGTACTAGATGAGAAGGCAAAAAATCAAGGATACAGCATCGGTGACACCTACACGATTGAATCAGATGACTTGAAAGAGACGGCGTACAAGATTACAGGTTTTGTCCGCTCGCCGTTATTCATCAATAATTTAGAACGAGGTTTTGCAAATGTAGGGAACGGGAGTATTGATTACTTTGCCTATGTCCCACAAGATAATTTTAAAACAGATATCCAATCCGTATTATATCTCGACTTTGCAAATGTCGACGATTTAAATACGTACAGTGAAGAATACCAAGAAGAGATGGAAAAAAACATCGAAAAGCTGGAAGGGTTGTTTGAAGAGCGACCGCAGCAACGTTTAGAACAGCTGAAGCAAGAGGGCAAGGATGCTTTAGCCCCTGCAAAACAAGAAATCGCAGCCGGAAAATCACAAGTGGCTGATGCGAAAAGTCAATTAGAAGCAGCGAGAACGCAGATTGATCAACAACGTCAAGTCTTGGAGCAGTTACCTGAACCGCAGCGAACACCGGCATTGAGTGCTTTAGCGGAACAAGAAAGTCAATTATCAGAACAAGAAGCACAATTGACAACAAAAGAAGCGGAGCTAACAGAGGCCGAAGCGTCTATTGCGGAGAATGAAGAAAAAATCAATGAATTAGCCAAGCCAACTTATCTTTTCCAAGAACGATCGGAAAATGTCGGCTTTCAGGAATTTGGCGATCTAGCTGAACGCATCGCAGCCATCGCAAATGTCTTTCCAGTCTTTTTCTTCTTTATTGCAGCATTGATCACTTTTACCACGATGACACGGATGGTAGAAGAAAATAGACGAGAAATCGGTACATTGAAAGCCTTAGGATACAGTAAATTGGAGATTGCCAAAAAATATGCCATTTATGCTTGTCTCGCTTCAGGTATCGGAATCATTTTAGGAACGATATTAGGAACCAATCTTTTGCCACGGATCATTTTTGAGCTTTCAAACGAACGTTATGATATTGGCAGTGCGGTGATTTTCTATGATTGGCCACCAATCATCCAAGCAGCTATTGCGTTCTTCATTGCTGCTTTTGGTGCAGCGATGTTAGTTCTATTCAAAGATCTACGCGAACGACCAGCTGCTTTGTTACAGCCTAAAGCACCGAAACCAGGGAAAAGAATTCTTTTAGAATACATTACTCCTCTTTGGTCACGTTTAAGCTTCAACCAAAAAATCAGTTATCGTAATCTTTTCCGTTATAAATCACGGATGTTCATGGCAATCATCGGAATTGCCGGTTGTGCAGGATTGATGGTCGCAGGAGTTGGGCTAAAGGATTCGCTTAGCTCGGTTTCTGCCAAACAGTTTGGACCAATCATTGATTATCAAGCGATCGTAACGACCAATCAAACTGATGAAACGAGTCAAAAAGAAATCAATGATGCAATGGATGATCAAGCGAAGATCACTGATCGTTTAGCGGTTGATTCGCAAACGATTGAACTACGTAAAAAAGGCCAAGCATCACAAAGTTTGACATTGATGGTACCAGAAAATGAACAAGCATTAGAAACGTTCATCCATCTGAAAACAACGGACGATCAATCGGTAGAACTACCAGATCATGGGCTTGCGATTACACGTAAAGCGGCAGAATTATTCGATTTATCTGTCGGTGATACGGTGGAAATGTATGATGACGATCAACAAAAATTACATGGAACGGTGGCAGTCATTTTGCAAAATTATTTGGGTAATTTTGTCTATATGAGTCCAACGTACTATGAAGAGATTTCTGGACAGCCAATGACAACCAATGCGTATCTACTCAAAACAGAAAAGATGTCGAAAGAAGAAGAGGATACACTCTCAGAAGAATTATTGAAAACGGGGGCGGTTACTAATACCTCTTTTATTTCGACACAGATCAAGAACCAAGAAGAATCTCTTTCAAATTTAGATGCAGTGGTCATCATTTTCGTCGTTCTATCTGGTTTATTGGCGTTTATCGTTTTATACAATTTAACGAATATCAATATCTCTGAACGAGTACGTGAACTTTCTACGATCAAAGTATTAGGCTTTTTTGATAAAGAAGTCACGATGTACATCGTTCGAGAAAATATCATCTTTACTTTATTAGGGATTTTTGGAGGATTTGGGATCGGTTATGTGCTGACCGACTTTATCTTACGCCAAGCTTCAATGGAATCAGTGATTTTCCCGTTAGTTATTACCTGGGTTGCTTATACACTATCCGCTGCTTTGACGATTCTATTCACGGTGATCGTGATGATCGTCACTCATTTCAAATTGAAGCATATTGATATGATCGATGCATTGAAATCAAATGAATAACGAGTGGGGGGACTAAGATGAGTATTACTGTGAATATCCTATATAGCGGTAAAGAAGGCAATGCAAAAGCATTTGCCCAAGAAATGACAGAGCGAGGAATCGTCGAACGCATTCGTGCGCAAGAAGGAAATGAACGTTATGAGTATTTTATTCCTTTAGAAGATGCTGAATCGATCTTATTGGTGGATCGCTGGACAAATCAAGAAGCAATCGATCGTCACCACAAATCAGAGATGATGGTGGAGATTGCTGAATTACGAAAAAAATATCAGTTGAAGATGAAGGTCCAACGTTTCATCGATGAACCAACAGAATAGATCAAACGATAGTTCTGATCCGTTTATTGCTTATTCTTGAAAAAGAAGATTGCAATAAACGGTTTTTTTGTTGAAAAATAGAGGAGAATAGATAAAGAGAGCTTCGGGGCAAAGCAAAAAAAGGATAAACGGTAAATTTCCCCGTTTATCCCTAGGATTATTCAGTTGGATGAGTTGAATTAGCTGTATCAGTAGTGTTCTTAAAGCGAATAAAGCTACGGATCATCTCCCGAATGATCGTATACGTCGGCAATACGAGGATCATTCCTAATAAGCCAAACAAGTTCCCAGCGACAAGTAAAAGAAAAACAGTCGCAATTGGATGGATATGAATCATCTTATTCATCACTAGAGGAGACACCAAGTAAGATTCACCAAATTGAATCAAGGTGATGAAAGCTACTAAGAGTAAGGCTGTTTTAACGTCTTGACTTAATGCGTACAGTAAAGCCGGTGCAGCACCAATAAACGGACCAAAATAAGGAATGATATCCATCAATCCACAAATCAAGGCAAGTAATAACGCATTTGGCAAGCCTAATACTTTAAAAACAAGATAACTCCCCACACCTACATACGTGCAGACTAAAAGCTTGCCACTAATATAGGTCGAAGCTGCTAAATGGAAATCATGGCACCAATCTCTGACTAACTGATGGAATTTCTTAGGCGTGTAGCGTGTCAATATAGCTGGAATCCTGTCGCCATCTTTGAACATATAAATCAGTAAGAGTGGAATCGTAAAGAGAATGATCGCAGAGCGCGAAACGATTTCGAATACATTGACTAAACTTGAAGTGGCACCTGAAACAAATTGTAAAACAAAACGTGTCAATTGGTTCAATTCCAGTGTATCAATAAATGGGAGCAAGCGTTCTTCTAATAAGGAACCATCTAGATTTTCTGCCAAAACATAAAGAATTTGAGGAACCTGACCGATAAATTTACTGATTTCCAAAATGATGATCGGTAAAATCACTTGTATGGTCAAATACACAGTTAACAAAATCAGTAGCATCATCAGTGTGACCGCAAGCGTTCTTGATTTTATATATTTGAGGAGTTGATTGTATATTGGAAGAAAAATATAAAATACGAAAACTGAAATCAAGATTGGCAAGAAGATACTTGCCATGATCGCTTCGAGTGGCCTGAAAATAAAAGTGATCTTAGAAAAAATAAAAATAGTGATTCCTGTCAAGCTAAGTAAAACAAGTGTTGCAAATAATTTGGAACGTTTTAAAAAAGTCATAGTAGAGATCCTCCGCTTTTTGGCTTTTTATCGTTTAGGGTATGTATGAAAAAAGCATGTTACTTGAAGACTGTTCAATCGATTTTAGATGCTACAAGCTGATTTATATCACGACCCTATACTTAAATATAACATAACTAAAAGAATTTATTTTCTTGAAAAAGGAATTTGTAAAAAAATAAATAGTTAAATGAATTGAGCGCGGCGTGAATGATCGATTTAACGTAAAATATTTGCTGGAAAAATGATGGCACACATTTCCTAGCGTCATTGATTTACAAACGCTTACGTTTCATATATAATTGGATTATCAACTTGTATATATAAGTTAAAAAACAGCTGGAGGTACAGGCTTATGGCGTTTACAGAAAAAGTGATTTATCAGATTTATCCCAAGTCATATCGTGACACGAATGGTGATGGGATTGGTGATTTACCAGGAGTCAAAGAAAAATTGCCTTATTTAAATGAATTGGGCATTGATATGATTTGGTTGAACCCCTTTTACCCAAGCCCGCAAAAAGACAATGGGTATGATATCTCTGATTATCAAGCAATCGATCCATTATTCGGTACGATGGCTGATTTTGAAGAGCTAGTCGCTGAAGCAAAAAAATATCAGATCGACATCATGCTAGATATGGTATTGAACCATGTCTCTATTGAACATGAATGGTTCCAAAAAGCATTAGCTGGAGATAAGTATTATCAAGATTTCTTTATTTTAAGAGATGAACCAACAGATTGGGTATCAAAATTCGGTGGGAACGCTTGGGCGCCATTCGGCGAAACAGGAAAGTACTATTTACACTTGTATGATAAAACGCAAGCTGATTTGAATTGGCGTAATGAAGCAGTCCAACAAGAATTATTCAAAGTTGTTCGTTTTTGGATGGATAAAGGTGTCAAAGGGTTCCGTTTTGATGTAATCAACGTGATCGGAAAAGACGAGGAACTGAAAAACAACGCGGAAAATGAAGGGAAAGCCGAGTACACAGATAAACCAATTACTCATACGTATTTACAACGCTTAAATAAAGAAACGTTTGGCCAAGACCCTGAAATCATAACGGTAGGAGAAATGAGTTCAACGACTATCGAAAACTGTCTTTTATATACGTCACCTGAACGAAATGAATTGTCAATGGTATTTAATTTCCACCATTTGAAAGTCGATTATGAAAATGGCAATAAATGGACAACTCCGCCATTTGATTTTGAAGAGTTAAAGCGTTTGTTCCATACTTGGGGAGAAGAAATGAGCGCAGGAAATGGCTGGAATGCACTATTTTTGAATAACCATGACCAACCACGTGCCTTAAATCGTTTTGTCGATGTCGAACAGTACCGTAAACAAGGGGCAGAGATGTTGGCCACGATGATCCATTTAAATCGAGGTACTCCGTATATCTATATGGGAGAAGAAATCGGGATGATCGATCCTGACTTCGATTCGATTTCTGACTACCGAGACATTGAAAGCTTAAACGCATATAACCTGTTACAAGAACAAGGATTCACGCCAGAAGAAGCCTTTCGACGAATTAAAGCAAAGTCACGAGATAACTCACGCACACCGATGCAGTGGACAGATGAACCACAAGCTGGCTTCACGTCAGGGACACCTTGGTTACCTTTAGCATCGAAGCACCAAACAATTAATGTAGCAAACGAGCAAAAGCAAGAACAGTCGATTTTTGCCTATTACCAAAGACTGATCCAACTAAGAAAAACATATCCAGTGATTGCTAATGGTGACTACAAAGCCTATGCACCTGAGCATCCACAAGTCTATGGTTATCTTAGACAAACCGATCATCAAAAATTATTAGTTCTGACCAATTTTTACGCGAAAGAAACGTCGGTGGAATTACCGGAAGAATTTGTAGGTGCGGAAGTATTGATCAGTAACTACCCAACGACAGTTGAAAAAGAAATGAAGTTACAGCCTTATCAAGCAGTCGCACTATTAGTGCAAGGAAAGTAGAGACTGTGACAAACGAATAGTTTGAAAAATAAGCAGCAAAAGCATGAATAGCTTTTGCTGCTTATTTATGGGATTTGCTTATCTCTGAAATGTTGCTCGATGAATACCGTATAGTTTTTTTAAGATAGGAGTGGACTCATGTCTCACGCCTATCCTTTTTTGTTACTTAAAGTAATCCTTCTCTGAAAAATCAGCTTTTTGATAAACTCCTTGATCCCCATAAAACTTATTGTAACGCTGTTTGAATTTTCTAAAGAGAAAAACAACGAGTAGTTTGATCAATGTATAGATCGGAATACCAAAAATGACGCCCATGATTCCTAGAAGATCTCCCATGACTAATAAGACAATCAAAATCGTGATGGGGTGGATCTGTAACCGATCACCCATCACACGAGGGACCACAAGATCTCCGTGAAGCAACTGGACAACGAACCAGACGATCACAAATTTTACAGCCATGAAAGTCGAATCTTGAAAAGCAATGAATAGTCCCGGAAAGAAAGCGATGAATGGACCGATATAAGGAATAATACATAATAAACCAGCAGCGATAGCCAGAATACTTGCAAATTCTAAGCCAATCAATAAGAAAGTTACCCAGTAAACGGCGCCTAGAATGAAAGAAGCGATGATTTGTCCTTTTAAGAAAGCACCTAATTGTTGGTTCGCAATTTTAGTCAAAGTCCGAAAATCTGTGCGAAATTTTGGTGGAACGATACCTAAGACCGATTGATAAAAATTGTGCGGATCTTTTAAAAGGAAAAAGGCAATGATCGGACCAGTAAATAAAGTGATAAAGGTCGTTGTGACCGCTGAGAATAGATTTCCTAGACTTTCAGCACCGCTCTGCCAATAGTTACCGATGAATGAAGTAAAGTTATCGGTGAAATCATCAATCGATGCAAAGAATTGATTGAACGAGTCAGAAAATGGTGTCTGTGCTAAAAAGTCCTTCAACGTTTGTTGGAAATCTTGGAATAGGTCAGGTAGTTGTTGAATCAATGTGGTTGCTTGCTGTTCTAAAAACGGAAATAGCCAGACACCTCCTAAGCCAATCAGCAATAAAATAATAACAAAAACTAAAATGACTGACAGATTACGTGAGAGTTTCTTGCTGAGACGTTTGATCAAAGGTTCTAATAAATAATATAAGACCAAAGCAAAAAGGACTGGTGGTAAAGTCGTGATAAAAATGACAACCAGTGGTTTGAATATAAAAGCAATCTTTTGGAAAAAGTAAATGACCAACGCGATCATCACAAGTAATCCTAGAACGTAATACGAAGTTTTCCCTCCTAAAAAACGAATCAGTCGGGAAGATTCTTTCGGTTTTTTTTCCACGATAGTTCTCCTTTCTCTTGAAATAAGTAGTTGGTTTTTGGGTTGGGCTATTCTCACGAAGCAACTATTGAGATCGAATGAAGCCTTTTTAATAGTCAGCCAAACGGTGAAAAATATGAGAAGCTATTTTCTCAAATTCTGTTTTACTACTTGGAGCTGAACATCTTTCTCACAACCTAATAAACGGTGTTCGAAAAGCTGACCTTCAACAGTAAGATGAAAAATCAAAAAATATGGAAAGCTATTTTCTGATTTTCCATCTTACTGCTCAGGTCAAAACGCTTCTTTCACAACCTTGTCCTACTCCAAGTTATTATAATCTGAAACGGGTATAAAAAGAAAATGATACAGTTGAAAAATCAATCGAATTTCGATAATAAAATAAATTTAGTAATAATGCTTGACGGTTGGTTTGATTCTATGCTAAATTAATTCCTGTTGCTAAAACGTAACTATTACGATTTGCATTTATTAATCGTAATCAAATAGAGAAAGAAGATGAGAAGGAGCGAATAAAATGAAACGTTGGATCAAGGTGGTAGGAGGATTACTGTTGACAGGGATCCTTGCAAGTTGTGGCACAGGAGATACTGCAACAAATACAAATGCACAAAATGATGAAAACTTGAATGTAATGACGACATTTTATCCAATGTACGAATTTACGAAGCAAGTAGTTGGTGAGGAGGGAAATGTTGAATTATTGATTCCAGCTGGAACAGATTCACATGACTACGAACCTTCTGCAAGAGATATGGCAAAAATCCAAAATGCTGATGTTTTTGTTTATAATGATGAAAATATGGAAACTTGGGTTCCAGCAATTGAACATACTTTAAAAGAGGGCGATGTACTTCCAATCAAAGCAACAGAAGGAATGTTGTTATTGCCTGGGGATGGTCATTGCCATCACCACGATCATGACGATGAAGACCACGATCATGAAGACCATGATCACGATCACGGAGACAACGGTCATTCACATGAATTAGATCCACATGTTTGGTTAGCTCCTAATCTAGCGATGAAGCAAGTAGAAACGATTCGTGACCAATTGATTGAGGCATATCCTGAAAAAGAAGAAGCATTCACTGAAAATGCTGCCTCTTATTTAGAAGAATTAGAAACGCTACACAACACTTTTAAAGAAACATTAGGTCAAGCAAAACAAAAATCATTTGTGACCCAACACGCTGCGTTCAATTATTTAGCTCTAGAATATGGTCTTAATCAAGTACCAATTGCCGGTCTTTCTTCAAGTGAAGAACCTTCTGCTGCAAGAATTGCCGAGTTAAAAGAATTTGTTGAAGACCATGGGATTGAATATATCTATTTTGAAGAGAATGCCAAAGACAGTATCGCTCGTACTTTAGCTACTGAAGCAGGCGTATCGTTAGCAGTATTGAATCCTTTAGAAGGATTGACAAAAGAGCAAATGGATAACGGTGAAACGTACATTTCAATCATGGAAGCAAACTTAAAAGCGCTCCAAAAAACTACGGATACTGAAAATCCATTAGAAGATACATTGAAACCTGAAAAAGAAAAAACAGTTTATAATGGTTATTTTGAAGATTCAGAGGTCCAAGATCGCCCGTTATCAGATTGGAATGGTATCTGGCAAACTGTCGATACGTATATGGCAGATGGAACGTTTGATCAAGTATTTGAATATAAAGCCAAAACAAATCCAGATATGACAGCTGAAGAGTATCGTGAATACTATGAAATAGGCTACAAAACAGATGTCGAAAAAATTGAGATCAAAGATGATACGATGATCTTTACTTTCAAGGATGGCGAAGTTAAAGAATCGAAATACCGTTATGCTGGTAAAGAAATCTTGAACTATTCAGCAGGTAATCGCGGTGTCCGTTTCTTGTTTGAAGCAGAAGATCCTGATTCTGGTGCGTTCAAGTATGTACAATTCAGTGACCACTCGATTGCGCCTACCAAATCAGACCATTTCCATATCTATTTAGGAAATGAAAGCCAAGAAGCTTTACTAGAAGAAATGGACAATTGGCCAACTTTCTATCCGGAAGAAATGACTGGAAAAGAAATCGCGCAAGAAATGATCGCGCATTAAACGATACTAAAAAACGAAGAATGAATGGAAAAGAGGATTTTACGACTTTTTCATTCATTCTTCGTTTCTTTATTAAAAAGAAATTATTTATTTTGTTGTCTTTCAAGAAATCAACTTCTTTAGCCCACGAATCGAAACAGGGATCACTTCCCCGTTGGATAGAGTCACTTCTCGTGTTTTCTTATTGATTGTTTGGACATTTTGGGTATTGATGACATAAGATTTGTGACAGCGGATAAAGTGTTGACTTTTCTTTTCGATATCTTTTATCTTCTCGTAAAACTGCATTTGGGCATGTGTCAAATGGACCTCCAGTTTATGAGGAGTACCTTGAGCAGTAGAAAAGTATTGGATATCTCGAATAGGTAAAAATTTGATTTCATCATTGAATTCAATTCTAAAAATATCCTTTTGTAATGGCGCAGTTTGGAAATCTTCGAATATTTTACTTAAGATACGTTCAACATTTTCTTTAAGATCAAAAATATCTTCTTTGATGATATAATCAGTCGGCTCAATGTTGCTTTTCAAAATCGTCATGGAAAGATCGGTGTGTGAAGTAACATAAATGATTTTTCCAAGCGAGTCCAAGTCACGTACTCGTTTTCCAATGGCAATGCCATCTAATTCACTGTCTTTCAGTTCGATATCCAAAAAATAAATACCAAAAGAAGACGTACGTATCCTTGCTGCATTGAGGAGTTCAATAGGATCAGAAGTTGCAATATGGACATAACTATCCAAATTTTCAATCATGATCCGATTCTTGATTACTGTAGAGATGACTTCCAGTTGTTTCGGATCGTCTTCACAAATGTAAATGGGAATCATAAAATTACTCCTTTAATTGTATATGGATTGTTTGTGAAAATCGCTGATTCTCAATCGATGTTTCAAGAAAAAGATAAGGATTCGTTTTTGTTAACTCATCAAGAATAAATAAACCTAATCCTTCATTTTTGGGATTTGTTTTCGTCGAGAAGCCTTTTTGTTTTAACTTACTCAATGGAAACGTATTCGTAGTAGTGTTGATGACACGTATCATCAACGACTGTTTTTTCTTGATGATCAGTACTTCGATTTTTTTCTTTTTGGTTACTGTTGCACCTTCGATTGCATTATCAAGAATAATACCAAGCATTCTTACCAAATTGATCGTATATTTTTTACCAATGACGATTTCATCTGGAACGGTCAATTGGACAGAGATACCTTTTTCTTGTGCCATCATTAATTTTAAAGAGAATAGACTTCTTATTTCAGGTACCTTCATTTTGTCTAGTAAGCTAAGATTTGCTGGGAAGAGATTCATCATTTCACGTGTAGGTAAAATCGTTTGGTTATAATATTTTTGTAAGCCCTCAAGATCGCCTTCAGAAATATAACTATTCAAAGAAAACAACAGATTTTGATAATCGTGTTTAAACTCTCTAAGCTCTTGATAATTTTTTTCTAGATCTCTAATGTAATCTTGCTGCAATTGGATGCGTTGTTCCAATAATTGATCTGCCATCTTTTTATTTGATATTTTCCAATAGTAAATCAAGATAATTAGGCCGACACACAGATAAAGGATAAAAAAGCTCGTATTTAATGCTAGTACTTTTGGCGTTTCACCAGAAAATCGTGTATAAAAAATAATGATATAGTAGGTAAGTAAAACCAATGAACCGATTGTACCAATCATTCGACGGTCAACACTAGCGGACCAATTATCTAAAAACTTTTTGAATCCATACGCAAATAATAAAGATAAAATCGCTGATACAGTTATATGGAAATATTGTAATGCATCTCCAGGTTCAATGACAGCAGATTCCAATACTAAAAAATCCGCAACGCTCGTCAAATGATCGCCTAAAATGGAAGCTAATAATCCCAAAGGTAATGCGTAGATCATATGTTGGCGCGAGGATGAAAAGAAAAAGAAAAGTAGACTCAACATGGCAATTGCGACAAGTGCAGAAAAAATACCTAAAATCGGGTAAAGTATTCCCAACAGGGCTGCTGCCAAGAGACTAAACGTAGAAAATAGGTATTTATTTTTAATTTGGGAATTGATGATTAAGATAGAACTTGTGTAAATCAGATATTGCAAGGCTATGGACCACAAAAACATAAAGCACAGCTCCCATTGCGTTTTCCCAAATTATAGCATATTTATATTATTATTTTTTTAATTTTTCAGGTATTTTAAATTCTGAGCTCATACCGAAGCAGCAGCCAGATACAAAGAAATCAGAAAGGTTAGTTAATTGTTTAACGATTGTTTTTTTCATAAAAAATTCCTCCAATATTCATCATGTAATTTGTAACTGGAAGCAACGTAGCTATTTCTAAAATAATCCCAAGTAGTAAATAGGTAGAAAAGTAAGAAGCAGAGAAAAATAATGTGAGTACTGCAAATAAAAGATACATGAAAATTGCTTTTTTTAGTAGGGGTGGGCGTTTCTCTGGTGCAATTGGGTTAAGGGCTGTGCCTCTTGATCCATAGCGAAGCAAAAGGAAAAAACAAACAATTAACAAAAGGACCATCATAGGGAAAGAGAAAGTCAATTGATAATGTTTCATTACTAAGGGAACCCCCCACAAATAAAGCAAAGTCCAAAGTAAGCAAACAAATTCAGAATCGGAATGGAGACCGTAAGCATATCTGCGAATACAGATATATGAAAGGAAAGTCATTCCTGTTTCTGCCCACGTGCCTGTCAATAAAGAAAATACAAAAACGACAGCAAGTTTTCCAAGATTGTTCAGCAAAACTTCCAGAGCAAACTTCACTTGGATGTAAGTCATATCTTCTTCATCTTGTTTTCCGTTGAATAATATTGCCAATATTCGATTTACCACTTTATTTTTCATCTCTATACGTACCTCCGAATACTATAATAAGCGAAAAGACATAAAAAAAGTTTTTCGATTCATAAAAGGACGTTTTGACATCAAAATCGTTAACTAAGTGAATTTTGTAACATATTTGTTATATAAGAATGAAAAGCTTTTTCTTATGTAAAAAATAAAAGACATGTTTATCTCTAAATAATTAAAAAATTTCCTGTAAAACTATCAAATCATCTTTAAATTTTCAACTAAACGTACGATTATACCAAAAAAGAGTGAGATTATTTAACAGTTTTGATGCCAAAAGAACTTTTTATGATATTTCTGTGTTATGTTTAAAAATTTATGTTAAAAATTAGTAGAGGTTGCGAAGATAAATGTAAGTGACACGTTCTTATATTTTTGTTTTACCAACTTCTTAATAGAAGGCAGCAACTCCCCTTCCCCTTTTGTTGTTGCCTTCTGATATCAACAACAAGGTAGTTTCTATGTTAAAATGCAAGCCTTTAAGAAGGTGGGTTTGTCAATAAAGGTAACAGATTAGAAATTTTATCAAAAGAAGTTGTGCCGTATGCACAACATAATGGAGGAAATAGCATGGAAAATGAAAATCTATTTGAAGTCGGTAAAACGTACGCATTTGTATCAGATTTATTTTGTTCTCCAATTGAAGCAGAAATTGAAAAAATCTATGAGAATAGTTTGATGGTTCGTGTTCTCAATTGCGCAGATGAAGACAATGAAACTGCACACAATTTACACTGGCAATTAGTCGTTCGTAAGTCAAGTGCAGTGAAAGAGTACAGCTACTAATAGTAACTGTTCATGAATGAAAAATAGTATTTTGATAAATAGCCAGTCAAATCTTGAATGATGGAAAATCATTTTTGGATTTGACTGGCTATTTTTCCTTTGAAAGGTAAAGGAAAAGTGGGTTTTGCTTTTTTGGCGTTCTCATGTAGTTTTAGGAACTCATCAAATACATCAGTTGATAGTAGAGTTTCTTTTGTTTCTTCCTAAGACCACGATCGTAAAAGGGTGAAGCCCCATTTTATTTTTTGTAAAGGTCTGGTAGTATAAAGAAAATAAATGGAGTAGAAAATAAATAAAAGAAAGATGGGGAAGATGATCAATCAAGAAAATGAGAAAGAAATTCTTCGATTGCAAAGAGAAATCAGCCATTGGGAAAGAAAATATAAAAAGCTCCAACAAATTTTTCGAATGCAAGAAGAAATAATTGCTAGTTATGAAGCTGCATATGGGGAAGCACCAGGGTTGGTAGAAGAACAACATGAGGAAGAACAGCCAAATGAATCATTTTTTGAACATATTGAGAAGCGTTCTTATAATCGATTCAATAATGAACAAAAAGCAGCAATCACTTATGATATGAGCAAACACTTACGAATCATTGCAGGTGCAGGAAGTGGAAAAACACAAACGATATGTGCGAAAGCTGTATATCTGATGAATGAAGAACAAGTAGAAGAGCAAAGGATCTTAATGATTACCTTTACTCGAAATGCTGCCAATGAATTGAAAAAACGGGTGGATAATTTTAGTCAAAGAAAAACGAATGTAACGATCGGAACTTTTCATAGTATTTTTTATCGTCTGTACAGTGATATCAAACGGCAGTTTCCGGATCTTTCTGCCGAAGGGATTCAAGGTGAGTTTTCTAAAGACACACCATATAAAGTAAATCTTTTACTGCAGAAACTAATAAAAAAATATCAACTATATTCTTTCGATCAGTATGGTGAGAAAACGATTGCTAACCGATTGGATTATTGGCAAAACATGAATCTCTCCCAACAGGAGATCATCCAATTGATCAAAAAGAGATTTGATTCCATTGAAAAAGACCCACGTCAACCTATCTCTGAGCGTATGGATCAATTAATGACTGAACTATATGAAGAAAAACAAAAGCAACGACTTTTTGAATTCAATGATGTTCTACAAAATTTGAAAAATGCCCTCTCTCATGTAAATGTCAGAAGATATGTAGGTCAAAAATACGATTACTTGTTTATCGACGAGTTTCAAGACACGAATCCTTTGCAATGGGCAATCGTTCAGTTGATTACGAAAGACTCGCCAATCAAGTTGATCATCGTTGGAGATGATGATCAAAGTATCTATGGCTTTAGAGGATCAGAACCTGATTATATCAAACAGTTTGAAAAAGAATATCCAACAAAAACACTCTTTCTATTGACCAATTATCGTTCGCGAGCGTCGATCGTTCAAGGAGCTAATCGATTGATCACGTACAATAAAGAGGATCGCATACCTAAAGCGATGGTACCAGCACAAAAGGAACCAGGCGTATTACAGGCATTATCATTTAAAACGGTACAAGAGGAAAGTGACTGGTTGATTCAGCAAGTATATGCTTTTATAGAAGACAAAGGAAAATACAAAGAATCTATTATTTTATATCGCTCATTATCACAAACACAAGCATTGGTGCAACGTTTGATCCAAACAGATATTCCATTTGTAATAGAAGCAGATACCCAATATGCGGGAATCTATGGAATTAAGCTTTTTTATCAATTTTATCAAAAGTTTATCGGTTGGTATGATGCGGCAACACCGATAAAAGTGCAAGCACACCAGCAGTTGTTACGACAGTTGATGATTAATTGTTATCTGAAAACAAATGAATGTGACCAATTTTTCTCTAATAAAAACAGTGACCAAGATATTGTCGCTTATATTTTAAAACGGCGGCCTAATTTAGAAGCTAGAGAAAAAGAACTAAAGACATTTGTAAGCGCGCTAGAAACATTTGATCAACCAACGAAGCGGTCATGTGTTTCACTGATTGAGGCCTATTGTCGGTTGCCAAGACCGAATAAAGAAATCGAGCAAGGTGACAAAGAATGGTTGCTGGAGACTGTCAGACAATATCCAACGATCCCGCAATTGAAAAAATTGTATCTTGAGATCCAAGGAATTGCAGCAGAACTGAAAACAAGGTTGATTGCTTATCGTAAGGGGAAACTAGATGCCTTATGTATCCAGAGTATTCATAAAAGCAAAGGTTTAAGTTATCGTAACGTCTTTTTAATCGGTTGTAATGAAGGGATGATTCCTTACAATGGTGCGGTAGCAAAAGACAAAAGACTGAAAAGTGAGTTGAAAATCGAACCATTAACGACGATTGAGGAAGAGAGACGTCTTTTTTATGTCGCAATGACTAGAGCAAGGAATCGTCTTTATTTATGTGTACCTGAGTTTAAAGGGAAAAGAAAATTAAAACCTTCACGTTTTATTAAAGAAACAGGTTGTAAAGGTAAAAAAATCAAATAAATGACGAAAAGCAAAGCGAGTAAAAATACACTTGCTTTGCTTTTTTATTCAAAAAAATAAATAACTATAATTATTTATGTAAATTTTAAATAACCGTTGTTTATAAAAAGAATATAACCTTTAATTGATTGTTTAAATAACGATTTTATGAACAAAAAAAAATTTTATTTATTTTGGGGATAGCGTATGACTGGCATTATTTTGATATTACGTTTAGAATGGGATTACAATTAAAAAGGAGTGAGAAAATGATAAAACTATACACTTCGCCTAGCTGTACATCTTGCAGAAAGGCCAAAGCATGGTTACAAACGAATCATCTTAATTTTGAAGAAAAGAATATCTTTGCAGAACCTCTGTCAGAAAATGAGATACGACAAATATTGGCCGCAACAGAAGGTGGAGTCGAAGATATTATTTCTACTCGTTCAAAAGTTTATGAGAAATTAGGGATCGATTTTAATGATTTATCCTTAAAAGAAATGATCCGCTTGTTCAAAGAATACCCATCTTTACTTAGACGTCCGATTCTACTTGATGAAAAAAGAGTATTGATTGGATTCAATGAAGATGAAATACGAGCATTTATTCCTAGAGAAATACGAGGTGTCGCAAGAAACTTGATTTATATGAAACATAGTGTCTTGTATTCGTAAGAATAGGAGGAGACGTTGTGAATATCAAAATCTATAGTTCAACGAATTGCACCATAACGGTTAAAGCCATACAATGGTTAGAGAAAAAGAACTTATCTTATCAATTTGTTGATCTAGAAAGTAGAGCTTTAAGTAATAAAGAAGTCAAAGAGTTATGTAGTTTTGAAAATGCACATATTGAACAATTATTTACTACATGGTCATTTGAATTCAAAAAAATTAAAGCTGGACTTCCAAAAAAACAGGAAGATCAACTTCTATTTTTGTGCAAAACGCAACGTCATCTTTTAAGACGTCCTTTGATCATCATCGATGATGCGCTGTTTGTTGGCTACGATCAACGATTGATGGAGCAATTGATTTTACATGAATAGACTGTATCCAATTGTGTTACATACTGAAAAAGGCAATTGGGATCATCGGTTTTTCCTTAGTAACAAGCCAAAGAATCAAAATCTCACTTACCTGTTCTCTGGTTTTTTGGCTTATTACCAAAGGCGCGTTGCATATTTTTCGTAAAGAAACTAGTGATAACTAGCAAAAAGTGTAAGAGGCAAATCGTATATTCCAAAATAAAACATTTCGACTTTTTCGTATTTCTACTATAAAGAGGATCAAAATTGAAAGTATACCAGATAGATTTATCAGAAATAGTGATTGACAACTAAATAGAATAAATGGTATATTTTTTTTTGTTGTTTTTTGTTTATTACTGATTTTAATAGTGTAAATAAAACTTTAAATAATGCTTGACGAATAGAAAAACACATGTTAATATAACTAGTGTTGTTTGAGAAAATCATCAAGGAATGTTGTCTCTACAAAAGAAGAGATAAAAAAAGTTGTTGACAAATAACAAACAACAAGTTATTATAAGTGAGTTGCTAAAACGACCTCGTGAAAAACGAGTTGAAAAAACTTTTAAAAAATAGTTGACAATCATCCGAGAGTTTGCTAAGATATAAAAGTTGCTACGGCAATCACAAACGATAAGTTGAGGCAGTTGTGTTTCAATTATCACGTAGACCTTTGAAAACTGAACAAAGTAAGACAAACCAAATGTGTAGGGCGTCTTGATTCAATTCAAGACAACAAACATTTTTAACAAGCAAGCAATATGCTAGCAAACAATTGAGCTTAACAAATGAACTATATGATGTTCGAAAGTAAATTTCGAACTACAGTTCCACATCAGCTTTCGCTGTGAGGAACTAGCATATTATGAGAGTTTGATCCTGGCTCAGGACGAACGCTGGCGGCGTGCCTAATACATGCAAGTCGAACGCTTCTTTTCCCACCGGAGCTTGCTCCACCGGGAAAAGAGGAGTGGCGAACGGGTGAGTAACACGTGGGTAACCTGCCCATCAGAAGGGGATAACACTTGGAAACAGGTGCTAATACCGTATAACAATCGAAACCGCATGGTTTCGTTTTGAAAGGCGCTTTACGGTGCCGCTGATGGATGGACCCGCGGTGCATTAGCTAGTTGGTGAGGTAACGGCTCACCAAGGCCACGATGCATAGCCGACCTGAGAGGGTGATCGGCCACATTGGGACTGAGACACGGCCCAAACTCCTACGGGAGGCAGCAGTAGGGAATCTTCGGCAATGGACGAAAGTCTGACCGAGCAACGCCGCGTGAGTGAAGAAGGTTTTCGGATCGTAAAACTCTGTTGTTAGAGAAGAACAAGGGTGAGAGTAACTGTTCACCCCTTGACGGTATCTAACCAGAAAGCCACGGCTAACTACGTGCCAGCAGCCGCGGTAATACGTAGGTGGCAAGCGTTGTCCGGATTTATTGGGCGTAAAGCGAGCGCAGGCGGTTTCTTAAGTCTGATGTGAAAGCCCCCGGCTCAACCGGGGAGGGTCATTGGAAACTGGGAGACTTGAGTGCAGAAGAGGAGAGTGGAATTCCATGTGTAGCGGTGAAATGCGTAGATATATGGAGGAACACCAGTGGCGAAGGCGGCTCTCTGGTCTGTAACTGACGCTGAGGCTCGAAAGCGTGGGGAGCAAACAGGATTAGATACCCTGGTAGTCCACGCCGTAAACGATGAGTGCTAAGTGTTGGAGGGTTTCCGCCCTTCAGTGCTGCAGCTAACGCATTAAGCACTCCGCCTGGGGAGTACGACCGCAAGGTTGAAACTCAAAGGAATTGACGGGGGCCCGCACAAGCGGTGGAGCATGTGGTTTAATTCGAAGCAACGCGAAGAACCTTACCAGGTCTTGACATCCTTTGACCACTCTAGAGATAGAGCTTCCCCTTCGGGGGCAAAGTGACAGGTGGTGCATGGTTGTCGTCAGCTCGTGTCGTGAGATGTTGGGTTAAGTCCCGCAACGAGCGCAACCCTTATTGTTAGTTGCCATCATTTAGTTGGGCACTCTAGCAAGACTGCCGGTGACAAACCGGAGGAAGGTGGGGATGACGTCAAATCATCATGCCCCTTATGACCTGGGCTACACACGTGCTACAATGGGAAGTACAACGAGTCGCGAAGTCGC
>NZ_JBIOSV010000001.1:485000-737500 GCF_051714945.1 Enterococcus sp. AZ080
AAATGTTCTAAAGAATGCAAACCTGCCATATCCATGTGTTCTTTGTTTGGCTGTTTGAAACGGACATCATATTTGATGATCAAATCGCCATGCTCGCCTTTTTTACGATCAGCTACACGAACATAAGGGGCTTTTACTTTACGGTGGTCTAAATTAAAACTTTCGACATTCATTTTCATATTGAATCACTCCTAACTATCTGATGATTCTTTTTAGGGAAATGAAAATCCTCTAAAAAGATTGGGTCGATTTATCTAAATTCTAACACTTATTGCAGGTCAGGTGTAGAAAACTGATTGATTTTTTTTCAATTCTTTAAAGATAAAGTGGATCAGTGATTTTTCAATTGGGTAAAGGCTTGGTTCAAATCATCTAAAAGATCTTGGGCGTACTCGATTCCTACGGATAAACGAATCAATCCGTCTTTGATTCCAGCTTTTTCGCGTTTTTCTTTAGGTACAGAGGCATGAGTCATCACAGAAGGAATTTCCACTAAACTTTCGACACCACCTAAGCTTTCAGCGAGGATAAATAGTTGCAAAGCTTCTACAAAAGGAATTGCATCTGCGTCGTTTTTCAAGGTAAAGGAAACCATTCCGCTATAGCCGGACATCTGTTGTTTCGCAATTTCATGATTATTATGGGTTGTTAGACCAGGGTAATAGACTGCTTCAACTTCAGGATGGTTCGCTAATAATTCTGCTACAGCATAGGCATTTTTTTGATGTTCTTCCATACGCACACTAAGAGTTTTGATCCCGCGTTGCATCAACCAACTATCTTGTGGACCTAATACGCTACCGATGGCATTTTGATAGTAACCAATTTGTTCCGCCAACTCTTGGTTGTTTGTCGTAACTAATCCAGCAACGACATCACTATGCCCGCCTAGATATTTTGTGCCACTGTGTAAAACAATATCAGCGCCTAATTCTAAAGGTTTTTGAAAGTATGGTGTAGCAAATGTGTTATCCACGATTGTTAACAGGTCACGATTTTTTGCAATGGCAGCCCCTGCTTTCAAATCGGTGATTTTAAGTAGAGGATTACTTGGTGTTTCTAGGTACAAAGCTTTTGTATTGTCTTGAATTGCTTCTTCAATCTGTGCAAGATTACTTGTATCGACGATCGTATACTCTAACCCATTTTTTGTAAGAACATTATCAAATAAACGGAAAGTTCCACCATAGACATCATCGCCTAAGAGAATGTGATCTCCAGATTGGAATAAGGAAAAGACTGCATGGATTCCTGCTAGACCTGAGGCAAAGGCAAAGCCACGAACGCCACCTTCTAAGTCTGCGATCAATTCTTCTAAAGCAAAACGTGTTGGATTACCTGAACGTGAATATTCGTATTCTTTCGGTTGTCCAACTGCATTTTGGCGGTAAGTCGATGTTTGATAGATCGGTACGCTAACTGCACCGGTTGTCGGATCTTCACTAATACCACCATGGATCAATTTTGTTTGAATATGCATAATTATTTCCTCCAATTTCTTCATTGAGTTTATTGTGTCGTTTGTTGCTTACAGATAAATATTTTTTGATAAGTAACGATCGGACGTGTCTGGAAATATGGTCAGGATAGACTGTCCGTTCGGTAGACGTTGTGCTTCTTTTAAGGCTGCGGCAAAAGCGGCTCCGCTCGAGCTGCCTACTAATAATCCGTGTTCTTTTGCTAGTTGACGTGTGTAAGCAAATCCTTCAGCATCAGAAATCGTTTCAAATCGATCAATTGTCAACTCACTAAGAAAAGGGGGGACAAATTCAACGCCGATGCCTTCAATTTCGTGCCCATGTGAAGGACCACCATTCAAAATTGATCCTTCTGGCTCAACACCAATCAGGCGAAGTTCAGGTAAACGATCTTTTAGAAATTTTGCGGTTCCAGCAAACGTACCACCACTTCCAATACCGGCAACAAAACTATTGATTGACCCTTCCAATTCTTGAAACAATTCAGGCCCCAATGTTTGGTAATAAGTGGCTGGATTGTCTGGGTTTTCAAACTGCAAGGGAACATAACTATTTGGGATCTCAGAAGCTAATTGTTTACTTTTTTCGATCGCACCAACGATTCCTTCTTCTGTAGGAGTGTGTACGATTTTTGCGCCTAGTGCCTGCATGATTTTTTGTTTTTCTATACTAAATTTTTCTGGTACGACAAAAATTGTTTTTAAATTGAATTTCAAAGCTGCCAGACCTAAACCAATCCCTGTGTTACCAGCAGTTGGCTCAATGATCGTTGTTTCTTGATCGATTTTTCCGCTCTCAAGACCGGAAGTCAATAAATACAAACCTAAACGGTCTTTGATACTACCTCCTGGATTCAAGTATTCCAGTTTTGCATAGATCACGGAATCTTTTGGCATAGGAAAATCTTGCGCAGTAAATTTATAGACGGGTGTATGCCCGATTGCTTCAGTAATTGATGAAATGATCACGAATCCAAACCTCCAAAAAAGTAAAATAAAAAGGAGCTGACTATTTAATCAGCTCCTCGTAAGATCATAAATTGAAAAGACCAAGAAAGAAAACACTTTCACTACAGAAAGAGATCTTTCATTCAACTATGAAGGGCAATTAATAGACATGGCAAACAGTATGCTGTTTTTATACACCATACAACAACACTTCAATTGTTTTAAGTAATTGATTGCCATGTTTATCCCTCCAATAATGATTTAATTAAAAATAGCATGAAAAAATAAGAAAGTCAAAGACTATCATTTGAAAAGCAATAATTTCCTAGTTTTATAGACGTTTGTCTGATACAATAAGGGTGATTATGATTAAGAAAAAAAGGAGCAAAAAATAATGATCTCAGCAAGCGATTTAAAAGCCGGAATGACATTTGTCCAAGACGGAAAATTGATCAAAGTAATTGATGCAAGCCATCACAAACCTGGTAAAGGAAATACTGTGATGCGTATGAAGCTAAAAGATGTTCGTACTGGTGCTACTTATGATACGACACTAAGACCAGACGAAAAATTTGAAAAAGCACACATTGATACAAAACCAGTTCAATACTTATACACAATGGATGATACAGCATTCTTTATGGATCTAGAAACATACGAACAATATGAGATCCCTGTAGAAACTGTAGCTGAAGAAATGAAATTTATCTTAGAAAACATGGAAGTTAAAATCCAATTCTTCGGTAGCGAAGTGATTGGTGTCCAATTACCAACAACAGTTGTCTTACGTGTCGTTGAAACACAACCATCGATCAAAGGTGCGACAGTGACTGGTTCTGGTAAACCTGCAACGATGGAAACAGGCTTAGTAGTCAATGTTCCTGATTTCATTGAAGCGGATGAATTACTAGAAATCAATACAGCAGAAGGTTCATACGTAAAACGTGCAAAATAACCGAGTGTAGTAAAAAAGCTTTTAAGCAGGATGCTTAAAAGCTTTTTTTTATATTAATCAGTTAATCAGCAAACAATGTTTGTAGTTTTAAATGATGGACTTCTAACAGTCGTTGATACAGATTTGTCTCAAAGTCTCTATAATGACAAAAATCAAGGACTGTATACTTAGAAGAATCAAGACCATTAGGAATCAGCAGGGGGGAACCAAAGATGAAAAAGTCATATTCTTCAGTGATGGGAAGCGTGAGTCGCTCGATATCTACAAAGGGGATCTTCTTGCCTAAATTCAAGATTTCTGCGGAGATCAGATGCTCAGAGACGTTGACAAACCCAACTTTCAATTTATAGTTTTCATCGATTTCTGAATAATATGGATAAAGTAAACTGGCTTGTAGAAAGGCTAATTCACTTACGCAAGATTTCAACCAGGTATAGTTTTTTCGTTGTGCGATTTTTTTCCAAAACCCTTCGATTTTGATTGTCAAGATACGTAAAAGTGGGTATTTATCTTGAATATAAGAAGAGATAAATAATGTGGTCAAAGGAATTTTTTGCTTGAACATGCTAAAGTTACCGATGGATAGATAGAGATTCAAAAGCAAAGCGGGCTCTTTTTCAAAATGGAATGTACCAATAAATGTCTGACAGTGCTCTTGAAATTCCTCTAAAATAGCTTTGATCTCATTACTCGGTTGTTGATAGGAATGTTGCACGATCGGCACACGAATATCTTGATTAGAGGTAAGAAACGGCCAATAATAGAACAAATAAAACAAAGAGTTTACCTCTAAGATATCTAAACGAAGATTCGCAATTTTGAAGAAGTCGTAAAAAAAGTCAATGTTTGTTTCACTTGGAATAAAGGAATCTCTCGATAATCGATAGATATCCGTAAAATGATTATTTTCGATCCTCAGCAAACAAATCAGACAATGGAGACTAGCTTGTTTTTTTCCTAAATCAAACTTATTCTTGTGTTGCGATCCTTCGTGCTTATAAATCAATGCGCGAACTTCTTGGCTGTAAGGAATACTATCCAGACTTTCTCCTAATGAAACAAACCAAAAGAAGTTGAAAAAAATGATACGAATCAGCATTTCAGAACCAGATAAGGTAAGATTCGATAAATTCAAATTGATATTGTACTCCTTCAAATATTCAGCCAATTTTTTTGTTTGTCGAAAACATGTTGAGCGGCTGATAAAATGGCGATTGCAAAAAGCTGCAAGATCTTCATCTTGTTCAGTCAGAAGACTGATCAATAATTTATAAGGAACACTTTCTGTTGATAGGAAATGTTGGTATTGGGTATATTGAACAAGTTGTTCAGGAATGGATAACTTGTTTTTAGTATGTAACAGTTTAATATCAGTAAATTGTTCTAAATCATCTTCTATAGCACATAGGATTTTTTTGAAACGGGTCGGACTGAAATAGAAATCTAAGTTTTCTCGTACATGATCTAAACTATATTCCCCCGACCATAAGGTCATTATCTTTCCATACACATTTAATTTCATTCTTGCATGGTCATCTAATAAAATTTTTTCAATCAATTCTTCACCTTCTTTTTATATTTTTATTATTAATACCGTATTTATTTTTCCTTGTAAATACTTGTCTCAATTTTCTAAAAAAACTCTACCGGATTTAGAAATATTTTTTTTAAATTTGTCTCAAAATTATTGCTCAATGAGTATATTTTGTGAGAGAAAAGAATAATAAATCGGTTTTAAATAACTAATCATTCAATGTATTCGTTTTACTATATCAAATTTAAAGCTACTTAAAATAACTGTAATTTAATAGTTAGAGACAAAAGAGAAGAGAACTAGAAAGATTAGTGAATTTTTTCTTTTTTTTATATTATCTAATTGAATTTTAAAGTTTTTCTAAGGAGGTATCCATAAATGAAGAAGCGAAATTATTTCATCGTTTTCTGTCTATTTTCTCTATTTTTCGTCACCTATTTCTATTTCCAAAAAGGAAAGACTGTGGCAGCTAATGAAGAGGCAACCATTGAAGTCTTAAATAATGAATATGGCAAAGTAAGTATTAGGAAAATAGATCGTCAGCTAACGGTCGTGTATCGATTAAATGAGCAAACACAAGAAAACAGATTTTTATTCCAGTTACATCCAAAAGATGCACCTGAAACGAATCTGCTTTCCTCTTATGTTTCTCAGGAATATCAAGAATACACAGATGAGCAACAACGAAAATGGCTAGCAGGTGATTTTTCTCAAGCCATTGAAGAAAAAGAATTGACCATTGAATTGCCGAGTACGAGCAAAGAATTTCAACTCAATATTCAGATAGAAGAAAAAACGGGTCAGTTACTTTTATCTGAACCAGCTTCCTTTTCATTTTCTATAGATAACGAGAATCAGGAAACTGCACAAACGAGTGAACCAACGTCTGAAACCACGACTTCTTCTGAAAACAGTGAGGTGTCGGATGATTCATCGATAGCTAAAAACGAATATCGTCCGTTTGAACAACCACAATTATTCAATGAACAGTTGAAACCTAAAGGGTTAGCGACGATTGAACCGGAATATACCACAGATGAGCAAGGAACCTATCCGCAAGCGATGTGGCAACCGGAAAATGACGAGAATGTACGAAATCATCAAGGGAATCGTCATGGTCAATCACAATGGGATGGATTGACGAATTGGGATGGTGACCCAACCAATCAAAACAATTCTTATATTGAATATGGTGGGGAAAAAGAAGAAGCCGATTACGCAATCCGTAAATTTGCCAAAGAGACAGCGACTCCTGGATTGTTTGACTTGTATCTGAATGTTCGAGGAAATACCCAAAAAAATATCCCTCCTTTAGATGTCGTTCTGGTTGTTGACTGGTCTGGCAGTATGAATGAGGACAATCGTATTATTGAAGTGAAGAATGGGATTGATCGATTTGTCGATACCTTATCAGAAAGTGGTGTAACGGAAAAAATCAATTTAGGTTATGTTGGTTTTTCTAGTGAAGGCTACGACAATCGAACGATACCGATTGCAGGATTTGATTCTGTAAAGGAAGAAATCCAAGCAGCCACACCTGATTCAACAAGTGGTGGTACGTTTACTCAAAATGGTTTACGTCAGGCAGGCGAGATGTTGTCTGAACAAAATGGTCACAAAAAGGTGATCGTTCTTTTGACTGATGGTGTTCCGACATGCTCCTATCACGTATCAAGTGTGGTGACTGAAGAGGACGTTAGTTATTATGGCGCGACTTTTAGCAATCAAGTCGATCATCCCGAATATACTTCAAAAATTTCCCCGCCTTATCTTGTACCTGTTAGAGACCAATATTCACAATGGCGTTGGATCAATTCAACGTTTACAGCAACGATTGGTGAAGCAATGGCATTGAAACAACGAGGAATCGAGATCCATGGCTTGGGTATACAGTTGCAAGGAGATGAAACTGAAGGCATCACGAAAGAGGAAGTAGAACGTCGAATGCGTAAGATGGTTTCCACTGGTGAAGACGGCACGGCATATTATGAATCTGCCAATGAGTCTACAGATATTGCTGATTATCTAGCCAAAAAAGCTGTGCAGCTTTCTGGAACAGTCGTTGATGGAAAAATCACTGATCCAATCATTGATCCATTTGTTTATCAACCAGACAGCGCTTCTGTTACAAGTGTAGGGACAACCCCTCTATCGATTGAGCCACTTCTCTCTATTGATGGGCAAACGATCAACGTCGATAAAATCTATTTAGAAAAAGGGCAAGAAATCCAACTACATTATCAAGTGAGACTCCAAACAGAAAGCAAAATGTTCGAGACTGATACTTGGTATCAAATGAATGGGCAAACAATCTTCCAACCAACGAGCAACCCAGATGTTCTTGCTAAATTCGGTGTGCCGTCAGCCAAAGCACCAGGTGTATCTCTTGATTTTTTCAAAGAATGGGAAGAATTTGATCAAGATACGACGACTCGACCAGAGAAAGTGATTTACGAAATCAAGCGAACAGGAATCACCGAAACATCTAGTTGGGAAAGTGGCTATGTACAATTAAGTAAACCGGAAGAGGAGAACACCAATGTTTGGGAGCGAACCAATATCACCAAACTTCTAGCGTCCAGTGAAGCGTCTCGTGAAACCCTCAGCTTGCCAAAACACAACAATCAAGGGCAAGAATTTCACTATGAAGCGGTGAATGAGTTAGATGTACCAGGATATCAATCAGAAAAAGTCAACGCAACGACTTGGAAAAATAAAAAACAATTTGTTCCTTTAGATTTAAAAATAACCAAGAAAACTTCGTCAGCTGACCATCTCCTAAAAGGAGCAGTGTTTCAACTAACGATTGAAGGTCAGGAGATTCAGCTGATCGACCATGAGGATGGTACCTATTCATTGCCAGAAGGCACACGCCTTGAAAAAGGAAAATCTTATACATTGACAGAAATCAGTGCACCTGCTGGACATGAAAAATCGGAAAAGCAGGCGTGGGAAATTGCTATTTCTGACAATGGGGAAGTAACAGTGGACAAACAACAAGCTACAGTCACTGATCAAGTGATCCAATTGACGATTGAGAATCCATTTGCAGACCTTCCGATAGCCATAAGAAAATATACCGAAAAGGACAAACAAAAAATCAATCTGGCAGGAGCAACTTTTGCTTTACAAATAAAAGGAGAAACAGGAACCTATCATACACTGAAAGAGGAAGTTACCGCGTCATCAGGATTGGCAGAATTCGTGATACAAAAAGCGGGTGAATATCGCTTAGTAGAAACAGCAGGACCGCTTGGTTACGATACGATTCCAGGAAACTATGAATTTAAAGTTGACCCTTACGGTACGATTCTCTATGACGGAGAAAATGTAGAGGAAGATACCGTTTGGACATTGACGCATATGAATCAAATCAAACCTTTTGATTTAACAGTCCTAAAGCAAACGGATACAGGACAGGTGTTAAAAGGGGCAGTCTTCCGACTATCCGGTTCAGATGGACAGGTTGAATTACCAAACGACGATAAAGCAACTGATACATTTGTTTTTGAGAACCTAAAACCGGGTGAGTACACGTTGGAGGAAATCAAAACACCAGAAGGTTATCTGGGGTTAGAGCAACCCGTACAGATCGTTATCCAAACGGATGGAAAAGTAACTGTAGATGGTGAACCATCAGAAATCCAGTTACAAACTGATCATACGAACAACCAAATCCATTTGGTCATCACCAATCAGGCATTGATCCCACTGCCTGAAACCGGAGGATCTGGCCGACTTGGCTTCCTATTATTAGGTATCCTTGCGATTGTTTCATTTGTCGTTTATTTAAGGGGGATGAGACGAGGAGGCATTTCAAGTTGACCAAGTATTATTGGTTCTTGCTGTTGTTGCCTTTTCTGTTAGTTGGTGGTGCCAAAACGTGTATCGCCCAAACACAAGAGATGGTCCAGTTGATTGTCCATACTACGCAACCCTCATCAGATAAACAAACGGAATCTCATAAAGCGAGTTTTGCGGTTTACGATGTGACAAAATCATTTTATCAATTACGTAAAAAAGGATTTACTGTCGAAGAAACACAACAAATCATTGCGCGACAAGGTACTTCAGCAGGTTCTTTTCTAATGGAAAAACTGGTGAAGTCGAACAATGATGGAGAAGATGTAGCAATCTTTGATCTACGTGAGTCAACGAATCAAATAGGTAACGTTTATTTAGTGAACGAAACCACTCACATAGCAGATGCGTTTGTAGGATCACAAAATGTAGTCGTGGTTTTGCCTCTTTATGATTCATATGATCATCCACAAAAGGCAATCCATCTCTATCCTAAAATGAACCAAGAGCCATCTGCGATCGTCTTTGAAAAAAAGCTTGTAGAGGAAAAAAATACTTATTCGATTGGTGAAAAGATCTACTATCAATTGGATATCCAGTTTCCAAATGGAATAGCAACTGAAGAAACATGTGTAGTCACTGACAGTGCGACGAAAGGGTTGGAGTTGCTAACTGAATCGCTCAAAGTCCACAGTGAAGAAAAACGCTTGGAAAATCTGACGTTTCATAGCCATAGTCAAGGATTCAGTATTGCGTTTAACGGTCAAGACTTGCAAGATCTGGCAGGTAAAACAGTGAGGATCAACTATCAGATGCGTTTACGACAAGATGCAATCGCTGATCAATCGATCATCAATCAAGCGACATTAGATATCGGAACAGCATCATTGTCACGAAGTACACGTATTCGAACAGGAGGGAAGTGGTTTCAAAAAGTTACAAAAGATAAGGAACAACAGGTGCTAGAAGATGCAATGTTTATGATCAAAAACCAACAGGAAGAATACCTGCATTTGAAAGATGGAAAATATTGCTGGAAAAAACGAGCAAGAGATGCAATAACGCTGACTTCTGATCGAAATGGCTTATTTTCCATCAATGGCTTAGCAGACGGAGAATATTTACTTGAAGAAATCAAAGCACCAAAAGGGTATAAAAGAAATCCTTATGCTGTCTCGTTTGTCGTAAAAAGTATGTCATATGCCATCAATGGACAACCTAGTGAACCTTTGAAAATCACTAATCAGAAACAAGAAACGAGTTTTCTTTTTCCAAAAACAACTGACGAAAAAATAAGTGTTGGTATGATTGGTGGCATATCGATCATAGGTAGTTTCATTATTTATCAAAAGAACAGGAGTAAAGAAGAATGAAGAATAGAAAAAATTTCAAAAAAGTATTACTATGTCTTATTTCATCACTACTTACACTGGTGGCATTACTTCCTAATCCACAAGTGTTTGCTGAAGGAATGGATGCACAATTGGTGATCCACAAAAAGAAAATGTTAGATTTCCCACAACAAGAGATCCAAAATACAGGGAAAGAAATGACTGAATTCAACAACTATCAAGGGTTGGCAGATGTGACGTTCCATGTGTATGATGTCACCGAATCATTTGCTGAAGCAAGAAAAAATGGCGCGACGATTGAAGAAGCAAAAGCGATCGTCCAATCACAGACTTCTGGCACAGCTCTTCTTTCTGGTACCACAGACGCTCAGGGGGATCTTTCTTTAGCATTGCCAAAAAAACAAGCTGGAAAAGATGCAGTTTATGTGATTGAAGAAGAAGCAAAATCAGGAGTAACAGCTGCTGCAAATATGGTTGTGGCATTTCCAGTATATGAACTGATCAAACAATCCGACGGTTCATATCAATATGGGACAGAAGAATTAGACGTAGTTCATTTATATCCTAAAAATGTCGTGGAAAATGAAGGAACGCTGAAGGTCAAAAAAGTAGGTTCAGCAGAAGGCGAAGCACTAAACGGTGCGGAATTTGTCATTGTGAAAGAAGATGCAGGTGTTGCCAAATATTTGCATAGTGTGGCACAAGGAATGTATACATGGACAACTGACAAATCTAAAGCAAAACACTTTGTGACTGGCAAAAGCTATGAAATCGGTGAAGAGGACGTTGCTGAAAATGAAGCAGAGAAAGGTCAAATACTCATTACTGGATTAGAAGTTGGCGAATATGTGTTAGAAGAAGTAAAAGCACCTGAAAATGCAGCGATGATCACTGAGCAAACGAAGACACCATTCACAATTGTTGCTGGTAGCCAAACGCCAGTTGAACTTACAGTGAAAAATGATACGACGAAAGTAGAAAAAGAAACGCCGCAATTAGATGGGCAAGACGTAGCAATCGGAGAACCGATCAATTATGAGATCAGCGTCAATATTCCTCTTGGGATCGCGGATAAAGAAGGATCAAACAATAAATATACCACCTTCAAATTGATTGATACACATGATCCAGCTTTAACATTCATGAACCAATCAACGGGAGAAACAGGTTATGCACTTTACGATGGTGAAACGATCATTGATTCAACAAATTACCACGTAACTGAACAAACAAACGGCTTCACAGTAACGATTGAACCAACTTATATTCCTTCATTGACTCCAGGTGGTACGTTGAGTTTTGTTTATTACATGCATTTGAATCAGTTAGCAGAACCAACCCAAGGCTATAACAACGAAGCAAATGTTGATACTGGACATACGACAGATCAAACACCACCAACTGTGGAAGTACTGACAGGTGGGAAACGATTCATTAAAGTAGATGGAGCAGTAGCTGATATCAAACCATTAGCAGACGCTTCGTTTGTGGTACGTGATCAAGATGAAGCAACAGCGAAATATTTGATCATTGATCCAGTAACAAAAGCAGTAGCGTGGACGACTTCACAGGAAGAAGCAACGATTTTCACGACAACAAGTGATGGATTAGTGGATATCACAGGCTTGTCTTATGGTACGTATTATTTAGAAGAAACAAAAGCACCAAACAATTATGTGAAACTAACTGAACGAATTGCGTTTAAGGTCGATCAGCAATCTTATGCTGTTGCAGGTGAATTGGTTGCACCAGAGAAAGTACCAAACAAACACAAAGGGACATTACCAGCAACTGGTGGCAAAGGCATTTCATTGTACATTTTCTTAGGTGTGGTTTTACTGACAATCGTGGGTGCATACTGGCTAAAACGACCAAAAGTTAAATAGTATCAAATGAAGAACAAGTGACTCGCTGAGGAGAATAAAATGAAACAAAAAAAATGGCGTCTGTTAGATCTAATCATGTTCTCGGTATTTTTTATCGGTGTCCTCAGCTTGGCGTATCCTTTTGTCAGTGATACGTTGAATAATTATCTCGACCAGCAGATCATCAAAAATTATCAAAAAAAGGCAAAGTCTGAACATGCGACAGAACTTGCTGAATTACAAAAGCGGATGATCAAAAAAAATGAACAACTGGCATCAAACGTAGCGATGCCAGAAGCAGACCCATTTTCCAAGAAAAAAAAGAATGATCAAAAATCTCAGAAATCGTATATCGAATCACATACCGTTGGTGTTTTGACGATCCCCAAAATCAATGTCAGCTTACCGATTTTTGACCAAACAACGACGAAACTATTGGAAAAAGGCGCTTGTCTGCTCGAGGGCACCTCATACCCGATCGGAGGCAAATCGACACATGCGGTACTTTCCAGCCACCGAGGCTTGCCGCAAGCAAAATTGTTTACAGATTTACCTCAATTAAAAATAGAAGATCACTTTTATATTGAAATCAATGGACAGTATCTTGCGTATCAAGTCGATCAGATTAAAACCGTAGCACCGACAGAAACAGAAGCGCTACAAATCCAAGAAAATCAAGATTTAGTCACACTGGTTACTTGTACTCCATATATGGTCAACAGTCACCGTTTATTAGTACGCGGACACAGGGTCGCTGTTGAACCAGAAGAAATAAAAGAATCGTTAGAAAAAGTGAAACGGGCGAAGCGTACTGCATTTTTACTCGTAAATGGCTTGATCAGTGTGTTTTTGTTGCTATTTCTTATCATGATGATAAAATATTTTACAAAAGTTATTAAAAAATAATATAGTTTCGGAAACTAGATGATAAAGTTTTTGTAAACATAACATCTTTCATGTATAATGAAATTGAACAAACGAAATGGAGTGGATCAAGATGGAGATAGAATTTAGCCGAAAGTACCAAATCGTCAATGAAGTATTAAATGCGGTGACCCATGGGATTGCAGCTTTGTTAAGTCTGCTTTGCTTCAATTTGCTGATGGATCGCGCCCATACGACCTTAGATTATGTCGCTTTTGCGATTTATGGTAGTTCTCTTTTTCTGCTATTCTTTTCTTCTACGTTATTTCATAGTTTGATTTTTACGAAAGCAAAAAAAGTATTTCAGGTATTTGATCATTGTTCGATCTACCTTTTGATTGCTGGAACCTACACGCCATTTTGTCTGCTAGTCGTGCAAGGAACGACAGGACTAGTTTTGCTAAGTGTTATTTGGGCGACAGCAGTGATTGGCATCATCTATAAATGTTTGACTTTAACAAAGACAAACAAGGTATCAAAAGTTTCAACGATCATTTACAATGTGATGGGGTGGGCAATCATCGTTGTGCTACCTAAGCTCTATCAGAATATCGATTTGACTGGCTTGCTACTGCTAGTTGGCGGAGGAATCGCCTATTCTGTGGGATCACTATTTTATAGCATGAAAAGCAGACGATTCACCCATGTGATTTGGCATCTATTTGTCATGTTAGGTGCAGCGTTGATGTTTTTAGCAATCTATGTAAGTAATTGATTTAAGGAAAATATGATTCAAAAAACTGACCAATTTATTGGTCAGTTTTTTTGTCTATTTCTAAGAGAATTATGTGAAAATAAATAGTGGTTTTTATTTTTTGTTTTCTGTATGCAATAAAATTGAAAAATTAAACATTTTTGCTGAAAATAGCGATTTAAACTAGACAATTCAAACAATTTTGTTTAATATTATTCAAATAAAATTCAAATTATAATCTAAGGATATTTCAATTTGATGAGAAAATAATTTTTTGAAAAGAGGGAAAAGAGAATGACAGAATTAACGATCGGCGAAATTCCAGTGAGTCAATTAGCAAATGAATATCAAACACCCCTATATGTGTATGATGAAAAAAAGATGGAAGAAACGATAAAGTCGTTTAAGCTGAACTTTGATTCTGATTCTTTTCAAACAAAGATCTTGTATGCGTCTAAAGCCTTTCAAACGGTAGAATTACTCCATCTAATTGCTGAACAAGGGTTAGGTCTAGATGTCGTAAGTGGTGGGGAGATTTATACCGCGTTACAAGCTGGATTTCCTTTAGAAGATATTTATTTCCATGGCAACAACAAAACGATTGATGAATTAAGATATGCCATTGAAAATGATATACGCCATTTTGTTGCAGATAATGGGATGGAAGTCGAAGTCTTGGAAGAGTTAAGCCGAGAATATCAGAAAAAGCTACAGATCATGTTGCGATTGAACGTAGGGATCGAAGCACATACCCATGAATACATCGTCACCGCACATATCGATTCAAAATTCGGCATGCTTTACGATAGCGATGTTTGCCAACAAGCGATTGCACGTATCCAACAAAGTGAATTTCTTAGATTGGAAGGCTTTCATGCCCACATCGGCTCACAAATCTTTGATATGACTGCTTGGCTGGCTGAGATCGACCAGCTGGTTACCTACCTTGAAGATTTTCAACAACCGCTTTCTTTAAATCTGGGAGGGGGCTTTGGTATCCGTTATACCGAAGCGGACACACCTTTACCAATTGCAGAATCAGTCAAACATCTGGTTACACACACAGAGCAGACGCTAGCTGACAGAAACTTAACGATCGATCGCTTATTGATTGAACCTGGGAGAAGTATCGTTGGTGAAGCCGGAACAACACTTTATACAGTCGGCTATATCAAAGAAACACCTCACAAGAAATATTATTTTGTGGATGGTGGGATGACAGATAATATTCGACCGGCACTTTATCAAGCAGAATATACCTGTGATTTGGCAAATAAACTAGACATTGAAAAAACAGAAAAAGTGACGGTTGCCGGAAAAATGTGTGAATCAGGAGACGTGGTGATCCAAGAAACACAGTTGCCTCCTGCAGAGCCAGGTGATCTTCTGGCAGTGTATGCCACAGGAGCCTACGGATATTCGATGAGTAGCAATTACAATCGTGCACTGCGACCAGCAGTTGTTTTTGTCAAAGATGGCGTGTCGAGAGAAGTCGTGCGTCGGCAAACTTATGCGGATCTATTGAGAGGAGAAGTCTATGCAGATTTATAAATATAATGGTTGTGGCAATGACTTTATTCTCTTAGATTACGATGAAACGATCGACTATAGTCATTTGGCTCAAAGCTTATGTGCACCTACGGCTTACGATACGGATGGATTGATTGCTGTTAAAACCGAACCTTTAGAAATGATCTACTACAATAAAGACGGTAGCCGTGCGCCGATGTGTGGCAATGGTATCCGTTGTTTTGCCAATTATGTCAGCGATCAACAATTACTTGAAGCGCCACAATTTGCGGTCAAAACGCTTGCTGGGATGATCCATGTGACAATCCATTCACGAAAGCCTTTTTATTGCACAGTCGACATGGGTTCGCCGGACTACCGACCAGAGAAAGTAGGCGTAGCGCAATCAACACCTATCATCAAACAAACGCTGACGATTGATGAGCGAAAGGTAGAGCTGACTAGTTTATTCATGGGGACGATCCATACAGTTGTTTTTGTTGAAGATGCGTTGGCTGAATTAACCAAAGAGACTGGAGAAAAACTCTGCCATCATCCTTTATTCAAAGAAAAAACAAACGTCAATTTTGTCCAATCTGTCAATGAAGAAGAATTGATCGTCCGCACGTATGAACGTGGGGTCGGTTGGACACTAGCTTGTGGTACAGGTTGTTGTGCAGCGTATGTCGTCGCAAGAGATCAAGGATACCTTTCCGGCTTACAAGCGACGATTCATTTAGAGCAAGGCGATTTACTGATTTCTGGCGATAAAACGATCACGATGGCGGGACCAGCCACATATGAATGGCATAAAAATTTGGAGGTAGAGGCATGATCAAAGGTTCGATTGTCGCGTTAGTGACACCAATGACGGAAACAGGTGCAGTGGATTATCTAGGCTTGGAGCAGCTGATTGCGTTTCATCTGAAAGAACAAACAGACGGCTTACTGGTCCTTGGAACAACTGGGGAATCACCCACACTATCTGAGGAGGAAGAGGAAGAGATCGTACGATTCACCGTTGAAAAAGTCAATGGACGTATCCCAGTGATTGCTGGTGCAGGATCAAATGCAACGGCGAAAACGGTCAAGAAAGTCCAACGCTTTGCTGAACTTGGGGCAGACCAATTATTAGTGATCACCCCTTACTATAATAAAACGAGTGATGTAGGGTTACTGGCTCATTTTAAAGCGATCGCAGACGCTTCCTCGCTACCAATCATCTTATATAACGTACCGTCACGAACAGGGATGACGATTTCGTTACCTGTATTAACAGAACTAGCGAAGCATCCACGAATCATCGGCATCAAGGAAGCCTCTGGTGATATGTCCTATACAATGGAAGTGGCGCAACTGATTGATGAATCATTTGCACTATACAGTGGCAATGATGATTTGATTTTACCTATTCTAAGTATTGGTGGTATCGGTGTGATCAGTGTTTGGGCAAATATCCAGCCAAAAGTAGTCCATGAAGTAGTTCATGATTACTTAAACGGAAACAGTCCTTCAGCAAAAGAAAAACAATTGACTCATTTAGCGTTGATCAATGCCTTATTCAGTGAAACCAATCCAATTCCAGTGAAAGCAGCAATGAATCATTTAGGCTTACCTGCTGGACCATTAAGACTACCACTGATTGAATTAGGCGAGGAGAAAAAGCAACAACTTATCGCACTGTTAACAGAAAACGGAGGGGCAAGCACATGAATATAGGGATCATCGGAAGTGGAAAAATGGGTAAGCGAATTGCAGAAGTTACCGAAGAATATCAACATCAGCCATTGAGTTTGACCGAATCCTTACAAGCAACGGAGGAATTATCGTTTGCTCAGACACCAGCAGTCATGATCGATTTTTCTCATCCAGCTGGTTTGGATAAAATCTTGCGATACAGCAAAGCTCACCAAGTCCCACTGGTGATTGGCACAACAGGCTATACCGAAGAGCAATTTGCTGAAATCGCCCAAGCAGCTCAAACGATCCCTGTACTCTACAGTGCTAATTTTTCATTAGGGATCATGGTGATGAATCGCTTGATCAAACAAGCAGCTAAAGACTTAGCCAGCTGGCAGATCGAATTAATCGAAAAACACCACAGCCAAAAAAAAGACGCACCTTCTGGCACAGCCAAGCGCTTAGTAGAAACACTACAATCTGTTCGAGAGCTGACGCCTGTCTATCAATGGGCGGACAAATCACGAGAAGACCAACAAATCGGTGTCCATAGCCTACGTGCAGGCTCTTTTCCAGGAGAACATGAAGTCCTTTTTGCAACCAAAGATGAAGTTCTTTCAGTGAAGCACGAAGCCTTTTCAAATCGAATTTTTGCAGAAGGGGCAGTTCAAGCAAGTATCTGGTTGGCCGAGCAGTCAGCCGGTTCATATCAATTAGAAGATTTATTTGAACCTAGAGGAGGAGCCTAAGTTGAACGCACAAGAAATCATTCGTTTTATTCAAACAGCAGAAAAAAAGACCCCAGTCAAAGTTTATTTAAATGTATCAGAACCTGTCGAGTTTCCGAATGCGAAAGTATTTGGTGAAGTGCATAGTCCAATCGTTTTTGGAGATTACAAAGACATCGCGCCGGTACTAGAAAAAGAAGCGGAAAAAATCTTAGCGATCGAACTAGAACAAACTGCTAGAAACAGTGCAGTTCCTTTACTGGATGTCAAAGACATCAACGCTCGCATCGAACCAGGCGCTGTCATTCGTGATCAAGTGACCATCGGCGATCAAGCAGTGATCATGATGGGCGCTGTGATCAACATCGGTGCTGAGATCGGGGATCATAGCATGATCGATATGGGAGCAATCCTAGGCGGACGTGCGACTGTCGGTAAGAATTGTCATATCGGTGCTGGAGCTGTGTTAGCTGGAGTCATCGAGCCAGCTTCCGCTCAACCAGTAGTGATCGAAGATGGTGTATTAGTTGGTGCGAATGCAGTGATCGTCGAAGGCGTTCGTGTTGGAAAGAATGCAGTCGTCGCAGCAGGTGCAGTCGTTTTAGAAGACGTTGCCCCTGAGACGGTCGTTGGTGGTACACCGGCACGTGTATTAAAAATAAAAGATGATCAAACCAAAGAAAATACCGCATTGATTGCAGCACTAAGAGAATTGTAGACAAAGAAAGGATGAAAAACATGCGCGAAATAGATACCTGTATTGTCGGAGCGACGGGATTAGTCGGTCAAACTATGTTAAGAGTATTAGAGGAGTACGATTTTCCAGTAGGAAAACTCAAGCTTTTAGCATCCAAACGCTCTGCGGGGAGTCTGTCTGTGTTTAAGGGAAAAGAGTATGTTGTCGAAGAACTGACTGAGACTTCTTTTTCTGGGTATGATTTGGCGCTTTTTTCAGCTGGAGCATCCGTGTCTCAAACATTTGGCCCAATTGCACGTCAAGCCGGCTTAGTAGTCATCGATAATTCTTCAGCGTGGCGAGAAGATCCTACGATCCCGTTGATCGTCCCTGAAGTAAATCTAGAGGATCATACGTTAGATCCATTGATTGCCAACCCAAATTGTTCGACGATCCAGTCCGTGTTACCACTGAAAGCACTACAGAATACCTTTGGTGTGACACGTGTCAATTACACGACGTATCAAGCTGTTTCAGGTTCAGGGCAACAAGGGATCGCTGATCTACAGGCGACAAAAAATGGTGAACCAGCAACTTTTTATCCCCATGACATCAGTCAAACGGTCATTCCAGAAATCGATCGCCCAATGGAAAATGGGTATACCAAAGAAGAACAAAAAATGATCAATGAAACGAAAAAAATCTTGCATCAACCAGATTTGCCTGTATCTGCGACTTGTGTCCGTGTACCGATTGAAAATGGCCATGGTGTCTCGATTGCTGTTGAGTTAGAAAAGGAATTTTCATTGGAACAAATCCGTGCTTGCTTCAGTCAGTTTCCAGGGATTTTGGTTGTCGATAACTTAGCAGAACACCAATATCCCACAAGTACATTAGCAAGAGGCACAGACCAAGTATACGTTGGGCGTATTCGTCGCGACCTCTCTGTTGAAAATGGCTTACTCTTTTACACCGTGGCTGACAATATTCGCAAAGGCGCTGCGGCTAACGCGGTGCAAATTGCTTTGGCGCTTCTACAAGAGGAGGTCCTTTCATGAAAGTCGCAAAATTTGGTGGAAGCTCGATGTCTCATGAAGAACAGTTCCGTAAAGTCCGTGAGATCGTGTTAGCTGATCCTAATCGAGAAGTCGTTGTCGTTTCCGCTTTAGGAAAAAGAACCGATGAAGACGATAAAGTGACCGATTTACTCTATTTGATCCATGCGTATCTTCAACATAAGGTTGATTGGACGCCACTATGGGAACGGATCACACAACGTTTTATTCAAGTTAGGGATCTTCTGTCACTCGACTTTCCGATTGAAAAAGAATTAACCACGATCGAAACACATCTAAAACAGGAAAAAGTGACGATCGATTATTTAGTCAGTCGTGGGGAGTATCTGACTGCGCAATTGATGGCGGAATATTTAGGGTATACCTTTGCAGACGCAAGTGAGCTGATCTACTTTGATTATGAAGGAGGCATCGACTTTCCGCGTACAGAGCAAGCAGTACGCGAGATGTACCAGAAACACCAAAAGTTGATCGTCCCAGGATTTTATGGTGCCAACCCAGCAGGAAAAGAAAAATTACTTGGTCGTGGGGGCAGTGATATTACCGGCTCCGTTTTAGCAAGTGCCTTACAGGCAGATCTTTATGAAAATTGGACGGATGTTTCAGGCATCATGATGGCAGACCCAAGAATCATTGACTCACCGAAAGTCATTGAAGAGATCTCTTTCCGTGAATTACGAGAAATGGCTTATATGGGTGCCAATGTCTTGCATGAATCCGCGATTTTTCCTGTACAAGAAGCTGATATCCCGATCCAAATCAAAAATACGAATCGACCGAATGATCATGGAACAAAAATCTCAAATCATGAAGTCGAAAAAGAAAATGGATTGACGGGAATTGCAGGAAGAAAAGACTTTCTTTCAATCACCTTGTTCAAACGACATATGTCAGACGAGATCGGTTTTATTTGGAAAGCCATGAGTATTTTTGCAAAACATGGCATCTCGATCGAGCATATCCCCTCTGGCATCGATAATATCGGTGTCGTCGTTTCGGCGGAATTGATCATGGATAAATTGTTTTTGATCACGAAAGAATTACGTGAGGAATTAGGCGTAGAGGAAATCGAAATCATCGAAGACTTGGCTTTGATTTCTGTTGTAGGTGGCCCACATAAGGAACCAATTGGACTTTCTGGAAAAGTATTATCGATTTTGAATGAGTTAGAAATCAGGACCTCGATTTTATCGCAAGGTGCGCAAGAGTTGAATTTGATCATCGGCGTACCCAATACACAATATGAAACCGTGGTAAAAGGAATCTATGAAGGGATGGTGAGGCGACATGTTGGCAACACACCGAATGGCGTTACATCAAATTCCTGAACTTGGCTTTCATGAATTTAAAACGAAAGAATACCTTTACGAACAAATCAAAAACTGTGGTGGCGTGATCCATGAAATCGATGAGACAGGCTTGTTGGTTTATTTTGATCAGCAACAAGACACAACGATTGCTTTTCGGACAGATATCGACGCGTTGCCCATCACTGAAGCCACAGGGTTACCTTTTGCGTCTACACACCCAGGATTCATGCACGCCTGCGGACATGATGGTCATATGGCAATGCTCTTAGGATTGACCGATTATATTGCCACGCACCGTCAAGAGATGCGGCACAATATCGTCTTGATTTTTCAACCCTCAGAAGAAATTGCTGGCGGGGCAGATAGTGTGATCCGTTCTGGGTGGTTGGAACATTACAAGGTACAGGCAATCTTTGGTTTTCATTTATGGCCAGGCTTGCCAGAAGGAAAAGTATTTTCACGACCAGGTGCGTTGATGGCGCAAAGTAGTGAAACAGATATCATCGTCCAAGGCAGATCTGCGCATATCGCCTCAAGCAGTCAAGGCATCGACAGTCTAGAAGCAGCTGTGCGTTTTATGAAACAAGTCTATGACTTTGATGAATCTCTGCCAGAAAACCTTGAACATCTCTTGAAATTTGGTCAGATTACAGGTGGGACGATCCGCAATGTCTTAGCCAATGAAGTCGTGATCTCAGGCAGCATTCGTTCATACAGTCGTAAGACCCAAACGGACTTAAAGATGCAACTAGCACGACTAGCAAAAGAATTCCAACAAACTTCCCCAGCGAAAATCTCATTTCGTTATAACGATGGGTATCCTGCTGTACGTAACGATGAACAGTTGTATGCAGCACTTGCCCACTCAGAGTTATTACATGAGTTGGCTGAGCCTGTCTTACAAGCAGAAGATTTTGGTGTTTATACGGAACACTATCCTTGTGTCTTTTTCTTCTTAGGTGTAGGTGATACACCAGCCCTGCATGATGCCACCTTTGATTTCGACATGGCTGTTTTAGAAAAAGGATTGGAATGGTACCAAACAATCCTTTACACCGAGGAACTTTTCTGAAAAAATAAGGATAGTAACCAAAAGGGGAGAAGTCTATGAATCTACACCATCGTTTTAATCCAAGGCTGGCTAAAATCGAAGTCTCGCAGATCCGTATGTTCGATCAGCAAATCTCAAGCATTCCGGGCATCATCAAATTGACATTAGGTGAGCCAGATTTTTCAACACCTGAAGCAGTCAAAGAAACAGGGATCACAGCCATCAAAGAAAACTATTCTCATTATACCGGGATGAGAGGTTTACCAGAATTATGTGAAGCAGCTTGTTTCTTCCAAAAAGAACGTTACGGTCTTTCTTATGATCCGCAAACGGAAGTACTAACAACGATCGGTGCCACAGAAGCGATCGCGACAGCTTTATTAGCGGTCTTAGAAGAAGGGGATAAAGTATTGATCCCAGCACCTGCATATCCCGGCTATCAACCAATTGTTGATCTAGCAGGCGCCGAATTGATCACGATCGATACATCAGACACTGGCTTTATTTGTCAGCCAGAACAACTAGAAGAGGCGTTTGCCAAATACGGAGACGAAATCAAAGCTGTGATTTTGAATTACCCAAGTAATCCAACGGGAACATTGTTATCTGCGGAGCAAATGAGCAAACTTGCAGAAGTTTTAAGCCAGCACCCAGTCTTTGTCATCAGTGACGAAGTTTACTCGGAGTTGAACTACGTGGGAGATCATGTCTCGATGGCTACGTACTTGCCTGAACAAACGATCGTCGTGAATGGACTCTCTAAATCTCATGCCATGACTGGTTGGCGCATTGGGTTTCTCTTTGCTCAAAAACCAGTGATCGATGAATTGATCAAGGTCCACCAATATTTAGTTACTTCTGCCACAACGATTTCTCAAAAAGCTGCGGTCGAAGCCTTGACAACGAGTATGGACGAAGGGGAAAAAATGAAGGCCCGCTATGTCGAACGCCGAGATTATCTATTGCCGCAACTTACGGAATTAGGTTTTCAAATCTCTCAACCTGATGGTGCGTTTTATTTGTTCTGTCGCTTACCAGAAACAATCCAGATGAATTCGTGGGATTTTTGTTTAGCACTCGCAGAACAAGGTAAGGTTGCCTGTATCCCTGGCTCAGCTTTTGGACCGGAAGGTGAAGGATTTATCCGAATCTCTTATGCAAGTGGGATGGATGACCTACAAGAAGCGTGTAAACGTATCGGCACATTTTTAGCACAATTAAAAAAATAATATTAAAATAACTAATAAAATTTTTAGGCAAGCCTTTTCATTTGCATTATTATTCTTAGAATGATATCGTAAAATTGTTTAGAATGATTCTAAACAATTGTTATGAGGAGGGTTTTGTCAATGGAAAAAACGAAAGTAATTATTGTCGGTGCATCACATGGAGGGCATCAATCCATTTTAGAATTACTATCTAGATACGGAGAAAATGTGGATATCACCTTGTTTGAAGCAGGCGACTATGTTTCATTTATGTCATGCGGCATGGAATTATATTTAGAGGATCAAGTCACTAGTGTGAATGATGTCCGTAATTTCAGACCGGAAAACTTTCCACAACCAAATGTGGCGATATTAAATAACCACGAAGTAAACACAATCAATGCAGATAAAAAAACAGTTACAGTTACACGTAAAGAAGATGGACATACAGAAGAGTATGCTTACGATAAATTGATTTTGAGTTCAGGTGTTAAACCAAACTCATTACCTGTTCCAGGAACAGACTTAGAAAATGTATATTTGATGCGTGGCTATAATTGGGCAACGAAAATCAAAGAACGCATGACAGACCCAGCAGTGAAAAAAGTAGCTGTGATCGGTTCAGGTTACATCGGGATCGAAGCAGCAGAAGTTTTCTTGAATGCAGGGAAAGAAGTAACGTTATTAGATATGATCGATCGTCCTTTAGGTACTTACTTAGATAAGGAAATGACAGATATCTTAGAAGCGCACTTAAAAGAAAAAGGCATGAACATCAAAACTGGCGTGAATATCAAAGCCTTCACAGGTGACGGTAAAGTCGCAGCCATCGAAACAGACAGTGGCACGATCGAAACAGATTTGATCATCCAAGCTGCCGGTGTCAAACCGAATACCGAATGGTTGAAAGGCATCGTTGATTTAGATGAACGTGGCTGGATCATCACAGATGAATACCTACAAACAAACTTACCTGATGTTTATGCAGTAGGAGATGCAACACTTGCTTATTCGATCCCAGCAGGCAAAAAAGTGCCGATCGCATTAGCAACAGTTGCACGTCGAGAAGCACGCTATGTCGTTCAACACTTATTTGAACAAACACCAAGCAAACCATTTGGTGGCTTAGTCGGCTCATCTGCGTTACGTGTGTTTGACTATCATTTTGCTGCAAGTGGCTTGAACAGCTTCACAGCTGATCGCGCTGGCGTAGCCATCAAAACAGCCTTCTATGAAGATACGATCCGTCCAAAATTCGTACCAGAAGAATTTGGGAACGGAAAAGCAGCTGTACAATTAGCCTATGATCCATTTACGCACCAATTGCTAGGTGGCGCTGTTTTATCAACGAAGGACATCACTGCACAAGGCAATGTCTTAGCACTAGCAATCCAACAAAAATTAACGATCGAAGACTTGGCAGAAGCAGATTTCTTCTTCCAACCAGGACACGACCGTCAATGGAGCTTACTAAACTTAGCGGCACAACAAGCACTAGGTGAAGAGCCATTTGTGGAGTAAAAACTAAATTTAAGTAATAGTAAATACGGAATAACAGGTGGATGGAAACATTCAGCCTGTTGTTCCGTTTTTTTATTTATTCGTAAGAGTTGTTTGGGTTGAAGGGAAATGTTGACGATTATGCTGTTAAAACAGCTTTTTAGGAATGTAATAATTTTTTTTTGATATTTTTTGATATGATTAAGATGGAAGTTATTTTAATTTGTTAAAGTAATATTTTAGTGCTTTACGTATATATATTTGTAGAGAGGGATCGGTTACTATTTATACATAGAATGGAGAGATGAAAGATGACCTACATTCGAATATTCAAAATAATCCAACTGGTTTTATTGGCGCTAAGCATCTATTTTGCTGCAATGAAAAATACGATCTATACCATACTGATTATGCTATCACTATTTATTGAATATACCCAATCCGAGCAACCTAAAACTCCTTACAAATCGGGAAAAAATTCAATCTATCTACCGAATCAAACATCTAGAACGGAAGTGGTGTTTGCGCTGATTCCCACGATTTTAGTTCTTATGATTTGCTCCATTTTGGAATTAGAATTGTATCATTTTTAGTAACAGGAATAATTTGAACCACATCTATTTAGTTAGTAATAAAAATGAATACATAAAAGTATCGATCGTATGAGAATTTTAGAGAAGGTGAACCGAGTAAGCCAAATAATTGTTCTCACCTCCTATCTAGTGATTGGGAACAAAAATAAAATTCATTTTTGTTTCTAACCTTAAACTTAATAAACGGTGTTCCAGAAGTAACTCCTTCAGAAATAAGCCGAGAAATCCAAAAATTTGAAGAACAATTTTCGTTTTTCTCGGCTTATTTCTCGGAGCTAGACACTTCTGTCACAACCTCATGGAGGTATAAAAATAATAGAAAATAGTTAGAAAACAGGACAGAAAATCTACAAATAAAAGAAGAATAGAATGGAGAGATAACAATGACCTACGCTAGAATACTCAAAGGGACTAGTTTAATTTTATTAGCTTCAAGTATTTATTTTGCGGCCCAGCAAAATACTATTTACTTCACACTGATTTTATTATCAATACTTATTGAATCTGCTCAACCCAACCGCCCTAAAATTCCTTATCAATCGGAACGAAAAGCCATCTATCTACCGAATCAAACATATGGAACGGAAGTGAAGGTTGAATTTGTTTTGACAGTTGTAGTTTCGATTATTTGTTTTGTTTTGGCATTATGACAAGACATGAATGTAGATGAACGTCATGAATCAAACGTAAATAAAATTGAATGAACTCTTTCGTAAAGAAGCACCAATCACCGAAAAAACTTCACATTTTCGGTGATTGATGCTTCTTATACTTGTTCCTCAATCCCCCTTCTTCACCCGTATCGCATACGAATCCAGCAAGATCCGCGCAATCACAGAAAGTGGCAGGCGAGAGCGGACTTCATATTCAGGGAAAAAAGAGATTTCGGATTTGAAGCCGATCAAAGATAATTCTGCTAATCGGTTCAAGCGACTTTCCCGTGAGGCGGTGATCAGGATCGAACTGATTTCCTCGCGGTAGCAATTCTCCGCTGCTGCTACGAGTTCTTCTGTTTCACCGTTTAAGGAAATAAAAAGAACGACATCTTTTTTGTGCAATTTGCGACTAACGGTTTTGATGATATTTGGATCGGTATGAAGGACACAATACTTATCGAGTAGTTGGAATTTTGTTTGTATTTCTTCTCCAATCATTTCTGAAAATCCTCTGGCAAAGATAATGATTCTTTGTGAACTCCAGATTTTTTGAATCGCATCTTCGATTACCCCTGTATCCAATAGATTGATGGTACGCACGACTTCCTGTTCGTTTTTTAGAATAGAGGTTTTTATTTCTTCATCTACTTTATCGACCGTAGCAAAATTGATGGTGGTATTCTTCTTTTCCTTTAAATGATGCTTAAAAGAAGTATAGCCTTCGTACCCTTTTTTCTTCATGGTACGAACGATGGTCGTGGTGGATACGTTGGCTCGTTCGCTTAGTTTGATAATTGATAGATTTGGGATTTCTTGGATGTGATTCATCATATACTCCCATAAAAAATGTTCTGCCTCGCTTAATTTAGTTTCCATTTAGTCCTCCCCCTTTTCTTTTTATTCTACCATTGATGTAAACCCTTACTTAGATGAGTTTTATTTTGTAAACATTTACCTAAAATTTTGCTTATTTAGAAAACATGTACATCCAAAAACAGGCCATACTGTAGATAAAGTGAGGAGGGATACAGGTGGCTAACGTATATACATGTACGATGAATCTGGCGATTGATCTGTTTATTGAAGTGGCACAACTCAAACCGAATGTCGTGAACCGCTCAATCGATGATGATATCCAAGCAAATGGGAAAGGTGTCAATGTTTCATTGATTTTAAAAAAACTCGGGATACCAAATACTGCGTTGGGCTTTAGCGGAGGATTTACTGGGGCTTATATTGAGGAATGCTTGACGAAGGAAGGAATCGACGCTCATTTTGTTTCTATACCCGGAATGACTCGCATCAACGTATTTACACAAGTGAATGAGGAATCAAGTGAATATAAATTGGTCAATCGTGGACCAGAAATCGACCAGTTAGCGATGGAAGAATTGCTTGAGACAATCAGTCATTTGTCAGCTGGAGATTATCTTTGTGTTTCTGGGAGTCTGCCAAGAGGTGTACCAGAAGAAATCTTAGTAATGATCAGTAAAATCTGTCATGAGAATCAAGTGCGCTTGATCTTAGATACGAGTGCTAAAATCGTTAAACGATGTCTAAAGTATCAACCATTTTTACTGAAACCGAATGAGCAGGAATTGGCAGAATGGTTTGATGAAGAAATAGCAGAAACGGAATATGTAAACTATTGCAAGAAACTATTAGCCGCAGGTGCACAAAATGTATTGCTGTCATTAGGTGGAGCGGGTGGGATCTATGTGAACGAAAATTATTGTTTGACAGGAAACGCCCCGCAAGGAAAAGTCGTTAATACCGCTTGCGCCGGGGATACACTCCTAGCCACTTTTCTGGCAGGATTGATCAAAGAAGAAAATAGTGCGGATTGTTTCAAGGACAGTTTAGCTGCGGGTAGCTCGACTGCGTTTCAAAAAGGATTGACTGATTTTACCGATGTCGCAGAGTTGAAAAAACAAATCACCATTCATAAGGAGGAATTCAGATAATGGCTAAGTATCGATTAATTGCTGCAACTGGTTGTCCCACAGGTATCGCCCACACGTATATGGCACAAGAAGCACTGGAACAGGCAGCAAAGAAAAAAGGCATTACGATCAAGGTGGAGACCCATGGGCAAGTAGGGGTAGAAAATCGTTTGACAGATCAAGAAATCATTGAAGCGGAAGCAGTGATTATTGCGGCGGATAAAGATGTTCAGCCTGAAAGATTTGCCGGGAAACGGATCATTGATGTTTCTGTTTCGAAAGGGATCAAAGAAGCCGATCAATTGATTGCTGCGGCTTTAAACGGTGAAGGAGTGATTTCTGAAAAAATCGAAATGGCAGAAGGAGATAAGGAAAAACAACATGCACAACAGAGTGTTGGTCACAGCATCTATAAGAACTTGATGAATGGTGTTTCCCACATGTTGCCTTTTGTTGTCAGTGGGGGAGTCTTGATCGCCATTTCTTTTTTATGGGGGATTTATTCTGCCGATCCTGCCAATGCGCAATACAATGAATTTGCTGCGAGTTTGAATCGAATCGGTGGTTTTGCAATGAGTATGATGGTGCCGGTCCTTTCCGCGTTTATTGCTGAAGGAATTGCAAAACGTCCTGGATTGGTTGTGGGGTTTGTCGGCGGATTGATTGCCTCAGATGGTGGTACAGGTTTTTTAGGTGGAATTATCTCAGGTTTCTTGGCAGGATATGTGGTGTTGGGATTAATAAAAGCGTTACAACCTTTGCCTAAAACACTAGATGGTTTAAAGGCAATTTTCTTATATCCCGTACTAGGGGTGTTGATTACTGGATTGATCATGACAGTCATTTCAGGACCGATGGCTAGTATCAATGAAGGAATGATGGATTTTCTAGCAGGGTTTGAAAACTCAAGCCCTTTAGTATTAGGGGTGATCGTCGGTTGTATGTGCGCATTCGATATGGGGGGGCCGATCAATAAAGCAGCCTACGTTACTGGAACTGCCCTGTTAGCACAAGGAAATACTAGCTTTATGGCGGGAGTTTCTGCAGCCTGTATTGCTCCGCCGTTGATTACTGGCTTTGCGGTCTTGCTTTTTGGGAAATACTTCGAGCCAAACGAAAAGAATGCTGGTCTAGTGAATTTCATTCTAGGCTCAACACATATTACGGAAGGTGCGATTCCTTTTGCGGCAAAAGATCCGCTTCGTGTCTTGCCAATCATGATGCTTGGTTCGTCGATCGCCGCTGTATTGACCTATTTCTTTCGCGTGCAAGTACCAGCACCCCATGGCGGATTTCTCGTTTTACCAGTAGTGACGCATGGCTTACTTTGGATTCTTGCGATTCTTGCTGGTTCTATTGTAGGGGGAGTATTACTAGGCTTGGTTCAAAAAAGAAAGTCACTGAGTGTGTGAAAGGGAGAGGATTCATTTGATGGAAAATTTATTTGTTTATACCAATGTGGCGGCGAATACTCGTGAAGCGGTGTTTGCGTTTCTTTCAACAAAAATCGTTGAGGTAGGTAAAGCGACCAATGAACAGGCGGTCGAAATCGGCTTGAAACAACGCGAAGCAGAAGGTACGACTGGTATGATGGATGGCTTTGCGATCCCTCATGCGAAAAGTGAAAGTATAGAAGAACCAACGATCATTATTTTGAAATTAACGAATGCAGTCGCCTGGGATAGTTTAGACGGTCAACCGATCAAGTATGTGATTGCGTTGTTTATTCCAGCTGCAGAAGCAGGAACCAGTCATTTGGCGCTTCTTTCACAAATGGCACGAATGTTGATGGATGAAGGCTTTAAACAAGCATTTATCACTGCTTCCACTCAAGAAGAAATTGTTGGCTTGATTGATTCTAAGTTAGAAGGGATGTTGAAAAAATGAGGAAAGTATCAGAGGGGAAATACCAAGCATTGGTAAACATGAGTAATCCAGACGGGATCATCGGGGCTTTAGCGATTGACCAAAGAGGCGCATTGAAAAAAATGATGGCGAGACATCAAGAGGAGGTCAAAGTGGATGATTTGATCCATTTCAAAGAACTCGTGTCCGAAGAATTGACACCTTTTGCTTCTTCGATTCTTTTAGATCCAGAATATGGGTTGCCCGCTGCTGAAAAACGCGCTAAGACAGCTGGACTATTGTTGGCTTATGAGAAAACAGGATATGATACAACGATACCTGGACGTTTGCCAGATACCTTAGCTTTTTGGTCAGCCAAAAGACTAAAGGAAGCTGGAGCAGATGGCTGCAAATTCTTGCTTTACTATGATGTAGACGAAAGCGAAGAAGTCAATGAACGGAAACAGGCATATGTAGAAAGAATCGGTTCAGAATGTCTGGCGGAAGATCTTCCTTTCTTTTTAGAATTGCTATCTTATGATGCAACGATCCCAGATACGACCTCCAAAGAATATGCCAAGATCAAACCGAAAAAAGTCATTGAAATGATGAAGATTTTCTCAGAGCCTAGGTTCAACGTAGATGTCTTGAAGGTAGAAGTACCTGTCAATATGACTTATGTTGAAGGTTTTGGAAAAGAAATCATTTATTCCAAGCAAGAAGCATCCGCTTTGTTTATCGAGCAAAGCCAAGCCACTGACTTACCGTTTATTTTTCTGAGTGCAGGTGTCAGTGCCGAAGGATTCCAAGAAACGTTGCATTTTGCCAAAAACGCTGGCTCTTCGTTCAATGGCGTTTTATGTGGGCGAGCTACATGGGCAGATGGTGTGGCACCTTTTGTGGATCAAGGGAGACAGGCAGCAATAAAATGGCTAGCTGAACAAGGGAGAAACAACATTGAGGAATTAAATGGAGTATTGAGGAAGACAGCTTCTTCTTGGCAAAATAAGATTAGTCGCTAGTTGATTAGTCATCTTGAAATAGCAAAAGAGAAACACTTTGAGCGCCTAGACGTGGGAAATGAAGTGTTTCTTTTTTTTTGTTATTTTTCATTGGAATTTAGCGGAATGCAAGAAAAAGAACCGTTGGATTTGTTCATTATTTTATAAATTTTCTAGGATAAACAAGCTTTTTAAGGCTAAGCCTTATGCTTCTTTTTATGAAGTTTATGCTGTTTTTTTATTTTAAGTGGTATTTTCGAGGTATTTAAAATGTTTTAATATATAGTTGGTGAAAACGTTGTTATATAGCGGTTTTTAAGCGATTTTTATGTTGACAGGTAGTTATTATTACTTTACGATTGTCTTGTGGTTATAACCAGTTGGAAGGGGTAAAGAAATGGAAAATTCTCGTAAAGGGAAACCGTTATATTATCAACTAGTTGATGTACTAAAGAAACGAATTGAAGCAGAAATGATCCCGCATGATAAATTGCTGTCTGAGAGGGAGTTATGTCTGTACTATGGTGTGAGTCGGACGACGGTTCGATTAGCATTGCAGGAATTAGAAACACTTGGCTATATTTATAAAAAACATGGAAAAGGAACGTTTGTCAGTGACTTATCGCATCAAGCAGCGAGTTTAGCAGGTGCTTACAGCTTCACAGAAGAAATGTTGGCATTGGGGCGTACACCGAAAACGATTATTTTAGCTTTTGAAAAACAAGCAGCGACAAAGCAGTTGGCTGAACGATTGAATCTCAATCTAGGAGAAGCAATCTTCAAAATCAAGCGGCTACGTTTAGCGGATGATGTCCCTTTGATGGTTGAACGGTCTTATTTACCAGCAAAACTGTTTCTTGGCCTTGATTTGCCGATTTTGGAAAGCAAGCCTTTGTATGATGTTTTTCTGGAAGATTTTGATCAACATGTCCAAGTGGCAGAAGAAGAATTCTATGCCAGTATTGTTTACGCAAATGATGCCGAATTACTGCATATATGCGATGGGGCACCAATTTTACATTTGAAACGGACGACCTTCAATAGCAAAAACGAGATCATCGAATACACAGATAGTGTCGCCAGAGCAGACCAATTCCATTATAAGATCCGTCATGTTCGGAGTAATCTAGGAGGAAAATAACATGTTTGAACTGTCGAAGGATGAATTAGAAAAAATAGGTGCAAGGATCACTACAGAAGAAATCAAACAACAACCAGATCTGTGGGAAGAGGTTGTGGAAATCTTAGAAGAGAAGAAAAATGAATTAGCCCTTTTCTTTGATGCACTTGAAAAACAGGCAAACAAGCAACAAATCCAAGTCATCTTTACCGGTGCAGGCTCTTCTCAATATGTAGGTGATACGCTTGTTCCTTACTTGAATGAGCATGGAGACACCAAACGGTTTGCTTTTCATAGTTTTGGTACGACCGATATTGTTGCTTCTCCAAGAGAGTATTTGTTTCCTGATCAACCCACGTTATTGATTTCGTTTGCTAGAAGTGGCAATAGTCCGGAAAGTCTGGCAGCAGTCAAAATTGCCGATCAAGTTGTGGATACGTTGTTCCATTTAGTGATTACGTGTGCAGAAGAAGGAAAATTAGCACAAGTCGCACGTAAACAATCGCAACATTTCTTGTTGTTGATGCCAAAAAAAGCAAATGACGCTGGCTTTGCCATGACAGGTAGCTTTACATGTATGTTATTGAGTGCCCTTTGGCTGTTTGATCAAACGAACCAAGAAACAAAACAAAAGTATGTCACATCCTTGAGCCATATCGGCAAAGATGTTCTGAAAAGAGAGCAAGAACTGATCCAAGTGTTAGCAGTACCATTCAATCGGGTTGCATATCTTGGCTCAGGTAGCTTGGCTGGTGCCACAAGGGAAGCACAGCTGAAAATCTTAGAGTTGACGGCTGGGAAAATCGCGACGATCTTTGATTCTTCGATGGGTTTCCGTCATGGACCAAAATCCTTTGTCAATGAGCAAACTTTAGTGATCGGGTTTGTGACGAACCAAGCGTACACACGCAACTATGATTTAGATATTTTGGAAGAAATCAATGGCAATGCTATTGCTGCAAAGGTGTTAGCCATTGCTCAATCGACGCAAAGAGACTTTTCTGGAGCAAACTTTTTCCTAGAACCAGCCGCGCTAGAATTACCCGATGCCTATCTATCCGTAGTGATGATTTTGACCGCACAAATCATTGCTCTTCAGATGTCGATCAAAGTTGGTAATACGCCTGACACACCTTCACCGACAGGAACGGTGAATCGAGTAGTCAAAGGTGTGACGATCCATGAGTACCAAAATGAATAACAAGGAGGTCAATAAAAACGATGACACCAAATAAGAAAAAAGCGATGGAACAATTAGCAACAAAAGACGGCATCATCAGTGCATTAGCAATCGATCAGCGGGGAGCATTGAAGAAAATGCTGTCGGCTTTAGGAGAAACACCCACAGATGAACAATTGATTGAGTACAAAGCGTTGGTTTCTAGTGAGTTGACGCCCTATGCTTCAGCTATTTTATTAGATCCTGAATATGGTTTGCCCGCTGCCAAAGTACGTGATCAATCCGCTGGTTTGCTCTTGGCGTATGAAAAAACGGGATATGATGTATCGACTCCTGGACGGTTACCGGATCTATTAGGAGACTGGTCTTCCTTGAGATTAAAAGAAGAACAAGCAGATGCAGTGAAATTTTTACTTTATTATGACGTTGATGAAGATCCAAAAATCAATCATTTGAAACACGTTTTTATTGAACGTCTAGGAAGTGAATGCGCAGGAGAGGATCGACCGTTTTATTTAGAACTGCTATCTTATGATGCGAAAATAAATGATAGCGCTTCACGTGAGTATGCAAAGGTCAAACCGCATAAAGTGATTGAAATGATGAGAGAATTTTCCAATCCTCGTTACCAAGTAGATGTTTTGAAAGTCGAAGTACCAGTCAATATGAACTTTGTCGAAGGTTTTGGTGACAAGGAAATCGTCTATAGTCAAAAAGAAGCAGCTGACTTTTTCAAGGCGCAAAGCGAGGCGACTCACTTGCCATTCATTTTCTTGAGTGCGGGTGTATCTTCTGAATTATTCCAACAAACGCTAGTCTTTGCTCATGAGTCAGGTTCCACCTTCAATGGTGTCTTGTGCGGAAGAGCGACTTGGAAAGATGGCGTCAAAGCTTATGTAGATGCTGGGAAAGAAGGAGCCGTCAAATGGTTACGGACACAAGGTAGACAGAATATTGAGAACTTGAATCAAGTAATCAATCAGACAGCGACACCTTGGTATCAAAAAACAGGCGAATAATGTAAGCGTTACCTTTAGTTTGAGAATGAACAATTTATTTGTAAAGGAGAATGAACAATGGCAATTATTGGTGTAAGAATCGATGGACGTTTGATCCATGGGCAAGTCGCGAATCTTTGGGTAACGAAGTTGTCGATTACTCGGATATTAGTTGTAGATGATGAGGTCGCAATGAATACAGTAGAAAAAAGTGGCTTGAAATTAGCCACACCAGCAGGAGTAAAGTTAAGTGTCTTACCGATTGAAAAAGCCGCAGAGAATATTCTCGCTGGGAAATATGACTCCCAACGCTTACTGATCGTCGCAAAAAAACCTGATCGATTATTGAAACTTGTTGAACGAGGCGTGCCGATCAAGGAAGTCAATGTAGGGAATATGTCTCAGACAAATGAAACCAGATCAATCACCAAATCGATTAATGTGGTGGAAAAGGATATTGAGGATTTCAAACAGTTAAATGCGCGTGGGGTCCATTTGACCGCACAAATGGTACCAAGTGATAAGTCAGAAGATTTTATGAGTCTTTTGAATAAATAAGGGGGTTAAGTAGATGTCCATTCAATGGTGGCAAATCTTATTATTATCTTTATATGCAGGTTATCAGATTTTAGATGAACTACAAATTTATTCCTCAATGAGTGCCCCCGTTTTTGCCGGTTTGTTCACCGGATTAGTCATGGGGGATTTACAAGCTGGATTGATCATCGGTGGTAGTATGCAATTGACCGTTCTAGGTGTTGGGACATTTGGCGGTGCTTCAAGGATCGATGCAAACTCCGGAACGATACTAGCGACTGCTTTTTCCATCTCATTAGGGATGAATCCAGAACAGGCAATTGCAGCTATTGCAGTTCCTGTCGCTAGTTTAATGATCCAATTGGATATTTTAGCTCGATTTGCGAATACGTACTTCGCTCATCGTATCGACCAACATGTCGAAACAATGAATTATAAAGCAATTGAACGCAATTATTTATTAGGTGCTCTTCCTTGGTCCTTGTCACGTTTGATCCCCGTCTTTTTAGCCTTAGCATTTGGTGGCGGACTAGTCGAAAACGTCGTCGCTGTGCTAAATGGCGATTTGAAATGGTTAGGAGATGGCTTATCTGTCGCAGGAGCCGTTTTACCAGCAGTCGGTTTTGCTATTTTACTACGTTATTTACCAGTCAAGAAACATTTTCCTTATCTGATTTTAGGTTTTACGATCACTGCTTTATTAGCAACGTTGTTCTCAAATGTCCAGTTGCTTGGCACGAGTGTCGCAAGTGTCGTCAAAGATTTGCCAGCAACCTTCAATTCATTACCGATGTTGGCAGTAGCAATGATCGGTTTCTCTTTAGCAGCGATCAGCTATAAAAACAATCAACGAACAGAAAACCAGCAAGTAGCAAGTCCCCATACAACCTCTGAGGAAGGAGAAATCGAAGATGACGAAATCTAATTACAAGTTAACGAAAGAAGACTTTACACAAATCAACCGCCGAAGCTTGTTGACTTTCCAATTAGGCTGGAATTATGAGCGGATGCAAGGTTCAGGCTATCTCTATACGATCCTGCCACAATTGCGAAAAATCTACGGAGATGATACGCCGGAATTAAAAGAAATAATGAAGACTCATACACAATTTTTTAATACCTCTAACTTTTTCAACACGATCATTACCGGGATCGATTTAGCAATTGAAGAAAAAGAGGGCATTGCTGCAAAAGAAACTGTCTCTGGGATGAAAGCTGGATTGATGGGACCTTTCGCCGCAATTGGCGATTCCATTTTCGCCGCATTGATCCCGACCATTTTTGGGGCATTAGCCGCAAATATGGCGATCAATGGGAACCCCGCGGGTATTTTTATCTGGATAGTAGCACAAATCGCAGTCATGGTCTTTCGTTGGAAACAATTGCAATTTGCTTACAAAGAAGGGATTTCTTTAGTGACCACGATGCAATCACGATTAACAGCGCTCACAGATGCCGCAACCTTGTTAGGGGTGTTTATGGTAGGTGCATTAGTTGCTACAATGGTGAATGTGAAAGTTTCCTGGGCGCCGAGCATTGGTGATGTGACGATGAACATGCAAAATAATATTGATATGATCCTTCCTAAACTATTACCAGCAGCGATCGTTGGCGGTGTCTATTGGTTATTAGGCAAAAAGAATATGACATCAACAAGAGCAATTTTTATCGTCTTGATTATCTGTGTCGTTTTATCCGCTTTAGGTGTGATCTCAAAATAGGAGGGTGTTGAAAATGAGCAAACAGTTAGTTCTTGTCAGTCACGGACAACTTTGTGAAGGACTAAAGGCAAGTACCGAAATGATCATGGGGCCACAAGCTCATATTCATACAGTGCCTTTATTGCCGGAAGAAGGAACAGAGGATTTCAAAGAAAAATTTCTTGCGGTGGTTTCTTCGTTGGAAGACTATGTTGTCTTTTGTGATTTGATGGGCGGGACGCCAGCCAATAGTATTGTCCAATTGATCATGGAAGGCGAAGCGATCGAATTATATGCGGGCATGAATATGCCAATGGTCATCGAGTTTATCAATAGTCAAATGGTTGGATCGGCGCCGGAATATGTTCGCTCTGGTGCAGAGAATATTTTGAATGTGAACCAAGTGATTGTTGCATTGGCTGAAGATGACGAATAAATCAATGTTTGACAACGTTTACAAAAAATAGTATCTTTTTAGATAGGATAGTGATTATTCAGTTAAGCTAGACCTGATCAACGGCCTTTTTAGGTGGTTGATTAGGTCTTTTTTTATACTCAATAATAAAATAACAGTAAGGCTATCATATCAAACTGAAAAGGGGCAATGACTGATGAGTTTTCCGAAGAATTTTTTATGGGGTGGCGCAACAGCGGCAAATCAATGTGAAGGAGCATGGGCTGTCAATGGTAAAGGAGATTCGATCAGCGATCACAATCGTGCAGGCAATCGTGAGATGGGGAAACGACGTACCTTTGATTTGGTGATCGATGAAACCAAGTATTACTATCCGAGCCATACAGCGATTGATTTTTATCATCGCTACAAAGAAGATATCGCATTATTTGCGGAAATGGGCTTTAAAGCCTATCGTTTATCGATTGCGTGGACACGGATTTTTCCTAATGGTGACGAAGAGCAGCCAAATGAAGAAGGGTTGAAATTTTATGATGCAGTGTTTGATGAGCTACATAAATATGGGATCGAACCGATCGTGACGATCTCACATTTTGAGTTACCGTTTCATTTGGGAAAAACGTATGACGGATTTTTAGACAAACGAACGATCGAGTATTACGAACGTTACGCAACGACACTTTTTGAACGCTACAAAAGCAAAGTGAAATACTGGTTGACCTTCAATGAAATCAATTTTGGTGTCTTAGAACATGGCAAACAAATCAATGGATTATTTAATCGAACTTATACGGAAACAGAAAAATATCAAGCCTTACACAATGTCTTCCTTGCTTCTGCTCGAGCGGTGATTGCTGGACATAAAATCAATCCTGATTTTCAGATCGGCTGTATGTTGGCGTATATCACGATGTATCCTAAAACCTGTCATCCATTAGATGTATTGAAGACGCAACAAATGAATGACCGGTTAAATTATTTCTGTGGCGATGTCCAAGTCAAAGGAGCCTATCCTTATTACATGAAACGCTACTTTGAAAAAGAAAAAATCGAAGTGGATATCACAGAAGAGGATTTGGCATTCTTGAAGGAAGGCGTTGTCGATTATTATACGTTCAGTTATTACATGAGTACGTGTATTGCAGATGATTTAAATACTCGGTCAGATAAAAGTGGCGGCAATTTATTTGGCGGGGTGGCTAATGAGTATCTTGAAACAAGCGAATGGGGCTGGCAAGTTGATGCGGTCGGGTTGCGATATACCTTGAATCAAATCTATTCTCGCTATGAAATCCCAGTGATGGTCGTAGAAAATGGACTCGGGGCTGTCGATAAAATTGAACCAGATGGCTCGATCCACGATGACTACCGGATCGATTATCTCGCCCAACATATCCAAGAAATGGGGAAAGCAATCGATGATGGCGTGGACTTGATTGGTTATACTTCTTGGGGCTGTATTGATTTGATCAGTGCAGGAACTGGTGAAATGAGTAAACGATACGGCTTTATCTATGTCGATCGAGATGACGAGGGCAAAGGAACGCTGGCCCGCTCGCCTAAAAAATCATTTTACTGGTATCAAAAAGTGATTGCGACTAATGGTGAAAGCGTAGAAATGAAATAATTCGGTAGAAAATAGCTCACCTCCAATCGACTGGATGTGGGCTATTTAGTGAGAGATTTTGTAGGTTATGAGTCCAAAACCAACGATTATGATCGGTTTGATCTAGACGAAGTCAACTCATGTTATAGTAAAAAAAGTTGCTTCTGGCAGATAGTGGAGGTTGGGGAGCAGAGGTAACAGAATAGAACGCTCTTTTAACCAAATAATTAAAAAATATCCTAAGAAAAAGAGAAAGGGTGTTATTGTTAGCCGATAACCGCTAGGATAGAAGGAGAGAAATAGTGAGAAAAATCAAAAATATCCAAATCATTCGATTGATCAAAATCATCCAGTTCGGTCTTTATTTTATGTCATTGTTTTTGTTTGCAAAATCCAGATATAAAGTGGCACTCTTGCCTTTATCAGGTGGGATGATATTAGAAGTACAACTCCCTAGAGAGTTTGGTTGGGGATTTGTAAAAAATAAGAAAAATGTCTTTCTTTCTTCGAAAAAAACATGGGTCGAACCAATGATTGCTTTGATTGTTTTAATATTTTTGGTTGGTTTCGCATGTTATTTCCTGTAAAGATTCGAACAAATCGAGGAGGAGCAGAAACGATGGATCATATTTTTGTGAAAAGCGAGTTTGCACCGCTAAAACGGGTCGTTTTAGCACAGTCTGAATTTGGCTTTCCTACGAAAAAATTAACCGGTGTCGATTTCTTGACAGAAGAAAACCATGAATTATTTAGTGGGCCTGAAGTGATAGGCAAAGACTTTAGTGAAGCTTTCCCAGAACAACAAAAAGCTTGGGAAGTCGAACGGAAGAATTTACAAAAAGTACTAGAAAAACATGAGGTAGAAGTCCTTTTACCAAGAAAGTTGACCTCTTTTGAAAAAAAACTAGGGCTAGAGTATGGCTACAGTAACTTTTTCACCCGAGATCCCTTTTTTACGATCGGGGATCTATTGATTGAAGGCTCATTGAAGCTCCCACACCGCAGAAATGAGATTCTACCGATTCGTGAGCTACTCATGAATGAATCGAATGAGAATGACTGCTTGTATTTTTCTATTCCTAAGCCGGATATTTCGCAAGGTATCGATTCAGACCAAGGGCCTTTCTTAGAAGGTGGAGATGTTTTAGTATTAGGAAAAACGATTTTTGCAGGTAACTCAGGGTTAGCATCCAATACTCGTGGTATTGAATGGTTAAGAAATCTAGTCAAACGATTCGGCTACAAAGTGATCGAAGTGCCACTTCATCCGACGATCCTGCATTTAGACTGCGCATTAAGCCTTGTCAAAGATGGATTGATGATCGTGTGTGAAGAAGCGTTCCTAAATGGTATCCCAGAACAGTTAAGCCATTGGGATCGGGTAGAGGTGTCTTTAGCACAAGCCTCTCGATTGGCGACGAACGGACTGCCGATCAACGAGACAACGTATATCACAGATCCAGAATTTACTTTTATTGGTGAAGAATTAGAGAAACGAGGAATCACAGTCGAGTATATTGACTATAAATTGACAAGGATCTTTGGTGGTTCTTTCAGATGCAGTACGCAACCGCTTCTGAGGAACTAAGTGGAAACGATCCTAAAATATAGGAAAAGGAAGGTCATTGCAGAAATGGTAAAAATCACAAATTTTCGCGATATCGGTGGCATCAAAAATAGAAATGGCAAAGAAGTTTTAACAAATGTTTTCTTGCGTTCAGGTGAACTATCTAGTTTGACAGAAGAAGATGCTAGACATTTAGAAACCACCTATCGTTTAAGTAAAATCGTTGATTTACGCGGCGAAGATGAAATTCAGGCTCGACCAGATAAAACGGTTCCACAGACGAAATATATCCATATCGACATCATGAAAGATGTGGCAGACGAAGGCGCTGGGCTGGAAGATTTTGTGAAAATCGGCTCACCTGAAAAAGCTACGAACTATATGACAAAAATATATGAAGATATCGCATTGAATCCGACTTCGCAGAAAGGGTATGCTCGTTTCTTCCAAGAAGTACTTACTTTGGATCAAGAGGAAAGTCTTTTATTCCATTGTTTTGCTGGGAAAGATCGAACGGGGATCGCAGCCTTACTAATATTAGAGTCATTAGACGTTCCTCGCAAGGCAATCTATGTCGATTATTTACGTACGAATGAACTACGTAAAAAAGAAAATGCGTTGATTTTGGCGCAAGCAAAAAAAGTCCACTTGACTGAGGGGAATCTAGCTGCTTTAGATGTTGCGTTGAATGTGGACAGTAGTTACTTGGACCGTTTTTATCAAGTGGTAGAAAAGGAATACGGGTCGATCCAAACTTATTTGAAACAAGCACTGGCTATCGATCAATTAAGTTTACAGGCAATGAATAATCAATTTCTTAAAGGTTGAGTTGCTATTTTTCATTACTTCAAAAATTTAAACATTGATTTTTCAAAAAAATTGTAAGAAACCAACCATTTATAATCAACTGTATCGATAGACTTGCTGATCTAAGAAATTAGGTCAGTTTTTTTTGTCTTCCAATAATCCAAGGAACAGTTGAAAAGGGATTCGGTTTATTTTGAGGAATAAATATCTTTTTTTAGGGGAATTGGAGTGGATCTCAGGTTGTGCATCACATTGTCTTAATGGTTATAAAGATGTGTTTTTTTAGTATAATGTAATTTTTGCTTTTAGTTCATTCTAAGTAAGGGTTTGAGCTGTTTTTATCTTTTCTTTCAAACGTTATTTTATTTTTACTTAATCATTCTTTTATATCAGGGAAATAGGCGTGAGTACAGTAATTTTTCTGAATTAGAAAAAAATAATAAATGGATTAAGATTAAATGAGGTGATATATTATTGAAAAAGAGAGAGCTTTTTTATTAATAGCTGAGAGATTAGATACATGATTAAGATATATTGTTTATTTGAGTAGGCTATAAGCTATTAATGACAAATTCTTTCACTTATATAGAGTTAGGGTGGGTGGCTACATGAAAAAGAAAGGTTTGTGGAAAAAACAACTTTTGATTTTCAATGTTGTGATGATGATGATGCTTTTGCCAGTTGGGCAAGTAATTGCGATTCACGTAGAATCGGAGGAATCACCAGAAGCACATAGCAATGACGAATTGGTTTTAAAAGACGATGTGTTCCATTTTAATAATATTCCGCAAGAAAACGGGATAGAAGAGTTTTCTCAATTTGAAGAAATTGAAAATGATAGGCTCTATGAGGGAGCGGAGATAAGTACTGAACTTATAGAAGCGCCTGAGTGGACTATTGAGCAAAGCGATGTAGAAGCGTTTGTTAATGAGACTGAAGGGTTTGATCCTGCAGTCGTTGAATCTGGTCAATTAGGAACGATTCCATGGACAGTCGATGCTTCTGGGACACTGACTCTAAGTTCTGGCATCTTCGATGAGGAAAATAATGTTGGTGGTCGATATGGAGCGACGGATTATTTTAATCATACGTCCGCGAATCAAGAAATGATCAACGGCATCGTTATCACGGGGAGGATCGAATTACGGGGAAGTTTGATTGGAACAAGAAATAGTGTCTTATCGAATGCTGAGCAGGGGGAACATAACCAAGGATTTTTTGAAAAATTTACGAAATGTCCAAACAATTGAAGGAATGGAGTATTTAGATACGAGTCAAGTAACAAATATGGAACGTATGTTTACCCAGATGCGCAATTTAAGAGAAATAGATGTGAGTCATTTTGATACAAGAAATGTAACGAATATGAACAGTCTGTTTTATCGAATCTCATCGGTTTGCTCTTTCATGTTATCTGGTCAAAAAGAATAGCTGAAAAATATCATCTTCTTATTGATCAGATAATCCGTTTAGGAGGTAACTAACAAGTTTTTCTGTGTTGCATCAAAAAAAGATCCGTTCGACTAAGAAACAGAAAGTCGAACGGATTTTCTTTTTATTGATTGACTAGCAACCATCATCTGCGTCTTGGTTTTAGAATGTTTAGACCATGTCTAAACATTGCATCAAGAAGCGGTGACCAAGCGTTGGTTGTAAATTTAGCTTCTTTACCAGTCGCTAAGCGATTCATTTGTTGTTCATAATAAGAAAGACTAATAATGCTCCCAGCTTTTTTGTCGAGATTTTTCAGATGTGTCGTTAGACGTGGTAACTGAATGGATTGAGCATGTCCTTCTGCTAGTTGATTTGGCAACTCTGGATTCATTGCTAGTGCTCGTGCTAGTCCAACCATCGCAATTTTTTCTTTAGTGATTACTTCTTCCATTGTTTCTGGTTGTGTCAGTCCACCAGTTAGAATGATTGGGGTTGTCACTTGCTGTTGGATATCTTTAGCAAAATCAAGGAAAAATGCCCCTTCCCCAACCTCCATGAATTTTGTTTTTTCGTAATTACCACCAGAAATCTCAACAAAATCGATCCCTAGTTCCGCCATTCTTAAAATAACTTGACGCGAGTCTTCTTCACTAAACCCTTGAGCAGTAAAATCTGTGGAATTAAGTTTTAAACCAACAATAAATTCAGGTGTAGTGGCTTCTCTTAGCCCTTGGTAGATCTCAAGAAGGAAACGCATCCGATTTTCCAAAGAACCACCGTATTGGTCGGTTCGCTGATTATCTGCTGGAGAAAGAAATTGGTTGATGAGATAGCCGTGTGCACCATGGATCTGTACCCCAGAAAAACCAGATTCTTCCGCTATTTTACCAACTGTGACAAATTGTTCCACCAGTGTTTTGATCTCTTTAGTAGTTAGTTCTCTTGGAGGATTAAAAAATCCTTGAAGTTCTTCACCTATCGGTTGAGCAGTAGGGGCAACCGGTTGTGAGTTCATTGTTTTGGGTGACTGTTTGCCGGGATGATTGATTTGTAAAATAAATTTTGTATGGTTTTCTGTTCCAGCTTTGGCCCAGGCTTTTAAAATTGATTTATCTGTATTTTCATCTATAACAACATTTCCAGGTTCACCTAAATGATCACGATCGACCATGACATTTCCTGAAATTAAAAGTCCACTACCGCCTTGAGCCCAACGGTGATAAAGATGAATATGTTTTTCAGTTGGGTTATTTTCTTTGTCGGCAAGTGTTTCACTCATTGCAGATTTGACGATTCGATTTTTTAAGATTGTTTGATTTGGTAAAGTGATTTTTGATAATAGCATTGAATTCTCCTTTTATTTCAGTATTTTTTTTAAAAGTTTCAACGATCGATTTGAATAAGGTGGGAATAATCCAGGAACATTGAAGGTTAAACGATTTTCATAGACTCCTTTTTGATGAGAAAAGGTAAGAAAACTATATTTTCCGTGATAGCCACCGATACCAGATTCTCCTACACCACCGAAAGGTAAATGAGGATTGGCAATATGTTTCAGAACATCATTGACCGTCACATTTCCTGATGAAATAGCGGTCATGAGCTGTTCTTTTTTCCGATTCGATGTTGTAAATAGATATAGTGCTAAAGGTTTTTCATACTGTTTAACTTGAGAAATCGCATCATCGATGGTATCAAAAGTCAAGGTTGGTAAGATCGGCCCAAAGATTTCTTCTTGCATGGTTGCGGCATCATGACTAGGTAAATCCAAAATTGTGGGTTCAATATATAAATCTTCCCGATCTGTTTCACCGCCAAATACGACAAAGGAGTGGTCAGCTTCTAACATCTGTTGCAATCGGATAAAATGGCGATCATTGATGATCCTGCCATAGTCTGTGTTATTTCGGATATCAGAACCATAAAATTCTTTCGTGGCAATAATCATTTCTTTGATCAATGCGTTTTTTCGTTTACGGGACACTAAAACATAATCTGGCGCAATACAAGTTTGTCCGTTGTTCTGCAATTTTCCCCAAACGATGCGCTTTGCTGCCACTTTTAAATTAGCAGTATCATCGACGATCGCGGGACTCTTGCCACCTAATTCTAAAGTGACGGGTGTCAAATTCTTTGCGGCAGCTTGCATTACGATTTTTCCTACTGGGACACTGCCAGTAAAGAAGATATAATCGAATCTTTGTGCGAGTAATTCAGTCGTTACGTCCACACCGCCTTCGACCGAGGCAATGTATGTTTTGTCAAAAGTTGAATGAATCAATTTTGTCAGAACTTTAGCCACATTTGGTGCTAATTCGCTTGGCTTTAAAATCACCGTATTCCCTGCCGCAATTGCCCCAATCAGTGGTTCAATAGCTAAATGAAATGGGTAATTGAAAGGAGCAATGATCAACACTTGTCCATAAGGTTCATACTCAAGATAACTTTTCCCCCACATATAAATCGGTGTATGAACATTTTTTCGCTTAGCGTATTTCTTTAATTTTTTGATCATCTCAGAAATACTTTGATAGACAACACCAATTTCAGTGACATATGCTTCGTGTGCTGGTTTTCGCAAATCTTTGAATAATGCTTGTGTCAATTCAATCTCTATTTCTTGCATCGCCTGTTTCAGTTTGATTAATTGGGCTAATCGAAAGTCGATTGATTTTGTTTTTCCTGTTTCAAAAAAATGTTGTTGATTCTGTAAAAGTTGGTTGATCATGCGTTTTCTCCTTTTAATATATTTATATGTTCGAACTTATGAACCTATTTATTTAAAAAGAAAGGCCGAAGCCTTTTTATATTTTTTCTAATAGTTGCATAAATCCTTTCAAATTACGTTTGATACAAGCAACATCTAAATAATAGATCCGCTCTTTGCCACGTTTTTCGACATACACAATCCCTGCTTGTAAAAGCAATTTTAAATGATGAGAAATAGCGGGGCGAGAAATAGACATTTCTTCTGTGATTTCTGTCACACTTAAACCACCTTTTTCTACTAGCAAACTGACGATTTCTTGACGATTTTCTTCTTGTAATGTCGTAAATAGGGGCGTGGAATCGCGTAATAACGCTAAAAATGTTTCTCGCATAGTGACCTCCTTCAATTTGTTAAAGTGAGTATAGCACGATATGTTTAAACTTGTCAACGCGTTATGGAAAGCCATCATAAGTATGTTATTTTTTAGTTTATTCACTTATTTATTATTAGTATTTTCACATATTTTTTGATATACATGTTTACAATCTATTTTTTTTAGAATAGATATAAAAAGCAAAAGAGGTGTGAAAAATGCGAGAGTTACAGTTAAAATTTATTACAAATACGATTACAGAAAGGTGGATGCGGATTTTAAATGTGATCGAACAACAGAATATGTTTACGATTGTCGGATTGTCACAACAACTTGGTGTTTCTAAGCGTACGATCCTAAAAGATGTCAGTGAACTGAAAAATTACTTTGAAGAGAGTGCGATTTTTGAGTCAAATACCACTGGCTATTTTTTTAAAGAAAAAAATCGACGACTGTATCATGAAGACAAAGAAGCATTGTTACAATCGGAGATTTGGTTTGAAATTATCAGTGACATTTTTTATGGAGAGCTAGTATCTGTCGGAGAATTAGCTGATCGCTATAATTATTCAGAAAGTACGATGCTACGATCAGTCGCTCAAATCAAAGAGGTTTTAAAAGAATATCAGCTTTCACTTAGCTTAAAACCAGTGGACCTTGTGGGAAAAGAAGGAAATATCCGCAAGTTTTTTTTTGATTTTTTTTATGAAGGAGAACCAACACCGTATACGGTCTATCCCCCGGAAAGAATCCACCAAATGTTTTTGGATAAGTTAGGTGAGCGTCTTGGTAAGTATGAGATAGGTACAGGGATCATGGTCACAGGATTTTATTACTGTTTGTATATCACGATGATCAGAAACAAGAATGGGCATATCATCTCTTTACCTCGTAGGATAAAAGAGATCGATTTTAGCAATGAGACAGATTTTTTATTGATGTCCGAATTGATTCCACTGATCAAAAAGGAGTATGGTATTTCGATCCATCAAGATGAAATCATTTGGCTTTTTTTGATCATAATTAGCAAACGAACAATTGATCATATCGAGCAAGAGACTGTCTTTTTGGAGAAGTATAATCAGTGGCCTGAAATAGATCCAGTGATTGAATCTTACTTCCAATTATTCAACATCGACCGTAAGACTAATCCTATATTATCCACCTTTCTTTCTGCCTTTTTTCTGGGGAGGAAAATCAATAATGAAATGGCACCAATACTGAATAAATTATTAAATGAAGAAATTATTATCATCAAAGGTCTCTATGGTTTAGCCTATGAGAAAAATCGACAATTTATTCAAAAAAATCAACCATTGCTGTCTTTCTCAGAGAAATATTTAGAAGATATCATAGCAAGTTTAACGATGTATACAGAAATCTTGTTCTCTTATTATTCACCTAAGAAAACAGTGTTGTTTCTTTTGGAAGGTAATCATTTACTCGTTCAGTTGATCAAAGTCCAAGCCAATCAACTGTTGTCGAAGCAGCATCATGTGCTGTTTGTTCCGTTACATGAATTGACAGAAGAACGTTTGAACGTTGAGCATGTTGATTTGATCGTAACGAATTATCGTCCTTATTTATTGGATTACCAGTTGAACAAGGACTATTTGTTGATCAATCGAGTCCCTAATAGAAATGATTGGGTCAACATTTTTACTCAGTTGAATCCTTTACTCAATAGTATGCTGTAAGAAGCAAAAAACGACGTTAATCGATGAAGTAACTAAAGAGATTAACTGATCTCCGCGGTTCTTCATCGATTTTTTGTTGTGCAACTAAAGGAGCGAATCTATCAAAGTCACATAGTGAAAGTGGGAACAAGCCACTTCACTAGTTAGTGAAAAATATGAATTTCTTTTCTTTTTGAGCTACGTTAATCTTATTTATGCAGAAAGTAATGATAATTACTATTATGTAAGAAAGGTTATAGGAGGAGGGAAATGAATCGTAAAAAAAAATACATACTAAGCCTGAGTATGTTACTTATTCAATGTTATGCACCCTTGGTTGTATACGGGACAGAGGTTCGATCGGTTGAAACAGAGGGGACAGTCGGTTTTACAGGCATGTATGAAATGCCTGGAGATCCAGTACCAGCTCCAGAAGTTGAAATCAAACCAGATTTCCCGAAAGAAATCGCTCAACAACCGTCAGAGGAGAGAGATGCCAGTCACAGAAGATTGCCAAAAACGAATGCACAACAAATGAGTAGTTGGATAATTTTAGGGGTTTTTCTTGTGATAGTGACACTTAGTTTTTGGTTTTGGAAATACAAAAAGAAAAAACAATCATAGAAAGTAGGACGTGTATAAATGAAATTAGTTAGATTAGCAACAATTGCAGCCTTATCATCAACAGTTTTTGCCGGAGGTATGACTGTATTTGCAGAAGATGGTTCCACAAACACATCAAAAGAAGTACGTAATGTAACAACTAATGGAACGATTGAATTTACACCAAATGAAGATGAAGAGCTAGTCGTTGTTCCGCCAGTAAAAGAACCAGATGTCGAGATTGAGCCTGAAGTGCCAGGAACAACTGGACCTTTATCGATCATGAAAGCTGTCACAATGGATTTCGGTTCACAAGTCATTTCAAATCAAGATCGAACATACAATATGGTTGCAGAAAAACAACAAAAAAAGGGGACAACTGGTGAAGAAAACAAAGTTCCGTATGTCAGTTTTGCGCAAGTACAAGATGTCCGTGGAACGAATGCTGGTTGGAATCTGCAAGTACGCATGACCGACTTTAAAGCAACGAATACAACAAATGATACATTGCTCGGTGCAGAAATTTCATTGTTGGATCCAAGAATCCAGTATGAAGGAAGCACGCCTGGTAATGCGCCAGTAGCTCATCCAGCTGGAATGAAATTAATACCAAATGCTTCTGCGGTATCCGTGATGACAGCAGAAAAAGATAAAGGTGCAGGGGTATCTTCAGTTGTTTGGGGAAACCAAGCAGACCTAGATGCACAAGAGGTGAACGATGAAGTTGAAGTAGTAACAAATAATGCGATCCAATTGTTTGTTCCTGGTTCTACAGCAAAAGACGCGACACAATATAAATCAACATTGACTTGGGAATTATCCAATACACCTGATGTTAGTGGTGTAAATTAACAAGAAAAAAAATATGAGTAACATAACGAATCATAATCATTAAAAAGCAACCGATTTTTGTTTATAGAAGTGAATGTGGTAGCGTTACAATTTTGTAGCGCTACCTCCTTTAAAGAAAGGGGTAAGTTTATGAAAAAGACAAGTACATATCGAAAAAATAAAATCCAACAAGTGGGGATCGTATTACTCGTCATGATTGTCAGCCTGATGGCTCCCATGTTGGTTGGAGCGGAAGAAGGAACGTTGAATTTTTATGTAACGCCTGAGTTCTCAGAAAATCAAAAATCAGGAAATGATCGTTATTTTCAATTGAATCTTGCACCAGACACGACAGAAAAGCTAACGTTGAAACTACAAAACGCAAACGCAGAAGCCAAAAAAATCAAAATCACCCCACATACTGCTTATACCAACGTGATGGGGGTCGTAGAATACGGACAAGATGCGGAAGAAGCAGATCCAACGCTCAAACATTCGTTGGCTGAGTTGATTGAACAACCAGAAATCATTGAGCTTGCTGGAAATGAAACAAAGACCGTTACGCTTGATTTGAACATGCCTAAAGAAGAATTTGAAGGATTGTTAGCTGGTGGATTACGAGTGTCAGAAGTCAAAGAAGAAGCAACAGAAGAAACGAGTAATGAAGAAGGTGTCGCCATCCAAAATGATTTTGCGTATATCATCGGTGTGGTTGTGAGCAACAAACAAGATGCTGTACAACCGGACTTAGAGTTGTTAGATGTTTTTGCTGACCAACTCAACTATCGCAATGTGATCAGTGCGAATCTACAAAACTTCACCCCGACATTCGTGAATCGCTTAGAAGTCGAAGCTACGGTTCAAAAAGTGGGCGAAGAAGAGATTTTATACCAAGCCAGTCAAGAACAGATGCAAATGGCACCCAATTCCAATTTTAATTTCCCGATTTCTTTAGAAGGTGATCGTTTTCGCAGTGGTGACTACGTATTGAAAATGACGGCACGTTCTGGGGAAGACGAATGGCAATGGGAAAGAACCTTTACGATCGAAGCAGATGAAGCACGAGCATTGAATCGTGCGGATGTTATGGTCGATACGAGTATTAATTGGTGGATGATTGGTTCAATCATGTTACTTGTTTTATTGCTTGGAATAATTCTTTACCTAATCCATAAAAGAAAAAAAGAGCAACCGAATAAGAGTAATGAGAAGGAGTGAATACAATGCCCTCAAGATTAAGAAGAACGATGATTTTTTTAGGGACGACAATTTTAGTGATACAAACAGTAACTATACCGATAGGCATGGTCTACGCAGAAACCACGATGGACAATGTGGAACATGAGCCAATGGAACGTCCTGCTATCCAAAACTCCTTAAAAGAACTATCCAGTAATCCTAACTTTTTCTTTTCTCAATCTCAATTGCAAGGAACGATAAAAGTTCCGCTACAAGTGACGTTCTTTTCTGATCAAGAAGTGTCAGAGGCACGAGTGATCTTACCAGAAGAAGCAACGCTTATCCAAGACCAATTGTCGGCAGGGATTTCAATCGAACAAGGAGAGCAGCCTCATGAATGGATCGTTCACTCAAAACATGCGCAAAATACGTTTGTTCTTCCTTTGGTATTTGACAAGATAGGAAACTATGAACTGTCTGTGGAAGAAACGACGACTCAGCTAAAAATCAGTGAGCCAGAAGCAATCAGTGATGAACTTCCAGCTGAAGAAAGTGACTCCCCTGATGATGAGCTAGGCGGACAAAAGGAATCAAAAGAGGGAGAATATATAATAGAAGAAAATCAAGAGGATGATCAGACATCCGAAGAAGTAGATGAGCCTAAGGAAGAAGCTCCGCAGGATCAACAAACAAAGGAGAAAGAGCCTTTCGTAAGTGTTTCTACATGGGAAGAATTTCAAAAAGCCATAAGTAACGATGATGTACAAAAAATTATTTTGGAAAACGACATAGTCAGAAACGCTGGATCGGCAGGAACGATCAACAGAAATATCGAAATTGACGGACAAGGATGGTCGATAGATTTTGCTAATAATACTGCTGGATTCACACTTGGATCAGTGAGCGTAGAGACGACAATTACTTTAAAAAATATAACAATAACAAAACCAGGAACTACAGCAATTTTTACAGGTACAGCAGCCAACAGTCAAAGATGGACATTAAATTTTGAAAATGTTCATACGGGAAGTGGGAATGTATCTGGTTTAGTTAATGCACCGAATGCAAAGGCAGGATATATAGGTGGCGAAAATACTTATAGGTCGACTATGAATGGGCGTGATGATGCTGTCTTCCGAGTCAATAAATTTTTTGCTCGAAATGGAAGTAAAGTAAGTATGGACCTGCAAGCAAAGTTAGCACAAATTTCAGGCGTATTACCGGTAGTTCAAATTACGGATGAAGACACTACAGTTTCTATTAATACAACTTCAACAAGCTCGGGTAGAAACGGAGGGGTTATTAGATTTGATTCAAATGAATCGCTTATTGAGGTTAACAATGGAGCATCTTTGAAAATAGAAGCCCCTCAAACTAGTGCGCTTCTTTATGATACTGCTACGAATTCAAGAATTTTGGTAGACAATGGCTCTAAAATGGAACTTTACTCTTCTCGTCTTGATGGAAATGATGCAACAGTTAGATTTTATGGGGCTGCAAGCCGAGGTTCTCGATTTGATATAGATAATAATAGTACTGTTATTATTGAGGCTGAAGAAGGAGCTGCTCCGGCAGTAAGATTTCGTGCGGATGGTCAATTCTTTGTAAAAGGAAATAGTAAATTACAAATGTACAATGGTGGAAACGGATCACCTAATAATTCGGCGAATCAAGGTATAGAATTTGCTAATGATGGTGGAGTTTTTGATTTGAGTGGCGTGGGAACAGAAGTAAATATTGTCTCTGATTTTGGACCTGCTATTGGTGGAAACAGTTCGATGGAAATCAATGTTAGGGAAGGGACTAGTTTTACAGCAATTGGAAGATCGAGCACTGCATCAGGTGCAATATTTAATGGTTCAATTAGTAATATAACTATTGATAATCCACTTTTTTTTGATTTTAAAAATACACGTCCAAACGGAGGCAATATATATAGTGTATCGGCATCCTCTATATTTGATTTGAAAAATTCTAATTTTGCAGCATGGACTAATGGTTCTAATTTTGATCTTGAAGCAGAAAAGTATTGGAATATGATTGATTTTGAATTAACGGGAAGCAATTTTAATACTATTAGACAGACTAGCGATCCGGAATCATTTAATACAAGTACTTTTGGACCAGCTGGAATGACTGCATATAGTAGAATTAGTGCAAATAACGCACGTGCTGTTGTAGATGAATTAAGAGTTCCTACCAATGCAGATAAGTCTATTTTTGGTCATGTAAGTATTCCGGAAGGGAGTGACTATAGATCAGCGTTTGAAGGCGAGGTAGAACTAGAGATAGAAATTGAACGACTTACTGGAGAAAAAGAAACACATAGAGCAGTTACTAAAGTAGATAGTATCTATGGTGAAGCAGATAGAGAGGGAATATTTGAAGTAAAATTACCGGAACTTTTAAATGAGGGAGATCGGATTAGCGTTCTATCTGCTTTTCGCGGTGTTGGTGAAGTTGGAGTTCCCAGTTTGCCGGACGATATCAAAATAGATAGTGTTGTCGTCTTTCCAATTATCCCACCAAAACCAGCGGAGTTCCCTGTGAATATCATCGGAAAAACAGCAACACATGTTCAGGGATATGTTGAAAACAAAGAGGTTGAAATAACCGCAACTCATAATGGACAAATCTTTGACACTTCTGATGTAACGGTAGACGACGAGGGTAACTTTATCCTGAATTTATCTGACTTAACTTTAAAAGAAGACGATGAGATTCAGGTCTTTCTAAGAGATGCGGAAGGCTCGGCAGAAGCCGCAGGTGTGATCAATCCGCCAGAAACAAATAACGCACGTGGAAATATTAACCCAGCCGCTGACTTAACATTTCACGATGTAACTTTTGAACCGGCTACGACATTAATCGTTGAGGATGTAGGACCTTTCTCACCGGTAGATCCTTTGGATCCAGAATTAGAAGTGGAACCTGAAAATAAACCAGAATTGCCAGAAGATCAAGGGCAACTAAGCATTGACTTTATTTCGTCCTTCAATTTTGGCTCACAAGCTATTTCTGTTCATGAACAAACCTATTATGCCCAACCTCAACGATTGTTGAATGAAGATGGGACAGTGAAAGAGAACGAAGAGCGACCAAATTATGTTCAAATCAGTGATCGTCGACCGGACAATGAGCGAAGTGGTTGGCAATTATCGGTTACCCAGAATGGACAATTCAGTAATCAAAATGGTCATGAATTGATTGGTTCTGAGATCCAGTTACTCAATCAAGAACTAGTGACAGCTCAAGGCGGAACAGCGCCTGCGCTAAAAGAAGAAACTGGCCAAAAAATCATACCAAATACTAAAAGAATCTTATTACAAGCAGATGAAAAATCTGGAACAGGAACCTGGATCTATCGTTTTGGTAATGCAGAGACAGCTGATAAAAGTGTTGGTTTGTATGTACCGAAAGGAACGAATCCAGAAGCCAAAGAATATTCAACGACACTTACTTGGGAATTGAGTAGTGTTCCAGAAAATCAATAAAAAAAAGAGTTGTGATAGCCAGATACAGCTCCAAAAAATAAGTCAGAAACCGCTAAGATTTTCGGGATTTCTGGCTTATTTTTGCTAACATCCTTTTTTTAATTACATTTACTCAGTTTTAGGGAGTATGAGATGATGAATATTATCTCACTTCTTTCATTTTCTTAAAACTGAGGGAAAAAAGTATTTTTCTATTAGTTGAAAACTTTCTGTAAAAAAGTGCGAAGAAAACGAGAGATTTCTTTACACTAGAGTAACTATAACGTATATAATCTATATAAGGTGTGTTGTCACCATTAACGTTGATTGGCACAGAAAAAAGAAGCAACAAAAAAACGAAGCGAGCGAATATGGAGATAGATATGATAAAGAATAAATTGCAACAATACAAAATATTATTGATATTATTGATTCTTGTAGCTGTTTCGCTGATTATTTTTTTGAATCAAATCATTTATGCGTGGCTGATCGTGGAAATTTTTGCCTTTCTTCTTTGTGGCTATTTAGTGATTTTTGATCAAAGAGAAGCAACCTCTAAAATTGCTTGGATCTTAGCGTTATTATTTTTACCGGTCGTCGGGATCATGCTGTACTATCTGATTGGTCGTGAGCCACGATTACGCAAGTTATCGAAACAGCAACTAGACAATGAACGAAACATACAAGAGACGGTGTCCAAGATCCTTCAGGAACATTCAGAAATCATTCATGCCAAGCACGATCTTTCCAAAGAAATTTTCCATCTTTCCGCAAAGTATCCCACAAAAGACAATCAATTGACATTGTTAAAAGAAGGGACGGATGCTTTTGCTTCATTGTTGCAAGATATCAAACAGGCAACACATCATGTCCATGTTTTCTTCTATATTATAAAAGGGGATGAAACTGGCGAAGAACTAGTTGCTGCTTTGATCGAAAAAGCTCGACAGGGAATCAAAGTACGTTTTATGTATGACAGTGTCGGATCAATTGCTTTCCCGAATCAATTATTAGATACGATGCGAGAAAATGGTGTAGAGGTAAGAACCTATGATCTATTGAATTCACCGTGGCTGAGTAACAAAGCCAATTGGCGCAATCATCGGAAAATCGTTGTGATCGATGGGGAAATTGCACACACTGGTGGTATGAATATCGGGAATGAGTATAGTGGACGCGGGAAAAAGTTTTCTTATTGGCGGGATACGAATGTTCGAATCGAAGGGCCTTCTGTACTCGAGTTGCAGGAATGTTTCGTTTATGATTGGTTATTTCTCGATGAAGGGACGGAAACGATCACTTATTTCATCAATCAGCAAGAGCTGTATTTTCCATTACAAACGGAACAACCAAAAGGTTCGGAAATCGTACAGGTCGTTTACGGAGGGCCGTATGATCAGGAGAGGATCATCAAAGACTCTTTCAATGACTTGATTGGTAAAGCAGTTGATTCGATCAAGATTGCTATGCCTTACTTTATTCCAGATGAAGAAACTCTTGGGGCACTCAGACGAGCAGCTCGCTGTGGGATCAAAGTACAATTGATCATACCGGGAAAAGGCGATCGCGGGATTTCATTTCATGGGACGAACTCGTTTATTGATGAGTTGTTATCGGCAGGAGTTGAAGTGTCGATCTACGATACGACTGCATTTATCCATTGTAAATATATGATCGTTGATGATGTGGTTGCAACGATTGGATCAACTAATTTTGATATTCGCAGTTTTTATCTCAATCATGAACTGTCAATGTTCATTTATGGTCCATCAAAAACGATTGATGAATTGAACGTCCATTTTACAGAAGATTTAGCCCACGCTGAAAAGGTCAAAAAAGACGAATGGCAAGAGCGAAGTGCATGGACGAAAATCAAAGAGAAAATCAGTGGCTTGTTTGTGCCGATACTTTGATAGAAGCAACGGAATCAGCGCATAAGAACGTGCCATTAGCTTAAGACAGAATAGACAAAGCGTTTCATACGTGTTTGTTTCTTCTGTTTTTTCTTTTATCCTTTCTTAGTGTTTTATAACAATACAATGCGCAATAAAATAAGTTTTTTTAGAGATATGCTACTATAGAGATAGATATAAAGTGTTTTTTTACAGTTGGATCTTACGAATTTACATCTGTGAAAATGTGCTTTAAGACTTAGAAAGTAAGAGGTGATTTTGTGAAAAACAAACAGAAATCAGTCATTGTTCTGGGAGGTGGACTTGGTGGTTTGTCTGCAGCAGTTTCCTTAGCCCAAGAAGGATTCGACGTATCGCTATATGAAAAGAACGATCATTTAGGGGGGAAATTGAACCGTTTAGAAGCAAATGGGTTTGGCTTTGATCTAGGTCCATCGATTTTGACGATGCCCCAAATTTTTGAAAAACTGTTTCTCACGAGTGGCAAACAGATGGCAGATTACATTCCGATCGAACGGTTAGATTTGCAGTGGCGTTCTTTTTTTCCTGATCACACAACGATTGATCTATACAGTGATTTAACGAAAATGGCCCAAGAAAATCCTTTGCTGACTGAAAAAGACATGATGGAGTATCAAGATTTCTTAGACTATGCGAAGGAAATCTATGCGGCCACAGAAGTCGGTTATTTTGACAAAGGGCTTGATTCGACAATGGAGATTTTAAAAGAACATGGTGTGATCAAAGCGTTGAAAGGGTTTGATTATTTTTCTTCGATGCATGATGGAATCGCTAAACGTGTGAGTCATCCAAAAATGCAAGATATCTTAGGGTATTTCAGCAAATATGTCGGTTCCTCTCCTTATGATGCGCCAGCGGTTTTAAATATGATGAGTTACATGCAGCATGAGCAAGGAATTTGGTATGTTCCGGGCGGGATGCATAAAATTGCTGAAGGAATCGTCAATCTTGGAAAAGAGCTCGGCGTAGCGTTCCATACTGGCTGTCAGGTTGAAAAACTAAATGTAGTGGATGAACAGATCCGTTCGGCACGACTAGCGGATGGGACGGTGATCGAAGCAGATTATTTTGTTTCGAATATGGAAGTCATCCCAGCTTATGAACAATTATTAGATGAAAAACCAGCGTTTACAGAGAAATTAGAAAAGAAATTTGAACCCGCAAGTTCTGGTTTTGTCTTGCATCTAGGTGTTAATAAAGAATACCCACAATTAGCCCATCATAATTTTTTCTTTTCGAATGCTTCTAAAGAAAACTTTGATCAAAACTTCCATCAGCATCAGTTGCCAGACGACCCAACGATCTATCTTGTGAATGTCAATAAGACTGATCCTTCTCAAACCATCGAAGGACATGAGAACATCAAGATTTTACCGCACATCCCTTATTTACAAGATCAACCATTTACAGAGGCAGAATACGATGCCTTTCGGGAGCGTATCTTGATCAAATTAGAAACGATGGGATTAACGGATTTGAGAAAACATATTGTCTATGAAAATCGTTGGACCCCGGAAGATATCCAAAAAAATTATTTATCCCATCGTGGAGCAATCTATGGGACTGTCTCTGATCGTAAGAAAAATCATGGGTTCAAACATGCAAAACATAGTGAGCGCTATGACAACTTATACTTTGTAGGTGGGACAGTCAATCCAGGTGCAGGTATGCCAATGGTCACTTTGAGTGGGCAACAAGTGAGTGACAAGATTGCTCGAAGAGAAGCGGATGTATAGGAAGGAAGGCTTATTTTGTTACTAATAATGATCGTCCTTTTTGTTGCTTGGCTTTCAGGTTGGTGTATCTTTTATCGACTGCCATTCATCACAAACCTAACCTCTGCAAAACGTTTTGACACAAATGTTTCAATCATTATTCCTGTACGTAACGAAGCAAATACGCTCCCCAAATTGCTACAATCGATCCAAAGGCAAACGATCCAACCACGAGAAATCATCGTCGTGGATGATGATTCCACTGACGGTACAGCAGAAATCGCCAAGAACTTAGATGCAACAGTTTTCTCAAATGATCGTGAGCAGCATGGCAAGGCGGCTGCCTGTTGGTTAGGTGCAACAAAGGCCCAAAGTGAGCATTTCTTATTTTTAGATGCAGATACATTTTTTCAGACAGACAATAGTTTGGAAAGACTGTTGAATGAATACGAAAAAAGAGGGAATAGTGGCTTGCTGTCGCTTCAACCGTTTCATCAAACTGTTCGCTTTTATGAACAGCTCTCGTTTGTTTTCAATGTGGTCATTCTAGTAGGGTTGAATACTTTTTCTGTGCTAGGTGAAAAATTAAAAGCAGCGGGGGCGTTTGGGCCGTGTATCTTATGCTCGAAAACCGATTATTTCCAAGTCGATGGGCATAAAGATATGCCTCGTGGGATCTTAGATGATATGGCTTTAGCCAATCGTTTTCAAAAGGCAGGATTTCCCATCCATTTATATGGTGGGAAAGAGTTGATTGCTTTTCGCATGTATCCTGAAGGTTTCAAGCAATTGATCCAAGGATGGACAAAGGATTTTGCCACAGCTTCTAGAGCAACCAATCCCTTTATTTTGTTAGGAGTCATCCTCTGGATAAGTGGTGGTGTTGGCTCAGTGTTGGCTTTTGGTATGGAACAATGGCCGCTCGCACTGGTTATTTATTGCCTGTATGTGCTCCAATGTATTGTATTTGCCAAACGTGTAGGAAATTTCAAGCCGATTTTCTTGTTCGTTTTTCCGTTCTTTTTTATCTTCTTTCTTTTCTTGTTTTTGTGGTCATTGATCCAAACCTATCTTTTGAAATCAGTGACTTGGAAAGGAAGAAAAATCAAACTTTAGGAGGTTTTTATGCCACTGATCCATTTGACCACTGGAGTATTAGTGATGCTCGACATTCTTGCCTGGTTTATTTTTCATTTGGGTATATCCTTTGGTGTACGTCAAATTTCTGACTCTTTTTTTGAAAGAAAGCGTCGTTGGTTTCGTTCTTTTTCTTTTGAAAAGCAAGGAGTTATTTGGGAGAAAAAATTTCGAATCAAAAAATGGAAAGACAAGCTGCCAGATGGTACTGTGATTGCCAAGAGTGGATTCGATAAATCAAGACTTGGTAAGACTGATTCTGCCGCACTGAAGAAATTCATCATTGAAACACAAAGAGCAGAGCTGACACATTGGCTATTGATTGCGCCAGCGTTCCTTTTCTTTTTGTGGAATCCCAAATGGGCGGGGTGGGTCATGGTTTTTTATGCGCTTCTTGTCAATATCCCATTTATTATGATCCAACGCTATAATCGGCCACGATTGGAACGAGCGTTCATTAGAAGAATGAGGAATAAGTAGGTTCTTAAAACGGATTTATGTTTCTTTTATGTTGTTTATATGTTGAAAAATAGCAGAGGTGATGACATGGAAACGACAAAAAAGAAACCAATCCATATCTCAATTGATGAGGATTTGAAAAAGGATGCTGAGCAATTATTTGCTGAGTTGGGTATGAATATGATAACCGCAATTACAGTTTTTTAAAAACAGTCTGTAACTAAACTGGTACTTCCTTTTAAAATTGAAAGGGAAAATTCGGCTACTTTGCAAGCGAGAAAAGATGCTGGAGGACTTTTTATACTTCACAATTCAAGCGAGACTATAAAAAAACGAAAAAACAGGGAAAAGATTTAGCAAAACTAAGAAAGGTGCTATCTCATTTGCAAGCCAACATAAATGCCCCAAACTGTATCGTGATCATCATTTGACCGGCAATTATGTGGGGTTTAGAGAATGTCATATCAGTCCTGATTGGCTATTAGTATATAAGATTGATAATGATCAATTAATATTGATACTTGCTAGGCTGGGATCCCATAGTGAATTATTTTAAAGAAGTTGTGAAATAAATGGACAACTCAGAAAAATAAACGAGAAAATCTAAAACTTGTTTTAAAAGTGTTTGGATTCTCTCGTTTATTTTGTTCTAGGAGTTACTAGAGAAATAGTGTAATCGTTTTTTTAGGAAGAAAAAACAAATTTTAGGAGCTTTTTATGCTACTGATTCATTTGATCACTGGAGTGTTAGTGATTCTTGATATTCTTGCCTGGTTTATTTTCCACTTGGGTCTATCCTTTGGAGTACGTCAAATCGCTGACTCTTTTTTTTAAAGATATCATCGTTGGTTTCGTGCCTTTTGAAAAGTGAGGAGTTATTTGGGAGAAAAAATTTCGGATAAAAAATGGAAAGATAAGCTGCCAGATGGTACTGTGATTGCTAAAAACGAATAAATGGTTTTCTAGAAGTGAATACTACATAAACAAGCACCAAAATCCATCGATGAATAATTGTGGGGTTTTGGTGCTTTTTAGCGGAGCTTAACACTTTTATCAGAATGTCACAAACTGTCTTTTGTGCAAAGTTAGTGATTCAAAATAAAGTTGATTTTTTTGAAACTTTTCTTAGAAAACGATCGTCTAATTAAGTATAAAAAAAGAAAGCGGAGTGAGCGTATGAAACATGAAAAAAACTATTCATTTTTAACGATAGAACTAATTTTCCTAGTCTTATTGTTCCTGTTTACCAGCCTTTTTTTATGGATGTATTCAATGGATACATTTTCGATCATAGAAGAAAAGCCACAAGAGATAGGGACAAGCGAGTCGACTAGAACGAAAGATACACAACCACGTAAGGAAGCAAACAAGGATTTTATGCGAGAACTGGGTGAAATTTATTATTTGAGATAGGGAGGGATCTAATATTTTTAATCGGATAGCAAAAAAGCAGCGAGTCAGACATTATGAATCTCAGTTAGAACAGCTGATTGAGACACAATATCAAAAAATGTATCGAATCGCTTATAGTTATACACACTGTTCGGAAGATGCACTAGATGTTATCCAAGATAGCTTTCAAAAAGCGCTGATGGATTTCTCAAAGGTAAAGAAGATCGATCATTTTCAAGCTTGGTTTTATAAAATCTTAGTCCGCACAGCAATTGATTATTGGCGCAAGAATAAACGAATGCCTTTGAATTTTGAATTGGAAGACTGTCCAGGACTTGAATTCATCGATTGTCAAAATGATGTTTCTTACATGGAATTACGTGAATTATTGAGCCAAACGCCTAGCCCAGAACGCGAGATTATTATCTTGAAATTTTTTGAAGGATTTACATTGAAAGAAATTGCTCAGATTTTAAATTTAAATGAGAATACAGTGAAAACAAAAATGTATCGCTCACTAGATAATTACAAAGAAATTTTAAAATAAAGGAGAGTGGATAGCGAAATGGGAGGAACAAAGAAAAAAATAAGTATGATGAATCAGGCGTATCGAGCGGGGGAAATTCCTGAACAGCTAGAAGATGAGCTATTCAAGCGTTTTACGATTGCCAAGAAAAAAGTGAAGGTGAAACGACAAGTAAAACATGCTGTTCATATCGGTTTGGGGATCGTCTGCTCTGTACTTATTTTGTTCGCAGGTGTTCAAAATAGAGACTTTCGCGTATGGGCGACAGAAATCCCTGTTCTCGGAGAATTGGTTTCGATCATTACTGGGAAAACCTATTCATTCCAAGAAGAGGAATCGGGTATCAGGATTGCTGTTCCAAAAATAATTGGAAAAGAAGAAATCCATGACCAGTTGAATCGAAAATATCTCGCAGAGGGACAACAAGCTTATGAGGAAGGAGTGAAAGAAATCAAGAAAAACGGGCAACAGATTGATACAACAGGTGGATATCGCATATTGGTCAATGATGAGCGATTTTTAGTGATTGATCGTTCAATCGAACAGACAATTGCAAGTACGCAAACGAACAATCAATTTGACACGTTAGATAAACAAAATGAGGTACTTGTGTCTTTGCCTTTATTATTTAAAAATGATGATTATCTCATTGCTCTTTCAAAAGAAATTGAAGAACAGATGAAAAATCGTATGGAAAAAAATCCAGAATCAACTTATTTTGCTCTAGAGGATAATGGCTCATTTTTATTAAAAAAAGATCCTAGTTTTTATATCAATAAAGAACACCAGCTGGTTATCTTCTTTGATAAATACGAGGTAGCACCTGGTGCTATGGGGACACAAGAATTCGTTATTGATACAAATAAAATCCAATCTTTATTGGCTGACCCAAACTATTTGAACTAAAGCTTTCAGACTTTACGAATAGAATCGTTCTTTGCTGAGAATAGTAGCATCAACCGGTAGAATCTTTTTTACATGTTTACCGGTTGATGCTTTTTAGGTTGAGAGAAATAGCATTCAATAATGGCCGAAGAATCCAATGCTTATCTGAATTACTCAATCGCTTGCTTGACGATTTCTTGCCAAAAATGAAAATATTCCTCTTCTAAATCGATCGAATCAAGTTCATCCCAAGCAATAAAGCCCTCGTTTACATAAAAGCCATCTTCTGTCATCTTTTTTTGAATCTTTCCTCTATAGTTTTCTCCCTTTTTTGTTTGGATCGTAATTTCTTGTTTGGCAATATAAGCAGTGATTATGACAGTTTCGAAATGATTCTTTACCATTGTCAACGGCAACGCCTCCCTTTTAGTCATTTTCCTCTTCAAAAGCTTGATAAAATTCATCTTTGATCAATTGCAACTCAGCTTGTTGGTTTGGCTTGTTCCAATCGATTGATCGGGAAACTTGTTCGTCATATGTCTTGTTGGTACTAAACTCAAACCATTTCATTTCTTGTTTCAAACCAACGTGACGAATGTTCTCCCAGAGAATCTGGTACTGGTCAATCGTCAGATATTCTTCATCACATTCGCCTAAGAAAACGCCCTCGATATTTTCTCTATATCGACCAAATTCATCTTTTGTGTTTAATTGGATGGTCACTCTTTGTCGGTAGAGAAAGGACTGTAATAGTACTTGGTCGATTTCCTCTCTCGTCATTTGCAATTGGGGAGGGAGGTCTTTTAAGGCGACTGCTGCATTTTCTTCGATCCCTTTAACTAGCTCATCCATGGCAAAAGCGGTTCCCCATTTCAAGCCAAAGGGGCGATCACGGTATTCATTGTAATCGAGAAATTCTTTTTTCGTGCGTCGCATGTCCCTCACCTTCAATACCAGCCATTCCGCCAGCATGACCGCCTACAAGCGAACTGCGGGCGATTGCTCGACCACCTTCTAGTAAACTATGTGCATGGACGATTGCTTTAAATCCATATTTTTGTCGAATCTTATCCACGACAAAGTCAATCTTTGCCGCATTGACTTGCTCTTTAGGATCATCGAATAGATTCAATTGCAAGCCAGTCGCATAAACTAAGCGAGAACAGTTGACGCCGATACTTCGGATATCTTGCCGTTGATAATGTCGATCAAAAATCATCAATAGTGCTTCTGCTAAAACATGACTGGCATTGGTCGGCTCGATTTTCATCTGTTGGTGAAACCCAGTTTTTCCTGAAACATCTGTGTAGCCCAAAGAAAAGCCGACCCACAGACTAACTACTTGTGCTTTTGCTTCTTCTCGACGTAAGCGTGTGCCTACTTGATCTGCCATTTCCTTGATCACGATTTCAATCTCTTCTCGGCGGGTATAGTCCTTATTGAGGATTTGACTATTTCCGATGCTTTTTGATTTAGGGGTGTAGACTTCACCAAGAAAGCTCCGATCGATTCCCCAGGCATGGGCATAAAGTTGTGTACCAATTACCCCCATTGCACTTTTTAAACGATAGTAATCCGCATGTGCAAGCTCATAGATGCTATGGATGTTCATTTTAGTTAAACGAATCGCTGTTTTTCGACCGATCCCCCAAAAATCTGTCAGCTGAGGAATCCGCCAAAGTTTTTCAGGGACGTCTTCATAACGCCATTCGGCGATCATGTCTCGGGTATCCTTCGCTTCATTATCCAGAGCTAATTTTGCCAATAGTGGATTATCACCGATACCGATCGTGGTATAGATCCCTGTCTGGTCATAAACGTCTTGACGAATTTTTTTTGCAAGTGTCCGGGCATCAGGAGCATCGAACAAATTCAAACTATTTGTGATATCCAAAAAACTTTCGTCGACCGAATAGACATGATGGTTACTCTCGTCTGCATAGGTTTTATAAATCGCATTGATTTCTTTGTTCTTCTCCATATAATAAGCCATTCGTGGTGGGGCAATATATAGATCACTGGGATAAGGAAAGGGCAAATCACGCGCACGACTGATATTCGTGATCCCGTAGGCTTTTTTTGCAGCTGGACTAGAGGCAAGGATCAACCCGCTACCACGTTCTTCCCATGAATTTCCGGGGTACGACATAACAACTAGTTTGGTTGTTAAAGGGTCTAAACCAAGTGAGACACATTCAACAGAAGCATAGAACGACTTACAATCAATACATAAAATATCTCTAGAAGGTTCTTTATGATAGTCAAATACAGGATTTTGATTTTTAAACATAACAGTCACCTCTTCTACATGATTAGAACACACGTTCGCGTTTTTTGTCAACGAAAAAATCAATAGGAACTTTAAAAAAACATCGGTCTTCTAAAGGATCATTAGCATAAAGAGAAAAAGATTTGAAAAAGTAGTTGACTTATTTCAGAAAGAAATCTATACTTAAACCAATCTTAAATCAGTTTGGAGCGATTTCTTATGAAAATCACATTGAATTCACAACTGAATACGTATTACTTTAGCTATTTTAGATAGGTTTGTATTCATGACATTCATGGGTGCAAACACAACGTTTGTATCTATGATGGCTAAGGATGTTTGAGATGACTTGTCCGCCACATAGATGAAAATCTATAGTGGCTTTTTTGTTAGAATTGGTGAAGGCCCACTGTAGATTTGTCTACGGCGGGCTTTTTTTATACCTAACGAAAGGAGAACCACATCAGTTCATTTTCCAACGAGTTATTTTAAGTAAACAACGAACGATTTTCCATTGTCGATCAAGTGTTCAAACAGTGATAAAAAAATAAAAATAAAAAAGGATGTTATCTTATGATTTTAATTATTAAACCAGGAATTGAAGTAAACCAACTAGAACCAGTACTTTCACGTATCAAGGAAGAGGGCTTGGACGTTCAGATCAACCATGGCAAAGATCGTCTTGTTTTAGGATTGATCGGTGATCCAAAAATTATCCAAGGTGTACCATTTGAAAGATACGACACGGTGGAGCGTGCAGTAAAAATCTCTAATACGTACAAACTGACTTCTCGAGAATTTCATCCGCAAGATACAGTCGTTGATGTGGATGGTTTGAAAATCGGTGATGGTAGTTTTGTGACGATGGCTGGTCCTTGTTCAGTAGAAGGCGAAGAACAAATCATGGAAACTGCTCGTATGGCAAAAGCTGGTGGGGCAACAGTCCTACGTGGAGGAGCCTACAAACCTAGAACGTCACCCTACGCTTTCCAAGGATTAGGAGAAGAAGGACTGAAAATGATGCGTAAAGCAGCGGATCATTACGGCTTAAAAGTCATTACCGAAGTCATGGATGAAGCTCATATCGATGTCGTTTGTGAATACACAGATATCATTCAGATTGGTGCCAGAAATATGCAAAACTTTCGTCTATTAGAAGCTGTTGGGAAAACAGGAAAACCAATTGGCTTGAAACGTGGGATTTCAGGGACGATCGAAGAATGGTTGAATGCGGCGGAATACATTGCGGTACAAAACAATCCAAACATCATCTTTATCGAACGTGGTATTCGTACTTACGAAACAGCGACACGTAATACCTTCGATCTAAGTGCTGTACCGATCATTAAAAAATTAAGTCATTTCCCGATCATCGTTGATCCAAGTCATGGTACAGGGGTTTGGGATCTCGTATCACCAATGGCAAGAGCCGGTGTTGCTAGTGGCGCAGATGGGATGATCGTAGAGATCCACCCTGATCCAATCCACGCATGGTCAGATGGACAGCAATCATTGAATGAAAAGAACTACCTACGAATGATGGAAGAAGTCGAGATTTTAGTTGAAGCAATGAATAAAATCAAAGCCTTATAGAAAAGAGGAGCGTCATGTTAGAAGTTGTCTTACCAGAAAAAAGCTATGAGATCATCATTGAACGAAATGCACTCGATCATGTGTCTGAGTGGATCGAAGGAATCTGGAAAAATAAAAAAATCGCGATTATCAGTGATACGAATGTTTTTCCGATATACGGCGAAAAAATTTGTCAACAGTTGCGGGCAAGCTACGAAGTCGTCCATTATGTTGTTTCAGCTGGGGAGAGCAGCAAATCATTCGACATGGCAGCTCACCTCTATGCGTTTTTAGCAGAAGAACAATTTACGCGTAGTGATGCGGTGATTGCGCTTGGAGGGGGAGTGATCGGCGATTTAGCCAGCTTCGTTGCTTCCACCTATATGCGAGGGATTTCATTTGTCCAGATCCCGACTTCCCTACTGGCACAGGTCGATTCAAGCATTGGAGGAAAAACAGCAATCAATGCACCCATGGCGAAAAATATGATTGGGACATTTGCACAACCAGACGGGGTATTGATCGATCCAGAGACGTTAATGACGTTATCAGAGCGTAGAATCCAAGAAGGGATCGCTGAGATCATCAAGTGTGGCGCAATCAGTGATGAAACGCTATGGCAAGATTTGGCAAAATTAACAGGAGTTGCTGACTTACTGGCTAATAGTGAAAAAATCATTGAAAAGGCGTTGCGTGTGAAGAAACAAGTTGTTGAAGAAGATCAATTCGATAACGGGCATCGTTTGTTACTGAACTTTGGCCATACGATCGGACATGCCATCGAAAATACTGCTGGTTATGGTCAGATCAGTCATGGTGAAGCCGTAGCGATCGGTATGGTGCAAATCACCAAGCAAGCCGAAAAGCTGGGACAATCACCAGTGGGTATCACTGCGCAATTGATCCACATGATCGAAAAGTATCAGTTACCGATCAAGTACCAACCTTGGGAGGAGCAATCCCTTTATGATGCGATCACCCACGATAAAAAGGCACGTGGAAAGACATTGAAAATTATTTTATTAGATAAAATCGGACAAGCAAGAATCCAAGAAATCCCGCTTGAGTCCGTGAAAGACTATTTAAAGGAGGGGAACTAAATGCGTTTTTTAACAGCAGGAGAATCTCATGGTCCACAGTTAACTGCCATTATTGAAGGTATCCCGGCAGGTTTAGAAGTTTCACTTGAAAAAATCAATGAAGATCTTGCGAGGCGACAAGGGGGTTACGGTCGTGGTGGCAGAATGAAGATCGAGAAAGATCGTGTCCAAATCACCTCAGGTATTCGACATGGTAAAACGCTTGGTTCGCCAATCACAATGATCGTGGAGAATAAAGACTGGAAGAATTGGCAGACGGTGATGTCAGTCGAGCCAATCGAAGAAAAACATGTCACACGTCGTCGAGTAGCCAAACCTCGTCCAGGACATGCGGATCTAGTTGGTGGAATGAAATACCAACATCAAGATCTTAGGAATGTGTTAGAACGGTCTTCAGCTAGAGAAACGACCATGCGTGTAGCAATCGGCTCTTTAGCAAAACAGATCCTAGCAGCACTAGATATTGAAATTGCCAGTCACGTAGCAGTTCTTGGAGGGGTCAAAGCAACGATTCCTGAAGTGCTACCTGTGGCGGTGATCAAGGAAAAAACAACGATCTCCGAAGTCAATATGGTAGACCTTGAGATCGAAGAACAAGTCAAAACATTGATCGATGAGACGAAAAAAGCAGGTGATACCTTAGGTGGTGTCGTCGAAGTCCGGGTTGAAAATGTACCGGCTGGTTTGGGTAGTTATGTCCAATGGGATAAAAAATTAGATGGAAAATTAGCACAAGCCATGCTGAGTATCAATGCCTTCAAAGGGGTAGAATTTGGGATCGGTTTTGATGCAGCGACTTTACCAGGTTCTAAAGTTATGGATGAAATCACCTGGGATCAAGAACAAGGCTACCGCCGGACAACCAATCATTTAGGTGGATTTGAAGGTGGGATGACAAATGGGGAACAAATCATCGTTCGTGGTGTGATGAAACCGATCCCTACACTTTACAAGCCGTTGATGAGTGTGGATATCGACACGAAAGAAGCCTATAAAGCAAGTGTCGAACGTTCCGACAGTACCGCTGTACCAGCAGCTTCTGTGGTGGCTGAACACGTCATTGCAACAGCACTTGCCGTGGAGATCCTTGAACATTTCCCAGCGGATAACATGAGTGAGCTGAAAAAATCTGTTGCCAGTCATCGGCAGATGATCCAAGACTTTTAGTGAGGAGACTGATATGAAGAAAAAGGTATTTGTCTTAGGTTTAGGTCTGATTGGTGCTTCGCTTTGCCGAGCCATCAAAGGATCGAATGTGACTCTTTATGGATGGGATCATTCAGCAGAAACAAGAAAAATTGCAGAAGAAGTCCAATTAGTGGATCATCTGGTGTCTGGGATCGAAGAAGCAAGTCAAATGGATGTTATTTTATTAGCGGTTCCTGTACAAGTTAGTTTGGACTATTTGCAACAATTAGCGACACTTCCGCTAAAGGAAACTGTATTGGTCAGTGATACTGGCAGTACGAAAGCAGCAATCATGACAGCGGCTAAGGAATTACCTTTTACTTTTATTGGTGGACACCCAATGGCAGGCTCGCATAAATCTGGAGTAAAAGCCGGCAATCCCAATTTGTTCGAGGAAGCTTATTATATATTGACCAATGATCATGAGAGTGATCGTGTAGCTGAACTGATGGAACTATTAGAACCGACTCGAGCAAAATTTGTATTGATGGAAGCCAAAAATCATGATGAGATCGTCGGCGTTTTAAGCCATTTGCCTCATATCGTGGCTGCTGGTTTAGTGCAAACCAGTGATGAACTCAATCAAAAACATCCAAGAGCCTCCCAACTTGCAGCCGGAGGGTTTCGAGATATTACGCGTATTGCTTCTTCTGATCCAAAAATGTGGACAGATATCTTATTAACGAATCAAGAAATCATGCTGTCTTTACTAGAAGAATGGCAATCCTCCATGGAAACATTGAAAACACAACTTGCGAGAAATGATGAAGAGGCCATTTATCGATTTTTTGCACAAGCGAAGCAAACAAGGGATCAGTTGCCGAAGAAACGACAAGGAACGATTCCAGCGTTCTATGATCTATACGTTGATATTCCGGATATTTCCGGTGCAGTTGCTAAGGTGACAACGGCTTTGAGCCAAGCAGATATTTCAATCATCAATCTAAAAATACAAGAAACTAGAGAAGATATTTTCGGAGTCCTTGAATTGTCCTTCAAAAATCAAACCGATTTAGAAAAAGGACAAGCATTGATTCAAGCGGAAAATTTTCACTGTTGGATCAGGAGTTGAGACAATGCAATTACTTAATGCTACACATGGGATCAAAGGTGAGCTAACGGTTCCAGCAGATAAGTCGATTTCTCATCGCAGCATCATGTTTGGTGCAATCAGTCATGGAAAAACGACGATAACGAACTTTTTAAAAGCAGAAGATTGCTTGAGTACGATGTCCATATTTAGACAATTAGGTGTGAGAATAGAAGAGGAAGAAGAGAAAATCCATGTTTATGGTCATGGCGTAGAGGGATTACAAACACCAACAGAACGTTTAGATGCAGGTAATTCTGGTACAACGATCCGTTTACTTTTAGGGGTTTTAGCTGGAAGTAAGATTTCGGCAGAAGTGTCTGGAGATGACTCGTTGAATCGTCGCCCGATGGGGAGAGTGATGAATCCTTTACGTGAAATGGGTGCGGATCTTAAAGGGATCGAACATCCAGATCTACCACCTTTACGAGTGACTGGTGGGCCTTTGAAACCAATCGAATATGAGATGCCGATTGCCAGTGCGCAAGTCAAATCAGCGATTTTATTCGCGGCACTTCAAGCAGATGGTGAGACAACGATCATCGAAAAAGAACGCTCACGGAATCATACAGAAGAAATGATCAAACAATTTGGTGGAGAAATCAGAGTAGAAGATAAAGTGATCACACTTGCTGGCGGACAACGGTTAGTTGGACAAAACGTGGCGGTACCTGGGGATATTTCGTCAGCAGCCTTTTATCTAGTCGCAGCAAGTATTTTGCCAGATAGTGAAGTCTTATTGAAACAAGTAGGAATCAATCCAACACGAACAGGGATTTTAGATGTATTGATCGAAATGGGGGCTTCGATCCAAGAAATGCAAATCGATCAACAAAATCAAGCGGCTGACTTAATGGTACGTTCTGCCAACTTGCAGGCGTGTACGATCGAAGGAGAAATCATTCCTCGCTTGATCGATGAATTACCGATTTTGGCATTAGCTGCAACACAAGCACAAGGCACGACGATCATTCGGGACGCACAAGAATTAAAAGTGAAAGAAACAAATCGCATCGATGCGACAGCGGAAGAATTGATAAAAATGGGCGCAAACATCGAAACAACAGATGATGGGCTGATCATTCATGGTCCGACACCTTTGCATGGGGCAATTGTTGACAGTCATGGGGATCATCGCATTGGCATGATGTTACAGATTGCCGCATTATTGACCGATGAGCCAGTTGAATTGAACCATCCAGAAGCGGTAAATATTTCTTATCCTGACTTCTTCACTGATCTAGCTGGTCTGATCAAGGAGAAAAACTAATGGCTGCAATTGTGCTGATTGGTTTTATGGGCGCCGGTAAAACAACGATCAGTCGCAAGCTTTCTATGCAGTTAAAGAAACCATTGATCGATATGGATACAAAACTAGTCGAGGAGTTTGGCTGTTCGATCAGTCAGTATTTTGAATTACATGGCGAAGCTGCCTTTCGACAGAAAGAAACGAAGCTACTGAAAAACTCATTGCAAGAAGAAGCGATCATTGCGACAGGTGGGGGAGTTATCCTACAAGAAGAAAATCAACGACTGCTGACAGATCATCTGGTGGTTTACTTAAAAGTTGATCCCGATCTTTTGATCAAACGTATCCGCCAAGATCACAAACAAGCCCGTCCGTTGGCACTCGATAAAGATGATACAGAGTTAAAAGAATTATTTTTTTCGCGGAAAAAACACTATGAAACATTAGCAGATTTTACGATAGAAACAACTGGTAAATCACCAGCAGAAGTTGTCTCAGAAATCATAAAGCAGGTGATGAATCGATGAAAATTGGTTATCTAGGCCCAAAAGGTTCCTTCACATATAGTGCAGTAAAGAATTATTTCAACGAAGGCGATTGGTCTCCGTATCAAGCTTTAACAAATTTGATTGATGCTCAGATCAACGATGCGATCGATTATGCGATGGTACCGATCGAGAATTCCATCGAAGGTTCTGTATTGCCCACATTAGACCATGTCTATGAAACCTTACCAACGATCCAAGGAGAAATCGTTTTACCAATCAAGCAACAATTGATGGTACATCCTAAGCATCAACAGATGTGGCAAGAGGTAACAAAAATCTGTAGTCATCCGCAAGCGTTGGCACAATCGCAAGTATTTTTGAAGCAACAGTTCCCTGACGTGGAAATCGAGCAAATGGGTTCGACTGCCCAAGGTGCCCAACAAGTTGCCGAGCATCCTGAACAAAAAATCGCGGCAATCGGACCTAAAGAAGCTGCGGAACAGTTTGGTTTGACCATCGTTCAGCAAGATATCCAATCGATCCGCAACAATGAAACCCGTTTTTGGCTACTAGGTTCCTCACCGATGTCATCTCAATTACCAGTCAGTACTTACAAAGCAACGCTATTTGTAGACTTGCCAGAAAATCGCCCAGGTGCGTTATATCAAGTACTTGCGGTGTTTGCAGAACAAAAACTTAATTTGACCAAAATCGAGTCTAGACCGCAAAAAACCTCGTTAGGTGAATACTTTTTCGTGATCGAAGTAGAGATTGAACAAGCAGATACAAAATTGAACGAAGCAATCAAACTACTGGAACAGCGAGCATTTCCGGTCCAATTGATTGGAGAATATCCAGTGTACCGTAGCCGTGAGGATAAAAAAGCGACATACAGAAAATAAATCAAAGCAGCTGAACCTAGATAGCTGCCTTGGTTTTTTTTGAATAATTTTTCTATATTTGCTTTTACACGTATAGCACGTGTTTTTTATTTTTTTCACGTGTTACACGTGTTAGTATAGATATGTCAGGAGGTATTGTAACAATGCCAATGACATAACAGGAAATGGTCAAACTCTTGATTTCCATAAGTGGGTTAAAAGTTAAAGGTGGAAAAGGTTCTCATATAAAAGTGAAACTACCAGGAGTAAATCGACCAATTATTGTTCCTTCCAAGCTACCTAAAGGGACAGAACATGCGATACTGAGGCAGGGTTAAAATAGCTTTGTTCCTGCTTCTTGAGAGAGGAGGAGGATCATGCTTATTTCATATCCGGCATTATTCTATTCAGAAACAAGTGAAGGCTATGACTCGGGATTTTCTGTTTTCTTTCCAGATTTTCCGGAGATGGCTGGTACAAGCGGATCTGACATTCCTGAAGCGCTCGAAAATGCCTCTGATTACTTAGGTATTCTTTTGGCGGCTGAGATAGAAGAAGACCGAACATTACCTGAACCATCTCTTATCAGTTCATTGTCACTTATAGAAAATAACCCTTTTAAAAGTGACTCTGAGTTCATATTAGAATATGATGCTGAAAAATCATTTATTTCAATGGTCTCTGTAGATCTAACAGAATATTTAGGCACAGAGGAACCTGTAAAAAAGACGTTAACGATCCCAAAATGGGCAGATAAGTTAGGTAAAGAAATGCATCTAAATTTTTCAAAGACATTGACTGAAGCCATTGTTCGTGAAAAACTAGGTGCTTAACTTTAAAAGAGAAACTATCATTTTTCTTTTAAATAAAATAGGTTATAAATCATAAACAGATGATTTGCACACTTTTCTGAAATCCTTTAGGCTAGAATCAAGCGATAAGAAAGGAAGAGGAAAAATGGCAAAAAAAATTGCAGCAATCGTAACTGATTTAGTCGAAGATATTGAGTTGACTTCACCAAAAGAAGCATTGGAAAATGCGGGGAATGAAGTGACAACGATTGGTTTTGAAGCAAACCAAACGATCAAAGGCAAAAAAGGTGGCGAGTTCACGATCGATCGCAGCATTGATGAAGTTTCTCCTGAAGATTTCGATGCGCTCTTGATCCCTGGAGGATTCTCACCGGATCAATTACGTAAGGATCAACGTTTTGTTGATTTCGTTACTTACTTCTTGAAAAATGACCAACCGTTATTTGCTATCTGTCATGGCCCACAATTGTTTATCCAAACCGGTCTAACAGAAGGTAGAACAATGACTGCTTACGATACTGTTCGTCCAGATGTGGCTTACGCTGGCGCCAATGTCAAAGATGAAGCAGTGGTGATCGATAATCAATTAGTTACTAGCCGTACACCAGATGACTTGCCTGAATTCAACAAAGCAATTGTTGAGATCTTGGGTTAAACGACTGAACACTTTGTAGCGTTGCAAGTCAAAATAGTGATACGAGGAATAAAGAATTTTAGAATGATTTGGGACAGAAAGAATGCAAATACATTCTTTCTGTCTTTTTAACTGAAAAAGAAATTTATAATTAAAATAAGATGCAACTAATCAACCGCTGATTTTTAAATTTTTTCAAAATTATTTAACCTAGATTCAAAATCATTATTCAATAAAATATGCGCCTGAGTTTGGTTGTTTGCCAAGCCCAGACGCATGTTTCTGTTTTTAACTAAATTTTCGTCGTACCGCTTCCGATATGTGCTACATAAAATTCTGGCTCATATCCTACAACCTCTAAATAACGTGCATGGACATTTTCTTTAAAGGCGGGGATTTCCTCTTCTTTGACTAGAGCGATGGCACAGCCACCAAATCCTGCGCCTGTCATTCGTGCGCCTAATACACCAGGTTGCGCTTGTGCGGCATCTACAAGTGTATCTAATTCGATGCCTGTGACTTCGTAATCATGACGGAGTGAGTAATGAGAATCATTCAATAATAGACCGAAAGCTTCTAAGTTTCCTTGCTCTAATTCAGCTTTTGCTTTTAATGTTCGTTGATTTTCAGTGACGGCGTGACGTGCGCGACGGATCAAGGTATCATCGCCAATCAAGTCCGTATTCGCTTCGAAAGTCGCTTCATCTAATTCGCCTAAAGCTTTGATGTCCAGCTTCGTTTGTAGACGTTTCAAGGCTTCTTCACATTCGCTGCGACGTTCATTATATTTTGATTCCGCTAATTCACGTCGTTTATTCGTGTTCATGATAACCACGGCGTAGCCATCTAATTTAACTGGGACCATTTCATAGTGTAATGTATTCGTATCTAGCAAGATGGCATGGTCGATTTCTCCAAAACCGATCGCAAATTGATCCATGATCCCTGAATTGACACCAATGAATTCATTTTCTACTTTTTTTCCAGTTTGAACGAGTGTCAAGCGATCGATCGCTAAATCAAACAAATCTTCCAGAACAACCCCCACTAATAATTCTAACGAAGCACTGCTAGAAAGTCCGGCACCATTAGGGATCGTTCCTTCAATCACCAATTCAAAACCGCTCTCGATGGTATAGCCAGCTTCTTTTAGTTTCAAGATCATTCCTTTGACATAATTTGCCCAGTTGTCTTTTTTATCAAATGTCAGGTCATCAAGCGTGAATTTGATCACGCCGATTTCCTCAAAGTTTGTTGAGTAAACTAATACTTTGTTGTCTTCTCGACGTGCAGCAACGCCGTAAGTGCCATAAGTGATCGATGCAGGAAAAACGTGTCCACCGTTGTAGTCCGTGTGTTCACCGATCAAGTTGATTCGCCCAGGTGAAAAATAGTTTGTTGTTGGTTTTTCACCAAATAATTCATTGAATTTCGTTGTTAAATGTGCTGTTTTATTCATCTGTCTTGTTCCTCTCTTGCTTCAAGTTTGAATTCTGTAATCGTCTCAAATGGTGTTTCCGGTACCAAAGATATGTCGCCGAAAGAAGGGTAACGTTCTGCTCCTGGAGCGATTTGTGTTTCAAAAGTGATGCCGCCATGGTTCGCTAAACGTTGCCCGCGCATTTCAGGTGTATCTTCCCCAAAGTTGGCAGTGAAAATGACGATACTCGATGCATCCGTCCTGACACTGACTTTGATTGTTTCATCTGGACTTAAAAGAGAAGCGGCCGTTTTATCTAAGCCTGTGTCCTTTAAGAAGAACGGATGATCGATTCCATCAAATAATTCTTTTTGTGGAAAGTCACTGGTGAAAACAGTCGTTAGTTTTGTTGGTGTTTGAAAATCAAACGGTGTTCCAGTCACTTCTATTTGTTCACCTGTCGGAATGCTATCTGGTCGTAAAGCAGCAAAGGCTTGACTGTTGACCCACAAAGTATGGTCATCGATTGGTTGCGTCACATCACCACTCAAGTTGAAATAAACATGATTAGTTGGGTTGAATAGTGTCAATTGATCACTGACTGCTTTCGTTGTGACACGCCAAATATTATCTTCTGTAAGAGTATAGCGAACTTCTACGGATAAATTCCCTGGAAAACCACGCTCTTTGTCGGGACTAGTCGTGGTAAAGACCACAGTGGCTTCTTGTTCGCCATCAATGATTTCGTATTGCCAGATTTTTTCTTCAAAACTTGGCGTACTGCCATGTAAGGAGTGACCAGTTGCAGGATCGACAGGTAGTTGATACGTCTGGCCGTCGAGGGTGAATTTGCCTGCATCGATCCGCCCAGCAGTTCGTCCGATCGTTGCTCCGATAAAGGCATCTTTTTCGAGATACTCTTCTGCTGAATCAAAACCTAGAATCAACTCTCTACCCATGAATGTCAAACTGACGATCCGTGCGCCTAAATCGGTAACAGCGAGGGTCGTACCCTGTTGATTGGTTAAAGTAATCAAATGTGCAGATTGTCCAAATGTTTTTTTAGTAATGTCCATTTAAGTAGTCCTTTCTTGGTGCTGGATTAGTAGTTGGTGTAGGCGCAGTTTACGCCTAATCAAATTAACTATACCATTAAATGAAGCGTTTACAATGGGGCGTTTACTGTTTTTACCATTCAATCATATCAAAGAAGAGCACTTGCTTGAATGTATTTCTGTGAGCAGTATTTAACTTTTTGTTGCATCTATAGTAGAATAAAGAAAATACGAAAGAGGGTACGTCAATGGAAAAAGCGATTTTTTTGAAAAAAGAACATCAATCCATCTCACAAGAACTATACTTTGACTTTTGCGGTTTTTCTAAAACATTGCCCTTTCATTCATTTGGACCAGCTATTCGTCAAGATTATATTTTGCATATCGTGATGGAAGGAAAAGGAGTCTATCGCGTAAAAGATCAGCAATATCAATTAAAAAAAGGTGATCTTTTTTTGATTAGACCGGGTGATTCTACTTTTTATTTGGCGGATGGTGAAGATCCTTGGGTCTACTGTTGGATTTCCTTCGGTGGGGCAGTAGCCGATAAAATCATTCAACATTCTTTATTCAAAGATGATCAATACACGATGGTTTCTTCAGAAATTGCTAGATATGTGGAGATTATCTTGGCATGTATGAATTACTCGACAAAAAATCTAGTCGATGAGCTGCAATTAAATGCGTTGACGTATCAATTGCTCGCGCTCTTATTAGAAGATGGTGGCTATGTTCATTTAGGAGAACAAAAAAGTTATTCAGCCCTCGCTGTTGATGCGGTACAGTATATCGAAGAACATTACAGCGAGCGTTTGACTGTTGAGGAGATCGCAAAAAAATTATCCGTTAACCGAAGTCATCTCTCTCGTGTGTTCAAAAATCATATGGGGATCAGTATCAAAGAATATATGATTGGTGTTCGCATCAATCGGGCAGCGTTTCTCTTATCTCTGACGGAAGAATCCGTTGAAGCAATCGCTTATCAAGTCGGCTTCAATAGTTTGGTCGTATTTAGCCGCATGTTCAAGAAATTCACTGGTGAGACGGCGACAAACTATCGTAGACGAATGAATAACGAAAAGATCAAAGGAGTTTCCGCAGAACAATTAAAAAAGCAATTAGAAGAACAAGCCATCATTTCTTGGGCGACCTAAGACATAAAGGCATTGTTGACTGGGTTTTTCTTGGGATATGCTAGACTAGAAAACGGGAGGAAAAAGCTATGAAAACATTGATTATTGTCAGCCATCCGATAATTGACACATCGTTGAACCAACAGTTTTTTAAAGAAGCATCCAGCCAGCTATCGACTACTTGGCATCATCTAGAAGCTTGTTATCCAGATGGGGAAATTGATCTTCAAGCAGAACTTGCTTTATTGAAAGAGCATGACCGGATCATCTTCCAATTTCCTTTCTATTGGTATAGCGCGCCAGCCCATTTGAAAATGTGGCAAGACCAAGTGTTAGAAGCGGCAACAGCAGTCTTATCAGGTAAAGAATTAGGGATCGTCTTAACAACCGGCGTGAGTGAAAAAGAATACCAAGCAGGTGGGAAAGAAGAGTATACGATCTCGGAGTATTTGCGTCCGTATCAACGAATTGCCCATAAATTCCAGATGACCTTTTTGCCTCCGTTTGTTTTAGCACAGTTCATGTACTTAACTCAAGAACAACGGTTTGAACGCCTGATCAGTTATCAGCAATATCTCACATTAGTCGAAAAACCTTCACTGATCAATCGGATCGATTGGTTTATCGAACGATTTGCACAAAATGAACGCATCAAGGAAAAAGCACCGATGAAGCAGCAGATGATCGAAACGATGTTAGAAGAAGCCAAAGAAAATATTGAAGATCTGACATTTATACTACAAGAGATGAAAGGAAAGACCTTATAATGGATCAATGGTTGACAGAACAATTAGCCGAATTGAGTACGCAAGCGGATTATGAGGGCAAAGCCTTACTTCATGAAATGTCACGCTTATTTGTCGAAATCAATGAACGGATCGAGCAGTTGCAAGGAGAAATCGATGGAGAATCTTGGAATCATCAAAAATGGTGATTTTTCTTCAGTAATAACATAATAAAAAATGTTCATAACGCTTATTATTTGCTACAATGGAACTACAAGAAAGTTGGTAACGCTATTTTTTTACAGAAATAACAGGTGGTGAATGAAATGAATGAAGAAAATGAACAGCGTGGCAATGTTCGATCAGCTCGAAGACAACAACAGAAACAAGCATCACGCATGCGTATGATGAAAATCGGTGCCGCTGTTGCAGTAGTCTTACTACTGGTTGGTGCAGGTACTGGATTATATCTCCATAGTAGAAACAATGCCAGTGAAAACTCGGTAGCAAAGACGAGTGAAACGACGCAATCGTCCACAGCTTCAACTACTGCTTCATCTGAAACTGAAGCAACACAAGAAAGCAGCGAAGCAACAGAACCTTCAGGAGCTATTTCTGAACAACTACAAGCAGTCGTTGCAGATTATTCGAAGAAAATCGAAGATAAAACCCCAGTGTTGATCGAAGAATACCAAGCAGAGATCCAAAACAATCAAGACGGTGTCAATGGTCTTTCGGTCATTGCCAACCGAAAAGCAAGAGAACTTCAAGCCTTGTCGGATGAAGGAATCAGTAAATTAAGAGGGATGTACCAAGATGCTTCCAACAAGGAGGATATCGACCTAGATACCATGATCAATCAGCTATCTGCAAGTTATACGGCGCAGGTCGCTCGGATCTCCGACATTTATCTGCGAACAAGTGCGGAACTTCAAGCAGCGACACCTAGTAGCGAATCTTCTTCGGAAGAGACGACACCTTCGACGGAAGCGACACCAGAAACAACAGAAACGTCGGAGTCACAAGCCGATCAGTACACGGCACAGTCCACAGAAGATACGAGCAATCAAGCCAATCAAGCAGCTACAACCGTTGTACGTGAAGGCGAAGGTCCAAATCAAATTGCGCAACGGACGGGTGTGCCAGTTGAGACGATCTTGTCCTTGAATGGCATGACGATGGATGATTTCTTCTTTAACCCTGGTCAAGAATTACGTTTGAATTAGGAAGATCAAGAAGAAAGATTCAACTTCAATTGATTAGATGAAGTCACAAAAATGGTTCTTTTTGCCAATTTTTGTGGCTTTTTTGTTCTAAATACGTTTCGTTCTCCACTGGCTCATCATGAGTGGGTTGTGATTGGTTGTTTTTTTGTTAAGATAAAGAAGTGAATGTAACCCGTAAAGGAGAAGATCATGAAAAAACGAGAATTCATCGTCCAAGATTTATTGAGTAAGATCTATCAAGAAGAATTTAAAGATGGAAAATTACCGAATCAACGAAAACTAGCGGAAATCTATCATGTTTCTCGCTTTACGATCCAACAAGCGATCAAAAACCTGGAAGAAATCGGTATTGTCCGTGTCGTTCAAGGATCAGGTATCTTTATCCATGAAAAATGGGTCAAAAATCCCTTGATCTTCAATTCTTTGACACGTACCCCTTATGATCGGATCCATTCAAAAATGATCAGTTTAAACAAAGCACCAGCAACGGCGGATGAGCAAAAAATCTTTCAACTTGATGACGGCGCCGAAGTTTGGACATTTGAACGTATTCGAATCGTTGATTATAAAATCGAGCAGTTAGAAATGTCAAAAATGCCGGTAGCAATGTTTCCCGACTTATCCCAAGAAGTCATCGAACATTCCATCCAAAAGTACGTGGAACAAAAAGGCTATCGAATTTCTCACTATATCACGAGTTATGACCCAATCACGACTTCCAAAGAACAATCAAAAATATTGCTATGTAAACGCGGTACACCAGCCATGCAAATCACGAACCGAGCTATATTAGAAGATGGACAAGTCTATGAATACAGCAGTATCATTGCCATCGACTACTCTGTGACTTACATCCGCCCCTTTGACCGTGAGATCCATCGTTCGAGGATTGATTGAGGATTTGAGTAGTCTCAAAATAGCTTAAGGAAAAAACTTCTGTAAAAATGTAGCTTTTTTGAAAGTTAAGGAAGAAAACATTAAAGCGAATTAGTTGATAGTGATTGTGAAGGAAGCACTGATGAAGCGTAAAACGCAATCATCAGTGCTTTCTTACAAATGCTTGATAAGTGAAGTAAGTTATATTATTTATAATAGAAAATATAAAACACAAAAAAATAACTTACAATAAGTATGAACCAAATAAGTCTTTCAACTATTTGAGCTATTGTTGATTGATTGTATGTAAAAATGATACCAAATTTATAGTTCCTGTTACTGCGTATAAAAATACTCTGTAAACCTAGAGAGAGCATGATAAGTAACTTCATGATCAGATTCGATAGCTGATAGGATTGATCGTTAGTTGTTAGGAAAAAAGTATACAAAGTTAAAAGTTGTAACAACCAAATAACTTGAACAAGTTTTCTCGCAGCTTGGGTTTTATTCGACATAGATGTTTATCCTCCTTAAAATTATTATTGTGATTTAAGTTGATTATATGCCTTTTTTAAGTCAATATTCAATAAGTGTTTAATGAGAATGTGGCATTAAATAAAAGATTAAGAAGGTCTGAGAAACTCTATTGATTTATTTTTGTATTAGTATCTTTTACGTTATAAAATTAAATTTTACATAATAAAATTTGCTGTGTGAGGAGTGATAAATGATGATTAATGTAAAAGCTCGTAAAGTAGGGAATTCTATCTCTATTTCAATTCCTAAACAGTATCAGGTTAAAGCTGGATCAAAATATGTCGTATATAAATCTAAGAATGGAGGATTAATATTCACACCAAAAATAGAAAATCCATTTTTATTGGATGAACCATTTCAAAAGGATGAAGATGAGGGATGGCAAACAATAGCAAAAGAGGAGATTGGGAAAAATGTATGAACCTCAACAAGGTGATTTGATCTGACTTAATTCTACGCCTTCTTTTAGCAGGGAAATAAGAGGGAAGCAGCCAGCTTTAGTTGTTTCCTCAAATGCTTACAATAAAAAAACGAACTATATTATTGTCTGTCCGGTAATGACTGGGGGAACAACTTTTCTGGGTATGTTTCTTTGAATGATTACAAGATACGTGGAAGAGTGAACGCTACACAAATTCATAGTTTTGATACTGACCGGATTATTAGTAAAGAATTTATTGATCGTCTAAGAGGAGACGATTTTCTTCAAGTCAAACAGATTTTAGATTATTCTTTAGAAACTGATTTTTGAAAACTATGTTTTACATAAAAAGCTACTAAGGTTTACACGTGTATTCATTATTATAATAATAGGAATACAGCGGAACCAAAAAAAGCTATCCTTACATATTTCGTGTAAGGATAGCTTTTTTTTGGAATTACGGTGTCACGATCGTGCCGTCTGGTGTACGGCTTTGTGTCCATTCGTGTGGACGATAGACAACTGGAAATTCTGCCGCCTGTTCTTCATTGAATGTGACACCGATCCCACTTTGTTCGATCGGATAGAAAAAGCCTTTTTTTGGTGTGGGGATATTTCCGAAAAGTTGTTTCGTATTTTCAGGAACATCGATGTTTTCTTGGATCGCCGCATTGTGCAAGTGGATGTTCAAATGCGTATTCACTGCTAAGCCGATCGGTGTGATATCAGATGGCGTATGCCAAGCGATTCGTATCCCCATCGCTTCGCAAAAGTGTGCCAATTTCAAGGCAGGCGTGATCCCGCCGATTTGTGAGACATGGGCACGCATATAGTCGATTTGACGATTGCGAACTAATTCTTTCCATTCCATTGGATTATTGAACAATTCTCCAGTAGCAATCGGGGTCGTTGATTGACTTCGCAATTGAGCCAACCATTCATTTTGGTTTGGCGGTAGAATATCTTCTAAAAAGAAAAGATTGTACTTTTCTGTTTTTTTTGCAAAACGGATCGCTTGGTTAGGATGCAAGCGTTCGTGAACATCGTGTAACATTTGGAAACGATCGCCATATTTGTTTTGGATATGTTCAAACATGGATAGCGTAGTGGACACGTATTCTTCTTGATCGAAATAAGAGCCAGCAAGTGGTTGTTCAGGTGTTGCTAAATTCGTTGGATTTCCCCCATAAAAACCTAATTGACAACGAATATAACGATACCCTTGTGCGAGAAATGTTTCGATTTCACGATCGAGGTCCTCTAGATTAGCTGCGACAGCATGCGTATACGCAGGAATTGCTGTTCGAGCTTTTCCGCCGAATAACTGATACAATGGCATATCAGCGATTTTCCCTTTGATATCCCAGAGCGCCATATCGACACCTGAAATGGCGTTATTTGTGATTGGCCCATTCCGCCAGTAAGAATTGACATTCATGACTTGCCAAAGGTCTTCGATTTGATTCGCATCGCGTCCAATCAGTAAAGGTTTTAAGTATTCTTCAACTACGGTCTGGACAGCCAAAGGACGAAATTGGAAAGTGCCGCAACCGAAGCCGGTCACGCCTTTATCTGTTTCAACTTTTACGACTAACAAGTTGTGACGATCTGGTTTGATTGCGTAACTTTTTATATTTGTAATGATCGTTGGTGTCATTTTTTTCACTCCAATATACATAAATATGAATCATGTGCATCCTCATTGAAACATGGGGAAGAACATCCTGTCAATTTGGTCTAATAAAAACATCTAAACCGACTAAAAATCAGTCCAATTTTACGTTAGTATTTTTATAAACGTTGATATTAAAGCTTTTTCATTGGTTATTTACTAAAAAGGACTGGTTTTACAAGTGGCGTTCCACATGCTACTATTTGGGTGAAAGCGGAAACAAGAATCATTGTTTGATGAGAATAAGGGGGAGAACATGTGAAGCATGAAGAAATAGCAAAACAAATCATACAACATGTGGGTGGAGCAAGTAATATCAACAACGCTTGGCATTGTATGACAAGATTACGGTTTGATTTAAAAGATGAGAAAAAAGTGGATTATGCTGCGTTGGAAAAAACACCTAAAGTGGTGGGGACAAAATATCAAAGTGAACAACTGCAAGTCGTGATCGGTACAGAAGTCGCTGACTATTTTGCACCAATTGCGAAAGAATTAGGGTTGGATGAAACAAGTGAACGAAGTGAAGGAGAGAAAAAAGGCGTCGTATCCTTATTTATGGATACTGTTTCCGGTGTATTTGGTCCGATCGTACCAGCAATTGCTGGGGCAGGAATGATCAAGGGTTTGATGGCCGGTTTAGTGGCATTGAATGTCATTTCGAACCAGACGGATACGTATTTGATCATTGATATGATTGCGAGTGGCGTATTTACTTTCTTGCCATTTTTCGTTGCTGCTTCTGCCGCTCGGATCTTCAAAACGAATCCATATTTAGCGATTGCGATCGCTGCAACTTTACAATTTCCCACCATGACGACAGCGGTTGCTGAAGGTTCGATCTCTGCTTTCCAACTGTTTGGTCTCATTCCAGTTCCTGTCTTTAATTATGCAGGAACAGTTATCCCGATCATTTTTGCGGTATTGGCACTCAGCTACATTTATCGTTGGGTGGATAAGTTGTTGCCACAAGTGTTACGAACGGTTTTCACACCAACCATTTCCCTGTTTGTTGCAGGATTGTTGACACTCACAGTGATCGGCCCGATCAGTATTCATTTAGGTAACCTCTTAGCAGCTGGTGTGGCATGGTTATTCTCAATCTCACCAGTGTTAGCTGGTATCGTGGTCGGTGCGATCCGTCCAATTGCAATCTTTACTGGGTTGCATCATGCGATGACCCCAATTGCCTTACAAAATTTTGCGAATCAAGGCTATGACATGTTGATGCCGATGATGTTCATGGCGAACATGGCGATCACTGGTGCGACAGCGGCAATTTATCTCAAGGTAAAATCAAAAGAAGAAAAGTCATTGGTACTATCTTCTGCTGTTTCTGGTCTATTAGGAATCACTGAACCAGCGCTATTTGGGATCTTATCAAAATACAAGAAGGCGTTTATGGCGGCTACAATCGGTAGCTCGATCGCTTCAGCGTTTATCAGTTTCTTCGGTGTTCGGATCTACGGCTATATTTTATCAAGTATTTTTAGCTTACCAGCTTATATCGGTCAGTATTTTGTTTTTGCGGTACTTGGGATAGTGATCGCTTTGGTTTCCTCATTCGCCATCACTTATTTCTTAGTACCAAACGAACAAGCTGAAGATACTGAGTACACGAACGAAGTGAATCTACACGCTGTAGCTAAAGGAGAATATATTCCTTTAGAAGATGTGCCTGATGAAGTTTTTTCAACGAAAATGATGGGGGATGGTTTTGCAATCGAGTCAATCGATGGCGCCATCTTTGCACCGGTCAGCGGAAAAGTCACTACGATTTTCCCTTCCAAACATGCGTTAGGAATTAAAACTAGTAATGGCGTCGAAGTATTAGTCCATATGGGAATTGATACTGTCAACTTGAATGGGGCAGGATTCGATGTACTTGTAAAGGTCGGTGATCAGGTAACCGTTGACACTAAAATTGCTCAAATGGATTTGCCTTATATCCATAGTCAAGGGAAAAAGAGCATGGTCATCGTTGTGATCACGAACATGGATCGTGTGTCGAAATTCTCCGGGGAACGAAACCTAGAAGGGCAGCACCAAGCTGGAGCGCTCTTGGAACGTGCCTTGTTGAATGGGTAAAATGAAAATAGCATGATCAAGAGAACATACGCCATCTTCAAAGATTGGCGTATGTTTTTTTGTTGATAACCTTATTTTTTTGTTTATTTAGTTATCTATATTTTTGTTTAAAGTTATTTAATTTATCGGGTGAAACATGAATAGATTTTATGCGATTCCATGATTTGCTAGGTGTTAGGGGACTTTGATAATACTGGTTTATCAGCTGGTTTTCATTGTTTTATGAGGGCTAGTGGTTTTTAATGCAGTGGGGAATGGTATGGTGGATAGGCGAAAGAGGGGAAATATAAAAAAGATTCATTCAGTGTGTGGAATTCTTCGGGTTGTTTTATTTGATGTTTTTTTTAAAAATAAATTATCCTTATTTTAAGAAGCGGTAAGCGCTTTCGATGTAAGCTTAGTAGGCGATAGATATGACTGATTTAGCTGGAGGAATCACTATTCCAGACGCACCAACGATTACTGATGAACACAAGAAGCTGGTAGAAGAAGCACGCAAAACGTTAGATGACAGTAGTGAGGCTATACCATTTGCGCTATTAGGAACACAAGTAGTTGCTGGGACAAACTATTGGATCTTGTGCAAAGCCAACATGTTTGGCCCCACACAGAGCAAAAAATTAGTGACTTACAAAATCAACAAAAATCCACAAGATGAAGTGACGCTTTTGGAAGCGGAAACATTCGAGTTTTTGATTGACCCAACTTTTTAAAATACTTCCCCACTTTCCCATACGGTCGATAAGAGAAGATGTTCATTCTACTATCAACTATATGGGATTTTTATTATCTCAAGAACTGTCTTTACTGTGATAGAAAAACCATCTTTCCATCATTTACAGAATCAATCCGCTATTTCCGTTGAAAGATCAGCAACGACTTCATAATAATGATCGCCCCAATCGCAGATATGTTGGACGATCGTTGAGAGTTCGCGCCCGATCTCGGTCAATTGATACTCTACTTTTGGCGGGACTACGGGATAGACTTTACGTGTGAGTAAATGATCGCTTTCTAATTCTCTTAATTGGAGAATCAACATTCGCTGGTTGATGTCTGGTAACATTTTTTCAATCTCACTTAATCGTAAAATCGGTTGTTGTAAAAAACATCAAATCAAGACGATCTTGTATTTTCCACTCAGGACGTGCATGGCTAAATCTTTCGTATTGGTAAACTCTTTTTCATGGTATTGATACATAAAGAACCTCACTTTGATTTATTTATTCGACAGCAATAGTTGCTATTATACAAATCTCACCAATGGAAGTAAAGAAATTGAGGATACTGACAAGTTTGTCAGTTTTGTTTCTCAACACAGCCTATGATACGATGAAGTGGAAAGATTGCGGATTCGCTCGCTAACTAAGAACCAGACGAGCGGAATAAGAAAGAAGGAAGAAAAATGAAAAGTAGAGCTGCCGTAGCATTTGAACCAGGAAAACCGTTAGAAATCGTTGAAATCGATGTTGCTGATCCGAAACCGACGGAAGTCATGGTAAAAATTTTGTACACTTCTGTCTGTCATACAGATGCGTTTACCTTATCAGGGGAAGATCCAGAAGGAGTTTTTCCTGCGGTCTTAGGTCATGAAGGCGCCGGTATCGTTGTCAAAGTTGGTGATGACGTGTCATCTGTTGAAGTGGGGGACCATGTGATTCCGTTGTATACCCCAGAATGTGGGAAGTGTGAGTTTTGCTTGTCAGGAAAAACCAATCTATGCTCTGCTGTCCGTGAAACGCAGGGAAAAGGTCTAATGCCAGATGGTACGACACGTTTTTCTTACAAAGGCGAGCCGATTTATCACTATATGGGTACGAGTACGTTTAGTGAGTATACTGTCGTCAATGAAATCAATTTGGTGAAAATCACAGAGGATGCTCCTCTAGATACCGTTCCACTATTAGGGTGTGGCGTAACGACAGGGTTAGGTGCTGTTGACAACACGGCAAAAGTTGAAGAAGGTGCTGTCACAGCTGTTTTTGGACTAGGAGCGATTGGTTTAGCAGTAATCCAAGGCTTGAAAAAAGCTAATGCTAAACGAATCATTGCAATCGATATGAACCCTGAAAAATGGCCGTTAGCTAAAAAAATGGGCGCAACGGATTTTGTTGATCCTAAAACACACGATCGTCCAATCCAAGAAGTCATCGTAGAAATGACCCAAGGTGGCGTAGATTATAGTTTTGAGTGTATTGGCAATGTGGAAGTGATGCGTTCCGCGCTTGAAGCATGTCACAAAGGCTGGGGCGAAAGCATCATTATCGGTGTAGCCGGAGCTGGAAAAGAAATCCACACGCGTCCGTTCCAACTAGTGACTGGTCGTGTCTGGCGTGGTTCGGCTTTTGGCGGTGTCAAAGGGCGAAGCCAATTGCCATGTATGGTGGAAGATTACTTGAACGGTGGAATTGATTTAGATTCATTCATCACCCATCGTTTAGATTTTACACAAATCAATGAATCACTTGAGCTGTTGCATCGTGGAGAATCCATTCGTACTATGCTCACTTATGGAGGTGATACTGATGGAACTACAGAAAATTGAAACACATCGGTCGTTTGGCGGGCAACAAATCAAATATCGTCACCTGTCAGAAACGCTACATTGTGAGATGACATTCAGCGTGTATCTACCAGAAACCACTGTTGAAAATCAAGAAATCCCACTCATTTGGTGGTTAGCTGGTTTAACAAGTACAGATGATAATTTTAGTATCAAAGGTGGATTCCAACGCTATGCAGCAGAACAGCAAATCGCCTTCGTCATGCCGGACACATCGCCTCGGGGGGATGTTGCTGACAGTGAAGATTGGGATCTCGGTCAAGGGGCTGGCTTTTACTTGAATGCAACACAAGAACCTTGGAAGAAAGACTTCCAAATGTACGACTATCTTACGAAAGAGCTGACTGAGATCATCTACTCCTTGATCCCAAATCTTTCTGGAAAAGAAAGTATCATGGGTCATTCCATGGGTGGGCATGGTTCGTTAGTGATCGGTCTGAAAAATCCAGCACGCTTTGCTTCGATCTCTGCTTTTGCACCAATTTCGAACCCCTCAAACGTACCATGGGGACAAAAAGCATTCACCGCTTATCTAGGTCCTGACCAAGCGACATGGAGTGAATGGGATGCCACTGAGCTGATCAAAAAAGAAACAACCAGTCAACCGCCTATCCTGATCACACAAGGGACGGCTGATCCATTCTACGAAGTCCAGCTCACTGAAGAAGCTTTTTTATCAGCAGCAGAATCAGTGAAACACGAAGTTTTCTACCGAAAAGAAGAAGGCTATGATCATAGCTACTTCACCATTGCTACATTTGTAGAACAACATATTGCTTTTCATGCGAGCTATTTGAAACAGTGAAAAGACCATTGTAAGAGATGGAATGTGAGTCAGACAAACGAGCAACTAACTGGAAAATCAGAAGAAGACAGAACGATGCAACTATAAGTAATAAGCAGTGAAACCTGAAATTTTTTTTGAGAGATACCTCTTTAGTTTGACTAGATCATGCACAGAGCCACGAAAGCCAATTAGTGAAAGGAGTTCTGCCGGATACTAGTTTCAATTGTTTATAGCGGTGTAATTCTGTGAGTCAAAATTAAAAAATAAAATTAACAGGTTTACTTTTTAGAATAGATGTGTTAACTTAATTAAAGTTTCGGAGGATCCAAAGGGATTAGATAAGAATATTCTTATCTAATCCCTTTTTGTGTTCTTGCATTAAAAAATATTAGGAGGCGCATATGAAAAATCTATTCAAATATTTAACGATTACTTTGGGGCTGTGGATACTATCAATTAGTATCAATATGTTTTTTGGCCCACATTATATTGCTGCTGGAGGAACGAGTGGTCTAGGAATATTACTTGAATACCTTGTTCAAGTAAATCGTTCACTCGTCGTGCTAGCATTAAATTCAGTTATGTTGCTATTAGCAATCATTTATTTAGGTAAACAAGTATTTATGAAAGTTTTATATGGCAGCTTAGTTCTACCGTTATTGTTAACTTATGTACCTAAAATAATGTTTACTGAAAATAAAATTTTATCGATCGTTTTGGGGAGTCTAATTTTTTCTGTAGGTATGTCCATTGTTTATTCACAAAATTCTTCTAGTGGAGGAACGTCCATTCCACCGATAATTTTAAAAAAATATTTCAATATAAAACTCTCTACAGGCTTGTTTTTCATAGATGGTATAGTCATACTGCTAAATTGGAGTATTTTTGGTTTTGACCAATTTTTACTTGCCTTGACTTCAAATATTCTAGTTTTTCTAACAATGAACCTATTCTCTAAGATATCCTATAAATCTATTGAGAATAGACAAACTTCTTAGAGGTGGATAATTTAGTTATTATTGGAGTTTAGGAGATACTGTAACGCTCTTTGATAATTTCTAGTGGATCACCGAAGCGTTCAGCGATTTCCGGAAGGCTCAATCCTTGCGCATATAGACGATTGAAGACACCTTGAATGCTTTCTGAAACTTCAACGATATGTTTATCGTAGTCGTAAAAACGAAACACTTTTTGTCCCCAGTCATAGGTCAATGTATCGTGGATCACTTCGATTTCTGAATCAGAAGTTGTAAGTAAAAAGCCTTTCCACTTGATTTTATTCATGATTTCATCTCCCTGAACTTGATCGAGCAACTATAGCATGAGAATTTTAGACTGTATTGTAAATACACGACATCTCACTTTGCTCACGACGTATCATCTAATCCAAAGGTTGTGCTTTGAACTCTTTACAAAGCTGGACAAATTCGAGTGGTGTAAAGCCGATATGTTTTTTTTAATCTTTGATCAAGTGAGACTGATCGTAGTAATGCAACGCAATTAACTTTTTTTCACTAGCGTGAGGATCGGTTAGTATTTTCAAGCAGTACTGAAAACGCAATGTAAGCAACATCAGTTGCGGTGAAATGCCATAATACTTCTTAAATAACTGTTGGCATTGCCGTGTGCCTACAACTAAATCCTGACACAAATCTTGAATTGTAGAAGCAGGGATTTGGCTAAATCGATCAATCAATTTGATAAACTGGTTTGGTGTATGTCCTTCAATCAATTGATGGAGGTAATCAATAAAATATTCTTTTTGTTGAGAATAGGATAGGGAGAAGAAATAGTCGAGGTTGAAAGGCATCTTAAACTCACTAATTGCTATAGAAATCATACTCTGTTTTACTGATACCTGAAAATTCGATGATTGCTTTTTGAAATCAATGAAAAGATCGATACACCCATCTGGAATGATCAAATCATTCACTTCGTAGGAATCCTGAGTCAAGGATTGGTGTTCCCATAGACAAATCACAAAGTCTTGTAATGAGGGAATGACAATTGCTGGATACTTGAAATATTTCTGATAGATTGGGTTGACGATATAGGGTACTTGAATTGGAGAATACATGGATCACCTACTTGTTTATGGTTCTGTTCCTTTCTATCAATTATAGCATGTTGATGAGATGTATCTGTCTATATCACTAAAGTAAGTACGCAATTGGGATTGTCGGTGATAGTGTCAGCGTATCTAGGCGAAATGAAAAAAGGCGTTGGATTGCTATTTGTCGCTAAATAGGATGCTGGTGTGAAAAAATCAAAGAGATAAGCAGAGATCTGTTAATTGGTAGAGGGGTAAATGAGTGGATTGGCTAAGGGAAAAAATATGTATGCTCAAGCTAGACAGTAAAAACCTAGGATAGATACCACAGTGATCGCTGGTTCTTATCCTAGGTTTTTGACTATTCTGACTGGTTATAAGGTTACGCATTTACCGTTCTGATTTCTCATCTTCTATTCCATAGGTAAGTGATTGTTAAAGTGAATAAAATAGTCGTTGTTAATGTTAACAGTATTGGTGAAAGAGAAAACTCTCCACGTTGATCCCAATAAATTATTTAATTGGATATGAACAAAATATTCAACATGTATTTCTTCTACGTATTATCTGACGAAGGAGAAAGACATGTTTTTTTATTTATTGGATTTGTTTTGTAGGATACTAGAGCAAGGAAGACAAAAAACGATAATAGCAAATGGATTTTAAGGGAGATCAAGAACTTGAGTTTATGGATAATAAGCAAGAATACATGAACAAATTGTTATAAATAAGTTGGTTCTATGTAAGGTGTATCAGCTTTTTTGGATCATACATGGTTAATAACTAATAAGAGTGGTCAGTTAGCAAAAATAGTCCTTTTTATTTAAAGAATGACTTTGTTGGTAATGCTGTTTATAACAGTAGGATTCATTTGGAATCCTGAAAAAAATATAAAAATGGGTACAAATGATCATTTAGAAAGCGTTGTGTAACTATTGAATAAATCATAACTACCATAAGGTTAAGAAGCAAAATAGAACGTTAAAATCTGTCACTTTTACGTTCGTTTTTTCTTTCAAGGAGAAACAATATAGTTTATCATTCCGATTGGTTGTGTTATTTATATGTAAGTATAAAGAAAAGTGTTCATTTAAAAAATGAGGTGGAAAATTGAAAGACTTACAATTGGCATTTATCAGTAATCGAACGACGAGTCGTTTGTTTCGAATATTGAGTATGATTGAACGAAGACGATTGTTTACGATTGGAGAATTGGCCGAAAAACTGCAAGTGACAGAACGAACGATTGCCAATGATATCAAGTACATCAAAGACTATTTTGATGATTGTATCAGTTTAGATTCAGGAAATAGTGGAATCTTTTTTGAAGAAAAAAAAGCTTCGATGTATCAAGAAAAAAAGCAGAAATTACTTGAGAATGAGTGTCTATTTGAAATCATCGGGAATATTTTTTTAGGAGAATTATCAACAATCGATGAACTTGCCCATCACTATCATTTTTCAGAGAGTACCTTTCGCCGGCTATTGAATCGAACAACCACAGTATTGAAGAGCTATGGACTGCAGTGGGCATCCAACCCGTTGTCGATTGAAGGAAGAGAAGCTAATTTGCGAAAATTCTTCAAAGATTTTTATTATGAAGGAGTAGAAACGCCCTATACGCTTGTTCCTGATATTGAATTACATGAATTGGTTTTAAAAAAATTAAGCAATAAATTGGGCCAAGATGAGGTTGGATCTGGAACTACGCCAGCAGCCTTTTATTATACTTTTTATATCGCAATCAAACGTGCAGGACTGGGTTTTTCTATAGAGATTCCAAGAAAATTAGCGAAATTAGCATACAAAGCAAAGAATTTTTCTCTCCTTCATTCTTTGAAAGATGACATCAAGAAACTTTATAAGGTCGAATTATCAAAAGAAGAATTCGCTTGGATTTATTTAGTCACTGTCTGTAAACGTACCCTAGATCATGAAGAATCAGAGAAAAAGTTTTATAAAGATTTTCATGAAGGCACAGAAATTTCTCAACTCACGAATCGATATTTAAAGGAATTTGATTTCCCTAAAAATATTGATCAAAAAATCACAACATTCTTACGCTCGTTTTTTCTATCTAGAAAAATAAATGATTTGTTATCACCTGTGTTAAATAAAGAGGCGATAGAGATAAAAAAAGCAGTCATACGCTCAGATAATGAGAATTATCAGCGGAATTTAGGTTTTTTAAAAAAAGAAAGGAAAAGCTACTCTATTTCTTCAAAATACATGGAAGATATAAGTGTGAGTTTAACGATTTATAGTAATTTGATTTTCGATTTTTATTTACCAAGTAAAACAATTTACTTTCTTCTGGAAGGGGATCATTTTGTTTGTCAACAAATTATAACTCGTGTACGTCAACAATTTGGGAGTAAACATACATTAGTTTTTTTGCCACTTTATTATCTAGCAGAAGAAGTATTGAACGCCGCACATATTGATTTAATTGTGACAAACTACAATCGCTATCTTTTAGATTACATCATTGAGACCGATTTTCTTTTGTTAAAAGCTGTTCCAGATGAACATGATTGGCAACGATTAGAAAGAAAAATAAATCCTTATCGTAAAACTTATAATTAATATTTTTCCACAGTTGCTAATAAAAATAGCGACTGTTTTTTTTCATCTATTTCAGACGTTAATGAAATAGATGATTTTATTTCATTAAAAAATCAATGTAATCTTAGTGAAGTAATAAACATGCAAATTGACTTACAGAATTTTTGAAAAAAGAGTTATCTTCGAGCCCACAAAAAATGACAGTTGATAAAAAGAATGTCTAAACTTTGTTCGCTATAAGTTTCTAATAAGAATAATACAGTAGGTCAAATACTAGGAGGAGTGGTATGAACATAAATAAAATTAGCCGAATCATTGGAAAGTTATTGTTGATCATGATTTTGCTTTTACCCCAGCTCCCATTTCAACTAACCTATGCACATGATTATTCAAGCTCTTCTGATAATCATGAAGTAGCAGCAATTACGGAATATCCAGAAAAGCAAGAAGAATCGGGAAAAAAAGAAAGTGAAGAGGTAAGTAATCGTGCTACTGAATATCGTTTAGAATTAGTTGCAAGCCCTCCCGCTGGAGGCAATCCTGGACGAACTGATTCAGGATCGAGTGTGGTATGGCTTCCGGTAGGAGGAAATTTAGGGAATATGAGGGCATTCCCTAACCCAGGATACCGATTTTTACATTGGGAAGTCGTTTCAGGTCCGATATTTATATTTGATTCAAATAGCGAAGATCTTAGTGTAAACCAAAGGGAAGCTGGAAACTCTGTGATTCGTGCAGTTTTTGAACCAGTTCAAGGTGGAAATATTACTGTAAAGCATGAAGATGAGGCAGGGAATCAATTAGCTGATCCTAGCGTGCTGACTGGTTTAGTTGATCAAACTTATACAACCGCAGCGCTAAGTATTAGTGGTTGGCAATTGAGTAAGACTCCCGAAAATGCCTCTGGGACTTTTAGAGTAGAAGAACAAACGGTTGTCTATACTTACGAGCCTGAACAGAATCTATGGGGAACGGTCCCGTGGTCGTATGAAGAAGGAACTAAAACAATCACATTATATGGTGGAGAAGCTGGCGAAGTAGCAGATGCTCCATGGAAAACCTACTCTTCGGTCAAACAAATCATCGTGGAAGATCAAGTGATACTACCAAAAAATTCAGAGAGTCTGTTTTCAAACTTACAAAATCTGGAAGTAATTGAGAATACTGACAGATTGAATGTTTCAAATGTCGAAAACATGAGGTGGATGTTTTCTAGCACATCAAATCTAAGAGAATTAGATTTACGTAATTGGGATACATCAAATGTAATAAATATGAATTCTATGTTCAATTTCGCAAGTTCTTTGACTGAGTTAGATTTGAATAATTGGAATATATCAAATGTGACCGATATAAGCTATATGTTCAATGGTGCTTCTTTGTTGAAAACGTTACATGTACGTAATTGGAATACGTCGAATGTCACAACTATGAGTAGCATGTTTCAAAATGCAAATTCCTTAATCGAATTGGATATAAGTAACTGGAATACATCGAAGGTAACTAGTACGAGCTTTATGTTCCAATCTGCAAACTCAATCACAGAACTAGATTTAGGAAATTGGAATACCTCAGCTTTACTTTCTACTATGTTTATGTTCAATGGTGCAAATTCTTTAACAAAATTAGATATCAGTAATTGGAATACAGCAAGCTTAATTTTAGTTGTAGCTATGTTTAATAATACATCTTTAAAGACAATCGTTCTGGGAGAAAAAACGGTTTTCCCACCCACGTCATCAGCTGGTTCGACAAATTTGCCACAGATTGAAATAACTGATCAATATACAGGACGGTGGGTTTTAGAAGAAAGTTTAACGAGCGGAACTGGGGTTATCGCCTTTGAAAACTCAACCGAGTTTATGAATAACTATGATGGCACTTATCCAGGTACGTATATCTGGGAGCCAGTTCCTCCTGAACAACTCATTGCCAAATTTGACCCTGTGAGTGACCAATCTGTAGCGATTCATGGTCATGCCACAGAATCAGTTGACCATTTGACGATTACCTATAAAAACACAGAAGGAAGTACAGTAGTTCTTGAAAAAGATTCTCCTCGCATCGTCTGGGGAGAGTATCAAGATACCCAGGAGAAGGTTCGCTCGTTCCAAATCAATTTGACAGAAAATGAACGGCTTGAAACGGGGTCAACGGTCGAAATCAAACTGTCCAAACCTTCAGGAGACACAACTGGTGATGTAGCAGAAGAGCAAACAGTCATCAAAGGGATTGATTATCGGAGCAATAACTTTACGTTAGATCGTTCTAAGCTCAATGAGTTAGCTACTGTCGAAGCATTACATGCGCTTATTCTTCAAGAAAGTCGTGCACAAGCAAAAAATATCTTATCTGAAGAAGACATGACCAATGATTTTCGCATCGTTGAGACCGATCTTTCGTTAGATAGCGAAGAAGACGGAAGTTACTACGCGATTCTTGAAGTCGGCAATAAAGCGTATCAGATGACGATCGGTATCGATCTGACCTCAAAAGTTGAACATTTGCGGGTAACGATTCCTGTCAAAATGATTTTTGAATCATTGTATGACGAAAAAGAATCAAACCGCCAGTTTGAGAGCCAAACCTATGAGATCCACAACCAATCTTCGGTAGCTATTGATACGTATATCAACCAAGTTGCTATTGATGATTCTGCTGGAATCGTTCTTTTAAAAAAAGGGGAAGATCCACTGGATTATGCAGAAAGTGCAGTGGAAGATCCTAGTTATGAGGATATTACGAAGCCGTTGTTGCGCTTGCATCTCCAAACGCAAGAGACTAAAAAACAGTTATACGCAACGATGTCAGAGCAACATTTGATTCGTTTATCTGAAGGAGATCGTACCCCCCTTTCCTTATCGGGAGAATTTTATGGGAATTATCCACGGTGGGTTGATAACCCTGATATTGAGCAAGGAGGCTATTACGAGCACATGCTCGTGCCTAATTATCGAATCGTGTTACGATTCGTCCCACGAACTTAAAGAAAAAAATAGTTAACAAGGAGGTGAAGCCATTGGAGGAAACGAACCAAGCACAAAATAAAAATAAGCGTAAATGGCTCTTGTGGTTTTTGCTATTTTCTTTGATTGCCGGTGGTCTCGCCTATTATTTCAATCAACCAAAAGATCACGTTCCATTGGTCAGTGCGGATCTTTTACCAGCGGTCAGCGATGCCTCTGATCAACAATTGGCGGATCGAGCGCAAGAAGTAGCCGATGCCAATTATTTTACATTACAAATCAATCCAGAAGCCGTCTTTGAGAACGGACAGAGTGAAGGATCGATCGAGATTGTCAATCCTGGAACGAATGTTTATCCGATCGCAGTAGATATTTCTTTAATGTCTAGTGACGAGCTGATTTATTCTTCTGGTGCCATCTATCCGAACCAATTCGTAGAAAATGTAAAATTGGAAAAACAACTAGCTAAAGGGGAGTATCCCGCTAAAGCCACCGTTAATATTTATGACCCTGAAACAAAAGAAAAACAAGGGGTCACTGAGGCGGAAGTAATGATTATCGTTAAAAACTAAAAAAAAAGAAAATGAGGGAATTTAGATGAAAAAAATAGTAGCAGCACTTCTAAGTACAGCAACAATCGCAGGGATTATGGCAACTGGGACAATCGCTAGAGCGGAGCAAGTGATTGACGGGCGTGAAGGAGAGACGTCAGGAGACGTTCTTGTACGGGGGATCATCGGTGAATTCGATAATACGACACCTGGACCAAATCCTGAGGATTTGGATCAATGGATCAATGTGACGATTCCAACAACCGCCTTATTTTACACAACAAAAGCCTCAAATCATACCACAATTACGTCACCTGAACACACGATTACGAATAATTCTGCTGTTGGCGTGATTGCTTCCGTTTCTGGCGTAGATACACCAACGAATATGGCTGAAGTAGACTCATTGAAAGTGAATACGATTGATTTGTTTGAAGATGGCAAGCCAACAGAAACGGTAGCTGAACTTTTCAGACTCCAAGGAAATCAAGGGACGAATGAAGGAAAATTTACTTTCACTGGTAAAGTCACGCCGGTCAATGCCTCAGCAGAGTTAAACCCAACATTTAAATTAGTTTTGAGTTTCTCTCCTAATGTAGCGTAAAAAAGAATCACTTAAATCCCAAAAAGAATGGATCAATCGTATGCAAAGAAGAATGAAGTTGTTCTATATCACGGGACTATTCTTTATTATCGCTAATGGATTGCTTACTGAGGTAGTTGGTGCAGATACGACAACGGGACAAATCACTGTCACTGGACGAATTGGAGAAGACACTAGCACAGAAAAAAGTGGAACGATCAATGGATCACATGGAAACGAGGACAAGAAGCACACCCTTGTCGCTGATATTTCCGAACTAAAACAAGGGAAGCTACCAAAAACAAACGCTTTGAGCGGTCAGTGTTTCTTGTGGCTTGGCTATTTACTCGTTACCGCCTGGCTTGTTATTTCGACTAGAAAGAATCATCGCTCAGGTAACAAACGTCCGAAAAAGAATAGTTACTAAAAACAAAATAATAAAGAAGAAACAAACCAATAGGTCTCCGTCATTGAAAGGGGCTTATTGGTTTGTTCGTTTCATGGTGGATGTATATGCCGAATGAGCACAACTTCTAGTTGTAAAAACAGAAAAATTCTTGCTTTGCAGAAAAAACATTTTTGATATTCCATTTTGCTTTCAGGTATGATCGCTTTATAAAAGGAAGGCGTGTTAGATATGAAAAAAATTATGCAGCTCAATTTGGTATTTTTTTTAGGAGGAATAATAGGCTTACTCTTTGTACGTTCAACAACAAGTGGAGCGACAATGCATGATTTCCAAACAAATCTTGGAATCGGAGTGAAAGAATCGGTCAATGGGATTTTGCTGGAAGATGGTGAATCATTAGCCGATAACGTCCATCATTTTATCAGTGAAGATGGGGCGTACTATGTCGTAAACAAGGAAAATCGTAAAACAGTGGAGGTAAGAACGTGGTACCAATTTCGAAATGCTATCAATGATCAAAATGTCAGCGTTATCAATGTGTCAGCTAGCTTCAATACGACCTTTCATTCGTTGGATACGATTGATCGCCCATTGACGATCAATTTTATCAATGCTGCTCGTATAGATTTAGAAAATAATCATGCACTCAAGCTGGCAAAGCATTCTACTTTAGAAATCAAAGCGAACGCCAAGTCGCCCATATTTGTTAGTCAAAATCAATTAAAGCAACCATTTATCCAAAGTTCTTATGGGAGTACGATTCGTCTAGAAGGTGAGGTGGTCATCGGAGATGGTTCAACTGAACTGAGAGAGCAACCTTTTATTCGAACAGAAGGATTGATCGAGGTTCCGTCTGGCTCCAATGTAAGGATACATGAAGCAATCGAAGCAAATGATTTATTTGTGATCAACTATGGTCGTTTAGAATTACGCGCACATGAAATCACCCCCATAAAAATGGGGATCAATGGGACGATTAGAGTCGGTGAATTTTCTTCGTTAAAAGTGACGCATGGGGGGAGTCATTCAGTGATCAAAATGACTGGCGGGGAGATTTTTTTTGATAATCCGTACAGTATACATTTAAAACAGACTGGCTTCGGCGGGCTTGTCGCTCCATTGATCGATTCTTCTGCCGTACTCATGGAAATCAATGCCGTGAGAAACGCTTTTTGGGAGAATTATAATATGAGTTTTCGTCCCACCCATGTTTGGAATAGTCAATTACAGACACGACTGGGTGGCCCCCATGGTTCGCAAGTTCTTCGTTCAAATTCAGTTAGTTTTGAAAATCATTTTTTAGGATTTGATTCTTATCGAGAATATACTGCTGGAATGGAGATGTCATTATTTCCTGATACATTCCCGGAGTAACATGATTGAAGTAGAAATCACAACAGCTTTTGAAGAACCTTGAAAGAATCAATTAAAAAATTTCGTATAGTCACGAAAAAACACTTTTGATTCAATGTGAGTTCTTCGTTAATCTTAAATTATCAAATGAATGGAGGAAAGAAAATGAAACGAATGACTCTGATGAGTACCTTATTATTAAGTGGTATGCTCCTTGCTGGCCCAATTTCAGTAACGAATGTCGCTGCAAGTGAAATCGTACCAGAAGCACAATTATTGACAGAAGGCGAAACTGCTGGTGGTGTTTTTCTGAAAGATGGGGAAACATTATCAATGTATGGGGAAACATTTACAAATGATGAGGACGTGGAATTTTTTGTAGATGATCAAAATCGCACAACTGCATCCGTAAGAACATGGTCTGGATTTAGAAGTGCCATCAATAATTCAAATGTGTCAGTAATCAATGTCACTTCAAGTTTCAATAGCGCTTTAACTAGTCTAAACACAGTCAATCGAGCGGTGACAATCAATTTCCTCAATAATTCGACTATCAATATGAATAATAATCATTCCCTACATGTAGGGTTTGGTGGACATGTTCATTTTAACTCTAGCTCGAATCGACCAATTGTTACAAACGGAAACCAAGTCAGACAACCATTTATACAAGGTGTCTCTGGTTCAACAGTAAGTTTTTCTGGGAATACGTTGGTTGTTGGGAATGAACAAACAAGACAGAGACAACAACCATTTATCCGAACAGATGGTCTAGTGCAAATCGACTCTGGCTCCCAAGTGATCATGAATGAAGCCATCGTGGCGAATCAATTGAATGTGATCAACAACGGTAGTTTGACTGTCAATTCGAATATTTTATCACCTGTACAAATTTCAACAAATGGTCGGATGTATGTGGGGGAATTCTCAACATTTAAAGCAGATCATACTGGTGGAGAGCCAGTAGTAAAAGTCCTTGGATCTGGACATTTAACAATTGATAATCCTTACCAAATCCATTTAAGACAAACGGGTTCTGCCGCTTATTCTAGTCCATTGATCCATACGTTAGGAACAAATATCCAGATCAATGCCGTTCGAAATGCTTTCTGGGCGAATAATAATTTTGGACCAACACCGACTCATGCTTGGACAGCTCATCTACAAACACAGTTAAGTGGTGCAAATGGGAGTCAAGTGGTTTCTTCGAACATCAATAGCTTTACACAGAATTTCTTAGGGTTCAATGGTTATCGAGAGTATACTGCTGGAAGTGCTAGTCAGCTGTACCCAGATACATTTCCCTCAACTGAATCAATGAACGACTAACGTTATCACGTTTTTACTCCCTCAAAGATTATTTCAATTTGAGGGAGTTTTTTTGTCTTAAAAATCGATACATATTTGCAAATCTAAACAACAAGCATTTCATGATACAGGTGCTGATAAAATAATCGTAAGCCAAGGTTAGGAGTAATCGTAGACATAGTTAAAATCTGCTTAGCAAAGACCCATTCGAAAGGCCATTGGAGTATGGTGGATTTATCATTCGCATATGGATGAGGGAAAGCTCGTTTTGTCAGCTAAAAAATATTGATTGATGATTTTCGGATTGATTTTTTCGAGCAAGCGATTCCAATCAGAAGCAGAAGGAATAGACCGAAAAAGAATACATTCTGTTACTTCTTGGAATTCTTCTACATGTTCAGGATGATTAGTGATCAAAAAATCAATCTTGTTTTTAAGAAGATAGTTCTTGTTTACTTCACTAGCGTTTGGATAGAACACACATTGATATTCCATAAAATATTTATTCGATATGGCTTCAATGAACTGTATGACATGATTATTGCCTTCAAAAAGAAAGGCAATATTTTTTTTGTTTTTCCAGTAGCGTTCTCGAATGGTTTCAACGTAGATCACTAGGCTAGAAGCGAAATCTACTAAAAAGTCATGAGAGTATAGCGAATGATAAGCCGAGCTGTTTTCTAGAAAATATTGGTACTTACGACACTCATTCGGGAAGATTTTTTTAATAAATCGATTGATATCTTGCGTATTTCGATTAGCAGAAATGCACAAATATTCTTTCAGTTTCGCGGTTGTAAAAAAAGATTCTAAAAAGATCAGATTGACGAGCTTATTTTCATCGCTACAGTCTAATATCTCTAGAAACTCTTTTGCAAGTCGTTTGCTTTCTGGCCACTGATTGTATGTTGAACAAAATTGTTTTTCAACAATGATATCACTCATTTTTCTCTGTGTAATAATGCTACAGAATAAGAAAATCAGTTCATCTTCAGGCAAACGGATGCCGTAATATTTTTCAATTACGTCATTTATTTTTTCGGCATGTACTTGTTGCATCCGATCAGTCAGGACACAGCGTAAGTGGTTATTTACGTTCACAGTATTTCCCTGCATGAATCGCTCAACCGAGATATAAAGTAAGTAAGTGTATAAGAAAAATGAGGTATTTCGATAGAAGTCATTCTTATACAGACAACTGATTTCATTCACCGCTTGCTGAGCGGAAACAGAAGGGAAGATGGTGTGCGGAGTGATTTCAGATTCATAAAAGAACGTGCAAAAAAAATGTCGTATATCTGCTTCTTGACCAATGATATTTACGGGATCATGCGTGATATCCAAATCAAAATGAACTAACTGTGATTGGATTTTTTTGAGGTATTTCAAGAGGGTCGTTTTAGAGAGATGTAACTGATCGGACCAATCGTCAAGGGTATATAATTCAGCAAAAAAAATTTTCTCAAGAATTAAAAAAAGTGGCTCGTTCTCAAGTAAAGCAGTTTTTTTCTCTTCGTAAGTAACTAATTTTAATTGTTTGAATACATACCCCTGATGGGTAGATTCAATCGTGATCGAATCTTCAAAATAATCTCGGATCTGACAGATATCTTTACCAATTGTTCTAGAAGTGCTCTCAGTAAGTATTGCTAAGTCATTCGCGTTGCAACAAGCATTCTTTTCAAATTCATTGAGGATTTGAAGCCATCGTATCAGTGGTTTATTGGTAATGAAATTCAGTTGGAATGTTTTCAATGTACCCACCTCTCATAGATCAGTTTAGTTTAGGGTAGTTGATTCTTTGTTTTAGGTGTAGCTAATTTTAAGTAAATTATATCTATTAAGTATAATTAGTAAATAGTAATAATTTCAGAGTATGGTGAAAAACGCTAATTGCGAAAGAATGCGTGTGTTGTTTAAAGTATATAATGTACTCTTCTAAAAAACAAACTTGAGTCATAAAAATGTTATTTAGAAGAAAATAAATGTAGTTACCTAGAATAGGAGGAATGAAATAAATGTGAAAAAGAAGCCTTGGTATTTGTTATGGACCATTTTATTGTTTCTTGGGATGCTTCATCAACCAGTTCAAGTCTTTGCGGCAGAAGGCTCCTCTGTAGAAACGAATAAGAATGTAGGGTTTTACGGAGAAATCGATTATGAAGGGGACCCTAAACCACAACCACCTTCTGAAGAGCAGGCGCAACCCTCAGATAGAGACGAATATGTACAGGTAAATGGACAATTACCAAAATTAAATCAAGTGATACCAAGTTACGGGTTGCTGGGTCTACTAATTCTTTTATGGGTCATTCGAACTTGGTTAAAACGAAGAGATAAGAAAATAAACGAGCAAGTCGCACTATCAAGTAGATGTTTTACAAAAAAATAAAACAAATAGGGAGAACGAATAAATGAAAGCATTAAAACTAGTATCAATGTCAGTGTTATTAGCAAGTCTAGCAACAGGAAGTATGGTTGTTCATGCAGACAATACAGATCAGGATGGAACACTAAAAACGAATGGACAGATTCAATATCGTGAAGCGGATGAGGACAACGGTGAAACAATTGATCCAAACCCGGGACCAGAAGAAGTCATCGTACCTCCTACTCAAGATGGTGCTTTTGCAATTGCATATGTTGGTGATTATGATTTTGGTTTACGTCAAAATTCAGCATTAGATCAATCTTATCCAGCTGCCGCTTGGTGGTTTGACATCAATGAAGAATCAACTGATTTTCCTAATCCTGATATGAATAGCCCATGGGTCAATGAAGCGACAAAACAAGCTGCACGTGCACAATTTGCTCAAGTACGTGACTTACGTGAAGACCTAACAGGTTGGAACCTGGCATTGAAACAAGAAGCACAATTTACGAATGGGGAAAGAAGCTTAAATGGTGCTCAAGTCAAGTTTGCGAATGGGACAGCTCAAAATACAAGTGACGAATTACCAACGATAAATTCAGGTTTCACGTTGATTCCGGAAAATAGCCGCGTGATCATGACTGCCGGAAGCAACATAGGCTATGGACTAAGTACTGCCATGTGGGGAGATAAAACCAACTTAGTGCAAGACAGTGAAGTAGATGGAGGATTGGCTAATCCTTCTGTACAATTAAGTGTACCTGGCACAACACGTACAGATGCTAATTCCAAATATACGACTAATTTATTATGGACATTGTCTGCAACACCGGCAAATATCAATTAACTAGCTAGAGATTTGAAAGGTTGATAAAAAACAACGATGCAGTCAGCATCGTTGTTTTTTAGAAAGGAGATAACTATGCCTTTATTTAACAAGTTTACAGCATCTTTTCTGGTTATGCTTTTTGTAATGATCGGGTTTGTTGGTTTTTCTCAAGAGGTATTTGCCAATGGTGAACTAAATTTTAGTGTTCGCACAATTACGCCTGAAAGTCAATTTGGGGATGATAAAGGCTACTTTGATGTGGAATTGCAACCAGGAGAAACAGAAGAACTCACGTTAGTGGTGAAAAATGTTAGAAATATCCCGATCGATCTCTCGATCACAGCTCATACTGCCTACACAAATATCAATGGTGTGGTTGAATATGGCGGAGAAACTGACCAGCCCGATCCTACATTAAAAGTGGAAATGAAGGACTTACTGGATGTCGAAGATGAACCCATTCGTTTAGAAGCAGGAGAGGAAAAACGGATCGTTACAACCCTCACTATGCCTCAGGATGAGGTAGAAGGATTATTAGCCGGTGGCTTACAACTAAGCGAAGTGACACAAGAAGAAGAGGAAGAGGATTCTGAGGATAAAGGAATGCAGATCATCAATTCTTTTTCTTATGTAATTGGTGTCGTAGCGAGTAATGATCGTACACAAACGATTGTTCCAGAATTGGCGCTTTTAGATGTATTTGCGGATCAAATAAATTATAGAAACGCCTTTAGTGCGACGATTCAGAATTTCTTACCTACTTTTGTGAATGAACTAAGTGTGGAAGCCTCGATACGTAGAGAAGGATCTGATACGATTTTATATCGAGCATCAGAGGAGATGATGCAAATGGCACCTAACTCCAATTTTAATTTTCCAATCTCACTCAATGGCGAACGTTTTAGAAGCGGGACATATGTGCTGAATATGACGGCTCGCTCTGGCGAACATGAATGGACTTGGGAAGAAACTTTTGATGTGACAGCAGACGAAGCAAGACGCTTGAACCAATCAGATGTTTCCGTTAAAGATACCAACTGGTGGTTGATTGCAGCAATCGTTCTAATCGTGATCATTATTAGTGTACTCGCCTATACGACATACAAAAATAAGAAAAAAGCAAAACTAATGCAAGAAAAATACATGGATACACTTTCAGAAAATAAAACAGATGACTAGAGGAGGAGGACCAATGCGTCAAAAAGTATGTAAAATGATGACTAAAATAAGTATTTCAATCTTTGCACTATATACTTTGGGTATACCTTTCCTCGCTGTTGCGGAGACAATCGATCAAGGGAGTCAACCTATAAACACGCCGAACAGTAATAGTCAATCAACAGAATCAGCTGAAGTGAAGGATACCCAGTCACTGGCACCCGCTTTTTCTTTGGAGCAAGCGGTAATAAAGGGAACTGAAAAGACGGTAACTGCCCTTTCGTTTATAAGTACAGAAGAAGTGGATAACGTGGCAATCAAACTTCCGTCAACTGCTGAGATCATTGAAGATGAATTGTCATCAGGGATGAGTAGCAGTTATGATGAAACGTTCGACCAGTGGCTCTTATCATCAGAAACTCCGAAAAAGGAATTTACCGTACCTGTGATGTTTGCAGAAGCAGGAACCTATTCAGTAACTGTAGGAGAAGTGGCAACTGTTAAAGTAGAAATCACGAAGGCTGAGCCGAACCATTCTTCAGGAGAAGAAAAGTCAGAAAACGACGAACCAAAGGAAGAAAGAAATCGCTCGGAAGAGAAACAGGACGAAGAAATTCAAGGAGCAACGGTACCGGTTTCGACTCGTGCAGAATTTTTAAGTGCACTCGCCAATCCAGAGGTTTCTATCATCAATTTGGAACGTTCGATCGATATAGGCTCAGTTATCAGTCCAGAAAACTTGGACATTGATCGTTCACTAAAAATCAATGGGCAAATGAATACTTTGAATATCGGCACCGGACAAGTGCGTTTATTGACGACTACTGAGAGCAAAACTTTAAGAATTGAAAATACTTTTCTTAATAAAACAGATACCAATCCCTTTGTTATCGGGCAATCGTCTGGTGAAAATTGGACCCTTCAAATGGAAGATGTTTCAAGAGACAGCTCATCGATCAATTATTTTAGAGTAGCTGATATCTCAAGCGCAGTGGTACGAATAACTGGCGGTGGGTTAACCATAGATAATAGGATCAATCTACCAGGCGCGCTTTTTACGACAAAAGAATTTATCGTAGAAAATCAGGCAGTCGTGAAGCTAGGGAATACTCAAAATTCTGCGTTGGCATTTACGAGTACGAATGCAAAACTGACCGTCGCAGATGGAGCAGAACTGTTTATTACGAACAGTGGAACAACCGCTTTGCAAAATTCCGTCTATTTTACGGGAAGCAATGCGACAGTTTCTGTGAAAAACAACGGTAACTTACAAATACAAGCGGATGGTGCAGCATCTACTTCGACAGACGCTACAAGTAGGAATGCGCTCTCGATGACAGGGAATCAATCGAGCATTGAGCTGGAAAATGGAAGGTTAAATGCGACAACTACAGGTGGACAGGCAATTATCATGACAGGGGAAAACCCAACAATCGATGTGGCATCAGGTAGTCAATGGCAAAGTCAATCGAATACAGCGCATTCCATCAACCTTACAGGTGCAAATGGCGCATTCAACATAGCTAAATCAACGGCAGTAATCCAATCGACTACAGGAAATAGTCTAGTCATGTCTGGAAACGATGCAACTTTTGAAGTAAGTGACGCAAGTAATGTAACAATCAACTCTAGTACAGGCAATCGGCTGACAATGACTGGTATAACGCCGACAATGACGATTAATGACAGTGATTTGAAGATGACTGCGACAACCGGGGCAGGTATTCGATTGTTGAATCAAGAAGCGATGTTAACTGTTGATAATAGTGCTGTTGCTATTACAAATACAGGGAACCGAACCGAGGATATCAATCAACTCGGCACCACCACATTAGGTAAAAATTCTACGTTACGTATGCAAAATGGTGCAACGCTAGACGTGCAAGGTGCGTTAGTATCTACCGCAGGTGCGAATAGTTTGATTGGACTTTACGGGGAAGAGTCAAAAGCGACTCTTTCAGAAAATGCTCAACTGAATCTGACAGTCAACAGTGGAACAGGCAATGGCATATATTTACAAGGAAAGAAAGCGGGTATTACATTTGCAGATTCTAAGGCTGACATACAGACCGTGACAGGAAGAGCAGTGGAACTATCTGGGGCTGAGCCATCTGTCCATTTAGATAGAAGTGACTTGACAACGAAATCAACAAGTACCGGTGGAGCTGTTCTTCTGACGGGTGAAACTAGTTTATTTACCCTAGATAACCAAAGTAATATGAGTGTAGAAAATGAAGGCGGAGCAATTGCTAATGTCTCTCTTCAAGGAAATCAAGCAAAAATGGTTGTTGACAACCAATCACAACTATCTGTCGCAGTTCCAAGTACTAATTCTGCTGACACCGTCATAACGAATAATAGTATCTATTTAAAAGGAAATGCTCCTACTATGGAAATTACTCGAGGAGCTAGCGTGGATGTATTGGTCCGCTCGGGTACGAAGAGAGGGATTCGCTTAGACGGTGCGAATGCTGTTTTATCACTTAATCAAGGCGGAAAGTTAACTGCGGAAACGCAAGCAGCGACAGCGATACAATTGAATGGTGATTATGTCAAACTCCTCGCAGAGAATAAAGAGACAAGTATCAATGCGAAAAGTAACTATATCGCAACAACTGTAAATGGTGTATCCACTGTGAAGTTAGGCGAAGAAGAAACAGAAAAAATTGGGCGTGAGCCAATTGTAGGAGCATCCGATTCAGCAAATATCACACTTTGGGCGAACTCATCCTCTGCATTAGTCTTGCAAGGCATCAATGGACAGTTCAATGTAAATAGCAAGGCGACATTAAAGTTAGATTCAGGTCCTTCTGGACAACTTGAAGCAAATAATGCGAATGCTACTTTAAGATTCTTACGTTCCGGTCCAAATAATACAGGAACGACGCACGGTGGCTATCAATTTAATATCAATGGTGGGGATATGACCGTGACTAAGAGAAAAGGTAACGCAGGGGGGGCGGCGCAAATGGCGCCAGCAATCCGGATGTGGGGCAGTAATAATCAAGTGACTGTTAGTAATGCGGGGCGATTGTTAGTAGTCAATGAGGGGACTGGTATTGCTCATAATGGGAATACAGGTGGTGGAAACCAAGGAATCCATTATACTGCTGGATCAAATAATGGGTTTTCTGTCAATGATCCGGGTTCAGAAGTAAGAATCTATGCGAATGATGGTCCCGCATTGGATATGAGTGATGCGACAGTAGCCGGTGGAAATACAGCCGGTGGAAATGGTGAGATCAGAGTGAGTAATTTAGGTTATTTTGAAGCTTCCGGTCGTACGGCAAGCGCAAATGCAGGTATTTTTCGTGGTCGTTCAACTACTGTGAATTTCGATAATCCGCTATTTATGGACTATCGGAATAATCGTGTAGGTGGCGGGAATATTTTTAGTAATATTGCGAGCTCCACTTTAACTGCTACTGCAAGTGATTTTGCTGTTTGGAAAGATGGTACAGACTTAGATGCCGATCCGTATCTTCACTCGAACAATATGGATTATACATTCTCTGGCACTAACTTTTCTACGCTCACTTCAATGGAACCAGCAGAACGTTTCGATTTTGAAGCATTTGGCTCAGCGGGCTTGACTTCTTATTCTCGACTCAGCTCAAACAATGCACGTTGGGCAATCGTGAATGAATTGAGAGTACCGACAAATGCGGATAAAAAAATCCACGGGTTGATCCGTATGCCAGTTGGTCTCCATGACAGCCGCCCCGCGTGGCAAGATGAAGTGAAGGTAACTGTGGAAATCGAAAGAGATGGGGCAGTGATTCAGACATACGAAACCTTGACACATGGTCACACAGCGGAAAAACCAGGTATTAGTATCTATGATGAAGAGCCACAAGGCGGCGTTTTTGAAATCGAACTTGACGAATATTTACAAGCAGGCGATCTTGTACGTATAACAGATGTTGAGGTTTTAGCAGGTGAAATGGAAGGCGATTTTCAAAATGTGTATGAAGTGGAAGATGTCACCGTATTTCCTATCATACCACCTTCACCTGCGACTTTCTCCAATCATTTAGTTCCGGCAAATGCGCGGGTTATTTCAGGTCATTCCGACGATCCTGAGGTAGAGGTTACGGCGACTCATAATGGAGAAACAATCGATCCTACACTCATTACCATAGATGATAAAGGGGATATCAGGATTGCTGTTGAGAAGTTAAATTTAGCAGTAGATGATGTCATCCAAGTCTTCTTAAGAGATCACCAAGGTTCTGCTAGTGAAGCTGGTGTCATGAATCCACCAGAGACGAATAATCACGTAGGAAACATCAATCCGAAAACGCCATTAGCATTTCGGGATGCAACGTTTGTTCCTGCTACCACATTGATTGTCGGTGGTATGGTCGATGGAGAGCTAACGATCGATCAAGCAAGTAATTGGGACTTTGGGACCCAACCGCTTACGACTAAAACACAAACGTACCATGCATTACCGAGTCAGGTAGGCGGTACGGCGCAAGGAACTTCCAGACCGAATTTTGTTCAGGTGACAGATGAGCGACCGGTATCAGAAATAAGTGGCTGGAGTTTGTTCATCAAACAAGAAGAACAATTTTCTAATCAAAAAACAGGTGAATTGAAAGGTGCCCAACTTAGTTGGAAAAATGGACAAGCCATTTCAAGCACTGGAGAAATCGGCAATGAAGATAATTTAGGTATCATCCGCACGAGTGGGATCTTGATTCCTAATAATAATAGTATTCAATTGATCGATGCAAATCTATTCATAGAGAAGCAGACATGGTTTTATAATTTTGGGGATGATTCGAATAAAGAGAGCAGTATCTTTCTAAATGTGCCGAATACAGCAAATGCAAAAGCAACAAACTATACGACGCACATCAATTACTCGTTTCAAGCCACTCCTAAAAATCGAATAGAATGAACCAGTCAGTGGTGATTAAAATTGACTGGAAATGAAAAAAATAAAAAGGAATTCAATTGATCGGTACATTAAGGTCAATTGAATTCCTTTTTTAGATGTAAGATGTAGCAAGTGATGATTATAAGTATAAATTCACTGAAAGAGTCGTCCGAAGACCATCTACTCCGAATCGGTGGAGTTGTATTTACTTGTTTGGATCACTACATTATGCAGTAGAAAAAATGAATAACTGTAAGTTTTACTAATGTTGCGTTCTAAATTTTTGTAATAATTGAGGATCAATTTTATTTAGTAATTTTTTCCAATCTGAGGCATCAGGTACTGTTTTTAATAAAAGACATTCAAGACCTAACGAAGAAAATGTCAAGTATTCATTGTAATTCGTGACTAAGAGATTGATCTCATGATTTTCAATATAAGAGGCGCATAGCTCATTTGGACGAAGAAAGTAGATATTTTGAAATCCCCCTAAATATTTTCGAACTAAGGCTTCGAGATGTTGACTGATATACTCATTTCCTTCAAAAATAAATGCGATATTCGTAGGGTTTTTCCAATATTTTTCTTTGATTGACTCAGTGAATATCGTTAAACTAGCACAGATATCATCCAAATGATCATCAGAGAACAAATGATGGAAGGAGGGATTTTTTTCTAAAAAAGCTCGATTTTTTTTATATTCATTGCTAAACAAGGTTTTGGCATACTCATTTGTATCTTGGATATTTTTATTTCCGCTTTTAGACAATAGACTACGTAGCTTGATGGACGTGAAAAAAGATTCTAATAAGATTAACTCGTGTGCTTGTGTGTGCGTATTTCTCTTGATCATTTGATAATAGCTACTTGTAAGCGCTATTATTAGTGGCCATCGATTATACCTTTCACAAAAATATTTTTCCTGTTTCGGATTTTCGATACCTCTACGGCATAAAACAGAACTAAAAATAAAAATGGCTTCTTCTTGTGTTAGGTCAATATTAAAATAATCCTTCACAATCGAATATGCAGGTGAAAGTCGGTGAAACTCTGGATCATTAAGGACAATATCTTTTAATTCAGGGTCGAGTTCCACCATACAACCACATAATATCCGTTCAATAGAGAGGTATAATAAATAACTAAAATAACCAAATGAAGAAACTTTTTGATTAGGACGCTCCAATAGGTTAACAATTTTAATCACTACTTCTTGCGTCGCAATTGATGGAAAAACCGTGTGGGGTGTAATATCTGATTCGTAATAGAAAGCAAAATAAAAATTTCGAATATTGGCTTCTGATCCGATCAAATTGACGGGATTTAGCTCAAGGGTGATATTGAATTCTTTTACTTGATCTGCAATTTTTTTAACGTACGTGATCATCGTGCTCTCAGAGATATGAAAGTAATCTGCCCAATCATAAATAGACTGAAGTTCGTTGAAAAAAATTTGTTCAAGAATAATAAAGAGTGGTTCATCTTCGAGAATCGCTCTTTTTTTTTCTAGGTAGGTTTCTGAAGAATGGATGTTTAAAGAATAACCTTGTTTCGAGGATTGGATATCCGCGACGTTCTCGAAATATTCTCTCAAATAATTGATGTCGTTGACTAATGTCCTGGCTGTACTGTTTGTCATGCCAATCAGTTGGGCTGTCGTACAGATTCCAGTAGACTCTAACTCTTTCAAGATTTGGAACCAACGTAATTTTACTTTATCTGTTATAAAATTTAATTGAAAATTTTTCAATAGAACTTTTACCTCCTATCTAAATCTTTCTAGGGAATAGAAAATAGAGCATAGGCTTGCATCCATTGCGAAAGTTAAAGATATATTTTTGGAATTTTCCAATTTCTTATTTGTTAACAAGTGAGATAGAAATTCAAAAAAAGCTAGAATATTTTCAGATGTATATTTTTAATAAAAGAGTAAAGGAGAATTGCTTTTATCATAGTATTCATTTAGTTAGGAGCTCATTAGATCTAAGTTTCTTATATGTTGAATATGAGAGTAATGTTCAAATTGAGTAGTGGACATTCATATAAATTAAAAGTAACTTATGTTATCTTTTGAGTGAAAAGTTAACGTTTTTTATTTGCTTATTAGAGCGTTCGATTTTACATGGTTATTTTAATCAGTATCAAATGAGTTGGTTTTACTTCTATGATCAGTTTTTGATAGTGGTTCAAAGTGTTCAGTAGATAAACGAGCTACTAATACCATTAATTACCGGATATTCGTCCTTTCTATTTTTTTTTAGCAATCCACTTTTGCACTAGCGTAAGGTTAAAAAACAAATCGCTTTCAGATTGATAATTAATATTACCTAATAACTATATTAAAATAACTTAATGATAACAATTTATAAATTTCAGAAAACTATGAAATTATTCAATTGAAGTATTATTTGAATACTGTAAAATTGCATGAAGAAGTTAGAAATTAGGAGTGTTATTAGTTCAATTTGTTTGTTAATTATTGCGACGAAAGAGGCTTGTTCTTAAGGTAGTCTCACATAAACAATTTTAAGTAATGGGAAAAACTGATTTGGATCTAGTAAGATGTTCTCTGCATTAAATGTTATTATGAAACACATCAAATATAGAATCTGTTACTTTCATTAATGAGTAAATATAAAAATAATCTGTGAAGAAAGATATATTTTTTTGTAATTATTTTCTTGAGTGAAGTATCAAAATGTAAGCGTAATTAAATTTAGTGAATCTGACAAATAAATCTTAAAAGAAACATTAATGTGGTTTTTAATGTTTTAAGGAGGGAGCGAATGGAAACGAAAAGAATTGAAACGCCTGAAGAATACTTGGCCTATTATGATCAGAGAGTAATCAATCATTCTTTTATCAGTAAACATCCAGAAATGTTTGAATTTTATCTTGATTTACGAACAAAATTCCTAATGACTTATCAGCAAACAGATGCCACTCTTTTTCTGAAATTAGCAATATTATTAGATATTGATGCACAGCTACAGATCCTATTAGAATTGATCAAAAGTACAAACAAAAGTTTATGTGAAGAATTAGGGATGACAGAATCAGAAATCATTTCAATGATCGCCAAAGATAAAAAATGTTTTTACAGAGAACTAACAGGTCTTGACATGAATCACTCAGTACCATGGCAGTTGATTTATCTTAGTGAATCTTGAGGAAGCTTGATTGCTCTCATTAAGGTAGAAAAAATTCAACGAACTAGTCGCAGGTAAAAAAACAAAGGTCGGGACAAGAGAAGTTATCTCTATCCCGACCTCATATACATATAAAAATTAATAGATTATTTCCGTGTCTTGATCATATCAAAAACGTCATAAGCAACAAATCCCATTGCAAGCAAATAAAGCGCCCAAGTAAAGATCGAATTTGTGATGAATTGGTAGTATAGATTTAAACTGCAAAGGGTGTATAATGCCAAGCGTAGGAATGTGAATGGTTTGGAATGATAATTAGTCAAAATAAAAGCCTCCTGAAAGATACATATCCTATTTAAACAATAAAATACTAGTTACTTATAGTGTACGGTGAAAGCTGTTTCATTGTCAAATATCGACAGGGGATAAAGCCGATTAGCTTGCAATAAGATATGAGTAAAAGCAAGTTTATCTATATGAGATAAATCACGTTATCTTATCTTTATTCTGTTATGATAAGGGAAGTAAAACAAATAGAGAGAAAGGAGCTGAATGTATGGCAAAGAAAATTGCTTCTCCAGAGCTGCCCGAATTAGTTGAGGGAAACTTTTATTTAGAGGATGAAACAATCTTTTTAGGTATTTTTTCTGAAGGGGAAGATCAAAGTTATCTTAGTTCTCGCAATATCGTGTTGAAGAGTAGCCATATCAAAAAATTAGCGATGCAAAAATCTCGTTTAGAGCGGTTTGAATGTAGCGATGTCATTTTTGAGAAGTGTGATTTCTCAAATTTAGAATGGTTTGGCGCAAGCTTTCATCGTGTGCATTTCAAGCAATGCAAATTGACCGGAACCAATTTCTCAGATAGCTTCTTGCGTGATTGTGTTTTCGAAGAGTGCGTAGCAAATCTCTCTTCTTTTAGCTACACGAATATGAAGTTCGTCAGATTTAGCGACAATCAATTAAAAAATACTGATTTTTTCGATAGCAATTGGAAAGATCTAGTAGTAGAAAACAATGACCTTTCAGGCTCTAATTGGGTCAATACGCCACTGAAAGGTTTAGACTTTACAACAAATACATTTTCTCAAATCAATCTATCTATGGAATTACTTCGTGGACTGATCGTCAATCAGGAACAAGCGATCATTATTTCGGCTGGGTTGGGATTGGTAATTGAATAGATAAAACAGAACGAACAATGTTAAGAAATTAGTCAATCTGATCGAATACATCCTAGAATCAACCTAGAGCATAGTTGAATTATTTCATGACCACTTAATTTAGTTTATTGGCAGAAAGGAGAACTTACCAATGGATTTGACAGAAAAACTTGTCGATTTTGCTACTACCTTGGAAGCCGTCCAAATGGATCATCCTTTTGGAAAATTTCCAGATTATATCGTGTTTCGACATCAATCGACAGGTAAATGGTTTGGTTTGATCGTATCTGTTGAAAAAGACAAATTAGGCATAGAAGGCGAAGGTCAAGTCCCCCTCGTCAATGTCAAAGCAGATCCAGAGATCATCTCCATCCTGAAAAAGAGTAAAGGCTATTATCCTGCTTATTATATGAATAAACAACATTGGATCAGTGTAGCTTTGAATGGTGCAGTCACAGAAAAGCAACTCTTTTATATACTGAAAGAGAGTTATGATTTAACGTAATTAGGCAGAAGTCGCCCATCCTCTCTAGGTGGGTGATGAATGTCGTTCGGTATGAGGATTGCCGTTGGCAACTCGAAACCCGACAGGTTATTATGTTCGACGTTATTATCAATCTATAGGAGAAATGAGTGGATAGAACAATGGCATTCGACACGAATCACCATTCAGAATTTCTCCTCTATTCTCACCTTGTGTTGGTAACTAAATACCGTAGACAAGTGATTGACGCTGAACGATCTGAATTTGCTAAAACTACTTTTGTACGAATGGCAGAATCTTATCCCTTTAGTTGAGTGGCATCATGAGAAAGATCATGTGCAAAAATCATCTAAAACAGAACTGACAATATTCATCACTGCTTATCAACGTGATTTCCCACGAATCAAACAGTTTCTTTGAAAAGAAATGGTTTCGTCTAAAAATTTTTGACTACTGGTGACGTATCTATTAGTGACATCAAGAAATAGAGTCAAAGCCAAGGAAACAATCACAAGGAGTAGATGAAGCTGATGGAACGACTGAAAGCATATAAATTTAGAATTTATCCAACAGAAGAACAAGAAATTTTCTTTGCCAAATCTTTTGGTTGTGTCCGTAAGGTCTACAATCTAATGCTTGATGACCGAAAAAAAGCCTATCAAGAAGTAAAAAATGATCCTTCTAAAAAAATGAATTTTCCAACACCCGCTAAATACAAGGAAGAATTTCCGTTTTTGAAAGAAGTAGATAGCCTTGCTTTAGCGAATGCACAACTCAATCTAGACAAGGCGTACAAGAACTTCTTTCGTGATAAATCCGTTGGATTTCCTCGTTTCAAAAGCAAAAAAAATCCAGTTCAAAGTTACACCACCAACAATCAAAATGGAACAGTTAGTTTGATTGATCATAAATTCGTCAAAGTTCCTAAATTGAAGTCATTAATTAAAATCAAGCTTCATAGAAGACCGAAAGGAATGATCAAATCAGCGACCATTTCGCGTCATTCAAGTGGTAAATACTATATTTCGTTGTTGTGTAAAGAAGAAATTAGCGAACTACCTCAAACGAATTCCGCTATTGGGATTGACCTTGGGATCACTGATTTTGCCATTTTTTCAACTGTTCAAAAGATTGATAACAATAAATTTACCTCAAAAATGGCAAAGAAACTTAAACATGAACAACCTAAATTGTCAAGACGTGCGTTATTAGCTAAACAGAGAGGGTTCAATCTGTTTGAAGCGAAGAATTATCAAAAACAAAAACGGTTAGTCGCTCGATTACACGAAAAAGTAATGAACCAACGGAATGATTTTCTAAATCAATTGAGTACAGAAATGATCAAAAATCACGATATTATCTGTATTGAAGACTTGAATACCAAAGGTATGTTGCGTAACCATAAATTAGCAAAAAGCATTTCTGATGTGTCTTGGTCTAGCTTTGTGAAAAAACTACAGTACAAAGCTGACTGGTACGGTCGGAAAATGATCAAGGTGGATCAGTGGTTTCCATCTAGTCAAATCTGTTCGAAATGTGGACAGAAAGACGGCAAGAAATCCCTCGAAATTCGAGAATGGACGTGCCCTCTTTGTCACGCGCATCATGATCGAGATATCAATGCTAGTATCAATATTCTGACCGAAGGACTACGCATAAAATCGCTGACTGAGATAACATAAAGAACCGTAGGAACTACGGAGATCGCTTGGTAAACAAGAGAAACCGCTGTGAGTAAAGAAATACACTTACAGGTATGCTCTATTCCCAAGAAGCTCCCACTTCAAGTGTTAAGAACCGTTAGGTTTAGCAAAGTGGTGAGTAGTTCACCGAATGAGTGCTAAAAATAATAGTGGAAGATTTCACTTTCATCAAAACAATCCAACGATCACTTGGGTTGTTTTTTTTTGTGTGAAATTTAAGCGCTATCTTTTTGTTCAAAAAAAATTACCAAAAAAATTACACAAAAAACAGATTAGCTTTAGAAAGAGAATAGGTCTGTTATGTATGATAGTAAATATAACAAGAGAAACATAACTAAAACAAATAGAAGAGGATGGTTTTTTATGATGAAAGAAGGAACAAAGTATAAAGGTTATCTGGTATTAGTATGTTCTATCGGTCTTTTAGCAGCATGCAGTTCAGAGACCAAAGATACAAGTGAATCAGATATGCCAAAAGTAAAAAGTGAACGAAAAATAACCGTGGATGGGAAAGAAGGAACAGAAAAAGTTTTAGATAATGGAATGGTTGTTCAAGAGTTTGAGGAAGAAGTCTCGGAAAAAGAAGAGGAATGAGCTTTGGATAGAATTATATAAGCGCTTTTCTAATGACTGATCTGAATGAAGGAGTAGGTACATGAAGCCTAAAAAAATAAAAAAATTCAACCGAAAATGGTATTATTTAGTAGCAGTCATCACTGTTTTACTAGTAGTTGGTGCAATCAGTATAGTTGTTTCTAGTGGGAAAACAAAAGAAGAAAATGCAGGAACAAATATTGAAGCACGGTCTGTCAAATCCCTCATTGATGAGGTGAAAGCGGCGAATTTGATTTTAGCAGGAAAAGTCATGCCAAATAATAGCAACAAAATCAAAATTGATCCAGAACGAGGAACAGTGAAAGATATTCTGGTAAATGAAGGCGATGTCGTAGAAAAAGGGCAACCTTTGTTTACATACCAAACGGATCAACAGAGAAAAGTTGTGGAAGCTGAAATGGACGTAGAAATCAAAGTGAGAGCAGTAGAACAAGCACGAGTGACTGCAAATCAAAAATGGACAGCACATAACCAAAAAGTAGCAGAGCTTGGAAAAGCAAGACAAGATTATGCGAAGGAAAAATCCGAAGAGTTACAAAGTACGATCAAAGCATTAGAAGGAGAAATCACCAGTCTACATGCAGAAGCTATTGCTGGTGACAATGAAGTGAAGAATATAGAAACAGACTTGCGAAAAGCCCAACTACTTCACGAAAACGAAAAAGAACGGCTGAATGAAGACACAGTGACAGCCGATAACTCAGGAAGAATCAAATCATTGAATCGTGACTTAGTCAATCAATCAAAAGAACGTCAAAAAGAAGAAAACTTTATGGAGATCCTTGATAATTCGAACTTGTACGTGGATGGCCAAGTCACTGAATTTGATCGTGAAAAAGTTGCTGTCGATCAGCGAGTAGAAATTATGGATCGTAAAGACCAAGAGAATACTTGGCAAGGAACCATTGTGCAGGTGGCAAATTTAACAAGTGATGCAAAACAAGACGATCAAAAAGAAGAGAATCCAAATTTATCTAAGTTTCCTTACAAAGTTAAGATTGATCCAAAAGAAGAAATGCCACTGATTGGTTCCAATGTGTATGTCAATGTTTTACCGAAAGATTTTGTGTCAGGAAAAGTAATCATCAACCAAAGATACCTCATGGAAAAAGATGGAAAATATTATGTATGGAAAGTAGAAAATGATCGGATCAAAGAGCATGAAGTCAAGGTAAATCCGATGGATAATGAACTCGCAGAAATAGTCGAAGGATTGACTGTTGAAGATCAACTTGCTTTGCCTCAAACAGGAATGGTCGAGGGAATGGAGGTTGGTGCAAGTGTTGACGCTTAACAACATTCAGAAGTCATATTGGCAAGGCGGGAAAGAACTAAAAGTCCTTAAAGATATCTCTTTGCAAATCAATGAAGGAGAACTGGTCGCAATCATGGGGCCATCGGGGTCAGGAAAGTCGACGTTGATGAATATCATTGGTTGTCTGGATACAGCTACATCAGGGGATTACATCGTTGAAGGAACGAATGTCAAAACGTTAGCGGACAATTCATTAGCCGATTTTCGTAACGCAAAAATCGGCTTTGTTTTCCAGAATTTCAATCTCATGCCAAAATTAACTGTTTCGCAAAATGTGGAAATGCCATTAACGTATAAAAAAGTCAATAAAAAAGAGCGGCGTAAGCGTGCCTTGGATATGTTGCAACTCGTAGGGTTAGAGGATCGAAGTGACTTCAAACCAATGGAATTATCAGGAGGACAAAAGCAACGTGTCGCAATTGCGAGAGCTTTAGTGACTAACCCTAGTTTTGTTTTAGGGGATGAGCCGACAGGGGCACTTGATACAAAAACCAGTAGCCAAATCATGGACCTTTTTAAGGAATTCCACCAAGCAGGAAAAACAATTATTCTAATTACCCATGAGCCAGAAATTGCAGCGTTATGTCAGCGCACGATCACTTTACGAGATGGTCAAATAATCAGTGATGAACAAAATAAAGTGAGGTGATCAAGAATGGAAGAAATCAGATTTGCCTTACAATCGATTTTTGCTCATAAGATGCGTTCAGTGTTGACTATGTTAGGTGTCATTATTGGGATTGCTGCCATTATTTCGATTTTCAGCATCATCGGTGGAAATACCGAAAAAATGAAACGAGAAATGATTGGTGGTAACAATAATACGATGAACATCCAATACGATAAAAAAAGTTCATTCCAAAGTGGAAACCTATTTGGGGGAGGCCTATCAGAAAAGGAAGAAAAAAAACCGTTATACCTTCCGTTTTTACGTGAAGATGTATTAAATAAAATTAATGAGATACCAGAGGTCTTAGCAAGTGGCTTGTCATATCAAAAAGATGGGAAAATCTATAGGAAAGCAAAAGGGGCTGACGCCAAAGTTTCTGCTGTCACTTCTTCTGTTGAGGATTTGGAGCAATTAAACTTCATCAAAGGGGAAGGTTTTGCTTCTCAAGCCTTCAAGGAGCAACAACAAGCCATTTTTCTGGAAGATTCCTTGTATGACGAATTATTTCCCAATGAAGAAGGGATCGGACAGTTTGTCGAAGTGAATGGCGTGCCATTCAAAGTTCAAGGTGTATTTCAGTTAGATCCCAATAGTAGTAATCTATTTAGCTTTGAGAAAAGAGCTTATGTTCCTTTACAGCAAGCACATAAACTATCTGATGAGTTAGATATTGTGCCACTTGTCACGATCCAAACAAATAATACCGATCAATTACAAGGCGCTGCAGAAAAAGCAGCAGAGATTCTTAATCAACAGATCCCACCATCCGATTATGAATATGGGGTAATGAATCTGAAAGACTTTGCCAGAGAATTGGAACGAATGAACCAGTCAAGTTTTATTCTCTTGTCCGGTATAGCAAGTATCTCGTTATTAGTAGGGGGGATCGGTGTGATGAATATCATGTTAGTCTCTGTCACGGAAAGAACGAAAGAAATCGGGATAAAGAAAGCACTCGGCGCAAGAAGAAAAATTATTTTAAAACAATTTTTAGTAGAAGCGGTAGTCTTGACATTGATTGGTGGGATACTGGGGATACTTATAGGCTTACTAAGTGGCTATGTTATCACACAGTCGCTTGATTATCCTTATATTGTGTCTGTACTGTCTATTATCGTTAGCTTAGTTTTTTGTTCCCTAATGGGTGTGATATTTGGCTTATTACCAGCGATGAAAGCATCCAAATTAAACCCTATTGAGGCACTACGCTTTGAATAAGGAGAGAGTGATATGGAAAGAATTTTAGTGGTTGAAGATGAATATATGATCAATCAAATCGTGACGGAATTTTTAAAAGAGCGTAAATATGAAGTTTATTCAGTAAGGAGTGGCGAACAAGCATTGGAAGTTTTTGCTGAAGAAACATTTGACTTGATCCTATTGGACATTATGTTGCCTGGGATAAGGGGGACGGATGTTTTAAAGAAAATTCGGGAAACGTCGGATGTGCCGATCATCATGCTAACTGCCTTGGATGATGAATATACGCAGTTGCTCAGTTTTTCCCATTTGATCAGTGACTATGTCGTCAAACCTTTTTCCCCACTTATTTTGATCAAACGGATCGAAAATGTGTTTCGGATGAATCAAGGAAATCCCCACATCACTATCGGGGAGTACGCCATTGATCTCGATGGTGGTCTTGTAAAATACCAAGAGGAAGAAATCCATTTAACAAGAAAAGAGTACGATATTTTAGTGATTCTAATAAGAAACAAAGGGAAAATCATCACGCGAGAACAATTAGTGTATCAAGTTTGGTCGTATGAATATCATTTGGAAAATCGAATATTAGATAATCATATAAAAAATATCCGAAAGAAAATGCCACTTTTATCAATAAAAACGATCAAAAATAGAGGCTACCAGCTTGAGGACACCCCATGAGTATCATGCTGAAAAATTTTCTATTTTCTGGAATCATCATTTTTCTAGTTTCGATTCTTTCATTGATTGTCTTATATTTTACGATGCCAGTCTACTATGAACGAATGAAGCTGAACGAAATAAACAAGGAATTCAATCAAGTGGCAAAGAGTATAGAGCACAAAGATTTAGCTACCATGCAAAGCGCTGTTGATCAATACTGGCTTGAAAGAGAACAAAATCTTGATATCATGCTGTTGGATAATAATGGCCTAGTTCTTGGTCCTTTCTTTGACGGGAATCTTGACTATTCAGGCATCAGTCTTCTATCTGATGAAAAGAGAATTTTTCAAGAGATTACTGACAAACAAGGTAACACTTATTATTTATTTGGCATATACTCGATGCAACCAGTCGCAGAAGCAAGTCAAGTGTTACTTCATTTATATCCATTTATCATCATTGTCTCACTAATCATTGGGGGCATCGGCGCTTACTACTATAGTATTTATTCGACAAAAAAAATCAAAGAGATATCCAAAGTAACAGAAAAAATGATCGAATTAGATGCGGATATTCGTTGTGATGTCAAAGGTACGGATGAAATCTCACTTTTAGCGCAAGATATCAACCATCTATATGTTTCTTTGATCCAAACAATTGAAGTGTTAGAGCTTGAAGTAGCTAAAACGAAAGAATTGGAACAAGCAAAGTCAGAGTTTATGCAAATCGCTTCTCATGAATTGAAAACACCTGTTGCTTCATTGATGGGGTTGATTGATGGCATGATCTATAATGTCGGAAAATTTAAAGACAGAGAGCGATATTTAGAAGTTTGCAAAAATATTTTGCAAGAACAAACAGAAATGATCAATAATATCCTCTTTGCCTCAAGAAACAATTTGCCTTCAGATGATGTGGTCTATGAAGAAGTCTCAATCAAAGAAATGATCGAACATAAATTGACTTCTTTCCGGATACTTGCGGAAGCAGAACAGAAAAAACTAGTCGTTAATCTAATAGGGGAGAAAATCATCGGTAATAAAAATGATATTGATAAAATTTTAGATAATCTACTAAGTAATGCCTTCAAATATACGAAGCATGAGGGAGAAATCAGTCTGTTTTTTGATGGTAAACAATTAGTGATTGAAAATGAAGTGAATCAGATACTTACGGAGGAGGAATTAAGTAAGATTTTCCAACCTTTTTATAGACCAGATTTTAGCAGAAGTCGAGATACTGGAGGTTCTGGTTTAGGATTGTTTATCGTACAACAACTTTTTGAAAAATATGGCTGGGAGTATTCATTCAAGTCAACTGCTAATTCCAGGATGTGCTTTTCTGTCATTTTTAGTGGAAGAAGCCTAAATTGATCGATGGTATTCCTAAAGGACAAACGGTCTGTCGCCACAAGATTTATTGGATATTTTTGTGATGGTAGCGAAGCTAATAGCCAAATTGCACAACTGCTATTTGCCAGGGACTTTGATTTTTTATTTTTACACACTCAACTGGAATGTACAAAACCACACTATACCATACCACTAAATAGTAAGAACAAAATGATCAAAAAACTCACAACGTACTAGAAACTCTTGTAGAAAATTTAGTCCCTGGTAAGTAGCAGTTGTGCAATCAGGTTGTGATAGATTAAAAGAAGTCAGGACTACGTTCGCGCAGTCCTGACTTCTTTTTGTATACTTTCTTATACTATTCCTTGATTTTTCTTTCGCGTACAAAATAGTAACCCGCCATATAGATCAAGAAAATCAAACCAATCATCAATGAGATCCTTGTTTCGGGATTGATGAACATAAAGACTAATACCACTGCCAAAAAGGCCAATGACAGGTAATTGGTATATGGGGATAAGGGCATTTTAAATGGATGTTCAAGCATTTCTATCGGATGTTTTTTTCTGAATTTGATTTGACTGATCAAAATAACGATCCAAGGTACCATCCCTGGTAAGATACTGGAACTATAGACAAAAACAAATAAATCCTGTGATTGGGAGTAGACGAAGGGCAACAAATAATTCAAAATCAACCCAATCAAAATACCAAATGAGATGGCTACTACTGGGTAAAATGGCACTCCATGACGTGTAAGTTTCAAAAACTTTTTAGACATTTTGCCGTTGATGGCTAATGTGTAGACCATGCGACTGGCGCTGAAAATACCGGAATTACAACCAGATAAAGCAGCAGTGATGACAACAAAATTGATCAAACCAGCAGCAAACGTGATCCCGATTTTAGAAAAAGTTTGAACAAACGGTGATCCTAGTTCGCTCAATTGATTCCAAGGATAGATGCTGACAATGATGAAGATCGCCCCAATATAAAAAATCAAGATCCGCCCGATCGTTGATTGGACAGCGTCTACAATCGTTTTTTGGGGATCTTTCGCTTCACCTGCAGTCATCCCAATCAACTCGATTCCTTGGTAAGAGGCAACGACGATCGATAGAGCAAAAAAGAATCCTTTCACGCCACCAGTAAAGAAACCACCATTTTTCCATAAGTTTGAAATCCCGATTGCTTCTCCATGGTTACCGAATCCAAATAAAATGATGCCTAAACCGGCGATGATCATCAAAATAATTGTCACTACTTTAATAGTAGAAAACCAAAATTCTAATTCACCGAATGCTTTGACAGAAACAAGGTTGGCGAACATCAAGAAAAGGATCACAACGATTCCTGGAATGATCTGGGGCAAGTCTGGCCACCAATAGTTCATATATTCCCCTACAGCAATGACTTCACTGATACCGACCACGATAAACTGAAAAATATTGCTCCAAGCCGTCAAATAACCTGCGACGGGATGGATGTATTCACTTGCATAATTAGCGAAAGAACCGGTAGAAGGATCTAAATACAACATCTCGCCCAATGCACGCATGATCAGGTACAAAAAGAAGCCTGCTACAGCATATGCAACCATTACAGAAGGTCCTGTCCAACGGATGGTGGATGAAGCACCCATGAACAGACCGACACCGATCGTTCCTCCTAGCGCAATCATTTGAATATGACGTGCACTGAGACTACGAGTTAATTTTTCTTCTTCCATACAAAAACTCCTTTTTTAAGTTGAGTGATAAAGTAAAAAATAAGTTTATTCTATAACTAGCAAACAAAATAACGACCATTACTTTATAGCTCTTGTTTGTGATTTTACAGAAAATTTTCAAAAATTGCGAGAAAAATCTAAAAAATCAAAAAAATTAGCTATAACACTTGTAAATGATTTTGATATTAGTTAAACTAAGTTTGAATAAAAAGTTAGGTACACCGAAAAGGAGTGGTAAGAGGTGTCTAAAAATGAAATATCCGTTAAAGATTTGACGGTTGCTTATCAAGGAAAGACAGTATTAAATCATGTATCAACAGTTATCCAATCACAAAAATTTACAGGGATCATTGGACCGAATGGCGCTGGGAAATCTACTTTTATGAAAGCTTTATTAGAATTAGTTCCTAAAATTTCCGGAGAAATCACTTTCGACGGTCGCTCCATAAAAACGATTCGTAAAAAAATTGCCTATGTCGAACAGCGTAGTGAGCTGGATCTTTCTTTTCCGATCGATGTATTAGGGGTAGTTTTGTTAGGAACCTATCCATCCTTGCGCTTGGGGCAACGTCCTGGGAAAAAAGAAAAGGAACGAGCAAAACAAGCCTTAGCGAAAGTGGACATGACAGATTATGAAAATCGACAAATCAGTGAATTATCTGGAGGACAATTACAGCGGATATTTATTGCTAGAGCCTTGGCTCAAGGCGCAGAATGGATTTTTTTAGATGAACCATTTGTTGGGATCGATGCGGTCAGTGAAAGAAAAATCTTTGCTATTTTGGATGAACTGAAAAATGAAGGGAAAACTATTGTGATCGTCCATCATGATCTGCACAAAGTCGAAGCCTATTTTGATGAAGTAATTTTATTGAATAAAGAATTGATTGCAGCTGGATCAGTTGACGAAGTATTTACTTCAGAAAATCTACAGTTGGCTTATGGGGAGATCATTGGGCAATTAGTTAAAGGGGTAATGGAAAAATGATTCAATCGTTTATTGAGGGATTAATGGATTATCAATTTCTGCAATATGCATTGATTACATCTATGTTAGTTGGATTGGCTTCAGGGGTGATTGGCTCTTTTATTATTTTGAGAGGGATGTCTTTGATGGGGGATGCGATTTCTCACGCGGTACTGCCTGGAGTCGCGATTTCGTATATGTTTGGTTTTAGTTACATTCTAGGAGCCACTGCATTTGGGATGTTGACAGCTGGCATAATCGGATTTGTCACACAGCGTAGCCGTTTGAAAAATGATACAGCTATTGGGATCGTTTTTAGTTCATTCTTTGCATTAGGTGTCATCTTGATTTCTTTTGCTCAAAGTGCAACTAATCTGTACCATATCTTATTTGGAAATGTTTTAGCAGTTAGAGAAAGTGATATGTTGATGACTGCCATAGTGAGTGGGATCGTCTTATTGTTTGTATTTATTTTTTATAAAGAACTGAAAATCACTTCTTTTGATCCGATGATGGCAAAAGCTTATGGGTTGAATACGACACTTGTTCACTATTTGTTGATGTTCTTCTTAACACTGGTTGCCGTTGTGAGTTTACAGACAGTAGGAACGATTTTGGTCATCTCGATGTTGATCACACCAGCAGCAACTGCATACCTATTGACCGATCGATTGGCAAAAATGATTTTTATTTCGGCAACAGTCGGCGTGTTAAGTGCGATCATCGGTGTGTTTTATAGTTATAGTTATAATTGGCCTTCTGGGGCGACCATCGTGTTGACCAGTGCAGTATTCTTTACGTTGGCCTTTTTATTTTCACCGACTAAAGGGATTATTTTTTCAAGAAACAAAACGAAAAAAAATGCCGAGTCGTAAAAAATCTAACGAATAGAAATGGAGTATGTACATGAAAAATAAACTGAATATCTTATGGTTAATGGGAGCTGTCTTATTTATTTTTGCAGGTTGTGGCAGTTCCGCAGCAGAAGAGAAAGAAGAAAACCTGACCGTCGTAGCAACAAATTCGATCATCGCCGACATGGCGAAAGAAGTTGGAAAAGAACATGTCGATGTGCATAGTATCGTCCCTGTTGGAACTGACCCACATGAATACGAGGTATTGCCAGAAGATATCAAAAAAGCAAGTGATGCTGATGTCATCTTATACAATGGGTTAAATTTGGAAACAGGGGATGCTTGGTTTGAAAACTTGATGGATACGGCAAATAAAAAAGAAGATGAAGACTATTTTGCAGTAAGTAAAGAAGTTGAACCACTTTATTTGACCGGTGGAGAATCAGAGACAGAAGCAGATCCACATGCGTGGTTGGATCTTTCAAACGGAATCAAATATGTACAAGAAATCGCACGCATCTTTGCCGAAAAAGACCCAGACCATGCTCCGCAATATGAAGAAAATGCAGATGCATATATCGTAAAATTGAAAGAATTAGATAAACAAGCGAAAGAGAGTTTCGGATCGATCCCAGACAATAAAAAACTATTAGTAACAAGTGAAGGAGCTTTTAGATACTTCTCACAAGCATACGATCTACCAGCAGGGTATATTTGGGAAATCAACACAGAAAGCCAAGGTACACCTGAACAAATGCAGTCGATCATCAGCCAAGTTCGTACTTCGGATGTTCCAGTCTTATTTGTGGAAACAAGTGTTGATCCGAGAAGCATGGAACGTGTCGCAAGTGAAACAGGCCTTGAAATCTATGATGAGCTATTCACTGATTCCATTGCAAAAGAAGGAGAAACTGGTGATTCTTATTATGGAATGATGAAATGGAACATCGAAACGATCCACGATGGTCTATCTCAAGAAAAGAAATAATCACTAATCGATTTAATAATCTAAAAAGAGGCAAAAGTGTGTAGCCTCGATAAATAAGGCGTCATCCACGAAAATTGTTCTTTAAATTTTTGTGGATGGCGCTTTGTTTTTGAAGAGAGTCCTTCTATTCCTTCCGTTTGCTCAGTTTTGGAGACGTGAGGACTAATGCTTCCGCAATTTATACAAATAAAAATTCGTTCGTTTATTGTTTTAAAGATACCAATTTTAGTGAAATTCCGTTATAGTTAAAAGAGAGGAAAGGAAGGTGAAGCTATGAATTTTACTAGCAAAGACAAACAATTGATTGCAAAAGAAATAACAAAAAAAATCAACCAACTAGAAAATAAGGAGAAAGATCAAGATCTCCTATTTCTTGAAGCAGAAATGGCGAAAGCGTTCATAGCAAGCCCAGAAGAATTGGAAACAGAGGAATACCCTGGAAAATGGTTATTTGATGATTTTCAGCCATTAGATGAAGAAACAGGCATTGGCTACTTTGTCTTTCTTTCATCCGTCGGTTTTACTCCTGGTGTATTAGTCAAACAAAAGAACGAACTAAAGGTTCAAGCATGGCCCGCGTTGTTTTCTTTGATAGGGACAGAGGGTGTGATTCCAAAAATCCAATCCGCATTTTTCAAGAGTGCATTTATTGCAAATAGCAAACTAATGAATACGTATTATAATCGTTTAGTAGAAATTGCTCGTCCAGGAGAAATTCCACAAACGTTCACTTATGGGCAACAAAAAAATCTATACGAAGATGTTGTTTATTCACGGGATCTATCTGAGTTCTCAGCAAGAGAACAACTACGTTTACATGAACTACTCCACACAAAACCTGTTTCGTTGAACTTTTTCAATGCATTAGACCAACGTCGAAAATGGGTATCCGTGAATTTCTGGGAAGTATTTGCTGCTAGAAATCGTTGGATGGAAGAAAGAAAAATCCCAGATCAACAGATCCAATTCGTTCAATTGAAAAAAGAACGATTATATTACGGATTATATAGTCGTGTCTGATCGAGGGTGGTAATGATGGCACTAACATTAAAGGAAGAAATCATTCAAGAAAGTAAGCGAATCGGGATTGATAAAATCGGGTTTACTACAGCAGAGCCATTTGATCATTTGAAAGAATCGTTGGTAGAACAAAAAGCTGCTGGACATACTTCTGGATTTGAACACCCTAATATCGATGAACGTTTATATCCGGAAATGACGTTTGATCGGCCGAAATCAATTATTGCAATTGCTTTAGCGTATCCGACAAAGATCCATGAAAAGATGCCTAGAGATGAAAAGCGTGGACAGTTTGCTCGTGCTTCTTGGGGCATCGATTATCATGATGTCTTACGGGATCGTCTGCAACAATTGATTTCATTTATTGAGTCACGAGCGACACATTGGCAAAAGGAAGAAGAATGGCGCTTGGCGCCGCAAGTAGATACAGGTGAGTTGATCGACGTAGCTGTGGCGCAACGTGCTGGATTAGGGTTTATCGGTCGAAACGGATTATTGATCACAGAGGAATTTGGCTCGTTTGTCTATTTAGGTGAGATCGTGACCAATATCGACCTAGAACCAGATACTCCTGGTGTCTTTGGGTGTGGCGAATGTACGCGTTGTGTGACGGCTTGCCCAACGGATGCACTTTTAGGTGATGGGCGAATGAATGCTAAACGCTGTTTGTCTTATCAAACGCAGACAAAAGGCATGATGCCAGAGGAGTATCGAAAGAAGATGAGCAACGTCATTTATGGTTGTGATATCTGTCAGTTGGTTTGTCCTTATAATAGAGGGAAAGATTTTCACTTTCATCCAGAAATGGAACCAAAAGTAGACGAAGTCTATCCGAAACTCACGCCTATGTTAACGATCTCTAATAAAGAATTTAAACAGCAATACGGTCATTTGGCTGGCTCATGGCGTGGAAGGAAACCTCTTCAACGAAATGCGCTGATTGCCTTAGCCAATTTAGGAGAACGTGCCGCTTTGCCTCATATTGAAGAGTGTCTAAGTGATGTTCGTCCAGTGATTCGCGGGACAGCAGCGTGGGCAATCGGTAAGTTAGGAATCAAAGATCCTGAAAAATGGCAAGAAGTATTAAGTTGCGCACTGGAAAAAGAAACAGACGAAGAAGCAATCCATGAAATGAACCAAGCAATCCAATTGTTACAAAAGAAAAAAACTCCTAAAAAATGACTTTTTTACTCGAATACGTCATTTTTCCCAGTAATTGTTGTAACAATTACTGGTTTTTTTGTGTTTATTGCATCAATTTTTGGGAAAATGAGAAGAATTTCGCAGAAAAATACAATAAATTGAAAAAAATTTATTCTAAATATTACAGAATGTAAGTTTTTTTAAAGTTTCTGTGAAAGGATTGAAAAACGATTCCAACGTTGATTTATAAAGCTTCTACGACTTTAGTCCTAGTTTTTCGGAAAATCAAATATTACAAATATTAAAAATGTGACGATTTTGTCATTAAATGTCATAATTCTTTCACCTATGAAATATTTCTAGATGATAAAGTTAGTGACGTTGAAACAAATCAAAGAGAAAAAAAGGAGCTTACTATGAATTCAATTAAAAAGATCGTTTTGGGGACAACTGTTGCCGCTGGAGCAACTGCAATGTTTGTAGGGACTACTGCTCATGCAGATGAAGTCTATACAGTAAAAGCTGGAGATTCATTATCTAAAATCTCACAAAAATTTGCAGGTGACAATTCACTGATCAAAGCTATTGCAGAGCAAAATTCGATTGACGATATCAACCGCATTTTCGTTGGTGAAGAATTAACAATTCCAACTGACGCTTCATCAGTAAAAACAACAGAAGTAGCACCAACAACTGAAAAAGTAGAAACTCCTGTAGTAACAGAAACACCAGCGCAAGAATATACATACGTTGCGCCTGTTGAAACAGTTGAAGTAGCACCAGCTACAACTACTGTAACAACAAACAGCAACTCTGCGAAAGAATGGATTGCACAAAAAGAATCAGGTGGTTCTTACACTGCAACAAACGGCCGTTACATCGGACGTTACCAATTAGATTCAGCATATTTGAACGGTGACTACTCACCAGCGAACCAAGAACGTGTTGTAGAAGAATACGTTGCTGGACGCTATGGTTCATGGGATGCTGCAAAAGCATTCTGGTTAGCAAACGGTTGGTACTAAGATAACCATCAATCATGAATCCAAAAAAGAGGGCTACGCAAGTAGGCCTCTTTTTTTACTTCTTTTATAATCTTGAAAGGTACGTATCGATTGATTTTTGATAATGGTCGCCTCGCCAAATGCCTGTGTTGAGATACTCTGCAATCAAATAGCCGATATAAGGGCCAGTAGTCAAACCAGAGGAGCCTAAGCCACTTGCGGCGATCAAGCTTGGTTCATCTGGAACAGGTGCAAAGAACGGCGCAAAATCGGAGGTGTACGCCCGTGTGCCTACTCGCATGGTGTGTTTCCATGTAGCAAGTTGATCGGGTTCAGCTAAAAATGGTACTGTACTTTTTATCAATTGCTGATAAGCAGATTCGGTAGGAACCAAATCCCAACCCGCATCATTTTCATGGGTTGCGCCAACTAGTATAGTCCCATCGTTGAATGGGATAAAATCGGCTTCCCCTTCTAACATGGCAACAGGCCATTCTTGGCTGTTCGCATAAGGTGTTTGAAAAACGATCAGCTGTCCTTTTTGTGGACGAATATCAGCATGAAAGCCAATCTGCTCCAGTAACGGCTTCAATGAAGGGCCAGGCGCTAGAATGACTCGGTCAAAGTCAAGTTGTCCAAAAGTACCAGAGATGACCCAGTGTGCGGTTTCTTTGCGTAACTGGACACGTTCAGAGATTACTTTGACCATTTGTTTCTCCAAGCGTGTGGCAAGGTGAGATAGATAGGCATGACCGTCTAAACGTCCCCCTCCAGTCACAAATAAAGCAGGTGTTGGTTTTAGCAATGGGAGAACTTTGGCTGTTTCTTCAGCTTGTAACAGCGAAATATCGCCGATTTCAGGTGCGTCTTTCTTTCGTTGTTCGGCAAGTGCAGCAAGATCTTCCAAAGCTTCTTTTTGGCGAAAAATCAGTGTGCCGGATTGTTTATAGATGGAATCATCAAGTGATAGATCCTGGATTAGTTTTGGGAAAAAAGCCGCACCATCTTTTGCTAACTGATACCACTGTTTATTTCGTCTTTTTGAAAGCCAAGGCGAGATGATGCCTGCACTAGCGCGAGTAGCTTGTCCTTCTTTTGCATCAAATAAGGTCACCTCAAATTTAGAGGTGTCTAAATAGTTGGCTAATGTCATACCGATGATGCCACCACCGATAATAGCAATTTTTTCCATAGAAAAACCTCCTTTACTTATCTACCATCTCATAAAATCATTAGAGATACAATATTTTATCCAAGGATTTTTTTCTATTTCATCCGAACGATTGTATGGTGAAAACTGATTATTGATAAAGTTAGAGACAAAAAAAACAAGGAGGAGTGAGCTTCATTCTCTCACACCTCCTTATCTATTAATTTGGTATTTGCTTAGGTTTTTGCACCATATAGCGGATAAATAGGATCAAACTAATGATCAACAAGCCAAGTAGGACACTTAAAGCAACTTTTGATCCTAACGTTGTTGCTGCTTCATAACTATCTGAACGATGATCTTGGAAAAAGTTGATGATCACAGCCACCAACGTAGTAGCGACAGCGCCAGAAAATTGTTGCAACGTATTGAATACGGCGTTGCCATCACCTTGTAATTCCATCGATAAAGCATTCATTCCAGTAGTCATCATATTGCTATAAGACAAACCAATACCGATCATATAGAAGAAATGACAGGCAATCAAAAAACCTAATGATGCATGACCTAAGATCAGGACAAGGGTAGTCCAGCCAACAAGTGAAAACAAGAGACCGATGAAAATTGGTTTTTTAGGTCCATGTTGGTCGAGTAGCTTTCCTGAAAAAGGTGATAACAGGGCACCAATCGTTGCACCTGGAAGCATAGCTAAACCTGCGACAAAGGCATTGTTCCCTTGGACGATTTGGACAAAGTTCGGTAGGACAAAAGAAACACCAAGTAATAAAAATTGATAAACTAAAAAGCTAAATAAGAATAAGCGAAACGTATGGTTTTTAAAAATTTCAAGTCGGATCAACGGATGATCGGCTTTTTTTGTTCGTTGATAGAAAAGGATGAATCCTAAAATGGCGATGACTAAGGATGCCCAGCCAATCCAGTCTCTGAACATGCTTAGAAAAGTTAAGCTTCCACTGAACATCAGACTAATACCAAGGACGCTGAGTAAATCTAAGCGGCCAGATTTTTCCACCTTAAATTTAGGAATCGCGTATAAGCCAATCCCAAGTGAAAGGAGTAACACTGGTAATAGAAAGAGAAAAATATGACTCCATGAGAAATTAGCAGTTAAGATCCCACCATACGTAGGACCAATCGCTGGTGCAATGGCGGTTGTTAAAGTACCAAGCCCCATCATCGTTCCTCTTTTTCCCATAGGAGCAAAAGTCAAGATGATGTGAAACATCAATGGCAAGGCTATCCCTGTCGCAGCACCTTGGAGTACCCGTCCTAAAAGCAGTAACAAGAAGGTAGGGGAAAAGTAATCGACCAATAAACCAGCAATAAATAGTAAATTGGAACTCAAGAAAAGAGTACGCAGGCTAAAGTTTTTTGTCAGATAAGTTGAAAGTGGCACAATGATCGCAATCATTAATAAGTAAATGGTTGTTACCCATTGTACTTGGGAGGTACTGATTTGAAATTCCTGAATCAGCGTTGGGAAGGTCACGTTCATTGCGGTTTCGATCAAAACACCTGCAAATGACATGATCCCTGTGGCAAGTACAGCAGGAATTAATTGTAGTTGTTTTTGCATGTTTTTCACCTCTAAATTATTTCGTAAAAAAAGAGAGAGATCTCTATTCGAAAATAGAAACCGCCTCTCTCTCGACACGCTAGGCGTGTTATCTGTACGATTTATCGTTCGGCTTATTCTAGCACAAGTCTAAAAATAGTGTCAACCAGATTAGCCAATCCAATGTAAAAGAGTTATGATAGTAGTGAAGAAGAAAACAAGGAGGGCCTATGGAAAAAATCGAATGGAGAAAAACCGACCCTAGTTATCGTATGTCAAAGAAACCGCAATTGATCACACTCCCTGCTCAAAATTTTTTTTGTATCAACGGAATAGGTGATCCAAATGGAGAAGAATTTAAGCGTCGTGTAGGTAGTTTGTATGCTGTTAGCTATACGATCCGAATGGCACCTAAAAATGATTGGCGGATCCCTGATTACTCCCCCTATACTGTGTATCCTTTAGAAGGTCAGTGGGGACTGCAAGAAAAATTTTTGAACGAACCAGTGATGTTAAAAGAGCATTTTTCTTATCAGTTGATAATCAAGCAACCGGATTTTGTGACTCCTCAAGTTGCTGCAGAGGCGTTAGTACGAGCCAAAACCAAAATTCCAGAAGACCTAGCGAGTCAGCTCGTTTTTAAGACGATTGAAGAAGGCCTTGTGGCACAGATCTTACACATTGGTTCCTACGACGATGAACCAGAAACATTTGAAAAGTTGGCTTTATTTCTCAAGGAAAAAGGCTATCGCCGAACTTCAAAAGAGCATAAAGAAATCTATATGAGTGATCCCAGAAGGACGGCACCAGAAAAATTAAAGACGATTTTGCGAGTAACCGTTGAACAAGACAAATCAGTCGAAGTGTCAGACATCAACTAAAAGAGAGAAAGATTCCCTGTTTTTTTGCTATAATAGATACGAAGAGGTGTTTTTTGTATGAAAAAAAATCAACGACAATCATTGATTCGCCAATTGATTACTGAGCATGCCATCGGTACGCAAGAGGAATTATTGAATCATTTGCAGATGAATGGGGTCAATGCAACGCAAGCAACGATCTCACGAGATATACGTGAGTTGAAACTTGTGAAAATCCAAGATGAGAATAAACAAATACACTATGCGTTATTCAATCAACAAGCGGATTCTTTGATGGAAGATCGCTTGCGAAGTGCGGTCAAACGAGAAGTATTACGAATTCAACGGATTCAATTCATGATCGTTGTCTTAACAGAAAAAGATGGTGCGGATGTGGTAACAAACTGGTTAGATGAAGTTGATTATCCAGAAGTGGCTGCGACGATTGCCGGCGTTGATACGTTCATTATTATTTGTCGCACAGAAGAAGAAGCCCAGGCTTTCGCTGAAAAATTAGAGCAAATGAGAGAATAGCTCACGTTTAGTCTAATGATCAATGGAAGCGCTAAACATATTGACGTTGTGTAAATCGTACTAAATTCCATGGATACTGGACTTGCAAGAATGGTACGTAATGATTGGAAGGGTGTCTTTACAATCTGGATCATTCTAAAGCTCCAATCAATTTGAACAAGTATACAGTGAAAGAGGGGCGAGCAGTCCAGTGATGACAAACATGATCATTTTTCTGACGATTTTAGTTTACGGCGTCAATTTTTTGGCATTTATGTACATTAAAATAAAAGAAATCAAAAATTACCTAGAAAAAATTGCGATCTATTTTGGTGTGAACATGACATTGTTGTTCACCAGTAGTATTTTCCTATTTTTTGGTAAGATCGTCGAAGACGGAATATTGTTGATAGAATAATAGAAAAAACTGATGCCCATTAATATAGGGCATCAGTTTTTAATTTTCATTTATTTTTTTTTGGGAGGGGTACCGTACATTTTAGGTGTTACCGGTTTTAATTTAGGTGCTTTGCCTTCGATCTTAGGTTCTTCCAACCATTGATACTCCCCTTCACCATCTAAAGCTTTACCTTTTGCCCAAGAACCTTCGCTACTTTCGTCACCTTCTGAAAAGTTATAGAAATCATAAGCAATATCTTTACGTTCTTCTTCTCTTGGGAAAGTCGTAGGAACAAGAATACCGCCTTCTGTTTCTTCTAATTCTTTGACAGCCGCTGCCCAAAGGTTTTGATGATAACTGTCTCTAGCCAATAAAACTGATAGTAGGTCTTTTACGCCACGATCATCGATCATTTCGTAAATACGTGCCACTTGTAGTCTTCCTTGAGATTCTGCGTTTAAGTTTGCACGAAAATCAGCAAGTAAATTTCCACTAGCAACAATATAACCACCACTCCAAGGATTACCAACGCTATCCGCAGGACGAGGTCCTAAGCCAGCTACAATAGCGTGTTGAGGATTCATGCCGGAAATGATCGCACCAATCGTTGGGTCTTTTTTCATTGCTTCTTCTTGATCTTCAACAGGTGCATCTTCAAGTAAGCGAGCAACCATTGTCGCTAACATTTCAACGTGTCCAAGTTCTTCTGTTGCAATGTCCATCAGCATATCTTTATATTTTTCTTCTCCACGACAGCTCCAACCTTGGAAAAGATATTGCATCGCTACACTCATTTCACCATACTGTCCGCCAATCAATTCTTGTAAATATTTTGCGATTAATGGATTCGGACGATCTGGTTTTGCCTCAAACTGTAATTCTTTTTGGTGTCTAAACATCAAATCTCCTCCTAATCATTTTTTAATACATTACTATTGTTATATGTAATGGAAAAAAATTCAAAGAAAACGCTCTAGATATTATAGTTATTTTATAAATGTTGATTTATCAATGTTTTATTCTGTGAGAATGACTTCGTTAAAAGAAAATATTAGGAATAGCTCAATGAAATATTTTTATTTATAAATGATAACTATTGATAATTTCCAATTGTATTCTCATTTTTGTTAACAGAAAGTAAGTAACGAGAAAGAAGAGCTGGTCACATCAAAGAACGATTGTTTTTAAGTCTCAGGTCAAAACGCTTTTGTCACGACCTGATCCACGGTGTTCGAAAGCCAACTCCTACGATATTAAGTCAAAAATTGAAAAAATATGAGAAGCTATTTTCTCAATTTCCGTCTTAATACTTGGAGCTGACCGGCTTTCTCAAGACCTGATAAACGGTGTTCAAGAAGCAACACTTCGGTCCTAAGCAAAAAAAATCAAAAATGAAAGAGCCATTTTCGCTTTTTTTTTGCTTATGCCTTAGTGCTGATCGCTTCTTTCACGACCTATTGTTACTTGTAGAATGTTTGCTTCTTTGATATGGTTAGTACAAGAAAAACATCGGAGGTATATCATGGCTAAAATTATGGTAGTGGAAGATGAAGAGATCATTCGTCAGCTGATTATGGAAGAGTTGGAGAAATGGCAATTTGAAACCTATGGAACGTCAGATTTCAATCAGGTTTTTGCTGATTTTGAGAAAGAAGAACCACAACTTGTTCTTTTAGATATCAATTTGCCAGTGTTTGATGGTTATTATTGGTGCCAGAAAATACGAGAAATTTCCAAAGTCCCAATCATTTTTATTTCAAGTCGTAATACGAATATGGACATGATCATGGCGATGAACATGGGGGCAGACGATTTTGTGACGAAGCCGTTTCAAATCGATGTCTTGATTGCTAAAATCAATGCTTTGTTGCGTCGTTCATATAATTATGGTGAGTTGTCGAGTGAAATGATGACCCATAATGGAATCACGTTGAACGTCGATAATGGCAGTATGGAGATTAATGGTGAAATGATCGATTTGAGTAAGAATGAGTATCGCTTGTTGTTTATTTTAATGAAACAACACGGGAAAATTTTGACTCGTGAAAAATTGTTGCGTGCGTTGTGGGATGATGAACGGTTTGTCGATGACAATACACTGACGGTCAACATCAATCGCTTACGTCGTAAAATCGAACAGGCAGGGATCACCGATTATATCGAAACAAAAGTCGGCCAGGGGTATATTGTTCCCTGAAAGGATGAAATACAACTATGAACTTTTTTAAGTATTTGAAAGATCAATGGTCGCTGATCGTCGGTTGGATATTTTTTATTTTATTGACGATTTTTGTGATGTGGTTAGCCCCTAATATAACGGTCGATTGGGCCACGATTGCTTACTTAACATTGATCGAAGGTGTTTTCTTAATCTTTTTTTTACTTGTCTGTTACTTGAGTAAACGTCGGTGGTGGGCAAAATTGGCAAATCTACAAAAAAATTCTCCCTTGCAAAATTATTTAGATGGTGGACATACAGAGGAAGAGAAGTTGATAGAAGATTATATCAATCAACTGATACGTGAACATCAGGAAGTGATGCAAGAAGCCATCACGAACCAGCAAGATCAAAAAGATTATATCGACTCATGGGTCCATGAAATCAAAGTACCCGTAGCGGCTTCAGAATTATTAGTACGATCGATCGAGTTTGATATCGATGATCAAAAATATACATTGTTAGAAAATGAGTTGTCTAAAATCGATGAGTATGTGGAACAAGTATTGTATTATGCGCGCTTGGATAGTTTTTCAAGAGACTACTTGATCCAAGAATACAGTATCAAGAGTATCATCCAACCCGTCATTCGTAGCCAAGCAAATTATTTTATCCAAAAGAAAATACGTTATGAAGTGATAGGTGAAGATCAAACGATTTTGACTGATTCCAAATGGGTGGCTTTTATTTTCAAACAGATTCTTAGTAATGCCATTAAGTATACGTCGGATGAAGGCGAGATCAAACTATTGATCGAGAAGACGACAAAAGGCGTAAAATTTTCTGTCAAAGATTCAGGCATCGGTATACCGAAAGAAGATGTTGGACGGATTTTTGACAAAGGCTTTACAGGGACGAATGGCCGTCTGAGCAAAACCCACTCTACTGGTCTAGGATTATACCTCGCTAAAAATCTTGCGGAAAAATTAGGGATTTCTCTCACTGTTGACTCGATCGAAGGAGAAGGGACGACTATGTCTTTGTTTTTCCCTATCTTGAGTTTTTACCAAGAAGAACGCTAAAAAAATGGGATTGCGACATGTTCACGCGTATTTCTGAAGGAACTACCGGTTGAACATGGTCTAATTTGGTTGTGATAGAAGTATGTTGACCTTAGATGATGATTGGAAAAGTTTTAATATAGTTATACATCAGCTGTTGCCCCGAAAGTAGAAGAATTTTCGAGGTAACGGTTGATTTTGTTTATGATTTATTAGTGACTGATTGAACTTCATAAAATCGTCAAGGAAGTTAAGTTAGAAAAAAGTGAGAAATAAAAAATAACTCTTGTGTTGTTAACGTTTTCGTTGATATGTTCTATAACATGTGACATTTAAAAGAAGGAGAATGTTTATGGAATTATTAATCGCATTAGTCCCAATGGTCGCGTGGGGAAGTATTGGTTTAGTCAGTGGAAAGATCGGTGGCGATGCCAATCAACAAACATTAGGAATGACGATCGGTGCATTTCTTTTTTCACTCGTTGCTTTTTTCATCGTTAATCCAACGATCACGCCATGGATCACATTGATTGGATTTTTATCTGGTCTAGCGTGGAGTGTCGGACAAAATGGGCAGTTTCATGGGATGAAATTCATGGGAGTATCTGTAGGATTGCCGTTATCCACTGGTTTTCAATTAATTTTGAATACGATTGCGGGCGCTGTCTTTTTCCATGAATGGACACAAACAAAAGATTACGTTTATGGTATTTTAGCGCTGATTCTTCTTGTAAGCGGTGCGTATTTGACTGCTCGACAAGATGATGAAGGAAAAGTCGATACAGATAATAAAATGCTTGATTTTGGTAAAGGATTCAGAGCATTGATCTATTCTACTTTAGGTTATGGTGTCTATACGATCATCGTCAACTGGGCGAATTTAGATGCGATGTCGATTATTTTACCGCAAAGTATCGGTATGATCTTAGGGGCAAGTTTCTTTGCTTTCCGAAAAGTAAAAGTTGATCAATATGTTTGGAAAAATATGGCGAGTGGATTGCTATGGGGAATCGGTAACGTATGTATGCTATTGACCGTTAAGTCATTAGGACTAGCAGTCGGTTTCTCTCTTTCTCAAATGGGGATCATCATTTCAACTCTAGGTGGTATTTTTATCTTAGGGGAGAAAAAGACAAAAAAAGAGCTTATATTTGTAATTGTAGGTTGCCTTTTAGTTATTTTTGGTGGTATCCTTTTAGGGTATATGAAAACAGCGTAAAGCTGTTTTTTTATATACTCAAAAATCAGGGGGAGGGAATTTAATGGATTTGTTTCGTAAGAAAGAAATCAGTCTCAATCATACGAGTGAGATGAAGAAAGAACTAAAAACATCCGATTTGATCATGCTTGGCATTGGCGCGATCATCGGTACAGGTATATTTGTCGTAACAGGAGTGGCAGCAAACCAAAATGCAGGTCCGGCACTATCATTATCGTTTGTTTTAGCAGCGATCGTTGTGATTTTATCTGGTCTAAGCTTTGCAGAATTTGCTTCGCGGGTACCAGTGATTGGCGGACCATATGCGTATCTATACGTCGTATTCGGTGAATTTGCCGCTTGGTTGACTGGATGGTTATTGATCGGTGAGTTCTTATTGGCCGTTTCATCCGTTGCGTCAGGTTGGTCCGGTTATGTACAAGGGTTTATTGAAAGTCTTGGTTTTGGCTTACCAACGGCGCTAACAGGTGGATATAATCCAGCCAATGGTACATACATCGACTTAATTGCGGTGCTTGTTGTGATTTTCGTCACATACATTGTTTCTTTGGAAGCGAAGAAAGCGTTACGATTGAACAACATGATGGTTTATGTGAAATTTGGAATCATTGCATTATTTATTATTGTAGGAATCTTTTTTGTTAAACCAGAGAATTGGCAACCATTCACACCATTTGGCTTTGAAGGTGTCCTAGATGGAGCAGCATTAGTTTTCTTCGCATTCTTAGGATTCGATGCGGTAGCGATGGCTGCGGAGGAAGTAAAAAATCCTCAAAAAGATGTACCACGTGGAATCATTGGCTCGATCTTGATCGCAACCGTGTTGTACATCATCGTGACATTGATTTTAACAGGGATCGTGCCTTATACAGAATTAGGTGTGAATGATCCTGTGGCATTCGCGATGCGTTATGTAGGACATGGTACAGTAGGAGCGATCATCGCCGTTGGCGCGATCTTGACCTTATTGACTGTGACGATCTCCATGATGTATTCATTAGCTAGGTTATTATTTGCAGTAAGTAAAGATGGCTTGTTACCACAGTTCATGACAGAAATCGACAAGAAACATCGCACACCGAAGAAAGCAACGTATGCAGCAGGTATCGCCGCATTATTCTTCGCAGGATTCTTCCCATTGAATATCTTGGCAGAGTTGACGAACATCATGGCATTGGCTTATCTAATGTTAGTTAGTCTAGGCTTACTGAAATTACGTAAAATGTTTGGCAAACCAAAAGCAGGCGAGTTCAAAGTACCATTGGTACCGATTTTACCAATCATTTCGATCTTATCTTGTCTAGTCTTGATGTCACGTTTACAAGCGGTGACTTGGTTAGTCTTTGGGATTACGATGGTGATCGGCCTAGTGATTTACTTTGGCTATGGTTACAAACACAGTAAGATGAATACCGAAAAATAAAAAGATAAACAAAAAACCTTGTATCAAGCAGCATTGCTGATACAAGGTTTTTTCATTCTATTTGTTATTGCGTTAAATCGAGTAATTTTTGTTTCAAGTCTTCTTCCATATGGCCAAGTTCGACTTCTGCATGACGACGTTTTTCTTTTCCTTCTTGTTGGATACGAAGTGTTTCTTGGATCGTTTCGATCAAATCATTTTGTGTGGTTTGCAATGTTTCGATATCCACGATGCCACGTTCATTTTCTTTAGCAGTTTCGATGGCAGAGATTTTCAACATTTCTGAGTTTTTCTTCAATAAATCATTGGTTGTTTCAGAAACTTGTCGTTGTGCTGTAACTGCATCTTTTTGTCGAAGCAAGGTCAATGCGATAACCACTTGGTTTTTCCATAATGGGATGGCTGTAGCAATCGATGCTTGGATCTTTTCTGCCAATGCTTGGTTTGTATTTTGGATCAAACGGATCTGTGGCGCTTGTTGGATCGTGATCTGTCTGGCTAAGCGTAGATCATGAGTGCGCTTGTCTAGGCGATCAAGAAACTGTGTATAATCATTGGCGATCTGTACATCCATTTGATCCCCTGTTTCTTCTGCTTTTCGCATGGCTTCTGGAATGATCTTTGTCTGTAATTCTTCCATTTTTAATTCGCCAGCAGCGATATAAATGTTCAACGCATCAAAATAATCTTTATTTTTTTGATAAAGTTGTTCTAACATCAGATTGTCTTTTAATAGGCCATCTTTTTCTTTGTCTAATTTGACTGAGATCTTGTCGATTTGCGCACCGATTTTTTGGTATTTGGCAGTGACTTCATAAATCGATTGTTTGACTTTACCGAATACGCGTTGGAAAATATTTCCTTCTCCTGCACGTAATTCATCTGGATTTGCTTCTTGAAGGCGGTACATCAGTTCAGTCAATGAATCACCGACTGGTCCGATATCTTGTGCTTGCACGTGATTCAACATCGACTGTGAGAACTCACCTAATTTTGTTTGAGCAGCTGAACCGTAGCTGATGACCGATTGAGAATCAGTGACATCGATTTTTTCAGCCAATTGTTTGGCTTGTTCTTGTCTTTCAGCAGGTAATTTATCAATCAGCCGAGCAGCAGTTTGCTGTTCTTGAAGTGCATTGATTTCATTTTGTTGTGTTTGAGTCAATTTATCGACGGGTGTCGAAAAAGGATTATTCAATAAATCTTCTAAAGTATCATTTACAGGGGTTACTTCGTGTTTTGGTTCATGTGGATTATTTTCCATTAAAATTCCTCCTTATCGATTAAGCTAGAAAAAGTACCCGAAACAATCAGACGATGTCTAAGTGTTCCGAGTCCAAGAAATAAACGTGCTTATTCTTCTGGTACATCTTTATTATCACGCTTTAAGCTTTGTTTCGCAACAGATATCTCTACATCGATATCTTCCAAATCTTCCGAAACGAAATCTTGATAGTCTTTCGCGACTAATGAAGCAAGTTGATCAATAATCTGGGTACTTTCTTCCAGTTTTTGATAGGTCTGTTTGTTTTTGATCTCGTGTTCATTGATCTCAATATATTTGTTTGTCAAATCCACTAGGTTTGGCAAGTGGGTGTAAAGGAACTGACTCGCATCGTGCAATCGAGTGGGTTCTTTTACGAGTTCTTTGAACAAACCTTTTGCTGCTTTTACCGGTTCGTGACGAAGATCGATCGCTTTAAGCTTTGCCGTTTCGTACATATTTTTTTCTAGTTGTTCGATTTCATTTTTTGTTTGATTCATCGTTTCTCTAAAAAAAGAGATTTCACTCGGTGTCATGCCGTTTTCGCTATAATGGGTCGCTAATTTGTCAGATAGATTTGGTAAAGCTGTTTTGTCCTTAGGTTTTTTACGAAAACCAAAAAGCCCCCAAATCAGCAAAACTGCGCCAATTAACAAGATCATTGATATGATCGATACATCATTTTCACTATAACTGAAGAACAGTATCACTAAGAGTAAACCTACGATCCATTTCCAATTCTTTTTAATCATCCTAAAAACCTCCATGTATATTCATTGTCCACTCTGCTCATCTACTTCTTTATTTTAGCACAACCTTCTTAATAATTAGTATCGGACTAAAGGTGGATTTTATGAGTTTATAGAATTTCTAAGGTTTGGATATGGTAAACTAAGTAAGAAATCAAAAAGAAAATTGAAAAAAACAAAAAAAGTAGTTATTATAGGACAAAAGAAAGCAGGGGAAAAGATGCTTGAATATGAACAGTTTGAAGAGAAAACGATCCAACGAAAAGAAATTTATCATGGAGCGATCATTGATGTCGCTGTGGATGATGTTCGCTTACCAGATGGAAATATCGGGAAGCGTGAATTAGTCTTTCACCCCGGTGGTGTAGGAATCATTGCTTTTGATGAAAAGGATCGTCTACTATTAGTCAAACAATTCCGCAAACCTTTAGAGAAAGTGATCCTCGAAATACCAGCTGGTAAAATTGATCCAGGAGAAAAACAAGCGCCTGAGATCACTGCTGCTAGAGAATTAGAAGAAGAAACTGGATACCGCGCAGAGCGTTTGGATCATTTGACTTCTATGTATTTGTCACCAGGATTTGCGAATGAACTCCTGCATATCTATCATGCAGTAAATATCGAAAAAGTGGAACAGCCTCTCGCACAAGATGAGGACGAAGTATTGGAACTTTATGCGTTGACTTTAGCAGAAGCAAAACAAGCGATGTCAGATCAAGTCATTTGCGATGCAAAAACGATTTATGCGATTCAATACTGGGAATCAATGAACAAAGGAAAGTAGAGGGATCGATTGATGGTCAAAGGACCGCTAGTCACACGTAGCGAAATCCGTAAACGACAGCAAGAACAAGCACAAGAATCATTAAAAAAACAAAGAAAAGCGGAAGCTACGTACAAACAAGAAGAAAAAAAGATCGCGAGTTTTTATCGTAAAGAACAAAAGAAAAATAAGCCAATCACGAAAACAAGAGCAGGCGAACGAGAAAAAACACGTAAATGGAATGCTGTTTTGATGAAAGGCTTGGTTATAGTCATTTTATTGTTAGCCATCGTTTTTCTGGCAGTTGCATTTATATAGAAAGAAGGAACAACTAAATGAAAATTGGAATCATCGGAGCAATGGAAGAAGAAGTAAAAATTTTAAGAGAGCAACTAGGACAACCCTTATCATGGGAAAGAGCAGGCGCTCTGTTTATCTCAGGCTCATTAGGCAACCATGAAGTCATCGTTGTACGTTCAGGTATCGGGAAAGTCTTAGCATCGATCACAACAAGCTTATTGATCCAACAATATGGTGTAAACATGGTCATCAATACAGGATCAGCTGGTGGCATTGGTGAAGGTCTACGTGTAGGGGATGTAGTGATCTCTGACAAAGTTGCCTATTTTGATGCAGATGTTACAGGGTTCGGTTACAAGCCAGGACAATTACCAGGTATGCCACTTTATTATGAAGCAAGCACGTATTTACGTTCAGAAATGAAAAGAGCCGCAGAAGCAACCAACTTGAATGCAAAAGAAGGCTTGATCGTCACAGGAGATACATTTGTTGATTCGCCAGTCAAAGTCCAAGAGATCTTAGGCAATTTCCCTGAAGCACTTGCTTGTGAGATGGAAGGGGCTGCAGTCGGTCAAACGGCACAACAATTCAATATTCCTTTCTTGATCGTGCGAGCAATGAGTGATACTGCGGACCATTCAGCGACACAAAGCTTTGACGAATTCATCGAAGAAGCAGGGAAACGTTCAGCTGAAATGGTGATTGAATTTGTCAAACATCTTGTATAAGGAGTGAACCGAATGAAAGCATTGATTTCGATTGATTACACCTATGATTTTGTGGCAGACGATGGGAAATTGACGACTGGAAAGAGCGGTCAGGCAATTGAACCAGCTTTAACGAAGTATACAAAAAAGTTTATTGATGAGAAAGAATTTGTCGTATTTGCGATCGATGCACATGATCCCGAAGATGCTTTTCATCCGGAAAACCAATTGTTTCCACCACATAATGTAGTCGGAACGAGTGGCCGCGATCTGTATGGTTCATTGCAAGAGATTTATGCGGAACATCAAACACAAGCCAATGTTTATTGGATCGATAAACGTCACTATTCTGCATTCAGTGGAACAGATCTTGACATTCGTTTACGGGAACGTGGGATTACAGAGATTTATTTGACAGGTGTTTGTACGGATATCTGTGTCTTGCATACAGCAGTCGATGCCTATAACCTAGGCTATCAATTATTTATTTACGAAGATGCAGTTGCCAGCTTTGATCCAATCGGACATGACTGGGCATTGAAACATTTTCAAACAGCCCTTGGTGCGGAGATCATTAAGGGATAAAAAGAGTGAATAAAGTGGATAAAGGCGTTTATATCGTACTTTATCCACTATTTCTATTGGTCATTAACTGAAACAAAGAGAAATAGATACATACAAATTGATCAATGGGGTGTGCATAAAGTCGTTTCTACGTGAAGGGAAGGAATCGGTATGAGAAAAGGGAAAGCAAATTTGGGTTTTTTAGGTTTACTGGGAATTTTAGGGTTTTTAGGATATTTACCAAATCTCTCAGGGTTATTTTCGCTCTTTGCATTATTTTCTTTGTTTGGCTTTTTTTTGGATAACAAAAAATGGGGAAGGTTTGAAAGATTTTTTTACGAAAGAAAGAGTTTTAACCAGAAGTATCTTAGTGAAAATTATAATTTTTTCACTATTATTAGCATATATTCTAACTATAAAACTGGGAGAGTTACAAGCGTTCGTCACTATATTTATTAGTATGTTTTTTTCTCTGTTAATTGTTTTAAATTCATATCTGAGCAGAGACTAGTAGGAGTAGTGTCTGCTGATCGGTGAAGAAAGTGTAAAATCATACATAAATTCAAATTAAAAATATCAAAAAGAAATATGAAATAAGCTGAAAAAGGCTCTTCGACAAGTAGTGTTTCTATTTCTACTATTAAGGGGAGTAGAAATGAATCTGGCGACTGAACCCGTCAGCAGTACTTGCAAGTTTGGTAGTAGGTTGTGATTAAGAATATTCCTTTGAATACCATAAGTTAAATAATTGTTATTTGCGAAACTTTTAGAGTATTAATGATAATAAAAGCCAGCTTCGAAATATACTAATCTTGTAGTAGAAATAGATTTGTTTGCATTCTTTACTGCTCTCTCATTTGGGGAAGTAGTTTCTTTTTGAGGTATTTTTGGAATAACTACAAAAGGTTTTAGTACTGAAGATGCTATTGCTAGAGGATTGGACACAAGTGGAAATGGTTGGATTGGATGATAGGTTGGTGAACCAAGCAATGTTTCACAGACTGTTTATTACGTAAGGTACATAAAATAAAACAATGTAAGTAAGGTGAAATAATGAAAAAACTGGATTCCCGATATATCGTGGGTGTATTTCTCTTATTGTTTGTTTTAAGAGGAATCTTAGAATTTATTTGGAAAGGAAATCATTCATTTACTCTCGATGAAATTTATTTTAGAGTCCCGATTGTTGTTGGTGTTGTGATTGGATTGATACCAATTCATAAAGGCTGGGGTACGTTTAAATCTCTTTTTTTCATCTTTTTGAGTGATTATTTACTGAAAAAATCATTTGATCTTTTAGGATTAGAAAAAATAACTTTTACACTAGTACCTTATCTTATTATCTTAGGAGTCCTTTTAATTATTTTTTTTGCTAGATTGATTATAAAAAACAAAAAAGGGGTTTCCCTACACTAAAAGAAGATCAGATAAAAAGGGGTTGTGACAGAAGTGTTCAGCCTTATTTTAGAAGAGGTTAATTCTGTTCCTACCCTTAGGTGGTGGAAGGGTACTAATGTATCACTCCTTTTTTGGTGTTTATTTATTAATGAGGAATGGAAGAATATAACAAATAAGAAGAATCGGTAATTTTCCATTATTTTCAGATTCAGACTTCTGTTTGTGGTTGATAGGAGAAGTGAGTGCAAGTTTCTAAGCTCACTTCAGCTGATTAAGTAGGAGATTATCTATAAAAATGAGCTAAATATAACAGAGCTTTTTTCGATTGGAGAAATGCACAAACTTTTGAAAATAGAGGTGGGTGGAAAAAACCAGGAAACCCACCTGAAAAACTGAACACCGCTGAAAGTCAGTTAAGTCAAATTGTGGGAGTAACCACCACTCGAGAATCAGAGTCAAAGATTGGTATAGAGATAAAATGAAAAAAGACTGTTTATCGAAGAAATCACTGTAAATAATATGATATAATTTTGAGGTAGAGAAGTGAAAAGATGGTGGCTAATCTCTTGAAAAAGGGGTGATGCCTATGGTTCATAGCTTTATCCCTAGAAGGGGGTAGGCAAGTGTCAAGTTTTGAAGCAATGCAACTGATGATCGCTTTTGCGACGTTAGTTTTGCTGATTATTGACCATAAAGACCAAAAAAAGTAACCATCTAATCCACTTTGGCGAGTAATTAGATGGTTAGAATATCAAACTAATAAAAGCTGCCGTCTTTTTAACGGTTCTACAAATGAGCTATGTTAGCGCATAGCTCATTTTGTTAATCATAGTATAGCAAAATAATTTTACCCCTGCAAATATGAAATAGACAAGTGTCGATTTTTTGAAGCAATGCAACTGATGATCGCTTTCGCAATGTTAGTTTTGCTGATTATTAACTATAAGACGTTAATACAATGAAATATAACTTTAAAAATAAGAGTATAAAGCAAACATTTTGGTGTGTCTGCTCTATACTCTTTTGACTTGTTATTTAACTAAGGTTAGCTTTTGGAACATCGTTTATTTGAATTTAAATCAGAAACAAAAATGAATTTGCAAATGAATTTATTTTTTTGCCCCATACACCTAGTTTGTTAGGGAATTATTTACCAAATATGCACACGTTCTTCAGGTGCTAGATACATCGGATCTTCTTCAGTGATCGCAAATGTTTCATAAAACTCTGCTAAGTTTTGTGGCTGGATATTCGCCCGAAGTTTCGCAGGTGCATGAACATCGATTTGTAAAAGTAATTGTTGGTATTCTTTTTTCGCTTTTGTACGCCAGATTGTCGCCCAATTCATGAAGAAATCGGCTGCTGAATAATCGTCTTCTGTCATTGCAGCTTCTAGTGCGCAACTTAATCCGCCAGCATCTGCAATATTTTCAGAAACGGTTAGTTTTCCATTGACTGTGCCATCAGCAAAAGGTACACCGTCAAACTGTTCGATCATGGCTTGCGCTTTTTCTTGGAAATGAGCGAAGTCTTCTTCTGTCCACCAGTTATTCAAGTTACCGAACTCATCAAATTTCGCCCCGTTGTTGTCAAACGCATGGGAAATCTCATGGGCAATGACTGCACCGATTCCGCCGAAGTTTGCCGAGCTAGATTGTTCCAAACTATAAAATGGTGCTTGTAAAATCGCAGCTGGGAAAACGATCACGTTTCGGAATGGATGATAGTACGCATTGACTGTATCCGCGCTCATTTCCCATTCATCACGATCAACAGGCTTGTTCCATTTACTGAAACGGTCTTTTAGGGTTAGATGACTAAAGTTCAACGCATTTGAAAGCAAGGTTCCACCTTCATTTGCGGGAACTGTTTGGAACGCATCGAACAAGGCAGGGATTTTATCAGGGTAACCGACTTGGATGCCTAATTTGTTCAATTTCACAATTGCTTTTTCTCGTGTCGCATCACTTAACCATTCATTCGTTTCGAGTCGTTTTTGGTAAACATTGATCATTTTCTTGACCATTTTTTCGACATCTTTTTTCGCTGCTTCGCCAAAATACTTGTTACCGTAGTAATCGCCCAACACATGATCAAACTGTCCAGAAGCAAGGTAGTAAGCTGCTTTCTTTTGTGGCATTGCTTCATCGGTTCCTGATAAAGTCCGAGAGAAGATCCCACTGACTTGACGGAAATCTTCAGATAGATAACTGCTTAGTGAACGCACCGTTTTTACGATCATCCAACTTTTAAGTAGTCGGAAATGTGGTGTCGTCAAAAGTTCAGCTAAATGTTCAAAGTAGACAGGGTCAGTAACGATCACTTGGTCTGGACGTGTGCCGATCAAGCCAGTAGTCAAGGTAGTTAAGTCAAGAGCATCGGTATATGCCGTAAATTCATTAAAGGCACGTGGATTGTACATTTGGCTATAATCTGCATTTTCTTCCGCGCTTTTAACATGGGGCGCAATCAATTTATCGAATTGGATCGCTTGTTCGACGATTGCTTCTGCCTGACTTCTTTCTCTGCCTGTCATTTCTAAAAGTTGGACCATCATATCAAAAAAGACGGACAATAATTGAGCACCATTTGGATGTTCTGCTTCATAATAAGTTTTATCTGGTAAAAATAAAGAGGGTGGTGAAGCGAAAAAGGCATTGACTTGCGCATTTTTCATATCTGCATCCACATCTAAGACAACAGGCAACGGTAAGCTGTCCAATGTCCATTCGGGAAATTGCTGATTTAATTCGTCAAAGGAAGTGAGTTGCTCGATCCTTTCGAGGATTGGTTGTAAAGGTGTAGCACCTAATTGATCTCTATATTCATAATCATTTGCTAGTTGATAATATGCAAGGAAGTGACGCATTTTATCAGATGTAACTTTTGTTGGATCAGCTAACATCTCATCTGTATCTCGCATCATTAGTTGATCAATGCCATCAACTAAATCCTGAAACCCACCAGTTGCTGGCTTATCGGCAGGAATTGTTGCTGTTTTTAACCATTCTTCATTTACTGCTTCAAAAAAATCTTGTTTCAAACGTTCTTGGTTCATTGAATCATCGCTCCTTTTTAGTTCCGTGTGCCCATTATCTAACAAAAAAGCAGAATAAACAAATGGAATGTAAAATCTATTTCAAAGCGACAAATTTTGTAATCGGTTTCTTTTGTAAGCAAGCTCTAAAAATCATTTTACATACGAATCAGGAAAAATGTTCAAAACGCGCAATCAACCATTAGTCGATCTGATTTATTTTTTTAGGACTATCCCTTATAATGTAGGTGGAGGTGATTGATTCTGAGTAAAGTAAGTGGGAAATGGCAAGAAATCACGCTCGATGGCAAAACAGAGCGAATCAGTGAGTTTCGTCTGCTAAAGAGAAGACGGGAGAACGAATACTATTTAGCAGTGATTTTTGAAAATGAGAGTTATTTGATCGTTGATCCTCATGGAAAACCAGTCGAATTTATTACAGCGGTAAACGCCTATTCAACAAGCATTGCAACATCCACTATGTGGCAAGAAGCCAGTATAAATGCAGAAGGAATTGACGATGAGCTGATCGATAAACTTCTGGCAAAGTGGGCGCAACAAGCGCCAACGACTTATTTAGTTGATTGTTGGGTAGGCTTGCCAGAGCAACGTTTCTTGACTTATAAAAAGTGGCGAACAACGTCTGGTTATCTTTGTGGCACTTATGCGGCAGCAGTGTTACTTGCCTACTATCAAGATTATCGTATGCCGAATCTGATTCCTTCAGATATTCGCCGAAAAGATTCCCGCGATGCGAAAGAATTGATCCAAAAACTGCGTAAAACGATCCAACCTTTAGGCTTGCCCACTGTACCTATCCAAGTAAGTACAGGGATCTCAGCCTTTTTTAGAACACAACAACAACCGATTTATGCCAGAAGTACAGTAGTCGGTTCTTGGCAACGAGCAACAAAGCGGATTCGCGAAGGAAAACCTGTGATGATCGGTATTTTAAGATTGCTAGGCAGTACCTACGGCAATCATTGGGTCACTGCTTATGCTTACTATGAATCAGCTTCTGGTGAGCGTTATTATAAAGTCCATGATAATTGGGGAAACACAAATAAAGTGATTCCTGCAAGTTGGGGAAATGGAACAGTCTCACTTCCTTGATTATTTTCAGAAAATACCAGAAATACGGAACGAAATATGTTAAACTATCGAAGAATAGAGAAGTTTGGGAGGATGTCATGAGTAAAAAGTATCAGGACGACACGTTGAAAATCTTTAGTTTGAATGGGAATCGACCGTTAGCAGAAAAAATCGCCAAAGTATTTGGAACAGAGTTAGGGAAAAGTGTAGTCAAACAATTTAGTGATGGAGAAATTTCAATCAACATTGAAGAAAGTATCCGTGGCGACCATGTCTACATCGTTCAATCGACGAATGCACCAGTCAATGATTACTACATGGAATTATTGATCATGATCGATGCGATGAAACGTGCAAGTGCCAAAACGATCAATGTGGTGTTGCCTTATTATGGTTATGCGAGACAAGACCGTACAGCGAAGCCCCATGAACCAATTACAGCAAAATTGATTGCGAACATGCTTGAAGAAGCAGGAGCGACACGTGTATTGACCTTAGATCTGCATACGGTGCAAGTACAAGGATTCTTTGATATTCCAGTAGATAACTTATTTACAATGCCATTATTTGCGCATTATTACCGTGAACTTGGTCTGGTCGGCGATGACATTGTCGTTGTTTCACCAAAGAACAGTGGTGTCCAACGCGCGCGTAGCTTATCAGAGTACTTGAATAGTACGTTAGCGATCGTTGATCATGCGGACGAAGAAGTCGAAGGGACAGCAGCAAGTTACGTGATCGGGAATGTTCAAGGAAAAACGTGTATCCTGGTTGATGATATTTTAAATACTGGATTGACATTCGCTCGAGCAGCCAAAGTCTTGAAAGAAAATGGCGCCAAAGATATCTATGTTTGTGCTTCCCATGGCTTGTTGTCAGAGCCTGCAAAAGAGATCTTGGACGAAGCACCAATCAAAGATATCTGTATCACTGATTCTGTGTATACACCAGAAGACCGTCACCCAGAAAAATTGACGATCGTCACTTGTTCAAACTTGATGGGTGAAGCCGTCAAGCGTATCCATGAAAACACGCCAATGAGCCCACTGTTCCGTTTGGAAGAGAAGAGCTTTAGATAAAAATGAAACACCATAAAATGACGGAATTTAGGTCATTTTATGGTGTTTTTTGCTAGGAACTTGGACATATCTACTAAAAAATCCTCTTTTTGCCTAAGTTTATTTTTGGTAACTGGCTATTTCTATGCTAGAATGTGCCTAGTTCTATTTGAAAGGGATGAATACATTGGGCAATATTTATTTAGATCATGCAGCGACGACGCCGATGCATCCGTTGGTAATCAAAGAAATGATGGATATCATGGAAGGGACATTTGGCAATCCTTCGAGCATTCATGGATTTGGTCGGATGGCTCATGAAAAATTAGAAAATGCTAGACAAATCGTGGCAGATAGTTTGCACGCCCGCCCGCATGAGATTATTTTTAACAGTGGCGGAACGGAAGGTGATAATACTGCGATTCTTGAAACAGCATTCTCACGTCAAAATGAAGGGAAACATCTAATCACTACAGTTATTGAACATCCAGCAGTCTTGAATACGATGAAGTATCTTGAAAACAAGGGTTTTGAGGTTACATATCTACCAGTTGACCAAAAAGGAAATATCTCGATCGCTGACTTCCGCTCGGCTTTAAGAGAAGACACGATTCTAGTCTCGATCATGTACGGGAACAATGAAATCGGTAATTTATTACCAATCAAAGAAATCGGTGAAATTTTACGAGAACATCCAGCCTATTTCCATACGGATGCTGTTCAAGCTTATGGTAATCAAACGATTCATCCTCAAGAGTTAGGAATCGATCTTTTGAGCATATCTGGTCATAAAATCAATGGACCGAAAGGAATCGGTTTTTTATATAAAAGAGATGGCGTAAATATCCCACCTTTGCTTTTAGGGGGAGAACAAGAAGAAAAACGCCGTGCCGGTACAGAAAACTTAGCGGGGATCTGTGGATTAGCGAAAGCGGTAGAAATATTAACACTTGAAGAAAGAGAAGCACGTAATAAAAAATACTTGGACTTCCAACAACTGATTTTAGATAAATTGACAGAAAATGAGATTGAATATGCAATCAATGGGGATTTGACGAATAAATTACCTCATGTACTGAATTTACGTATTCCAGGGATCGTCAACGATCTATTGTTGATGAAATTGGATCTACAAGGCTTTGCGATCTCGATCGGTTCGGCATGTACTGCTGGAAATATCGAACCTTCTCATGTACTAGAAGCCATGTATGGAAAAGGAACACCATTCTTGAAAGAATCCATCCGCATCAGTTTTGGCTATGGGAATATAGAAGAAGAAGTCCAACGATTTGCTGATGGTTTAGTCAAAGCAATCTAAGCGCTAAAAAACCTAGTAAAACGAGTTAGAAACTTTTATAATAAAGAGGAAACTAAACTTACTGAGGTGAAAAAGATGGCATTTGAACAAACAGCGTCCGTACTCGGTTCTCCAGTTAGCTACCGTTTACATCCAGATGCAAAAAGATACACATTACGCGACAATGGCTTTACAGAAACAAATGGCGGGAACTATCAATTGATACGTCCGCTTGATGCAACACCACAAAGCAAAGAGGGTTTTAAATTAAAAATCACGGTTGCAAAAGACATCAAGACAATGAAGATGTCGATCACGACAGCCAATGGCTTGCGTGCAGTCGATATTTTTAAAGATCCAAAGCAAAAAATGAGTCAAGATAAGTTTTATTTCTTGATGGATAGCATGATCAGTCGTGGACTATTTGAAAAAGTAGAAGGCTAAGTACTCATGTGAAACAATAAAGAAAAACAAAAAAGTACCTAAACACTAGAAAAACAAGTGCATGTATCGTCTTCATGTGACAGCGAGCATGCGTAACTGTCCTTCCTAGCGCTTGGGTACTTTTTTATTTATCGGTCAATGATCATTCAACTTTTGACCATTCATCTAATGTTTTTCCTTGGGCATCTTTTAGTTCTAACCAACTATTTGTTCCGCCATAATACAGTAATAGGCTAGCTTCATTCACACTTTTGACGATGATGTCCTCCACAACTTTCCCATCTTTGATCTGCTCTTGGTAGTCAGCCCGCATCTTATCTCCATATTTCGCGGCATAACTAACCGAACCATCTTTATTCAAAGGGGCATCAAGTAATAACGTAGCGCCAGCTTTGATCAACATCTCATTGCGACTGATCCAGTAAAGTGTTGCCTTGCTACCACGAAATTCCACAGTAAAAGGAATCTCGCTGATTTGTTTCGTCCACCGATGACGCGCTTTGGCAGGTTTCTTTTTCGTTGCAGCAAGCGGAGCAAATCCGTAGCCAAACGTTGATAACACAGTCATTACTTTTTCGATCGTCGGGGCTAATTTTTTGGTTGCTTCAACTGGGATTTTTTCTTTGAAATCTTTGTCTTTTTCTAATGTTAGACCAGCTTCGGTGGCTTGATTATTCATTAGATACATAAAATAATCTGCTTCAAGATCCCATGGTAAATGGATAGTGATGACTTGGTCAAAGGATTTTGGGCGGATCTTTGTACCAATTGCCAGACACTTTTTGTCTAAGTAATAAAGATAAAAGGAATTTTCTATTTCTTTTACTGGCTTTGAACAAATAGAGAGTTGGATTTGTTCTTCCTCTAATTGGATCTGTGTTTCAGAAGCAGTGATCGTTGTGTGAAAACTAACCTTAGTCATAGGTGTATCCTCCCGTTTTTTTCTACAGTGTACCATGTTTTTCAAGCAATAATAAAATAATCATAATTATAAAAAAATATAAGACAAATGAATGGTAAAATACAGAAAGAATACAAAATTAGGAGGCGTTATGCAGAAATACTGGAAAAAGAATATTAATTTATTTTTGATGGGACAATTTTTATCAGGAATCACAAGTATGGTTGTTCAATATGCTATTATTTGGTATTTGACGCAAGAAACAGGTTCTGCGACTATTTTAAGTTTTGCCACATTATTAGGAATGCTGCCGATGGTTCTATTAAGTCCATTTGTTGGGCCACTGATCGATCGCTGGGATAAGAAAAAATTATTGATTTATACGGATATCATTGTTGCGATCTTTGCACTTATTTTATCCATTGTAGGAACAGTGATGTCGACCTTTCCGCTCTGGTTAGTGTTTGTCTCTTTATTTATTCGTTCGGTCGCACAGACATTCCAAATGCCGACGATCCAATCAATTTTACCAACAATGGTTCCAGAAGAAGAATTAACAAGGATCAATGGGCGATTGGGTATGGTGCAATCAGCGAATTATATCGTTGCTCCTGGATTAGGTGCTTTTTTATTTGCTGCGGTACCAATGAATGCTTTGATTCTTTTGGATGTATTAGGTGCCATTCTTGGTGTAGGATTGTTGATTCTTGTGGTAATTCCCAAGATGGACATCCAAGGAGAAACGGTTCATTTGTTAGCGGATACTAAATTTGGAGTAAAGAAACTATATGAGAAGCGAGGGTTATGGCATATCATGCTCAATGGGGCAGTTTTCATGCTGTTGTTCATGCCTGCCGCAAGCTTATATCCACTGATGACCATGGGTTATTTTAATGGCACAGTTGGACAAGCGGGATTGATCGAAGTCATTTACGCCGTTGGGATGTTAGTCGGAGGCGCAGTCATTGGTTTTTCTGGTCATTTTAAGAATCGAATGCAGCTAGTGATCATCTCTTATATCGTTTTAGGGGTATCCGTCACAGCAAGTGGTTTATTGCCAGCAACCTCACAAGGATTTATTTACTTTGTTCTGTTGAATGCCATTGCCGGTTTGGCTACGCCTTACTACAATACATTAGTCATGGCGATGATCCAACAAAGTTTTGAGCCAAGCATTTTAGGAAGGGTGTTGGGTGTGTTCAATTCACTGATGTCTCTGTCTGGTCCAATCGGTTTGATCTTTGCTGGACCACTAGCAGATGCTCTTGGCGTGGAGAAATTGTTTGTGATTGCTGGTGTCGGTACATTACTTTGCGCAATTGCACTGTACCTGGTTCCTTCAGCCAGAAACTACGATTTAGAATTACAAAGTAAACATAGCTAAGACAAAGCAATAAATTTCTTTTTTAAAGATAGGCATTGATTGCCTATTTTTTTGTTTTCACATACGATATTTATAAAGGAGAGTGAGCTTAGATGAATTATTTTATCAGTGATATGCATTTTTTCCATGAACGGTTGCTCGGTAATAGTGATTTTTCGCCACGACCATTTAAAAATATTGCCCACATGCACCATCAATTAATCACTAGTTGGAATGCAGTCGTAAAGGAATCCGACCATGTTTATCATCTAGGGGACCTCGCGATGCACCCTAAGTATGAAAAAGGTAGCGCAGAAATTCTTTCCTTAGTCAAAGAACTGAATGGCACGATCCACTTTATCAAAGGGAATCATGACAGTCGGGCCTTTTTCAACTACTTGGAACAACATGATCCGTGGAAAAAGGAAGGAAAGCAAAAGTTTCACTTTTATGATGTAGGTGTCATCATAAAATTCAATCACCAACAATACTATTTGACCCATTATCCATTGTTGCTCGGAGGTAATGATAAAATACGCAATCTTCATGGACATATCCATCACTACAGCGTACCCATCGGCAACGACGTCAATGTAGGCGTAGATGCGCCAGAGCGAGAATTATTAAAAGCAAAACGCCCGTTTGGCACGCCACTTTCGGAAGCAGAGATTGAAGAAATCTATGAAGCCAAGTTTCAAGAGCTACAAAAAATCCAACGCTAAACATCGCTCGATAATTTTAAACCGTTAGTTATTTTTAAATTATTCTTAATTAAAGAATAGTTTAGATAATAAGCGGTTTTTGTTTGCATTTAAATCCATTTTTTTTCTAAATTTTAAGTTATTATAAATCCATATCAAATAGAGAGGTGATGACATATGATCAAAAAATTGAGTGTAAGTTTAGCTTCAGTTGTCCTATTCAGTGCATTTGCTTTTGGTGCTGTTTCTACCTTTGCTGACACATCGCAAGGAACAGAACAAGTCGGTGAAGAAGTAGAAACAAAAGAAGAACTATTAAAAATGTTGCAAGAAGAATACGGCACAGAAGACAGATTTTATCTTGAATTTGAGGATGATGAATACAAAGAAGAAATCAATCCAGTAACTGGAATGGCTAGAACCACTAATAAAAAAACAGGGGAAACGGAAGAATATGAAGCATTCGGGGAATTTGAATTATTTACAAAAGAAGAATTTCTAAAATCACTACAAGAAGAATACGGGACAGAGGACAAATTCTTTTTAGAGTATGAAGATGATCAAACGAAAGAAGAAATCAATCCGATTACTGGAATGGCTCGAATAACAGATAAGGAAAAGGGGACGATTGAAGAGTACGATGCGTTCAAAGCACTTGAAACAGTCACAAATGACAAACTGCTTCAAACATTGCAAGAAGAATATGGTACAGAAAATCGGTTTTATCTAGTCTATGAAGATGAAGAGATCAAAGAAGAGATTAATCCTGTAACAGGAATGAGTCGACTGACTGATAAAGAATCCGGTGAAGTCGATGAACTCTCCCTCATCGAAGAGACAGAAGTTGCTGGATCAAAAGAATAACCATTAGGAAAAGTAGGTGAGAAGAAGGTGGGGGATGGATTACCTCAAGAAATAAGGCGACAGCTACAAAAATTGTTTTCAAATTTTTGTAGCTGTCGCTTTTCTGATGAGGTTACCTATGTTTCCAACGCATATGCGGTTTTAAGGTGTGAGACAAAAGGAAATGTTACTTTTGTCTCACACCTGTTTTATTTTCGACATTCATCTAGATACTAGGTGGAAAAAGTGTAGAGTTCATTTGTTCAATCCTTGCTAACAACTTTATAGATTCATCAGACATAAAATCCAAGGAGCTATTGAAAGTTTAAATAATACAATTGACGAGTTTTCCTTGATTATTCAATCCTTTACCAACAGTGGCTGTCCCATCATTCAAACGTTTAAGATCATTCGTGATATTTGTTGAGTAGACGATAAGGACCTCTTCTTTTGTATATTGATTCAACCAGTCGATCGCGTAATCCACAGATTGGTTGACGCCGATATGATAGTAATAATTTTGGTAAATCTTTTTGGCTTCATCGGTCATTGTAAAATCATGGTTCAGTCCATACCCGTTTTTCTGAGAAGCAGGCGTAGTGAAAGAGCCATGGAATCGTAGATAAGTAGCGGAACGATAGGTACCATTTTCTAGCTTGATCAAGGCATGGAAGTTATTAAAGAAGTAATACCAAGTCGGACGGTTCTTCGTGTAGGATACATCATAATTCAATGGATTCGGATAGGCTAGATCATAATTTTCATAGACACTTAAATTCTCAGTGTAATCAAATTTTCTTTGAGTAAATGCTGGAGGAGTATGTACTACTTGACTAACTAAATAGCCATATGAAGGATGTGCTTTTTGATCGATTTTTGAATAAGTCGGATTATAGCGTAAGTGATTACTATCCGTCGTGATATCTTTTGAGTAAACAATATCAAAGCTACACTGAGTATAGCGATTGATCCAATTCATCACGTAATTTGGGATATCCGCAAGTTCAATACCATTAGGTACAACAGGGATATTTTTATCTGCGTATTTTTGCTTCGCTTCATCAGTCAAAGCGAAATTGGTGAATAAATCTAATTGTGCAACAACATTTCCACTGGCGTTCCGACCGAGTGTAAGTGATTTGTTGGTGTAGGGACGTTGGTTGTTTTGGTCGATGGCTAAGAAATGATAGTCGTTTTCAAGGTAATAAAGGTTAGAATTCGGGCTGAAAACAAAATCTTCACCTTGAAGCGGCGCACCTTCCCCTGACCAAGTAATATTTTTTATATAATCGATGTGTTCGGGAAACGAAGGACTGATTTTTTCCAGTTTATCGGAGCGTTTTATATCATTAGGCGTAATCGTTGGAGATTCGAATAGGTCATCTTTTGACTCGATATCAATTCCTTGAAAATTCGGATCATTTTCAGGCGTCAGGTCATCAATGTTGCCATCAGGTGTAGCGTTCATGTAAGCAGCCCATACAAGCATGGAACAATACCATGTAGATCGGCTAGAGGAGCGGTTACGATGATTATAAAGATCATCAAGATCATGTAAGGCATAACCTTTTCCTAGTTGTGATTCCATAAATCTTACGGCAGCTTTTTTTTGTAAAACTGTTGCTTCAGGTACTCGTAGGATGGAGGCATTGGTATAATCAAAGCGTTCGTCATCTAATACTCCGTAGACAACTCCATCACTTTTGGCACCGAAGTTTCCTTTTGTCGCTTCAATTGTTCGAATATATGTAAAGGTTTCTTCTTTTCCATTGATTATATGTGTTTCTTCAACAATATCATCGACAATCATAACATGATGAAGGTATCTTATGAGAATATCAGCTCTGTTTACCTCAAAAATAACATCTCCAGGCTGGACCGTATTTAACAAGTCATAAGTACCATATTCCGGCTTCTTTTCAAAAGTAATATTATCTAAAGAATTGCCAATATTGAAAGACCATAGTGGTGGGATTTTCGCTAACCGTTCTGCTTCCTCGGTTAAATACGTGTCATTGACGGAATGTGCATATTCTTTTAATTGATCCTCATCTAAATAAGGTGTCTGGTTGTAGTAACCAGCTGAAAATTCCTCAAATGTCTGCTCGAAGGAAGCGTATTCATTTTCGAAAAATTCATAATAATCCTCTAAAGACTGATAAGAGTCCGCTTCGGCATGTACCTGCATATTTGAGAATTGAAGTGAAACGATTAATATAAAAGTTGTGAAAAAAAGTTTGAGCTTCATGATATTTCCTCCTTAATTTTATGATAAAATAATAACATATAAACATTTATAAAAACACCTATTTTTTAATTTTATATGTTTTTTTATATGAATTTATGGAAAAGCTTTTATCTAATTATGTTTATCATTAAAAGTTAATGTGAAGAATTTTTCATTATTTCTCTGCAAGTTAATTGATTTATTTTAAAGTTATTTTAAATTTTATTTTAAATAACAATTTATTGGTTTTTGATTGTTAGATGTATAATTTTTCTATTAATCCAAAAATAGCTTTGATTATTTTAAATGAAGCGAAGAAAGGAGTAGCTTATGAATGGGTACAAAATCGGCTTGTGTATGTCAATGTCCTTATCTATTCTGTGTATTATTGGTTCGCTGATTGATGGACGTGGACTAATTGGATTATTGTTAGTTTTTTTAACAATTATTCCAGGATTTTTTGGGATCTATTTTACAACTAAAATCACTATGGATAAGCTTCTGAAATCTTTTTTGTTCATCGTAAATTATTTATTCGCAACGCATCTTCATATCAGATATTTCATCCAGTTTTTAACGAGGGTTCTATAGGTTGTAAGAGATCAACGAATAAAAATCAGCTGAATCAGCGAATAGCGTTACCTAAAATTTTTAGAAGAAAGGAAGATTAGATGAACGGTTATAAAATCGGGTTAATTGTTTCTATGATTTTATCGATCTTATGTTTATTGGGAATACTCATAGATTATAGAGGGTATGTTGGTTTTATTTTGTCATTTGTAATCATAATTCCTGGCTTTTTGAGAATTTATTTTACTACAAAAACTACCATGAAAAAGTACTTAGAGTGGACTCTGTTAGTTGTGAATTATTTATTTGCGACTACGCTTAGTGGTTGGTATTTTATTCAGTTTATTTTACATTTATACAAGTAATGTATGATACATATCAAAAAATGGAAAAAGGAGGAAATATAATGACCCAAAATAAAAAGTATTTAATTCTATCATTTGTCTTTTTAGGTCTGTCATGTCTGCTTGCTAGGCATTATTTTTTACCCTATATGCAATATCCTCTTATATATAGAAGAATCATTATTATCGGCTGTTGGATACTAAGCGGATTTAGTTTATTTTTTTGTCGAGGAATCAGGAATAAACTTCTGAAAGTGATTGTCATTGGCATCAACATTTTCTGTATCTATGGTTGGTGGCTTTTTTATTGATTGTTAAATTCTATCAAGTAAATTGGTCATCCGAACAATAATAACTTAAATGAAATTATGAAAGGAGATAGTTATGAACGGTTATAAAATTGGGTTAATTGTTTCTATGATTTTATCGATCTTGTGTCTATTGGGAACAATCATAGATTATGGCGGATATATCGGCTTTATCTTGATGTTTGTGATCATTACCCCAGGATTTGCGGGAATCCATTTTACCACAAAAATCACTATGAATAGGTACTTGAAATGGGCTCTGTTAGTCGTGAATTATTTATTTGCGACTACGCTCATCGGATGGGACGTTGTCCATGTTTTCTTACGATTTTTTTATAAATAAAAAGGACCAGACGTATCAATAAAGATATTGAAAGCAGGAGAAAAAAATGATTCAAAATAAAAAATACTGGATTTTGTCGTTTGTATTATTGATACTTTCATGTCTACTTGCTAGACATTATTTTTTATCCTATAGACTATATCCACTTGTATATCAAAGGATTATTGTCTACGGTTGTTGGATACTAAGCGGATTTAGTTTATTTTTTTGTCGGGCGATCAGTAATAAATTTCTGAAACGTATTGTCATTAGCATCAACATTTTCTGTATTTATGGTTGGTGGTTTATATATGATTTTTGAAAATACAGATATTCATAAATTTAAAAGGAGAATAAGATGACGAATAACCAATTCAGATTATCTATAGCAATGTTTTTTTCGATGAGTTGCTTTGTTGGAGGAATCATTTCCGGAGAGAGTGCTCTACGGATTATTTTGTTTTTCATGATGACTTTTCCAAGTCTGCTAGGACTTTATTTTTCCACTAAAGCGGAACTTCGACAGTATAAATGGTTGCTTATTTCTTTGAATTACTTTTTTGCTACGTATATTGTTATTGGGCAATTCATTGAATGGTTTATTAGAAAGTTTATCCAAATGAGTTAAGACTATTTACGAGGAGGAATAGGAATGTTAACCAAGAAAAATTATTTAGAATTTATTCTTTCAATTGTTTTATTGGCAATCTCTATTCTTTTATTTTTATTCTATGCCTATCCGTATTCTAAATTGTAATATGAAATCAGAATATTCATCATGACGGTTTGTTGGTTATGTAGCACTGCAAGTTTGTTTTTTTCAACGAAAATCACTTATCCATATTTGAAAAGAGGAATCATATTAGTGAATTTTTGTTGTATCTATGGTTGGTTATTTTATTTTGGTTAGTCTATGTGTGCTTGTAAAATAGTAAAAAGGAGCGTATAAATGTCTTTTCCAAAAAAATAAGTCTCGTACAAAAAAATCAGTAGTTCTATTGGTATTATCAATTTTTCTTGTATTTATTACGTGTGTCTTTGCTAGTCCCATCTTGTTTGACTCATTTAAGTATCAACCGCATCTATTTATAGTCACAATTTCGATTTGTTGGGTCATCAATGGAGGGAGTATCGTTTTTGCGTTAGGAATCGCAGATAGATACCTGAAAAGGACGTTGATTACGTTGAATTTTGTGTTTAGCTATGTCTTTTTATCTACGATTTTTCATTTTTCTTTGAATTTTTGAAGCTATTTCTGTTTTTAGTGAGAAATATTGATGTTGATATGGAGGAGAAAGAAGTATGAAACGTGCATTGAATCTAGTCGTTTTATTTTTGTCAATACTTGCATGTGTCAGTGGTCTGTTTTATATACATATTTATTTAAGTGGAGAAATTGAGGGGATTCTTTTTGCATTAGGTTTAGGTTTTCCGGGTTTGATTGGTTTTTATTGTTCGACAAAAATAAAAAAGACGAAGTTGAAATGGCTACTGCTAGGGCTGAATTACCTTTTCGCTACTTACAGTACCGTCTTGATTATCGTAATTTATTGGTTACAAGTCTTCGGGATAGAGTTTTTTACAAGTTAGTACATTTTATTTTATGTATCAATTGAACAATTTAAAAATTAATAGAAATTATATCTAGTTGTGAGTGGATTTAAGAAAGAAGGAGTCACATATGATTATAAAACAGAATAACAAGTACTGGATTTTATCGATCATCTTTTTGTTCGCTTCTTGTTTATTTAGTAGCAGTTATTTTTCATCTTATAGAACTTTGCCTCTTGTATATCAAGGAATCATCGTTATCAGTTGTTGGTTATTGAGTGGATGTAGTTTATTTTTTTCTACAGGAATCAACAATAAATTTATTAAGTGTATTGTTGTAGGAGCGAATATTTTTTGTATTTATGGTTGGTGGTTTATATTTTGATTTTTGAAACTACAGATATTCATAAATTTAAAAGGAGAATAAGATGACGAATAATCAATTCAGATTATTAATTGCGATGTTTTTTTCGATTTGTTGTTTTGTTGGAGAAATCGTTTATGGAGATAGTCCTCAGAGTGTCTTATTGTTTTTCATTATGACATTTCCTGGATTAGCTGGGTTTTATTATTCGATGAAAGCGAATCTTGGACGATACAAATGGATGATTGTTTCTCTGAATTATTTTTTTGCTACATTTATTATTATTGGACAATTCATTCAATTAATTGTTTTAACTTTGAACAATTAATAGAGTTAAATATTACTTGAAAGGGAGATTGAAATGAAAAGTACATACAAAAGATATTGTTCATTGATTATTTTACTCTTATCGATCAGTGTGATTACGTTCAGTATGGTTCAAGGAGGTCGCTATAGTATTGAATGGCGAGTAATATTGACATCGATTTGTTGGCTACTTAGCAGTATAAGTTTATTTTTTTCAAGGTTCATTGAAAGTAAAGCCTTAAAAAACTTAGTCATTTTTTTTGAACTTTAGTTGTATCTATGGTTGGCTGTTTTCCTTTAGTTAAGACTCTATTTACTGGTGAAATGAACAGTAACTGTACATAGAAAAAAGCACCATAACGCCACAATAAATAAAAGATGAATAGGAGATCACCATGAAATTCCATAAAATAGGATTGGGTCTTTCGATGCTGTTGTCTATCTTATTTATGATAGGGAGCTTTCTATATCGAGAAGAGCCACTTTCAAGTTTTGCATTTATCCTGTACATGGTAATTCCTGGACTTATGGGGATTTATTTTACGAACTGTCTTACGATGAGTAACTATCAGAAAGGATTTCTCTTAGTCGTAAATTATGGATTTGCGACCGCTATGAGTTTGATGCGTGTGATTGAGTTTATTTCTAGTAAGCTATGATCGGTAATCGTTGAAAAAAGGAGTGAGATGAATGATTTCGATTGAACCTAAAAGATTTAAGTTTTTTCCCTACTATTTATGTGCTTGTCAGTTTTTTTGCGATTTTTTATTTTTTACCGTATTTACCATATTTACCATATACTGGCGAGACTAAATTGATGATTTCCACGATTTGCTGGTTCTTGAGTGGGATTAGTTTATTTTTTTCGACAGGAATAAAATTCGGTTGGGTAAAAGTATTGATCATTTTGGTTAACTGGTTCTGTATCTTTGGCTGGTGGTTTTCTACTAGATAAGTATGTTTTAAAAGGAGTGAGTGGAATGTTTGTAAAAAAAAGTATGCCGAATAAATATATTTCGTTCTATCTATTGGCGCTTTGTTTTCTATTAGGAAGTTTAGTTTTTGTTTTCAAATTTTATTGGTTATTTGCAACAGTCCAATATTCTTGGTGGATCATCAGTGGAATCAGTTTGTTTTACTCAACTAGAATCCCCTCAGCATTCTTAAAAAGAGTGCTCATTGGCATTCATCTTGTTTTGATGTACGGTATTGTACTAGGAACTTTATTAGGTTTTGTCAGCTTTGGTAAGGTGGAGTATTTATTGTTCCCTGTTGCGTACGTATTAATTGTGGGCGCGCTTCATGAGTTAGAGAAAAAGAAAGCATTCTTTATCATGGGATTGATCATCCCGATGTCTATTTCTACACTCGCATTTATTTATGCTCATTATTTGATTATTTTTCAAAGTCATTCATTCGAAAGTTATTATTTGATTCCTTTACTGATGTTGATGGTGATCTCTGGCTTGATTGGATTATACGCCGCAACAAAGCTTGAAACTAGCCGGCGAAAATTTTACTTATTGTTTATCAACTATTTGTTTTCTACATATTTCAATGTTGTGCTGTTACTTTTGTTTTTGGTGAATGTAGTAAGAAACTGAATCACGAACAAAACGCCTCTCATAGCAAAGTTTTGGTATCTGAAAAGTACAGAATAGGCCAACTAAAAAACGTCGTTTTTTTAAATTGATTATTTAGGGGTGAAATTTTCAGAAAGATGACGTATAATGTAAAATACTGAAAAGTTGCGACCTTCAACTCGTAGATGTTTCAGAATCTAATTGAAATGATGGTGATACCATGACAGACAACAGCAAAACACGCGTTGTCGTTGGGATGAGTGGCGGTGTTGACTCATCTGTAACAGCACTTTTGTTAAAGGAACAAGGCTATGATGTAATCGGGATCTTTATGAAAAACTGGGATGATACCGATGAAAATGGCGTCTGTACGGCGACGGAAGATTATAAGGATGTAGCGAAAGTCGCTGCCCAAATCGGGATTCCTTATTACTCGGTCAATTTTGAAAAAGAATATTGGGATCGTGTGTTTGAATATTTCTTAGCAGAATATCGTGCAGGACGTACCCCGAACCCAGATGTAATGTGCAATAAGGAAATCAAATTTAAAGCATTCTTAGACTATGCAATGGACTTAGGAGCGGAATATGTTGCTACTGGTCACTATGCGCAAGTCACACGTGATGAAAATGGCGTGTCACATATGTTGCGTGGGGTCGATAATAACAAAGACCAAACGTATTTCCTTAGCCAATTGTCACAAGAACAGTTAGCAAAAACGATGTTTCCGTTAGGCGGTATGGAAAAATCAGAAGTACGTGCGATTGCGGAACGTGCCGGTCTAGCAACGGCGAAGAAAAAAGACTCAACTGGTATCTGTTTTATCGGCGAAAAGAACTTCAAACAATTCTTAAGTAACTATTTACCAGCTAAAAAAGGCAATATGGTGACCCTTGATGGTGAAGTGAAAGGCGTACACGCTGGTTTGATGTACTACACGATCGGACAACGTCAAGGCTTAGGTATCGGCGGCGGTGGCGATTCACAAGAACCTTGGTTCGTGGTGGGGAAAGATCTTGCGACGAATACATTATATGTTGGACAAGGCTTCCACCACCCTGCATTGTATGCAACCAGTTTGGATGCAAGCGAAATCCATTTTACAACGAATGAACCAATGCCAAAAGAATTCAAATGTACAGCGAAATTCCGTTACCGTCAGCAAGATGTACCGGTAACCGTGCGCTTATTAGAAAATAATCGGGCAGAAGTCATCTTCGACGAACCCGTACGCGCAATCACACCAGGACAAGCCGTTGTTTTTTATGACGGAATGGAATGTCTAGGTGGCGGATTGATCGATCATGCGTATCAAGAAACGAAAGTTTTGCAATACGTCTAAGATAGTCTAAAAAAGCCACAGGATTTTTTACGAATCCTGTGGCTTTTTTGCTATTTATTGACAAAAGCATGACCATTGCTTGTTTCTTCCTGCTTATGAATCTCCTTCGTATTATGGTGGACCAGCACAAAGTTTGCAAGTACAAGTAAGGATGTGGATAAAAAGACACCACGATAACCGAAGATACTTGAAACGCTTGAACCGATCAAGGGGCCAACGACATTTCCAGTGGCTTGGAAGGATTGGTTGTAACTAAAGATTCTTCCGGCAGCTTGTGGGGGAGAGTATTTAGTGATCAATGCTTGCACGGCTGGAAGGAGGCAAGCGTCTGAGATCCCGATCAAAAATCGTAGTCCTGCAAGTTGCCATACATTCGTTACGAAAGCCATTGGGATATAGACGATCAAGGCGAAGCCTAATCCGATGGCTAAGATTCGTTCACTACCGATCTTATCACCTAAGCGGCCGAAACGAGGAGCGGCTATCAGGGTGGCAATCCCAGGAATAGAAGCAATGATCCCGCTGACCAACGTGACGTTGCCATGTCCATGTAATAATTGTCGGATATATAAACTAATGATCGGACTGATCGAATTATTTGATGCTTGAATGATCATTGTGGTAATAAACATGCCGATGACGACATGTGGGTATTTCAGGTCACGGAAAATTTGTTTAGCAGAAACCAACTCGCTTTTTTCTACTGGCACAAATTGTTCATGGACAAAAAATAAGCTAAGTAAGAAAACGAAGAACAAAATTGTCCCGGTAATAAAGAAGGTAGGGCGATACCCAAAAGCAGAAGCAGAAAGTCCGCCAAGTAAAGGACCAAGTAATGTTCCGGTCACAGAGCCGGTCGCCAAAGTGCCAAGTACTTGTCCACTTTTTTCTCTTGGGGTACCAGTGGCGACTAAAGCTGTAGCGTTACTGATATAGCCGGAAAAAATTCCCTGCAACAGACGTAATGCGACTAATTGATACACGCTGGTTACTAGACCCATCAAGGAAATCACTACCGCCATCCCTAGAGAAGCGCGCAACAACATCATCTTTCGGCCTTTTTGATCGGCAAGTCGTCCCCACCATGGAGAAATCAAAGTAGTAACAAGGAATGTAGAGGAGAAGGTCAAGCCACTCCAAAAGTTCAATTGTGACGTACTGTAATTTCCTAACGTATCTATGTAAAGCGACATAAAAGGCATCACTAGACTAAACCCAATCCCTGCCATAAATGTACCAAACCACAAAACAACTAGGTTTTTCTCCCATGTTTCTCTTTTTCTGAATACTGTCTCTTTTACTCTTGACACCACAATTAAAGCCTTCTTTCTGAAAATTTTCATCTACAATCATTTATTATAAACTACAAAGTGTAGTTTATCAACAACAAGTCTTTTTTCTCTTCGTCTTTCATGGTAAACTTAAAGGGATTGAGTTTATTCCATAAGAGGGGAAATCAAATGAAAAAACGAACGCTGTCACAAGAGAAAATCATAGACTGCTTTCGAGAATTGGCAGAAGAGATGGCTGTACAGCAAATCACTTTCCAACATTTAGCTAAGGCATTGAATATCAAATCACCGTCGCTTTATAACCACTTTAAGAATATTCGAGAAGTGAAAACGGCGTTGACTGCGAAACTTTTAACGGAGTTGAATGATCAATTACGTCGAGTGTTAGTTGGGAAAAGTAAGGGAGAAGCGATCCAAGCGTACGCGCAAACCTATCAGTCATTTGCGTTTCAAAATCAGGCAGTCTATGAACTGCTGATCAGTGTACCGCATACAAATGAAGAAATTCTATTAGAGGGAATACACGAAACGAACCAAATCATTTTACAAATATTTGACGCTTTTTCTTTGTCGAAAGAAGAAAAGGTCCATCGAAGTCGAGAACTGCGAAGTATGATCCATGGGTACCTTTCGTTACGTTTTTTAGGGTACTTTACCAATGAACCGAATGTTTCTCCAGAAGAAAGTTATGTCTGGATGATCGACGACTTTATTGCAACTTTACCAATAAAATAAAAGGCATCATTTAAATTAATTTTCTGAACATTCATAAAAAGCCCCTTTTAAGCAAAATTTCTTGCAACTTTCTTGGAAAGTGACTAATATGTTTTTAAGATGACCTGAGAAAAGGAGCGCATGTATGTATCAAGTAATTACAATGTTCGGTGATAATGAGCCTTGGTGGTTCTTTGAAGATTGGCAAGAAGATATTCAAATGGAGGAAACTTTCTCCTCTTTTGAAGAAGCGCAACAAAACTATGAAGAAAAATGGCTGGCCATTAAAGACAACTATGAGTATATCCATGCCAAAAATAATTTTCTTAGCGCTTTTTGGAATGATGGCGATGAGCGCTGGTGTGAAGAATGCGATGATGATTTGCAGCAATACAAAGGACTGGCTTTGCTGAAAGATTATCAACCGATCACTTTGGAAAGCAGAAAGGATTTTTATGAAACAACTAATTCTAGCGGAAAAGCCAAGCGTTGCGAAAGACCTAAGCAAGGTGCTTGGTGCTAATCAAAAACACAAAAACTATTACGAAGGACCCAAGGTGATCGTGACTTGGGCCCTTGGTCATTTATTAGGTCTAAAGATGCCAGAGGATCTGAATAAGGAATGGCAAAGCTGGCAGATGGAGACCTTGCCGATGATCCCTAAAAAACTAGGGATCAAACCCTTACCAAAAACTGGTCATCAATTGAAAGCCATCAAGCAATTGGCTAGTCGTAAAGATGTCTCAGAAGCTGTGATCGCCACAGATGCCGGACGTGAAGGAGAACTCGTTGCACGTTGGATCTTGGAATACGTTCACTTCAATAAGCCGGTGAAACGTTTGTGGATCTCCTCTCAAACGGACAAAGCGATCAAGACAGGTTTCAGCCAATTGAAACCAGCTAAAAGCTATGATGCGCTGTATGAGTCTGCTTTGGCCAGGGCAAAAGCAGATTGGTTGGTCGGGTTGAATGTGACACGTGCACTGACAGTAAAATATCAAGACAATTTATCAGCGGGTCGGGTACAAACCCCAACCTTAGCTTTGGTGCGTAATCAGGAAAAGAAAATCGAATCATTCCGACCACAAACGTATTTTACGATTTCATTGACAGTCGGCAATGAACAAGCAAAAATGGTCCAAAAAAACCAGTTTGCTTTGAAATCCCATGAAGAAGCCCAAGCGTTTGTTAAAACCCTTAGTCAGAGTAAGGGAACAGTAGTCAACATTGAAGAAAAAACAAAGACAGAAAAAGCTCCTCTGCCTTATGATCTCACGGAGATCCAACGAGAAGCCAACCAACGTTATGGTTATTCTGCAAAGAAAACGTTAGGACTTGTTCAAAGTTTATACGAAACGCACAAGATCGTCACCTATCCACGAACAGATAGTAAATATTTGACGAATGATATGAAAAGTACCATGAAAGAAAGACTTCAAGCCATCAGCGATTTTGCACCAGAAGTGAAAACTTATTTGAAGAATGGGGCAGTGGTTCGTCAAACGAGTGTCTTCCAAGATAGTAAAGTAACAGATCACCATGCTTTGTTACCGACGGAAAATCGTCCACGCTATGAAAAATTAAGTAACGAAGAACAAAAAATCTACCAAATGATCGTGACACGATTCTTAGGGTTATTTGCAGAACCACATAAAATCAGTCAAACGAAAATCACTGTCGTATTTGGGAACGAACAATTTGTTTTCCGCCAAAACCGGGTGTTGGAAGCTGGTTGGAAAACGTCTGCTGAAAGTCATGTGGATTCGTTTGACTGGAAAAAAGACATGCGCATCCAACCTGATTTTACGATCAAAAAGGAATTGTCGGCACCGCCAAAACCTTTGACAGAAGCAAGTCTGTTAGGTTTGATGGAAAAACACAGTTTAGGCACGCCCGCGACTCGTGCGGAGATCATTGAAAAGTTGATCAAATCCGAATTAATGGAACGCACACCGCAAGGCTTACAAGTCTCACCGAAGGGCAAGCAGTTGTTAGAACTGGTCAATCCATCACTTGTGACACCAGATTTGACTGAAAGTTGGGAAAGAGATCTAGAAGCGATCGCGCTTGGAAAAAAACAAGCCAACGTCTTTTTACAATCCATCGAAAAAGAAACGAAGCGACTTGTCCAAGAAATCAAAACAAGTAAGCAAGAATACCAAGATTTTTCGATTACCCAAAAGAAATGTCCGGATTGTGGCTCGAATCTTCGTGAGAAGAACACAAAAGATGGCAAAATCTATGTGTGTACGAATCAAGATTGTAGCTATCGTCGTCGGAAAGATCCGAAAGTCTCTAACCATCGTTGTCCACAATGTCACCGCAAAATGGAGATCATTGAAGGCAAAAATGGCGCTTACTTCCGTTGTAAATTTGACGGGACGACAGAGAAGATGCTAGAAAAAAAAGAGCAGAAGAAAAAAATGACAAAACATGAAGAACGTCGCTTGATGAAGAAATATTCTCAAGCAGAAGAACCGGAAGAAAGCCCATTAGCAGCAGCCTTAAAAGCTGCGATGAAGGATAGTTAAGTTACAAGACTTCATACCTTGGCAGATGATCCACATGAGCGAGTAGTCGTTCAAAATCTGCAAAGGGAAAAATGATGGTACTGGTGTTGCTGTTTGGATGAAAGCCCACGGTATCTTTGCGATCGATCGAGGAATCAATGACGACTTGGATCTCGTTTTCTAAATCGTTGACTAAGGCAAATGGATTGACGGTACCTGGCGGAACATGTAACAACTGTTTGACTTGGTCTCCTGACACAAACGATAATCGTTTTTCATTCAACTGTTCTGCCAATAACTTCAAGTCGGCTTGTTTTTCATCAGGTAAGACGACAAAATATATTTGTTTGCCTTTCTTTGATTTGACCAAAAGATTTTTAACTTGTGGACCTGGTAAAGTAAAAGTTAGATTTTTGACAGAAGTAATGGCTGGATGATTCACTTCTTGGTAATTGATTGCCAATAGATCAAGCAATTCATAGGCCTCTTGTTTCGTGGCATGACACATAAAAAACAATCCTCCATTCATTTTTTATTTATTTTAGCACAAAAAAGATTGACAAATAAAAATGAATCAGGTAAATTACTCATTAAGTTAAATAAAAGACATCGAAAAGAAGAGTAGCAATTAAGTGTTTGAAGAGAGTCTCTGGTTGGTGAGAAGAGGCAATAACTGATTGTGAAACACATCTTGGAGTCGATTTTCTGAACAGCCAGTAAGAAAATCCGGGAAGCCCGTTATAGCTGCGGTCGTTGTTAGACGACCAGATAAGGTTAGTTTTGCGAGAAACTAATAAAAAAAGGTGGAACCACGTATTTTGCGTCCTTTGATCTTCGGATCAAAGGACTTTTTTTGTTTTTCATGTGGTTGGAAGGGACAGCTAACAATGTACCCCTTTAAAGAAAAGAGGAGGAAAAGAAAATGAATGATTTATTAGAAGTGATGCCACAGTTGTTAGTAGGGGCGCTGACAACCTTGAAATTATTTGCCTTTACCTTGATTGGTTCTTTGCCATTAGGAATTATTTTAGCCTTAGGGTTGTCGTTACATTTTAAACCGATCCGTTATTTCCTACAAACGTATGTCTGGATCATGCGAGGAACACCGCTATTATTACAATTGATCTTCGTGTTTTACGGTTTGCCAACGATCGGGATCGTGTTTGATCGTTTCGAAGCTGCTTTGATCGCATTCGTTTTAAATTATGCTGCCTATTTTGCTGAGATTTTCCGTGGTGGTATCCAGTCTATCCCTAAAGGGCAGTATGAAGCAGCTCAAGTCTTACAGTTGAGTCCTTTCCAAACAGTGACAAGAATCATTATTCCGCAAGTAACAAAAATCGTGTTACCTTCTGTCGGCAATGAAGTCATCAATCTAGTGAAAGATTCTTCGTTGATCTATATCTTAGGTTTAGGTGATGTGATGCGAGCGGGTAAGATCGCGATGGAGAGAGATGCAAGTTTACTTCCATTGCTTGGCGTGGCACTGATCTATCTCGCACTAACAGGAGTGCTGACGATCGTGTTGAAGCAAATTGAAGAAAAATTAAATTATTACCGCTAAGAAACGAGGAGGGAACAGCGATGATTGAATTAAAAAAGATTAGTAAATCATTTGGTGACAAACAAGTGATCAAAGATTTTGATTTAGTAATACCGGAAGGACAAACATTAGCGATCGGCGGACCGTCAGGAGGCGGTAAAACAACGATGTTACGGATTTTAGCCGGTTTAGAAAAAGCTGACAGTGGTGAGTTTTACCTGGATGGCACGAAATTTGACCCTTTTGAATTGAAAACAGAAGAACAAGTGGTAGGCGTCGTGTTTCAAGATTTCCAGCTTTTCCCACACTTGAGTATTTTTGACAATATTACTTTGGCACCTAAAATGGTGTTGAAACAAAGTAAAGAAGAATACACGAAAAAGGCGGAGGAATTAGCGGACTCATTAGGGATTCGTGATTTATTAGGAAATTATCCTTATCAATTATCTGGAGGACAAAAACAACGTGTGGCCATTGCTCGTGCGTTAGCGATGAACCCACGAGTGTTAGCTTATGATGAACCGACGAGTGCATTAGATCCAGAGTTACGCCAACAAGTAGAGAAGTTGATTCTTTCATTAAAAGAAGAAGGCGTGACACAAATCATCGTGACCCACGATTTAGTCTTTGCTGAAAACGTTGGGGATCAATTGATCAAAGTTATGCCAAGTAAGTAGGAAAGCGGTGGGGAGAAAATGAAAAAATTCAGCTTTTTGATTTTATCTTTGATTGGTTTTTTCTTTTTAACTGGCTGCACGAATGAGCGGACAGCGACAGAAAGCTGGTCAAGAATCAATGAAGAAAAAAAGATTATCGTAGGACTAGACGACAGCTTTGTACCAATGGGTTTTCGTGATAAAGATGGTAAACTGACAGGATTTGATATTGAGTTAGCGAAAGCTGTCTTTGATGAATATGGCATTACTGTTGAGTTCCAACCAATTGACTGGTCAATGAAGGAGTTCGAATTAAACAACGGAACAATTGATTTGATCTGGAACGGGTATTCAAAAACGCCAGAACGTGAAGAAAAAGTCTTGTTTACAAAACCATATATGAAAAATGATCAAGTGTTGATCACACCAAAAACTTCTGGTATTACAAGCTTTGAACAAATGCAAGACAAAATCTTAGGCGCACAAAACGGTTCTTCTGGTTATGATATGTTTGTCAGACATCCAGAAATACTCAAAGACTATGTGAAAAATCAAGAGGCAGTTTTGTATGCAAGCTTTAATGAAGCATTGATCGATTTGAAAAGTGGCCGTACAGATGGTGTGTTGATCGACAAAGTCTATGCCGAGTATTTTTTGAACATACGAGACGAATTAGACAATTTCAATGTGATCAAAGGGGACTTTGATGGAGAAGATTTTGCTGTCGGTGCGCGAAAAAATGACGAAATACTTGTGGAAAAAGTCAATGATGGCATAGCCGAATTGGTTGAAAACGGAAAATTTAAAAAGATCTCAGAGAAGTGGTTTGGTGAAGATGTCACACCAGAATAGGTGACAGGATGACATGAAGGATCGAATCATAGGGGAAGTCAAAATAGTGGAACAGCATCTGCTGCTCCGCTTTTTTTATTTGTTTTGGACTTATTTTTTAAATGACTAGACTTTTATTTAGAAATGTCAAAAATCTACTTGGTAATGAAAAGGGTTTCGTGTTATTCTAAAGAGGTAAAGATTGAACTAGGAAAGGAAGATGTTCATGGAACACCAAAAATTAACGGCATTTCCTGATGATTTTCTTTGGGGATCTGCTTCAGCTGCCTATCAAGTAGAAGGTGCATGGCAAGAAGGCGGAAAAGGAGAGTCTGTATGGGATCGCTTTGTTCGTATTCCAGGTAAGACATTTAAAGGAACAAATGGTGACCTAGCAGTAGATCACTACCATCGTTATAAAGAAGACATTGCCTTGATGAAAGAACAAGGTTTGAAAACGTATCGCTTCTCTGTAGCTTGGACACGTATTTTTCCAAATGGCCGCGGCGAGATCAATCAAGAAGGCTTAGCTTTCTATATGGATTTGATTGATGAATTGATCAAACACGACATTGAACCAATGTTGACTTTGTATCATTGGGATCTGCCACAAGCATTGCAAGATGAATACCAAGGATGGGAATCTCGTCAGATCATCGAAGATTTTACGAACTATGCAAAAACATTATTCGAAGCATTTCGTGGCAAAGTCCACTATTGGGTTAGTTTGAACGAACAAAATATTTTTACTTCACTCGGTTATTTATTAGCGGTACATCCTCCAGGAGTGACTGATCCAAAACGAATGTACCAAGTGAACCACATTGCCAACTTAGCTAATGCAGCAGTGATCAATGCGTTCCATGAAATGGATATGCCTGGGAAAATTGGACCAAGTTTTGCGTATACGCCAAACTATCCGATCGACAGTGATCCAAAGAACATTTTGGCTGCTGAAAATGCGGAAGATTTGATGGCACATTATTGGATGGATGTTTATATGTGGGGCAAATATCCAATCGCTGCGATGAAATTCTTGGAAGAACAAGGGTGGGCGCCAACGATTGAAGAAGGCGATGAGGAGCTACTAGCATCTGCGAAACCTGACTTTTTAGGCATCAACTACTACCAAACAGCAACGAATGCCTTTAATCCATTAGATGGTGTCGGCGCTGGTAAGATGAATACTACAGGTAAAAAAGGCTCATCAGAAGAAACAGGCGTGCCTGGCATGTACAAAAAAGTAGAAAATCCATTTGTCGAACGTACAAATTGGGATTGGGAAATCGATCCAGAAGGTTTACGTATTGCTTTGCGACGAATCACGAGTCGCTACCGTATCCCTGTGTTGATCACGGAAAACGGTTTAGGTGAATATGACAAATTGACAGAAGATAAAAAAATCCATGATGACTACCGTATCAACTACTTGGAAAGTCATGTCAAAGCCATCAAAGAAGCTATTTCAGATGGTGCAGAAGTCTTGGGCTATTGCACATGGTCTTACACAGACTTGCTGAGCTGGTTAAATGGCTACCAAAAACGCTATGGCTTCGTTTATGTAGATCAGGATGAAACACAAGAAGGATCACTTGATCGCTACAAAAAAGATAGCTATTACTGGTACCAACAAGTAATTCGTGAGAATGGCGCGAATATTGGGAACCAATAAATATTGCACGAATAATACGTACTAAAGTGGATGGCACAATTTAAAAAAAGGAACAAAAGAGGAGGTACTGCTCATCTTTTGTTCCTTTTTTTGTTTGTCTTTTAGCTTTTACATCACCTAGAATTTCTGTTGATCACTAGTCTAACATAAATTGTTGAAGCACCGTTACACCAAAATCAGGTGCAGTCAATAATGTTGCGCCGATTGCGGCATCCGTCAATTTCCCACTATACGAATTTAGTGTGAGTAGTTTTCCGCTTCGAACGTTTCTGAACTTGTACAAAGGAATGGTTCCATAGGCATTTCCTGCGCTTACTACTCGCCATTGTGCCCGTTTATCTGAAGCATTTAAAACCCCAGTGCGTACAATAGAGAAGCCATTCCATTTACTATCTGATTCATACATTGAAAAATTATTTGCTCGATTATGGATGACAAAGGAATTGTTAGCCTCATAGAATACAAATCTCCATTGTTGGTTCGTATTCCTATGTTCATTAAAAAAGATGACATCATCACTACTTGCTGAATCATCTAGCGCTCTACTATTATTAAGAGAATTAATGATGTGATAAGAATTACCTACCCTATTAGCCAATTCTTTTTGCTGTTGGTAGTCTCTGTCATCATTCACAGCAGTGAGTCCTTTCGAATTTATAGCAATTGTATCAATGAGTTGTTTCTTTTCCCAAACATTCCCAATCACTCGATAGATTTTCATCTCATTTTTTGAATGATCGACTTCTGCAGTTAAGTAAGTTTTTTGAGAAGCACTGCCAGAAGAATAAACTGGGACTTTGCCAAAATACTGTGGGTAAGAAACCTTACCGATTGTTTTGTGATAATGCCCTGCAAAAACGGCTCGCAACGTTCCATTATCATAATATTTTTCTACCATTGCCTTGAATCTTCCTTGGGGATCACTTCCCAATTTCCAATCATTTGGTTTATGTATATAAAGAATAGCCGGTTGGTTTGCACTTCTTGCTTCTTCTAACTGTCTCTCGATATAGTCCATCCCAGGTGTTAACCAATAAGTAGGACCAGTCCCTCCAGAGCAAGAAAGATGCATCGTGGGATAATTGTTGGCTGTGATCATTCTAAAATCCCCAATTTTTTGTGAATAGTTTAGGCTACCAACATGCTTAGATTCAAAAAAGTAATCTTCTTTCCAAGTATCTTTTGAAATCCAATTATGAGGTCTATAGGTATGCATTCTGTTAAAGGTTATCCGCCAAGCTTGGTTGAGGAAAGTATCCTCGAAATTATTTTCAATATCATGGTTTCCTAGGCCATAAGAATAAGGCATTTTTAGTCTACTGAATAATTGATCCATGCGACTCCACTGAGAGCCTTGACCGTAAGCAGTGACATCCCCATTGACATAGGTATGTATTACTTTATTGCCGATGCTTGTTGAATAATCATTGATACTGTCATACTGATTTAAAATTAACGCAGCGGACTCCGCTCTGAGATCGCTATCTGATTGATAAATACCATCATCTGTTTTTGCTGTCCATGGAAATTGAGGATCAGAGGTAACTACAAACGAATAGTCGATGTCTGCGAATGCCGTAGTGCCAACCATAATTGTACCTACTAGAATACTCGCACTCAAAGTAATGCTTTTGATCATTTTATTTATTAATATTTTAGTACGCTTTTCAAATTTCATTTCTACTCCATTCTCTTATATTAATTTATTTTTTAAAGTTTGTTTCACTTTTATTTTGAAATTCTACACTCGAAGGCTTTTTTGATTCTTGTGAGTGTTATGACAAAACAAAAAGTGGTGTGATTTCCTATATTGTCGTAACCTCCTTTAAAGTTGATTGTTTTAAAAAAAGTATATCTTCCTATAATAGGTACTGTTCATAGTGTGTGGTGTTGCAACAAATAATTCTTCTTACAAAGACATAAAAGAATTTCTATCCTCATCTCAACGAAAGAGCGAAGACCATGGAGGCAAAAGGGGTGGCGAGGATCGTAGGAAGAGTTTTGAAGAATCAGATAAAAAGAAAATCAGCAATCGGGCAAACAAAACTTTTGTTCGCTTGCTTTTTTTTGTATAATGGAACTTGATGAAAAGAGGGATATATCATGGCAAAGAAAAAACGTCCTGCTAAGAAGAAGAGAAAAACTAAAAAACAAAAACAGCAGCAGGAGCAAATGATTGCGATCGGTGTTGGCTTTGCTTTTATACTATTTGCCGTCTTTGGGTTTTTGAAATTAGGCTTTTTAGGCATTTTAGTGGCGAATGGCTTTCGCATAGTCGCTGGAAATACGTATCAGATCCTCTGTGTATTATTAGCAGTTTTAGGATTTTGGATCATGGTCAAAAATAGAGAATTCACGATGGGTAAGAGTCGTCGTTGGCTGGGAGTCGGTCTGTTTTATTTAGGTATCTTACTCTTTTTACATGCCAATCTTTTTGGAAAATTGAACAGCGGAGAACCCAATATCATTGGAACGACTTGGGATCTACTATCGGGAGATATTCGTCAAAGCCAAATCACCACGAATGTCGGTGGCGGTATGTTAGGTGCATTTATTTATAATCTGACATTCTTTTTGATTGCTCAACCGGGAAGTTATTTCGTAGCTGTTTTATTGATTATTGGCGGAGCAGTATTATTCAGTAATGTTGAGGGTCATCAATTATTGAATGCCTTACAAGTCATGGGAGATAGATTCCAAGAACTGTTAGAAGGCGATCCAGAAAAGCAGGCACGTAAACAAGCTGCGAAAGAAGAGCGGCAAAAACAACGAGCAGAAGCGAAGGAAGCAAAACGTCTTGCTGCGAAAGAAGCAGCCGAAGCTGAAGCTGCGGAAATAGAACAAAAGCGAGCCACTCGTCAAAAGAATCAGGTACAAAAGGAAACTTCTCCTATTTATGAAGAAAGTGAACCTGAACAATTAAGTTTTGTGCCGATTGACAGTTTCCAAGGAAATGTCCAACCTCCTGTTATGGAACGTCCTAAACAGGATGAGATGAGCCAAGTACAAGAGTCTTCCGAAGATGAGTTATTTGAAGATGATGGCACTGCATTAGAATTTGAGATCGAAGCAGAAGAAGAAAATCAAGCATACGAGCTACCTTCAATCGATTTATTAGACTCAGCGCAAACCGTGGATCAAAGTGATGAGTACAAGAAAATTGAAAAGAACATTGGCGTGTTAGAACAAACTTTCCAAAGTTTTGGTGTCGATGCGAAAGTCGTCAAAGCAAGTTTAGGCCCATCTGTGACGAAGTTTGAGATCCAACCAGCTGTCGGAGTAAAAGTAAGTAAAATCGTTAGTTTGACTGATGATATTGCCTTAGCTTTAGCCGCAAAAGATGTTCGTATGGAAGCACCGATCCCTGGGAAATCACTGATTGGGATCGAAGTGCCGAATAGCAAGATCAGTATGGTTTCGTTTAGAGAGATCATCGAAGCCCAACCGGATCATCCAGACAAGCTATTGGAAGTACCTCTAGGACGAGATGTTTCGGGTCGTGTCCAAACGGCCGATTTATCGAAAATGCCTCACTTGCTCGTTGCCGGATCGACTGGTAGTGGGAAGTCAGTAGCGATCAACGGCATCATCACAAGTATCTTGATGCGAGCAAAACCTCATGAAGTCAAACTGATGATGATCGACCCGAAAATGGTTGAGTTGAATATGTATAATGGTATCCCGCATTTGTTGACGCCAGTTGTGACCAATCCTAGAAAAGCAGCACAAGCATTGCAAAAAGTCGTTCAGGAAATGGAAGAACGTTATGAGAAGTTTGCTGCAACTGGTGTGAGAAATATCTCTGGGTACAATGAATTTGTCCAACAAAAAAATCTAGAAAATGGAACCAAACATCCGACCTTACCATTTATCGTTGTCATTGTTGATGAATTAGCGGATCTGATGATGGTTGCAAGCAACGAAGTCGAAGATGCGATCATCCGTTTAGCGCAAATGGCTCGTGCCGCAGGTATCCATATGATCTTAGCGACACAACGCCCAAGTGTGGATGTTATCACCGGGATCATCAAAGCCAATGTACCTTCACGAATGGCGTTTGCTGTTTCCAGCGGAACAGACTCACGAACGATCATTGATTCTAATGGGGCGGAAAAGCTCTTAGGACGAGGGGACATGCTCTTCTTACCAATGGGAGAGAACAAACCGATCCGTGTTCAAGGCGCCTTCATTTCAGACCATGAAGTGGAACGTGTGGTTAACTTTGTCACCGATCAACAAGAAGCCAATTACGAAGAAAAAATGATGCCAACGGATGAAGTTGAATCAGCTGGTTCAGCTGAACAACCTCAAGATGAACTATTTGAAGAGGCAAAAGCATTAGTTATCGAAATGCAAACCGCTAGTATTTCTCTGTTGCAACGTCGTTTTAGAATCGGCTACAATCGGGCAGCTCGTTTAGTCGATGAATTAGAAGCTCACGGCGTCGTAGGCCCTTCAGAAGGCAGTAAGCCTCGAAAAGTTTTTATTGAACAAGTGGAAGAGTCAATGGAGCAACCATTATCTGAAAATCAGGACATATAAAATGAAAGCAAGAAATCTTTTCTTATCGAATTGATTTTTTGCTTTTATTTTGCGTTTAGTCCATAAAAATATTTTTTGTGAAAAAAAACAGGTAGTAACAACACGACTATTATAAAATCATTCATGTTAAAAAATGATAAGCGTAAAGTCACAATAGTTTTTTTAGATGAAAGGAGATTCACTGAATGAACGATGAGACAATGAAAAAGATTGATCAAGTAACGAATGAAGTTTCCGAAAAAATCACGAATGAACAATTAACAGAAACAAGGGATGAAGCGACTGGAAAACCAGTCAACGAACAACCTAAAGAACGAGCCAAAGAACCAATCGAAGAACCAGTCAAAGAACTGGATGCGGATGCCGGTGTAGATGCAACCGAAGAACCAATCGAAAAACCGATCGAAGAACCGATACAACCAACGAGTCACACAAAAAAAGCAACGCGTGATGAACCCCGAGTCGGCTTGGCAAATTCTGAGTTTCAAAGGGGCAATCAGGAAGTACCGGAAGAAATCAAAAAATGGAATTGGGGCGCCTTCTCTCTTAACATCATCTGGGGAATTGGGAACAAAACGTATCTTCCATTACTGTGTCTGATTCCACTATTCAATTTTGTTTGGGTGTTTATTTGCGGATTCAAAGGCAATGAAGGGGCATGGAGAGATGGAAACTATACGGATGTTGAAACATTCAAACAAGTCCAAAAAACTTGGAGTAGAGCTGGCATAGCGATGTTTATTATTCAAATTGTGATTATCCTCTTATATCTTGTTTTCGTCGTATTCATTCTTTCTAGCTTATGGTATATTCGTGATTCTTTTATCCGGGATTCTTATAACTATGATCCTTACATTTATGATGGTTATTACTACTAGAAAGGAGAAAACAATATGCATCAAAAAATGATCAAAACTATTTTTATATTGAATATCGTTCAAACAGTGATTTATCTTTTTGGTTTCTTTAACCGAGTAGCAGAGCAGTCAGGTCTGGTTCCTCTCGTCTATGTGACACGTCTATGGGGGAATTTTTATGGAATTATTTTTTGGTCGATCCTAAGTATGATTTGCGTGATCGGCTTCACTTTGAGCTTATATTTATTGCTTTCAAAAGCAGTAGATTCTAAAAAAACAGTCGGGTTGATCATTTCTGCTATTGGTTATGGTTCCCCACTACTATTCAGTTTTTTCTCGATCATTCCAGCAACCTTGTTGATTTTAGGGATTATCTTTATTAAATGGATGATTATAGATCCAGAAAAATCAGTAGAAGAATACGATGAGTGGCATGATACCCATGCATGACCTAAATAAGATTTAGTACAAGTTTTTAACGATTATTTAGTTTCTTTTGTGAACTATTGCATTAATAAAGGGAATCAGTTATAGTATGTAGCGATACTTTGAAAAAAAGAGGGAATAATCGTGGAAAAACAATCCATTTATGGTTTAACAAATAAAGAATTGACTGCTTGGTTTTTAGAACATGGTGAAAAGAAATTCCGTGCCTCACAAGTATGGGAATGGCTCTATCAAAAGCGTGTCACAAGCTTTGAAGAAATGACGAATCTTTCAAAAAGTTTGATTGAAAAACTATCAGAAAATTTTGAGATCAATCCATTGAAACAAGTGATCGTGCAAGAGGCAAGTGATGGGACAGTCAAATACTTGTTTGAGTTGCCAGATAAAAATATGATCGAAACGGTGTTGATGAGACAAGAATATGGCTTATCTGTGTGTGTAACTACACAAGTCGGATGTAATATTGGCTGTACTTTTTGTGCCAGTGGTTTATTAACGAAAAACCGAGACTTAACTGCGGGTGAGATCGTGGCTCAGATCATGATGGTCCAACATTACTTTGATGAACGTCAATTGGGGGAACGTGTATCCCATGTCGTGGTGATGGGGATCGGTGAACCGTTCGACAATTATGACAATGTCATGGATTTCTTGCATATCATCAATGATGCCAAAGGTTTAGCAATCGGTGCTCGTCACATCACAGTGTCAACTAGTGGGTTGGCAAATAAAATCAAAGAGTTTGCTGAAAATGGATTACAAGTCAACTTAGCAATTTCATTACATGCACCAAATAATGAAGTCCGTACGTCCATGATGCGCATTAATCGCCGTTTTCCAATCGAAAAATTGATGGAAGCAGTGGATGAGTACTTGGAGAAAACTAATCGCCGGATCACGTTTGAGTACATCATGCTGAATCAAGTAAATGATCGGCCAGAACATGCGCAACAACTTGCTGATCTGTTGAAAGACAAGAAAAAATTAACTTATGTCAATTTGATTCCTTACAACCCAGTAAGTGAACATGATCAATATTCAAGAAGTCCAAAAGCGGATGTATTGAAATTTTATGATGTGTTGAAAAAGAACGGCATCAATTGTGTGATTCGCAAAGAGCATGGGACAGATATTGATGCAGCTTGTGGGCAATTGCGTAGCAAACAAATGAAAAAAGAAAAAACTGTAGCAAAATAAATATTCTTAAAGTTAAGTTTTCTTTCCTTCTCTTTTTCCCGTTTGGCTGATAGAATAGGCTGAAATTGGAATGGAGGGGAATAGGATGATCATCAGTGAATTTGATCGTAGAAATATCGGTTTGAAGGATCAGCTAGCTGACCTTTTGCGATTGACTTGGCCGAAGGATTACGGTGAACAACCAATGAAAGAAGTCGAGCAACTGCTGGCGATGGATCGAATCGCTGTCTCAGCGGTGGAACAAGATCGTTTGGTTGCTTTTATCGGTGCGATTCCGCAGTATGGAATGACTGGTTGGGAAATTCACCCTCTAGTAGTAGAAACTTCTTATCGAAAGCAGTATATCGGTAGCCGCTTAGTTGCTTATGTGGAGAAAGAAATCGCTTCTAAAGGTGGTGTGATGGTTTATTTAGGAACAGATGATACGGATGGGGACACGAGTCTTAGTCATACGGATCTTTTTGATCATCCGTTAGATAAACTGAAATCAATCGAAACTTTCAACAAGCATCCTTATACATTTTATGAAAAAATGGGCTATCAAGTCGTTGGAGCGATTCCTGATGCAAATGGGCTCAATCAACCAGATATCATTCTGGCAAAACGACTTGGAGAAATAAATCAATGAATGAAGCACCAAAATGATTTTTTAAAATCGAATAAAACATGCGAGCCTCCCCTAGTGTGGAGGCTCTTTTTTGTAGCAAAAACCGAACATTCATATCAAACGTTCTTATAACGACCATTTTTTTATGATTATTTTATTCGAAAGAGGATTAGATAAAAATCCTTGATTTATCTCATTTTTTCAGAAAAAAATAATAAAACGTTCATGGAAAAGTCATTATTTTTTAGAAAAAGCGAAAAAAACTGTTGCAATTTTAATAATTATTCATTAAACTCATAAACAACTCAGAAAATACTAATTATTCTGAAAATTTCGATAAAGGGGTACGGAAGATGAAAAAGAATTTAACTTTTGGTGTTGTGGCCTTATGTGGGCTTGTACTTGCTGGTTGTTATGGTGGCAGCAGTGCAGATACAAGTGGTAGTGGTTCTTCAAGCAGTGGATCAGCAGATGGAGGAGGCGTCTTCAACTTAGTAGTACCTCAAGAAATGCCGTCAGCCGACCTATCGGTTGCAACAGATACAATCAGTTTTACTGCACTAAATAATGTGTATGAAGGAATCTATCGTTTAGATGAAGATAGTAAACCTCAACCAGCCGGTGCAAGTGAATTGGCTGAAGTTAGTGAAGATGGATTGACTTATAAAGTCAAATTGCGTGAAGACGCAAAATGGTCAAATGGGGAGCCTGTCACTGCAGCTGATTATGTTTACGGTTGGCAACGTACGGTAGATCCAGCGACGGCATCAGAATATGCGTATCTTTTTGCACCAGTTGAAAATGCTGAAGCAATCACAGCAGGCGACAAAGACAAATCAGAATTAGGCATCAAAGCAGTTGGCGATTATGAATTGGAAATCAAATTAGCCAAACAAACACCATACTTCCAATACTTACTTGCTTTCCCTTCATTCTTCCCACAAAGTCAAGCAGTGGTTGAAGAACATGGAGATGCGTACGCATCATCAAGTGACAACGCAGTATACAACGGACCATTTACTTTAGCTGATTTTGATGGACCAGGTACTGATACAGAATGGACGTACAAGAAAAATGAAGAGTACTGGGATAAAGATGCAGTTAAATTATCAGAAATAAAAGTCAGTGTTGTAAAAGAATCTTCTACTGCATTGAATCTATTCAAAGATGGACAAGCAGATGATGTCATCTTATCAGGTGAGTTAGCACAACAAAATGCGAATGATCCAGCTTATACGTCAGTTAAAGAAGCACGTACAAGTTATATCGAGTTCAATCAAAGAGAAGATGATTCACCATTCAAAAATGTGAACTTAAGAAAAGCCATTTCTTATTCAATCAACCGTGAAGCATTAGTGAAACAAGTCATGGGTGATGGTTCAGTTGTTTCAACAGGCTTGATTCCTGCTGACATGACTAAGAATCCTGAAACAAATGAAGATTTTGCAGCAGAAGCCGGCGAATTAGTATCATATGATCAAGACAAAGCAAAAGAATATTGGGAAAAAGCGAAGAGTGAATTAGGAATCGACTCATTAGAATTTGAATTGATGGCATCAGATGATGACTCAACGAAAAAAGTGATCGAATATATCCAAAACTCTATCCAAGAAAACCTTGACGGTGTGAAAGTAAAACCTACACCAGTACCATTCTCTGTTCGTTTGGATCGTTCATCATCTGGTGATTTCGATACAGTATTAGGTGGCTGGGGCGCAGACTATGCTGACCCAAGTAGCTTTACTGACTTATTTGTAACAGGCAATTCTTACAACCGTGGACAATGGTCAAATGCGGACTATGACAAAGCCGTTGAAGCATCTGCTTCTAAAGATGCTGGTGACGAACAAGCGCGTTGGGCTGACTTACAAGAAGCGAATAAAATCATCGCTGAAGATATGGGTGTCGCACCAGTTTATCAAAAAGCTGAAGGTCATTTAGTTAATCCAAAAGTCAAAGGTATCGTTCATCATGCTGCTGGCGCATCATGGGATTACAAATGGACATATATTGAAGAATAAACTGTCCTAAAAAGAAAAAAGAGTGTCTGGGATGTATTACAAATCCCAGACCTCTCAATTTTCTGATCCTAGTTATTCTTTTGGCCGTTCATTTAGACAAGTGAGATGAGCGCAAAGACAATCGAAAACACAAGCAAAATTCCAGCGATGATCAGCCAAAAGGTATACATACCGTAGCTGACCGAAGATAGGGAAGTAAATTCTGGTTTTTCCTTCCGGTTTCTCGTTCGTGCTAAGTGAAACGAACGTTGAAAGTGATCAAAGAAACCTGAGGAGAACACCCATAAAAATCCGCCGATAATCAAAAACGGCAACGCACATAAAAATAAATCATTGGATAATTGAAGAAGGGTCAACTGATCAGTCAAAGCATTTTTAAGTAACACGAGGACGATCACTAAACCGGCAAACAAATAAGGACGATATTTTTTTTTCATTTTTTTGCTCCTTTATCATTGGTTCATTAAATAATGTAGCGAAACATTGATCAGAAGTCAAAAGCTAGGGGGAAACATTCGTGAATAGTTATATAAAATATGTATTAAAACGTGTCTTCTTTATGGTCATCACACTTTGGTTGATTGCAACCATCACATTCTTTTTGATGCAATTATTGCCTGGTACACCTTACACAAACCAGGAACGTTTAAGTCCTGAAACAATTGAGATGTTGAACAAACAAGTTGGTTTGGATAAACCAGTCATCGTTCAATATGGGATCTATCTTTCTAATTTGATCCAAGGAGATTTTGGTATCTCTTTCCAATTCAAAAACCAACCAGTTGCTAACTTATTAGCAGGACGAGTAGGACCTTCATTACAGCTTGGTCTACAAGCAATCATTTTCGGAACTTTCTTTGGAACGATCCTAGGAACAATCTCAGCAATGAAACAAAATACATGGGTCGATACGTCTTCTACATTAGTCGCGATCTTAGGACGTTCTATCCCTAACTTTGTTTTTGCTGTATTGTTACAATACATTTTTGCCATCCAATTTCGTGTATTACCGATCGCAAAATGGGATGGGTTCATGTATACGATCTTACCAACGATTGCACTAGCCATGTCGCCATTAGCCGACTCTGCCAGATTCATCCGAACAGAAATGGTCGAAGTCTTGCATAGTGATTATGTTGAATTGGCTCGAGCAAAAGGCTTGAGTCGTTGGGAAATTGCCTTCAAACATGGTCTACGTAATAGTTTGATCCCGTTGATGACCTTGTTAGGCCCATTAGCAGTCGCTTTGATGACTGGTTCATTAGTTGTTGAAAATATCTTTGCTATTCCGGGGATCGGTGAGCAATTCGTTAAGTCGATCACAACAAATGACTATCCAACGATCATGGCTGTCACGATCTTGTATTCATTTATGTTGATCTTAGTTATTTTAGTCGTGGATCTATTGTACGGACTAGTTGATCCGAGAATCCGAGTTTCTGAAGGGAGTCGAAGCTAGATGGAACTGATACCAAAACGCTACGAAACAATTGCAGAAATTCCTGCAGATGAATTTTTACCGTTACAAAAAAACACAGAAGAAGAACGTGAAAAAATCGAAGCTCCTTCACTGAATTTTATCCAGGATTCTTGGCGTCGATTGAAGAAAAACAAAGCGGCAGTTATTTCTATGGGATTACTGATCGTGATCATCTTTATCTCGATCATCACGATTTTCGTTTCACCCCATGATCCAACCGCTCAAAATGTCGATTACATCAACTTACCACCACGTATTCCTGGTATCAATATCGACGGACTAAACGGAAAAGCAATGGTTGCTGGTGAGTTAGTCGATAAATATGCGCAAGCAAATGTTCCCGCAGACGTGAACTACTTTTTAGGAACAGATGGTCTAGGTCGTGATGTGTTAAGTCGTTTGTTCATGGGAACACGTATCTCTCTACTGATTGCCTTCATTGCTGCGTTACTAGATGTAACGATCGGTGTTGCCTATGGTTTGATCTCTGGTTTGTTAGGTGGTCGTGTGGACAATGCGATGCAACGTTTCTTAGAGGTCTTATCTGGTATTCCTAACTTAGTCGTGATGATTTTGATGTTGGTCGTCTTTGAACCAGGGATCTTCTCGATCGTGGCAGCGATGGCGATCACGAACTGGATTCCGATGGCTCGGATCGTCAGGGCGCAAACCTTGAAATTAAAAGACCAAGAGTATGTGTTAGCAGGAATGACATTAGGTGAATCCAAATGGAAGATCGCCTTCAAGCATATCTTGCCAAACATTTCGAGTGTGATCATCATCCAAATGATGTTCAGTATCCCATCAGCGATTTTCTTCGAAGCTTTCTTAAGTTTCATCGGCCTAGGCTTGACACCACCTTCTGCTTCATTGGGAACGATGTTGAGTGATGGATACAAAACATTCTTATACTTGCCGTACCTATTATGGATACCGGCAGCAACCTTATCGGTGATCATGATTGGTTTCAACTTATTAGCAGATGGCTTACGTGATGCCTTTGATCCTAAAATGAAAGAGTGAGTACGATGACGAAAATTCTTGAAGTAAAGAACTTACAAATCTCCTTTGATACCTATGCTGGAAAAGTCCAAGCAATCCGAGGCGTCGATTTTCATTTGAACAAAGGTGAAACATTGGCAATCGTTGGCGAATCCGGTAGTGGGAAATCTGTAACGACTAGAAGTATCATGCGTTTACTGTCAAGTAACGCATCGATCGATTCTGGTGAGATTTTATTCAAAGGACAAAACATTGTTGATAAAACAGAAAAAGAAATGCAAAAGATTCGTGGGAAAGAAATTGCGATGATTTTCCAAGATCCGATGACTTCATTAGATCCAACGATGACGATTGGTAAACAAGTAGCAGAATCTTTACGTAAGCATAATAAAGTATCGAAAAAAGAGGGGCAAAAAGCCGCTTTAGAATTATTGAATCTTGTAGGAATCCCGGAAGCTGAGAAACGCATCCATAGCTATCCTCATCAATTTTCAGGGGGACAACGGCAACGGATCGTGATCGCGATCGCGTTGATTTGTTACCCAGAAATCTTGATTGCAGATGAACCAACGACAGCCTTAGATGTGACGATCCAAGCACAGATTTTAGAGTTGTTGAAAAAAATCCAATCAAAAATCGACACGTCGATCATTTTTATCACCCATGATCTTGGTGTCGTAGCGAATGTCGCTGATCGAGTAGCAGTGATGTACGGTGGAAAAATCATTGAAGTGGGAACATCTGAAGAGATTTTTTACAATCCACAGCATCCGTATACATGGGGCTTACTTGGCTCTATGCCTACATTGGAAAGTGGCAATGACCGCTTATATGCAATCCCAGGTTCTCCACCGGATTTATTGAATCCGCCAAAAGGTGATGCCTTCTATCCACGAAATGAATTTGCATTGAAAATCGATGCGGAACAAGCACCACCGTTTTTCGAACTATCACCAACACACCAAGCAGCTACTTGGCTATTAGCCCCACAAGCTCCAAAAGTGACACCGCCAGAAGAGATTCAACGGCGCTGGGCGATTTTTCAAGAAAAACAAAAAGCACATGGCCAAGGGGGATTGAACAATGAACAAAAAACTGCTCGAGGTTAAAGGCTTAAAACAGTATTTTAATGTAGGAAAGAAAAATGAAGTCCATGCGGTGAATGATATCAGTTTTCACATCTATGAAGGAGAAACATTCGGCTTAGTTGGCGAATCTGGTAGTGGAAAGTCAACCACAGGTCGAACGATCATCCGTTTGAATGAACCAACGAGTGGCGAGATCTTATTTGATGGGCAAGATGTGACGAAATTAAAAGGCAAACAAGCCATGACAAAGTTTCGTCATGAAGTCCAAATGATTTTCCAAGATCCATATGCTTCATTAAATCCAAGAATGAAAGTACGAGATATTATTGCAGAAGGAATCGATGTCAACGGACTAGCTAAATCACCCGAAGAACGTGCAGAAAAAGTCAACGAGTTACTAAAAACAGTTGGCTTAAATCCCAGCCATGGCACACGCTATCCTCATGAATTTTCAGGGGGACAACGCCAACGGATCGGGATTGCACGAGCATTAGCAGTCAATCCGAAGTTTATCATTTGTGATGAACCAATCTCTGCTTTAGACGTATCGATCCAAGCCCAAGTGGTCAATCTTTTACAAGATTTACAAAAAGAGCAAGGATTGACTTACTTGTTTATCGCGCACGATCTATCCATGGTGAAACATATCAGTGACCGTATTGGTGTGATGCACAATGGCTTGTTGCTTGAGATGGGAACCAGTGAAGAAATCTATAATCATGGAGTGCACCCATATACGGAAAGCTTACTATCAGCGATCCCATTGCCTGACCCTGATCATGAACGCCAACGTCGCCGGATCAAGTATCAACCTGAACCAGATGATGGACAAATCCGCACGTTAAGAGAAATTGCTCCTGAACATTTTGTATATGCAACAGAACAAGAAGTTGCTTATTATGCGAAAAAATTAAAACGGCAGAAAGAAGCCTTGCTAGTCGCAAACTAGGGGGAGAAGCCGATGCTAAAAGCCTTTAAATTTCGAATCTATCCCACTGATTCACAAAAACAGTGGTTGATCCAAACATTTGGTTGTGTGCGTTTTACTTACAATCATTTATTAAAAGCCAGACAGGCGTATTATTTAGAAACACAAGAGATCGATTATACGCTGACACCAGCTTCTTTAAAAAAGCAATATCCGTTTTTAAAGGAAGTCGATAGTTTAGCCTTAGCGAATGCCCAATTAAACTTGGATCGTGCATTTCGTAATTATTTTAAAGGACGCGCAAGCTTCCCCAAACTAAAAAATAAAAAAAGTATTTGGCAGTCGTATACGACGAATAATCAAAAAGGAACAATCTATTTAGAAGAAACATACCTCAAATTGCCAAAGCTAAAAGAGAAAATTCGCATCCATGCCCATCGCCCGATTGAAGGAACGATTCGTTCAGCAACGATCTCATCTCGATACAACGAGATCTTTTATGTCTCCTTGCTCTGTGAAGTTCCCCAAAAGACGATGAGAGCGTCAAATAAATGGATCGGGATTGCCTATGATCCAGATCGTCTAGTGGAGATGTCTACACCGCTTGACATCACGATTCCTAAATTCAAACAAGTTGATCAACAACTCCTGCGGGCAAAGAGAAAGCTTGTGATCAAAGGACGATCAGCACAGCATCGACGAACACACGTTGAAAGAGTTAAAAATTATCAAAAGCAAAAAAGGAAAATCAAAGACCTTTATTTAAAACAAAAATTTCAACGAGAAGACTATTTAGAACAAATTTCAGGAACAGTGATCCATCATTATGATTATTTGTTTGTCGAATCGATTTCAGCAGATTGTCCGAAAGGTGATTTTTCTATCCAAGACTGGCATAAGCTATTAGCAAAGCTCCAATATAAATCGCAATGGTATAGCAAAAAGTTAGTATTGATCGATATGAAAGAACAAACAAATGCTTCCACAAATAAAAAGAGTCTGGAATTAGTTGAAATCGGGAAGCAAGTCCTTTTTGAATAAAAAAACTGGTAGGGGCGCCAGGGTTCGCCTTGCTAATAAAAAACATCTATTGTTTTTGTTTCTAGGAATTTCTTTCAGAGAAGCTCACTAATTATGACAAACCAAAAAAGAGGAGAAGAGCATGAATGCTCTTCTCCTTTCAGACTGTAGACAAAAGCATCAGTTTCCTCTTTACTAAGAGTGTAGATTAATACTTTTGTCTATTTTTGTATAATAAAAGATATGGGCTCTTTGTCAATAAGGACTGATGAGTTGCGAAAAACTAAATCTGGGTCAGAACAAACCTCATTCTGACTCAGATTTTGTGTTATCTAACTTTGATTAATTGATTGGTCAAAAAGATTCTAATTTTCATATTCTCAAATGATTTAAATCCGTAGGATACTCGTTTCATTGTTTTTATGTGGGTATTCTTTGCTTCTATTTTTCCATTGGAGTAAGGATAAATCATCGCATTGCCGATGCCTTCTTCGTAGATCAGAAGGTTTTGAAGTTTCTCACGAAATCCTTCATCTAATGTTTCGGGAAGTTCTGCCAATAAGGAGAAAAGCAAGTCAGGATCTTTGTCTCGAAAAGCTTCAACTAATTCATGGAAAACGGGATACGCCTCCTTTAGGGGCGTGGAAAAGCTAAGCAATCGATCAATCATCATTGCTTCAGTAAGAAATGGGTATTTAGGTGCTCGGAAACTTTTCCATGTTTTATATTCATAGTGGTTAATGTTTGCACGATTTTTTAGCAGAAAGCGCCAGTTCTTTTTCAGTTTTTCTGCATGGCTTTTCTGTTCTACTTTACGTTTCTCATTCATTTGATTGTTTGGACAGCATTATACATTCCTCCTCAAAAAGCGAACGTTTTTTTTTAATTGTAATAAAAAAACTGTAGTCTGAGTTTTCTTTTTTAGTGTATTTTTTGAAGTTTGTATTATATGATACAAAAAAGAGTGATTAGGAGGTGCTTTTTGTTGACTACATATAAATAAACTATCTATCTTATTAATTAACGAGGAGTGAAAGAGATGCCAAAGTTACCAGAAGATGCTCATAGAGAAAAAATTGGAAATAATTACAACAAACGGAATGATGAACATCCGCCAGGAACGGATCAAAAGATTTTAACCTATCTAGCCAATCACAGGGGGCAAACGCTGATACGCAATGGTGTATGGACATTTACTGGATTGGTTTATCTAGCCACTATTTTTCAAAATTTTCGGCCAGTAGATCCTCCCGAACAACATCCGGTTATAAAAAAAGACTCGCCAGCATTTGAAGTCACTACACGAGTTGACGTGAGAAGAGAGGGGAATCAGGCAAGGATTCACTCCTTTGTTTCCACCTCCACCATCAATCGTGCTCGAATCCATTCCTTGAATCCAAACCATGCGATATCCCATTCGGATACAGACAAACTTTCTTATGACAATCAGACGTTTGCTAATACGACATCCATGGATCTATCACCGTACGTTGATCTCGCGAAGATGGTGCATGAACGAAGTCTTTCTTTGTACCGACGGAGGCATAAGATTCATCAACTGATCAATTGTACCACCACGAGAAGGACAGATCAGGTAAACACATGGATCGTCACAGGAACAAGTGTGGAACAAACGAGATTGACCACTATTTGCCAAGAAGCGATTACTCGATCGAATGCGCAAAATGAGCAAAAGAAACAAGAGAGGGAGAATTCTACACACTCTTCTCACCATAAGAATGATTCAAAAACTCAAGATTTTCCTTATTTTTCTGCACAAGAGTCGGCTCAAAAACTAAGTGAAGCCATCCGAACCACCTTTGAAACCAAATATAATAGCACAACAGATGCCCCAACGAATGTACATAGACCAATCCCAGCCACGTTTTGGAAGGGATTAACGGAGCGATTTTACCAGATCTTTCACCAATACGAGAATACGAGCTACACCCAAGAACAAAAAGACACAAGTGGTGGGTCAGTGCTGTCGCAGTTTGTGAATTTATTGTTGCGTACTTTTTCGATAGATTATGAGGAAGAGCTATCTAGTGATTTCCATTTAGAAAAGGATCAACAGATACCGATGAATGTGTACTCCACGAAAGACTCGCATCCATCCAAGATTTCACCAAAAAAATCAAGGGAGGAAAAACAGGCGCAGGATCCTCAGGAAACAGCTTCAGAGGAAGTGACAGGCACACCACCAGAAGGTGAATCTGTACTATCTCCTGAAAAAGTGAGTTTCTTCACGCAACTTTGGGATCTAGTAGAAGATTTTTGTGAAAAAGTAGGGAGCTTTGATATTTTCCCAACATTTGGGGTGGAAGCAATGCCCCTTCCTGTTAGCACTGAAACAACTCTCGAAGACAGTTCGGTGAATGCGACAGCTATTCCTACGGAAGTACTTGGATTAAATGTGACAACAGCTGGAGAATTTGACACCACCCAAGAGCAAGAGATAAATGAAAAAATCCAAGCATTTTTGCGTGAAAATAGAGCTGATCCAGCAAAGGAAATAATTCAAGAAGAACAGGAAACACCTCTTCCAATGTGGAATAAGGAACAAAAAGAGGACATAAATAAAAAGCTGACTCATTTTTTCACGGAAAAAGGAATTGCTTGTCAAGAAAATGCTGAGGAATTAATGGAGACAGTCGGTGAGTGGGTACTTCTTGAAGGTGCAGCGCCACCAACGTTGGATATGGTGAAAGTTAAACAAATTGCAAAACTGATCTTGGAAATGAGCGAAGAGACAGTGATTTCAGAGGAACAAGCCGGTCTAACGGTCGGGACATGGATCTATGAAACAGTGAAGGACAACCAATCTGTGGCTTTAAATCTTGTTGTGGAAACGACTAAACAACCAGAAGGAACCAGTACGCCCCACCCCACAAGAACAGAAAACCAACCTGTGGCTTTAAATCTTGTTGTGGAAACGACTAAACAACCAGAAGGAATCAGTACGCCCCACCCCACAAGGACAGAAAACCAAAAAAATAACAGCGAAACTGATGGAATTCAATGGCGTGACCCTAATGTGCGAAAACAAATGGAAGCATTTTTTCAAGAAAAGGAATTATTACCAAATCAGCCAACCAAAGAACAAATATTGATCGCCTTAGGAAAATGGATCATCAAAGAAGAAAATAACAAATTCGTCTTCAATTATAAAAGAATTCAAGCAGTAGCAAAAGTGATTATAAAAGGATTGAAGCTTTATGATATAAAAGGAAAGGAAAAGATTTCAAACAAAGATGCCGAATTAACTGTCATGAAATGGGCCTTTGAAACGATATTAGGAAGTTCGATTGAAGCTTATATAGTCAAAACCTTAGTGTCGGCTCCTGATGTAGAGCAATTTACCATAGGTCGATTGAGAGATTTATTCACTGCCAGAAACTTAGAAAAAGAGGGATTAATTCAGTTAGATACGCCTACCCTTTCTCAAGAACAGAAAAGAGTCTTTAACAAATTATGGAATTTGTTACTTCATAAAGAGCTACCAAATTATTTTCTAGATAGCAGTGGTTTAGCGGATCACTTATTGATTTCTGATTATCAATCATTGATGCAGCTGACAGGAGCACAAATTTTAAATGAGAGTGGGTACCCACAGGCATTCAGTCAAGAAGATAGTTGGTTGATGGGGCAACATTTCTGGGAAACGATCCTTGAAAAAGGCGTGACCAGCTATGAAGAATTCCGTCAACTTCTAATGCCTTCTTTGCTTGCGGTCGCCCAACTAGAACCAAATCTATTACGAGAGGCATTGGCTACGGACACCTACAAAGAAGTGGCAATCAGTACCTTTATTGGATATCAACAAGAAGGTTATTATAAGCTAGTCGAAAATCAAGAACTCCTCAGTCAATTGTATAAAGCTTATCAAAAAGTCTTTCTTCAATGGCGTCGAAAAAAAGCATTAGCTATAACTGTGGCACAGACTTGTCGCGACAAAGGTTCCCTCATTTCATTTCATGTGATCAAACAAAATTATCTTATAGGTTCAGAAGATCCTTGTCCAGATATTGACTGGATTCCAGAGAAATTAGAAACTAGTTATGTTAAATTGACGAAAAATGTAGCAGATACGTATTTGCCACTGAATAAAAAACTGATAGAGTTTGCATTACTCGCCTTCGACAAAGAGGAAAGAGCGTTTATTTTCTCAGAAGGAACTCAGCTATATGAGGCAAATGCCGAGTTGACAAATGAAAGTGACTATATGGCTGAAGTGCCAGTCGCAAGTGTGGCTCTGAAGATGTATCAGTTGCTTTCTATGAAGAAGAAACAGAGAACGATTCTAAATCTAGACAAAACCGATCTGTTTGTAGCGGACAACGAAAAGGAAAAACGTTGGTATGCCCTGAAGCAGTTGGCTGGCGAAGGAGGTTATCGTTTTTATCGTGTTGATCAAAATCCTCTATTATACCTCAAATTTGGGTTATTTGATCAGAAAAACCTTTGGAAAAATGGGTATAAGAAAGAAGGAAATGAGATTCGGATCGGGGATAAACTTTTTACATTTTCTACTCGTATGAATTGGAGTAAAAAATTATCCCATGGAGTTGAGACAACTCCATTCATTGAAGCACTTAGTCGTAAACATAGTGATCAACTGTATCAACAATTGTATGATTCGGGAGACGACAAAGCGGATCTCGAAAAAGCTTTGGAGGTCGTCAAGCATTTTATTCCTTTTTATGATTGTGTGACAGGGAGCATTAATCAAGACACAGAAGGAGCAATTGTTTCTTGTACGATTGATGCCTTACTCATGATTCCGGTACTCGGTCAAATCACTTCCCTCAATATGAAATTTACATTAGGTGCGGCTCGAGCGTTTGCCAGTAGAGGAATTCGCAACGCCATCAGAAGTGGTAAAAGTTTCCTACCAACAGCGGCCGAGACCAGAAGACTTGCGTTAACTCTTGCACAAACGATTGATCCAGGATTTGAGACCATTGTAGGTGGAGGACGATGGATCATTAGAAAAGTAGTGCAGTTCAAAAATGAACTTCGTGTGGGTAAAAAGACGAGAGAAATGTTAGAAAGAGTCGAAGCGTGGGAGAAGACGCAAAAAGCGTGGGAGAAATCAATCGAGATCGTTCAGTTAAATGGTCTGGAAGTACCAGTGAGAAAAGTGAATGCTCATTTGTATATGCGCGTGACGAATCTAGAAACTGCAGAGGTGTTTGGCGGCTTGTTTATGAAAAAGGGGGATCGCTTAGAGCCCTATAGACCCGCTACATTTACGAATGAACAACTCAACTTGATTAACCTCTTGGAGGTGAAGTTGGATGAAAATCAGATCTTTGTCGTGGAAGATAATTTAAATCCTCAAGCCTATGGTACAGGGAAGATCACAACTGTAGCAAAAGAAGGTGAAGAAACGAAGCGTTGTATTGAAATGAAGGGGAAATTGATTGAAGTGACCATGACAGTCATCAAAAAGCATGGAATCCGATTAGATGTTTATGATCGTCATGAAGGAAAAATGTTACCAGTGAATTTTAACGGGATGGAATGGTATTTTGAAGAAGCAACGTCTACTTTCATATCAAAATCCGTAGAGGAAAAAATCGCTGGGATGTTAGATAAGTTTGAAACACTAAAAGATCCAAGTGGACTTTCTGCTTCGTATGGAAAGGGGATGATGTGGAATGAATCAGGCAGATCCTACATCAAGATCAATAATCATTACATTCCGTTGATCGCATTGGATAAAAATAGCAATCGGTATCATTTAGTGAAAAAGGAATACAATGAACCGATGACGATTTTGATATTTGATGAAAAAAAAGGCAAGTTTCGTTTTGAGACAGATTCGGAAAGAGCGAAGGTAGAAGCAATTGAACAAACAAGTAAGAAAGAAAAACCTCATAAGTTAGAGGCTTTACAGCATAAAAGAAAAACCACTTCAGGTGAGTCAAGAGTGTCGCAAGGAGAGACACCGGGCACCTCAGGTACTTCAAGCACAAGTTCTCACGATAAAAGGGTTAAAATGGGCACATTGGTTGGTCAAGTGGAAAATAATGATATTCCCAAATCCGCGGGAAAATATGATTTATGGAGTAAACTTAGAGAAGCAGAGCTTTCTAAAGGTGTAATTCCAAGAATAGAAGATCCTAATGTTCGACTTGCACCGTTAACTGAATTTGTTTCAGATTTGCCTAATAAATATCATTTTAGTGACGAGGAAATAAGACAGAGTATTTTGAAAACAATTAAAGTGAACTTGCCGCCCAATTCTACTTTTAAAACAGTGGCAGGAGTTACTTCTGATAAAGTGCCAGACTTTCTCAAACCGTTTGTTCAAGATATGGAATATGGTCTTGAACAATTAATGGATTTTGCAGATTCTGGAATAGCCATATTTGAAAAATTATTGCTTGACAAAACTACTGAAAAAGTTGAGCTTAATAAAGCCGTGGCAAACGCTGAGGTTGAAAACGCTGTGGCAAAAGCTGTAGTTAACGATGCTGTGGCAAAAGTTCAGCTTGCAGAATCTCCGCTTGACAAAGCTATTGCACAAGCAGAGCTAGAAGAAGTTATGGCAAAAGCAGAGCAGGCACAATTTGAACTTGACAAAGCGATTGAACTAGTTAAGTTTGATCAAACTCTTTCACAATCTAAGGAAGGGAAATATTTAATAAAATTATTTTCAATAGGTGAGACTCCTAGCCAAGAACTCATCATAACAGAAACGATTAAAAGACTGTTGAATAGGTTGAAAAAAATCAAAAACTTCTATAAGCAATCAAAGGAATGGGACTATGAAAATATTTTGCTCGTTTGGAGTGATTCATTCACCAAGAAAGAAGGATTAGATGTTTATGTATCAACAGCTGATATAAATATTCCGAAAGCAGAGGTTTTTCCAGTTGATGGAGAATGTCGGGTCATTATTTATGCAGATAGTTTTCATTTGGATCCTCAAAAATTTCCAGAATATGAGCTAACAGCAAGACCTTCTTCAGTGCTCTTTCATGAAGGATCACATCTTGTTTCAAATACAAACGATCTGGCAGTTCAATATTATTCTCCAAGAGGGACGGAATTGACTACAGTACAAGCAATAAACCGGTTTTACGAGGAATTAAAAAACATAGTAAATGTAGATTCTAAACCTTTCGGTGTTTTTGTGGATCATTTAGCGAAAGAATTGAATTTACCTACCTTATCCAAGTCTGAGGTTATAAGGAGAATGTGTGAAGATGATGTGTTGCTTTATAATTTTTTATTGACAGATGCAGAATTCTTTACAATGATTTTAAGGGACATTATCGAAGGAAGAGAGGTGGATGAAATCGTTCGTGTCCCAAGAAGTACAGATAATAAAAAAATGAAACTAAAATTTCTGTTCCTCTATACGGCAATGGCTTATCTGTCTAGAAATTCAAATTTAGAGGTAAATCATCAGTTAAACCAAATGAAAGAACAGACCACAACAAAAGTAATGGATAATGTAAGTACAGATATCCCAAGTAAAGAAATGCCGAAAGAAACAAGAATGCCTGTACACACGGAATCTTTAAAAATACTAAAATATAAAGCAAAAGATATGTTGAAAAAGGAAGTCTCAGACCTTCTAACGGCTAGTATGATAAAAAGTAATAACAGTACAACTGAATATATTATAAAAGAACAAGGAGTAATGAGCCCAACACACCCTTCATTGACTTTAAGTTTCTCGAACCTTGTAACTAGTAGTATTGAAAAAAGTAATAAACTTCGACAAAATGTCTCGAAGAGACGAACAAACCATCTGCAAGAAGTAACTCCACAATATTAATTCAAGTAGGTCATTCAAAAATATATGGGCTTGGTATAATAAACTAAACAAAAAATTAAGGAGGAGTGATGGACGAGTTATATTAAAGTAGACACCAAGTTAAGAGAGTTTGTGGGGGAAATTACTATGAAACATGGACCATTTACACAAGAATTCAAACGATAAGCGGTTTTATTCATCTTGGATGAAGGACTACCTGTCCAAATTGTTTCAAAAAATTGGAAGTCCATCCTCACAAAATTAACTTATCTTTTTGTTCATAAAAGTCTTGCCAGTTCCCCCTTCATATTTAAATGAAAAAGGCTCGAGTAATGAAAAGCAACTCCCACAAATAGGAACCAAACATAATCAGACTGTAGACAAAGAAAAAATTTCTTTGTTCTACAGTTTTTTTGTTATTGACTTTAGTCAGTTTCGTTCGCGTAGCGTACGAAATAAAAAAACCGCGCGTTTCTATGCGTGGACGAAATAGCTTTAGCGATAAAAAACTCCTTTCGATATACTAATAGTGGCTACCAACCGCATATCAGATTGAAAGGAGTTTTTTTATGTCTAACAATGATAAAAGTTTAGCACATACAAGATGGAATTGTAAGTATCACATAGTATTCATCCCGAAGTATCGACGAAAAGTGATTTATGGAAAGTTAAGAGTAAGTATTGGTCAGATATTAAGAAAATTGTGTGAGATGAAAGATGTTGAAATCATTGGAGCACATGCAATGCCTGACCATATTCATATGTTAGTAAGAATACCGCCAAAGATTAGTATTTCTAGTTTTATGGGCTACTTAAAAGGACGAAGTGCAACTTTAATCCATGAAAAACATGCGAATTTGAAATATAAGTATGGGAATAAAAGCTTTTGGTCCAAAGGATACTACGTGAGTACGGTTGGGTTAAATCAAAAAACAATTGAAAAATATATTCGAGAACAAGAAGCAGATGATCGAATTAGAGATAGTATAAGTAAACAAGAGTATGTAGATCCATTTAAATAGTTAAAGAGAGATAGAGCTGTGAGCGAGCGGTTGGTGGTTATTTAAAAAGCCCCTTTTAAGGGGCTAGCGAGTGGTGAGCCCTTCTAGAGCTGTTAAAAAGCCACCCGTTTTCACGGGTGGATATTTACTCTGTATGTCCAGGTTTTAATTGATAGATCTTTGAGGGACGTCCGATACCGACAGGACGTTCACCGATTTCATCGAAGTATTGTAACATAGCTTTTTTGAAATTGGAATGATCGATCATTTTAAAATCGATCCCTAAGAATTTAGCGAATACTTTGCGTGCTTCAGTGATCGTGAAGTCTTTTCCTAGCACTTGAAGCACTTGGGGTTCATGTTCCATTTTGTTGACGACACGGTTGAAGGCTTTGACAATGATCTCGCTATGGTCAAAAGCTAATGTGTCTTTGCCAGAAGACTCGCTCGTCGTCAAGTCTAGAGTGATTGCTACATCCCCACTCGATAAATGCAGTTTGTTTGCATTGCGTTCAAGTGAAAACCACTGCACTTCTTTGGCATCGTCTCCAGCGATCAAAGGTTCTTCACCGATAAAGGCGAGATAGCTGACTGTCACGACCCAGCCACGAGGATCACGATTCGGTGTACTGAAGGTATGCAGTTGTTCAATATTTTCTTCGGATATGATGACGCCTGTTTCTTCTTTTGTTTCTCGCAATACGCTGGCACCAGTCGATTCATTTTTTTGGACGAATCCTCCGGGAAGTGCCCAAGAATTTCGGTAAGGATGGCTTTTACGTTGGATAAGTAAAACTTTTAATTGATCTTCTTCTTTGTTGTAGCAGAGTAAAACGATATCGACGGTCAAGGAAGGTTTTTCATATTCAGGACGTTCTTGGTCTTGGTACCAAGATAAGAAATCAGTTTCAGAGGCCTCTTGTTCATAATATGTTTTTTCTTCTTCTTTTGAATGAAAATGTTCCACTTTCTCACCTCCTATTATGTTAAGGTACTTTTTACTTTATTGTAGCAGAATCTCTCTGAAAACCAAAGATTTCTAGACAAATAAATCCAACTCAGAGTTGAAAAAGAAACGGTAAGAGTAGATTAAATAGGAAGAAAAGCAAATAAAAAGGGGGAAGCTTCTGTTTTTCTTCTCGAATGGCGAAAAAGCCACAGAGGACGATATACCCTGCTAGGATCACTCGAAGGATCAAAGTGAGCAAAAGAAAAGTATTTAATTGCCCATGTAGATTGAAATAACCATACAGATGTAAATAGTAAAAACTAAATAATAGATGGATGAGAGAAAGTAAAGCAATGCTGATAATCATTCGTTTGTGTTTTTTTGTCATTAGTCTCAAAACCTTTTCTTATATGATATTGCTTATTATAGCATGTTTGTAAAGTAAAAATGAGAGAGTAGACGATCCTGAAGAAAAAGGAGCGAGAGTGTGGGTAGAGAAGGAAGTGGTTCATCACGATAACGTAGGTTCTTTATAAATGTTTTCTTGAAGGGAAAGGACATCTTTACATTTCGGGAGTTATCAAAAAAAGCTAACAGCGTATTCATTTTATGGTATACTAGCAAGGAAACGAATTCGCACCATGCGATAAAGGAGGAAGTACCCCATGGCAGAAAAGGAAACTTTTTATATCACTACGCCCATCTATTATCCAAGTGGCAAACTGCACATTGGCAATTCTTATACAACGATTGCATGTGATGCTGTTGCACGTTATAAACGTTTGATGGGCTTTGATGTGTTTTATCTAACTGGGGTAGATGAACACGGACAGAAAATCGAGAAAAAAGCAGAAGAATTAGGCGTAGAGCCACAGGAATATGTAGACAAAATGGCTGCAGATGTCAAAAAACTATGGAAAACATTAGATATCAGCTACGATAAATTCATTCGCACAACTGATGATTATCATAAAGCAGCAGTTCAAAAAATCTTTGATCGTTTGCTTGAACAAGGCGATATTTACTTAGGTGAATATGAAGGTTGGTATTCTGTCTCTGATGAGGAATTCTTTACAGAAACTCAACTTGCAGAAGTATACAAAGATGAAGACGGCAAAGTGATCGGCGGGAAAGCGCCAAGTGGTCATGAAGTTGAGCTAGTCAAGGAAGAGTCTTATTTCTTCCGTATGAGTAAGTATGCAGATCGCTTGTTAGAGTACTACGAAGAACACCCAGAGTTTATCCAACCTGAATCACGTAAAAATGAGATGATCAATAACTTCATCAAACCAGGTTTAGAAGATCTAGCAGTTTCACGGACGACATTCAGCTGGGGAATCAATGTTAAAAATGATCCGAAACATGTAGTGTATGTCTGGATCGATGCGTTGTCGAACTACATCACCGCACTGGGCTACGGTTCAGAAGACGATCAATTATTCCAGAAATATTGGCCCGCAGATGTCCATATGGTTGGAAAAGAAATCGTTCGGTTCCATACGATCTATTGGCCGATCATGTTGATGGCATTAGATATCCCATTGCCAAAGAAAGTCTTTGGACATGGCTGGTTGTTGATGAAAGACGGCAAGATGTCTAAATCGAAAGGCAATGTCGTTTATCCAGAAATGCTCGTAGAACGCTATGGCTTAGATGCTTTGCGTTATTACTTATTGCGTGCAGTACCATTTGGTTCAGATGGCGTATTTACACCAGAAGACTTTGTGTCACGTGTGAACTACGATTTGGCGAATGACTTAGGGAATCTTTTGAATCGAACGATTGCAATGATCAATAAATATTGTGATGGCATGGTTCCTGACTATGCGTCATTAGTGACACCGTTTGACAGTGAGTTATCAACAACTGCTGCGAATGTGGTTGGTCGTTATCATGACGCAATGGAAAAAATGGAATTCAACACTGCTTTAGCCGAAATCTGGGTATTGATTTCTCGTGCCAACAAATATATCGATGAAACAGAACCTTGGGTCTTAGCAAAAGACGAAGAGAAGAAAAAAGAGTTAGAGAGCGTGATGATCCACTTAGCTGAATCGTTACGTATCACTGCGATCCTCTTACAACCGATCATGACAGAAACACCAACTAAAATCTTCAATCAATTAGGGTTGGATGCCGAGACGATGAACCTTGAAGGATTACACTTCGGTGAATTCCCATCTGGGACAAAAGTCGTTGCAAAAGGTACACCGATTTTCCCACGCTTAGAGCTGGAAGAAGAAATTGCGTATATCCAAGCAAAAATGTCAGAAGGTACTCAAACAAATGAGGACTCTGTCAAATGGGACCCAGAAGAAACAGAGCTTGTTTCGACTAAAGAAAAACAAATCAAATTCGATGTATTTGAAAAAGTCGAATTAAAAGTAGCAGAAGTCATCAATTGCCAAAAAGTCGAAGGGGCAGATAAATTATTGCAATTCCGTCTAGATGCAGGAGATGACCAAGACCGTCAAATCTTATCCGGTATTGCCGAATTTTATCCTGATCCAAGTGAATTGATCGGCAAAAAATTAGTGATCGTTGCTAACTTGAAACCACGCAAAATGCGCGGGCTGATCAGTCAAGGAATGATTCTTTCAGCAGAAGCAGCTGATGGTTCATTACAAGTGATCGAAGCACCAAAAGGTATGCCAAACGGTTCTGAAGTTGGCTAATCAATGACTGTTAAGAACTATTCTAAGCAAATAAGCTTAGAATAGTTCTTTTTTGATAACCTTACTTTTCATGGCTCTATAAAAATAAAACTAACGAGGTTGTGCGAACACCGTTTATTTGTTTTTAGGGGGTACGAAAGGACGAATCTCCTCGGCTTTTTTATAACTTTGATTGAGTGACAAATTTTTTGGAACTGCAGTATTAAACCATTCATTCATGTTACAATAAGAAAGAAAAGTGAGTAAGTAAACGATCCAAGCCGAATGAGCAGGTCATTGGCTTAGTTAGCGCTTGATAAGAAATAGGATAACTATGCTATCTATTGGAAGGAGACGAAAGATGAATGTGGCTGAGTTAGATTTAGTTACCCGATTTGTACTGGAAAAAAAAGCAAATCTGCATGGCGGAATTTACCATTTGACTCAAGTAGAAATGGCGTATAACTCCAATCGAATCGAAGGGTCGAGAATTTCTGAGAAGCAAACCGCCTTAATATTTGAAAATAATATTCTCCCTCCTGCTGAAAGTGGCGAGGCAACGAAACTAGATGATATCAAAGAAACAGAAAATCATTTCAAAGGTTTCGATTACGTGATCGATCATATCGAAGAACCGTTATCGAATGATTTTATCAAAGAACTACATCGAATTTTGAAACGAGGAACAACTGATGAAAACAATCCGCTAACACCTGTCGGAGAATTTAAACTTGTTCAAAATATGATTGGTTTTGGTTATGATGAGGTTGAAACCATAGCACCCGAGGAAGTAACTGAAAAAATGACGGAATTACTTGCTCACTATGAGAACTCAAAAAAACAAAGCTTAGTTGAAATTGCAGATTTTCATGTGAAATATGAACGCATCCACCCATTTGCAGATGGCAACGGACGTACGGGACGTTTGATGATGTTCAAAGAATGCTTGAGGCACAATATCATGCCTTTCGTGATCAAAGTTGTCCATCGTGAGTTCTACTACAGAGGTTTAAGTAATTGGGGAACCGAGAATGGTTATTTACTTGATACTTTAGGTATGAGTCAAGATATGTATGAACAGTTTTTAAAAAAAATGAAATTCACAGGATCGGTTCATCAATAAAATAGCTTTATAGATATATTGAAAAAGTCGAGCGATGATAATCATCGTCCGACTTTTTTTAGTTTTAGCCGTTGTTTGACTTTCGTTGGCAATAATGCTGCGACGATTGAAAATGGAATACATAGAATATACCAAGCAATCAGGCGGCTATTGCCGTAACGTACATAAATCTTGGTCAATAGCGAGTGAAGGATCACCAGCCCTAGGAGCAAGCTGATCGCAAAGAACCATCTTGTATCCCAATCAGTCAAGTGGCGCAAGGCGTTCATGGTTAAAGGATAGCCGTAGAAAAAAATCCCGACCATCGTGACGCGCCAATTTTTGACGATCGTTTGAACATTCAATAGTAAAAAGATGACCGATAGTAAAAAAGCAATGGGCGGAAACAAGCCGACGAGAAAGGAATAGACGATTCCCCACAACAACATCCCAGGCCCTTTGATCAAGGCGGCAATGAGAAGAAAACTAGCCATCAATAGCAATTGCTGTGTCAATGTCGCAATTGTTAGCCAGCCAAATAAAATCAACAATAACCAATGTAGCTTGGATTGTTTTTGTTCTTTTTGTGGAAAGAAAGTAGTACCTTTATCTTTTAGATAAGATGCTAGTTTTGGATCGATCGATTGAAAATCCATAGGGTACCTCCTGACATTTCAAGTAGCTTCATTCTATAAGAAGTAAGACAAGAATACATCCGTCTTTAGAGGGATATTTTCACTACAAATTTCTGAAAAGAATGGTAAAATGAAAAGTTCTCGGTTATACTGAAAAAAATAAAAAAGAAATACGAAATGAGGAAGAGGATGAAGGGGAAATTAAAACGCGAGATCAATTTGTTTGGTGCATTATCCACAGTAATGGGAACTGTGATCGGCGCCGGCGTCTTTTTTAAAACAGCAGCGGTAGTGGCAAGTACACAATCAACAAGTTTGACGTTACTCGCGTGGTTGTTAGGGGGATTCTTAACGATCTGTGCGGGGCTAACAGTCGCTGAATTAGCCACTGCCATTCCTGAAACAGGTGGAGCTGTCAAGTATATTGAAGCAGCTTACGGTAAGTTACCAAGTTTTTTGTTAGGCTGGGCACAAAGTTTGATTTACTTTCCAGCCAACATTGCGGCATTATCGATCATCTTTGCAACACAGCTGATCAATCTCTTACAGCTATCTCCTGATTATTTATTGGTGATTGCTATTATTACAGCACTTTCTATCACTGGATTGAATCTGTTAGGGACCAAAGTTGGTGCGTACGTTCAATCGATTACATTGGTAGTCAAGTTGATCCCAATTGCAGTGATCATTATTTGGGGGCTTCTGACACCCGGACAGGGTACTGTTCAATTATTTCCAGTAGAAGCCGGACAAGGTGTTTCATGGGCAGAAGGACTTAGTGGTGCTTTGTTGGCGACACTATTCGCTTACGATGGCTGGTTAGGTGTCGGAGCCATGGCTGGAGAAATGAAACGTCCAGAAAAGGATCTACCAAAAGCGATTATTTTAGGATTGAGTTTTGTGACATTCGTTTATCTATTGATCAACTTCGTCTTTTTAAAAACATTACCGATTGATCAAATTGCTGGAAACTTGAATGCTTCATCTGATGCGTCAGCGGTCATCTTCGGTGAACTAGGAGGAAAAATCGTTACGATCGGTATTTTGATCTCTGTCTACGGCGCACTGAATGGTTATACGTTGACTGGGATTCGTGTTCCATATGCAATGGCATTAGAAAATGAGTTGCCGTTCAGTAACCAGTTGACAAAGCTCTCAAAAAAATTCACCGTTCCTTATGTCCCTGCGTTGTTCCAACTAGCGATTGCATGTATCATGATGAGCTTGGGTTCATTTGATTTTCTGACAGATATGTTGATTTTTGTCATGTGGCTATTTAGCTTATTGATTTTTATTGGCGTATTTATTTTAAGAAAGAAAGCCCCAGAGATGCCTCGTCCATACAAAGTACCCCTTTATCCAGTGATACCGATCATTGCGATTTTAGGAGCCATCTTTATTTTAGGGATGACACTGATCACACAAACGAATTTGGCATTGATCGGAATCTTAGTCACATTGTTAGGTGTACCTGTGTTTTACTACAAAAAAAGACAAACTGAAAGTAACTAACTGATAATGAAAAGACAAGAAGTGAATCAAGTCATTTCTTGTCTTTCTTTGTACGATATCTCATGTTTTTTAGTCTTTGAGACTTCTTTAACGCCTGCTTATATGCTAAAGTAATGAATGAAAAGGAGAGATAAAGATGATATTTGATTCTCATACTCATTTGAACGCGGAACAATTCAATGATGATATTCCTGAAACGATCCAGCGTGCAGAAGAACTAGGTGTGACTAAAATGGCCGTTGTAGGCTTTGATACACCAACGATCGAAAAGTCCTTGATGCTTAGTCAAGATTACCCAAACATTTATAGCATCATCGGCTGGCATCCTACAGAAGCTGGTAGCTATACGAAAGAAATCGAAAACAAACTACAAGAACAACTGACTTTACCAAAAGTGGTTGCTTTAGGTGAAATCGGACTGGATTATTATTGGATGGAAGATCCCAAAGAAGTCCAAGATAAAATCTTTAGAAGACAGATCGCCATCGCAAAAGAAATGCGTCTACCGATCAGTATCCATACGAGAGATGCCTTGGAAGACACTTATAAGGTGTTAAAAGAAGAAGACATTCGTGATATTGGCGGAATCATGCATAGCTTTAGTGGTGATTATGAATGGGCACAACGTTTCCTTGATTTAGGGATGCACATTTCTTTTAGTGGTGTCGTGACATTCAAAAAGGCGTTAGATGTGCAAGAAGCAGCGACAAACGTCCCAATGGATCGTCTATTAGTGGAAACGGATGCTCCTTATTTAGCGCCAGTGCCCTATCGAGGAAAAAGAAATGAACCAGGGTATACTCGTTACACAGTCGAAAAGATCGCTGAACTTCGTCAACTACCAATGGAAGAAGTTGCGGCACAAACATGGAAAAACGCCCATCATTTATTTGGATTATCAGAGCATGACTAAGTTAAAGATCCAAGAAATCATTGTTGTCGAAGGGAAAGACGATACGAGAAGGCTACAAGAAGTGGTTGAAGCCGATACGATAGAAACGATTGGTTCAGCGATCAATGAAGAAATCTTGATGCAGATCGAACATGCACAGGAAACTAGGGGAATCATTATTTTTACGGACCCAGATTTCTCAGGTGAGAAGATCCGTAAAACGATCATGGAAGTGGTACCACAAGCAAAACATGCATTTTTGCCAAGGAACCAAGCCGTACCGAAAAAAAAGGGAAGCTTAGGGGTCGAACATGCGAGTGATGAAGCGATATTAGAAGCGTTGAAAAAGGTCGTTACGCCAGTCGATGATGAGACCCAAGTACCGGAGATCACTAGACAAATGCTGGTTGCATATGGATTGATTGCCGGAGCACATGCAAAAGAAAAACGTGAGATGCTAGGTGATGAATTACGCATCGGCTATACGAACGGAAAACAATTGGAAAAACGATTGAACATGTTCCGAATTACGTTAACTGAGTTTAAGCAGGCAATGAAAAAAGTGGAGGATCATTATGAGTGAATATCGGGATATTGCAACACCCACTAGAACAAAAGAAATTTTATTGAAGCACGGCTTCTCTTTTAAGAAGAGCTTAGGACAAAACTTTTTGACAGAGCCGAATATCCTTCGGAAAATCATTGAAACTGGTCAAATCGATCAGCAGACTAATGTGATCGAAGTAGGGCCAGGAATTGGTGCATTAACAGAGCAAATCGCGCGTCATGCCAAACAAGTAGTCGCATTTGAAATCGACGATCGATTGATTCCTGTCTTGGCAGATACCCTTTCACCTTATCCGAATGTCACAGTCATCCACCAAGATATTTTGAAAACTGATTTAGCAGAGGCAGTCAATACTCAATTCAATGAGCGGTTACCATTGAAAGTGGTGGCTAATTTGCCTTATTATATTACGACACCGATCATGATGCACTTTCTTGAATCAGACGTAGTGGTTGACGAAATGATCGTGATGATGCAAAAAGAAGTCGCTGATCGCATCTCAGCAAAACCGGGAACAAAAGCATATGGTTCTTTATCGATCGCTGTGCAATACTATATGGAAGCAAGTTTGGCGTTTATTGTGCCAAAAACAGTATTTGTGCCACAACCAAACGTGGATTCAGCAATCTTGAAATTGACAAGACGCGCAATACCAGCAGTTTCCGTAACGGATGAAAAAGCCTTTTTCCGTCTGACAAAGGCTGCGTTTCAACAGCGTAGAAAAACTTTATGGAATAATTTGCAACATGCCTATGGGAAAGACGAAGAAACTAAAAGTTGGTTAACCGCAAGTCTAACAGAGGCAGGAATCGATCCGAAAAGACGAGGAGAAACACTTTCTTTAGAAGAATTTGCTGCTTTGAGCAATGCTATGGAACATCTAAAAAAATAAAATGAGGAATAGAAGGCTGAAAAAGTCTTTTCGCTCTAAGTCTGAAGGCATCACTTGAGAAAACCATTTTGGGTATTCTTCAAGTGATGCCTGACTATTTTAGGAAACAAGATCCCAAATCAAATTCTTGGATTTTAAAGAGGGTGGTATTTCAGGCGCCTTGTTCCTCTTGATGTGTCTTGACACATTAGAAAGTTAGCGGTACAATAGGTCAAAACAAATGTGTCAAGACACATCAAGGGAGTAAAAAAATGAAAACAAATTCTGTAAGAAAATTGACAATTTCCGCTTTATTGATCGGGATGGGCGTTCTTATTCCGATGATCATGCCTAAGATCGTAATTCCGCCTGCTTCATTTACACTAGCTTCACATGTGCCATTATTTATCGCAATGTTTTTTTCACCCGGTGTAGCTGTGGCAGTGGCGCTAGGTACAACATTTGGTTTCTTCTTGACGACACCTGTGATTATTGCGCTTCGTGCATTGTCTCATTTGGTATTCGCTCTAATCGGTGCATGGTATTTACAAAAAAAACCAGGGATCGTCTTAAAAGACGGGCAATTCACATTAATGAACTGGCGTTTTCAAGGGTTTAACTTATTGATCGGCGTGATCCACTCGATCATCGAAATGCTAGTGGTGAGTGTGTTCTTCTTCATTGGGAATATGCCGGAAACATACTATGCAGAAGGCTACTTCTATACCGTATTCATCTTGATGGGGATCGGTGGCTTGATCCATAGTTTGGTGGATTACAATATCGCTTACTTCATTGCCGGAACATTGAGTAAATTCTTTGATGTCCCAGTTTTCACTGCTGCCAAGAAACAGCAAAAGAAAGAGATCGTGCAAGGAACGATCAAAAAAGTCGTTTAGCAATGCCACAGATAAAGACTGAAAAATAACCAAAAAAAGACCCAAGATCGAACGATCGTTGGGTCTTTTACGTATCATCAAGTTCTGTTTCGTTTATGGGATCGTGATGACATCTTCTGTATCTTTATCAAAGAAATGGCCTTTATTGATATTGAAGGCAAGGTCGATCATTTCTCCTGGTTTATGGAAGTCACGCGCGTCAACTTTTGAAATGAACTCAGTTGTTCCAGTGCGAGTATAAAGCATGGTTTCTGCGCCTAGTAATTCTGAAACAACGACTTCTGAATTGACAACAGTTTCTGGTGAGGCATCCAAGACAACTTGTTCACTGTGGATATCTTCAGGACGAATACCAAAGACAAGTTCTTTGCCTTCATAACCTTTTTCAACTAGTACTTTATTTTTACCTTCAGGGATTCTCAATTTTAGTCCATGACCATCTGAGATAACGCCTTGGCTTAATTTTACGTTGAAAAAGTTCATGGCAGGCGAACCAATGAAACCAGCAACGAACATGTTGACTGGTGTGTCATAAACTTCTTTCGGTGAACCGATTTGTTGGATAAATCCATCTTTCATGATGACGATACGGTCTGCCATCGTCATCGCTTCTGTTTGGTCATGGGTAACGTAAATGGTTGTTGTTTCTAAGCGTTGATGCAACTTCGCGATCTCGGCACGCATGGCTACACGTAGTTTGGCATCCAAGTTTGACAATGGCTCATCCATCAAGAAGACTTTCGCATCACGTACGATGGCACGACCTAAAGCCACACGCTGACGTTGCCCCCCAGAAAGAGCAGCAGGTTTACGTTTTAAGTATTCAGTCAAACCAAGGATCTCTGCAGCATTTTCTACACGTTGTTGGATGTCTGCTTTATCGTATTTACGCAATTTCAAACCAAACGCCATGTTGTCAAATACCGTCATGTGAGGGTATAAGGCATAGTTTTGGAATACCATCGCGATATCACGGTCTTTAGGAGCAACATCGTTCATTACTTTGCCTCCGATATTCAATTCTCCTTCGGAAATATCTTCAAGACCAGCGATCATTCGTAGAGTTGTTGATTTCCCACAACCGGAAGGACCAACGAATACGATAAATTCGCGATCTTTGATTGCCAAGTTAAAGTCAGTAACAGAATAGTTTTCTGCATTATCATATTTCTTGTATACATTTTTCAGAGCCATTTCTACCATCGTACAAACCACGCTTTCTTTTTTTCTTTTATTTGATGTGTTTAGTATAGTTGAAAGCGCTATCTATATTCAATGTCACAATGAACAAGAATTCGTAGGAACTTTCGTCAATGTGTACAAAATAATTGGAAAGTGCGTGAGATTACTAAATCTGCCACCTATAAAATAGAATAAATGATGTTCATGAAACAGATCCTTCAACAATGAGAGCAAACTCCAGCAATATGGCAATTTATTTTTTTGTTTTTACTGCTCGAGTTATCAAAGATTTACCGTGTATTCACTATCTTAGAGCGTATAATACTTTGTAGATATTAAGAGATATAAAAAAGGAGGCAACCAAGAAAACAAAATTTGATTTTCATGTTAAATTAAGTTAAACTCGATTTAACATAAGCTGGGAGATGATAATAATGGAAACGACTGTTAGAAAGATTGGAAATTCTGTAGGAGCGATTTTTCCCAAAGATATTTCTCCAGAAGTTGGAAAAATATATACGATTATTAAAATAGGTGAAACATATGTATTAAAGCCCAAAAAAGAAGATATTTTTAAGACTCCAGAGGCATGGGCAGGCTTTAGAGATTCAATCACCCAAGAAGATAAAGAGTGGGATGAGATGAACCTTGAGGGGGAGGAACTATAAATGGATTATCCAAAGCAAAAAGATATTGTATGGCTGGATTTTGATCCAGCTAGAGGAAAGGAAATAAAGAAGCGAAGACCAGGTTTGGTAGTAAGTAAGAATAACTTCAACCAATACACTGGTTTTTGTTTGATTTGCCCAATCACATCAACTGAAAGAAAATTTGATACATATATTAAGATCAAAGAACCACAAATCATTTCTGGACAAGTTGTTACACATCAATTGCGTTCAATTGACTACACCGCTAGAAACATAATAAAAATTGAACAATGTGATATTCTCACATGGGTGGATGTACTAGAAGTCCTTGATATGTTTTTATAGAAATTTGAAAAATATCAAACCACAAAGAAATTTGGTACACTGGTAAAAAAGGAGTGAGGACGGATGAAGATAGCATTGATTGCACATGATCGCAAAAAAGAATTGATGATAAAATTTACCACTGCTTACAAAACGATACTGGAACAACATGAACTATTCGCGACAGGGACGACCGGACAAAAGATTGCAGAAGCCACAGGATTATTGGTCCATCGGTTCAATTCAGGACCTTTAGGCGGTGACCAACAAATTGGCGCGATGATCTCAGAAGATGAATTGGATCTAGTGATTTTCCTGCGTGATCCTTTAGCAGCTCAACCTCATGAACCTGATGTCACTGCGTTGATCCGCTTGGCTGATGTATATGATATTCCTTTAGCAACGAATATCGGTACCGCAGAAGTTTTATTACGAGGGCTTGAAGCCGGATTTTTGGAGTTCCGACAAGTGATCCATGAAGAAGGAAGTAAGATCCCTTTTCCTAATAAGATTTAAAATTCGGATTTTATGAGGATAGAGACAGTTGATCAAGGCGAATGTCTGCCATGTTACGAACTTAGGAATCGTTTTCGTTTAGAACATTAGGTTTTTTTATTTACAGTTCTTCCTTTTCTATGCTATAGTTTGTCTGGGATAAGTTCCCACTATTAACAGAGTAGAAAATAAAGCGTTAAGTGCTTAGAGGATGGGATGTTGCCTCTAGGACGAAGGACGTAAGTTCGCGGTTTTATTTTCGCATTCGCTGCATGAAACATGTAGCAGCTCTTAAAGGAGATGCTAGAAATGAAGAAAAATCGTTTAGATGCTCGTATGATTACGATCATGGGACTGCTGATCGCATTGATGGTCACGTTGTCTCGCTTAGTTTCATTTGAAACACCATTACTCAAAATCAGTGTAACGTTCATTCCCCAAGTAATCATGGGTATTTTATTTGGCCCATTTTGGACAGGGGTCGGTTCTGTGTTAGCTGATGTGGTGGGTATGGCATTATTTCCTAAATCTGTCTTTTTCATTGGCTTCACGTTGAATGCTTTTATTGAAGGAGCGATTTATGGGTTCTTTTTCCATCGCAAAGAGATCACTTGGAAAAATGCAATCTTAGCCACGCTCAGTGTGACAGTGTTCGTTAGCTTGATCCTGACACCATTATGGTTGGTCATCATGTATCAAGTACCGATGAACTGGGTATTCTGGGGACCACGTTTATTAAAAGCCATTATCTGGTTGCCGATCCAATCGACGATGATCTACGTGATTGGGCGCGCCATGCCATATAAAAGAATTTTGCGGAGTTTAACGACGCATACAAAATAAAAAACAAGCAGTCTTCCCATCCCAGAAGACTGCTTGTTTTTTGCATAGATCAGAAAAATCATCTGATTCGATGTTCACTATTTTTCAACCGATCCAGTAAATTGCGCTTGATAAAGTTGACGATAGCTACCATCTTCGATTTTCAATAATTCATCATGTGTTCCTATCTCAACGATTGCCCCTTGATCCATCACGAGGATCTGATCGGCATTTTTGATCGTGGACAAGCGATGGGCAATCACAAAACTAGTTTTTCCTTCCATCATTTTTAGGAAGGCATTTTGGATTTTCTTCTCTGTCAATGTATCCACTGAACTTGTTGCTTCATCAAGTATCAACATGGGTGGATTACTGATCATCGTACGAGCGATCGTCAGTAATTGACGCTGCCCATCGGAGATTTTTAATCCCTGTCCACCAATGCGTGTATCTAGTTTTTGTGGCAAGCGTTGGACAAATTCATACATATAGGCTGATTTTAGGGCCTCATTGATTTCTTCATCACTGGCATCTGGCTTCCCGTAACGTAAGTTTTCTCGTAGCGTACTGTCGAATAACCAAGTATCTTGTAAAACCATCCCAAAGCTTTTACGTAAGGAATCACGGGCGATTTGGGTAATATCATAATCGTCGATCGTGATCGTCCCAGAATTGACATCGTAAAACCGCATCAATAAATTCACTAATGTGGATTTACCAGCTCCTGTTTTACCAACGATTGCCACTGTTTGACCTGGTTTGGCAACAAAGCTGAAATTCTCGATCAACCGTTGTTGTGGCTCATAAGAGAAAGAAACATGTTTAAAAGCGACCTCGCCTTTGATCGTTTGAGGCTCAAGTTGATACGCAAAAGGTTCATCTGGCGTTTCTTCCGGTTGGTCGATCAATTCAAATGCTCGTTCTAAACCAGAAAATGCTGTTTGGATCTGTGTCGTGATCCCTGATAATTCAATAAAAGGTTTTGAAAACTGACTTGAATAGATCGTAAAGCTTGAAATGATCCCGACAGTAATCGTTGAATCACTTCGTAAGGCAAGTAAACCACCAATCAAACCAATGGAGAGATAGGCTAAGTGATCGACAAAACGAGAAGATGGGTTCGTTAATGAAGAAGAGAATTGCGCGCGCTGCCCTTTCTCATATAAGTCAGCATTCAATGCGCTGAATTGCTGTTGATTGACTTCTTCTTGTTGGAACGCTTTGATGATTTTTTGATTACCGATACGTTCCGTAACGAATCCTGAAATGTTCCCAATGATTTTTTGTTGGTTATCAAAATCATTTTGAGAAGCCCGTGCGACTAACCAGCTGACTAAGAAAATGATTGGTGTCGAACAAATGACGACAAGTGTCAATAACGGATTCAAGTTGAGCATGAAGATCAGTGAGAGGATAATGATCGCTACCCCAGAAAATAATTGATTGAACGCCGCTGATATCGCGATGGAGATATTGTCCATGTCATTTGTGAAACGGCTGACGATATTCCCATGTGAATTTTGATCATAGTATCTTAAAGGTAAAAGATTCAAACGAGCAAAGGCATCTTTTCGTAGATTCGCAACGGAGAGGTAAGCCAATCGGTTACTTAATACTTGGATCAGCCATTGACTGATGACATTAAGTAAAACGATCCCGCCAAACATCACCAGAAGTTGGACTAATCGAGTAAAGTTGACTTGTCCCACACCAACCATTTGATCGATACTTTGACCGATTTGTAAGGTCATTACGACGGTAGCAACACCATTGACGATTCCCAACAAGACAGCTAACCAAATTTCACGTGGATGGGCCGTCAGATAAGGAACAAAACGTTTGAGCGTTTGCCAAGATAGTTTTTTTGTTTTCATTTTATTCCTCCTCCTGTGATGCCACGATTTCACGATACTCAGAAGATTGACTAAGCAATGTATCGTGCGTACCCTGGGCTACGATTTTTCCTTGATCCATGACGAGGATATGCTCTGCTTGTTGAATCGAACGGATGCGTTGAGAAATAATGATGACCGTTGTGTTGAGGGAAGTTTGTAGTGCTTGGCGTAAGTTTAGATCCGTTTGATAATCAAGGGCACTCAAGGAGTCATCTAAGATCAATAAGGCGGGTTTGGCGATCAATGCACGAGCAATCGTCAACCGTTGTTTTTGTCCTCCGGAAAAGTTTTTCCCATTCTCCATGACTCTTGTGTCTAAACCTTTGGGTAATTGGCGAACAAAATCCTCCGCTTGGGCAATTGCCAAAGCTTCCCAACACTCTGCGTCTGTCGCGTCAGGTTTTCCCCACTGAAGATTTTCCCGAATGGTACCGGTGAATAAGACAGCCGTTTGTGGTACTTGCGAAATCTGACTTCGTAATGTATCTAAGGGCCAGTCACGAACGTCTTGTTCATCAAATAGCACAGAGCCTTCACTAACATCATAAAAACGTGGGATCAATTGTGTCAATGTCGTCTTCCCACTTCCGGTCGGACCAATGATCCCTAAGACAGTTTGGCGTTTCAAAGTGAAATTGATTCCTTGTAATGACAGACCAGATTCTGGCGTATAACGAAAATCTACGTTTTTAAATTGTAGAATTGTTTCAGAATCCATGACTGGTTCACTAGGAGTCTCAGCATCTGTAATGGTATTTTCGGTATCTAAGACTTCTTTGACCCGCCGAGCAGAAGCTTCTGCACGAGTAAAAATCACGACAAGATTGGAAACGACGATCAAGGCTAATAACATTTGGTTCATGTAATTGATCAATGCTAAAACTTGTCCTTGTTGTAAGGAACCGATATTTACCTTGACCCCGCCGACAGTCAATAGACAAATGATTCCGACATTCATGATCAATGTCGTTGCCGGAGAGAGCAAAGCGGAGATATTGGAAACACGTAAATAATTTTTTGCTAAGACATCTGTGTTTTCATCAAATGTTTCGATTTCTTTATTGGTACGTGAAAATGCTCGGATCACACGAACCCCGCTTAAGTTTTGGCTAACAGTCTCGTTTAGACCATCCAACTTTTCTTGGACTTTTTGATAGAGGGGGATCGTCTTACGGATAATAAAGTATAAAATGATTGAAAAAATTGGTAATAAAGCTAAGAAGAATAGCCCGACTTGCCAGTCGATCACAAACGCCATCACTACTGATCCAATACTTAAAAAAGGTGCTCGGATCAATAAACGGATAACCATTGCGAGTGCAAGTTGTAGCTGATTGATATCATTGGTCATCCGCGTGATCAATGTATCCGTCCCAAAATGATTTAATTCACTATGGGAGAAAGAGTTGATTTTTTTGATGAGTTGATTTCTAAGTTCTGTTCCAAACCCTTGAGAGGCAATGGATGAATAATATTGACAAATAATGGCACAGATCAATCCGATCACCGACATCGCGATCATCCAGATACCCATATTGATGATCACTTCACGATTGTTCATTTTTAGCCCATTATCGATCAGCGAAGCCATCAGTAAAGGTAAAATCAATTCAAAGACTGCTTCTAAAAATTTAAATACAGGACCTAGGATGATTTGTTTTCGATAGTCTTTCGCATAGCGCAATAACTGAATCATAAAAATTTCCTCCTAAAAACAAGTTACCCAATATTGTTCGAACGTCTATCGGCAAAAAACAACCGATTTATGATAAATAGATATCCTTAAAGCAACAAAAATATCTTGCAGCGAGAAATCTAACGATGATATAACTAGGTACTCTCATATTGTAGCTTATGAAATTTAGAATGAAAAGAGAACAAGCCTTTTCATAATCCGCACATTTTAGTAAAACTTAAGAAATCACACCATAACGCTTAACGCGTTGTCGCTCTTGCAACGCCTATAATTGAATAAACCATAGAAAAAAATAATTACAAAAAAGCACCATCTACAAAAAATTGACGAACAACTCTCGTAGATGGTGACTTATTTCCGTGGCTAAAGATTCCTGCCTTGGTCTCTTTCGGTCATTAATAATTTTTTTTTTGTAAGTCAGCTAAAACTGTTTCACCTTTAACATCGACATCAATGACATTATAGAACCCATTTTTAGTATCAGCGACATCCCAAACAGCTAAGATCACATGATAACCTAATCGGTCATTGGGAATGTTGATCGAATGTGTCGGATTAGTAGAAGCTAGTTGTCCATCATTGCCTACTTCACCAATGAATTCCAAGTCGTCTCTTGTCAACGCATCATTTTGATCCCAACCGGCTTTCGTCATGTAGTAATGCCATTTCGTTGTTGCATGGTTGGCAGTGAATGTCCAAGTAAAATCATTTGCACCAGCTGTCAGTTGTTGTTTTGTCCACAATGAGGCTGTTTGTTGATCCAATAAGAAATCACCTACCGTACCATTTGCAGAAGCGATTTGACCATCTTCAGGTCCTGCAGCTGGGAATCCTTTTGGTGCTTCAAGGGATTGTGGCTCATTGATAACAGCTCCGTATTTTTTGAATGCAGCATTCCAGTTTGTATTTTTGTCAAGGCTTCCTTGGTAGCCACGACTTGCTGGTTCAGAAACATAACCATGAGCAGCAACATCAACAGAAGTAAGCGTGCTTGCTCCGATACCTGCCAAAATGAATCCTAAACCAATTAATGTACTCTTTTTCATAATAATTCCTCCGATATTTTTACTTTGTGTAATGTACGATTGTTATCATAACTGATATATTTTTAATCTGAAAATTATGTATGTTATTGCAACAAAAAAATTTCGTTCATCGCGAGTGTTATTAGAAATTATACTATTTAGTCATTTTTTAGGTGAAACGCAAATGTTCGCTGGAGAAAGAACTGCCACTGAAGGAGTCGCGTTTGCACAGTATAGAAAGGGGAGACATGGGGATAAAACAAGTAACAAAAGAATTTATTGAGAGGAAATGTAGAGAACGAATCAGAAAATGAAGGAAGCAACGTTATGCACCTACACAGGCAGTAGGCTGGTGCGCCCTTGTAGGTGGTCCATATGACTGGCCAGGATTTGTTGACTTTAGTAATCGGTGCCCCTGAAAGGAATACACGAAGACGCATTTCTTCAATGCGTTGCATTTCTGATAGTTCTTTGATCGATAATCGTCTGACTACGAAATGTGCAATGAACTGTTTAGAAACTCTCGTATCAAGCACGCCATTCCAGTGGAACCTATCGAATCAATCGAGAATAAACAGAGAGACTTAAAAACCGTGTATCTTCTCATTGGGAGTGAGGAGATACGCGGTTATTTTAGGCAGTATTCACTTGGCGTTGTGGAGAGAGGCGATCGCACGTACTTTTGACAACGACTTTTGTGTGATGATCATTGTTCGGAAAATCACATACTTCAGCGCAAAATTTTTCTTTTAGATTGATCATGTAGTCTTTACTCGTAGAAAGATCTAACCATTCAAAAAACGCAATACCCGTTTCCACTTCTTTTAAAGCTGTTTTTTGTCCATCAGCTAGTTTATCTAAAGCAGTAAACACTTTGTAATGTGCAAGATCGAGTGTTTGTTTGTGTGTCGTCGCGATTTTTTTTAATTGGGCTAGAAATAATTTGCGTAATGTGGTTGATTCACGGTTAAAAGAAAGACGTATGCCGTTCAAAATAAAGTTAGAAAGAAGCTCCGAATAATAGGTATTATCTATGTAGGCTTTCATCTTTGTGACACTATTTTGGAACGAATAGGCAATGTATTCATCATCAAAAATAAATAAACAATTCGAAAAAATAGTCAATTCAAAGTGCCCCCATGTATCAATCTTTTCAAGATACTTCTTTATAACACTGATTTCTTTTTTCATTGATGCGGTAAAAGAGCTACTATACAGATAATTTGAAATCAATTTTCTTTGGGCGTAGATCAAACGATAATAAATGTTTCCTGTTTTTTCAAATTCGTTGAGCAATTCTTGTTCTTGAGCAGATGTAATGGTTTTTGAAGTGATTAAATAATTCGTTAATTTTTGTTTATTAGACAACGAATTACTATTCAATAAAAATTGATATTCTTCAAGTGTGATATTCATCCGATCAAGGTAGTTTACTATTAGTTCAAAGCCGATTTTTGTTCCACGTGATTCAAAAGCTGCTAAGGTTCCTCTTTGTGAGATACCTGAAGTTAGTTGTTCTTGTGTCAATCCACGATCTTTTCTTAATTTTCGAATTAGAGCAGCATGTTCTGTCATGTTCATTTCCTCCAGAAGCTGTTTTTTTGTACATGGTTATAATAGCATAATATAGTTATGTGGATGTTATGTTTTCATATGTGCGCCCTTTTGTTAAAAAAGTGCGATTTTTTTGTTTGGAAAGTTATTTTGTTGCAATACCAAACAAAAAAAATTTTGAAGGATAAAATATGTTTTAATCTCTTCTGTAATACAAATTTAGGAGGGAAAAAAATGAATAAGAAAAGTTTATTATTCTCAGTTGGTCTTTTAGGTTGTTTGTTTGGAGACGGAACAGATGTGTTTGCAGCAGATGCAGCAGATACGATGCCAGATATCTCAAATCGCCAAGTTTCAGTAGGTTATTATCATAATTGGGTGCCTGAACAAGGTGCTGGTTACCAAGGTGGCCGTCCGGCAGATACTGATTTGGCAAAAGTAAATCCTTTTTATAATGTGATTGCTGTGTCATTCATGAAAGGAGAAGGTATCCCAACATTCAAACCTTACAATATGTCAGATACTGAATTTAGACAAAAAGTAGCCACTTTGAATGCTGAAAATCGTGTGGTCATTATTTCACTTGGTGGTGCAGATTCACATATTGAATTACATAAAGGGGAAGAACAAGCCTTTGCCGATGAAATTATCCGTTTGGTTGAAGTTTATGGATTTGATGGCTTAGATATCGATTTAGAACAAACCGCAGTAGATGCAGGCGACAATAAAACAGTAATTCCAGATGCTTTGAAGATTGTCCGTGCGCATTTTGAGAAAGAACAAAAACATTTCATTATCTCCATGGCGCCAGAGTTTCCATATTTAAGAACACAAGGTAAATATGTACCATACATTACTGCTTTAGAACAAGAATATGATTTTATTGCACCACAGTTATACAACCAAGCAGGTGACGGTATAAGTGTTGGAACTGAATGGATCGCTCAAAATAATGACAGCAAAAAATTTGAATTCTTATATGGAATTTCAAAAGCTTTCAACGAAGGAAGCGGTGGGTTTATCCAAATCCCAGCGAATCGCTTAGCTTTAGGTATTCCAGCAAACGTAGATGCAGCAGCAAATGGTTTTGTAAAAGAACCATCAAAAGTTTACGATGTATTCGAACAAATGGAAAAAGATCAAACACCATTAAAAGGTTTGATGACTTGGAGTATCAACTGGGATGAAGGAAGAAACTCAGCTGGTGTCGAGTACAATGAATCATTTGCGAAGTCTTATCAGGATCTATTCCAAGAAAAAACACCTGATACAGAAAAACCATCACAACCAACAAATCTAGCAGGCACAGCAACACATTCAACTGTTGCTTTATCATGGACAAAATCAACAGATGATCGTGGCGTAGCAGGTTATTACATTTATCGTGATGGCGAACAAATTGGTAGAGCAACAAACAATGCTTATACAGACACAAAATTGACTGCCAGCACAGAATACACTTATACAGTGAAAGCATTTGATGCAGCTGGTAACGTTTCAGAAGAAAGTAAAGCATTAGTGATCTCTACATTAGAAGAGCCACCAGCAGACTTAGAAGCTCCATCAGTACCATTGAACATTACGGCTTCATCAATTAGTGACAAGAGTGTTTCTTTATCATGGACACAATCAACAGATAACGTGGGTGTAGTAGGTTACTATGTTTACCGTGATGGTGAGCAAGTAGGAGAAACAGAAACAAATACATTTAGTGACGCAGGATTAACAGCTAATACGGAGTATTCTTATACAGTAAAAGCATTTGACGAAGCGGGCAACATTTCAGAAGAAAGCAAAGCATTAGTTGTGACAACGGCGGATGCACCATCAGCAGAAGCATGGGATGCAGATACAATTTATGATTTAGGTGATATCGTGACACACAAAGGAAACACATATCGTGCAAAATGGTGGACACGAGGCAATGAGCCTGGAACTGAACAATGGGGACCTTGGGAATTGATTGGCTAATCGATCCATACCCGTTTTTATTAATGAAGCAATCGTTGATGCTGAATCAATCAACGAATAAGTGATTTGCTCAGTATTGTTAAGATTTTCGTGCATGTATAACGAGAATCTTAGCAATTGGGCAAACGCATGATAAAAATTCAATTATTTATTTATGTTTGTATAACAGAACATGAAAAAAACATATATTATAACAACTATTATAAAAATTCCAAGTCCTCTTTTTAGAGGGCTTTTTTTATTTTTTAAGAAACATAATTGTTTGGTTATGATATTGCTATGTATAAAAAAATCATCGAGAAAGAATTACGATAAATAGAAGAGATGGATAGAGACAGCTGATTTTTAGAAAAATAAATAAAAAAACGAAAATCGCTTGTTAAACGACGATTTTCGTTTTTTATTCTTGAGGATTTTGTCTATTCTTGAAACTTGCACTTACATTGGTGGAGTAACTGACCACATAAGATGCACCTCCTTTAGTTCGACTGTTGATAAATAGACTATATCATTGGAATAGACCAAAAAACATCTTGTATGGTATTGCAACATTATAATTTCTATTTAAGGTAGATCAAGAAATAAAATGGCTGAATAAAATGTTTCTGGGGCATTTGACCTCTCACACCATCTAAAAAGTAGCCACTTCGAAACACTTATATCTCGACCTCTTCTTAAACAAAAGCTAAAAACAATGAAAATAAGTCCAGTATTTTGTTAATCTATACTATAATAGAAACTAACTATGAATTTTGGAGGAATTTCCATGAAACAAAAAATTGCAGTATTAGGCCCTGGCTCTTGGGGAACTGCTTTAGCTCAAACCTTAGCAGAAAATGGACATGACGTCCGTATCTGGGGGAATGTTCCAGAACAAATCACAGAAATCAATACGTATCATACGAATAAACACTATTTACCTGAGTTACATTTACCAGAATCAATCATCGGTTACACAGAATTGGCTGAAGCTGTCAAAGAGGTAGATGCAGTATTATTTGTCGTACCGACGAAAGCAATCCGTGCTGTAGCACAAGAATTGCTACAACATTTAACGACAAAACCAGTGATCATCCATGCAAGTAAAGGATTAGAACAAGACACGCATAAGCGGATCTCAGAAGTGATTGCTGAAGAAATCCCAGAAGAAAAACGTCAATCCATCGTTGTTTTGTCGGGACCTAGTCATGCAGAGGAAGTGGCAGTCCACGATATCACAACGATTACTGCTGCAAGTGTTGATCAAAAAGCAGCTACTTATGTGCAAGAATTATTTATGAATGATTATTTCCGAATCTATACAAATAATGATGTGATCGGTGTGGAAACAGGTGCAGCATTGAAGAATATCATTGCAATCGGTGCCGGCGCGATCCACGGTCTTGGTTTTGGTGACAATGCGAAAGCGGCGATCATGACAAGAGGATTAGCTGAAATCAGTCGTCTCGGTGTAGCAATGGGCGCGAACCCTTTGACCTTTATTGGATTGAGCGGTGTTGGTGATCTGATCGTCACTTGTACCAGTGTCCATTCACGAAATTGGCGCGCGGGTCATATGTTAGGTGAAGGACAGAAATTAGACCAAATCCTAGAGAATATGGGAATGATCGTGGAGGGTGTATCGACAACAAAAGCGGCGGTTGAACTTGCTGATCAACTAGGTGTAGAAATGCCCATCACTCAAACAATCTATCAGGTCCTTTATCAAGGGAAGGATATCAAACAAGCAGCAAAAGAAATCATGTTGCGTGATGGCAAGATGGAAAACGAATTTCAGTAAATCAACAGAATGGAGTATATAAATACGCATATGGAGAATAAAATCGTAAGAAAAGCAGTCATTCCTGCAGCAGGTCTAGGTACACGTTTTTTACCTGCTACAAAGGCAATGGCAAAAGAAATGTTGCCGATCGTTGATAAACCAACGATCCAATTTATCGTAGAGGAAGCTTTAGCTTCGGGGATCGAAGATATTTTGATCGTTACCGGAAAAGAAAAACGACCGATTGAAGACCATTTTGATTCGAATATCGAATTAGAATTGAATCTACAAGAAAAAAATAAAATCGACTTGCTAAAATTAGTCGAAGAAACAACGAATGTCAATCTCCACTTTATCCGTCAGTCCCATCCTTTAGGACTAGGTCATGCGGTATTACAAGCGAAAACTTTTGTTGGAGATGAACCATTCATCGTTATGCTTGGGGACGATTTGATGGAAGATGAGATTCCACTGACAAAACAATTGATCTTAGATTACGAGAAAACAAAAGGTTCGACTGTAGCAGTCATGAAAGTTCCTCATGAAGACACGTCAAAATATGGGATCATCGATCCAGAAACAAAAGAATCTGAAGGCTTGTATGAAGTGAAACGATTCGTCGAAAAACCAACACCTGAACAAGCTCCGAGTGATTTAGCGATTATTGGACGCTACTTATTGACACCAGAAATTTTTGAATTATTAGAAACACAAAAACCTGGAGCTGGAAATGAGGTTCAATTGACGGATGCAATTGATGAATTAAATAAAAAGCAACCCGTATATGCGAGAGTATTCAAAGGCTCTAGATATGATGTCGGTGATAAATTTGGTTATCTAAAAACAAGTATCGAATACGGTTTAGGTCATCCTGAAATCAGCGAGCAGCTGAAACAATACCTCATTGATCTAAGTCATTCTCTGGACTAAAAACTTAACAATTAGAGAAATAAAATCTTGAGAAAAGAATAGTAAATGAGGTGTATTGCTTACATGGGGATTCTAATCAACATTGCACAAACGTTTCTTGATGGATTGAAATGGTTGATGGAGGGAAATAATTGGCTGTTTTTACTGCCAGTATTATTTATTAGTTTGTTTACGATGTTTTATATGGTCAGAATAAAAGAAACCTTTTTGATTTTTATTTGGTACTTAGCAACAGTGGCGATCGGTAGTTTGATCATCGTTCTTTTGTGGGGAGATCAACAGGCATCTCTTTTTGCGGCAGCTTTTCTTTTGCTGTACCTTTTTGCCTATATCCCGTATCTACTCAAAAGATTTCATGTCGTCAAAAAAGGCAAACATGCGGCTTCTCCGAACCGCTCAAAGGATGTCTCAGAAAGACGGACAAGATCTGACCGCTGATATTTTGATACTTGCACTTGTTTCGCACTTTCCTTACAATAGATGCAGATAGAAATAACTAAAAAAAAAGGCTCCTTGATAGTTAGCGGCAACTAACTATCAAGGAATGACCAGTCACACGTATACACCCTGACCGATCATTTTGCCATAGTCGATGCAGCGCACCGACCGCATTTATTGTACCTGATTTAAGGAAGATTTTCTACCTTATGAATCTAAAAAGCGGAGGAAGCGGGGCAGTTTATTTACTATGTCAAAACAGATGTATATTCAAGCGAGAAGTTTGTTTAATCCGTTTTAAAGACTTGCTTTTAGCGATACATCGTTCCTATCTTTTACACTGAAGCCGAAGAACATCAAGATGCTGCTACATCAGATCTTTTGCTTGATTGTAATGAATAAGTGGTTAAGGTAAAGATGAGACTGAGCAATTGCTTCGTCTCATCTTTTTGTATTTTTCTTTTTGATAGTTATCTCTATTCTGAAATAGCAGAAGAAGAGGAGAAAAGAATGAGCTTACCCTATTTTGATTATTGTCAAAAACTTGAACAAAAATTAAGGATCGAGGAACCCTTGATGGAACAAGCGGGTCGTTGGATCGCTACACAGATTCATCGAGGAGGATGTTTACATATTTTTGCTAGCCGTACCTTACAAGGCACTGCCTATGAATTTTGGCAACAATGTCCAAAAATCTTGCCAACTCAGTTGATTGAACATCCCGCAGCGGGGATTTATGAGTCGCTGGAAGGAACTGGCCAAGCAATCATTGAACAAATCAATGCGCAACCCGAAGATATTTTTCTTTTCTTATCAAATGAAGGTAGAAATCCTGCAATCATTGAACTGGCGGAATGGGTCAAAGAACAAGGGTATCTATTGATCGTGATCACCGGATTTGACTTATCCCGAAGTATCAAGTCAAGACATAGTAGTGGTTTGCGCTTATATGAATATGCAGATCTAGTATTAGATAACTATGCAACGATAGATGATGCCGTCCTTACGGTTCCTAAATTTGAGCCAGCTATATGTGGTGCAGCTTCCTTAGCAACCTTAATCCTATTACAGCAGATCGTTTATTTTTCAGTGTATTATTTGTTGGAGAGTCACTAAAGCGAGAAGGTTAAGAGTCCGAAAAAGAGACAAGAAAGAATCATGAAGATTCTTTCTTGTCTCTTTATACACGTTGATGAAAGAGTCTTCCCCAAAACTCTTTACACTCCAATTATAGTACATTTGTTATGAATATTGCAATGAAGATACCTAATGAAAATAAAAAGAGAGGAAGAGAGAGGCAGAAATTCAATCAAAAACATCGATTCAAATAGGAAAGGAGCGAGGAAGAAAATGTATAAATATTTGTTAATCGCTAAAAAATCTTTGTTTATACGTAATTAGAAATGAAAATAAATAGTCGGAAATAGCGACATTGTAAAAATAAAAAAAGAATTTTAATCCATTTTTATAGGTACTATGGCTTTGAAACCAGCGTTTTTATTAAAATGTGTCTTGATGATAACTAAAATCAATAGATTATTTTAATTGTTTATTCATGTGGTATAGAACATTTTACTGTATAATCTATTTGCTTATTCATTATTGACAAAAACGTAGCAAGAAAGGAAGAACGAGTTTTGAAGAGAAAAAATTCTTCAGTAAAGAAAAAACGAGACTTTACCAAAATGACGACACCGCATACGTATGTCATTATTTTTGGTGTAGTTGTACTTGCCTGGTTATTAACATTTATCGTACCAGCTGGGAGATTCAGTACGCAAGATATAGAATACAAAGATGCAAATGGAGAAACCAGTACCAGAACAGTATTACGCCAAGATTCGTTTCGTTATGCTTATGAATTAGATAAGGCTTTTGTATTTGATCAACTGGAAGAATTACAAAATGATCCAAAGGAAAGAGAAAAGCTAGCTGTTCCTGAAGAAGGATTAGAAGAAGTCTTGGCAGCTGGTGAGAAAAACTTGACCCAGGAGAAACTAGATGAAATCTCACTGACAGATGATGTTTTATACGATGAATATGGTGAAGACATCTATGACACCTCAAAGAAATTGCATAAAACAGCAAAACTATGGGGGACCGATGATTTCGGTGGTTTCGGCTTTTTAAACTTCGTTTTTGAAGGTCTAGTATCAGGTGATAAATATGGTTCAGCAGTCGGGATTGCTGCACTTATTTTAGTCGTGGGTGGTGCATTCGGGATCATTATGCGAACGGGTGCCATCGATGCAGGTATTTATGCTTTTATCAATAAGACACGTGGTCTAGAACGTTTAGCTTTACCGCTCTTATTCTTTGCTTTTTCATTTGGAGGCGCAACGTTCGGTATGGCTGAAGAAGTCATTCCATTCTCAATGGTCATGGTACCTTTTGTGATTGCCTTAGGCTATGATTCAATCGTCGCCGTCACAGTCACCTATGTGGCGTCACAAGTCGGGAATGCCACGTCATGGATGAGTCCGTTCAGTGTCGCCGTTGCTCAAGGGATTGCAGGTATTCCAGTCTTATCAGGCGCCACCTTCCGATTGATCATGTGGGTCGTCGTGACTGCGTTATCGGCTGGTTACTTAATGATCTATGGCGAAAAAGTTCGGAAGAATCCGGAAAGTTCATTAACGTATAAATCTGATGAATACTTCCGTAACCACTTGAAGAAAACATCCGATGAACAAAAACCATTTACACTAGGCCATAAATTGATTTTAGGCGAAATGTTGATCGTTTTAGTTTGGATCGTTTGGGGAGTCACACAAAAAGGCTATTATATCCCAGAAATCGCCTCTCAATTTTTTGTTATGGGACTCGTTGCAGGGATCATTGCTGTTTTATTCAAATTGGACGGTATGACGGTCAATGATATTGCCTCTTCTTTCCAATCTGGAGCAGCAGATCTAGCTGGAACAGCGATCGTTGTTGGGATGGCAAAAGGAATCTTACTTGTATTAGGTGGATCAGATGCTTCTGTACCTTCTGCGCTTAATACGATCTTACATGGTATTGGAACAGCACTGACTGGTGTGCCGGCAGTTATCGGGGCATGGGCGATGTACGTATTCCAAAGTTTGTTCAACTTAGTCGTCACTTCAAATTCTGGACAAGCGGCATTGACGATGCCAATCATGGCACCGTTGGCTGATTTAGTAGGTGTCTCTCGTCAAGTGGCTGTATTAGCTTATCAATTAGGTTCAGGATTCATGGATGCGTTCACGCCGGTTTCTGCTAGCTTGATTGGTGTCTTAGGTGTGGCACGGATCGAATGGGCAAAATGGGCACGATTCCAAATCAAAATGCAAGGATTCTTCTTTGTTTTAGGAACGATCTTCATTATGATTGCAATCGCGATCGGACTTCAATAAAACAAATAAGAACTGATTTATAGCAATCAAAGAAGTTATGCTAACCGATACGTAACTCTGAGACAATAAGCGAGAAAACCCGAAAGTATCTTCATATTTTTGGATTTTCTCGCTTATTTCCGAAAGAGCGATGGATTGCTTATTAAACAACCTTTTGAGTGTTCTAAAAGGTAAAGACTATTTTATAAAGGAGAAGATCAGATATGAAACTCATTCGACAAATCGATGTCTATGCACCAGAATATCTTGGTAAGAAGGACGTATTAGTGGCAGGAAATAAGATTGTTGCCTTGGAAGATCAACTATCCGGCGGTTACGAAGAATTGATCGTGGAAGAAATTTCAGGAGAAGGAAAACTCTTGACCCCAGGTTTTATTGATGCCCATTTCCATATTTTAGGTGGCGGCGGCGAAGGAGGCTATCATAATCGCACGCCAGAAGTCACACTTAGTCAATTAACGACAGCAGGAGTGACAACAGTCGTAGGTTGTATCGGGACAGATGGCGAGGGTCGAGATATGACTGCTTTGATCAGTAAAGCAAGAGGGTTAGAGGCAGAAGGATTGACTACGTATGTTTATGTTGGTTCTTATCGGTTGCCGGTCAAAACGGTGACTGATTCATTGATCAAAGATTTTCTTACCATTGATAAGATCATTGGGATCGGAGAAATCGCTGTCTCTGATCATCGCTCTTCTCAGCCAACATTCGATGAGTTTGCTCGGTCAGTGGCGGATGCTCGTGTTGGGGGCATGTTATCAGGTAAAGCAGGGATCGTGAATGTCCATTTAGGTGGCGGAAGTCGAAAATTGGAACTATTGAATCGTGTGGTTGAAGAAACAGAAATCCCTATTACTCAGTTTTATCCGACGCATGCGAATCGGACAACTGAATTATTAGCTGCATGTATCGAATTTGCGAAAAAAGGTGGAACGATCGATTTCACTGCAAGTGAAGATCCTGATTTTTGGGAAAAGACCGATGGTGAAGTTCGTTTCAGTAAAGCATTGAAGCAGTTATTGGAAGCACAAGTCTCTCTTGATAACTTCACCTTGACCTCCGATGGACAAGGTAGTCTCCCATATTTTGACCAAGAGAACCATTTTATCGGTATGGGCGTCGGTAGTGCGAAATCCTTACTGGTGGGCATCAAAGAAGCCGTTCAAAAAGAAGACATTCCTTTAGAGATTGCCTTACGAGCTGTGACGTCCAATCCTGCAAGAGTCCTTAAACTGGACCAAAAGGGAAGAATCGCTGTTGGTAAAGATGCAGATCTTTGTCTACTTGATAAAGAAACCTTAGAAATCGATACGGTGATCGCTAATGGCACCATCATGGTCCAAGAAAAACAAGTGAAAGTTTGGGGAACATTTGAGCAAATTCTTAACAACTAAATAACACAATAAGCATTCTGTTTGTTTGTTTTTATAATTGGTGTTACTCTAAAAGTAGTTACAAAGACAAATTTTAGAGGAGGAAATATTATGGCAGATTTAGAAGGACGCTCTAAAGATTTGAAAGACAAAGTTGCAGGTGAAGGCAAAGAAGCCTATGGAAAAGCAACAGGCGATAGAAGTAAAGAAACAGAAGGTAAAGCCCAATCTGTAGGTGCGGATATCAAGAGTAAAGCTCGTAATATCGGCGATGAAATCAAAGAAGGCTTTGAAGATGTAAAAGAAAAATTTTCAAAGAAAGACCATAAATAGTCTACTTGTAAATTCTTAAAAAAAAGCGTCCTACCAATAAGGTGGACGCTTTTTTTTAGCGGTTATCCAATGGCAATGGACGCGAATGTTTTATTTTTTAATTTAAAAACTTCATCACATTTTTTAGCCACTTCTAGTTCGTGTGTCACAATGATGATACAGCGATCTTGCTCATTGGCGATTTCTTGGAAGAGTTGAACGATTTCTTGTGAAGTCGTTTCATCAAGGTTTCCTGTTGGTTCATCCGCAATGATCAACTGATGTTCGCAACAAATCGCTCGGACGATCGCTACGCGTTGTTGTTGTCCCCCAGATAATTTAGTGACTTGTTGTTTTGCAAGTGTTTCATTTATCCCAACGCGTGCCAAGCGATCAAGTGCTACTTGGCGATACTCTTTTTGAGGAGTATTTGAAATTTCCATGGCGGTAATGACGTTATCAAGAGCGGAAAGGTAAGGCAATAAGTTGTACGCTTGAAAAATAATGGATACATCATTTTTGCGATAATTCCGTAGGCCTATTTTAGCTAAAGCTCGCTCTTCATAATAAACAGTCCCTTCTTTTGGTGTATCAAGTCCTGAAATCAACGAAAGAAAGGTCGTCTTTCCTGAACCACTAGCCCCTAATATGGCGTACATTTTTCCTTTTTCAAAGGATAGATTCACATCTTTATAAAGTGCTTCTGTTGGATTCTGATACCAGAAGCCCAAGTTTTCTGTACGTAACATCCAATTCCTCCTTTAGTTTAATAAAATTTTTCGTGGATTTAATCGTAGTATGCCGATGGAGGCTAGAAAAACTGAGAGTAAGCTGATCCCAAATGCAACAGCTGCTAGTAGGCCAAGTTGAGCTGGTTGAACAGTGATTTCAAGGTCGCTTACTTGCTCCGAAACGGTAAGTGGATTACTAGTTCCACCTGGTTGTCCGCCAGGTCCACGATTGCCACCACCAGGCATCTGCTCTCCTTGTTGCTCGGCAGGTGAGTCGGTTGACGTTTCAGTTTGTTGATCAAGCAACTGTTGACCGACAGCATTTGCAACGACATTTCCACTGAATGAAGCCACACCTAACGCGACGATCATACATATGGCCACTTCTGCAAACAATTGAAGGACGATTTTGCTTCTGGATTCACCTAATGAAAGCAATACCCCTAGTTCATGGCGACGCTCACGAATCGTGATCATGATGATCAAAGTCAAAATAATGATTCCAGCAACCGCAACGAGTAAAACGACATTTTGTGAAAAACTGGCCACGTTGTTAAGTGGTTCAAGCATTGCTTGGAACATGGTATCGTTTGATTGAAGACTGAACGTTGAAGTATCGATCAGGTTTTCTGCTTCATTGATAAAGTCTGTAATTTTATTAGGATCGGTCAGCGTATAAACCGCAGAATCGATTGTGTCATCTTCTGTCGAGCCATTCAATGTATTGGCAAACGTATAATAAGTATACAAAGTGTTCGCTGGATTCATGAAATTGAAATTCATTCCCATGCTACTACTTGTTTCACTTGACTCATAGATTCCTTTGATCGTCATTTCATAAGTTGTTTCTTCGTCTTCCGTGCTAGTAATTATGAAAGTATCTCCTACGGATAAGTCATTCGCACTAGCTAAAGTAGAGTCGATCACAACATTGTTCGTATCTTTGTCGCTATCAGTGATTCCTTCTCCTTCGATGATTTTAGCTGTGCCATCTGTAAAGCCACTGGTTTGGGCTGTATTGGATACCCCGCTGATTTGAAAATCTGCTTGGATCATTTGGGGTTTGCCACCTCCCATAGCTCCACCCATGTTTTCACCGTTTGGTGCAGCATCAGTTGCAGTATCAGTTTCTTCGGATGTTTCTGAGGTATCAGAGCTTGAAATGGCAGTGATCCCGCTATTGGCTAAAGCTGATGCAGAGCTTTCGAAGGAAAAACTTGCTACATTATCTAGTACTGCGATCTTTTCTGCATCGCTGACTGAAACAGGTGTGAGGGAGAAACTTCCAGGATCTGGTCGTCCACCGGATTCAGTATCAGTTTCCTCTGTTTGTTTTTGAAAAGCCGCTTCACGATTTGCACTTAAAGTGACCGTCGCACTGACATCTTTTTGAGCTTGCTCTGCTGCTTCTTGTGCCGCACTACGTATGGTTAGTCCAGCAAGAACGAAGACAAGGATTGCTGTAAAAACTGCTAATAATAGTAAAGAACGCCCCCATTTTACTTTTGTACTTTTTAATGCTCGTTTGAAAAAATTCATTGGTTCGATCTCCTTTCGAAATGAGTACAAAAAATAGAATAAAGGGAGTAGCTTAAGCCTACCTTAAAAAGCGGCCACGAATACAAACAGTTGAAAGCTAAAAACAGATCAAATGGAGCAGGAAATGAAAAACATTCTATAGTTATTGAGTAATTTATGTTAAAATAGACGAAGTATCTTCTAAAACAAAAGAAGAAAAAATGGTCTGGGAAAAACATGAAGACAGAAACAATCGTACATGCTAGCGATTTGTTTGATTTGTTGTATAATGATGTGGAGCAGTTGATCGAGCAACTGAAGCAATCCCGATTTTTTTGTGTCAAAAAAAGATCCTAAACGCCTGTAATATTAAGATAGATTTGATTATCTAATGAAATCATCCGAAAACGAGGCACTCAGAAATTGGATCGTTTTAAATAAAATAGAGAATCGACATCGTCAAAATGAAGATGTCATAAGAAGAGGTGAAATTTGTGAGTACCATTAAGATTATCCCTTTAGGCGGTGTACGCGAAAACGGAAAAAATTTGTACATTGCAGAAGTAGGGGAAGCTATTTTTGTTTTAGACTGTGGTCTGAAATATCCTGAAAACGAATTATTAGGGATTGACGTTGTGATTCCTGATTTTACGTATTTAGAAGATAATGTCGATCGTGTAGCAGGTGTCTTTCTGACACATGGTCACGCAGATGCGATTGGGGCGTTGCCTTATTTATTGTCAAAGATTTCTGTACCTGTGTTCGGAACCGAATTGACGATCGAATTGGCAAAATTGAATGTCAATCGCAATGATGCTGCAAAAGGATTCAAAGATTTTCATGTGGTAGATGAGCATACAGAGATCGATTTCGGTGAAACGATCGTTAGCTTCTTCCGCACCACCCATACGATTCCAGATTCAGTTGGGATCAATTTAAAAACCCAAGAAGGAAATATCGTTTATACGGGTGATTTCAAATTTGACCAAATGGCGATCCCAATGTACCAAACGGATTACGCTCGTTTAGCAGAGATTGGGAAAGAAGGCGTGTTAGCTTTACTAAGTGAGTCAGCAAATGCAGAAAACGCGACCCCTGTTGCTTCTGAGTTCCAAATTGCTGATGAAGTATTTGATACGATCAAATATTGGGAAGGACGGATCATCGTTGCTTGTGTTGCAAGTAATCTTCAACGCGTCCAACAAATCTTAGACGCCGCTGCTAAAGCAGGACGTAAGGTTGTGTTGACTGGGCAAGACTTTGAACGGATCATCCGAACAGCTATGCGCTTAGAAAAACTTCAATTACCAAGTGAAGACCTATTGGTCACATTAAAAGATATGAAAAACTATGAGCCTGAAGAACTGATCATTTTGGAAACAGGCCGGATGGGTGAACCAATCAAGTCTTTACAAAAAATGGCGAATGGCGCGCATCGCCATATCAAGATCAAAGAAGGCGATCTTGTTTATATCACAACGACACCAAGTATTGCGATGGAAACAATGGTTGCTAAGACAGAAGACATCATTTACCGAGCAGGTGGAATAGTCAAACAAATCTCTGACAACCTGCGGGTTTCCGGTCATGCAAATCCAAATGACTTACAATTGATGTTGAACTTCATGAAACCTAAATATTTCATCCCAGTTCAAGGAGAATACCGTGAACTAGCTGCCCATGCAGACTTAGCCCATGCAGTAGGTATCCCCTATAAAAATATCTATATCACAGGACGTGGGGATATTTTAGAATATAAAAACAAGCGGATGAGTGTGGCAGGTACGACAAGTGCTGAAAATGTCATGATCGACGGACTAGGTGTTGGCGATATTGGAAACATCGTCTTACGCGATCGTAAAATCTTATCTGAAGACGGTATTTTTGTTGCAGTAGTGACAATTAGTCGTCGCGAAAAGAAAATTGTCTCAAAACCGCAAATCACTTCACGAGGATTTGTTTATGTCAAAGCAAGTCGTGATTTGATCAATGAAAGTAGCAACATGATCGAAACCATTGTAGGCAAACATTTAGAAAGCGATGATTTCGAGTGGAGCAAGCTGAAACAAGAAATACGTGATCAATTAGGTCGCTATTTGTTTGAACAAACCAAACGCCGCCCAGTGATTTTACCAGTCATCATGGAAGCGACACAACGTCGCGGCAAAAGATAAAAAATGAAAAGCTGTATCAAAAGATGTTCAGATAATGAATATGTTTGGTATAGCTTTTATTTTATAGCAGTAAGAGCATTGGATATATTATGGAAAGGTGGAAGTGTCTGTAATGGAAAAGGAACTTGTTTTGGAAAATAATCAAATGAAAGAGAAACAGATCATCGTTTTTGGCGTAACTTCAATGAGTACAGATAGTACCCTTTATACCAATTTGTTAATAACAAAGATGAACAACCTAGCAAAAAAACAACATTTACTTGTGCATGTTGACATGCATAGCATTTCTAAGTTAGATCAGTATGCAAAGGCTACCGATGTTATTCTATTATCTCCAGAGCTTTCTTCTATGCGAGAAAGTATCGTAAAAGATTATCCTACAAAGGTTATTGAAGTGATAGAAATGAAAGATTATGGTCTGCTAAATGCCGATAATATCTTAAAAAAATTTCTCCATCACTAAACTGGAAAAGAAGAAATTATCAAAATAGTTAGCAAACTTCGTTTTTTTTTATCACTCCTCTATCTAAAAAAGTGTTGCGGATTTATTCAATCTTGTAAGCCTTATAAGGCATCTAAACTGTAATAAAAATACCTATAGTAGAAACTGGCGTCTTAGTTTCTACTATGGGTATTTTTTATTTTGAGTATTATTACAGATTCGTAGTCATTCTAGATTTATTCACAGAAATCAAACACTAAACAGAAACTGTCAATTATAGACGAAACATTCTTTTATCTGGGGATTCAGTCGTAAGTACACGCTCACTTGATACTTGGTACAACCTGTATTATCTGTTACAATTGAATAGGATATACTGTACTACTAATTGTGTAAATGTTCGAAACGAAAACGAAAGAGTCAGTGACCAAAATGTTGAGGAGTGAGAAGATGAAGATTACTTATCATGGACATTCTTGTATTTCTCTTGAAATGCAAAATGGCCAGCAAGTGCTGATAGATCCATTTATTACTGGGAATCCTATGACTGATTTAAAAGTGGATGAAGTCCAGACGGACTGGATATTGATCACCCATGGACATGCTGATCATATTGGAGACATGTTGCCGATTGCGAAGAACAATGAGGCGACCATCATCAGTATTGTCGAAATCGCTGATTATGCACAACAGCAAGGAGCAAACTCTTTTGGGATGAATATCGGTGGCAAAAGGGAGTTTCCTTTTGGCACAGTCAAATTTGTCCATGCACAGCATAGTTCAAGTATTGAAATCGATGGTGTTTCGCGTTATATGGGAGAGCCTAGTGGTATTCTGATCCAAGCAGATGGGAAGACGATTTATCATGCGGGTGATACCGCAGATTTTAGCGACTTAGCGCTCTTAGGTGAACAGTTTATGATCGATGTAGCCTTTTTACCGATTGGCGACAATTATACAATGGGACCTGAGGATGCGGCTCGTGCGGCGAAGCGAATCAAAGCGAAGAAAGTCGTGCCGATCCATTACAATACCTTTCCTGTCATTGAACAAGATCCGCAAGTATTCATCGATTTATTAGCAGATACCGAAGGAAAAATAATGAGCGTTTCGGAAACGCTGGAAGTGTAGGGGAAAGAGATGGCGACAAAACATGATTTGATTTTAGAATATATCGAAAGCCTACCAGTGGGGAATCGAATATCTGTCCGTAGTATAGCCAAAGAATTGAATGTCAGTGAGGGAACGGCCTATCGAGCAATTAAAGATGCTGAAAACGTAGGGTTAGTGTCAACGATCCAACGAGTAGGAACGATACGGATCGAACGTAAGTTGAAGAAAAATATCGAACGATTGACGTTTGGCGAAGTCGTGCGGATCATTGAAGGCGATGTCTTAGGCGGGGCAGTCGGTCTAGATAAAGTTTTGAATAAATTTGTCATAGGTGCGATGACCGAGCACGCAATGGAACGCTATATCACTCCAGGTTCATTGATGATCGTCGGTAACCGTACAGAAGTGCAAAAGTTAGCACTTGAGGATGGCGCAGCAGTGTTGATCACGGGTGGTTTTGATACGACGCCTGAGATTGCCAAATTAGCCGATGAATTAGCTATGCCGATTTTACGTACGACTTATGATACCTTTACTGTAGCAACGATGATCAACCGAGCGCTTAGTGACCAACTGATCAAAAAAGATATCATGCTCGTCGGTGATATTTATCTGTCTGCCCAGAAAACACATTATTTGTTACAGTCGGATACGGTGGCTGATTATCAACGGATTTCAGAAGAAACCCAACATTCTCGTTTCCCAGTGGTGAATCATCACATGCGTTTGATGGGGATCATTACGGCAAAAGATGTCGTAGGTAAAGCACCGACACAAGTCATTGATCGGGTCATGACCAAAGATCCAATCAGTGTCAAGAAATCGATGAGCGTCGCTTCTGTCGGACATCAAATGATTTGGGATGGTTTAGAAGTCATGCCAGTCGTTTCCGATGATTTGACGTTAGAAGGATTGATCACACGGCAAGATGTCATGAAGGCGATGCAATTGGTGCAACGTCAACCGCAAATTGCTGATACGATTTCTGATCAGATTTCAGGAGCCATCCAAACGATCGATACAGATCGTGAAGGCAATCGATTGACGACGCCTAAGTTCAAATTTGAGGTTTCACCACAAATGGTAACAGGTGTTGGAACGATTTCTTTTGGGGTGTTAAGTGAAATCATTTCAGATGTTGCGCAAAAAACAATGATCATGAATCAACGAAGAAATATCTTGTTGGAGCAAATGAATCTACATTACCTTCGTCTGATCCAGATCGAAAGTGAGTTAGATATTCGTCCAAGAGTTTTAGAAATCGGTAGAAGGTCCGCTAAACTTGATGTAGAAGTATTTATAGAAAACACGATCGTGGCTAAAGCCATTGTCGTCTGCCAAGTGATGGAACGTTCGTAGAGAGTAGGAAAGAAAATGACCATACAAGAAGAGATTTTGAATGAAATCAAAAAATATCAAAAAATCGTGATCCACCGACATCAAAGGCCAGATCCGGATGCTTTAGGTTCACAAGTAGGATTAGCCGAGTTATTACGTAATAGTTTTTCAGAAAAAGAAATTCGTCAAGTTGGAAAAGACGTTGAAGGCTTACGTTATTTAACAGAAATGCAAGAAATCGACGATGCTTTCTATCAAGGAGCATTAGTCATCGTGACAGACACAGCGAATGCGCCGCGTATTGATGATAATCGCTATTCCTTAGGGGATCAAGTGATCAAAATCGATCATCATCCGAATGATGAACCATATGGCGATTTACTTTGGGTGGATACGAAAGCTAGCAGCTGTAGTGAAATGATCGCTGAGTTTGCTTTGATGTTCCCTAATGAGCTGAAAATGAACAGCGATTCTGCTCGCTTATTGTATGCGGGAATCGTTGGAGATACTGGTAGGTTCTTGTATCCTTCAACAACAGGTCGTACGTTAGAACTAGCAGCAGAGTTAAGAAAGTATTCTTTCGATGCAAGCCAATTGAATCGTGAAATTGAACAAATCACCATGAAAGTAGCGAAATTATCCGGTTGTGTCTATCAAACGATCGTAGTTGACGAAAAAGGTGCTGGAAAAGTAATTTTGTCACAAGAATTGTTAGGCAAGTATGGCATCGTCGATTCAGAGACCGCAGCTGTCGTCTCTTTACCTGGTGTGATTGACGAAGTGTTAGCTTGGGCGATTTTTGTCGAACAACCAGAGGGCTATTATCGTGTACGTTTACGTTCAAAAGGACCAGTCATCAACGAGATCGCCAAACGACATCATGGTGGCGGCCATCCCTTGGCAAGTGGCGCAAATGCAAAAGACCTGCAAGAAGTAGCAGAGATCTACAAAGAAATACAAGAAGCTTGCACCAATTATGCACGTTAAAAGTGTACTCCAAGTAGTCAATCGAGAATTTTAAGCAAACGTTACATTCTCTTTTATCTATTCCCTTTGGCACGAATAAATGGTGGGGGCAGAAGTGACCTCTTCGGCAATCAGGTTACTTCTGCCTTGACCTTTTACTCATCGAAGTTGATTGTCTTTTTATCAGATGTATGTGCAATCAAGGTCGGTGAGATTGAATCAGCGTAGGCAGTTTAGGATCTCCGATAAGAAGTTGCTCTTTTCAAACTGTTATTTTTCCGTTATAATATTGCTCAATAACGAACAAAAAGGAGAAACAACATGACAGTACCAAATTGCCCAGTATGTGGTTCAGAATATGCTTATGAAGATCGGGGATTATTGATTTGTCCTGAATGTGGAAACGAATGGACACCATCTGAAGAAACAGAAGCAGAAGGCCTAGTAGTAACTGATGCAAACGGCAATCGTTTAACAGATGGCGACAGTGTGACCGTTATCAAGGATTTAAAAGTTAAAGGAGCTTCCTCACCTATCAAACAAGGAACAAAGGTGAAGAATATCCGTTTAGTTGAAGGAGACCACAATATCGATTGTAAAATCGAAGGGTTTGGTCCGATGAAGCTGAAATCAGAATTTGTCAAAAAGAATTAAAATATTCAATCTCTTTTCACAATTATTCTACTCGAACAATGGTAAAATAAAAGCAATGAGGAAAGGGTGAAACGATTATGTATGGATATGGTTTTTATGGCTTAGATCCAACGTTTCTTTTAGTTATTGCTGGATTAGCTATTTCCGGAATCGCTTCTGCTTACGTCAATAGTACTTTTCGTAAATACGACAAAATCAGAAGCAAAAATAATGTGACTGGTACACAAGCCGCCCAGTTCATTTTACAAAGTCAGAAAATCAATAACGTTGGCGTCCAACAAATCGCCGGTGATTTGACGGACAATTATAATTCAGGGAACAAGATGTTGAGTTTATCGCAAGCTACAGCACAATCTACATCAGTCGCTGCAATTGGGGTAGCTGCCCATGAATGCGGACACGCAGTGCAAGATGCCGTTGGTTATGCGCCGTTGAAAATCAGAGCTTCATTAGTGCCTGTCGCTAATTTTGGCTCGATGATTTCGTTTCCGTTGATCATGGTAGGTGTATTATTTAGTTGGAATACGACGTTGATCAATATTGGTATCTTCGCTTTTTCATTGGCACTATTGTTTCAACTTGTTACGCTACCAGTAGAATTCAATGCGTCAAGACGAGCGATCCAAATTTTAAGTGAAGGTGGCTTACTGACAGAAGAAGAGGTACCAATGGCGAAACATGTGCTATTTGCGGCGGCTTTGACCTATGTTGCTGCAGCGCTATCTACTTTCTTACAATTGCTACGTTTGATTTTGATTTTTGGCGGTAACCGTCGAGACTAGAACAAACCAATAAAAAGTGAGGGACAGTCGATTGGACTGATCCACTCACTTTTTATTTTGGAAAAATTAGTATTAATTTAAAAGTTCAGACGGAGACCGCTTGCTTCTCCTATCTTTTCTTTAAATCAAATCATTTTATTGACATAGAGTTGTTGAATTTTTGTGACTAAGTCTACCCATAAATCTTTTTCTTTACTAGGATCAAGGTAAAAAATTTTACTCGTTTGATGAAATTTATCAAACCAATCGGTGACGATCAAATCTGCTTGTTCTGGATTTTCTGTCAAGCGAATCATTTTTTCGTCAAATACTTGTCGTAATCGATTTTGGATATGATAATTTCCTGTCAGCGTTTTATTCATTTGTACATAGATCAATAATTTTTCATTTGTTTCCGACTGCAAGAGGTTATAAATCAAGTTACTCAAATAATAAATAATCAATGTTTTTTTTGGGTGGTCATGAAAAACTTCAGAGATAATTTGTTGGATTTGTTGTATTTGTTCATTCGATTCATCAATCTCAAGTGCTGGTTTAGGAAAATGCAACGAGTAGAAAAAGGGAGTTGTATTTCCCAACATCAAAATAGAAATTAAAGAAAGCATAAGATAGTAATTGTAGAAAAACCTTTTTTCAGATGATGCGATCACTGGAAAGGTTTGAGCTAACTCTTTTGTTAGTGAGGTGATTTTCATACATAGATGATTACGTTTATTCGTCAAAGTATAACCAATCAAACTCTTCTGCTGGCTTGAAATGAGATTAGGAAAAAAGCAATAAATCAAAAAATTGAAATGCAATAGTTCATCAATGGCGATTTCATGTGGTAAAAGATGAAACAAATGATGTTTAAAACTACCGGAGACATCTTGTACCTGTTGTAGCAATTCTAAAATAGCATAGACCTCACTAGATTCAGAGGTGATCAATGATGATTGTTGTGTACGAAGCGTAAAGATAGCAATCAGCAAATACAGGTTTTCTTGATATTTCAATGAATGCTTTGAAACGAGCAATTTTTTGGATAATCGCCGCTCTCTTTTTAGTTGGCTCAATTTGAATTTGTCAAAAGGCCATTCCAACCCTTGAAAAGCATCAGATAGAATAAAAAACAAATAGAGTCGGATAAATAATTCGTTTCCTTTGAACAAATAACAGCCCTGAGATGAAACAATCTCGATTTCAAAATCTTGAAGTGTTTCATTCAATTGGTGTGTTAATTTTTCTAAGTAAGAGTGGGATATGTATAATTGCTCCAATAAATATTTTTTCGGAACATACGCTTTGGGATAATTGACCATAAGTAATAAGTAGTTGAAACGATTGGATTCTCTTAAATAAAAAAGTTTGAGTTTGTGATAAATCATCATTTTTATTTCTTGGTGTTCATCGGATATAGTTATTTCTCCTTTGTGTGTAGAGAAAATAAAAGTAGAAATGCTCAATTGCTGTTCAATCGTAGTGTTCAACTTTCGAATCAATTCTTTGATTGTCCGTTTAGGTATAGTCAGTTCATCCGCAAGTTCTTTTAACGTACATTGACTTTTTTGAGCGATCGTATAGAGGACTAATAACTCTTTCTTTTTTGCATCGATTAACATGATGGACTCCTTTCTGACAATTAGTGTACTAGTGGTGACATAAAATGTGAGTGGAAAGTGTTTTCAATGTATGATATTCTCACATAGTAATAGAATTTGATTATATAACTTGTTATTTTAAGAAATGATAATCAGTTATCTATTCTATTGTTTATTTCTTTGCTTATTTTGTCAAGTTGGAATCATTTAAATAATCTTGGATAAGGGAATACAATGTTATTTAATTGATGATATCGTTATTTTTTAAATCTTATTTTTGGCGAAGCATTAGATAAATCAAGCTTCTATTACAAAGAGACATATTTTAACCCCCGAAATATGTTATTATCGTTTTTTTTTATCAAAACTTGTTTCTTCATGGTTTACATAAGTTTTTCCTACTAGCGAATGCGCTGGATCGTCATGGGAAATTAAAAAAAGAATCATTGCCGGATATGAATAAGATAATCGGAAAGGATGGATGGTTTCGTGGGAAGAGTGACGAATTTTAGTAAAGAATATTTACTATTTAAGAGTATGGTATATGCTGAAGAAAATGGGTTATCGACAATCACAGCGAGAAGTTTAGCTTCTTTTTGTGGCTGTTCTACTTACCCGATTTATGCACATTTTAAATCAATCCGTATACTAAAAGAAAAAATTATCGAAGAGATCACGATATGTTTTGATCGATATTTAGCTGAATACGTTATTGACGATTTTTTCAGTGTCGTTCATTTATTGAAGGAGTTTTTCTCGATTCATGAGAGTATTAGAGGAGTAGTTATCAAATCCGAATTAGACATGGCCTCGTTGTTCAAACGAACGTTCTCAGAATTTGTCAGAGAACATACGGGAATCAAAGAAGCATATTTATTAGAACTTCTTTGGCTGAACGCACTAGGAAGTTTAAATTCAGATAAATCATCAAAGGAATTTTTTGAGACAATGACATTGATTTGGAATAAGTTAGCAGAATTAGAAGATGATTTGCCTGAAATGCTAACAAATATCCAATACGTTCCGGTTAATTGATCTTACATTTCTTAGTATGGATGATTTACTTTAGCTGTTCGTATGAAGCATCTCCAAAAAGGAGGTGCTTTTTTTAACGCATCAAACTAAGGTTGCTTGAAACCGAAAATGCCAAATGAGACGTCGTACAAAAGTAAATAATAAAACAAGACAGTATGTGCTTTTTGTAAATTTTTTTGCTATTCATCGGGCAGGGCTCATAGCAATTAGTTCGCTTATCTATTTGACTGTGATATGATTGTAGTAGATAAAAAGGAGCTGATAATTATGAAAACATCAACAAAAGTAACGATTGGATTAAGTGTCGTAGCAGCAGCAAGTGTGGCAACAGCTGTAGTTGTTTCTGGCAAAGTGATCGAAAAAATCCATCATCTAAGTAACCGCACAAAAGTAAAAAAATTCGTGTATGACAAATTTGATGGGAATGAAAAGTTATTAGATGTCGTCGACCATTTATCAGATAGCGATTTAGATTCATTGATGGGCATGCTAGCAAAGATTAAATCTGGCAAAAAGAAAATTTCTGTCTACGGTGACTCTATCAAAGACTCAACAGAAGATGCAAAAGGTCGTCTGATGTCACTTGTTGAGAAAATGATCTAAAAACGATTCTCTTTGAATTGATCGAAAAAAGGAACAAGCAAGGCGATGTTTATTGCTGCTTGTTCCTTTTTTATATGTGTAACAAAAGGAGATAACAAAAGAGTAAGTCATCTGCTTTTTTTAAATTGAAGCCTGTTTGTTCGTCAAACTTTTCGATCCGATATTGGAGAGTGTTTCGATGCATGAAAAGTTGTTTAGCCGCTGAACTGATATTCCCGAAATTTTTCCACAGTTCGATAATGATGTCTTCCATTTTAAAACTACGGATTATTTCTTGATATTCATTTGTTAGCTGACTGGATGTAACTAATTCTTTTGTATAATAATATAAGGCAATTTCTTGTATGGAAGTCGTTTGGTCGGCTACTTGTATGTGTGTTCGTTTATTCAGGAAAATTTTTCGTTCTTCATTGAACATAGCGGTTAGATTTTGTCCAGCTGAATGGAATGAACCGACAAAGGCTTGTGTCGTCATATCAAAATCGACATCAAGAGATAAAAAGATGCCTTTAAGATCTGCCGTACTCAAATAATTGGCATGCTTTCTTTCGATGATCAACGCATCTGTCTCTGTGTAAAGAAAAAAATCAAGAGCTTCGGGAAATAATCCGGAAATTGTTTCTCGCCATTCTTTTTGTAAGAAATCTGATCTCTTTTCAAAATGTAACTGAATGATTCGGCAGCTTTCTTCACATACATATACCTTTTCCTCAAATAAATATTGATACCAAGGATGGCTGTCTAAGGTGTTTGTTTTCTGGAATAACGCTTTCAAAAGTTTTTCTTCTTGAACGGACAAGGAACTTTTATCGATCCACAAGAAGTAATCTTCTACAACCAGTGAAAGAATTCGATCATCAGAAGAAGGAGAATTCTTTTTTTGTGCATTTGGGTATAATCCAAGTAACTTTTCTGTGTTCATTTACTTCACCTCATCCCCTAGTTTACCATAGGACATGGCGATAAGGAAAAACTCTTTGTACTTCATTAAAAAGCCAGTTATACTATGTTTGATAGAGAAGATAAGTAAATCTAAAAAAGGTAGGAGTACAAGTGGAAGAAACAGAACAACAGCGAATAAAAGAAGAATGGATGCGTGTGGCTATTGAAGAAGCCAAAAAAGCAGAAGCGTTAGTAGAAGTACCAATCGGCGCCATCGTGGTTCACCAAGGACAGATTATTGGGCGTGGACACAATTTGAGGGAAACAACACAAAATGCAACAACACATGCTGAGATGATTGCGATCCAAGAAGCATGCAAGGCCATCGGAAGTTGGCGTTTAGAAGAAACACAATTATATGTCACGTTAGAACCGTGTCCAATGTGTAGCGGTGCCATGATTCTTTCTCGCGTAAAAGAAGTTTACTTTGGTGCCTATGATCCAAAAGGAGGAACCGCAGGGACATTGATGAATTTACTTGAGGATGAACGTTTCAACCATCAGGCCGAGGTGGAGGGCGGGATATTAGAAGAAGAATGTGGTGAACTTTTATCTGTGTTTTTTAGAAATTTGCGAGCAAAGAAAAAGAAATTAAAAAAGGACTAGCCAAGGATAACAAAATGCGGTATACTATTCCTTGCCGAAAGGCTAGGACAATGGTGGGCTTGTGAAGCGTGTCAGATCCGGAAGGAAGCAGCACTAAGCAGGTGCCGCCATGTGTCTGATTGATTGGATTTATTAAGCCTAAAGGGCTTTTTTTATTAGAGGCAAGTTTAAGGTATTTAGATTTTGTAAAAAAGTCTAAGTACCTTTTTTTGTGCAAAAACTTTCCATGTGAACAAAGGGGAACCCTATGGTATGATGAAAAAAAGTGAGGTGGAACTAACAGTGGAAGAAATCGTTCTTTTACACACGAATGACTTACATTCTCATCTTGAAAACTGGCCACGGATCAGAAGATTCCTTGAGCAAAAAAAGCGTGAAAATGAGAAAAAAAATAATACGACAACTCTCACGGTCGATCTTGGGGATTTCGTTGATCGTTGGCATCCTTTGTCAGAAGCAACGAATGGCCATGCCAATGTTGAACTAATGAATCAAATCGGCTATGATGCAGCAACTATAGGGAATAATGAAGGTGTAGGTAATTCCAAGAATGAGTTGAATCATTTATATGATCACGCGAATTTTGATGTGCTACTGAGCAACTTATTCGATAAAAATACTTTGCAACCACCAGTATGGACAAAGCCATATAAAATCATCGAAACAAAGCAACGAACAAAAGTTGGGTTAATTGCTTTTACTGCACCATTTCCTTTGACGTATAATCCAAATGGCTGGGATATCCGTCAGCCTTATGATCTGTTGCCAGAGTTAGTTGAGCAATTACGTCCACAGGTAGACGTAATTGTTTTAATGAGTCATTTAGGCATTCAAGATGATTTACAGATTGCAAAAGAAATCCCTGCAATCGATGTGATTTTAGGATCACATACCCATCATCTTTTTATTGATGGGAAAGTCGTGAATGAGGTACAATTAGCCGCTGCCGGAAAATTTGGGCAATATGTAGGGGAAGTACATCTTTCATTGGAAAATAAAAAAATCGTCGGACACTACGCTAAAGCGATTCCGACAGATACAATGACTGCATTCGTAGAGGATGAGAAAGAAATCGCCGGTTATCTTGAACAAGGACATCGTCTTTTAGCTCAAAAGAAAGTGGCAGATCTACCATTTGACTTATCACTTGATTTATTTGATGAACATTCCTTTATCCAGATCGCTTTAGAAGCGGTAAAAGAAAGAGGGAACACAGAAGCATCGTTTCTGAATAGTGGTCTTTTTTTGAATAGCGTACCTAAGGGGCTGGTTGACCAAGATCAACTCCATAGTGCACTGCCACATCCGATGCATTTGATCAACGTCACGCTGAAAGGGTCAGATATGATTCGCTTAGTGTTGGAAATCGAAAAAAGTCGCCTTTTTTTACGGAATTTTCCTATCAGGGGAATGGGGTTTCGTGGTCAGATATTCGGTGAGATTTTCTATAGTGGGATCACGTATGATGCGGTCAATCGAGAAGTTTTGTGGCAAAAACAACCAATCGAAGAGGAAAAGAATTATACCGTTACTACGGTCGACCATCTGATGTTTGTTCCTTTTTTCCCAACCATCGAAATTGTTGGACAGGTCGATTTTTTATTTCCCGAATTTATTCGTACAGTAGTGGGAGACTACTTAAATGCTCACTACCCAACCAATGAAAAAGAAGGTATAATAGAGAAATAGGTGGTGAAAGCATGTCGACGAAACAAAATAAACAACACAACAGTGACAAAAAAGAGAGTCAAGAAACGGTCGATCGCTCACAAGAACAAACAGTGACCGAAGAAGTGACGGCAGTTTTAGAAGAAATAATCGAGGAAACGAAGCCAGAGAAAGTCAAAGGAGAAATCGTCACATTGACAGATGAAACGAATCTTTTGATTGGTGATAGACCTTATCGTATCGTAACGGATTACCGGGAAGGTTTCAATGCTGAGAAGCTTGGTGAGAGATATAGCGAAGTGCTTTCCAGATACGATTACATCGTAGGTGACTGGGGTTACGAACAGCTACGTTTGAAAGGCTTTTTTGATGCCACGAATCGACGTGCTCACCCAGATCAGCGAATTGATGCATTAGAAGACTATTTATACGAATATTGTAATTTTGGCTGTGCATATTTTGTCATTGAACGCATTGGTGGAAAAAAAGAAAAAAATACCCAACGACGTAAAAAGAAAAAAAATCCGAATCGCAACAATCAAGCGCATATCGATGAAAAAAAAGCGCCCGTTGAATCGGTACGCAAACAACCTGTGATCAAAAATCGTAAACCAGCAACTACTAAGGCAACACCGAAGGGAACTGAAAAAACATCAGAACGCCCAACAAAATCAACTTCTAAAAAGAATTTTACTATTAGACAAAGGGAAGAATGATCCTATGAATTATAAAGGCTATTTGATCGATTTAGACGGAACGATCTATCGTGGAACGGAGCCGATACCGGCAGGAAAACGATTCGTCGAACAGTTACAGGAAAATGGGACGCCCTTTTTATTTGTAACCAACAATACGACAAAAACACCGGGAACAGTGGCACAACGTTTAGCCACTGAGTTTGATATCCATGTCTCACCAGAAACGATCTATACAGCATCTCTAGCGACCATTGATTTCATGAAATCAGACGCTAAAGGAAATAAAGTGTATGTGATCGGTGAAGCTGGCTTGACAGATTTGATCTTGGAGGCAGGGTTTGTATGGGAAGAAGAACATCCTGATTATGTCGTAGTAGGTTTAGATAATCACTTGACTTACGAAAAAGTGGTGACCGCAACCTTAGCGATCCAAAAGGGAGCAACGTTCATCGGTACAAATCCTGATAAAAATATCCCTACAGAAAGAGGATTATTACCTGGAGCTGGCTCGGTTGTTTCTTTTGTAGAGACAGCGACACAAACTACACCAGTCTATATTGGTAAGCCAGAAGCAATCATTATGGATAAAGCAGTGGAACTTTTAGGATTGAACAAAGAAGAAGTCATCATGGTAGGGGACAATTATGAAACTGACATCCAAGCAGGGATTCGTAATGGTATCGACACACTGCTTGTGTTATCAGGTTTTACCAAAGAAGAAGACATTCCAGATCTACCAACACCATCTACCTTCGTTTTGCAATCGTTAGATGAATGGAGTTTCTAAAACAATGAAAAATAAACGATGGCAATGGGTGGAATATGCGGGGATGGTTAGTTTGTTCCTGACGTTGCTCACTTTAGCAATTGCAATAACGATCAATTTCCGCCCACTATATGTGTTTGATATTGGGCATCTAGGTATCTTGGATTACACTACCGTAGATCAGCCAACATTACTCCAAAATTATGATCAACTGATGAGGTATCTGAATAATCCTTTTGAGCAAGTGTTGGCACTTCCCGACTTTCCAATGTCAGCGAGTGGCTTACATCATTTTTATGAAGTCAAGTTATTATTCATGCTCAATTATGCGGTGTTGTTACTTACATTGATCCCAAGTGGCTTGTTCCTTCGCCAGTTGAAAAGAAATCAGCGTTTGTGGCGGCTAATCCGCCCATTCCAAATCGGCATGATCCTACCATTTGTTTTTGGCTTTTTTATGTTGATTGGTTTTGATCATTTTTTTATTCTTTTTCACGAAACATTTTTCAATAATGATGACTGGTTGTTTGATCCTCAAACTGATCCAATCATCAATGTGTTACCTGAGCAATACTTCATGCATTGTTTCATTCTGTTTTTTGTGCTTATCGAATTATTTTTCGCTTTGATGGTTCTTGTTGGCAAAAGAGAATTGAAAAAGGGGAACAATTAAACAATCACTTTCGTGTAGCGCGTTGATTGCTTTTTCGGATATAGCAAAAAATCATCCATAAAAATCCTTTTGCGATTTTTATGGATGATTTTTTATTTTTATTTGATTATTGTGTCAAACGGCTCCGTTTTTCCGGTTCTTGGTGGGCCAAGCGGCTTGCGGCAGAGGCAGCAATTGCTCCCACGATATCATCTAAAAATGTATGGACATTTTTGCCATCGTGACTATTTAACTTTTTCAAGATCCCAGGTTTTACTTTATCGATATAGCCATAATTGGTAAAACCAATCGTTCCATAAACATTGACGATCGACAAGGCTAAAATTTCATCTATTCCGTATAATCCTTCATCATCTTCAATGATATGCTGAAGAGGGCTCATCAATTGTTTTTGTTCTGCCAAGATATCTAATTGGATGCCAGTAATGATCGCGTTATGGACTTCACGCTTTGTCAAGACTGCGTTAATACTTTCCGCACAATCCTCCAAGCTTAAATCTGAGATATAGTCTTTTTGTAAAAACATGACTAATTCAGCGATATCCTCAATTGTTACGCCACGTTCTTTTAGGAGATCTCGCGCTTTTTCTTCTAAGGTTTCTGTTTTTATGACCATTTTTGATTCCTCCGTCTCTTCTTTCTATCTATAATGGTAACGTAGTACGTACAAAAAGCAAGAATCATTTCTTTTATAAAAAAGCAGCTAAGTTATTTTGGTCCAAATGTTTTATCGTAAAGGCTTGTACTATGACCAGGCTGCGTACGTTCTTTTGGATTGATGAAATGTAACGCGTTATTGACAGCAGTCGGTGCCTCTCCAAATCCCGTGGCAATCAATTTCACTTTTCCTTCATAGCTACAAATGTCGCCAGCAGCATACACACCAGGAATTGAAGTTGACATATCAGAGTGGACGGTGATCGCATTTCTGGAACTTTCAAGTCCCCAAGAAGATAAATGCTCTAAATTAGAAGTGAACCCATAATTGACGATCAATGAGTCAACCATGAGATCAATCGTTTCATCCGTCTTAGCTTTTTTTAGACGAATGTCTGACAACTCTCCATTTAAACCAGATAAACGCTCAATCAAATAAGGTGTTAATACATTTACAGAGGATTGATTCAACTGATTGACGCTATGTTCATGAGCCCTAAATGCCTCTCGACGATGAATCAAATAAACTTCACTCGCAATAGGTTCAAGCATCAGTGCCCAGTCGATTGCTGAATCCCCACCACCAGCAATGGCAACTTTCTTTCCTGCATATTTCATCAAGTCGTTCACGAAATAATCTAACCCATGGTTTTCGTATCGGTCAGCATGTTCTAAATTCAGCTTTCTTGGTTGGAAAGAACCACTTCCTAGCGTCAGGATCACAGCTTTTGAATAATGGATACCTTTCGTAGTAGTGATCTCGATGATCTCATCTTCTCTGGAAAGTGAGAGAACTTCTTCATTTAAATGAAATGTATGATTAAAAGTGGTCAATTGTTTCTTTAAATTATTAACAAGATCAACCGCTTTGATTGCTGGATAACCAGGAATGTCATAAATATATTTTTCAGGGTATAAGGTAGTTAACTGTCCACCAAGTTGAGGCAAACTATCAATAATATTGGTTTTCGCTTGGCGCATACCAGCATAAAAAGCTGCAAACATGCCAACCGGCCCTGCACCAATAATTGTAATATCGTAAATTTCCATTTGAAATTCCTCCCTTGGTGACACTATAACAGAATTTAATTGAGAATTCTTCTCAAATAGTTTAATTATGGAACGAGCAGTCACTAAAATATAAGGAGTGATCTAACATATAGTTTATTTACTTTCAATATTAGCTAAAAAGAGTTATTTTACTAGTACGAAGTGTTTGAATCTAAGAGGTAGAATTTTATGATTAAAAGAATAACAAGCAATGCAAAAGAAGACGGAGTATTGACGCTGTCTTTTCTTTTAGCAATAGGTACCATGTTCATCATCCCGCCAAACTTCAATTATTTTTCTTATATCGATTTTCACACATTGATTCTTCTTTTTTGTTTGATGTTGATTGTAGAAGGGATACGGCAACAACAGTTTTTCGATTATCTAGGCAATTATTTGATCACCCAGACAAAAAATACGAGAGGGATTATTTTGATTTTAGTGTTTCTCACGTTTATCAGTAGTATGCTGATTACGAATGATGTGGCACTGATCATTTTTGTACCATTTGGTCTATTGATAGTAGAAAGAATCGGCATGCGAACATTGATTCCTCTCGTCATAACTTTGATGACGATTGCGAGTAATCTAGGAAGTATGTTCACTCCGATCGGTAATCCACAAAATCTTTATTTATTCGCACAATCACACTTACAACTGTTCGAATTTTTACAGTTGATGCTTCCCTATACACTGGCTGCTGCCATATTATTGGTGGTGTTGATCTATGGGAGAATCAAGAATAATACCATCGATTTGGCGAATACAGAAGAGATAATGTTAAAGCGAAAACAACTCATTTTTTATTTTGGTCTATTTTTAATATGTCTTCTAGCTGTAAGTGGCATCATCCCTCATTATGTCGTATTAGTCTTAGTGAGTGTCAGTATCCTAGGCAATGATCGCCGACTCTTTAAACATATCGATTACTCCTTATTATTTACGTTTGTTTTTCTTTTTATATTCATCGGGAATATCAAACAAGTAGATGTTGTCCGAGCCTTTTTTGAAAAAAGTGTGGCGCATCATGAAGTCAGTGCAAGCATTTTTGCAAGTCAATTGATTAGTAATGTTCCTGCGGCGCTCCTGTTATCAAGTTATACAGAAAATATCAAGGGTTTGATCATTGGGACGAACTTGGGAGGATTAGGGACATTGATTGCTTCAATGGCAAGTTTGATCTCTTACAAATTAGTCATCAAGCAATATCCGGAATGGAGAAAAAAGTATTTATTCGTCTTTGCATTCTACAACATCGTTTTTTTGATTTTCTTGTGGCTCATCTTTACCGTATATCAATAGAATATGTTATGATTACACAGGAAGACAGAATTTTTTAGGAGGAAGAAAAAATGGCATTTCCACAACTTGATCTTATGAATGAGAAGGGGCCTAAAGCTCTTATAAAAACGAACCGCGGAGATATTACAGTAAAACTATTTCCTGAGTTAGCACCTAAAACAGTCCAAAACTTTGTTGAATTAGCAAAAAAAGGGTACTATGATGGCGTGATTTTTCATCGTGTGATCCCTGATTTCATGATTCAAGGAGGCGACCCAACCGGTACAGGTATGGGAGGCGAAAGCATTTACGGCGAAAGTTTTGAAGATGAGTTCAGCCGCGAATTGTTCAATCTACGTGGCGCACTATCAATGGCTAACTCTGGTCCAAATACAAATGGTAGCCAATTCTTTATCGTCAACAACACAAATGTGCCAGAAAACATGCTTAGTCAATTAGAAGGAGCAGGATTCCCTAAAGAAATCATTGAAGCGTATAAAAATGGGGGAACACCATGGCTTGATTTCCGTCATACAGTGTTTGGCCATGTACTTGAAGGAATGGATACAGTCGATGATATCGCAAATGCGCAACGTGGACCACAAGATCGTCCAGTACATGATGTAGTGATCGAAACGATTGAGATTTCTGAATAAAGTAAAATTTTAAACATACCAAGCTCTTAAAAAACGCCGAACAGCAAAAGCAGAAAATACTTTTGCTGTTCGGTGCTTTTTTGGTTGGGGTGGTAACAAAGTAGGGAAGACTAACATTTTTTGTCCAATGACTTCTTTCGTTTTCTAACTTAAAGCACGTTGGATACGTAAAAGCCCTTCTTTTAATACTGATCTTGGACAAGCGACATTCAAACGCATATGGCAATGACCACTTGGTCCAAAACTGATCCCAGGATTCAAGACGACTCTGCCTTTTTCAATCAACTTCTTTTCAAGTAGTCGGTCATCGTCCGTATAGGCAGAAAAATCAAGCCATATAAGGTACGTTCCTTCTGGCTTCATCACTTTGACATCAGGGAGATGCTTAGTAAAGAAGGTAATGACTTCTTGGACATTTTCTTCCAGATAAACTAATAACTCATTTAACCATTCCTCACCAGTTTCGTAAGCGGCTTGAGTGCCTAAAAGTCCGAAAGTATTGATTCCTTGATGTTGATTTTTTTCTAATTGTTTCGTAAAGCGACTTTTTAAATCATGATCTTTGATGAAAACCATTGAATTTTTTATTGCAGCTAGATTAAATGTCTTAGTTGCTGAAGTGAATGTGATCAATAATCGAGAAAGGGCAGGATCAATTGTTTGAATCGAGGTGAATCCATGTCCGGAAAAGACGATATCTTGATGGATCTCATCACTAAATAAGAAGACGTCGTATGTTAAGCAGAGTTCACTTAACTGTTTGAGCTCTTTTTTAGTCCAAACACGACCACCTGGATTATGCGGGTTACATAGAATCATTGCTTTTATCTTGTTTGAGACGATTTTTTCTTCCATATCTTGAAAGTCCATTTCAAAATGATCGGCTGCTTTATTTAAAGGACTGCGAATCAATTGACGCTCATTATTTTCAACAATTGCACCAAATGGCGGATAAACTGGATCATGAATCAACACTGCATCACCTGGAGCTGTAAATGCTTGAATCGCCAAGGAGAGACTAGCTAAGACTCCACTAGTGAAAAGAATGTGGTCTTTAGTTAGAGTCACATGATGGCGCCTTTCTTCCCAATCAATCACTGATCGGTAGAGACCGTCCGGTACGATCGAATAACCAAAAATGCCTTTTTGCAGATAGTTTTGAAAAGCGGTTGTTACTCCTTGAGGGGCAAGAAAATCCATATCCGCTACCCATAAAGGTAAAAGATCATTCCTATGATAAGTTTGTGAGATGGCATCCCATTTTACGCTATCTGTGTTTAGTCTTGAAACTATTTCATCAAATTGTTCCATCTATAAGACCTCCATATCTAGATGCAAGAACAGAACTTCTTTTTTTTTAATATTTACAGTATAATGATAAATGCGAAGAGAGGGAAGTATATGACTTATAGAATAGGCGAAATAATCAAAGGGAAAATTACTGGAATACAACCATATGGAGCGTTCGTTTCATTAGATGAAGAGACACAAGGGTTGATCCACGTATCAGAAGTGCAATCTGGTTATACGAAGAGTATTCATACATTATTGAAGGTGGGGCAACCGGTGACTGTACAAATCATTGATATTGATGAGTATTCGAATAAAATCAGTCTGTCGTTACGTACCTTAGAAAAGAAAGTACCATCGATCCCATACCGAAGAAAACGATACTTCACTAATAAAAATAAAAAAATCGGGTTTGCAACGATTGAAAAACAGTTACCTATATGGATCAAGGAAGCATTGATCCAATTAGATAAAAAAGAATCAAGGAAATAAAAGTGTATTTTTTCTGAAAATATGCTAAAATTCTCTTGTAAGCCATAAACAAGTTGATCGAGGTGGAAATTTTGGCAAACAAAAGAGTCGCTGGTACAATTATGTTGCATTTGGAGGATGGATCTAAAAAATTTTTAGTTCATTCAAGAGAGAATAAATTAGAGTTCGCATGCGCAGACCACTCAAATGATAAGACTGGTTTAGCAAACATACTTAGTTTCTTAAAAGAAAACGTTCATATTGATGTGAGTAAAATCAACTTGATGGAGTTGACGAATACCCATATCAATCAAGAAAATGTTCCACTTTTTGTTTTTGAAACGGAACAAAAAAATCAACAAGAACAGTTAGGCGAAGGTTATCATTGGGAAGATCCAGGACAAATGCGTACGGTACTAGGGATTTATGAAGTAGATGGTGTACCGATTTTTTAAATTGATTCAAGTACCTCTACCAAAGAGAAATGAATACCGTTCGCAGGTGTATCGTTGACTACTTGAGAATCAACGAATAAAATAGGAGATCATTTTTTGGAACCAAGCAGGACTTTCAGAGAAGTTTGAATATCTTTCAAACTTCTTTTTTTTGTCTATTTTAAAAGAAAAGTAGAAGAGAATGTTCAGGATTCAATTGATTTTTTACCTGTTTTATAAAAAAAGCACTTAAATACATGTATAATCCGAATGATCATAAAATAATTGGAAACCTTGTCTTTTTTTTTTACTTAAAAATAAGTATTGACGCTAGGTGTGTAGCATGGTAAATTAGAAAACGTTGATTCGAAAAAAAGTTCTTTTGAAAATATTCAGAAAAACATCGAAAAAACTATTGACCGCTGGATAAAACCATGTTAACATAACGAAGTTGAATTATTTCAGCGCTTTGTGAGACGCTTGTATGTAAGAATTTAAAGCCAAATAAAGTGTTGACAAATAACATACGACAAGTTATGATAAGTGAGTTGCTAAAACGACCTCGTGAAAAACGAGTTCAAAAAACTTTTAAAAAATAGTTGACAATCATTCGAGAGTTTGCTAAGATATAAAAGTTGCTACGGCAATGACAAACGATAAGTTGAGGCAGTTGTGTTTCAATTGTCACGTAGACCTTTGAAAACTGAACAAAGTAAGACAAACCAAATGTGTAGGGCGTCTTGATTCAATTCAAGACAACGAACATTTTTAACAAGCAAGCAATATGCTAGCAAACAAATTGAGCTTAACAATCGCAAGATTGTTCTAACTTTTATTATGAGAGTTTGATCCTGGCTCAGGACGAACGCTGGCGGCGTGCCTAATACATGCAAGTCGAACGCTTCTTTTCCCACCGGAGCTTGCTCCACCGGGAAAAGAGGAGTGGCGAACGGGTGAGTAACACGTGGGTAACCTGCCCATCAGAAGGGGATAACACTTGGAAACAGGTGCTAATACCGTATAACAATCGAAACCGCATGGTTTCGTTTTGAAAGGCGCTTTACGGTGCCGCTGATGGATGGACCCGCGGTGCATTAGCTAGTTGGTGAGGTAACGGCTCACCAAGGCCACGATGCATAGCCGACCTGAGAGGGTGATCGGCCACATTGGGACTGAGACACGGCCCAAACTCCTACGGGAGGCAGCAGTAGGGAATCTTCGGCAATGGACGAAAGTCTGACCGAGCAACGCCGCGTGAGTGAAGAAGGTTTTCGGATCGTAAAACTCTGTTGTTAGAGAAGAACAAGGGTGAGAGTAACTGTTCACCCCTTGACGGTATCTAACCAGAAAGCCACGGCTAACTACGTGCCAGCAGCCGCGGTAATACGTAGGTGGCAAGCGTTGTCCGGATTTATTGGGCGTAAAGCGAGCGCAGGCGGTTTCTTAAGTCTGATGTGAAAGCCCCCGGCTCAACCGGGGAGGGTCATTGGAAACTGGGAGACTTGAGTGCAGAAGAGGAGAGTGGAATTCCATGTGTAGCGGTGAAATGCGTAGATATATGGAGGAACACCAGTGGCGAAGGCGGCTCTCTGGTCTGTAACTGACGCTGAGGCTCGAAAGCGTGGGGAGCAAACAGGATTAGATACCCTGGTAGTCCACGCCGTAAACGATGAGTGCTAAGTGTTGGAGGGTTTCCGCCCTTCAGTGCTGCAGCTAACGCATTAAGCACTCCGCCTGGGGAGTACGACCGCAAGGTTGAAACTCAAAGGAATTGACGGGGGCCCGCACAAGCGGTGGAGCATGTGGTTTAATTCGAAGCAACGCGAAGAACCTTACCAGGTCTTGACATCCTTTGACCACTCTAGAGATAGAGCTTCCCCTTCGGGGGCAAAGTGACAGGTGGTGCATGGTTGTCGTCAGCTCGTGTCGTGAGATGTTGGGTTAAGTCCCGCAACGAGCGCAACCCTTATTGTTAGTTGCCATCATTTAGTTGGGCACTCTAGCAAGACTGCCGGTGACAAACCGGAGGAAGGTGGGGATGACGTCAAATCATCATGCCCCTTATGACCTGGGCTACACACGTGCTACAATGGGAAGTACAACGAGTCGCGAAGTCGCGAGGC
>NZ_JBIOSV010000001.1:742500-2642500 GCF_051714945.1 Enterococcus sp. AZ080
TCCTTCAGAAATAAGCAGAGAACCCAAAAAATTTAATGGATAATTTTTTTGGGTTCTCTGCTTATTTCTCGGAGTTGGACACTTCTGTCACAACCTCTACAAAGCCACTTGACGGGCTTGAACCGTCGACCTCTTCCTTACCATGGAAGCGCTCTACCAGCTGAGCTAAAGCGGCATTTTTACTACCTAAATAGGATAACTAATTTATAGTCATTTGTCAATAACTTTTCTCTATGAACAGACGACCTTTAAAAGAAATTGAGTTGTTTTTCACAAATATAAAATAACGATGGTTAATTAGTGATTATTTGAAAAATTGAAAAAAAGTATTGCGTTATATGATGAAAATTGATATTATATTTATGTAATTTGATTCCGGCATAGCTCAGTTGGTAGTAGCGCATGACTGTTAATCATGATGTCGTAGGTTCGAGTCCTACTGCCGGAGTAATACAAAAAGTCTAGGAGAGTTCTCCTAGACTTTTTTTGTTTTTCAATGGAAATACGCAGATTGAATCGCATGATTGTTCTGAATTTTCAGAATAGCACGTTGTAATTCAAAGGGTTAAAGAGTAAAATGGAGATATATTTTCAATCGGGAAGGATGATTAAATGAACGCAATTACACCAGATATGACAAAAAAATTTGCCGATCAATTTCAAACGAATAAAAAGCAACAAGCCTTACAAAATGCTGTTGTAAAGAATGGGATCACAGCTTCAGCAGAAAATATTGCTTCACATACAAAAAACACCCCGGTATTTTCTGTAGATCTAGCGACTGGAAAAGTCTCAAACCAAAAACAATCTGGCCGTTGCTGGATGTTTGCGGCGTTGAATACATTCCGTCACAAATTGTTGAATCAATTCCACTTAAAGGAATTTGAATTATCACAAAATTATACTTTCTTTTGGGATAAATACGAGAAAGCAAACTATTTTTATGAAAATATTCTTGCAACTGGTAATGAAGCATTAGACAGTCGTAAAGTCGCTTTTTTACTGGCTGTTCCCCAACAAGATGGTGGACAATGGGATATGATCGTATCATTATTCCAAAAATATGGTGTCGTACCAAAATCAGTGATGCCAGAAAGCGCGAATAGCTCAAATTCTCGTGATTTGAATAACTACTTAAATAAATTATTGCGTAAAGACGCCGTTAAACTACGTCAATTAGTGGCAGAAGGAAAAACAAATGAAGAGATCCAAGTAGAAAAAGAAAAGATGTTAGCTGGGATCTATCAATTTCTAACAACTTCTTTAGGTACGCCACCAACTGAATTTGATTTTGAGTATCGAGATGAAGAAAAAAATTACCATATCGATCAACAATTGACTCCACAAATGTTTTACGATAAATATATAGGTGTAAATTTGGATGATTATGTAAGTATCATCAATGCACCGACCGCAGACAAACCGTATGATCGCTCTTATACGGTTGAAATGTTAGGGAATGTTGTGGGAGGAAAAGAAGTCAAATATCTTAATGTCGATATGACAACGTTCAAAAATTTAGCGATTGCTCAATTGGAACAAGGAGAATCTGTGTGGTTTGGGTGTGATGTTGGTCAATCTTCTACAAGAGATAGCGGCATCATGGCAACAGACGTTTATGAGATGGATGAATTATTTGATTTAGATTTTTCTATGACGAAAGCGGAGCGTTTGGATCATGGCGAAAGTTTGATGACTCACGCGATGGTCTTGACTGGTGTCGATTTAGTTGATGGAAAATCAACGAAATGGAAAGTCGAAAATAGCTGGGGAGAAAAAGTCGGAGATAAAGGATTCTTTGTGATGAGTGACGAGTGGATGGATGAATATACGTATCAAATCGTTGTCCGCAAAGATTTATTGACGGAAGAACAGCTAGCCGCATTTAATGCTGAACCAATTTTATTAGCTCCTTGGGACCCAATGGGGGCATTAGCTTAATTTCAATATCAATCAAAACAGATACAGAGACTTGATAGTTTTCTGTATCTGTTTTTTGTTGATTTCTTGATTTCAGGATTTTATAAATACCTGTGTTATACTTTAAAATGATATAGGAGTTGTTGCGGGCGTACTTGATCGATTAATCATCGATCTTGTGAAATAGCAAGGAGGAGTGAAAATGGATATCCAAGAAGTGTTAACAGAGATTCGTTTGAGTGGTAAAGTGATACCGATTACTGGGGGAGATGTGAATCAAAACTATCGAATTGATGAACAGCAAAAATCCTATTTTCTAAAAATCCATCCTCATGTGACCAAACGCTTTTTTGAAGCAGAAGTGGATGGTCTGAAAGAGCTTGCACCACATGTACGAGTACCTGAAACTTATATGTTAGGCGAAACAAATGAAGGTGCCTATCTATTGATGGAATGGATCGAACCAGGGAAAGGTGATCCTCGAGAACTGGCAAAAGACTTAGTAAAAATCCATCGTTCAACTGCACCACAGTTTGGTTTTCGCAAGGACAATTATCTAGGGAGTTTACCACAGCTCAATACATTTGAAGAAGATTGGTGGACCTTCTTTTTCAAAAATCGCTTGGAGGCTCAAATCGACATAGCGGAGAAAAACAATCGATGGAATGAAACACGTGAAAAAGAGTATCAACGGTTAAAAAAAGAACTACTAAATCGTGACGATCATCGGAAGATTACGCCTAGCCTCTTGCATGGAGATTTATGGAGTGGTAATGTTTTCTATGATAAGCAAGGAAGACCAGTGTTTATCGATCCAGCAGTTTCTTATGGGAATCGCGAGCAAGATATTGCGATGAGTCAGTTGTTCGGTGGCTTTCGTCCTGAATTCCTGGAAGCTTACCAAGAAAGCTGGCCATTGGAAGAGGGCTGGGAGAGTCGTTTGCCACTCTATCAACTCTATTACTTGTTGGCGCATCTCAATATGTTTGGAGAGAGTTATGGGACACAGGTCGATCATATATTAATGAAGAAGTAATTGGAGGTTTTCTTTTGGCACAAAAATATACAAAAAAACATGAAGTATCTTATTATGAATGTGATATCAACAAAACAATGACTTTTCCGTCCATGCTGGGTGTGGTCATCAAGACTTCGGAAGAACAAAGTGATCATTTAGGCCGAGGAACCGACTTTGTCAGTAGCTTTGGCTTGACTTGGGTAATCACGAACTATTCGATGAACATCAATCGCTTGCCTCATGTCGGTGAAAAAATCGATGTTACCACACAAGCGATGCAGTATAATAAATTCTTTTGTTATCGTAATTTTTGGATTCATGATGAGGAAGGAAATGAATTAGTTGAAATCGAATCAGTATTTGTTTTGATGGATCTAGTGAACCGTAAGATGAGTAGTGTGAATGAAGAAATCATTGCACCTTTTGAAAGTGAAAAAATCAAGAAAATCAAACGACAAGAAAAAATCGAGCCAATCGAATCAGGCTTGATGTTGCCATATCGTGTGCGATTTTATGATATTGACAGCAATCAACATGTGAACAATGCGATGTACTTCAACTGGATCATTGATGTTTTAGGTTACGATTTTTTGACAACACATACACCTAAACATGTGTTGATCCGTTTTGATAAAGAAGTTGAATATGGCAATGAGATCGAGAGTCATTATGAACAAACGGTGTCTGGAACAGAGGTAAAAACGAGACATGAGATCAGAATGCAAGAGCAACTTTATTGTGCAGCGAATATCTTATGGGAGAAAAATGAAGAAACAAAATAAATCGAGTGAGATAAGATTGTGAGATATTTTGCTTCGATAAATAAGCGCGAAAAACCGAAAATTGTTCTTCCAATTTTTGGTTTTTTCGCGCTTATTTCCAAAGGAGTTTCATTTGGAACTCCGTTTAACAATGATGTGATTGTAGCGTCTATTGAGTTTTCCATATGAAGAGGCGAGCAAGCCCTGTATTACTCAATTTGATTTCTATTGTGTCATAAATTTGATCAACTGTTCTTCTGACAAGCCACCGTTAATGGCAATCAAAAGTTTTATTCTAGCTTTTTGGCTATTGATACTATTACAAAAAATAACGCCCATACTTGCGAGTTCTTTTCCGCCACCTTCGTAATCATAGACGGGTTCAGCGATTCCGTTGAAACAACGAGAAACCAAGACTACTGGTATTTTTTGTATCAAGAGTTTCTTTAATGCTGTTAATGCCTGCGGAGGCAGGTTCCCAGCGCCTAAAGCTTCAATGACCAGACCGTCGACTTTCGAATGGGCAAGTGCTTCTAATAAATCACCTTGCATACCCGCATAGGCTTTGACGATTGGGATCGTTCCTTTGACTGATGCGATATCTAGTCTTTGCGCTTCAAGTAATTCTTGCATAAACAATATACGATTTTTAGTGATCAAACCGATTGGTCCTAACGTAGGAGTACGAAAAGTAGCAACATTAGTCGTGTGGGTTTTAGTGACATAGCGTGCTGAGTGGATCTCATCGTTCATCACGACCAAAACACCTTTGTCTTTTGCTTCATCACAACTTGCTACCCGAATCGCACTTTCAAAATTATATAGACCATCGCTACCTAACTCATTACTTGAACGCATCGCTCCTGTTAAGACGATCGGTAATTTATCACCAATCGTTGAGTCTAGAAAAAATGCTGTTTCTTCCAACGTATCTGTCCCATGCGTGATCACGACACCTTGGATGTCAGAAAGAACGGCTTGATTGATTCTTTCTTTAAGTTGTAACATATGTTTAGGCATGATGTGCGGGGAAGGAAGATTAAAGATATCTTCCATGATCAAATCAACATTTTCTGGAATCGTTACTTCTGCATCTAATAGTGGGTTAGCCACATCTGGACTCACACCACCTGTTAAAGAATTTTCTTTCATGGCGATTGTGCCGCCTGTGTGTAAGATAAGAATTTTTTTCATTTTCAGAACTTCCTCACGAATAATTTTGCATAGGGTTTCTAGCTTATTGTATACTATATAAAAGAGTTTTGCTATGAATGAATCAAACAGAACAATTTGGGAACAAAGATAAAATGAATTTAAACGAATGGAAGTGATTCGTCGTGATCAAAATTGGCTTGACTTCATTTAAAGAACATGAAAAATTAACAGGAAAAAAGAATAATACTCTTTACGATTATGCGAGTGTCCTTTCATTAGTCGAATTAGATACCGCCTATTATGGTATACCAAGAAAGTCATCTGTGGAGAAGTGGGTGAATGAAGTACCAGCATCTTTTCGCTTCGTGATGAAAGCTTACCAAGGAATCAGTGGTCAAGGCGACTGGCAGAAGTATTATCAATCCGAAGAAGAGATGATTGAACGCTTTTTAGATGTGATGGCACCGATGAGCGAGTCAGGTAAACTCTTTTGTTTTTTAGTTCAATTCCCTGCTTCATTTAAATGCACCAAAGAAAATGTTGCCTATTTAAGAAAACTAAGAAAATGGTTCAATGGCTATCCGGTAGCTATTGAGTTACGTGACTATTCTTGGTACAGCGACCAATTTCTGTCACGCACGAGACAGTTTATGACTCGTGCAATGTTTTCCTTAGCAATCATTGATGAACCACAATTATTGAATACGACGATTCCTTTCGATCCTTATGTGACAAATACGGATTTTACCCTTTTCCGTTTTCATGGAAGAAATGAGCAAGGTTGGCAAGCAAATGATCAGGATTGGCGTAAAAAAAGAACGTTGTATCGCTATTCTGAAGAAGAATTACAGGAATTAGCAGCAGCCATCAAAAAAGTAGACGGTGCAACAAAACATGTTGGGGTGATCTTCAATAATAACTCTGGTGGAGATGCGGCTGAAAATGCTTTGGCATTACAAAAAATCTTAGGGATCGAACCAGATGAGCTTAACCCAAAACAAATCGATTTGTTTTGAAGACCTGGCTTTTGTAACCACTCTATATAAAAAGTAGCAAGCACGCCTTACCAATAAGAAATGAAACTGTTCAACTAGAAATTTTTACTAAATAATAATCGGAAGGGGTGATGGAACGACATGATCAAAGCAGTTTTTTTTGATATCGATGGCACATTAGTCAACAACCAAGCAAAAGCGTTGGCTTCAACTAAATATGCGATTGATCAACTACAAAAAAAGGGCATATTATGCGGTGTTGCCACTGGGCGCAGCCCTGTAAGAATCAAAGAAGTGATCGATGAACTTGAACTAGACATGTTCGTCGTCTATAATGGTCAATTAGTCTTTGACCGTGATCAAACGATCGTCGACCATCCTTTTGATAAAACAGTATTAGCGGATATCGTCCACTTTTCGGATGCCCATCACCGACAAATCATTTTTGGTGGGCGAGATCAACTAGATGGTTCAACGACAATGATGCTAGGACAATCGATCATCATCAAAAAAATCGTCAATCACTTACCCAAAAAATTCCCTGTACGTCTATTGAAAAAAATCTTGCAAGTGTTCAGTCCCCATCGGCAACGAAAACGATATGAAACATTAGCGATCTTAAACGAGCCGATTTATCAATGTATTTTATTGAGCCAAACATCTGAGCAAGAAAAGCTTGACCAACGATTCCCAGAGTGTTCGTTCCAACGTTCCAATCCTTATACGGTCGATATTATTCCTAAAGGAGGGTCCAAATTGTTAGGAATCCAACAATTTGCGACAAATAAAGGAATTGCATTGTCCGAAATCATGGCGTTTGGCGATCATTACAATGATGTTGAAATGCTAAAAGGAGTTGGAATTGGTGTTGCAATGGGCAATGCGCCAACTGGTGTGAAGCAGCAAGCTGATTTTGTCACGGCTTCGAATGAAGCAGATGGTATTTATATAGGTTTGAAGCATTTTGGGATAGTTGATTGAATGTGTGTCAGTTAGGAGGACTAAAATCGTTATGGAGCCAGAAACACCTTATCAAAAAGTAGAACGATTCCATCGGACGTTCGATCCAAGAATACCAGAGCGACCCACTGCATTTACAAAAAAACATGCCGATGACCGAGCGGGTTTTAAAATCGAAGAGTTAGTTGAATTTGTGGCAGCAGCCAGTGACGGTGATGCAAAAAAATTGCATGATTCCGTCCAATATTTGCATGATGCACTTGATCAAGCAGAAAAAAAGATTCTCACAAAACAAAATTGGGGAGAGGAAAGTCTCGTTGAGCAAGTAGATGCGCTGACTGATTTGCTTTATTTTACGTATGGCTCTTTTTCTTTGCTGGGCGTTGATCCTACGAGGATTTTTGATATTGTCCATCAAGCGAATATGGGAAAACTGTTTCCAGATGGAAAACCTCACTACGATCCTGTTACAAACAAAGTATTGAAGCCAGACAATTGGCAAAAGGATTATGCACCTGAAGAAAGGATCGCAAAGGAAATCAATGAACAAATGAAGAAGGCAGAGCGAGTAAAGTTTGCCGAAGAAAATTCTTCAACGAGTCTTTGATAAGGTCTTCTCATTTTAGTTGGTAGAAAGATAGCAAAAAAGATTTTTTATGTAGGTAGTGTATGACTGAACATAGTATGTTATAATATAAAATAGATGTCTTTTTGCACGAAAGACGTATTTACAATGTTATGCAAATCAGATTCGTCTGATCACAAACAAATAGAGACAGTAGATGCATATTGAAAACGGAGGAACCTTAAATGGGAAATAATGTTATCATCGGGATCGTCATTGCAATCATTATAGTCGCCATTCTGGCTTTTTTGGTTAGTTACGTAATGAAGAAAAAAAACCAAGATCGATTGGACGTCTTAGAAAAACGCAAGGAAGAATTATTCGACTTGCCTGTGATTGAAGAAGTTGACGATGTCAAAAAAATGCATCTAGTGGGGCAAAGCCAAAATACCTTTCGTGAATGGAGTCAAAAATGGAATGACATCTCTACCTCATCATTTGCCGAGTTAGAAAGTCAGATCTTTGAAGTTGAAAATCTCAACGAGAGCTTTAGATTCTTAAAAGGGAAAAAAGCAGTAGAAGAAGCCGAAGCAACCATGAACCAAATGGAAAAAGAAGTTGCGGAGATTCGTGACGGCTTAAAAGAATTGCGTGAAACAGAAGAACGTAATTCCTTAGCTGTTCAACAAGCTTTAGACGTTTATGAGGAACTAAAAGCAACGATCCGAGAAGAAGAACAGCAATACGGTCCAGCTTTACCTGAGTTACAGAAGCAAGTGAAAACGATTGAAAATGAGTTTACACAATTTGTTACGTTAAATACTTCAGGTGATCCAGTTGAAGCCCGTGAAGTGCTGGATAAAGCGGAAAAACACACGTATGAAGTGGATGCGTTAATGAAAAAAATCCCGCCATTATTTGAAGATTTGAATACGACTTTCCCGGCGCAAGTGGAAGAGATTCAAGAGACCTATGACCGCTTAATCAAAGAGGAGTATGTTTTTCCAGAAGAAAGCCTGTCTGGCGATATCGAAACGATCAATCGTCGAATCGAACGTTCGTTGATCAATATTGAGAAAACGGAAGTTGAAACTGTTGAATTTGAAAATCGTGAAACGGCTAATCTGATCGATGCATTATACGATATTTTAGAACGTGAGATGGAAGCACAAGTATTTGTGACTAAAAATCAAGCAACGATCGAACAATATATCAAACATGCGACGAAAAACAATCGTCAATTATTGATCGAATTAGATCATACCGCTCAAAGTTATACATTGAACCATAACGAAATCGGGCGTGTACGTGGTTTCCAAACAGAAGTGGAAGAAATCGAACGTCAAAACGAACAAATCAAACCACAGTTACAACAACATGAAGTGCCTTACTCAGAAGTAAGAACGTTCTATAAGAAAGTCTTCAAAGTATTAGAAGATATTGAAAACCAACAGGTTGAAATCAGCGATTCTTTACACGAACTAAGAAAAGGTGAAAAAGAAGCGCAAGAAAAAATCGACACATTCGAATTTAAATTGCGCAGTCTTAAACGGTTTGTTGAAAAACAACGTTTACCAGGTTTGCCAAATGATTATCTAGAGTTTTTCTTTGTGGCAACAGAACGTATCGAAGAATTGAGTACTGTGTTGAATAAAATCAGAGTCAACATGGATGAGGTCGAACGTCTTGTAGCATTATGTGAAGAAGATCTAGAGTTACTCGATAAGAAAACCCACGATCTAGTGGATGCAGCAGCATTAACCGAACAAATGTTGCAATATGCGAACCGTTACCGTCACACACATGAAGAAGTGAAAGAAGCCATTGAAAAGAGTTATTACTTATTCAATAAAGAATATCACTATCAAGAGGCTTTGGATGAGATCGGCACAGCATTAGAGCGCACAGAACCAGGTGCATTCAAACGAATCGAAGATTTTTACTTCAATCATCCTGATTTAGTATAATCCTGCGATCAAAAAAGACAACACAGGCAAGTGCCGAGTGTTGTCTTTTTTTGGAAGTCATTGATGAGTAACTGTTGGGCAGGGAATACATTGATTCGAGCGATTTTTTATAGAGTCCAACTCGGAGAAAACGCCACTTGAAAGCACAAGGGACAACCGTTATAATAGGTAAGAATTTCAAAAAAAGAAGGTTTAAATATGATATATTTCGATAATAGTGCGACAACACCGATCTATCCGCAAAGTTTGGATACGTATGTCAAAACAAGTCAACGGATCATCGGGAATCCATCAAGTCTACACGATTTAGGCAATCAGGCGAACCGTCTGCTACAACAAGCGAGAAAACAAATCGCTGAACTGATTGCTGTGTCTGCGGAAGAAGTGTATTTCACGTCAGGTGGAACAGAAGGAAATAACTGGGTGCTTAAAGGAACGATGCTTGAAAAACTAGGTTACGGTAACCACATGATCATATCAGGCGTTGAACATCCTGCTGTCAGTGAAACAGCTGAGCAGTTAAAAAAACTCGGTATCGAAGTGAGTATTGCTCCTGTCGATAAAAGAGGGATCGTCCGCGTAGATGAGTTGAAAAAATTAGTACGTAAAGAAACAATTTTGGTTTCCGTTATGGCAGTGAATAATGAAGTAGGTGCGATTCAACCAATCAAAGAAATCAGTAGTTTTTTAAATGATTTTCCTAAAATCCATTTCCATGTGGATGCGGTACAAGCGATTGGTAAAGTTCCTTTAGAGGAATGGTTGACAGAACGTGTGGATTTTGCCACTTTTTCTGCCCATAAATTCCACGGGCCTCGTGGTGTTGGTTTTGTTTATTGGAAAAAAGGCCGACGTTTAGCACCGCTGTTCACTGGAGGCGGACAAGAGAAAAATCAACGGAGTGGAACAGAGAATGTGCCGGGGATCGTCGCGATGGCAAAAGCGCTGCGTTTATCTCTAGATATTAAAGCACAAAAACCAAACCAAACTGCCTATCTTAAACAAGCATTGATTGAAGCTTTACATACGTATGATAAAGTAACGATTTTTTCTGAAGGTGAAGATTACGCACCCCATATTTTGTGCTTTTCATTAAAAGGTATTCGTGGTGAGGTATTGGTCCATGCATTAGAAGAAAAACAAATATTTGTCTCTACGACAAGCGCTTGTTCTTCTAGAAAGCACATGGCAAGTAGTACGCTGCATGCGATGCAAGTACCCAATGATTTAGCTACTTCAGCGATTCGCGTCAGCTTAGATGAAAGCAATACGATGGCAGAAGTCGAACAATTCATGATCATCTTTAAACAGTTGTACAAGAAATTTTCAGTCATCAATTAAGAAACAGAGGAGTGTTTTTGTGAAGTACAGTGAAATCATGGTTCGCTATGGTGAACTTTCAACAAAAGGAAAAAATCGTCGAAGTTTTATTATGCAGTTGGCACAAAATGTCAGACAGGCATTGAGCGATTTTCCTGAAATCAAGATCCACGCAGAGCGTGATCGGATGCATCTACTGTTGAATGGTGTAGACGGAGACATAGTTATCCCTAAGTTAGCGAAGATATTTGGGATCCAAAACTTTTCACCTAGCGTACGAGTAGAAAAAGAAGTACAAAGTTTAAAACAAGCGGTTCAGGAAATCATGCAAGAAATCTATACAGGAAAAGAAACATTCAAGATCATTGCAAAACGTAGTGATCATAGCTTTGAATTGGACAGCAATGAACTAAACCAAGCATTAGGAAATGCAGTCATCGATGTTTTTCCGGATATCCAAGTACAAATGAGAAAGCCAGATATTGCGTTGCGTGTGGAAATCCGCCGCGATGGGGCTTATCTTTCCTATGAAACGATCAAAGGAGCTGGCGGTCTGCCTGTCGGTACAAGCGGAAAAGGTATGTTGATGCTTTCTGGAGGGATCGATTCTCCAGTTGCCGGTTATTATGCCATGAAACGTGGGGTAGAAATTGAAGCTGTCCACTTTGCTAGTCCACCTTACACGAGTGAACAAGCCTTGCAAAAAGCGAAAGACTTAACAGTGAAGCTGACACCCTATGTTGGTAAAATCGAATTTATCGAAGTACCGTTTACAGAAGTGCAAGAAGAGATCAAACGAGTGGTGCCCCAAGGCTACTGGATGACGATCACACGTCGGATGATGCTTCGTTTGACAGATGAGATCCGCCGTATTCGTCATGGACTAGTGATTTTAAATGGTGAATCATTAGGACAGGTGGCTTCCCAAACACTCCAAAGTATGGTGGCAATCAATGAGGTCACGAATACACCGATCATTCGTCCTGTAGCGACGATGGATAAATTAGAGATCATCGAAGTGGCTGAACAAATCGATACGTTTGATTTGTCCATTCAACCATTTGAAGACTGCTGCACGATTTTTGCACCGCCACAGCCTAAGACTCGTCCACGACTAGAAAAAGTGCATCAATACGAAGAACGTTTGGATATCGATGGGATGATCGAACGTGCTTTGGCAGGCTTAAAGATCGAAACGATCCACACAGAAACAGCAAAAGAACAAGTAGAAGAATTTTCTGATTTACTTTAAACGAAGGAACTTGTACTTCTTGTACGAGTCGATCACTCGTAATAAAAGATCCAGACTCAAGAAGTAGACACGTGAAAGAGGACGAGACAATTGTTTAGCCTCGAGAAATAAGGCGCCATCCACGAAAATTGTATGTCAAATTTTGTGGATGGTACCTTATTTTTCTTGTTTTTCATGGAGTTAAGTTTCCTCCTATTGCGAGGTTCCTTGTTCCATGCTAAACTAAAATTATGTGAAATGATTAACAAGGAGAAACGATATGCGAGAAAAATCAGAAACGTTACCCAAAGCAACAGCGAAACGGTTGCCTTTATATTTGCGCTATTTAAATATGTTGAATGATTCTGGTGTTCAACGAATCAAATCAAATGAATTTAGTGAGATCACACAAGTACCTTCTGCCACGATCCGCAGAGATTTTTCTCATTTAGGAGAATTAGGACGAAGCGGTTATGGGTACGATGTTCCCTATTTGATTGAAGTATTTGATCGAATTTTGAACACAGAGGAAGAAAAAAGAATCGCTTTAGTTGGTTTTGGGAATTTAGGAAAAGCATTGAAACACAACAATTTCAGAAGAAATGCAAATTTGAATATTGTTTGTGTATTTGACAATGATCCAGCCATCGTCGGAAAAGAAATCGAAGGTGTGATGGTTTATCCTATGGATCGCTTTAGTGAAATCGTTGAAAAAGAAGGAATCAAAGTGGCGATATCAACTGTTCCAAGTAAGTATTCACAAGCAGCCATCGACGAAATCGTCAAAGGAGGCATTACTGCGATCTTGAACTTTGCACCAGATCGTGTCAACGTTCCGCCACATGTCCATATGCAATACATCGATCTGACAACTGAACTACAGACGTTGATCTATTTTGATGAAAATTATTCGCAAGTCTTTCCTTCCAAGTAAAAACTAAGTGGGAAGATCGTGCAAAAGTGGCGTTTTTATGTGAATCGAACAGCGATTCATCAAGAGCTTTTATTGACTTTGGCTACTAACCATTGTAAAATGAGTCAAGATGTTGATCAAGAGGAGTAACTAGTCCGACGTTTAGAGAGAGAGAACGAATGGTGGAACGTTCTTAACGAAAGCTAGTGAAGGTAGCTTGGGAGTTTTTGTCTTGAATCGAGTAGAGATGAACGAGTAGTGATCGTTAACTCACTTTGAGAGGTAATAGGCAACTATTACAAATTAGGTGGTACCGCGTAATTTATACGTCCTAAATACGAAAGTATTTAGGGCGTTTTTTTTATTTCAAAGGAGGAAGACAGTATGACGGAAGAAAAGAATCTATCGACAAAGTATAATCCGCAAGAAGTTGAAGCGGGGCGTTATCAAAACTGGTTAGACGAAGATTTGTTCAAACCTAGTGGCGACAAAAAAGCAAAACCTTATTCAATCGTTATCCCACCTCCCAATGTGACTGGTAAACTCCATTTAGGTCATGCTTGGGATACAACATTGCAAGATATGTTGATTCGTCAAAAAAGAATGCAAGGCTATGATACGTTATGGTTACCAGGGATGGATCATGCAGGGATCGCAACACAAGCAAAAGTAGAAGAAAAATTACGTGAGCAAGGTGTTTCTCGTTATGATCTAGGTCGCGAAAAATTTATTGATCAAGTATGGGAATGGAAAGAAGAATATGCCGGTCATATCCGTGAACAATGGGCAAAAATGGGTTTATCTTTGGATTATAGCCGTGAACGCTTCACCTTAGATGATGGCTTGTCTGAAGCTGTTCGTAAAGTATTCGTTAGCCTATACGAAAAAGAGTTGATCTATCGTGGCGAATACATCATCAATTGGGACCCACAAGCACGCACAGCTCTTTCTGATATCGAAGTGATCCACAAAGAAATCGAAGGTGCCTTTTATCATATGAGCTATGAATTGGCTGATGGTTCAGGTGTGGTGGAAATCGCAACGACCCGTCCAGAAACGATGCTTGGTGATACGGCAATCGCTGTTCACCCAGAAGATGAGCGTTACCAAGCATTGATTGGTAAGAAAGTCATTTTACCACTAGTGAATAAAGAAATACCGATCATAGCAGATGAATATGTCGACATGGAATTTGGAACAGGGGTTGTAAAAATCACGCCCGCACATGACCCAAATGACTTTGAAGTCGGTAACCGTCATGACCTCCCACGAGTGAATGTCATGAATGAAGATGGCACGATGAATGAATTAGCAGGTAAGTATCAAGGAATGGACCGTTTTGCAGCACGTAAAGCGATCGTTGCGGATCTAAAAGAACTTGGTCGTCTGATCAAGATCGAAACGATGATCCACAATGTAGGCCATTCTGAGCGTACAGGGGTAGTTGTTGAACCTCGTTTATCAACACAATGGTTTGTAAAAATGGCACCTTTAGCTGAAAAGGCGATCCAAAATCAAGAAACTGATGATGCAGTTGAGTTTTTCCCACCACGTTTCAACCAAACCTTCTTACGCTGGATGGAAAATGTTCATGACTGGGTAATCTCACGTCAACTATGGTGGGGACATCAGATCCCTGCGTGGTATCATAAGGAAACTGGTGAAATGTACGTGGGCATGGAAGCACCAGCAGACAGTGAAAACTGGTTACAAGATCCCGATGTGTTGGATACTTGGTTCAGTTCAGCGCTATGGCCTTTTTCAACAATGGGCTGGCCTGACGAAGACAATGAAGATTACCAACGTTACTTCCCAACAAGTACATTAGTAACAGGCTATGATATCATCTTTTTCTGGGTAAGCCGAATGATTTTCCAAAGCTTGGAATTTACAGAACGTCGTCCATTTGAGAATGTACTGATCCATGGATTGATTCGTGATGAACAAGGACGCAAGATGAGTAAATCTCTTGGAAATGGGATCGACCCAATGGAAGTCATTGAAAAATATGGTGCTGATGCGTTACGCTGGTTCTTATCTAATGGTTCAGCACCAGGACAAGACGTACGTTTTAGTTACGAAAAAATGGATGCTTCTTGGAACTTCATCAATAAAATCTGGAACGCATCTCGTTTCGTTATCATGAATGTTGAAGGGATGACCGTAGAAGATATTGATCTTTCAGGTGAGAAGACTGTAGCCGATCGTTGGATTTTGACACGTTTGAATGAAACAATCGCTAAAGTGACTGACTTATTTGAACAATTTGAATTTGGTGAGGCTGGTCGCCAATTGTATAACTTTATCTGGGATGATTTCTGTGACTGGTACATCGAGATGAGTAAAGAAACACTTTACGGTGAGGACGAAGTAGCGAAACAAACGAACCGTAGTATTCTTGTCCATACGTTGGATCAGATCTTACGCTTATTGCATCCGATCATGCCATTTGTTACAGAAGAAATCTGGCAACACATCCCTCATAAAGGAACATCTTTAGTAGTGGCTGATTATCCAGTCGTGCAACCGGAATACGATGATGAAGCTGCTTCAAAAGGGATGGAAGTACTGAAAGAATTGATTCGTTCTGTACGTAATATCCGTTCTGAAGTGAATACACCATTATCAAAACCAATCACGTTACTGATCAAAACAAATGATCCGAAGATCGATCAATTCTTAAATGAAAACACTAGCTATATCGAGCGCTTCTGTAATCCAGAAGAGTTGACGATCTCAAGTGACGTAACTGCACCGGATCTAGCAATGTCAGCGGTCTTGACTGGCGCGGAAATCTTCTTACCTTTAGAAGGGCTGATCAACATTGAAGAAGAAATCCAACGTTTAGAAAAAGAACTAGCAAAATGGACAGGCGAAGTGAAACGTGTACAAGGAAAATTAAGTAATGAGCGTTTTGTATCGAATGCACCGGATGATGTAGTTGAAGCAGAGCGTGCAAAAGAAAAAGATTATTCAGAAAAACAAGCAGCTGTCAATGAACGTATTGCGCAATTAAAATCAATCAAATAAAACGAAAGGGAGAGGTGACGGAAGTTGCCTCTCTTTTTTAAGTAAAAAGAGCTCTTCTGGATTTCATTGTTTCCTACGTAAGCTTTTTTGTTATAATGAAGAGGAATGGGGGGATAGTAACGTGAAAATCGAAGAAGCAATCAATTGGATCCATAGCCGATTACCATTTGGCTCACGTCCTGGATTAGACAGAGTAGAGGCCTTATTAGAGGTAGTCGGACACCCAGAAGAAAAAGTCAAAACGATCCATATTGCAGGGACGAATGGCAAAGGTTCAACAGTGACTTATTTAAGATATTTATTAGAAGAAGCCGGCTTGACAGTCGGAACATTTACCTCCCCATATATCGAATCCTTCAATGAGCGCATTTCGATCAATGGACAAGGCATTCCTGATGAATCATTGATTCGACTAGTAAAGAAATATCAACCGCTAGTTGAGCAGATGGATCAATTTGAAGCAGTAGCTGGTATTACCGAATTTGAAACGTTGACTGCTATGGCATTTGATTATTTCTTGGAAGAACAAGTGGACGTCGCGATCATTGAAGTGGGATTAGGTGGTTTACTCGACTCAACAAACGTAGCGAAACCTTTGTTGACGGGTATCACAACGATTGGTATGGATCATACAGATATTTTGGGCGACACGATTGAAGAAATCGCTGCTCAAAAAGCAGGGATCATCAAGCAAAATGTGCCACTGGTCACTGGAAATATCGTACCTGAAGCCTTGGCAGTGATCGAAAAACAAGCAAAATTAAAAAATGCTACACAACACGCATGGGGAGAGGCTTACACAGTCAGTTACAAACATCCGGCAGAAGAGTGGGGCGAAATTTTTTCATTCCAAAATGAATTTGGCAAAATCCCTAAGTTGACGATCCATATGATCGGGAAACATCAAGTTGAAAATGCTGGTATGGCGATTGAAATGTATCAAATCTATTGTGGAATGATGAATCTTCCATTCCGTGAAAAAGACGTGATCAATGGCTTGAAAAAGGCGCAATGGCCAGGACGTATGGAACGATTAAGTGAAGAACCCTTAGTGATTTTAGATGGGGCGCATAATACCCATGCGATGGCACGTTTAGTCCAAAATCTTAAACAAGAATTCAAAGGCTATCATATCCATCTTTTGTTCTCTGCTTTACGAACAAAAGAGGTTGATAAAATGTTACACCAATTACAAGAAGTACCAGATGCAACAATCTACGTCACTACTTTTGATTATCCTAAAGCCATTGAGCTGTCGGATATCCAAGCAACGAGTGATGAGAAAGTTACGATTGTTTCAATGTGGCAATTTGGGCTTGCAGAGATCTTGGAGAAGATGACGGCTGAGGATGTTCTTGTAGTGACAGGTTCACTCTATTTTATTTCGGAAGTGCGACGTTTGCTTGTACAGTTGGGAGGAAAAAATGAAAGTTAATGCAGTGATTTTTGATATGGATGGCTTATTATTTGATACAGAGATCGTTTATTATGAGGCATCCCAAACAGTAGCCGATCGGATGGGGTTTCCCTATGACAAAGATCTTTACTTGCGATTTTTAGGCGTTTCTGATGAAGAAGTTTGGGCGAACTACCATACTATTTTTGCAAACTTTGGTCGAGAAACTGTCCAAAAATTTATCGACGATTCCTATCAAGAAACGCTTGATCGTTTTGCTTTAGGTCAAGTTAAATTAAAACCAGGTGTTTTAGAATTCTTGAACTTTTTGGAAGAAAAAGATATCCCAAAAGTAGTCGCATCAAGTAATCAGCGACATGTCATTGAACTGTTGCTAGAAAAAAATAATCTACGTCATCGTTTTGATATGATCGTCTCAGCTGAAAATGTCAAACGTGCAAAACCAGATCCAGAAATCTTTTTACATGCCCAGGCGTTATTAGGTACTGAAAAAGCGGAGACATTGATATTAGAAGATTCACAAAATGGGGTACTAGCGGCGTATGGTGCAGGAATCCCAGTAATCATGGTGCCAGATTTACTAGCGCCTTCTGATGAATTAGCCGCTAAGACAACAGCGATTGTTTCTTCACTTCATGAAGTTCCGGCATTGATCAAATAAAAATAAAATAAATATCCTCCTTTTTCGTATCTTATTTTGAGCGCACGGGAAAGGAGGTTTTTTATGGAAAAAAATTTGCTTCAAACAGTACCCGCCACGTCTCTACCAAGGGAGAGGATGGAGACTTATGGAGAGGATGCGTTATCAGATCAAGAGCTTTTAGCCATTTTGCTTCGGACTGGTCAGCATCCATATAACGTATTAGAAGTTGCGGGTACGTTATTGAAGAAATTTGGTGGTTTAGCGCTCTTGAGACAAGCAACACTAGCAGAATTAGAAGCGGTTCGTGGGATTGGTCGGGTCAAAGCCTTAGAGATCAAAGCATTGATCGAGCTGGGGCGACGGATACAAGTCGATCAGTTGCGTCAAACAACGACTGTCCATGCGAGTTATGAATTGGCAAAAGAATTGATCCTAGAACTAAAAGATCAAAAACAAGAACATTTAGTTTGCATCTATCTCGATACCAAAAATCAAATCTTACTAAAGAAAACCTTATTCATCGGGTCACTGGATCAGACGATCGCGCATCCACGTGAAGTGTTCCATTACGCAGTCCGCTATTCAGCAGCACGGCTTGTTCTTGCTCATAATCATCCTAGCGGCAACGTTCTTCCATCCAAGCAAGACATGCGATTGACACGACGCATCCAGGAATGTGGAGAGATGATGGGGATCGAAGTTCTTGACCATCTGATTATTGGTAGCAAACAATACTTTAGTTTACGTGAAGAAGGATTAATGGAAAAAGAATGATGTAGCTTTCTTGCAAAAAAAAACAACCAAGTGTACAATTATAATGTAATTTTGTTTGGGAATAGAAGTTGAAACATCTGTTGCACCTCTATCGTACACGAGCAATGTTACAATCAAATAAGTGCTTTGGCACGAGGAGGGTATTATTAATGGAAAACGGAACAGTTAAATGGTTCAACGCTGAAAAAGGATTTGGTTTTATCTCACGTGAAGATGGAAGCGACGTATTCGTACATTTTTCAGCAATCCAAGGTGACGGATTCAAAACATTAGAAGAAGGTCAAGCAGTTACTTTTGACGTAGAAGATTCAGATCGTGGCCCACAAGCTACAAACGTTGAAAAAGCGTAATCTATACGAAAATATACTGTTATGAGGCTTGCTTTGTCATGGAGCGAACCAAATAATTGATGACAGAGGTCGAAACCAACGTGTTTCCCTCGAAAAATAAGACGAGACCCACAAAAATTGTTCTTTCACATTTTTGTGGGTCTCACTTTTTTTTATAAAAAACCGCGAGTAGGACATTAGTTCTCACCACCTAAAACCGAATAAACGGCGGTAACAGAAGAACCTCTTCGATAAACAAGGCGCCATCCACAAAAAATTGAAGAACAATTTTCGTGGATGGCGCCTTGTTTATCGAGGTTGAACACTTATGTCGCAACCTCGGTTTTAAGTTAGTTTTGATCCGGTGTCATCACCATAGGGATGATCATTGGATGTCTTTCTGTACGATCGAACAAGTAAGGTTGTAATGCACCGACCATCGCTTCTTTTAATTTATGCTCCGAACAGTCGGGGGCATTTAGCACATCACGCAATGCGTGGAACAAAATACGTTGTGCTTCATTGATCATATCCCCTGATTCACGCATATAGACGAAGCCACGAGAAAGGATATCTGGTCCAGCTAGAATCTCTTTTTTCTTGATATCGACAGTTGTCACTGCAAGAACGAGTCCTTCTTCTGAAAGTAAATGACGATCTCGTAAAACAACATTACCGATATCACCGATTCCACTGCCATCGATATAGACATCGCCAGCGACGAATTTTCCAGCTAAACGAGCAGAATCACTTGTTAATGCTAATACATCACCGTTTTCCATGATAAAACAATTCTCAGCTGGTACACCTGTGTCTTGTGCAAGAGAGGCATGGATCTTCAACATCCGAAACTCACCATGCACCGGTACAAAATATTTTGGCTTCATCAAGCGAAGCATCAATTTTTGTTCTTCTTGACCACCGTGGCCAGATGTATGGATATTATTGATTTTTCCATGGATCACTTCAGCGCCAGCTTCAGACAACAAGTTGATCAAATGGTTCACACTTGTTGTATTCCCTGGGATCGGTGAGCTAGAAAAAATCACTGTATCATCTGGTTGGATTTGGATTTGACGGTGGGTACCATTCGCAATGCGGCTCAATGCAGCCATTGGTTCACCTTGCGAACCTGTACATAGGATCATTGTTTCATTTGCAGGCAAACGATTGATTTCATGCGCATCGACAAAGGTACCGTCAGGCACTTTGATGTAGCCGAGACGTTGTCCGTTGACAATTGCATTTTCCATACTACGCCCGAAAACAGCAATTTTTCTACCCGTTGCTACAGCGGCTTCCGCTGCTTGTTGTAGACGGAAGATATTAGAAGCAAAGCTGGCAAAAATAATCCGACCTTCGATTTTCTCAAATATTTTCAAAATAGAAAGGCCAATCGTTTTTTCTGATTTCGTAAACGTTGGAATCTCTGCATTGGTACTATCTGAAAGGAGGCAAAGAACGCCTTCTTCTCCGATACGAGCCATTTTATGCAAATTTGCTGGTTCTCCTACAGGTGTAAAATCGAACTTGAAATCTCCAGTAGCCACGATGTTACCAGAAGGTGTTTTGACAACCACACCTAAAGCATCCGGAATACTATGGGTCGTTCGGAAAAAGCTGACGGATGTTTTTCTGAAACGGATCACAGTGTCTTCATTGATTTCATTTAGCACAGCGTCACGAAGTAAGCCATGTTCGTCCAGTTTATTTGTGATCAAAGCTAAAGCTAGAGGGCCAGCGTAGATCGGGATATTTGCTTGCTTTAATAAGTAAGGTATCCCACCAATATGGTCTTCGTGTCCATGAGTGATCACTAAAGCTTTGATTTTGTGTATGTTTTGTACGATATAGTTGTAATCAGGAATGACGTAGTCAATGCCAAGCAGTTCATCTTCTGGAAACTTGATTCCAGCGTCGATGATAATGATTTCATCTTGGAATTGTACCCCATACGTATTTTTCCCGATTTCACCTAATCCACCAATCGCAAAGACGCCTGTCTCATTATTTTTGATGGAAAGTTTCATCTTAAAACTCCACTAATGTGAATGCTGGGTTTTCTTTTTCGTATTCTAGATGGTTACCTTCTAGAAGTTGTACGAATTCGATATTGTATGGGGTATTTTCTTCCACTCGTTGGCGTGCTTCAACATCGCTGTTTGCTTCGATGTATAGCGATTGTGTTTCTTCACGTTTTGGGTTACGGATTTTTGACTCTTGATAATAAACTTTGTAAATCATGGTTTATGTCTCCTTTATCTGCTTAAAGCAGTAATTTAGCGTATTTTTTGGACAACACAAAACGAGGGGACAAGCCACCTGTGTTTTTTTATACTTTAAGAAAAATACTTGATTCTCCTTAAAGAGACAAGCCTCGCATTTGCTTATCCAATTGGAATATTTTTTACTCGGATCCTCTGTATGAAACATACAATAGTTAATTGCTATTCTAGCATAAATCAAGAGATAAGTATAGAAAACGGTCACTGTAAAATGAAAAAACGTACGAAGAGAAAATATTTTTCAGAAAAATTTCTTTTTAAAAAATGTAGTGTTCTATAAAGTAGTAGATTGTGCTACTATTGAAAGTAATGGCAAGATAGAATATTTAAAGGAGATGATAAAGTGAAGTTAATGTGGCATTACACCATGCGCTACAAAAAATATTTGGTGTTGAATTTTATTTGTGTGTTCGGCTTTATTCTGATCGAACTAGGTCTACCAACTATTTTAGCACGCATGATCGATGTTGGAATCCTCAACGATGATTTTGACTATGTGAAACAACAAGGACTATTGATGATCGTGATCACTGTGATCGGGATCATAATGAATATATTTTTAGGTTATTTTGGGTCAAGGATCACGACGAATATCGTTGCAGACATTCGTGATGATCTGTTCAAACATATCCAAACGTATTCACATCAAGAGTATGAAACACTAGGCGTATCATCATTGATCACTCGTACGACCAATGATGCGTATCAAATCATGTTGTTTCTACAAAATATTTTAAGAATCGGTTTTATGGCACCGATGATGTTTGTTGTTAGTTTGTATATGGTTATGCGAACAAGTCCATCTCTTGGTTTATACGTGATTGGTGCATTACCATTCTTATTATTAGCTGTTGTTGGGATTGCTAAATTTTCTGAACCTTTATCAAAAATCCAACAAAAGAATTTAGACAGAATCAATAGTATCTTACGTGAAAACCTATCAGGTCTACGCGTTATCCGCGCGTTTGTAAATGAAAAATTCGAAGAAAAAAGATTTGAAAAAGTCAACGAGAACTATGCTTCAAGTTCTAAAAGTCTCTTTCGCTTAATGGCAGTTGCCCAACCTGGCTTTTTCTTTTTATTCAATATCGTGATGATTTTGATTATTTGGAGTGGTACGCTACAAATTGCAGATGGACAGTTGCAAGTAGGGAATCTAATTGCTTTTATTGAATATATTTTCCACGCGTTGTTTTCATTTATGTTGTTTGCGAGTGTGTTTATGATGTATCCGCGAGCAGCAGTCTCTGCTAGTCGTATCCAAGAAGCTTTAAATGCTACGCCTGCTATTGTTGAAGATCCAAATGGCATAGCGGAAACAAAAACGAAAGGCTACATTGAATTTAAAAATGTGACCTTCGCTTACCCTGGACATTCGCAAGAACCAGTGATCCGTAACGTCAGCTTTACTGCTTCACCTGGCGAAACAGTGGCATTTATTGGTAGTACAGGTAGTGGGAAGTCTACATTGATCCAATTGATTCCACGTTTTTATGATGTTACTCATGGTGAGATCCTGATTGACGGTGTAGATGTGCGTAAGTACAAGTTGAGTAAACTAAGACAAAAAATCGGTTTTATTCCACAGAAAGCACTATTGTTTACTGGGACGATCGCTGAAAACTTGAGATACGGAAAAGAAGATGCAACGCAAGAGGAAATGGAACGTGCGGCTGATATTGCGCAGGCTACTGATTTTATTTCTAAAAAAGCGGACGGTTATGATGAACATCTTTCTGAAGGTGGCGCAAACTTCTCAGGTGGGCAGAAACAAAGGTTAGCCATTGCTCGGGCAATCATCCGCCGACCAGAAATCTATATTTTCGATGATAGTTTTTCAGCACTTGATTATCAAACGGATGCAAAACTTCGTGCAAGACTGAAAAAAGAAACAACTGAATCAACCGTATTGATTGTTGCCCAACGTGTGGGTACTATCATGCACGCCGATAAGATCATCGTATTAAATGAAGGAGAAGTAGTAGGTATGGGCACGCATCGTGAACTACTAGAAAATTGTCCGATTTATTACGACATTGCCGCTTCTCAATTATCGAAGGAGGAACTAGCATGAAAAAAACCTTCGCTTCTTTTAAACGTTTAGCTCGCTATATCCGTCCTTACCGATTGACGTTTATCTTAGTGCTACTATTTACATTTTTAACGGTGGCTTTCAATGCGGCATTGCCTTATGTCGTCGGGCTTCCAACAACAGAAATCAGCAAAAATCTAGTGAATAATGAGGCAATCAATTTTTCTTATATCATCAACTGTTTGATTTGGATCGCGGTGGTTGGTACCGGTTATAGTATTTCTCAATTGCTTTCTGGGGTATTGATGACAAATGTTGTTCAGAGTGCCATGAAAGACTTGCGTAGAGATATTGAAGAAAAAATCAATCGTTTGCCGGTTTCTTATTTCGATAAAAATCAACAAGGAAATATTTTATCTCGTGTAACGAATGATGTAGATGCAGTTAGTGGCGCCTTGCAACAAGCCTTTATCGGTATTGTCAATGCTATTTTGGGCATCACGATGGCAGCAGCGATGATGTTTTATATCCAACCGGTCATGGCGTTGATTTCAATGATCATGATTCCAGCGTCAATTTGGATATCTAAACGAGTGATCAATGCTTCTCAAAAATATTTCCAAGAAATGCAAAATTCTTTAGGTGAATTAAATGGCTATGTTCAGGAAAACATGACTGGATTCAGTGTGTTAAAAGTATACGGTCGTGAGAAAGAAACATTTGAAGGATTTCATAAGGTCAACCATAGCTTGAAACATTTTGGGTTTCGAGCAGCCTTTATTTCTGGATTGATGATGCCGTTAGTACAATTAACTGCCTACGCTACGTATATCGGTATGGCAGTTTTAGGAAGCTTTTATGTAATTTCTGGAGTCATTGTGGTTGGGCAATTACAAGCCTTTATCCAATATATTTGGCAAATCAGCCAACCAATGGGTAATGTGACGCAATTATCCTCCGTATTGCAAAGTGCATCCGCAGCCACGAAACGGGTATTTGAGATTTTAGATGAACCTGAGGAAAAAGAAAACAAGACCGATGTTCCTTTGCCAGAAACGATCCAAGGAAATGTTTCGTTTGAACATGTCGATTTTGCTTATGATCCGAAGAAACCTTTGATCCAAGACTTGAACTTTGAGGTGAAAGCTGGACAAATGGTGGCAGTTGTCGGACCGACGGGCGCTGGGAAAACAACATTGATCAACTTATTGATGCGTTTTTATGATGTGACGCATGGCGCGATCAAAATTGATGGTATTGATACGAAAGCGATGAGCCGAAGTGATGTTCGTTCCATGTTTGGGATGGTACTGCAAGATGCTTGGTTGTACGAGGGAACGATTGCCGACAACATTCGTTTTGGTAAATTAGATGCAACGGATTATGAGATCGTTGATGCAGCGAAAACAGCGAATGTCGATCATTTTATCCGAACGATGCCTGATGGTTATGAAATGGAGATCAATTCAGAAGGAGATAATGTCTCGTTGGGACAAAAACAATTGCTGACGATTGCTCGTGCGGTTGTTTCCGATCCGAAGATATTGATTCTGGATGAGGCGACTAGTTCCGTTGATACGAGACTTGAAGCATTGATCCAAAAAGCAATGGATAAAGTGATGGAAGGACGAACGAGTTTTGTGATCGCTCACCGTCTATCAACGATCCGTGAAGCCGATCTGATCTTAGTGATGGATCAAGGTCAAATCATTGAAAAAGGAACACATGAAAGTTTATTAGCAAAAGGCGGTTTCTATGAGAAACTTTATAACAGCCAATTTGCTGAAGCAGCGGAATAATGACAAGAGGTTTCTAGGGGCGAACAGCCTTCTAGGACCTTTTTTCTTCAATAAATGAAAAGAGGGAAAAAGATGGCAAGGTTTATAGCAGATAATGCGACGGTTATCGGTGATGTAGAATTAGGAGAAGATGTCACAGTTTGGTACCAAGCAGTGGTTCGTGGCGACAGCAATTGGATCAAGATCGGCAAAGGAACCAATATACAAGACGGAACAGTCATACACGTTGATCATGATGCACCAGTTGAGATCGCTGAAAATGTCACAGTCGGACACCAATGTATGCTGCATGGTTGTAAAATCGAAAAGGGTGCGTTGATCGGTATGGGAGCGACTGTTTTGAACCATGCAGTCATCGGTGAGAATAGTTTGATCGGAGCAGGCTCACTTGTGACAGAAGGAAAAATCATCCCACCGAATGTTTTAGCTTTTGGTCGACCAGCCAAGGTAATCCGTCCGTTAACAGAAGAAGAAATCCAAAAAAATAAACAGAATATCACACATTATATCGAAATGGGACAAAAACATGCAGATGGATTCTTCAAAGAATGGCAACAATAGTTTTAACACATGTTTTTACAGCAAAAAAAGAAGGTCTGTCATCCAAGGATGAAGGCCTTCTTTTTTGATCTTGATAGGTTGATTAGCTTAATGAAGCACTGTTTTCCATGACTTCATCGATCAAGCCATATGCTTTGGCTTGTTCAGCAGTCATATAGTTGTCACGATCTGTGTCTTTTTCAATCACTTCGATTGGTTGACCAGTACGTTCCGCTAAGATTTTATTCAAACGTTCGCGGGTTTGTAAGATATGACGTGCAGCGATTTCGATTTCTGTTGCTTGTCCTTGTGCGCCACCAAGTGGTTGGTGGATCATGATTTCAGCATTTGGTAAAGCAAATCGTTTTCCTTTTGTTCCGGCAGTCAATAAGAAACTTCCCATTGAAGCAGCCATCCCCATAACGATTGTTTGGACATCTGCTTTGACAAAATTCATTGTGTCATAGATGGCCATTCCAGCAGTCACAGAACCACCAGGTGAGTTGATATAGATGTAAATGTCTTTTTCAGAATCTTGTGCATCTAGAAATAGCAATTGTGCGATGATTGAGTTTGCTAAATCATCTGTTACTTGTCCACTCAACATGATGATGCGGTCTTTCAATAAACGTGAGTAAATATCGTAGGCTCTTTCCCCACGTGAGGATTGTTCAATAACTGTAGGAATTAAATTCATAATAAGGTTCCTCCTTGATTTGTTTAGAAATAGTGTAACATAAATTGATTTTGATTACCTACAAAGTAGTATACATTTTTGGTCAATAAAGGTCAAATGAAAAAACTTTCCGAGAGCTAGTCTCATAAAGTGAGTTTATGTTATGATAAAAAAGAAATCAATAAGAAGGAGGAACCGTAATTGGTAATTGCTATCACAGGTTTTATCGGTGTATTAGTAGGAGCAATCTTAGTCTACTTAGGGATGGCGATCCAAATGCGTCATCTTGAGAATAAAGAGCAACGTAGACGCGAATTGGAACTGAAAGTCAAAGAAATCGAAACATTGAATCAATTAAATAAAAAAATCAATGAGATTCTCCAAAAGCGTGCGAGCTTGTTGGAAGAATATGTCAGCTTTGATGCTTTTGACGATTGTTATATCACAATCGATGACTTTGCGTATTTGCAATCATTTTCTGCACAAAATAATTTTTATTTACCAAATTACATTTTAGATGAATTATTCCAAAATATCGCTCATCGCAAAGTGATTCTTTCACCGGATGAAACGATGAAGATCGGCGGCTATGCTTACAAAGGTGGGCGTGTCATTTTGGAAAATTTCACAGATAATTTGACCGCAATGATCAATGAGAAAAAATCCCAGTTGAAAAATACAACGAGACAACCAATCGGCTTTTTCTCAAAAGATGATGTGTGGAGCTAAACAAAACATATTGTTTACTCAAGGATAAGAGAAACTAAACATTTTGATAAAGTAAAAGTTTGGGCACTTACAATGAGTCCAAGCTTTTTCTTTTTTGTTCCTGTGGTAAAATAGGGATGATCGGAGTGAGGACTATGGTACAGATTTATGCACATCGAGGAAGTAAAGGAACCCATCCGGAAAATACATTGCCCGCCTTTTCTGAAGCAGTAAGAGTGGGGGTGGATGGGATCGAGCTAGATGTCCATCTTAGTAAGGACGGTCAACTGATTGTTATCCATGATGAAACCGTTGATCGAACAACCAATGGAAAAGGCCTTGTTCGAGAAAAGACTCTCGAAGAGCTGAAAAAATTGAATGCAGGCAGTTGGTTTAGTAAAGATTTCCCAGCAGCGAAAATCCCTGCGCTAAAAGAAGTACTCTCGCTACTTCTCCAAAAAAATTATCGAGGAACATTGATGATCGAAATCAAAACGGACAAGTATGAGTATGAAGGGATCGAAGCACAAGTATCTGAACTTATGACAAAAAATGAGTGGCCGTTTCGTCATGCTTATTGTAGTTTCAACCTTCGTTCCTTAGAACGTTTATCCGTCATCGAACCAGACGCACAACTGGATCTTTTAATGAGTGATTCAATGAAAAAATTAGATCTAGCTAAGACCTTACCTTTTATTGAAGGTCTTCACCCTAAAGCAACTTGGGCATTTGCGCATCCTCAGGAAATACAGGAGTTTCCAAAGCGTATTCGTCTTTGGACAGTCAATACGACAGAAGAGCTTGAAAGAGGATTAAAGGAACCTGTGGATGCACTCATCACAGACTTTCCTGAACGTGCTTGGTATGTTAAACAATTAATGAAAAAGTAGGAGCCATATGGAAAAAGTATTAGTGATCGTAGGACCCACAGCAGTTGGTAAAACAGCGTTAAGTGTGACACTTGCCCAAAAATTCAACGGCGAGATCATCAGTGGAGATTCCTTACAAATTTATAAACATCTGGATATCGGTACGGCAAAAATCAAGCCAACTGAAATGATGGGGATTCCTCATCATTTGATTGATGTGATCGAGCCAGACCAGCAGTATTCGGCAGCGGATTTTCAACAGGCAGGTCGCAAGTTGATCAAGGAAATCACCGAAAGAGGACATTTGCCGATCATCGTTGGTGGCACCGGTTTATATATTCAATCGTTATTGTACGATTTTCAATTAGGAGCAAATGAAGAAACGGATGCTACTGTTCGAGAGAAATATGAAAAAATGGCTGAAGAACTAGGAAAAGAAAAACTTTGGGCTTATTTGAATGAACGCGATCCGCTTGCAGCGGGGAAAATCCATTGGAATAATCAGCGAAAAGTGATTCGCGCATTAGAAGTATTTGAGACAACAGGCTATAGTATCATGGCACCGAAAGATAGACCTGAGTGCTTGTATGATTATTATATGATCGGTCTGGATACGGAGCGTGAGTTCCTTTATAGTAGAATCAACCAACGAGTGGATCAAATGCTCACAGAGGGATTGATTGCAGAAGCAAGAAAGGTCTATGAATTAGGGGCGGTTCAAGCCAGTCAAGGGATCGGCTATAAAGAATTCTTTCCTTATTTTGAAGAAAACATCACTCTAGATGAGGCAGTCGAACAAATCAAATTGAACTCTCGGCGCTATGCCAAACGACAACTGACTTGGTTTCGTAATCGTTTGACGGCGCATTGGTTCGATCTCTTGAAAAAACCGACAGATCTAGCAGAGATCGAAAATGCCATCGAAGGTTGGCTGAAAGAGGTGGGAACATGAGAGAAGCAAAAGAAAAAGTAATCATTGTTGGTGTAGAAACGGAAGAAAATCAGCGATATTTTGCTGAATCAATGAAAGAATTGGAACAATTGATCGATACAGCAGCTGGTGAAGTCGTATATAGACTCACGCAAAAACGACCGCAAGTGGATCGTCAAACGTTGATCGGTAAAGGAAAGCTTCAAGAATTGACCCAATTAGCAGATGCTTATGAGGCAGATCTTGTCATATTCAACCACGAATTGACTCCGCGTCAAAGTCAGCTGATTACCGATGCGGTAGGGGCGCCGGTCATTGATCGAGTCCAATTGATCTTGGATATCTTTGCGATGCGTGCGCGATCTAAAGAAGGGAAACTGCAAGTCGAATTGGCGCAATTGCAATACCTACTACCTCGTCTCGCTGGACAAGGTGAGTCGCTTTCTCGTCTTGGTGGTGGGATCGGTACAAGGGGACCAGGAGAAACGAAACTGGAAACGGATCGTCGGCATATCCGCAACAAGATCTTAGGCGTAAAAAGAGAGCTAAAAGCAGTGGAGGCCCATCGAGAACGTAATCGGCAAAAAAGACAAAGTAGCGAAGTGTTTCAAATTGGTTTGATCGGTTACACAAATGCGGGTAAATCAACAATCCTTAATTTATTGACGCAAGCTGAATCATATGCGAAAGATCAACTATTTGCCACCCTTGATCCGCTGACGAAAAAATGGCGTTTTGCGGAAGGATTCGAATTGACTGTAACGGATACCGTTGGTTTTATCCAAGATCTGCCCACCCAGTTGATTGATGCGTTCCATTCAACCCTTGAAGAAAGTCAAGGGATGGATCTCTTGCTTCATGTTGTCGATGCAAGTTCTTCTGATCGAATCTTGCAAGAACAAACAGTTTTAAAGTTGATGGATGAGTTAGATATGAAAGAAATGCCTGTATTGACTGTCTATAATAAATCAGACCAGATCGACACAGCAGGATTTACACCGACTTTATTTCCGAATGTCTTGATTTCTGCTCAGACACAAGAGGGGAAAGAACGCTTGATCGAGGCCGTCAAACGGCAATTGATGGAGTTGATGCTTCCTTATACGAAAATTGTGCCGAGTGATCAAGGACAAACATTAAGTGAGTTGAGACGGCAGACACTTGTATTAGATGAACACTTCATTGAAGAACAAAATAGCTATGAAGTACGTGGGTTTGCGAATAAAAATTCAAAATGGCTAAAAAAAGATGAGTTATTTTAAAAATGAAATAATAAGAAAAAACGAGCTTGATCGACTTCATATAGAAGTGGATCAAGTTTTTTTATAAAAAAAACTGCTCCTTATGTAAGAAAACCTAACATGGGAGGTTGACAGTCTTTTTTGTGATTGGTATACTTTATTCAATTGATAGGACGAAAGGAGACGTCAGATGGGAGAAAAGGAATTACGTCGTTCAATGTCAGTATTTCCAATTGGTACAGTTATGAAACTAACAGACTTGACTGCTCGACAAATCAGGTATTATGAAGAACAGGAATTTGTTCATCCCGAGCGAAGTGAAGGAAATCGACGCATGTATTCATTGAATGATATCGATATTCTATTAGAAATCAAGGATTATCTTTCAGAAGGATTGAATATGGCTGGAATCAAACGGGTCTATGAAATGGCACAGGCGAAAAAACAAGAAGAAAAAAGTAAAAAACCGCTGACCGATCACGACGTTCGTCAAATTTTCCGTGATGAGATATTAGCTCAAGGTGGGTTAGCCAAAACAGGACATTATCAGTCACAAGGCTTGCAACAACGTCAATACTTTGACTGAATGAAATAAAAAAAAGAAAGAGGGATACCATGGTAAAGAAACAAATCACAGGCGAAGAAATTAAACGAATTATTGAGGATGAGAACGTACGCTTTTTACGTTTGATGTTTACAGATATATTAGGAACAATCAAAAATGTTGAAGTTCCAGTGAGTCAAATCGACAAAGTACTTGAGAATAAAATGATGTTTGATGGTTCTTCGATTGAAGGATTTGTCAGAATCGAAGAAAGTGATATGTACTTGTATCCTGATCTTTCTACTTGGATGATTTTCCCATGGGAAAGCGACCACGGCAAAGTGGCGCGCCTGATTTGTGACATTTATAATCCAGATGGTACTCCATTTGCTGGTGACCCTCGTGGCAATCTGAAACGTTCATTAAATGATATGAAAAAACTTGGCTTTACCTCATTCAATTTAGGGCCTGAACCAGAATTCTTCTTGTTCAAATTAGATGAAGATGGTGGCATCACTACGACGTTGAATGACAAAGGTGGTTACTTTGATTTTGCACCAACGGATCTAGGCGAAAATTGCCGTCGAGATATCGTATTGGAATTAGAAAGCTTAGGTTTTGAAGTGGAGGCTTCTCACCATGAAGTGGCTCCTGGACAACACGAGATCGACTTCAAATATGCAGATGTCGTGGATGCTTGTGACAATATCCAAACGTTTAAATTAGTCGTGAAAACCATTGCTCGTAAACATGGCTTGCATGCGACTTTCATGCCAAAACCATTATTCGGGATCAACGGTTCTGGAATGCACTGCAATATGTCTTTATTCAATGAAGATGGAAATGCCTTTTACGATAAAGACGGAGATTTAGAATTAAGTCAAACTGCGTATCATTTCTTAGGTGGCTTACTGAAACATGCGCGCGCGTATACAGCGGTCTGCAATCCAACGGTCAACTCTTATAAACGTTTAGTTCCAGGCTACGAAGCACCTGTTTACGTGGCATGGAGTGGACGTAATCGTTCGCCATTGGTACGTGTACCGGAATCTCGTGGTTTATCCACTCGTTTAGAATTACGTTCTGTCGATCCAGCAGCGAACCCTTACCTAGCAATGGCTGTTTTACTACAAGCAGGTTTAGATGGTATCCGTAATGAATTGACACCACCACCGGCTGTTGATCGTAACATCTACGTGATGAACGAAGAAGAACGTGAAGAAGCGCAAATCCAAGATCTTCCATCAACGATCCACAATGCCATCAAAGAATTGCGCAAAGACAAAGTGATGATCGATGCGTTAGGCAATCATATCTTTGCGAACTTTGTGGAAGCAAAACGTCTGGAATGGGCTGCCTTTAGACAAACCGTTTCTGAATGGGAAAGAGAACAATATTTAGAGCTTTACTAATAAAATCCCGTTAAATCAAAGAAAAGTATAGAAGAGGTCGTGACAGAAGTGTTCAGCCTCGAGAAATAAGGCGCTATCCACGAAAATTGTTCTTCAAATTTTTGTGGATGGCGCCTTATTTCCAAAGAGGTTACTTCTGTTTCTGCCGTTTATTCGGTTTTAGGTGGTACAAGAGGACTAATGTCTCAGACGCTTTTTTTCTTCATCACTGGAGTGTGAATTTTTGGCCTTGTGGCTCGCTTGCAGTGGATCCTGAGAAAACTTTCCTATTACCTGCTTTGATAGAGTATGGAAAGGAGTAAAAAGGGTGACATCCAAATAAAATTTTCCTATAAAGCGATTATTTGATCGTTTATGAGATTTTTTGTTCCAACTATTTCGATATATATAGTAATATTTTTTTCACTATTTTTATTCCGTTTCATAGGACTTAATGTATTGACGTCAGTGAAAGTGCTTTTATCCATCAAGTAGGTATAAACGTAATTGAATACTTGACTTTCGTTTAGATAGCTTGTAATATACACCTTGGGCACCCTTTTAGAGGGTCAGAAGTTTACAGAAATCAACGCTCCCTATTCTTTAGAAGGATAGGGAGCCTTATTTATTTTCTTAGACTTTTCCTGCAGATAAAACAAGAAGGAGTTTTTGAACATATGACAAAATACATTTTTGTGACAGGCGGCGTGGTTTCATCGATTGGTAAAGGGATCGTAGCAGCATCTTTAGGCCGTTTGTTGAAAAATCGTGGATTGAAAGTAACGATCCAAAAATTTGATCCATACATCAACGTGGACCCAGGAACAATGAGTCCATACCAACACGGAGAAGTTTTCGTTACAGATGATGGAGCAGAAACGGATTTGGACTTAGGCCACTACGAACGTTTTATTGACATCAACTTGAACAAATACTCCAATGTGACGACAGGAAAAATTTATTCAGAAGTCTTGCGTAAAGAACGTAAAGGGGAGTACTTAGGCGCAACTGTCCAAGTGATTCCGCATATTACGAATGAAATCAAAGAAAAAATCATGCGTGCAGCTAAAATGACTGACTCAGATATCATTATTACAGAGGTCGGCGGCACAGTTGGGGATATTGAATCACTGCCATTCTTAGAAGCATTGCGTCAAATGAAAGCTGATGTTGGCTCTGATAACGTGATGTATATCCATACAACGTTGATTCCTTATTTAAAAGCGGCTGGTGAAATGAAAACTAAACCAACACAACATAGCGTGAAAGAGTTACGTGGATTAGGTATCCAACCAAACATCTTAGTCGTGCGCACAGAGCAACCAGTATCTCAAGATGTCAAAAATAAATTGGCACAATTTTGTGACGTTGAACCAGAAGCAGTAATCGAATCACCAGACGTAGATACACTATATTCAATCCCGTTATTATTGCAATCACAAGGAATGGATCGGATCGTTTGTGATCATTTGAAGCTTTCAACACCAGAAGCAGATATGACCGAATGGAAAGCATTAGAAAATCGTGTCTTGAACTTGAAGAAAAAAGTTCGCATTGCTTTAGTAGGGAAATATGTTGAATTACCTGATGCGTATATCTCAGTTGTTGAAGCATTGAAACACTCAGGTTTTGCGTTTGATGCGGATATCGAATTGGATTGGGTAAAAGCCCATGAGTTAACGAGTGAAAATGTGGATGAACGATTGAAAGAGGCCGATGGGATCTTAGTACCAGGTGGTTTTGGTGATCGAGGAATCGAAGGGAAAATCGAAGCCATTCGTTATGCTCGTGAAAATGATGTCCCATTCTTAGGAATTTGTTTAGGGATGCAAATGGCGTGTGTTGAATTTGCACGTAACGTTGTAGGTCTAGAAGACGCTGCTTCAGCAGAAACGATTCCAGAAACTGCAAACAACATCATCGACTTGATGGCAGATCAAGAAAACATTGAAAATCTTGGTGGAACATTACGTTTAGGGCTTTATCCATGTAAAGTCAAAAAAGGCACGACTACTGCTACAGCTTATGATGGGGCAGAAGTGGTTCAAGAACGTCATCGTCATCGCTATGAATTCAACAATAAATACCGTCAACAATTTGAAGAACATGGCTTAGTCTTCTCAGGTGTATCTCCAGACAATCGTTTAGTTGAGATCGTTGAGATCACAGATAAGAAATTCTTTGTTGGTTGTCAATTCCATCCAGAATTGATTTCACGTCCAAACCGTCCGCAAAAATTGATCAAAGCATTTGTTGGTGCTTCGTTAACGGAACGCGAATCAAAATAAAAAATACTAGGAATTGATCCGTCAAAATCAGCGAGTGTCAAATTATTAGAATTGTTATTAATAAATATTTTAAATGTTTATAGAGAACCTTTTACCTACGATATTTCGGTGGATTTTATTTATTTAATGAAAAAAGCGTCTTGAAAATTTTCATTTTTATTGATTTTAGTAGAAAACTAGTGAAATGTTTGGTAAAATAGGTTCGTTGGTTAAGGATCATCTTAACAAATTTAGTTTTCACAAAATTTAGGAGGAATTTATTATGCCAGTAGTATCAGGAGCTGAATTTTTACAAGCTGCTCGTAAAGGCGGTTATGCTGTCGGCGGGTTCAACACAAACAACTTAGAATGGACTCAAGCGATCTTAGAAGCAGCTGAAGCTAAAAAAGCACCAGTACTTATCCAAACTTCAATGGGTGCAGCTAAATACATGGGTGGTTACAAAGTATGTAAAGACATGATCACTAATTTAGTTGAATCAATGAACATCACTGTTCCAGTGGCAATCCATTTAGACCACGGTGACTACGATGCTGCATTAGAATGTATCGAAGTTGGCTATACTTCAGTTATGTTCGATGGTTCTCATTTACCATTCGAAGAAAACTTGAAATTAGCTAGAGACGTTGTTGAAAAAGCTCACGCTAAAGGAATCTCAGTTGAGTGTGAAGTTGGTTCAATCGGTGGAGAAGAAGATGGAATCATCGGAACAGGTGAATTAGCAGACATCGAAGAATGTAAACAAATGGTAGCAACAGGTATTGACTACTTAGCATGTGGTATTGGTAACATCCACGGTCAATATCCAGAAAACTGGAGCGGATTAGCATTTGATCACTTACAAGCAATTGCTGATGCTGTAGGTTCAGATGTACCTTTAGTATTACACGGCGGATCTGGTATTCCTCAAGATCAAATCGAAAAAGCTATCTCAATGGGTATTTCTAAAGTAAATGTGAACACTGAATTCCAATTATCATTTGCTGCAGCAACTCGTGAATATATCGAAGCTGGTAAAGACCGCGAAGGTAAAGGATTTGACCCTCGTAAATTATTAGCACCAGGTAAAGCAGCAATCGTTAAAGATGCTGAATCTCATATCGACTGGTTCGGTTCTGCTAACAAAGCATAATCGATAAAAGTTAGATCGAACGAGATAACTGATAGAAGAGAACAATGTGCCGATCCGGCGATTGTTCTCTTTTTTTATTTAAATAAAAGGAACGATACTCGTTTCTTCGTTTCATCTATGATAAAATACAAGCATATGTATAAATTTGAGGAATAAACAAGGTGGGGAACAAATGAAAAAAATAATCATCGAAGGAAATCGTCCATTGACTGGTGAAGTAACGATCAGTGGTGCTAAAAATAGTGCAGTTGCCTTGATACCAGCAGCGATTTTAGCAGATTCTCCTGTGATCTTGGAAGGTGTACCTGACATTCAAGATGTTCATTCATTGATAGAAATTTTAGAAATCATGGGCGCAACTGTCCGTTTTGAAAACAATGTATTAGAAATCGATCCACGTGGTGTCGTTTCAGTACCGATGCCAAGTGGGAAGATCAATAGCTTGCGTGCTTCTTACTATTTTATGGGCACCTTATTAGCTAAATTTGGCGAAGCAGTTGTTGGTCTACCAGGCGGCTGTTACCTTGGTCCGCGTCCAATCGACCTTCATATCAAAGGGTTTGAAGCGTTAGGAGCAAAAGTCACAAATGAACATGGTGCGATGTACTTACGAACAGAAAACAAAACGCTTAATGGAAATCGTGTGTTTATGGATGTGATTTCTGTTGGTGCAACGATCAATATCATGTTAGCAGCAGTGAAAGCAAATGGACAGACGACAATCGAAAATGCGGCGCGTGAACCTGAAATCATTGATGTTGCGACATTATTGAACAATATGGGTGCCAAGATACGTGGAGCAGGTACTGACGTGATTCGTATTGAAGGAGTAGAAGAACTGCATGGCTGCCGCCATTTCATGATTCCTGACCGTATCGAAGCAGGGACTTATTTGGCTGTAGCTGCTGCCGCAGGAAATGGCGTAAAAATCAAGAATGTGATCTATGAGCATCTTGAAAGTTTTATTGCTAAACTTCAAGAAATCGGTGTGAGCATGAAAATCAGTGAAGACGAGATCGAAGTTTATCCTTCAAAGAATTTAAAAGCCGCGAATGTGATGACTTATCCGTATCCAGGTTTTGCCACAGACTTACAACAACCGTTGACACCGTTATTATTGATGACTACTGGAACTGCTGAGATCGTGGATACGATCTATTCGAAGCGAGTGAATCATGTTCCTGAATTAGCACGAATGGGTGCTGATATCTCAGTAGAAGGTAATATGATCATCCTGAATGGGCCGAATAAACTCCATGGCGCTGAAGTTGTTGCTTCAGATCTACGCGCAGGGGCTTGTTTAGTGATTGCAGGATTGATGGCAGAAGGCACGACAACGATTTATAATGTCGAATATATTTTGCGTGGTTATGATCATATCATCGAGAAATTAACAGCAATCGGAGCAAGTATCAAAATGGTGGAGGAAGTGGAAGCCGAATGAGCGATTATTTGACAATGGCCGAACTGGAAAACAAAACACTAAAAGATGTTTACAGTTATGCAAAAGAATTCAAGATTCCTTATTACAGTAAGATGAACAAAAAGGAATTATCCCTAGCTGTTATTCGAGCTCAGGCTGAAAAACAAGGCTTTTACTATATGGAGGGGATTTTAGATATCGTTGGACAAGACGGCTATGGTTTTTTGCGTCCGATCAACTATGGTCCAAGTGTCGAAGATATTTATATCTCTGCCTCCCAAATTCGTCGCTTCAGTTTAAGAAACGGTGACAAAGTAGCTGGTAAAGCAAGACCGCCTAAAGAATCAGAACGATATTACGGATTGATGCACGTTGAAAGTGTCAATGGGAGAGATCCTGAAGATGCGAAAGAGCGCCCGCATTTCCCAGCATTGACGCCGCTTTATCCGGAGAAGCAACTTCGTTTAGAAACGACACCGCAACAAATTGCAACACGCATGATCGATATTTTCTCGCCGATTGGCTTTGGACAACGTGGGTTGATCGTTGCACCGCCGAAAGCAGGAAAAACATCCATCTTAAAAGAAATCGCTAATGGGATCACTGAAAATCATCCAGAAGTGGAGTTGATCGTTCTATTGATCGACGAAAGACCTGAAGAAGTAACCGATCTTGAGCGTAGTGTCAAAGGCGATGTGGTTTCTTCCACATTTGATCTGCAACCACAAAACCACACGCGGGTTTCTGAATTGGTTTTAGAGCGTGCCATGCGTTTAGTTGAAGATAAACGGGATGTCGTCATCTTGATGGACAGTATCACTCGCTTAGCTCGTGCTTATAATCTAGTGGTACCACCAAGTGGTCGTACATTGAGCGGAGGAATCGATCCTGCAGCATTGTACAAACCGAAAAAATTCTTTGGCGCTGCCAGAAATATTGAAGAAGGCGGTAGCTTAACGATTTTGGCTACGGCATTAGTTGATACTGGGAGTCGGATGGATGATGTCATCTACGAAGAATTCAAAGGAACAGGGAACTTAGAATTACAACTATCTCGTGAATTATCAGAACGCCGTATTTTCCCTGCCATCGACATCAAAAAATCAGGTACTCGTAAAGAAGAGTTATTGATGGATAGTGATCAGCTAGAAGAAATCTGGAAACTCCGTAAGCATATGATTGGCGACTCATTAGAATATACGGAACAATTGATCCGTTTCTTGCGAAAAACTAAAAATAACCAACAATTTTTTAAAGATTTCCAAGATGTTTCTTTTGGCAAAAAAAATCCCACAAGAAATTTAAAAAGATAATTGCAAGCTTATAGGAAACATGGTAAGATGTAAATGTTGTAAATCGACAAATCAACTCTGGTTCAGCAAATGAAGCAGGGCAAAGGAGCGAATAGCATGAAAGAAAATATCCATCCAGATTACCATCCAGTCGTATTTTTGGATTCTACAACTGGTTTCAAATTCTTGTCAGGTTCAACAAAAACTTCACAAGAAACAGTTGAATGGGAAGACGGTAATACATACCCAGTCATCCGTGTCGAAGTAACTTCTGACTCACATCCATTCTACACTGGACGTCAAAAATTCACACAAGCAGACGGACGTGTGGACCGTTTCAACAAAAAATACGGTCTCAAAGACGAAAACGCTGCAGAATAATCAAACCATTGTTAAGTCAAGGTTTAACAGACTATCCTATCAGGATAGTCTGTTTTTTGCTTTTGATCTTTTGTAAATACCAATGTACCACTCATGAAAACAGCAAAACGATTTACTGTTTCTTCTGATCACTGGTTGGCTGTTAACGAAGAATTCTAAACATTAGGTTTATTCGCTTGGTATACAGAAGTACGTGTTAATTTCCTACGTTTTCAAAAATAATAATAGGTTTATGAATTAAGTTTTTTAATGTGTAGATGTATGCTCAGAATCTTTTTCCAAATAAAGAATATTCTGCAAGTAACGATGATTCAGCATTCGACATCAGAAGAAAAGATACTTGCTGTCGAATGCATATCAGACGCGGACATTCCAGAGATAAGAAAAATCTATTTGCTTAAACATTCTAAAACTGTTTCTATCAGAGGCTAGGTCATTCAAGTAGTCTGTTTTTTTATTATATAGGCAAAATATACAAAACATGTTTATTCTTTCCTTATTTTTTTAAATCATTGTTTGATAAGGATAGTGATATAAACAGCAATTTTATAGGTAATTATCAGTTGAAGCATAAATAAAATAAATTTTTTTTCATTTTTTTTAGATGTGATGAAAAATTGGTAAATAACATATTCTTTCAGATGTTATAGTTATTTTGTAATAAAAATTAATTTTAGGGGAGTTATTTTAAAAATGAAGAAAAGTTTATTATTTAGCGCTGCACTGTTAGGAATAGTTATGTTTTCTGATATAACTACTGCAGATGAAGTTATTCATTCGAGGGATAATGAAAAAGCTACCATATCTGCAATCGTACAAACAAATCAAAATATTTCTACTAAACTGGAACTCAAACAGAGTGAGAATCTAAATACATATAGATCAACTATTTTAGATAATCCATTTGGTCCGAGTACTAATCAATCGACCGGAATATATAAGCGTGGGAATGATGTGATCGAGATATACGTAGATGAATCAACTGATCAAACACAACTGCCGACATATACAGTTACTACACCTGCTTTAACGAGTTTTTCGGAAGGGTCGGCAAATGGAACACAACTGGTTAAGGGACGTAATGTGATTTCTGGTTCGCAAGTCGGTCTGATCCACATTCGAAATGAATCTGGTCAAACAGCGCAAGGAAAACTAAGTATTGAAATCAAAGGTGGGATAAAGATTCCTCGGTTTATTCTTGGTAAAACAACCCAGCAGGAATGGACAAAAATGATTGCCGATAATCCGACAGCAGTAGGCTATGAACTAGTCGGTGACCGTGTGTTAGTGACAGGATCGAATCGAACACTCCAGGATGCAAAGGATCCTGAGACGATTCTTAATGCACATGAGAAAGTCATTACATTCCATAATCAAACGTCTTGTTTAGATGGTAGTTCTGCTGTCCATCGAAAGCCAGTTGGTTTGTTCCAGCATTTGCGAGAAACCATTCAGTCTGGCTATTATATGTATGCTTTTTATCAACATACAGCTTATAACAGCACCTCAGATGCAATGAGAGCAGTACTGAATCCTACGACTATCGGACAATGGGGAATTTGGCATGAACTTGGTCATACGTATCAATTATCACGAATGAATTGGAAAGACTTGACGGAGGTCACAGTAAACATTTATTCTCTGCGCGCAGAAAAAGGACTGAGCGAGCGTAGTCGTCTAGAAAGAGATAATCGTTATCCAACTATTTTCAACTATTTGAATGGAACAGGACAGAAACAATTTGATGACCAGGATATCTGGACAAAATTAGGAATGTTCTGGCAATTGGAATTAGCATTTGGTGAAGATTTCTATCCTAATTTACATAAAATGTATCGAAATGAACAACGCGCCCTTCCTACGGAACAAGATAAACGTCAGTATTTTGTCGTTGCGGCTTCAAAAATCAGTGGTCAGAACTTACAACCTTTCTTTGAAAAATGGGGTATTCAAGTAACTGCTGAAAGTCGACTTGAAATGGAAAAACTACCAAGCTTGACTAAAAAAATCTGGGAGTATCGAGATGAGATGACAGGTGAAGTAGGAGATATCGATGGTGGTACGAACAATAATGACAAAGAAGCACCGACGATTCCATCAGATCTTGCGGCGAATGAGGTAACAAGTCATTCTGTCAAATTAACATGGAATCCATCATCAGACAACACAAAAGTCAAAGGGTATAATGTTTATCGGAACAACGTAAAAGTGGGAACAACGGATAAGCCAGAGTATTTAGATGAAAATTTAAAGAGTAACGAAGTATATGTGTATCAGGTGAGTGCTTATGATGAAGCAGGTAATGAATCAGCAAAAACGGGCTTCTTGACGGTTGTTACACGACAAGAAGAAAAAGATGACGAAGCACCAAGCATCCCTACAGGTTTGACACAAGGCACTGTTACTACAAATACCGCACAGATCACTTGGACTGCTGCGACAGATAATTTACGTGTGGCTGGCTACAATATCTATCGTGATGGGGTGAAAATCAATTCAGTAACAGGCTTGAATTTCACCGATACAAATCTAGCAAGCAATACTAGCTATACTTATCAAGTCAGTGCTTATGATGGAGCAGGTAATGAGTCAGGAAAAAGTCCGGCAGTGATAATCAAGACCAATGAGCAAAATGTTATTCAAGATACTTGGCGCAGTGACCAAATTTACACAGCAGGAGATTTAGTGATTTATAACGGCATCCAATACCGTGCTAAATGGTGGGTCAGAGGTGAACGTCCTGATACATCTCAGGCATGGGAGAAAGTAGATAAAACACAAACAGAAGAATGGAGAACAATCAAAGCATATTCTGGTGGTGACCGAGTCGTCTACAAAGGAAAGACCTATGAAGCAAAATGGTGGAATACCAATAGCAATCCCGAAACAAGCAGTGTCTGGGTATTGAAATAATAAGTTACAACAAATCAGTTTCGCTAGAATGAAAAAACAGTAATGAAAAATAGCACCTACTTCTTTCTTTAAGGAAAGTAGGTGCTGTTTTTATGAAATAAAAGAAGTTGACTCAAACTTACTTTAAGTATTTCTCAAATTAGTTAGATAGTGGTGTCTATCTTGGTGTTCCAGTTTCTAAAGCCTGTTCTTTTGCTAATTCATTTTTATCATAAATCTTAACAAATGGATAATACATGAAAATGGAAAGAATGATCAATAAAATGTTCAATACGGCTGCCCGCCAGTCACCACCTGTAGCTAAGTAAGCACCAATAGGACCAGGGAGCGTCCATGGTGCGGTGATGGTAACAGCACTGACTAAACCTAGTTTAGTCGCAAACCAAGCGATGGTTGCGCAAACCATTGGAGCAAAGATAAACGGAATGATCAGTGTTGGATTCAATACGATCGGTACGCCAAAGATAACTGGCTCATTGATATTGAAAATAGAAGGAGTGATGATTGCTTTACCTAATTTTGAAGCATATTTTGATTTGGCTGTGAAGGCAAGCAGAATCGCTAAACCGATCGTACAACCTGCGCCACCGATCCAAACAAACCATTGATAAAAAGGTTCAGCTGCAATATTGGGTAAAGCCTCACCAGCTGCTGCTGCAGTTGTATTGGATTCTAAGATCTGCAACCATAAGGGGCGAGCAAGTGAACCAATGATGGATACGCCATGGATACCGAATGCCCAGAAGAAAGTGATTAGAAAAATCAGCAACAAGACACTCGGCAACGTATCGGTTGCGCTGATCAAAGGGCTGACAATTTTTGAAACGGCAGTGTGCCAATCAAAGCCGATGTAATAGCTGATCGATGCCATGACTAAAATCACGATCAAGGTTGGCGTTAATGCTTCGAAAGAACGAGCGACCGCAGGAGGTACTTGCTCAGGCATTGTGATTTTAAATTTCGATTTATCCGTCAAACGATACACTTCGACTGCAAAAATTGAAGTAATGATTCCGACAAACATCCCACCACCGCCAAGATTGGCCATAGGCAAAACAAAACCAGAAGTACCAGCAGCTTCCGCAGCCTCAAGAGGAATATTGACAGGGATAAAGGTCAACAAAAAAGCAATCGTAGCGAGTAACCCACCAGAAACAACATCTAGTTTATAGGTTTTGGCTAAACTGGCACCGATGCCAAATGTCGCATATAGAGACATGATATACATGGTCATGCGATAAGGTAATAAAATAGTTGCTGCATTTTCGGACAAGAACTGATAGATCCCCCAACTGGGCGGTAAGGGCGGAAAAGCAATGATCAAGAAAAACGAACCGACGATAATTAGTGGCAATGTAGCTATGATCCCATCACGTATGGCACGTAAATGTCTTTGGTTGGCAATTGTAGCCATTGGACCTGCCAAATAACGCTCAATGATTTCTGTAAACTTTGTTAACATATTGACACTCCTTTTTTATCGATAGAATTTAGAAGATGATGCCTTGATACAACCATAGATAAGCGACGAACATCAGACAGACTGTAGCGATAAGAAATGTTCGGATACATCCTTTAGTAAAACCTGTATTAGTTGAAATAAAATAATAATTGCCAGTGATGACAGCAGCTAAAGAGGGAGGAAGAAAGAGAAAGACACCCAGTCGAACTTCCCAGTGCAATAAATAGAATAAATAGGGAATGAAGATACCACTGACGATACAAGCAAGAAGCAAGTAACAAGCCGATTTCATCCCAAAATGAATGATTGATGGAACTGTTTCTTTATTATTCATGGTGAGACCTCCTTTTGTCCATTTGAAACGCTTTCATAAATCAAGTATACATTTATGAAATTAAAAATCAATATATTTATCTATCTAACGTAATTTTATTTCTATACCTATGAAGTATGGACAAGTGTGTAAGTATTTGATGAAAGAATCAAATAATATGGATCAGATAGAGGGAGTCCCTCATAATCTGATCCATGTTTTGGTTTGTGTTCTGTTTTCGTTTAATTAAAAACTTCGGCCGCCGCCGCCAAAGGTACCGCCACCACTCGAATGAGTCGTGCTGCCACCACCACCGCTTCCTGGGGGTGGCGCTTTAGGGATACGACGAGTCGTGACAAAGGAGTTCGTTAAACGATCTGTTTTGTCCGTCAATTTGATACTTGCCTTTTCACGAAATGGGTATTTATATGTCCCGGATTTCAATTGGTATCGTGAGGCGGTGATCATATAAAAAGCGATGCTTAAGATAGCTGCCAAAGCCACCGCAATCACTATTTCGACGGTAGTCAAAACTTTATACCGAGTGATTTTACCTGTGGCTTCATCTATACGATAATGACCGCCAGGCACTCCTTCATCTACATAAGTAGAAGCTTTGGTCAAATAGGCTTGGGCTGCTGCATAATAGTTTGCATTCGTCATCTGATCATAGACATCATCTAAAATCGAATCGATCCGGCGATCCGTCAAATAGTCAATCATATTTCCAGAAGTGGAGATATAGATTTCTCGTTGCCCCATATCTAAAAGTAAAACAGAACCATTTTGATCATTTCCTATTGCGGTTTTTAAATAGTTGTCAGCGAAGTCTCTAGGTTCTGCAGTATTTGAGGTAGTCGTGACAATAAATACTTGTCCTTTGATCTTGTCATTGATTTCTTTCGCTTGTTGGCTCAGTGTGTTGACTTGTTCGCTTGTAAATAAATTCGCCTCGTCATTGATTGTTGGGGTAGCGGCTCCTACGATCGGTGTCCACAGTAAACTAATGGCTAATAAAAAGAAAATGGAGAGACTTTTTTTACTCATCATATCAAATAGCCTCCAATCATAAAGAGGATCGCTAAAACAGTGAATATCCCGAAAGAGGTCAAAGCGAGTTTTTTATGACTGATCGGTAATACACCGCTAACTTTACCCGTTTGGCCATTCATTGCATAATAATAGACTTTCTTGTTAGAATCGTTGCTACGGTAAGTAACAAGCCAGACCGGTAACAAGACATATTCATTTTTTTCGCCAGTGATTTCTGCAGAAGCACGTACTCCGGTCAAAGTAGTATAGCCATTGGCTGTATCTCGCAACAATTTTTCGGAATAGTCACGTAACTCATTTTGGATATCTGCTTTGATTGCTTGGTACTCAATGTCACGTTTCTCTGCTTGGAATCCAGCGAGATATTGACTTTTGAATCCGATAGCTTTAGCTAAAGGAAATGGTTGGACAGCTTCCACCATTTTTTGTTGAGTATTTTTTGACAAAGCATTTTTTACTAATTCTTTGAAGAAAAGCTTTCCTTCACGGTGTACGGCATATTGTTTTGTTTCGGTATACTCGATATCACCGACACGCCAGATTCTGACAACTGTCCCGTTGGCTTGTAAAGAACCATCTAGTTCAGCGTCGGTTGCCCAATATGGGAAATAAACGCCAGTTAATTTGTCGATTTGCTCCTGATTGAAAAATGCTTTTGGTACAAACCATTTTTTCTTCGTCCATGCGAGAAACTGTTTAATTGCTTCTTCTTTTTCTACAGCAAAAGGCAGAACTTTATTTGGTAAGAAGTCACCACTTAGTCGTCCGGATAGCACGACTGGATTATGACAGTAGTAACAATAGGTAGCAGCTGTAGTGGCTTCTGTGACGATTTCTGCACCGCAGTTTGGACATAAAAATAGTTCCATGTTGCTTTGTTCGTCAGTAGCCGTCTGTTCAGCTGTTGCCTCTGTATCAGTCATTCCACCAGCATCGGCAAATGCTTGACGTTCTGTTTCATCCATTTGATCGAGCTGTTCTTCTGCTGTAAAGGTGAACTCATCCGTTGCAACTGGTTGATCTTGAGTCCCATTAATGTCGCGGGCCGCTTTTTGTTCCTCTTCATATTGACTGACTTCTGCTTCTGTATAAATATTTAGGCAATAGTCGCAATGAAATTTTTGATCTTTTGGATCGAAGGTCAATGGTCCGCCACAATTGGGGCATTTATGTGTTAAAGCATCCATTCAGGCACCCCTTTCAACTAGTCGAGTGGGATACCTTTGAATGGTTTTCCACAATTTGGACAAAACTTAGGAATTCCATTTGAAAGATCCACTACTTCATGACATTCGCTACATTTCATTTCAAGCTTTGGTTGGCTATTTGCCACTGGTTTTGCAGCACCACAGTTTGAACAGAATTTCCCGGTGTTTTCGGTACCACAGACAGGGCAAGTCCATGTATCGTTAGTACCTTGAGCTGTTTGTTGGTTTTGTTTTTCTTGTTGTTGCTTGATTTGTTCTTGATTATTTTGTGCGGACTGAGCTAAGTAGGAGCCATTGGCATTCATGCCCATTCCCATACCCATAAAGCCAGTCATCGCACCGGCATCATTTTTACCTGCAGCTTCCATCCCACGAGCAATCGAACCTTGCACATAGCCCTCACGGACACTAGGATCACCTAACATGGCACCTTCATTACGCATGTTGATGAGTTTGACCGAATCATCTGTGTAAGAGATGCTAGCAACTGCGACAGAAACAATCTCCATCCCACGAAGCTCACGCCAGGAATCGTCTAACGCTGTGCCCATATATTTGCTTAGTTCTAAACTTTTTGATGGGACATAGGAAATACGTTGCCCATCAGCAGACATTTGGTTGATCGCTGATTGAAGAGCAGTCAAGAATTCTGCTAAATATTGTTCATTGATATCTGCAATTTCAACTTGCGTCTTATTTTTAGGAATTGCATTTGTATAGAATAATATTGGATCGGTGATATGGATAGAGTACGTTCCATGCGCACGTAAGAATAATTCTGCATTATAGAAATTATCAAAGTAATTTAATGGCGCGCTTGTGCCAAATTTGATTCCTTTGATCTCTTGTAGATTGATATAGAATACTTGTTGTTTTTGTGGAGTTACGCCACCAAATTTAAAGCGGTCAAAGGTTTCAGCGATTGCACCTTTCAATGAACCATTGAACATGGAAGGGGCAGCATCGTTTTTGATCGTATAATAGCCTTCTTCAGCTGTGTAATCGATGATTTTTCCACCATCTACCAAAAGCATCATCATGTTCGGATAGACATGAACGACTGTGCCATCTGTCAATACATCTTCTGTACCTTTTCGATTGGATCCTCTTTTATCGTCTTTACGTACCTTGACACCTTTTGTCATGACTGTGGTGTCGCTCATATTGTCTGGTTCAATGACTTCGATCCATTGATCTGCTAATCCGCCGCCGATCATGCTAGTTGCTGCTTTAATAAGTCCCATAAAAAGTCCTCCCTGTGAGCAAGTATTTTTTTACTACGTATATGTTTGTATTATACCATAGGAGACTGAAAATGCTCTCAGTCGAAAGATGTAGAAAACCAGAGCAGCTATTTCCCACATTCAGCCATACGTTTTAGAACTGAACTTTTTTTCAGAATCTGGATAAATACTGTTCAAGGCGCAACTCTTTGGACACAGCTCAAAAAATCAACGATGAAATAGCTATTTTTGCTGTTTCTGTCTAATAGTCTAGAGTTTAAGGTTTCTTTCACAACCTAGACAAACGATGTTCGAAATTGGTATTTAGCCGAAACATCCCAAAATACGAGCAGCTTTTTTGAATGTTAAGGCTTATTTCTAAGTGTTGCTCACTTCTGTTACAACCGAATAAAGTATAGTAGTTTTTTTTGGCTAAATCACGTATAATAAAAGTTAGTGAATTTTTCAAAAGAAGGGGGATCCTTATGGCATATCAAGCACTTTATCGTGTGTGGCGTTCACAGCGATTTGAGGATATCGTTGGACAAAAAGCTGTGACACAAACATTGAAAAATGCGATTGTTTCCCATAAAACCTCACATGCCTATTTGTTTACAGGACCAAGAGGGACAGGGAAAACAAGTGCGGCAAAAATATTTGCCAAGGCGATCAATTGCCCAAACAGCAAAGATGGTGAACCTTGTAATCATTGTGAGATGTGTCAGTCGATCACGACTGGGACACAAGAAGATGTCATTGAAATCGATGCGGCAAGTAACAATGGTGTCGAGGAGATCCGTTTCATCAGAGATCGAGCAAATTATGCACCAACAAAAGCCGCTTACAAAATTTATATCATTGATGAAGTCCACATGCTTTCGACTGGAGCGTTCAATGCTTTACTGAAAACACTGGAAGAACCAAAAGAAAGTGTTATTTTTATTTTAGCAACCACTGAACCGCACAAAATCCCTGCAACGATCATCTCTCGAACACAACGTTTTGATTTCAAACGGATCAATGCAGCAGATATTACCGAACATTTAGAATATATCTTGGATCAAACAGAGATTGCTTACGAAGCGCCTGCGTTGACAGTCATCGCACGAGCAGCAGAAGGTGGGATGCGAGATGCGTTAAGTATTCTTGACCAAGCGATTTCTTTCAGTGATGGCACGATCACGTTGGATGATGCAATGCAAGTCACGGGGAGTTTGACGAATGAGATGATGGATGCGTATCTATCCGCTTGTTTTAGCAAAGAGATCCCACAAGCCTTACAAGCATTGAATCAAATTTTAGCGGCAGGAAAAGAATCACGGCGCTTTTTAGAAGATCTGTTGTCTTATTGCCGTGATCTATTGATGTTTCAGCAAGCACCAAATCTATTAGAGGAAACCTCACATGTCAAAACAGAAACATTCACGACATTGGCGAAAGAAATCCCGGCACAACGCTTGTTTCAAATGATCCAAATTTTGAGCGATACACAAAATGAGGTGCGTTTTACAAATAGTGCCACTATTTATTTAGAGGTTGCGACAGTGAAACTAGCTCAATCTTCAGCAAATGAAAGTCAGCAAGTGCCTAGTGAAATCGATCAGCAACAAGTAAAACAATTGCAACAAGAGATCCAAGAGCTGAAAAAGGAAATCAAAGAAATCAAAAATGGCACGGTGAAAGTCACTGCGAATCAGCAAACGCCGCAATCACCTGTTCAGAAAAAACAGCCAAGTACATACCGTATTCCTACGGAACGGGTGTATAATGTACTAAAAGAGGCGACAAGGAAACACTTGAATGAAGTAAAAGAAGTCTGGGATGATCTTTTGATGAGTTTGTCAGTGACCCAGAGAGCGATGCTCAAAGCAAGTGAACCAGTTGCGGCAGGACCTAATGGACTAGTGATTGCTTTTGATTATGAAATCGTCTGTCAGCGCGCAGCTAATGACGAAGAGCTTCAATTAGCGATCCACAACCAACTTAGTCGCATGATCAAAGATTATGCGCCAGAGCCTGTCTATATCACACGGGAAAGTTGGCCTGGTCTAAGAAAAAATTATCTCGTCCAAGCAAAGGATGGAGAAGCAGAAGAATCGTTTGCGTCTGATGATGAATCAGACGAGATCGAATTGCTTCCTCAAGAACAAACAAACCAAGAAAATGTAGTGACGAAAGCTGAAGAACTTTTCGGTTCAGCAGTCACAGTAATCGATGATTAGAAAAGGAGAGCGATATTAATGATGCGCGGAATGGGAAATATGCAAGGGATGATGAAGCAAGTCCAAAAAATGCAAAAAGAAATGGGCGAAGCCCAAGAAAAACTAAATGAAACAGAATTTACTGGTAGTTCTACGAATGATCTAGTCAAAGTCGTCTTTACTGGTAATCGTCGAATGAAAGATATCCAGATCAATGATGAAGTAGTTGACCCAGAAGATACAGAAATGCTACAAGATTTGATTGTGATGGCTGTAAATGACGTATTAGAAAAAATCGATACAGAATCAGAAAAAACAATGGGAAAATACACTAAGGGCTTACCCTTTTAAATTTTCCTGAAGGGGAAATGAACATGCAATATCCAGAACCAATTGCCAAACTGATCGACAGTTATATGAGACTTCCAGGTATTGGTCAAAAAACAGCGACAAGACTGGCTTTTTATACGATCGATATGAAAGATGAAGTGGTCAATGAATTTGCCAAAGCTTTATTGAGCGTCAAACGCGATCTACATTTTTGTAGTATTTGCGGAAATATCACAGAAGAAGATCCTTGTGAGATCTGTAAAGATCCATCGAGAGATCGTGGCATCATTTTAGTCGTTGAAGAACCAAAAGATGTCATGGCGATGGAGAAGATGCGTGAGTATCGTGGCTTGTACCATGTGCTACATGGTGTATTGTCACCAATGGAAGGTACGGGTCCAGAAGATATCAATATTCCTCCTCTCTTACAACGTTTGCATGATGCAGAGGTCCAAGAAGTGATCATCGCAACGAATGCGACCACTGAAGGAGAAGCAACAGCAATCTACCTTTCACGATTGATCAAGCCTGCTGGTATCAAAGTCACACGGTTAGCTCATGGCTTATCTGTTGGTTCCGATATCGAATATGCAGACGAAGTGACTTTAATGAAAGCGGTCGAAGGCAGACGTGAACTATGATTTTTTTCTACGAGTCAGATCGCGCTAGTTTGATCAACAAAGATTTTCAGATACAATAGAAAAGCAAGAGAAGAGATGGAGGAACAAGTGTGAACGGCTTATTTATTACGATCGAGGGACCTGATGGTGCAGGTAAAACGAGTATCATCAAAGAACTATATCCTCTTTTACAACAAGTAGCAAAAACAGAGATCATTCAAACTCGGGAACCAGGTGGGATACCAATTGCTGAACAGATTCGTGCAGTGATTCTTGATCCCAAAAATGATCGCATGGACGAGCGAACAGAAAGTTTATTATACGCAGCTGCTCGAAGACAGCACTTGGTCGAAAAAGTTTTACCTGCACTTTCGAGTGGGAAAATCGTTTTGTGTGATCGTTTTGTCGATAGTTCGTTAGCCTACCAAGGTGCGGGTCGTCGGATCGGCGTAAACGAGATTGCTGAACTGAATGAATTTGCTACAGAAGGAACGACTCCTGATTTTACTCTTTATCTTGATGTGGATTCTGACACAGGATTACGTCGCATCGCTAAAAATCGGCAGAATCAAATCGATCGCTTAGATTCAGAGGGATTAGAGTTCCACCAGCGTGTCCGTCATGCCTATTTGAAATTGGTAGAGGAGCATCCAGACCGCATCCATAAGATCGATGCAAGAAATAGTTTTGAAGAAGTGTTACAATTGAGTTACCACGCAATTATCAACCAATTTCCACAATATTTTGAAAGTCAGGAAGGTGAACGTAAATGAAAATCATTTTAGCAATCATTCAAGATAAAGATAGCAACCGTTTGTCCAATGAATTGATCGATGCAAACATTCGTGCGACTAAATTATCTTCTACTGGTGGTTTCCTTAAAGCGGGAAACAGCACATTTATCGTTGGTATTGAGGACGATCGTGTCGAAGAAGCATTAGAGATCATCAAAAAAACATGTGAGTCAAGAAAACAATTTGTTTCTACTCCAGTAACGTTAGATATTTCAATGGACGGTGGCGTTCCTTATCCTGTAGAAGTAGAAGTGGGCGGAGCAACAGTCTTTGTCTTACCAGTTGAAGGATTCCACCATTTCTAGGAGGAACTATGGCTCAAGAAAACATACTTGCGCAAATGCAACCTCTCGTGTATCAACAACTTCAACGAAGTTTTGAGCATGGGCGTCTCGCTCATGCTTATCTTTTTGAAGGTGAAAAAGGTACAGGAAAGCATGAGGTAGGCATTTGGTTAGCACAACATTTATATTGTACGAATATGAACAACCAACAACCTTGTGGCAGATGCAATAATTGTCAACGGATCAAAAATCAAGAACATCCGGATGTACTCGTTCTTGCACCCGATGGTCAGTCGATCAAGGTCGATCAGATCCGGCGCTTACAGACAGAGTTTAGTCGTAGTGGATATGAATCAAGGAAAAAAGTATTCTTGATCCAGGAAGCAGAAAAAATGAACGCGAGTGCGGCCAATAGTCTATTGAAATTTTTAGAAGAACCACCTGGTGATTTTCTAGCGATTTTAGAAACGGAAGCCATTGGTCGGATCTTACCTACGATCCAATCTCGTTGTCAAACCTTGCATTTCCAAGAATTGTCAAAGGATTCATTGATTCAAAAATTACAAGATCAGCAAATTTCTGCGGAAAAAGCAAAACTTTTGTCATTCTTGACAAACAGTTTAGGAAAAGCAGTTGAAATCTCAGAAGATGAATGGTTTAATGAGGCTAAGGACTTGATTTATCAATGGTTTGTCTACTTAGATAAAAGAGATACACAAGCCTTTATCTATGTCCAAAAACGATTGGTGAAAGTATTTAAAGAAAAAAAACAACAATTTACTGGTTTTTCAATTTTAATGTATTATTATCAGGAAGCTCAAAAACAGGCGATAACATCTGGGGAGTATGGTAAAGTCAAACGGCTGAATCAAACGATTGAACGTATTTTGTTAGCAGAACAAAAACTGCGTAGCAATGTGAGTTTTCAAGCCGTTGCTGAGCAATTTGTATTACAAACGATTTTTTGATTTGTCAATTTATATTTTGCGTAATCAAGGAGGCCACAAATGGTAGAAGTAGTAGGTGTCCGTTATAGAGATGCTGGTCATGTCTATTATTTTACACCCGGAGATTCAGAATATGCATACAATGATAAAGTGTTAGTCGAGTCTCAGCAAACTTTACATATCGCAACGGTTGCTATTCCCAAAAGAGATATTGATCTGGAAGATTTACCTGAAACCATCAATCCCATTTTGCATAAAGCAACAACTGCTGAGCTAAAAAAATGCAACAAAAATGAAGAAGATGCAAAAAAAGCTTTTTTGATTGCGAAAGAAAAAATTAGAGAGAGAAAACTAGAAATGAAGATCGTCCAAGTTGAATATACTTTTGATCGAAGCAAATTGACTTTTTATTTTGCGGCAGATGGACGTATTGATTTTCGTGAATTAGTGAAAGATTTGGCGGCCGTTTTTCGTACAAGGATCGAATTGAAACAAATCGGTGTTCGGGATGAGGCGAAGATGATCGGAAGTATCGGGCCTTGTGGGCGACCACTCTGCTGTTCTTCTTTCTTAGGAGATTTTGTCCCTGTTTCGATCAAAATGGCAAAAGAACAAGGATTATCACTGAACCCAACTAAAATTTCTGGCTTGTGCGGTCGCTTGATGTGCTGTCTACAATATGAAAGTGAAGCATATGAAGCCGCAAAAAAAGAACTCCCTGACTTTGGGAAAACACTTGAAACTCCTGATGGTAAAGGGAAAGTCGTAGGATTGAACCTGCTTAGTTGCTTAGTTAGTGTGCGACTGAACGGACGGGAGAATCCTGTTGAATATGAATGGGATGAACTAAAAAATTTCATCCAAGTAGGTGAGATGAATGGATAAGAGATCATTATATGATGGGTTGAACCAATTGGAGTCAGAGTTACGAAATACATTGACTGAATTAGTAGAGATGAAACATGCACTGCATGAGATCGTTGAGAAAAATACCACCTTAGAGATGGAAAATCAACGATTACGTGAACATCTTCGTGAATTGAACCAAGTGGCGCAAGCTCCAGCTGAAAATGCCAAACAAGAACTATCAAAATCCCGAATGAATCTTGAAAAGATTTACGAAGAAGGATTTCATGTTTGTTATGATTTGTATGGTTCAAGACGTGAAAATGATGAACCTTGTGCGTTCTGTTTAGAAGTGATCTATCGTGAAAGTGGACGCTAAATCAAAGGATCTAGTGGCTTCTATCACAGTCAATGAATACCGCAAAGCATTCTTGTTTTGCGGTATTCGTCGTTGAACTACCAGGATAAATTTTTTAATTAGAGTAGCTTCCTTTACTCTGTTTGATAAGGAGAATCATATGTATAACCAAAAGAGCTTTAAAGGAAATCACGTGTTTGGCACACTTTACCTCGTTCCAACACCGATCGGAAACTTGGAGGATATGACTGTTCGCAGTGTGCGGACATTACAAGAAGCGGATTTGATCGCGAGTGAGGATACACGCAATACACAAAAGCTATTGAATCATTTCGAGATCCAAACTCCCCAAAAAAGTTTGCACGAACATAATTATAAAGAACGTATTCCTCAATTGATCGACTGGCTAAAAGAAGGAAAAACGATAGCACAAGTAAGCGATGCGGGCATGCCATCTATCAGTGATCCTGGACATGAGCTTGTTGTTGCTTGTATCAAAGAAGATATCCCAGTTGTAGCATTGCCAGGTCCTACAGCGGGTATAACCGCATTGATTGCCTCTGGGCTTGTTCCGCAACCATTTTTATTCTATGGTTTCTTACCTAGAAAGAAAAAGGAACAACAGGACATACTAGCATCTCTTGTCGCACAGAAAGCAACATTGATTTTTTACGAATCACCTTATCGCGTAGCCGCAACGTTGACTAACATGTTGGAAGTGTTCGGCAATCGTCAAGTGGTGCTTTGTCGAGAATTGACGAAGATCCATGAAGAATACCTACGCGGAGACATCGAAGAATTACTTGGTTATTTAGAAAAACAGCCGATCAAGGGAGAATGCTGTTTACTTGTTGAGGGAAGCAACGAGGAAATAGTTCCAACTGAACAGCTTCAAGGTAGCTTGAAAGAACAAGTACAACAATTGATCGATCAAGGAGAAAAACCGAATGCGGCAATCAAAACGATTGCAGTCAAAAACGGAATCAAGAAACAAGAAGTTTATCGTCAGTTCCATGAATTGGATAATTAAACGAAATAAGAAGAACAAGCTACATCAACTATTCTAGATAAATGAAGCGGAGAGACGGAAATCAGGTTTAGATTTTCGTCTCTCCGCTTATTATTGATGAATCATTTCTTAAATTATAGTTTTCGTATTTTGAAAAGAGTAGAAGGGAACAATACAGCTATTTAGTTTACTGCGATGATTCCACTCTTTTTTGATGCAGAAATTATTTCGACAGCTTGTTCGTTTGATTGCATCTAAGTGATATAAGAAGGGTTAACCGGATTAATCTACAGGATCACGATAAGGTAAAATAGAGATATTCTCGCTTTGTCCGGCTTGCCCAGCGCTACCACTTTTTCCAGCACTGCCACTTGTTCCCGGTGAGCCCGGCTTGCCATCACTTTTCTTAGACCCGCCTTTTCCAGCAGCACCGCCTTTTCCACCTTGTCCAGGTGAAACGTCATGTGTACCTGTAAGAATATATTCCACTCCTTCCTCTATATAGATAACTATATTTGCTCCGTTTCCACCGTTTCCGCCATCCGTGCAGCTCTTTGAGGCTTCGCCGTCTCCGCCACTGTCACCATTTCCACCATTCCCACCATAGCTGCCAAAAGGAGTATCTCCTGTAAGTTTTTTGATATAAAACTTACATTCAGATGAGTTGCCACCCTCTGTTCCGGGAGAGCCATCTGCACCCTCAGTCCCATTTCCACCCAATTTTTTATTAATATCGGAACCACCGTTTCCGCCGTTTGCTCCAGCTGCTCCATTCCCGCCATTCCCGCCATTTCCTCCATGTGTCCCAATGACGACAATTCCATTATTCAAGGAAGTATGCTCCAATTGAGTCATCTGTTCAGTTTGAAAGTGGACATGTGTGTGCACAAACGAGACTAGCGTTCTTTTCTAATGTCACCGACTTAAAAGAAAGGGAGACCGTATCGCCAGAATCAATCACAAAACTAGTGTTTTCTTTGATTGTGAGATTTTGCTCCTTGCTGCCATAATGCTGGAGAGTCATAGGGAAGATAAAGCGATTCAACATTTCCTCGTACACCTGAGCATCATTAGAATTACCATATACATAAGCTTTTAGAACAGTACATAGATTTTGACTTGTACGGTTTTCTTTTAAATTGATATCTGGTAGTACTTTGAAGCGTTCATCTTCGGTTGTTAACTCATTTTCAAATAGAAAATCTGGCGTTCCAGTCAATAGTTTGAGAGTCTGAACATCAGGACATTTGATTTGCTGACAATTTTTTTTGCACTATCAGGAGTCAAAGTAAAAATATCAGAAGTACTCACAATATGATTGGATGGTAGAGTATTATCGGGAGTAGTTCTTGTCAAATTTTTTTTTAAGAATTTAGTTCTGAACTGATTGATTTTTTAAAACTCTTTTTCTAAAACGGGGCTAACGTTATTTTTTAAGTTATTTAACATGGATACTCTCCATTAATTTTAATTAAGACTGGCCAGTCTTTTACAAACAGATAACAGCATAATATAATGATGTTTTAAAATCATAAGAATTGTTATTTAATATTGAGCATGTCCAAACGAATAAGTAGACTTGCACAAATAGAGACGTGTGCCAAAGAAAAGACAGCGCGTATTCACAGGATTTAAGGAAAGATCTTTTCTTGAAAGGGAACAAAAGTTCGTGTATAATGATAGTGGGGTGAGTCTGATGGAATTACAGTTTCCTTTACATAATGATACGTCTAGAAAAATCATTCATATCGATATGGATGCTTTTTTCGCGTCCGTTGAAGAACGAGATCACCCTGAACTTCGTGGAAAACCCTTAGTGATCGCCAGACATCCCAGTGATACTGGCGGGCGTGGGGTAGTGACGACGGCTAACTATGAAGCACGTAAGTTCGGCATCCATTCAGCAATGAGTGCCCAAAAAGCCTATGAACTTTGTCCAGAAGCGATTTTCAAACCGGGAGACCACCAAAAATATAGTGAGATATCAAAAGAAGTCAGGGAGATTTTTTATCGCTATACAGACTTAGTCGAACCAGTTAGTATTGATGAAGCTTATTTAGATGTCACGAATAATAAAATCAATTGTAAATCAGCGATTAAGATCGCCCGAATGATTCAACTTGATATTTGGCAAACGGTGCATCTGACTTGTTCGGCTGGTGTCAGCTATAATAAATTTTTAGCGAAACTTGCATCAGATTTTCAAAAACCTAAAGGAATGACGGTCGTCACCCCCGAAGAAGCTGTCGATTTCTTAAAAGCATTACCAATCGAAAAATTTCATGGTGTCGGCAAGAAAACTGTTCCTAAAATGCATGAATTAGGTATTTTTACAGGAGAAGATCTGTATCAATGTACTGAAATGATGTTGATCCAACAGTTTGGTAAAATGGGGTATTCGTTGTATCGAAAAGTACGAGGTATCCATGATTCGCCGGTCAATGTTACCCGAGAGCGTAAGTCAGTTGGGAAAGAGCATACGTATGGACAACCACTAAGAACAGAAGAAGAAGTTCTTGGTCAGTTACGTCAGCTGGCTGAGAAAGTGGAAGATTCTCTCCGGCGTGTTCAGAAACATGGAAAAACAGTTGTCTTGAAGATCCGTTATACCGATTATTCTACAGTAACGAAGCGAGTGACATTACCAGAATATGTCTATAAAAAAGAAGCACTGTTTTATCAAGCTAGTCTGATATGGGAAGAGATTTTAGGGATAGAGAAGGGGATTCGTTTATTAGGTATCACACTGACGAATTTAGATCCGATGACTTATGAGAATATTGTGTTACCTTTGTGGGAAACGCAAGCGATAGAACCAGAAATAGAATAAAGAATGCTCCATCTTAGACTTTGAGACAAAAGCGGAATTCACTTCTGTCTGGGTCTTTTAGATGGAGCATTCTTTATTGTGTTCAATCAAAACTGAGTATAGTTAAATCAGTTCTTGTTTTTTTATTTGTTCATATGTTTGCGTAGCATCTGTACATTTTTCCCAGATGACGACTTGTTTTTCAGCAAGCGATCGTTGCACGTCAATGATACGCTGATTGCTGCTTCCACGAAATTGTAATTTGAAATCTCTTTTTGACCATTCAAAACGGCCATCAACAAGAATATCGAGTTTCGAGAGCAGTTCTAATTTATCTTCAGAATCTTGTAATAATTCATCGAAGGTATAACCGGTCCAAGACCAGATGTCTTTGCTGTGACCAAATTCTTGCCGGATTCGATCAACTACACGTAGGCAAACATTCGTATTCAAAAAAGGTTCACCACCTAAGAGTGTCAATCCTTGGACGTAATCGTTACGTAGATCAGCCATGATCTGTTCTTCCAGTTCTGGAGTGAATGGTTTGCCGTAACGGAAATTCTGAGCGGCTTTGTTAAAACAACCTTCACAGGCAAATAAACAGCCACTTACATATAAGCTATTACGAACACCTTCGCCATCCACAAAGTTGAACGGTTTATAATCGGCGATATAGTCATGACTATAATCTTGAGCCAGCCATTCTTTAGGTTTAGGATTTCTCATAGTAAAACTTCTTTCATTATAAAATGGTATCCGTTATAAAAAATTCTTGACGGTCGTAGGAGACATAAGAAAATAGCCAGAGGAAGGGATGCTATCTCTCGTATGACTTGGAGTTGAACGACTTTCTCACAATCTCATTTACGGTGTTCGAAAAGCTGACCTTCAACACTAAGCTGAAAAATCAAAAAATATGAGAAGCTATTTTCTGATTTCCCATCTTACTGCTCAGGTCAGGACGCTTTTCTCACAACCTCATTTACGGTGTTCAAGAAGCAACACTTCGGTAATAAGTCAAAAAAATCTAAAATGAAAGAACCATTTTTGATTTTTCTGTCTTATTACTCAGTGCTAAACGCTTCTTTCACAACCTTACTTCATATGTTTCACGCGTGATGAGATTTCTTTGTGTCTGCCGTGGACCATTGGGCGGGCTTGTGGGTTTCCTAGATAGCCGCATGTTCGTTTGACTACGTCACATGATTTTGGATCGTGATTGCCGCATTCTGGGCATTCAAAGCCACGTTCAGTTGGTTGGAAATCTCCTTCAAAACCACATTGGTAGCAATGATCGATCGGTGTATTGGTTCCTAAATAGCCTACTTTGTCATAGGCAAAGTCCCAAACAGCTTCTAATGCTTTAGGGTTTTGTTGCAACACTGGGTATTCACAGTAATGGATAAAGCCACCAGAACAGTATTTTGGATAGTCTTTTTCAAATTCAAGCTTTTCAAATGGCGTTGGATTTTTACGCACATCATAGTGGAAACTGTTAGTGTAATATTCCTTATCTGTGATATTTTCAACGATACCGAATTTCTCTGTATCTAAACGGCAAAAACGATCCGTCAAGCTTTCACTTGGTGTGGAATATACGCTGAAGTGATAGCCATATTCATTTCCCCAAGCGTCTGCATTGGCTTTTAGTTTTTTCACGATATCTAGAGTGAAGTCTTTGGCTTCAGCATTATTTTCCCATTCACCGCCAAAGAAAGAAGCAGCGACTTCATAAAGTCCGATGTAGCCTAATGAAACAGTTGCTCGACGATTTTTAAATAATTCATCTACGGCATCTGTACGAGATAGTCGTTTACCGAATGCACCATACATGTAAAGGATCGGTGCATTTGCTGGAATCGCTTCTTTACAACGTTCGACACGATAAACTAAGGCATCTTTCATGATCGACAAGCGATCTGAAAGTAATTGCCAGAATTTTTCTTGGTCACCGTCTGCTTCTAAGGCGATCCGCGGCAAGTTCAACGTAACCACACCTAGATTCATTCTTCCGACATTCACTTCTTCACCGTTCTCGTCTTTCCAACCTTGTAAGAAGGAGCGACAGCCCATTGGTACTTTGAAGCTTCCTGTCAATTCAACGATCTTGTCATAATTTAGAATATCTGGGTACATTCTTTTTGTGGCACATTCTAAGGCTAATTGTTTGATGTCATAGTTTGGATCAGTTGGTTTAAGATTGATTCCGTCTTTTAGTGTAAATATCAATTTTGGGAAGATCGCTGTCCGTTTCTCACTGCCTAATCCATTGATTCGGATTTGTAAAATCGCTTTTTGGATTTCTCGTTCAAACCAATTTTTACCTAGACCGAAGCCGAGTGAAGTAAAAGGCGTTTGTCCGTTGGAAGTGAAAAGTGTATTGATCTCATATTCCAAACTTTGCATGGCATCAAAAATATCTTTTTTGGTTTTTGCTTTTGCATAGGCTTCTTGCCGTTCGGGTGTGTCGATCCATTCTTTGGCATCAATTAAATGTTTTTTGTAATTTAATTGTGCAAAAGGAGCAAGCAATTCATCTGTGCGATCGGCAGAACATCCGCCATATTGGCTAGATGCAACATTGGCAATGATCTGTGAAATCTGTGCCGTTGCTGTTTGGATCGATTTTGGTGATTCGACTTCTGCATTTCCAATTTTAAACCCGTTGTTCAACATACCTTTGAAGTCGATCAAACAGCAATTTGTCATTGGTGTATACGGATGGTAATCGAGATCATGATAATGGATATCGCCTTTTTGATGGGCGTTGGCAATATGCGGTGGAAGTAATTTCAATCCGATCGATTTCCCAACGATGCCAGCAGTCAAGTCACGCTGCGTATTGAATACATTACTATCTTTGTTCGCATTTTCATTGACAACACTTTGGTCTTTATTGATCAGTTTCTCGATCGAAAAGTTGATGTCAGTTGCTTTACTACGAGCAAAATCACGTTTTGTTCGATAATGGATATATTCTTCTGCTAAGGCATATTCGTTTTTTTCTAACAAGATATGTTCAACGATGTTTTGGATCTCATAGATTTTTACGTTATTTGCGAAGCGATCTTTGATTTCTTTGATCACAAGTTCTGCGATTGATTGGATCTTTTCGTACGTAATAGGAGATAAGGAACCGTGAATTTTCTTTTCTGCTTTGATCAGTGCGGCATTTATTTTCTGTTCATCAAATGGTACCTCGCGTCCATCGCGTTTGATGACAGTCATTTTTTTGGTTTCAGGCTGTTTTTCTAGCACAGCCATTTCTTGATCTGTTCGTTTCATTTTCTTCAGCTCCTACAAAAAATAGTTCTTGTCTATCATAAAACAAATTGAAGAAAGGAGCAACTAATTATCTGCTACATATAGTGTTTTATCGCTGTATAATTGAATGAGTATACTATATATGGTGTATATTATCTTGTGAAAAAAAGTGAAAACGTGCAGTATCAGCTTTTGAAAAATACGAATTATTTTTTTTTGAATAAAAAAATTGAATAAAAAAATTTCCAGGATAATTTTCGTGAGTGATCAGGTGACAAAATCAAAAGGGAAAAAAAGGAAAGGATGTGCTACTATTCAATTAAGGATAAAGGTGGAGGACTAGCATGAGTAAAATAATCGAAGTAAAACATTTAAGTAAAAGTTATGGAAGTAGTAAATCACCGGTCAAAGTATTAGACAATGTTTCTTTTTCAGTTGAAGAAGGAGAGTTTATTGGGATCATGGGGCCGAGTGGAGCGGGAAAGACTACTCTGATGAATATCTTATCAACGATCAATCTACCGACGATGGGTAGTGTGATGATCCAAGGAAATGAAATCACAAAAATGAAAAAACATGAATTGAGTGATTTCAGACGAAAAAAAATTGGCTTTATCTTTCAAACGTTCAATCTTATTGATACATTGAATGGTAAAGATAATATTTTACTTCCTTTGGCTGTTGAAAATATGGCGAAAGATGAAATGGACCGAAGAGTTTTACATGTTGCCCAGCTTTTGGGGATCGAAGAATTACTAAAACGTTATCCTGATGAAATGTCAGTTGGACAAAGACAACGCATTGCGGCAGCTAGAGCTTTAGTAGTAGAACCAGAGGTGATTTTCGCAGACGAACCAACCGGATCATTGGATTCAAAATCAGCAACAGAATTGTTGAATTATTTAAAAACAGTGAACGAAGTTGAAAAATCAACGATCTTATTAGTGACACATGATCCTTATACAGCTAGTTATTGCAACCGTATTTTATTTATCAAAGATGGAGTGATTTTTTCAGAAGTGATCCGCCGTGGGACGAGAAAAGAATTCTTTGAAAAAGTCATCGATATGCAGGCGACGATTGGAGGAGGCGGTAAAATCAATGCTTTATAAATTAGCCGCAAAAAGTTTTTTAAAACAATCAAGGGGCTACCTTGTCTATTTCTTCAGTTTGACCTTATCGACGATGATCTATTACTCATTTAGCGCGATGACCTATGACCAATCACTGATTCGAAGGGCAAGTCAAGATGTTTCGATAGATAATATTTTAAAGCTTGGTAGTTGGATCATTACTGTTGTCTTACTCTTTTTCGTACTCAGTGCTAATCGCTTTTTTCTCAATCGGAGACAAAAAGAGATTGGGATCTATCAATTATTCGGAATCAGCAAATTCCAGATTTCATCAATCTATGTGTTGGAAACGATGACCATTGGTTTTTTTGCTTGTTTGTTAGGGATTTTATTGGGAAGTATTTTCTCAAAATTGTTTCAAATGATTTTAGTACGAATGATGAAGATGGACATTACTAGTCGTTTTTTTATTTCTATCCCGTCCATTTTTGAAACCGTTGTGGTATTTTTTGTTATTCTTTCGGCAGTTTCTCTTTATTCACTATGGAAGATTTGGAGTTATCCCATGAATCGTAGTTTTGGGGAAAGAGAACAAGTGGAAAGTTCAATGTTGCGTATTCGCACAAGGCATCGTTTATTGGGCGTGATCGGAGTATTGATGATTTCTAGCAGCTATTTCGCTGCATTGAACTTCAGAGAAACAATTAGCCAGCTATTTGAAAAAAAAGTCAATCTAGGATTGATGATTGCTTTTCCCTTTTCAATATTGTTTGTCTGCATATTAGGGACCTACCTGTTCTTTCGTTATTCTTTTCGATTACTGCTCCATTTGTTGAGTGAATCGAGATTTAAGTACCGGGGAACCAATTTTTTGTTGATTGGGAATACACAAATCCATCTGTTAAAAGGCTGGCGAATGAATTCGTTGATCACATTAGTTATTGGCCTATCTTTGGCAATGATCGGCGGAATGATTGGAATCTCGACGCTCATTGCTCATCGTGAGGAAATTGATGCGCCTGTTTCTTATCAATTAGATACTCAAACGGCAGATAAACTGCGACCGATCTTAACAGAAGAGAATCAGAAAATCAGCGACGAATTAGTCTTTCATTACAAAGTAGTAGGGAGCTATTATAACCTGAGTATCGGTTCGGTATCTGGTGGCAATGAAATCAAGCCAGTCAATTTGATTTCAGAAAAAGAATACCGCGCCTTTCGCAAAATCAAACCTAGTCTGCCAAACATCAAACTTACAGAGAAAGACCATGCAATTATGTTAGATTCAGTAGAAACGATGTTTCGTAATTTTTCCAGTTATGGGAAAAAGATCTATCTGCCGGATAAACAAGAACTTTTGATCCAACAGGTTCTTCCTGGATTTTTAGGAGATGAGGGCATGACCTATTATGGACCGACATTGGTCGTTGCTCAAGAAGTCTTTGACCGTGTCACTGGATTAGAATATCAGATCATCAATTGGAATGTGACTGGCGGTAATCAAGAAAAAATGACCGAACGATTAAATAAAGAAGTAGCTACTAATTGGACACACACGATTTATTATAGTTATGAGATTACTGACCAAGGAATAGTTGGGACGATCCATACAGATGCTTCTAAAGAAGAGGAAAACGAATATTCAGAAAATAAATTGACAGGACAAACATCACGTTTGAATTATAATGCGCGCTATCCTAGGTTGCGTGCCATCGACCGCCAAATTGGGATCAATATCTTTGTTGCCCTTTTTGTTGGAATGATCGTGATCATCGCAACCGGTAGTATCTTGATGGTGCGACAATTATCCGAAGCTGAAATTGAACGAACCAATTATCAATTGCTAACAAAATTAGGGATTGCTCAACGCAAAACAAATCGGATGATCTATAAACAAAATGCGTTGATGTTTTTTCCACCAATGATTTTGGGCATCACTCATGCAGTATTTGCCATCAATGTGTTTTCTCAATATGTAGAAGGGGCAGACTATTGGTTGGCATACTTTGTCTGTGGCTTATTGATCGTCATTTACCTACTCTTTTACTTTATGACTAGTCGTTTATATTGTCGGATCATTGAGGAATAAGAAAAATAGAGCAAAAAGGGGATCTTATTCTAGCTGAACGAAGGACAGAATCGAGTTGTACGAATTTATTTTCGTACGGCTCTTTTTTTGTTCTCTTTAGTTAGTGACAAAACTGTTAGCTGTAAAGCGCATTCTGTTAGTAAAACAAATGTTTTTTTGTGGATAGAATGAGTAGAATTTGACTAAGGATCTAAATAGGAGGAAAAAGAGATGAAACAATGGTGGCAGCAACCACAGGTTCGATATTGGCGAACTTTTATGCTTCGAACCCTTGTTTATTCGACGATACTATTATTACTCATTTATTTGTATCATTACAAAAATATTCAAGGTGGAACATTTATATATAACGAATTCTAGGAGGGAAACGATGAAGAAAAAAGGAATCGTGGCTGCGATCGATTTTTGGGGAATAGCAAACCCAGATAGAATCGCATATCAGACAGCAGAGGAGCAACACACATATCAAGAACTGAAGCACTCCTCAGATGCATTAGGCTATTACTTAGAGAAGCGTTTGACTACGAAGGGGCCAATCGTCGTGTTCGGCAATCTAGAGTTTGAGATGGTGGTATCATTCTTGGGCGCAGTGAAAGCAGGACATGCGTATCTACCGATTGATGCCCAAACACCGAAGGAGCGGATCGAAGCGATTTTACGTGTCGCACAACCTAGTATGATCATTAGTTTAAGTGACTGGGAGATTGGGACAGATATACCAATCATCCAAAAAGATTGTTTACGCTCGATCATCGCCTCGATAGTTGGTTATCCATTTGAGCATGTAGTGAAAGGTGATGAAAATTTTTATCTTATTTTTACTTCGGGCACCACAGGAGAACCCAAAGGCGTGCAAATCAGTCATGATAACTTGGTGAGCTTTGTCGATTGGGTCTTGCGCGACTTTCCAATCAAAGAGGGACAAGCTTTTTTAGCACAAGCACCTTTTTCTTTTGATTTATCTGTGTTTACTTTGTATCCAGCATTAGTTTCTGGTGGGATCATCAAGCCTTTATTCAAGGAAAACGTCCAAGATTTTCAAAAATTATTTGCTATTTTACCACAATTAAAACTGGACATCTGGGTATCGACTCCTTCGTTTGTCGATATTTGCTTGATGGACGCATCTTTTGACGAGGGGCATTTACCAGAGCTGGCTACGTTCATTTTCTGTGGCGAGGAATTGACGAAGAAAACGGCGCAAGCGTTACTCGAACGGTTTCCTTCAGCCAAAATTTTCAACACGTATGGGCCGACAGAAGCGACAGTAGCCATCTCTAGTATATTGATCACAAGAGAAGTATTAGCTACGTATGAACGATTACCAATTGGCTATGTCAAGTCCGATACGACCGTATCTATTTTGAAAAATGGCGCAAGTGATCGTGGCGAGATTTTGATTACTGGTCCTAGCGTGTCAAAAGGCTATTTGAACAATCCTGAAAAAACGAAGGAAGTGTTCTTTCAAGTAACTGGGCATCAAAACTATCGAACAGGAGATGCAGGATATTTAGCAGAGGACGGATTGCTTTTTATTGAGGGAAGAATCGATCAACAGGTGAAATTACATGGCTACCGCATTGAATTAGGTGATATTGAACATGCGTTGCTTAAAGATGAACGAATCAATCAAGCAATCGTTGTTCCCAAATATCAAGGGTCGAAAGTCCAACAATTAGTGGCGTTTGTTGTACTGAACCAAGCGATTCCGGATACTAATTATCAGTTGATACGTTCGATCAAACAAAGGTTGACCGATTTTCTAATGGACTATATGATCCCACAAAAAGTGGCGTTTATTGACCAATTGCCACAAACGAACAATGGGAAAATTGATCGAAAAGCATTGACAGCTGAGGTGAATAGGTGATGAGTCTCCCACATATGATTCCTTATGCGGAGCCGTATTATTTTCTATTACTGAGTTTTGCGTTAGCGCCAATCATTTTTTCTCTACTATTTTTCCAGAAACGTTTAGGAACTTATCAAGTTCTTGTAACTTTCTTTTTCTTGTTCATCAGCTTTGGAGGAACGTATTGGCAACAAGGACTTGCTTTGATTGGCTATGTGGTCTGGCAAAGTATACTTGTTTGGTGTTATTTCACTTATCGAAAAAAAAGAAATCAGAGTGTATGGTTTTATCTAGCGGTAGTTCTAGCAATTTTACCTTTAGCAATTACGAAAGTCACACCATTTCTAACATCTGGTAAGGGATCACTGCTTAGTTTTCTGGGTATTTCCTATTTAACATTCAAATCGGTACAAATGATCATGGAAATGAGAGACGGTATGATCAAAACCTATCATCCTTACCGTTATATTCAGTTCTTGTTGTTTTTTCCAACCATTTCTTCAGGACCAATCGATCGTTATCGAAGATTTGAAAAAGATCAGCTCCAACCACCAACAAAGGAACAATATCTGGAAATGTTGGAAAAAGGGGTCCATCATTTGTTTATGGGTTTTTTATACAAATTCATCATCGGTCATTATCTCGGACAGGTACTGTTACCCATCGTATCAAAAGGTGCCTTGGCTCATGGCGGAATCTCATGGTGGCTATTGGGTTACATGTATGTCTATAGTTTGTATCTCTTTTTCGATTTTGCTGGCTATAGTTTGTTTGCAGTTGGTACGAGTTATTTGATGGGCTATGATACCCCGATCAATTTCAACAAACCATTTTTAGCTTGGAACATCAAAGAGTTCTGGAATCGTTGGCATATGTCTTTGTCCTTCTGGTTCAGAGATTACGTGTATATGCGGTTGATGTTCTTCTTGATGAAGAAAAAATGGTTCAAGAGTAAGATCGTGACTTCAAATATCGGATACTTTGCATTGTTTCTATTGATGGGTGTCTGGCACGGTTTGACATGGTACTACATTTTGTATGGTATCTATCATGCAACGCTGATTTGTGTGACAGATTCATGGATTCGCTATAAGAAAAAACGGAAGAAAAAACTTCCTTCCAATCGCTTGACCCACGCATTTTCTGTTTTCATGACGTTTCAAGCAGTATGTGCTAGCTTATTGATTTTTTCAGGATTTTTAGATCAACTATTTTTTAAATAAATGACGAGTTTAAAGGAGAGAATAGATATGGAAGAACAAGTTTTAACGATTTTAGCAGAGATTACAGGTACAGATGAAGTGAAAGAAAATAAAGAAATCGATTTGTTTGGTGAAGGTTTATTGGATTCACTAGGATCTGTTCAATTATTAGTTGAGCTGGATGGACAGCTTGATGTACAAGTTCCTGTATCAGAATTTGATCGGGAAGAATGGGCAACACCAAACAAAATCATTGATCAAGTCAACGAATTGAAGGGATAATGATGAAGAAAAAGCTGTTTGCGATTTTTGGTCCAGTGATACTTGCGTTTATACTGATTGCGATTTTTTTCACTTCATCCTATCGCGTGAATGTAGCTGACCCAGAAATCATTCATAGAGCAGCCAGTTCGATGTCAGACAACGTCTTACGAGGGGATGTAATCAAAAATACAGCTTTTGCTGAAAAAAAGTATGTGCCTTTTCTTGGTTCGAGTGAATTGAGTAGGATCAGTCCCTTTCATCCTTCTGTTTTAGCCCAGAAATATCAACGGAGCTACGAACCATTTTTATTAGGTGCCCCTGGGACTCAATCGCTGAGCCAGTTCATGATGATGCGCTCAGCTAGTAAGGATCTCAGAAATAAAAAAGTAGTGGTCATCGTGTCTCCTCAGTGGTTCGTAAAAGACGGGGTGAAGGAAGACTATTTCAGTACCCACTATTCAGAGTTACAGACATTGGATTGGCTGTTTTCAATAAAAAAAGTGACTGCTTCAGATCGCTATTTCGCGCGACGTTTATTAAGTTTTTCAATCGTTTCGAAAGATGAAGACATCACGCGGATTTTAAGTACAGTACAAAAAGGAATCAAACCCAATGATAAAGAATTAGCAGGCTTGGAAGATAAATGGAACATCTTGAAGCGTGAGGATGAATTATTTAGTGGGATTGGTTTGACGGATAAACAAAAACAGATCGATCAAGCGACTAAACCATTACCGACTAGCTATGAAAAAGAACAACTAAATAAGCTCGCTACGCAGATTGGTGCTAGTAAAACTAAGAATAATCCTTTTGCTCTAAAAGATGATTTCTACAATACCCGAATCAAACACCATTTAGCTGAGTTGAAAGACTCACAGAAAGACTGGGATTATCGTTTTTCAAAGGAATATTCTGATTTTCAATTATTATTGCAGCAACTAGCAAATGAACATACTGAAGCATTATTCATTCTTCCGCCAGTGAATGAAAAGTGGAGTGATTATACCGGTTTGTCTCAAGAAATGTTGCAAGGATTTGCTAAAAAAATCAGGTATCAATTAAAGAAACAAGGATTTCAACACATCGCAGATTTAACCAAAATGGCTAATGTTCCCTACTTTATGGAAGATACGATCCATCTTGGGTGGCAAGGCTGGTTGACTGCAGATCAGTATATCCAACCTTTCCTAGAAGAGAAGCAACCGATGTCTCATTATCAAATGGATGATGCTTTCTATAGTAAGGATTGGCAATTACAAACCCCAGATACACTACCAGAAAAATAAACGATACATTGGAACCAAAATAAAAGACGAATGAAGAAATTCGAGGAATGACCTGTAACGTCCCAATAGAGGGGATGTTATGGGTTGTTTTTTAGATGTTAGCAGATTCAAAAGAAGACTGGTGTTATAATATGACTGCATAAATCAAACAAATATGCTGCCCAAAAATCAGTGAACAATGATATAATTCTACTATTAAGTATGGAAAAGAGGGAAAGCGTTTGAATAAAAATGAAGAACAATTATTGATTGATTTAACAACTGCGCGTGGCGTACCAGGAAATGAAGAAGAGGTACGAAAAGTCTATAAAAAATATGCAGAGCAGTTCACAGATGATATTTTTTACGATGGTCTAGGTAGTATCATCGCAAAACATGATTCTGGCAAGGGCCCTAAAGTATTTATCTCCGGACATATGGATGAAGTTGGTTTTATGGTTACAAAGATCACAGATAAAGGATTTATTGAATTTCAAACACTTGGTGGTTGGTGGGGCCAAGTCATGTTGGCACAACAAGTAGAAATCAAGACCCAAGAGGGAAAAATCATCCATGGCGTGATTGGTTCAAAACCACCACATGTCTTGACTGCTGAAGTTCGTAACAAACCTTATGATATCAAAGATATGTTTATTGACATCGGGGCGACAAGCAAAGAAGAAGCGACGGAATGGGGCATTCGTCCTGGTGATATGGTCACTCCTTATATTGAATATCGTCGAATGAATGATGGAAAATTCTTGTTAGCAAAAGCATGGGACAATCGTATTGGGACAGCTGTTTCTTTACGTGTACTTGAAAATCTAGCAAAAGAAGGACATCCGAATGTCTTATTTGCTGGAAGTGATGTACAAGAAGAAGTTGGTTTAAGAGGTGCGCGCACAAGTACTCATTTGGTCGACCCTGACATTGCGATTGCTTTAGATACAGGTACTGCTGGAGATACACCAGGGATGACACCGAAAGAGGCAGATTCAGTTTTAGGTAAAGGACCACAAATCTTGATTTTCGATGCTTCGATGATCCCACATAAAAAATTATTGAATTTTGTGATCCAAGTGGCAGAAGAAATGGCTATTCCATTCCAATATACTGTCATCACCGGTGGGGGAACAGATGCGGGCCAAATGCATGTGTCACGTAATGGTGTGCCATCTATTGCAATCACGGTACCCGTTCGTTATCTGCATTCACATACATCGATCATCCATGAAGAAGATTACTTCAATACAGTGAAGTTAGTTACTGAAGTAGTCAAACGTTTGGATAGTGAAAAAGTAGCAGAAATCAGGAGTTATGAGTAATGAAGAATGTTTCTGAATATCGAAAAAAAGCCCGAGCATCTTTAGAAGGACAGTGGGGGATCAATGCTTGGATCATTTTCCTTTCAGTCTTTATTGGGTTGATCATCCAGCAGCTTTTTGTAGGTATCTTCCCAACAGATAGCACACAGGCAAACATACTCAATTTTTTGCTCCAACACGTATTGATTTTTGCGTTTACTTATGGGGTCTATTATATCTCATTAGTTGTGGTCAGAGGTGGGCGAGCAAAATCCAATCTGTTATTTGCTGTTTTTCAAAAAGAATATTTTGTACCGATTCTGCTTATCAATCTTTTAAATACCGTATTTAATTGGTTAATCAACGGGATTATACTTTTGCCTAGTTTTTTGATTGGCGGATTCAATACGTATATCAATCTACTTTTTAATGGAAATGCATCACCGCAAGGGATGATAAATGATTTTACGATTGATCTGAGTTTTGCAGTCTTTACAACTTTACTATTCTTCGTGTCGCTATTTGTGATGACGATCGTTGCAGGATTATTCCAATTTGCTGCTTGGACAAAGTTTGACTATCCGAAACTGACAGTTATCCAAAGTTTGAAATATGCCTGGTTTTTATTGAAAGATCGTATTGGGACCTATCTTCTTCTACAACTTTCATTTATTGGTTGGTATATTCTCGGATTTATTGCGCTGTTCTTTGGTTTACTTTGGGTAATTGCTTATGTCAATGTGTCGATTGCACAATTTTACGAACAAGCTCGTATTGAAAAAGGCAGCCCAATGGAATACTTTCACTTCGAATAAGCAGTTTTTCTTATGAAAATAAGAAATTGTGGTAGCATAAGTTTTTGAGGGGGAATCAGTCATGAAATTAACCGTTTTAGGTTGCTTAGGTGCATATCCTTATAAAAAACAAGGAACGACGAGTTATCTGTTGCAAGCTGATCAATTTAATTTGTTGATTGATGCAGGGAGCGCAACGCTTGTGAAATTGGAAGACCATCTTGATCCGCTTGCTTTAGATGCTGTGATCATCAGCCATTATCATCATGACCATATCGCAGATCTAGGTGTTTTGCAATATGAATGGCAATTGCATCCAAACAGAGATCAGGAAAAGCTATTACCAATCTATGGACATACGAAAGATGCCAGTCATTTTGAACAATTGACGATGCCAGGAGTGTCCCAAGGAGTGTCATATGATCCAACCCAAGAACTTGAAGTCGGACCATTTTCGATCACGTTCTTGGAAACGATTCATCCAGTGGTTTGTTATGCCATGCGTATTGTCGAAAGAGCCACCGGAAAAGTACTTGTTTTTACAGGAGATTCTGGCTATTTAGAGAGTTTTATTCCCTTCGCTAAAGAGGCGGATCTCTTTTTGTCAGACACGTATCTTTTTGCAGGAAATGAGCGACACAAAGCGCATTTCACTTCAAAAGAATCCGGAGAGATCGCAAAAGCGGCAAAAGTCAAAAAACTGGTTTTGACACACTTGCCACAATTCGGTGACCTAACACAATTAGAGAATGAAGCAAAAGAAGCGGCTGGAGAAGAAATCGAAGTTGCTTTAGCTGAAGTCGATAAAGTGTTTGATATATAGGAGGACGAGCAGAATGATTTTTGTACCAAATGAAAACCATGATCCAAGAGTAAATTTAGCAATCGAGACCTTTTTACTGCAAGAGATGCCATTAGAAGAACCAATCTTGCTTTTTTACATCAATGAACCGTCAATCATTATTGGTCGAAATCAAAACACGATCGAAGAAATCAATCGTGAATATGTTGAAGAACATGGCATCCATGTGGTACGTCGTTTAAGCGGTGGTGGAGCAGTATATCATGATTTTGGTAACTTGAATTTCAGTTTCATCATGCCAGATGATGGGGATTCGTTCCGTGACTTTGCGAAGGTGACTAAACCAATCATCCAAGCGTTACACGAATTAGGTATTTCAGGTGCCGAATTAAAAGGACGTAATGACCTGGTAATCGATGGCTTGAAGTTTTCAGGGAATGCTATGTATGCTACAAATGGTCGAATGTTTGCACATGGAACGATCATGTTCGATTCAGACATTGATGAGGTAGTCAATGCGCTGAAAGTGAAAAAAGAAAAAATCGAATCCAAAGGAATCAAATCGATTCGTTCACGAGTTACAAATATCAAACCATTCTTACCTGAGGAAAAACAAGGGATGACAACCGAAGAATTTCGTGAAGACATTCTTTTGAAAATTTTCGGCGTATCTTCAGTAGAAGACGTAAAGACCTATGAATTGACAGAAAAAGATTGGGAAAAAATCAATCAAATTTCTGAGCAGTATTATCGAAATTGGGATTGGAATTATGGAAAATCACCAGATTTCAACTTTTCACGCCAAAAACGCTTTTCGATTGGGTCGATCGAGGTACATCTGAATGTCTCAGAAGGGATAATCGAGGATGTAAAAATCTTCGGCGATTTCTTTGGTCTAGGAGATATCAAAGATGTTGAACAAGTGTTGACAGGTATAAAGTATGACAAAGCTACTTTACAAGAAGCAGTGGAAACGATCGATATCAAGAAGTATTTTGGTGCAATCGAAGTACAAGATTTATTGGAGTTATTGTACTAAATAAGGTTGTGACAGAAGCGTCTTGACCTAGGAAGTAAGATAGAAAATTGAAAAATAGTTTTTCGTATTTTACAATTTTTTAGTTTAATGTTGAATGTCCGCTTCTGGAACATCATTTATTCGGTTGTAGGGTGATAAGCTGACGAATAGCCAATATCCCAGACCCGACAATCTGAAATAGATTATAAGACCTTCAAAAACAGCCTGTTGACTGCTTTTGAAGGTCTTTTTTAATTAGAGGGTATATTGATTTTTAGGCGATCGACCCACTTATCTTTTTCTTGGACCAAGGTGCTGCTGTATTTGTCGAGCGTGGTCTGAATCATCATCAAGTCATACTGTTCTTGTCGTATCAATTCTTCTGTCACATGTTTGGAAAAAATATTTTTCTCATAGTGTGTACTGTGCTCACAGTGGATCTGGATGTGAGAATTGATTTCTTGGATCGATAAATAGATTTCTCGATGCAAAGGATTTTCAATGGCTTGTGTTTCGCGAAACGAATGCTCTAAAATATGGATGAGTAATTGTGTGAAATCTTCATCATGGATCGGTAAAGAAGCTGGGATGTGGGTGTGAAAATCAACCTTGATATTCTTTTTAGCAGCGACTTCTTGATATCTAGCCAAAATCAAATTTGTTAGTTGGTGACCTGTCGGAAAAAGAGACAAATCCAATCGTCTTGTTTCGTCTACGATCCGTTTTAAGTAAGTTTTCACTTCGGCTTGTTCATTTGTATCAATCAATTGACTCAATTCTTCCATTTGTACAACAAAGTCATTTTTTGCTTGATCGATTTGTTGGATCTGTGCTTGGATTTTTGCATAATGTGTTTCGATCAGATCTGTTTTAGTTTGTAAGAAAAGACGTTCTTTATGGTAACTATCGATTTTCATGATATTCTCCATGATATTGTATCCGACAATAACAATCAGGAGAATCGCAAATAAGAGCGTGGACCAGTTGATGATCGAATGCCCAATCCCTAAGGCAGTTTGAATATAAAACATACAATGAAAGATAGCGATCAAAACGATCCAAGGACTACATACAGTGAAAAAACGATTTTGTTTATATGCTCACCGATACTTGCTATAGAAGTAACTAGAGTGCTTACAACACTAACAACACTAACAACACTAGCGAAGGGCATCAATTCAGGTAATTCAAAATCTGAAAATAATGCATAAAGCAAGATGTTGGCAAAAACAAATGTTTGGAAATAGCAGAAATAACCATACCATTTCTGATAGTTTGTCATTTTGGACTGATAGTAAAAAATAATCAGTATAGAAGTCAAGATTGCAAATAAGTGTGAAAAAATCGAATGTACGATTGGTTCAAAAAGAACACCACTCAAGATATCTTCCGAAATCGATTCAAATCCAAGCACGAAAGAAAATAGGCTCAAAATCAATAATGAACGATCTAATTTATTATGCCTGTAGAGAATATAGCTAGTCCAGATCAACAATCCGATGGCGATAACGAAAGCCAAGATCATCGCGATGACTTGTGGGATCGATTGTGAAAAAATGAAGCTGATCATTGGACTGGTGGTCCCCAAATAAACTTTGGGTGTTAGACCAGCATAATTTTGATAAGGCGAGGAAACAACGATTTTCAACGTCTTGCCTACATAGGGTTCTGGTAGATCGATGATCGATAAAGACAATCCAGGATTGTTTCGTGCGCTTTCTTTGGAGCGACTGTAGAGTAGCGCGTCATCTAATGAGACACTTAACCATTGATGATTGCCTTTGATCAAGAGATTGGCATCCGCCAATTCTTTATGTAGAGTAGTTTCCATTATAAATGGTTCATTCTTGTCGATGGACGGCATGTAGTCGATATGGTTACTGTCGAACTGAAAATAAGGATCGTGCTCGGAATAATAGACCCATGAATCATCAATCTGAGACATTTGTTTATTGTCGATTGGCGTGAAGAGGTAATGAAAAAATAAGCGATACTTATTATAAATAACGATGCAAATATAATAAGTACGCTCCATTTGATTTTCATAGAGAATGGTATAATTTTATTACGTCCGTTATTAAAAATAACCATAGACAAATCTCCTTTAATAAATTATCTAATTCCAGAGTAAACTTTTTTCATTTAACAGTCAATTTTTAGCTATTTTTATCGTTTTTTTTGTTTGCTTGTTTATTTTTTTATAGAGAATCTTCAAACTGAGTATTAATATTGTCAAAAAAATTTCGTTATTATATTATAGATTTAATAAAATTTTCTTAAGGAGGTTCAATGTGCCTATCTATAAAAAAATAACTTTTTTCAGTTCGATTTCGTTAGTGGTTCTTCTAGCGATCATTTTGTGTGTCGTGCTGCTCCCTCGAGTATTTGGGCTGACACCGCATATCATTGATGACCAAGCGATGGCATCGTCTTATGCAGAAGGAAGTCTGATCTATGTACAGAAAAGAAAGACAGATACGATTTTAGTTGGAGATGTGATCACCTACTATGAAAATTCAGGTAAACATATCGTGACAAGAAGGGTCGTTGCTATTGAAGATCAACACCAGTATTTTTATACGAAAGCTGATGGAAAAACGCAAATCGAAGTTGAAGCAGTACGAGATCGTAATATTATTGGCACGCCTATATTCAAGATCCCGTACATAGGGTTATTGTTCTCACGGCATGCGTTCAATTGGATGAAATGGGTATTCCTAGGAATCGCTGTGTGCTTGTCCTCCATTACAGCTTGGCATACCTACCTTGAACTGAAACAACGTCGAGAGAAAGAAACTGATTTTTTTTCTGACATGTAATAATCATATTTTTATTTACCAGCTTCTCCCTCTTGTCGAAAGATAGGTTTCTTCGTATAATGTTTGGAAGAGGAGGGGAAGTATGCGTAATGAAATGATGCATCGTCCCGTTGTAAAAGAAGAGTTATTGGATTTTATGCGGACAAAACAAAAACAGTTAACTGGAGAATTGGGGAAAGTTGAAGAGGAAGCACATGCGGCGGAAGTGCCGATCATTCCTCATGAGACGGTCGTCTTTTTGCAGTTTTTATTAGGACAGATCAAACCAAAAGAAGTACTTGAAATTGGAGCTGCGATTGGTTTTTCCTCTAGTCTGATGGCACAAGTCATTGGAAAAGAAGGTCATGTGACGACGATCGATCGCTTTGACGTGATGATCAGAAAAGCGAAAGCAACGTATGAGCGTTTAGAGATGACGGATCGAGTGACATTATTAGAAGGCCAAGCGGCTGATATTTTGCCAACATTGACAGGTCCGTATGACTTTATATTTATGGATAGTGCAAAATCAAAATATATCGAATTCTTGCCTGAATGCCTTCGTGTATTGAAAAAAGGCGGCGTCTTGATGGTTGATGATATTTTTCAAGGAGGGACGATTCTTCTGTCAGATGAAGAGATCCCAAGAGGAAAACGAGCGATCCATCGTAAATTGAATGAATTTCTACGCGTGGTTATGGAACATCCGGATTTGACCTCTACGTTGTTACCTTTGGGTGATGGTGTGATTTTGATCACGAAAGAGGCAGAAACAATCGACTTATAATTGCCAGATTTTTTAGTAAAGATTCAAAAGAATGCTAGCTAAGCTAAGCGAGTAGCTAAGTCAATTTCATTGATAGCAAGGCAGAAGTTGAAAGTAGGGAATCTATCCAATCAAGTTCTGCCTTACTATGTTGGACGAAACAGACTTTCATGTTCCATGATAAAATGACAAGTCGATCGTAGCAAAAAATTATAATATGAAAATCGTGGCTGTATTTTTACAGTAAAAACTGTAAGAAAAAAGTACGATAAAAATTTTTGTTTCATAAAATAACTATTTTGTATTGACATAAGCTTTCAATTTATCTATAATTATTTTTGTTCCGCTAAAGCTGTCATAGTAGCTCAGCTGGATAGAGCATCCGCCTTCTAAGCGGACGGTCGGGGGTTCGAATCCCTCCTGTGACGTAAAAAACCGTTAGAAACTTTTGTTTCTAGCGGTTTTTTTGTCTCTTGTGCTAAATAAGATTGATTCATCGCTGAACGTTGAAGGTGCTAGCTTGATCGGATAAAAAATCGATGGTTCAAATTCCAAAAAGTAAAATGATAAAAAGTAAAATCAAATCATATAAGATATGTGCAAGCATAGGGATCAATAAGTTTTGTGTTTTTAACCAGGCATAGAGAGAAGGGGCATGAGCCAAACCAATAACAAAAATACATTGATAGAGATTCCCATCGTATACGGCATAATGGCTGAGACCAAAAACCAATAGAGAAATCGTACTAGCGCCCCAAATAGAAAATTTAGTACGCATAAATGTAGAAAGTAAAAGAAAGATCAAAACAAAAATCGCAGCAATATAAAGTTCTTCTCCAATCAGGCTCACGCTAAGCTGTGATAAATATAGGATTATTTCACCAACGTTTAACCCTTCGTACTAATTATCTCCACCAGCATTTGCGGCCGTGGTTTGATTCAGCAGCTTTCCAGTCAAGATAAAAATATCTGAAAGTAGTGAACCAAGAATAAGGATAAAAGCAATCCAACGCCAATCTTTCTTATTGATTTTTTTGAATAAAGTGTTTGTGTTGTTCCAACCAATCAGTATGATTAAAGCAAGCGCTCCCCCTATAGGTAAAAAGGTCCAATCTAACCTACCTGAGAAGATCGGATAAGATGTCATCATTCCCCAATCAGCAAAAATTAAAATAATGAGTGCTAAGAGTGACCGCCACAGATTGAGTTTGACAGTTTTAAACATTGCGAACATTAAATAACTCCTCCTATAAATAAAATCAACAAAGGGCGATTGTAACATTGAGATGGAATATCGAGAAATAATTTGCTGTCATTTTTAGCGTTTGATTAGAGACATCAATAATTAGATAAAAATAGAATGAATACGAGTACTCAGTAAATTAGCCTTTTTTGACAATAGAATAATTTGCTTATCAAAAGGAAAAAAAGGATCTTTTTAATCATTACCTATTTTTTTGAAGTTTTTTCATTTGGATCAATATAGGGAAAGTAGATATCTATGATAAAATAAAGTAACAACATCAACTGGACGATTAATAAGGACCGATGTTCCTTAGATCGAAAATCGAATGGGTTTATTTCAAGAGAGGATAAAGGGAAGCGCTTATGTTAATCACCAAAAAATGGATGGATCGTTTAACAGGTCCGTATCGATCATCAGGAATGTTTCGCTGTTTAGCGGAATCTCAGAGTTTGGACAGTATCAGTAGTAAAGTGATTTTATTGATCGATGAGACCAAAGTGACGATTTTATTTTTGAATTTTTTTAAAACGAAGGTTATTGATCATCTCACGTATGAGCGAACAGTGATCGAAGAGGAACAAGTAGCATTAGGTGGCGGATTATCCGTGGTCTGGCGTTTTTCCGCTGGCAGAAAGCACTGGCGGTTTCGTATTATGAAAAAAATCATCCCTTTAGGTGATGAACAAAGAGAATTTTTGATGCAACTTGAGTAATGATATCACTTACGAAAAAAAGAAGAACAAAAAAGAAGAACACTAGCAACGATATTGTCGTTGCATAGTCGTTCTTCTTTTTTATTAAAACCGTGTGATGATGTCATCTAAAATAGCAATCAATTCTTCTTTCTCCACGTTTAGATTTCCATTGATCCACTCAGTCAGGACACTAGTAGTGCCGGAAATAGAAAAAAGAATCTCTACTTTATTTTTGACATCTTTCATATCTAATTGTTCTTCGTCCATGACTCTTTTTATCAGGATCTGTGTAAGTTGGACAGAGAGTTCATCATCCATGAAATCATTAAAGAAAAAGTGAAAAACAGCTTTGTTCTCATCTACATGATTGACTAAAGTATGGACGAATCGGCGAAAGTCATATTGCTCTTTGTTGGGGTAAGTTTGATCGAAGATATCTGTCAGTGTACAAATCGATTCTTCAATGATTTTTGAACGCAAATCATAGATATCCTCATAGTGAGTATAAAACGTCCCTCTCCCGATATCTGCTTGTTGTGAAAGCTCCGCAATCGTGATTTTATTGATGGGTTTTTCTTTCGTTAAATCTAAAAAGGCTTGTTTGATTGCGTGCTTCGTTCTTTTGCTTCGACGATCCATTTGTATCTCCTTTTTTAGACAGTATCTTTCTAAGTGTTCATTATTGGACAGATGTTGAATCATTGCCTATAGGAAGTCACTTTTTAAGTAATTATAATAAAGTTACGTAAAGAAAGAAAGTTTTGTTTCAAAAGGAGTAGATGGATATGGAAAAATTAACGATTCGTTCAATTGATAGAAAAGACTTAAACAAAGCAAGTGAATTTGCAGCACAAGGGATGAATTTTTCGAGCTATACAGAAAATCCTATTGCACTTTATCTCTATAGTCAGTATGCACTTACAGGCGCATTGATGAAATCAACCGTCACATTAGGTGCGTATCTAGACGGTCAATTTGTCGGCTTTCTTTTTGCTCGCTTCGATGGGGAAACAAAAGTGCCTGTTGGATGGGGGAAACGCTTGTTTGTCAACGTAGCAGAAAAATTGATGGGATTGACCGGATATCGAGAGGCGATAGGAACTTATGACCAAGCCAATCAAACAATGTATCATGAATTTGCATCCACTCATCCAGAAGGCGAAGTCACTTATTTTGCTGTTGATCCCACATTGAAGGGTAAGCGGATTGGTTCACGCTTGTTAGAAGAAATAGAGAGACGTTATAAAAATAAGCGAATATTTCTCTATACAGACTCTAATTGCAACTACCAATTTTACTTAAAAAAAGGATTTACCATTTTTGGCCGCCAACCAGTCGATCTAGGTGGAGGAGAATCAATAACCTGTTACTTATTAAGCACGATCTTATGACTAAATAAAGACTACTGCTAGAGGTCGGGACAGAAATGTTTAGCCTTATTTCCGAAGAGGTTACTTCTGTTCCCGCCGTTTATTCAGTTTTATAATATGCAAAAGGAGTAATGTCCCCGTCACTTGTTTGTATTGTTACACTCTTGATTTTTGAGAGTAAGTTGCAGAAAAAAAACAGCAGTTCCTTTATAATCAAGGAGAGATCGTTTTCGGTTGGTACTCATAGCAATGATCCAGCTAAAAAAAGACGGTCGATCGCCGATTTTAGAAAGGAAGAAAACAGATGACATTATTATCTCAAATTTTAGTTACACTTGTTGCCTTGGAATTTCTTTATATCATGTATATTGAAACTTTTGCGACGGAATCTGCAACAACTAGTCGAGTCTTCAACATGCCAAAGGAAGAATTAGGACGTCAGTCCGTACAGACTTTATTTAAGAATCAGGGGATCTATAATGGGTTACTTGGTGTGGCATTGGTGTACGGCGCTTATTTTTCAAATGCACCAAAAGAAATCACGGGGCTATTATTGATCTATATTTTGCTGGTGGCGGCTTATGGTAGCTTTACTAGTGATCGCTTGATCATCGTCAAACAAGGTGGGTTAGCAGCGATCGCACTCATTACGTTATTCTTTTAGGATATAAAAGAATAACTGCTGAAAAAAATTATGAAAGTTTGTGAAAAAACTTACTTTAATCAACAAAATATGCTATCCTGTAACGTGCATTTTATCAATTTTTTATGAAAATGGGGTAGTAGTGTTGTTAAAGAATTATATTGGTTTATTGAAAAAAGAATTTTCTGGTTATAATCTTTCAGTATTTCAAAAAGATTTATTGGCAGGTATTACAGTCGCGGCGGTTGCTTTGCCACTCGCTTTAGCTTTCGGTGTTTCAAGTGGAGCAGACGCAGCTGCTGGTCTGATCACTGCTGTAATTGCTGGTCTAGTCATTGGTGGTTTATCTGGTGGGTTCTATCAGATTTCTGGTCCTACTGGCGCGATGGCAGCAATCTTGATGTCGATTGCCGCAAAACAAGGAATGCAAGGCGTCTTACTGGCTACTTTTTTGGCTGGAGTTCTTTTACTCGCTGCGGGTGTCTTACGATTAGGAACGCTGACTTCATTTATCCCTGCACCTGTCATCACAGGGTTTACCTCTGGTATTGCAATCATTATTGCTTTAGGTCAGATCGATAATTTATTCGGTGTTCATTCAGAAGGGGCCAATGTGATGGAAAAATTGGCTAGTTATCAAAACTTAGGCTTTGAAATTTCCTTGCCAACGATTTTAATGGGAAGTTTGGTCATTATTGGGATGTTGGTCTATCCTAAAAAATGGGGGCAAAAGATCCCAAGCTCATTGTTGGCAATCATCCTCACAACTGCGTTGATGATGATCGTTGATTGGCCAATTGCGACCGTAGGGGAAATTCCCCAAACGTTGATCAGTAGTAACCGTTTGGTACTTGGTGATTTTAGTTTGTCAGCGATCCAAACAGTGATTGTACCAGCAATCAGCATTGCACTGTTAGGTATGATCGAAAGTTTGTTGTGTGGTGCTTCGGCAGGCCGAATGGCGAATCGTCAGTTAGATAGTAATCAGGAGTTGGTCGCACAAGGAATTGGTAATCTACTGTTACCATTTTTTGGTGGGATTCCAGCTACAGCAGCCATTGCTCGAACGAGTGTCGCAATTAAATCCGGTGCTCAAACAAGAGTAGCTGGAATGATCCATGCAATCGTATTGTTTCTATCCATGCTTATTTTTGCACCAATCATGTCGAACATTCCGATGCCAGCATTAGCAGGTGTATTGATCGTCACAGCTTGGCATATGAATGAATGGGAAACGATCACAGAACTATTCGCTAAAAGATACTGGTCAGCGCTTCTTCTATTTTTCTTGACGATGGGGTGTACAGTGATTTTTGATCTAAGTATTGCAATCGTTATAGGAATTATTAGTGGGTGTGTATTTTTTATTGTTAAGAGTGCAGCCATCACGATCTCAGTGGAGGAAATCGACTGGCAGCGAATGAGCTTACCGGAAACGAAAAAGTTGGATAATTGGGCAGTTGTTTATATCAGTGGTCCTTTATTCTTCATGTCCGCCGAACGATTGAAAGCGACGTTAACAGAATTAGCAGATAAAGAAGGAATCATTTTTTCAATGCGCGGGGTGCCAAGTATTGATTTGACGGCGCAAAGTTTATTTGAAGAATTTCAAGAAAAAGCTGCTATGAAAGAACAAACGATTATTTACACCTCGTTACAACCAGAAGTGGAAAAGCAATTGCAACATCTTTGGGAAAAACAAAAGACAGAACAACATCTTACGGTGGCTCATGCGCTGACCTCTTTACACAAACAATATATGTTAGACAGTGAAATATAGTCAGTGGATTCGCTAAAAAAATTGTGGCTGCCGCCTGTTCTAAGGTAAAATAAGTTTATAGACGTTCGGGAGGTAGGAATGGATGAATATCAAACAAGTGAGTGAAGAAAAAGGAATCTCTGCGGATACGTTACGCTACTATGAACGAATCGGTTTGATCCCACCGGTGAACCGAACAAACGGAGGTATCCGAGATTATACGGAAGAAGATTTACGTTGGGTCGATTTCACCTTATGTATGCGTAGTGCAGGTTTATCGATTGAATCTTTGACTGAATATATTCGTTTATATAGCGCGGGTGATGAAACAATTCTTGCTCGTAGGGATCTTCTTATGGAAGAAAGTGAACAATTGGCAAAAAAAATTGCAGAGATGCAAGCTTGTCAGGAACGTCTCCAAAAGAAAATCGCGCGTTATAACCAAGATTTGGTCAAAGGAGATCCAATCTTAGCTTGATTTAGTCGCTAAAACCAAGAACCAACCAATCGATCATGATTTGAGAGACTGGTTGGTTCTTTTGTAGCCTTTACTTTTTTTCAACAAGTATTTTTCCAAGTTCTTGCCAATCTTCTAAAATCGTTTCTGTCAGTGTTCGATTATAAAAAATGGCCGCCGGGTGGAAGAGGGGAAGAACACGATACTGTTTAGTGGAAAATTGATAAGCATCATGCTGTGGATTCAACTCTAAGACTGGTCCGGTATACAGTTTCCCATGATTTTTTGAAATCGTATAGCCGTTACCTAATAAACGTTGTAGCCCAATATTGCCTAGCGTGGCAATCAAAGAGGGCTGTATATGTTGCAGTTCGTAATCTAAGATTGGTGCATGAGCAAAAACTTCCGTTTTACTGGGCGTTCGATTCGGATAAACGATCTCTGATTTTTTTGTCCGTCCATTAATGCGTTGGACGATTCGATAAGGACGGCTTCTGACAGCGCTAGTAATATACACTTCATCTCGAGATAAACCGACTGATTTTAGTGCGTTCATCAACTCTTTGCCAGCTTGGCCGCTAAATGGAATGTGATTTTCAATTTCTGTTTTACCAGGGGCTTCGCCAACTAACATCAATTTGGGTCGGATAGGACCTTGCCCAGCGACAAATCCTTCCACACGGTGTCCTTGAATACGCCGAGTTGCTTCGTCAATCAAATGTTTTGGGTAATCCATAGTATCAACTCCTATTCTTGTCCATTATAGAAAGAAATCGTTCAATTGACGAATGATTGGCAAAATAAAAAAGTTGTTGACTATTATAGTAGGATTTGTTATTCTAGTAATGTTGTAATTGTGGTCTCCACAGCTACAACCGCACAGAATGAGTTTGATTAAGTACAGGACACCCTGTCACTCTGGATGGCGAGTCTAAGTATGAAAATAAGGAGGTGCTTTAAAGCATGTACGCAATTATTAAAACAGGTGGTAAACAAGTAAAAGTTGAAGTTGGACAAACAATCTACATCGAAAAACTTGACGTTGAAGCAGGCGAAAAGGTTGTATTTGACGAAGTTATTCTAGTAGGTGGCGAAACTACGAAAGTAGGCGCTCCAACCGTTTCTGGTGCAACAGTTGAAGGTACAGTTGAAAAACACGGCAAACAAAAGAAAGTCGTTACTTTCAAATACAAACCTAAAAAACACTCACACCGTAAACAAGGTCACCGTCAACCATACACAAAAGTGGTTATCGACGCGATCAACGCTTAATCTGCGTTTGAGAAAGAAGGCCTAAACAATGATCAAAGGGACTTTTAAACGAAATGACGCTGGTCAAATCGTTTCATTTACTTTGACTGGGCACGCTGATGCCGGTCCTTACGGAAGTGATATCGTTTGTGCAGGTGTTTCTGCTTTAGCGATCAGCACTGTCAATGGGATTTCATCATTAGCTGGTTTTGAACCGATTGTTGACATGAATGAAGAAGAAGGCGGCTATTTGTACGTCGAAGTAATTTCACGATTGACACAAGAGCAAAACAATATTGCGGAAATCTTATTGGAGAATCTCCTATTAGGTTTACAATCGATCGAAGCTGAAAACCCAGAATATATCCAAACAAAAACAATTAATGATAAATAGGAGGTGCAGACCATGTTGTTAACAATGAATCTACAATTATTCGCCCACAAAAAAGGTGGCGGTTCTACATCTAACGGCCGTGACTCAGAATCAAAACGTCTAGGTGCAAAACGTGCTGACGGACAAACAGTTACAGGTGGATCAATTCTTTACCGCCAACGCGGAACAAAAATTTATCCAGGTGTGAACGTAGGTATTGGTGGAGATGACACTTTATTTGCTAAAGTTGACGGTGTTGTTCGTTTTGAACGTAAAGGCCGCGACAAAAAACAAGTGTCTGTTTATCCAGTAGCTCAAGAAGCTTAATGAACAGTTGGCTCTATTCCTTGCCTAGCGAGGGATAGAGTTTTTTCATTTTTTCTGAATCAATAATGATTTCCGGCTCAAACAGAGTCAGGCTTTTTTTGCGTTAGGAGAATGATTGGCTGTAAAAATAGTTGGTTTACTATTTTCGCTAGTTCTAACTGGAAAAAGATATCGCGCAAAGTAAAAAAGAGATAATCGTTATCTGTTATCTGAAAAAATAGTACACGTTTAGACTTGTCTAAATTGCTTAATAAATAAACAACGAATGTTCTTTTTTATTTTAAGCGTGTCTTGTTTTCTTTTTTGATATAAATAGTTGACGAATAGTGATTAAATCAATAGTATTAGGTTTTAAGGACAAGAGAAGAGGGGCGAAAATATTGGCAAAACGAATTGACCGAATTTATACGTATGTCAAAGAAAAGACCGCTCATTTATCTATAGATGAAAACGATCAAGGTGTAACGACCCAAGAGATCGCGGAAGTTTTAGGTATTCAACGTACCAATAGTAGTAAAGATCTCAACAAATTAGTACGTGAAGGAAAACTAAAGAAAATGGATGGTCGTCCAGTTCGGTATGTCTATCAAGAAAGACCGACCATTGAGAAACCATTATCCAAATATGTACCTAGTTATAAAGAAGAATTGACTCACGTGAAAAAAACGAGTCTTCAAGTAGATACGAAAGATATTTTTGCCAAAATCATTGGCGCCAATGGTAGTATGAAAAATTCAGTGGAACAAGCAAAAGCTGCCATTTTGTATCCTCCCAGAGGGTTGAACTGTTTGATCACTGGTCCGACTGGTTCTGGAAAGACTTATTTTGCTCATGCGATGTTTCATTTTGCTAAAACCAACCATGTGGTGGAAGAAGACACAGAGTTGATCGTCTTTAACTGTGCGGACTATGCTAACAACCCTGAATTACTGATGAGTCATCTTTTCGGGTATGTCAAAGGTGCGTTTACAGGTGCGGAAGAAGAAAAAATGGGAATCATAGATCAAGCGGATGGCGGGATGCTTTTTTTGGATGAAATTCATCGACTCCCACCCGAAGGACAAGAAATGATTTTTTACTTTATGGACCATGGTACCTATAGTCGATTGGGCGAAACAACGAAATCTCATGAAGCGAATGTTCGAATCGTCGGTGCAACGACTGAAGATCCAGGTTCGGCATTACTTGAGACATTTGTACGCCGTATCCCGATCAATATCAAGTTGCCTGCTTTTGACCGACGTCCAGCGAATGAAAAAATCGATTTAGTCAAAATCATGATCGCTCACGAAGCGAATCGTACGCAAAGAAAAATTTCTTTAACAGAAGATGTTGTGAAAGCGCTAATAGGCAGTGTTACTTATGGAAACATTGGACAGTTGAAGTCGAATATCCAATTGGTATGTGCGCGAGGATTTCTAAACCACATGAACAAACCTGAAATATCGATCACGATCGATGATTTAACTGAAGGGATTCGAAGTGGTTTGATCCAACTAGCAAGTAATCGAAAAGAAATGGCAGAGTTATCCAAGATACTTGATCCTAAAATCACCGTTTTTCCAAACGATGATGTGATGCAGTTACAGGCAGACTCCTATGAGTTGCCTTATAATCTTTATGACATTATTGGTGATAAAGCTGCTTTGCTCAAGTCAGATGGCTTGGACCAAGAAGCAATCAATCACTTTATCTCAACAGATATCAATATCCATTTAAAGTCATTCTATAAAGATCACGGTTTTTCATTTAATGCAGATAATAAGTTGGCGGAATTTGTTGACCCTAAAATTATTGAAGTAACGAATCAGATTTATCTCATGGTGAAGCAATCTTTACCATATGAGTTTCAACAAAATTTTATTTATGCGATGAGTCTGCATATCAGCTCTTTTCTAAAACGAATCCATTTAGGAGAAGAGCGGCATACAAATGATAATATCCGAGAAATGGCCATTGATTTTCCTGAGGAATACGCACTGGCGAAAGAAGTACGGAAACATATCGAAATGTATTTCCAAGTGGAGATCCCAGAAAGTGAAGATTACTATTTGACTGTATTACTTGTTTCATTACGAGCTAATCAAGCAAGTGGTCGGATCGGGGTCGTTGTGGCTGCACATGGCAATAGTACCGCAAGCAGTATGGTGCAAGTGGTTCAACAGTTGCTAGATGCGGATAACGTCCGGGCAGTGGATATGCCACTAGACATGGACCCTAAAACTGCTTTAAGTCGGATTGAGCGTAGTGTGCAAGAAGTAGATGAGGGGAGTGGAACGATTCTTCTGGTGGACATGGGTTCGCTTGCGTCCTTCAATGCTCAGATACAGCAAGATACGGGTATCCCTGTCCGAACAGTCGATATGGTCACGACTTCTTTAGTTTTAGAAACAGTACGTAAAGTGTCGGTGCTGGGAACAGATCTTGACTTGCTTTATGAATCCTTGAAGAATTTCCGAGGGTATGCTGAAGTCTCAAGTGGAAATGTTGCAGAAGCGGACGACAAACAACGAAAGGCCGTAGTGGCGATCTGTGCCTCAGGAGAGGGAACAGCACAACGAATCAAATCATTGATCGAGCGTGCAGTCAGTAAAAGACAAGAAGCTCAATTGGAAGTAATTGCTTTGTCCATCGTTGATTTGAAAACTAAGCTACCAAAGATCCAAAAAAATTATCAAATCATTGCGACGACTGGGATTACGGACCCACATATCGATGCACCATTCATTCCTTTGGAAAGATTTATTGATCAAAACATTGAGGTGATTTTAGATCAATTACTGTTAGAGTCAGAGTTAGATGAAACCGAAGATGTTTTATTAAATGAAGAAACAGCCAAAAGTACATGTGTGTCATTTATCGCAGATAATTTTACATTTATCAATGGAGAAAAGTTAATCGATCCTCTCTGGAAATTTGCAGATGGGTTAATGGATTCAGCAAGCATTGATGTAAAAGAATACGGATTTATGATCAACCTTGTTCTACATGCGGCGGGAATGATTGAGCGTGTCATCTTAAATGAACCGCTCTCTTTAGAAAATCAAGATAATCGTTCGATTAAAAACGATCCGCTCTATGTTAAAATTGTTGAGCCACTAAATGATTTAGAAGAAAAGATCAAAGTGAAGTTTCCGTTAGAAGAAGTGTATTATCTATTGAAAATGATCACTAACCATTTGGAGAAAAAAGAATACACTAATGAAGATATACACAAAAACGATACACTAAAATAGTGTATCGTTTTTGTGTATTGTATAAGAAACCGTTAAATAAAGTAGTGTATCTTTAAAAAGTTGGCACGGTTCTTGCTTTTAATAAAGTGTGCTTAACGGAAATGCTTCCGACAGAAGTGGGAAGATGTTTTGAGTAGTGATTTAATAAAAAGGAGATTTACGAATGGATATTCGATTAGCACGTATAGATGATCGTTTGATCCATGGGCAAGTTGCAACTGTCTGGTCTAAATTGACTGGCGTTGAACGTATCATCGTCATAAGTGACGTAGTAGCGAAAGACAAGTTAAGAAAGTTTCTTTTAAAAGAAGCTGCTCCACCAGGGATCATGGCAAATGTCATCACTGTTGAAAAGATGATCCAGATCTTTGAGAGTGGACTCTTAGCGCGAACGAAAGTGATGCTTTTATTTACTAATCCTAAAGACGTTGAGAAAATTGTCCGAAGTGGTATCCGAATTGATTCTCTAAATATCGGGGGAATGAGTTTTTCTGAAGGGAAGACCATGATCACAAATTTTGTGTCCGTCGATCAACGAGATATCGAAGCCTTTCATTTTTTGGATGGTCAAGGTGTGGAGTTGGAGATTCGGAAGGTACCCGCTGATCGGAAAATCTTTTTAATGGAATTGCTGGCCAAAGCCAAGAAAGCATAAAATTGTTGTTGCGTAACGGTCAAATGTATCTGTTGTAAAAGGCAAGCACTTATTTTTATTTTTGATTTTGTTACAACAAAAAGAAGTAGGAGGTATAAATATGGTAGGGATTATCCTAGCAAGTCATGGGCAATTTGCTGAAGGAATCTTACAGTCGGGTTCAATGATCTTTGGCGAACAAGAAAATGTCAAAGCTGTTGTTTTACAACCGAGTGAAGGTCCAGATGACTTGAGAGCCAAATTAGAAGAAGCAGTCGCTTCCTTCGATAACCAAGACGAAGTCTTATTCTTAGTTGATTTATGGGGCGGAACACCGTTCAATCAATCAAACACATTATTTGAAGAACACAAAGATAAGTGGGCAATCGTAAGTGGTTTGAACTTGCCTATGCTGATCGAAGCATATGCTTCACGTTTTTCAATGGAATCAGCACATGAAATTGCTGCTCATATCATTGAAACAGCAAAAGAAGGCGTGAAAGTCAAACCGGAAGAATTAGAACCAGTAGTAGAAACGAAAGCTGCGGCACAAGAAGCTGCACCTTCAGGAACACCTGGTAAGTTCACTTATGTTTTAGCACGTATTGATTCACGTTTGTTGCATGGACAAGTAGCAACTGCTTGGACAAAAACAACAAATCCAACACGGATCATCGTTGTATCTGATGCTGTAGCAAAAGATGAGTTACGTAAAAAATTGATCCAACAAGCTGCACCTCCTGGTGTAAAAGCACACGTTGTACCAGTTGAACAAATGATCAAACTTGCAAAAGATGATCAACACTTTGGCGGACAACGCGCATTGCTATTGTTTGAAAATCCTCAAGATGTCGTGCGTGCAGTTGAAGGTGGCGTACCATTAGAAACAGTGAACGTCGGATCAATGGCACATTCTCCAGGTAAAGTACAACCGAACAAAGTACTTGCTTTCAGTCAAGACGATATTGATTCATTCAATAAATTGAAAGAATCTGGCGTGAAATTCGATGTACGTAAAGTACCGAATGACTCTAAAGGAAACATGGATGAAATTTTGAAAAAAGCGCAAGAAGAACTAAAAAATCGTGCTTAATTAATTATCAGAAAAAATGGAGGATTACTATCATGGATTTAAATATTATTCAAGTGATCTTAGTCATCATCGTTGCATTTTTAGCTGGTATGGAAGGAATTCTTGATGAATTTCAATTCCATCAACCAGTTGTTGCATGTACGTTGATCGGCTTAGTAACTGGAAATCTAGTTCCTTGTCTTATCTTAGGTGGTACATTACAAATGATCGCTTTAGGTTGGGCAAATATCGGTGCCGCTGTCGCTCCCGATGCTGCATTAGCATCTGTTGCATCTGCAATTATTTTAGTTTTAGGTGGTCAAGGTTCAGCCGGCGTTTCTTCAGCAATCGCGATTGCTGTGCCACTTGCTGTTGCTGGTTTATTATTAACAATCATTTGTCGTACGATTGCGACAGCGTTTGTTCATTTGATGGATGCTGCTGCAAAAGATGGTAACTTTAGAAAAGTTGAATTATGGCATATTGTTGCAATTTGTATGCAAGGTGTTCGTATTGCGATCCCTGCTGGTTTGATCTTAGCTATTGGTGAAGGTCCAGTAAGAAGCTTGCTTGAATCTATGCCTGTTTGGTTGACAGACGGTTTAGCTATCGGTGGTGGAATGGTCGTTGCCGTAGGTTACGCAATGGTTATCAACATGATGGCTACAAAAGAAGTATGGCCATTCTTTGCAATCGGTTTTGTATTGGCAACTGTATCAGAAATCACTCTTATCGGTCTAGGCGCAATCGGTGTTGCTTTAGCTCTTATTTACTTGGCACTTTCTAAACAAGGTGGTTCAGGTAACGGCGGAAGCTCAAACACTGGTGACCCACTAGGCGATATCATCGATAACTATTAAAGGAGGCGTTCACGAAATGGCAGAAGAAAGAATTCAATTATCTAAAAAAGATCGTATTTCTGTTTGGTTGCGTTCGACTTTCCTTCAAGGATCATGGAACTACGAACGTATGCAAAATGGTGGTTGGGCATTCTCAATGATCCCAGCGATCAAAAAATTATATAAAACAAAAGAAGACCGTGCGGCTGCGTTGACTCGTCATTTAGAGTTCTTCAACACTCACCCATATGTTGCTTCACCAATTCTAGGGGTGACTCTTGCACTGGAAGAAGAACGTGCAAATGGCGCACCTGTTGATGATGTTGCGATTCAAGGGGTTAAGGTTGGTATGATGGGACCTTTAGCTGGTATCGGTGATCCAGTCTTCTGGTTTACAGTAAGACCAATCCTTGGAGCTCTAGCTGCTTCTCTAGCGATGGCTGGAAATATCTTAGGCCCAATCATTTATTTCGTAGCTTGGAATATCATCCGTATGGCATTTATGTGGTATACACAAGAATTCGGCTATAAAGCGGGTTCTAAAATCACAGAAGATTTATCTGGTGGTTTGTTGCAAGACATCACTAAAGGTGCTTCGATCTTAGGTATGTTCATCTTAGGTTCATTAGTTAACCGTTGGGTATCAATCGGCTTTGCGCCAGTAGTATCAAGCGTTAAACTTGACGAAGGTGCTTACATTGATTGGAGTAGTTTACCTGCAGGTGCAGAAGGTATCAAGAGTGCGTTGGAACAACAAGCAGCTGGACTTTCTCTATCTGACTACAAAGTAACAACATTACAAGACAACTTAGACAGCTTGATCCCTGGATTAGCTGCGTTGTTACTAACATTGTTTTGTATGTGGTTATTGAAGAAAAAAGTTTCACCAATCGTTATCATTCTTGGATTATTCGTAGTGGGTATTGTTTTCCACTTGATCGGATTAATGTAATCTAAGGCAATAAAAGACTAAATAAGCTGTGACAGAAATCAATCATTGATTTTTGTTGCAGCTTTTTTCATAGAATGCGACGAGACTTTACTTCAGCTTTCTTCTGATCGAATGGTGGACGATTGTGGAGAACCGTTTATTGGAGACAGTATCTATGCTCGAAAAGGTATACTATTTATGATAAGATGTCTTTGATATAGAAGTAAAAAACGTGAAATTAAAAGGATGGCTAAGCTGAACGAATAGCCAAATCATTGAAACGGTGCGACTTCTAAGTACTGTAACTTTAGATTGATTAGAAATGGAGTGCTTGAAATGGTACAATCCCTGAATACAAAAGTTGACTTAACGATGAATGCGACATCTTATCTAGGTGTGGCAGAATATGGGAAGATCATGATTGGTGATAAAGGTTTTGAATTTTACAATGATCGTGATGCGCGGAAATTCGTCCAGATCCCATGGGAAGAGGTAGATGTCGTGATTGCCTCTGTGATGTTCAAAGGAAAATGGATTCCACGTTTTGCGATTCGCACAAAGAAAAACGGAACTTATTCATTTTCTGCAAAGCATCCCAAGGAAGTTTTGCGAGCAGTCCGTAAGTATGTTGATCCAAGTCACATGGTTCGCTCTTTAAGTTTGATCGACGTAGTCAAGCGAGGCATGATCGGTATTTTCAAGCGTAAATGATTTGTAGTTAGCCCTCATCGTTTGCCTGCTATTTATTTCTTATGATAAAATTAAAGAGTAAAGAGGGAGGTTATACGATGAGTTGGTTATGGACATTGATTGTTGGTGCAATCATTGGAGCGATTGCTGGAGCAATCACAAGTAAAGGAAATTCAATGGGATGCATCACAAATATTATTGCTGGTTTGATTGGTTCAACGATCGGTCAAGCGATTTTTGGCAACTGGGGACCAAGCGCTGCTGGTATGGCACTTATTCCATCTATTTTAGGGGCAGTGATCTTAGTTGCAGTTGTCTCATTTTTCTTTGGTAAAAGATCTTAGAAATGAAAGTCTAAAGCGTTTTGACTTGAGGGAAAAGCTCAAGCCAAAACGCTTTGTTCGTTTCTATTGAAGGAATTTATCTTTCCTATGCCTTTAAAAAAGAAAGTTTGCTATAATGATAAAAAGAGTGCAAAGAAAGAAGGAATTTACACATGATGTTACGAGTAGAAAAGTTACGCAAAAAAATGCGAGAAGCGAATCTAGATTCATTTTTAGTGACAAGTCCTTACAATCTCCGCTATTTGACTAATTTTACAGGAACGACTGGGTTAGCGGTCATCACATTAGAGAAAGCCTTCTTTATTACGGACTTCCGTTATACAGAACAAGCAGCTGCGCAAGCGCAAGGTTTTGAGATCATCAAAAATGTCGCGCCGATTTTTGAGGAAGTCGCTGATTTGACTCGAAAAGAAGGATTGAAGAATCTAGCATTTGAAGAACGTACAGTTTCATTTTTAGAGTATTCAGTATTGGAAGAATTACTGGATGCAGAGTTGATCCCAGTTTCTGACATGATCGAAGAATTACGGGAAGTAAAAGATGAAGATGAATTAGTGATCATTGAAAAAGCTTGTAGCATCGCTGATATGGCTTATGATCATATCCTTAAAATGATCCAACCAGGGATGACAGAGATCGAGGTCGCGAATCAATTAGATTTCTATATGCGTTCACTAGGTGCATCAGGTGTGTCTTTTGAAACCATCGTGGCAAGTGGTGTTCGTTCAGCAATGCCACACGGAGTGGCTAGCCAAAAGATCATTGAACAAGGTGATATGATCACGATCGATTTTGGTTGCTATTATGAAGGATACGTTTCTGACATGACACGTACGTTTGCAGTCGGCGATCCTGGAGAACAATTGAAAGAAATCTATCAAATCGTTTTAGATGCCCAATTGGCAGTTCTAGAAGCAGCGAAACCTGGAGTGACAGGTATCCAACTGGATGCAGTAGCAAGAGACTACATCAGCAAATACGGCTATGGAGAAGCATTTGGCCACTCCACTGGACATGGTATCGGCTTAGAGATCCATGAAGGTCCTAATGTATCTGCGCGAGCAGAGAAACCATTTGTTGTGGGCAATGTCATTACGGATGAACCAGGAATCTACTTACCAGGAATCGGTGGCGTCCGGATCGAAGATGACTTATTGATCACTGCTGAAGGAAACCGGGTATTGACTCACTCACCAAAAGAATTGATCATTTTGTGATAATCAGCGTTTTTCAATAAATGTAAATGTCAAAACTCAGACTTTGTTATAGAAAATGGGCTCATTTAATGATACACTATAAGAGAAATCAAGCGATTGTAAACGGCGCGTTTTTTCACGCATGACTGATTTACAGGCGACAGTTTTCCTAGGTACATGACTTCGCTTTTTGAAGTGAAAGATGTATGTAGGCAAAAGGAGGAATAAATAAAAATGGCAGACGAAAAAAACTTAGTCTTACATGCTAATCAAGATTTAGGAGAAATCGTGATTGCACCAGAAGTGATCGAAGTCATTATCGGTATTGCAGCTTCTAAAGTCGAAGGGGTCTACGGAATGCGTGGGACTTTTGCTAGCAATGTCACAGAATTGCTAGGTCGCGCAGCGCATGGTAAAGGTGTATATTTAGTCAATGACGAAGAAGGTTTGAAAGTTGACTTATATTGTTATTTAGAATATGGCGTATCAGTACCAAAAGTAGCGATGGAAATGCAGGATCGTGTTCACCAAGAAGTACTTTTCATGACCGACATTGCATTAGCTGAAGTCAATATCCATGTCGTAGCAGTTGTACCAGAAAAATTGGAACAACCAGCAATCGATGAACTTTTTGAGGACGAAGAGGAAGAAAATGAATAAAGAGTTATCAAGACACGAGATCCGCGAGATGGCATTACAGGCATTGTTCCCATTAGATTTTAACACTGATCTGACAAAAGAAGATGCAATTTTCAATGCGATCGAGTTGGACCATCAAGAGATGATCAATGAAGAGCAATCAGAATTTGTTCCAGTATATCTAGACACACTAGTTGGTGGCGTCTGTGCAAAAAAAGCATCGTTAGACACGATCATCGAAAAGCATTTAAAAAATAATTGGCGGATCAACCGCATTTCCAAAATGGATCTGATTATTTTAAGAATCGCGATTTTCGAAATGATGTACGTGGATGACGTGCCTGCAACTGTTGCATTGAATGAAGCAATCGAGTTAGCTAAAACATTCAGTGACGACCGTTCACGTAAGTTTGTAAATGGTATGTTATCGAATGTGTTAAAAGAATTAGAAGCTGGGGCGTAAGTCCTAGCTTTTTTCTATGATAGTTAGTAAATCTGGTTATGTTACAAGTGGTTTATATGGTAGAATGAAAGCAAAAATATCTGGGAGTGATCGTATGTCAGAATTGATGAATGGAAAAGAATTAGCAGAAAAAATGCAAGCAGAACTTGCGTTAAAAGTAAAAGAGCTTAACGAACGACAGATCAATCCCGGATTAGTTGTTTTATTAGTTGGAGAAAATCCAGCAAGTCAAGTCTATGTTCGTAACAAAGAACGAGTTGCGAATCAATTAGGTATTTATTCAAAAGTAGAGCGTTATAGTCAAAAAATCTCCGAAGATGAGCTTCTAAATGAAATTGAAAAATATAACAATGATCCACGCTTCCATGGGATCCTTGTGCAGTTGCCTTTACCAAAACATATTGATGAAGAGAAAGTGTTATTAGCAATCGATCCTAAAAAAGATGTTGATGGTTTCCATCCATTTAATCTAGGACGTCTATTTGCAGGGAATCCTGATAAGATTCCTTGTACGCCTTATGGGATCATGAAGATGTTTGAAGCATATGATATTGATTTGACTGGCAAGCGTGCAGTAGTGATCGGTCGCAGTAATATTGTCGGTAAACCCATGGCGCAACTTTTGTTGATGGCTGATGCGACAGTCACCATTGCTCATTCAAAAACGAAAGACCTTCCAGCGTTAACTCGTGAAGCAGATATACTCGTAGTAGCGATCGGGCGTGGCCATTTTGTAACAAAAGACTTCGTCAAACCAGGTGCGGTAGTTGTCGATGTGGGGATGAATCGGGATGAGGATGGAAAACTGATCGGTGATGTCAAATTCGATGAAGTCGCTCCTCTTGCAAGCTATATCACGCCTGTCCCTAAGGGAGTAGGTCCAATGACGATCACGATGTTGATGGCACAAACGGTCCAATCAGCTGAAGCAGAGCGAGGAGAGTTATGACGCAAGAATATTTAACAGTTACCACCTTAACCAAATATTTGAAACGAAAATTTGAAGCAGATCCATATCTGGAAAGAGTTTATCTAACTGGCGAAATCTCGAATTTCCGTATGCGAGCGAATGCGCATCAATATTTCAGTTTAAAAGATGATCATGCAAAAATCTCTGCGATCATGTTCAAAGGTGCTTTCCAAAAGTTACGTTTTCAACCAAAAGAGGGCATGAAAGTGTTGGTGATCGGTCGGATCTCCCTTTACGAGGCCAGCGGTTCTTATCAAATTTACGTGGAACATATGGAACCTGATGGCGTCGGTGCGTTATATCAAGAGCTAGAAGAACGAAAAGAGAAATTGATGAAAGAAGGTCTATTTGCTGGACCTAAAAAGGCATTGCCGAGATTTCCAAAACGCATCGCCGTTTTAACAAGTCCTAGTGGTGCGGTCATTCGTGATATTATCACGACGGTCAAACGCCGTTACCCAATCGCGCAACTTGTTTTGTTCCCAACTGTTGTGCAAGGAAACCAAGCAGCAGATGATGTCGTCCGCAATATCCAACGCGTTGAAGCGTTAGGAAATTTCGATACAATGATCATCGGACGTGGTGGTGGGTCGATCGAGGATCTTTGGCCTTTCAATGAAGAACGGGTGGCTCGTGCGATTTATCAAGCAAAAACACCGAGCATCTCTTCTGTCGGTCATGAGACAGATACGACGATTGCTGACTTAGTGGCTGATGTTCGAGCAGCGACACCGACGGCAGCAGCTGAGCTGGCTGTTCCAGTATTATCGGAAGAGTTGATGCGGATCAAGGAAAGACAAGCCCGCTTAGAGCAAGGGTTTTTACGCCAAATCCAACGAAAACAAGAGCGGTTTGCCCGCTCAAGACAATCCTATGTCTTTCGCCAACCTGAACGACTTTATGAGGGACAAACGATCAAGCTAGATCAATTGCGGCAACGCTTGTATCAAGCAACGCAACAAATTTACCATGCGAAAGAAAAACAAACTATGACCTTAAGTCATCAGTTGCAACAAGTTGCACCAATTTATCGAGTGAAATCAGCCAAGCAAGAAACAAGCTACTTAGAAAAACGACTAGAAGAAAAAATGTACCAATATATGCAACAACAGCAACAAAAGTTTCAACAGACGGTTCAATCACTTGATTTACTTAGTCCTTTAAAAATCATGGGTAGAGGGTATAGCTACACCACGTTGCATGATCAGGTGGCAAAAAGTGTCGATGAGATCCAAGTCGGTGATGAGTTAGTCATTCATTATGCAGATGGACAGGTCAAAGGCAAAGTGGAACAGATCAAAAAGGAGACAGAATAAGATGGCAAATCCAACATTTGAAGAATCATTGCAAGAATTAGAAAAAATCGTCATGCAATTAGAGCAAGGAGACGTTCCATTAGAATCAGCGTTAGATGCGTTCAAAAGAGGAATGGAATTAAGTAAGCAATGTCAAGATACTCTTTCTAAAGCAGAAGAAACCCTTACAAAAATTATGACTGAGACGAATGAAGAGATCACTTTTGACGAGAAAGAGGGGACACAATGAAACTAACCGATTTTTCTGCGACTCACCTTCCTTTGGTAGAAGAAGAAATGGTTTCTTTCATTACGGAATATACTTCGGATGTACGCTTGAAAGAAAGTATGATCTATTCGATCCATGCAGGAGGAAAAAGAATCCGCCCACTTGCTTTATTAGCAACCGTGGCTTCTTTTGATGCCAAGATCGATGCTTCAGCTTATCAAGTAGCAGCAGCATTAGAGATGATCCATACGTATTCATTGATCCATGATGATCTTCCAGCAATGGATAACGATGACTTGCGTCGAGGAAAACCAACCAACCATAAAGTCTATGGGGAGGCAATCGCAATTTTAGCAGGGGATGGATTATTGACGGGTGCCTTCCAGTTGATCAGCATGACCCACTTAGCGAACTCACCAAAATTGTTATTATTGCAACAATTGGCTGTTAGTGCTGGGACACAAGGCATGGTTGCAGGCCAAGCGGCAGATATCCAAGGGGAAACGAAAGATTTGGCGCTAGAAGAACTAGCATTGATCCATGAACGAAAGACTGGACGTTTGATACGTTATGCTTTGCTAGCAGGTGGGATTTTAGCAGAACAACCAGAAGAAGTTTTGGTACAATTACAACAAATTGCCGCTCATCTTGGGTTAGCTTTTCAGATCCGTGATGATTTATTGGATGTGACTAGTACGACAGAAGCATTAGGGAAAACAGCTGGCAAGGATGAACGAGCGGATAAAAATACGTATCCACGCTTATTAGGGATCGAGCAGACAAGAGCTGCGTTGCAACGAGAAATCCATTCCGCCAATAGGATCATTGCCGAGTTAGAACAAGAAGTTTGTTCATTTGATGGAGAGATTCTTCGTCAGTTGGTCAAACGATTTGATGAGAAGTGAGGAAGAGGATGGAAAAAGAACGAGTAGATGTATTAGCCGTCAAACAAGGGCTATTTGAAACAAGGGAACAAGCAAAACGTTCCGTGATGGCAGGGTTGATCTATAATGAAAAAAATGAACGTTTTGATAAACCAGGAGAAAAAATCCCCGTTAGTAGTGAATTAAAAGTCAAAGGGAAAAAATTGCCGTATGTTTCTCGTGGTGGGTTGAAACTAGAAAAAGCATTAAAACAATTTGATCTAACAGTCAAAGATAAAGTATTGCTTGATATTGGGGCATCCACGGGAGGGTTTACCGATGCTGCCTTACAAAATGGAGCAAAAATGAGCTATGCCTTAGATGTAGGCTACAATCAGTTAGCATGGAAAATCAGACAAGATCCAAAAGTGGTCGTGATGGAACGTGTTAACTTTCGTTATGCAAAACCTGAAGACTTTGATCAAGGTGTACCAGAAGTCGCTGTCATTGATGTATCATTCATCTCTTTGAAGCTGATGCTACCGCCATTACATGCAATTTTGAAGCCAGAGGGTGAAGTAATTGCATTGATCAAACCACAATTTGAAGCAGGTAGAGAAGCGGTCGGTAAAAATGGCATTGTTCGAGAAGCAACAACCCATCAACAAGTCATCGAACAAATTTTGACGTTTGCCACAGAGCAAGGGTTTGATGTATTAGATCTAAGTTACTCTCCTATTACAGGTGGAGAAGGAAATATTGAATTTTTAGCGCACTTAAAAAAAGTATCAGATAAAGGAACAATCTATGCGAACGTTGATCCAGCTCACATCGTTGAAATGGCTCATGAACAATTCACGCATAAGCGGTAGTCTGGGAATTGACAAAAAAGACTATGAGTTCTTCTTTATTAAGCGCTTAAAATAAGCTATCATTGAAAGAAGAAGGATTGGTGAAGGAGCGGATTGAGCATGAGAAAAAAAGATCGACATCGTTTGATTACTCGATTACTAAATGAACAAGATATACGTAAACAAGAAGAATTTGTTGAAATATTAAAAAATAAAGGGATTTCTGTTACACAAGCAACGATCTCAAGAGATATCAAAGAGCTTAAATTGATCAAAGTTCCCGCAGTTGATGGTGGCTATCGCTATAGTCTGCCTGCTGAAACAAGTGAAGATGTGAGCACAAAGCTAGAAAAACTATTGAAGGACGCATTTGTAGCAGTTGACCAGATGGAAAAATTTGTTATTTTAAAGACTTTGCCGGGCAATGCTTCTGCAGCTGCAAATTTAATCGATAAACGTTACAAAAAAGAATTATTCTCGATTATCAACGATGATGACAATGTGTTGATGATCACACGATTGGAAGAAGATGCTGTTCAATTAAAGAAAGATTTTCTGCATTACCTTTAATCTAAGGAGTGATTGCAATGCTACAAGAAATCAGTATCACCAATTTTGCGATTATTCCTGAATTGCGTTTGTCGTTTCATGAAGGAATGACAGCATTAACAGGAGAAACCGGAGCCGGTAAGTCAATTATTATTGATGCTTTGGGCTTATTAGCAGGTGGTCGCGGATCAAGTGATTATATTCGTCAAGGTGCCGATAAATGTATTCTGGAAGGGTTGTTTGAATGGCCTAAACAAGAAGGTTTTGAAGCTTTGATGGAAGAGTTAGGGATTGAGTCCGATGGTTCAAATCTGATCGTCCGTCGAGATATGTCTTTAGCAGGTAAGAATGTTTGTCGAGTGAATGGACATATCGTGACATTAGCGAATTTGCGACGCGTAGGTAGTTATTTAGTGGATATCCAAGGTCAAAATGAACATCAGGAACTATTACAACCTGAATCACATCTTGTGTTACTTGATCGTTTTGGAGACTCGACATTCCAACAGAAAAAAAGAGCGTACCAAGAAGCCTATCAAGCGTATCGTGAACTTGAAAGAAAAGTACGTAAGATCCAACAAAACGAAAAAAACTATGTCCAACGTATCGATATGTTGAATTTCCAACAAGAAGAAATCGCAGCCGCCCAATTAGAAGTTGGTGAAGAAGAAAAACTTCGAGAAGAGCGCGATAAATTAAGTAATTATCAAAAAATCGTCGATGGTTTAGCTACTGCTTATGGGGCGCTCAGTGAAGGTGAACAAAGTAGCCTTGATGGGGTGGGAAGGGCTGTTTCCGAGATCCAAAGTATTGCCCACCTTGATTCAGAGTATGAAGCAATTTTTGATAATATCCAGAGTGCCTATTATTTATTGCAAGATGCAGTAGGGGACATGAGCAGGCAAATCGATCTGCTTGAACTGGATGAGAATCGTTTGGAAGAAGTGACGCAACGCATGGAAACGATTCGCCAATTGAAGCGTAAATATGGCGATTCAGTTGAAGCTATCTTAGCCTACTATGAAGAAATCACAGAAGAATTGGATTCATCTGATTTTACAGAAGGTCAACTTGATAAAATGAAGAATGAACTGACTCAAAAAGAAGAGTGGGCGTTTCAATGTGCAGAAGAACTCCATCAAGCAAGAAAAGCGATCGCCAGTGACTTAGAACAGTCGATTCTGCGTGAATTAAAGAGTCTTTATATGGAAAACACCGAATTTGAAGTTCGTTTTTCAACGCAAGCAAATGGACGCTTAGATGAGCAAGGTTTTGATATTGTCGAATTTTATATCACGACAAATCCTGGAGAACCATTGAAGCCACTAGTCAAGGTAGCATCAGGTGGGGAATTGTCACGAGTATTACTTGCTCTGAAAACCATTTTTTCTTCGGAACAAGGTGTGACTAGTATCATTTTTGACGAAGTTGATACTGGTGTTAGTGGCAGAGTGGCACAAGCCATTGCGGATAAAATATTGAAAATATCCAAATATTCCCAAGTACTTTGTATCACGCATCTTCCTCAAGTGGCGGCGGTAGCGGATTATCAATATTACATTGTAAAAGAAGTCGTCGGCGGAAGAACACAAACATCCGTCGCCGAATTAGCTGCAGCTGAAAGAGAAAATGAAATCGCACGAATGTTAGCGGGAAGTGAAATCACGCCTTTAACGATCGAACACGCCAAAGAGTTGTTACGTTTGGCGAAAAAATAAATAAAAAATAAAAATCACCCTTTGCCTACATTGGCTAGGGTGATTTTATTTTGCTTTTTAGGGAATAGAGGTAAAAAAACAGTTGAAATCTTTCCCGACAGAAAAAGTAATTAGTTATTTTTATATTGTATTTTATTATATTTTTTTTTTGATTTTGAGAATGAAATTTGTAAATCCAAAAGCTGTCGATAGTCAATCAATAGTTAATTCGCTTACAAAGTCCTATCATTTTTTAATCATAAAAATTTTTTTTAATGACAAAAAGATAAAGTCAGTAGTAATGTTTTCCCAGATTTTGATTATGTTTGAAAAAAAGCACTACACATAAATTAGTTTAAACGTATGATTATTGAAAATAATTCTTTTTTGAACGCTAAGAACAGATACTTGAGGTTAGTAGGAAAAGGATGTCATAAATAGTCTAAAGTATTTCTGTAAATAAACAAGAAATATTATCTCTGTAACTACTACGGATAAAAGATAGGTTTGTAAGAATGTAATAGATTAGTAAATGAATAACACGAATATTCTTAGATCAATAAAAGCTATCATTGATTCGCTTAAAGTATTGTATTAAAAGTATCGTCATATCGTCTATGTAAATGATTCGTTTCCGCTGGTGATTTATTTGTTATAGAAATAGTAAACTCAATGATTATTGTTCGTTGTTTTTGTCCAAATGGTGGTTACGTCGTATTTTTACTCATAGAGAATACCTACAAGAAAGGGAGGAAGGGACAATTCATCTAAAATTTTTTTGTAAATGGGTGATTTAGGAACATCCACTTTTAGAAGTTTCCTAAGAAAAAGGATTGGAACAAAACAAATACATAAAAACGCGAGGAGTGTAAGATATGCCAATAATTGATTTCAGAGAAACAGGTGGAAAGTTCATTAATCGAATGCATGACGCTAATAAGACAAATACTCAAGAAGATTTGAGTAAATTAGCTGTTCGGACAGGAAATGAATCCCTAAATGTGAGAGCAAACCCAATTATTTCTTATCTTTATTATTCGACAGGTATTCTTCAAAATATAACACTACAGCCGATAAATCAAAGGAATGATCGAATTGTAGGAAATGCAAGCACCTCATTTGGAGAAAGAAATCAAGAAAATCCTTCGTTTGATTTAAATACTAGAGCAAATGCAACTCAAAGCTATCGTAATGTATTACAGATCATTCCCCAAGTCAGTATAGATCAAAGAGTTACAGCGCCAAATGAGCTAGCTAATATGACAGGTACGCTTCCTAAACAATTTAATAGTGAGTATGTTTCTAAAAAGAAATTGAAATTTAAACGTAAAGAATCTAGTGAACATAAGGGCAATACATCTCGCAATACAAGTGATGTAATGCAACAATCCCTAAATGAAAGTAGACAGATCAATCCAAGACATCACCGAGCGCTCTCCAAAAAATCCTCCTATTTAATTAAGAAAGTCACAAGTGAGTTACATGATCAGAGAGTAAAAATTCTGAATAGTATTCAAAAAGATGAAATGTTTAAGTCTGAAGTAAGATCATCCAACCAAGAGCAAACCTCCCAAACAAAAGACAATGAGCTAACGAATAATGGGAATACTTCCTGGCAAGAAGAAAAGTTTCACTTGTCACAGGAAGGTGTAGATTCAATTAAGAAAGATACAAGTGAACTACATGATCAGGAAGTAAAAAGTCCGAATACTATTCAAAAAGATGAGACTTCTTTTGTTTATAAAATCCCTAAGTTTGAAGCAAGAACATCCAAGCGAAATCAGGAAACAGACTCTCGTAATCGAACAACCAATATGGAAAATCAGGGAATGACAAAGAAATTTGTACAAGGTTCTCAGCAAGCCTCTTCATCCCAAACAAAAGATAGTCCAAATTCAGATTTTAGATTGCGAGAAGAAAATGAGTCGACAAGCACTGGAATAGCGTCATGGCAAAAAGGAAAGTATCACTTGTCACAGGAAGGTGTAGATACAACTCAGAAATCGACGATTGAACTACAGGATAAGGTAATACAAAGTTTGAAGAGTATTCAAAATGATGACATATCTAAGTTTGAAGCAAGACCATCCAAGCGAAATCAGGGAACAGACTCACGTAATCGGACAATCTATATGGAAAAACAGAGAATGACAAAGGAATTTGTAGAAGGTTTACAGCAAGCCACTTCATCCCAAACAAAAGATAATCCGAATTCAGAGGTCAGTTTTACAACGCATGGAGAAAAAGAAATTGACACAGTTAAACTGCGCAATCTCAATGATAATCCTGTATTTGAAGCAAGAAATGTAAGAGGTGAAAACGAAGAAAGCTTAACACACGGTATAGGAGAAAGTCTAATCAAGTTCGGAGAGCAAGCATATCCTTATCGTTCTAAGGCTGAAATATATTAACAGGCGATTCCTACGCAACTGTCTCAAAATAAATCACAGGATCTGTATAACAGCTTGGCGAATCAAAAAACTATTGATTTAAAAGATACACGGACAGGTGAATATATTTTAAAAATGATAGAATCATCGGATGGACAGAATTTTCCCGCAGAATTGAAGGATTTTTTGAAAGATTTACAGCAAGCTCCTTCATCCCAGACAAAAGACATTCCAATTCCAGAGTTTAGATTGAGAGAAGAACATCATATAGCAAGCAATGGGATCGATTCCTGGCAAAAAGAAAAGTCTCATTTGTCACAGGAAAGTTTAGAACCAAATAAGAAAGAGTCAAGGGAACTATATGATCAGTTGGTACACGGCACGAGCAGCATAAAAAAAGATGAGACTTCTTTTGTTTATGGAATGCCTAAATTTGAAGCCAGATCATCCAAGGGGGATCAGAGAGCAGAATCACTCGATCGGCTAACGAATATAGAGAATCTAGGAATCTTTAAGAAGTTTTCAGATGGGCTAAGCATCGATAAATTTTCGTCAGCCAAAGCAAAAAACGACATTGATAAAAACCTACAAACGTTTATTGAAAAACAAAACGGAAATAAGCCAAGGTTATCTGTGCTTGTAGGGAATGCTAAAGTAAAAAGTCAAAATATAATTAATCAAGAAAAATAGCGTCCAAGAGCAAATCGAAAAGAACCAAGTTTGAGCATATAGTTAATTGAAGACAATAAAAAGATGACTAAAAAATTAGGATAGTAGTACTTTTCTACCACAAACGTTATCAAGGCTAATGGGAAAACAGAATGTTGACTACGGTAAATAATGAATGCCAATTAAATAAATAGAAGGAGTGAAAGGAATGCCAGGAGAAAATCATAACGAGAGAATAGGACGATTCAACAACAGTGTTATAGACAAGCAAGATCCGCATGGGTTAGAGCGTGAGTTAGGGCTCTGAGTAATCAAAGAAGATTTCATCTGAATAGAGGGAAATTTTCTGCTTTCACGGGAGCGGTATACGCAACCAGTGTGTTAAATATGTTAACACCAGTGGTTGCGCATGGCCCTAATCGATTGAATGTACCAAAAGAAAAAAACAACGAAATGAAAAGAACTTCCGAACAATCAATGGATTATCTACGTACCTCCAACATCACAGCTAGTCATACACAGAGCAATAACGTTTCCCCTCACAACATGACAATTGATTTAAAAAATACACTTAATCACTGGGACGTTGAACTTAACAATTTAATGGTTTCAAATAAAAAGGATATTAATAAAAATGTTCATCAGAGACCACGAAGAACACTAAATCAGCGAAGCCAATTTAGAAATCTTACAGCAGAAAATGTTGCAGAACAAATTAAAAATACTTTGAAAGGTTTTGTTGAGGAAATCCAGAAGCCCCCGACGTCGGTTGGAGCAGCAAACCTACCTTTAGAGGAAATCCAGAAGCCCCCGACAGCGGTTGGACAAGTAAATCTACCATTTGGGGAAGCCCAGAAGCCTCAAACAGCGATTGAACCAGTTAAAAAAACGTTTGAGGAAATGTTACACGCCTAGCACAGCACTTGAACGATTGGATCACCCTCCCAAGATAAACGAGGCATTTTGGGATAAAGTAACTAAAGTCTTTACTGATTTTTTCAGGCAATATGAAATACCTACTGATAGAGGTGGTGGGCAAGGAGCAAAGGATCAATCCATGTTGTCCTATGTTTCAAATTTGATGTCTTTTGCATTACCTGATCTCCAATTATTTACTATTAACCTAGGGAAAGCAAATAAAGACAATATATCACCCCAATCGTTTGATCAACCTACTTCCTCTGACCATAGTTTGGGACAAGAAAATTTTGCAACTCAAATTTTGGATGCAACAAAAACACTAATCAATGTGTTTACGAATCATGATTTATCCAAAAGCTTATCGAAGGATATAGCAAGTTACAAAAACCTCAGGGATGAGCAAAATTCAGGGCTTACGCAAGAAGCGAAGATTTCAAGCCAATCCAATCAACGCCAATTTGATTTCTCAGCCTGGAATGAGCAATTTTAAAAATACTGAGGTAATTCTTCATCCTCAGGCTACTGATACCCCGGTTCCAAGTAAGAAAGAATTGGAACAGGAGTACTTAAAAGAAGAAGACGGATGATAAAGGAATGGGATGAGCCAGATAGAGTGAAGAATCAAAGAGAAATGTCCGCAGATCGCGAAAATTCACATCTGGCAAACAGTGTGGAAAGAATGACGACTAATAAAGAAGTGGGGATCGATCCGAATAATTTCGATCCGAGATTAGAAAAAAACTTTAATAAATTTAAAGAAGCTATGAAAGGAACACAGAAAAATTCTCGGCAGAATTTGGCTTTAAATAATCGACATTCGAATCCATTACCCAATACTTTGATGAACCAACAATCTACTCAAACAGCAACAGGTAAAAAAGTGTCAACCTTAGAGAATAGTGGGGCTCAATATCAGAAAAAGCAAAAAGAAGGAAGTAATCAAGTAAGATTCGAACAAGTGGGTCATTCAACACGGTCGGGGGCTGGAGTTCGAATTGAAAACAAGAAAAGTTTTTCGATGCTAACAAGTGATGCGAGAGTAAAAGCCAACATAAAAATATATCGAATCAAGTAAGACAGCAACCAAGAACAAACAAAAAAGAGGTTAGTTTAAGTATGTAGTAACCAATGTGACAGGCTCTTGATGATAATAATTAATAACAGGAAATGGAGGTTACGCCAAATTTGGCGCAACCTCCATTATTTTTACATGACACTGATTACAGCAGTTAGAACGACTGAACCGATTGTCAAAATCAACATTGTCCAAATCACTAATTTTGTGACTTTCGCAAAAGTGCTTGTTTGTTTTTTTTCTCGCATCGTGATTACCTCGATTTATTATTGTTAAGTTGATTTTACATGCTTTTCATTGATTCTACAAGAGGGCATCTCTATAAAAACTTACCTTTTTTCAAATAATAAGTGGTCAGAAGTGAAATGATCACGGTCAATAGTATCAACCAAAGAAAAGCATCATCCCTTTCGGCAATTGGTAGTTTAATATTCATACCGTAAATACTTCCAATGATTGTTGGAATCGTTAAGATAATCGTTAAAGAAGTTAAAATTTTCATAATATTATTTAAGTTGTTTGAAATGATGGCAGAGAATGTTTGGTTCATCTGTTCGACAAGCTTTAAGCGGATACGAGCGGTGGTCTTTGCTTGTTCTGTTTCGATAATCACGTCTCTGAGGTGATTCATCATCGCGTGATTATTTTTTACCGATTGGTTCTCGGCTAGTTGTTGTAACGCTTCAAGATTCGAGGCAGTCGCTTCTTTGAAATAAACCAAGCTTTTTTGGATATCCATGATTTGATACAATTGCTTATTTTCAGTTGAGACTTTTAGTTGTGTCTCCAACAGATCACATTGGGCAAGTAAGGTAGAAAGATAAGTGTTATAGGACTGAGTGATCTGCCAAAGTAACTGCATAAAAATATTTAGAGTGGTCGAAAGATCGTTTCTTTGAAACGTTTGATGAAAGACTTTTTTCAAAAAAAGTGGTTCGTGATTCGTAATTGTGATAAGCTTCTTTTTGGGCGTGAGAATAATCGAAAACGGATAAGTATCTACTTGGAAATATCCGCTAGGACTTGTTTTTGGAAAAGGGTATTGTAATAATACCAATGCTGGTTTTGTCAGCTTTTCTTGATTAAATTCTTCTACCCTGGAGTTTTCTGCATCGTCTAAGACAGACGTGAGGTAATCTTTAGGTATTTGGAACTGTTTGATCAATTGATTGATTTCTTCTTCTGTGGGTCGCTCGACACAATACCAAATGGTTTCAGCCGTTTCTTCCATTGAATCAACCAATTTCTGGTCTTCAAGTGTAAAATACTTTATCATTGGGAACCTCCTCAATACTTCTTTCTTCTATTATAACCAATTCTTGAAAAGAACACATTGAAAGAGACTACCCACTGATCATCAATCTTGATTTGTCAAACAACGGCTGCAACAACATAATAAAACAGTATAAATTTAAACTAAATGAAATCGTTGTGTAAACTAAATTACGTATACTGAACGCAACGATAAAAAAGGAGATTTGTCGAATGGGTAGTTTTTCACCACTTGTATTGTTTTGGTACATCTTTCCGGCAATCGTGATTTTTGGTTGTCAATTTCTAGTAAAAATATTTGCATTGACTCGGCGTTTCAAAGTCAAAGCACCTGATTTAGCCGTTCCTTTTTTGTGGGGAGGCATCCATGCATTGTCTCGTAATACCGATACGTCTTCATTTTTGCCCTTTTTATTGATCACTATCCTTTTAATGGCAATCTGTATCGCGTTATTCCAAGCTTATTATTATGACGAACTTGTGTATTCACGTTATTTCAAAATGACTTGGCGTCTTACTTTTTTGGTAACCTTAGTCATGTATATCGTTTTGATCGTCCTAAACATTCTTTCGTTTCTCTAGTATGGCGCAATCAGGCTGTTAAAAGACTTTAAAAAATCTTTTATCAGCTTGATTGTTAAAATTTTTTTTACTAATCAAAAAGTTATTCTCAGATTTCCCATAAAAGGTGGTAGAAAGTGGGGGATTGTGGTAGACTGATTTTAGTTAGTGGAGGATTGGGGGTAGTTTCGATGTTAATGGGCGAATTTCGGCATAATATTGATGCAAAAGGTCGCTTGATCGTGCCTTCAAAACTGCGTGAAGAATTAGGCGAACAATTCGTGTTGACTCGTGGATTAGATGGTTGTCTTTTTGGCTATCCGATGAGCGAATGGAACGAATTAGAGTCGAAACTCAATGATATGCCTCTAGCAAAGAAAGACGCTAGAACCTTTGTCCGTTTTTTCTACTCAGCAGCTACAGAATGTGAGTTGGACAAGCAAGGACGTATCAATATCCCTAATACATTAAGAAACTACGCAACTATAACGAAAGAGTGTGTCATTGTTGGAGTGTCAAACCGGATCGAAATTTGGGATGAAGCCAAATGGCAAGAATTTTCAGAAGCTGCGGAAGAAAACTTTAATGAAATCGCTGAAAATATGATTGATTTCGGATTATAAGAAATAGGAAGAGGCTGACCAATGACTGAAACATTTCAACACTATACAGTCATGTTAAAAGAAACGGTAGATGGACTTGCAATCAAACCGAACGGAATTTATGTGGACTGTACACTCGGCGGGGCCGGACATAGCGAATACTTATTAAGCCAATTGAATACAGAGGGTCATCTTTATGCATTTGATCAAGATCAGATCGCAATCGATCACGCAAAAATCCGTTTGGCTGAGTATGTCGAAAAAGGTATGGTCACTTTTATCAAAGCAAATTTCCGTGAGCTTGAAGAGCGCTTGACTGAATACGTACCTAAGGTCGATGGGATACTTTACGACTTAGGCGTATCTTCGCCACAGTTAGACGAAGCAGAACGTGGATTCAGTTATCATCAAGATGCGCCTTTGGATATGCGAATGGATCAATCGGCACCTTTGTCAGCATATCATGTGATCAACGAATATCCTTATAACGAATTAGTAAAGATCTTCTTTCGTTATGGAGAAGAAAAATTTTCAAAACAAATTGCCAGAGAAATTGAACGGGTGAGAAAAGATCATCCGATTGAAACAACCGGGGAATTAGTAGAAATCATCAAACAGGTGATTCCTGCCCCAGCAAGACGAAAAGGCGGTCATCCTGCAAAACGCATTTTTCAAGCTGTGCGAATTGCAGTCAATGATGAGCTAGGTGCGGAGCAAGCCTCCTTAGAGCAAGCAATCCGCTTATTGAAGGTCGGTGGCCGGCTCAGTGTGATCACTTTCCACTCATTAGAAGATCGGATCGTCAAAAACATGTTCAAAGAATATAGTACGATCAAAGATTTACCACCAGGGTTGCCGGTCGTACCTGATGAGTTCCAACCTGAATTAAAAGTGATAACGAGAAAACCGATGTTACCATCTGAAGAAGAAGTGGCAGAAAACAATCGTTCTCGTAGTGCAAAATTGCGTATCGCTGAAAAAATACGAGAGAAAGAGGAGTAGAAGAATGGCAGAACTAAAGAAAGTCCAACAATATCCATATGATTTACAAGAAATTGAACTACCAGAGCAACCTCTGCCAGATTCACCCTCAGAGAAAGAAATCGTTCTTCCTCAATCTCCAGCAAAACGTTTGAAGCAAATCTCTATTTTCGAAAAGCTTGCCGTAGTGTGTATTGCTTTTTCTGTCATCGCACTTTGCGTATTAACAGTGATGTTACGAACTAATATTAGTGGTATGGAAAAGCAAATCGGGGCGCTACAGGTTGAATATAATGAAAAAAATCAAGAAAAAATCAGTTTGGAGCAAGAGAAAAGTGAACTTTCTCGTACCGAGCGTGTTAAAAAAATCGCAGAAGAAAAAGGGTTGTCAATCAATGACGACAATTTAAGGAAAGTGAAGTAAATGAGTCTTAAAAATAAATTCCGGCGGTTTATGGAAAAGAAAAATCTAAATCCGATGAACAATCGCAAAAAAGTAGGTATCATTTTATTTGCTACGAGTATTGGATTGTTCTTTTTATTTGCCGTTCGTTTTGCATACATCGTGATCGGTGGACATGTGGCTGGTACATCATTAGAAGAAAAAACGAACCAGCTTTATCAAGGTAGTGAAGAGGTCAAGGCAAAACGAGGCACGATCTTTGACCGTAATGGGGTGGCACTAGCAGAAGATGCCACGTCTTACTCGATCAAAGCAATTCTTTCCGAAACATACACGACTGGAAACAAAAAATTATATGCACAAGAAAAAGATTTCGATACACTTGCGGATATTATCAGCAAAAACCTTTCAATGGAAAAAAGTAAAGCCTTGAAGGTGCTACGCGATGGAGCCGAGCAAAATCTCTACCAAGTAGAATTTGGGAATTATGGACGTAATATCACCCAAGAGACGAAACAAAACATCGAAGCAGAGATGAAAGCGGCTGATGTTAATGGGCTTTATTTCGATAATCATCCTGCACGTATGTATCCTAGTGGGATATTTTCTTCCCATTTTATTGGCTATGCGGTACCGGATGAAGAAGAAAATGGTCTGGTTGGCCGACTTGGGATCGAATCTGCTTATAATGATATTTTGAGTGGACAAAACGGAAAGATCTATTATCAAAAAGATAATTTCCAAAATCCATTACCAGGTACTGTAGCAGAAGAAGAAAAGGCAACAGACGGTAAAGATGTGTATACGACTCTTGATAGTCGTCTGCAGAGTTACTTAGAAACATTGATGGATCAAGTCAATGAAGAATATCAACCTGAAGAATTGACTGCGATATTGATGGAAGCTAAAACTGGCGAGATCACTGCGATGAGCCAACGCCCGACGTTCAATCCTGAGACGATGGAAGGGTTGACTGGTGAAGATGCTGTGTGGCGTAACATCCTTGTACAAGATTCTTATGAACCAGGTTCAACAATGAAAATCTTCACGACAGCAGCAGCAATCGAAGAAGGTAAATTCGATGAAAATGAGTCTTTTTTATCTGGACAGATCAAAGTAGCTGATGCCACGATCAATGACCATGACTTTGGTAAAAAAGGAATGCTGACCATGCGTCAAGCTCTTTCATGGTCTAGTAACGTGGGTATGGTAATGCTGGAACAGCGTTTAGGTGGCAAGTGGTTTAACTATTTGCAAAAACTAGGATTTGGGCAAAGTACTCACTCTGGTTTAGATGATGAAGTTGCGGGTGCTTTACCAACTGCTAATATCGTTGACCAAGCGATGAGTGCGTATGGTCAAGCGATTGGTGTCACGAATTTCCAAATGATGAAAGCTTTCAGTGCGATCGCCAACAACGGCACTATGATCCAACCACGTTACATTAGTAAGATCGTTGATCCAAATACTGGAGAAGAAGTCTCTACTGAAACGGAAGTGTTAGGACAGCCATTTTCGAAAGAAACGACAGAAAAAGTTCGTGAGTATATGCGAGATGTCATAGAAGATGAAAATTACGGTAGTGCTTACGGAGTATATAATGTTCCGGGATACAATATTGCAGCTAAAACAGGAACAGCCCAGATTGCTTCTGATACAGGAGGATATCTAACAGGTGATACCGCGTATCTGTATTCGATCGTCGAAATGGTACCAGCTGAGGATCCCGAATATGTCCTTTATCTGACAATGAAACATCCTAAGACATATGACCGCACGGCTTTAGCAAAAATTGCGAACCCCTTACTGAAACGAGCAATGGATTTCAAAGAAGCTGAAACAGCTACGCCAGAAGAGAAAAAGACGGAAAATATCACTGTTTCTGACTATCGTAATTTAAATCCTGATATTGCCGCTGCTGATGCACAAAAGAGCGGTTTGCAACCAGTAGTCATTGGCGATGGAAATAAGGTAGAAGCGCAATCCACAGCAAATGGGGATGAGCTGATATCGGGAGAAAAATTGATTCTATATAGTGGTGGTACTGCATTGATGCCTGATGTGACAGGTTGGTCAAAGGCGGATATCATGAAATTAGGAAAAATACTTGGTGTCGAAGTGACATTCCACGGTGATGGTTACTGTACAGAACAAAGCCTCGCACCTTATGAAAAAATATCTGACGAAACATTAAGTTTCCATCTAAAAGAATAATAGGAGAGAAGAGAGCATGGATTTGACACAAACATTAATTCCCATTGCGAGTAGTTGTGCAATGACGATTGCAACAATGCCGTTATTTATTGGTTATTTTCAAATGAAAAAACAAGGCCAAGCCATTCGTGAGGAAGGACCTAAATGGCATAATGTAAAAGCCGGAACTCCAACGATGGGGGGATTGGTGTTTTTAGTCAGTGCGCTCTTGACTGGTATCTGGGTAGGCGCTTGGCAACAACAGTTAACGCCTACTCTTTTCATCCTACTTTTTGTACTTGCCCTATATGGAGCAATTGGTTTTTTGGATGATTTCATCAAAATCTTCAAGAAAAGAAATATGGGATTGAACTCAAAGCAAAAATTGATTGGCCAAATTGTTGGGGGAATCATCTTTTATCTCGTTTATCGTGGTGAAGGATACCCTGGAACACTGAATTTTTTTGGAATTGCTCTTCCATTAAGTTGGTTGTACGGATTATTCGCGATTTTCTGGTTAGTTGGCTTTTCCAATGCTGTTAACTTAACAGATGGTATTGATGGCTTAGTAGCTGGATTAGGAAGTATTTCTTTTCTGACCTACGCAGTTATCGCTTGGCACCAACAGCAGTATGATGTCTTAATTATCTGCTTGAGTGTTTTAGGTGGTTTACTAGGATTTTTCGTCTATAATCGCAAGCCTGCCAAAATATTCATGGGGGATGTCGGTTCCTTAGCATTAGGAGGATTGTTAGCAGCAATCTCGATCATGCTCAATCAGGAATGGACATTACTATTGATCGGTCTGATGTATGTCATCGAAACAGCTAGCGTGATGTTACAAGTATCTTCTTTCAAGTTGACTGGTAAAAGAATCTTTAAAATGTCACCGATCCATCATCATTTCGAGATGAGTGGTTGGTCTGAATGGAAGATAGATACTGTCTTTTGGATAACAAGTGTAATTACTTCATTGATCACATTGTGGATCGTATGGTAGGAGATGACGAGAATGAAAAAAATAACAACTTATGAAAATAAAAAAGTCCTTGTATTAGGATTAGCAAAAAGTGGATTTAGTGCGGCCAAGTTATTACATGAACTGGGCGCACTTGTCACCGTTAATGACGGAAAACCGTTTGATGAAAATCCTGAAGCCCAAGAATTGCTTTCTTTAGGGATCAAAGTAGTGACTGGTAGTCACCCAATTGAATTATTAGATGAAAAATTTTTAATGCTGGTCAAAAATCCAGGTATTCCTTATACACATCCATTAGTTGCAAAAGCTCAAGAAATGGGTATTCCGGTAATTACGGAAGTTGAACTGGCTTACGAAGTAGCGGAATGCCCAATTATCGGCATAACAGGCACCAACGGAAAAACGACGACAACAACAATGACTGGGTTATTGTTGAATGCGGGGAAATCAGCAGGTATCACTCGTTTAGCTGGTAACATTGGCTTTCCTGCAAGTAGTGTGGCACAAGAAGCTAATCCGGAAGACAAGATTGTTATGGAACTTTCAAGTTTTCAATTGATGGGAATTACTGATCTTCGTCCCCATATTGCAGTGATCACGAATATCTATGAAGCACACATCGACTATCATGGCTCTCGTCCAGCCTATGTCAAAGCTAAATGGCATTTGCAAAAAAACATGACGTCAGAGGATTATCTTGTACTGAATTGGAATCAGAAAGAATTACAGGAACTAAGTAAAAAAACAAAAGCGAAAGTGTTACCTTTTGCGACAGATCAAGTCTTAGCGACAGGTGCTTATTCTTTTGAGGGAGTTATTTATTACGACAAAGAAAAAGTCATGGAGATCTCAGAAATAGGTGTTCCAGGGGCGCACAATGTTGAAAATGCATTAGCAGCTATTACTGTTGCAAAACAATATAATGTCTCAAATGAAGAAATAAAAGAAACATTGAGTCATTTTCATGGCGTACCACATCGTACACAATATGTTGGTGAGGTGCAAGGACGTAAATTTTACAATGATTCGAAAGCCACAAATATCTTAGCAACCAAGATGGCATTAAGCGGATTTCAACCAGAAAAATTAATTTTAATCGCCGGTGGACTTGATCGGGGCAATAGCTTTGATGAACTCATTCCATCACTTGAAGGAGTGAAGGGATTGATCACTTTTGGTGAAACTAAAGAGAAATTGAAGGATGCTGGTGAAAAAGCGGGCATACCAACGGTCTGCACAGCAGAGTCTGTGGAAGCTGCGGTTCCTGTAGCTTTAGAAAATAGCGAACCAGGAGATGTGGTTTTATTATCACCAGCCAATGCAAGTTGGGATCAATATCCTAATTTTGAGATCCGTGGTGATCGCTTTATGGAAGCCGTTAGAAAATTAAAAATAGAAAAGTAGAAACGAGCGATAAAAACTATGAAAATTTTGGTAACAGGTGGAGGAACCGGTGGACATATCTATCCCGCGCTAGCCTTCGTCAATTATGTGAAAACACAAGAGCCGAACGCCGAGTTTATGTATGTAGGTGCAAAACGTGGTTTGGAAAACAAAATCGTTCCAACCACCGGGATTCCTTTTCATACCTTAGAGATCCAAGGATTTCAGCGAAAGTTTTCACTAGCTAATGTCAAAACGATCCAATTATTCTTAAAAAGTATCCATCAAGCGAAAAAAATACTAAAAGAATTTCAACCAGATATCGTGATCGGAACCGGTGGTTATGTTTCTGGGGCAGTTGTGTATGCTTCTGCTAAGTTAGGGATTCCGACAATCATCCATGAACAAAATAGTGTACCGGGGATGACAAATAAATTTTTGAGTCGTTATGTGGATCGAATCGCGCTTTCTTTTAAAGATGCAGCAACCTTTTTCCCAGAGGACAAATCAGTTTTGATCGGTAACCCGCGAGCACAAGAAGTTGCAGATACGATGAAAACAGATATTCTAAAAAAATTTGATCTCGATCCTAAGAAGAAAACAGTCTTGATTTTTGGAGGAAGCCAAGGGGCATTAAAAATCAATCAAGCTGTTACTTCTTATTTGGATACATTTGAAGCGACGGATTATCAGATCCTTTATGCATCAGGAGAACGTTATTATCAAAGTATTAAGGAAAAGTTAGGAGAAACAAAAGCAAATATCAGTATTCAACCTTACATCAATGAAATGGCAGCGGTGATGGCGGCAAGTGATCTATTGGTCGGACGAGCAGGGGCGACCTCCATTGCTGAGTTGACCGCACTCGGGTTACCTGCGATCCTTATCCCAAGTCCTTATGTGACAAACGATCATCAGACAAAAAACGCGATGAGTCTCGTTCGAGTTGGGGCGGCTAAGATGATTGCGGATGGAGAGTTGGATGGTGATTCATTGGGTGCCACGATAAATGAGATCATGACAGATGAAACACTACAACAAAATATGTCAACTGCCTCTAAAACATTAGGTATCCCGGATGCGTCTGAGCGTTTGTATCAACTAGCAAAATCGTTAATCATAGAATAAGGTGGTGGTCATAGATGAGTAAGAAAAAAGAAACAAAAAAAACGCCTGAGAAGTCAAACGATGAAAACTCGCTGACGCCTTGGCAAATGGCCAACCGAAAATACTTAGAAGAACATAAAGAACACACAGATCATCAGACAGGAACAAGTGAAAAAAGCGAGCATAAAGAAGAACAAAAAGAACCTACACCTCCTAAAAAAGAAGAACTACTTGTTGAAGAAGATGATTTATTAGACTATGAAGAAATCGAACATAAGAAAGACGGGGGACCGTATAATGGTTCGTTTATTGATCGCTTGCCTAATTTAAAAAATTATCGAAACAAAGTTTTATACAAAAGGCTGAGTTTAATCATTTCCATTCTTTTGATTCCTTTGTTATTTTTGATTTATTATGTTTCCCCGTTGAGCAAATTAGAGGGCGTTTCTGTTTCCGGAAATGAAGTTGTTTCGAAAGAAGAAATATTGAAGGATACGCAATTAGCATTGAAGCAGCATATTTGGGGACAGTATTGGCAGCGCCAAAGTTGCATCGATCATTTGAAAAAAGAGCAGCCTCGAATAAAATCTGCTACGATCGGTTTTAGTAGTGTCAATACATTTGATCTGTCTGTCACTGAATATAAAGAGATTGCTTTGATTTTAACGGACGGAAAATATAGCCCTGTGATCGAAGATGGAACAGTGTTGGATGAAATAGTTGAAAGTCCAACAAAAAATCTGCCGATCCTAGAAGGATTTACTGACTCAACAAAAATCAAAGATTTAGCAAAAGAATATAATAAATTATCTCCAGAGTTACAAAAAGCCATTTCGGAAATCAAATATACGCCTCGTAATACGAATCAAAATTTGATCCAGCTGAATATGAACGATGGGAACCAAGTGATCGTCAATATTACTAACTTAGCAACGCAAATGAATTTTTATGCGCAAGTAGCTAGCGAAATGGAAGAAAATGGTGTGATCGACATGGAAGTAGGGATTTTTTCTTACCCTTACTCAAATAATAGCGAAGAAGCGCAAGAAGATGGATCAGAAGAAAGTACAGAGGCAAGTGCGCAAAGTGCGGATCAAACTTCTACTTCAGAAACGGGCGTTGATGAGCCTCAAATAAGTGAGAATCAAGGCGAAATGAATCCAACAAATGAAAATACGACCCCATCTTCGTCAAGTTTAGATGAAAATTAAGAAAACCACTGTAAAATGTGATAATCTACTTTCTAAAAACTGGTAATTTATGGTAAAATTGGAAACAGTGAATATATCTATTAAGTATATTTTTAAAACGGACGTTATTGGTTCGCATGTATATGGAATAGTTAAGTAGGAGGGAATCCCATTCATGGCAAAAACAGGAATGTACGTAGGCCTTGATATTGGAACGACATCTGTCAAAGTTGTCGTGGCTGAATATATCGACAGCCAAATGAATATTATTGGAGTAGGGAACGCAAAATCAGAAGGGATTAACCGAGGCATCATCGTTGATATCGATAAAACAGTACAAGCGATACAGCGAGCAGTGCGTCAGGCAGAAGAAAAAGCCGGCATTCAAATCAAAAGTGTAAGCGTGGGTCTACCAGCAAACATGCTTGAAGTAGAAAACTGCCAAGGGATGATTGCAGTAAACGGAGATTCAAAAGAAATCACCGATGAAGATGTCCGCAATGTGGCTTCAGCTGCACTGGTTCGTTCAATACCTCCTGAACGTCAAATCGTGTCAATTTTACCACAGGACTTTACGGTAGATGGATTCGAAGGCATCAAAGATCCTCGTGGGATGATCGGTGTCAGATTAGAAATGTATGGTCTATTATTTACTGGACCAAAAACAATCATTCATAACATTCGTAAATGTGTTGAAAATGCGGGATTGATCGTCAATGAATTAGTGATCACACCTTTAGCGTTGACTGAATCAATTCTTTCGGATGGAGAAAAAGATTTTGGTACAATCGTTATCGATATGGGTGGCGGACAAACAACAACAGCTGTCATGCATGACAAACAGTTGAAATTCACGAGCCTAGATCAAGAAGGTGGCGAATTTGTCACAAAAGATATCTCCATTGTTTTAAATACTTCCTTCAACAATGCAGAAGCATTAAAAATAAATTACGGGGATGCATATCCAGAACGTACCTCAGAGCAAGAAGAATTTCCGGTAGATGTGATCGGCCAAACAGAACCTGTTCGAGTCGATGAACATTACCTATCAGAAGTAATCTCTGCTCGAATGGAACAAATCTTCAATAAAGCAAAAGAAGCGTTAGATCAAATCGAAGCGTTAGAGCTGCCTGGCGGTATCGTCTTAACTGGTGGGGCAGCAAGCCTTCCAGGTGTCGTTGATTTGGCACAGGAAATATTTGGCGTAAATGTGAAGCTTTATGTACCAAATCAAATGGGTCTAAGAAATCCAGTATTTACAAACGTGATCAGTATCGTTGATTACTCTGCGAATTTAAGTGAAGTATACCAATTAGCTAAAATCGCTGTTATGGGGGAATCAGCACCTGTTCATTATACAACCAATGAGCCGGAAGCTCACACATCTTATGAACAATACGATGTGGCAGAAGAAACAACGTATAACGAAGAACCAGAAGAAAAAAATTCTGGCGAAAACGTAACAAGTAAAATCAAAGGATTTTTTACCAATATATTTGATTAATCATCGTGGGAGGAAAAAAACATGGAATTCTCAATTGATAATAACATCAATGACGGCGCAGTCATCAAAGTAATCGGCGTCGGTGGCGGAGGCGGAAACGCTGTAAACCGTATGATTGAAGAAAACGTTAAAGGTGTTGAATTTATCACTGCCAACACAGACGTCCAAGCATTAAAAAATTCAAAAGCTGAAACAGTGATCCAATTAGGACCTAAATACACACGTGGTTTAGGTGCAGGTTCACAACCAGAAGTTGGCCAAAAAGCAGCTGAAGAGAGTGAACAATCTCTACGTGAAGCATTAGAAGGCGCAGACATGATCTTCATCACTGCTGGTATGGGTGGTGGAACTGGTACTGGTGCTGCACCGATCGTTGCTGGAATTGCTAGAGAATTGGGTGCATTGACAGTAGGTGTTGTCACTCGTCCATTTACATTTGAAGGACCAAAACGTGGCCGTTTTGCTGCGGAAGGTATCGCACGTTTGAAAGAAAACGTAGATACATTATTGATCATCTCAAACAACCGACTTCTTGAAGTCGTTGATAAAAAGACACCAATGCTTGAAGCATTCCGCGAGGCAGATAATGTCTTACGCCAAGGTGTGCAAGGTATCTCTGATCTAATCACTGCACCAGGTTACGTAAACTTGGATTTTGCTGATGTGAAAACAGTGATGGCAAACCAAGGTACTGCTTTGATGGGTATCGGAGTAGCAAGCGGTGAAGAACGCGTGATCGAAGCAACGAAGAAAGCAATCTCTTCTCCATTATTAGAAACATCGATCGATGGGGCAGAACAAGTCCTATTGAACATCACTGGTGGCTTGGATATGACGTTATTCGAAGCACAAGATGCTTCAGATATCGTAGCAAATGCAGCAACTGGCGATGTAAATATCATCTTAGGGACATCGATCAATGAAGAAATGGGCGATGAAATCCGTGTAACGGTCATTGCTACAGGTATTGATGAAACAAAAAAGGAACGGAAGTCTAGTCGTCCAGCTAGACAAACGTCAACTCAAACGCAATCTTCTGCTCAAAGCAATCGATTAGACATGGACCAAGCAAAACCAATTACTGCTGAGGATGAAAGCAGTTTTGGTGATTGGGACATCCGCCGCGAACAAAATGTTCGTCCAAAAGTGGATGAGTCTAATTACGAAACTATTGAGAAAAAAGAATTTGATACATTCAATCGTGAAGAAACAAAAACAAAAGGTGACGACGAATTGAATACACCGCCGTTTTTCCGTCGTAAAAAATAAAAGGAGGAAGAGCACATGATTGCTGACAACTTGCAGAATATCAAGCAAGACATTCAGGATTCGTGTGCTCTTGTTCATCGTGACCCGAAAGAAGTGACATTAGTAGCTGTTACAAAATCTGTAGAGTCACTCCAAGCTGAAGAATTAATCAATGCTGGAGTCACACATTGTGCAGAAAATCGTGTCGATAAATTGTTGCAAAAAAAACAAGATTTGCTTAAATATTCTGAAGTGAAGTGGCATTTAATTGGTAATTTACAACGCAGAAAGGTAAAATTGATTGTAAATGAAATTGATTACTTTCATGCGTTAGACAGTTTGAAATTAGCAGAAGAAATCCAAAAAAGATTAGAAAAACAGCTAGCTTGTTTTGTAGAAGTCAATGTGTCTGGTGAAGTATCGAAACACGGTATCTCACCAGCGGAGCTTCTACCTTTCTTAGAATCTTTAGCAGCCTATCCAAATATACAGGTAGTGGGACTTATGACTATGGCACCGAAGGACGCTTCTGCTGAACAAATTCATAAAGTATTTGAAACGCTGAGAGAATTGCGTGATCTTGCCCAATCAAAACAATACACACATGCACCATGTACCGAACTGAGCATGGGGATGAGCCAAGATTTTCAACTTGCAATTGAAGAAGGAGCTACATTTATCCGTGTAGGAACAGCGCTATTCAAAGACGAGGAGGAAGAATAATGTCACTTTTAAACAGGGGAGCAATTGCTAATTTTTTCGGATTAGCGGATGAAGAAGAGTACGAATACGAAGATTATCCTGAACAACAACAGGTTGCCAAGCAACCAACTAAATCAAACACACAGTATCAACAACATTCTCCAGCTGTTTCACAGCCGATTGAAAAAAAACAACGTCCAGCGACGACATCTCGTCCGGTTGGTCTTGAGAATGCGCCGATGAACGAAACAAAAAAAGTCATTGAATTACATCAAACTTCTACAAAAAATACGCAAAAAGACCAACGACAAACGAGACCATCTGTTCAACCTAACACACAGGTAGCAGGAAAAATCACAGTGATGGAACCTCGTGCCTACTCTGAAGCGATGACGATTGCTAAAAGGATCATTGCGGGAGAAGCAACATTAGTCAATTTTCGATTAGTAGAAGAAAAGCAGGCTCGACGTATCGTGGATTTCCTAACAGGGACAGTCTATGCGTTAGACGGCGATATCAAACGAGTAGGTGATGAGATTTTCCTTTGCACACCTGCTGGTCTGGAAATCGATAGTTCAACGGCTCAATCTTTCGCAGATGGCAGTATGTTTGATCTGTAAAGAGGAGGAGTAAACATTTATATTCTTTTTATGTTACTTAATTTAATTTCACGTGCTGCATACTTTTACAGCATGATTCTAGTAGTTTATGCGTTACTATCTTGGTTTCCTGGAGGGTACCAATCTAGTCTTGGACGTATATTAGCAAAGATTTGTGAACCATATATCAGCCTATTTGATCGTTTGCCGTTAAGATTTGGACCAATTGATTTTACGATCTTAGCATCGATTTTGATTTTGAATCTTGCCGTACAAGGATTGCAGCATATCGTTTTATGGATGATTACGTTCGCTATTTAGCCTAGAATAAAGAGGGAGATAGGAGGGGATCAAGTGGATGCGAATGTATATCAACATTTCCGAGTAGATGAACGTTCTTTTATCGACTCTGTCGGAGATTGGATTGAACAGGTCCAGAGTCAGTATGCACCATATCTGACAGAATTTCTTGATCCGAGACAGTGCTACATCTTAGAGACCCTGATACGTCAAAATAGTGACTTGCGTTTTCAGTTATATGGTGGGTATGAGCAAGCGGAACGGAAAAGATGCTTGATTTTCCCAGACTATTATGAGCCTGTTGATGAAGATTTTGAAATGTCATTATATGAAGTCCATTATCCCAGTAAATTTGCCAGTTTAAGCCATGGGAAGATCCTAGGTACATTAGTTGGTACAGGGATAAAACGTTCATATTTTGGTGATATTATTTCAGATGATGAACGATGGCAAGTTTTCATTGCAAATGAAGTCGACCACTTTGTCGTTAATCAAGTGACTAAGATCGGAAAAGTAGCTGTACGCTTAGAGGAAATCAAGTATACAGATATGGTCTTGCCAAAAGATAGCTGGATGCAAGAAAGAGGAACGGTCACTTCACTTAGACTGGACACTGTGATATCGGAAATCTATAATATATCCAGACAACGTTCGAAGCAACTGATCGAAGCAGGTAAAGTAAAAGTCAATTGGACAGAAAATACAAAACCGGACTTTCTACTTGAGTTATTGGACATTGTTTCGATCAGAGGGTATGGTAGAATACAGATCCAAGACCTTGAGGGGAAAACGAAAAAAGACAAGTGCAGGGTGTTGTTTGGTGTATTACGTAAATAAAACAAGAAGGTGGTTTACTCATGGCTTTAACTCCATTAGATATTCAAAATAAAACATTCCCAACAAAAATGCGGGGATACAATCAAGACGAAGTAGATGATTTCTTAGATTTAGTCGTTCGTGATTACGAAGAAGTAACACAAAGAAATCGTGAATTAGAAAAAGCAGTAAAGCATTCGGAAGAAAAACTTGAGTACTTCAATGAATTGAAAGATGCGTTGAATCAATCGATCATTGTGGCACAAGATACAGCTGACAAAGTAAAAACAAGTGCAAGCAAAGAATCAGAAGTGATTGTTACTTCTGCACAAAACAAAGCGGACGAAATGGTCGCAAATGCTGAAAAACGTGCGCACCAATTAACTACAGATGCTGAAGAAAAAGCACGTCGTATCTTGACAGATGCGACTGAAAAAGCAAGACAATTAGCGACAGAAACAGAGGACTTGAAGAAGAAAACTCGTGTATTCCATCAACGAATCAGCTTGATGTTGGAATCTCAACTTGAACAAGTAAAAAGTCCAGAATGGGATGAGATCCTACAACCATTTTCTAGTTATGTAACAGATAGCCATGAAGTAATCAAAGAAGTTTTGGCAAAACAGCTTGACAATGAAAATGAAAGTGATGTACACTCTGAAACAGGAGTATACGAGTCTCCAGTGACTGCTTTTGATACGCAAGCAATCGATCTTTCGATCATTCCTGGAGAATACGAAGAAGAGTAGAACAGAAAAGCATTTTGACATTCTTAAAGCGAGCCAATGACAGTGTGAGATTGGTAAGACCCTGCAAAGTGAAAGATCCTCTACTTGATTTATTTCTGAACACTAGTAAGAAATAGCGGTTGACCTCGTTATCGGTCTTTGAGAGTTACGATCGTAACTAAATTTGGGTGGTACCACGGCATGTTCGTCCCTAGGATGAGCATGCTTTTTTGCGTTCTGTAAACTATAGTTAAGGAGTGTTTGTATGAAAATGAAAGAAACCTTACAACTAGGAAAAACAAGTTTTCCTATGCGTGGGAATTTGCCAAACCGTGAAGGTGAATGGCAAAAAGAATGGGAAGAAAATCAAATCTATCAACAAAGACAAGCGTTGAATGAAGGCAAACCAAGCTTCATTCTTCATGATGGGCCTCCGTATGCAAACGGAAATATCCATTTAGGGCATTCTTTAAATAAAATTAGTAAAGATATCATCATCCGTTCAAAATCAATGTCTGGTTTTCGTGCGCCGTACGTTCCCGGTTGGGATACGCATGGCTTACCGATTGAGCAAGTGTTGACGAACAAAGGGATCAAAAGAAAAGAAATGACGATGGCTGAATATTTGGAAAAGTGTCGTGAATACGCCCTTTCACAAGTAGACAAACAGCGAGAAGACTTTAAACGTCTAGGTGTTGCTGGTGATTGGGAAAATCCTTATGTCACTTTAGATCCTTCCTATGAAGCTGCACAGATCCGTGTGTTTGGTAAAATGGCTGAAAAAGGATATATCTATAAAGGATTAAAACCAATTTACTGGTCACCATCTAGTGAATCCTCATTAGCTGAAGCTGAAATTGAATATAAAGATGTCAAATCTCCTTCAATCTACGTCGCCTTCACTGTGAAAGATGGCAAAGGTCTTTTGGAAGAAGATACTGCTTTCGTTATTTGGACAACTACACCATGGACATTGCCAGCTAACCAAGGGATTGCTGTAAATCCAACATTTACGTATGTCTTAGTAGAAGCTGATGGTCGCAAATTTGTCGTTGCCAAAGATTTGATGGAAACGGTACAACAAGCAATTGGCTGGGAAGCAGTCCAAGTCTTAAAAGAATTTGCAGGACAAGAGATGGAATACATGACAGCGACACATCCATTCTATGATCGTGAATCTTTAGTGATATTAGGAGATCATGTGACGCTGGATGCCGGTACTGGATTAGTTCACACTGCACCTGGACACGGGGAAGATGACTATATTGCAGGAAATCGTTACAAATTACCTGTTGTTTCTCCCGTTGATTCTAAAGGTGTATTTACTGATGAAGCTCCTGGATTCGAAGGAATCTTTTATGACAAAGCAAATCCAATGATCACGGATCTATTAAAAGAAAAAGGTGCCTTGTTGAAATTGGATTTCTTCACCCATAGTTACCCACATGACTGGCGTACTAAAAAACCTGTCATTTATCGTGCAACACCACAATGGTTTGCTTCAATCAATGATTTCCGCCAAAACATTCTTGATGAAGTGGAAAAAGTTGATTGGATCATTCCATGGGGAAAAACACGTCTTTACAATATGGTACGTGATCGCGGCGATTGGGTCATCTCACGCCAACGTGCTTGGGGCGTCCCACTACCAATCTTTTATGCTGAAAATGGTGAAGCAATCATTACACCTGAGACGATTGAACATGTCGCTGAATTATTTGCGGCCCATGGCTCAATCATTTGGTTTGAAAAAGAAGCGAAGGACTTACTACCTGAAGGCTTTACGCATCCAGGATCACCAAATGGCGAATTTACTAAAGAAACAGATATCATGGACGTATGGTTTGATTCAGGTTCTTCTCATGAAGCAGTTTTACGTCAACGCCCTGAGTTATCTTTCCCAGCAGATATGTACCTTGAAGGCTCCGATCAATACCGTGGTTGGTTCAACTCAAGTATCACAACAAGTGTCGCGATCAATGGTGTTGCGCCATACAAAGCAGTTCTATCACAAGGGTTCACGTTAGATGGAGAAGGTCGAAAAATGAGTAAATCATTAGGCAATACGATCGTTCCAGATAAAGTGATCAAACAATTTGGTGCGGATATTCTACGTCTATGGGTATCTAGTGTGGACTACGAAGCAGATGTTCGTGTGTCTATGGATATTTTAGGTCAAGTTGCTGAAGTTTATCGAAAAATCCGAAATACGATGCGTTTCCTATTAGCAAATACGGATGATTTTGACCCTAAGAAAGATGCAGTAGCGTATGAAGATCGTCGTTCAGTTGATAAATATATGACAGTTCGTTTAAATCAAGTCATCAAAGAAATCCGTGAAGAAGGATATGATAAGTATAACTTTATGCAAATCTATCGCACAGTGATGAATTTCTTAACAGTTGATCTTTCTTCTTTCTATCTTGATTTTGCAAAAGATGTTGTTTATATTGAAGCAGAAAATGATCATCAACGTCGTTGTATGCAAACTGTTTTTTATGAAACAGCTGTTTCATTAACAAAATTACTGACACCGATCATTCCTCACACAACAGAGGAAATCTGGTCCTTCTTAAAAGAAGAGGAAGCTTATGTTCAATTAAGTGAGTTACCAGGATATGTTGAATATCCTAACCAAGATGAGTTATTAGATACATGGGCGGCCTTCATGGATTTCCGTGATAAAGTCTTAAAAGCACTAGAAGAAGCAAGAAATAGTAAATTGATCGGAAAATCATTAGAAGCAAAATTAACGATCTATCCAAATCAACAGGTGAATCAATTATTGACAGCAGTTGCTGCTGACATTCCTCAATTATTGATCGTCTCACCAGACTACTTTACGGTTATGCCAGAAAACATTGAAGCGCCTGAAAATGCTTTAGTCTTTGATGATGTAGCGATTTTAGTCGAAAAAGCAGAAGGTGAAACATGTGATCGTTGCCGTCAAATCCGTAAAGATGTTGGAACTGATGAAAAATTACCACACTTATGCGGACGTTGCGCACAGCTTGTTGAAGAATTCTATCCAGAAGCAGTCGCAGAAGGTTTTGAATAGAAGTTAGTAAAAAACAACCAAACACATCTTGTGTTTGGTTGTTTTTATTACATCAAAGAGTATTTTTAAGCGAATAGCAAATGATTGGTCACTAATCCAATTTACCACGTTCACGGTACCAATGATCTGGTTGCCAGATCCATTCGAACCCGTCTTTTTCTAAAAGCTCGAATGCTGCTTCAGGACCCATAGAACCAGCTTTATAATTCGGGAAATCTGGTTGTACTTGATCCCAAACTTGGCGGATCACGTCAACGATATGCCAAGATTGTGCGACTTCTTCCCAATGAGAGAAGTTGGTGCTATCACCGTTCAACGCATCTAACATAAGCTTTTCATACGCTTCAGGACTATTTTCGACCATTTCAGCACTATTGCGATATTCCAGTTTGATTGGATCGGTGGCGAAGCCTTGACCAACTTTTTTTCCATTTAATGTAAATGAAAAACCTTCTGTTGGTTGAATATAGATAGTCAAAACATTTGGTGGTAACGTTGGATCACTACAAGGTTCGTCGATCGATGTTTTAAATACATTGACAGGTACTTGTTTAAAGACAATATTGATTCGTGTACCTTTTTCAGTAAGACGTTTCCCAGTACGTACATAAAACGGTACGCCAGACCAACGGAAATTATCGATCGTGAATTTTCCAGCAACAAATGTTTCAGTTGTTGATTCTGGATCAACGTTGTCTTCTTCACGATAGCCTTTGAATGTCTGATCATCTAGTTGACCTGCAGCATATTGCCCACGTACAAAATTTTCTAAGACTTCTTTTTTTTCATAAATACGAATCGCTTTTAACGCTTTGATTTTTTCTGATCGGATTTCTTTTTCGGAAAAGGCAACGGGGGGTTCCATCGCAAGTAATGCTAATACTTGAAGGATATGATTTTGGACCATATCTTTTAACGCACCACTGTGGTCATAGTAGCCGCCACGATCTTCAACACCTAAACTCTCACCAAAAGTGATTTGGATGTTGTCAATGTAACGATTGTTCCATTGAGACTCAAAAATATTATTGGCAAAGCGAATCGCAGAGATATTTTGGATCATTTCTTTACCTAAATAATGGTCAATACGGAAAATATCGTCTTCTGGAAAGACTTGTCGAATTTTTTCATTCAATTCAAAGGCTGAATGGAAATCAGAACCAAAAGGTTTTTCGATAATCAATCGATTGAAGCCAGTTTCAGTGATGATTTTCTGAGATTTCAAATGTGAAACGATCGTACCGAAAAATTGTGGAGCCATGGCTAAATAGTACATTCGATTACCATTCAAGTGGTATTTTTCATCTAAACGATCAGATAATTCTTTTAATGTTTGGTAATGAGAAGAATCATTGACATCATGAGATTGGTAATAAAAATGGCTAGCAAATCGTTCGGCTTCTTCGGCAGAAGGATTTAATGTTTCGATTGTTCCTTTAACCACTTCACGATAGTGTTCATCACTCCAAGGACGACGTGCTGTACCGATCACAGCAAAATGTTCGCTCAAGTTGCCCTTTTTGTATAAACGAAAAAGGGAAGGATACAATTTACGTTGTGCTAAATCTCCTGTACCGCCAAATATAGTAAATAATACGTTTTTTTCATTCATTATTTGGGTAATCTCCTTTACAGTTTATCAACAAAAATTGTGCTGGCGGCTTTAAAGCTGACAGGAATTTTTTTAGTTTTATTTTGGATGGTGATTGGTCCTTCATAGGCCGCTACATCAGTGATTTCATAAGTTTCATCAATATTGACATCGATTGTGACTAAATAGTCTAATAATTCCTTTTCATCAAGGACACGAGCAATCCGAATTTTGGTACCGACTGGGTAGGATTCCAGTGTTTGACGACGCTCTTCATGGACAACCTGTTCCTTTTTAGGGATAATGCCTCCATGTGGGCAATGTTTAGGATGATTTAAATAACTTTCTAAATGATCCGCAAGCTGTTCAGAAGTCACATGCTCAAGGACCTCAGCATCGTCATGAACCTCATTCCAGTTGTAATCTAAATGTTCGACTAAAAAAACTTCCCATAATCGATGTTTACGTATCAGGCTACTTGCTTTTATCAGTCCGCTATCAGTCAATTGTACACCTTGGTAAGGAGAGTGTTCGACTAGTTTTTCTTTAACGAGTTTAGAAATCATTTCGCTTACTGAAGCAGGTGACACTGCTAGGCTAGAAACGATTTGTTTATTATTGACTTTTGTTGTGTCACCGCCTAATTCCAGAATGATTTTTAAATAATCTTCTCGGTTTGGTGTCATATGCGATCATCCTTTCATGGTAAGAAACCATCACTTGTAAGTGTAACAAAAAAAACACAAATTGACTATTTTATGAGAAAAAAATAGGACGGAAATGTCGGTTTTTTTATTTTTCGTATTCCATCGTTTGTCCATCTTTCTAAGTAGTTATTTGAGATGTGTAGTGATCAAATAGCCGCTAATTGAAAAGTACTTTGCTCTTATCATAGCATAATTTGTTCGATCGTTGTGACCTAGAGGAAATTGCATGGATGAAACTTGTAAAACGAGACAAAGGGTTTAGAAAACAGCAATTTTCTAAACCCTTTGTCTCGTTTTTATAAAAAAGAAGTACGTTAATGAAGTGATTGGCAGTGTATCATCTACTAAGCTAGGATAATCATGATTTTTTTGATAATAAATAAGCGGAATCATTTGCTTCATCGTACAATAACATGTCGTTGTAAGAAAACGTTAGGTAAAAGCCATACTGATCTCTAACTATCAATTTTTCGGAGGTAACTTCGACTAATAGTGTTCCTAAAGAACGGTCATCAAGCCAAAAAGAATAATCAGAATGGATGGTCAGTTCATGGTGTGTTTGGCTGGTATCCGTAAATGACCAAGTTCCACAGTATTTATTCAAATGATCGACCTGTGCTTCTTTCTTTTTATGATCGAGTACTTTTTTTCCAGCAAGTGTTGCGATACCGGCAAGTAGGATATAGATGATTCTTTTTTTCATTTTTTTCCACTCCTTTGTCTTCATTTATGATAAAAGCATATTTTGCTTATTGTTCCTTTTCTTATAGTTTACTAAAGAAAGTGCATGATTTCTCTAAGACTTTCGACTGGTTTTTCAAGTGTTTTTAGTAAAAATATGGTAGGATACAGTAGTAGGGAGACAGGTGATGACTATTGGACTACCAAGATGTTGAAATTGCTTACTTCATTGAACGACCAAATCGCTTTATTGCTTTTTGTTTGAACAAAAAAGGAGAAGTAGTCAAAACTCATGTTAAGAATACAGGTAGAGGCAAAGAGTTGTTGCTTCCTGGTGCAGAGGTGGCGTTAGTACACATTCCTGGAACAAAACGTAAAACTGCCTATGATCTAATTGCTGTAAAAAAAGAGCAGCAGTGGTTCAATATCGATAGTCAGTTACCAAACCGATTAGCGATTGATGGAATTTTAGATGGGACGATCCACTTACCAAATTTAAATGGTGATATTGAGTTCTACAAACGTGAAGTGACCTTTGGAAAGTCTAAATTCGATATTTATTTAGAAACAAGTTGTGGTCAAAAAGCATTTGTAGAAGTCAAAGGGATGACCTTGGAAAACAAAGCAATAGGTGCTTTTCCCGATGCACCGACCATTCGTGGACTTAAACACGTCAATGAATTGATCCGCGCGCATCAAGAAGGCTATGAGACCTATATTCTTTTTATTGTACAATTTGAACACTTGCATCAAGCAACGATCCATGAACAGATGCAACCAGAATTAGCCACTGCTTTTCGTTTTGCTCAACAAGCAGGTGTTCAAGTAATCGTATATAATTGTCAAGTAACAGAAAAACAAGTGGTATTGAAACAAGCAATCCCATTTGACCTAAATACAGTTTTTGAAGATCCTAATTTATAGAAAGAAGGCGTAAAGATGATCCATTTAGGTATAATCGGCACAAATTGGATTACCCATCAATTTGTTCAAGCAGCATTAGCGACACGTAAGTATGAATTAACAGCTGTTTATTCAAGACATTTAGAAAAAGCGCAACAATTTGGCGCAGAATATGAAGGCGATATCGCATTCGCAACAGATTTAACTGTTTTTTTTGAGTTAGAACACATGGATACGGTCTATATTGCTTCGCCAAATAGTTTGCATTTTCAGCATGCGAAGCAAGCAATTTTGGCAGGGAAAAATGTGATTGTAGAAAAACCGGCATTTAGTACACCAAAAGAAATGGAAGAGATCATTCATTTGGCAAACCAAGAGAAAGTCTTTTTCTTTGAAGCCGCGCGAAATATCCATGAAGCTGGGTTTAAAAAAATTGCAGAATTTTTACCTTTGAAAGATGAGATCATTGGCGCAAATTTCAGCTATATGAAATATTCTTCTCGTTATGATCAAGTATTAGATGGGGAAGAACCGAATATTTTCTCTCCGCGTTTTTCAGGTGGAGCAATGATGGATCTCGGCGTTTACCTTGTCTACGCAGCTGTAGGTTGGTTTGGCAAGCCGCAAGAAGTCCATTATTTCCCTAGAAAAATAGCTACAGGTGTTGATGGATTAGGTTGGGGGATCTTGCGCTATGCTACTTTTGATGTAGCAATCCAACCGGGCAAAATTGGTGATTCATATCTACCTTCCGAGATTTATTTTGATAGTGGAACAGTGATCATGAATGGCGTCAATGCAATTGAGCAAGCAGAGTACCATGATCGTAACCACGAACAAATTGAAAAATTAGAGATCGTAGCTTCTGAAAATCCAATGAGTGAAGAGGCAGAAGATTTTGCGAATGTGATCATGAACCCTAAAGATCCACAATGGGGATTACAGTATGAAGAATGGGTCGAACTTGCACGAAACGTGAATCAAGTCGTTTATGATTTGCGAATCAGTGGTGGGATCGAATTCGATGCAGATAAAGAGGGAACTGAGTAATGACTGATTTTGTAAAACATTTTCCAACTAATTGGCAAAATAAATGGGAAGAAAAAGGGTTCACTGTCCCATCGTTTATCCAACAAGAAGTATTCACTGACTTAAAAGAAGGTAAAAGCTTGATTGCTGTTTCTCCAACCGGTTCAGGTAAGACCTTAGCTTATCTATGGCCTTTACTATTGAATGTGAAAAAAGGAGAGGCAAGTACCCTATTGATCCTTGCTTCTTCGCAAGAATTGGCGATCCAAGTTGCTGAGGTCACCCGTGAATGGGCAAAAGATTTAGCAATCTCTGTCCAATCTGTTGTGGGCGGTGCAAATGTCAAACGCCAAATCGAAGGACTAAAAAAGAAACCGGAAGTATTGGTAGGCACACCAGGTCGTGTATTGGAGTTGATGAAACAAAAAAAAATAAAGGCTCATCAAATCCAAACAATCGTATTTGACGAGGCAGATCAACTTTTTGATGAAGGAAATCGACCATTTATTGATCAAATCATTCATCAAGCGCCAACCGACTACCAATTAGCTTTCTTTTCAGCAACAGCCGATCGTTCCATCCAGCAAATCGAATCATTGACAAAACAATCGCTGAAAGTGGTCGACGTTACTAAAATGGATGATTCAAGGAAAGGACTTAGTCACTATTTTATCCGTGTTCCTGCTCGAAAAACAGAGGACTATCTAAGACGATTAGCCCATGTGGAAGGTTTCCAAGGTCTTGTTTTTTTCAACCAGTTGAGTGAGTTAGGCATGATGGAAGAAAAAATGAGTTATCGAGGAATCCGCGTGGCGAGTTTAGCATCTGACCAAAACAAGCTGTTACGAAAAGCGGCATTGAATCAATTCAAAGAAGGCAAAATCAGCATGTTGTTATCAACGGATGTAGCTGCTCGTGGGCTAGATATCGCGGAACTGCCTTATGTTGTCAATGTCGACGTTCCAATGACAGAAGAAACATATTTGCATCGTGCAGGTAGAACTGGTCGAATGGGGCAAGAAGGACAAGTCATCACCTTTGTGAATGAACATACACTAAGAGACTTAAAAAAAATGGCTCGACAAACAGAAACAGAACTCACTGAATTATTTATTTATGGGGGAGGCTTACAGACAGAAGCCCCTGAAAAAGCCCCAACAAAAATGCTCCCAAAAAAGAAAGAATTAGGAAAAAAAGAAGCAAGTGAAACAGTTACAAAAAAAGTTGCTTCTTCTCCTAAAACAAAACACAAAAACAAGCATAAAAAAGATAAAAATAAAGGAGCAAGGCGCAAATAAGCGCCTTTTTGTGTTATTATATTGAAAATGGAAACAGGTCGTTTGGTTAAAGGAGAGTTATCATGAACGAAAGACAGGAAGAAATCTTGGATTTACTTACGGAAAATCATAAAGGATTGACAGCAACGGATGTTGCGAAGCAATTAGAGATTGATCGTAGTAATGCAAGTCGTTATCTAAGTGATTTATATAAAGCGCATTACATCGTGAAAAGCACTGGCAGACCTGTAGTTTATTCTATGCCTCCCAAAAAAACAGCTTCAGATAAAGTTCATGTGGACGCTTCTACACAAGTCACTTTTGAAACCCTAGTAGGGGAGAATGAATCATTAAAAGTAAGTATCCAACAGGCTAAAGCAGCGATTTTATATCCGCCAAGAGGATTGCATACGATTATTTTTGGGGAGACAGGAACAGGGAAATCGATGTTTGCTGAATGTATGTACCATTTTGCAATCGATTCGGAAATGCTTTCTCCAGATGCCCCATTTATTTCATTTAATTGTGCAGATTATGCGCAAAACCCACAGTTGTTGTTTGGACATATCTTCGGAATAAAAAAAGGTGCTTATACAGGTGCAACACAAGATAGCCAAGGTTTGATGGCTAAAGCAGATGGGGGGATCTTATTTTTAGATGAGATCCATCGCTTACCTCCAGAAGGGCAAGAGATGCTCTTCACGTTTATCGACAAAGGCGTTTATCGCCCATTAGGGGAGAGCGCACAAGTCCATGAGGCGTCTGTTCAGATCATCGGAGCAACGACAGAATCATCTGAAAGTTTTTTGACGACATTTAACCGCAGGATACCGATGGCAATCACTTTGCCAAATCTGGCCTCTCGTTCATTAGATGAGCGGTATGAAATCATTTCCTTGTTTATCAAGCAAGAAGCGAATCGTTTGAATCAGCGGATCGATATTGAAAAAGAAGCGATTTTAGCTTTTATGTTATACGACGCAGAGGGAAATATCGGGCAAGTGAAACGTGACCTGAAATTAGTCTGTGCTAAGTCATTCCTTCATTATCGTATGCACCAAGAAGAAAAATTAGTCATTCGAAAAGAAGAGTTATCCCTGCAAGTCCAAAAAGGATTATTACGAATCAAAGAAGTCCCTGAACGATTAGATCGCTTCATGGATAGTAAGAGTCAATATTTGACATTTGAGCCAGGATTCGCTGATGTGGTTTGGTCTCGGGACCCAGAAAGAAACATGCAAGTGTACAATGATATTGAAGAAAAGGTGATGTCACTTTCTGAAACGGGTGGCGAAAATATTGATCTTGAGGCGTTGATCTCGAAAGATGTCGATGCCTATTTTCAAACGTATGTAAAAGAATTGACGAAAAGTACGATCCCTAAAGATTTACTTCCAGAAGACATCTGGCGTTTGACAAATGAGCTATACGATGTTGCTGAGAAACGACTAGACCGAATCTATAACCAAAAAGCACGCTTTGCCTTTGCCTTACATTTGCAAAGTACATTGGATCGTGTGAAAGATGGACATATGATCGTTCATCCAGACTTGAATAATATACGAAAGAAGTTCAAAAAAGAATTTCAAGTTGCAATCGATTTGTCTACGATCATTGAAGAAGATCAACAAGTAGAGATACCATTTGATGAAATTGGCTTTATCAGTATGTTTTTATCGATCAACCTCGGAGAAAGTGAACCAGTCAAAGAAAATAAAGTCGACGTGTTAGTCTTGATGCACGGGCGACAAACCGCTTCAAGTATGTTGGAGATGGCGCAAGCTTTACTCGGAACAACGATCGGTCAAGCGTTCAATATGCCATTAGAGATGGAAGTTCAATCCATGTACGAAGAAGTATTGAAATATGTAAAGAATCGTCAAAGCAATTTAACAAATGGGTTGATTTTACTGACTGATATGGGTTCACTGAATACATTCAGCGATTTGATCTATGAAGAGACGGGGATACGTACAAAAGCAATTACGATGACCAGTACCATGATCGTCATCGAAGCAATCCGGATGGCAAATGTTGGTAGAAGCTTAGAAGATATCTACCAAAGTATCCAAATGTCTTTTGAATCGATTGTCAAAGATCAATTTAAAATCGAAAAGCAGGAAATGAACGAACGGAAAAAAGCAGTGATCGTGACTTGTTTTACTGGAGAAGGGGTGGCAGCAAAACTGTATCAACGAATTGTGCCCGTTATCAATCAGGATAAAGTTGAAGTGATCCAAATGCAGTTTTTGGAACGTGAATCATTTAAACGCCACATTGATGCGTTATTGGAAGAATATGAGATCAAGGCGATTGCCGGAACTGTTGAGGTAGATTATCAAAATATCCCATTCTTCTCTGCCTATGACGTATTCGATGATGAAAAACTCAATACATTGAAACGCATCGCAGATGACGAAGTTCCGACAGCGAAAATTGTTGATTCATTAAAAGACTCATTGAATGCGATATCATCTGTTGAGCGTTTGATTCAAGCTTTGCAAAAAGCGGTCCAACAAATCCAAACAGACTTATCGATCATCGTTGAACCAGGTGTGGATACGGGTATCGTGATCCATGTTGCTTTTTTGATTGATGGTCTAATCAAACATGAAAAATTGCGTACATTTGATGATTTCCCCATTTTTGCAAAAATGTATCGCTTAGAAATGGATATTGTTCGAACGAATTTGATCGGGATCGAACGTAAATATGGTGTGAAAATCCCAGAACATGAAATTGCTTTTATCACACAAATGTTTATAGAAAATAAAATAAAAAAATGATTGAAATTACACAGTGTACACACTAACGATTAGTGTGTACACTGTGTTTGCTTGATTAGTGTTGTGAAAACGCTATTTTACCTATTTAGTGTTTGGCATGCTTCTTGCATTATAGTTATAGTGTAAAACCAAATTTAAAGGAGTGGAAAAAATGGATAAAAAAACAATCATGTTAGTATGTTCTGCAGGAATGAGTACAAGTTTATTAGTAACAAAAATGCAAAAAGCAGCAGAAGAAAAAGGAATGGAAGCAGATATCTTTGCGGTTTCAGCTTCAGATGCTGACAATAACCTTGAATCAAAAAATGTAGATGTTCTATTATTAGGTCCACAAGTTCGCTTTATGAAAGCACAATTTGAACAAAAATTAGCGCCAAAAGGAATTCCATTGGATGTTATCAATATGCAAGATTATGGCATGATGAACGGTGCAAAAGTACTTGAACAAGCTGAAAAATTAATGAAATAATCAATCGTGAAGCTGGAGGTAGAATAGTGGAAGATCAACAAAATCTAGAAGCCATCATGGGATTGATCATGTATGGTGGAAATGCAAAAAGCGATGCAATGGAAGCGATTTCCGCGGCGAAAAAAGGAGATTTTGATTTAGCGGAGCAAAAAATCCGCGATGCTGAAGCCTCTCTGGTAGAAGCGCATCATTCACAAACTCAAATGCTCACGCAAGAAGCACAAGGAAATCATATGCAAGTAACGCTGTTGACTGTGCATAGTCAAGATCACTTGATGACATCGATCGCATTTACAGACCTTGCAAAAGAAATCATTGATTTATATCGTAGAACTTACGTTGAATAACCATAACACTTCTTTTTTGAACGGAAGAAGAAAAAAATTTTTGAACGGATTTTTTTAATTTGGTATAAGGAGTTATTCTTTATATAAAAACTTATAGGAGGAAGTAATAATGAATGGATTAACAAGTTGGATGGAAAAATACATCCTTCCAGTTGCCGGAAGAATCGGCGCGCAAAAGCACTTAGTGGCATTGCGTGACGCTTTTATCGGTACGATGCCTGCAACAATGGCTGGATCAGTAGCTGTAATGATCAACGCAATTATTCGTGATTTACCACAGCAATTTATTAGTACGTATGCTGACAGCTTAGCAGCAGACAAAGGTTTTTTTGCTGTATTGAATGTGATCATCGGCATCAATGGGTTCGTTTGGAATGGTACCTTAGCGATCGCCGGACTGATCTTTGCCTTTTCATGGGGATATAATTTAGCCCGTGCATATGGCGTGAATGATTTAGCAGGAGGGATCGTTGGTTTAGCAACACTGATCCAAGGAATCGCTTTTGGCCCGTCATTATCAGCTGCATTGAATGTCAATGTTCCACAAAATGTGGCAGATGCGATTAATGGCTCGGAAATTGGGGCAACGATTGCTGATGGCACTCTATCAGTTGGTTTGTGGGGATGGTTGAAATTAGATCATTTAAACGGTAACGCCTACTTTACAGTAATGATCATGGGTGCAATCTCTGTTATCATTTTCTGTAAATTGATGCTTGCTAATATCACGATCAAAATGCCTGACTCAGTACCACCCGCAGTTTCTAAAGCATTTGCAGCAATCCTACCAGCAACGATTTCATTATATGTCATCGCTATCATTAATTATGTTGTTGGACGTGTGGCAGATGGTCAACTGATCATTGATTTAGTACAAAAATATATTGCAGAACCTTTCTTAGGCTTATCACAAGGTATTGGTGCTGTATTAATCGTTACGATCTTCGTTCAGATTTTCTGGTTCTTTGGTATCCATGGTCCGAACGTATTAGCACCAGTATTAGAAGGTATTTGGGGTCAAGCACAATTGATCAACATCGATATCTTCCAAAAAGGTTACAATGGCAAAACAGGAACACCTGCAGTATTAGATGCGATTGAAGATGGTAAAGCTTACATGTGGGTACGTGGCTCATTTGATGCGTTTGCATGGTTTGGTGGATCAGGTGGAACAATCGTTCTATTGATCGCTATCTTACTATTATCAAAACGTGCAGACTACTTGACTGTAGCAAAACTTTCGATTGGACCTGGTATCTTCAATATCAATGAACCAGTGATGTTTGGTTTACCAATCGTCTTGAATGCGATCATGTTTATCCCATTCTTGGTTGCGCCGGTTGTTGCAACAACAATTGGTTGGGTAGCTACTTATCTAGGATTAGTCGCACCGGTATCCCAACAAGTGACTTGGGTCGTCCCACCGTTCTTGCTATCGTTCCTTGCAACAGGGGCAGACTGGCGGGCGCCGATTGTCACATTAGTATGTATGGTTGTGACCTTCCTGATCTGGGCACCATTTGTGATGTCAGCAAATAAAATGGATCCAGCAGCAGGAGAACCTAAATAATCAGTTGAAGTAGGGGCTATGGGCGATGACGATCCGTCAAATCCCTAGCCCTCGCTTCATTCGAGTGAAACTAAAAGTAATCAATAAAAAAAGAAAAGAGGAGAACAAATGATTTCAATCGCTAGTGCTATGCAACAAGATGCAATCAAAGAATTATTAGAAGGATACAACGAAGAAGGCATGACCTTTACATTCAAAGAAAAACAAGGAATCAAATTATTCTTTGAAACAAGTGCAGAAGATAAAGAAGCAGCTGCCAAAACAGCAAAAGAATTGATCAAAGCGCAACCATGGGGCACGGTATTATATTTCCAAGCAGCAGCAGTCTAAGAAACAAGATAAGGGTGGTTCAAATGATAAAAAATGGATTGTTTTTGTGTAGTATTGGTTCACTGATCATACTATATAGTTTAAATCCGGGAACACAACAATATGACATTTATAGTATGGTCACTGGGTTGTTTTTTGCAGGACTAGGGATTTACTTCTTTTTAAAAGGTAAGAAAAAAGAAGAAGCAAAGGAGAAAAAGAACTAATGGAAATAATTAAAACACTAAACATTCCGGCATCGTTTTTCTATGATAAAGTGATGGATTCTGTTCTTTTTGATGTCCGCAAAGCCACTGGGAAATCAGTGACACGCAAACAATTAAAGAATCTTGAATACGTCAAACAATTCTCTCAAAATAATCGTGCACGCATTATCATTGAGGAAGTCATTGATAACCAATCTTATAAATTTCGTACCTCAACGACTAAAAATGATTTTGTCGTTCATTATCAAATCAAACCAATTGATGAAAAATCGTGTGAAGTCCACTATACAGAACAAATGGAATCACACGGTATGTTGCAGAAAATGAATGATATGATCTTAGGAACGATGTTGATGTATTTTAAAAAGAGACGTTTTAAAAAGATGCTAGGGATGATTGAAGAATCCTATTAAAAGAGGATGGTAAATCAAATCGTCCATCCAAGAGGATAACTAATGATCAAAATAAGAATAAGTTGTGGAAACAACGTTTGGATCAAAAAAATGAAGCGCTAAAAACCAAAATCGTTTGTTCTATTTTGGCTTTTTAGCGCTATTTTTTGTAAATCATTTTTTGAGAGATACTACTTTGTGAAAGTAATGAAGGTCCGCTTGCTATTATAAAGAAAATAATAGTACAATTGGTATAGATATTTAAAGGGAGAAGGGAAAGTATGACGAATGTTATAAAAGAATTAGGGAACCAAGCGCTAGAAGAAATGTACGCTTTAGCAACCTATGCTTTTAATTCACAAGATACAGACGAACGACGTGAACGATTTAAAATGATTGTTGAGAATTCATGGAACTACGGCTTTTTAGATCCAGAGGGCCATTTGACAAGTCAAGTAATGGCCACACCTTTTTCAGTGGATTTCTATGGAAAAAATTACTTGATGGCTGGGATTGGATACGTTGCTTCCTATCCTGAAGCGCGAGGACAGGGCGGTATCAATCGGATCATGGAAAAAATCCTTGAAGACTGTCGAGAAAGAAATGTCACGCTGTCTTATCTAGCACCATTTTCTTATCCTTTTTATCGTCGCTATGGCTACGAACAATTATTTGATCGAATCAGCTATGAGTTGGCGAGCCGTGATATGCCAGCTGTAAAGAAAACAACTGGTTATATGAAACGGACAAGTTTTGAAGAATCAGTGGATGCCATACGATCCATTTATACAAATATGCCGGAGAGTACGCGAGGCGGTTTGGTCCGAGAAGAATGGTGGTATTCCTACAAGTTTAAACAACGAAAAGAGAATCAATATGCACTGTATTACGACCGTGAGGGGAATGCTACAGGCTATGTCGTTTATAAATTAGCCGCCCCTACATTTATCATCGTCGAAATGGGTTATCTGAATCATGAAGCATTGAAAGGATTGATGCGTTTCATTGGTTCGCATAGTGGCGCATTTGATTCGTTTGAGTATACATGTGGTTTTTCTGGCTACAGTAAAAATTATTTATTGGATAATCCATTTGCTAAAACCACGATCACGCCTTATATGATGGGGAGAATCGTAGATGTTGAGAAATTTATGCAGACTTATCCATTCCGACATGCAATCAACTTTTCTATCCATGTGACAGAAGATCCGTATGCAAAATGGAACGAAGGATTTTTTGATATTTCTTATGTCAATGGAGTACTTGAAGTAAAGAAAGTCCAACAGACAGAATTACCTGTGGTCAGTGGAACGATTCAAAGCTTGACACAATTATTGTTAGGATATCAAACAGTTGAAGAGCTTGATTTCCATGAAAAAATCAAAGTAGAAGGCGCATTGGTGGCTGAACTTAGTCAATCACTGCCTAATCAACAACCAATTCTCAATGATTATTTCTGAGTAAAGACAATCAGATGATAGGAGGAACATAGAAATGGAAGCAATGACGAATTGTCAAAGTTGTGGAATGCCACTTGATTCAGTTGAGATTTTAGGGACAAACAAAAACAATAGCAAGAGTGAAGAATATTGCATTTACTGCTACAAAGATGGCGCATTTTTAACTGATTGTACAATGGATGAAATGATTGAAGAGAGTGTCCAGCACATGAATGAATCAGGCATGCTGAAAGAACAAGGCAAGACAAAGGAAGAAGCACGTGAATTCATGCATCAATTTTTCCCAGATTTAAAAAGGTGGAAACATCAATAAAGTTTATTCCAATAGCAAAAAATGGATGCTACCTCATTATCGAATAAAATGACTTCACATAATGTATTTGGTAATAAGTAAAAAATGGAATTTTATTTTTGTCGCTATTTTTTAAAAAGCAGAAATATAATAGGGGATTGTGACTTGAGGGATCTCATGATTATTAAAACTGAATAAACAGTGTCCATAAGAAATAAGCCCGTCTCCCAAAATACAAGAACAAATTTCTGGGGAGCGGGCTTATTTCTCGGAGCTGAACATCACTATCACAAACTCATGATAAGTTTAAGACGTTCCTGACTGGAATCGAACCAGCGACCTATCGCTTAGGAGGCGATCGCTCTATCCTACTGAGCTACAGGAACAAGCATCAATACTATTATTTTAGCGCTTTGAAGGCATACATGCAAGCTGATTTTTAGAGCAAAACGTTTCCAATAAAGGAATCCTGAGTGGTAGAATGAGGGTAATAAAGGGGGTTTTGATTATGTCTGATAAGCCAAAAGAAGAAGTAATTGCAGAACGTTTAGATGAAGCAAAAAGAGAACGTGAAGAAATTACGAAAGAGGCAATCCAAAAACACGAAGAAGAAAAACCTGTAGAAAAAGAAAGTCGCAAATTTACGTTTACTAAAAAAGAAGATTTATTATAAACATATCTATGGAAAAACAAAAAAAGTTCTGGGATTTCCAGATCTTTTTTTGTTTTATTATTACGCCCAGTCGCCATTTCTGAAGATCGGTACGCGTGAGCCATCTTCGCGGATACCATCAATATCCATTTTATCTGAACCAACCATGAAATCCACATGCGTCTGGCTTCGATTCAAGCCTGCAGCTGCCAATTCTTCATCGGTCATTTCTGTTCCACCTTGCACACTAAACGCATAGGCTGAACCAAGTGCTAAATGGTTTGAAGCATTTTCGTCGAATAATGTGTTATAGAAAATGATACCAGATTGTGAAATCGGTGAAGGATCAGGAACTAGAGCAACTTCGCCTAAACGACGTGCACCTTCATCGGTATCTAGTAGTTTTGCCAAGACTTCTTGTCCTTGTTCCGCTGAAAAATCAACGACTTTACCGTCTTTAAATGTAAATTTCATTCCAATAATGGTCGTTCCTGCATAACTTAAAGGTTTCGTACTTGAGATATACCCATCCACGCGATGACTATCAGGTGCGGTGAAGACTTCTTCTGTTGGCATGTTTGCCATGAATTTTTCATCACGAGCATTATAGCTTCCAGCGCCTTCCCACAAGTGATTTTTCGGCAAGCCAATTACGATATCTGTCCCTGGGGCAGTATAATGTAAAGCTGTAAATTGTTCTTTGTTCAATTCTTCTGCTTTTGTCGCTAGTTTTTCATCGTGATTTTTCCAAGCAATTACAGGATCAGATTCATAAATGCGAGTCGTTTTGAAAATCTCATCCCATAATGCGTCGACTTGTTCTTCCCCTGGTAGATCAGGGAATACTTTTGCTGCCCACTGTTTCCCAGCAGCTGCGACAACTGTCCAACTTACTTTATTTGATTGTGTCGCTTTTCTTAGATTCATCAATGCTTTTCCAACTGCTGATTGATAAGTGGCTACACGATCATTGTCAACTCCTGCGAATGCATCTGGATCAGAAGAAACAACGCTGATTCTGCTCGCACCTTTTTCAATCCAATCATCTGCTTGATCGATTTTATATTGTGGAACTGTAGAGATTCGATCATCTGCAGCGTGAGTCAAGAATTCTTTTTGAATGATATCATCTGTCCATTGAACGATCACCTCATCTGCACCTAATTGGTAAGCCTCTTTCGTGATCAATCGGGCTAATTCCGCTTGCTCTACATTGATTTGTAAGACTACTGTGTGCCCTTTCGATACATTGACCCCTGTTTCTGCAATTAAACGGGCGTATTTTTTTAAATTAACATTAAAATCAGCTAACATAATTAAATTCCTCCTCATCGTATTTTTTGTAATTCCTCATTGTATGATAACATTTTATTAGAAGTGAAACAAATAAACATCTGATAAAATAATCATTTGTTTTTAATTAGAAAACACAAAAAAGCGTTGATATCCGAGTATAATGACAGAAAAATTTGTAAAAAATAAAAAAACAAGTTTTGCTTATTGAAAAAAAATGGTACAATAGTATTAATCAATGGTGGAAGCGTTATAAAAAATTTCAAGGAGATTAGAAAATTATGGCAAGAAAAAAAACGATAACAAAGGAGCAGATTTTGGCAGCCGCCTATGAAGTTGCTGCCAATGAAGGATTTTCAAAATTCACTGCGAGAAACATTGCAAATAAAATGAACTGTTCTACTCAACCAATCTATCTAGAGTTTAAAAATATGGATGATTTGAAACACGCGCTATTTGAGCAAATCTACGATTATCTAAAATACGAAGTCTTTCCTGTAGAACATACCGGCAATACGATTGTCGATCTAGCGTTGAATTACATCCATTTCGCAAATCGTGAAAAGAAATTATATAGCTCACTTTACTTGGAAGAGTATGGCGGCGGAAGAGAGATGCAAAATTTCTCCTATAATTACTTTATGGACGTAGTGAAAGAAGATCCAAAATACATGGACTTGTCAGATGATAAACTAGTCTCGCTTCACAATGGGACTTGGATCATTGCAACAGGTATCGCAACTTTGATGTCATCGAATATCATCCATCCGACGGATACACAAATCGAGAAGATGATCCAAGACAGCATCAATGCCATTTTAAGCTTAAAAGATCCGATTGAAGTAGACTGATCTGCTTATTTGAAAAATTGATCGACCCCATTTGATAGTAATGCCTTGATTTACAAAACGTAATGCTTCTAAATAAAAAGAAGGATGTGGTAAACACATCCTTCTTTTTGTGATTAAGATAACATGGATACAAGAGATTTTGCGAACGCTTCAAGATTTTCAATATCTTCTTCCTCAGCGTTTAAATCAACTTTCACGCTTTCGGCACCTTTAACAGCACCAGTTTTTGCAAAGGCAGCATCAAAATCGTCCACTGACTTACAAAACTCATCATAGAAAGTATCTCCAGAGCCACACACACCGTAGATTTTTCCAGGTAATTCAAGTTCTTGTAAATCTTCATAAAAATCAACGATTTCGTCCGGTAGATCACCGTCATCGTATGTATAAGTAGCAACTACGCAAATATCTGCTTCTTGAAAGTCTTCTGCATCTACTTGTGTGCATTCATTGATTTCAACATCGATATCCATATTTTCCAGAGCCTCTGCAACAATATCGGCGATTTCTTCCGTGTTACCAGTCATACTTGCATAAACGATTTTTGCTAAAGCCATAAGGCGCCTCCTAAATTTTAATGAATAGCATTTCAACAACTACCAATTATACCAAAAGTTTGAGAAAAAGGAAGCAAGATTTATAAAGGTACTATGGGATTTGGCTAAATACTTCCTACTATGTTAAAATAAAAAGGATTTGTAAAAAGGAGACGAGAATAGATGATAACATTAAAATCAGCACGTGAGATCGAAGCAATGGCAGAGTCTGGTGCATTATTAGCAGATGTCCATAAAAATCTGCGAGACTTCATTAAACCAGGAGTAACTAGTTGGGATATCGAAGTATTTGTACGTAATTATATCGAAAGTCATGGCGGAGTCGCTGCCCAAATTGGATTTGAAGGATATGAATATGCGACGTGTATCAGTATCAATGATGAGATCTGTCATGGTTTTCCTCGGAAAAAACCACTTAAAAGTGGCGACTTAGTGAAAGTGGATATGTGTATTGACTTAAAAGGCGGAATCTCTGATTCTTGCTGGGCATATGTGGTGGGTGAATCCACACCTGAAATTGATCGATTGATGGAAGTGACAAAAAAAGCACTATATATCGGCATTGAGCAAGCGCAAGTTGGTAATCGTATTGGGGATATTGGTCATGCGATCCAAACGTACGTCGAAGGAGAAAATCTAGGAATCGTACGAGACTTTGTTGGACATGGAGTAGGACCAACGATCCATGAAGAACCAACTATTCCTCACTATGGTGAACCAGGTAAAGGATTACGTTTAAAAGAAGGTATGGTCATTACGATCGAGCCAATGGTCAATACAGGAACATGGAAAATGAAAATGGACCCAAATGGTTGGACAGCTTATACCAGAGATGGTGGATTATCTTGCCAATATGAACACACATTGGCTATCACCAAAGATGGTCCAAGAATCTTGACTTCTCAAGGTGAAGAAGGAACTTATTAAGTTCTTCTTTCAACGAACAGTTTGCAAACTGTTTAATTAAATGGAGAAAGTTGTGGATGACCTTCTTCTTCAAATAATGGATAAAAGTTGTAGGAAAGCTAGTAACTAAGATAGTAGGGTGGCAATTGGAAAAATATATCTATTATTTTCTGGTTTGCCACCCTTTTCCTCAGTGTTATTAGCTTTTTTTACAACCTAGATAAACGGTGTTCGAAAAGCTGACCTTCAACATTAAGCTAAAAAATCAAAAAATATGGGGAGCTATTTTCTGATTTTCTATCTTACTGCTCAGGTCAAAGCGCTTTTCTCACAACCTTGAACAGGAGATTACTATGAATATTTTGAATAAAATAAAACAACATAAGAATTTAATGCGTTTTATTGAGACGACGCAAAAGAGGATCGTTGATTCTGAAATGGGAACGACTTCAGTAGTTGTGGCTTATTATTTACTCTTATCTTTGTTTCCATTGATTATTGCGCTTGGAAATATTCTACCGTATCTTCAAATCGATCAAGAAACTGTCTTGACTTATATTCGCCAAGTGATTCCTGAAACGATCTATCAGTTTATTGGACCGGCGGTAAAAAATTTGTTGACACAAAGTTCTGGTAGTTTGTTGTCATTGTCAGCTATTGCAGCTTTATGGTCAGCTAGTCAGAGTATCAATGCATTACAGATTGCCATGAATAAAGCGTATGGAGTTGAAAATAGAGAAAATTTCATCATTGTCCGTTTCTTTTCCTTAATAGTTATCATCTTGTTCATGATTGCGATTAGTGGTGTCACTTTAGTGCTTGGATTAGGACAAATGATTTTAGAGGCGACTCAACCGATCTTTAAAATACCTGTAAACTTTATTGACCAATTCCAAACATTGAAATGGCCGATTACTTTGGTGGCTTTATTTGTGATCATGTTTATGATTTATTGGATTGTACCAAACGCGCAATTGAAATTTAAAGCAGTGATTCCTGGTGCTGTATTTGCAACGACTGGTTGGATGTTGTTGTCACAAGTTTTTGGAATTTATGCTCGTTATTTTGCAACGCGTGTGAGCGGTTATCAAATCATCGGAAGTTTTATCGTTTTGATGCTTTGGTTAAACTTTGCTGCGACGATCATTATTCTTGGTGGAATCATCAATGCTGTTGTGCAAGAGTACATAACAGGAAACGAAATAAAAGAACGAAGAAGCATCACATCAACATGGCTTGGTAAACTAAAAAATAAATTTTCTCAAAAAAAGAATTAGAAACACGAGTTCTTATTGTAAAATAGCGACAGTGTTTTATAATTATTAATGACTCTTTAAATAAAGTAGGTGCCCGTATGCTGGTTTCTTTTAGTATTGTAATAAAGATTTTTTTGACAATTTTATTGTCTTTGATATTGACCCCCATTTTTAAAATAATTTCAGTTCAAACTGGAATGGTCGATAAACCGAATGAACGACGAATAAACAAAGTGCCGATGCCTTCAGCTGGTGGCTTACCTATCTTTGTTTCTTTCGTGATATCTAGTTTGTTTTTATTCAAAGATATCATCCCTAAATTTTATATTCTACCTATATTATTGGCTGCGTCCGTCATCGTATTGACCGGATTACTTGATGACAAATATGAACTTTCACCTAAGCAAAAAAGTATTGGTATTTTATTAGCGGCTTTGATCATCTATTTTGTCGCTGATATCAGGATCGATTCTTTTACCTTACCGTTCTTAGGATATATCCAATTAGGTTGGCTTAGTTTTCCTGTCACCATTTTTTGGATTTTTGGGATCACTAATGCAGTCAATTTGATTGATGGTTTAGATGGCTTAGCAGCAGGGATATCTTTGATTGGCTTGATGACCATTGGTATTATTGGTTACTTTTTTTTACATGCCTCAACAGTTTATATACCTATAGTTATTTTTTGTTTAGTCGCAAGTATCATCGGCTTTTTTCCTTACAATTTTTATCCTGCCAAAATTTATTTAGGGGATACAGGTGCACTTTTCTTAGGCTTTATGATGGCGGTTTTATCATTGCAAGGATTAAAGAATGTTACTTTCGTTTCATCGATTTCTTTGTTGATCATCATGGGGGTACCTGTTACAGATACTTTTTTTGCAATCATTCGTAGAAAAGCGAATCGAGTATCATTTTCTACGGCAGATAAGAAGCATTTGCATCATCGATTGCTCGCTTTAGGCTTTACCCATAAAGGAGCTGTTTTGACGATCTACTCCATCGCTTTGATGTTTTCATTTACTGCAATGATCATGAATTATACGGGAAGTCTTGGAACGATTGCTTTGTTCTTAGTGATGCTATTTGCTGCTATTTTATTATTTGAATTGATCGGATTGATCAATGAAAAATACCAATTCATTCTAAAAACATTACGGTTTTTAGGGAATAAAGAATACCGTACACAAGTGATGCAGAAATACTTTAAGAAATGGAAAAGACCTTAATGGAGAACAATAAAAAAAAGCCGATTTTAATTAGCATTGTGACAGCAAATAGTAAAAAAATATTCCAGACATTAGATACGATCATTGCGACGATCGGTGAAGAACCGGCAATTGAATTTCAAATTTTTGATAATAACTCGACACCTGAATACCAAGAACGATTACGCGAATATTTAAAATATCCGTTCATGAATATTTATTTCAATAATGAAAACCGAGGCTTTGGATTTGGTCATAACCGTACCTTGCTCCAAAGCGCTGCAAAATATGCGGTGATTTTTAATCCAGATATTTTAGTAGATGAGCAGACGGTGATCGACCTGGTTGCGCTCTTAGAAACGCATCCTGAATGTGCGATGTTGGCACCTAAAATCTTGAATGAAGATGGGACGACTCAATACTTGATTAGACAGCGTTTAGCTCTATTCGACTATGTACTACGTTTCATTCCTTTCAAATTTGTCAAAAAAATGTTTGATCGGCGATTGAATCGCTTTGAATGTCGTGATTTGCCAGAGGATCGTGATTCTTATGTGCGCATGATTTCTGGTAGTTTTATGGTAGTAGATGTTGCGAAATTTAAATCAATCAATGGGTTTGATATTCGCTACTTTATGTATTTTGAAGATAATGATCTTTGTTTAAGTTTTGAAAAAGCAAACGAAAAGATCCTTTATACGCCACGTTATAGTGCCATCCATCTATATGGAAAAGGGGCGCATCGTAACTTCAAACTTTTTCGAATATTTTTAAATTCAATGATGAAATTCTTCCATAAGTGGGGGTGGACTTTCTTCTAATGACACCAGAAATAGCAGTAGTGATCGTATTGTATCACCAAAAAATCAACCAATCGCCTTCTTACGATTATTTAAAAGCAGCTATCCAAGCTGGGACAGTGGAGTTAGTTATTTTTGATAATAGTCCTGTTGCACATGCTGATGTGCTTTATTCAGAAAAGAACGTCCATTATCATCATGATCCAGCAAATCCAGGCCTAGCGGTTGCTTACAATTATGCAATTGACCACATTTCAGATACGGTACAGACACTTATAACATTAGATCAGGACACTCAGTTAGGTACTGATTATTTGGAAACTGTAGCCGAACTCACTTGGACAAAGGAGCGAGTAGCTGCGGTCCCCTTAGTATTTTCTGGTACAAAACAAATCTCTCCGGTGTGGGCAGACCACTATATCAATCGCCACTTCGAAGTGATCGAAGAGCCAGTAGTAACACGTCAACGGATTATGGCAATCAATTCTGGCGCGGCATTCTCGCTCACATTTTTAAGAGAGATCAATGGCTATAATACAGTGTTCCCACTCGATTTTTTAGATCATTGGCTTTTTTGGCAAATCAAACAATTAAACAAAGAAATTGTAGTTTTAGCCACTAGCATGACTCATGATCTCTCAATATTAGATTATAAAAAAGTTAACGTAACACGCTATCAGTCGATATTGGCTGCTGAGTCGATCTTTTACCAAGAATACGACCGTCAGCATTTAATGCAACATCGGAAGCAGTTAGTATTAAGAATGACAAAGCAATTTTTGACTGTCAAGAATCGTCAAATCTGGCGAATGACTTTACGTTCGTTTGTTGATAATTGGAAGGTGTGAAATGATGCGATCGGTTTGTATAGCAACCTTTAATGGTGGCGCGTATTTAAAAGAACAATTGGATAGTATCTTAAAGCAACTTTCTCCAGAAGATGAAGTGATTATTTCGGATGATGGTTCAGTCGATGATACTTGGTCGATCTTAACAGAATATGCACATAATGATCCACGTATCAAACTTTTTGAAGGTCCCAAACAAGGTTTGATCAAAAATTTTGGCTTTGCGATTGAACAAGCTCAGGGAGACCTGATATTTTTAGCAGATCAAGATGATGTATGGTTAGATGGGAAAGTAGAGAAAATCACACAATACTTTAGCCTTCATCCAAAACAACTAGTAGTTATTTCAGATTTAGTGATCGTAGATAGCCAGTTGAATGAGATCCATTCCTCATACTTTACCTTTAGGAGATCCAAAGAAGGCTGGTTGACGAATTTGATTCGTAGTAACTATATCGGTGCAGGGATGGCTTTTCGCTCTTCATTAAAAGAGACGATCTTACCGATACCTGACAATGTACCGATGCATGATATGTGGATCGGTTTGCTGGCGGGGAATCATGCGGGCTTTATTCGAGAACCGCTGACTCTTTATCGGCGACACGATTTTAATGCAAGTGAAATTGAAACGAAGAGTAGTTGGCGCCAGAAAATCACTTGGCGGATTCATTTGATCCAAGCACTCATTCAGCGGAAATGGAAAAAATATCCCTAAAAGATATTGTTAAATTCTCAAGAAATCCATGACAAATAGTAGGATTGATGAGATAATAACGAAAGTGAAAATTTAAAGAAAAAGGAGCGCTTATATTCATGAAAGGAATCATCCTTGCGGGAGGAAGCGGAACACGCTTGTATCCACTAACAAAGGCAACCTCGAAACAGTTGATGCCAGTCTACGATAAACCAATGATCTATTATCCAATGTCTATTTTGATGTTGGCAGGTATCAAGGAGATATTGATTATTTCAACACCTCAAGATACCCCACGCTTTAAAGAATTATTTGGAAATGGGCATGATCTAGGTATTCACCTTGAATATGCGGTTCAAGAGAGTCCCGATGGCCTAGCTCAAGCTTTTATCATTGGGGAAGAATTTATTGGCGATGATAGTGTTTGTCTTGTTTTAGGAGATAATATCTACTATGGTGGCGGACTATCAAAAATGTTGCAACGTGCTGCCTCTAGAGAAAGTGGAGCGACTGTTTTCGGGTATCATGTTAATGATCCGGAACGTTTTGGTGTGGTCGAATTTGATGAAAATATGCAAGCTCTCTCTATTGAAGAGAAACCAACAGAACCAAAATCAAATTATGCTGTCACAGGACTTTATTTCTACGACAACGATGTGATTTCAATTGCAAAAGAAATCAAACCATCTGAGCGTGGCGAACTAGAGATCACTGACGTCAACAAAGCATATTTAGAAAGAGGAAAACTTTCTGTAGAGATTATGGGACGTGGTTTTGCTTGGTTAGATACAGGCACGCATGAATCTTTACTTGAAGCCTCTACATTTATTGAAACGATTGAAAAGCGTCAAAACTTAAAAGTTGCTTGTTTAGAAGAGGTGGCTTATCGAATGGGCTATATCGACAAACAACAATTAGCTGTTTTGGCAGAACCACTGAAAAAAAATCAATATGGTCAATATTTATTAAGATTGGCTGCTGAATAAGGAGTTTTTAGTGATGAAAGTGACGGATACTAAATTAACAGATGTTAAAATTATCGAAATGGATGTTTTTGGGGACCATCGTGGTTTCTTTACAGAAAGCTATTCAAAAGCAAAATTTGCGGAACATGGATTAGATTTTGATTTTGTCCAAGACAATCACTCTCTATCTGCTGAAGCCGGAGTGATTCGTGGTTTGCATTTTCAAAAAGGGGCATCCGCTCAAACAAAATTGATCCGTGTCACTTCAGGAGCAGTCTTAGATGTGATCGTCGATATTCGTAAAGGTAGTCCAACCTATGGACAGTGGGAAAGTTATATCTTATCTGAACATAATCATCGTCAATTACTTGTACCCAAGGGATACGCACATGGGTTCGTGACATTGACACCAAATGTGAATTTCCTTTATAAATGCGATAATTATTATGATGCCGCAGCAGACGGTGGGATCGCATTTGACGATCCAGAGTTAGCGATTGATTGGCCAATCGATCTTTCAAAAGCGATCATGTCTGAAAAAGATCATAATCATCCTACACTGAAAGAATTTGAAGCAGAAAACCCATTTGTTTATGGTGAAATCTAACATTTGATGAGGAGAAATATTAAATGAAAAATATCATTGTTACTGGTGGAGCAGGCTTCATTGGATCAAATTTTGTACATTATGTTGTACAAAACCACCCAGAAGTACATGTGACAGTCTTAGATAAATTAACTTATGCAGGAAACAAAGAAAATCTAGCAGGATTGCCAACTGATCGTGTGGAGCTAGTTGTCGGAGATATTGCAGATGCAGAATTAGTCGATCGATTAGTGGAAAAAGCAGATGCAGTGGTTCATTATGCTGCTGAATCACATAATGATAATTCTCTTAAAGATCCGTTTCCGTTTGTACACACGAACATCATTGGTACGTATACATTGCTAGAAGCTTGCCGTAAGTACGATGTTCGTTATCATCATGTTTCTACGGATGAAGTCTATGGTGACCTACCATTACGTGAAGATTTACCAGGTCATGGAGAGGGTGAAGGTGAGAAGTTCACTGCGGAAACACCTTACAACCCGTCCAGCCCCTATTCTTCAACAAAAGCTGGTTCTGATTTATTAGTGAAAGCTTGGGTTCGTTCATTTGGACTAAAGGCGACAATCTCAAATTGTTCCAATAACTATGGACCTTATCAACACATTGAAAAATTCATTCCACGTCAAATCACCAATATTTTAAGTGGTATCCAACCTAAGTTATACGGAGAAGGAAAAAATGTTCGTGATTGGATCCATACGAATGACCACTCTTCTGCCGTATGGTTGATCCTAACCAAAGGGAATATTGGGGAAACCTATTTGATTGGCGCTGATGGCGAGGAAGACAACAAAACCGTATTGGAAATGATCTTAGAAATGATGGGTCAGCCTAAAGATGCCTATGAACATGTCAAAGATCGTGCTGGCCATGATTTGCGTTATGCGATCGACTCAACCAAGCTTCGACAAGAACTTGGTTGGCAACCAGAGTTCACTAATTTCCGTGATGGTTTAGCAGAAACTATCAAGTGGTACGAAGAGAACCAAGAATGGTGGCAAAAAGAGAAAGAAGCAGTTGAAGCAGCTTACGCTAAAAATGGACAATAAGAGGCGAGAAATCGAATTCCCTCGAACAAGCTGCGTAGATAAGAGTCAGAGACTTCCTCTTATCAGATGTTTTTCTTGCTTGAATAGATAGCTTGAGAGACTCAACCTCTTTTTAAATAGTCATTGAAGGGGCACTGCGTTTAACTGACGCTGCCCCTTTTTTCATGAAAAATTTTTTAAGAACGCTGGATGGATGCTCATCCTCTCGAAAAGCGAGAACCGATATGGTAGAATAAGCTTGGTTCTTAGAACGTGGTTGGCACATAAGTGTTCTGCCGTTGTTTGGGGATAAGGGGAAATAATGAGACCGTTATTTTTGTCCAATACTCCGAACAAACAGTTGAATGAATCGAACTTCAAAGATAAAGCGTTCATTAAAGACAACATGATAGCTAATGATATTTTTACAAAAAAAAGTTTAAAAATAAATAAATCAAGGAGCGATTGCGTTATGTTTTTATTAACAGGTGGAAATGGTCAACTTGGTACCGAGTTACGTCATTTATTAGATGAGAAAGGGTTAGATTATGTTTCGACTGACGCCCAAGAACTGGATATCACGGATGCAGAAAAAACAATGGCTTATATCACAGACTTAAAGCCTGAGGTCATCTTCCATTGTGCAGCCTATACTGCTGTCGATAAAGCAGAAGACGAAGGAAAAGAATTAGATGAAAAAATCAATGTAGACGGAACGAGAAATGTTGCATTGGCAGCGAAAGCAGTGAATGCAACATTGATTTATATCAGTACCGATTATATCTTTGATGGTAAAAAAGAAGATGAAGAATATCTAGAAGATGATGCAACGAATCCATTGAATGAATATGGTCGTACAAAACTACTAGGCGAACAAGCAGTGCAGGAAATTTTAGAAGATTATTATATTATTCGTACGTCATGGGTATTTGGTGTATATGGTCATAACTTTGTTTATACGATGCAACGTTTGGCACAAACCCACGATCGATTAACAGTGGTCAATGACCAATTTGGACGTCCGACATGGACACGCACACTGGCTGAATTTATGGTTTATGTAATCGAAGAAAAAGTACCATATGGTGTCTATCATCTATCAAACGAGAATAGTTGTTCATGGTATGAATTCGCAAAAGAAATCTTAAAAGATACAGCAGTAGAAGTAGCTCCTGTTACTTCAGCCGAATATCCACAAAAAGCAACACGTCCACAATATTCAGTGATGAGCCTGAAGAAAACGGAAGATCTTGGTTTTGTTATTCCAACGTGGCAAGAAGCACTTGAACAAATGTTACAAGCTTCTGAAAAATTAAACAAATAAGGTTTTTCCTTAGAAAAAAGAAACAACGAAGAAATTGGAGAATTTTATGGAAAAACAAACAAGAAGTGCAAGGCGAGATAAATCACGAGAACCGGAGACAGAACAGACGAATCTATTTTTAGATATCCTATTGAAATTACGTTATGTGATTGGCTTATTGGTGATCGTTATCGTTGTGACCTTCAACTTGAATGGTAGCTCGATCGGTAGCTGGGATAACTATGTATCCCAAAGAGATGACGGGAAAAAGACGGATGTTATTTTTGGTCAAAATCGAGAAGTTCGTTCAGATGAATGGCTAGTCCAAACGCCTTTTTATTTCTCTCAAGCAGAATCGGGTTATCCGGTCATCAACGAAGATTATTCGTTGAATGGTCAAAATATGATTATTGCCTACAATTCACCAGTAAAAGATATCACTGTTATCGGTAAACCATTTAACTGGGGATTCTTCTTTTTGGGAAGGGATCGAGGATTGTCCTTTTATTGGGCAATGAAACTGGTAGTCATGGTCCTGTTAGGATTTGAACTCCTGATGATCTTAACGAAAAGAAACAAGCCACTTTCGTTGATTGGGTCATTTGCATTGACCTTCTCACCAGCTGTTCAATGGTGGTTCATGCAACACGTTGGCGATTTGATTTTCTTTACAATTGGTTTAATGGTCGCCTTTTATCATTATTTTTATCAACATGAAAAAAAGTGGCTGCGTGCATTGATGATGTTATTAGTGGTCATATTCGGTCTCGGATTTATCTTAGTTATCTATCCGGCCCATCAAGTGATGCTCGCCTATCTATTAGTTTTTTATTTTGTCGGTTTACTGATCTATTACCGCAAAAAAATACAATGGGATTGGTTTGACGCTGTATTGATTACTGCTGCGTTGTTGTTTATTGGTATTGTCATGTGGCATTTTTGGTCAATTTCTAAAGATGCGTTACTCGCCTCTTTGAATACGTTGTATCCTGGGAATCGAGTAAGTACAGGTGGTAAATGGAAATTTAGTGAATTTTTCTATTTCTTAACGAACTGGAAAATCCCATTCGAGGATATCAGTTTCTCAAATAATTCAGAAGTAGCACTATTTTACCATTTCTTCCCAACTGTCTTTTTAGCAAGTCCATTTGTCTTGTTTGGAAAAAAAGACGACGATCAAAAAAATATTGGTCGGATCTTAATGCTCTTTTGTCTCTTCGCGATTTTTTGGATCACCATTGGCTTACCTAGAACGATGGCTCAATTGACCTTGTTATCATTTGTCCCACCATTTCGTGCGATCTTAACTTTCAGCTTTGCTGCCTTTCTATTATCGATTTGGTTTATCGCGTACATTTGGAAACACGATGTCATCCCAACGTGGTATAAATTCGTCTTATTGATTGCTAATGCAGGTATCTATTACTATGCGTTACAAGGTTCCAAGATGGAAGGCTATTTCTCTGGCTTTGAGTTAATCAGTGTGATTGTTTTGGGAACACTCCTTTTAGCATTTGCACTGTTTCGACAACGCGTCTTTTTCTACCTTTCATTTAGTGCATTGATCATTGCTTCTGGTTTCTTTGTGAATCCAGTTGTCCAAGGAACAGGTGCGATTTTTGAAAAAACGTTAGCCAAGGAAATCCAAAAAATCGATCAACAGGATCCAGGTCAAGTATGGTTAACCGAAGATGAGCTCTATAATTTCACACCGGCTTTAGGGGTAAAGGCATTCAATACGGTCCGCTTTTATCCAGACAAAGCTGCATGGCAATTGATTGATCCAGAAGGGGAATATGAGCGTTTCTACAATCGTTATGCCCATACTAGAGCTTTTATTGCCAAAGAAGATACAGCCTTCAAGCTAGATCGTCCAGACATGTTCTCAGTGACTTTGAATTTTGATGATGCTGAAAAGTTAGGCATCAAATATGTCGTAACCAAGCGTCCATTAGATGACTATAATCAGCGTAATGAAGCGCAGTTCACTAAATTATATGGACCAGACGACGATGGGCACATGATCTATGAAGTAGCGTATCCAAACTATGCTACTTGGCAAACACAGTCTACTGGTCAATAAAAAACTTTTAGTTTGAAGAAGATGTGTGCAAAAAAAGAGGATATTGGATCAGTTAGAAATCATCGTGATAACGCTGATCCAATGATCCGTTTTTAAAAAGTATTATTTGGAAGAGGAGGTGGAAACCATTCAAACATTTGTCGAAAAATTCATAAATAAAATGAGTACTGGGATCTTGTTAATGATGCTAATCGCTCTTTTTTCTGTCTGGACGATCGGTATAGGCACACCAGCTACTTTATTTTTATATGAACATAGCGCACAGTTCGTCACTTTTGGTGTATTTGTCTTAACAGGACTGAATATCTATAAAACAAGAGGATTTGACTTTTTTTATCTAGGAGCAGCAGTTGTAATCTTCGGTTTCTATACGTATTTCAGTGGAATACGAGAAGGTTCTTTGGCAGGTAATCTGTTGATCCCGATTTTGATTCTGATTGGATTGAGTGTAAAGTGGATCGAATTTGACAAAGTAGATCGGGGAATTTATTTGCTTGTCTTCTCATTTTTCCTTGCTGTGACGGTATATCGAGTATTTACAGAGATTCAAGTACCTGAAGGACAAAGTATATGGAACCAAGATAATAAATTATCCGATATTTGGATCAATACAAATACGATTGGCAGCTCGTTGATGATGCTTGGACTACTGATCAGTGGTTTCGCCAGTTCATTTGAACGTTGGTATATTCGGATCCTTGGAGTACCAGCGATCATTGCTGCATTTTTAGGAATCTGGGTATGTCAATCACGCTCGGCATTGATTGCGATCATCATTTTTGCTTTATTGGATATCTGGCCTAAAAGATTCTTTAAATTTATTCGTGCCCCTTTTATCGGCTATTTAGCTATTTTTAGCTTGGCGCTACCGATATCCTATTTAGCTGCCACTTCTGAAGAGATCAATCTCTTCACTGGAAGAGAGGGCATATGGCTGAAATTTTATCAAACGATTTCCGAGAGTACAGAGCAACTACTGGTTGGAATGAAGCCTTTTCTTTATTTTCGTGGGAATGAGGTTTTAGGTAATCACAATAGTTATAATTCTATTTTGAATTTATATGGATTGATAGGAATCGCAATTGTAGGGATTTTATTACTTGTTTTTGTTGGAAGACTAACACTGAAAGCTGATTATTCGAATGGACAGCTTACGTTCTTATGGGCATTCATGGCAGTAATGATCCAATCGTTTATGGAAGATACATTGACTTCTTTCCCTTGGGTACCTATCGGCTACTTGTTGTTAGCGATGGCAAGTCATCGTTACGATCAGCCACCAGGTAAGCAAATAAAAATACAAGAGGAAAATCAATTGTCAACTTCAAGACTTGCACGCTATCACTGAATTTGAAAATAAGGGGTGTGAGACAACAGCAACAATTATTTTGTCTGTCACCTTAGAATCGAATAAATGGTGGAAACAGGAGCAAGCACTTCGGAAATAAGGCTATACACTTCTGTCCCAATCTCAATCAAAAAAATAAAAACGTGGGTAAGCCTTTTTTGGCAGGCCCACGTTTTTTGCTTCATTGCAATTAAGTATCATCTTTTGTAAAATAGTAACGTTGACAAAAAGTTTGCTTAATAGAAAATTAAGAAACAACGAATATCGCAGTCCTTGGCTCAATATGTGGTAAAATGGCTGTTGACTGTAATTAATTGAAACTGCTTGGAGGAACACAAATGTTGAAAGATTTGTTTTTATTTATGAAGGATATCTATCAAAATCGAAAGCTATTACTTCAATTCTCGTTAAACGATTTTAAATCGCGTTTTGCGGGTTCATTTTTAGGGATTTTATGGGCGTTCATCAATCCCGTGTTTACGGTTCTCATTTACTGGTTAGTCTTTGGCTTCGGCTTGAAAGCGGCAATGACTGACGGGAAGTATCCGTTTATCGTCTATCTGATCACAGGGATGGTCCCATGGTTCTTTTTCTCAGATGCGTTTACCTCTACAACACTTGTTTTCCGAGAATACACCTATTTAGTGAAAAAAGTGGTATTCAATATCCGTATCTTACCAACAACTAAAATCCTTTCAAACTTGTACTCACATATGTTCTTTATTTTGATTGGTTTAGTCGTAACAATGGGACATGGTATTTTTCCAACGGTCATGTCTTTACAATTGATTTATTATCTATTTTGTATGGTTGCTTTTTTGACCGGATTGACGTGGTTGACCGCATCGATTCAACCTTTTATACCAGATATCATGCAATTTATCACAATTTTGCTACAGCTGATTATGTGGACATTGCCGATTCTTTGGAGTCCTAGTCAATTTAATCCAGCAATCATAAAGATTCTAAAATTAAACCCACTGTATTATGTTGTTCAAGGTTACCGTGAATCATTTTTAAGTCAAGCTTGGTTCTGGGAACATGGTACTTATACAATCTATTTTTGGGTAGTTACATTAATCATGTTCGTAATCGGTTCCTTAGTGTTCCGTAGATTGAAACCACATTTTTCAGATGTGCTGTAAGGAGTATAGTTATGACAGAATACGCAATTAAATTAAACAACATCACTAAATCATACAATATGTATGCGAAACCGACGGATCGTTTTAGAGAAGCTTTGAATCCTTTCAAGAAATCGTACCATGATGTGTTCTATGCATTGAAAAATATTGATGTAGAGATTAAAAAAGGTGAAATGATTGGTTTTGTCGGTGAAAATGGTTCTGGTAAATCAACGATGCTCAAAATCATTACAGGCGTTTTGACTCCAACAAGTGGAACCATGGAGATCGAAGGAAAGATTTCTGCCTTACTTGAATTGGGTTCAGGTTTTAATCCAGAATATTCTGGGTATGAAAATATTTATTTAAATGGAATGGTTCTTGGCTTTTCACGTGAAGAAGTCGATGCGATGGTGGATGACATCATTGATTTCGCAGATATCGGAGACCACGTTTATCAACCAGTTAAAACTTACTCAAGTGGGATGTTCGTACGCTTAGCTTTTGCGGTAGCGATCAATGTCAATCCAGATATTCTGATTGTTGATGAGGCACTCGCAGTAGGTGACTTGGAGTTCCAATTGAAATGTATGGAAAAATTTACGGAAATCAAAAATTCTGGGAAGACGATTTTATTTGTTTCCCATGATATCAGCTCGATCCGTCGTTTCTGCGACCGTTCTTACTGGCTAAAAAATGGTGAAGTTGTAGAATTTGGTGATACGATGGATGTGACAACCAATTACGAAAACTTCTTAAAGAAAAAATCAGTAAAAACAGTAGATCGTAACAAAAATCAAGTGGAGCGTTTTGCTGCCCCAGATATCGTCGATGTGTTAAGTGCTGAGTTACTAGATGAAAACAAGCAACCAATCGATATGTTAGAACAAGGGGAAGATCTTTATGTCAAGGTTACTTATGAAGTGAAAGATGATACCATCAAAAAACCTGTTTTAGGGATTGCCCTACGAACGGTCGATAATTTCTATGTCTGTGGCTTGAATACCTTACTGGACGATATCACGATTCCTTGGGAAAAAGGAAAAAACGTCTTTTATCTCAAGTATAAGAAGTTAGGCTTACTTGCTGGCGAATACTATTTCGATGTGGCGGTTTTTGAAGAAAATGCCACTGTTCCATTAGTTTATAAAACGAAGTATATGAACTTATTTGTGACGGGTTCTTATATTGGTGAAGGGATCGTGGTCTTGGATCACCAGTGGAAAGAAGGAGATCAAAACAATGAAGTATGATTTCGAAATGGATTTAGATGAACAAAGTAGCGTAGGTAAGATTGTCGGACAAATTAAACCAGGAAGTAAAGTCTTGGAATTTGGTCCAGGCAATGGACGCATGACGAAACATTTGATCGGTGCAAAAAACTGTGAAGTAAGCATCGTTGAACTGGACAAAGAACTATTTGATTACGTCAATGAAATTGCACAAGATGGTTTTTATGGCGATATTGAAAGTTTTGAATGGGCAAAATATTATGCTGGTCAAACGTTTGATTATATATTATTTGCAGATGTCTTGGAACATTTAGTGGATCCTTTGAAGACATTAAAAAAAGTCAGAGAGTTTCTAAATGAAGAAGGCGAGATTTTGATTACTTTTCCTAATCTCGTGCATAACTCTGTATTGATCCACCTCTTTAATAACGAATTGCCGTGGGCTTCGTTTGGGCTACTAGATGAAACACATAATTCATTTTATACCCACGAAGGCTTTCAAAAAGTATTTGCAAACGCTGATCTGCACATCAACATTGAAGATTATTTATATCTAGCAGTAGGGGATACTGAATTGAAGTCGGCATATACTGACTTACCAGAAGCAGTTCGTTATGATTTCAAAATGCGCCCATTTGGCGAAGTGTATCAATACTTCTTTTCATTGAAAAAACACCCAAATGTGGAAGCTAAAATCAATTCACCGCAAAATTCAAATTATGTCAAAATGATGGAAATCATCAAAAAGAGTACGCAAGAAGAAACATTACAGATCCCGTTCAATAATTATACGGGAGAAAACCAAGTATTGACTTTTCCACTGACAGAAGAACCGGTAAGTTTTATTTTTCAATTTGAAAAGCAACCAAGTTATCTTGAGTTCAGTGTTGAAGTAGACGGAGTAAAGCTTGATTTTATCGCATCGAATGCGGTCATCAAAACAGCGACAGACTGTTATATCTTTGATGGATCAGAAGCACCAAGACTAGAATTGACCGATATAAGTGGAGAAACGATCAAAATCTCTTGCCATTATCGATTCATTGGTGAATTACCAGCAACGATGACTGAAGTCCTTAGAGAAATCAAACCTATGGCTGCTGTTCAAAAAGAACTATCTGCTGAAAACGAGAGATTAACAAAAGAAAACCAGCAATTGCAAATAGAGAATAAAGAGCTGACGAAAGTCTTGAAGACTACGGCTGATCGATATTTTGACTTGTTGCAGCCTAACAATTGGGCAATAAAGCCAAAAGGACGATTAGGGAGACCAAAAGAAACGGCAAAAAAAGTCCAAGCCAAAGATCTTTCTCTTTGTATCGACGAAAAAAATTGGGATCCAGAAACAAAATTACTCAAAATCATTGGATGGGGAATTTCAAATGCGGAACGTAAACCTTTATCTTATAAGTTGTCTGTAGATCAATCACCATTCTTCGAGGTTCAGCAGATTGAGCGAGCCGAAGTGAATGAAGCCGAAAAACTTCCTCCCCACACAAAAGCTGGTTTTGAGATCCAGATAGCGTGTGAACAAGAAAAATCATTTTTGATTGAATTGATTGCAGAAAATGGGCAGTCTTGGCTAGTTGAAATATAAATAACTTATTAGGTAAAGGAGTACCAAACCAGTGCAAAAAAAAGAAATTGCTGTATTTATCGATAAAATCACTCGTGAGCGGGCGACCGGCGATTTATTGATCGTTGGTTGGGCAATCGATGAAGTAATGAAAGAAATACCGACGATCCAAGTTGAAAAAGAAAATATTATAGCAAAAAATACACCAGTCGTGCGTTTAGATATCAATCATCTTTATGATTTGGATGTAAAAACGCAAAGTGGTTTTAATCTTCGATTATCTGGAAAGATGAAGGGAAAAGCAATTTTAGATTTTCAAACGAAAGATCATCAAAATGGGATAGCCGTCAAATTGAATGGACGCTATCCTTATGATGATGGCATCGAGTCGAGTTTGGAAAAGAAAAAACGATTGTTAAAAAAAGGCTTGAACTATGCTCGAACGCATGGCCTAAAAAAGGCTGTACGTCGTGTGAAAATGGAATTGAAACCAGGTTCGATCGACTATGCACAATGGATCGCTAAGCATGAACAAATCGACGTTGCAGCACAAAAAACAAAAGCGCAAGCCTTTGCCTATCGTCCGTTGATTTCTGTCGTGATGCCAGTTTATAACGTAGAAATCAAATGGCTAGAAAAATGTATCGATTCTGTGATTGCTCAAACATATGACCATTGGGAATTATGTATCAGTGATGATGCCTCTACCGATCCTAAAATCCATAAATGTTTAGAACGTTATCAGCAAAAAGACTCACGGATCAAAGTTGTCTTTCGTGAGGAAAACGGACATATCAGTTTAGCCACGAACTCTGCACTTGAGATCGCTGAAGGGGAATTCATGGCATTACTTGATAATGACGACGAACTTCCTGTCAATGCATTGTTTGAAGTAGTCAATGTCTTGAATGATCGGCCAGAACTTGATTTGATTTATAGTGATGAAGATAAGATCGATGCTGATGGCAATCGCTTCGATCCTCATTTTAAAGCAGACTGGTCACCCAATACTTTGATGGGAAATAACTATATTTCTCATTTAGGCGTCTATCGATTAAGTATCGTCAAAGAACTAGGTGGGTTCCGAAAAGGCTATGAAGGTTCACAAGATTATGACCTAGTTCTTCGTTTTACAGAAAAGATCCCAGCAGATCATATTTATCATATCGATCGTGTCCTTTACCATTGGCGTACGATTCCAGGATCAACAGCTAGTAGTGGAGAAGCTAAAAGTTATATTTACGATTCTGGTGTGAAAGCTTTGACGGATGCATTAGCTCGCAGGAATATCAAAGGCCAAGTGCGTCCAGGAAGAATCTCAGGGTTTTATGAGATCAATTATGATGTCTTACAAGAGGATCTAGTCAGCGTCATCATCCCAACCAAAAATGGGTATGACGATTTGAAAATGTGTATTGATTCGATCATCGAAAAAACGACTTATCCTAACTACGAGATCATTGTAGCTGATAATGGTAGTACTGATCCGAAGATGCAAAATCTTTTCGACTCATATAAGGAACAACTAAAAGAACGCTTTATTGTTGAATTGATCGATATCCCATTCAACTATTCTCGTATCAATAACCTTGCGGCTGAAAAAGCTAGTGGAAAGTATTATTTATTCTTGAACAATGATACGGAAGTGATCGCTCCTAATTGGATGACAACGATGGTCTCATATGCTCAGTTTGATTCAATTGGCTGTGTGGGTGCAAAACTTTACTATCCAGATGATACGACGCAACATGCGGGTGTACTCGTTGGCATCGGTGGCGTCGCTGGTCACGCGTTGAATAATTATGACCGCACACATTGTGGCTATTTCGGACGATTAGTGATCGACGTCGATTATTTAGCAGTGACCGCCGCTTGTATGATGGTCAAAGCGGATGATTTCAAAGCGGTGGATGGCTTCGATGAGACATTACAAGTTGCCTTCAATGATGTAGACTTATGTCTTAAAATCTATGAACTGGGCAGAAACAATGTGTATGCTCATCAGGTTGAACTATATCACTTTGAGTCAAAATCTCGCGGGTACGAAGATACGCCAGAAAAGCAGAAACGCTTTGCGGGTGAAATCAAAAAAATGCAAGATAAATGGCCCAAATATATCGCACATGATCCTTTCTATAATGACAATTTGACCAAACAAGGAATTGGCGATTTTTCATTACGGCCAGATTAAAGAGTAGTTGATATACCTTAGGAAAGACTTGGAGAATATTCAAGTTTTACTTAAGGTATATTTTTGTATGCCCCATTTCTATAGCAGAATCAAGCACATAAATCTGTCGTGAAAAACTTTGAATTTAGGTTACAATTTGGTTATTCACTATGTTTTTAAAGTGTGCTATGGTAAGATGATAGAGGTATTATTTTGTGGTTAGGAGAGTGTATACATGAATAAAAATGGAGAATGGAATGTTGCTCGTCGGATATTCATTATCATGCTGGATGTCTTAGTTTACAATGCAGCGATATATATAAGTTTTTTATTGAAATTTCAAGGAGAAATTCCCACACGGAATTTTGAGACCTTTCAACATTCTGCAGTGTTTATATCTATCATCTTTATCGTCTTGAATATTTTATTAGGGGCATACGTCTTCTATAATCGGATGATCAGTGACATTATATTTGTGACTGTAATAGGGCAAGTATTGATGTCTTTAGGTGTAATGGTGGTGACTTTCGCTGGTAGATGGTTTGCCTTTCCACGGGCAGTTATTCTTTTATCTTTGGTAGTAGGAACAGTTTTACTGAGCTTATACCGCATCTTGGTCTACAAATTATATTTGAAAGTCAGTAGAGACAAGAAAGTAGTGATCGTTGGACTTGAAAAAGATGTTGCTCCAGCAATCCAAAATTTCCAATCTAAAAAAAATAATAAACATAAAGTTGAAGCGGTCGTTATCGATAACTATTATGAAAACATCAAGAAGATGATCGATACGATCGATATCGTCTACTTGTCATCACATATTGAAGAAAATGAAAAAATCAAGATTTATCAATTAGTTACTAAGAAGGAAAAAAAATTATTTTTGAATACGACTTTTGAGAATTTAACAATGATCAATCCAAACATTATGAACTTTGAAGATGAAAGTATCATTGAAGCTTCTGGTTTCAAGATACAACCAGAAGATGAATTGTTCAAACGCTTATTCGACATTATCATTTCCTTTATCTTACTGATCCTTGCATCACCTTTCATGTTGCTTACAGCAATACTAGTCAAAGTGACTTCACCAGGACCAGTGATCTATAAACAAGTCCGTATCACTAAAAATCAAAAAGAATTTTCAATCTATAAATTCCGGTCAATGACAGCGACAGCGGAAGCAAAATCAGGACCTGTCTTAGCGAAAAGTAATGATGCTCGAGTAACACCAGTCGGTAAATTTATTCGTGCTGTACGTTTTGATGAATTGCCACAGATTTTTAATGTGTTAAAAGGCGATATGTCGATCGTCGGTCCACGCCCAGAAAGACCTTTCTTTGTGGATCAATTCAATGCAGAAAATCCTTATTATTATTTGAGACATAATGTCCGTGCAGGCATCACCGGCTATGCTCAAGTATATGGGAAATATGTTTCTGACTATAACAGCAAGTTACGCTTTGATTTGTTGTATATCAAAAAATATTCGTTAATGATGGATCTAAAGATCTTATTGCAAACGATCAAGATCCTTTTTGATAAAATGTCTTCCCAAGGGTTAGAAGAGGATGAAAATGCCAGCTCATTAAAAGAAATAGATTTTCCCCAAGAAAAAATTTATAGTTGAGTTAGAGGAGCTGAAAAATGAAAAAACCGATTTTCAGTATTATCGTTCCTGTCTATAATGCCGAAGATACGATCGAGCGTTCGATTAATAGATTGCAATCGTTAGAATTTAATGATTATGAAGTGATATTAGTGAATGATGGCTCTACGGATAAAACAGAACAGTTGATCCATCAATTAGTCGACAAAAATCCTAAGTTTCAATGGGTGACAACTAAAAACCAAGGACCAGGATTTGCACGTAATGAGGGGCTCAATCGTGCGAGGGGGGAATACATCCTCTTTTTTGATGCAGATGACACTCCGAATCGAGCAGTATTAAAAGAATATGAACAACTTTTGAAAAAACAACCGAATGCTGATTTGATTGTGAGTTCCTTCATATTTCGAACTATTGATGATGAAAAAGTAATCTCTGAAAAGATAAATCAGGTCACCGAACATAGATATACGAAACGAGAAGAATTTTTGCAAGACATGTACACATTGATGAATCAGCAACTGATGTATGTTGTTTGGAATAAATGCTACCGTAAAGATTTGTTAGAAAAATATAGTGTTCGATTCAAAAATTATAGTAGTTGTGAAGATCGAATTTTTAATTTAGATTATTTTGAATACTGTGATGAGGTCCTAATGAATCCTAGTATTGTTTATACCTATGAATTCCAAGGTGGCAAAGGAATAACAAATAAATATAATAAAAATAAGTTTCAAACATTTGAAGACTTTTATTTACGAGCAAATGAAGTGACAAATAATAATAATAAAGCAGGAATGGCTTCCCTTTTGTTAAAAGGAACAACGTCAGTTCTTTTATCGATTGCTGAAACGTATCAGTTAACTAATATTGAAAAGAGACATGCAATAAAAGAAATTTTAAATAGTGATGTAATAAGAGAAGCGCGCTCGATTGCGTGTACTGATTCGATCATTAAAAAATTGACAAAGTTTTATTTCAACCTACCAAGTACAATCGCTTATCATACTATTATTTTTGCAAATAAGATTCAGCGAATTAGCCCGCGATTAATCGCTTTATTAAAAAGAAAATATTAAGTTCTTACAGTTAGTTAAGATCACGAAAAGGAGAAAAACATTTTATGAATATTGCTTTATTAACTGCTTCAGGTACTGGAACTAGAACAGGACAAGATATTCCAAAGCAATTCATCCATGTGAATAATATTCCAATCCTAGTTTATACACTGAAAGCTTTTGAAGAACATCCAGAGATTGATGAAATTTGTGTGGTTATTTTAAAAGGTTGGGAAGAAATGCTGACTGCTTATGCTAAGCAATTCAATATCACAAAACTAAAGTATATTGTTGAAGGTGGTAATTCTGGACAAGAATCAATTTATAATGGATTGAAAGAAATCTACAAAAAAAGAGCAAAAGATGATGTTGTATTGATCCATGATGGTAATCGACCTATGGTCAGTGAAAAAATCATCAGTGAGAGTATTGCAGTTTATAAAGAAAATGGAAATGCTGTAGCTGTTATTCCTTGTACAGAAGTTGTTTTCACATTAGAAGAAAAAGGAGAGACAAGTTCAGTAAATTCATTGAATCGAGATCTTTTAGTTCGTACACAAACACCGCACACGTATCAATTAGGTGAAATTATCGAAACCTACCAATTAGCAGAAGAAAAGGGAATTAATGATATGGCAGCTTCATGTCAGTTGATGCAAGTTTTAGGAAAAAAATCTTACTTTTCACCTGGATCAGAGAAAAATTTAAAAATCACTACTTTAGAAGATTTAGAAATTTTTAAAGCATTATTGAATTCAACAAATGATGACTGGATCAAGTAAGGAAGGTAAGAAAATGAATCTATTAGAAAACGAAACTTATCTTTCAAATCTAAAAATGTGTGTTCAAAAAACTACTGATATATTTCAAAAATTCAAAGATAAATCTGTCATGATCACAGGAGCAAGCGGATTGATTTGTTCTGCGGTGGTCGATTTATTGATTATCGCTAATCAAGAACTTGATTTGCAGATGACAGTATATACTCTTGGAAGAAATATCGAAAGATTAAAAACACGTTTTTCTACTTATTCGGCAAGTAAATGCATTGTACCAGTATTGTATGATGCGACGAAAGAGTTCACTTTTACTAATAAAGTAGATTATATTATTCATGGCGCGAGTCATGCGAGTCCTGAACTTTATTCAGAAAAACCTGTAGAGACAATGCAAGGCAATATTTTTGGGCTGAATTCATTATTGGAATTTTCAAAGAAAGAACAAGTTGATAGACTGTTATATGTATCATCAAGTGAAGTCTACGGAGAATTTAGTACAGATAGACCTTTACTTGAATCTGATTATGGTTATATTGACCTATTGAATCCACGATCTTCTTATTCTATGGGGAAACGTGCAGCTGAAACATTATGTGTTAGTTATTTAAAAGAATACTCAGTCAAGAGTGTAATTGTTCGTCCAGGACATATTTATGGTCCTTCAGCAAAACAAGAAGATAAACGTGTTTCCTCAGCATTTGTTTTAGATGCTTTGAAAGGTAAAAAAATTATTATGAAAAGCACAGGTAGCCAAATAAGATCCTATACTTATAGTCTGGATTGTGCTACTGCCATGCTATATGCACTTGTTAAAGGAAATCCTGGAGAAGCCTACAATATATCCAATCCATGTTCAATTATCAGTATTGCAGAGATGGCTAAAAAGATTGCGGAAATTGGGAATGTTGATTTGGAGTTTGATTTGCCTACTGCAGGTGAAGCAAAACAATTCAATCCTATGAATAACTCGAGTTTGAATAGCGAAAAGCTGAGTGCTTTAGGATGGAAAGCATTTTTTGATGCAAAAGATGGATTTAAGAATACTTTGGATATCTTATCAGAAAGTATCTCAAAATAATTCTATACTTTTAACCGTTATAGAGTATTAAATATAGAAAAATAGGTGATCAAGTGAACAAAGTGAAAAGAGTGTTACATTTTCAGGGGAGAATGGGCAAGGGTGGAGCCGAATCCTTCATGATGAATCTATATAGAAGAATCGACCGTCGTAAAGTACAGTTCGATTTTTTGATTTATGATGATTTTGCACATGTGACAGATTATCATGAAGAGATAAAAAAACTGGGTGGAAGAATATTTGTAGTGACTAATCCTAAAAAAAACATCATAAAGTATTGGTTTGAGGTTAGAAAACTTTTAGCAGAACAGCATTTCGATATCGTTCATAATGAAGTGTATTTTGGCGGAGGTATCAACCTGGTATTAGCTAGAAAACGAGGAATAACACAACGAATAGCACATAGTCATGCCACTAGTGACGGAAAATCGTCTAATTTTTTAATGAATTTACTAAGGAAATATTTACATCATTTACTTATTAAAGAAGCAACTGATTTTTTAGCTGTTAGTAAAGAAGCTGGAGATAGCTTATTTCAAGGTCATCCTTATGAGATTATTCATAATGGTATTGATTTATCATTGTATAAGACGGATGAAGATGTACGTGCGGAGAAAAGAGCGGAGCTGGGACTTTCCCCAAATGATTTTGTTATCGGGAATATTGGACGTCTCGAAAAGCAAAAAAATCAAACCTATCTCATTGATATCGTTAGCGAACTATTACAAAAGAAACCAGATGCAAAATTGTTGATTGTTGGAGCGGGTTCGTTGCAAAAAAGTTTAGAGAAACAAATAACTGAATTGAGCCTATCAAAAAATGTGTACTTGCTAGGTGAAAGAAACGACATTCCAGAGTTGTTTCAAGCTATGGATGTATTTTGTATGACATCTTTGTACGAAGGTCTTCCAATGGTCGGCTTAGAGGCTCAGGCAAGTAGAAAAAAACTCGTATTATCGAGTACGATTTCTCCAGACACGAAATTGACTCCAAACGTTACTTTTATTGGTCTTGATGAAGCTAAGGCAACTTGGTGTGAAGCAATTTTAAGTCAGCCTTTGAATAATGAAATAACACAAGAATTAATGGAATATGATGTTAGCCATACATTACAACAAATGTTAAAGGTATATAAGGTTTATTAGAGGGAGTAAACAATGTCTGATTATTTAAGTACAAAAGAAATCCATGAAGGTTTGCTAGATTTATTAAAATTTTTTGATCAGTTTTGTCAAGAACACGATATGACATATTTTTTAGCTGGAGGAACCTTACTAGGGGCCATTAGACATAAAGGTTTTATTCCATGGGATGATGATGCAGACATCATTATGCCAAGAAAAGATTACAATAAACTTATCAGCTTAGCACATAAATTGCCAGATTTTCTAGAATTAAAAGCTTTAGAAATCGATAATAAATGGGAATATGCTTTTACAAAAATAAACGATACACGAACGTATATCGATGATGATTATCGAGTTGCCCAGCATGGATTATTTTTAGATATTTTTCCGATTGATTCTGTACCAGAAAAAACTTTTAGCCAAAAATTTTTAGTAAAAAGAATGAAGTTATTAGATGTTTTTAGAGGTGCAGAGAGTAAGAAAAAGTTTAAACCAGAAGAAAAATTTATTTTTATCAAAAAAATGATTGCTAAGTATGCTAGACGTAAGGGTGCGAATCACTTTGCTAGGAAGATGGATCAACTCGCTAAAATTACGAATGAGCGACAGATTGATTCTAGTTTAAAAGGAGTAAGTGTATCAACAATTTATGGAGTGAGAGAATTTTTGCCATCTAGTACTTTTTCTGAAGCTATCTATGTAGAGTTTGAAGACGCGAAGTTATCGATCCCAAAAAATTACAAAGTTTATTTAGAGAGTCTATATGGAGATTACATGCAATTGCCACCTTTAGAAAAGCAAAAAGGAGATCACTATAAAATAAAAAGACATAAGAAAGAAAAGTAGGTAATATAAATATGAGAGATAAATCTTTTACAGTTTCAGTGATTATGCCGACTTATAATGGTGAAAAAAATATCATTGAACAATTAGAATCAATCAAAAATCAAGAACGTATGCCTGATGAAGTATTATTATGTGATGATGGTTCAACCGATCGCACGGTTGAGATCGTAACTAATTTTATAGAAGAAAACCAATTATCTGGATGGCAGTTGTTGATCAATGAGGTAAACATCGGTTGGAGAGAAAATTTCATCCGCTTGATTCACCAAGCAAAGGGGGATGTGATTTTTTTTAGTGACCAAGATGATATTTGGTACCCGCACAAAATTAAACATATGTCTGAAAAGATTATGTCGGACCCGGAAAATATAAAAGTACTAGTTTCTAATTATGATGAGCTACTTGAAGAAAATGGTGTCTCTTATCCATGTGAAAAGAGAAAGATACCGACAAAACAACCAAATGATTATATTTATTTTTCTAAAAAAAATGTATTTTTAAATCGACCAGGATGGGTTTATGCTTTTCAAAAAGACTTTATTCCGACTTTCGATGAGTTTCTCGAAACATCACTTTATCCAGTTCATGATATGGCGATGTGGTCTACAGGTGTTTTAACAGACAAGTTATATCTACTAGATGAAAAAACAGGATTATGGCGAAAACATGGAAGTAGTGCCATGCAAATTGAAAATGAAGAAACAGAAAAAACTGCAGAAACTAAGAAAAATATACGTTTAGGAAAACTGGAGTTATTAAAAATTCTAACAGAATCAAATTTGAATTTTGTTCAACGAGTTGATGTGCCAAATAAAGAGTATAAAATAAAAACATTGAAAGCTTTATTAAAGGAATTAGAAACAAGATTAAAGATTATCGAAGAAGATAAACCAATGGCTGTGTTGACATCTTGGAACTCTTATACAGTTTTGCATTCTTTTCTAGCTGATATCTTATACTTTACAAAAAGCAGAGTGAATAAAAAATACCGGTAATAAATGGAGGAAAATACATGTCCAATAATAGTCTGTCGCCTAAAGATATATATTCTTTTTTTAGAGATCATTTAAAAGTATATGTTGTTTCATTTATAGTAAGTTTACTTCTTGTAGGTGGGTTATTCTTCTATTCAAATTATTCTCAAAGTAAGATTGAAAATAATAATCAAATAAATCGTCCATTATTCTCATTTATTTTAGAAAATAGTCAAGGTAACATCATGACTGCTTCAGGGGCTGTAAAACAAGTATTTTTAACTAGTTTACAGGAAAAAAATCAATTTTCAGATGAGACACTTGAAAAATTAAGTGTAGGATACAATGATATCCAAAACACGATTGATGTTCAGTTTACAGATGATGTCCCAGAGCAAGAACAAAAACAAATATCTGAATTATTGCAAAAGGAAATGACTAATAACGAGTTACCATTTTTTGATAATAAAACGTTCTATTATATCAACAAAGATATCCAATATAATAAAACATTGCCAGCACAAGTGAGTGAAGGAATTAGTACAAAAAAAATCATTTTATTAGTATTAGTAATGATAGTTATTACATTGGGTCTAGGAACTCTTTTAGTAAGTTGGAAAGAGTACAGAACCAAAGTTATCACGCAAAAATTCACACTGGGAAATGATGTTCAAGCGATTGATATCAATTCCTTAGACTTATCAACAGTAGAAGAAAAACTAAATATTATCAATTCACTATTGAATGGCACATCTGAAAATAAATTTTTGGTTTTAGAAGAAAATAATACCATTGATAAAAATAAAATTTTCAAGCACGATGATACAAATATTTATTCAAATTTGAATCATATTATTGAGCCTGTGTCGTTTAAACCAGATGAAATTTTAATTGTTTGTTTTAAGAAAAATACGACAAAAAAATGGTATAGAGAACAATTAGAGATTGCAAAAGCTTTAACTAATATCATTAAAATAATCTATATATAAGGAGAACAGCATTGTACATTTATGTAGGAACATTCGCACTGCTAGCGGTATTGTCAGTTTTGGAATATTTTACTAGAAAAAAAATATTTTTTTATGCTGGTATCGTATTTTTAACGTGTTTAGCAGGTTTTAGATTTTCTACGGGATATGATTTTTCTTCCTATAACAATTTTTTTGATAGGTTAATTAATTGGGATAAAATATTCGATGGTAGTATTGATGCAGAACCTGGGTATCTTTTATTAAATTATATCGTACGTGAGCTAGGAATGAATTTTTCAACTTTTATCTTATTATTTTCTATAATAAGCATGTTATTGCTCGCTTATGCACTTAATAATTATTTTCCGGTTCCATCAATTGCACTACTCTATTACTACTCTAGATTTTTTCTAGTACGTGATATGGGGCAAATAAGATCTTCTATTGTGGCTATCATATTCTTATTGGCTTTACCAGCGTTCAAAAAAAGAAATTTAAGAAATATTATTCTACTTTCGTTAGTAGGTTCATTATTTCATATTGTTTCTATTTTTATTATTCCTGCGTATCTTTTCGTACAGATTGTTAAAGAGATCAACGTCCCTAAAGAAATATTTCTGATTTCATCTAGCGCATTTGTAGGAATCATTTTCTTTTTCCCAAATTTATTTAGGTTTATGATTCCAGATCGTTACTATGGTTACTTATCTGGGTACTATGCACAAGGTAGTTGGATTTTTAATCCGGTATTCATAATGCAATTAGTCATACTGATTGGCGCAACTATTTTCGTAAAAAACAACAATACAGTTTTTACAGAAAACTTTAATATAATATTGTCTTTATATTGCTTATCGACGATTCTGTTAGTGTGTTTCGGACCTTTAGCAACAATTGGTGGAAGAATCAGTACAATATTTTCAACAGTAGAAATTTTTATCGTACCCATTGTATTGGAGAAACTTTTTAAAAATAAATTTCTATTTTTAATAACTTTTATTTTGTTCAGCTTCTGTATATTTATTTTGATTTTTATTGTTTCTGGAGCATATAATTCATATGTCCCATACAATACGATATTCTTTAAATAATTAATAGTATTCAATAGATTAGCTTAAATACTACTAAGGTTAATTTGTAAGAAATATAGAGGCACAAGCACTATATATAAGATGGTTTTATTAAATAGTATGACAAAGTAGGTATTAATAATGAATGATAAAGCAAGAAACGTAATGAAAAACTTATACTATACTGTAGCTGCAAATTTTGCTACTTTAGGAATATCAGTGCTATTAAATCTATTTGTGCCAAAACTTTTAGGTGTTACTGAATATAGCTATTGGCAACTTTATGTTTTTTATTCGTCTTATGTAGGTTTTCTACATTTTGGTTGGATTGATGGCATCTACTTAAAAATTGGCGGAGAAGAATATGATCAGTTGAATAAACGAGATTTGGGTACACAGTTTTGGTATCTAATGATCTTTGAACTATTCTTATCTTTCTTTGTAGCTATATGGGCCTGGTTGTTTCTTCCTCATTCTGAGCAATCAGTCATACTTATCTTAACAGCAATAGTGTCAGTCGTGACGATTATAAAAACATTTGTTTTATATATTTTACAATCGACGAATCGAATCAAAGAGTATGCACAACTATCAAGAAATGATCGATATCTATATGTTTTATTTATTGCTATTTACTTTTCTTTAGGTGGTAGAAATTTTTTCTGGTTGATTTTATTAGATATCCTTTCTAAATTGTTGGTAACATTATGGGGAATGTCTTTGATTAAAGATATGTTAAATGTCAAATTAATCAATTTACGAGTTTTATTCCCAGAAATATTAGATAATATCAATATTGGTAGTAAATTAATGATTAGTAATATTGCGAGTATGCTGATTATTGGAACAATCCGTTTTTTTGTGCAACAAAAATGGACAATCGAAACATTTGGTAAGTTGTCATTCACACTAAGCCTTTCAAATATGTTTTTGACGTTCATCAATGCCATTGGCATTGTTATGTTTCCTTTATTAAGAAGGACGAATAAAGAGAGATTGCCTGAATTGTTTCGAATTCTTAGAGGATTGTTTGTCCCATTAACGTACGGATTACTAATATTTTATATTCCTGCAAAAATCATTTTAAGTTTATGGTTACCGGAATATGCAGAAAGTCTTAGGTTTATGGGGATTTTATTCCCAATTGTCATTTATGAAGGAAGAATGTCATTACTGATCAATACGTATCTAAAAACTTTGAGAAAAGAAAAAACGATTTTATTTGTAAATATCATTACGTTAGGAGTAACATTACTTGCGTCTTTATTTGTGATTTTCATTGTTGGAAATTTAGATTTGACTGTTTTACTCATTTTAATTAGTTTGGCCCTACGTTGTAATCTGGCTGAATTTTTCTTATACAAAGATTTGCGATTAACAATAGGTTGGAAGCATGTTATTGAAACATTATTAACTGTGCTATTTATTTTAAGTAACGTACTATTCAATGCATCCTTCGCAAGCATGGTTGTATACGTCGTTATTTATATTGTATATCTTGCTTTTATACATCGATCAATTATTGCTAGCTATAAAGATTTTCGTATTTTACTAAAAGAACGTTAATCTAAATTTCTGTATAAAATCATTCATAAAAACGTCTCGTAAAAAATATTTTATTTTCTACGAGACGTTTTCGATTACAATGCATAGTGTTCAATATCTTATCATGGTAAAATAGGTTTATATTTTTTAATAAATAATTGGAGTGAATAAAGTGGATAAAATATTAATTACCGGTGGAGCCGGGTTTATCGGTTCAACAATGGCAAATCATCTAGGAGATCATAACGATATTGTAGTTATTGATGATTTATCAATGGGGAATAGAGAGAATTTAGATCAAACAAAAAAAATCACTTTTATTGAAGGTGATGTCAGTGATAAGCAAAAAATGGAAAAGATTTTGCAATCTCACCAGTTTGACTATATCTTTCATTTAGCTGCTATAGCTAGTGTTGCTGATTCCGTTGAACGGCCGTTGGAAACTCATCGAGTGAATTTTGATAGTGTCTTGATGTTACTTGAGTTGATTCGTAAGTATCAGCCAAATTTAAAGCGTATTGTATTTAGCTCTTCTGCAGCTGTTTATGGAGATGAACCAACACTACCTAAAAAAGAAGAGTCAGTTATTCGACCGTTGACGCCTTATGCTATTGATAAATTTGCCGCTGAACAATATGTACTTGATTATTGCCATTTGTATGATGTGCCAGGAACTGCGGTACGTTTCTTCAACGTATACGGTCCAAATCAAAATCCAAATTCGCCATATAGTGGGGTGATCTCGATTTTAGTGGATCGCTATAAAAAGCAACTTGCAGGTGAAAAAGCGTCATTTACTTTATTCGGCGATGGGAGTCAATCAAGAGATTTTGTCTATGTCGAAGATGTTGTGCAAGCTTTATTACTTGTTTCAAAAGAAGAAAAAGCATTAGGGCAACAATTCAATGTTGGAACGGGAAACAGTACAACTTTACTTGAGTTGATCCAGACAATCAATCAGATTCTTGAAGTTGAATTACTGTTAGATTATCAAGAGGAGAGAGCAGGAGATATCCATGACTCTTTAGCTGATATCACTAAGCTTTCAACCCTTGGTTACCAACCTAAACATAGCATACTAGATGGCATGAGAAAATATTTAGCAACAGAAATAAATATGACAAAATCATAAAATTTCTATATCTAGGGAACAACTGAGAAAACCTTGTATCAAGCCAAATTACTTATACAAGGTTTTCTTCATTCTTATTCAATTATCACAGATGACAGGTAAGCAAATTGCTTATTCATCATTTCCCATCAATTTATAAATCTGATCTCTAAGATCGGTGGCTGTTGTTTTATATTTTTTATCGGCTTGGATATTACTTTCTAATACAACTGCATCAGAGGTATCTTTTTTCATTGCTAATACCGCATGGAAACGATTGATGTTTCCTTGAGCAAATATGGTATCTCTCCCACTGTAGACCCCGCCGTTATATGGACGTCCATTCAAATTCTTTCCCCAAAGAGAAAAAAGTAAATCTTGTGGAATCAATTTTCCTTTTAATACTTTTGTAAAAAATTCATTCAAGTCATAGACGGACATACTGATATTTCCAGTTCCTAATTCATTACGTATATCTGTTTCAGATTCAGTCAAAGCTTGATGATAATCATCGTCTGGACTCATTTGATAAGAGACTGCGTGTTCTGAAGTGTTTTTGACTTGGTCATAGAAGGTCGTCTGTTTTAATTGTAAAGGAGTGATGATTTGGTCATACACCAACTTTTCGTATGGCTGATGAGTTAATTTCATTAAAATACCTGTTAGTAACGTGAAATTCAATGGTTCATATTTGTAACTTTGATCATTGGTATATTCGAGATGGTCTAGGGCAAACTGGATCACCTCTTGGTCATTCATCGGTACGGTCGGAGAAGCTGTTTTTTTCAATCCTGATCGCATATATAATAAGTCTTTGATCGTGATTTTATTGCTACCGTTGATTTGGGGATAAAATTTATCCAGTTTTGTATCTAGAGAAAGTTTCCCTATATCAACTTGTTTTAGAATCAGTAGTGCAGTCATTGCTTTTTGGATCGAGCCAATTTGATAATACAAAGATGGAGTATTTGGTTGCTGTGCTTCTTCGTTAGCGTATCCGTAGCCCTTTTCAAGGATCACTCGATTGTTTTTACGAATATAGACAGATCCGACATAATCATTTTTTTGTAATAATTGGTCGATTTGATCGGCAAGGACCTGTTCATCTTTGGTCAAATCTAGGGAATCGTTTGCCACTTGAATCGAGGCGGATACTCTTGACTGGGCCATTTCATAGGTAGCCCAAGTGATAATCCCAATAGTGACGACTAAAATGAATAAGCAGATTTTTTGAGAAAAAGAAAAATGGGAAGCTTGTTTTCTTCTTAAATGTTTCCTTGTGTTCATGTACATCAATCCTTCCTGTCAAAGAGCTTAGTGATTTAAATAAGCAGATTATTGTTATTTAGTAAATAAGAATTATTTTATTTTCTATTTTAAGCCGAAGATAATCGATTTACTACTTACAATTTTGACATAAGAATTGTTAAAAATAATTCACCTCCGCCTGAATTTCATGTATAATGAATAAAGTTATGAAGTTGATAGTAAGGAGGAGTTGTTTTGTCAGAAAACAAACAACATCCAGATGAGAAGAGACGACGACAAAAGAATGCAACTGATTCGACAGATGTAGTCAGTAAGCGAAAAGACCTACGTAAAAAAGAAGATAAAATCGTAGGAAAAATTATTTTAGTGATTGCGCTTACGTTGCTAATTATTGGATGTGTATTTGGTTTTACGGTCTATCGCTATATTGATAGTGGCTTAAAACCTTTAGACCCAGAGAATGAACAATTGGTTTCAATCGAAATCCCTAGTGGTTCTTCAAATAAGCAAATCGGAGAGATTTTAGAACAAGACCATATCATCAAGAGCGGTATCGTATTTAATTATTATACAAAATTTAAAAATATGACTGGCTTTCAGGCTGGCTTCTACCAATTAGCCCCTAACATGACGTTAGATGAAATCGGTAAAGAGCTCCAAGAAGGTGGAACCTCAGAACCTACAGAAGTGGCAGATGGGAAGATCACGATACCAGAGGGATTTGATGCAGAGCAGATTGCAGAACGAGTAGCAAAAATCACTGGGAAAGATAAGCAGGAATTTTTAGATCTACTAAAAAACGAAGCCTTTTTCACGGAATTGACCCAAAAATATCCTGATTTATTAGAAAGTGCAGCTAAGGCAGAAAACACCAAGTATCGCTTAGAAGGTTACTTATTCCCAGCGACTTATGATTACTATAAAGATATGTCACTCAAAGATCTGATCATTCAGATGGTCGATAAAACGAATACCGTGTTACAACCATACTTCTCAACGATCAAGCAGCAAAATCATACGGTTCAAGAAATCATGACACTTGCTTCATTGATCGAAAAAGAAGGGGTATCTGAATCAGATCGTAAAAATATTGCCAGAGTTTTCTATAATCGGATTGACATAGGGATGCCATTACAATCAGATATTTCTATTTTATATGCGTTAGATGAACACAAAGAATTTGTCTCTTATGAAGATACGGCAGTCGATTCACCATATAATCTTTATACAAATAAGGGATATGGTCCAGGACCGTTCAATAGCCCGAGTGAAGCAGCTATCCAAGCTGTGGTTGAACCAGCAGAGAATGATTATTATTATTTTGTCGCAGATATCTCTACAGGTGAGGTTTATTTTGCAAAAACATATGAAGAGCATATGGAATTAGTACAAAAATACGTAAATAATTAAAATTGAGCGCTGGCTGTAACTTTATTTATTTTTAGAAAAACATTTACATTTTAGAAAAAGCATGGTAATCTTTTTTGGACTGTAGTCCGTAAAAGATTACCTTTTGCGGTATTCCATAGAAAAAGGAGAAGAGTTATACATGGTAGAAAAAGTATATCCTATGACGCTTGAAGGAAAAGCGAAGTTAGAGCAAGAATTAGAAGAATTAAAAACAGTTAAACGGGGAGAAATCATTGAACGAATCAAAATTGCCCGTGGCTTTGGTGATTTATCTGAGAACTCAGAATATGAGGCAGCTAAAGATGAACAAGCTTTCGTAGAAGGACGTATCACGACAATCGAGAATATGATCCGTTTTGCACAGATCATTGACAATGATGGCGTTGATTCGGATGAAGTATCTATTGGTAAAACAGTGACGTTCATTGAGTTACCAGATGGTGAAGAAGAAGAGTATACGATCGTGGGAAGTGCTGAGGCAGATCCTTTCTCAGGAAAAATCTCAAATGATTCACCGATTGCACAAGCCTTGATCGGCAAATATAAAAATGATGAAGTAACGATTTCAACACCTGGTGGCGATATGCAAGTAAAAATCGTCAAGGTCGCGCAAGCATAAGTTGACATTTAGACACAGATAATCAATTATTGGTTTGTCTATACAAAAAGGTCTGGGACCATGACACAAAGTCCCAGGCCTTTTGCTGTAGAAAGCGATAGTTACATCTAAAGTCCTATAGCATCTCGAAACAAAAATAGGTATGATAAAAAAGAGAATGAAAAGGAAAGGAGAATAGCGATGAATAGCTCTTGGCGCTTTTTTATAGTAGTAGAAGCCTTACTATTGATCTTTGCCGTTTGGCAAATCGTAAATAATGTTGAATTATTACTGTTAGTTTTGTTTGGTATTTTTAATATCTATCTTGCATTGCGAAAATCACCGAGATCGGGATTTCAGAATTTTCAATTTGTACTAGGCGGACTAGTTATTTTTTTCAGTTTGATCAATAGTCCTGCGCTATGGATAATGGCAATCTTTGCTGTCTTGTTCATTGGTCTTAAAGGTGTAGAGATTTCTGGGATCGATCTAACAAAAAATGCTTTTTGGCGAAAAAAACAAATCATTATGGTTCAAACAGAGCAAGTGAAGGCTCACAATAATGAACGAAAAAAACAACAATTATTCGGTAACCAGCGAATTGGTAATGATGTGTATGAATGGGATGATATCAATATCGCTCTACTTTCAGGAGATACGATCATCGATTTAGGGAACACCTTGTTACCTAAAGACGATAATATCGTTATCGTCAGAAAAGGAATTGGTCGGACACGCATCTTGGTTCCTTTAGGGATTGCAATCAGTCTCGAACATGCAACGTTAGTAGGAAATGTACAATTTGAAGAAGAACAATTTGCATTGAAGAACGAGTCGATTAAAATCTATAGTAACGATTACGATGAAAATCCACGTCGTTTAAAAATCATTACGAACACATTACTTGGGGATATCGAGGTGATTCGAGCATGATAGAGAAACTTTCTCGACCGATGCTAGCTATTTATGCTTCGATCGCCTCATTTATCGTCATTTTATTTTCTTTTTTTACTTATTTTTACGCAAGTAATCAAACTCATTTTTGGCGTACTTTATTAAGTGCCAGAATTTTATACGTGCCATTGATCTTTCACTTACTAGCAATTTCGTCAGGTGTCGGTTTAATTGTTTTTTTGATTGTCTCTCTTTTACAAAAAGCACGTTATGGGAAAATCGAAGAACAGTTACGGGCAATTTCTTCCGGTAACTATGAAGCAAAAGTTTTAAATGATTCCTTACCAAGTGCATCTGACGATATATATGTTAAAGAAATTGAAAAAGAAATCACTAAAATCAAAGAAAAAATGATCGAAGTGTCAAGTGAACTTCAAATATTGACGAGTCGACCTCAATATGTCGATGGACAAACAAAAGAAGAAATCTTAGAATTAGAAAGACATCGTTTAGCGCGTGAGCTACATGATTCAGTTTCCCAGCAATTATTTGCAGCGATGATGATGATGTCTGCTCTGACGGAACAAGCAGAAAAAAGTGATACGCCTGAAATGTTTCGTAAACAACTAAGGATGGTAGCAGATATCATCAATGCTTCACAATCTGAAATGCGTGCGTTGCTACTACATTTGCGACCAGTCAATCTTGAAGAAAAAAGTTTGAAACAAGGGATTGAGCAATTATTAAAAGAATTAAAAAACAAGATACAAATTGCATTGAAATGGGATATTGAAGATATCACTTTGTCTGATTCGATTGAAGATCATCTCTTTCGGATCGTTCAAGAACTACTTTCAAATACGTTACGCCATGCAAAAGCAAATGAATTAGAAGTGTATCTGCATAAAATCGATAATAATCTTTTATTACGAGTGATCGATGACGGTACTGGCTTCAATATGAATGAAACAAAAACTGGCAGCTACGGACTAAACAATATTAGAGAACGTGTAGCAGGTATTGGTGGGACAGTAAAAATCATTAGTTTCAAAGGACAAGGGACAAGTGTAGAAATTAAAGTTCCTTTAATAAAGGAGGCGGAAAAATGATAAAAGTATTACTAGTCGATGATCATGAAATGGTACGTTTAGGGGTTTCTTCCTATTTGTCGATCCAAGAAGATATCGAAGTAATCGGAGAAGCAGAAGATGGACGAAAAGGCTACGAAAAAGCCATGGAACTTCGTCCGGACGTGATTCTAATGGATTTAGTCATGGAAGAAATGGACGGGATCGAATCTACAAAAGCAATCCTCAAAGATTGGCCAGAAGCAAAAATCATTATTGTCACGAGTTTTATTGATGATGAGAAAGTATATCCGGCTATTGAAGCTGGCGCAACAGGCTACTTACTTAAAACATCGACAGCCCATGAAATCGCCGATGCGATCCGCGCGACTCAAAGAGGTGAACGTGTGCTTGAACCTGAAGTAACCTCGAAAATGATGGAAAAGATGAGTCGGCGTAATGAGCCAATCTTGCACGATGATTTAACGAATCGTGAAAATGAGATTCTTATGTTGATCTCTGAAGGAAAGAGCAATCAAGAAATCGCAGACGAATTGTTTATTACTTTGAAAACAGTCAAAACACATGTTTCTAATATTTTAGCAAAATTAGAAGTGGAAGATCGTACGCAAGCTGCCATATACGCATTCAAGCATGGATTAGTGAAGTAAGTAGACTTATGACTTATGATCTAAACAGTAAGCACATTTTTGCTAAGTATAAATTGGAACATAAATTATAAAGTATCCCTGTTTTCACATTGATAAGGGAAAACAGTACCCTGATCCAAAGCAAAATGTTATTACTTTTGTTTTGGATTTATTTGTGTTTGCTAATTACAAATTACATTGTTTGTTATTTTGAATTCTTTGTTATCATGTTCTTTTCATTTGGGTCTTTTTATAGTTTAATATATTATAGGACAATATAAGTTCGATTTAAAAAATAAAGGAGAATGTCATGAGAAAAAATTGGATAGGCATGTTATTAAGTTTCTTATTACTGTCAGGCTCGATCACGCCAAGTGTCTACGCAGTATCGATAAACGATAGAACAAATACGTCACAAGGAAGTACTTCGCAAACAAACGAAACTACAGCAACATCATCTAATGTCCCTTTGATAGAAAGTACTAATCCCACCACAGAGGAAACCACAGGAACAACAGAAAACTCTGCAGAAAATTCATCTAAAGATATTTCTGTTGATGAAGTTCATTTCCCAGATCAAAATTTCCGTCAAGTATTGATTGAAATGATGGAGAAGAATCATAGTAACGTATTATCCGATGAATTATTGGCTACAACTGAGTTGGATCTTAGTGGTAGAAATATCAAATCATTGGATGGTATCGAATATTTTAAACAGTTAAAAAAACTGGAAGTTCAAAATAATGAGTTAGAACAAGTAGATGTCTCGGCTCTTTCAGAGTTAACTTACCTTGATGTTTCTAAAAATAAACTGTCAACAATTGATTTGTCGATGAATGATCATTTGACTTATTTTAACGGGAAAGAACAATTGATTAATGCAGAAGCATCAAAAGATGATCGTGAATGGGTGATCAATCAAGACAATCTAAAACCGGAATTAAATAAGATCGATATTAACTCAACTAATTGGGAATACAATGGATCCGTTTTTACTACTGTTGAACCTTCGGCACTAAATTATAGTTACCAAGTAGAGTTTTCACAAAAAGCAATTTTAGAAGAAACATCTAATCGCTCACTAGATATCACTGTAGACGTGAAATTTTTAGAACAAAATAGCGTTGAATCAATTATTCCAAAAGAAGAAAAAATAGAAATGATCCAAGGCGAAACTAAACAACTTGAGTATTCGCTTGTTCCAGAAAATGCTGAGATTATTACTCCAAATTGGGTATCAGTAGACAATAATATTGTTGAAGTGGATGAAAAGGGTCTGGTGACAGCAAAAGCAATCGGTGAAACAGAAGTATTATTAAAAGATGGCGAGAGAACATTAGGAAAGTTCAACATACAAGTAGAAAAAAATAACAATGATTCAATAACCCAAGCGAATCGCCCAGAACAAACGGTGAGCAATCGTGCAGAAGTTTCTAAACCATCCGTCAGTTATCAAACACACGTGCAAACTTACGGTTGGCAAAGTACCGTAGCTGATGGTGCTACTGCAGGTACGATTGGTCAAGGTAAAAGAATTGAAGCCATTAAAATCCAATTACCAAATAATTCATTAAATGGCGATATTGAATATAGTAGTCATGTACGAACGATTGGCTGGCAAAATTATGTGAAAAATGGTGCTACATCAGGAACGACAGATCTTTCTTTACGAACAGAAGCAATTAGGATTCGCTTGACTGGAGAGATAAGTGAACAATATAGCGTCTATTATCGTGTGCACTCAGCTTATTTTGGTTGGTTAGGTTGGGCAAAAGATGGCGAAGATGCAGGTAGTTCAGGATTTGGGTACCAAATGGAAGCTATCCAGATCCAACTAGTCAAAAAAGGAGAAGTTGCCCCAACTCAGAGCACAGCTTTCTATGACAAAGATAAACTCCCTAATCCTAATGTCAATTACCAGACGCACAGTCAGTCAGTCGGGTGGCAACCCTATCAGTCAAATGGTTCAACTGCTGGAACGATGAATCGTGGATTAAGATTAGAGGCTGTAAAAATAAATGTTTCGGATACACCAATCCCTGGCTCCATTGAATATTCTAGTCATGTGCGTTCTATTGGTTGGCAAAATTATGTGCGAGATGATGCGATTTCCGGAACAACTGATCGTAAACTTCGAACAGAAGCAATTCGAATACGTTTAACTGGTCAGTTAGCAGAACACTATGATGTTTATTATCGCGTGCACTCAGCTTATTTTGGTTGGCTAGGTTGGACAAAAAATAATGGCAATGCAGGAAGTGCAGGATTTGGTTATCAGATGGAAGCTATGGAAGTAAGGCTGGTAGCCAAAGGGCAATCTGGACCAGCAGCTAGTACTGCCTTTTATGATAAGGATACAATAAAAAATCCTAATGTTAATTACCAAACGCATAGTCAATCGATTGGTTGGCAAGGTTATCAAATGAATGGTGCAACTGCGGGAACAGTGGGACGTGGCTTTAGATTAGAAGCATTACGAATGAATATCTCTAGTACACCTATTCCAGGAACAATAGAATATAGTACACACGTTCAATCGATTGGCTGGCAAAACTATGTGAATAATAATACTCTTTCGGGAACAGAGGGTAGAAAATTACGAGCTGAAGCGATAAGGGTGAGATTAACTGGTCAGTTAAGTCAACATTATGATGTCTATTATAGAGTTCACTCTGCGCAACTTGGATGGTTAGATTGGGCCAGAAACGGTCAAAATGCTGGGACGTCCAATGTAGCATTACAAATGGAAGCTATCCAAGTTGTACTAGTTAAAAAAGGAGCACCAGCGCCAGGACCTACGTCAAATCCGTACCAAATCTCAATCAATCATCTATTTGTAATGGGACATGGAGCAGGAGATCCAGGGGCTTCATATAACGGTATCAACGAGCGAGACTTTACAAGAAATGAACTTATGCCATATTTACAAAAATGGGCAGGGCGCTTAAAAACAAATCGTATAACCTTTTATGATACAAATGCGGATATGTTCCAAGACACTCGTAGAATGCAGGGTGCGTATACGATTAGTAGTAGTTTTTCTTCTGTAACAGAATTTCATTTAGATGCAGGAGCGATTGGTATTAGTACTGGTGGGCATGTGATTGCGCATCGTAACGGCAACTCATATACGACACAAAATTATGCCATTGCTAATGTGATACGCACACATGTAGGTTTATGGGGCTCTGTTCAAAATACCGGTGGTATCAACTTAAGAAGTGATTTATTGAATTTGAATGTACTACATTCTCGTGGTATCCCTTATCGACTAGCGGAACTAGGATTTATCACCAATACTCGTGATGTAGAAAATATTCGTAGAAACATGGATCAAATTGCTAAAGGGATTGTAGAAGGAGTGACAGGAGAAAGATTGTAAAGTAATCATTTCTGTTTTATCAATTTTTTATCAAATATTAATCCTCTTATTGACAAAAACCAATTTTACCTGTAGGGTTTAATTATAAAAACTTGTTAGGTGAGGCTCCTAAAAGAACACAGGCTACTGCCCTCAAACGTCGAGAGACGCCACAGGGTATAACAGGCAACGTCGGCTTAAGGCGTGCTTAACGTAGCTATCTGGATTATATTTCCAGAATTACGTCTTTTAGTGCTAAAGCTCAGACGAGAAGTTCGTTCAGGTAAACACTGGTACCATTTTGATGGGATCTTATGAGACGGCTTCTTTTGGAGGCCGTCTTTTTTATGTACTTCCTGTTTTTTCCAAACGAATCCATCCAACAAGTTTATATCGAAAAAACGATGTAACAAAGGAGAATACGAGATGAGAACATTAAATGATACAAATAACCTAGAAACACAATTGAAGATTCTTAATTATCTTGAGCAAAAAAAGCTTGAAGAATTGAAGAACTATTTAGCAACGATCGAGAAAGTGGAATTGATCCAACTATTTGTTACGTTACCTTTAGATAAGCAAGTACTGGTCTTTCGATTATTATCAAAAGACAAAGCCCTCGAAATCTTTGAAACATTTGAACCGTCTGTCCAACAAGATTTGCTTCGTTCGTTTACGGATGATGGTGTGATTGAATTTGTGAATGAGATGGCTCCAGATGATCGGGTAAGGTTGTTTTACGAACTACCAGCAAGTGTGACTAAAAAACTATTGGCAGAGCTTTCTGAAGAAGAGCGAGCAACAACGAATCGATTGATGGGCTATGAACATGAGACAGCTGGACGGATCATGACGACTGAATTTATTTCAATTAAAAAAGAAATGACTGTTGAAGAAGCACTGCATAAAATCAGAAGATTAGCGAAAGAAATGGAAACAATCTATATTTTGTATGTGACAGATATGGCGAAAAAAATTGAAGGAGTACTATCGTTAAAGGATCTAGTCATTGCAGAAAGTGATCAACAGATTGAAGAAATCATGATCAAGCACGTCGCTTATGTAACCACAGATACAGACCAAGAAGAAACTGCACGATTGTTACAAGAGTTAGATTTGATCGCTATTCCCGTCGTAGATAAAGAAACACGACTAGTAGGTATTGTGACAGTGGATGACGCCATCGATGTCTTAGAGCAAGAAACGACCGAGGATATGTTCAATGCTGCTGGTTTAGCAGACGTCGCCTCTGTAGAAGCTGATCGTAGTACAGTACTGATTAACGGGAATCTTTGGCAAATATGGAAAGTCCGGTTGCCTTTCTTAGCGATCACATTGGTTGCAGGGATGTTAGCTGGTCTAGTAATCGATGAGTTTGAACAAACGTTAGAATCTGTGGCTGCTGTTGCTATTTTTATTCCTTTGATCATGGATATGGGTGGAAATGTAGGGACGCAATCATCGACGGTTTTTGTTCGTGGATTATCTTTAGGGCACATTGATCTCAACACATTTATCAAGCACTTTTTGAAGGAAACAGGGATTGGTCTAAGTTTAGGGATTGTTGTAGGGATCGTATCTGGAATAGTCGCTTCTGTGTGGCAAGGCATACCATTGTTAGGTGTAGCTGTGGGGATCTCTCTGGTCTTTGCAATGACCTTAGCTGCCGCCCTTGGTTTTTTGATTCCTTTTATCTTATTGAAATTGAATATTGATCAAGCTGCTGGATCTGCACCGATTATTACATCGATCAAAGACATTGCTGGGTTGTTTATTTACTTTATTTCAGTTAACGTATTCTTAGGCTACCTATTGTAGGAATAATTAGTAATATAGCCATACCTTTTTAGTAGAAACATCAAGAAATATTCTATGATCTACCATAGTAGGCCTTCTCTTGATCCTCCATTAAAATGAGTCTTTTCCGTAAAGAAAAGCAGGGTTGCTTTTGTTTTTACAGTGGCTTTGCTATACTTGAAATGGAATGGATAAAGGAGGAGAAAAGTGAAACAGAATTTTGCAATCGTAGGACTTGGACGTTTTGGTGGCAGTATCTGTCGTACGTTAGTCGAAGCTGGTCAAGAAGTTTTAGCTATTGATAGCAGTGAAGACCGAGTGAATGAATATATGAATATCGCAACACATGCAGTGGTTGCGAATGCACAAGATGAAATGACTTTACGATCTTTAGGAATCAGAAATTTTGATCATGTGATCGTAGCAATTGGAGAAGATATCCAAGCAAGTATTTTAGTGACACTGATGGTTAAAGAAATGGGCGTTCCGAATATCTTAGCCAAAGCACAAAATGAGTATCATGCTCGTGTTCTTGAAAAGATCGGTGCAGATCGCGTTGTTCATCCTGAGAGAGATATGGGGATACGGATCGCACATAATCTTGTTTCTAAAAATATTTTGGATTATTTAGAGCTGTCAGACAAATTCTCGCTCGCTGAGATTCGGGTATCTAATCCCAAGTTCTTTAATAAAACATTAGCAGAACTAAATTTCAGACAGCGATTTGATTTGACTGTGGTAGCCATCCGACGCTTCGATCGTTCTGTCGTAGTGTCACCAGCCGCAGACGAATATGTACGTGAAAATGATAATTTACTTGTTATCGGAGAAACAGAAGATGTAGATATACTTGATGATAAAATGAATCAATAAAAAGGGGCTCATCACATGCAATTAACAATAACGGACAAAGCAAAAGAATGGTTTCAAGCAGAGGTAGATTTACCTGAAAATTATGGTATCCGTTTTTTTGGGAAAGTATATGGCAAAACAGAAGTACATGAGGGATTTTCAATCGGTATGTCTGTGGAGTTACCAGAACGTCCGATGAAACAAGAAACGATCGATGGTCTATTATTCTTTATTGATGAAGCCGATGATTGGTTCTTCAAAGGATATGATCTGGTTGTTGATTATGATCCACAATTAGAGGAACCAACGTATCATTTCCAAGAAACAGCAGATGTATAAGGTGAGAAATAGTCTTTTATCTTTAGGAAAAAAGCCTGACGAACGAAAAGTAAGTTTTACTTACTTTCGGATTGTTAGGCTTTTTTTTAGACAGTCAAACGCTGATCCACTTTTACTGTGTTCATTATAGGAAAAAGTCATTCAAAGAATGAAGTGCAACATACTTCATTCTTTTGAGGGATTAAGCTAGACTGATAAGTAGAGAGGATGGGTGTGATGACAAAAAAAATAATTTATTCAGTACGTTCATTTCGTGAAGAATTTATCGAAAAGATCAAAGAAATAGCACCAGAATATTCATTTCAAACGGAAGTAGCATCCGACGAACTTTCTGAAATAGCGATCAGTATCGGCTGGAATGGAGATTATCAAGAAGATATATTCGCTTCTGACAGCTTAAAATGGGTCCAATCGATTTCTGCTGGAGTAGATAATCTTCCATTAAACGAATTCGCTGACAAAGATATTTTACTTTCCAATGCGAGTGGTATCCATGTAGAATCGATCAGCGAGCATACCATGGGCATTATTTTAGGCTATTCTCGTGGATTGTTCCAAGCCCAACGAGCGCAGTTCCATAAAGAGTGGCTAGGATCAGATATCCATTATCAAGCATTGGCAGATCAAAAATTACTAATTATAGGAACTGGACATATTGGAAAAAAATTGGCACAACATGCAGCTGTATTTGGTTTAGAATGTATCGGCATCAATACATCTGGACATCCAGTGGAAGGATTCAAAGAGACTTATCCATTAGAGAAATTAAAAGAAATCTTACCGAAAGCAACGATTGTGGTGAATATCTTACCTTTGACAGATCAGACAAAAGGGTTGTTTGACGCAAAAGTATTTGAAGCTTTTGATAAAGAAGCGCTATTCATCAATGTAGGACGTGGGCCTTCTGTAAAAACATCTGATTTAATAGCTGCGTTAGACGATGGTCAACTGGCTTTTGCGGCTTTAGATGTGTTTGAAGAAGAACCATTAGCAAAAGATAGTCCATTATGGGAAAGAGAAGATGTGTTGATCACCTCTCATATTGCAGGTCAGACACCACATTTCCAAACGAAGTTTATGGATATTTTTCTAACAAACTTAAAATCCTACGTAGACAAAACAGAATTAGAAATAAATGAAATCGATTTGAATGAAGGCTATTAAATGAAGAAGAATCTCTAGAAGAGGTGTGTAATGACTACCTCTCCCAGAGATTCTTTTATTTTGGTAATTGGATTTTTGGCCAGCCTTTGACTGCTTGAGCAAAAATGAATATGCCCGCAAATGCAATAAACGCTGTTGTATCAAAAGTTGGTGCAAAAATCATCAGGATCGTTGCAATAACAGTGGGTAATGATATCGCATAGATCATTGTTTTTAGACAATCGAGAAAAGTTACTTTAGCTAAACGTAATCTTGCATATACATAAGCCGCAAAATTTGCCATAAGTAAAGTGATGATCAGATTTAAAAAGCTAGGATAAATGGAAATCAAAAATACTAATGCTTTGATCCAAAAAGGGATCGTTGCTTCACTTAATGTACTACGTAAGCTTTCGCCAGTTAGATTTTTTAAAGCATTATTCGTGTACTCAAATTCAAACTGATTATTGTTCAGCAATGCCGAAGTCGTGCCGGTATTCGGTAAAGCTAGAACCAATTTATCCTTTAGCAGACCGACACTTAGGAAATTCCCTATCAAATCTGAAGAGATATCTTCAGGGGTACGTTTTCCTTCGGGGTCAAAGGTAAAGATAATCGAATCCGTTTGATAAATAAAACCTTCATTTGTTGGCGAATCGATTTGTCCATCACGAATCTTAAAATCTGGAATTTCAGCTGCAATTTTTTGACCATCGGACTTGATAGTGTCCAGCACTTGAAAAATTTGGTAAGAAATAGGTAATGCCATTAGTACACTCAAACATAAAAGATAGACTAATGATTTTCCAAATGATACGTTTTTAGCATTTTTAAGCTCGGTGAATCGAGCAAATGAGCTAATGATTAGTTGTTTTGTTGTCATAATTACTCCTTCTGTAGAATTGTCATCACTAGCAATTCTAGCGGAGTATGCTATGAATTACAAGAGTTCTAAAACATTCTCTCACGATAGATAAGGTTATATTCTTATCGATCATTGTTTTCTAGAGATGAAAATTATTAGCAGATAGAGTATGATAGGAAAGAATGATAAATAAGGTAGGTAGAAAAATGAAGATTTATGTTCAATTTAAAAGCTATTTAGAAAGTAAAGGATATTGGGAAGTTTTCATCTATCTATTTTTTGGTGGATTAGCAACAGTTGTCAACTTCGTCAGTTATGCAATCGCGCAACAAATCTTCCAGTTATCGATGCCAGTATCGAATACGATTTCTTGGATTTGTTCTGTTTTATTTGCATTTGTCACCAATAAGGTATGGGTGTTTCAATCCAAATCTCCTAGTTATACGCATTTATTTATCGAATTTGGGAAATTTGTTTTTTACCGAATCGTTTCTTATGGACTAGACATGGGCGCCATGTTCTTGATGATCAAAGGGTTGGAAATGAATGATTATGTCGCTAAAATCATTACACAGATCTTAGTCGTATTGGCAAATTATGTCTTTAGCAAATTATTTATTTTCAACAAGACAGAAATTATCGAAGAACCAGCAGAAACCAGTAAAAAATTGGAAGACTAGGCATAACAATTGAAGAATTTCCCTCACTTTGTTACTCTTTTAGTGTAAAGAGACCCAACAAATTTGAGGAGGAATTTTTTTATGACTTACACATTACCAGATCTACCTTATGCATTTGATGCATTAGAACCATATATCGACGAAGAAACGATGCATTTGCATCATGACAAACATCACAATACTTATGTGACAAACTTAAATGCAGCAATCGAAAAATATCCTGAACTAGGCGAAAAAACAATAGAAGAATTGCTTTCAGACATGGATGCTATTCCATCTGACATTCAAACTGCTGTACGTAATAATGGTGGTGGACATGCGAACCATTCATTCTTCTGGAAAATCATGGCACCAAATGCTGGTGGCGAGCCAACAGGAGCAATCAAAGACGCAATTAACGAAACATTCGGCGATTTTGCAACATTCAAAGAAGAATTCAAAAAAGCAGCGGCAGGACGTTTCGGTTCTGGCTGGGCTTGGTTAGTACTTGAAGATGGTAAACTTGCAATCACTTCTACAGCCAACCAAGACTCACCATTGATGGAAGGCAAGAAACCTGTTCTAGGTTTAGATGTTTGGGAACATGCTTACTACTTGAAATACAAAAATGTACGTCCTGACTACATTGAAGCTTTCTGGAATGTTGTGAATTGGGATGAAGTGAACAAGCATTTCGCAGGCTAAAATAGCGTTCTTCCATTTGCCATGGAATTTAGAAAATTAACGGGGCAATGCTTGCGAGCGTTTTCTAAATTCGGTATAATGTTTTTGCAAGGGTTACTTGCAAGAACTTTTTTGGAGGCTATATATTTATGGAACACGGAACAGTAAAATGGTTCAACAATGAAAAAGGATTTGGGTTTATTACAGTAGACGGTGGAGACGATGTATTCGTACATTTCTCAGCAATCCAAGGCGATGGCTTCAAAAGCTTAGAAGAAGGCCAAGAAGTAGAATTCTCTATCGTTGAAGGTGCGCGTGGTCCTCAAGCTGCTGAAGTATCTAAATTATAAGATCATGTTGACGAAAAAAGAAGATACGGCTTTCCGTATCTTCTTTTTGTTTCTTTATTTTCTCTTTCTGGAAAAAATGGTTTTACAAGAAAAATTAGTTAATTTTGGTTATTGCCAAACATAATTTCTTTGATTTTTTGGACTAAGTGCTTATTATCTGAAGTAGAAAAATCATTGCGGATAGTAATATAAGGAATTTCATTTTCATAGCTGATTATTTTGGTGGGGGCCTCAGTTGTACGAATAATCAATTCAGGATTCAGCAATAATTCATTTGTGAAAAGGACATTCAAATACAAACCTAAATGGTTTTGTAAAACTTTTACATATAATAATTCGATACTTAAAGGATAATCACTTTCTAATTTTACTTTGATCTCTTTATCAAAAAATGTGGGTGGGGCAATGACTAAAAATGCTTCGATCTCTCGCGTATGGAGAGCTACTAGAATGTTTTAACAATATTTACTTGAACAATCACTTATAACAAATAAAAAAGACGGAGAGAACGGAGAAGTTGTTTCATTTCCGGATTTCTCCGCTTTTTTTGCTGGAAATGCTTAATAGGAAGGCATAAACAAAGTTAAAAAAACTAGTTTTTTTAATTTATTGAACAAAAAATCATAAAAATCCAATAAAACGTATAAAAAGAATCGCTTTCTTTCTTTTCTGTTTATGCGCCCTATGGTATGATAATTAAGAATTTTAAAAAAAATACATATGAATCACGAAGAAAAACACTATTTTTTAAAGTTTTATTAGGATTAAGTAGTTGGATTGCTGAATGATTGGGTGTATGAGAGAATAATCAAGAATATGTATGATAGAGGTGTAGTATGAAGCGGTGGCAAAAAGTGATATTGACTTTGTTGGGAATAGTCGTACTTCTCATCGGCGGAGTTTCAGCTTATGGAATCAAGTTTATGGGAGAGGCGAGCCAAACAGTCAATCGGATTTCAAAACAATCTGATCGTGTATCAGCAAAACGTGACGATCGAGTAAGTATTGATGATCAAGAACCCTTTTCAGTATTATTATTAGGATTAGATACAGGAGGCCTTGGACGAACAGAACAAGGGAGATCCGATACGATGATGGTCGTGACTGTCAATCCACAACAAAAGAAATCAACGATTATTAGCTTGGATCGAGATATCTATACGAATATCGTCGGTTATGGGACGGTCGATAAGTTGAACCATGCCTATGCATTTGGTGGCGTAGAGATGGCAATGGATTCGATCGAACAATTACTTGATATCCCTATTGACCACTATGTCACAATCAATTTGGATGGTATGAAGGACTTGATCGATGCAGTAGGTGGGATCGAGATCGACAATAAAATCGACTTTACTCTAGATGGCGTCCATGTTCCAGAAGGAAAACAAACAGTTGATGGTGAAAAAGGGTTGGCGTATGCAAGAATGCGGCATGAAGATCCTGAAGGTGATATCGGCCGACAAGCACGTCAACGAGAAGTTGTGACGAAAATCGTCAATAAAGTACTCAGTCTTGATGGCGTTAGCAATTATCGAAAACTTTTAGATGCGGCAGGTAACAATGTGACAACTGATTTGGATTGGGATGACATGCTAGATATCGCAACGAATTATACCTCCGCTTTCCAAACAATCAAGCAAGACCAGCTAAAAGGAAAAGATACGACGATCAATGATGTGTACTACCAAATACTAGGTCAAAATGACTTATTATCGATCCAAAATCAATTGAAAAAACAATTAGAGATCAAGCCAAGTGATACGTTGCCTAACTTAAAAAATGATAATGCCTATATGATGTTTTATGATGACTCAGAAAATGGTGAAGGAGATACCACTGCTAATACCACAACCGGTGAGACATCTGAATATTCACAAGATACGTACAATCAGTATGGCACCGATGGGTACGGTCAGCAGTCGGTCTATTCAGAAGACACCTCTCAATACTACGACCCAAATCAGTATAACCAGCAACAATATTATGACTCATATGGCGGTCAACAAAATGATCAAAGCACAGAGACTTGGACAGGCAATGGCTATTAACAAAGCTTTGTTCTTATGATTTAAACAATAAATAAAACGAGTAGATATCGAAATTTAAGGATACATCCTTAAATTTCGATATTTTTTTAGTTTTTTAAGTTATGTTATTTTTATTTTGTTTTAAGTGTTTTTCTTATAACGGAAAATAATTTAAAATGATAGATAGATTTTATTTGATTACAGAAATGTCTTGAAAATGTTTGTTTATCAGATTTTTTTACGTTAATTTATTCAAAACAGAGTAGTTTTATATATTTTTATTTTTATACTCAAAATTAAAAAACGCTAATTCTTATTTAAAAATGTTATATTTTTAGTTTTTATTTGTTATGATATCGTTGTGCAAGAGGGAAATACATAGCACGAGATAAAATTGTTGATGGGGGATATACATACTAATGAAAAGAAATGTTCGTCTAAAGAAATTATTGGCTGGCGCTGCATTATGCAGTCTGCTAGTCGTACCATTGTTTTTGAATGAACAACAAAGTGCAGCAACAGAACAAACAATCAAAACAACACCTGATTTTGGTGTAGGTCAAGGTATTGAATGGCCAGAACAAGTCGTTGCACCATTTGTTGATATGACAGCTTATACATCAGGTACAGAGTTGTCGAATAATGGCGCGTTGAATCTAGCGGCAATTGCAAAGGAAACTGGGAAAAAATTCTTTAATTTAGGATTCATGCAAGCGAAAGGAATCAAAGATGGTAAGATCGATTGGGCATGGGGCGGATTTGCCGGATTGAGTGAGAATGACAGTGATCAATGGCAATATGAAGGTATCAAAAAAACAATTCGTGAATTAAGAGTGGTTGGTGGAGATGCTGCTGTTTCATTTGGTGGACTGAACACAGGTGCTTTCTGGGAAGTCAGCCATGATGAAGATATGCTTTATGATGCTTATATGGAAGTGGTTCAAGGATATGGCTTTACTCGTGTAGATTTTGACGTGGAAGCAGGGGCGATGGGCTATACAGAAAACTTACTCAATGCGAAAGCAGTCAAACGACTACAAGATACTACAGGAGTACAAGTAACGTTGACATTACCTGTTATGCCGACTGGTTTGATTTCGACTGGACTATCCGTATTGCAAGCTTATTTAGAAGCAGGTGTCGATTTGACCAATGTCAATATTATGACGATGTGTTATGGTCCGAGCGTCATTGATTATGCACAAGGATCATTAGATGCGGTCGACAATACAATGGTCCAATTGAAGAATCATTATCGCCAATATGCTGGTATCACTTTGACTGATGAAGAAGCGTATACAAAATTAGGTACAACTCCTTCGATTGGTTTTGAGAACGAACAACATCCGTACTTCACGACAGAAATGTTCAATCAAGTTGTCGAACATGCAAGAGAACGTAAAATTGGTATGGTTTCTTATTGGTCGATGAACCGTGATGCAAAAACAGATGGTGGACAAGGACAAATAAAGAACCAATTTGAATTCTTAAAAGTGAGTGAAGCATTTGCTGAAGGTAATGAGGGCGGCGGAAGCGAAACTCCGGAAGATAAAGAAAAACCGTCTGTTCCGACAAATCTTTCTGTTGGGGACATTACAAAAAATAGTGCGCATATCAACTGGACGGCGGCGACTGACAATGACCGTGTGGCAAAATATAACGTGAGATTAGTAGGGAATGGACAAACGATCAATGTTACGACTACTTCTCTTTCATACGCGTTTGCAAACTTAAAAGCCGATACAGAATATATGGTAGAAATCAATGCAGAAGATCGTTCTGGAAATATTTCGGATACGGCAAAAGTTGCATTCACAACTTTAGCGGATGTAGTAGATTCAGAGGAGCCGGGAGAACCTGGTGAACCAGGGGAGGCACCTGCATGGGAGGCGACAAAGGTTTATTTAGGTGGAGAAGTTGTATCTTATAAAGGTGCTTTATATCGCGCTAAGCATTGGACGCAAAACAATGTACCGAGCGAGTCAGGCCAATATGGTCCTTGGGAATTGATTTCAGGAACGCCAGAAGGTGGCGATGAGATCGCCGCGTGGGAAGCGAATAAAGTTTATGTACAAGGAAATCGAGTGATGTATAATGGGATCGTTTATGAAGCGCAATATTGGACACAAAACAACAAGCCAAGCGAAGCTGGATTGTACGGTCCTTGGAAACAGGTTGGATAAAACATTCGAATAATAGAATCATATAAAAAAGCTACGTGAGCGATCACGTAGCTTTTTTAAATCATTGTTGTGTGATTCATTCTAGTACGTTGTTATTAGTTAAAACCTATCGATTAATTCAAAATAAAAATCGCGTAATTCAAGATAGATGCAAAAAATACCCATAAATAGTAAGGAATCGTCAACCACATTGCTGTGCGATTGTGCAGCCATAAATGATAGACCAAAGCTGTTAAGAAAATCATTAATAAAGTGATATCGATTGCTGAAATCAAAGTATTTCCAAGGTTGAAGAATAAAGCTGACCATAAAAGGTTGAAGATGAATTGAATAGTAAAGAGCCACAGTAGTTTAGAGCGGTGTTTTTGATTTTGTGTATTTAGAATAAAGTACAAAGAAATGCCTATTAAAATGTAGAGGACCGTCCACATAGGACCAAAAATCCAACTAGGTGGTGCAAAAGCTGGGAGTTGTAACGAGTAATAATATTTTCCTGGATTGCCGCTAAGAATGCCAGATAAAAATCCCAAAGCAACGATTCCGATAATGCAAACCCACAAACGATAATCTTTTAATCGATTGATAGTGTATACCATAACAAAAACTCCTTTCTTTAGACAGTTTAACATAATTATTTATAACAGCACCTATTTATGGCTTGTGATTTATTAAGTTATTTTAAAAAATGTTGATATAGCGTACATATTGACCGAAATAAATTAGTGACGAGGTGATTAAATCGGTGATAAAAGCTTTTTTAGGTTGATTTTTAAACGTTGTTGCAATACCGAACATTTTTGTTTTTACTTTTTTATTTAACTATAAAACGGGGATAAAACGATTAAATAACCTTAATTTCTTTTTTGTTTTCGTTATATTATTTTGAGTTATCTGATATTATAAAATTTGTAATCGATTACGAACAAGGAAATGAATTAGTTGAATGGGGAGAGTTTGGAAAATGAAGAAAAAAAGTGTAAAAAGATTATTAGCTGGAGCAGCATTGTGTAGCTTATTAGTTGCACCGTTGTTTTTAAATGAAGAGCAAGGAGCGGCAACAGTGCAAACAGTTCGCGCAACACCTGATTTTGGTGTAGGTCAAGGAATCGAGTGGCCAGAACAAGTCGTAGCGCCATTCGTAGATATCACGGCGTATACTTCAGATGAAGTACTGTCAAATAAAGGTGCCTTGAATATGGCAGCAATTGCTAGAGTAACAGGTCAGCGTTTCTTTAATCTAGGGTTTATGCAAGCTAAAGGGATCAAAAATGGGAAACTTGATTGGGCTTGGGGAAGCTTCAATGGATTGAGTGAAAGTGATAGTGACCAATGGCAATATGAAGGAATCAAGCAATCGATCCGTGAGTTAAGAGAAGTAGGCGGAGATGCAGCTGTGTCATTTGGCGGATTAAATTCTGGTGCCTTCTGGGAAGTAACGCAAGATGAAGATATGCTTTATGATGCTTACATGGAAGTTATCCAAGGTTATGGTTTTACACGTATTGACTTTGACGTAGAAGCTGCTGCTATGGGGTACCACGAAAATTTAGCAAATGCGAAAGCAGTAAAACGATTACAAGATGCAACTGGGGTTGACGTGACGTTGACATTACCAGTTATGCCTACAGGATTGATCTCAACAGGATTATCTGTCTTGCAAGCTTATTTAGAAGCGGGTGTTGACTTAACTAACGTGAATATCATGACGATGTGTTATGGATCAAGTGTTACAGACTATGCGCAAGGTTCGTTAGATGCGGTAGACAATACAATGGTCCAATTGAAAAATCACTACAAACAATACGCTGGTAAAACATTAACGGATGAGCAAGCTTATGCAAAATTAGGTACGACTCCTTCTGTAGGATTTGAAAATGAACAACATCCTTACTTTACAACAGATATGTTCAACTTAGTTGTACAACATGCCAAAGAACGCAAAATCGGTATGGTCTCATACTGGTCAATGAATCGTGATGCCAGAGTAGATGGCGGACAAGGGCAAGTGAAAAATCAATATGAATTCTTAACTGTGGGTCAAAGATTTACAGATGGTTCTGAGATGCCTGAAGATACACAAAATCCATCAACACCGACAAATGTAGGTTCAGATTTCATTACGACACAGCGTGCGCGTATCAATTGGACGGCATCAACGGATAATGACCGCATTGCTCGTTATAACCTTAAATTAACTGGTGCAGGCGAAACAGTATCAGCGACAACAATGGCTGTTTCTCATACCTTTGAAAACTTGAAGAGCAATACGACTTACACAGTTGAAGTGATTGCAGAAGACCGTTCTGGAAATGTTTCGGATGCAGCAACTTATACTTTTACTACGCTTGAAGAATCAGAATCTACTCTGCCCGCTTGGGACCCTGCAACAGTTTACTTAGGTGGAGAGCGTGTTACATATGAAGGGCTGATCTATGAAGCGAGACATTGGACACAAAACGATATTCCAAGTGAATCTGGTCCTTATGGTCCATGGAGACTTGTGACTAAATAATCCGGCGATTTCTTATTACTCCATAGATAAAATGATAAATCGTAAAAATTATTAATAACTTCTATTGTAAAATGATATTTAAGTTATTATTTATATAGATGTGTAAAAGAAGAGAGTCTTAAATAAGCTCTCTTCTTTTTGTTGGAAAAACAATATATATATTGAAACATTAAGAAAATATTAAGTGTACAATAGAAACATTTAGGTGATTAACTATCCTTATTGCTAGTTAAATCCTATTAAATCAATCTTTTTATTAGATGTTTTAAATTAGCTTATCTGCGATAAAGTTATAAAAGCATAATGTTTGTTTTTATTTTAGAAAACGTTTACAATAAACCTATCAAATATAGGAGGTTCAGTTATGAAAAAGTTTAGTATTATGATGTTCGTAGGAATTGTTATGTTAGGTTTGTTTGGTTTTGGTACATCTGGTTATGCACATGGTTATGTAACATCTCCAGGGAGTCGTGCCTATTTCGGTACAGCAGCTGCAGGTAATTTGAATCAAAACGTTGGGCGCGCACAATGGGAACCACAAAGTATTGAAGCGCCTAAAAATACATTTATTGATGGAAAAATCGCAAGTGCAGGTGTTAGTGGGTTTGAACCATTAGATGAACAGACAGCAAATCGTTGGCATAAAAGTGTAATTAATGCTGGTCCTTTGAATATCACTTGGAACTTAACTGCACAACATCGTACAAGTACTTGGGATTACTATATTACAAAACCAGGTTGGAACCAAAATCAACCTTTGAAATTCAGCGATTTTGAATTGATTACAAAAATCGATGATAAAGCAACAGTTCCGCCAAAAACAGTAAATCAAACAATTACTGTTCCTCAAGATAGAAAAGGCTACAACGTGATTTTAGCTGTTTGGAATATTTCAGATACAACAAATGCGTTCTATCAAGTAATTGATGTCAATGTTCAATAGAAAAACCTTGAAGAGAAACCTTTTTAACTGATCATATAAAGAACACCTATGAAGTGACTCTCATTTTCACTTCATGGGTGTTTATTTGTATGTTCGAACCATTTAAAATCAATAGGACGAGGTTCGATGATGATCCCATTTTTTGGCGAACTTCAGGTTGTATTGTATGATAGAAATAAGGATACCAAAAGGGAAGGGTTACGGAGGAAATCAAATGAAAAAATTTTTACGGAAAAAAAAGAAAAACAAAGAATCGATTGAAGATACTGTAATCGAAAACGAAGAAACAAAAGTAGAAGAAACATTGGAGCAAACACCTGAGGAACAAAAGGAATTTGCTTCCTTTTTCGCTGAAACAATGAAAAGACTTCCTCAAAAAACAACCGCAGCTATTTTACGAAATTTTGATTCGTCAAAAAGCAAAGCGGAACAAACATTAGCAAAGAGTAAAACACAATTCGATCGTTTATTTGAAGAATTCTTAAAAGGGGTAGATGAACCCTTACGTAGAAAATGCCATGCAACGATTCATGCGGCCTCTTTGACAGCGGCGATCATCGGTTGTTCACCGATCCCTTTTTCAGATGCTTTTTTACTTGTACCAGTTCAGCTAACGATGATGGGACGTCTCCACAAGTTATTTGGACAATCATGGTCTGAATCATTAGGTAAAAGTGTCTCAAAAGAGTTGATCGTTGTTAGTTTAGGTAGAAGTGCAGTAGGGAATATCATTAAGATCATTCCGGCAGTAGGTACAGTGGCTGGTGCAGCGATCAACGCAACAGTCGCTAGTACGATCACCGAATCATTAGGCTGGATCACAGTAAAAATGTTGAATGATGGCGAAGATATTTTTGATGATGTCATGTCTTTCAAAGGGCAAGTTCAAACACTTTTTACTTTATTGAAACGAAAAAAACAAATGAAATAAGGTTTAATCAGAAATAATCGGATAAAAAAATAAGCATTGACCTCGGAAATAGTTTTGACTATTAAGTAAAGGAAAATGCTTATTTTTTATAAGGATTCTGGCTGGCGCTATTGAATTATTTTTTTGTTAATTTCACGACGACTTCACAACGTGCTGTCTGAGGGAACATGTCGACAGACTGTAGATACTCGACGTGAAATACTTTCGCTAATTGGACGAGGTCCCTTGCTAAAGTCGAAACATTGCAAGAAATATAAACTAATTTTTGCGGTGGGTTTTTTAAAATTGCTTGGACCAACTGCTCATCCAAACCAGTACGTGGCGGATCAACAATGATCCCATCCGGACGAAAGCCTTTATTCAACCACTTTGGTAAGAGCTCTTCTGCCGTACCCACTTCATAACGAGTATTCTCATAGCCTAATCGTTGTGCGTTTTTCTGTGCATCTGAAATGGCTTGGGGGATGGTATCCATTCCGCGTACTTCTTTTGCTTTGTTTGCCACACTCAAACCAATTGTCCCAACACCACAATAAGCATCTACGATCGTTTCTTCTGGTTGGATGGCTAAAGCTTTGATTCCCTCACCGTATAAGACTTCTGTTTGTTGAGGATTCAACTGGAAAAAGGCACGAGGTGAAAGATCAAAAGTTACTTCATTGATCCGTTCCTCAATGGCTTCTTTTCCCCAAAGGTGTTTTGTTTCGTCACCCATCACGAGGGAGGTTTTTAAAGGTTGCACGTTTTGCATGATCGAAACGACTTCAGGGAGTTGCTGATTGATCTCACGAATCAGGGCATTTTTTTGTGGGAATTTTTGACTCCTGGTGATAAAGACAACTTGTAGCTCACCTGTCTGTATACCCACTCGAACCATGATCGTGCGGAAAATTCCGCTATCCGCACGTTCATCATAAATCGGTAAATCATATTTATTCAATAAATCGACGACTGTATTCATCACTTTTTGTGTCGCAGGCTCTTGCACTAAACAATCAGTAATTGCCACTAAGTCATGAGAATTGGCTTGATAGAGTCCAGCTTCGATTTTGTCTGTCTGTTTATTTTTTCTCAATTGAAATTGCGCTTTGTTCCGGTAACGCCATGGATCCTCCATTCCAATCGTTGGTAAAAGTGGATACTCACGATAACCGGCGGGTTTGAATTTTTCTAAAGCCTGCAAAAGCAAATCTTTTTTGAAATCGAGTTGTGCATGGTACGCTAAATGTTGCAATTGGCAACCACCACATTCATAGTAGACTGGACATGGAGCAGTCACACGGTCACTACTTGTTTTTTTGACTTTAACGAGTTGTCCTTCGGCATAGCGAGGGGTCGCTTTGGTGATCTTCACTAGGACTTCTTCTTTAGGAAGGGCATACGGAACAAAGACGATCATGCGTTTAAAGTAGCCGATTCCTTCTCCGTTGATCCCTAAACGTTTGATTTTTAATGTGATCGTTTGGCCGTTTTTAACAATTGCTTCTGGCATAGGTATCTCCCTTTTTATCATTATGTGGCTATATTCTAACATATTATAGCGAAAGTTGGGGATTTTCTATGTTATGATAGGAATATATGTTCGAGGAGGGATAGTTTGCTTTCTATTGCAAGAATCAGTAAAGGCAAGGGGCCTTTTTATCAGATCAATCTATCAGATGGCGAAACACTACAAGTATCAGAAGATATTTTAGTACGCTATCGTTTATTAAAAGGACAAGAATTGACAGAAGATAAATTAGCTGAAATCAAAAAAAGTACAGGTTATGATTTTGGTTTACAACAAGCATTAAATTATTTGAGTTACCAATTACGAACGGAAAAAGAAATTCGGATCTATTTAAAAGATAAAGAGATCGGACAAGAAGATCGTCATAAAATCGTTGAAAAACTAAAAGAATTAGGTCTTGTTGACGATTTGACGTTTGGTGAAAGTTACGTCCGAACGAATATGCGTTTGAGTGACAAGGGACCAAAAAAATTAGCACAACAAATGCAACAAAAAGGGCTATCACCAGAAGTGATCGAGCAGTCTTTAAGCCAGTACCCATTTGAAGAGCAAGTAGAAAATGCACGGCAAACAGCGGAAAAGACTTACGAAAAAAATCGTGCCAAAAGTCAAAAGGATCTATTACGGAATATCCAACAGAAATTGATGACAAAAGGATTTACCAATGATGTGATCCAAGAAGCGATGCAAACCTTACCTCAAGAAACTGATCCAGAAGTTGAATATGAGCTTTTAGTACAACAAGGAGAGAAGATCTGGCGTAAGAATAGTCGCTTTGAACCTCAAAAGAGAAAGATGAAAGTAAAGCAGAGTCTCTATCAAAAAGGCTTTGATTTTGAGATGATCCAGCGCTTTATTTTAGAAAAGGAAGAAGAAGCAAGTGAGTAGAGAATGGGAAAACTGGTCCTTAGAAAAAACAAAAGAATTTCAAGAACGTTTTATTGAATGGTATGAGCTTGAAAAGAGAAATCTCCCTTGGCGTTACAATCAAGACCCTTATCGTATTTGGATATCAGAAATCATGTTGCAACAAACCAGAGTCGATACAGTCATTGATTATTTTTATCGCTTTATGGAGTGGTTCCCAACCATCGAAGCGTTGGCGCAAGCACCCGAAGAAAAACTGTTGAAAGCTTGGGAAGGCTTAGGTTACTACTCACGGGCCAGAAATATTCAAGCTGCTGCAAAACAAATCATGGAAGATTTTGACGGAAAGATGCCACGAACACCGGAAGAAATCAGTACATTAAAAGGGATCGGTCCTTATACGACAGGGGCAATCGCAAGTATTGCTTTTGGGCTACCTGAACCAGCGATCGATGGAAATGTCATGCGTGTGGTTAGTCGGCTGTTCTGTATTGAAGAAGATATTGCGAAAGCATCGAGTCGCAAAGTGTTTGATCAAGCCATGCGGAAAATCATTGACGAAGAGCATCCGGGTGAGTTCAATCAAGCATTGATGGATCTTGGCTCAGCAATCTGCACGCCGACCTCGCCTAAATGTGAGGAATGCCCAATCCAAGCATTTTGTTTAGCAAAAGAAAAAGGGATCCAAACCGCCTATCCTGTCAAAACAAAAAAAGCAAAGCCGCGAGATGTTTATTATGTTTGTGCAGCGATTGAAAACGCAGAAGGTGCATTTTATTTTGAACAACGAGATCAACAAAAATTACTGGCTGATATGTGGACATTTCCGATGGTAGAAGTAACGAAAGAGGTATACGAAAAACTAGAAGCAGACTGGCAACCTAAGAACGAAATCAGTTTGTTCGATGAGGTTTTAGTCGCTGAAGAAGGTGCTTCAGTATTGCCTTTTGCTCATGCGGACAAAATCGTATGGCAAAAAAGGCATCTAGGGGAAGTGACGCATATCTTCAGTCATTTGAAATGGCATGTTTTATTGTTTTATGGTCGGTTGCCTAAGACTGAAAAAGACCTATCTGAGACTGGCAAACAGACGCAGTGGCTGATACCAGAAGCATTTGAACAAGTGGTTTTCCCAAAAGTACAAATGAAGCTAGTCGAGCAGTTGGATAAAAATCGAAACAATAGTAATCCTTTCTAGGCAAAGATGATTTTTATTGCTATAATAATTACGATGTCGGTGTAATGAACACCCCAACACAAAGCACAAAATGTTGCTAAGGAAGGATTGCGATGGGAGTTCCAAAAGAAGGAGAGTTTGTAACGATCCAAAGTTATAAACACGACGGCAAATTGCATCGAACGTGGCGCGATACCATGGTATTGAAAACAAGCGAACATTCAATGATCGGTGTCAATGATCATACTCTTGTAACAGAGTCTGATGGACGACGTTGGGTGACGCGAGAACCAGCGATTGTATACTTTCACAAAAAATACTGGTTCAATGTAATAGCAATGATCAGAGAAAAGGGGGTTTCCTATTATTGTAATCTGGCTTCACCTTTTTTATTAGATGATGAAGCATTAAAATATATTGATTATGACTTAGATATCAAGGTTTTTCCTGATGGCGAGAAGCGCTTGTTAGATGTCGATGAATATGAAATGCACAGTCAAATGATGAATTATCCAAGTGATATTGACTTCATTTTAAAAGAAAACGTGAAGATTTTGGTTGACTGGATCAATAATGGAGATGGCCCATTCTCAGAAGGCTATATTGATATTTGGTATGACCGTTACAAGCAATTGTCGCAAAAGTAAACGAAAACAGTAAGTAAGTGAAGGAATCTTCATCTTGCTTACTGTTTTTACTTGGATGCTTCACAAGTTTTTTTTCATGTTGAGATGTTGGATGCCCGCATCTTCGAAGACTTCACCGTAGGCTTGATAATCAAGCTTCTCGTAAAAAGGAATAGCAGTCAGTTGAGCGCCTAATTTTATCGTATCAAATCCTTGTTTTTTAGCAAAAGCCTCTGCTTCTCTTAGCAAGACTTGCCCCAAACCTTGTTGACGGTATTCAGCAAGGATTGCCATACGTTGGACTTTTATCTGGCCATTTTCGAGTGGCAGTAAACGAACAGTACCTTGCGCCTCCTGTGCATCTGTATAAAGGACGAAATGGATACAATGCGCTTCATCCTGATCGATTTCTCTCTCAAAGGGAACACCTTGCTCGACAACGAAGACTTGGTTTCTGATACGTACAGCATCGAGATAGATCGGACTCATCGTATCTTTTGTATGAACTACTTTCATCAAATAGCCACCTTTCTTTTCAGTAGTATACTGTAAAGTGATCGGAATGGAAAGTGCATAAAATAAAATCAAAAATAACAGATTTTTTCAAAAGAATGTTATATACTATCATAAAAAAGGAAAGAAGTGAATTATTTGTTCGATAAGTTAAAACAATCAAAGTTGATGTTCTGGTCATTTGAATTGCTGATTTTAGCAACATTGATCTTAGTCTCCTCGAAAATCAGCTTTGTCTTCCAACCAATCGGGACATTCTTCTCCACATTATTTGCACCAGTTTTGATTGCTGGTTTTTTATATTATATTTTGAATCCAATCGTTGGATTATTGATGAAAACAAAAATGAAACGGATCTGGGCAGTAGCAATTGTACTGTTATTGTTAGTTGCCGCTCTGGTCTGGATCTTGTTAAGTGTCATCCCAAGTTTAGTCCAACAAATATCTTCCTTGGCCTCTAACACGCCGAACTTTATTCGCCAAGTAGAGACTTGGTTAGCAGAAGTTGCACAATGGTCCGTATTCAAAGATGTCGATATCAATAAATATTTTGAACAACTGGATATTTCATATGGCACGATCATCCAACAATTTCTGAGTGGCTTATCTAATAGCTTAGGTTCGATCGTTGGAACGATTGCTTCAGCGACCATCGTTATTATTACCGCGCCGTTTATCTTGTTTTACATGTTGAAAGATGGCGAAAAACTTGTACCGAACATCAAACGTTTCTTTCCAGAAAAACGAAGAGAACAAATCGTCGAGTTGTTAGGACAGTTGAATAAAACGTTAGCTAATTATATTAGTGGCCAAGCAATCGAATGCTTATTCGTTGGTACATTCACCTTTCTAGGTTACTTTGCTCTAGGCGTAGACTATGCCTTCCTTTTCGGAGTAATTGCTGGATTGACCAACCTCATTCCTTATTTAGGCCCATATTTAGGTTTAGCTCCTGCCTTTTTAGTGACAGTATTCAATGATCCATTCAAAGCATTGCTATGTTGTGTAGTCGTTTTGATCGTTCAGCAACTAGATGGAAATATCATTTATCCGAATGTCATTGGTAAATCATTGAAGATCCATCCACTAACGATCATTATCGTTTTACTTGTTGCGGGAAACATTGCCGGTTTACTAGGGATTTTTCTAGGTGTACCTTTTTATGCGATCTGCAAAACAATCATTTCTTATGTCGTCAAGATCGTAAAAGAAGATAAACAAAACGAGAACAAGAAAAAAATCGCGACGACTCTTGAATCTTAATGATCGAATGGCTATTTTTATTGCAAAGAAAATCGCTTTATGATACCATTTTAACGTGGCTACCTTTAGCCACGTTTTTTTCTTTAAAAAAATAAAAATTTAAATGAATAAGGAGAGAATGCGATTATGAATGCTGACCCTGAGAGTCAGTCGCTGTTAGCGCAAATTTTATTATTGATCATTTTGACATTGATCAATGCTTTTTTAGCAGCTTCCGAAATTGCAGTTGTATCGATCAATAAAAATCGGATCGAACAAAAAGCGGAAGAAGGAGATGTTAAATCTAAAAAGCTTTTAAAAATATTGCAGAACCCAAATAACTTCCTATCAACTATCCAAGTAGGAATCACTTTGGTCAATATTTTATCTGGTGCATCTTTAGCTAATACTTTATCCGTAAGATTAGCCCCACTACTAGGTGGCGGTGCCGCAGCAAGAAGTATTGCAAATATTATCGTACTGGCTATTTTGACCTATGTTTCGATTGTTTTTGGAGAATTATACCCGAAAAGGATCGCTTTGAATAAATCAGAAGAGGTAGCGAATTTTACCTCAGGTATGATCCGAATGATCGGTGTCGTAGCGAAACCTTTCGTGTGGCTGTTATCTGCATCTACCAGCTTGCTGGCACGGATAACACCAATGACTTTTGACGATGAAGATTCAAAGATGACCCGCGACGAAATGCGGTATATGCTTGAAAACGAAGGGGTATTGAACAACGAAGAGTTGGAAATGCTTCAAGGTGTCTTTTCCTTAGACACAAAAGTTGCAAGGGAAGTAATGGTTCCTCGAACAGATGCTTTTATGATCGACATTAATGACTCCATTGAAGAAAATGTCAACGAAGTACTATCGGAGAATTACTCAAGGATTCCTGTTTATAATGAAGACAAAGATAAAGTTGTCGGAATCCTTCATACGAAAAATTTATTAAAAGCTGCCCATAAATTTGGGTTCGAAAACTTAGAGATAAAAAAAATCATGCAGGAACCACTTTTTGTTCCAGAAACGATTTTTATTGATGATCTATTGTATGAAATGAAAAAAACACAAAACCAAATGGCGATCCTATTAGATGAATATGGCGGAGTCGTAGGTTTAGTGACCTTGGAAGATCTACTTGAAGAAATCGTTGGAGAAATCGATGATGAATCAGATGAAGTAGAAAATCTCTACGAACAAGTCGGTGACTATGAATACATCATTCAAGGTCGAATGCTGATCGATGAATTCAATGAGGCGTTTGAAAGTAATCTCCACATGAGTGATGTGGATACGATGGCCGGCTACTTGATCACAGCTTTAGGCATGATTCCCGATGAAGGAGAAAAACTTTCATTTGATGTTGAAAACATTACCTTGATTTCTGAAGAAATGGAAGGTTCTAGAGTACTCAAAATTCGTGTGATCTTCCATGATCCAGAAGAAATAGAAGCTGAGCCTGAAGAAGAACGTCGCTATTTCAAAAAAGATTTTGAAGACGACGAACCACGAAGATAAAGCACCTTCGATGATCTTTTAACGAAACGAAGAGCGGATATATTACTTGCTTTCTGAAGTGATGTATCTGTTCTTTTTTTGGAGATATCAAATGAAAAGAAAAAGTAAAACTGTTTCGCTTACTTTTTCAAATTGAATATCCATGCTATACTATTTGAGTTGAAGAAAAGGATAGAGGAACTATCGAATAGTCGAAGGGGTTCTCTTTTATGAAGCAATAGACAAATGAAGAATGGAGTAAATTTATGAACAATCCAGAATTAAAACAGCAAGTGGACAATCGACGCACATTTGCGATCATTTCCCATCCGGATGCGGGAAAAACAACGATCACCGAACAACTGCTTTTATTCGGTGGTGCGATTCGCCAAGCAGGAACGGTCAAAGGAAAGAAAACAGGTAATTTTGCAAAATCTGACTGGATGGAAATCGAAAAACAACGTGGGATTTCTGTTACCAGTTCAGTGATGCAATTTGATTATCACGGAAAAAGAGTCAATATTCTAGACACCCCTGGGCATGAGGACTTTTCAGAAGATACGTATCGTACGTTGATGGCGGTCGATAGTGCGGTCATGGTCATCGATAGCGCAAAAGGGATTGAAGCGCAAACGAAAAAACTTTTCCAAGTAGTCAAAAGAAGAGGAATTCCTATTTTCACCTTCATCAATAAGTTGGACCGAGATGGTCGAGAACCGCTTGATCTATTAGAAGAATTAGAAGAGTTATTAGATATCGAATCTTGCCCAATGAATTGGCCGATCGGTATGGGGAAAGGATTGGAAGGATTATACGATATCCATCATAACCGAGTAGAATTTTATCGTCCTGAGAATTATCAAGATGAACGCTTGGCTCAATTAGATGAAGAGGGTCACTTACCGGAGGATCATCCACTAAGAAATAATTCATTGTACGAGCAAGTATTAGAAGAAGTAGAGCTGTTAAAAGAAGCCGGAGATTCCTTTAATGAAGAAAAAATTGCACGTGGGGAGCAGACGCCAGTATTTTTCGGTTCAGCTTTAACTAATTTTGGTGTTCAGACATTTTTAGAAACATTCGTTGATTTGGCGCCATCTCCTTATGGACATAAAACACGTGAAGAGCAAGTAGTCAGCCCGTATGAACAAGAGTTTTCTGGTTTTGTCTTTAAGATCCAAGCCAATATGAATCCAGCTCACCGAGATCGTATTGCATTTGTACGAATCTGTTCAGGTACATTTGAACGTGGAATGGACGTCTCATTAGAGCGGACGAACAAAAAATTGAAATTGAGTAATGTCACGCAGTTTATGGCAGATGCCAGAGAAAACGTTGAAAATGCTGTGGCAGGAGATATCATTGGTGTGTATGACACTGGAAATTATCAAATCGGTGACACATTATATGAAGGAAAACTAAAAGTAGCTTATGAAGAATTACCTTCATTTACGCCTGAGCTTTTCATGAAAGTAACGGCTAAAAATGTGATGAAACAAAAATCATTCCACAAAGGAATCAATCAATTGGTACAAGAAGGTGCCATTCAATTATATAAAACCTATGTGACCGAAGAGTACATCATCGGGGCAGTGGGACAATTACAATTTGAAGTTTTCCAATATCGGATGTTGAACGAATACAATGCAGAAGTGATCATGTCGCCAATGGGTAACAAGATCGCCCGTTGGATCGAGCCAGAAGATCTGGATGAGAAAATGAGTTCAAGTCGTAATATCTTAGCGAGAGATCGCTTTGATCAACCGCTATTCTTATTTGAGAATCAGTTTGCAGAGCGTTGGTTTGCTGACAAATATCCAAACGTAAAATTAAAAAGTTTGATGTAATCAGTGCTTCCCATTACCTGTACAGTTGTTTCCTTTAAAAATATTCATTTAGCATATAAATTAATACGAACACACAACGATTCATGTTTTCAGTGAATTGTCGTGTGTTTTTGTTGGATTTTAACGTTTTTTTGTTTATTTTGAAAAAATCAATTAAAAACAAATAAAAAAATAGATTAGAATATTTTTGCGTACATATATATAAAATAAGCAAAGAAAGTAGGGATCAAATGGAAACAGAAATCGAAAAAAAACAGCGTATTGAAAGAAAAAAAGCAAAAATGCGTCGAGTATGTCAAATGTTGGATATTGAGAACTGGGAAAAAAATGAACGGATCGTCAATGAAATCCGCTCGATCATCCAAGCGGATCGACCAGTAAAGGGGAGGGAAGTTGGAAATAGTAAAAAGAAAAAAAGGGAATGCCAAGTGCCTTCGACAAAACCCTTTTGATTCATGATTTATTTTTTTCTACATAGCAATTGGTGCATTTAAATTTCTTTTTGGAATAGAGATTTCTACTAAGCCCGGTAACTCGATCACTTGGATGTCATCAGGATGGTACTCAGCGTTATGGATTTTTTTTAAGAAGTAATGTTGGATTTCTTCAATTTCCTTTGGTTGGATATTGCGATTTTCATTCATCAGGACGATTTCGTTGTGCTCGGGAGCTTCTGTATAAATAACGGTTGTATTTCCTGCGGTATACACCTTGACCATATGTGCATCTGTATTTTCCAACTGATTTAAAACTAATCGTGAATGACTGTTTGTTACATTAACTAGTTTCATGGCGCTCACCTCTCTTATGTATTTAAGAAATAACTTACATTAATTATAATTTTTTTTTAGTAAAATGAACAGCATTTTGTCTTCTTAAAAATGAACGGACGAGAAAAAATCGTTACTTTTTTTCCAAATATAAAAACAAAAGCGGAGAGTGGCAAACTCTCCGCTCCATTTTTTCTACCATTTGAGTGTGAAATTATTCTGTCGGTTCATTGTTTGCTTCTTTGACTAAACGTTCAGGTTTAGAAGTAATGACGATTTTGTCGTCTTTATCTAATTTTGCTTTAAGATCTGAGATCGTTGGATGATCAAGATAGAATTCGGCAATGCCGTCTTCGATTTGTTCTTGGATCGTCCGACGTAATGGTCGGGCACCCATTGCTGGATCGTAACCAAGATCAACCAGCTTTTCTTTGACATTTGTAGGAACGTCCACATGTAATTGTTGAGCCGCCAATAGTTGGTTGACATCATCAAGCATAAGCGTCACGATCATCATCAAGTTTTCTTTTGATAAAGCACTGAACTCAATGATTCCATCAAAACGATTCAAGAATTCAGGTGTGAAGTAGTTGTTCAATTGATTCAAGACAGAACGAGTCACACCTTCACGAGCAGCACCAAAGCCAACATTGGCTTCTACTTTTCCAGTTCCTGCATTACTTGTCATGATGATGATTGTATCTTTGAAGCTGACCGTACGACCTTGGGCATCGGTTAAACGTCCATCATCTAAGATTTGTAGGAACATGTGCAAGACATCTGGATGTGCTTTTTCTACTTCATCAAGCAGAACCAAACTATACGGATTTCGACGTACTTTTTCAGTCAATTGACCAGCTTCTTCATAGCCGACATAGCCTGGAGGGGAACCAATCAATTTTGCGACACTGTGTTTTTCCATGTATTCTGACATATCGAAACGGATCATCGATTCTTCAGATCCAAATAATTCATAGGCTAGTTGCTTCGCTAATTCTGTTTTACCAACACCAGTAGGACCAACAAATAAGAAAGAACCAATTGGACGGTTTTTCTTGCTTAAACCAACTCGATTACGACGAATGGCTTTGGCTACCCGATCAACCGCATCGTTTTGCCCAATCACATGTTTTTTCAAGTCGTCCGCTAAGTTTTTCAATTGAGTTTGTTCTTTTTCTTTCAGTTCACCAACTGGGATGCCTGTACGTTGTTCAACGATTTTTTCCATATCCTTTTCAGAGATTACTGGGATTTCTTCTTCTGAAAGTTGGCGTTCTTGCATTTTTTTCAATTTATTGATTTGATCGCGATAATAAGCTGCTTTTTCGAAATCTTCTTCTTTAGAAGCCAACAACTTTTGTTCTTCCGCTTCTCCCAATTTCTTTTCGATCATTTTTGGATCAACGATTTGGATCGTTAAGTTTTTCTTAGATCCTGTTTCATCCAGTAAATCAATGGCTTTATCCGGTAAAAAACGATCTTGGATATAACGATTGGACAATCTAGCCGCAGCTTCGATCGCAGCATCTGTGTATTTGACATGATGGTAGTCTTCATAGCGCTTTTGCAATCCTTTTAAAATACTGATCGTTTCATCTACAGAAGGTTCATCGACACGAACAGGTTGCATGCGGCGCTCTAACGCAGCATCTTTTTCAATGATTCGGTATTCATTCAATGTCGTTGCTCCAACCATTTGTAATTCGCCACGAGCTAACGCAGGTTTTAATATGTTTCCGGCATCCATGTTACCATCACCAGCTGAACCAGCCCCAACGATTTCATGAACTTCATCTATAAATAAAATAACATTTTCTGCTTGTCTGATTTCTTCGATCAGTTTTTGCATCCGTTCTTCAAATTGTCCTCTGATTCCTGTGCCTTGGACAAGTGAAACAACATCTAAGCGAATCACTTCTTTATCTAGTAATTTTTGTGGTACATCGCCATCAACGATTTTTTGAGCGAGTCCTTCAACCACAGCCGTTTTACCGACACCTGGTTCTCCGATCAATACAGGGTTGTTCTTTGTGCGGCGATTCAAGATTTCGATCACGCGCTTGATTTCATCATCTCGACCGATGACTGGATCGATTTCACCTTGGCGTGCTTCTTCTGTAATATTGATACCGTATTCGCCTAAAAGACCATCTGAAGCGAGTCCTTGTGGTGGTTGTCCACCATTGAAGTTGTTGTTCCCACCAAATTGAGTAGGGGGTGTTTGTTCGTAATTTCCTTGTTGTTGCATTTGACGAGACATCGAACGAAACAGATCGTCCAGACTACCAAAGCCAAATGGATCATTTTGGGCCATACTTGTTAGACCTCCATTTTGCTGATTTTTAATTTTTTGGTAACAGCTCTGACAATAGTCAAGTTGTGTACGTTGGCCATTGACAGTCGCATACAAGTGAATCGTTGCTTCATTTTTTCCACAGTTTTGACAAAGCATAAAACATTCACGTCCTTTCAAACATTGGTCATTAAGTCTATTTTACATCGCGCCTATCTTTGGGTAAAAGAATAACACTCGATCAACAAAACTTGTAAAAGTCATACCTCGTTGACCATTACTGACCATTTAATTTTATTATACTAATTTTTTGAATTGACGCAAGCAATTGATTCTTTTGTTCAGACAATGTGACAAAACATTTGGGTAAGAACCTTAAGTTGTCGACAAATTTGTAGGGATAAAGCTGAAATTTCATGAATCGTTCAATTACTCGACAAACATGATTGGTCAATCGATTTATGAGATATAAAAAAACATGGAATTTATTAAAACAGGAATAATCATCACTATGCATGAAACAGTTCTACAGAATAGTTTATTGGATTTTCTCTCAATTTAAATGAAAACTGTTGTATCTAAGGAAAAAAAATGGTAATCTTTACAGATGAAAGGGTTCATCTGATTAGTTCTATCATGGATTGCTAAAAAAGAAAACCCTCACATAAAAACAACACTCACTTAAAGGAGACCGATTAATATGGAAAAGAAAGAATTTCACGTAGTAGCAGAAACTGGGATCCACGCACGTCCAGCTACACTATTAGTACAAACAGCAAGCAAATTTAACTCTGATGTAAACTTAGAGTATAAAGGTAAATCAGTAAACTTAAAATCTATCATGGGCGTTATGTCTTTAGGTGTAGGTCAAGGTTCTGACGTTACTATCACTGCTGAAGGTGCTGACGAAGCTGACGCTATGGCAGCTATCGTTGAAACAATGAAGAAAGAAGGCTTATCTGAATAATGGTTGAAATGCTAAAAGGGATCGCCGCTAGTGACGGAGTAGCCGTTGCAAAAGCTTACCTGCTAGTTCAACCGGATTTATCATTCAGTAAGACGACAGTTGAGGATACTTCAGCTGAAGAAGCTCGCTTAGATGATGCTTTAGCAAAATCAACTGAAGAATTACAACAAATTCGTGAAAAAGCAGCGCAAAGCTTAGGTGAAGCAGAAGCGCAAGTATTTGACGCACATTTAATGGTTCTTTCAGATCCTGAAATGATAGGTCAAATCAAACAAAACATCAAAGATAACAGTGTAAATGCTGAATCAGCTCTTAAAGAAGTAACGGATATGTATATCGGTATGTTCGAAGCAATGGAAGATAATGCTTACATGCAAGAACGTGCAGCAGATATTCGTGACGTTGCAAAACGTATTTTAGCACATCTATTAGGTGTGACTTTACCAAACCCTTCAATGATCAATGAAGAAGTTGTTGTCGTGGCGCATGATTTGACGCCAAGTGACACTGCTCAATTAGATCGTAACTTCGTAAAAGCTTTTGTAACAGATATCGGTGGACGTACATCGCATTCTGCAATCATGGCTCGTTCTCTTGAAATTCCAGCAATCGTTGGAACAAAAGAAATCACTGCGAAGGTCAAAGAAGGCGTAATGTTAGCTGTTAATGGGATTGAAGGCGATGTAGTCATTGAACCAACAGCAGAACAAAAAGCCGAATTTGAAATAATCGGCGCAGATTATGCTGCACAAAAAGCAGAATGGGAAAAACTGAAACATGCTGAGACAGTGACTGCCGATGGCAAACACTTTGAATTAGCAGCCAACATTGGTACACCTAAAGATTTAGTTGGTGTACACAACAATGGTGGTGAAGCAGTTGGACTTTATCGTACTGAATTCCTTTATATGGATTCACCAGATTTTCCTACTGAAGAAGACCAATACGTTGCTTACAAAGCAGTATTGGAAGGAATGGAAGGAAAACCTGTCGTTGTTCGTACAATGGATATCGGTGGAGATAAAGAATTACCATACTTGCAATTGCCGCATGAAATGAATCCTTTCTTAGGATACCGTGCATTACGTATTAGCTTGTCAGAACAAGGTGACGATATGTTCCGTACGCAAATGCGTGCGTTATTACGTGCCTCTGTACATGGAAACTTGCGTATCATGTTCCCAATGGTTGCTACACTAAAAGAATTCCGTGGTGCAAAAGCAATCTTTGAAGAAGAAAAACAAAAATTAGTAAATGAAGGCATTGAAGTCTCTGATTCGATCCAAGTAGGGATTATGATCGAGATTCCAGCTGCAGCCGTTATTGCGGACAAATTTGCTAAAGAAGTAGACTTCTTCTCAGTAGGAACAAACGACTTGATTCAATACACAATGGCAGCTGACCGTATGAACGAACGTGTTTCTTACTTGTACCAACCATACAACCCATCAATTCTACGTTTGATCAAAAACGTCATTGATGCAGCACATGCTGAAGGTAAATGGGCTGGTATGTGTGGAGAAATGGCCGGCGATCAAATGGCTGTTCCTTTACTAGTAGGTATGGGATTAGATGAGTTCTCAATGAGTGCAACATCGATCTTAAAAACACGTAGCTTGATGAAACGTTTAGATACAAGCAAAATGGCTGAACTAGCGGATCGTGCCCTAAACGAGTGCGACACAATGGAAGAAGTCGTAGAACTTGTGAATGAATATCTAGCTTGATTTTTGGAACAGGCACAGTATTTTGCTGTGCCTGTTTTTTTGTCTTCTTGCAATAATAAATAAAATTCTGTCCAAACTTACAAGTTTGTTGGGAAAAAATCGGACTTAAGGTTGAGTGACAGCTTTCACGCTGTGTTATAATATAAGAGTGAGGGGGAACGTAGATGAAGGTATTATTATATTTTGAAAGTGAGAAGATACTTTCTAAGTCCGGCATTGGTCGTGCACTTGATCATCAAAAGCGTGCGCTTAAAGATGTAGGGATCTCCTATACTTTAGATAGTAAGGAAGACTATGATATTTTGCACATCAATACATATGGTATCAATAGTCATAACATGGTCAACAAAGCGCGTAAAAACGGTAAAAAAATTATTTATCATGCGCATTCAACGGAGGAAGATTTTCGAAATTCCTTTATCGGTTCGAATCAATTAGCACCATTTGTAAAAAAATATTTAGTCGGATTGTATGAAAAGGCAGATTACTTGATTACACCAACCCCATATTCAAAAAAATTATTGCAAAGTTATGGCATTGATTTACCTATTCAATCGATTTCCAATGGGATCGATTTGGAAAAGTACCAACCAGACTCTGTCAAAGAACAAAAATTCAGGGAGTATTTCAATCTTTCACCTGATCAAAAAGTGATTATTTGTGTAGGACTGTTCTTTGCAAGAAAAGGAATCATTGATTTTGTTGAAATAGCCAAACAATTACCGGAATATACATTCATCTGGTTTGGTCATGTGCCGATGTATTCGATCCCAAGTAATATCCGAAAAATCGTGAAAGAAGATCATCCCGATAATGTCATTTTTCCAGGCTATATTCGAGGAGAGATCATCGAAGGAGCTTACTCAGGAGCGGATTTGTTCTTTTTCCCTTCTTATGAAGAAACGGAAGGTATTGTCGTACTGGAAGCTTTAGCAAGTAAACAAAATGTGTTAGTACGTGATATTCCAGTCTATGATGGTTGGCTTGAAGATCAAAAAAATTGTTATATGGGGCGAAACAATGAAGAGTTTTCACAACTCATTCAAAAAATCATTCAACATGAAGTACCTAGTTTAGTTGAATCTGGCTATCAAACGGCTGAAGAACGAAGTATCAAAAGAATTGGTGAAAAACTTCAATCCGTTTATCAACAAGTGCTAAAGGCATCCGATTCTTCAGATGAACAAATGCAAGAATCAAAATAAAGGTAGTTTGGAGGCGAAAAAAGATGAAAATCGGCTTTTTTACCGATACCTATTTTCCACAGGTAAGTGGTGTAGCTACATCGATCAAGACATTAAAAGAAGAACTCGAAAAAATGGGACATGACGTGTATATATTTACGACAACAGATCCCAATGCAGACAAGTTAGAAAAAGATGTAATTCGTATGCCAAGTGTTCCTTTTGTATCATTTAAAGAACGTCGAGTAGTGGTACGAGGAATGTGGTACGCCTATTTAGTGGCAAAAGAATTAGAGTTAGATCTTATCCATACGCACACTGAGTTTGGAGCGGGTGTTCTTGGCAAGATGGTCGCAAAAAAATTAAAGATCCCATCGATTCATACGTATCACACGATGTATGAAGATTATCTGCATTATATTGCAAAAGGGAAAGTGATTCGACAATCCCATGTCAAATACTTATCTCGTCTATTTGTGAACCATACGACAGGTGTGGTTTGCCCAAGTGAGCGTGTGATCGAAACACTGCGAAGCTATGGGGTGACAGCGCCATTACGAGTGATACCAACAGGGATCGATATCGAAAAATTCAAACGTCCAGAAATTACACAAGAACAAATCAACGAATTACGTACCTCATTAGGAGTTAAAGAAAACGGCTTGATGATTTTATCTTTAAGTCGAATCTCTTACGAAAAAAATATCCAAGCGTTGATCCAAGGGTTTCCAGAAGTCATCAAACACTATCCAGATGCACGACTAGTCATAGTCGGAAACGGACCTTATGTTGAGCAACTAAAAGAACTGATCACGTCGCTGGATTTAGCTGATGCGGTTCAATTTACTGGGGAAGTCGATAACAATGACGTCGCGTTCTATTATCGTGCGGCTGATTATTTTGTGTGTGCTTCGACATCAGAAACACAAGGATTGACGTATACAGAAGCAATGGCGGCTGGTACACCATGTGTAGTTGAAGGAAATGATTATTTGAATCGTTTATTTGATCATGCTTCCCTTGGCCGAACATTTGAACGAGATGAAGACTTTGCACCTGCACTTATTGATTATATTGAAAGCAAAGTTGAAAAAGATCCAGAAGTTTTTGAAAAGAAACTTTACGAGATCTCAGCTACTCATTTTGGTCAATCAATGATCGAATTTTATGAAGATATGCTTGTGTATTACAAAGAAGAGATGCGTAAAAAAGAAGAAGAAGCATCCATCGAACGGATTAAAATTAAATTAAATTCTTTCAAAAGATAAAAAAACAGTGAATAATCCTAAAAAAATCCTTGTTTCTAGCGTATACTAGCATAGAAACAAGGATTTTATCGTTTAGGAGGGCAAAAGATGAAAATTGGTTTTATCGGTACAGGAGTTATGGGAAGCGCGATTGTTCGTCATTTACAAAAAGCTGGCCACGAACTGACTGTTTATAATCGTACGAAAGCAAAAGCTGCGCCACTTATGGAAGAAGGGGCAGTATGGGCAGATAGTCCACAAGAAGTAGCTGAGATGAGCCAAGTTATCTTTACAATGGTTGGCTATCCTCAAGATGTGGAAGAAATCTATTATGGTGAGAAAGGCATTTTCCAAGCAGCTATAAATGGAAAAACAGTCATAGATTTAACGACAAGTACGCCAACACTTGCTGAAAAAATTGCAGCAAGCGCACAAGAGCTTGGAGCGGATGCCTTAGATGCCCCTGTATCAGGAGGCGATCTAGGTGCAAAAAATGGCACCTTAACGATCATGGTGGGTGGAAAAGAGAATGCCTACGAGCAAGTATTACCACTATTTCGTGAGTTTGGAACAACATTTACGTTACATGGTTCAGCTGGAAAAGGACAACATACAAAAATGGCAAACCAGATCATGATTGCCGGAACAATGACTGGTATGACAGAGATGCTTGTTTATGCACAGAAAGCTGACTTAGACTTAGAAAAAGTGATTGCCACGCTTTCAGGCGGTAGTGCGGCAAACTGGTCATTAAGTAATTATGCACCTCGTATTTTACAAGAGAACTATACACCAGGATTTTTTGTCAAACATTTTATCAAAGATTTGAAGATTGCTTTAGCCGAAGCAGAAAAAGTAGGGTTGGACTTACCAGCGACCAAAGAAGCCCGAAAGCTGTATGAGAAGTTAGCAGAAAAGGGTTTTGAGAACGATGGAACACAAGCATTGATCAAGCTTTGGTGGGAAGATGGCAGACAGCCGAAAAAAAAATCCTAAAAAACTAGTTTTTTTGGAGAAAATCAATGCAAGTCGACGATGCTTTTGATACAATATAACAGAACTAAGAAAAGGAGGACCTCCGATGGCACATTCACAATTAGTCGCAATCATTAAACGACTGGAGGCTATGGTCGAATCAGCAGACAATGAGCTGCAAGTTCGTCGTTTTGAAAAAGAGGGCGTAGAAAAATGCACCGTAACTTATGATAAAGCGACAGAAACATTTGAACTAACTGAAACAGACACACATCAACAATACGAATTCGACAATATCGATATCGTTGCGATGGAGATCTATGATTTGATTCAATAAGATTTCGAGCTAGCTAAAAGAGCCTGGGATTCAACCAATGCGTTGGATTCCAGACTCTTTTTTTGTTTCCTGTTCGTCTTTTGCCAGTTTACGTTGGTAGCTGATCAAGATTTGAACAGGATCGATTTCTTCTTGAGACAGTTGTCGCTTGAGTGACAACCTGTTGTCTTTTTCATAATAGAAATGAGGCGTTTGTCCAGGTTCTGTGATCGTTGTATCAGCCACTTGTCCGTAGGAAACCAAGAAATGCTTGATCTTGGTCTCATCGCTAGCTAACGGCATGCTCAATGTGATTCTCGGTGTTCGTAAAAATTTTTTTTGTTCTTGTATCCGACCAGTAAAGTACGTGATCAATTCGATATCTCGTTGCAGAATAGCCGCCTTCTCAAAATTAAGCTGGTTAACAAAATGTAATTGTCGTTTTTTTAAATAGCCTAACAATTTCTTGTTTCTTCCTTGCAATAGACCTTGGATCTCTTTCTTTTTTTGATCAAAGCTCAATGCCTTCATTTCAGGAAGTTGAACTTGTAACGCCAAATGACTGATTTCAGAAAGCCAAGGCATTTGATAGTTTTCTTCGATGATTCGAAGGATACTAGGCATTTTTTTATAAAGACGAAAAGGGCCATAAGTTCTTGCGGTAGGTATATTCGTGAGAAAAAGACCATCGGATTGAATATGTAAATAGTTATAGTTGTCAAAATAATTCATCCGACGATTGTAGATAGGACGATAGTGTTGGATCAATTGACACTCTAATAATAAGGCATCTAGTTCAGTATCAACGACAACGATCTCAAAATCTGCAATCGAACGAACTAAGCGCAAGACTTTTTTCGAGTGTTGTTTATTTTGATGAAAATACGTACTTACGCGATTTTTTAAATTTTTAGCTTTCCCCACATAAATAATTTTTCCATCGCTGTTTTTCATCAAGTAAACACCAGGTAATAAAGGCAGGTTTTTTACTTTCTCTTTTAAGTGCATAAGCGCTCCTCTAATTGAATTTGAACTAAAAAGATTATAACAGATTTAAAAAAATGAACAATAAAAGGGATTATATTTTATAAATAAATTATAGAGATACTTTGATAATCAAAATATTTTTTTATTCTTTTATTTTAATTTTTAGAGGTTGAAAGGTTGATATTAAAGCATTTTGTCATAAAATTAAAATTAAAAAAAATTAATAATGCAAAAAAATCTAGTTAAAAGGTTGCATTTTGAAAAAAGTTAAGATATAGTTTGAACATCAAAAGATTTGATAATCAAACTAATTTTAGTGGATGGTGGAACATGGAACCTGATTTTAATACAGTAAATGATTATCTCGTTAGTGTCTTCAATGATATTTTGACGATCGAAGAATCCGAATTAAAAAAGTCACAATTCAAAGATCTGTCGATTACAGAGATGCATACGATCGAGGCAATCGGTATGTACAAGAAAAAGACAACTTCAGAAGTAGCCAAAGAACTGTCGATTACTGTTGGGACCTTGACCACTGCTATCAACAAGTTAGTTAGGAAAGGCTACGTTGAGCGTATCCGTAGTGAAGACGACCGACGAGTGGTGAAGCTGGGGTTGACCAAAAAAGGTAAGTTACTTTACCGCGTGCATCAGCATTTCCATCGTGAAATGGTCAAAAACATTATGGATGGTATGGCTACCGACGAACAACAAGCTTTGCTGTCTGCATTGAAAAACTTGCATGATTTCTTGCGAGATTACAAGTGAGGAAGTTTAATGGAACAATTTGGAACGATCACAGCAACGGCAAGTGTCTTACCGGAAAAAATCATCACAAACGATGATCTCTCAAAAATGATGGACACTTCGGATGAATGGATTTCATCCCGTACAGGAATCAAAGAGAGACATTGTGTGACCGAGCAGGAGACTTCCGATTTGTGTTACCTCGTTGCCGAAAAATTACTAAAGAAAAAAACACTCGATCCAAAGGAACTCGATTTTATTATCGTTGCTACGATGTCGCCTGATTATACATCGCCTTCTGTCGCAACTTTAGTTCAAGGAAGGATCGGCGCAACCAAAGCAATCGCCTTTGATATCAGCGCCGCATGTTCAGGATTTGTTTATGCCTTGAGTGTTGCAGAGAAACTGATTCGCTGTGGCTCAATGAAAGGTTTAGTAATTGGTGGCGAAACATTATCTAAACTGATCGATTGGACGGATCGTTCAACCGCTGTCTTGTTTGGTGATGGTGCTGGTGGGATTTTGTTAGAAGCTGGCTCAGATCAAAAATTATTGAGAGAATCGCTAGCGGCAGATGGTTCGCGTGCGCAATCTCTTACTTCTGGCTATCTACCAAATCAATCGCCTTTATACACGAAAGATTCAGAAGGTTCTTACTATTTAAAAATGGTTGGACGGGATATTTTTGACTTTGCTGTAAGAGACGTCGCGATGAACATCAAGGAACTCATTCAAGACACACCTGTTGATTATCTGCTTTTGCATCAAGCGAACTTACGAATCATCGAAAAGATTGCTCGCAAGGTAAAAATTCCCCAGGAGCAATTCCTAACGAACATGGATAAATATGGCAATACTTCCGCAGCAAGCATCCCGATTCTTTTAGATGAAGCGATAGAAAGCGGAAAAATTACCTTAGGTCAAAAACAAAAAGTGGTATTTACAGGTTATGGTGGAGGATTGACATGGGGAAGTATCCTCATGGAACTATAAACTGATAAAAATAAAAAATATAAAATAAAGAAACAATATCGGAGGAATTATCATATGGTATTCGAAAAAATTCAAGAAATCATTGCGGAAGAATTAGGGAAAGACACAGAAGAAATCAAATTAACGACAAACATCCAAGAAGACCTTGAAGCAGATAGCTTGGATTTATTCCAAATCATCAACGAGATCGAAGATGAATTTGATGTGAAAATCGAAACAGAAGACGGCATCAAAACAGTTCAAGATTTAGTCACTTATGTTGAAAAACAAACTGCATAATCATCAAGATTAGGTTGGGGGCTGGGACATTTTCCGAAAAAGGAATGTCTTAGCCTTTTTTTAAATGAAACAAAAAGCTATCTATCCTGAATATAAATTGGAGACTATGATGAAAACAGCATTTTTATTTAGCGGACAAGGTGCACAATACCAAGGAATGGGTCAAGACCTCTACCATGAACCCATCGTGAAACAGACTTTTGATGAAGCTAGTCAGATCTTAGGCTATGATATGGCGGAGCTTTGTTTTTCAACAAATGAACGTTTGGATCAAACGATCTATACGCAACCAGCTATTTTAACTGTCAGCATTGCGTTCTATCGTTTGCTGAAAGAACATGGGATCACTCCTCAAGCCGTTTTAGGGCTTAGTTTAGGTGAGTATTCTGCTTTAGTAGCCAGTGGTGCGCTCTCCTTTAGTGAAGCAGTCGCATTGGTCGAAAAAAGAGGCACGTTTATGACAGACGCTGCACCTACCGGTAGTGGGAAAATGGTAGCTGTGATGAATGCACCGGTAGATGTTATCGAGAGCTGTTGTAAGCAGGCGGAAGAAATGGGGATCGTTTCCCCTGCAAATTACAATACACCCCAGCAAATCGTCATCGGAGGCGAAGAAAAAGCAGTGGATCAAGCGGTAGCACTATTACAAGAACAAGGGATCAAACGAATGATCCCACTCAATGTAAGTGGCCCTTTCCATACAGCAATCTTAGAACCTGCTGCTAGACAATTAGCGGAGGAACTAAGCAAGATCGTTTTTTCAGAACCTGAAATACCTGTGATCAGCAACACCACGACAGAGATCATGACGAAAGAAAGAATCCTAGGTTTACTTGAACAACAAGTCATGAAACCCGTTCGTTTTTACGAAAGTATCGAAAAACTTAAAGATTTAGGAATCGACCAAGTGGTCGAAGTCGGGCCCGGTAAAGTATTAAGTGGCTTTATGAAAAAAATCGACAAGTCGATCGCCGTTGCACGTGTGGAGAATCAACAAACATTTGAAGAAACAATCAATCGATTGTCATAGGAGGCAAGTTATGGACGTAACTGGAAAAAATGTATTTATTACAGGCAGTACACGAGGAATTGGTGAAGCAATCGCTTTAGCCTTTGCCAAAGCAGGCGCAAACATCTTCTTAAATGGTCGTGGAGAGATCCCAGCCGAAAAAATCAATGCGATCAAAGCGCATGGGGTTGAATGTGTAGGAATCTCAGGTGATATCTCCGATTATGATAAAGCAGGAGAGATGATCAAAGAAGCAGAACAGCAGCTGGGTTCTGTCGATATTTTGGTCAATAATGCGGGAGTTACGAATGATAAACTTGTCTTACGTATGGATGCAGATGATTTCAAAAAATGTTTGGATATCAATCTAACAGGAACTTTCAATATGACACAGCACGTGTTAAAGAAAATGATGAAAAAAAGAGAAGGCGCGATCATCAATCTTTCAAGTGTTTCAGGATTGATCGGTAACTTGGGTCAAGCCAATTATGCAGCAAGTAAAGCAGGAGTTGTCGGTTTTACTAAATCTGTGGCAAGAGAAGTTGCCACACGAGGAATCACATGTAATGTGATTGCTCCGGGGTTTGTCACTACAGATATGACAGATGTATTATCCGAAAAAGTAAGAGAACAAGCAGAAAAACAAATTCCAATGCAACGTTTCGGCCAAGTGGAAGATATTGCGGAAGCCGCATTGTTCTTAGCGAAAAGTTCGTATATCACAGGTCAAGTCATCAATGTTGACGGCGGATTGGTCATGCACGGATAGGGAGGAAAATTTATGAATCGAGTAGTAATTACAGGTTATGGAGTCACTTCACCGATCGGTAATGATGCAGATAGTTTTTTAGCTAGTTTAAAAGCTGGGACGAATGGCATTGCACCGATCACAAAATTTGATGCAACAGATACAGGAATCACTTTAGCAGGTGAAGTAAAAGACTTTCCTTTTGATAAATACTTTGTAAAAAAAGATAGCAAACGCATGGATATGTTTTCGATCTATGGCATTTATGCTGCGATGGAAGCATTGACGATGAGTGGGATCGAAAAAGAAACGATCAACCAAGATCGTTTTGGTGTTATCGTTGGCTCTGGGATTGGTGGTTTACCAACAATTGAAAGCCAAGTCATCCGCATGCACGACAAAGGGGCCAATCGCGTATCACCTATGTTTGTTCCAATGTCGATCGCCAATATGGCAGCTGGTAATATTGCGTTGCGTGTAGGGGCGAAAGGAATTTGTACGTCGATCGTGACCGCTTGTGCCAGTGGAACGAATGCGATTGGTGAAGCATTCCGCAACATCAAACATGGTTATTCCGATATCATCCTTGCAGGTGGAACAGAAGCAACAATCTGTGAAATGGGGATCGCCGGATTTGCGGCATTGACTGCTTTGTCAACATCGACAGATCCTGAACGTGGTTCGATGCCATTTGATGAAGACCGTAATGGTTTTGTCATGGGTGAAGGGGCAGGAGTATTAGTCCTTGAATCACTGGAGCATGCACAAGCTCGTGGCGCAAAAATTTATGGTGAAGTCGTGGGTTACGGCTCAAATTGTGATGCTTACCATATGACAGCTCCAACACCAGATGGTTCTGGTGCGTCAAAAGCAATGAAATTGGCGATGGAAGAAGCCGGGATCGATGCAAAAGAAGTGGGCTATATCAACGCACACGGAACAAGTACACCTGCAAATGATCAAGCAGAAGCTAAAGCGATCCAAATCGCATTAGGAGACTCTTTCAAAGAAACCTATGTCAGCAGTACGAAATCAATGACTGGTCACTTATTAGGTGCTGCAGGTGGGATTGAGGCACTTGCCACTTTGATGGCGTTAGAGCATCAGTTTATTCCACCAAACATCAATGTTGAAAAACAAGATCCTGAAATCGATCTGAACGTTGTGATCAACGAAAGTAAACCAGCTGAACTGTCTTATGCCATGAGTAATTCATTAGGATTTGGTGGACATAATGCTGTACTATGTATGAAACGCTGGGAGGAATAATGTTGAAGATCCATGAAATCAAAGAATTAGTCAGTCAATTTGATCAGTCAACTTTAACAGAATTTGACTTGAAAGACGGACAATTTGAATTATATATGAATAAAAATGAAATGAGTCGGGGAATGGGGCAAACAGTACCAACAACGAGTGCTTCTGAACCACAACCTCAACAAGTTGTACCGGCTTTACCAAAAGAAGAAAGCCATTCTGTTCAACCAGAAGCAGTTGCGCCGACAATTGATGGGACTGAAGTGAAATCACCAATCGTTGGAATCGTCTATCTACAACCATCTCCTGACAAACCAGCATTCAAAAAAGTAGGAGATAAAGTCGCTAAGGGTGAAGTGATCTGTATCATTGAAGCAATGAAATTGATGAACGAAGTAACTAGTGATGTCGATGGTGAGATCGTTGCGATCTTGATCGACAATGAAGAAGTCGTAGAATACGGACAACCACTCTTTATCATCCAACCAAATTAAGCCAAGGAGAACCAGACCTATGAATATACAAGAAATCAAAGAAATCATCCCTCATCGCTATCCGCTGTTGCTGATTGATCGAGTGGAAGAAATTGTCGAAGGCGAACGGATCGTTGCTAAAAAAAATGTGACGATCAATGAACCTTTTTTCCAAGGACATTTTCCAGAAGAACCTGTGATGCCGGGGGTATTGATCGTAGAAGCGATGGCCCAAGCAGGAGCAGTAGCTCTATTATCATTGGAACAGTTCAAAGGAAAAACTGCTTACTTTGGCGGATTAGATAAAGCGAAGTTTCGTAAAAAAGTGACTCCTGGAGATACGTTGATATTAGAAGTGGAAATCACTAAAATCAAGTCTTCTGCAGGAATAGGCAAAGGAATTGCAAAAGTGGACGGCAAAAAAGTTGCTGAAGCTGAATTAACCTTTATGATTGGATAGGTGAGTTATGTTTTCAAAAGTCTTGATAGCAAATCGCGGCGAAATAGCCGTACGGATCATTCGTGCCTGCCGTGAGCTTGGAATCCAAACCGTTGCGGTCTATTCTGAAGCGGATGCGGAGGCATTGCACACACAATTAGCAGACGAAGCCGTCTGCATCGGTCCTGCAAGAGCAACAGATTCCTATTTGAATGTACAAGCAGTTCTAAGTGCAGCCATCGTTACAAAAGCAGAAGCAATCCATCCTGGATTTGGATTCTTATCTGAGAACAGTCGATTTGCTTCGATGTGTGAAGAATGTAATATCGTCTTTATTGGACCTAAAAGCAAAACGATCGATGATATGGGGAATAAAATCAACGCACGTCAGTTGATGCAACAAGCAGATGTTCCTGTGATCCCAGGTAGTGATGGTGTGCTATCGACTGTTGAAGAAGCACTGGAAGTGGCAGAAAAAATTGGCTATCCAGTGATGCTTAAAGCCGCCGCTGGTGGTGGCGGTAAAGGAATCCGCAAAGTCTTGTCAAAAGAAGAATTACCACAACATTTTTCATCCGCCCAACAAGAGGCAGCAGCTGCTTTTGGTAACGATGATATGTATTTGGAAAAAATCATTTATCCCGCAAGACATATTGAAGTGCAAATATTAGGTGATCAATTTGGTCATGTTCTGCATCTAGGTGAACGTGATTGTTCCTTACAACGGAATAATCAAAAAGTCTTAGAAGAATCACCATCTGTTGTGATCTCTGAGGAAAAACGAAATCACTTAGGTGCAGCAGCTGTCAGAGCAGCAAAGGCAGTGAATTATGAAAATGCAGGAACGATCGAATTTTTAATGGATGAATCCGGTGATTTTTATTTTATGGAAATGAACACCCGCATCCAAGTTGAACATCCAGTAACAGAAATGGTCACAAATATCGATCTTGTCAAAAAACAAATCGAGGTTGCGGCCGGACGACCACTAGAGATCCAACAAGAAGATATCATTTTCCAAGGGCATGCGATCGAATGCCGGATCAATGCAGAAAATCCAGTATTTCATTTCGCTCCTTCACCAGGCAAAATCAAGAATTTGTTGCTACCAGCTGGTGGTATGGGATTAAGGGTCGATAGTTCGGTTTATTCAGGTTACACGATTCCCCCTTATTATGATTCAATGATTGCTAAGGTCATCGTACATGGCGATACACGTTTCGATGCGTTGATGAAAATGCAACGGGCATTGAGCGAGATCGTGACAGATGGCGTGATCACGAATGCTGAATTCCAAATGGATCTGATCAGTCACCCTGCAGTGATTGCTGGTGATTACAGTACCGCATTCTTACAAGAAGAGTTTTTACCAAACTGGATTCCCGAGACGGAGATAGGAGACGAATAAGATGGCTTTATTCAAAAAGAAAAAATACATTCGAATCAATCCTAATCGAGAAATCAAGCCAACGAATGCACCATCGGTCCCTGACAATATGTGGGCGAAATGCCCAAATTGTAAACATATCATCTACACAAAAGATATCGGGGAAGAAAAAGTATGTCCACACTGTAGTTATAACTTTAGAATCGGCGCATGGCAGCGATTAGCGTTGATCATTGATGAGAAAAGTTTAGAGGAATGGGATACGGATCTCGTCACAAAAGATCCTCTTGATTTCCCTGATTATCAAGAAAAGATCGGCAAGATGCAAGAAAAGACTGGCTTACATGAAGCAGTTCTAACTGGTCAAGCGACTATTAAAGGCATTCCTTTTGCTATTGGTGTCATGGACCCTAATTTTATCATGGGAAGTATGGGCACGATCGTAGGGGAAAAGATCACTCGTTTGTTTGAACGTGCGGCGAGTAAAAAATTACCCGTCGTATTATTCACTGCTTCAGGGGGCGCCCGGATGCAAGAAGGAATTTTCTCTCTCATGCAAATGGCCAAAATCTCCGCAGCGGTCAAACGTCATAGCAATAAACAGCTATTTTATTTGACTGTCTTAACAGATCCGACGACAGGTGGTGTTACCGCCAGCTTTGCGATGGAAGGGGATATCATCTTAGCTGAACCGCAAAGTTTGATCGGCTTTGCTGGCCGCCGAGTGATCGAACAAACGATCAAACAAGAACTACCAGAAGATTTTCAAAAAGCAGAATTTTTACTGGAACATGGCTTTGTGGATCAAATCGTTCCAAGAAAAGAACTCAATGACACGATCCATCAATTATTAGAATTGCATACGCAGAAAGGATGGATCAACCATGAATAAAACTGCTCATGATATCGTCCAACTGGCGCGGGCAAAAGATCGTTGGACAAGTCTTGATTTTTTTGAAACGATTTTTGAAGGGTTCCAAGAATTTCATGGTGATCGCTTATTTGGTGATGATGAAGCGATTGTCGGAGGCGTAGCAAAATTAGCCGGAAAACCAGTGACCGTCATTGGCATCCAAAAAGGCCGTGACTTGCAAGAAAATATTCGTCGGAATTTTGGCTCTCCTCATCCGGAAGGTTATCGTAAAGCACTGCGTTTAATGAAACAAGCAGAAAAATTCAACCGTCCGGTCATTACGTTGATCAACACTGCGGGTGCCTATTGTGGGATCGGTGCAGAAGAACGTGGTGAAGGGGAAGCGATTGCCCGTAATCTATTAGAAATGTCGGATTTGAAGATACCGATCATCAGTATTATTATTGGTGAAGGCGGTAGTGGTGGGGCACTAGCCTTAGCATTAGCCGATGAAGTCTGGATGTTAGAACAAACGATCTATGCTGTTTTATCACCAGAAGGCTTTGCTTCGATTCTTTGGAAAGACGGCAGCCGAGCAGCCGAAGCCGCTGAATTGATGAAAGTCGCTGCTGGTGAATTATTAGAGTTAGACGTCATTGATCGAGTGATCCCCGAAACATTCAATGGAGAACCTTTAGGCAAAGAAAAAGTTGCGCGTATGATGCAAAAAGCATTGATCGAAAAACTGACCGAACTTTGTCAGAAACCAACCGAAGAATTGATCGAACAACGCTACCAACGTTTTCGTAAATATTAAGAAGTTTTTTTGATTTAAACTGTAGAGAATTGCCTCTACAGTTTTTTCTGATTTATCCTATAAATGGATAAATATTGGTTTATGATTTATATATTTAATGTGTTTATTTGTATGATTTGCTAGTTAAAAGGGGAAATAAAATAGGAATTATATGATTTTTTTAGAAAATATTCTTGTTTCTTTTTGATTGTAAGGGTTAAAATGGAAAAAATTTTATGATATATATTTAACTTAATATAAAAAACTAATTTCATTGAATTTTCTTAGATTTTTAAACTTACACTGATATTTAGTTATTAGAGATTGTATCTTGATGTGTAATTATTTAGGTATTAGATTTTGATTGTTGATTATATAAAAGAAAAATGGAAAATGTTAATTGGAAGAATGATATTAAAGATAGAGATAATTTGAATTTCTGTAACTTAAAAAAATTTAGTGATTTTTCATAGAGTATATATTGAATGTTGTGTTATACACTAAAAATTGAAAAAAACTAGGTTAACGCGTAATTAAATGTACCGTTTTTATTCTTTTAATGAAGTATATCCCACTTATTTACTGTGTAATTATCGCAATACATAAAAATAAACATCTTCTAACCACAAATAACCTGATTTGGTTTATCAAATCGGGCTATTTGTGGTTAGATACTACTATTCAATATATATATGTACAAGCTTTTTGAGATGTCTAAGATAATAGCGAGAAAAAATGAAGTGAAGTTGTCCTTTATTGCAGTTTATTTATTGTTCATTTTTCTCACTAATTAATTAACCAATAGGACAACCACCATTAGAACGTACAGTTCCTTTATATATACCCACATACCACATTCTTCCAGTTGAAAAATCTTTTTCATAAGACCAAGACTGTAAAGTTAATTGTCCGCAATAAATTCCATCATTATAAATCATTGTGTTAGTTAACCCGACTAACGTAGTAGATCGTCTTGTGTGATAGATGATTTTACTACCTAAAGGTTCTATAGATATTGAGGTATATTCCGCTATTGCTAAGTTTGTGTTTGCATTGTGTCTTTCAGTAAATAAAAATAGACCAGAAATTACTATTGAAGCTATTAAAATTTGTTTGAAATATTTCATTTTAGATCCTCCTCATCAATTGGTGATAATAAGTCATTGTTCAAAATATTTAATTTTGATGGAACTGGAAATGGAACGGAGTTATGATAAAAGTAACCTTCATAATAACCAGTTGTACCATAATGACTTGGTAGTTCACGATATCTGCTTAACCATCCCCTATATGCACCGCTTTGAAAGAAAGCTACTGCGGGAGCGGGGCTACCTGTTTTAATCCATCCTGACGTCCAATATCTAGTCAATATTGCTTTTTGAGTCTAAGTTATCTGAATTTGAACCTATTGATTGGATGCTAGAAAATGGTTCTGTATGCTCGATTATTTCTTGGGTCTGGACGATTTGGCTAGGTAACAACATACTGAAAAAAGTAACGCCAACAAAACAACTGAAAATAACATTTTTTTTCATACTAAACCTCTTTTTTTTATTTGTTACAATTTTATTATAGTTAGTTTATTATTTCCGATCAAATCATAACTTAGTTATTATTTGATATTTTTTTGTGTGTGATATTCTTATTAAAAAGGAGTTGATATTGTGTTTTATAAGTCGTTAAGTAAGTTATTTTATGTTCTTTTTTTGGGAGGTGTAATTTCTTTGTCGCTATTCTTGACTGGCTGCTCTAAATCGAATGAGGACCGATTAAAAAACGTCGAAATTGTTCAAGTGACGAATGCTGGGACGCTACAAAATAGAGGAAGTTATACTCTTAAAGAGGGAAATTTAGAAATCATGAAAGAAATCCAACTGGCACAAAGCCTTGATCAAGATCCCGCAGATTTAAAACTCTCAAGCAGTGAAGAACAAGAAATCAAAAGTTTGCTGACACCAGATTTTACATCCGCAGAACAAGACCTAAAAACGAATGAACTTTTTCAAACATTTGTTAAAGAGATCGAACATGTAACAGTCGAAGTCAATCAGAAGAAGAAAACGACAACGTTAGTCGGAAAGGATTATCGAAAAGAATTTTCTTGGGTAGGTGAAAGTGGAAATCGTTTATCTGACTCACATAAGATTGAATATAGTTTTGTGTCAGGGAATGAGGAATAGTTGAGTAAAGGAATAGCCTTAAAAAACGATGCTTCTTGCAAAATGATTATTGAAGTAGAGGAATTTCAGAATAATTTGAACAGAAAGAAGGGGGCACCATCTTTTCCCTGTTCTTTTAATTGATTAAAAATATTTTTCTGTACCGAATCAGGATTTTTGATTTGAAATTTTAAAAGTTGTTGAAACCATAGGTATTTCTTTTTAGTGCTGGATATTGGTACTTAACTATTTAAGTAGGCCATCTGAATAGTTATAGTGTAAGGCGTTCTTGGTGTGTGCATAAACTTGCTAACGTATCTTATCGTCTTGGTATAGCTTTCAGGAAGTTATATTGTCCAGATATTCGCGAAACATCCATTACACAGTAATCGACCATTTCTTTCCCGCATGAAGAATGCCTTGTTACAATTACACTATTATGATAAGTTTAATGTAGTGTATTTGTAACGTAAGTGAGGGGATTAAATGCAAGATAAGCTGAAAGAGTTGTTGCGTATTCGCGATGGAAATTTATCTATGAAGGAAGCTAGAAAATTAGGAATTTCAGCAACTACTGTACAAAGATTGGTGAATCAAGGAATTTTGATGAAAGTTGATCGTGGTTATTATGTAGAGACTGGTCATGGAATCGATGATTTATTTTGTTTTCAGCAACGATTTTCCAGAGGAATATTTTCTCATGAAACGACATTAGATATATATCAACTTTCTACAAACATGCCGAACTTCATTCATTTGACTTTTCCACATGGTTATAATGTGAATCGTTCAATTACGAAAGAGCAACAGTTACAATTTCATTTTGTGAAGAAGGAAGTATACGAGTTAGGGAAAGTGGAGGGCACTTCCTTTCAAGGAAATCCTATTATTATATACGATAAGGAACGAACTCTTTGTGATATTTGGAATCCGAGATATGAAATTGAATATGAAATGAAATTAGAAGCTTTAAAAGAGTACATGAGAGATCCTAGGAGAGACCCAAGTAAATTAAGAGATTATATGACAAAACTACATGTAGAAAAAGAAATGAAATATCATATGCAGAGTTTGTATTGATGGAGAGAAAATATGACCCCTACACAATTTACAGCAAAAACAAGAAATCTTGCAAAAAGTATAGGATTAAATGCACAGTTAGTTCAAAGGCATTTTATGATGGATCGCTTAGTTGAACAAATCTCTGAATCGAAGTATAAAAATGACTTTATTTTGAAAGGTGGTTTTCTATTAGGTTCAAAATATGGAATTGATAGAAGAACAACAATTGATATTGATACGACATTTAGAAATAGTAAATTAACTAAAGAAAAATTGAAGAACATCTTTAAAGAATTAACTAGTAAACCTACGAAAGAGGGAATTGTTTTCTCTGTTCAAGAGATTAAAGAGACAAGGGAAATTGATTTTTATCCTGGGTTTCAAATTAAATTGATTGCTCATTTAGAAAAAATACGTGTCCCATTTAAATTGGATGTAACAACAGGAGATTCTATTTATCCTGAAGTAGATATACATCATCATCAATTGATGTTTGAAGATAAAAAAGTGGAGATTCCAGCTTATCCAACAGAACAGATTATTGCAGAAAAGCTGAGTGCTACATTTAACTTTGGGACAGACAATTCGAGATTGAAAGATTACTACGACCTATTTGCCATCAGAAAACTAGAAAATATTGATATGAAAGAGCTATATAAAAGTGTCCGAAATACATTTACAAAACGTGGAGACAACAAACCGTTATCTTTTTATTATGAAAGGGAAATCGAAAAGATAAAAGGGAGCGGTTATTTGGAAAAACTATGGGACAAATATCGCTCAGTTAATTCTTTTGCGAATTCTATTTCATTTGCAGATACAGTTAACGGAGTTGCTTATCTAATGCAAAATGTAATCAAAATTGAAAATCAAGAAAGAAAACAATAGTTTACAAGAATTGAACAAATCAAGATGACAAAAGATATTAATTGTGTGATTTAGCGTAAATCAGCGGAACCAATGAGCTTGGTACAGAGGTGTTTGGCTTTGAGAAACAAAGTAAAATAGACTGAAAATCAAATAAAAAAGCTGAGACTTGGTTCTCAGCTTTTTCATTTCTTCACTTGAAATATTAAAATAAATATTCTTAATTTGTGATTATTATTCATTTTAAAAGCATGAAAACGAATAAAATTAAATAAATATACAAAAAATAGTTTTTTTTTGAAATTTTCATGCTATAATGACAGAACAAAATGAATAAGGGGCGAGACAATGAAAAAGATTTCCGGAATTATTTTATTTTTAGTTACAACATTCGCATTAGGAGCTTGCGGGAATGGGGATGCAGCTGAATCAAACGATCAATTAGCAGCAATCAAGGAAAGTGGCGACGTCTGCTGATTATGCGCCGTTTGAATTTCATACGATCGTCGATGGGAAAGATCAAATCGTCGGATCGGATATTGATTTAGCTAAAGCCATCGCAGATGAGCTTGGTGTGAAATTGGAGCTCTCAGATATGAGTTTCAACACGGTGTTAGCCTCTTTAAAAGAAGGGAAAGTCGATGTAGCGATCTCAGCGATTTCAGCGACCGCAGAACGAAAAGAACAATTTGACTTCACCGACAACTATTACAATCCGCCACAAGTTCTCGTGATCAATAAAAAAGATGAAAACACGTTCACAAGCATTGATCGCTTGGCAGGTAAAAGCTTAGGGGCGCAAAAAGGCTCGATCCAAGAAGCAGTGATCAACGAACAAATCAAAGAAGCTAAAGTAGTCACGATCGATAAAGTGCCAAATATGGTGATCGAGATCAATCAAGGTTCACTGGATGGCATGGTCGTTGAACAAACGATTGCCGAAGCATATATTGCTCAGAACCCCAACTTGATGATTGCAGATATCCCTTTGGAACAATCGGATGATGAAGCTTTTGCTATTGCCTTACCAAAAGGGAGTACAGAATTACAAGAAGAGTTGAATAAAATCATCAAAAAATTAAGTGATGAGGGAAAAATCGATGAATTCATCAAAAAAAATCATGAACTAGCTGAACAAACAGCGACAGAATAGAGGGACGCAGTGTGAATTTTTCGTTTTTAGATAAGTACTTACCGTATTTTTTATCCGGCGCGGTCGTTACGATCGTCATTTCGATCTTGACAGTCATCTTTGGTACAATGATTGGCCTAGCCATGGCATTGATGAAGCGCTCAAAGATCAAGCCTTGGAATTGGTTAGCTAATAGTTATATCGAATTACTAAGAGGCACACCGATGTTATTGCAGATCATGATCGGATTCATCTTATTGCAACGTTTCTTTCCAGCGGTGGATTGGTCCGTGGGGATTTTAACCATCGACTTAGGGCGTTTGATACCAGGAATCATCGTATTATCACTGAACTCTGGGGCGTATGTTGCTGAGATCATTCGTGGAGGGATTGCGGCTGTTGATATGGGACAAACAGAAGCTTCGTATTCACTAGGCTTACGTCCTATACAGGCGATGCGTTATGTCATTTTCCCACAAGCGTTGAGAAATATCCTGCCACCATTAGGAAATGAGTTTGTCACGTTGATCAAAGATTCTTCTTTACTGACAGTGATCGGTATCAATGAATTGATGGGATCTGCTCAGATCGTTATCTCAAACTCCTATATCCCATTGGAACCTTATTTTATTGCCGCAGGGTTATACTTCGTTATGACCTTTGTAACATCGCGATTGTTGAGTAGTTGGGAGAAAAAACTCGGAAAAAGGTATCAACGTTAGGAGAGAATGTCGTATGGAAAAATCAATAGTAACGATCAAACAATTAAATAAATCATTTGGGGAAACAGAAGTATTGAAAGGAATTACTACGACTATTTCCGCCGGGGAGGTCGTAGTGATCATCGGCCCTTCAGGTTCAGGGAAAAGTACGTTTCTCCGTTGTTTGAATCTACTCGAATCTCCTACAGCCGGTACGGTGGAGTTTGAGGGAACGGATATCACACATAAGAAACACGATATTTTTAAAACAAGAGAAAAAATGGGGATGGTTTTTCAACAGTTCAATCTATTTCCCAATATGACAGTATTAGAAAATATCACCTTATCACCAATCAAAGTGAAAAAAATGCCTAAGAAAGCAGCCGAGGTGATCGCTTTGGAATTATTGGCAAAAGTTGGTTTGTCAGATAAAGCCACCGCCTATCCTTACTCTTTATCAGGTGGACAGCAGCAACGGATAGCGATTGCCCGAGCGTTGGCAATGCAACCAGACGTCATGTTGTTCGATGAGCCTACTTCGGCACTTGATCCAGAAATGGTGGGTGAAGTACTCTCGGTTATGTTGCAATTGGCACAAGAAGGGATGACGATGGTCATTGTCACTCATGAAATCGGCTTTGCGAAAGAAGTGGGTGATCGAATCATCTTTATGGATCAAGGACAGATCGTGGAAGAGGGGACACCTAGTGAGGTGCTGGAGCGGACGAGCCAGCCTCGGACTATCGATTTTTTGGCCAAAGTATTGTAGTAAAAAATAAGATATAAGAAATGGCGCTCTTTTCCAACATTACCTATGGATAGTGATTTCAGTTCTTTAGGTTTTTCTAAAATTATATGAATGATGTTCCAAAAGCAACTCTTTCAGTAATAAGCAACCAACTCAAGAATATAGAAGAATCTATTTTATGAGCTGATTGCTTATTTTTTGGAGCTGGTTCCTTCTGTTATTACCTCCATTAAAAGGTTTAATGTATAGAGGTAGTTTTTTTTTAGATTTTACAGTATAATATGGGGTTGAGGAGTACATATCGTGCTCCTTCATTTTTTGCAGATGAGGAGACAACATGTTTTCAAATTATAAACCTACATGGATGGTAGAAGCCGTCTATAAAATTACCCCTGCACAACTGAAAAAACTAGGGATCAAAGCCGTCTTGACGGACCTTGATAATACACTGATTGCTTGGAATAATCCAGATGGAACGGAAGAATTGTTCACTTGGATTTTAGAAATGAGAAATGCGGGCATACCAGTAGTCGTTGTTTCTAACAACAACTCAGAACGCGTAGCTCGTGCAGTTAAAAAATTTGAGCTACTTTATGTTGCAAGAGCTTTGAAGCCTTTGCCAGTGGGAATCAATAAAGCAAAAAAAATGTTGGATCTGGCAGATGAAGAAATCATCATGATTGGTGATCAGATCATGACCGATATTCGTGGCGCGAATAGTGCCGGTATCCGTAGTGTCTTAGTTAAACCAATCATTGAAACTGATAGTTGGAAGACGAAATTCAATCGGTTCTGGGAACGTAAGATCATGAGTTATTTAGTAAAGAAACATCCAGATATGGATTGGCGAGGTGGCATTGAATGAACGAAGAATTGCAATGTATCGGTTGTGGCGTGATGATCCAAACTGAACATCCTGATGAATTAGGCTATACACCAAAAGCAGCACTCGAAAAAGGGTTAGCAACAGGGGATGTTTATTGTCAACGTTGTTTCCGTTTGAGACATTATAATGAGATCCAAGATGTATCACTGACAGATGATGATTTCTTGCGATTACTAAATGAATTAGGTCAAAAAGACGCATTGATCGTCAATGTGGTGGATATTTTCGATTTCAACGGTTCACTGATTCCTGGATTACATCGTTTTGTCGGAAACAATCCAGTTCTTTTGGTTGGGAACAAAGTCGATATTTTACCTAAATCATTAAAAAAATCAAAAATGATCCAATGGATGAATGAGCGTGCCCATGAAGCAGGGCTAAGACCTGTCGAGGTGTTGTTGACAAGCGCAAAAAAAGCACCTGAAATGACAACACTTCTAGAGAAAATCGAAAAATATCGTGAGGGTCGAGATGTGTATATCGTTGGTGTGACGAATGTCGGGAAATCGACATTGATCAATCAGATCATCAAAAATACGGCAGGCGTCCAAGAAGTGATCACGACTTCGCAGTTCCCAGGAACAACGTTAGATAAAATCGAGATCCCATTGGATGATGGCCAATTTTTGATCGATACACCAGGAATTATCCATCGCCATCAAATGGCCCACTATTTAGGCAAAAAAGACTTACGTATCATCGCACCGACGAAGGAAATCAAGCCTAAGGTGTATCAGCTGAATGAAGGTCAAACGCTTTTCCTTGGAGGATTAGCTCGATTCGACTTTATCAGTGGCAAACGAGGTTCATTTATTGCTTATGTATCAAATGATGTCAATTTACATCGGACAAAATTAGAAAAAGCCGATACTTTTTATGAAAAACATGTAGGCGGCTTATTGCAACCACCACGTCCGAATGAAGTCAGTGAATTCCCTGAACTTGTTCGCTTTGAGTTTTCTGTAAAAGAAAAGACAGATATCGTCTTTGCAGGACTAGGCTGGATCACGGTAACGGAACCAGCAGTCATCGCAGGCTGGGCGCCAAAAGGGGTACATGTGTTAAGAAGAAAAGCACTGATTTAAGAAAGAAGGAAAAACATGAGTTTAAGAGGAAAGCAAAAACGATTTTTACGTAGTCAGGCACACCATCTTCAACCGATCTTCCAAATCGGTAAAGGTGGGATCAATGAAGCAATGATCGTCCAAATCGAAGAAGCACTTGAAAAAAGAGAATTGATCAAAGTATCATTGTTGCAAAATACAGATGAGATCGCAGAAGATGTGGCACAAGTATTAGAACAAGCTATCGCATGTGAAGTGGTTCAGATCATCGGACGCGTGCTTGTTTTATACAAAGCATCATCTAAAGAGAAATACCAACGGATATCTAAAGAAGTACATGCAATCTAAGGAGTGACGAAGATGAAATCGCAAGCGAAATCCTTTGTTCGACCTCAAGTATTTCCAAAAGAAATGCCCCATCTTTATGCGAAAAGAAAACAGGTGGGGATCTTGGGCGGAACTTTCAATCCTGTGCATCTAGCCCATCTAGTGATGGCAGAACAAGCAGGACAGAATTTAGGACTAGACCATGTCTGTTTAATGCCTTCCTATCAACCACCTCATGTGGATGAAAAGCCAACTATACCGGCAGAACATCGCTTAAACATGCTGGAACTTGCGATCGAAGACAATCCTTTTCTAACGATTGAAACGATTGAAATCGAACGAGGCGGCAAAAGCTATACGTATGACACGATGAAGGCTTTGACTCAAAATAATCCTGATACGGACTACTATTTTATCATCGGCGGTGATATGGTCGAATATTTACCAAAGTGGTACAAAATCGACGAGTTAATGACAATGGTCCACTTTGTCGGTATCCATCGACGTGGGTATCAAGTGGAAACCCCGTATCCTGTGATCTGGGTCGATGTCCCTGAGATTGATCTAAGTTCGACAAAGATTCGTCAAAAAATTCAACAAGGTTGTTCCGTCCGTTATTTGATCCCAGATAAAGTCTTGGATTATATTCAGAAAGAAGGATTGTATCAACATGAATTATAGTACAGATTATACGGCCTATACTCGAGAAATCTTGATGCAAAAAGTCCAAATGAGAATGAGTGAACAACGCTTCAAACATGTTTTGGGTGTAGAACAAACAGCTGTTGCACTTGCTGAAAGGTATGGTTGCTCGCCAGAAAAAGCGAGTATCGCCGCATTGACACATGATTATGCGAAAGAACGACCAGACGATGAGTTTATCTTATTCATCGAACGTGAGCAACTTGATCCAGAGTTATTAGCTTATGGAAATGCAATTTGGCACGGATTAGTCGGTGCATCATTTGTTGAACGAGAATTAGGCATCACTGATGAGGAGATCTTACAAGCAATCCGTCTCCATACGACAGGAGCTGCTGAGATGTCCTTACTCGATAAAGTCATCTATGTGGCTGACTATATCGAACCAGGACGTTCTTTTCCAGGTGTCAAAGAAGCCCGTGAGATTGCCATGATCGATTTAGATGAAGCAGTTGCATTCGAAACCAAACATACATTAGCACATTTGATTGCGCAAGAGAGCAAAATTTATCCAAAAACAATTGAAACATATAATCATTGGGTGGCAAAATAGCTGACCCATTAGGAGGAAATCATCATCGATAGTAAAGAACAATTAAAAATCGCTGTCCAAGCAGCAGATTCAAAACGTGCAGAAGATATTTTAGCTTTAGACGTCCGTAAAGTGTCGCTATTAGCTGACTACTTTATGATCTGTTCAGCAAACAGTGAACGTCAGATCAATGCCATCGTGGAAGAAATCATTGAAAAAGAAGAAGAAAGCAAATACGAAGTAAAACGCGTAGAAGGAAAAGAAGGCGGCAAATGGATTCTGATCGATCTAGGTGATTTGATCATCCATGTATTCCATGCCCCAGAACGTGGGTTTTATAATTTAGAGAAGTTATGGTCAGATGCGCCACTTGTCGATTTGACTGAATGGTTGGATTAACATGGCCTACGAAACATTTGCCTTTATTTACGATGAAGTCATGGATGACGGGCTTTATGAACAATGGCTCGCATTTTCTAAACGCCATTTGCCTGAAACAACTAAAAACATCCTTGAACTAGCTTGTGGTACAGGAGCATTAGCTGTGGCTTTTGCCAAAGACGGCTACAATGTAACTGGCTTGGATCTATCAGAAGAAATGCTGATGATCGCCAGTCAACGTGCCTATGAAGAAGAAGCATCGGTACAGTTTGTTGAAGGGAATATGTTAGATCTATCAGAGAGTGGGCAATACCAAGCCATCACTTGTTTCTCAGATTCTTTGTGCTATATGCAAAACGATCAAGAAGTACAACAAGTATTCGATGAAGTCTATCAGGCATTGGAAGAAAACGGCCGTTTCTTGTTTGATGTCCATTCCGTTTATCAAATCGATCAAGTATTTCCGGAGTATAGTTATCATTACCAAGGAGACGATTTTGCCTTTCTTTGGGATAGTTATACGGGGAAAGAAAAACATAGCATTGAACATTATTTGACATTCTTTGTCGAATCACAAGAAAAAGACGGTACGTTCACACGTGAAGATGAATTACATCAAGAACGTACGTATCCACTAGAAAACTACTTGCGGATGTTAGAGAATAGCGGATTTGCTAAAGTAGAAGTATTCGCTGATTTTACAGACGAAACACCTAACGAAGAATCCAGACGTTGGTTTTTTGTCGCCCAGAAAGAAGAAGGCGAAATCGACGAACTGTAGCAAACAATAAAAAGGAGAGACGGCTGGATCAAAAAGCTTAGTCTCTTCTTTTTTACTAGGCGAAAGGAGAAAAGCGAATGAAAGTATGTGGCATCATTGTTGAATATAATCCCTTTCACAATGGTCATCTTTATCATGTCCAGCAAGCACGGGAACGAACCGGTGCCGACGTAGTGATTGCGGTGATGAGTGGTAATTTTTTGCAGCGAGGTGAACCGGCGATTTTAGATAAGTGGCAACGTGCAGAAGTAGCCTTGAAAAACGGAGTGGATCTCGTGGTTGAATTACCAATCGAGTGGGCAGTACAATCTGCTGATTATTTTGCTAAAGGAGCAGTTCAACTGTTGCAAAAATTAAACTGTGACTATTTATGTTTTGGAACAGAAGATGAAGCGACCTTCGATTATCAAGCATTTGGTCAATTTGTTTTGCACCATCAGGATCAAATCACTAAAGCATTTCAAGAGTTGCCCGATCAGACAATGAGTTATCCGCAAAAGATGACACAGGTATTCAAGCACGTCTACCCAGAAATCTCACTTGATTTTTCCTCGCCTAATCATATTCTAGGGCTGAGCTATGCAAAAGAAAATGCTACCTATGAACATCCAATGGAACTAGTTCCGATCAACCGTAAAGGGGCTGGTTATCATGATGAAGAGTTACCAAAAGAAACAATAGCCAGTGCCACAGCGATTCGCAAAGCATTAACGGAAAATCGATCGATTTCTGCAACAGTTCCCTCAGAGACAGAGAGATTTTTAAAGACAGAAAGTTTGCAAACTTGGACATCCTATTGGCCCTTGCTAAAATACCGTCTTCTTTCTTCCACCGTTGACTCGTTGCAAAAAATCTACCAGATGACGGAAGGTTTAGAGATCAGGATGTTAGAAGCGGCCAAGACAGCTAATACATTTTACGAGTTTGTCGAACAAGTCAAAACAAAACGCTATACGTGGACGAGGATCCAACGCCTGTCGTGCTACGTGTTATTGAATATCCAAAAAGAAGAGATGAGAGAGCAACAGATGCAAGAATACATCCATGTGTTGGGCTTTACAGCAGCAGGTAGAGCATGTCTCAAAAATAAAAAAGCCTTAGCCCTTTTTGCGAAAATCGGCAAAAAAGAAGCGCAAGTGGCAAAACTACTCGTTCGCAGTGATCAAATCTATCGCTTAGGTGGCGAGGTAGCGGAACAAGTATTTGGGCGAAAACCAGTCTTTATCGAAACGATCGAAGAGAAAAAAAGCTTCACATAAACCTGATTCACAAGTATAATGAAACAGGACGTTTTGTGTGTTCCCGCACGAATCAAAAAGAATCTATCCTATATCAAATCAGAAAGCGAAGTGAAACTATGGGACGTAAATGGGCCAATATCGTAGCTAAAAAAACAGCTAAAGATGCAAACAACAGCCGAGTTTATGCGAAGTTCGGAATTGAAATCTATGCAGCAGCAAAATCAGGTGATCCTGACCCACACGCTAACCAAAAACTACGTTTCGTCATTGAGCGCGCTAAAACTTACAATGTACCAAAACATATCATCGACCGAGCAATTGAAAAAGCAAAAGGTTCAGGGGATGAAACATACTCTGAATTGCGCTATGAAGGATTTGGACCAAATGGCTCAATGGTGATCGTAGACACATTGACCAACAACGTAAACCGCACAGCTGCTGATGTGCGTGCAGCATTCGGTAAAAACGGCGGAAATATGGGTGTCTCTGGGGCAGTATCTTATATGTTCGACAATACCGCGATTTTTGGTTTTGCCGGTGAAGATGCAGATGAGATCTTAGAATACTTGATGGAAAAGGACATCGATGTACGTGATGTCATGGAAGAAGATGGCCAAATCATCGTTTACGGAGAAGTGCCAGATTTCCACAGTATTCAAGAAGCACTAAAAGAAAAAGGCATCACTGACTTTTCAATTGCGGAGATCCAAATGATCCCTCAAAATGAAGTGACATTGACTGGCGAAGACTTGGAACAATTCGAAAAAATGATCGATGTATTAGAAGATCTAGAAGATGTCCAACATGTCTTCCATAATGTTGCTTTAGAAGATTAATCGAATAAAGCGGATAAAAGAGGTCGGAACAGAAGTGTTTAACCTCAAGAAATAAGGCGCCAGCCACGAAAATTGTTTTTCAAATTTTTGTGGCTGGCGCCTTATTTGTGAAGAGATACTTCTGTTCCCGCCGTTTGTTCAGTTTTAAGTGTTACGAGAGGATGAATGTCCAGACACTTTTTTATTTTCCTAAAAAAACAAACAGCTGTTATCCTGCTTAAAAAGCTAATGTCATGTTTTGCTTTCGTACTTTTATTTATACGATTTTTTCGGAGAAGAGAAAATATTGGTGAAGCTAAAAAAGAAGTATAGTCATACGATATGAAAGAAAGAGAACAAATACAGAGTAGTTAAATTAAAAATCCTGTGTTATTTGTTACAGTTTTTTTGTGATTTATTATCATTTCTATTTCAACCTGTGTTATTATTAAAGTATCGTGAGTAAACGAATAGTAATTTGATGTAGGCGGGGAAAGAATAATGGAAGCAAAAATTAATCTAGAGCCTTTCGAACGTATTCTAAGCGGTTACCAAAAAGTAGAAGAGTTGGCAGTCAATATCGCCGATTGCTCAAAGCTTGCACAAAAATATGCACCTTATGGGGTAGAAGGCTATCGTTTAGGAAACTATATAGGCACAGGCTATTTGAATCGTTATCTAGAATGTATGGTTGATCGCGCGCCCATGCTGATCTATAAAAAAAAATATTTGATTCCATTGCTTTTTCGACGTTCTGACTCAGCATTTCAGTTGTTTGAAGAAGATTATCGGATGGAAGCTTTCTTTTTATTATTGGACTGGAGTCTGAAGCATCAACCAGAAAAGATATTGATCGAAACAAGTCAAAAAGTAGATACGAAAAAAGAAAAAGTCATTGATACAGCTTATTTGGCTTTTCGTGTATCAGAAATATTAGATAGTGGGGGTTACCCGATCAGTAATTTCCAAACAGTCGAACAATTTATGGATTGGAATCGTATTTATCGTCTGATCGATAACGGAGGGATTGGTCGCCATAGTAAAGTATTTGACCCAGAATATCCCGAAAATATCGAAGAATTGCGAATGATCGTTTCACTTGTTAGTTTGAAATACCCAAACACAGAATTGATGTTATGATCGATAGATGAATAAAAAGAGGCAGAGACAGAAGTGTTTAGCCTCGAGAAATAAGGCGTCATCCACGAAAATTGTTTTTTCAATTTTTGTGGATGACGCCTTATTTTTTGAAGAGGTTATTTCTGTTCTCGCCGTATATTCAGTTTAAAGTGGTGCGAGAGGACTGATTCCCCTGATGCTTTTTATTTTTAATAACGAATCAATCTAAAGCGAGAGACTCATGATTTTCAGTAGCCAATGCTTGTAGAAAAGAAGCGTCTTTCGCTGATGTAAATATGATCAATTCATGCATGGCACGCGTACACATTGTATATAAGATTTGTTTGTCATGACCAGAATTAAAATGTGCATCATCGACATTCCATAAAAAGACTCGGTCAAATTCTAATCCTTTTGCTAGATAAGCAGGAAGAAGAATAATCGAACGTTTCATAAAATCAGATTCATCAGCAATCAATTGGACTTGATCTTTCAGGGATACAGGCAATTGTTCATAGAGTGCTTCACATTCAGCGATCGTTTTACCAATGATCGCGGTACGCCAATATTTTGCTTGCTCTTTCGTGTCAATGATCGTTTGTTCCAACCAGTTGATTTGGCTTGTAGATGAATCACTTTGGACGATCAACGGTAGGCGACCTTCACGAGCCGTTGTTTCTACAAGATTGTCGTGAGCTAAGAAATGATTGGCAAAATCAGTGATTTGCTTCGTGGAGCGATAGCTCGTCGTCAATTGGAATTGGGTCACTTCTTTCTCTGGGAAAAGCGACTCTAACGAACCAGTGATCGTCTCGTTCCCAAAAACATTTTGGTTCAGATCCCCACAAAATGTTAGATTGGCAGTTGGATAGATTGATTGCAGCAATGCGACCTGCGAAGGAGCAAAATCTTGCATTTCATCAATGAAAATATACCTTGCCTTTTGTGTGACTGATACAGGATGGATTCGACGCATCAATAGGAAGTACAAGACGGCGTCTTCCTGTGGCAATTCTCTTTTCCGTAAGTTCATTTTGACTTCTTGAAGATGTTCGTTCCAAGAAGTTTCGCTGATTCCATGTGCGGTTAACATCGTTTTAGGAATCGTTTGTAAAAAGTGAAGAAACTGTTTCGGTAAGTTGACGAATTGATAATGTAAAATTCCTCGGTGAACTTTACGGAATCTTTTTTTCACGATTTGATTCGTAAGTTTTTTACGCAATGATTTTTCTTTTTGTTCGGTGTATTCTAAATTTGGATCGGTTGCATATAGTTCTTGAAGTTGTTCTTCAGCAAGCTCTTTGACCCACTTCTGACGGGTTTCATCCTTTTGCAGACCGCCTAATTTTTTCAATAACTTTGTCTGTAATAAAGATAGACGTTGATGCAATGGAAGTAGTTCATTGGTTTCTTGGTACCATTTTCGGATCGCTTCTTTGGATAGGATCGTTCGACCATTGATTTTCATCTCACGGAACAATGGCCCAAAATCAGTGATCGTCTGGATGTAAGTCTCCAGGTGATCAACGAAAGTCAATCCGGATTTCAACGTTTTTATCGGGTCATCAGCACCAGAAAGGAAACCGACTTCTTGTTGTTCTTCTTCAGTCAACTCAAATTCAGGAACCAATTGCTGTAAATAATTTTTGAAGGTTTGTGTCGGAACACCACTTTCACCAAGAGATGGTAAAACAGTGGAGATGTAATCAGAAAACAGATGGTTTGGTGAGAACAATAAGACGTTCTCAGCATCTAGCCATTTCCGATTGTGATAAAGGATGAATGCGATACGTTGAAGTAATGCTGAAGTCTTACCGCTTCCAGCAATTCCTTCGATCAGCATCACTTTACTGTTGGTGTCACGGATAATGGCATTTTGTGCTTTTTGGATCGTCGACACGATGTTTTTCATGTGAGCACTTGATGCGTCATCCAAGATTTCTAATAGAAAATCATCATTGATGACTTCAGATGTATCGACCATGGAGACGATTTTTCCTTCAACGATTTTGAACTGTCGTTTCAAGAGAAGTTCGACGTCGATTTTTTCGACATCTGTTTCATAAAAAGCAGGGCCGATTTCTCCTTCGTAATACAGGTTAGCGATCGGTGCACGCCAGTCGATCACGATGGTTTCTTCTTCTGTATCTCTCAATGAGGCGATGCCAAGATAGAGAGTTTCTTTTTCCGTCTCTTCTTTGAAATCGATACGAGCAAAGTAAGGACTTTCTTTCATTACTTCTAATGTTTGCAGACGTTTTTGCTGAGATTCTAATGTATGGTATTTTAAAAGCAATTCTTGTTCATGTTGGCGGTATTCGACCACTGACTCATAAAAAGACTCGTTGGAGCCGCTACGTATTTTGTGATTAGCTGTTTCTTTTGTGGAGTCATTCATTTTTTCAGTCAAGTCGCTTAATTTGCGATTCAATAGGCGTTGTTCAAGTTGGATCATTTGTGTGGTTTCTTCCACATGCTGTTGTTCTAATTGTCTTTCATTCATTGCATCGTTTACTCCTTCCGCCGTAAATAACGAATTAAAAGTATAGCACAGTTTGACTAAAAAAGGTACACAAGTGAGTTAACTAAAAATAAACGCAAAACTACATGAGAGTGATAGTTGTTTTCATTTAGGGGTTTTTAGTTTAAATGGCTTTAGAGAACAGGTATTCTAAATGTGGAGAAAGGAGCTGAACGAAATGACACATTTTAAAAAATTTGCAATGACACTACTGATTGGAGCGGTGGCCCTCATCAGTGAGTTTATGTTCGACCGTCCTCGCCTTGCGTTTATGATCATTGCTATCACCGGTGGCACACTCGCCTTCTTGATGTTTGTCGAAATGATCAAAACACTGCGTTCAGGGAAATATGGGGTCGATATTTTAGCGATTACAGCTATTGTTGCGACATTGCTCGTCAATGAATATTGGGCGAGTTTGATGATTTTGATCATGTTGACAGGTGGCGAAAGTTTGGAAGACTATGCGCAAAAAAAAGCAGGTCAGGAATTGCAATCCCTATTAGATAATACGCCAAGAACTGCCCATAAATTGCAAGGAGATCAACAACTTGATGTTGCGGTAGACACACTTGAGATCGGCGATCATCTGGTGATCAAACCAGGGGAAATCGTTCCAGCTGATGGACGAGTGATCATGGGGGAATCTACTTTTGACGAAGCGTCATTGACTGGAGAAGCAAAACCGATGAGCAAGAAAGTCGGTGATGAATTGATGTCCGGTTCGGTCAATGGGGACTCATCTGTCAAAATGGTGGTTGAGAAACGGGCAGAAGATAGCCAGTATCAATTAATTATCAAACTAGTAGAGGAATCGAAAGAAAAACCCGCACGTTTTGTCCGTCTAGCAGATCGTTATGCTGTTCCCTTTACTTTGATCGCTTACTTGATCGGCGGAATCGCTTGGTGGGCTAGTGGTGATCCTGTACGCTTTGTGCAAGTCTTAGTTGTAGCATCGCCATGTCCATTGATTTTGGCTGCACCTGTTGCTCTAGTAGCGGGAATGAGTCGTTCAAGTAAAAGTGGGATCGTTGTCAAAACTGGTACCGCTGTGGAAAAATTAGCAGAGACTAAAACGATTGCCTTTGATAAGACAGGAACAATCACCAAAGGGATGCTTGAAGTAACTGGTGTCGCTCCCGTTCAAGGGTTTTCAGAAGCGGAATTATTACGTGTGGCGGCGAGTGCGGAACAAGGCTCAGCCCATATCTTGGCCCGTTCCTTAGTTCAAGCAGTTCCCCAATTGTTGCCAGTCACTGATTTGAAAGAAATCTCAGGGCAAGGGATTACCGCTACGGTTGATGGCAGGCAGGTTAAAGTAGGGAATGCACGCTTTATTGATGTTCCAGAAGCTAAAACAGATACAACTGCGATCTATGTGGCGATTGATGAAAAATACGCCGGCACGATCTACTTCTCAGACACAATCCGTCCAGAAGCAAGTAAAACAATCGCTCGCTTGAAAGCTCAAGGCATCACCGACTTACTGATGGTGACTGGGGACGGTCGTACGGTTGCAGAAGCAATTGCCGAGGAAGTTGGCTTGACCGAAGTTCATGCTCGTTGTTTACCACAAGATAAATTAACGATTTTAACTAGTATCCCCAAAGAAAAGCGGCCTGTCACGATGGTAGGAGATGGTGTCAATGATGCTCCTGCCTTGACTGTCGCAGATGTAGGCATCGCCATGGGCGCACATGGCTCAACTGCTGCAAGTGAAAGCGCAGATGTCGTCATTTTGAAAGATGATTTAGAACGAGTAGCAGAAGCAGTGATGATTTCTAGAGAAACGATGAAAGTAGCGAAACAATCTGTTTTGATTGGGATTTTTGTCTGTGTCTTTTTGATGCTCGTTGCCAGTACAGGAGTCATTCCAGCATTGTTTGGCGCGATGCTTCAAGAAGTGGTTGATACAGTTTCCATTTTAAGTGCGTTACGTGCAAAAAAATCAGCGAAACAACAACCACATGCCATGATCACACAAAATTAAAGGCAAAATGATAAAAGAGACTTTTCAGCAAAATCTTTTTGCGGTATGATGCAAAGAGAGAAGCAATAGTTGATCAATACAAAAGTGAACGATGAAAGGAAGTTGAAAACATGCCATTCGTACATGTTGAATTAGTCGAAGGACGTAGCCCAGAACAATTAGAAAACATGATGAAAGATATCACCGAGGCGGTCCATAAAAATACGCAAGCACCAAAAGAACACATTCATGTAATTATCAACGAAATGAAAAAAGGCACGTATGGTGTCAATGGTGAATGGAAAAAATAAGTGAATTCGAGACTTGATTTTTTGAAATAATAGTGGTTAAATAAACACATAGATGATTGATGAGAAAGACAACTGAATTTGAGAGTCTTCGATAAGAGAGGAAAAGCTAGGCTGAAACTTTTCCAGGAGAAAACCAAAGGATGACCACTTTCGAAACCTTTGTTGAAACAGAGGCGGTCGTACCGTTATCACGCTTGAGGAATACGCATGTCGTATTCAAAATTAGGTGGAACCACGAATTTTTCGTCCTAGTATCTGTACAGATACTAGGACTTTTTTTATTGGTGGCGAAGCTAAAAACGGAAATTTAAAGGAGGAACCCCTATGATAAAAATGACATTTCCTGATGGTGCAGTCAAAGAGTTTGCGCCAGGAATCACCACTGCAGAAATTGCAGAAAGTATTTCTAAAAGTTTAGCCAAAAAAGCCTTAGCTGGAAAAGTGAATGGCGAACTGATCGACTTGAACCGCGGGATCGAAGAGGATGGCTCAATCGAGATTGTGACACCTGATCATGAAGACGCACTTGCTTTGATTCGTCATTCAAGTGCTCATTTGATGGCACAAGCCATGCGCCGTTTATATCCAAATATCCACTTTGGTGTAGGACCAGCAATCGATTCAGGATTTTACTACGATACTGATAACGGTGAGAGCCAAGTCAGTGCCGAAGACCTACCAGCGATCGAAGCGGAAATGATGGCGATCGTCAAAGAAAATTTGCCGATCGAACGTCGTGTGTTATCAAAACAAGAAGCATTAGAAATCTTTGCAAGTGACCCTTACAAAGTGGAACTGATCAGCGAATTACCAGAAGACGAAGTCATCACTGCCTACCAACAAGGAGAATTCATCGATTTATGCCGTGGGCCACATGTCCCATCAACTGGTCGTATCCAAGTCTTCAAATTATTATCTGTGGCAGGAGCTTACTGGCGTGGAAATTCAAATAACCAAATGATGCAACGTGTTTATGGAACAGCATTTTTTGATAAAAAAGCGTTAAAAGCGTTTATCCAAATGCGTGAAGAAGCAAAAGAAAGAGACCATCGCAAACTAGGAAAAGAGCTAGAATTATTCATGGTAGCTCCTGAAGTTGGCTCTGGTTTACCTTTCTGGTTACCAAAAGGTGCAACAATCCGTCGTACGATCGAACGATACATCGTAGACAAAGAAATCAGCTTAGGCTATCAACATGTGTATACACCGATCATGGGGGACGTAGAGTTATACAAAACTTCAGGTCACTGGGATCATTACCAAGAAGATATGTTCCCACCAATGGATATGGGAGATGGCGAGATGCTCGTGCTACGCCCAATGAACTGCCCACATCATATGATGGTCTACAAAAATACAATCCATTCTTACCGTGAGTTACCGATCCGTATCGCAGAACTTGGTATGATGCACCGTTATGAAAAATCAGGTGCGTTGTCTGGATTACAACGTGTACGTGAAATGACATTGAATGACGGACACACATTCGTTCGTCCTGATCAGATCAAAGATGAATTCAAACGTACGTTGGAGTTGATGGTCGCAGTTTACGCTGATTTCAATATTACAGACTATCGCTTCCGTTTAAGTTACCGTGATCCAAACAACACAGACAAATATTTTGACGATGATGCCATGTGGGAAAAAGCACAGATCATGTTAAAAGCTGCGATGGATGAAATGGAACTTGACTATTTCGAAGCGGAAGGAGAAGCAGCCTTCTATGGACCAAAATTAGATGTCCAAGTTAAAACAGCATTGGGAACAGAAGAAACATTATCAACGATCCAATTAGACTTCTTATTACCAGAACGCTTTGATTTAACTTATGTAGGAGAAGATGGCGAAAATAATCATCGCCCAGTCGTTATCCACCGAGGCATCGTTTCAACAATGGAACGCTTTGTGGCATACTTGACAGAAGTATACAAAGGCGCATTCCCAACTTGGTTGGCACCGATCCAAGCAACGATCATCCCAGTTTCAGTTGATGCTCATTCAGATTACGCTTATGAAATCAAAGAACGTCTACAAATGAAAGGCTTGCGTGTAGAAGTCGACGATCGCAATGAAAAAATGGGTTATAAGATCCGTGCCTCACAAACGCAAAAAATCCCATACCAAATCGTAGTTGGGGATAAAGAAGTGGCAGATGCAACAGTCAATATCCGCCGATATGGTAGTAAAGAAACTGCTGTAGAGGACTTGAATATCTTTGTCGATGCAATGGCAGAAGAGGTTCATAATTACAGCCGTTAAGACGAGTTAGCAAGAGAACCAACGCCTAATTTAATAAAAACAGGAAGGACAACAAAGAATTGTTCCTTCCTGTTTTTTTATGGGGCACTCATTACACACGTCAAAACGCTAGATCGTGCTAAAATAATTGTATTAGATAAATAAGGGGGAACGTAGAGAATGTATCAACCGATCCAACCTCATCATCTGTTTCATCAAGCATATGAAGAAAAAATACATTATAAAGAAACGGTTCTCCCAGTCTTAGCAGATGTCTTGGTGTGTATGTGGGAGTCTATTTCATTTGACTTTAGCGGTACGGTCACCGACGTGATCATCGCCGACGGTTGCATTGATTTGATTGTCAATGTTTTGGAGCAATCTGTTTTCTATACTGGTTCAAGTAAAACGGACTTCAACTTTCTCTCAAGGTTTCCCGAACACTATATTGGTTTTCGCTTAAAGCCAGGTGCTTTTTCTGCTTTAACTGGTCGAGAGGCAACAGCAGCGATGGATCAAGTGTTGTTCATTGAAGAAGTAGATGTTGGGTTTGATACAACCCATCTTTTTGCGCTCACGATTGAAGAAATGAAAGAATCGCTGATCAGCTATTTATCCGGATTAGCCAAATGTATCTCTTCGACGGAATACATTCAGTTATTTGAAAAACTATATATAAAAAAATTAGCTTCCCCACAAGCATTATACGAATATATGAGACTTAGTCCAAGGCATGTCCAACGGCTATTCAAAAAGCATTACGGTCTCACCCCACAATTGGCTCTATCGACCATAAAATTTCATCATAGTTTGACCATTTTATTAAAACAACCTGCCGATCGAAGGGAGCTTGTTGGAAATTATTATGACCAGTCCCATTTTATCAATGAGTTCAAAAAAAATATTGGCCTCACACCCATTGAGTTTGTTAAGTTGAGTGAGCAGCGAAAAATGTCGCTTCTATCCAATACGTTACTAACCTAAGTTGCTACAATAAAACTAACTTAAAAAAGGAGTGGTCGATAGATGAACTTTAATCAGGCAAAAATCGGATTGTTGATTCAAAAAGATTATGGGGAATGTTATGATTTTTACACAAAAAAATTAGGATTGGTTCCTACATGGGGAAATCGAAAAGGTCCGTATACGTCATTTGCTATGGCAAAAGGAGAACCTAACTGTTTTGATATGACGTCAGCAAAAGAAATGTCTTTGGTCAAAGGGTATATACAGTCTGCTAAAAATGGAATATCTGATACAGTGGTGATCATATTACCTACGAAGGATATCCAAAAGGACTATGCGAAGTTAACCGCAAATGGTGTCACTTTTTTAGGTGAACCTCAGAAAATAGAGGCTTGGGGAGGATTTACCAGTGCCTACTTTAGAGACCCAGAAGGCAATTTGTTTGAACTGAATGATGGGTATTAGTTTCTTTTTGGATGTTGCTTCTTTCTTTTTTTTGTTTTTAATAGCTGATTCTGTGAAACTCCATAAATGATAAGTCAAAAGAAACCAAGATAAGGGTGTGACATGTTGCCACTTATACCTTGGCTTCTTTTTTTAGCGATTGATTTTTAGGAATAACAGTAATCGGTTGAGCAGGCAGAGAACAAAGGATATTCTCTATTTTCTTGTTTAGTATGAGAATTGTTTGCCTTTGAGTATGATATAATGACATAGACATTTAGAAAAAGGGATGTGTATGAGATGAGCGTAGTGAGTCGCATTGAAAGTATGATGAATGACTATTCTTCTGCCGAAAGAAAATTAGCAGATTATATCGTAACACATGTAGAAAAAATACCAACGATGACAGCCAATGAGTTAGCAGAAGCGGCGGGCCTGAGCGCTCCCACAGTTGTTCGTTTCTCCAAAAAACTTGGCTTTCAAAGTTTAACGGATTTTAAAATCACTATTTCCACCGAATTACAAGCAGGTATCGTGGAAGGATTCAGCGATATTGAACCAAATGAATCATTTTATTCAATCAAACATAAATTAGGGAATAATGCGCAAGTAGCGATCAAAGAAACCGTGGATATTTTAGAAGAGGAGATGATCCAACGTGTCGTTGAGCGTCTGGAAGAAGCACAAACAGTTTATCTATATGGTGTGGGCGCATCTTCTTTAGTCGTTGAGGATATCCTCCAAAAATGGTCTCGTGTAGGAAAACCAATCATTTTTGAAAAAGACATCCACGTCTTATTGCCACAATTAGTGAGTAATGAAACAAAAAAAGTGCTATGGCTTGTCTCTAACTCAGGAAACAGCAAAGAAGTGGTGATGATCGGACAGTTAGCCAAAGAAATGGGAATCGATATTATCGCATTGACTCAATTTGGAAATAACCGATTAAGTAAATTGGCCGATGTCGTTGTCCAGACATCAAGACCAAAAGAAATCACGAACCGAAGTGCAGCAACTAACTCATTATTGGCTCAATTTGCAACGATTGATATCATTTTTTATCTTTATATGGCAAAGAATGAAAAATTAACCGAGAAAGTCACTCAAACCAAAGAAGTGATCAAAAATTATGTCAAACAAAAATGAAATAACAGATGATAGTTTTCCACAATGTCATATTTGTTTCCATTGTTTCACAGTAAAAGAAAACTTTATTTTCAAAAATAACCATATTTTTTAAAGTTTTTTAGAATCCATTTGTGTGACACATTACTTGTTTGTGAAACAAACTAGTCTTTTTTGGGTCGAGAATTAAAGAATTTCTTGCGGATCAGGATTTTACTTTTTAATTTTGTTTTTTTTAGGTACAATGGAGCCTATAAGTAGGCGAAAAAGAAGGAATGATGAAAAGTTTTATGAAAAAAAATACAAATAATTCTTGGTTAGATCGAATAAAAAAAGGAACACAAGAACCAAAAAATAAAACGTTTCGACGGTCACATGTTCCCTTTCGTTTAAATTTCCTTTTTTTCATTATATTTACGTTGTTCGTGTCATTGATTGCTCGATTAGGTTATTTGCAGATCGTAAACAGTGAGGAACTAGAAGCAAAAGTCAAATCATCTTCGTCTCTAACGGTACAAGTAAGTTCACCCCGAGGCATGATCTACGATGCCACCGGGAAAGCTTTGGTGACAAACCAAGCCAACCAAGCAATCACATTCACGAGAGGCAGAAATATGACAGCGGAGGATTTGCTGAAAACAGCAAATACCTTGACACAGTTGATCGATATGCCAGTGGATGAAAATTTGACTACACGTGATAAGAAGGATTTTTGGTTAGCAGATCCCGATCATTTGAAAGCTGCGACTGAACGCCTATCGGCAAAAGAAAAAAGCTTGAGTACGAGTGAGCAATACCAAGCAACTGTAGATAAAGTGACAGATGAGGAAATCAATTTCAATGAGGAACAATTGAAAGCAGCAACGATTTTTAAACGAATGAATAATGCGTATGAACTGAATACAGTTTTCATCAAAAATTCTGGTGTTACAGATCAAGAATTGGCGATCGTGGCAGAACATGCATCAGACCTGCCAGGTGTTTCAACAGGAACTGACTGGGTACGCCAGTATAATGCGGCGGATTCCATAAAGAGTATTCTAGGAAGCGTAACATCAGAAAAACAAGGCTTACCTGCCGATCAAGTGGAAGAATTCTTGGCAAAAGGCTACTCACGTAATGACCGAGTAGGCCAAAGCTATTTAGAAAAACAATATGAAGATGTCTTGCAAGGCACAAAGACACAATATGAAATCACTTTAGATAACAATGGAAATGTCATCCAACAAAAAGAATTGTATGCAGGAGAAAAAGGATCGAATTTGATGTTATCGATCAATGCAGAGTTCCAAGCGAAGGTCGAAGAGATTCTTAGAAACAATTATCAAAAATTAGTCGATAATGGAAAAGCCCAATACTCACCAGGTGCGTATGTAGTCGCGATGAATCCTCAAACAGGTGAAGTATTAGCGATGACGGGTTTCAGCCATGAGCAAGGCTCAAAAGAGTTGACTGAAAATGCCCTTGGTACGATCACGAATGCCTTTGTTCCAGGATCTGTTGTAAAGGCAGGTACGTTAGCCGCCGGTTGGCAAAGTGGCGTGATCAGCGGTAATCAAGTATTAGTAGATGAACCGATTCGATTACAAGGCTCTTCAGAAAAAAGCTCCGTCTTCAATCGTACTGGATCTGTACCTTTGGATGTGGTCCAAGCGTTAGAGCTTTCATCAAATACCTATATGATCAAAGTAGCGTTGAAGATGCTAGGGTTAGAGTACGTACCAAATATGGGCTTACCTAGTCTAAGTGAAGAGGCACAAGCGTATGAACAATTGCGTGACGGCTTTAAACAATTTGGACTTGGAACAGTCACAGGGATCGATTTACCAAATGAGTCTGCGGGGATCTCACACTCTGTTGAATACATGAAGAAATTCAATGCAGACAACGGACAAGACTGGTTCACACCAGGAAACTTTACTGACTTGGCATTTGGCCAGTTCGATACGTATACCCCGATCCAGTTAGCGCAATATGCAGCAACAGTAGCAAACGGTGGAAAAAGAATCCAACCACGCATTGTCAAAGGCATTTACGGGAACGACGAGAATGGTAACTTAGGTGAAGTGAAAAAAGAGATGGAACCAGTTGTCGAAAATACAGTAGACGTGTCTCCTGAAGAGATGGCCCTTTTACGTGAAGGATTCCATCAAGTAGTCCATGGAACAAATAACTACACGACTGCTCGATCATTAGCAGATGCAAAAATGGATCTTTCTGCTAAAACAGGGACAGCCGAAACAGTCGCTGAAGGTCATCCCGATATCGTAACAGTCAATAGTAATATTGTGGCTTACGGACCAACAGAAAATCCTGAGATTGCGGTAAGTGTTGTCTTACCAAACCTGCTAGATGAAAAAGACCATATGAATTCGGTCATAGCCAAAGAAATCATGAATGCTTATTACGATATGTTCATGGCAAACAGATAACAGAGGTCAGAGCCGAAGTATTTAGCCTCAAGAAATAAGGCGCCATCCACGAAGATTTTGTGGATGGCGCCTTATTTTTGAAGAGCTTACTTCTGCTCCCTCTGTTTATTTGGTTTTAAGTGGTGCGAGAGGACGAATGCCCCAGACGGATTTTTTATAATGAAAGTAATTTTTCAAGGTAATTCGCCAAACCGTCTTCTTCATTTGTTTGTTCAGTGACATCGTTGGCTACGCCTTTTAGTTGCTCAGTCCCATTAGCCATTGCCACACCCCAGCCCGCATATTCAAGAAGTTCTAAGTCATTGTGTTCATCACCAAAAGCAATCACATCTTTTTGTTCGATCGATAGATAATTCGCTACTTGATGGATTCCTTTCGCTTTTTCGATCCCTTTTGAAACAATCTCTAGTATCGCCATTGGTCCACCCCAAGTCCTTACATCGACATGCTTCCCAAATTGACGTGTTAGTTCGGCAGAAACTTGTTCAGCATATTGTTTTTCTGTACGTACCAATAAGGACGTAGGGTTAGTTGTTAGATTTCGTGGAGACAGTAGGTTTTCTGGTTTAGGATTTGGTGAAGCAAAGAATTTTGCGTCAAAAAAATCAAAAGAATCGATAAAGAAAGTGTCGCGATTCTCCGCAGCAATAAAATCTAGATTCAATTGATTTTTTTGCGCTAAGATCTCAAAAACAATCTCTTTATTGATCAATGTTTCTTGTTCTCCAGCCCATTGTTGGTTTGGGATATGCACAAGCGCACCGTTAAAGTTGACCATCGGTGTTGTCAATTCTAACTGTTGATAATATTGATAACTCATTCGATAAGGACGTCCGGTTGCAATACTGACATGATGGCCAGCATCAATGGCTTTTCTCAATGTCTCTTGGGTTTTAGAAGTAATGATCGACTCAGGATTCAACGTTGTTCCATCCAAGTCGATCGCAATCAATTTTTTGTTCAATGCTGTCATTCCTTTCAAACAACGATTTGTTTCAGTCTAGCATATTTCAATGAATAAACAAGGTACAGATCTTTCTGAAAAATAAATGCTTTAAAGCAAAAATAGAAAAGAATCAAACCAAATTGAGCTAAACACGAACATTAAAATATAAAAATGACATTTCATAAAGTTTCGTGTTGAAAAACGAATGAAATGTCTATATAATCTATAAATGTTCGACGGAAAAATATATTTGGATTTATTTTTACATATTATATAGTCCGTTAGAAAAAATCAGGGAGTGGAAATTTTTATGGAAAAGTTTTTCCAACTAAAGAAAAATAATACAAATGTACCAACAGAAATAATGGCTGGTGTAACAACGTTTTTTGCCATGAGTTATATATTATTTGTTAATCCGACGATCTTGTCAGCTGCTGGCATGCCATTTCAGGCAGTCTTTTTAGCGACGATCATTGCTTCGATCATCGGTACTTTAGTTATGGGATTATTTGCTAATGTGCCTTATGCACAAGCCCCAGGAATGGGTTTGAATGCTTTCTTCACATTTACAGTTGTTTTTGGGTTAGGTTATTCTTGGCAAGAAGCATTAGCCATGGTCTTTATTTGTGGGTTGATTAATGTATTTATTACAGTAACAAATATTCGGAAAATGATCATCCATGCTATTCCTGAGAGTTTACAACATGCAATCGGCGGTGGTATTGGGATTTTTGTTGCATACGTTGGGATCAAAAATGCTGGATTTTTGTCTTTCTCTGCAGATCAATCAGCGATAACTAGTTCTGTGTTTGATAATGGTCAAGTGACGAATGTGACGATCAACGGTGGCATCGTTCCAGAACTTGCAAACTTTAATAATGCGCCGATCCTACTAGCTGTCATTGGATTAGTTTTGACATCGATCTTAGTTGTTAAAAATGTTCGTGGTGCAATCTTGATCGGTATCGTAGTAACAACGATCATCGGGATCTTGATGGGTGTTGTTGATCTAGGAACGATCGATTGGGAACAAAATTCTTTAGGCAATTCAATCAATGAACTAGGCACGACGTTTGGTGCAGCATTTGGTGCGGAAGGGATGCAATCTTTATTCAGCGATAGCTCTAAGATCCCACAAGTCCTGATGACGATCATTGCCTTTAGTTTATCCGATACATTTGATACGATCGGTACGTTCATCGGTACTGGACGGCGTACAGGTATTTTCTCTAAAGAAGATGAGGAAGCTTTGGAAGATGGACGAGGATTCAAAACTAAAATGGATAAAGCGTTGTTCGCTGACGCAATCGCAACATCGATCGGTGCGATTTTCGGAACATCGAATACAACGACTTATGTCGAATCAGCAGCTGGTATTGGCGCTGGTGGTCGTACAGGTTTGACTTCAGTTGTCGTAGCCGCATTATTTGCTTTAAGTAGCTTATTTTCTCCACTGATCGCTATTGTACCGGCACAAGCAACTGCACCAGCATTGATCTTAGTTGGTGTGATGATGATGGCTTCGTTTGCTGATATCAATTGGTTAGATATGGAAGAAGCATTACCTGCCTTTTTTGCTTCGATCTTCATGGGATTAGCTTACAGCATCTCTTACGGAATCGCTGCTGGTTTTATCTTCTACACGATCATGAAAGTGATCAAAGGTAAAACAAACGAGATTTCAATTGCTTTATGGGTTGTTGATATTTTATTCATTCTCAACTTCGTCATTTTAGCAATCATTTAAAAGACATTTTTAATAGGAGTGAAGAGTAGGCTAACTCTTTGCTCCTATTTTATTTGGTCTATGTCCTCTTTGACAAAAATGAATGATACTGGCACATACGTTGCACACACGTACAAAAATAGGTATGATAATAGAGACGAAAGAAGGGTGATAGATGAAGGTTCAATGGAGAAAAAATTTATTCGTAGCTTGGATAGGCTGCTTTTTTACTGGTTCAAGTATCAGTTTAGTCATGCCGTTCATTCCAGTTTACGTCGAACAACTAGGTACACCTAAGGATCAAATTGAATTATTTTCAGGATTAGCGATTTCAGTAACAGCCTTTGCTGCGGCGATCGTTGCGCCTATTTGGGGAAATCTAGCTGATCGAAAAGGACGGAAAATGATGATGATCCGGGCAGCAGCAGGTATGACGATCACTATGGGATCACTAGCTTTTGTCCCAAATGCTTATTGGCTTTTAGTCATGCGTTTCTTTAATGGGATTTTATCTGGATACATACCTAATGCGACAGCGATGATTGCTTCACAAGCGCCTAAAGAGAAAAGTGGTTGGGCGTTAGGCACGCTTTCTACTGGGGCAGTGGCAGGGACGCTGATTGGTCCGTCAATGGGAGGCGCTTTGGCGCAATGGTTCGGAATGGAAAATGTTTTTTTGATTACTGGAGGGTTATTACTGATCACCACGATCTTAACGATTTTCATGGTAAAAGAAGATTTCCAACCGGTAGAGAAAAAAGATATGATCAGTACCAAAGAAGTTTTTGCTAAAATGGATCACTTTTCTGTGTTAGTCGGTTTATTTGTTACTACTCTGATCTTACAGTTAGGGATCACCACGATCAGTCCAATCTTGACATTGTACATTCGGGAATTGAGTGGTGACACATCAAATATCTTATTTGTTAGTGGATTGATTGTTTCAGTATCAGGTGTTTCAGCAGTATTTTCTTCTCCAAGACTGGGGAAATTAGGGGATAAGATCGGAAATCAGAAGGTGCTGTTAGCAGGTTTGGTACTTTCGTTTTGTTGTTACTTACCAATGGCATTTGTGACTACGCCCTTACAATTAGGGATCTTACGTTTTATATTAGGTTTTTCGACAGGTGCGTTGATGCCATCGATCAATACATTGATCAGCAAGATCACACCAGAAGAAGGTGTCAGTCGAGTATACAGCTATAACCAAATGTTTACGAACTTTGGTCAAGTACTAGGACCGATGTTAGGTTCGACAGTCGCTCATGCGTACAATTATAGTACAGTGTTTATTGTGACTAGTCTCTTTGTTCTGACGAATATTCTTTTATCACTATTTAATTTTAGAAAAGTACTTCATCAAAAACTATGATCAAGAAAAAAACAGATTGGAGTATTTCTCCAATCTGTTCGGCTTTTATGAATGTGAAGCGGACGAAGTTTCTTTTTTAGGTGTTGCAACAGCGCTGATCAAAATGACGATCAATCCTGCAACCAATGAAATAATAGTCGTCATGGTAAAATCATATGGGCTACTAGACAATGCACCACCGATATAGCCAACCACTTGACCTAAAATGACTGCCCAAAATAATGTGACGATATATCGCATATCAAACACCTCTTTTCTAAGTTCAGTTTACCAGATTTTTTTTGAATGTAAAGGGAGAAACAGGCATTCAACGTCAGTGGATAGTATAAAAAGTATAGATCGTTCATCGGATGGGAAAAGCATGATGAAAGACGAATACACGTAACCAGTCATACAAGATAACGAGCTGATGTTACGAATATTCCCCTAAAAAGAAAGTGAATGGAAAAGGTGGTATGTAAAAATGTTTCTTCCACAACTTTATACGATCACCTCGTATTCTTTGTTGCAAAGTACGATTCGCATAAACGAATACGTTCGAGAAGCAAAGAAACTAGGCTATCAGACATTAGCGATCACAGATAAGGATGTGCTATCTGGGGCAGCGGAATTTTACCGCATCTGTATGAGTGAAAAAATACAACCAATTATTGGACTGAACTTGACCTACCAGTTTCAAGAACGTCATTATGAGTTACTACTCTACGCAAAAGATAGGATCGGCTACCAACAATTGATCAAGCTCTCAAGCAAGAAAATGATCCGAGAAAAAATCGAGCTTCACGAGATCGATGAACTCGATCATTTGCTTGTCGTTTTACCAACCAAAAAATCGATTGCTGATGACTACGGTGTGTCAGCATTATTTGATAGCCATTGGCAAAGTTTGCAAGAAAAAATAGCATCTTCTCATCTTTATGTAGGTGTCACAGAAGAAACGCCTCTAGAAGCTCCAGAATGGCTAGCTTATTTACGAGCAAATCAATTTCAACTTTGTGCAGTACATCCGATTGCTAGTTTGCACCAAGAGGAACTTTTTTCTTTGGAAACAATGAAACATCTGCGTGAAGGAACGCAACTCTCTTTTGATGAAGTGCGACAAACGACTCGTGATTCAGCCACAGGTTTTTTACTTCCCGAAGCAGAATTACGACAAAGATTCATAAACGCAGGATTGGAAGAAGCGTTGAACAATGCGCAGCAATTAGCTAAAATAGTAACTTTTGAATTTCAGTTCCATCAGAAATTACTACCACATTATCCGGTACCAGAAAATCGAAGTGCAGGAGAGTATTTACAGGAACTTTGTCAGAAGCAATTAGGTAAGCGTGTAGAAAAGATCACTGCAGCTTATCAAGAGCGCTTAGATTATGAACTGTCAGTGATCCACCAGATGGGATTTGATGATTATTTCTTGATCGTTTGGGATGTCATGGCTTTTGCTCATAAAAACAACATCGTTACTGGTGCTGGTCGTGGTTCAGCTGCGGGGTCATTAGTCGCCTATGTGTTGGAGATCACAGATGTAGATCCATTGGAGTACGACTTGCTATTTGAACGTTTTTTGAATCCAGAACGATACACGATGCCAGATATCGATCTAGACATTCCTGATAATCGCAGAGAAGAAGTGCTGATTTATGTTCGTGAGAAATATGGTCAATACCATATGGCACAAATCGCCACGTTTGGGACCATGGCAGCTAAAATGGTACTAAGAGACGTGGCACGTGTCTTTGGCCTTTCACAAAGCGAAGCAAATCGTTGGTCTAAAGCGATTCCTAATCAATTGAAAATGACGTTGAATGAGGCTTATCGAACTTCTAACAAGCTGGTTGAATTAGTACAAGCGAGTGAAAAAAATCAATTGTTGTTCCATACTGCAAAAATACTTGAAGGTTTGCCAAGACACGTTTCTACTCATGCAGCTGGTGTCGTTTTAAGTGATAAGAATCTACTAGAGTTAGTTCCTTTACAAAAAGGATCAGATGAAGCATATTTGACTCAGTATACAATGAATGATGTCGAAGCTATTGGGTTGTTAAAAATGGATTTTCTTGGATTAAGAAATCTGTCTATTATCGATTACACAGTGAAAGCAATCAAACGTGTCGAAAACAAAGATATCGAACTAAAAGAAATACCATTAGATGATCCTAAAACTTTACAGCTTTTCCAACGTGGCGAAACAACAGGGGTCTTTCAATTCGAATCTGCCGGGATTCGGAATGTCTTGCGAAGATTAGGACCAGAAAACATTGAAGATATTGCCGCTGTCAACGCCTTGTATCGTCCTGGACCAATGCAAAATATCGATACATTTATCGCTCGTAAGAAAGGGAAGGAAAGAATCCATTATCCCGACGATTCACTACAACCGATGTTGAAAAATACGTATGGCGTCATTGTGTATCAGGAACAAATTATGCAGATTGCTTCAACCATGGCTGGATTTTCTCTTGGACAAGCGGATATTTTGAGGCGAGCAATCAGTAAAAAGAAAAAAGACGTGATTGATCAAGAAAGAGATCATTTTGTTCAAGGTGCCAACCAACAAGGGTACAGTAAGGAAAAGGCCAATGAAGTGTACGAATATATCGAACGCTTTGCTAACTATGGGTTCAATCGTTCCCACGCGTTTGCTTACTCCTTTGTTGGCTTTCAAATGGCCTATCTCAAAGTTCATCACCCTGGTGCATTTTTTATGAGTTTGATGAATTCCGTCCGTCACAACACGGCAAAGTTAAAAGAGTATATTGCTGAGGCAAAAAAGTATAAAATAAAGCTGACCCCTCCATCCATCAATCAAAGTTTTTATGGTTTTGAGCTGACGGATAAAGGAACCATTCGTTTTGGATTGACAGCAATCAAAGGTGTTCGTCGAGATTTTGTTGAGGAGATCATTCGTGAACGAAAAGAAAATGGGCCATTCCGTTCGGTTGATCAGTTTCTGATTCGTATCAATAAACGTTGGCTCAAATTGGAGTTGCTACAAACGTTAGTTGCATCAGGTGTTTTTGATGAATTAGTAGGAAACCGCAGACAGTTGATGTTGGATCTGGAAGGTAAGATCCAAAACATCTTATATAGTGGTGGTAGTTTAGACCTTTTAGATATCATGGCTTTAAAAGAGGAAGAAGTCGCAGATTATAGCCTCGAAGAGAAGCTTCAATTAGAAGAAGAGCATTTAGGTGTCTATTTATCTGGTCATCCGACAGAAGGGTATGAGCGACTTAAATTAGCAAAAAAAGTCCATTTAGTCACAGAAATCGTCCCTAAACAAGCTACAAATGTTTTAGTGATGGTCAAAGAGGTAAGAGAGATCCGTACGAAAAAAGGAGCGTTGATGGCTTTTGTCAGCGGAACAGATAGTAGTGGAGAAATAGCTATTACCGTTTTTCCAGAGCTGTACCGACAAGCGCGTCCATTATTCAAAGAAAATCAAGTGATTTTCGTGCAAGGACGTTCAGAAATCAGTAAATACAATCAAGAATTGCAGCTGATTGCAGAAGTAGTCGCTGATCCTGAAGAATTGCAACAGCAGTATCCAGAACAAACGTGTTATTTGAGAATCAGAGAAGAGGCAGATCAACCAGATACGATGAAACAACTGCAAGAATTATTCAAAAAATTCCCAGGATATATTCCTGTTGTGATGTATCATGAAAAAGACCAACGAAAAGTTGTGTTATCTGAAGCCTTTTGGCTCGATGGTTCAGACAGTCTCAAGAAGCAATTAGCTTACCTTTTAAAAGAAGAAAATGTTGTTTTCAAATAACTTACGGTAAAAGATACTATTTGCTTTCATTTTTTTTCATTTTTTTATCAGGAAATCAAGACAAGTGAGCAAAATAATGTTAGAATGTTAGTCGTGGTTAATACAAAGAAGGTTATAAACCTAAGTCTTGCTTAGGATAAAGTAATTTAATGAGGTGAAGATGAATATGAAACGCATCGGAATTTTGACTAGTGGTGGAGATGCTCCTGGGATGAATGCAGCAGTTCGTGCAGTCGTTCGTAAAGGTATATATGAAGGATTGGAAGTTTACGGGATCAATTATGGTTTTGCTGGACTAGTTGCCGGAGATATCCGTCGATTAGATGTTGCAGATGTCGGTGATAAGATCCAACGCGGAGGTACATTCTTATACTCTGCACGTTATCCTGAATTTGCAACAGAAGAAGGACAATTAAAAGGAATCGAACAATTGAAAAAATTCGGTATCGAAGGTCTTGTTGTGATCGGTGGCGATGGTTCTTACCATGGCGCGATGGCTTTGACTAAACGTGGTTTCCCAGCAGTGGGTGTACCAGGTACGATCGATAACGATATTCCAGGAACTGATTTTACGATCGGTTTTGATACAGCAATCAACACAGTATTAGAATCAATCGACCGTATCCGTGATACAGCAACTTCGCACGTTCGTACATTCGTGATCGAAGTGATGGGACGTAATGCTGGAGATATCGCTTTATGGTCAGGTGTTGCTGGTGGAGCGGATGAGATCATCATTCCTGAGCATGATTTTGATATGGCAGTTGTTGCCAAAAAAATCCAAGATGGCCGCGATCGTGGCAAAAAACATTGCTTGATCATTTTGGCAGAAGGCGTAATGGGCGGAAACGAATTTGCAGAAAAATTGTCAGAATATGGCGATTATCATACACGTGTATCGATCTTAGGACACGTTGTACGTGGTGGTTCACCAACTGCACGCGACCGTGTATTAGCAAGTAAATTTGGTGCACATGCTGTTGAACTATTGCAACAAGGTAAAGGTGGTTTGTGTATCGGTATTCGCGACAACGATATCGTTGAGGCTGATATCATCGACACACTAGAAAATAACAAACACCAACCAGATTTATCATTATATGACTTGAACAACTCACTTTCTTTCTAATAAAGAAAAGTAGTCAGATAAATCAATAGATATATATGGGAGTGGGAAGCAGGTCTTCCCAATATCTAACAGATATTTAAGCTTTGAATGGCTTTAAATAAACAATTTGAATGGGAGAGTTTTGTAAAATGAAAAAAACGAAAATCGTTAGTACATTAGGACCAGCCAGTAATTCAGTAGAAACTATTTCTAAATTGATTGAATCTGGAGCAAATGTCTTCCGCTTCAACTTTTCACATGGTGACCATGAAGAACAATTATCACGTATGGTAATGGTTCGCGAAGCAGTGAAGAAAACTGGTAAAGATGTTGGCATCCTTTTAGATACAAAAGGTGCAGAAATCCGTACAACAGTTCAAGGCACAACTGAAGAAGATTTTGGCCGTGCAGGCTACATCAAATTTGAAGTTGGCGACAAAACACGCATCTCAATGGACCCTGAACATGTAGGTTCAAAAGAAAAAATCGCAGTAACTTATCCAGGTCTTTTTGAAGACGTTCATGTAGGTGGACATATCTTATTCGATGATGGTTTGATCGACATGGAAATCATTGAAAAAGATGAAGCAACGCGTGAATTAGTAGTAGAAGTGAAAAATGCAGGTATGCTGGGATCACGTAAAGGTGTTAACGCACCAGGCGTTTCAATCAGCTTACCAGGTATTACACCAAAAGATGCAGACGATATCCGCTTCGGACTAGATAACGACATCGACTTCATCGCTGCAAGTTTTGTTCGTAAAGCACAAGACGTATTAGATATTCGTGAAATTTTAGAAGAAAAAGACATGACACATGTTCAAATCTTCCCTAAAATCGAATCTCAAGAAGGTATCGACAACATTGATGAAATCATCAAAGTTTCTGATGGTATCATGATTGCTCGTGGAGACATGGGTGTTGAGATCCCTGCTGAATTAGTACCAATGGTTCAAAAACGTATCATCAAAAAATGTAACGCTGCGGGTATCCCAGTAATCACTGCAACACAAATGTTAGAATCAATGCAAGAAAACCCACGTCCAACACGTGCGGAAGCATCTGACGTTGCCAATGCAGTATTTGACGGAACAGACGCAACAATGTTATCAGGTGAATCAGCAAATGGTGACTATCCTGTTGAAGCTGTTGCAACAATGGCTCGTATCGACCAACAAGCTGAATTAGCATTAGCAGAATTAGGTTCATTCCAATTAAATGAATTTGACAAAACTGATGTAACAGAAACAATCGGTCTATCAGTGGCACGTGCTGCGAAAAACTTAGGCGTAAAAACAATCGTTGCTGCAACTGAATCTGGTTATACAGCAAAAATGATCTCTAAATACCGTCCAGATGCTGATATCTTAGCTGTCACATTTGACGAACGCACAAAACGTGGTTTGATGCTTAACTGGGGTGTATATCCAACAGTTGCAGAAAAACCAACAACAACAGACGAAATGTTTGAATTAGCTGCGAAAAAAGCAGTCGAATTAGGTTTCGCTTCAGAAGGTGACTTGATCTTGATCACTGCTGGTGTACCAGTTGGTGAACGTGGAACAACAAACGTAATGAAGATTCAAATGATTGGTTCAAAATTGCTTGAAGCACAAGGAATCGGTCAACAATCTGTTGTAGCGAACGCTGTAGTTGCTTCATCAGCAGCAGAAGCAATCAAAAAAGCAAAAGATGGTATGGTATTAGTTGTTCCTTCAACTGACAAAGAATTCATGCCTGCAATCGAAAAAGCAGCAGCAGTAGTTGTTGAAGAAGGCGGTTTGACTTCACATGCAGCAGTTGTGGGAATTGCACAAGATATTCCTGTAATCGTTGGTGCGAAAGATGCAACTTCAACGATCAAAGATGGTGAATTGATCACTGTTGACGCTCGTCGTGGTATCGTTTATCGCGGAGAAACAACAGCTATCTAATTGAAATCAAAATCAAAAAGAGTGTTGAGAGAAATCTCAGCACTCTTTTTTTGTTTTTTATTGTGTGTGAGTTGAGCAAGTCATTTTTGGGTTTTCATAAATTCATGGATGACTTCGATCACGTTTTCATGTAAAACCGTTGGTAACTGCTGTGCACGAGTGGCTAATGAAATCAAAAAACGTGGTTGAGCAGTATCTGCTAAAGGAATAGCTACGAGATTATCTTCAGGATGAATCGCGATCTCGGTGAGAAAGCCAATCCCGATATTTTCTCGGATCATGCTTTTCAAAATAGTTAAGTCATTACTCTGATAAACGATCTTAGGTACAATATGCGTTTGCTTAGAAAGCTTTGTAAACGCAGCAGGATGGACGTAGTGTTCATTTAATAAAACAAATTGATCGTTGACTAGCTCCTTAAAAGAAACGCTTGTACGATCTGCTAGAGGGTGTGAAGGGGACACAACGATCATGAAGCATTTATCCAACAATGGCTCGACTTCTAGCTTTTGATCAACGATCGGTTGCGTTGATCCAAGAATCGCAAGATCAATCCGCCCTTGATGAATCATGCCATATAGATCACGAGAACCTCCGTCGATGATATCGATTTGACCCATTAATTGATGCTTGATAAAATAGCTCGATAATTTTGGGAAATATTCATTGCCAATGATAGGTGGCATACCAAAGCGCAATTTTTTCTTTTGTAGCTGAGCAATCTCTGCCTTAGCAAGTGTAATTTCTTGTAAGACGGATTGTGCATGGATCAATAATTGCTTACCAGCAGGAGTGATAATCAATTCATGATGGGAACGATCTCTTGTAATCAGTGTGGCACCAATTTCTTTTTCTAGGCGTTGTAAGGCATAAGTAATCGTCGGTTGACTGACCTCAAAAAACTTAGCCACCTTAGTAAAGTTTTTTTGTTTGACGATTTGAACATAGTATTCAAGATCTCTTGTATTCATGAATCGATTCGCTCCCTTGACATATAAATAATGTTTATTGTAATCGATAATTTTGACTATAACAAACCTAAAAGACTACACTTAAAAAAGAAATAAGTAATCTGCTAGGCTAGTGGCACGCGAATCGTCTTTTAGATTAAAACAAAAAATAGAAGAAGCAACATGTTTGAGCAGTGCTGGCTCATATCTACAAAGAGATTGCTTCACTAAATGGTTACTGAGGAGATGGAAGAAATGGTATTTTTTCAATCAATTGAAAGTGTGATCAGTATAATCTTGATGATTGGATTAGGCTATGTACTAAAAAGCTTGGGGTGGTTTGATGAACAGTTTGGGGGAAGTATCTCTTCCTTGATCACTAAAGTAGCTTTACCCGCCTCGATTTTTGTTTCAGTTATGAAGAATTTAACTAAAAGCAGTTTGATTGAACTATCTGGAAGTTTGATATATCCGATCGCTGCAGTGATCATTTCCTACTTGATTGCTTATGTACTAACAAAATTACTCAAGATACAACCAGGTAGACGGGGGATTTTTATGAATGCAGTAGTGAATGCCAATACGATATTTATTGGCTTGCCACTCAATATTGCCCTTTTTGGCGAAGCCTCTTTACCTTACTTTTTAATTTATTATGTGACAAATACCGTATCGACCTGGGCATTTGGTGTGTTTTTGATCGCTAATGATGACCCGACAAAAGATCGAACAGAAAAGAAAACGAAGCTGAATTGGAAAAAGCTTTTGCCAGCGCCTTTATTAGGTTTTATCCTTGCGCTTTTCTTCTTGGTGTTAGAGATCCCTGTACCTGATTTTGTCAATTCAACACTAAATTATGTAGGCGGGATCGTGACGCCATTATCATTGATCTATATCGGAATTGTTTTATACGATGCAGGGTTGAAAAGTATTCGATTTGATCGGGATACGATCGTGGCTTTGATCGGTCGATTTATCTTAGCACCAGCTATATTGATTGGACTGATGGTAATAGGTAAATATGCCTTTGGTGCAGAACTAGCCCCTCTACTGAAACAAACGTTGATCGTACAGTCAGCTACACCTATGCTAGCTGTCTTACCAATCCTTGCAAATGAAGCACACGGTGATGTGAAGTATGCAACGAATCTTGTCACGACGAGTACCTTACTATTTGTGTTCGTTGTACCTATTTTAATGCAATTGATCCAATACATTTGATATCTGATCAAACGGTGATAGCTAGCGACAAAGTAAACGCAGAGCGAATAAATCTCACGTAGATGAGAAAAACGCTCTGTGTTTTTTTATGAAGTGTAAGGTGTCAAGAAAATTTCATTGACAACCGACTTTTTGCCCTGTATAATAGCTTTTGTTGCTTAGGAGTGATGAAACTATGAAATGGTCTTTATTGGAATTGAGAAAATACCAAGAGACACCGTTAACTTTTCATGAGACCCTTGACGTAAAAAAGGCTCTTATGAAGCGAGACGATTCAATTTTAGATGTTGCGCCTGTGGAAGTCGAAGGTCTAGTCTCAGTAGATAACAAAGGCTATCTCGTTCATTACACTGCGCAGACGACACTGACTGTTCCGTCCACTCGTTCATTGACACCAGTTGAATTACCAATCAAACTGTCTGTAGATGAATTGTTTATGACGATGGAGCAATACCAACGTAGAGATGTACAGTTACCTTCAGAAGAGATCCTCTTAATCGAAGGAACGCATCTAGATGTGACAGAGTCGATCGAAGACAACATTTTATTGGCGATTCCGATGCGTGTACTCACAGAAGAAGAAGAGCATTCCACTGAATTACCGAAAGGGAACGATTGGGAAGTGCTATCCGAAGAAGAGTACGAAAAACGCAAAACGGAAGAAGCTGAGACAAAAGTAGATCCTCGTCTTGCAAAACTATCAGAATTTTTTGATTCAGCATCAGAAGAAGATGATAACGCGTAAGATTGGAATATATTGTATCAAATATTGATACGAGACTTTACAAGGAGGTGTAGCAAAATGGCAGTACCAGCTAGAAGAACATCGAAAGCTAAAAAAGCAAAACGTCGTACTCATTACAAATTGACAATCAAAGGATTGAACGAATGTCCAAACTGTGGTGAAATGAAAAAAAGCCATCACGTATGTGCAAGTTGTGGTTACTACGATGGTAAGGACGTAATGTCTAAAGAAGCTTAATACATTTTATTTAGAAAATGTAAAACCTCAAGGCTAACCATGGAGCCTTGAGGTTTATTTTTTTGATTCTGAAATAACAATTGTATTCGGAATGATAAGAAGTAAGAAACATCACCGATTCGTACTTATTTGGTTTGCAAGTAAGCTATGTTAAGCTATAATTAGAGAGATTAGGGAGAACATCCCATATGTAGGAGGAGTTTATATGTCAAAACAACAAATCGGCGTTGTCGGAATGGCCGTCATGGGTAAAAATCTAGCCCTTAACATTGAAAGCCGCGGCTACTCTGTTGCACTATTCAACCGTACAGGAGCAAAAACAACAGATGTGGTAGAAGAACATCCAGACAAAAACTTCAAAGCAACATACACGATCGAAGAATTTGTTGATTCAATCGAAAAACCACGTCGTATTCTTTTGATGGTCAAAGCAGGACCAGCAACAGATGCAACGATCCAAGAATTATTACCACATTTAGACAAAGGTGATATTTTGATCGATGGCGGGAATACCTTCTTCCAAGATACGATTCGTCGAAATGAAGAATTAGCCAACTCTGGTATCAATTTTATCGGGACTGGTGTTTCAGGTGGAGAAGAAGGTGCGTTGAAAGGACCTTCGATCATGCCTGGTGGACAAAAAGAAGCGTATGAATTAGTTGCACCGATCCTTGAACAAATTTCTGCAAAAGCAGAAGACGGCACCCCTTGTGTAACTTACATTGGTCCAAATGGTGCAGGTCATTATGTCAAAATGGTCCACAATGGGATCGAGTATGGTGATATGCAACTGATTGCTGAATCTTATGACTTGATGAAAAATATTTTAGGTTTATCTGTCGATGAGATGGCTGATATCTTCAAAGAATGGAACGAAGGTGAATTAGATAGCTACTTGATCGAAATCACTGCGGACATTTTGACACGTAAAGACGATGAAGGTACAGGTCAACCGATCGTAGACGTGATCCTTGATGCTGCAGGGAATAAAGGAACAGGGAAATGGACAAGTCAAAGTGCTTTAGACCTTGGTGTGCCACTTCCATTGATCACAGAGTCTGTCTTTGCCCGTTATATCTCTGCATACAAAGATGAACGTGTACAAGCAAGCAAAATCTTGACACATACGAATGATTTTGAATTCAACTGCGATAAAAAAGAATTTATCGAAAAAATTCGTGAAGCGTTATACTTCAGCAAAATCATGAGCTATGCACAAGGGTTTGCACAGCTACGTGTCGCATCGAAAGACTATGGCTGGGATTTACCATTCGGTGAAATTGCAAAAATCTGGCGTGCCGGCTGTATCATCCGTGCTCGTTTCTTACAAAAAATCACTGATGCCTACGAAAACAATCCTGACATTGAAAATCTATTATTGGATGACTACTTTGTTGAGATCACTAAGAAATACCAACAAGCCGTGCGAGAAGTTGTTGCATTAGCTGTTCAAGCAGGCGTACCGGTACCAACATTCTCTTCAGCGATTGCTTACTTTGATTCATACAGAGCCGAACGTTTGCCTGCAAATATCATCCAAGCACAACGTGATTATTTTGGCGCACACACGTATGAACGTGTTGACAAAGAAGGAATCTTCCATTACTCATGGTATAACGAAGATTAATCAGCTTCTTTATTCTTCAACATGCTAAACAAATAAGTAATAAATGAAAGAGCTGAGGTCATTTTATAGAGGGCGACTTCAGTTCTTTTTTAAAATAGTATTCCATGATAAAATGATTATAGATTTTAAATTAACTATTGGTATAATAATGGAGTTTAGAAGCCTAGGAGAGAAAGGACAAAATTGAATGAGTAATATTCTAATCATTGAAGATGAGAAAAACTTAGCCCGATTTGTCGAGTTAGAATTAAAACATGAAGGGTATAATGCTGAAGTACATTACAACGGACGAACAGGTCTGGATGCTGCTTTGAATAATGAGTGGGATGCAATTTTATTAGACTTGATGTTACCTGAATTGAACGGACTTGAAGTTTGTCGTCGCGTACGCCAAGCGAAAAATACACCAATTATCATGATGACTGCGAGAGATTCTGTCATTGATAGAGTTTCTGGTTTAGATCATGGTGCAGATGATTACATCGTCAAACCATTTGCAATCGAAGAATTGTTAGCGCGTCTACGTGCTTTATTACGCCGCATCGACATCGAAGGAGACAAAAATGTGGCAAAACAAACAACGATCACTTATCGCGACTTAACGATCGAAAAAGAAAATAGAGTCGTACGTCGTGGCAATGAAGTCATTGAATTAACGAAGCGTGAATATGAACTATTACTTACTTTGATGGAAAATGTCAACGTGGTACTTGCACGGGATGTTTTATTAAACAAAGTTTGGGGCTACGAAACCGAAGTGGAAACAAACGTAGTGGATGTGTATATTCGTTATCTCCGTAATAAAATCGACGTTCCTGGTGAGGAAAGCTATATTCAAACAGTACGTGGGACTGGTTACGTGATGCGCTCGTGAGCAATTACAATCAAACCGAAAAAAGAGAACTTAAAGGTCCATCCTTGACGATCAAGTGGGCCTTTGCAAGTTCTTTCTTCATATTTGTCGTCTTTACGATTTTTGCAGTGATCACCTATAAATCATCGATCAATCTGATCGTAGCTAAGGAAAGAGCAAATGTCGAACATACCATTTCTGAAGCGGCTTCTCGTTTATCAAATTCAGATGAGGAGTTGACATTGATCAATGCCTATCGAAACTTAACGAACGCTGACCAAACCGGTGGTACTGGAGATGATACTGCTGTCATTGAAGGGAACTTGATGAAAATCGACTCCTTTATTTCCGAACTTGGTCAAGCATCGATGGATCTGTATGTTTACGATCTGGATGAAAAATTGATTTTTAAAACACACGAAAAAAGTCGTTCATTGATCCAAACGACCAGGAAGATCCCAACGATCGTTACTTTAGACGGGAAAACTGGCTTTTTATCGATCCAACCTATTTATTCTAAACAAACAAGAGAAAAAATCGGCTATACTCAAACGTTTTATGAACTTTCATCTTTCTATGATATAAGAAATAATCTTTTGTTGACTTTGATCGTGCTAGAGATTGTCTCCTTGATACTAAGTAGTATCTTAGGTTTCTTCCTATCTTCCTACTTCTTAAAACCGTTAAAAGTATTACGAGATACGATGGATACGATCCGTAAAGATCCACAATCAGATATCCATATGCCAGAGATTGATACAGATGATGAGTTAGCAGACCTTGCTGAGATCTTCAATGAAATGCTAGATCGTATGCGTCTGTATATCGAACAACAAGAACAATTTGTGGAAGATGTATCACATGAATTAAGAACACCTGTAGCAATTATTGAAGGGCATCTCAGCTTATTGAATCGCTGGGGGAAAGATGATCCCGAAATTTTAGAAGAATCCCTAACTGCAAGTATGCAAGAAATCAGTCGGATGAAAAGCTTAGTACAAGAAATGCTAGATCTATCACGTGCAGAGCAAGTGGATGTTTATTATGCCAACGAAACGACGAATGCAAAAGAAGTGACTTACCAAGTATTCAATAATTTTAAATTACTTTATCCTGATTATGTTATTACACTGGATGATGACTTACCTAAAGAAGTAACACTACAAATTTTTAGAAATCATTTTGAACAATTGATTATCATCATTTTAGATAATGCGGTAAAGTATTCAACGACAAGAAAAGAAGTCCATATCTCCATTTCATCCACGCTTAGCGAATTTGAGATCGCGATCCAAGATTTTGGTGAGGGAATACCTGAAGAGGACTTGAAGAAAATATTTAATCGTTTTTATCGTGTAGATAAAGCAAGAGCACGAACAAAAGGTGGAAATGGCTTAGGATTGTCGATTGCCAAACAACTTGTAGAAAGCTATAAAGGAAGAATATTAGCAGAGAGTGTAGTGGGGCAAGGGACGATTTTTAGAATTTTTGTACCAATTGTACGAACAGAAGACAAGTAAAGTGATGACTTTGCTTGTTTTTTTTATGGGTTTATCGACAAACTTCCCTAGGCTATTGATTTCTAAGAAGTTCTTACGTAGCTTTCCCCTTAAAAAGAGACGAACTTTAATTGAGAAATACTAGAATAATACAATTAAATAACATCAAAAAACTGTTGATTTTTAAACATCTTCTACGAATATTCGGCTTTGAAAATAATCGTTGAAAAAAGCATTTTTTCTATTGCAATTTTTTTAAGTCCTTGATATATTATTATTTGTTCTGACAAAGCAGTAAGAAACGTCATGATAAATTGTTGAATTTAAATGTTGACGAGGTTTTGATGCTGTGTTATAATAACGGAGTCGTTAAAAATGAGGTGATAAAAACCTTAATATACCAACAAAAAATTTGTTGACAAATAACAACTGACATGATATATTAATGAAGTCGCCAAGAAACAACGACAAACAACTTTCTAAGTTAAGAAAGAAAAACTTATTGACAATTTCTTAAAGAAATGTTAAGATATAAAAGTTGTTAAATAAGAAAGAATAGACCTTTGAAAACTGAACAAAGTAAGACAAACCAAATGTGTAGGGCGTCTTGATTCAATTCAAGACAACAAACATTTTTAACAAGCAAGCAATATGCTAGCAAACAATTGAGCTTAACAAATGAACTATATGATGTTCGAAAGTAAATTTCGAACTACAGTTCCACATCAGCTTTCGCTGTGAGGAACTAGCATATTATGAGAGTTTGATCCTGGCTCAGGACGAACGCTGGCGGCGTGCCTAATACATGCAAGTCGAACGCTTCTTTTCCCACCGGAGCTTGCTCCACCGGGAAAAGAGGAGTGGCGAACGGGTGAGTAACACGTGGGTAACCTGCCCATCAGAAGGGGATAACACTTGGAAACAGGTGCTAATACCGTATAACAATCGAAATCGCATGGTTTCGTTTTGAAAGGCGCTTTACGGTGCCGCTGATGGATGGACCCGCGGTGCATTAGCTAGTTGGTGAGGTAACGGCTCACCAAGGCCACGATGCATAGCCGACCTGAGAGGGTGATCGGCCACATTGGGACTGAGACACGGCCCAAACTCCTACGGGAGGCAGCAGTAGGGAATCTTCGGCAATGGACGAAAGTCTGACCGAGCAACGCCGCGTGAGTGAAGAAGGTTTTCGGATCGTAAAACTCTGTTGTTAGAGAAGAACAAGGGTGAGAGTAACTGTTCACCCCTTGACGGTATCTAACCAGAAAGCCACGGCTAACTACGTGCCAGCAGCCGCGGTAATACGTAGGTGGCAAGCGTTGTCCGGATTTATTGGGCGTAAAGCGAGCGCAGGCGGTTTCTTAAGTCTGATGTGAAAGCCCCCGGCTCAACCGGGGAGGGTCATTGGAAACTGGGAGACTTGAGTGCAGAAGAGGAGAGTGGAATTCCATGTGTAGCGGTGAAATGCGTAGATATATGGAGGAACACCAGTGGCGAAGGCGGCTCTCTGGTCTGTAACTGACGCTGAGGCTCGAAAGCGTGGGGAGCAAACAGGATTAGATACCCTGGTAGTCCACGCCGTAAACGATGAGTGCTAAGTGTTGGAGGGTTTCCGCCCTTCAGTGCTGCAGCTAACGCATTAAGCACTCCGCCTGGGGAGTACGACCGCAAGGTTGAAACTCAAAGGAATTGACGGGGGCCCGCACAAGCGGTGGAGCATGTGGTTTAATTCGAAGCAACGCGAAGAACCTTACCAGGTCTTGACATCCTTTGACCACTCTAGAGATAGAGCTTCCCCTTCGGGGGCAAAGTGACAGGTGGTGCATGGTTGTCGTCAGCTCGTGTCGTGAGATGTTGGGTTAAGTCCCGCAACGAGCGCAACCCTTATTGTTAGTTGCCATCATTTAGTTGGGCACTCTAGCAAGACTGCCGGTGACAAACCGGAGGAAGGTGGGGATGACGTCAAATCATCATGCCCCTTATGACCTGGGCTACACACGTGCTACAATGGGAAGTACAACGAGTCGCGAAGTCGCGAGGCTAAGCTAATCTCTTAAAGCTTCTCTCAGTTCGGATTGTAGGCTGCAACTCGCCTACATGAAGCCGGAATCGCTAGTAATCGCGGATCAGCACGCCGCGGTGAATACGTTCCCGGGCCTTGTACACACCGCCCGTCACACCACGAGAGTTTGTAACACCCGAAGTCGGTGAGGTAACCTTTTTGGAGCCAGCCGCCTAAGGTGGGATAGATGATTGGGGTGAAGTCGTAACAAGGTAGCCGTATCGGAAGGTGCGGCTGGATCACCTCCTTTCTAAGGAATATTACGGAGACTACACACGTTTGTCGATACTTTGTTCAGTTTTGAGAGGTCTACTCTCAAAATTTTGTTCATTGAAAACTGGATATTGAAGTAAAAATGTAAGTAATACAAACCGAGAACACCGCGTTGAATGAGTTTTTTAATAAGTTCAATTGCTTATTTTTCTTGATTGGACTTCTATCGCTAGAAGAAAGATCAAAACCCAACCGCAAGGTTGATAAGGTTAAGTGAATAAGGGCGCACGGTGGATGCCTTGGCACTAGGAGCCGATGAAGGACGGGACTAACACCGATATGCTTTGGGGAGCTGTACGTAAGCTATGATCCAGAGATTTCCGAATGGGGGAACCCAGCATCTTTTATAGGATGTTACGTATACGTGAATACATAGCGTATACGAGGTAGACGCAGAGAACTGAAACATCTAAGTACCTGCAGGAAGAGAAAGAAAATTCGATTCCCTGAGTAGCGGCGAGCGAAACGGGAAAAGCCCAAACCAATGAGCTTGCTCATTGGGGTTGTAGGACTCCAATATGGTAGTTCTTTCAGATAGTCGAATGACTTGGAAAAGTCAGTCAGAGAGGGTGAAAGCCCCGTAGATGAAATTTGGAAGGCACCTAGGAGGATCCTGAGTACGGCGGAACACGAGGAATTCCGTCGGAATCCGGGAGGACCATCTCCCAAGGCTAAATACTCCCTAGTGACCGATAGTGAACCAGTACCGTGAGGGAAAGGTGAAAAGCACCCCGGAAGGGGAGTGAAATAGAACCTGAAACCGTGTGCCTACAACAAGTCAAAGCCCGTTAATGGGTGATGGCGTGCCTTTTGTAGAATGAACCGGCGAGTTACGATTGCATGCGAGGTTAAGTTGAAGAGACGGAGCCGCAGCGAAAGCGAGTCTGAATAGGGCGTTTGAGTATGTAGTCGTAGACCCGAAACCATGTGATCTACCCATGTCCAGGTTGAAGGTGCGGTAAAACGCACTGGAGGACCGAACCCACGTACGTTGAAAAGTGCGGGGATGAGGTGTGGGTAGCGGAGAAATTCCAAACGAACTTGGAGATAGCTGGTTCTCTCCGAAATAGCTTTAGGGCTAGCCTCGGAATTGAGAATGATGGAGGTAGAGCACTGTTTGGACTAGGGGCCCATCTCGGGTTACCGAATTCAGATAAACTCCGAATGCCATTCATTCATATCCGGGAGTCAGACTGTGAGTGATAAGATCCATAGTCGAAAGGGAAACAGCCCAGACCACCAGCTAAGGTCCCAAAATATATGTTAAGTGGAAAAGGATGTGGGGTTGCACAGACAACTAGGATGTTGGCTTAGAAGCAGCCACCATTTAAAGAGTGCGTAATAGCTCACTAGTCGAGTGACCCTGCGCCGAAAATGTACCGGGGCTAAACATATTACCGAAGCTGTGGAGTACACCTTTAGGTGTATTGGTAGGAGAGCGTTCTAAGGGCGTTGAAGGTAGATCGTGAGGACTGCTGGAGCGCTTAGAAGTGAGAATGCCGGTATGAGTAGCGAAAGACAGGTGAGAATCCTGTCCACCGAATGACTAAGGTTTCCTGGGGAAGGCTCGTCCGCCCAGGGTTAGTCGGGACCTAAGCCGAGGCCGACAGGCGTAGGCGATGGACAACAGGTTGATATTCCTGTACTCGTTGTTTTTGTTTGAGCAATGGAGGGACGCAGGAGGCTAAGGAATGCAGACGATCGGAAATGTCTGTCCAAGCAGTAAGTCTTGATAGGAGTCAAATGCTTCTAACTTTAAGGACAAGCTGTGATGGGGAGGGAAATAATAGTACCGAAGTTCCTGACGTCACACTGCCGAGAAAAGCTTCTAGTGAGAAAACAACGACCCGTACCGCAAACCGACACAGGTAGTCGAGGAGAGAATCCTAAGGTGAGCGAGAGAACTCTCGTTAAGGAACTCGGCAAAATGACCCCGTAACTTCGGGAGAAGGGGTGCTGATCGTCAGATCAGCCGCAGTGAATAGGCCCAAGCGACTGTTTATCAAAAACACAGGTCTCTGCAAAATCGTAAGATGAAGTATAGGGGCTGACGCCTGCCCGGTGCTGGAAGGTTAAGAGGAGTGCTTAGCGTAAGCGAAGGTACGAATTGAAGCCCCAGTAAACGGCGGCCGTAACTATAACGGTCCTAAGGTAGCGAAATTCCTTGTCGGGTAAGTTCCGACCCGCACGAAAGGCGTAACGATTTGGGCACTGTCTCAACGAGAGACTCGGTGAAATTTTAGTACCTGTGAAGATGCAGGTTACCCGCGACAGGACGGAAAGACCCCATGGAGCTTTACTGTAGTTTGATATTGAGTGTCTGTACCGCATGTACAGGATAGGTAGGAGCCGTAGAAATCGGAACGCTAGTTTCGATGGAGGCGCTGGTGGGATACTACCCCTGCGTTATGGCCACTCTAACCCGCACCACTAATCGTGGTGGGAGACAGTGTCAGATGGGCAGTTTGACTGGGGCGGTCGCCTCCTAAAGAGTAACGGAGGCGCCCAAAGGTTCCCTCAGAATGGTTGGAAATCATTCGAAGAGTGTAAAGGCAGAAGGGAGCTTGACTGCGAGACCTACAAGTCGAGCAGGGACGAAAGTCGGGCTTAGTGATCCGGTGGTTCCGCATGGAAGGGCCATCGCTCAACGGATAAAAGCTACCCTGGGGATAACAGGCTTATCTCCCCCAAGAGTCCACATCGACGGGGAGGTTTGGCACCTCGATGTCGGCTCGTCGCATCCTGGGGCTGTAGTCGGTCCCAAGGGTTGGGCTGTTCGCCCATTAAAGCGGCACGCGAGCTGGGTTCAGAACGTCGTGAGACAGTTCGGTCCCTATCCGTCGCGGGCGTTGGAAATTTGAGAGGAGCTGTCCTTAGTACGAGAGGACCGGGATGGACTTACCGCTGGTGTACCAGTTGTTCTGCCAAGGGCATTGCTGGGTAGCTATGTAGGGAAGGGATAAACGCTGAAAGCATCTAAGTGTGAAGCCCACCTCAAGATGAGATTTCCCATTTCTTTAAGAAAGTAAGATCCCTGAGAGATGATCAGGTAGATAGGTCAGGAGTGGAAGTACAGTGATGTATGGAGCGGACTGATACTAATCGATCGAGGACTTAACCAAAATAAAATGAAAAACTCGGAGAGTTTCTTACTGATACTTCAAATCCAGTTTTGAGTGAACAAGATTTACTCAAACATAGATAACACCAAGTGTGGTGGCGATGGCGAGAAGGATACACCTGTAACCATGCCGAACACAGAAGTTAAGCTTCTTAGCGCCGATTGTAGTGAGGGGTTGCCCCTTGTGAGAGTAGGACGCCGCCACGCTGGTATTATTATTCCGGCATAGCTCAGTTGGTAGTAGCGCATGACTGTTAATCATGATGTCGTAGGTTCGAGTCCTACTGCCGGAGTTCTCATTTATGAGAAGAGTAATGAGCTTCTTTCACTCTGGAGAGTTGTCCGAGAGGCCGAAGGAGCATGATTGGAAATCATGTAGATGGTGCAAACTGTCTCAAGGGTTCGAATCCCTTACTCTCCGTAATTGATGTTTTACTGGCCCGTTGGTCAAGCGGTTAAGACACCGCCCTTTCACGGCGGTAACACGGGTTCGAATCCCGTACGGGTCATTTAATTGGATACATTGGAGGTTTAGCTCAGCTGGGAGAGCATCTGCCTTACAAGCAGAGGGTCAGCGGTTCGATCCCGTTAACCTCCATAATGATTTGGTTCCGTGGTGTAGGGGTTAACATGCCTGCCTGTCACGCAGGAGATCGCGGGTTCGATTCCCGTCGGGACCGTCATTTCTATTCAATTAAAAAAATAAATAATTTATTCTTTATGGCGCGGTAGCTCAGTTGGTAGAGCAACGGATTGAAGCTCCGTGTGTCGGCAGTTCGATTCTGTCCCGCGCCACCATGGAGGAGTAGCGAAGTGGCTAAACGCGACGGACTGTAAATCCGTTCCTTAGGGTTCAGTGGTTCGAATCCACTCTCCTCCATTTTATAGGGGCATAGTTTAAAGGTAGAACAGCGGTCTCCAAAACCGTTAGTGTGGGTTCAATTCCTGCTGCCCCTGCCATGGCGGATGTGGCGAAGTGGTTAACGCATCGGATTGTGGCTCCGACATTCGTGGGTTCGATTCCCATCATTCGCCTTTTTTTCATTGGGGTATAGCCAAGCGGTAAGGCAAGGGACTTTGACTCCCTCATGCGTTGGTTCGAATCCAGCTACCCCAGTCCTATAAATATTAATTTATAGCTTAAAATAGTATAATGGCGGTATAGCCAAGTGGTAAGGCAGAGGTCTGCAAAACCTTCATCACCGGTTCAAATCCGGTTACCGCCTTAGTACTAATTACATTGCCGGCGTGGCGGAATTGGCAGACGCGCTGGACTCAAAATCCAGTGCCCGTTGAGGGCGTGCCGGTTCGACCCCGGCCGCCGGTATTAACTAAGATGACCACATCTTAGTTTTTTATTCGGAAATTAAATAACAAATTATTTTATTATGGCGGATGTGGCGAAGTGGTTAACGCATCGGATTGTGGCTCCGACACTCGTGGGTTCGATTCCCATCATTCGCCCTTTATTATTGGGGTATAGCCAAGCGGTAAGGCAAGGGACTTTGACTCCCTCATGCGTTGGTTCGAATCCAGCTACCCCAGTTTTTATCTATTTATTTGCCGGCGTGGCGGAATTGGCAGACGCGCTGGACTCAAAATCCAGTGATCTCACGATCGTGCCGGTTCGACCCCGGCCGCCGGTATTTTGGCACTAATGTAGTCTATACGTTGGTGCTTTTTTCTTTGTTTGACGTTATCGGCATTGAGACATATATACGAACGGATAATATACGCCAGGAAAAATATCTAAGTGATTAAAAATAGCCTGTATAGTTTGTTGTGGAAGTGGCTGAATTTAAATGAGTGATTCTATCCATTAGAAGCGCCCAATCCTCTTGTGTAGGAATATTAGGCAAACGGTGAATCGGACACGGGAAATCTTCGTTTACATGTAGATCATAGTTGCAGATGATCAGGTTGGCTTGATGATCATTGATTTCTTTTTTTGTCACTGGTTGTTCAATCACAAATTTGACTGAGATTTGTCGCAAGAAGAGTAATTCTGCTTCTTGAATAATATAATCGTCCATCGAGGGACAACTTTGTAGTGCTACGATGACCCTCAGAGGTTGTTGTGAGTTGATCCTTAAAATCGTTGCATGGAACGTGGTCAGGCTAGCAGCTAAATGATCAAGATGTGTGAACTCAAACATCGGATGGACTTTTAATCGCTCTAAATGCTGAAGCCAAAGGTGAAAAAGCTCTGGGTATTTTTTTTTCATTAAATCAATCAAAGCAACAGAGGTCATTTCATATGAAGGGCTCATCTTTGAGAGTAATCTCGTATTGATCAAGAAGGCTTCGATTTTATCTAAAGCACCATTATCCAGCATCTGTTTTGGAAAAACCTGTAATAAAAAACGTTGGACTGCATCGACCACCACTGCACCTTCTTGACAACGAAAGGCGTAGGTTCGTTCTTCATCTAATCCTTGCCAATTTGAATAAGAGACACAATGTAAAAAAACAAGATACAGCCATAGCGATTCTGATTCAGGAATCGTTAGCTTGAAGTGTGAAGAATAGTAGGAGGCAATCAGATGTTCAATCAGCTGATTGCCTCGATTTTTTTGACTAAAGCAACGGTGCTATTGTTAAAGTGACAAAAATTTTTAGACTGCCCTCTAACTTTAGCAATCGATAACCAAAGCGAAAAACGAAAATGGCTAAAATGTAGAAAAGTTATCCCACTTTTTCGACCATGAGCGATAATTGAATGCGCATGGTGATTGCTATCAGAATCGATGATCTGACTATCACCAAAGCTTGAATAAAAAGAAAAGAGTAAAAAACGAATATCTTCTTCTTTGCCAATAAAAGTGAGCGGACCGGTTGCTTTCGATATGCGATACTCTTTCAGTACTTCATTCATATGACGAATGATATTGAAAATTGAACTACGAGAGATCATCAAGTAGTCCGATAATTGTTCTGTACTATACGTTTTGTTATGAAGCAATAGATCCATCATACGATAAATGGTTGTATCTTTAGCTAGTATAGTAATGACTGAATCGACAGAGATTTCTTGAGGGTCTATTTGTAAGAATCCTTGTTCATTGTAAGTAATCTGAAAATCAATCGTAGGTAAGGAATGATTGATAATATCGATATCTTTTCGTAAAGTTGGTTTTGAAATTCCTAATTTTTGTGATAGATCACTAAGGGTTAAATTCTTACTTTGGTGCGTACGTATAAACTGTAGTAAGTTATACTGTCGTTTGAATTGATTATCTAATTGTAATGTCATAGGTAAATTATTCATGAGAGAAACCTTTCTTTAAGACAAATGTAGAATTTGATAATAAGTACACTTTAGAAGATGAAAATATAGTTATTACTAATAGTGTATTAGTTATTTAAAATTTAATCAATTTTTTTATCATTATTTTCACATTTTTATTTAACTATTTCCGATGAGCGATGATTTACCCGACTTTTTTTGGCATTATCTTTGATAAAACTTATTTTTAAGCGGTGAATTTCATTTGTGAATTAGATGAAATATTATTTTAAATAGATAAAACGTTATGCTGAATCTCATTTTTCTTAAATTTAATAATGAATATAATTGATTTTGTGTAATTTTAGTTAGAGATACAAGGTTATTTATTTACTTAATCTAATTTTATTTTAAATAAAAACTTATTTTATGGATATAAATATGTAGTGAGATATTCAGTTGGTAACAATGATTTTTAGCAGTAGTAACAAGTTTGAATCTGAATTTATTAGAAATGGAAATAGTATTTCTAACTAAATAACGAAAATTAAATTACTAAATATTTAGTAAAATAAATCGTTTTCTTTTCTTGCCAGTCACGTTATAATAGATAAAAATGATCACTAGGGGGTAGTGAAATGACGAAGTTAACATTAGCGATTTATGATAAAGAAAGAGTTCCAAGAAAAAGTTTTCAAGGAGAAGAAGAAATAGAAAAAGATTTGGTTGTGACAGCAGAAAATTTTGTGCATTTGTCTATGAGAAAATTTGAGTACCAAGAAGGAGATCAAATTGCTGTCGAAATGGATGAGTCTGGGAGGTACCTATGGGTCAAACTAGATGAAACTTTAGAAAGTTCACTGATCTATCTACCAGGAAATAAATGGACCTATGAAGTATCATTTCATTCCAATCGTATCAAAGCCAGACCGGAGACTCGTTTTTCTGGGGGACGACATTATCTAAGTGTTCGTTGTGCTTCTGAAGAGGAAGTGAAGATGTATCGTAATTTAGCGTTGAATCCGCATGATCAAAAAGAAGAAACTGGTGCGTATCCACATGCGAGTGCAAATGTGGAAACGAGAAATGATGCCACTTTCTTTGCATGTAATGCGATTGATGGCGTATACGCGAATCATTCTCATGGTTCATACCCATTTCAATCTTGGGGCATCAATCAGCAAGCTGATGCAGCTTTGACGATTGGTTTTGGTCGAGAGGTCCAATTGGATAAAGTTGGTTTTACATGGCGAGCAGACTTTCCACATGATAGTTACTGGACGAATGTGACGATTCAGTTTGACGATGGAACTAGTGAAACGTTTGCGACCGAAAAAACAGCTCAACCACAATATTTTTCATTTAGTGCAAGAAAGACCAAAACTATTCGCTTTTGTGATCTTATTCAAGCGAATGACCCATCGCCGTTTCCTGCATTGACGCAAATTGAATTGTGGGGCATGAATGATCAGCCGATGAAAGGATAAGCAATGAAAAAATACTTTTTGAAGCAACTGTCAGAAGCCAAAAAAGAGTATCTTACGAATAAAGTAGTTCCTGAGTTGCCAGTCTCGGGGTATAGAGAGTTTTTGATGACTGGAGAGCGATTGGTTTTTGAGAAGGCGTACTTTGCAAGACGTAAACATGCTACTGTCTTGGCGTTGTCCTTATTGCAAAAAAAAGAAGCCGAAGTAGTTGAAGGGTTAGAACAAGTTTTGTGGGGGATCTGCAATGAGTATAGTTGGAGTTTACCAGCTCATTTACCAATTGAAGCGAATCACTTTCGTGTGGATTCCCCGACATGGATCGATTTATTTGCAGCTGAGACAGGACAAATGTTAGCAGAGATAGTCAAGTTGTTTGAGAAAGAATTATCTGAACTATTGATGTTTCGAATCCGGTCGGAAATCGATCGACGACTCTTCGTTCCTTTTGTAACAAACACATGGCCGTTTGAATCATTTGAGAACAATTGGAGTGCGGTTGTAGGTGGTTCGATTGGTATGGCTGCCTTGGATATACAAGAAAAAGGCGGTAAATCACAAGCGGAGATATTGAGGAAAGTAGATCGTTGTATGGCCTCTTATTTACGAAGTTTTGGGATGGATGGCGCATGTGAGGAAGGCGTCAGCTATTGGGCATATGGATTTGGTTATTATATTTATTTTGCAGAAAAATACCAACAAGTTTATGATGATGACCGCTATCTGTTGGGTGATAAAGTGAAAAAGATCGCGGCTTTCCCTAATGATGTGATGCTCGCTGAAACAGAGGCTATACCGTTTTCCGACTACCACCCAGCGGACTTACCAAGTGGATTATTGAGTTTCTGTCAGGAAAGGTTCCATGTCGCAATTCCTGAAGTTGTGAGAATCAATGACTTAGATTTTGATCATTGTTATCGTTTTGCCCCTTTATTACGTAATTTACTCTGGTCAAAAAGACATATTGTGAATGATCAAAAAGAAGTCCTTCATTATTTTGAGGATGTAGCATGGGGCGTTCTTCAATCTTCGAAAGAAAATTTGGTGTTTGCAGCAAAGGGAGGACGAAATGATGAAAGCCATAATCATATAGATATTGGTCATTTCGTATTTGGTACGAGAGAAGACTTATTTCTTACCGATCTTGGAGCGGGAGAATATACAAAAGATTACTTTGATGAAAAAACACGTTATCTTTTCTTAGTGAACAGCGCACTTGGGCATAGTATTCCTATCGTTGCGAACAGTTACCAATTACCTGGAGCTGTTGCGGCAGAACATACGAGTTTTCAATCAACGAGAACTGGTGGAGTCTTCAAGACAGAATTGGCTTCCACGTATCCTTCGCAGATAGGACTACGCCAGATGGATCGGACAATAGAAGTGGATCGTTCGAAACGACAACTTGTTTTGAGTGATGCATTTACATTCGAAAAAGAAAATCAGTTAGTTATTGAAAATTTTATAACGACGAATCCAGTGGAAGTTATAGGGAAAACGGTATGTATCACAGGAGAAAAAGAAAAGTGTGAGATGTATTTTTCAAAACCTGTGCAGTTGATCAAAGAAAGTTATTACGATCACTATGGCCAAAAAAATGAAGCTACGCTGATCCAAGCGACTTATCAGTTGCTGAAAGAAGAAACAATCCAGATCGAGATTGCGATCAAAAGTAAATGAGGGCACGTGATTATCAGCGGTAAGCGTGGGACTTGTTTAATGGAATGAGGTAGTGACACACACATCCTCGCAACTGAATAAATGGTGTTTCAGAAGCAATTCCTTCGTAAATAAGCTAGAAAACCCCAAAGTTTTAAAAATTCGGGTTTTCTAGCTTATTTATCGGAAGTTCATCTATCAATCATGAGTTCTTTTTATTTGGTGGGGTAGTTGAGCCACGGACGATTAATTCTGTATCTAATAGGATTCGTTTCGCAATACCAGGGGAGTGGATACGTTCGTGTAAAAGATTGATGCCTGTTTCGCCCATTTCCTCTGTATAAGCTCTGACCGTTGAAAGGGGTGGCGTGATGTAGCGAGAAATTGATAAATCATTGATACCCATCACGCTGATCTGTTTAGGTACTTGGATCTGATGAGCATTCAATGTATGGATGATACCGATAGCAAAAGCATCATTTGCGGCTAAAATGGCAGTCGGTAGATCGTCTTGCCATTGTACTAAGGCTTTTTCTGTCAGTGATTCACTCGTTTTGACGTCAAGAGAACTATTTTCTTTTACGAAAAAATATTTTTCGTCGAATAGCTGATGATGTTTCATCATATCGATATACGTATTAGTCGTTGGTGTTTTGTAGGTTCGATACCCGTAGAGATTGGCACTTTCTTCTGCACCGATATAGGCAATCTTTTTATGTCCTAAATCTAAGAGATGAGTAAGTGCGACTTCAGTGGCTTGACCAAAATCAGTATTGACACAGTCATAATCGTGAAAAGGAAAATTTGATCCGACGACGCATAGATTTGGCGCAGTAGTATTTAATTCATCAATTTTTTCTTGCGTGAATTTACCGATTGCTAAGATGCCATCGACTGCTTGGATTTGATGTTGTTCGTTTTGGGAAAAGTTAATGACGTGATAGCCAAGTTCTACTGCACGTTTTTCGGCAGCTAAACGAATGGACATGTAATAAATATCTTCTAGTTCTTCGTCACTCGTGCGCCAAGTAATCAAACCAAGGACACCTTTTTTTTTCAACAGTCCATTTGCTGAGTGGGAATTGCCATTTTTTTTTGCCTTCTTTTTATATTTAGTGTAGTTCAGCTTTTCTGCAATTTCGAAAACTTTACGTTTGGTTTCTTCTGTTGCTGAGAGTGTATCATCATAATTTAAAACGCGTGAAACAGTAGAAATCGATACGCCTGCTTCCTTTGCGATGTCGGTGATCGTCGCCATAAGCTACCTCCGGATAATAGACTTTATTAATTATAGTATAGGTGATTTCAGTAAAAAGGCAAGTAAAAATGTTTATTTTTTTACCAAAAAAATGTTGACTTTTTACTAATTTTAGGTAAAATTTAGTAAAAGAAAACGATTTCATTAGGAGGGGAGCCAAATCAAACGATTTCTCTTCGGATTACAATTCATTTTTATCGTTAGTTTTTGTACAGGATGTCAAACAAATAGCCGACAACAAGAGAAGGCTTTTGAAAATCAAATCAAAGAAGAAATCCAGCAAAAGGCGCATGTTTTTACTGAAAAAGAATATCAGCCAGCGAAGGTTCCATTGCATCAGTGGGTAAAAATCGAAGGAAAAATTATACGATCAGATGGTAAAGAACAAATAGAAAAAGGCGATCGCTTTATTCTGAGAAGTGGTTCCAGTGATTACCAAGTATTCAATGAACAAGCAGCATCAATCAATGTGGGCGATGAAGTGATCGTTTACGGAGAATATTATGGGTTTATCAAAGGATTTTTAATTGAAAGGGAGAATATACATGCAACAATTTCGTACAAAAAAACAATGGCAAGAAAATTTTCGCCAGTTAATGGCACCGTTACGTCCTTATTACAAAAATCAACCGGGTAAATTAAAACTAGGAACACATGGCACCGTCTATTCAGAGGCAACAAGAGAAGTTGAAGCATTTTTACGACCACTCTGGGGATTTGGTCCTTATCTGGTCGACGAAGATGATGCTGAATTAGCATCTGATTATCTGAAAGGAATCATTGCAGGGACTGATCCACAGAGTGATGAGTATTGGGGGACAGTAACAGACTATGACCAGTTGATTGTCGAGATGGCTTCAATAAGTACGACGTTGCTTTTGAATCCTGAAAAAATCTGGGGACGTTTAACTTCGATGGAACAGACGAACTTGGCAGAATGGTTATTCACAGTCAATTCGCATAAAATACCTAAAAATAATTGGTATTTTTTCCGTATCTTGGTGAATATCGCATTGAAAAAATGTGGCAAATCCTATTCACAGCAACAAATCGATCAAGATTTTGAAGTGATCGAGCATTTTTACAATGACAATGGTTGGTATTTTGACGGGGCAGATACGCAATATGATTACTACGTCTCATTTGCGATCCATTATTACAGCTTAGTATATGCCCGTTTTATGGCAGAGCAAGATCCAGTCCGCACAAAACGGATCAAAGAGCGGGCCGTTCTTTTTGCTCAAACATTTAAATATTGGTTTGATGCTAATGGCGAAGCATTACCTTTTGGTCGTAGCTTGACATACCGCTTTGCCCAAGCGAGCTTTTTCAGTGCCTTGGTGTTCGCGGATGTGGAAGCACTCCCTTGGGGTGAGATCAAAGGGTTGCTTAGTCGTCATTTAGAAAACTGGATGGATAAAGAGATTTTCTCGACAGATGGGCTTCTAACTGTTGGATATCATTATCAAAATCTAGTGTTTGGAGAAGGGTATAACGGACCGGGTTCTCCTTATTGGGCAATGAAGAGTTTTCTCTTATTGGCTGTACCTGATGATCATCCGTATTGGCAAGCAGAAATATGTCCACTACAAATTGAAGAAAAGACGCTAGCATTGCCGGAAAGTAAAAATTTTTACCAATACAATCAGTCATTGACGCATCTTCAAGCTTTCCCAGCTGGGCAGTTTGTCAATCAGCAAAGCTTCCCACATGCCAAATATAGTAAATTCGTCTATTCGACACGCTTCGGTTTCAGTGTCCCAAAATCTGATTATTGGTATTACGAAGGTGCTTACGACAGTACGTTAGCTTTGGCAAAAGATGGTCATTATTTCCGTCCGAAAGGGTTAGACCTAGATTTTTCTGTTCTACCTGATCGTATCATCCATGAGTGGTCTCCGTGGGAAGACGTCAAAATTCATTCCACGATCGTTCCACTGGAAAACTGTCATGTCAGAGTTCATGAAATTGAAACAACAGATTCTATACATGCCTATGACGGAGGTTTTAGTGTCCCTCTCGAACAGACTTTGCCAAAAGCAGACACGTTAAGTATCGAAGCAAAAACAAGTATCGGAATCTCAAAGATCGAGGGCATCATCGGGTATGAAAAAGCGGATGTTGTGCGAACGGAACCAAATACGAATCTCTTTTACCCACGTACGATGATACCTTTTGTCTCAGCTGAGATCTCCTCAGGCAAACACTTGCTTGTATCCCTTGTTTCAGGGACTTTACCTGGTGAAACAGTGATCCAGCCAGTTATTGAGCAAAAAGGACAAAAATTACTGATCCAACAAAAGAATCAAACGATCGAACTAACGATTAGATAATGGAGGTAGGAATGACACAATTTGATTGGTTGACACATGAAATTGATTTTGTAACTAATAAAGTCAAAAAAAATCTGACACTTTTTCAAGATACCGTACCACCTGCTGCGAGCGTAGACCTTGTCTACGTTCCAGAGGAAAACACGGATTGGACAGCTAGTTTTTGGATAGGGATGCTCTTCCTAGTAAAAGAACTGATGAATGACCAAGCGGCTGATGCAACGATCGAAAAACAATTGGCATCTTTTCGTCAACGCCTTGAAAATGACATTGCGCTTGAAACGCACGATATCGGTTTTTTGTACACACTCTCAGCAGTAGCTGATTATCAAGTGAACCGACGGGAATCTTCAAAAGAATTAGCAATTCAAGCAGCGGATCGGCTGATGAAGCGTTATGACGTTAATACACAGATCATTCAAGCTTGGGGAGATTTAAAGGATGAGCACCAACGTGGGCGTATGATCATCGATTGTCTGATGAACTTACCGCTTCTGTATTTTGCATCTAATATGACGGGAGAGAGCAGTTATAAAGAAGCTGCCTATGCCCATGCCAAACAAACACAACGTTACATCGTTCGTGATAATTTTACGACATATCATACGTATTATTTTGATCCGAAAACTGGCAAAGCAATCGGTGGTAAGACACAACAAGGATTTTCAGATGATTCTTGTTGGGCGCGTGGGCAAGCATGGGGAATCTATGGCTTTACACTGAGTTATAATCATACAGGTGATTACACGTTTTTAGAAACAGCCAAAAAACTGGCTAACTATTTCATCGACTGCTTACCAGAAGACACTATCTGTTATTGGGATTTAGTATTTCATGATGGCAGTGGTGAAGAAAGAGACACTTCCGCTGCGGCAATCGCGGTGTGTGGTTTATTGGAACTGGCGAAGCAACTGCCATTAAGCGATCCGAAAAAAGAATATTATCAGACTGTTGCTATCACAATTATGAAAACGTTATCAACTAATTATACAAGTGTGGATTCGCCACAATCGAACGGCTTGTTACTTGAAGGAGTCTATGACAAAAAATCAAATAAAGGAGTGAAGGAGTGCATGATCTGGGGGGATTACTACTATGTAGAAGCCATGATAAGACTGAAAAAAGTTTGGTACAGTTACTGGTAAAAAACTAAGATGAAAGAAATGGAGGGAATTGGAATATGAAGTTTTGGAAAAAAAGTTTAGTTACTGGATTACTTGTTAGTGGAGGGCTATGGTTGGGGGCCTGCGGAAATGAAAACCAAGCACAAGATCAAACGGACGGAACGGTGTTGACAGTCAGTACATGGAATTATGATACTACGCCAGAATTTGACAAACTTTTTCGGGCATTTGAAAAGGAAAATCCTGGGGTAACAGTGAAACCAGTAGATATTGCTTCAGATGATTATGATACGAAATTGACCACGATGTTAGCTAGCGGAGATTCGACAGACGTGTTGACGATGAAAAATCTCTTGTCTTATTCAAACTATGCATTAAGAGATCAATTAGTCGATCTATCTTCACACATCAAAGATTTAGACACAGACCCTGCAATGGAAAGCTACGAGATGTATGATATTGATGGAAAAACCTATGCGCAACCGTATCGTACAGACTTTTGGGTGCTTTATTATAATAAAAATTTATTTGATGAGGCAGGATTGCCTTATCCAGATAATTTGACTTGGGAAGAATACGAAGAATTAGCGAAAGAACTTTCAAAACCAGAAGAGCAAGTATACGGTGCATACCAACATACGTGGCGTTCGACTGTTCAAGCGATTGCTGCTGCGCAAAATAATAAAAATCTGGTGGAGCCAGATTATGGATTTTTAGGTGAGTACTATGACCGTGTATTGCGGATGCAAGAAGACCAAGCACAGATGGATTTTGGTACGGCCAAGTCGACGAATGTGACCTATCAATCTCAATTTGAAAACTCCAAGGCAGGCATGATGTATATGGGCTCTTGGTACATGGGCGCTTTGTTGACTAATATCGATGCTGGAACAACAGATGTGGAGTGGGGGATTTCTCAAATGCCACAAAATGAAAAAGGAAAGGAAATCCAAACATTTGGGTCACCAACAGCCTTTGCAATCAATAAGAACTCGAAAGAACAAGAACTAGCGCAAAAATTCCTTGATTTTTGTTCGGGTGAAGCGGGAGCTAAAGTATTAGCAGAAGTAGGTGTAGTACCTTCTTATCGAACAGATGCGATCAATGAGTTGTACTTTAGCCACAACGGAATGCCAAATGACGAAGTCTCACAAACAGCTTTCAAGCCGGAGAAAATCGCTATTGAGTTTCCAGTGGATGAAAACGGACCAGCTATCGATAAGATTTTACAAGAAGAACATGAACTGATTTTAGTAGGAGACGAAACACCAAAAGAAGCAATTGGTAATATGGAAAAACGAGTAAAACAAGAAAGTGAATAAAAAGGTGTGTGGCAATTTTGTCTTGAAGGTGTAAGATTTCTTTCATTTTCATATCAAATAAATAAGGGGGATAAATGATTTTCCTCCGCTATCTTGTCAACTATATGCTGAAGGTGCTTTCTCTGCGCCTTCAGTGTATAGCTAACAGGAATACCTGTTATTGCCTTTAATGAAAGGGGGAGCGTTAAAAGAACCAATTGGTTCTTTTAACATCAAGCTATGGAAGTAACGAAGTCAGCTTCACGTAAACTAAAACGTAAAAATACATTGATTGCTTGGTCATTTATTGCGCCAAATTTTATTGGATTTTTGATTTTTACTTTAGTACCTGTTGTTTTTTCATTGATTTTAGCCTTTATGAAATGGGATTCCTTTAGTACACCCGAATTTGTTGGTCTGCAAAATTTCACTCGCATGTTATCGGATGATACATTTTGGCTCTCTCTTAAAAACACCTTTTTGTATACGATCGGTGTGGTTCCGGTGACATTGGTATGTTCATTGGGCTTGGCCATTTTATTGAATCAGAAAATCAAAGGAGTCAAATTTTTTCGGACAGCTTTTTTCTTTCCGTATGTCACATCATTAGTGGCAATCGCAGTGGTGTGGAGTATGTTGTTCCATCCTACTATGGGACCGATTAACCAGTTTTTACGTGTGGTTATCGAAAATCCCCCTGGTTGGTTGTCTAGTTCAGATTGGGCATTGACAGCGATCATTATCGTTAGTGTCTGGCGAGGAATGGGGTACTACATGATTTTATACTTAGCTGGCTTACAAGGGATCTCGAAAGAATTGTACGAAGCAGCTGCAATGGATGGTGCGAATAAATGGAAACAATTCATCCACATCACCGTGCCTGCATTGCGCCCAACAACCTTTTTTGTGACGATCATGTTGGTTATCAACTGCTTCAAGATTTTTGACCTTGTTCAAGTGATGACTGATGGAGGACCGGGGCGTGCGACCAATGTGTTAGTTTATCAAGTTTATAGTGAAGCGTTCGTAAAATTCAATTTCGGTTATGCTTCAGCGATTGCTATGGTCTTGTTTGTCATCGTCCTTGTGATTACAGTCATCCAGTTTAAATGGAATCAGATCCGAGAGAAAGTGTAAAGGAGGAAAACGGATGAATAATCGATCAGAAAAAAAATCATTTCATAAAATTTTAGTATTTACGTTACTTCTAATTTTTTCACTGCTCACTTTGATCCCTTTTATCTGGATGATCTCTGCGTCATTCAAAGCAAACAATGATGTCTTTTCGGTTCCGATCCAATGGATACCTAAAACCTGGCATCCAGAAAACTATTCGGTCATTTGGACACGCATTCCATTATTGACCTTTTTCAAAAATACAGCTATTTTAAGTATCGTGATTACGCTGATCCAGTTATTTACATCAAGCTTTGCTGCTTATGGATTTTCCAAAATGCACTTTAAAGGAAGAAACCTCCTTTTTCTTGCATATATTGGTACGATCGCTGTTCCATGGCAATCCTATATGATCCCACAATTTATCATGATGCGGCAATTAGGATTATCTGATACGTTACTTTCTTTGATTTTGTTACAAGCATTTAGTGCGTTTGGCGTATTTTTATTGAAACAATACTATAGTAGTATTCCCGATTCACTTTGCGAAAGTGCAAGAATCGATGGATTATCCGAATGGGGCATCTATCGCAGGATCATCTTACCATTGACTAAACCAGCTTTGGCTAGTTTGACGATCATCACTTTTGTCAATACATGGAATGACTACATGGGACCTTTTATTTATCTGTCATCTACAGAAAATAAAACGATCCAATTAGGATTAAAAATGTTCGTCGGATTGTATGATACGGAATATGCCTTGATCATGGCAGCGTCTGTGTTGTCTGTTTTACCAGTTGCGATCGTCTTTTTAGCCATGCAAAAATATTTTGTTGAAGGTATTGCTTCTTCTGGGGTCAAAGGATAGAAAGGAAAGGCTATGTTTAAAAAGCAAACATTTGAAACGAATGTTTACATGAAGCTGTTTCGTTTAGCATATAGTTTTCTGGCGGGTAATTTATGCTTATTACTTGTGAATCTCCCATTTTTTTTAGTCGTAGTAACTACTGCAATCGATATCAGGAATAGCCTCTTTTTCTTAGGAAGTCTGTTTTTTTTCTTACCTGCCACCATGACAACTTTTGCCTGGTTTGTCGAGGGAATCCAAGAAAATGAAGTACCAGTCAAAACTTTTTTTCAATTGTATCGCTCGTTATGGAAAAAAAGTATGTACTTAGGTGGTCCAGGATATCTTGTAATCGTGATTTCTTTTGTCGATATCCTGTTTTTCATGGACCAACCAATCGGAAAATGGCTCATTCCTTTCTTTTTTATATTCATTATCTTGGCCATTAATCTGATGATCAATAATTTTTATCTCCAAGTGAAAAATCCAGAAATCTCCATACGAAAAATCTACCATGTCTCTTTCTATTATGTAGTGAGAAAATGGTACATTAGTTTATTGAATACTGTGTTGGTGTTTCTTTTGTTGGTCGTGATGGTCGTTAAGCCCCAATTTGGTTTCTTGGTCACACCCTGCTTATTTTTAGGTTTGATTTATTTGAACTGCAAGCAGACGTATCGCTATCTAAATCAAAATAAGTAGCTGTTAACACATAAAAAATGAAAACGAATAGGCCCCCAAAGGTTAGACCAAAAAATCTAACTTTTGGGGGCTAATCATTTCAAATAGTATTCATTTATCGGTGGCTGGAAGATTTCGAAAAAAGGTCAATAGATCCTAAAATCGAAAGCTTTTTCCGACCAATAGCCATAGGACAAGTGGTATCAGCATAAGCCCACTTGCTATCATGATCCAATCGATTGAAAGCATATCTGCTAATGGACCTAGGATCAACATCGTAGCTGGAGAAGCACTACTGATCGCCATCGTTACTAAGCTCATAACACGCCCCATATGTGCGTTATCCGTTTTTGCTTGAAAGAATGAAACCATAGCAGTTCGTGAGATGGGCACAATAAAACCAATTGCTACCATCATGACGAAATACAACCAAAAACTTGATGTGATACCTAATATAAAAAAAGGAAGGATCAATAATGAATAGCCTAAAGCAATCGTTTTGATTTTATTTTTGAAACCTCCCCAAGTACTCATCACAGATCCTCCAACTAACATCCCAGCAGCAAAACCAATCTCAATGGCTGATAGCTGCCATAGTCCGTCATGAAAATTACGAGTGATTTGTAAAGGCGCTAAATTTGCAGCAGGTGTAGAAAATATACTGCCCATAAAACCAACAAGGATCAGTGCGAGCAGGATTTTATGAGTACGGAGGTATTTGATACCTGAGTTTATTTCGGATAACATGTTTATTTTATTTGTTTCTTGAGATTTCATTGGAGAAACTGTTACTCGAAAAAACAGCATAGTCACACCGATAACCGCTGTCACAAAGTCGATCATCAATATCATCTCTAAAGGTAAAACTGTCAGTAATGTTGCTGCTAATGCAGGACTTGCAAGCATCATCACAGCTTGGATCGTTTGATCAATGCCGTTGATCCGTACTAAGTGCTTTTCTTTGGCAATTTGTGGAATGAGCGAAGAGACAGCAGGCGTTTGAAATCCTTGACCTACAGAGCGAATGAATATCAGTCCCAATAATAAGAAAAGATTATGCTCCATTTCTTTGTTTATCATCAATAAAATCGCCATGAACAAAGAAGCAAGTGCAACGCAGCTATCAGATAAAATAGCGATTTTTTTTCGGTCGTAATGATCAGCAAGTGCTCCTGCAAAAGGCATGACCAGCACCATTGGTAAGATGCCAATAGCGTTCATCAAACCAACCATCGTTCCTGATTGGGTTGATAATGTGACATGCCAAATAATAGCATACTGTACCAACATCGTTCCGATCATTGAGATGGCTTGCGATGTTAGTAAGTATGCTATGTTCGTTTTCCAATTCTTTTCATCATAAATAATTTTTGACATTTGTATTCTCTCCCTTTTGATATAAATCATGTGTTTAACAATTTATATGCCCAAAAGGGTTTTTCGGAGAATGTGTCCTAATTGCTGTCACGAATTTATCATATCTAAAAAAATTTGTAAAGAACAAATAGGAGGGAAGTATTTATGCAAACGATTATGATACTAAAAAGATCTTTTATTAGGAATGTAATAAATAACAATGTAAAAATGATAGGATGAGTTGCGTAATAAATTGATCTAAGAGATAGTAGTGAAATTTAATCCTTAAATATAAAGATGAATCAACCGCATTGATTTTGGATTTTCCAAAAATGAGCAACTATTAAATAACGATTTATTTTGATGGAGAAGTAGCTGATAAATTGTTTAGAGGATGTTTCTCAGTTTTTCGTTTTTTGATTGTCTTTGACGTATCTATTAAATAGAGAAGCGAAACTTTATTTTTGAAAGGAAAAGAGGGATAGATGAGAAACCGAACAAACAAACAACTTGTAATAGGTATGGCAGTGCTGATCAGTTTGGTAATGATTGGTATCGGCGGGAAAGTATACATGGATAACAGGGAAGAAAGAAAAGCGCAAGAATTGTTAGCAGTAGAGAAACAATCGGTACGAGTATTAAAAAATACATTTGCGGATATTGCAGAGATAAAATTTGAAGGTTCTGCTAAAAATGACATGACTGGTTCGTATAGATTATTTGTAACAATGAAAAATCTAAAAGGACAATCAGTTTATTTTTCGTATGGATTTTGGAAAGAATCTAATAAGTTAGGGGAACTTGGTGTCGAGGATAGAGCAATACAAATAAAAGGTATTACTAAAAATAAAATAAGGGTGATTTATACTAGTGAGGAGGAAGAAGAGATTTGACAATTACAGACCAAGATTATCAAACTTATAGTGATGTCGTTTATTGGACAGATCCTAACAATAAAAAGAAATATGATTCTAGCTTAAAAGAAGGAGCTATACGCGACTTTAATGGTACCGAATTCAAAATACTAAAACTCAAAGAAAACTCTAAAACAGATGGCATGCAAGCTGTGGCAGTTGCTCCGTTGGACGAAAAAGGGAACGTTGATACTTCCCAATTAGTGATTTCTTATGCAGGAACAAATACATCAGATATTAAGGATATAGAAAATGAAAAAACGAACGAATAAACAACTGTTAATAAGTATCACAGTAATGCTTAGTTTGGTAATAATTGTAATTGGAGGGAAAGTATATATGGATAAGAGAGAAGAACGAAAAGCGCAAGAATTGTTAGCAGTCGAGAAGCAATCGGTCCAAGTATTAAAAAATACATTTGCGGATATTGTAGAAGTGAAAATTGAGGATACAGCTTATAACAATATGACAGGTTCATATAGAATGCTTGTTACTATGAAGAATATCAAAGACCAATCTGTTTATTTTTCGTATGGATTTGGAAAGCATAGCCGAAAAATGGGGGATTACGGAATAGAAAATAGCAGTGTACAGATTGAAGGAATTACAAAAAATAAAGTCAAAATAATTCATTCAAACGGTAAGGTGGACTATGTATGAAAATTACAGATAAAAATTACAGATAAAAATTATAACAAATTAAATGAAGTAGTGTATAGAATAGACCCTAACCATCTTTACTATGATCCTACTTTAAAAGAAGGAGAAATACGGAAATTTAGCGGGACTACATTCAAAATACTAAAACTTAAAGAAAACTCTAAAACAGATGGCATGCAAGCTATGGCAGTTGCTCCGCTGGATGAAAAAGGGAATGTTGATACTTCCCAAGTAGTGATTTCTTATGCAGGAACAAATACATCAGATTTTAAGGATATAGAAACAGATATACGAACGATTGGTGGTTTTTTTGATAAAACAGTTAGTCCGGGTTTTTCTATGACACCTAGTCAAGCACGTGTTTCAGGGCAATTGACGTCAGCTACTGAGTTTGCGAAAGAAGTATAAAGATGCCGAAATTTCTACAACTGGACATTCATTAGGACAGTATCTAGCCTTGTATGTCGCAGTTGAAAACCAATGGAAAAATGTTGGGTTCAATGGACCAGATCCTTACGAACTATTATCTCCAGAATCCAAAAAATGGATAAAGGAAAATCCGGGGATGTTGACGAATTATCGTAATCGTGGGGATGAATTGCTTGGCAATCTCATGGGAGATGGAACAGGCGCAGAAATAAAAATAAGCATGGAAATGGGGTTAATGAATCCGTTTGATTATCATGGTTTAGATATTTGGAGGTTTGATAAATACGGAAATCTGATCATTCCAGAGAACGACTATAATACGAAAGCAAGTATACAACAGGAAAAACATAAAGCAATGAGTGATTTCTCAAGTCATTTGGGAACGTTGAAAAAATGGCGTGAGAAGTTTACTGCGAGTGGAGGACATTTATCAGCGAATGAGCGAATTTATTTGAATCATAGTCAAACAAAGGTAGTTGTAGAAACAATGGGACGAAAGACTAAAAGTGCAATGGAAGAAGTCATTCGAATCAATCAGAGTAGTATTGAACGAATCGAAATGAATTGGGCAGAAGAGGTACGAAGAGCGGAACATGCTGCACCTTCTTTGACTGCTTGGGAAGTAAAAGAAACATTGGCATCTGTTGGCGTGACATGGGAAACACACGTAATGACGCCAAAGGAAAAGTGTCAACAAAGAATCCAAAAAGCCAGACGAAAAGGCGAACGCTATGACGAATTGGCGAAAGAAATCAAAAATAAAATCGATGATTTAGTCGCACGAGATCAAGAATTAGCCAATCGACTAAAGGGATGAGGGAAGAAAATGACGATTGAAGAGTTGCAAGCAGACTATCAGAGAAAACGAATCAAACTAGAAGAAGAGGAAGACTTGTTGCGATATTTCAACCGAAAAGGAGAAGAAGTAGTTGAACAATCTGAACAACTGTTAAGGCGAAGTCTAAATGGTTTAGCCCGTGATAACGAACCATTGATGAGAGCAAGGAAACAATATCAAATTGCAGAAGAGCAATATAAGACAGCATTAAATTCAGAACGACGTCAGTTACATCAACGATTTGATGATTTAGAACGAGAGTATCAAGCGGCTTATCGAAAGTTAAATCAGTGATAAAAGAGCAATAATTACATAAAAACATACCCACATGTCATTTTAAATGGATCAATAATGCGTAGCTTGTGGTTGAGGAGAAATTATACTAAAAGTTCATTCTGCTTTACTCAATGAAAGTGGAGTTTTGAAATTCGAATTTTCTATATTTGGCAATTGTCTCATATAGATTAGTCTATAAAAATGTATCAATCAAAAGAGGAATTTAAGAATGATTGAGGAGCGCTTTCGTTGGTTATAGCGTAAAGTCTCTCAAAAATAAGAGGTAGATAAGGAGGAAACTAGTTTGTCAAAATATATAATCTCTATAAATTAGATGTTAGATAACTTTATCTTGAGGAACTAATTATAGATTTTTGGCAACGGGAAGTCATGGATGAATTAGAAGATTTGTTAAATGAATTAAGAAAAACTTTAGAGCGATGGAATGTCCAAACTGTGGGAATTGCCATGCAGGGAAATTTAGCGGCAGAAAAGAAAACGACGGATAAAACCCATAAGGATGCGGTAAAGGAAGCGGAAAATTCATTTTCTAGTAGTCGTGATCAGTTAGAAAATTCTTTAAAAGGAGGATTTGCCAAAAAGGTAATAGAAGTATTCGATGAACAAGAAAAAGAATTGAAAGTGTTTGAATAAATCAGTGTTATCATGAGAATAATAAGTGTTAGTTTGGCGGGCTGTTCCTCTGTGTTTCTTTTTATAATTGATTTATCCGAACTGCAAGCTACGTCGTCCAACAAGTGGAGTTAAAATGTAAAAAAGAACTTGAGAAAACGATTTGTTTTCCCAAGTTCTTTTTCGATGTTGGATGATGGATTTCGTTTCAAAAAACACGCTATGCATTAGTCTAAAGTATCAAGCCATTGCTTGGCATGGGTCAACTCATCCATTGTCAATTGATGTCCTTGATCTGTGATTTGTGTTGTTACTTTGGCGCCTCGTGAATCAAATTCGCGAACTAAATGACTAAATGAAGTATTAGAAACGATTGGATCTCCTTCGCCAAAGGATAACCAGACAGAAGTGTCAGGGAGTTCTGATTTTTCCTGATAGTCATCTAAGGACATCGGGTGAAAGAAGAGCCCTTTTTTTAGTTCTGTCTGTTGAGCCAACATGATATGAGCGGCAATATTTGCCCCGTTTGAAAAACCGACAACGATCCAATCAGTTAATGGGATATCCTGTAAGTGACTGATTTCCTTGATTTTATTATATAGTTTTGTAGATTCTTCAGCTAAACTGTCATAGTCGAATTGGTTCAAGCCGTTTCTTTTGAAAAAACGATTCAAGCCTTGCTCGTTGATATTCCCCCTAAAGGATAAAAGCGTACTTTCAGGTGCAAGAAATTCTGCAATTTCCAAAAGTGAGTGTTCGTCGCCGCCAGTTCCATGAAGTAGAATCAATTTTTTTTGTGTTGCTTTTCCTTGTCTATAAAGATACTTCAAATGACTCACTCCTGTCGTCGTTAATCTACCCGTTTTTGGTTTGCATCACGCGTGTCAAAAGGTCGAACATACGCTTCGATTTCTTTTCTTTTTGCTTCTAATAATGGTGGCAAAGCAAGGATCTCTCCAGCTGTTTCAGCGGGTTCATCTCCAAAGAATCCAGGGCCATCGGTGGCTAATTCAAATAAGACATGAGTAGAAGCTAAGAAATACTCAGATTCAAAGTAAAAGCGATCAACAAATCCAGAGCTAGGTAGGGACGTTTGACTAATTTTATTGATCCAAAACTGTAGTGCTTCATGATCAGCGACACGTAAAGCGAGGTGATGGACATTGCCGTACCCTTCGATGGCCTTGGGTAGATCGGCACGATGTTCGACGATGATACTAGCGCCGTTTCCACCAGCACTAACTTCAAACAAATAAAAATCATCCACTTGTTCGGTTTCTTTAAAACCGAGTAAGGCCAGCAATACTGTTCGGATCGGCTCAAGATCACTCACACGTACGATGACCGGACCAAGTCCAGTGATTGCCACGTCTGTCGGTATACTACTGTTTCTCCAAGGAACACCCGCAGGAACGCCGCTATTTTTTTCATCCGAAATCAATTGATACGCTTGTTCATCGAAATCTTCAAATTCAAGATATTTCTTACCAAAACGTTCTTTGATCTCAGAATGAGTGATTTGGTATTTTTCAAAGCGAGCCAACCAATACTCTAATGCTGTATCGGAAGGGACACGAAAAGACGTACGTGCGATCGTATCCGTTCCTTTCGTTCCTTTTGGCTGGTTGGGAAAATCAAAAAAGGTCATATCTGTACCGGCAGAGCCATGTTCGTCGGTGAAATATAAGTGGTAAGTTTCAATATCATCTTGATTCACTGTCTTTTTGATTAAACGCATGCCTAAGATATCTGTAAAGAAGCGATAGATTTTTGCTGCGCTAGATGTCATTGCTGTCACATGGTGGACGCCTCTGATTGTTGTATCCATAATTTATCCTCTTTTCTTTTAACTTACAAAAAGTAAGTAAATGTTATTAAAGTTAGTATAGGGCGTCACCAAAAATTTTGCAATAAATATGTCTTGCTAGTTGAAAGAGAGGTTGCTTCTGGAATATTGTTCACTCGATTTAATGAGAGGAAGAGGTGTAGTCAGCTAAGACGATATAAAAAAGCAACGCTCACGATAGTAAGATCGTAGACGTTGCTTAGATGAAATGACGATAGGAAAAGTCAGAATGCTTATTGATTTCCACGGACATCCAACAGTGAATAATTGCGGACATCAAAGCGATTGCGGCTTGAGGAATACTCGATGGGTTGACCATCTTTTAGATAGACTACTTGCTGGACTTCAAGAACTGGATCGGTCTCTGCACAATTCAAATATTGTTGATCAAATGCAGAGCTTTTATCTGCTGAGATCGCGCGATAGGCTCCGGCAAAATGGACATTGAGTTCTTTGTGCAAATAATCATAGATCGATGATAGGAGATGCTCTTTCTTTAATCCTGGAACAAGTTGAACTGGCATAAAAGTATGTTCTAGAATATACGGTTCATCATCTAAGATACGTAGGCGATGAATATTATACACAGGCTGTTCCGCATCGATCATCAAGCGTTCTTGAATAAAAGCATTAGGAAACTCAACATCGAATTGAATGATCTGACTTGTCAGCGAGCGTTGTCGGCGTTTCATTTGTAAACTTAATCCTTCGTATTCATTAGCTGGAGAAGTATCTTTGTTTAAATAAGGATGGCTTAAAATCTTAGTTCCAGACCCTCTTTGGGAATAAACAAGTCCTTCCATGGCTAAGATGTTGATGGCTTTTTTGATCGTCATTCGACTAGCGTTGAATTCTTCGACTAGATCCACCTGATTTGGTAAAAAACTATTTGGTGGATATTTTTTTGAACGAATTCGATCTCTTAGGACATTTGCGATTTCTTCATATTTTGGCACGTTTTTCACCTCACTTTGAGTATAACGAAAGATCATAGCGCCGACAACCAATAAAAGCATGAGAAGCGCGGATAGCTTTATCAGAGAATTTACTTTTTAATTTTGGTACAGGAAATAGCTGACTGATGTTTTATAGAGGACAGTTGCTCATTGCGATCAATAAAATACCAATTTATGTATGTTTCAAAACTTAAAGAAGCACCCATGAAAATGCAACGAGCAAATTTTCGTGGATGCTTCTTTGATTATTGTTCGTGAATATGTTTATTTCAACTTCAAATACTACATTCCTTTAGTATAGGATCAAACAACATCCAAATCAGGTTGTTTATCTAAGATCATCAAGAATGGATACCAGATAACTGCAACGATCACAAAATCGATCACTTGGAGTAAGCCACCTAACCATGAGTTTGTGGCTAAGACACCACTCGCGATGATTGGCACTGTCCATGGAACGGAGACACCAGTTGGCGCTGGTACGATACCTGCTGCCATTACAAGGTAGTTGAACGTTGTTACAACTAATGGTGCGACAACCCAAGGAATCAAAATAGTTGCGTTCAATACGATCGGTAAACCAAAAATTGCTGGTTCATTTACGTTGAAGATTCCTGGTGCAAGAGCTAAACGACCGACATCACGATATTGTTTTTTCTTCAAAACAAAGGCCATCAATAGTACAACTGCTAAAGTCATACCTGAGCCACCGATTCCGACAGTGAATGTTTCCATAAATGGTTTTGTGATGATGTGTGGCAATTCTTGACCATTTTGATATGCCTCTAAGTTATCAAGCATTAGTGTGTTCCAAATCGGGTCCATCACAGAGTTGACAATGATTTGACCATGAAGACCAAAGAACCATAAGAATTGTACAAAGAACAAAGCAATTAAAGTTGCAGGTAAACTACTTCCTAAACCAGTCAATGGTTTTTGGATAACTTCGTAAACCACATCATGCAAGTTTGCGTGGAAGACACCAGTCATCACTGCATTGATGATCAAGAAGACAGTTAAAGTAACCACTGCTGGGATCAACGCAGCAAATGATTTCGTCACAGCTGGTGGTACGCTTGCAGGCATTTTGATTTGCCAACCACGTTTAGTGATTCGGCAATAGATTTCACCTGCGATGAAAGCTGCGATCATACCGATGAACATTCCTTTTGCACCTAAGCGATCAAGAGTCAACACACCTGATACTTCTTCGCCACCAACAGTTGTCATGACGAAAGGTGTTAAGATCAAGAAGCTGGCGAATGAGACAGCCCCTCCAAAAATACCTTCTACATCATATGATTTAGATAAATAATAGCCAATACCAAAAGTAACAAAGACAGACATGATACTCATTGTTGCATTTTGTCCATTTCCAAATAAGCTAGACAACGTTCCTTTAGTCGCATCACTAAAGAAAGGTAAGTTATTGAAAACGACAACAATCGATCCGAACATTGTTAAAGGAAACGACAACATAAATGCATCCCGTAACACTGTCAAGTAACGATTTTGCCCTAGTAGGTTCGCTAAAGGCATGATTTTCTGAGCAAGTTTATCCATAAAACCGTTCATTCTATTCACCTCTATTTAAATTTGCAATCGATTACAAAATGAGTATAACTTCATTTCAGTTAAATGTCTAGTCATTTATTTAAAAAGTATTGATTTATTTTTAAGATTTGGTATGATTACGTTATCAAAAGAAAAATAAGTGAGGGACTAAACATGACAAACTATGTATTTCCAGAAAATTTTTGGTGGGGTTCAGCTGCTAGTGGACCACAAACAGAAGGACGTGTAGCAGGAGATGGAAAAGGAGAAAATATTTGGGATCATTGGTACGACTTGGAGCCTGAGAAGTTTTTCAATCAAGTAGGACCAAGCAAGACTTCTCAAGTCTACACGAAGTATAAAGAGGATGTCGCATTGATGAAAGCTACTGGTCATAATACGTTCCGAACATCGATCCAGTGGAGTCGTTTGCTTCCTAATGGTACAGGGAAAGTAAATGAGCAAGCAGTCACTTTCTATCGTACGTATTTTGAAGAATTGATTGAAAATGGTATTGAACCCTTCGTCAATCTCTTCCATTTTGATATGCCGATGCCTTTACAAGAAAAAGGTGGCTGGTTAGCAAGAGAGACTGTTGATGCTTATGCTGAGTATGCCAAAACATGTTTTGAGCTATTCGGAGATCTTGTGAAGAAATGGTTTACGCACAATGAGCCGATCGTTCCTGTAGAAGGTGGCTATCTTTATCAGTTCCACTATCCAAATCATGTGGACTTCAAAGAAGCAGTTCAAGTGGGTTTCCACGAAAACTTGGCAAGTGCGAAGGCGATTCAGATCTACCATGAAACAGGACAAGATGGGGAGATCGGTATTATCCTGAATTTGACTCCAAGTTATCCACGTGACGAAAATAATGCGGCCGATGTGAAAGCTGCGGCGATTGCGGACGCCTTTTTCAATCGCTCATTCCTTGATCCAGCAGTAAAAGGTGAATTTCCACAAGAGTTGATCGATATCGTCAAAGAATTGGATATCATGCCTGTTATGGAAGAAGGCGATTTGACGATCATCCAAGAAAATAAAGTGGATCTATTAGGAATCAATTACTATCAACCACGACGGATCAAAGCGAAAGAAACACCGATCGACAAAGATCGTGCGCCGTTACCAGATGATTATTTCGATAACTACGATATGCCGAATAAAAAAATGAATCCTTATCGTGGTTGGGAAATTTATGAGAAAGGTATCTATGATATCTTGACGAATACGAGAGAAAATTATGGCAATATCAAATGCTTTATCTCTGAAAATGGCATGGGTGTCGAAGGGGAAGAGCGCTACGTAAATGAACAAGGCATGATCGAAGATGATTATCGTATCGAGTTTGTGACAGATCATTTGAAATATGTGCATCAAGCCATTCAAGAAGGAACAAATTGTTTAGGGTATCATATGTGGACATGTATGGATAACTGGTCATGGACAAATGCGTATAAAAACCGTTATGGCTTTATCGCAGTCGATCTAGATCAAGATGGGAAACGGACGATCAAAAAATCAGGACACTGGTTTAAAGAAGTAGCAACAAATAATGGTTTTGACGCTTAATTAATGGCTTAAAAAACAAGTATTTTATAACTAAATGAATGGGATAAATTATTTTGAAATAAGGCGGTGAATCTAAAAATTAGATTTTCTGCCTTATTTTTTCTGTTGGAGCCATGAGCTTTTGAACCATATCCATAAGAATTGTTCTTCGTTTCTAATCGTGCTACACTAAAAGAAAAGAAGGAGGCGGTTTCAATGGTAGACACGTATAAAAATATTTTAGTAGCAATCGACGGTTCAGAAAAATCAGAAAAAGCATTTATTGAAGCAATCGCAACAGCAAAACGAAATCAAGCAAAATTACACATCTTGTATGTAAATGAGGTGTCAGGGAATTATTTTGGTGACTTTGCTTTTGTCACAACAAGTTTACAAGAAGAGTTAGATGAAGTGGCAGACAAACAAATGAAGGAACATCAAAATCTAGCGATCGAAAAAGGTTTGACGGATATTAAAACATATGTGTTATACGGTTATCCTAAAACATTGATCGCAAACTTCAACGAGTCAGAAGAGCCAATTGACTTGATCGTCATGGGGGCGACTGGGTTAAACGCCGTTGAACGTGCATTGGTTGGTTCAACGACTTCTTATGTGGTAAATCACGCGAAATGCAATGTATTAGTAGTAAAATAGAAGATGTTGTTCGAACTATTTACTTTTAACATATAATTTATCCGTTTTTGAGGATGCTGCATGATTCATTGCGCATCCTTTTTTGTTTTTCAGCAGAAAATGCGGTAGGATAAACAAGACAAACGTATTTCAAATAGGAGATGGATGAAATGGAACAACAATATGTCCAAGTAATGACGATCGCTGGATCAGATAGCGATGGAAGTGCAGGGATGCAAGCAGACTTGCATACGTTTTTTACAAGAAAGGTCTATGGGGTATCTGTTTTGACTGCTTGTGTCGCTGGAAATTCTTATGGAATCGGTGCAAGTGTTCCGTTACCTACGGATTTTATCGATAAAGAATTTGAACTGCTTGCAGATGATTACCAAGTCAAAGCAGCAAAGACTGGGATGCTAGCAGATGCGACATTGATCAATACCGTGGTCAAAAATATTCAAAGGTATGATTTCGGTCCCTTGGTAGTTGATCCAGTCATCATGACGAAACATGGCAATCAATTGTTGGAAGAAGAAGCATTGACTACATTAAAAACAGCATTACTGCCATTGGCAGAAGTAGTGACTCCTAATTTTTATGAAGCAGAAAAACTGACTGGTCTCAAATTGAGAACAGAAGAAGATTATGAAAAAGCGGCTAAGATCCTCCAAGAGCTGGGACCCAAAAATGTTTTGATCAAAGGACATCATACTAGTGATTCCAATCAACAAACAGTGAGGGATTATGTTCGTTTAGCTTCAGGAAAAACATTTTGGTTAGAAGCACCATTTTATGCAACAGATCGCATCAATGGAACAGGTGATTCTTTATCTGCGTGTATTGCTGCTGAATTAGCAAAAGGAGAAACGGTGGAAGCAGCCATCCGTATTGCGAAACAATATGTCAATCAAGCAATCAAAGAAGAACTTTTTATTGGACATAAATATGGCCCAATCAATCATTGGGCGGCAAGTACGATCGACTAAGAACGCCATACCTGTTTGAACGATTCATACTATGGACTAAAAAAATAAGCTGGCTTGCTCAAAATAGTTTGAGTAAGCCAGCTTATCATTTATTGTTCTTCTAACAATTTTGGGTTACAAAATCGGTGAGAATAGTCTGGAGATTTGTTGTTTGAACAACAACCAATTTGACATTTCTTTGACTGTTTCAGTAGTCATCGGATTGCTTGCTTGTTCATCAAGTACAAATTGGTCGGCTAGTTGTTGTAAGAAAGCTGGATCATAAATGATTGCACTACTTTCAAAATTCAAACGATAGCTACGAATATCTTGGTTAGCTGATCCGACTATGCAGATTTCGTCGTCCATGATCAATGTTTTCGCATGTAAAAAGCCATTTTCATAAACTAAGATCTGTACATTTTCTTTGATCAATTGGCGAGCGTAGTACTGAGTTGCTCGGTAGATGAAAGGATGATCTGGTTTGTTAGGGATCATGATTTTCACCTCTACGCCAGAAGCGGCAGCGATTTTTAACGCAGCAATCACACTCTCATCAGGTACTAAATAAGGTGTTTGGATCCATACACGTTTTTTTGCTGAACTGATCAGCTTGATAAAGGATAACTTTATCTGTTCCCGTTCATTGTTCGGTCCGCTAGATACAAGTTGGATCGATGTTTGGTATAGTTGATCCTGATCTTCTTTCTCTGCTTTAAAGAAATAATCTAAATGATAGCCGACTTTTTTTTGATCTGGAACAGAGACATTCCAATCCATCAAAAAGCGAAGCTGTAATAAAGAGGCAGCGGCCCCATAAATACGAATATGCGTATCTCGCCAATAGCCAAATTTTTTGGTGTGGTTGACATATTGATCGGCGATGTTGAAACCACCTGTGTATCCAATCTTGCCATCAACAACAATGATTTTTCGATGATCATGATAATTAAGACGAAAGCGTAGAAGTGCCCGCTGGGAAGTGATGAACGTGTGGACATGACCACCATTTTCGACTAACTTTTTAAAATCTTTTGTTTTTGTGCCATGGGAGCCAAAGGCATCATAGAGTAAACGGACTTCGACACCTTCCGCTGCTTTTTTTTCCAATACTTTCAAGATTTGTTGGCCGATGTTGTCAGTAACGAAGGCATAATATTCGATATGGATCGAATGCTCAGCTGCTTCGATATCTTTCAGGACGGCTGTTAATTTTTCTTGACCGTCTGTCAGTAAAGTGACGGCATTTTTTCGTGTGAGTGGCATTTGATTCAAGGATGAAAAGAAATCAACGAAATGCTGATGATCTTCATTTTGGATGATGGGATCATAATGTTCCAAGGTATCCCCCTTGAAATCCTGGAAATTTTCCAGTTCTGTTAAATCACTCTGACGCAGATAGAATTTTTTCTTGTCGGTCAAACCACGGCCAAAGAAAAGGTAGAGAATAAAACCAAAACCAGGTAAAGCAAATAAAACAAGTAACCATGCCCAGATTGCTGCGACGTCACGAGGTTTGATCAAGATAGTTACAAGAGCAATAAGTGCGTTCAATACATATAAAAAAGTAATAATGCTTCCTACCACGAGTGAATCCTCCTTTATATAATAACACTAGTATAGCATGAGAAAGGGGAGAAGCATATTCACAAGAAAACAAAGGTGGAAATTTTTTGAAAATATCAAGAGGATAAGCGAAAGTTGTTGCAATTTAAAAATAAATCATGTAGGATAAATGTACAGTTGAATATCTCCTTAGGGGAGTAACCGACAACATTTGTTGTGATAATATCAACAGTAAGTTAACCAAATGGTTTTCTGGTATTGTATGAAATGGTGAGACCTAAGACAAATCCGTATTTGTCTTAGGTCTCTTTTTTTTCAGGCGATAGCGGAAACAATAACTAAAATGGGGGATGAAATTTGGAAAACAAGGAACACGCACAATCAACGGTCTACAAAGAATCGATCGACACGTTGATGCAACAAACGCAAAGCTCACCAGATGGGTTGAGTAGTACGCAAGCAAAAGAAAAATTAGAAAGAGACGGCTTGAACCAACTGAAGGAAGCACCGAAGAAGCCAACTTGGAAACTGTTTCTCGAAACTTTTAAAGACGCTATGGTAATTGTGTTATTAGTTGTTGCATTGATTCAAATGGTGATGGGTGACTATATCGAATTTTTCGTTATCTTTGCCGTGTTGATGTTGAACTCAGTGATTAGTGTGATCCAAACGAAAAAAGCAGAAGGTTCACTTGAAGCATTGAAAAACCTTTCTGCACCAGATGCAAAAGTGATTCGTGACGGAAAAGAAATGACGATTCCGGCGAATGAATTAGTGGTTGGAGATATCGTTTTACTTGATGCAGGTGATTATGTACCGGCAGATGGACGTTTGTTAGAAGCTGGTTCATTAAAAGTTGACGAAGGAATGTTGACAGGTGAGTCGACATCAGCAGAAAAAGAAGTAGTAGAAATCACTCAGACTGTGCCGATCGGTGATCGCTTGAACATGGTCTTTAGTGGTACGATCATTACTTACGGTCGTGGGAAATTCTTAGTAACTGCTACAGGAAACAATACAGAAATCGGTGAAGTTGCTGGTTTATTAGAATCAACAACGGAACAAGTGACACCATTACAACGTGGATTAGATAAATTCAGTAAGAAGTTAAGTTTAGCCATTTTAGGCTTATCATTGGTGATTTTAGGTATCCAGTTATTCCGTATCTATATGGGTGGCGGAACAGGAGATATGACGGCAGATATCGTTAGTGCCATCATGTTTGCAGTTGCGGTTGCCGTAGCAGCGATCCCTGAAGCATTGCAGTCGATCGTAACGATCGTCTTGTCACTGGGAACCAATAAAATGGCCAAACGACATGCTATCATCCGTAAACTACCAGCTGTAGAAACATTAGGCTCAACGAGTATCATTTGTACGGATAAAACTGGTACATTGACACAAAACAAAATGACGGTTGTTGATTATTATTTAGCGAATGGGGCAACTGGTGATTTTTCAAATGATCCAAAAAACTGGTCCGTGGACGAGCGTCGTTTAATTGAGATCAGCGTCTTAGCAAATGATGCGTCGATCAGTGAAGATGGTTCAAAACTAGGTGATCCGACAGAAGTCGCTTTTGTTGACTTCAGTGAAAAAATGAACCAACCTTATCGCGAGATCCGCCAAACGTATCCAAGGCAAGCAGAATTACCATTTGACTCGGATCGAAAATTGATGTCAACAGCACATGAAATCGACAATCAACAATTCTTATTTGTCAAAGGTGGACCAGATATCGTGTTTGGCCGCAGTACAAAAGCATTGGTAAATGGTGAAGTCGTGCCAATGACAGATGAGTTAAGAAAAAAATTTCAAGAACAAAACGAAGCATTCTCAAAACGCGCATTGCGTGTATTAGCCTTTGCTTATCGTCCAATCAATAGCCTAGAATTGTCATTTGATGATGAAGATGATTTGATCTTAGTTGGGATCATGGCAATGATCGATCCGCCAAGAGATGAAGTAACTCAAGCGGTCAAAGAAGCAAAAAGTGCTGGGATCAAAACGATCATGATCACTGGTGACCATAAAACAACTGCGGTTGCTATTGCAAAAGAAATCGGTATTTTTGCTGAAGGTGATCAAGCCTTGACTGGTACAGAATTAGATGAGCTATCAGAAGATCAATTGAATGAAGTATTGGAAAAAGTAACGGTTTATGCGCGTGTATCTCCGGAAAATAAAATCCGTATCGTGCGTGCTTGGCAAACAAAAGGTCATATCTCTGCGATGACTGGTGACGGAGTAAATGATGCTCCTGCCTTGAAACAAGCAGATATTGGTATTGCAATGGGTACAGGTACTGACGTAGCCAAAGATGCTGCAGCAATGGTTCTGACAGATGATAATTTCGCATCGATCGTCAGTGCAGTGGAAGTAGGACGTAATGTCTTTGATAATATCAAAAAGGCCATCTCTTACTTGTTTTCAGGAAACCTAGGTGCGATCATCGCGATCATCTTTGCCTTAGTTGCAGATTGGTCAAATCCATTTACAGCCTTACAATTATTGTTCATCAACTTAGTCAACGACTCATTACCAGCAATCGCGTTAGGAACTGAAAAAGCAGAGCCAGCGACAATGAAACGTCCACCAAGAGATCCAAATTCAGGTATCTTTACGGACAAAACATTGATCTCTGTGACGTATCGTGGCGTATTGATCGGTATTGCAGTTATTTTTGCTCAATGGTTAGGGATGCAACATTCACCTGAATTTGGCGTAGCGATGTCCTTCACAACGTTGATCTGGTGTCGTACATTGCAAACATTCCCAGCCCGTTCAAATACCCAAACAGCGATTCAAGCTGGTTTCTTCTCAAACCGCAGTGTTCTATTAGCAGTTGCTGTATGTAGTGCGCTTTACTGTATTGCGATGATCCCAGGACTAAAAGAAGTATTCTCGATCCCAGCGGCATTTGGGTTGACTGAAGTCTTCACTTGTATCGGAATCGCGCTTGTAACGGTTGTGTTGATGGAAATCACTAAAATGATTTTGGTACGTGTACAAGGAAACAAATAATCATCAAAGAAAAAATAGTTCATCTATCACTTACGAATAACGATGAAATGTGATAGTTTTTAGCCTTTCGAATCAAAAAGAAATCCACGAGAATCGTTTCTTCGATTTTCGTGGATTTTGATTTATACTAAGAAACAAAGCTCATCGTTTTTCTGATAAAATATTTATTCCGAAAAGTGAAGATAAAAGGAGAAATATCCAAATGGACAAAGAAGAATGGAATACCTTTGCGAAAGACTATTACGAATCACAAAAAGAATCTAGTACGACGATCGTAGAGGATGTCGTTGCTTATCTAAAAAGCGAGGATTTATTACCAGCTGGCTCATTCGCAGATGTTGCCGGTGGTGCAGGGCGTTATCTGCCGTTAGCAAAAGAAATAGAACAATATGAGTTGATTGATTTTTCAGAAGAAATGCTTGTATATGCTGAACATGAAGCACAAATACTGGGGCTAAATAACTGTCAATTCATTTTGAAAGATTTTACTAATTTTTTACAAGAAGAGAAGACCTATGAACTTGTTTTTTCGGCAGCAAATCCCGCCTTGGTTTCTTGTGAACAATTGGAAAAACTGCGTGGGAAAGCGATGAGAGCTTGTTTGATCCTAAGAGTAGTCTCCTCAGAAGATAGTGTCTTCGTACCCCTTGAAAGGTATTTAGGGATCGAGGAATCTGACCCTAACACCTCGTCAACTATTATGGATCGGTTTGAGACGTATTTATCAAAGAAACACCTTTCTTATAAGAGAACTGAATTCACTTATGATTCACAGGAAGAAGTCACGCCTTCATTTTTGCGGGCTTATTATGAAGAAATGCAAGATGATCCACGTTTCCAGTCAGCTCTCCAAGAATTATTTAAAAACAGTGAGACAATTCAGAGTACAAATAAACTGACCTATCGATTATTGACTATCTATTAGTCAACGATCGAGGTCAGTTTTTTGCATTCATTATTTTTCTTTGTAAAAACGAATATCATTTTCAACTTGATAGATCGAGTAAGGTAGATCTGAATGATATTCAGCTGTTTCACCATTTCCCGGTAATGTTTCATTGAAGATCTTTTCATATTGATCAACCGTCAATGCTTCACGGTTATCTAACATCGCTTGATTGTCTTCTTTGGATAAGAAGTTTTGATAGCCTTCTTCTAAATATCCAGTGAAAAATTCACTCACAGCACCAGAACCATAGCTGAATAATCCGATACGGGCACCCGATTTCAATGCTTGAGAGTTTTCTAATAAAGAAATCAATCCCAAATAAAGGGACCCAGTGTATAGATTTCCTATTCGTCGACTATAGGTGATGCCTTCTTCATAACGAGCCATCAAACGTTTTTGCGTTGCCTCATCTGTTTCTTCGATCACACTTTGTAACGCTTTTTTCCCCATTTTTGTGTAAGGAATATGGAAGGTAAGCGCATCATAATCAGCAAGTGTTCGACCTGTTGTTTCTTTATATCTATTCCAGACTTTTTGGAAAGACTCAATATAAGTAGAGTTGGACAAAGGACCATCTACTACAGGATATTGACTATAATTTGGACGCCAAAAGTCATAAATATCTTCTGTTAAAAAGACGCTGTGGTCTTCAAGAGAAAGAATCCGAGGGTTTTGTGTGATCATCATAGCGACCGCACCTACACCTTGAGTCACTTCACCACCACTTGCTAAACCGTAGCGAGCAATATCGCTCGCAATCACTAAGACTTTACGATCTGGATGATTTTTGACATATTCTTTTGCCATGTGCAAAGCTGCTGTTCCCCCGTAACAAGCTTCTTTTACTTCGAATGAACGAGCAAAAGGTTGAACTTTTAACAAATGATGGATGATCACAGCACTTGCCTTTGATTGGTCGATGCCTGATTCGGTACCTACAATGACCATATCGATTTTCTCACGATCTTCTTCTGTGACGATTTTACTCGCTGCATTTGCTCCTAGCGTGACGATGTCTTCATAAACTTGATTGACAGCCATCTGATCTTGACCGATCCCGATATGGTATTTGGCAGGATCATCTCCACGTCTGTTTGCTAATTCAGTCATATCTAAAAATAAATTAGGAATAAAAAAGGAAAGACGATCAATCCCTATTTTCATTTCAACACCTCTTTACTCATGATAAAAAACTTACTTTATTAAAGTATCACAAAATCGCTAAAAGAAATACAAAAAAGCTAATTTTTAAGGATTTGTAAAAAAATATAGCGCTTTTTTTAAAAGGTGTATGTTATATTTGTATTTCCGGTAAAGAATGGTATATTTTTGTAGGAGATACTTGACAGTTAGAAAATAATCAACTGTCCATCTTTTATAAAATTTAATAAGAAGTGTATTTTAATTTTTACGAAACCATTCACATTGTTCTATCCATTTGATATAGACAAACGTTTTGAAGAATGTCTCGTCGGTTACAGCGTGACGTTGTTCGCAAATATATGAGAAATAAGGAGGGAATCCGTTTGCGCAAAAGATTGTAACACCTATAAATCTGTCGCGTTTTATATAATACGTGGATAAGTAAATTTATAGGCTTTGGCAACGGGTGGCTTAACTTGAAGGAAGTCGTTATTATAGATGCTGCACGAACACCGATTGGAAAGTATCGTGGTAGCTTAAGCAGTTATTCTGCTGTTGAGTTGGGAACATTCATTACAACAGAAATCCTTGAACGAACAGGGATAAACAAAGAAGCAATCAATCAAGTCATTTTTGGAAATGTGCTTCAAGCAGGGAATGGGCAAAATGTTGCACGACAAATTGCGATCAATAGCGGAATCCCCGTTAGTGTTCCGGCAATGACAATCAATGAAGTTTGTGGATCTGGGATGAAATCAGTGATCCTTGCGCGTCAACAAATCCAACTAGGCGAAGCGGACCTGATCATAGCCGGTGGTGTTGAAAGCATGACTAGAGCGCCGATGATCCAAGTGAGCGATCCAGAAAACGAGAAAATCGAAGAAATCTCAAGTATGGTCAATGATGGATTAACCGATGCATTTTCCAATACTCATATGGGACTGACAGCAGAAAATGTGGCAAAACAATTTTCTGTGACGAGAGCAGAGCAAGATCAATATGCACTGGCTTCACAATTAAAAGCAGGACAAGCCAGCGAGTCAGGGGTCTTCAAGGAAGAAATCATTCCAATTTCCCGTAATGAAGAAGTATTTGCAACAGATGAAGCAGTGCGAGGAAATAGTACATTAGAAAAATTAAGCACCTTACGGACGGTTTTTGCGGAGGACGGCACAGTTACTGCTGGAAATGCTTCACCTTTGAACGATGGTGGCTCTGTACTGATCTTAGCGTCTAAAGACTATGCGATTGCTCATGGCTTACCGTATTTAGCTACGATCAAAGGAGTCTCTGAAGTTGGGATCGATCCAAGTATCATGGGGGTAGCTCCAATCAAAGCAATCAATACCTTGATGGAGAAAACAGAGCTTTCCTTGGACGACATCGATCTATTTGAAATTAACGAAGCGTTTGCTGCGTCATCGATCGTTGTGAATCGTGAATTGAATCTCCCATCAGAGAAAGTCAATATTTATGGTGGTGCGATTGCGTTAGGCCATCCGATTGGTGCTAGTGGCGCTCGTATCTTGACTACTTTAGGCTATGCGTTAAGAAGGCAGCACCAACGATACGGAGTAGCTTCATTATGTATTGGTGGCGGTCTTGGATTAGCTGTTCTTTTGGAAGCTAATTTGCAAGAAACTGGTGATAACGAAAAAAAAAAGTTTTATGAACTAACGCCAGAACAACGTAGACAGCGATTAGTTCAAGAAAAAGTGATTTCCCAAGCAGAAGCAACAGGTTTTAAAGAATCTGTTTTAACAGAAGATATCGCCAACCATTTGATTGAAAATCAAATCAGCCAAGTAGAGATCCCATTAGGTGTCGCATTGAATTTTCAAGTGAACGGTCAAAAAAAATGGATTCCTATGGCAACGGAAGAACCTTCTGTAATTGCTGCAGCGAGCAATGGCGCAAAAATATGTGGCGATATCAGCGTTCAGATACCCCAACGATTGATGCGTGGGCAGATCGTCTTAACTGGTCGTTGTGATTATCGAAAAATCAAAGAAGTCATTGAAGCAAGAAAACCAGAATTGGTCACTTGTGCAAACGAAAGCTATCCTTCGATCGTCAAGCGTGGTGGAGGTGTCCGAGAAATTTCTACTCGAGAATTTATGGGGAGCGAGCATGCCTATCTTTCACTTGATTTTTTAGTGGATGTCAAAGATGCGATGGGTGCGAATATCATCAACTCGATTTTGGAGGGAGTTGCGGTTCGTATCAAAGAATGGTTCCCTGAACAAGAAATCTTGTTCAGTATCTTAAGTAATCTGGCGACGGAATCTTTAGCAATCGCGACTTGTATGATTCCTTTTGAGCGATTGGCAAAGGACAAAGAAACGGGTCAACTGATTGCTGAAAAGATTCGTCAAGCGAGTGAATACGCAAAATTGGATCCTTATCGGGCAACGACCCACAACAAAGGAATCATGAATGGTATCGAAGCGGTCATCTTAGCCACAGGAAATGATACACGAGCAGCCGCAGCGGCTATTCATGCCTATGCTGCTCGAAATGGTAGTTACCAAGGGTTGACTGACTGGCAAATCAAGGAAGATCATTTGGTAGGGAAATTGACGGTTCCTTTAGCTGTTGCGACAGTAGGGGGCGCTTCCCGAGTTTTACCGAAAGCGAAAGCTTCTTTAGATATGTTAGCAATTGATTCTGCACAAGAATTGGCACAAGTGATTGCAGCTGTTGGTTTAGCACAAAACCTGGCGGCACTGCGTGCACTTGTTAGTGACGGTATCCAAAAAGGACATATGTCCTTACAAGCGAGAGCATTGGCAATCACAGTTGGTGCCAAAGGGGACGAAATCGAGAGAGTTGCCGCAAAGCTTAGGGAGTCAGGAACGATCAACCAACAAAGCGCACTAGCTGCCTTAGAAGCTATCCAGGCGAGCAAAAACTAGGAATAATTTGCGAAATGGGCGTAGTAGCTGAGGAAAAATGACAAATAATTTTCATTATTATAACGTGCCTCTAAAAACACATAAAAAAATACCTATGCTAAGTATGAAGAATCTATAATCTGAAATTTATTTTTTTCATAAGAGGCCATCACGTCTTTTTATGCTATTTTCATTTTTTTGAGGTTGTATAATATCAAACAAAACGTAACAGACCTTGTCGATTAAAGGTTTTCTGTTACGTTTTTTTACATACTCTGATCTAAAAAATATAGAACATATATTATTAAATTTTAAAAATAATTTATATAACATTAAAAAAAGCTAAAGTTTTTTAAGCTTATTTGAGGTTCTCTTGTGAATAAATAATCTAACAGGTATACTTTTCCTCAAATAGAATAACTTGTTAGGCGAGACTCCTAAACAAACATAGGCTATTGCGCAGAAACGTCGAAAGACGCCAATGTGTAAAACAGGAATTGTCGGATTAAGGCTCTTCATAAGATAGCTAAGAGAAATCTTTACGTTGTTTAGTGTCAAAACTCACACGATGAGACTGAAAAGCCAATCGTTTTTTTCGTTTGGCTTTTTTTATTCAAGATGGGTAAGTGACGTATCTCCGCTGTAACACAAAGGAGAAATATAGGATGGGTGTAAAAGACATAAGAAAAATAGATTTGTATTTGCTCGTACCATATCTGTTGATCAGTGTAATAGGATTATTGATGATCTATAGTGCGAGTACGTTCCGTTTGATGTCATTCGATCAAAGTACAAATCAACTTTTAGTTCGACAAATGGTATTTGTGGCACTTAGTTGGGCAATGATTTTTTTCATTTACCGAGTGAAACCTGCATTTATACTCAATCATCGAATCGTAAAAATAATGATGGGGATCGGTATCGTGGGGCTGATCTTGACAAAGGTACCTGGGATTGGTGTCAATATCAGTGGTGCGCAACGATGGATCTCAATTGCAGGTTTTCAATTTCAACCTGCTGAAATTGTCAATGTCGGTATGATTTTTTATTTAGCTTATTATTTTAGAAAACCCAAGCAATCATTGAATGAATTAAAAAAACCCTTTTTTATCATCGCTTTATGTTCTCTGCTGATTTTATTCCAACCAAAAGTAGCTGGTGCGATCTTGTTGATCATCTTAGCTGCAATCATGATCACGACGGTTCAATTACCAGTTCGCTATATTTTATTGTTTTTTGCAGGACTGTTCAGTCTCTTTTTGCTCCTTGGCGGCATTATTTATTTACTAGGGCAAAATGACCTATTACCAAGTATTTTTGCTCATACTTATGATCGCTTGAGCATTGCTTTTAATCCTTTTTTAGATCCTTATGGAAAAGGATTTCAGATGAGTCAATCTTATTATGCCATGTACAACGGTGGGCTTTTTGGATTAGGACTGGGAAATAGTATTACCAAAAAGGGCTATTTACCAGTAGCCGAGACTGATTTTATTTTTTCGATTATTTTAGAAGAGTTAGGCCTGATCGTAGGCTTACTGATTCTAGCAATGTTATTTTCGATTATTTTGCGCTTATTTGTCTTGAGTGCGAATGAACCAAATCAGCAGATCGGGTTGATTTATTTGGGAACAGGGATGTTGTTATTGCTACAGACAAGTATCAATATTGCAAGTATCAGTGGCATGATCCCAATGACAGGTATTCCGCTTCCTTTTATTAGTTATGGAGGATCAAGCTATTTGATTTTGTCCATGCTTTTGGGTGTTTGCCTGAAACTGTCCTCACGAGGTAAGCAAAATGAAATTTAAAATAAATGAATTCAACTATGCATTATTTTTACCAATCTTTCTTTTATATTTATTAAGTGTCGGTGTGCAATATGGGGCAGCTGTTTATGACCAAGTTCCAGTCCGAGGAGTCGTGCTTCGACAAATCGTGTTTTGTTTGATGTCGGTCGGGCTGTTGTTTCTAACACAACGAGTGAAAACAGTCGTATTGTTAAGATATTCTCCTTATCTTTATGGCTTTTCACTTTTTGTGATGGGCCTGTTGTATCAGTTTTATGATCCGGTGATGTTTCAACTCACAGGCACCAAACGTTGGCTTAGGATCGGCAGCTTTTCATTTCAACCTTCTGAATTAGTGAAACTCACCTTTATCTTAGTGGTTGTTTATTTGACCTTGATCTATGAGCAAAAGGTGAAGCAACGAACCGTTAAAACTGATTTATTTTATGTAGGAAAGATATTACTGGTTAGTTTACCGACCTTTTTATTGATGTACATGCAAAAAGATTTTGGAACAAGTTTGGTTTTTGTCATATGCTTGGGGGCATTATTCATGATCGCTGGGGTACATTGGAAGATCATGACGGCAATAACCTCGATTCTAGTTATTCTCGGGGCCATTTTGATTGCTTTAGTTTTTACTGAATACGGACACCAGATTTTATATCGTCTGAATTTTAAGACTTATCAGTTAGATCGAGTACGCGCATGGGTTGATCCATTTGCATATAGCCAATCGATTGGTTATCAACAATCACAAAGTTTACTTTCTATCGGGGCAGGTGGGTTTAGTGGCAGGGCCGAAGCAATCAATCCTATCTATGTGCCCGTTCGTGAATCAGATATGGTCTTTACAGTGATTGCTGAAACATTTGGCTTTTTAGGAAGCGTTTCTGTGCTCTTTTTATATTTTTATCTTTTTTACCAAATCATTTATAGCGCAATCGAAACAAATAATAAAGGAAATGTGTATTTTGCGATTGTCTTCGTATTTGGTTTGTTATTCCAAGTGTTTGAAAATATTGGAGCTGCGATCGGTCTACTCCCATTAACAGGGATTCCTTTACCATTTTTAAGTCAAGGAGGAACTTCCCTCTTGGTTATTGGCTGTGGTTTAGGCATTATTTTAGGATTTAAAAAGTATGAATGAGAAGTAGAAGGGAAGTTATTATGAAACAGATGCCAAAAGGAACATTGGTGGTAGCATTCGTATCACTCGTCTTATTGACGACTTTGACCACACTAGTTATGACAGAAAACACCTTATTCAACCAACTTGATTTAGCCATTTATCAACAGGAGCGATTAATCGAATTCCCAGTATTAACAACATTTTTTAGTTATTTTGCAAAACTAGCAACGATTATTCCTACTTTATTTTTCACAGGGTTGCTTGCAATTTTTAGTTGGCGGAAACAGTACCACAAATTAGCCATTTGGCAAGTCTTAATGGTTTTGACAGTTAGTTTGATTGGCTACGTGATGAAACAAGCTATCCAGCGGACACGACCTGATGTGGAGCAATTGATTCCTAGATCTTCTTACTCTTTTCCAAGTGGTCATTCGATTTTGTCTATGACGCTATTCTTAGTATTTTTGATCACCATGTACATTATTTATCGCGAGAAAAGGGTAAATAAACTAGTATGGGTGGGGGCTCTATATCCATTATTGATTGCTAGTTCTAGAATTTATTTGAGAGTACATTATCCTAGCGATATCTTGGCAGGTTTTTTACTGAGTTTTTCAGTTGTTTTCTTATGCTATAGTCTGTTTTTCTCTTTTATCACTGAAAAAACAGTAAGAAAAAAGCACCAACAAAAACGAATATTCACTAGAAAACAAAAAGTTTTATTGTCTATTATGGCATTTCTTTTCCTATTAGTAGGTTCTGCAGTTGCGTATGGTGTTCGCTTTTACTACGATGCCAGACAGACCGTGACTTCGATGCAACAACCGTTACAAAGAGAAACCGTTCAGCGGGAAAAGGATACGCCAGTCAGCATTTTAGTTTTAGGTATCGCCAATAATTCAATTAGAAAAACGGACTATCGTGCAAATACGATCATGTTGGTGACATTGAATAATCAAAAGAAAACAACGACGATCACGAGTATTCCTCGAGATTCTTTCGTAGAAATTGCCAATATGGATGGACTGGTTGATAAAATCAACCATGCTCATTCTTACGGTGGTATCGACATGATGGTGGATACGGTTGAACAATATCTTGATATACCGATTCATCACTATGTATCGTTGAATATGGATGGATTAGAAGCGTTGATCGATGCTGTGGGAGGAATCACTGTAAATAATGCGTTTGAGTTTACAGCAGAAGACATCCATTATCCAGAAGGAACGCTAGAATTAAATGGTTGGGAAGGATTACAGTATGCGCGCATGCGAGCAGAAGATCCTGAGGATGACTATGGGCGACAGAAAAGGCAAAGGGAAGTCGTCAACATTTTAGTCAATGAGTTCTTATCTGTGAAAAGTTTATTCAATTATCGCCAGCTTTTAGAGGTAGTCGGTGAAAATGGGACAACGGATATGTCCTTAGATGAAATGCTCGGAATGATGAATGAATACCATTCGGCATTATCCAATATCACGAACCATCAGTTGAAAGGTGAACAATATATTGGTGATGGCATCTTGGGAGAAGCAGGGATCTACTATGAGAAGATACCCGATGAGGAACGGATGAGAGTGATGCAGTTGGTGCAAGAGCAATTAGAAACAACAGGGAAGAACGCAGCGCAACAATAGGAACAATCGATATTCTCTTTTTTACATTTATAAATGATAAAAAAAGCAGTTGAAATGAACGATGATCGTCATTTCAGCTGCTTTTTTAGGTAAAAATCATCACGCAATCTATTTGCTTGCGTTTATCTTTCGTTGATCGGTGTAGTGGCAAATTGTTCGATCAATGGCACTAATGTTAATTTCACTTTGTATTTACGTTCTAAAGCTTTTTCGATCGTAAATTCATTGACAGCAGACATAGAGATCTCTGCTAATTTTCGTGTGTCGTCTTTGACTGTTTCATTGATCACTACAGCATCTGCTGTTTTTTCAGCAGTGAACTTCGGATATTCTGCTACTTGTTTTGCAAAATCATCGAAAGTCAAAGAATCTGTCTCAACTTTTTCATCACTTGTTTTCTTGTCAGTTGTTGCTTCTTTACTGACTGATTGAGAAGTTGTCTCAACTTTTTCAACTTCTTTTGTTGGTGTTTCTTTTACGGACGCGTCATTAGTGACTGGTGTCGCTACAGGTTGAGCCGTTGGTTGATCTTTTTTCATGCGTTGATCATTCCAGTAAGAAACAATCTCAATCAATAGGTTGTCACGGAAACGTTCAAAAATCGTTGCTTCACCAGAACGAATACGTTTCAAGACAGCAGTAAAGTTATCGTCGATTGGTACATTGATGCGTGTATCTTCATTTGCTTGTCCTGCTAAGCCAATGATTAAGACTTGACGGTTTTTAGGATCAAGCATGACTTGCAATGGCAGACCATAACGGCGTAAACTTTCTTCTTCCAATGAACGGAATAATTGTGTGCGAACTCCATCTAAAGAAGGACGGAATTGTTTTAATAATTTTTGTTTTTGTTTTTTCTTCATAGATACTCTCCTTCATTCATACCCTTTCGATTATAAGAAAAAAACGAGCAAATGAAAAGGTTTATCAAGAAAAAACTTTTATTACTTCGATGGAAAAACAAAATTGAGTGGGATAATCGACCTCTCACATATGCTAAAACTGAATAAACGGTGGAAACAGCAGTAAACTTCTCGGAAATAAGGCGACATCCACAGAAATTTGATGAACAATTTCGTAGATATCGCCTTATTTCTCGAGGTTAAATACTTCTGTTCCAATCTCTCAAAAAGGGGAGCAAAAGTCCACAGACTAATGCTCCCTCATCTAGTTATTTTTTTGGCAATAAGGCAAAGGTGACTAGTTCAGGTGAATAGATGACCTCATGTCCTTGCCATTGCATCGTCATCAATGAATGATCCAAGCGTTTTTTTATTTCCGCAAGTTTTTCATCCCTTGACCAGTTTCGAGCAGGAAAATGCTGGATTTTTTCTGGACGGATCAAAAAGATAAAATCTGGATCAAATGTCTGAGTCACTTTTTCAGATAAACGATCTAAGCGGTCCACGGGCTTCATAGAATATCACTATCCTTTACCTTTAAAATTGTGTAGTATCTGGATCTTTTGCTTTGCCAACGACACCATCTAATTGGTCGATCGTCTTCATTTCTTCTTCTGATAGCTCAAAATCAAATAATTCAGTGTTCTCCTTGATTCTGCTTGGTGTAACAGATTTTGGTAATGGTAAGAAACCGTGTTGTAATGACCAACGTAGCGCTACTTGGGCAACGCTCTTATTGTGTGTGTTGGCAATCTCTTGCATTTCTGTGACGTCGAAGATTTTACCAGTGCCAAGAGGGCTATATGCTTCAAGGACCATATCATGTTTTTTCGCGTACTCAACAACAGGTGGTTGCAATTCGCCTGGAGCAAGAAATACTTGATTGACCATTGGCATGATTTTTGCTGTTTTTGCAAGTTCATCTAAGTGATGCGGTAAGAAGTTGCTGACACCGATCGCTTTGATTTTGCCAGCTTCGTATAACTCTTCAAAAGCACGCCATGTTTCGGCATTCGCTTCTTGCCAATTTTCGCGGAAAGAAACTGGATTAGGCCAATGGATCAAGAAAAGATCCACATAGTCTGTTTGTAATTTTTTTAAGGACTCTTCGAAAGAGGACATTGCTAGATCGTAGCTATGGTTTTCGTTCCAAAGTTTAGTCGTTAAGAAAATCTCTTCTCTTGGAACACCACTTTCTTTGATTGCTTGTCCGACACTTTCTTCGTTTTTGTACCCTTGAGCGGTATCAATATGACGATAACCGGCAGCTAATGCTTCTTTAACTGAGGAAACAGCAACGTCTCCGTCAGGGGTTTGCCAAGTACCGAAACCGACAACAGGGATTTCATAGCCATTTGATAAACGGTAAGTAGATGTTAGTGAATTCATACTTTCAGCTCCTTTGATTTTAGTACACTTTAAGTGTAGCTTATTTTCTAAAAAAAGAAATGTATTTTGTTTGTTATAAAATATTTTTTTGTTCGTTCCATTTTGTCTCTGGTATTTTTGTTTGATTTTCCGTAAACTAGAGCAGAAAGGAATGAAACGATGGATATCTATTTAAAAAAAGCAATCTTGCATATTATTGATCGAGAAACAGGATCTCCTGTATTTTCACAACAAGAACTGGATCTTACGAAAGATTTTGTCAGGGACTTTCTACAAAAGAAGATCAAAAAAATCTCTTCTGCACAAACTAAAACAGGGCAACTCACTGAAGAAAGCCTATTTTCTCAAAACTTGAAACAGTGTCAAGAAAATTTTGTCGAAGAAAGTGAGCGTTTAGTCCAACGGTGGTTTGACATCTATGCAGAAAGTGAGGAAGCACCTAGTGCAGATGTTTTCGTTGTCTTGTATGAAGTAGACACTGTGATGTATTTAGCCTTATTGAAAGTGAATTATCGTGATGCTTATACTCACTATGTGGAAGCAGATGAAGCCGGTATTGACAACCGTTTGATTTTGAACCGAGCGATCCTTGGCTCAAAATCTCAAAAAGCAGATGAAGCCTTAGCAGTCAATCTGACAGATCTGACGTATGAGTTGATTGAAAAACGCTATGAGTTCTCTGGTAAAAAAGAATGGTACTTTTCGGGAAAAGTGATTGAGAGCGTCCCGGCACCTTCTTTGGAAGACAACGTCAAAGTGATAAAAAAAGTGGCGAAGCAGCTAGGCAAGAAGTTTGAAGCAGAAGAATTCGATATCATGGCGGACTTAAAAGAAGCTGTGTATGATACGATCGAAGAAAAAGGTAGATTGGATCATGAAATGATCGCGGAGAAAGTATTCAAAGAAAATATCACTGCCAAGTTAGCATTCCAAGAAGAAGTCAAAGAACAAGGCTTTATTCCAGAAGCACCACCAGTGAAAGAAGTACAAGAAATCTCAGAGAAAAAATTCGGAAAGCAAAAATTCCGTTTATCAAATGGCATTGAATTGATTGTACCAGTAGACGTTTATCGTAACCCGGATCTGATTGAATTTGTCAATAATCCTGATGGTACGATCTCTGTCATGATTAAAAATGTGGATGAAGTATTGAATCGTCTATAGTTTCTTTTAGATGAATCAAAGAAACCAAATAAAAGTGAATAGTAAAAAAGCAGTCAATATCCACGAAGATCGTTTTTCAAGTCTTGTGGGTGTTGACTGCCTTTTTTGTGTTGTCTATTGTAAACTGGTTCATTGATCTAATTGATCTAACGCTTTGTCCGGCACTTGAGAAGCTGTTACTTCTTCCCAACTGATGACGCCTTTACGTGAATTGACTTTTAGTTTTAAATAAGCATCCATTTTTAAAGGACGTTCTCTCGCTTCACGTAAAGTGACTGCTTTTTCTTCTCCTTGTGCGTTGTAAGCATTTTGGTCGTATACATAAATAGAAACGTCCATGTCATTGTCTGCTGAGTCAACTTCTTTTTCTCCGTTAGTGGTGATTTTTGTATAATAAGTTTCACCGCCATAGAAATAATCATAAGCGATAAAGCTTCCTCCTAGGAAAATTCCCAATACAATCAATAATGCTATCAATTTTTTTATCATTTTTTTCACCTCGGATACTATTATTCAACAAAATCTATTATTCGTCTATCGAAAGTCCAAAATTTATCGTATTTATATATAATAATGGCATATTCGCCGTTTTATGTATAAAATACTTAAGTTTTCTGTGAGAACATTTTTCAAAGTTGAGCTTACGATAATCGAATTTTAGGAGAGCTAGTTGCTTTGCTTAAAAAAACACAAATTATATAATAATGTTATGAAAGGTGGTATTAAAATGGAACTGTATTATTTAGTTGGTTTGTTTGGTATAATTTTTGGACTTTATGTGTTAGCAAAAAGAAACAATAAGATAAAACCATTCTTTTCCAAATTAACTTTAGCATTTTTGGTTGTATACTTGATCTGGCGTCTTTTCTACACGATCCCAAATGATGGCGTGATATCATTAACTTTCGGTCTTATTTTATATGTGGCAGAATTTATTGGTTTATTTGTGTATGGTTTTTTTATTTACTTGTTTTCTAATAAGTTGTCGAAAGAGTCCATGAGAGTTCATTACGATGAGGAGCCATTTCAACCAAGTGTAGCAGCGTTTATATGTACGTATAATGAGGATAATAAATTAGTGATTGCGACTGCTTTGGCTGTCAAAGCGTTACGTTATCCAAATAAGAAAATATATATTTGTGATGATGGTCATCGTGAGGAATTGAAAGAACTTGCAGAAAAATACCATATTGGTTATCTGACAAGAGAAGGTAACGAGAACGCAAAGGCAGGAAATATCAACTATGCACTTTCACAAACAAGTAGCGACTTGATTTTGCTTTTAGATGCTGATTTCATCGTTAAGAAAAATATTATTTACGAGGCTATCGATTATTTTAGAAATCCAAAGGTTGCGTTAATTCAATATCCTCAAACTTTTTATAATAAAGATCCCTTCCAATTATTGAGAAAATCATTTTACAATGAACAGGAATTATTTATGCGTTTTTTAGAACCAGCTCTTTCACGTGAAAATGCGTTGATCCATATCGGGACCAACGCTATCATTCGACGCAGTGCTTTAGAGGAGATAGGTGGCGTCCCAACAAAAAGCATTACTGAAGATATGGCAACAGGGATGTTATTGCAAAATGCTGGTTATGAAACGATTTTCATAAATAAAGCTTATGCTTTGGGAATCACGCCTTATACAGCTCGAGAGCTGTCCTCTCAACGGACACGTTGGGCCCAAGGTACAAAGCAAATATTTGACCATTTTAAACCACGTAAATTTAAAGGGTTATCTCGTATGCAAAAATTGTGTTACTATAATTCTTATTTGTACTGGTTTACTTCATTTCAAAAAATCATTTTTTTATTAGCACCAACTCTTTTTATGGTCTGTGATATATTTATTGTTCGAAGTAACAACAATCAGTTATTATTGTTCTTTTTACCACCGTTTGTCATGATTTCTCTTTCGTTTCGGTTGTATGTTCCTAAAATCAGGAATCTTACTACTTCGCATATCTATGATTGTTTTGTCGCGCCGATCCATACTAGAGCATTGATCAAAGAGTTCTTTCATTCGGAAAAAAAATTCAAAGTGACAAAAAAGGAACTTGTTGACAGTCAATCATTTGATTGGCGAACAGTTTTTCCTCACATGTTACTATTTGGTTGGATCGCTTTCGCCTCTATCGTTGCATTGTACCGACTTTATCGAGGAGAAGGATATGAAACAGGCTATATTGTGACACTTCTATGGTCAGTGTATAACCTCTATGGATTATTCTATGCGATTTTGATTGGTAAAAATCGAACAATTGAAAGCGACAGTGAAGCATTGAGCATTGTAACAAAGAAACAACTAAGTTATCTATCCCAATCATTTGAGATGTATCAAATGAGTTATAACGGATTTAGACTTCGTTCCAAAAAATTAGTTACTCCCACTTTTACACCTGGGAAAGCTTATTTATTTATGGATGAGAAAACTGGACTTAGAATCAATTCGATATGTAAAGAAAATCATGGGAGATATGCGACTTTCTCATTTAACAATTTGACACAAGCTTCTGCAGAAGAACTTGCAAGTTACTACAGTGATCAGTTGAATGCAGCAAAACAATTAGAATTCGATATGGAAACCGATACTTTACAAAGTTGAGAGTATGACTATTACTAATAGAAAACGAACGCTGTCAATAATAACAATAGCGTTATGACAGAGGTCGGCACAGAAGTATTTAGGCTCGAGAAATAAGACGACAGCTACGTAAATTGTTCTTCAAATTTTTGTGGCTGCCGTCTTATTTCCGAAGAGTTTACTTCTGTCCCCGCTGTATATTCCCTTTTAGAATATGCGTGAAGACTAATGTCCCACTCACTTTTTATTGAAATAGTGTATCGAAACACTTTAATTGACTTTGACCAATTTTGACGTATAATAGGGTTTGTTCATAACTTACAAAAAGTAAGTGTAGATGATTTTTTTGAGTTTATACTGAAAAAACTGTTATGGACGATGAGCTGAAATCATTCAGTGCATAAGACTATTTAGGAGGTTTGTTAATTATGGCAAAAGAACATTTTGATAGAAGTAAACCACACGTAAACATCGGAACCATTGGGCACGTTGACCATGGGAAGACCACATTGACTGCTGCAATCACGACAGTATTAGGGAAAAAAGGCTTAGCAAATCCTCAAGATTATGCAAGCATTGATGCAGCTCCAGAAGAACGTGAACGTGGGATCACCATCAACACAGCACACGTAGAATATGAAACTGATAAACGTCACTATGCACATATCGATGCACCAGGACATGCGGATTATGTGAAGAACATGATCACAGGTGCCGCTCAAATGGATGGTGCGATCTTAGTTGTTTCTGCGACAGACGGACCAATGCCTCAAACTCGCGAGCATATCCTTTTGTCACGTCAAGTTGGTGTAAAATATTTGATTGTATTTTTGAATAAAGTTGATTTGGTCGATGATGAAGAATTGATCGATCTTGTAGAAATGGAAGTTCGTGAATTATTGAATGAATATGGTTTCCCAGGTGATGACACACCTGTCATCAAAGGCTCTGCATTGAAAGCATTGCAAGGTGACCCAGAAGCAGAAGCTGCGATCAATGAATTGATGGAAACAGTGGATGACTATATCCCAACACCAGAACGTGATACCGATAAACCATTGCTTTTACCAGTTGAAGATGTTTTCTCAATCACTGGTCGCGGAACGGTAGCATCTGGTCGGATCGACCGTGGAGCTGTTCGTGTCGGTGATGAAATCGAGATCATCGGAATCAAACCTGAAACGAAAAAAGCGGTTGTGACAGGGGTAGAGATGTTCCGTAAAACGTTAGATTATGGCGAAGCTGGAGATAACGTCGGAATCTTGTTACGTGGTATTCAAAGAGAAGATATTGAACGTGGTCAAGTAATTGCGAAACCTGGTTCAATCACACCACATACAAAATTCAAAGCGGAAGTTTATGTATTGACGAAAGAAGAAGGCGGACGTCATACACCGTTCTTCAATAACTACCGCCCACAATTTTATTTCCGCACAACAGACGTAACAGGTACGATCGTGTTGCCAGAAGGAACAGAAATGGTTATGCCTGGTGACAACGTAACCATCGACGTAGAATTGATCCATCCAGTGGCAATCGAACAAGGAACGACTTTCTCTATTCGTGAAGGTGGTCGAACTGTCGGTTCAGGAATGGTAACAGAAATCGAAGCGTAAGTATTTATATAAAAAAAATATAAAACCTGTGGACAAGGTATTTACTTGAATATCTTGTCCAATGGTTGTAATAGAAGTGTTAATCACCGATAAAAAAGCGAGCAAACTCGAAAATTTCTTTGAATTTTTGGGTTTCTCGCTTTTTTTTTGTGGGGGGAATCTTCGAACAACATTTTATGAGATTCTGGAAGAATAGATGAATTAGAAATTTGAACGTTCAAAGGGTTGAGCGAAATCCATGACTATTTGTTTTCTGAAATCGATGATTTTATTGGGGAAATTCGCTCAGTAAATAGTGCAAAGGGAAATTTTCGGTTTGCGCCGGTCATGTATTTAGAGTATTCTCTAAAACATATTGACCAAATGCCACAGTCTACTTTTGAAGAAATCATCAAAAAAATGTAGAGATGAACATCGCTCATCCTTTTCGTGAAGAGAACGGTAGGAGTACTAGAATTTGGTTAGATCTCATTTTGAAATCGGAGATACAGAAAGTGGTTGACTGGAATCTAATTGACAAGTCGGATTATTTATCTGCAATGGAACGTAGTCCGATCAATGACTTAGAAATCAGCTATTTGATTTCTAACGCGTTGACAGATAAGATTTCCGATCGTGAACTGTATATGAAAGGGATCGATGTGAGTTATTTTTATGAAGGTTACTCTGAATATACGATTGATGATTTATAACAGAAGGAAAAAATGTTTTATGAATAAACAAAGTACGCCTGATTTTGACTAAAACAGCAAAATCAGGCGTTTTTTTATTTACGGAACCATTTTTTTAAGCCATTCAAAGGTTTTGTTTTTTGATCAACGGGCGCATTGTCAATGATCAATAACGTGATCATTACATAAGCGATCCAACTATCTCTTGAATAAAGTGTATAGCGAGATTTCCAGTTGGTGGCATATTTATCTTTGTATTCTCTCAACCCTTGAAAAGAATAGAAATGTGAGCCAAATTCATAGACTAGATAAGCAATCCGTTCTTGAATGAAACTTTTTCTTGAAGTCCCAACATTAGACAAAGGAGCCATACCCAAATTGAACCATCGGATATTTTCCTCCTTCATATATTCAAAAAGATGGATGAATAAATAGTCCATGCTGCCGGAAGGGGCAGTATCTGGATCATAGCGCATCAAATCAATCGTTCCGATCTTATCATTCGTATAAGTCGGCATGATCGAAGCGAAAGCGACCAACTCATCTTGATCGTTTTTGACGACTGCAATCGGTGCTCGCTGTAAATAGTCTTCTGAGAAGAAACCTAATGAGAAGCCTTTTTCTTTGCGACTGCCTAGCCAACGATCAGAAATGGTTTTAAGCTCAGCCATTTGTTGGGATGAATATGGGGGCTGAAGTACCTCAAACGTGAATCCTTCTCGTTCGATGCGATTCAGTATCGCACGTGTGCCTTTCATTTTTTTCCCAGAAGTCGTGAAGTCGGCTAACGAAACATGGCCTTCTTCGCCCATTTTGATAAAATCATAGCCAAATTCATGAAGGATCATAACCAGTTCTTCGCTCGTTTCATAAAAGACTGGCAAGTAGCATAAGTGATCTGTTTCTGCGATAAAGGCTTCGATCGCTTCTGGAAAATCTTCTTTTTTGCCTGAGGGATCGCCCATCACCACACACTTATTGTTATAACTAGCAAATTGTAACAAGACGGTTGCTTCCCCGTCTTTTTCATAGGTAAACATCCGTTTATCTTTCAAAAAAATCAGTTGACTATCTGAATTACCGCCGTAAGTTTCTAAAATCGTGGTGGCGACCGCTTCATCTAACTCTTGTCCAACTTGTGCTTTTTTACCTTGGAGATAGTGGACAAATAAAATCATGATAAAGGCTACTGCTAAAATTGCTAGAAAACCAGACAACCAAATTTTTTCTGATGGAAATAGAAAAAATGAAATAAACCGATGATTACGATGTGGGAAAGTGGGCATATTATAAACACCGATCACGATATATAAAACGGTCAATGCACCTATGATCAACCCATCGATCGTCAACCATTCCCACGAGTAGATAAATTGATCTCTGAACAATTCATTGCGTGAAGCGATCACGATACCTAATAGCAATAGTAAGAAAATAATGCCAGTAGTGCTTAGATCATTCAGCCCAACATAAATTAATGAAACAAGGATCAAAAAAATGGTTGGCCAGTAGACACGCTTGACTCTGGCTGCGATGCCTCGTCCCATAATAACAAACAAGAAGCCTAACAATATGCTTGGAAATTGCATAATAAAATGCATCTTTATAGGATTGATATGATGCAACCAACGAAACTCAGTAAATGCTTGCGGGATCGTTGCTGAAAGAACCAACATGATGCCAGAAAAATACATTAAGATCACCAGGATCTTCCGGGCAATCTGGGTCGCTAATTGCTTTGGAATACCAGAGTATCGTTGGTCGATCGATACACCGACATTTTTAAAGAAGAAAACTAATCCAATGAAAAATGGAATAAAGTAATAGAAGATCCGATAAAGCAAGATCCAGATCACAACGGTTTCTTTAGGGATACCTAGAGCTGATAAACCAAAGATCATCATCACATCAAAACTACCGATTTCTCCTGGGATCATTGAGATGATCCCGATAACTGAAGCAGCGATAAATAGAGGGATTGTTTGCCATAGATCGATGGGGATCTCCATCAAATAGCCGACTGCAAGAAAGGTTCCTAAGACACCCGTCCATTCCAATAAGGAAACGAGTAACAATTGCCCTTGGGATTTAATTGAAAGACCACCAACATAGCCTTCTTTTTTGATCGTGGTAAAAATAAAAACGATGGGGAAATACAAACCACCGGCAATCAACCAAATCCAATACTGTTTAAGAAACGGAGCGACAGGAGTAAAGAAGACCAAAAAAAACGAGACTAAACTATACAGAGATAAACCCGCCATCAAAAATAAAAATACTTTGGATAAAGCTTGCATGACTTGTTTGCTATCTTTTCTTTGACCGTAGAGTTCGGATCGTAAACCGATACTGACAAAGCCACCAAATCCAGCAATGTTATTAATGGTATTGATCATCCAACTTGTTTCAAATAAATATAATGGCTTTTGCTTTTGATTTAGTAACTTGTTGAAAATCAAATCATATCCAATCATGGGTAGAATAGAAATCAACCCAATCAAAAACATGACACCAATTTTCCAGAGTGGGATCGTGGAAAATGTTTGAGCTAGTTGGTCCGCAGATAACAAAGTACTGATTGTCATCAATTCACGAATAATAATCACTAATACAGAAATCAAAAAAATCGTTTTGATAAGTCTCAAGTGGCTTTTGAACCACTGAATGATTGGCTTGAACAAAAAATCACCTACTATTTTCAAATTTATTTTGTCAAGAAGTCTAAAACTTCTTGATTGAAGCGTTCTGGGTTTTGGCGAGCTAATTGGTGTCCTTGTCCTGTGACGAGAACAAATGAAGCATTAGGGATCGTTTTCGCTAAATAAAGCGAATGTTTCAGTTTGATGACATCTTTTTTACCGACGATGATCAGTGTTGGGCAATTGATTTTTTCTAAATGTTCTGTCGTGAGGCCAATATCATGAAGCAATAAATCGATGACCAATAAATGCTGACGTAAATGTGGCTGGAACAGTGCGCGCAACCAAACAAAGAAATAGTGAAAAGCACTGAGTAGTCGTGAGGACCAGAGAACCCCATTCAACCGTGTATTACCCGAATTTAAAATCAAGCGATTGACCCTATCTGGATAATTGCTTGAAAAAACTAAGGCAAGATTGGCTCCATCACTAAATCCCAAGATATTCGCTTGTGAGATTTGTTCCAGCAGCATGACTGTCAATAAATCATCTGCCATCAAACGAAAATTCAATGTTCCTGCTTGATTTGTCGATTGTCCATGCCCGCGACTATCGATGAGATAGATCGTAAAGTATTGTTCTAAAACGGGCACTTGTTCTGAAAAGAAATCACCGCTCCCGTCATTTCCATGAAGTAGCAAGAGGGGAAATCCATGTCCACTTTTTTCATAATAGATGTCAGTACCATCTGCCATTTTTGCAAATTTCTTTTCTCTTTTCACATTTATCACCTACTATTTTGAATTATAACGCTCTTTATCTATTTTAGAAATCGAAACTCTATAAAACGAACGATCATTTTCGTAAGATGAAAGGGAAAATGAAACATTCATTTTTTATTAAATTAAATAAGAAAAAACAGAGAAAAAATAGCCAAGAATGAAAAGAAATAGTAAGATAAAAAAAGATGTCAAATAGCTAGGTGGGTTTGAATGAAGAAAAAAATAAAATCAATCTTCCGTATGATCGTAGGTCTATTTGTCTTCACGATTCTGGCAACGATTCTTTTTCTATTCGGTAGAACATATCAATCGATCAAGCGTGTAGAAAATTATCAGCCAGAGATTTCGTCAGCATTAGAAAAGTATCAAATGCAAGAACATGAGAATCTAGTGAAGGCAATCATACTTACTGAATCAAGAGGAAATGGTGTCGATTTGATGCAAAGTTCGGAAAGTGCCTATGGACAGATGGAGGCGATCACGACACAAGAAGGAAGTATTGACCAAGGAGTCAAATACCTCTCAGAGATGATAGCTGAGGCGAAAGCATTAGGTTGCGATCTGGCGACAGCGATCCAAGCGTACAATTTTGGCAAAGACTATATTGCTTACGTCAACGAAAGAGGCGGGAAGAACACGGTCCGTTTAGCCGAAGAGTATTCTAGGGATGTGTTGAGTCCGCTTTTAGGCAATGACAACAAAAAAACCTATCGCTATTGGCGAATCCAGTCATTATTGTATAATGGTGGGTATTTATACCATAATGGTGGTAATATGTTTTATGCAGATGTAGTGAAGATGAACCAACAGTTTCTTGAATGGTATGAAAATATTTTTTAAGCCTGTTGGATCGAACCAACTGCAAATCAAAGCAAGACGAATAATGAATACAATGAATGGAAAGAAGGAGTGCTTGGACGAGTGGAAGAAAATCAAAAAGTAATGGAGAAAAGAGAGAATACAACGAAAGATTGGGGATTAAGATTTTTCAAAGGAATGTTTATCGGCTCAGGATTTATCTTGCCGGGAGTGAGCGGAGGAGCTTTAGCAGCAGTATTTGGAATGTATGAGCGGCTGATTTCATTCTTAGCACATATCACTAGAAACTTTAAAGAAAACGTCTTATTCTTTTTACCAGTCGGCTTAGGTGGTGTCACTGGCGTATTCTTGCTGTCTTTTTTAGTCAGTTTTTTACTAGGGGCCTATGAAACAACGATTTTGTGGTTCTTTGTGGGATGTATTGCTGGAACGGTGCCCGCTTTATGGAAAGAGTCAGGGAAAAAAGGCCGAAACAATACAGATCTCATTATTATGGTTGTGACATTTATTTTAGGTTATCTTTTCTTGTTATATGGTGCCCGTTTATTTGATGGGCAAGTAGAACAAAATGTCTATACCTGGATGATGGCAGGCGGTTTGATTGGTCTCGGAATGATCGTTCCTGGATTAAGTCCATCGAATTTTTTAGTTTACATGGGACTGTATAAAGCGATGGCTGATGGATTTAAAGAAGTGCGTTTAGAAGTGATCATTCCTATTGCAATCGGCGGAATCGTGTGTGTACTAGGTCTTTCCAAAGTAATGGATTTTATTTTCTCAAAAGCTTATAGCAAATTATTCCATTTTATTCTAGGCATTGTTTTTGCATCCACGATCATGATCATTCCTACAAATTATAGTGGACTTGGCATTTTAGGTATCTTGGCATGTCTAGTGTTATTCATTGCTGGTGCTGCACTAGGCTGGTGGATGAGCCGTTTAGAAGAGCAGTATAAGTAGAAGAAGCACAAGAAGAAAAGTCACGTGATCGTTGTATTCAATCAGCCAAGTTCTTGATAGATGGTTCGAAGAAACGATTCTCTTCTGTGATTTTTCTAGGTGAAGTATATGGTGAGATAGAAAAATAGAAAACAGATCCGCTGTTTTTTGATTTTTCTATCTTTTTTTAAAATTAAAAAAACGAGTTGTTTTTAATCGTAGAAACAGCTAGACTAATTGAAGTGATTATTTTTGAAAGTTGGCGTGATATGGAAATGAAAGAATTAAAGGGACTTACAGAAAATGAAGTGAGCCAAAGACGTGCCTCTGGTCAACAGAATGATTACCAAGAGGATGCTACAAAAAGTACGAAACAAATTTTCAGCGATAATATTTTAACATTATTCAATTTTTTGAACTTAGGAATAGGACTATGCTTATTACTAGTTGGAGCCTATTCAAACATGGCTTACTTAGCAATTATTTTTGTAAATATCACCATGGGGATCTATCAGGAAATCCATGCGCGTAATCTTGTGCGCCGATTATCAATCGTCTCACAGGCGGAAGTAACCGTCATTCGTGATGGGAAAGAACAGATGATTGCAACGAAAGAACTAGTTTTAGGCGATCTTGTAAAAATCGGTGCGGGTGAACAGATTCCTTCAGACTTGCAAGTGATCAGTGGTCGGGCAGAGGCAAATGAAGCTTTACTGACCGGTGAATCTGATTTGATCGTCAAAGAGTCAGGAGCAGAATTACTTTCTGGTAGTTACCTGACTAGTGGCTCTGTCTTTGCTACAGTTATCCGTGTTGGGGCAGATAATTATGCTGTCCGCTTGACCAACGAAGCAAAAACACACAAGGAAATTCATTCGGAACTTGTGGAATCGATCCGCAAAGTATCTAAGTTTACAAGTTTTGTGATCATTCCTTTAGGGATCATCTTATTCTTGGAAGCTTTGTTCATTCGAAATGCGTCGATCCAACTATCAGTCGTTGCTTCTGCGGCGGCCTTACTGGGAATGTTACCAAAAGGATTAGTGTTATTGATCAGTATCGCATTGACGACTGGTGTAACTAAACTAGCGAAGAAACGAATCTTAGTCCAAGATATGTATTCGATCGAAACATTGGCACATGTAGATACATTATGTCTTGATAAAACAGGGACGATCACCGAAGGAAAAATGAGCATCCAACGAGTCGAACCCTTAAATAAAACCTATGAAAAAATGATTCCAACCATTATGGGGACATATTTAGCTGAAAGTAGCGATAACAATGTCACAATGCGTGCGTTGAGAGAGTATTTCGAGATTTCTAATCGTTACGATGTCGGAGAAAAATTAGCCTTTTCATCTGACCGCAAATGGGGCGCAATGGAATTTCCTGAACTAGGTGTAGTCTATGTCGGGGCTCCGGAACGGTTAGTGGCAGACGATCAGTTGCCGGAAAGTTTAGTGGAAGCCCAGGCCAACGGGTTTCGTGTATTGATGTTAGGTCTTGCTCCCAATCAAACGTTGTCTTCAGGCGATCCTCAAGGGGTTGAACCGATTGCTTTGTTTGAAATCGATGATCCTATCCGTAAAAACGCGCAAGAAACCTTAGCTTATCTACACGAAGAAGGGGTAGACTTGAAAGTGATTTCTGGAGACAATCCTTTTACGGTGTCAAATATTGCGCGACGTGCTGATTTGCCCAACTATCAATCGTATGTTGATCTATCTGATTTGACAGAAGAAGCAGAAGTCAGAAAAGCGGCGCATCAATATACAGTTTTTGGGCGAGTGAGTCCGCAACAAAAGAAACTCTTAGTCAACGAACTGAAAGCAAGTGGACGAACAGTTGCAATGACTGGAGATGGCGTAAACGATGTATTGGCTTTACGTGAAGCCGATTGTAGTATTGCGATGGCAGAAGGAGACGGAGCGACACGACAAATTGCTAATCTTGTCTTGTTAGATTCTGATTTTACGACATTGCCCGAGGTATTGTTTGAGGGACGCCGAGTCGTGAATAACGTAACGAAAGTTTCAGGTATTTTCTTTATTAAGACAATCTATTCATTTATCTTATCGATTTTATGTGCAGTGACGGCTATCGGATTCCCATTTATTCCGATCCAGATCACGTTGATCGATCTTGCTATCGAAGGGTATCCATCTTTCTTCTTATCATTTGAGAATGATAAACGAAAAGTCGATTATCGCTATCTGCCTACTGCGCTAGTCAATGCATTACCTAATGCATTGCTTGTTGCTTTCAATACTGTGGCGATTTACCTGATCGGTCACAACCAAGGTTGGACATCTGGTGAAACAACGACATTGATGTATTATTTATTGATTGGGATCAGCTGTCTGGCAGTGATCAAAGCCTGCTTGCCATTCAATCTATTACGGATTTTCTTAGCAGTCACCACAGTGGTCGGTATTTATGTTGCTGCGATGCTTTTCCATCATATATTAGAAGTCAATCTTGGGTTAGGAAATACTTGGCCATATTTTGTTGGCTTTATGGTTTTGAATGTGTTATTACGTTTAGGATATTGGAAATTAGGCATACAAAACAAATTATTGAATAAAGTAAATGCAAATAAAACTCATCATACTCAAGTGGAAGAAAATGTCATATAATCCAGTATCTATCACTTGAAAAAGTATAGGAATATGGTACAATGAAACATGTATAATTGTGTCCTTTAAAATCGCACTGATTTTCGTTAGTGCGATTTTTTACCGGTTATTCTCCTGAAATGTCTTGTCGATGAGTATGAGATATCAACTAATGCAGGGGGTGAGAATATGGCTCAAAGGATCCCTCAAGAGACCATTGAGACGATTCGTAATCAAACGAATATCGTTGAGGTGATTGGGCAATACGTCCAGTTGAAAAAATCTGGGAAGAATTATTTAGGTCTCTGCCCTTTCCATGAAGAACGTACTCCTTCATTTTCGGTTGCGGAAGATAAGCAGATTTTCCATTGCTTTGGTTGTGGAAAAGGTGGGAATGTCTTTACGTTTCTTCAAGAATTGGAAGGTCTGTCTTTTCCAGAAGCAGTGGTCAAGGTCGCTGATTTAGAACAGATCCAACTCGAAGATCAGTGGCGACAACAAACGCTGACTACTCAAACCGGAGATTCAGCTACTGGTAAATTGATCGCGGCTCATGAAAAAGCAGTAGAAGTTTATCATCACATGTTGTTGCACACAAAAGTAGGTGAGCCAGCGTTAAATTATTTACTCGAACGTGGTCTGACCACCGAGTTGATCGAAGAATTCAAGATCGGTTTTGCGCCAAATGAACGCTCATTTTTACAACAAGTGTTCCAAAATGAAGACTATTCTGAGGAAGTATTCAAGCAGTCCGGCTTGTTTGTGACACATGATGATGGACGGATGTCGGATCGTTTTTATCAACGGATCATGTTTCCTCTTCGTAATGGTCAAGGTCGGACGATCGGGTTTTCTGGTCGTTACTTGGCTAGTGAACACGATGCAAAAGATCAACCAAAATATTTGAACAGTCCTGAAACGGATCTATTCAACAAAAGACAAGTCTTATTCAACTTAGACAAAGCACGTAGTGAGATCCGCAAGTCGGGTGAAATCTTACTATTCGAAGGATTTATGGATGTTATCGCTGCATGGCAAGCGGGTGTCAAGACTGGTTTAGCCTCCATGGGAACAAGTCTGACGACTCAACAGATCCAGCAGATGGAAAAACTGACAAAAGAATTAGTGTTTTGTTATGATGGTGACCGTGCGGGTGTAGAAGCTACGAACCGAGGCATCGAACTACTGCGTCAAAATAGTCGAATGCAATTATCTGTCGTAGCGATCCCAGAAAAACTCGATCCAGATGAGTACTTGAGAAAGTATGGGGAAGAGGCTTTTCAAGAATTAGTTTTACACGGACGAGAAACCATTTTTGCTTTTAAATCGCGTTATTTGAAGCAAGAAAAAAATCTGGAAAATGAAAAAGATAAAATTGAATATCTTGAAGCGGTACTAAGTGAATTGAGTAAAGTTGTTTCGCCAATCGAACAAGACATGTATCTAACGCAGTTATCAGCAGAATTTCAGCTGAGTCGAGAAACGATGCAAAAACAAATACGTGATCTGCGCCGAAAGAATCAACCAACCAAGCAAGAACAAGCTCAACCAACGACAGAGCAGGTGTCCGTAAAATCTGGAACGATCAGACAAAAACGCCCACTATCTCAGGTTGAAAAAGCAGAACAAATGCTATTGTATCGAGCGTTCAAAGAACTTGCTGTGCGTAATCTACTCAAGGAACAAGGCGTTCAATTTATTCATGATACTTATGCAGAAATCTATTTTTTATTTGATGCGTTTGTATCTCAAAATGGAGAATTCAAACTTGCGGAGTTTTTAGACTTCTTGCAAGATGAAAATTTAAGGCGGATAGTGGTCGAGATCGAATATATGCGAATGGCTGAAGAAAGTACGCCACGTGAGATCCAAGACTTACTGAGAGTGATCAGTAAATCGGGCTTAGCTGAAGAAATCATAACAAAAAAACAGATGCAGCAAGAAGCACGACGTACTGGGAACAAACAGTTAGAATTGGAATTGACGATTGAGATCATCAATTTAACGAAACAGTTAAAACAAGCCGAATAGCTACTTAAAGGGGGCCTTCTTTTATGGCAAATGGAACAGATGTTAAAAAATATGAAGCAGCAGTGGCAGCGTTCATTAAAGAAAATAAACCAAAAGGGCAAGTGATTTATGATGATCTATCAAATAAACTTGCGACACCATTCACTTTAAATGCAGATGAAATGGATAAGTTGATCCAAAAAGTAGAGGACGCAGGTATCAGCGTCGTTGACGAAAATGGTGAACCATCGATCCATAGTCTGAAAAGTGCTGAGAAAAAAGCAGAACAAGCGAAAACAGAAGATCTTTCTGCACCGACAGGCGTCAAAATCAATGATCCTGTTCGGATGTACCTCAAAGAAATTGGCCGCGTCTCCCTTTTAACTGCAGAAGAAGAAGTAGCATTAGCATTGAAGATCGAAGAAGGTGACCAGGAAGCGAAACAACGCTTAGCTGAAGCTAACCTTCGTTTAGTTGTAAGTATTGCCAAAAGATATGTGGGTCGTGGGATGCAATTTTTAGATTTGATCCAAGAAGGAAATATGGGATTGATGAAAGCTGTTGAAAAATTTGACTACCGTAAAGGGTTCAAATTTTCTACCTACGCAACTTGGTGGATCCGTCAAGCGATCACACGTGCGATTGCTGACCAAGCCCGTACGATTCGTATTCCAGTGCATATGGTGGAAACCATCAATAAATTGATCCGTATCCAACGTCAATTACTACAAGACTTAGGAAGAGAACCAACGCCTGAAGAAATCGGTGCTGAAATGGATCTTCCTACAGAAAAAGTACGCGAAATCTTAAAAATCGCTCAAGAACCTGTCTCATTAGAAACACCAATCGGTGAAGAAGATGATTCACATTTAGGTGATTTTATCGAGGACCAAGAAGCAACTAGTCCTGCGGAACATGCAGCGTATGAATTATTGAAAGAACAATTAGAAGATGTCTTAGATACTTTGACAGATCGTGAAGAAAACGTCTTACGTTTGCGTTTTGGCTTAGATGATGGCCGTACACGTACGTTGGAAGAAGTAGGTAAAGTCTTCGGCGTGACTCGTGAACGTATTCGACAAATCGAAGCAAAAGCATTAAGAAAACTTCGCCACCCATCACGCTCAAAACAATTGAAAGATTTCTTGGAATAATCAAGAAATAATTTTTTAAACAAAAAAACAGATCATTTTTCTTGAATGATAGAAAACCCTCAAAGTAGGAGATCTCTCCAGCTATTGAGGGTTTGTTTTTTATCAAACAATTCGACTAACTTTCAACAAAGGTCCGTTTAAACAAAGTAGCTCATTACGGTCGTTATTTATTTTTTACTGAAAGACTTATTTGTTTTTTTATAAAATCCTTAGGATATCCTATTGGCGTGTGGATTAGATTATGGTAGATTTAATGGTAGCGAAAACCTAGTAAAGGAGCCGATCGCTAAGTGATAAAAAAATGTCCAAAATGTGGATCAGAAAAAATCAAAGATCAATCAAAATGTCCAGAATGTGACTTTGAACCACAACAAGATGAACTGACACAATTACCCCAAACAGATGGAAATCAATCGTTAGACGAAACAGCTGAGGAAGTTTATCCAGACAGTATCGTAAATGATCCAATCGAGTGGTCAGAACTAAAAGATCTACCGTTGGAGTCTGTCATGGAGTTGTTTGACTCAAGTGACACGAGCACTGAGTCAAAGGATGATCAAGTAGATAAAAAAGAAAATACCAATCTTGGCAAAGAAAAAACAGAGACAGATCACTCTGCTACCTCTGAGCAAAGAGAAAAAGCGCAGCAGAAAAAACGAGTAGCTGAATTAAAAGAAGCAGTAAACAATGAAGAAGAAAATTCCATTCTAGCTGCTTACATCAAGGCGCATCGTGAAGATACGACTGAAGAACACGCAAAAGAGCTGCTTCGAATGATCGAAACGGCGGCAGCAACGGGTGAGGATTCAGTCGACATTCGCTTGTCGGAAAATACAACGGAGCAAGTTTCTCCTGAAAAATCTCAAGAGGATGCAATAAAAGAGCCACCAGTGGAAGAACCAACAGAAGAAACGATCATTGAAGATACTGTGGTCGAAGATTCTTCAACAAGTACAGAAGAACAAGTAGACGTAATTACAAATATAGAAGAAACTGCCCCAGTTTCTACGGAAGAACCTGTAGAGACGACTGAACCGATCGAAGAGGAAAGTTCTAAGGTTGAGAGTACGAAAGCTGCTTCAACAGATGCACCGCAACCAAAAGAAGCTCCTGAAACAACTGAACTGGTGGAAACACAGCCGGAACAGACAAAGGTTGAGGAACAAGAAACAAGCAATGCGTCCATCAAAAAAGAAGAATTGCCAAATGATCGAGGATCAAAGAAATCCAAAAAAAGATTATACCTGACGAGTGCGGCAGTGCTTTTACTTGGTGCAGGGGGTTGGATGTATTATGATCATCAGCAAAAAGTCCAAGCAGAAATCGCTGCCGAAACCCAACGTAAACAAGATAAAATGGCTGATTTACAATCAGATTTAGCTGCGTTTTATTCAGATGATGATGAACAGTTCATTCGTACAAGTATGATCAATCAAGACTTATCAAAATTAAGGGCATCATTGAATGAGGTCAAAGATGAAAAAGGGTATGCAGATCTGGAAAAAACCTTTGAAGATATCCAATCAAAGATCAAACAGATCCAAACGGTCAATGAATGGTTTGTTACACCAGTTATCGCAGATGATCAACTGATCGCAGAACCCAAATTGAAAGCTGACCAAGCGATCCAAAGTTTTGAAACAGAAGATACAGCATTTGGTCAATTGATCGACAAAGCGACAGATGAAGCAACTAAACAGTATCAACAACTTCAAACAGCAAAAGAAAAAACTGCTGTGATCTATGCAGATGGTCAAGTAAAAGATTCAGCAACGAAAGAGCAGTACGACACAGCAAAAGCAGAAGTGGCGAAAGTAAAAAATACAGAATTAGTCAAAGCACTTGTGACCGAATTGGACAAAGTCGATGAAGCTTTGACGAAAAAAGAAGAAGCGAAGAAAGCCGAAGAAGCAAAGAAAGCTGAAGAAGCGATGAAAGCCGAAGAAGCGAAACAAGCGCAGGCGCAGGCTGAAGCGCAAGCACAAGCTGAGGCAGCTGCTCAACAAACTGAGGCGACACAAACAACGCCAGCGACTAACTCCGCAAACCGTCCAATCATGGAAACAAGAGCCAGTGATGTCGCAGATGCTTCTAATCCTGCTTGGAATTGGGCACCAGGAGTCAAAGAAAGTGTGATCGCAACAAGTATTGCACGAGGCTACATCGTAGAGGGCGGCTATCGATTAGAGAAAGCTCGCATCGAAAACGGTGAAGGATACTACAACCTTTATGCGACTTCTACTAAATCATCTTTGATGAATGGTATCGGTGAAAGTGCTCTACCATTTTATATTGTCACAATCAATTGTAAAACTGGTTGGTTTGGTGGGAACGGTAGTAACTAGATCAGTGGTAGTTAGCTAGAGTATAGTTCTATCAGCCTGATTTGCTATTCCTACAAAGCAAAACAACAATGGTCCAGAAGCAATTTTTCTTTCTATCATAGCGTCAAAAATAGGCCTTAGAATCCAAAAATATGAGGATATTTTCGGGTTTTATGGCCTATTTCAGTCGAACACTGACGGCTTAAGCTTTTATGGAGAATCTCTATCTATAAACATGGCGTTATGTTATGATAGCAAAGAAATGTTGGAATACAAAGGCCTTTTAGAAAAGGAGAAAAAGATGAACGAATTATTAGCAAACGTCTTTACCGCAATGGTGATTGACGAAAATGAAAAAAATTATTTTGTCCAAAAAAATGGACAAACTTTCCGTTTGAGCAAAGAGGAGGGAGAGCATACGATCGGCGAAGCAGTCGAAGGTTTTGGTTATCAGAATCAAAAACAAGAGAATCGTTTTACAACGGTGATCCCGAAGAGTCGCATTGGTCATTATGCTTTTGGAACAGTCACTTCTTCAAGAAAAGATCTAGGTGTCTTTATTGATATTGGTTTACCGGATAAAGATTTTGTTGTTTCACTGGATGAGTTACCTACAATGACTGAGTTGTGGCCCAAAAAAGGGGATCAGTTGATGATCGCTTTGCGTGTTGACGCGAAAGATCGCATTTGGGGAAGCCTAGCAGAAGAAAGAATCTTCAAATCACTAAGTAAGCATGGTTCAGAAGAATTGAAAAATAAAAACATCTCAGGAATCGCTTATCGTTTGAAGCTGACTGGCACGTATCTGCTGACGGATGATTTTTATATTGGGTTCATCCATCCTTCAGAACGTTACCGCGAACCACGTTTAGGTGAAAAATTAGAAGGACGCGTAGTTGGGGCTAGACCTGATGGTGTGTTGAATATCTCTTTGAAACCACGTGCACACGAAGCGATTTCTGATGATGCACAAATGATCTTAACGATTTTAGAACGTTCAGCAGATCAACAAATCGCATTCACTGACAAATCAGATCCAGATGAGATCATGCGTGCCTTTGGGATCAGTAAAGGGGCATTTAAGCGAGCAATTGGTAATTTATTGAAACAAGGATTGATCAAACAAGAGGATGGCGTGACGAAACTAGCGAAAAAATCTAATTGAGAATGACTTGCATGTTTTTCTCGTCTAGCTTATAATAATTTTAATCTAGAACGGTTGATTAGATATCTTAATTATAATCATTATAAATTGTTGGGGTTGAGAAAATGGGCATGAATACAATGTCAGTAATGAAAAAAACAAAACAACAGCTACATGAATCTGGGTTTAAACTGACCCCACAACGAGAAGCAACCTTGCTCGTCCTCTTAGAGAACGAAAAAGAACACTTGTCAGCAGAAGAAGTTTTCTTTCTAGTCAAAAAGAAAAACTCAGAGATCGGTTTGGCCACCGTTTATCGGACGTTGGAGATTCTAACGGATCTAAAAGTCATCGACAAAGTTAGCTTCAATGATGGTGTGGCTCGGTATGATCTGCGAAAAGAAGGAGCCAAACATTTTCATCATCATCTCCTGTGCTTAGATTGTGGAACGATCGAGGAAGTCGAAGAAGATCTGCTAAGTGAAGTTGAACAAGTGATCGAACAGCGTTACCACTTTTTTGTCAAAGATCATCGTTTGACCTTTCATGGTATCTGCCAAGAATGCTATAATAAGAAAAAAGAAAGAAAGACCGTCTGAATTGATAGACGGCTTTTTCTTTGAAGTGTCTACTGAAAAATAGACTACCGAAACCAAAGGCTATCTGATATGATAAAGAAGCATGAGGTGAGAAGGATGGAAGAAGAAATCAATGAATATCTTCGCTATTTAAGTATCGAGCGTGGATTATCGTTCAATACTCGAAAAAGTTATGAACGAGACTTGAATCAATACTTGCACTATCTAAAAGAACACGAGATAACCTCTTGGCAAACAATTGATCGATTTGTCGTCATCCAATATTTAGAAACGTTGCATGCGGAAAATAAGGCTTCTGCAACGATTACACGTATGATTACAAGTTTAAGAAAATTCCATCAATTTTTGCGACAAGAACGGTATACAGAACAAGATCCAATGCAACACATCGAGACACCGAAGAAAGCCCAAAAGTTGCCAAGTACATTGTCTTTAAAGGAAGTAGAACGGCTGATCGAAACACCTGATACATCGAAAAGTTTAGGGATCAGAGATCGCGCTATTTTAGAAGTCATGTATGCAACAGGGATGCGTGTGAGTGAGTTAGTCGGACTGAAGTTAGGCGATTTGCACTTGTCTTTAGGGCTGGTTCAAACCTTAGGTAAAGGAGATAAAGAACGAATCATTCCTTTAGGCGATTATGCGATCCAATGGTTAGAACGTTATTTGGATGAGGTTCGTCCTTTACTAGTCAAAAATCCATCTGAAAATCACGTTTTTTTGAATCATCATGGTTCAAGTCTCTCTCGACAAGGAATATGGAAAAATTTAAAACAACTTGTTCGAGAAGCAGGGATCTACAAAGACGTGACCCCTCATACATTGAGGCATAGTTTTGCGACACATTTACTAGAGAATGGGGCGGATTTACGTACCGTTCAAGAACTATTAGGTCATGCAGATATTTCAACGACACAGATCTATACACATATCACGAAAAAAAGAATGACAGATGTCTACAAGCAGCATTTCCCAAGGGCTTAGTTTATAGGATGGTGAGAAAATGTTAACACATTATCGAAAAGAAAACCGAAAAATCGCGATGGGACTATTGAGCTTTCATAAAAAGTTAAATGCAGAATCAAGTTTACTAAAAGAGATCGATACCTATGAATCTGCTGAGGATTATGAACTTTTTTTCTATACGCCAGAAGATTCTACAAATATCCAAGGAATCATTGGTGTGCATTGGAATGATAAAGATCAGATGACGATTCACGATATTTCGTTGAATCCTTCCTACCGGGGGGAGAATATCGGGTTTCAAATGTTGAATGAATTGCAAGCAAAATATCCCGATGTGTTGATCCATCCAACGGATATCACAGAAGCTTATTTAAGTAGATGGATCAATGAAAACAAGGAAGAGTGAATGATGTGTCAGAAATCAATATCAAATTAGATGTCTTTGAAGGTCCATTAGATTTACTCCTTCATCTGATCCAAGATATGTCGATCGATATTTACGATATCCCGATCGCCACTATCACGGAACAATACATGAACTATATCCATACGATGAAGACGCTTGAGTTAGCTGTGGCAGGAGAGTACCTTGTCATGGCAGCAACACTGATGGCAATCAAAAGTAAGACATTATTGCCTATCCAAGAAGTAAGCAATGACGAAGAAGAATTTTGGGAAGAAGATCCGCGTGACGAATTAGTCAATCAGCTGTTAGAATACCGCAAATTCAAGTATGCAGCAGAGAAGCTTACTGAAAAGGCAGAAGAACGTAGTTTGTATTTCACAAAAGAACCTTCTGCAATCGATGAGTTATTGGGGCAAGAAAAACCATTGAAGCGTGGACAAGTGAAAAAAATCGATTTATTTCAAGCCATGCAGAAAATTTTAGAACGAAAGAAATTTGCTCAAAAAGAAGAAAAAACGATCGCACCTGATGATGCGACAATCGAAGAACGAATGACATTTATCCAACAGCGCATCGTCTCTCAAAAAAATGGCTGTTTGTTCGAATCTTTTTTTGAAACGCCTTCTAGAAACGAAGTCGTCACAACATTTTTGGCGATCCTCGAATTGATGAAAAATGGACAGATCGTGGCTCAGCAAGAAAAAAATTATGAATCAATCATGCTTTATCCAGCAGTAGGAGATACACAACATGACGAAATTAAGTGAACTTGAAGCAATCTTATTTATAGTAGGAGAAGAAGGAACGACAATCGAAGAATTGAGTGCCTTACTGACCTATACACGAGAAGAAACGACTGCTTTAGTGGCAGAGTTGGCAGCTAGTTATGAAGCAAATGACAACACAGCGTTACATCTTTTTGAAACAGAAAAACAACTCGTGCTGACTACCAAAAAGGAGTTAGCGCCGATCGTCAAAAGATACGCGCAAGGGACATCGAATACCTTGTCACAAGCGGCAGTCGAAACACTAGCAATCATTGCATATAAACAACCGATCACTAGAAGTGAGGTCGAGTTGATTCGTGGCGTTCAAGTTTCTGGCGCGATTCAACGCTTGACTGCACACCAACTGATCGAAGAAAAAGGGCGAGTCGATGGACCAGGTCGCCCGATCCTTTACGGGACCACAAGTCATTTTTTAGATTATTTTGGTCTGAGATCGCTAAATGAGTTACCCGATATTCAAGATATCGAACGTTCACTGGAAGAAGACGCACCCCTTGATTTATTTTTTGATGGCGTGCATGAAGGAGAAAACATATAATGGAAAGATTACAAAAAGTAATTGCTCACGCAGGAATTACCTCTCGCCGTAAAGCCGAGGAATATATTTTGGCTGGTCGAGTAAAAGTAAATGGTCAAGTCGTCAAAGAACTTGGCGTAAAAGTTGGCAAACACGATACAGTGGAAGTCGACCAAGTGCCGATCTATCAAGAAGAATATGGCTATTATTTACTTTATAAGCCAAAAGGGGTCATTTCTGCTGTAGCAGATGACAAGGGCCGGAAAGTAGTGACAGACCTATTACCAATGGTCAAAGAGCGTATCTATCCAGTTGGACGACTAGATTATGATACTTCTGGCATACTTTTATTGACGAATGATGGTGATTTTGCGCAACGATTGACGCATCCCAAGCATGAAGTTGATAAAGTATATGTTGCCAAAGTCAAAGGAATCGCCACTAAGTCAGCGCTGAACCCATTGACAAAAGGAATCAAAATTGAAGGAAAGAAAACGTCACCTGCAAAGTATGCCATTTTATCTGTTGATCCTCATACGAATCATAGTATCGTAGAATTAACGATCCATGAAGGCCGTAACCACCAAGTAAAAAACATGCTACAAGCCGTCGGGTTACCTGTGCAAAAATTAAAACGAGAAAAATATGGCGAATTGACCTTGCAAGGTTTACGTCCTGGTGAGTATCGTGAGCTGAATAAAAAAGAAATCAGTCAGTTATTGAATCAATCAAAATAAATAACTTACTTTTTGTAAGGCTAAATACCTTGCTTTTTTGTTATGAAATAAGTATAATAAAATGGTAAACAAAAATTAGATATGGTTCGTCTTCAGGGGCAGGGTGAAATTCCCGACCGGTGGTTATAGTCCACGACCTACTTTTGCGAGTAGCTGAATCGGTGAAATTCCGATACCGACAGTAAAGTCTGGATAAAGAAGATAGAGCTTATTTGGCATACGTATGTACAAATGACTCTAACTCTATTTTCCCCTGCGAAAATAGAGTTTTTTTGTTTGTGTTTACGTGGTTGAATAGTTCGCTGAAGAGGAATCCCAACAGGAGGATTTCAACATGAAGAACACCCGAGTACAAAAAATGGTTGCGGTCGCATTATTTGCTGCAATCGGATTGGTTTTGCAATTTTTCTCATTTCCAATCATGCCAACATTTAGTTTTTTGAAAATCGATTTTAGTGATATCCCAGTTTTGATCAGCATGTTTTTATTTGGCCCGTTAGCGGGGATCGTTACCGCGTTTTTACGTTCGATCTTACATTTGATCATGACTGGTTTTAGTCCGGAGAATCTAGTTGGCGACGTCGCTAGTTTCTTTTCAACAGCGGTCTTTACTTTACCGATTTTCTACATCTTCAAAAGAAACAAATACCAAAAAGGAAAAAATCAAATTTTAGGCGTGATCAGTGGAACACTTGCACTAACCATTTTCATGAGTATTGCGAACTATTTTGTAATCACACCTCTTTATTTAACATTTTTAGGCCTAAACGCAACCCAAATGTTAGGTATGCCACTGGCAAATTACATTTTGATCGGTATTGTACCTTTTAACTTGATCAAAGGATTTATCGTTAGTGTGGCATTCCTTGTCTTACACGCCAAACTACTGCCTTGGTTGAGCAGAAAACAACACCAGTTAGAAAAACGGCATAGCGTTGTAAAATAAAAGTAAATGACTCTTTTAAAAAAAAGACTAGGATAGCATATAATACAAAGAATACAAGTAAACTTGAAAGTAGGAATTCCTACTTTCAAGTTTTTTTTATGAAAAAGAGCATTTTCAGTTATTTATATAGAGACTAGATAGGTTATATGGGAGGGGAACAAATGACCAATCATAGGTATTCGCATAGCTAACACTTATTTTTTTAAAGTTTTTCTTAATATTTTGTTATGAAAAAAAATTCAATAACCGACATTGTGTAAGCGTTTTATAAATCGTGTCTGAGTATTTTTTGCCTTTTTGTATAAAAATGTATTTTATACGTTTTGATGTGAAATTCTTCTCCTTTTGTTTGTTAGATGGACCGGATATAATAGACGACGGAAACGCTACAATTAGTATGAATAAAGCATTTCAATTAAATAATCAAAGGAGGGACAATAAACGAGGGTTTTGAATAAAATTTATCGAATCTACTAGTTATTATTTTTGTTCTTATCATCTTTTTGATAAAATACCGATGTGTCAAAGATTTTTGAAACAAGAAAGGAAGAAGAAAATGGAACAAACAACGAAGAAGAAATTTCAAATGCCTTCAGCGTACTCGGTCTTATTCATTATTATTGCCATTATCGCTGTACTTACATGGTTCATCCCAGCAGGACACTACAGTGTGGATGAAGCCGGTAATATCATTGCAGGGTCTTACGAAAGAGTCCAACAAAATCCACAAGGACTTTGGGATATCTTTATGGCTCCAGTCAACGGGATGTTGGGTGTACCAGCGGGTGAGTTAACGAAAGAAACACCTGCGGCAATTCCAATTTCCTTCTTTATCTTAATTGTTGGTGGTTTCTTAGGAATCATCAATAAAACTGGCGCATTAGATGCTGGGATCGCAACTGTTGTGAAACGCTTCAAAGGAAAAGAAAAAATGTTGATCCCTGTATTGATGCTTTTATTTGCTTTAGGTGGTTCAACTTATGGAATGGCGGAAGAAACGATTCCATTTTACGCATTATTGATTCCTGTTATGATGGCCGTCGGTTTTGATACTGTCACAGCAGTAGCCATCGTGTTGGTCGGATCTCAAGTGGGTTGTTTGGCATCAACAGTTAACCCATTTGCGACAGGAGTTGCATCACAAGCTGTTGGTATTTCAATGGGTGAAGGAATCGGGTTACGTTTCTTTATGTTCGTTGTCTTACTAGCAATCTCTATTATTTATGTGTATCGCTATGCGTCGAAGATCGAAAAAGATCCAACCAAATCTTTAGTATATAATCAGCGCGAAGAAGACATGAAACACTTTGATATCGAAGCAATCAATCGTCAAGAAATGATCACGAAGAAACAAAAACATGTCAATGTATTGTTCTTCCTTACTTTTGGTATCATGATCATTAGTTTGATTCCATGGACAACATTGAATGAAAACTTCACTATTTTTGAGTCATTGACAAATTGGTTAACTGGCCTACCTGTAATTGGAACTGTTTTAGGTAAAAACATGTTGCCTCTAGGTGATTGGTATTTCCCTGAAATCACAATGTTATTCTTAGTAATGTCAATCGTTGTGGCAATCACTTTTGGTATGAAAGAATCTGATTTTGTCAAAGAATTCTTAGCAGGTGCTTCAGACTTGATTGGTGTAGCAATCGTTGTTGCTGTTGCTCGTGGGATCCAAGTAGTGATGAACAACGGTTTGATCACAGATACGATCTTACATTGGGGAGAACAAGGATTAAGCTCATTATCATCAAGTGTCTTCTTGATCCTTACATTTATCTTCTATATCCCTATGTCATTCTTGATTCCATCAACTTCTGGCTTAGCAGCTGCTACAATGGGCATCATGGGACCAATGGGAGAATTTGCTGGTGTCGGTAAAGATCTAGTAATCACTGCTTACCAATCAGCATCTGGATTAGTGAACTTGATCACGCCAACTTCTGCTATCGTAATGGGTGCAATCGCCATTGCTCGCTTTGATATTTCCGTTTGGTGGAAATTCACTGGGAAGTTGATTGCCATCTTATTTGTTGCTATCTGTGTGATCTTAGGTGTAGCAGCAATGTTCTAATTCTAGACAAATGACAGCCAAAGTTCTATGATAAATGAAGAAACAATATCTGTTGACTGAATAAAGAGACATGAATCCTTTATTCATCAAGTACGATGTATCACTTGTATGTAAGAGATCGTCGGTAGAAACAAGACCTTTGAAAAAACGAGTTACTCTGTTGATGAAATGGTGACTGAAGAATCCAGCGCCAAGAAATAAGCGACAAAACCCGAAACTTGGATTTTGGGTTTTGTCGCTTATTTCCGAAGGCGTTGGCTTTTTCACAGAAAATTTCGTGAATAGTGTCCTATTGCACTCGAGCAGATGTACATGTGGATCAAAGTAGTATTTTCTGCCGTCATCTTTTTTTTAAAATAATGAGGAGGCAAAGTTGATGAAACAATTTGTAACAGAACAACATCATGAACAAGCATTAGAATCATTAAGTGAGTTGATTAGAATTCCTTCTGTGTTGGATGAATCTGATTCTGGAGAGGGACATCCTTTTGGGAAAAAAGTTGTAGAAGCTTTAGATAAAGTGTTAGAAATCAGTGAAGGATTAGGTTTCAAAACATTTAAAGATCCCGAAGGCTACTATGGTTATGCAGAAGTAGGCTCAGGAGACGAGTTATTTGGTATCTTATGCCATATGGACGTTGTCCCTGGAGGCGATGAAAAAAACTGGGAATCTAAACCTTTTGAGCCAACGATCAAAGATGGCTGGTTAGTTGGCCGTGGCTCCCAAGACGATAAAGGACCTTCGATTGCTGCAATGTACGCAGTGAAAGCATTGATGGATGCAGGGGTAGAATTTAATACGCGCATTCGTTTCATCTTCGGAACGGACGAAGAAAATCTTTGGCGTTGTTTAGATAAATACAATGAAAAAGAAGAAGGAATCACACAAGGCTTTGCGCCAGATGCAGAGTTTCCTTTGATCTATGCAGAAAAAGGTTTGCTACAAGCTTACTTGACCGGTCCTGGCACAAATGAATTCTCTGTAAATGCTGGTGGGGCACTAAACGTAGTGCCGGATTCAGCACCTTATTCAGGTGAAAAATTGGCAGAAGTGAAAGCAGCGTTAACGAAACACAACTTCGATTTTGAAGATCAAGGTGACTCGATCACAGTGCTAGGAAAAAGTATCCATGCAAAGGATGCCGCAGAAGGTGTCAATGCGATTTCTCGTTTAGCGATCGCTTTGTCTGAAGTTTTTGATTTTGCGCCAATCAAGTTTTTAGGAGAATTAGTCCAAGAAAATGCGACTGGTGAAAAAGTAGTCGGAAAGACTGTTGACGAACAATCTGGTGAGTTGACGATGAACTTCGCTAGTTTAGAAATCACACCTGAGCAAACAAAAATCGGGGTGGACATGCGTATCCCTGTCACCTTCAAAAAAGATGAACTTGTCGAAAAAATGAAAGAAAAAATCAAAGCATACGATTTATCATATGAAGAATTTGATTTCTTGGATTCATTATACGTTCCTTTGGAGAGTGAATTGATCCAAAACTTATTAGCAACGTACCGTGATATCACAGGGGATATGACTGAGCCATTTGTTTCTGGTGGAGCAACCTTTGCTCGTACGATGAACCAATGTGTCGCTTTCGGTGCAATGTTCCCTGATACACCAGACTTCATGCACCAAGCCAATGAACGATGGGAATTAAGCAGTATGTACAAAGCGATGGAAATCTACGCAGAAGCGGTTTATCGCTTGTGTGGGAAGTAAACCAATAGTTAGTTAAGAAACGAATAAGAGTCATAAAAGTAACCACCCCTATTTTGAGGAACTTTGTCAAAATAGGGTGGTTTTTCATTGTCAGTTGTTCCTCCTTACAAAGATATCCAATAATAACATCTTACATAAAATCATTTGCAATTTTACCGTATTTTATTTAGTGTATAAGAGTATCAAATGAAAGATGACGGAAGGTGATGTTTTTGAAAATATTCAAAAGAGTCCTGATAGGATTAGTGCTCGTACTGGGATTAGGTGCTATTGGAGGTTATTTTTATTGGCAACAAAGTGTGTACGAACCATCGACTCAAGCAGAGCAATCATTTAAGCAAGGAATAGATAAAGAGGATTATTTATTATTCGAATCGCAAAAATCGGCGAAACATCCAATGGTGATTTTTTATCCTGGTGCGCTCGTCGAACCAGAAAGTTATAGTATATGGGCAGAGCAACTAGCAGAAAATGGCTATACGGTAGCCATTGCTAAAATGCCTTTTGAACTGGCGATCCTGAGTGGCAACAAAGCAGACAAAATCAGAGAGGATTTCAAAGATCAAGATTTTGTGATTGGAGGACATTCTTTAGGTGGGGTGATTGCAAGTCGTTATGCTAATGCAAATCTGGATGATGAACGATTAAAAGGTATTTATTTCATGGCAAGTTATCCGGATGAAAAGGGGACATTGGCAAAAACTGATTTACCGGTCATCAGTATCACCGGAAGTGAAGATGAAGTCATGAACCAAGAAGCAGCTGATGAAGCAAAAGCTTATTTACCTGAACAAACAGAATTTGTTTCCATCGCTGGAGGGAACCATGGCGGATTTGGTAGTTATGGTCATCAAAAAGGTGATGGTGAAGCAACAATCAGTAATGAAGACCAACAAACAGCAATCGTCACGACCATGATGAATTGGCTGAATCAAATCAAGTAAGAGCGTCACTTTTCGGACCGGCGAAAAGAAATGATCCGTTTATAATTGAAAATTTCACAAGCTGATCGGCGGATACAGACGTCTCAAAGGAAGCTCCTAGAAAAATAAGGCGTCATCCACAAAAAAATTTAAGAATCATTTTCGTGGATGACGCCTTATCACTTGAGGGGAATACGATTACCTCATCTATTTTTGTAACATAGAAAAACAAGTAGATCATCGGACAGTCCTGCTAAAAGTTAGTTGTAAGAGAGCGGTCAATTTTCTTTTTCCAATAAGATTGCTCGAACCGGACATTTTTGATAAGCTTTGGTTACGTTGGCTTCTTCTAAAGGCTGAACGAATTGTTGATGTGCTTCTGGTTCTTGTGCAAATAAGACGATTCCTTCTTCATCATAATCAAAGATATCAGGCGCCTCGATTTGACATAGACCACATGCGATACAACGTTCAGGAACTAATTTACATAATAATGACATATTCACCATCCTAACGTAAGGGGATTACTATGACTGAGTTTATTTTATCTTTATTTTCTTCAAGTGACAAGTTACGAGCAAGCTCACTCTATCAATTATTAAGTGGCAAGCGTACATCCTCGGTACTACTTTTTGGCTTTTTTCAGCGATTATTAGTTGTTCATGGTTGTTTTCCTTCACTTGAACAAGCAACGTTTGATACGCAGATCCAACAGATGATAGATGAGGGATTATTAAAGTGGGAAGACCGAGAGTTGCAACTGACGAAAAAAGGGGAAATGCGAAGAAAAAATAAATCCCTCCTTGGACTACACTATGATAAGTATGGACGTACAGCTACTGTTAGTTGGCGTTTGCTGAAATTCTATGTACAAGTCGTCTCTCACTTATCCGCCAATGAAACAGCTTATTTACCAGTAGAGACGGGTCCTTTTTATGCTTACCAAGTTAAGAGATGGTTGAAAGAAGCAACGTGTACCAAAACGGAGCTGGTTGCTCAAGTATCAAAGGAACTTTCTACTATTTTTACTCTGATGCCAGACGAACAAGCGAACTTCTTAGCGAACCAATTTTCTGGTAAAAAGCAAACAGGCTTACTCGCGTACCAACTGACTACCCTTGAAGATGGCACAGCTCAGCAATTATTCCAAGATCAGTGTATCCATCGCTTATTAGCGATTATCGAACAGCACCCAGATTTCTTATTATACGATTTGCTTGCACCGTTGCTTAGACAAAATTATAATCAAAGCATGTTGACGACGAGAGCATTGATTTTATCTGGGGATTCGGTGGAGCAAGTGATGGTGAAACGAGGACTGAAGAAAGGCACGATCAATGACCATTTGATTGAGTGGGCCATCTTTTTTGATGATTTTCCTTTTGAACGCCTGATCCACTCCGAGACAAGAAGATCTTTAGCTTCGTTGGATCGACCACTTCTTACGCTCAGATATAAAGATCTTGAAGGACAAACGATCGATTACGGAGAATTTCGTTTGGCACAAATCGAGGCATTTAAAGGAGGGGATAAAAATGGATTTGCTTGATCCATTGAAACAGTACTTTGGTTTTACCTCTTTTCGCCAAGGACAGGAAGAGATCATTTCCACCTTATTGAATCAGAAAGATGTTTTAGCGATCCTGCCAACTGGTAATGGCAAAAGTTTATGTTATCAGTTGACTGGCTATTTGCAAGATGGGATGGTATTGATCGTTTCTCCGTTACTCTCTTTGATGGAAGATCAAGTAGGGCAATTGCAAAAACGAGGGGAGAAAAGGGTGGTTGCCTATAATAGCTTACTCACTAGAAGTGAGAAACAGTATGTGTTAGCTCATTTATCCGAATATAAATTTGTCTTTGTCAGTCCCGAGATGTTGCAGCAACCGGAAGTGCTTCATGCCCTGAAGCAACAAAAAATCTCGTTGTACGTAGTCGATGAAGCTCATTGCGTGTCACAGTGGGGCATTGATTTTCGACCTGAGTATCAATCTCTCGGAAGAGTCGCAAAAGAATTAGGATCACCAACTACTTTAGCTTTGACGGCAACAGCCACGCGACCGGTACAAGAAGAGATCGAACACATTCTCTTTCGCACACAACCTGCCCTCGTCAAACATTCAGTTAATCGAGAAAACATCTCATTATTTGTCTTTCATACAGATGAAAAAGACCAGCAATTACGTCAGTTGATGGCACAAGCAGACGGAGCAATGATCATTTATTGCGCGACTAAAAAAGAAGTCGAACGTCTTTATCAACTGCTTCGCAAAGACTATGCTGTGGGGTATTATCATGGAGGGCTAGATGCCTCACAACGCCGCCAACTTCAACAACAATTCAGTCAAAATCAACTGCAATTTTTGATTGCGACGAATGCATTTGGTATGGGAATCGATAAAGCAGACATTCGGTATGTCATCCATTACGATCTACCAGATAGCCTGGAAAATTATATGCAAGAAATTGGTCGAGCAGGCAGAGATCAACAACCAAGTAGCGCTATCTTACTTTATCAACCAGGGGACGAAGGGATCCATTACTTTTTCCAACAATTATCTAAAGAACAACGTCAGATTTTCGAAGAACATCTGTCAACTGGGCAAACAGAGGCGCCCCAGTTCGATGAGATCCAGCAAAAATGGCTGATGCTGGTAAATGAAATGCAAAGTCCTGATACATGGCTTCTGCAATTAAAAAAACAAGAACAAGTGAAAATCAAGCAACTACAGCAGATGCTTGCTTATATCCATACAACATCATGTAGACGAGAACGTCTGATGGATTATTTCGGTGAAACCCTCAAAGAAAAACCTGAAAAATGTTGTGATCGAGATGGTGCGTCCTTATTTCTTTCTGAAACTGGACATACTAGTCCAACCGTAGAAGCAACAGACTGGCAAACCATTTTACTAAATTTATTTTAAAAAAATGGTGCGAGGTATTTTTTTCGTACAATCAAGATTATCCTATGGTATAATTACTAGGAAAGAATTTAGGAGGTCAATAAGGTGAGTAGAAAAGATAGACATCAATCATCAGAAAATAACGAAACACAAGAACCATGGGAGCAACCAATTTACGATACAGAGGATGAAGCATCTTCAAGAAGTACGCAAAGACAGCAAAAGAAAGGGAACACCCTGTTCTTATCGCTATTTTTGATTTTATTAGTTTTATGTATTGCCATTCCGGCAGGAGCTTACTTCTGGATCAGAAACGGATCAAGTAATAGTGCGACCGCTGCATCTTCTTCCTCTACGACTTCATCGATCGTAGAAAGTTCGACTGTAGAATCAACTGTAGAATCGACGACAGTTTCTAGTGAACCAACTTCTGATACACAATCAGTTGCTGGAGAAACAACACCCACGAGTGCTGTGACACCAGAAACAACACCATCTTCAACAGTAACAGAGCCAGAACAAACAACACCAAGCAGTGTGGCTCCACAAGAAACAACACCTACTTCAACACCAGAGGCAGGCACAGGTGTTTCAGGCTCAACCACAGTCGTTCAAGCGGGTGAAGGTCCTAGACAAGTAGCAGAACGCGCAGGCATTACAGTCGACCAATTGTTCCAATTGAACGGAATCGATCCAAACAACTACATGTTATATCCAGGACAAGAACTTAGAGTCCAATAAATGGAGTTAAAAAGATAATACTGAAGAGTTGTTTTTCCTCAGAGTATCTTCATAAAATGTAATTAAATAAGGAGCAGTGGCTTGAGCCACAGCCCCTTTTTTTTGAGAAAAGGGAGTTTATGAAAAATGACACGAATTAGTATCGCAATTGACGGTCCTGCCTCTTCAGGCAAAAGTACGGTAGCTAAAATCATCGCAAATGAATTGAACTATATTTATACAGATACGGGCGCGATGTATCGTGCAGTCACTTACTTGGCAATCAAACATCACATTGCTTTTTCAGATGAAACAGAGTTAGTCGATTTGATCAACAAACACCCGATTTCATTTGAGCAAATGGCGGATGGACAACATGTCTTTGTAGCTGGGCAAGACGTTACTTCAGATATTCGACAACCAGACGTTACACGAGCGGTCTCTGAAGTAGCTGCGCATTCAAAAGTACGCGAAGCTCTTGTTGCGATCCAGAAAAAAATCGGTGAAGATGGTGGTGTCGTCATGGATGGTCGAGATATCGGTACCGCTGTTTTACCAAAAGCCGAAGTGAAGATTTTCTTGGTAGCCAGCGTATCTGAACGGGCACAAAGACGACACAAAGAAAATCTTGAAAAAAATATTCCAACAGACTTAGAAGAATTGACAAAAGAAATACAAGCACGTGATGAATATGACTCTACTAGAAAAGTTTCACCCCTGAAGCAAGCAGAAGATGCGATACGGATCGATACAACCGGTAAAACGATTCAAGAAGTTGTCCAAGCGATCAAAGAAGTGATTCAACAAAAAGGATATTTTCTTGACTAAATAGAAAAAAAGCGAAGAATCCGACCATTTTAATGGAAAACAAACGAAATCGCTTTATTTTTTTTAAATAATCAATTAAACTATAGGCAGTACCGTAGTTAACGGCAGAATGTTGGTTAGGAGGACAAGTGTTATGACAGAATTTGAACAAAATCAGACAGATAACAACCAATCTATGGAAGATGCAATGAATAGCGTTCAAGAAGTGAGCGTTGGCGATGTCGTCAAAGGAGAAGTTTTAGTTATTGAAGACAAACAAGCCATCGTTGGAATCGAAGGAACGGGTGTTGAAGGCGTAGTTCCTGCAAAAGAATTATCTACTTTACCGGTTGAAGATATCAACGAAGTGGTAAAGGTTGGCGATACGTTAGATCTAGTCGTGATCAGCACGATTGGTAAAGACAAAGAAAACGGAAGTTACCTTTTATCAAAACGACGCTTAGATGCGAAAAAAGTTTGGGAGGATATCGAAAAAGATTTCCAAGCTGGAAACATCATCGAAGCACCAGTGACAAATGTAGTTAAAGGTGGTTTAGTTGTCGATGTCGGTGTTCGTGGATTTGTTCCGGCATCAATGGTAGAAGATCATTTTGTCGCTGATTTTTCTGAATACAAAGGAAAAACGATGACATTCAAAATCGTTGAAATCGAACCATCAGAAAATCGCTTGATCCTTTCACACAAAGCAGTCGTTGAAACAGAAAAAGAAGCACAGAAAAAAGAATTACTATCAACTATCCAAGAAAATGACGTGATCGAAGGACGCGTTGCTCGTATCACAGATTTTGGTGCGTTTGTTGATTTAGGCGGCATCGATGGATTAGTACACGTTTCTGAGATTTCTCACGGACATGTTGCTAAACCCGGTGATGTTTTAGCTGTTGGCGATGAAGTGAAAGTCAAAGTTCTTTCAATCAATCCAGAACAAGGACGTATCTCATTATCGATCAAAGACACATTGCCTGGACCTTGGACAGATATCGAAACAAAAGCTCCAGTAGGCGCTGTACTTGAAGGAAAAGTGAAACGATTAACTAGCTTTGGTGCCTTTGTTGAAGTATTCCCAACAGTGGAAGGGCTTGTCCACATCTCACAAATCTCACATAAACACATCGCGACACCACATGAAGTGTTGCATGAGGGCGATGATGTCCAAGTGAAAGTTTTAGAAGTCAATCCAGAAGAGCATCGGATTGCATTAAGTATCAAAGCATTAGAAGAAAAACCTGCTTCTGATAAAGAACCAAAAGAAGTTGAGTCTTATGAGTTACCTGAAGAAAATACAGGATTTACAATGGGTGACATCTTAGGCGAAGCCTTAAAAGGGGAAGTAGAAGAAACAGCAACAGATGATTCTGAAAAATAAATGAATGATCGTTCCCGAAGCGCGAATTTACAGCATCAAGGGAAGTTGTACATGTGTAAAACAAGTGGTCTGGGGATTACGCCCCAGACCATTTTCTTTTGTAATAGGCAGTGATCCAGAAAAATACTTGAATGTTCACCGATCTAAGCTTGAAAGTTCGCGAAGTATTCGGTACACTAAGTGAGATTGGAAACATGTGAGGAGGAAAAAATATGGCAAATCCAACAATTGCAATCGTTGGTCGCCCAAACGTCGGTAAGTCGACGATTTTTAACCGTATCGCCGGTGAGCGTATTTCGATTGTCGAAGATACTCCAGGAGTTACTCGTGATCGTATTTATGCTAAAGGGGAATGGTTAGGTCGTGATTTCAGTATTATTGATACTGGTGGGATCGACTTAGGCGATGAACCATTTATGGATCAAATCAAGCACCAAGCAGAAATCGCAATCGATGAAGCAGACGTAATCGTCTGTGTCGTCAGTGGCCGTGAAGGCATCACTGATGCAGATGAAGTCGTAGCAAAAATTTTATATCGCAGCAATAAACCGGTGATCTTAGCCGTTAATAAAGTCGACAATCCTGAAATGAGAAACGATATCTATGAATTTTATGCACTAGGTCTAGGTGATCCTTACCCTGTATCTGGAAGTCATGGATTAGGGATCGGCGACATCTTAGATGAGGCAGTGAAATTCTTTGATGAAGAAGCAGAAGAAGAAGAGGATGATACCATCAAATTCAGTTTGATCGGTCGCCCGAATGTAGGGAAATCTTCCTTGATCAATGCGATCCTAGGTGAAGACCGAGTGATTGTTTCGGACATCGAAGGAACGACGCGTGATGCTATCGATACGCACTTCGTCTCAGAAGACGGTCAAAAATTCATGATGATCGATACAGCTGGAATGAGAAAACGTGGGAAAGTTTATGAAACCACAGAAAAATACAGCGTGATGCGTGCCATGCGTGCGATTGACCGTTCAGACATCGTGTTAATGGTCTTGAACGCAGAAGAAGGCATCCGTGAACAAGATAAACGAGTAGCTGGCTATGCGCATGAAGCTGGCCGTGGTGTGATCATCGTTGTCAATAAATGGGATCTAGTAAAAAAAGAAACGAATACGATGCGTGACTTCGAACAAGAGATCCGTGAAGAATTCCGTTACTTAGACTATGCGCCGATTCTGTTTGTTTCAGCTGTGACTAAGCAACGATTAGAACGTTTGCCTGAAATGATCGAAGAAGTGAGTATGAACCAAAACTTACGTGTTTCTTCAGCAGTCTTGAATGATGTGATCATGGATGCCGTAGCGATCAACCCGACACCGACAGATAAAGGTAAACGATTAAAGATTTTCTATGCCACACAAGTTGCAGTTAAACCGCCAACCTTTGTTGTTTTTGTTAATGAAGAAGAATTGATGCATTTCTCTTATGAACGTTTTTTGGAAAATCAAATCAGAAAAGCATTTACGTTTGAAGGAACTTCGATCCGAATTATTCCACGTCGAAGAAAATAGGCATTTTACCATAGTAGTCCGTTTTTTTCAAAAAAAATAAGCATATTTTTGTATTACGTTTTTATGACTAAAAAAAGCGGTTAAATAATGCCAAAAACCTTGCTATTAAGCGATTCATATGATATCGTGATAACAGAATATTGAAACTTAATCAATATTTCTTATAAACTTCTGGACCACTCAGAAAGTTTTTAAACTAAAATGATGTTCCTATCATATCTCTTGTTGGAGGAGGTGAATCTATCCATGGCAAATAAAGCAGAATTAATCGAAAAAGTTGCTTCAGCTACAGATTTAACTAAAAAAGACGCAACTGCAGCAGTTGACGCTGTATTTTCAACTATCCAAGATGCTTTAGCTAACGGCGAAAAAGTTCAATTAATCGGTTTTGGTAACTTTGAAGTACGCGAACGCGCGGCTCGTAAAGGACGTAACCCACAAACTGGTGAAGAAATCGAAATCCCAGCTAGCAAAGTACCTGCATTTAAACCAGGTAAAGCATTGAAAGACGCTGTTAAATAAGACAGTTGAAAAAGCGCTTGTGGCTACGGCTACAGGCGCTTTATTTTTTATATAGATGGATAAAAGAGGCGGAAAGCAGTAGAAAGGCAACAACCAAATAGTTCAGCAACCAAATGGAACTCGTTACATACCAAATAAAAGAATAGAGTTGATCAAAAAAGGCATGGGTTCATTCACTCGTTTTTCTTATTCTTTTTTTATTTTACTTACTAATGGTAAAATAAAAGAAAAGGGGAGGGCAACATGGAGTTATCCTATCGCTACCAACAAGAAGAAACAACAATCTTTTATGGGGAAACATTTGTCAGTCAGTTGAAAAATGAATCGATTGATCAAGCGATTCTTTTTTTAACGAACCAACGTTATTATGATCTATACGCTGAGAAAATGACACAGTCATTCACGAACAAGTTAGCGATTGATTGGTATATTTGTGGCAATACGCAGTGTAATCAATTATCTGAATTGCATAGCCTCTTGTCCTATGCGAGACGCTATCCTGAAAATCGACCGCTTTTAGTAATAGGTTTTGGCAATGAGGGAATTATGGAGTTGGCGGGCTTCTTTCAAAAACATACGTATCTTCAGACTACACTTTGGTTGATCCCCGTCTCGATCCGCTCCATGGCACGGGCACTTAATCCTCAATGCGAGATTTTACATGGGTCGAACGAATCGGCTCTTCAAACGACGAACCTTCCAGAACGGATCATTTATGATCGGACGATCAGTGAAAAACAAATCGAAGGGAAACAAATCGATTTTTTGATTTTTATCTGTTGTGGGTTAGTCTATGATCATCCGTTTCTTCAAAATCTTTACAAAAATTATCCGAATCGCGAAAAATTATTCAATCGTCCTTTTGCTGGCATGTTAGAAGAAATCATTTATTTTTATCGAGAAGACGCTGAACAAGTGGCAAATTATGGTAAACTATTTGAGCAAGCTTTTTATCTGACTGAAAATAGTCATTTGCTTTCCGCCAGTATGAAAAAATTTTTAGGTATCTTGATGCAACTTATCTGGAATTCAGAAATCAAGTCGCTTTCTTTCCAATTGAAGAATTTTTTTATCTGGCTGCAGCATCTAGGTTATCCAATTATTTGGCCTGAAGAGATATCAAAAATGGATTATCTAGAAAATGTGCTGGTTTTAGCAGAAAAGAGCAAAAAAATTCTCGTTTTGGAAAAAATTGGTATAATAGATGGATATCAATTGCCAAACGAGCAAGAACTATTGAAAACAATGGCGTCCTATGAAAGGATCGTTCAAGAGATTAGAGGGATTTAGATGATGACAAATAGTGAAAAAATGCTACAAGCATTAGCAGACGAAAATTTGACAGAAGCAAATGAATATTTGGCAAAGGCGCTCCAAGAAGATCCGGCTGATGTGTTACATGAGTTAGGAGAAGAATTATTAGCCATCGGTTTTTTAGAAGAAGCAAAAGCAATTTTTGAACATCTGCTAACTGTATCGCCTGAAAATGATGAATGGAATATTCCGTTGGCAGAGATCGCTATCGAAGACAATGAGATCGATCAGGCATTTGACTATTTAGAAAAAATCCAGCAAGATAGTGAGTACTATCCACAAGCACTATTAGCAATCGCTGACTTGTACCAAGTAATCGGTATTCCTGAAGTAAGTGAAGCAAAATTGAAAGAAGCAGCGAAGCTATTACCAGAAGAACCATTGATTCAATTTGCATTGGCTGAATTGTATTATTCAGTTGACCGTTTCAATGAAGCTTCCGCACTTTACGAAATGTTGTTAGCAAATGGTATAGAAGAAATTTCTAGTATTTCCATGCAAGAACGCTTAGGACAATCGTTGAGTATGCAAGGGGATTTTGAAGCAGCAATCCCACCACTGGAAGCAGCTTTAGCCGAAGAGCGGACAGATGATCGTTTGTTCCAATTAGCGTTCACGAATCTACAATTACATGAGAACGAAAAAGCTATCAATTATTTGCAAGAGTTACGGGAATTGAATCCACAGTATCAATCCTTATACCTTTATCTAGGTCAGGCCCTTCAAGAAGAAGAGATGATCGAAGAAGCACAAAAAGTCTTAGAAGATGGTATCAAAGAGAATCCATTCCAAGTAGAACTTTATCACCTAGCTTCGAAAAATGCCTTTCGTCTACATGACAAAGAAAAAGCAGAGAAGTTACTACTTGATGCCTTGAACGTCGGCGACAAACAAGATGAAACGTTGTTGACGTTGAGTAATCTTTACTTGGATCAAGAACGTTATGAAGACGTTGTTCAAACAGTCAACCAAATGGAAGAAGTTGCTAATCCATATGCAGAATGGAACCTCGCTCATGCCTATAATCAATTAGAAGATTTTGCGGTAGCAGCAGTCCACTATGAACAAGCAGCCCACGAATTAGATCATGAGCCAGATTTCTTGAAAGAATATGCTTTATTCTTACGTGAAGAGGGCCAATTAGCAAAAACACGAGAATTATTGGAACAATATTTAACTTATGAACCAGGGGATATGGAGGTATTGTCGCTATTAGATGATTTAACAGAGAGGTGATGAATATGTTGATTGATGTTAAAGAAAAGAAGAATTTCTTAACTTGGATGGTTAACCATGTCTCTTTCAGTCGTAGAGAAGTATTTTGGATTTTGAACTATCTGGCAAATCATGAAGCAATCTTACACAATGTGCGTTTTGTTGAAGGTGCAAACTTAACAAGACGTGGTTTACAGATCACCGATCTTTCCTATGAAGGTGAGCCGATGAAGCTATTTTTAGATGGAAAGGAATTTACTGACACTGATCAGATCTTCCACGAAATCCGTCTGAATTGGAAAAATCCACTCTATGTCGAATGCCTTTTTGAAAATGCGTGGCAAACGAAAGAATATTTAGAAATCATCGAAGATAACCCGTTAGCCTCATGGGAAGATGCAATCAGCGAAGAATCAACAGAATTAATCGAGCATTATTTCCAAGAAAAAGAGCAAGCAGCTAAACTAAACATGCTTTACCAACAGATCGATCAGGCATTAGAAGAAGGCGATAAAGATGCGTTTCTTGAACTATCTGATGAAGTGAACCGCATGATTCTTCAAGCGCCACAGAAGAGTAAGAGCTGAGTGTGGGGAAAGCTGACCAGGGAAAAGTAACATTATGATAAGTAAGTAACTATAGTGAAAATATATATAATAAAGTCTAGGCTTCCTTCCGAGTAATATTCGTAAAGGAAGCCTAGTTTTTATTAAGTTTTTTGGTCAACAAAAAATGGATTTCAATAACAAAATTTCTTAAAAAGCTTATTATAATCAAATTTGTTCCAGAATATCTCTGGTCGCTTCCCTAAATTCCTTTGGTTGATCCGTATGAACGAAATGTCCAGAGATCTTTACATATTCTAGATTTTTGGAAGGTGCGTTGATCTGTTAGAAATGTATACATATTTGATTCCAGTGATATTTTCAGATAGTAATATAGGCTCTCTTAAATATTATCAGTTATATTTTAAATAGTTCATCTATCTTTCATTCTGTGCAAAAAAATATGAAACGATAAAGCTATTGATCAAAAAAAGATGTGACATAAGTATCCAGCTATGGCAAATAAGCGTGAATCCCAAAAATTTGAAGAGCCATTTTCGTTTTTCACGCTTATTTATGAAGGTAAGCTTGTGGAGCACCATATATTCGGTTTTAGGAAGCACAAAAGGCCTAATCGCCCAGGTACTTCTGAATGAACTGAGAATATCTCTAAGTAGACATGTGCAACTCCTTGATCACGAAGTACGCAGAACTACGTTATTCTATATACGTAGAAAGCTTCAGTATCAGGTTGATTGATTCAAAATCATTCTGTTATTTTTTTAAATCGCCTCGTTTGTGGTTTAAGATAGGTAAAGCCTTCTCCTTCTACTTCATGGACATTTAGAATTGAAAGAAAGGCATGTTCGTCAATTTCATGAATGATCCGTTTTACTTCGTTTAATTCCCTGGCACTTACCACCATATAGATCATTTTTTTATCGACACCAGAAAAGCCACCTTCTCCATGCAAGAATGTGACACCACGTTGTAAGCCGGTCATCAATAAAGGTGCAATTTCCTCACTTTTATTTGAGACTACCAGAATCCCTTTGGCAGAGTAACCACCATCAAGGATAAAATCGATGACACGACTAAATACATAGGAAGCGATTAACGTGTACATCATCCGCTTCAAATCGATATAAGTTAATGAAGCAAGTAAAACGATGACATCAAAAGCTAAAAGGGAACGTCCCATAGAGATTCCATGATTTTTTTCAAGTATCCGAGCGATGATGTCACTTCCTCCTGTAGTACCTCCCATACGATAAACGATCCCGCTGCCGACTCCGGCAATCAGTCCTGCAAGTAAAGAGACGATCAGTAAATCATGCTCTAAGTTGATTTGTAAGGGAATCCTTTGCCAAATCCATAAGAAGACAGAAAGCGAGACAGTGCCTAAGACAGTATACGCGAGCGCGCGTTTTCCTAAGATTTTTCCGCCTAGTAGGATCAATGGAATATTAATCAATAAAGTAGAATAAGCTGGGTCGATATGAAAAAGAGCACGCAAAATCAGGGTAATACCTGAAACTCCACCCTCGGCTAGCTGGTTTGCGATATTCAAATAGACTAGTCCAAAAGCATAAATACTTGTTCCTAAAATAATAAAAAAAACTTCTTTTATTGTTTTCAATGATGTCATCGAATCCCCACTTTCTACTATATGATATGATTCATTGTGCAACAAGCGGTATATCCTAGATATAGACCTAGGGATTAGGAAACTGGTTCTTCATTTTTATAGTTATAGAATAGACCAAGTTGGCTTGTTGCTAAGAATTTATTAAGTATACCTAACATAATGTAGCATGTATTCTTTGTTTTCACAATTGCACTTCTTGCGGTTTTGCTGTAAAGTTTTTTAGGAAGAGATGATTGGAGGGTTCTTAATGAAAGAAGAGCGTTCACTAAAAAGTATGCAAGAAGAGGTCGATGCGTACATCCAACAATTTAAAGTTGGGTATTTTTCGCCATTGGCGCAAATGGCACGTCTGACCGAAGAAGTAGGTGAATTGGCACGAGAGGTCAATCATTCATATGGCGAAAAAAGTAAAAAAGCAACAGAACCTAGTAATTCAGTGGCAGAAGAATTAGGCGATGTTCTATTTGTAACAATGATCATGGCAAACTCGTTAGGAATTGATTTGACGACGGTATTTGAAAAAAATATGGAGAAGTTCAATCGAAGGGACCATCATCGTTTTGCCCGAAAAGATGAGGAACAGTGAGAGGATAGAAGGAGTAAAAATGAGACTAAATGAATTACCGATCGAATATAAAAAAGCAATTCCAGTAATAAGAAAAATTGAGGCAGCTGGATTTGAGGCGTACTTTGTTGGTGGTAGTGTGCGGGACACGTTACTCGGACAAAAAATTCATGATGTAGATATTGCTACTAGTGCGTTTCCAGAGGAAATCAAGCAGTTGTTTCCAAAAACGATCGATATCGGGATAGAACATGGAACGGTTCTCGTCTTGCATGAAGAGGAGCAATATGAGATCACGACATTTCGTACGGAATCGACTTATCAAGATTATCGGCGTCCTGATAGTGTTTCATTTGTTCGTACACTAGAAGAGGATCTAAAGCGCAGAGACTTTACGATCAATGCTTTTGCTTTGAAAGAAGATGGTGAGATCATTGATTTATTCGACGGGTTAACTGATTTAGAAAATCACGTCTTACGAGCAGTTGGACGACCTTTCGAGCGATTTCATGAAGATGCTTTACGAATGATGCGTGGGCTTCGTTTTGTGAGTCAGCTAGGGTTCAAATTGGAAGAAGAAACGGCCAAGGCGATCGAAGACAACCATGCGTTATTGGACAAAATCTCTGTTGAGCGAATGAATGTTGAATTTATCAAAATGCTTTTAGGGGATTTTCGTAATCATGGCTTGGCCGCATTTGTCGAAACAAAATGTTACATCTATTGTCCACAATTAAAAGAAGATGGTGAGGCATTATTAAGATTTGCCGATTTACCATCTATTCCATTAAAAAAAGAAAGTCAAGCTTGGGCATTATTACTCAATCAACTCGGTCGATCTGAGCAAGAGGTGGCACCTTTCTTAAAAGCATGGAAATGTTCCAACCAAATGATTCGAGAAGTCCAACGTTTGGTCAAAGGATTGGCGAAGCGACAAGAACGACGATTAACACCATTGGAGATTTATCATCTTGGAAAAGACGCATCGTTGGATGTGGAAGAATTGATGATTTACTTCCATCAAACCCCTGACACAACAACTGTGCTAGACATCTATCATGCACTTCCTATCAAGACAATGGGTGAGTTGGCGATTGATGGCAAGGTGTTATTAGCTACGAGTGAAAAAAAACCAGGTAAATGGGTCAGTGAAGCGTTAGCACTTGCGGAGTCAGCGGTAGTGAACGGACTGGTACAGAATGAACAAGCTGCATTATTAACCTATCTGAAAGAGCAACAAGGTTAGTCAACGAAATCGTGACAATCACTAATTACGTCTGTTTGGCGGGCTAATCATATACTGACATAGCTAAAGTAAGGGCATGAGAGTTATCTATAGAAGCGGTTGGCTTTTTTGTAGGATGTTTCTCATGTCCCTTTTCTCTTTTAGAGGAGGATTGTTATCAAAAAAGCTGACAGAAAAGCAAACATGAGAGATGACCGCTTTTGTTGTTTTATGCTAAACTAGTAATGAAACAGAATATAATGCGTCAAAAAAGGAGATTTTTTTAATGAGCAAAGAAATGACAGCGCTAAAATTTTATTTCCGTAACGGCGAAACATGGACGATCAATCGTCGTCACATCGGCGACCTTTGGATCAAACAAATCACGACAAGTTTTGGTCGTATCAATGGGAGTGAATTTATCGAGATCCATCCATGTGCCGGTTTTAAAATCGAAATCTTTCATGAGGGAGATTCAGTAGCTACTCATGATATCAATCTAGGTGGTTTGGAAATGGGTATGTTCAATCGTGCTTTGAAATATGAAGATATTGAACGTATGGAAATCTTGTATCGCAATGGTACACCTGATCTAGTATACTTCCCTTACTTGGACAAAGGAACAGAGGGATTAGATAATCAATATCAATCAACAAAAATCAGTGAAAAAACTGGTAACTTATACATTGTGATCAACCCAGAACAACGTGTTGACGATGTTTATGGCGAATATTTCGAATAAGAGCGAATGACGTTTAAAAATAGCACATGCAAAACTTTTGAATGGGTTTTGCATGTGTTTTTCTTTTGTCTTTATTTTACGATTACAGTTGATATTTTATAGTGATTGGACTAGAATGAGTTTCTGGAATTGAAACGAATACTTCATCCTAAAAGTAAAAAGGTTTTAGTTGCATTCTAAAAACTTTTTGCTATAATTGGTGCAGTTTGAATATAGGAGATCTTGAAAATGAGAGAGAGTTTTGAAGAACAAAAGAAACGACTGGTTGATCACTATGGTACTTTTTCAATGGAAGATCGTCGCCAGATCTTATGTAAGTTGCGTAAAAGGAATATCTTGATGTATCGTCAATTAGGACGCTTGAAACACGAATTGCTCCGTTTAGAATCAAAACGTGTGCAATGTGAGTTAGATGGTCGGGTGACCCAAGCGGAAATTGTTGAAAACAAAATTTTAAAGAAAAAAGAGCAATATTTGAAAGTTCTTGCACAAAATAAAAAATAAAGGGGATCAAGCATGGAATTTGCAGAGTTAGTGATTGTTTTTGCAGTCACGATCACGCTATCCAACATAGCAAGTCGTATCTTGCCAATGATCCCTGCACCACTGATCCAAATATTTCTTGGCGTGGTTTTAGGATTGACCGAATGGGGTGAATCCATCAATTTTGAACCTGAATTATTTTTAGTGATGATCATCGCCCCCTTGCTTTTTAGAGAAGGAGAAAAAGCGGATATCGCCTCGATCCTGAAAAATTTCGATACGATATTGTTTCTCGCTTTTGGTGGGGTGATCTTGACTTTGATTGGCGTTGGAGCAACGTTATCATTTCTGTTGCCCAGTGTCCCTTTAGCCGCGTGTTTCGCTTTTGGTGCAGCACTAGGTCCGACAGATGCGGTGGCAGTCAGTTCGCTTTCCAATCGTGTGAACATTCCGAAAAAAGCCATGCATATTTTAGAAGGTGAAGGGTTACTGAATGATGCTTCTGGCGTAACAGCCTTCCAATTTGCCTTAGCTGCTTTGATCACTGGGACGTTCTCTGCGGTAAACGCAGGCGTTACACTGATTTTATCAAGTATTGGCGGGGCAGTAGTCGGCTTTTTGCTTGTCTGGGTAAAAAGAAAAATCATTGGTTTGATCGAGAAAGCATCGGCACGTGACGTAACAGGCTACTTATTGATTGAATTGTTGTTGCCTTTCTTAGCGTATGTTTTAGCCGAAGTCTTTCATGTTTCAGGAATTATTGCAGCAGTGGTTGCAGGGGTATTACAAGCCTCAGGATTTAAAAAAATCTCAGTCTTTGATGCGGAGTTGTCAACTTTATCGAATAGTACATGGACAACGATTGCCTTCACATTGAATGCGCTGGTATTTATATTTTTAGGAATTGAACTGACACAAGTCTTTACACCAGTTTGGGGAGATGGACTGTATTCGAATAGTTTGTTGCTAATGATCATTTTATTGGTTTCAATCATGCTGTTCGTCATACGCTTCGTTTCAATCAGCTTATTTTATATGTTTAAGGGCGGTTTTCAAAGTTTCAAAAAACAACTGAATGAAGTCTTGATCTTAACTTTTGGGGGTGTAAAAGGAACAGTCAGTTTAGCGACTATTTTTATTTTACCATTCACGATCAATCAAATGGCATTCAATCAACGATCATTGCTCTTATTTTTAACGGCAGGGGTTATTTTGGTCACGTTGATTATCGGGATCATTGTATTGCCAATGTTGACTGAAACAGAAGAAGCAGCGACAACTGATTTAAAAGCTTTGATGATCTTGGAAGAAGTGATTGAAACACTACGCTTAGAAAAAGAAGCGGAAGAACCAGGATCAAAAGCTTATTTAGCGATAGAAGCAGTGATTGAGACTTATCAAGAAAGAATCAGTGAGCTTTATTTATCTGATTTGAGTGGAGATGAAAAGCAAGAAGTCCAAGAAATCCAAGCGTTGATTTTATCGATTGAGCGAGATGGCTTGGATGAAAGATATCGTTCTGGGAAGTTGTCTTCTAATGGCTATCGCTTTTATTCAAGATTCCTAGCTAACTTTGAACAGTCGATCACAAGTCAAATTTTGTCATTCATTGGATTTTGGTTTATTGTGGTACGCCGATTGATGCGGATCGTTCTCCACCCCAAAATGTTTTGGCAAAGACGGCAAAGTGATCGCCAAACTATGATCTCTGATAAAGACATTCAGGAAATTCGAGAGACGTATCAAAAGAATACGCAATTGATCATCGAAAGTTTGGAGAATCTAACGGACGTTTATGATGATACGATGATCGGATTCTTTATCGAACAACGAAAAGCTCAGGGGATTCGGATGATGAGTGGTAATCTGATTTCCACTTGGATGATCCAACAAGATCGTTTGTTTACGAAGAAGATGCTAAGAGGTTACTATTTAGAAAGAAAAGTCATTGATGAATATGAAGTCGCAGAAACGATCACGACTTTTTCTGCGAATCAATATAGACGAAATATCAATCTGTTGGAGTCCTATACAATGAATCAACCGACAGATCGTTTTTCATTTCGCTTTGCGTTCCAAGCGAAAGCAAAGAAATTTCAATTGAAACAAGACCAAAAGAGGAAGTTGTGACAAAGCACAGCTCCTCTTTTTTTTTGAGGTTGTGACAGAAGTCGTTCAACCTTAATAATTAAGTTCATCCAGGAAGTCAGGTTTTTGAATCCTGTGTATTTGGTTATATGAAGTGAGAGAACACGTATCTTCAATGCTACCTAAAAAAAAGAATATTCGAAAAAAACTATCTTTTAAACAATTGTTTTATGTTACAATATCCAAGATAAGGGGGGAGTACTGGTGAAAGAGCTAAAAATAACTGACCTCAAAAAAACATATGGAGAAAAAGAATTATTTAATCAGATCTCCTTTTTGATCCATGAACATGATCGCATCGGTTTGATTGGTACCAATGGAACTGGTAAAACAAGTCTTTTGAATATCATCGCTGGACTTGACAGTGGAGATGGTGATCAGCAGACAGTTTTTTATCCGAATGATTACCGTATCGGTTATTTATCACAAACCGATTCATTTGCAGAAAATGATACGGTCTTACAAGCTGTTTTTCAAGGGAATAGTCCATTGATCCAGACTGTACGACTCTATGAGGAAGCCTTGATTGCATTAGCTGAAAATGGCGATGATGAAGCAGTCCAAAAACGCTACGCATTGGCAGAAGAGCGAATGAATAAAGAGGACGCTTGGACGACGGATACAAATGCCAAGATCATTTTGCAAAAACTAGGGATCAGTCAATTAGAAAAGAAAATCGGTGAGCTTTCGGGTGGACAAAAAAAACGTGTCAGCTTAGCACAGGTTTTGATCGATGAACCTGATCTTTTATTACTTGACGAGCCGACAAACCACTTAGATTATGCAGCGATCGAATGGTTGGAATCTTACTTGAAACAATATCGTGGTGCCTTATTGATGGTTACCCATGATCGTTATTTCTTAGATCGTGTCACGAATCGGATCTTTGAACTTGCCTTTGGGAATCTTTATGAATATAAAGGCAATTATGAAGCTTATCTTATTGAAAAAGCCGAGCGAGATCGTGTCGAAGTCGAACAAGAAGAAAAGCGTAAACGCCTGTATAAGCAGGAGCTTTCTTGGATGCGAGCGGGAGTACAAGCTCGTGGGACGAAACAGCAAGCACGTATCAATCGCTTTGAAGATTTAAAAGAAAACTTATATCAAGTCAATCATGATACGGATATCGAACTAAATATCGCGACACAACGTTTAGGTAAAAAAGTGATCGAGATCAAGGATGGTTCGTATTCGATTGAAGGAAAACCTTTGCTCCAACACTTGGATCTATTGATCCAATCAAGAGAGCGTCTAGGAATCACTGGAGAGAACGGTGCTGGAAAGTCAACGTTGTTAAATATCTTAGCAGGGAAATTATCCTTAGATAGTGGCATCTATACGATTGGCGAAACTGTTCGATTAGCTTACTATACACAGGAAAATGAAAAAATGTCTCCGGACAAACGAATGATTGCTTATCTGCAAGAAGCGGCAGAAGAAGTCCAAACTGCGGATGGAACGCAAATCGGTGTCGCCGAACTTTTGGAGCGGTTCTTGTTTCCAAGATTCATGCACGGAACACTGATCCGTAAACTGTCTGGTGGGGAAAAGCGTCGTTTATATTTACTCAAATTATTGATCCAGCAACCAAATGTTCTATTGCTGGATGAGCCAACCAATGACTTAGATATCGCTACTTTAACGATTTTGGAAGATTATTTCCGGACATTCCCTGGAGCGGTGATCACCGTTTCTCATGACCGTTATTTCTTAGATAAGGTAGTTGATAAACTGTTAGTTTTTCTAGGAGATGGCAAACAAGAGCTTTATTATGGCGATATGTCTAGCTATTTAGCCAAACGCAAAGAAGATCAACAGATTCAACCAGAAAAAGTCAAAGCTAAGATAGAAGAAAAAAAATCTGAGCCAAAGAAAAAGCTTTCTTATATGGAACAGAAAGAATGGGCAACAATCGAAGATGAGATTGCGGAACTAGAGAATCGTTTGGATGAATTGCAAGAGGAGATGAACCATCAAGGGGATGATTTCACACGATTGCAAGAATTACAAAAAGAAGTAACCACAACTGAAGAACTGCTGGAAGAAAAAATGTCACGTTGGGAATATTTAAGTGAATGGGCAGATAATTAGGAGGGAAAAGATGGAGCAAGCATATCTTGATCTAGGGAAAAAGTTGTTATCTGATGGACATGTAAAAGGTGATCGTACGGGAACAGGAACATTTAGTTTATTCGGTTATCAAATGCGATTTGACCTGCAAAAAGGCTTTCCGTTATTGACGACAAAACGTGTACCTTTTGGTTTGATCAAAAGCGAATTATTATGGTTTTTAAAAGGAGACACGAATATCCGTTATCTTTTACAAAATAATAACCATATTTGGGATGAATGGGCATTTGAACGGTATATCAAAAGTGAGGATTACCAAGGGCCGGATATGACAGATTTTGGACATCGTAGTTTGACTGATCCAGAATTCAATAAAGTCTATCAAGAAGAAAGCAAGAAATTCTGTGAAAAGATAGTGGCAGATGAAGAATTTGCAGAAAAACATGGAGATCTTGGTCATATTTATGGCTATCAATGGCGTCATTGGGAAACCAAAGAAGGTAGTTTCATCGATCAAATCAAAGAAGTGATCGAAGCTATCAAGCAGACACCTGATTCAAGACGACTGATCGTCTCAGCATGGAATCCAGAAGATGTGCCAAGTATGGCTTTACCTCCTTGCCACACGATGTTTCAATTCTATGTAAATGACAATAAACTAAGTTGCCAGCTGTATCAAAGAAGTGCTGACGTGTTTTTAGGTGTCCCGTTCAATATTGCTAGCTATGCTTTATTGACACATCTGATTGCGCATGAAACGGGATTAGAAGTTGGTGAATTTATCCATACTTTAGGCGATGCGCATCTTTACTCAAATCACGTAGAACAAATGAAAGAACAATTGTCTCGTGAAGTTCGTCCATTTCCGAAGCTAGTATTGAATACAGAAAAAAACTCTGTGTTTGATTTTGAAATGGATGATATCAAAGTTGAAGGATATGAGCCGCATCCTTCAATAAAGGCACCTATCGCGGTCTAAGAAAGGATGAGAAAATGTTCGCTGCAATCTGGGCACAAGATGAAAACGGCCTGATCGGAAAAGAAGATAGACTTCCTTGGCATTTGCCGAATGATTTGAAATTTTTTAAGCAAATGACTGAAGCGAATGTATTGATCATGGGACGAAAAACATTTATGGGGATGGGCGGTAAGCCACTACCTAATCGTAAAACGATTGTTTTGACAAGAGACCGTGAGTTTACAGCCGAGGGCGTACTAGTGATGCATGATGTCAATGAAGTATTAGCTTATGAAAAAGAAGTAGATGAAATTTTATTTGTTGCTGGAGGGTCAGCAATCTATGAAGAATTTTTACCTTACTGCACAATTTTGTATCGTACGGTGATCCATCACTCTTTCGAAGGAGATACGTATTTTCCTGCTGTAGACTGGCAAGCATGGTCATTGATCAATATCAGTCCGGGAGAAATAGATGAAAAAAATAGTTATGCACATCAGTTTGAGACGTATAAACGTAAAGAAGAACACACAACAGAAGAGATATAATGTTTCGTTGAACCTATAGATTCAAAGCGGAAGAAACCGAAATGGATTTTTTATCATTCAGGTTTCTTCTGCTTATTTTGTCGTTCCATCAAAAAAAGTAGAACAGATAAAGAAAACTGAGTAGAACCATGTTATCATAACAAACAATTTATTTTAAATTTGTTTATAACTGAATTTGATGAAAAAACAGAAGTTCTTTGGTATACTGAAAGTGGACCTGCCTGAAAAATGCTAGGCACTTTGTGAAAGAAAGAGTGTGAAATAATGACAAACGTAAAAATAGTAACAGATTCTTCTTGTACAATGGAAAAAGCAGTACGAGATCATTTGAATATTCATGTTATGCCATTATCAATTATGATCGATGGCGTTGTATATTCTGATGACGATCAACTAGGCGGAGAGAAATTCATGGAAATGATGGCTAAATCAAAATCATTACCTAAAACAAGTCAACCGCCGATCGGCGAATTCATTTCAACGTATGATGAATTAGGACAAGATGGTAGTGAAGTGATTTCCATCCATATGACGAAAGGGTTAAGTGGAACGGTTGAAGCTGCAAGACAAGCAAGCAACTTAACGAAAACAAACGTCACAGTCATTGATAGTGATACGACTGACCAAGGTTTATCTTTCCAAGTGATTCGTGCGGCTGAAATGGCCAAAGAAGGTAAATCAGCAGAAGAGATCCTTGCTGAAATCGAGAAGATCAAAAATAATACCAAACTTTATATCGGTATCTCCACATTGGATAACTTAGTAAAAGGTGGAAGAATCAGTCGTGCAACTGGTTTACTATCAAGTATGTTAAACATTCGTGTGGTGATGAACTTTGTTCATTCAGAGCTGATTCCTGTGACAAAAGGTCGTGGGAAAAAGACTTTCGACAAGTGGTTCGATGGCTTGAAGAAAGAACTGAAGGCTCTACCGAACGTTCGCCAGATCGGTATCTCACATGCAGGTGCCACAGAGCTTGCTCGAGAGTTTGAAGAAGGCTTGAAACAATTGTTTCCCGATATGGACATCCCAGTACTGCATACAAATCCAGTGATTGCTACCCATACAGGGGAAAATGCTTTTGCAATCATGTATTATACCGATTGATGAATGTAAAATAAGGAACAGAAGGACAGATCATGTGAAGACAAATAAACGTGTTCTTTGTGATCTGTCTTTTTTCGTTCAAGTGCTACTAGCATAAGGAAGTGAGGAGGAAAAGACATTTTGAGATGCTCCACTTCCTTTAGCAGATGAGAAACAGCCTCTTTCTTTTTTTCAGAAAAGGGCTATTTTTTTAATTGGAATTTTGGTAATATAAGAAACAATCATGGTCTAGAGGTGAAACAATGAAACGAATGAAACAACAGTGGTTACTTGTTTTGATCCCTTTGTTCACTGCAGTTCTTCTCTTTGTCGGACTCTCTTTGAGCGTGCCGAAAGCACAGCCTTTGTTAAAACCGGCAGCAACGGTTACTTCTGAAAGCAATCAAAAGGAAAAGTTACACTATGTAGCAATTGGCGATTCATTGACTGAAGGAGTAGGCGACCAGACGAAACAAGGTGGTTTTGTTCCGTTAGTCGCAAATGACATAAAAGAAAGATACGGTTTGACAGCCATTGAAATTGAAAACTATGGTGTAAATGGCGAACGAAGTGATCAAATATTAAAAAGATTGAAAAGCAATGAAGAAATCCAAAAGAATATCGAAACCGCAGACATTATTACCTTGACTGTTGGTGGGAATGATTTAATGAAAGTGATCCAAAATAACCTTTTTGGTATCAGTATCCGTTCATTCAATAAACCAATCAAGAAGTATCAAGAAAACGTCCAAGCCATCATCGAAAAGATACGAGGGTTAAATAAAGAGGTACCTATCTATATTTTAGGGATCTACAATCCATTTTATTTGAACTTCCCTGAGATTACAGATATGCAAACGATTGTGGATAACTGGAATGAAGGAACACAGCAAGTAGTAAATGAAGCAGAAAATAGCTATTTTATCCCGATCAATGATCTATTGTATCAAGGATTAAATCAAGAGGTCGGAATTACTGAAGCTTCTGATCAGTCAGCTTCTAGCGATAGTTCGAACGGGACGAAAAATAATGTGTTATATGAAGAAGATCATTTTCATCCTAATAACTTAGGCTATCAATTGATGGCTAATGCTGTGAGAGATCAATTAATCGAAACGCATGAAAAATGGCTGGTCAAGGAGGGAAACAAGGATGGATAAACGTAGTTCAACAGTTGTAAAAAACAAAAGGCATAACTACTGGAAATACGCATTTCTGATTTTATTAGGTCTGATCATTGGTTCGACGATTTTCTTGGGTACGCGGATATTCGCCAATCGTGAACCTGATTTGCCAGAAGTACCAGCGATTACAGAAAGACAAGGCGATCCAGTATTGACGATCAATACTCAAAAAGAAAAAGTCAACCAACTGATCAGCTTTTTCTTGACAGATTTCCAAGAAGGACAAGATATCAAGTACAAATTTTATTTAGAAAATGAAGCATTGCTTAATGGGACGTTTGAAGTGTTAGGATTCCCTATCGACTTTTACTTGTATTTTGATCCGTATGTAATGGAAAATGGTAATGTTCAGTTAAAAGCAAAAAGTCTATCGATCGGTACATTGAATCTGCCGATCAAAGATGTGATGAATATGATCAAGCGAAATTACAAACTACCTGAATGGATCGAGATCAATACAGACGATTTAACGATCATGTTACGATTAGACCAATTCCGTATGCAAAATGGAATGTACATCAAAGCGGACAAAATTGATTTAGTCAACGATGATATTCGCTTTAGTTTGTATTTACCAAAAGATTCCTCAACGACGGAAGAAACGACCGAATCTAGTACTAATTAAGTGATATCTCGAGAGTAAGGGAGGAATCAACAATGGAACGAGCAATATTTGCAGGAGGTTGTTTTTGGTGCATGATCCAGCCTTTTGACACATTACTTGGCATCCACACGATCATGTCCGGTTATACTGGAGGTCATGTGCCAAATCCAACGTATGAACAAGTGAAAGCCAAAACAACAGGACATACTGAAGCAGTAGAAATCTTGTATGATCCTGAATTGATCTCATACGAGGCATTACTTGAGCTTTATTGGCAACAAACAGATCCTACAGACGCTTTTGGTCAATTTGAAGACCGAGGCGACAATTACCGACCTGTGATTTTTTATACTACAGAAGAACAACGTCAAAAAGCTGAAGAAAGCAAACAACAACTTGCAGCAAGTGGTCGCTTTAGTGATCCCATCGTTACGACGATTGAGCCAGCGGAGACCTTCTATTTAGCAGAAGATGAACATCAAGATTACTACAAAAAAAATCCTGAGAACTTTGAGCGTAATCACGCGCGTCGTGCGGCATTTATTGCTGACAATTGGGAGGGAAAGCAATGAATCGCAGCTTCTATCACTATCTGATGACTCTTCGTGGAGGGAAATCTTCCGATGCGTTATCAACGTTTGCAACCGAAGCTGGAAAAGATATCCAGTTTCCAAAACATAGTACGAGTTATGAAGAAATCTCTGATTATTTAGAAATGAATGTTGATTATTTGCCCTCTATGGATATCTTTGATAAAGCTTGGGATCATTATCTAGAGAATAATCATCTCGCCTGAACAATGGATCTGGTATGAAGAGTATGACTAAAAAAAGACGAGACAAGTACTGCTTAGACAATATTTTTGAATAGTCCTATTTGATACAGTGATTTTGGTCTATTCAATTATTTCTAAAGCATCGTACGTATGTCCGTCTTTTTTCGCGTCTATCTGTAAATGATTATTGAACCATTCGCTTTTTCTGTAGTTATTCTATATAATGAGGATAATAGGTTAAGATTTTACGAGGGATGGATTGATGGGCTTTGACAAAAAAGCAGCGTTATATTGACCGTTTTTGGTTATTTATTAAATTTTTACTTTGTTCCATAGTGATTGCATTTATTTTACGGGGATTTATATTGATCCCAGTACCAGTGGAAGGAAACTCGATGGAGAATGTCCTTAAGCAAGGTGATATGGTCGTTATGGAAAAATTCTCTGAAATCAGAAGATTTGATGTAGTCGTTTTCCAACTTTCAGATGGCACGATCTATATCAAGAGAGTCATTGGTTTACCGGGAGAAACTATTAGTTATGAAAAGGACCAACTAAAAATCAACGGCCAGCCAATCGAAGAACCTTATTTAAGTAAAAATATCCGTTCGGACCATGAAAATGCACCTTATACTACCGATTTTACCTTGGAAGAGTTAACAGGATATACAGAATTACCTGAAGATAGCTATTTTGTTTTGGGGGATAATCGTCGTGTGTCAAAAGATAGTCGTTCATTTGGAACAATATCTAGAGATGAAATTTTAGGAAAAGCGAGATTTGTGTATTACCCATTAAATGAAATCAAATGGATCAGGTAAAATAAAAGAAGACTTCCCAATAGTAATATGTTGGAAAGTCTTCTTTTTTTGATTATATTTTCATCCACATTGGTTCCAATGTGTTTCCATCAGGATCTTGTACTTCAAGAGAATACATTTCTTCTTCCGGTATTCCCATCTCGACTGTATGGTAGCTACCACCATTTTCTTTTGCAATTTCACCAAAACGTTTGACTTCTGCAGCATTTGCTAAACTAAAAGCAATCAGTGCACCGCTCATTTTTTTTGTATCTGCGATTTCTTTGTTTTTCAAGAATTTTTTGTAAAAGTCATGTGTCAAGAGCATCACCCAAAATGTGTCATCCCAAACCATTGCGCTTGCTTCCTCAGTTGAAAATTCTTTATTTTGTTTGAATCCTAATTTTGTATAGAATTCGACCGAGCGACCAACATCTTGCACAGGGAAATTGACAAAAACCATTGTGTTCATCTTGCTACAGCTCCTTTCAATTTTCCTCTATCATGCGCTCGTCGGTAAGCGTTGTCAAAGTATTTAACTTGGGGAAGAATTTTTTATTTTATTGGACGTATCCGCTAAATGTATAATCAACAGTACTATAAAAATAATTTTTTCATAAGTACTCCTTTTTTGTTATTTTTTAGTGGACGTTCACCTCTTGATAATAAGTGTTTTGTTTCACATTTTCAATAGCAAGAATCCTTGTTTTACAAGGTGTCACAGATTGTGACATCGAATAATCGGAAATATATCAATTCGTTTCAATAATTCGCTTTTAAGTTCTTTTATGAAATGGTTATAATGAGAGATAGAATAAGGAGGCGATGTTGTGGATTTTGGTAAAATATTAAAAGAAAAAAGGCATCAAGCAGGAATTACACAGGAAGAATTGGCAAAGAGATTAAATGTTAGTCGTTCAGCTATTTCTAATTGGGAAATCGGCAGAAATTACCCAGACATACATACACTAGTGGAAATATCGACCAGCTTAGGTGTGTCTTTAGACGAACTATTGGAAAATTCTACTATGACTGAGACGATGATTGATACTACTAAAGAAATGGCGATGAATCAGAAAAAAAAGCGAGGAAAATTGTTTTTTGTAGTAGCACTTTGTTCGATTGTTCCAGTCATGTCGCTTTTATTTTTTTCATTTTCTAAGCAACCGACGATTGTCTTGAATGCAGTTGAAAACGCCGATTCAGAAGAGGTAGCGCTCTTTAACAAAGAAGACATCAAAGATATTACCCTCAAAGACAAGAAAATGACTGTTCTTTTTACTATACCTAAAGACAGTGAATATGTTGGCTACTATGTTGACGGAAGTAATCAAAAAGGATTTGTAAACCTTGATTTATATAAGACTGCTGATTCTGATGTCAATCAGCGGAAATTAGTACATGATGGACTGATTGAAGTAGATTTAGATATGTTTACAAAAGTGGATAAAATTAGTGTGAATTATAAAAAATAAAGCGTATAGCAAGAAGTATTCAAAAATAGCTGTATGAGGACAAATGAAGGAGTTCTATGGTTAGTGAAGGTAAGTATGGCAAAATAAAAATCTTCTAAAAAACTTTTAGAAATCAGGTGAATCTTCTTGTCAACGAGCTGTATACTTCGAGTCGGATCAGGTTAAAAAGTAAGCTTCATGAAACGAATCGTTCAGTCGATTGTTTTACGGAGCTTACTTTTTTCATTACTATGCAAATTCTTTTTTACATTGATTGCTTTCTAACGTTGGCTGATTGACCGTTTGACATTTCTTAAAACTGACTCATGGCGTACGCCAAAAGATCGGCTAGGAATCAGAAATATAAAGTATTCCTCTTGTGAGTAGATCGGACAAAGGATTTTATCCTGTTAAGGTATTCCCTCCTCATCAAATATTTTTGTCCAGTTTACGATCTGAATAAGCATGGATTCACTTCTCCAGAGTTTCGCATCATATGTCGGTACACGTTCTGAGATAACTATGAAATAGAAGACTTGTTTCAATGGTAAATATTTCTAGGATAGCCAACATTCTCCTTGAATGACTTTAACAAATGGAAACTTGCTTGTTGAAAGGACGTCTCTCTTTCCATTTTTAGAACATGAGGTGGAATCGATATGGTAAACTGAAGAAAAGAGTCGAAAGCGAGGAGCCAGATGATCGAAAAGAAACCAAAAGGAAGAGACGGTGTAGTGATCCAAGAAGAGCAAGTGATTCGTCCTAAGAAAGTCTGGTCGGAGGAGGTCCAAAAATTTTTAAGTTACCTAAGGAACCAAGGTGTAACTTATGTGCCAGAACCACTAGGCTATGATGAGCAAGGAAATGAAGTGGTATCTTATCTCGCAGGTGAGGTCTATGATTATCCTTTGCCCCCTCAATTGTTGACGGACAGTGCCATTTGTTCAGCAGGTCGGTTGTTAAGAGATTTCCACGACCAAAATCAAGGATACCTTACTTCCTTAAGTGGCACAGAACCGTGGATGCTACATTCGTTCGGAGAGCGTGAGGTAATGTGTCACAATGATTTTGCGCCATACAATGTGACAACGAAAAATGGTATAGCCATTGGTATCATTGATTTTGACACGATCACACCAGGATCAAGAACCTGGGATGTAAGCTATGCCGCCTATCGCTGGGTACCTTTAGAGATGAATCAAGGAGATCCAATCACGGATGAAACGTGTCATCGTTTAAAAAAATTTATTGAAGCATACAGACTAGATGAGTCCGAGTATCCAAATTTGATTCCTACGATGATCGAGCGACTTTCTTATATGATGGACTTCATCACTAAAGCAGCGAGTCGCGGGGAAGCAAATTTTCAAAAAAATATACAAGAAGGCCATCTAAAAAAATATGAGCAAGATATTCAATGGTTGCTCGATAATGAGAAAAAAATTCTTAGAAAGTTGCAAAATGAAGAAACTTGAGAATAAGCCGTTTGATTTTTAGTTTTTTTCTTGTATACTCCTAGAAGTGTAGTTCATTCAAGTACTGTATAAGTAAAGAGCAACTTTTTTAGATTTTAAGTTTTAGAGGAGGAAACACCAATGACTATTCAATGGTTCCCAGGACATATGGCGAAAGCTAGACGTGAAGTTTCAGAAAAGATGAAATATGTTGATATCGTCTTTGAGTTAGTTGATGCACGACTACCTTTGTCTTCACGTAATCCAATGTTAGATCAAATCATCCAACAAAAACCAAGACTTGTTTTATTGAATAAAGCTGATCTAGCGGATCCGCAACAAACAAAATTATGGCAACAATACTTTAGAAAGCAAGGACATCAAGCCTTAGCAATCACCGCTCAAGAAAGTAAAGGAATCAAAGCGTTGATCCCTGCGGCAAAAGAAGCATTGAAAGAAAAACGCGAAAGAGACGCAGCTCGTGGCATCAAACCTCGAGCAATCCGCGCGATGGTCCTAGGAATTCCTAATGTAGGAAAATCGACATTGATGAATCGTTTAGTGGGCAAAAAGATTGCACAAACAGGGAATAAGCCTGGGGTAACGAAAGGGCAACAATGGCTTCGTTTAGGAAGTGAATTAGAACTATTAGATACACCTGGTATTTTATGGCCTAAGTTTGAAGATGAAGAAATCGGTAAAAAACTAGCCTTGACTGGTGCAATCAAAGACCAATTGGTACACCTTGATGATCTAGCAATTTACGGCTTAGATTTCTTTGCCCGTTACTACCCTAATAAAATCAGCGAACGTTATGGACTATCAATAGAAGAAGAGCAACAAGTTGCACCTGAGTTATTGATGACGATCACGGAACGTAGAGGGTATCGCCAAGATTATGACCGTGGGAGCGAGCTAGTCGTTTTTGATATCCGCCAAGGGAAACTTGGTCGCTATACTTTAGATCGTTGTGAAGAAATGGAAGAGACTACTCATGAGTGAATCGATCCAGAGTATCAAAGAAAAACTGAAACAACTCACAACGCTTGATGATCCGATAGTCACACAACTAAGATTAGACACAAGAAAAGGTGTCCAACAAGCGTTAAGCTCTTTTGAAAAACGCTTAGCAAAGGAAGCTTTGCTTCGTGAGAAATATGAGACGATGTCCTTCTACGAAAATGAAGGATATGCTCAAGGGTATGACCTGATTGCAGGGATCGACGAGGTAGGAAGAGGCCCCTTGGCTGGCCCTGTTGTAGCCGCAGCTGTTATTTTACCTAAAGGTGTAGAGATTTACGGATTGAACGATTCCAAGCAATTATCTGAAAAAAAACGTGAAGAACTGTATGAACAGATTCAAGAAAAAGCCCTCTCCGTCGGGATTGGTGTGATCGATGAGCAGACGATCGATCGTGTCAATATCTACGAAGCAAGTAAATTAGCGATGTGTGAAGCTCTTAAAGAATTGACACCAGAACCTACGTATTTATTGATCGATGCGATGACTTTAGATCTGCCGATTGCACAAAATAAATTGATCAAAGGAGATGCCCGTTCAATTTCGATTGCTGCTGCAAGTATCATTGCAAAAGTCTATCGCGACCGTTTGATGAAAGAATACGAGTTACAATATCCTGGCTATGGTTTTGCCAAGAATGCAGGTTATGGAACAAAAGAACATCTGTTAGGATTAGCACAACATGGCATCACGCCAATCCATCGTAAAAGTTTTGCACCAGTCAAACAATATTTATCATAAGCGATGCGCCACTTTTTACGTATCTTATAAAAAAGATTAGAAAAGGTGGCGCTTTATGGTTATATACAATGAATTTATTACAAAGTTGGCATTAGTCAAAGGACTGAGCGGAGAGCAAAAATGGCGTGTGATCCGTCATCTATTAAGTGAAAAGAAAGAATGGTTGTCGGTTGATGATATGTTGACAGTTTCGCACTTCAATCGCTCTAGAGCAATTTTTTATGACTATTGGAGCCAGATCAACTATACTTGGCGGAATAGAATAGGAGAGAATCCATACATAACTTTTCTTGATCCGATCTACCCTTCACAATTGCTTCATTTGGCAAATCCCCCGATCTTATTATTTTATCAAGGGGATCTTTCGCTGATGAAACGAAAAATGATCGCTGTCGTTGGTGGTAGACAAACATCTGGTTATGCGCGAAAAATCGTAGAGCGAGTGATCACTCCTGTGATTGACCAAGACTATCTAGTTGTTAGTGGCTGTGCGAAAGGCGTAGACACTTATGCGCATCAAGTAGCGATCCGCTGTTCAGGCAGAACGATTGCAGTGATCGGTACGGGTATCAATCATAGTTATCCGAAAGAAAATCAGCAGTTGCAACGAGGGATTGCTAGAGATCATCTTGTATTAAGTGAGTTTTTACCAGATGTTGGTCCACAAAAATTTCATTTTCCTATGAGAAATCGTCTGATTGCCGCTTTATCAAGTGGAATCTGTGTGATTGAAGCAAAAGCAAAAAGCGGATCATTGATCACAGCAGAGCAAGGCTTAGAGATTGGACGTCCGATTTTTTCTGTCCCTGGGAATATTTTGACAGGTCAATCCACTGGTTGTCACCAATTGATCCAAGATGGAGCGATATGTACCTTTTCAGGACAAGATATCCTTAATGAATTGGAATCATAACGATTGATTTATTATTGCTTTCCTTGACAAACGATTTCTGAATGGATATGATAAGCTACGATTTGTAAAAGTCCTTGTAACATATATATAGTAGGAACCCGAAAATGGAAAGGAGTCCATTCAGGAATGGCATATAAATATTTAGTGATCGTAGAATCACCTGCAAAAGCCAAGACGATTGAAAAATATCTTGGCCGTAATTATAAAGTAATGGCTAGTGTAGGACATATTCGTGACTTACCTAAAAGTAAGATGGGGATCGATTTTGAAAATAATTATGAACCGCATTATATCTCGATTCGAGGAAAAGGCGATGTCATCAAAAGTCTAAAAGCAGCAGCAAAAAAAGCGCAAAAAGTTTACCTCGCAAGTGACCCGGATAGAGAAGGGGAAGCAATTGCTTGGCATTTGGCTTACTTGTTAGGCTTGGATCTCAACGATAAAAATCGTGTTGTCTTCAATGAAATCACCAAGGATGCAGTCAAAGCGGCATTTAAAGAACCACGTACGATCGATGTGGATCTTGTCGATGCGCAACAAGCACGTCGAACGCTTGACCGTATCGTTGGTTATTCGATTAGTCCTATCTTATGGCGTAAAGTAAAAAAAGGCTTGAGTGCTGGTCGAGTCCAGTCGATCGCATTGAAGATCATCATTGAACGCGAAAAAGAGATCCGTGATTTTACGCCGGAAGAGTATTGGAGTATTGACGGAAACTTTAAGAAAGAACGTAAGAAGTTCAAAGCAAACTTTTGGGGAGTCGATGGCAAAAAGAAAAAATTGTCCGATGCCGAAACTGTCAAAGAAGTGACTGACCGGATCACTGGTAAAGAGTTTGCAGTAACAAAAGTCGAAAAGAAGGAACGCAAGCGAAATCCTGCGAACCCATTCACGACAAGTAGTTTGCAACAAGAAGCCGCTCGTAAATTGAATTTCAGAACACGTAAAACCATGATGGTGGCGCAACAGTTGTATGAAGGAATCTCACTTGGAAAACAAGGCACGATCGGGTTGATCACGTATATGCGTACCGATTCTACACGGATCGCCGATACTGCTAAAGCCGAAGTCGCAACGTTCATCGAAGAAACATACGGAAAAGAATTCTCCAGTCATTCGGAACGTAAAGCAACGAACTCTAAAGGGGCACAAGATGCCCATGAAGCAGTGCGTCCAACCAGTGCATTACGTACACCAGATGAGTTGAAACAATACTTGGATAAAGACCAATTGAAATTATATACATTGATTTGGTCACGATTTGTTGCAAGTCAAATGACGCCAGCTGTATTGGATACGATGAAAGTCACGTTGGAACAAAATGATGTAAGATTCATTGCGAATGGCTCAAAAATCAAATTCAAAGGGTTCATGCAAGTGTATGTTGAAGGCCGCGATGATGGGAAAGAAGAAAAAGAAAACATTTTGCCAGAGTTAGCAGAAGGCGATACGGTGCAATCTGTCGATATCGAACCGAAACAACATTTCACACAACCGCCTGCACGTTATAGTGAAGCGACATTGATCCGTGCATTGGAAGAAAACGGGGTAGGTCGTCCCTCGACTTATGCGCCAACGTTAGATACGATCCAACGACGATATTATGTGAAGTTGACACAAAAACGTTTTGAACCAACCGAATTAGGTGAGATCGTCAATTCGTTGATCTGTGAGTTCTTCCCACAAATCGTAGATATCCATTTTACAGCTGAAATGGAAGATGACTTGGATAAAGTCGAAGAAGGAAAAGAAGAATGGATCGAAGTCGTCGATCGTTTTTATAAACCATTTGAAAAAGAATTATCGAATGCCGAAGAAAAAATCGAGAAAATCCAGATCAAAGATGAACCAGCTGGTTTTGATTGTGATTTGTGTGGGCATCCGATGGTGATAAAATTAGGGAAGTATGGTAAATTCTATGCATGTAGTAATTTTCCAGATTGCCGAAACACCAAACCAATCGTCAAGGAAATCGGCGTCACTTGTCCTGTGTGTCATGAAGGACAAGTCATCGAACGTAAATCTAAGAAAAATCGTCTATTCTATGGCTGCTCTCGTTTCCCAGAATGTGAATTCACCTCTTGGGAAAAACCAATCGGCAGAAATTGTCCGAAATGTGACCATTATTTGGTCGAGAAAAAAGTCAAAGGCGGCAAACAAGTGGTTTGTACGAATGGCGATTACGAAGAAGATGTTCAAAAATAAAGAAATGAGAAGAGGTTTTTAGTTGAAAATCGTCAATGTAGTAGGTGCAGGTCTAGCTGGAAGCGAAGCAGCATGGCAAATCGCTCAAGCGGGTGTACCTGTAAAGTTATATGAAATGAGACCAGTTAAGAAGACAGAAGCGCATCATACAGATAATTTTGCTGAATTAGTCTGTTCCAATTCTCTAAGAGGGAATAGTCTTGCGAACGCAGTTGGTTTATTGAAAGAAGAAATGCGTCGCTTAGATTCAGTGATCATCCATTCAGCAGATGAAACAGCTGTACCTGCAGGCGGTGCCTTAGCAGTGGACCGCGATTCATTTTCTGAAACTATCACTCGTAAGGTCAAAGAGCATCCTTTAGTCACAGTGGTGAATGAAGAAATCACTGAGATACCAGAAGGAATCACGGTGATAGCGACAGGACCTCTGACTTCTCATCCTTTAGCAGAAAGCATCAAAGCATTCAATGGCTCAGACGGTTTCTATTTCTACGATGCTGCGGCACCGATCGTCGACAAATCAACGATCGATATGGACAAGGTGTATTTAAAATCACGTTATGACAAAGGCGAGGCGGCTTACTTAAACTGTCCGATGACCGAAGAAGAATTTAAAGCTTTCCATGAAGCCTTGGTCAATGCGGAAGTTGCTGAATTGAAATCTTTTGAAAAAGAAAAATATTTTGAAGGTTGTATGCCAATCGAAGTAATGGCGCAACGTGGCTTTAAGACAATGCTATTCGGACCAATGAAACCAGTCGGCCTAGAAGATCCTAAAACAGGAAAAAGACCATATGCAGTCATCCAGTTAAGACAAGATAATGCAGCCGCTTCTCTTTATAATATCGTTGGGTTCCAGACGCATTTAAAATGGGGCGAACAAAAGCGCGTGTTCCGCATGATCCCAGGATTAGAAAATGCAGAATTTGTCCGTTATGGTGTAATGCATCGCAACAGTTTCATGAATTCACCAGAACTCTTGAAGCCGACTTATCAATCGACTAAACGCGAAGATCTATTTTTTGCAGGACAAATGACGGGTGTAGAGGGTTATGTTGAAAGTGCGGCAAGTGGCTTGCTTGCAGGGATCAACGCTGCTCGCTTAGCGAAAGAATTGGAACCTGTGACGTTGCCACAAGAAACAGCCATGGGAAGTATGGCCTACTACATCACACATGCGGAAGGCAAACATTTCCAACCAATGAATGCAAACTACGGATTATTCCCAGAATTACCTGAACGAATCCGTGATAAAAAATCTCGGTATGAAGCAATTGCACAACGTGCCTTAGCAGCCAATGAAAAAGTGAAGCAAGAAGTCTTGAATAAAGAATTTGCTTCTCGTTAAATGGATGTTATGTAATAAGTCGAAGTGTCTCAGGATGGTGTTTGCCATTTTTGAGTACTTCGGCTTATTTCTCGGTTATTGACTGAACTCATGCCAATTTATATAATAACCATGGTTTTTTTATGTTGATTCTGGACAGCTCATCCCTTAATTGTCAAGCAAACGAATTGAATTGTGAACAAACTTAGAAATATTAGTTAAATTCTGACAATTTGTTTGTTTTTTCTCTGGGGCTATGCTAAATTTATTTTGGGATCTAAAGGTAGGTGTAAAAAGAATGAAGCCAACTTTACAAGAAGATTTTTTGCGTTATTTAATCATAGAGCGCGGGTATTCAGAAAAAACCAAATCTGCCTATGAAGAAGATATCAATGATTTTCAACGATTCTTGGCGGAATCGGGGGAATCGGATCTACTGAAAGTCAGCTATTTGGATGTACGAGTTTATCTAAGTTATCTATCTGATAAGTCGTACAGTCGAAATTCGGTGAGTCGGAAAATTGCGAGTTTACGCTCATTTTATCAATACCTTCTTCGTGAAGAAAAAATCGCTGAAAATCCATTTTCGTATGTTCATTTGAAGAAAAAAAATGTTAAACTTCCTCGTTTTTTTTATGAGAATGAGATGCAAAGCTTATTTGAAAGTGTGACAGGGGATAGTCCTTTAGCATTAAGAGATCGAGCATTATTAGAAGTACTATATGGATCAGGTATCCGTTTGAGTGAATGTAGCCAATTGACGATGTCTGCCATCGATTTTGGCTCAGAGGTGATGTTGATCCATGGAAAAGGAAATAAAGAACGCTATGCGCCGTTGGGTTCATTTGCGCAAGATGCTTTGCAAGAGTATTTTGCCAAAGGGCGCAGCGTCTTAATGACGAAATGCCATAAGTCACATGACTATGTCTTCGTGAATCATCATGGAGAACCAATCACACCTACTGGGATCGAGTATGTATTAAATCAAATCATTAAAAAGAGTAGTTTGGATAGTGATATCCATCCTCACATGTTACGTCATACTTTTGCGACGCACTTATTGAATAATGGTGCCGATATGCGTACAGTGCAAGAACTTTTAGGTCATGCAAATTTATCAACGACTCAAATCTATGCGCATGTCACAAAAGAAAGCTTACAAAAAAATTATCGCTCTTTCCATCCACGAGCGTGATCACATTATTAGGAGGAAATATCTATGGTAGAATCACAGTTTCATTCAACAACCATTTGTGCAGTTGAAAAAAACGGGAAATTCGCGATGGCAGGTGATGGCCAAGTAACGATGGGCGAATCTGTCGTGATGAAGGGCAGTGCGAGAAAAGTACGTCGCATTTACAACGATGAAGTAGTCGTTGGCTTTGCAGGAAGCGTTGCTGACGCGTTTACTTTAGAAGAAAAATTTGAAGGTAAACTAAATGAATACAACGGAAATCTCCAACGAGCAGCCGTTGAATTAGCCCAAGAATGGCGTACACAACAGTCGATGCAAAAGCTAGAAGCGATGTTGATCGTGATGAATGACAAAGAAATGTTACTAGTTTCTGGTACAGGTGAAGTGATTACACCGGATGATGGGATCTTAGCCATTGGTTCTGGTGGGAACTTTGCGTTAGCTGCCGCACGAGCAATGAAAAACTATGCACAAAATGAGATGAGTGCAAAAGAGATTGCTGAAAATGCGTTGAATATTGCAGCAGACATCTGCGTCTTTACAAATCACAACATTATTGTAGAAGAATTATAGAGGTGAATGACATGTATGAATTAAAACAAACACCAAAACAAATCGTCAGTGAATTAGATCAATATATCATTGGCCAACAAGCAGCAAAAAAATCAGTGGCAGTTGCCCTTAGAAATCGTTATCGACGTCTTCAATTAGATGAAAAGATGCAACAAGATATCACACCTAAAAATATGTTGATGATCGGGCCAACTGGGGTCGGTAAAACAGAGATCGCTCGTCGTCTGGCAAAAATCGTCAACGCACCTTTTGTTAAGGTTGAAGCAACGAAGTTTACTGAAGTTGGTTACGTAGGACGTGACGTGGAATCGATGGTTCGTGATCTTGTCGAAAATGCAATCCAGATCGTTGAAAAAGATCAGTATCTTCGTGTTCGTCCACAAGCCAAGAAAAATGCGGAAAAACAATTAGTGAAGATCCTTGTACCAGGTATCAAAAAAGAACAAAAACAATCAAACAACCAGTTTGAGCAAATGATGAATATGTTCAATGCTTCGCAACAACCGGCAGAAACACAAGAAGAAGTCACAGAAGAGATTCGAGTGAATCGTCGCACGGTGTTAGAACAATTGCAAAAAGGCTTGCTTGACAACCGAGAAGTGACGATCGAAGTCCAAGATCAAAAAAAACCAGCACCGATGATGAACAATGGACTGGAACAAATGGGAATCGATTTGAATGAAACACTTGGTGCGTTGACGCCGAAGAAAAAAATCGAACGAACAGTGACCGTCAAAGAAGCCTTAGAATTATTGATCAAAGAAGAATCAGCAAAATTAGTCAATGATGCGGATATCCATAGTGAGGCAATCAAATTAGCTGAATCAAGCGGCATCATTTTTATTGATGAAATCGATAAAATCACTTCTAAATCGCAACAATCTGGGGAAGTATCAAGAGAAGGTGTCCAAAGAGATATCTTGCCGATCGTTGAAGGTTCACAAGTCAATACGAAATACGGTACCTTACAAACAGACCACATTTTATTTATCGCTTCAGGAGCGTTCCACTTATCAAAACCAAGCGATTTGATTCCTGAATTACAAGGTCGTTTCCCAATCCGTGTTGAGTTAGATGACTTAACTGCTGAGGACTTTGTCAAGATCTTGACTGAACCAAACAATGCGTTAGTCAAACAATATATTGCCTTGATTGGCACTGAAAATGTGACTGTCACATTTACTAAAGAAGCAATCGAACGGATTGCCCAAATCGCTTATGATGTGAATCGTGATACCGATAATATCGGTGCACGACGTTTACACACGATATTAGAGAAATTGTTGGAAGACTTGTTATTCGAAGCGCCAGAAATGCAAATGGGAGAAATTACCATTACAGAAGCCTATGTCAATGATAAATTAGGATCAATTGCGGCAAATGAAGATCTAAGTCGCTATATATTATAAAATCGGAGGAAAAAAATGACGGATTTGTTGACGAACACTCGAAAGATAAACAAATTATTGCAACAAAAAAATACGTTTGATATGCAGGCGGATTTACCTTACGATAAAATGGCGGTCACTTTAGGTGCTGTTTTAGACAGCAATACGTATATCATTGGCAGTGAAGGGGTTTTACTTGGTTATAATGAACGGCACGATGTGAACAATGATCGTGTGAAAACAATGTTTGTGCAAAAACAATTTCCTGATGCCTACACAGAAACAGTCGATATGATCACGAAAACAGAGTCCAATATCCCAATCACAAGCGATATGACGGCATTTCCATTTGAAAGTCGCGAAAAATATCCTTTTGGATTGACGACAGTAGTGCCGATCTTTGGCGCTGGTGAACGCTTAGGAACGATCATTTTAGCAAGAATGGAACAAGCCTTTAACGATGAAGACCTTGTTTTAGCAGAATACGGCGCGACAGTAGTAGGGATGCAGATCCTTTATCAAAAATCACGAGATATCGAAGCGGATGTTCGCAGTACGACCGCTGTCCAAATGGCGATCAATACGTTGTCATACAGTGAATTAAAAGCAGTTCAAGCCATTTTTGATGCTTTAGAAGGTAATGAAGGCCGATTGACTGCCTCAAATATTGCGGACAAGATCGGTATTACTCGTTCGGTCATCGTAAATGCCTTACGTAAATTAGAATCAGCTGGAATCATTGAATCCCGCTCTTTGGGAATGAAAGGCACGTATTTAAAAGTATTGAATGCTCGTTTTAAAGATGAGCTGACGAAGCATAGTTATTAAAAGGAAGATTTTTCAGAGGCTTGCTACTCGAAGAAGTGAGTGTCTGAGAAAAGATGGAGGATGACGATGACTGTTATTATTCAAAATGATCAGCTGATTGCTGAAATTTCCGAACATGGAGCAGAATTGATCAGTTTGAAATCAAAAGAACATGATCTAGAATATATTTGGCAAGGCGATCCTAAGTATTGGGGAAGACATGCCCCCGTTCTTTTCCCTATTGTTGGACGTTTGAAAAACGATCAATATGTGTACCAAGGAAAAACGTATTCAATGGGTCAACATGGTTTTGCTCGTGATATGGATTTTGAGATGGTGGAGCACGAACAAGAACGTGCGAAGTTTGTCCTGAAAAGTACCCCTGAAACAAAAGAGAATTATCCGTTTGATTTTGAATTGGTACTTGTTTATGAATTAGGGGGAGACGGGATCACTGTTCATTATCAAGTTGAAAATATTGGGGAAGAAGAGATGTATTTCTCGATTGGCGGTCATCCAGCATTCAATGTGCCATTAGAAGAAGGTTTGACTTTTGAAGACTTTTATTTGGCTTTCTCTCCTAGAAAATCACGTTTGCGTTTACCATTAGCTGGACCATTCATCGACATGGAACAAAAAACGATTGGACAAACGAACACCAACCTTGCGTTATTTCGGGAGCTGTTTGAACAGGATGCGTTAGTATTTGAAACAAGGGGTTTGAATGCTTACAGTATCCGTAGTGAAAAGTCTAGTCACAGTGTCACCCTCAGTTACAAAGATATGCCTTACGTTGGGATATGGTCGCCCTATCCTAAAGAAGCACCATTTGTTTGTATCGAGCCGTGGTTTGGAATCGCAGACACTGTTGATAGTAATGGGCAGTTGAACGAAAAAGCAGGAATCAATCAATTAGGCGCTCACGAATTATTCAAGACGAAATATTCGATCACTGTCAAGTAAACACAAGTCGATTACATGTGTTCTCTTGATCTAGTTCGATGAAACAAAACATGCCTTCTGAACAAATGAACGAATTGTTGAGCAATCGATCAGTCATTTGTTTAGAAGGCATTGTTTTTTATCATTCATCAAAAAGATTATTTCTTTTTGCTACTATTCAAACCGAATGGGATTCGGCTTTCTGTTTTATTTTTGATACGCTTGATATTGTCTTTATGACGGTAAAAAATAAAAGCGGAGACACCACAAGCAATCAACGTCAAAAGTAAATTTGGTTCTGGTAAGATTGCTGGTGCAATGTATGGTAAGAAGATGGTGGATAAAGTGATCAAGACCGCACTTATCATGCTCGTTAAGCTTACCATGCTCGTGCAGTATAAACTGATCACGAAAATTGCTGATGAATAAAGAAAGAACAGTGGATTGAAGCCTAATAACATACCGGCACTTGTCGCCACTGCTTTGCCACCTTTGAACTTAGCAAAGATTGGAAATGTATGTCCTAAGATCGCACAGACACCAAACCATAGCGGGTTGACAGAAGTGACATGGAAAATGACGGGTAAGGCAGTAGCTAATGTTCCCTTTAAGATGTCCATAAATAATACCACTGTTCCAGCGGTTTTACCTAAAACACGAAATGTATTGGTCGTTCCCATATTTCCACTACCGTGTTCACGGATGTCTTTTTTAAAAAAGATTTTACCAACCCATACTCCAGATGGAATGGAACCCAAAAGATATGCTACAATAAACAATAAGATTATTTTCATTTTTTAACCTCTTTCAAGTTGAAACTAATGTATATTTTAGCATGAAAGAATGCTTCAAACAATCGAAAAAATCGAACGATCGAAAGGAGTCATCCACATGTCATTTAAAAATCCAGAACAAGCGAATATCTTTCGCTATCTTCAAGAAGCAAAAACGATCGCGGTCGTTGGTTTAAGTAATAAGCCTGAACGGACAAGTTATCAGATCGCACAATTACTACAAGAACACGGCTATCGTATCATTCCAGTCAATCCAGTATTGGCAGGGGAAGAAGTGTTAGGTGAAACCGTTGTCGCACAGCTGACAGATATCAATGAACCTATTGATATCGTGGATATTTTCCGCCGTAGTGAGTTTTTACCAGAAGTAGCGGTAGATTTTCTGAAAACAGATGCGAAAGTCTTCTGGGCACAGTTAGGCATTGAGAATGAAGAAGCTGCTGAAATGCTCCAAGCAGCTGGAAGAAATGATATCGTCATGGATCGCTGTATCAAGATCGAATTAGCAAAAATGGAACAATAAAAAACAGGAATAACAGAAATAACAGAAATAACAGAAGCACATATCCTGATAGTCAGTGACACTTTTACTGGCAAACGGTTTAGCTAAGTGATGAAAAATGTTTTGACCTGTTATCAAAAAAGAGTAAGTGATCGTTACCACTGACAAGCTGAGAGAAAAGAAAGAAAAAAGCGGGAGAGTTGGTTGTTTCTTGTAATTCTGACCTTCCCTCTTTTTTTTTGAAGACTTTTCTAGTATGATAAGCGTGGTGCGGTTATATCGCAAGTATTATTGAAGGAGCGTTTGCCTTGGCAAAAAAAATTAAAAATGAATACAATGATGCCTCGATCCAAGTTCTTGAAGGATTAGAAGCAGTAAGAAAACGACCAGGGATGTATATCGGGTCGACTGATAGCCGAGGCTTGCATCATTTAGTCTATGAAATCGTTGATAATGCCGTAGATGAAGCTTTATCAGGCTACGGAAATGAAATCGCTGTGACGATCCACGAGGATAACAGTGTGACTGTTACGGATAGTGGACGTGGTATGCCTGTTGGCATGCATGCTTCAGGTATCCCAACGGTCGAAGTTATTTTCACTGTGCTACATGCCGGCGGTAAATTTGGCCAAGGAGGATATAAAACTTCTGGTGGACTTCATGGTGTAGGTGCCAGTGTCGTCAATGCTTTATCTAAATGGCTAACAGTGACGATCGTCCGAGATGGTATCGAATACCAACAAACATTCAAACAAGGTGGAAAACCAGACGGAACGTTGAAAAAAATTGGCAAAACGAAGAAAGCCAATGGGACGTCTGTTCATTTCTTACCAGATGATAGTATTTTCTCAACCACGAAATTTTCCTATGATACGTTATCTGAACGTTTAAGAGAGTCTGCATTTCTGTTAAAAGGTGTAAAAATCACTTTGACAGATCTAAGAGGTGACGAAACAGTTCAAGAAGTCTTTCATTACGAAGAAGGAATCAAAGAATTCGTTGCGTATTTAAATGAAGAAAAAGATACGTTGACGCCAGTAGTCTATTTCTCTGGTGAAAAAGAAGGAATCGAAGTAGAAGTGGCCTATCAGTATAATGATGGCTATTCTGAAAATGTCCTGTCGTTTGTTAACAACGTGCGAACAAAAGATGGTGGGACACATGAAGTCGGCATGAAAACAGCAATGACCAAAGCCTACAATGAATATGCCCGTAAAGTAGGCTTGTTGAAAGAACGAGATAAGAACCTAGAAGGTAGTGACTTCCGTGAAGGACTTGCGACAGTCTTGTCGATCCGGGTACCTGAACATTTGCTACAATTTGAAGGACAAACGAAAGAAAAACTAGGTACACCGATTGCTCGCTCCGTCGTTGATAATGTCATGAGCGAACAAATGGGCTTCTACTTACAAGAAAATAGCGAAATGAGCCAAATGCTGATCCGTAAAGCAATCAAAGCGAGAGAAGCAAGGGAAGCCGCTCGTAAAGCCAGAGAAGAAAGCCGTAATGGGAAAAAACGTAAAAAGGGCGAATCATTACTTTCTGGAAAATTAACACCTGCACAATCGAGAAACCCTAAGAAAAATGAATTGTATCTTGTCGAAGGAGATTCAGCCGGTGGATCAGCCAAACAAGGGAGAGATCGGAAATTTCAAGCGATATTGCCACTTCGAGGAAAAGTCATCAATACCGAAAAAGCAAAAATGCAAGATATCTTAAAAAATGAAGAAATCAATACGATGATCTATACGATCGGTGCCGGCGTCGGGCCTGAATTTTCACTTGAAGATTGCAACTATGACAAGATCATCATCATGACCGATGCGGATACCGATGGTGCCCATATCCAAGTCTTGTTGTTGACATTTTTCTATCGCTATATGAAACCATTGATCGAAGCAGGGAAAGTTTACATTGCTTTACCGCCGCTATATAAAGTATCTAAAGGCCAAGGGAAAAAACAAGTAGTCGAGTATGCATGGACCGATGACGAATTAGCTGCAGTCATCAAGACTGTCGGTAAAGGCTATATGTTGCAACGGTACAAAGGTCTTGGGGAGATGAATGCGGAGCAGTTATGGGAAACGACGATGGACCCAACCTCTCGGACCTTGATCCGGGTGAGGATCGATGATGCTGCGCAAGCAGAGCGACGCGTAACCACCTTGATGGGGGATAAAGTCGAACCACGTCGTAAATGGATCGAAAACCATGTCCAATTCAGCTTAGAAGAAGAACGTAGTATTCTAGACAAAAAAGAAGAAACTGAGACTTCCGCGTCTGTTTCTAATGACCTATTAGAAGAAGAACGCGCAGAAGAAAACAAAAATGAACAATCAGTAGAGGTAGAATAGGAGGTCACCTAATGGAAGAACGTCAAGAAATCCAAGAATTAACGTTAGAAGAAGTGATGGGTGACCGCTTCGGACGTTACTCGAAATATATTATTCAAGAACGTGCTTTGCCGGATATCCGTGATGGTCTGAAACCCGTTCAACGTCGTATTTTATTTGCGATGAACAAAGACGGCAATACGTTTGATAAAGGATTCCGTAAATCAGCAAAATCTGTCGGGAATATCATGGGTAATTATCATCCTCATGGTGACAGCAGTATCTATGATGCAATGGTTCGTATGAGCCAAGATTGGAAACTACGAGAAGTACTCGTAGAAATGCACGGAAACAACGGAAGTATGGACGGAGACCCACCAGCGGCGATGCGTTATACAGAAGCGCGCTTATCGAAATTGAGTGGTGAGATGCTTGCTGATATTGAAAAAAATACGGTCGACCTTGTGTGGAACTTTGATGACACTGAAAAAGAGCCGACTGTATTACCAGCGAGATACCCCAATCTATTAGTCAATGGATCAACCGGTATCTCTGCGGGCTATGCTACTGAGATACCAACGCACAATCTCGCGGAAGTCATTGATGGAACGGTCTATATGATCGACCATCCACAAGCCAGCTTAGACAAATTGATGGAATTCATTCCAGGTCCTGATTTTCCAACTGGGGGCATTTTACAAGGAAAAGATGAAATCAAGAAAGCTTATGAAACTGGTCGTGGGAAAGTGATCCTACGCTCAAAAACGGCGATCGAATCTATCAAAGGAAACAAGCAACAAATCGTGATCACTGAGATTCCTTACGAAGTGAACAAAGCGACTCTTGTCAAAAAAATGGATGAGATACGCTTGAACAAGAAAATCGATGGGATCGCAGAAGTTCGTGACGAAAGTGATCGTACGGGTCTACAGATCGTTGTGGAATTGAAAAAAGACGCTAACGCTCAAGGAATCTTGAATTATTTATTCAAGAATACCGAATTACAGATCAACTACAACTTCAATATGGTGGCAATCGATCATATGACCCCTCATCAAGTAGGGTTGAAGGATATTTTAAGTAGTTACATCGAGCACCGCAAACAAGTGATCACCAAACGTAGTCAGTTTGACTTGGAGAAAGCGCAAAGAAGACAACATATCGTTGAAGGGCTGATGAAAGCTCTATCGATTTTAGATGAAGTCATTGCAACGATCCGTGAGAGTAAAGATAAAAAAGATGCGAAGCACAATTTAGTCCAAATGTTCCAATTTACAGAAGAACAAGCTGAAGCAATCGTTACGTTACAGCTTTATCGTTTGACGAATACAGACATTACCGAACTACGCCGTGAATCGCAAGAATTGATTGCTCTGATCACTGAATTAAATAAAATCCTTTCAAACGATAAAGAATTATTTTCTGTCATGAAAAAAGAACTACGTGAAGTCAAGAAGAAATATGCTTCTTCTCGCTTGACGATGATCGAAGATGAAATCGAAGAAATCAAAATCGATACACAAGTATTAGTTGCGCAAGAGGATGTCATTGTCAGTGTCACACGTGAAGGCTATGTGAAACGAACAAGCCTTCGTTCCTATAGTGCATCAAAACCAGAAGAAATCGGTATGCGTGAAGGAGATTATCTTCTATATGCTGGGGAACTGAATACGTTAGATCATTTGTTACTGGTCACCAATAAAGCCAATGTGATCTATCGACCAGTTCACGAACTACCAGATTTGAAATGGAAAGATGCCGGTGAGCATATCTCACAAACGATAGTGAATCTAGCTGTTGATGAATCCATTTTAGCGGTATTCCCCTATCAGAAAATCGATTCCGAAAAAACATTTGTATTTATCAGTAAAAACGGCTTGATCAAACAGACGCGGATGACAGATTTTGAACCATGGCGTACGTATAAGAGTCGTCCATTGAGTGGCATGAAGCTAAAAGCCAGTGAAGATGAATTAGTGGCTGTCTATCTTGAAAAAGAACAAACAGATCGTGATATTTTCCTTGTTACGCATCAAGGAATGGGCCTACGCTATCCGTTGACTGAAGTGCCAGTTGTTGGAACGAAGGCTGCAGGTGTCAAATCGATCAATTTGAAAGAAGAAGATTATGTCGTTAATGGTTTACTTGTCTTAGCAGAAGGAGATACGCCTATCGTTATCGTCAGCCAGCGTGGGGCAGTAAAACGAATGCTTGCACAAGAAATCAGTCAGACTTCTCGTGCCAAACGAGGTGTGACTGTATTGCGAGAATTGAAGAAACAACCACATCGAGTGATCTATATGTCAGAGGGGCATGCCAAAACGATGACGTTGATCAATCAAAAAGGACAAGAATTACCAATCGATCCGACGGATTATCCAATTGGTGATCGTACGTCCAACGGTTCATTTGTTTTAGATGAGAAAAAAGGCGGAGAAGTACAAATGGTGATTGATTCTCCAACGATGGATATCAAGGAATAACTGTTATAGTTTTTTATGGGATAGCTGGCAACTGTATTATTACAGTTGCCAGCTATTTTTTATTTATTAACATAAAATTAAGACTTGCACAAATAAAATATGAATAGATTCACAATAGATAAATGCCTATGTATCAGCTTTAATAACTACTATTATTTTATATTTGCTTTATTTGTTAATAAAAAAACAAGAAAACCCTTGCATTGGAGGCGACATGTGTTATACTTATCACGTAAAAACTGTTACATAAAACAGAAACGGGAGGTCCATACGATGGAACAATGGAATGGATTTAAAGGAACTAAGTGGAAAGAAGGCGTGGATACACGTGACTTTATCCAAAACAACTATACAGAATACCGCGGTGATGACAGCTTTTTAGAAAAACCCACTGAAGCAACAGAAAATTTGTGGGAAAAATTACAAAAATTGAATGATATCCAATTTGAACGTAATGGTGTATATGACATGGATACAGATGTCGTATCAACAATCACTTCTCACGAAGCAGGATACCTAGACAAAGATTTAGAAAAAATCGTCGGTCTGCAAACTGAAACTCCTTTGAAACAAGCATTCATGCCATTTGGTGGCATCAACATGGCGAATCATGCGTTAACAAGTAACGGCTATGAGCCAAAAGAAGAGTTAACACATATTTTCACAGACTGGAGAAAAACACATAACCAAGGTGTATTCGATGCTTATACTGCAGAAATGCGTGCTGCACGTAAAAACAAGATCATCACTGGACTTCCTGACGCTTACGGACGTGGCCGCATCATCGGTGACTACCGTCGTATCGCATTATACGGAATCGACTATTTGATGGCTCAAAAGAAAAAAGACCATGACAATACAGGCTACCATACGATGAGTGAAGAGGTTATCCGTCTTCGTGAAGAAATCTCAGAACAATATCGTGCATTAGCTCAAATGAAAGAAATGGCTGCAAAATATGGGTATGACATTTCAAAACCAGCTGCAAACGCAAAAGAAGCCGTTCAATGGTTATACTTTGGTTATCTAGCTGCAATCAAATCTCAAAATGGTGCAGCTATGTCGATCGGACGTATCTCTGCATTCTTAGACATTTATATCCAACGTGATTTAGACAACGGTGTGATCACTGAAAAAGAAGCACAAGAATTAATCGACCATTTAGTAATGAAATTACGTATGGTGAAATTTGCACGTACGCCTGAATACAACCAATTGTTCTCTGGCTTCCCGATCTGGGCAACCTTATCAATCGCTGGTATGGGCTTAGACGGACGTTCATTAGTCACAAAAAATGATTTCCGTATGTTGCACACATTGACAAATATGGGACCTTCACCAGAACCAAACTTGACTGTTTTATACTCAGAAAACTTACCAGAAGGCTTCAGAACGTATGCAAGTAAAATTGCGATCGAAAGTTCTTCGATCCAATTTGAAAATGATAACTTGCTTCGTGAACAATGGGGTTCAGATGACTGTGCGATTGCATGTTGTGTATCTGGAACGGTTGTTGGTAAAGATATGCAATTCTTCGGTGCTCGCGCAAACTTAGCTAAGGCTTTGTTATACGCGATCAACGGTGGCGTGGATGAAATGACAGGCGCACAAGTAGGTCCTGAGTATCGTCCGATCACAAGCGACACATTAGACTTTGAAGAAGTAAAACACAACTTCATGAACATCATGGACTGGTTAGCTGAGCTTTATGTCAATACGCTAAACATCATCCACTATATGCACGACAAATATTCTTATGAAGCAGCACAATTAGCTGTCATGGATACAGACTTGAAACGTACATTTGCGACAGGTATCGCAGGTATCTCTCACGCAGCAGATAGCTTATCTGCAATCAAATATGCACAAGTTAAACCAATCCGTAATGACAAAGGGATCACAGTTGACTTTAAAGTAACTGGTGACTTCCCTAAATATGGTAATGACGATGACCGTGCCGATGAGATCGCTGAATGGATCTTAGAATACTTCATGGGTCAAATCAAACGTCATAAAACTTACCGTAATTCAACTCCGACAACTTCATTATTAACGATCACATCAAATGTCGTTTACGGGAAAAATACTGGGAATACACCTGACGGACGTGAAGCTGGTAAACCTTTAGCACCTGGTGCAAACCCAAGTTATCAAGCAGAACAAAATGGGTTGCTTGCAAGCTTGAACTCAACTGCGAAATTCAACTATGCACACGCACGTGATGGTATCTCTAATACACAAACAATCAACCCTTCTGGTTTAGGGAAAGATGAAGAAACAAGAATCGACAACTTACGTAACGTCTTAGATGGTTACTTCTCAAGAGGAGCATACCACTTGAACGTGAACGTATTCAGTAATGACTTATTGCGTGATGCCATGGAAAACCCAATGAAATATCCAAACTTAACGATCCGTGTTTCTGGATATGCGGTTAAATTCCGTGACTTGACAAGAGAACAACAATTAGACGTATTAATGAGAACGTCACACGACAGAATGTAAGACAATTAATGCAGTGTAAAAAGGAAAGGCAAAAGTTCCGCATGAGCTTTTGTCTTCCTTTTTTACAACTATATGTAAAAAAAGGATATATAGAGTGTTAGAGGCAAACAGATAGATCTCCTCTTCACAGCATGTTGAGAAGTCGCAACATTGTCCGTGGCTCATAACGAAAGAAACTAAAGAAAAGAAGTGATTAAAATGGAAGAACAAACAAAAGGCTATGTCCATTCGATTGAAACATTTGGGTCTGTAGATGGACCAGGCGTTCGCTTTGTCGTCTTCATGCAAGGTTGTCGCATGCGTTGTGAATTTTGCCATAACCCAGACACCTGGAATATTGGTGGAGGAAAAGAATATACCACAGATGCAATTTTAGACCAAGCAGAACGTTACCGTTCTTATTGGGGGAAACAAGGAGGGATCACGATCAGTGGTGGTGAACCTTTATTGCAGATCGATTTCCTGATCGAATTATTCCAAAAGGCGAAAGAACGTGGCATTCATACAACAATCGACACATGTGGAAAACCATTTAGCCATGATGAGCCTTTCTTTTCTCGTTTTGAAGAGTTGATGAACTATACGGACTTACTGTTATTCGATATCAAACACATCGATAACGAAGCACATAAAAAATTAACTCATTGGGGCAATGAAAATATCTTAGAAATGGCTCAGTATCTTTCAGATATCAAGAAACCTGTCTGGATTCGTCATGTGTTAGTCCCAGAACGTAGTGACTATGATGAGTATTTGATCCGCCTTGATGCATTCATCAAAACACTTGAAAATGTCGATCGTGTGGAAATCCTTCCTTATCATACAATGGGTAAATACAAATGGGAAACGCTTGGTTTGACGTATCCATTAGAAGGAATCGAACCACCGACAAAAGAACGAGTAGAAAATGCAAAACGTCTTCTTCATATCGAAGATTATACAAAGTATTTAACTAGATAGACGCGAACGGAAGGAAGATAAGTATTGCTTCTTTCCGTTTTTTTGCTATTATTGAATAGGAGAAAACAAAAAGGAGCGAGTCAAATGTCAAAAGTTTTAGTTTTTGGTCATCAAAATCCTGATACAGATGCAATTGGAGCAGCGATTGCATTTTCATATTTGCAAAATCAATTAGGAGTAAACGCTGAGCCTGTCGCTTTAGGCACGCCAAGTGAAGAAACACAATTTGCACTAGATTACTTCAAATTAGAGGCGCCTCGAGTGATCACATCGATCAAAGAGGAACAAGCAGATGTCATGCTTGTCGATCATAATGAATTCCAACAAAGTGTGGTAGATATTGCGGAAGCTACGATTCTAGCAGTAGTTGACCATCATCGTATCGCCAACTTTGAAACAGCGAATCCATTGTATTATCGTGCTGAACCAGTGGGTTGTACAAGTACGATCATTCTAAAATTATTTAAAGAAAATCAAATTGAGATTCCGAAAGAAATCGCTGGAATCATGTTATCAGCAATCATTTCAGATACATTGTTGTTCAAATCACCAACTTCAACAGAAGCAGATCAATTGGCTGCAAAAGAGCTAGTTGAAATCTCTGGTGTAGACTTAGAAGCGTATGGTTTAGACATGTTGAAAGCAGGTACAAATCTAAGTGATAAACCAGCAGAAGTATTACTTGATCTAGATGCGAAAAGTTTCCCTATGGGTGAAGCAAGTGTTCGTATCGCTCAAGTCAATACAGTTGATCTAAATGAAGTAATGGATCGTCAAGCTGAACTTGAAACTGCTATGCAAACAGAGATCGCGACAAATGGGTATGATCTTTTTGTTCTTGTTGTAACAGACATCTTGAACAGCAACTCAGAATTATTGATTGCTGGTGAAAGAAAAGAACAAGTTGAACAAGCTTTTGGCGTGAAGTTAGAAAATAATCGCGCATTTTTACAAGGGGTCGTTTCACGTAAAAAACAAGTGGTACCTCAATTAACAGAAGTTTTCAATTAGGCAATGAGATTGGAAGAAGGGAGTGGGAGTGTAACCAGTTGGCTGGGACCTCCCGCTTTTTTCATTCAAGGTGTCACATAGAAAGCAGGTAAACAGATATGCAATATTTTTATTCTTTAGAGAACGAACGAAAACTAATTGAGCATCCGCTCTTCCAACCAATGATCGACTATTTGATCGAACAAGGCTCACAAGAGGTCATTTTACGCCAACTAAAGAAAGCATTTCCCCAAAAGAAAATGGAACACTTTCTTGATCAAATGATCGATAGTGGCTTGATCATCCGAGAAAATCGCCGTTACCGCTGTGCTTTTCCGGTCTATGACCAAGGAGATTTCCAAACAGAGATCAATCAACTGACTAAAGAATTGATCAATGAATTAATGAAACAACCGGAACACCTCAGAAATCTCTTCTTATCAGAAGAAATTTGGGATTTCTGCCATGAAACAACGTCTCCTTATTTTTATGCCACTACTTTTTCAGTTCCTACGATTGTGCGGTTGGAAGCAGGAAATGAGAACTATCGCTTTGTAACGCTCAACCAAGGAGAGAACGTGGTTTCTTTACCAACGTATTTCCATCTCCAAAAACAGCAAACCCCACTATCTGAGGAATTTCAGGCTCTAGGGCAGTTGATTGGCGATGTGAATGAAACCTATTTTTTTGACCAAATAGAAGTGATTATCGAACGAATTTGTGAAAACAAATACAAAAAACGCCGTGAGTCGATTTTTTTAGATGCCTTATTATTAGCGGGGGTTGTTGTCCAACAGGAGCAATATCAATTGCTCTTGCCTGTAACAGAGGATAGGAATGACGCATTGCTACAAAAATATAAACCTTCAACGGAAACACCGATGCAAGCCGCCTTTATTAAAGAACAAGCGTTGGTCGAAGTCATGCGGCAATTGGATTTAAAATCTTATTCTTATATCAAGAAAATATGACCTCAACAATTGTCGGGGACCCCGCCGACTAAAACCGAAAAAAGTGAGAACAGAAGGAACTACTTCGAAAAATCAGGCAGCATCCACAAAAATTATTTTCTAATTTTTGTGGATGCTGCCTGATTTCACGAGACTTAACACTCCTGTCCAGATCTCATTGGGATCATGCTGCTTTACGAAAATGCCGCATCATATAAGCCAAATTCCCAATAAACAAGATATCTAGAATATTACTAGTGATTTGGATATTGGCAGAATTAATCGATGGCGCAAAGGCTAGGATGAATAGTGCTACGAGACTATAGCAAAAACAGAAAAAGGTGCTGGTTTGTATGACCATTGGCATTCTTAATTGCTTGGTGATCAATGAAAAAATAAAGAAAGTAAATATCGTTAAAATCACAACTAAACCGTTAATAATGAAGAAAAAAAGTGAATCTTGATTAACCGTATAGAGCATAGCTGTTAAAAGGTTCAGTGATTTCAGTATCACGAAAATAACATTTACTTCATTAAATGTATTCATCTTTTTTTTAGCAAAATAGGCGGCGAAACATAACGAGAAGATAAGGCCGCAGAAAGTAGAAAGAATCAAGAATGTTGGGTTGTCAGTCGATTGGTTCAGCTCGGAATGGTCAAGCAATAACCAGCCAAATGAATTGCATGGGATGCTTGAAGTCTTAAAATAAGCATAAAAGAAAAAAAGTAAAGCATTCAAAACGGCAAAAACAGATCCCCAATGTAGATAGGTCGTTGTTTTTTGTTGTATTTCCATAAGTACTCCCATAAATTTAATGATATACAATATAATAACAAAATGATGAGGAATTGTCGATGGTTTTTAATAAAACAAATAAATAGACGATGGTCGGATGAAAAAATTTCATCTGATCATCGTCTATTTTGTGAATATTCATTTCACATTACTTCGACGTTTGCGCACTTTCTTTGTCCAGAATCCGCCAGAAATATATTTTGGTTCGTAGGAGATAATAAAAGCGCGTTCTTCAACTTCTTTGATCAAGCGATAAAGCTCACGTTCACTTTTGCGTGGAGATAAAATCTCTAGAACTAACCGTTCACCTTCTAAACCAGTTGCTGACGTTTGAGTCACTCCAAACCCATTTTGTCGAAGAATGATCGGTAAATTTTTATCCTCTGAAGTATTTGCTGGTAGGATCGTCGTTACCATGATATATCCTAGTGCTAATTTATCCTCAATGGCAATCCCAACACTGATACCAACAGCATAGCCTAACGCATAAACGAACAAATTCAATGGATTATCTAAGCGGTCTAAAACCAGCGATAAACCAACGATATAAATAGTGATCTCAACCATACTAACTAATGGAGCGATGTAGCGATAGCCTTTCATGGTCAACATAAAGCGTAGGGTATTTAATGTGATGTAAGCGAAATTGATGAAAAAGATCATCGCTAACATTTTTGGATCGAACATAATAAGAACTCCTTTCAGTAGCGTCTATGTTCATCATATCAGAAATAATGCGATTGAAGAAAAGAATAAACGTTTATTACTTTAAAAAAATGATAAAATGATTATAATAGAATTATAAAGAGAGTCAGGTGAGCGCGATGAAGCGAATGAACAGGGTCATTGGAGTCAGTCATATATGTAGTATTTTTCTTAGTATGTATTTAGGGACCCATGCGATCCAACAACCCATTGAAGCGAATTCCTTGTTATTCCCAATCTCACTAACTGATGGGGTAATATTAAGTATTTTTCTTTTTCTAATGGTGTTTATTGGTAATATTTTTGGTAGTGTGGCTAGCTTCTTTAAAATGTCGATTTCCCCAGCCTTATCCATAGGATTAGGAACCATAGGAATATTCGCCATGTTATTCTTTGTTAAAAGAATGGATTTTTATACTATTACATTTGGGCTACTATGCCTTGTACAAGTCATGCTAAGTTTATGGTTGTCTTTACGGTCAACCAATCTAATGAAAATCAGGTGAATCAATCAGTGAATCCAATTATTTTGAAACGAACCATCAAAAACATACCCGTATTAGAAGTTGTCCAAAAAGAGTTGAAGACAGAGAAAATCCCAGTAGTGATCTACTATCATGGTTGGCAGACAAGCAAGGAGCTTGTATTGACTCAAGGTAGAAAAATGGCTAAAAAAGGGATGCGAGTTTTGCTTCCAGATGCGATGAACCATGGCGAGCGTAAACAACCCGTTTCAAAAATTCCTTCCTTTACTTTTTGGAGTAGTATCTACGGGAATCTATTCGAGTTTGATACATTGATCGAACATCTAAAAAAACGTGAACTTCTTTCAGATAAATTAGCTGTGGGTGGTGTGTCAATGGGTGGAATGACCACTTGTGCATTGCTAGCCAAACACCCAGAAATCACTGGCGGAATTTGTTTGATGGGATCACCATCACCACTTGAATATGGTGAAGAAATCTCACGTAGAGCACAAGAATTCCAGTACAAGTTGCCCGTTGACTACTTTGATTTGATTTCTTGGGTTAACCAATATGATCTATCTTTACAACCAGAAAAATTAGCAGGTCGTCCTTTATTTTTCTGGCATGGTGAAAAAGATGAAAAGATTCCTTTTCGACAAGTGTCTAAATTTGTCAAAAAAAACCAAGATAAGTCTTATGGTAAGGGAATCGTCTTTCGTGCTTCTTCGGAAAAACGTCATATGGTTGAAGTCCCATTGATGGATGAAGCAGCGGATTTTTTGAGCCAAATGATGGCTGTGTCTATATAGTAAGTAAGAGGACTAAATAGATAAAACGTCTATCAAAGAGAAATTTTTTTCTTTGATAGATTTTTTTTCAGAACTACTTCAGAGTTGCTCTTTTTTAGCACAAATCTTTGCTATAATGACTATAGTTATGGAATTAGGCATGGAAGGGGAGATTTTATGCCAACATTGGCAGATGTAGCTAAACGAGCAAATGTCTCGAAAATGACGGTTTCTCGGGTGATCAATCATCCAGAACAAGTCACTGATGAGCTAAAGGAACTAGTTTTTACAGCCATGGCTGAATTGGATTATCGTCCAAATATTGCAGCAAAAGCGTTAGTTTCGAACCGTTCACAGATCATCAAGTTGTTTATTCTTGAGGAAATCGATACCACGGAACCCTATTATATGAATCTACTCATGGGAATTGCTAAAAGGATTGGTAAAGAGCACTATTCCTTGCAATTAGTGACCAACGATGCTTTTGACGTCGGCTCCTGCGATGGTTATATCATCACTGGCGTGCGTCAAAGAGATTTTGATTGGATCAATCGTCTAGAAAAGCCAGTCGTGTTATTTGGTGAAAATCGTATGGGCTATGATTATGTTGATAGCGATAATCAATATGGGACCGCCAAAGCGACACAATATGCCTTAGAAGTTGGTTATCAAACGGTTGTTTATATCGGCATTGATGAAGCAGAACCTTTTGAACTATCTAGAGAAGCGGGCTATCTAAAAGTGATGGAAGAGGCTGGGCTAACTCCGAAAATGCTGCGTTTTGATAATCATTCCACCACACCAGAAAAATATATCACGGAACATTGGGACGAATTTTCAGATAAAACGTGTTTTGTTTGCAGTTCTGATCGTTTAGCGCTTGGTATCGTTCGTGGCATCACACAAGTTGGCGGACAGTTACCCGATCAATTTGGCGTTATTGGTTTCGATGGCGTATTTCTTGATCAAATCAGTTCCCCAAAACTGACTACCGTTAAACAAGACATCATTCGTATGGGGGAAGTGTGCGGCGAAATGCTATTAAAGAAAATTACTGAAAAAGGAGCAAGCCAAGGATACCGTCACTTTTTCCCAGAATTGATCATTCGTGAAACGACAAGAAAGTTAAATAAGACTAACGCTTAGCTATAGAAAATAGACGATTTGTGCTATTATAAGAGAAAGTCCACTTAAAAAGGATGGTTTACATGACAGAAATCAAACGAAAACATTTTCGCTTTCCTGCATACGATGATCACATAGGTGTAAAGTTAAAAAATGAAAATAGGCGTGTGCTGTTTGACGGACAAGATGATCTGATGACCGATACAAGCGACAAACCATTGTTCGAGCAAATCAATGAATTTCATTTTGAGGATTATTCAAAAAATGAAAAAAATCCTCATTCGACAGTCAATGTTCGGCATGCTTCAACACAAAAAGCAAATCTAGCAAAACATAAACAAAATTTGCCAGACTATAGGCAGAGTAAAAAAACACAAACCAAACGAAACAGTCAGACGAATTTTGGCTATAATCGTCATGCCAGCCCTTCAGAGCAAAGACCAACACAAGAAAAAACAAGCCAATCACGAAGTGTATTCAATAGTTCGGGAAGAGAACGTTCTTATTTTGTACCTAAGTACGTACCAGCTTCGATCATTCCTGATCCGAAGAAAAATAAAATCTCTGAAGAAGAATTGCTCGCTTCGATCAAAAAAGAAAAGAATGCGTATCTTTTATTTGAAACAGAAAATACACCCTATGATGGAAAACAAGGTGTAACAATGAACCAAGAGAAAAGTTCAAGTAAGAAAACTCATGGAGTATTAGATCGTTCGTTGGAAGGCCTGATCAATGACCAAGGTAATTCCTTGAAAGGCAATGGTTATTTCCAATAAGTAGTAACTGCTCAAGTATGAGAAAAAGTTGTTCCTTCAAACATTCAGACACATAAGAAACAAGCAGGACTTGTGAAAAAATGTCTGGATGTTGGAGCGGAACAGCTTTTTTTTGACCGACTATATTATTGCAGTAGAAAGGAACAGGAAAATGATAAATAGACCCTCATCAATGAAAAGGTTTGGTTTTACTTATGAGACCCCTTATCCACAATTGATTGAAGAAGATACTATGGTACCAAAACCTGGCGAACACGACTTATTGATCGAAGTTGTAGCACTTTCGATCAATCCTATAGATACGAAGCGAAGAGAAATCGTCAAAGAAGAAACATTCACTGTGCTCGGCTATGATAGTGTGGGTTATGTACGGGAAATGGGCGCGGCTGTAAAGGGGTTCGAGCTGAATGACCGTGTCTATTATGCAGGAACGACTCAACGCGAAGGGAGTCAACAAGAGTATCAAATCGTTGATGCACGGATCGCTGCAAAGGCTCCTAAGAATCTTAGCGACGAAGCTGCTGCAGGGATTCCATTGACTGCACTCACTGCCTATGAATTGCTATTTGAAAATTTTCAGTTAGTTCCTCAAGAAAAAGCAAATGAAGGGAAAGAGCTTTTGGTGATCAATGGAGGAGGTGGCGTTGGTTCGATCATGACGCAACTAGCGAAGTGGACGGGTATGAAAGTTTATGCAACTGCTAGTCCGCAAAATTTTGGATGGCTTGAAAAAAATGGCGTAGATGTTCCGATAGATTACCATCATTCTCTTTATGACCAATTAAAACAAGCTGGGAGCGAGGGTGTTGACTATATCGCAGTGTTGTATGATATTGAATCCTATCTACCAGAAATAAAAAAAATCATTCAACCTTTAGGGCATATCGGAATGATCGTCAATACAAAAGCGAAAATCGATTGGAATGAATATAAAAATGATTCAATCAGCTTCCATTGGGAGTATGTTTTCACGAAAACAGATCATAATAAAGAAATCGCAACACAAGGCGCAATCCTAGAGACATTGACAAAGTTATTTGAAGAAAATAAACTTCATAGCCACGTAACCACTGTTTACTCAGATGGTATCAGCCGAGCTTCACTTGAACAAGCGATGAAGTTGGTGAAGGAAGGTAGCCAGCAAGGTAAAGTCGTTTTGTCAGGTGGGTTCAAATCCACCGGTGGAAAAATGGCTCGATAAGACAAGTAGTAAGAATGACTATAAAAAAGCAACTGTGGCTGGAACATGGTTTCTCTCGCACTATCTAAAACCAGATAAACGGCGAGAAATAAACACTTCTGTTCCGACCTCAGTTGCTTTTTATGGTAAGAGTTCAATCTATATATGAATCTTCCACAGGTTCTAATTGATTGACTGTTGGGGATGGAGCTGTGATTTTTTTGAAAGGATTAGCGAAGCGGAAGTACTTCACTTTATTCAATGTATAAGATAAAATTGAGCAACTCAAAAGAGTATAGGCAAAATGCGTAAAATCCAAATACAACAAAGACACAACTAAAATCCCAAACGTGATAACAAATAGACTTTTCCCGATATTCACATGATAATATTTTTCAATTGCTTGATAAACGATATCGGTTCCGCCAGTGCTGCCCCCAAAACGAAAAACTAAGCCACAACCGATTCCCGAAAGAATGCCAGTCATTAGACTATTCACTAAAAGATTTCCAACAGCAAAGTGGACATTTAAATTTTCCCATACATGCAAGAAGAAGACCAGAGAAAATGTTCCGACGATCGTTCGAATAAATGCATGTTTTCCAAAAATAAACAAGGAAATCAGCAATAAAGGTAAATTTATGATCAGTGAGGTGATGGAAGGCGCAAAGCCAAATAAATGATTAAGTAAAAGAGCAATTCCTGTGACACCACCGTCAGCTAATTTTGAAGGGAGATTGATTCCGGTTACCGCTAATCCATAAAGAGCAGCCCCAAAAATAATTCCACATAAGTCTAATAAAAATTTTACTTGTTTCATCTCTAACCTCTTTTCTTTTTGAAAATTTTCAGCAATCTTTATATTACACTGAACGGCTCTATAAATTCAATAGGTAAATAGAAAAAAATATACATAATGAAGTGTATTTAATTTCGGTCAATCATTCCTTGTAAAACAATCTTTTAAATCAAAAATGATTCTATGTAAAAATATGTATTGCATAATTTAGAGATAAAAAAATAGTGAATAAAATAGTGTGATAAATAAAAAAATGTATTTAAATATAAAAAAACATAAATTATTTTATTAAATTTAACGATTATGATGTTAAAACAACCGATTTTTACTTTTTTGGTCACTGACACACAACTTAAAGTATAATAATTATTGAACAAGCCAGTAAACAAGTATCTCCCCCACGAGATTTTAAAAGTTACTGGCTGTTTTTTTTGTTCAAAATTCCAACTTCTACTTTACAACGAGAACAATTGTTCGTATAATAAAAGAGCGAACAATCGTTCGGTATAAAATAATAGAGGTGATCAGAGATGCAATCAATGAGACGTTTTGGTGCGATGTTGTTGATTTTATTTTTTGGAATTATTATAGGTAATTATGGGTTACAAACAGCATTATTGATTTTTTTACCTTCGTTTGTATTATGGTTTGTGATGTGGGATGAAAAAAAGTATCGACAAAATGAACGAAAACGCAGGTATGAAGAAACCTTCTATCAACATAGAGCTACGTACGATTCAAAATAACTAAATACAAAAACAAAACTTGCAATCACTTCTCACCATCTAGTCGATTGCAAGTTTTTTTAAAACAACTTAGTTGGGGATTTACTTCGCTATGTTTATACTTAAAGGAGAACAGAAAGGAAGGTCATATGAATACGTTTATCGAAACGCTCAGTGAGAGAAAAGAAGAGTTATTCGCAGCAACATTTCAGCACTTATCTATTTCATTGATTGCATTATTGATTGCCGCAGTGATTGCGATCCCGCTTGCTATTTGGGCAGTCAACCATAAAAGAATGGCAGAATTTTTGTTACAAGTAACGAGTGTGCTGCAAACCATTCCCTCACTTGCACTTTTAGGATTATTGATTCCATTTGTAGGGATTGGCACTTTACCGGCGTTGATTGCCTTGATCTTATACGCCTTATTACCGATATTTCAAAGCACTTATATAGGATTAGCAGAAATCGATCCATCAATTGAAGAAGCAGCAGTTGCCTTTGGGATGTCTCGTTTTCGAAGATTGATCAAAGTAGAGTTACCCATCGCGCTGCCTGTCATTATCTCAGGTATCCGCACTGCGTTAGTATTGATCATTGGTACAGCAACATTAGCAGCCTTGATCGGTGCTGGCGGGCTAGGAACATTTATCTTACTAGGAATCGATCGGAATACACCTGTTTTAACTTTGATCGGCGCAATCAGCTCCGCCTTGTTAGCTATTGTTTTCAGTAGCTTGATCCGTCTATTACAACACTTGAAACCTCGTTATACGATGATCACTTTAGGCTTGATTTTGACTTTAGTCGCAGGTGCTTCCATTTATCAAACTGGTTTCTTGAAACAAGAGAAAATCACGATTGCCGGTAAGCTTGGTGCAGAACCAGATATATTGATCCAGATGTACAAAGGATTGATTGAAGAAGAAACCGAAGCGGAAGTCGAATTAAAACCGAATTTCGGTAAAACCAGTTTTCTATTCAGCGCTTTAGAAAACAAACAAATTGATATTTATCCTGAGTTTACTGGAACAGTATTAGAGAGTCTGGTTACAGTTCCAGAATCAATCAAGGACCAAAAATTAACAAAAGAAGAAACGTATCACGAGGCCAATAGACTGTTAAATGAACAGTTCTCAATGACACTTTTAAGTCCGATGGCTTATCAAAACACATATGCTCTTGCTGTTAAACGCGACTTTGCGGATGAGCACCAATTAAAATCAATTTCTGATTTAGCTAAAATCGAGAATCAAATCAAGGCAGGGTTCACGTTAGAATTTATCGATCGTGCAGATGGGTACAAGGGGATACAGGAACTTTATCAGTTAGATTTTCCGAGTGTCCAAAGCATGGAACCTAGTTTGCGTTACCAAGCAATAAATAATGGTGATGTCAATGTAGTTGATGCCTATTCTACCGACAGTGAACTGAAACAATACGATTTAGTCGTCCTAGAAGATGACCGAGGCTTGTTCCCTACCTACCAAGGCGCACCATTGATGAATGAAGATTTTGCCAATGATCATCCAGAAGTCGTGGCAGCTTTAGAGAAACTTAGCGGCAAAATAACGGAAGAACAGATGCAAACGATGAATTATCAAGTAAATGTCGAGAAAAAACAACCAGCTGAAGTGGCACGACAATTTTTGGTTGACCAAGGTTTAGTGAAGGAGGATAACAATTGACCGAACTGATTGAATTTAAAAACGTCCAAAAAACCTTTAATGATAAGTATGCAATTAGACAATTAGACCTTTCAATCAATGAGGGAGAGATCTTTGTATTGGTAGGTCCTTCGGGAAGTGGAAAGACAACTTCACTAAAAATGATCAATGGACTCTCATTACCAAGTGTCGGTGAGGTATATTTCAAAGGTAAATCATTAAAGGACTATAACTTGCAAAAAATGCGTTGGCAAATGGGATATGTCTTGCAACAGATTGCATTATTTCCAACGATGACTGTCAAACAGAATATCGAAGTGATCCCTGAAATGTTAGGCTGGGAAAAACAGAAACGATCCGAGACTTCGGATCAGTTACTGACAAAAGTTGGTTTAGATCCTGATGTCTATCGTGATCGAATGCCACAAGAATTGTCTGGAGGAGAACAACAGCGTGTAGGGATCATTCGGGCGTTAGCAGCCAATCCTGAAGTGATCTTGATGGATGAGCCTTTCAGTGCGTTGGACCCTTTATCAAGAACTTCCTTGCAGGAGCTTGTTTTATCACTTCATAAAGAATTAGGTACGACGATTGTTTTTGTTACCCATAATATGGAAGAAGCAATTAAACTAGGGGATCGCATCGCTGTGATGAAAGAAGGGGCATTGATCCAATGTGATACACCAGAACAATTATTGATGCATCCTAAGAATGACTTTGTACGTAGTTTCTTCGAGGAATCGATCCAAGAAAAAGATCAGACAGTTGAACAACTTGTACTTGCTGGCTTTTTTGAGAAAGAGATCACTGAACAACGAAGAGTGGTTCAGCTTGATACACCACTAAAACAATTATTTGCTCAACTAGAAGCAGTCGAAACAGTCAACATCTATAAACAAGAAATTCTGATTGGATCGATCTCCAGAGAAAATGTTTTTGCATTTCTAAGTGGGAAACAGAGTTGATTTGGATGTTTTAGACAGGTGAACAATGACTTATTTAGATAACTAGACACAAAGAAGTAGTGGTTCAATAAAAGTTATTTAAAAAAATATTAGAATAACAAATAAAGAAATGATTGAATAAAGGCGTTGAATTTCGGATGCTTTTATTCGATCATTTATTATTACGAATATTATTTAACGGTAAATTAAAAATATCTCATGTTATCTTCATTTTTCTTGTAGACATAAGACGATTTATATTTTAAAATTATGATTAAGTAATAGTACATATATTTTTGTTGAAATCTTATTTCAATGATAAATCTAAAAGAAAATTGAATAATCATATAAGAAAAAAATAAAAAAATCACAGACGGGGTGTTATTTTTTTTGTTTATTACTGTGCTTTTTTATTAGATTTGGGGGAGTAAAATGAAAGGAATATTAAATAAACAAAGTACAAGGCAATTAGCATTATTAGAATTGCTGTGGGAAAATGAATGGTTGACCGTATCGAAAATTGTCCAAGTCATCGGGGGAGTCGAAAAGACGATACGAACGGATATCAAACATTTAAATGAAATAATCAAACCGCTTAAAATTGAAACATCTTTTAAACACGGGGTTTTCTTGGATAAAACACTTGGGGTCTCAAAAACACATCTTTATTCTTTGTTTTTGCAAAACTGCATCGAATGTCAGATCATCGAAGAAATTTTTATCAATCCGAAGCTTTCTAAAGGTGAGTTATGTGATTGCTTGTTTATCTCAGAGACACAGTTGAACCGCTTGTTGGCCAAGCTAAATTCAGTTTTAGAAAAATTTTCAATACAAATCAGTCATGAATTGACGATTGAAGGTTCAGAGATAAATATTCGTAAATTATTTGCTAGTTTGATGTATGAAAAATATCTTTCTGCGGAACCGCTTCTTTTAAAAGAAGAGTTTGACCTGATCGATCGATTGATCCAATGTTTTTATGAGGAAAACATAACGATCATTGAAGCGAATGACCAACATCATTTTTTATTAAATAAAATACATTTAAAAGTACTAGCTGCGCTATATCGATGCAAGCAAGGCGCTTTTATAGAAAAAAAAGCAACTGTTTTTAACTACAAAACTATTTTGAATGACGAAGAATTAAAACGTAGATGTAAAGAATCTTTTGAAATTGAACTGAATGAAGACATATTATACAATTTATTTGCCAACTATTGCGAACCTTTTAAAGTGACCGGAGCTTGCCAACAGTTTGGTAGGTTTCAATCATCCTTACATAGTAAAATTGAACGACTGATCAAAGATTTATCTCAACGATTTAATATCGAGTGTTCCCATAGTGATACATTGATTGCTGACATTTTATGGAGTAGTTTTCGAATCACTGGCCCGACTTTCATATTGAACAATGTGATTGAAGAATTTGTTTTAGAATTAATGGGTGAAAATCAAACAATCATGTTTGAATTAAGAGAGTGTTTTGCAGAAATATATGAAGAACTTGAACTTAAACCGTTTGATAAGAAAAATATGGTGTATCAATCGATCTATAGTTTGGTTACACAGTGGTCTGATTTTAGGATCGAGATGAAAAAGACCTATCAGATCAAAGCTGCATTGATCTTGGATGTTCCCATTGGTCATTTGCGTATGTTGAAGGAAGAAATCGAAATGCATTTCAGAAGTACGTACTCCGTTGATATCTTGTCACCATTTGATCTGTTCAGCCAAGTAAAATTAGAAAAATATGACTGTGTGTTGACAGATGTTTGTACAATCCGAGGGTCCATCGAACAACCGAGGGTGATTGGCATCCCACATTATTTCGATAATGAGTTCATTCACAAATTACATACTTTTATTATAAACAGAAAAGAAAGTGTCAAGTTATTTAGAAAAGAACTTGTGATGTAATCTGTTTAATAATCCAATTTATTAGATATGCCTATACTGGTATATCTTTTCTTATTTTTAATTAATAAAAACGCAAAAAATCATTGCTAAACATCTGTTTTGAAAATGGTTATAAATAGAATGATCACTGAATAAATGAGAATACATTAACTTTTTAATCTATACCAATTTTTTTAATGATAGAATTATTGACATTTTCAATACATTCACCTATAAGTTCTAACGTTATTTTACCAAGCGGTCGGTAGATTGAGATTATTTTTAGATAAATCATTATGTTAAAAATAATGTAGACGTTCAATATTTTTTGTTTGGAGAGGTGGAACCGAAATGAGAGAAATCTTAGATGGACGTTTGAAACGTCAGTTGAAGATTTTGGAAATATTATGGGATACTCAGTGGATGACGACAGCTGAATTAGCCGAAATGATCGAAAGCTCAGAAAAAACAACTCGAAATGATCTTTCACAAATCAATGAGATGATTGCACCGCTGACAATTGAAACCTCCTTTAGATCAGGAGTATTGCTAAAGAAAAATATGAAAACACAAAAAGCATTCATCTATTCAAAAATTTTGAGTAAAAGTTTGGAATATACCTTACTTGAGACACTATTTTTTAGAAGAGTAAGTTCAAAAGACGATCTGAGTGATAGTTTATACATATCTGAAACACAAGTATCACGTGTTATTAATCGAATCAATCAAGTCATCAGTAAATATGAATTTCAAATCAATAATCATCTCGATATTGTAGGTAATGAAGGGAATATTAGAGATTTTTTTTCTGCTTTCTTTGCAGAAAAATATAATTTACCTGAGAATTTAATGAAAGGCGATGATCTCTCTCTGATCACGGATATCATCGAAGTATTTGTAAAAGAGAATACGATCTGGGCATTAGTCAATAATGACAATCATTTGTTTTTAGGAAATATGAAATTTCATTTATTTATTTGTTTTGTTCGTTTGAAGCAAGATTATCAGTTGATCTCGAGGAATATACCGTTTATTTTCCAACATTTCGCAAATGAAACAGAACTTTTAGGACGTATCAATGAAAAGTTTGTCGTCAATTTAAGAGAAGAAAACCTCCAACAACTTTTCTATGAGTTTTATCAACCGATTCATCCGACTTTACGATTACAATATTTAAATGTCCAAGTTGATGCAGTAAATCAAAAAAATAAACTAAATCAAGTAATTGAATACTTAGAAAATAAGTTCGGTATAGTTTGTGAAAATCGTGATCAATTGATTCATGATATTTATTGGACAACCATGAATATGGTAAGACCCACCTATATTTTACATAATAAGAAACGAGAATTTTTTCAAAACGTAAAAAGAGACAGTCCCACACTAGTGAAAGATTTAGAAGACCGATTTTTTGAGATTTATCAGACATTAGGATCTGCATTTCATAGTTATTTAGATGAAATGATCCATCAATCTGTCTTCAAGTTGTTGACTTCCTGGTCAGATCTATGGGTACAAGTACGGAAGCAAAAGATAAAACTCCATGTCGCCCTATTATTAGATAGTTCTTATGATCATATGTGTATGCTCAAAGAGGAAATCAAATTTTATTTTCGACATAATATCAATATAGAGATTCTTCACCCTGCGACAAAAATACAAAATGATTATTTAAAAAAGTTTGATTGTCTTCTGACAGATATATATTTCAATGACTATTTTGAAGTGCCTACTCTTGGAATTTCTAACTATTTAGATGAAGCCATCATTGATAAATTGGTCGAGTACTATCACATCAAAGTGGATGAACTTGCTGAGATTTGATCTACTATACAAAAATCAGTTGGCAATTATTTCTGTTGGTGGGAATTATTAAGAAAAGTTCAAACTGATTAGTTAAAATAATATGTTATTTATTTTTTCTTGATTTCATATGGACTCTATAATGCTATTTTATCACTGTTATATATGGGGGATTGGTCAATTATTGTAATTCTGGTTTGTATTTGTTACTAAAATAAATAACTATATATTCTTATTTTGTTTACCAAACTGGCGGTAAAACTTGGTTTTAAAAGTGCTGGTTTTTTAAGGATAATTGTTTTGTGGGAATCGTGTCGTTTATATTAGGAGGTGAAGGGTGAGATAAAAAAGACGATGTATTACATGATAGGTGTGTTGTTGTTATGCTTTATGAGTCCAACTGTCTATCATGCTCAACAATCAGAAATACAAACAGTTCATGTCGAAGCAACGATCGGTGATTTAGGTAATAGTTCCGAAAATCAAGACGACACAGGGCAGAGTACCCAAAATGAAGAACAGCAAACATCAAACAAAAGTGAAGGTTCTTCCTCTAATTTCCCGCAAACTGGGGAACGTTTGACCAATGGAATTGCTTTGATCGGTTTATTGCTTACTCTTTTTTCGATAGGATCGTTTTATACATTCAATCAAAAAGAAGAACGACTACAAAAAATTTAGTGAAATAATATAGATTATTTCAGCAAGGAGAGAAATTCAATATGAAGAAGCTAAGTAATTTAGCGATTGTATCTACAATTTTATTAAGTGGTTTAGGACTTGGTTCAATAAACGTTGCTGCCAATGACTTGGGATGGATTCCTGGACAACCAGACAATACACCGGGACAAACGATCAAAGGTGATGACAAAGCAGATGTTCAAGTTTCAGGATGGATCGGAGAATGGGATCCAGTTGATCCAGAAGATAAACGCTATATCGATATCACGATCCCAACGACTGTAAGATATGCAAATGCGATGGCAGAAGACGGAACGCCTCAACCAGAGATCGTTTCCCCATTATATGCAATGACAAATAATTCAACTTCACATAGAGTGATGATCGAAGTAGATAGTTTTGCGGAGACAAGCTCAACTGGGATCACTCAAGATTTGTTCTTTACACCATTAAATGAAGCAGCGGTTCGTTTGCAAAGTGCTTCTGGACAGTTCTTGAATACTCGTACTTATTTGACAACTATTGGAACAGGACAAACAAAATCCTTGAAATTTGAAGGAGCAATCACTAGTCCTTTCCAACAGGATGTTATTGTGACACCTGCATACACGATGTCATTCCATTTTTCTGCATTAGCTAACTAATCTTAGCAAAGTTGATAAGTATTCCATTACTCAGTTTAGTAGAAAGAGCCTGAATGAAAGACTTTTCAGTTATAATTTTGAGAAAGGAGGTTGAGAAAAATGGCACATAGTAATAATTTTGAAAAAAAGAATTATAGTAAAAAGAAGAGAACTTATATCTTGTTTTCTTTGCTACTCGTATGTCTTGTAGCAGGGATCGGCGGATACTTTTATTTTAATCAATCTCCTCCTCAAGTAGTGGCAGGATTGCCTGATTTAGATGATCATCTGTCAAGATTGAGTAATGAAGAGATTTTAAAAGCAATGCAAGATCAAGTAGATAAAGACAAAATGCGTATTCTTTTGAAACATGATATAGAAGTTGATAAAGAAGGAAAAGCGAGTGTCGATGTACGTAATAATGGTCAGAATGCATTCAATATCCAAGTAGAATACTATCTAGCATCAAATAATAAACAATTGTATAAATCAGGATTGATTCCTCCAAACAACCGAATAGACTCTATCCCTTTTGAGAATCTACCTGATGCTGGCAGTCATGATGTTAGAATTTTATACAATATTTATAACGAAGAAAAATTGGTCAATACAACAACGATCGATGGTAAAATCAACATTAGTTGATCGCTGATTGAAGGTAACATAAATAAAAAATGGAAGGCTCTGAAAATAGATTATCTATTTTCGAGCCTTCCAATTTTTTATTTAGCTTTTAACTCAATGATAAATTGTTCTTAGTACCAACCGTTAGCTAACCAGAAAGCTTTGGCTGCATCCCAAGAGCCATAACGAGAAGCAACATATTGTTCTGCCACTCTTTCTTGATTGGCAGCAGAATAGTCACCGTTCAAGTAAGAAGAGTCTAATTGGTAACGGCCGATATAACGTCCGTTTGTTGCTGTATAAGAACCGCTAGATTCTTTTTGTGCGATCCATTCTTTGGCATCGTTCGTACCAGTTGAAACAGCGACTTCAGTAGCTGGTGCTTGTTCTACAACTGGTGCTTGTTCTACTACAGGTGTTTCCACAACTGGCGCTGTTTCTTGAACAGGTTCTACAGGTGCTTGAGTAGCGACAGGAGCAGTTGCTTGCTCACCAGTAGGAATAGTTAATTCTTGACCTGAAAAAATCAGGTGAATGTTTGAGATTGAGTTAGCTTCGGCAATTGTTTGGATCAAGGAGTTGTCACCAACGTATTTTTGAGAAATCGTTGATAAAGTATCACCTGATTGAACAGTGTAGGCTTCGTCTGCGTGTGCAGAAGTACCCATAAATAATGCAGCGCCGGCGGCCAAAGTTGTTCCAAAAAGAATAGTTTTAAGTGATTTCATGAAAGATCTCCTTCGTATTTTAAAAAGTTATTTTGATTAGCTGTTTTCGCTAACGAGTAATACTTTACCATGATGAGACATTTCATAGGTGATAAAAACGTAACAGTTTATGACAAAGCTACCTTTTTTGTAATATTCAACGAAACATATGTAATCGAAAAACGCTTTCTTTCTTTTAATTGAAAGAATGTATGTTCTCGTTTTTTGATGAAAAAAATTAGTTAAGAAAATATTAAGCGGATAATAAATATGTTTTTTTCTATTGTAGAAGATAAAATGGGTGGCTATCTATCAGTCATAATAGCTATTCTTAAGCCTAATGACGACAATCAAAGGAGTAAATAATAAAAAAACATGGAGCAAATGGTTGCCCCATGTTCTAAAAAAATCAAATCCCAATTATTGATGTTCAACACGATTGGAGATCATTGGAAAGAATTTCAAACAATAAATAGCACAAATCCCAACAATAATATATATAGCTTTAGCTAAAATAGTCGTAGAGCCGCCTGCAATCGTCGCAACTAAATCAAATTCTAATAAACCGACTAACAACCAGTTCAATCCTCCAACAATCAACAATGTTAAAGCAATCATATCTAATGTTTTCATTGAAATTACCCCTTTCCTATATGACATACTATTATTATAAAACAATTAAAGAATTTGTACTAAAATATTGCCTGTAATTTAATTTATAGTCCTTTCATTTCAACGTTTTATAGAATTTGAAAATTTAAAATAGATATGTCTTGACAATAGACAAGTAAAAGATTAGATTTAGCTGGTTATAAAATAATAATATTTATTAAGGAGAAGAACATGAAAAAAAAATGGATGATTACTGGATTGATTGCATTGTTGCTAGGGGCTATTGGTTATACGGGCACACGGTTTGCAGGAGAAGTTTTATTCTGGGGTGGAGAATCTGATATCACTAAGATCAACGAAAATTTAGAAAAACTTGATCAACAGTTAACAAGCCATGACCAAAAAATCACTGACTTAAATAGTCAATTAGCAATAAAAAATCAAGATCTTCAAAATATACAAACAAAAGCGCAAGAATACCAAACAAAGATCACTGACTTGGAAACGCAAAAAAGCCAATTGGTTGCTGAACATGCAAATTTACAAAACCAATTAACTAGTAAAGAAAATCAATTAAATGACAAACAAATCGAAATCAACAATAAGATCAATGAAATAACTCAAAAAATAAACGAAATCAATACCCTAAATAGTCAATGGAATACTAGACTTCAAGAAATCCAGGGCAAATATACAGAGATGCAAAGTACTGTTAATCAATTAAACGAACAAATCAGCCAATTAAATCGAGAAAAAACAAATTTGCAAACTGATTTAGCAACCGCGAAGAAACAATTAGAAACTATTTCAGCAGAAAATAGTAATTTGAGAAGTTATATCGCACAATTAGAAAAAGCGAGAAACGATGCAAAGCAAACGGCGGAAAAATCTCAACAAATCGTTGATCGCCAAGTGAATAAGTAGACGTTAAAGATACTTTTTTAGAGTTGTTTTTCCAAGGAAAATCACTTGAAAAACGGAACATTTGTTCGTATAATGGTGATGAGGGGAGAGATGACAATGGAAAGAAAATATGGAACAGTCTCAAAAATCAGAACGATCAAACTAGGGGAACGACCACTGATCCGTTTTACTTTAGGCTCAGAGAATTGCTTGATTGCTAATCATAGTCTTAATTTTATTGCCGATGTAGATGAAGGAATGAAGATATTTGTGAAAGGCTACTATAATAACCGCAAGCAATTTGTCGTCAAAGACTACACGGTATTAGAAAAATCAAACATTGTTGTCGCTTTTGAAAATAGTCTCTTCCCTAAACAGAAGATCATCAAATGAGAGAACAAAGTCAATGTTCGATATCAAGAACTAATGGATTACTCTTATATAGGTAGAAAAATTGTAAATTGACTCGATGAACTGCCTTGTTTTTTTAATAACAAACAAAAAAACTCATGGCATAAACCATGAGTTTTACTTATTTATGCAGACGATGGGATTTGAACCCACACGAGCTTACGCTCACAAGACCCTCAATCTTGCATGTCTGCCGTTCCATCACGTCTGCAAGAAACAACACTTTAATCATAGCGAGTAACGAAATAGATGTCAAGATATGAAAGAGGAAAATCATGAATAAATATGATGGGGAATTTTCAATTTTAGGAATGGTGGTAGGCATTATCATTGGATCTGCATTTGGACAATTGACCATGGGGATATTCTTAGGTGTGATTATCGGAATTGCTATGGATTGGGCAGCAAATCTTTGGAACGATCGGCATGAGAAATAAAAGTAAAAAAAGTTGATTTTCATCTAGGATTTCTTTAAAACGGTGGCAAAATCCAGATGAATGGAGTATGATATGGAAATAAATGGGTATAATCAGAAATTTCTAACTTTTTTGAAACGAGGGATTGGATCACTATGAGAGAATTTGAAAAATCCAACAAATTAGAAGGCGTAAGTTACGATGTCCGCGGACCGGTTCTTGAAGAAGCAGAACGAATGCAAGAAGAGGGCATCAGTATATTAAAATTGAATACGGGAAATCCAGCACCATTTGGATTTGAGGCACCAAATGAAGTGATCCGTGATTTGATCATGAATGCCAGAGATTCAGAAGGCTATTCGGATTCAAAAGGGATTTTTTCTGCACGAAAAGCGATTGAACAGTATTGTCAATTGAAAAAATTTCCAAATGTGACGATCAATGATATCTATACTGGTAATGGGGTCAGTGAGCTGATCACGATGTGTATGCAAGGGCTGTTGGACAATGGCGATGAAGTATTAGTGCCAATGCCAGATTATCCTTTATGGACAGCTTCTGTTTCTTTGGCTGGAGGAAAACCAGTTCATTATGTATGCGATGAACAAGCCGAATGGTATCCAGATATTGAGGATATCAAATCTAAAGTTACCAGCCGGACAAAGGCAATCGTGATCATCAATCCTAATAATCCAACAGGAGCTTTATATCCGAAAGAATTATTAGAAGAAATCGTGAAAATCGCACGAGAACATCAATTGATCATTTATTCAGACGAAATCTATGATCGTTTAGTGATGGATGGCTTAGAGCATATCCCGATTGCGACTTTAGCACCTGATCTATTCGTTGTCACATTGAATGGCCTATCTAAATCACATCGTGTGGCGGGATTCCGTGTCGGCTGGATGGTGTTGAGTGGTGACAAATCAAATGTAAAAGGCTATATCGAAGGGTTGAATATGCTTTCCTCTATGCGTCTTTGTTCAAATGTTCTGTCACAACAAATCATCCAAACTGCTCTAGGGGGCTACCAAAGTGTGGATGAATTGCTATTGCCAGGTGGACGGATCTACGAACAAAGAGAATACATTTATAATGCAATCAATGATATCCCTGGATTATCAGCGGTTAAGCCGAAAGCAGCTTTTTATATCTTTCCAAAAATCGATACGAAACGCTTCAATATTACCAATGATGAGCAGTTCGTATTAGATTTTCTGCACGAGCATAAGATTTTACTTGTTCACGGAGGCGGTTTTAACTGGCCTGATCCAGACCACTTCAGAATCGTTTACTTACCAAAATTAGACGATCTAAAAGTAACGGCGAAAAAAATGCGTGAATTCCTGACAACCTACCGACAAAGATAGGAAATGTCATATTTTGGCTGTTGTGCGTGTGTATTAAGTAGGTAGTTTTAAGCGTAAGCGAGTAACTGACGGGATAAATCAAGATTTTATGAAGTAAGTGAATCACTATAACAATTGGAATCAACGATTCTTATGGGCATTTGCTTACTTCACTAAATCAACCGTTTTTGTCTGAGTTTTATTCTCATTTGACACCTGCAAATAACCAGTTTCGAGTAAGAGCCAACGAGTAGTAAAAACGATGTGATTGGCAAATTTTTTTATAAAGTAAATACGACTTCACCTAAAAGCCGTCCCGATACCGAGGCGTTTTTTTAATGTCAATTTTTGAAAAATGATTCGTTGCTATTGGACTTTTCTTGAAGTTTACAAAGTAGTCAAGTACAATACATGTAGTCATGCGAATACGCATATTTTTTTGAGAGGGGGATACTTATGGAAGCATTAGTCGATTCCTTTGGTACGATCATCAAAGAAATCCGAAAAGAACAAAAAATGACTCAACAAATGCTTTCACAAGGCATTTGTTCTCAAAGTGTGCTGAGTAGAATCGAAAATAACGAAGAGTTACCAAATGTATTAGTGATGGCTCAGATCTGTCACAGGCTTGGTGTAACGATCGATTATGTAATGAACTTATCCAAGGACAAGATTCGAGCAGCAACTAGACAGTTTGATCTTCTGGATCTTTACTTTTTAAAAAGAGATTATCGTAAATTAGAACAAGAACTAAAATCAGCGAAGGTGACAGAGAATCTCTATTCAGCTGAGGATTTTCAACGGTATTATTATTATTTAGGTGTTTGTGAATTTACATTAAGGAAAAACCTAGTAAAGGCACTTAGTTACTTGAAAGAAGCATTGACTTACTCCAGCCAAAAAGATCGGACACATGTCTGTGATATAGAGATCCAATTGATCAGCTGTATTGGTAAAGTCTATGGGGTTGCAGGGAGAAGTACAGAAGCAAGATATTATTTAAGTCGTAGCGTCCAACTCTTACATGATACGATCAACGAGCACAACAAAAGCGAATTGACCCAGATTTTTTATAATTATGGTAGTTTTCTATTTCATCAAGGAGAACGCCAAGCAGCCCTTGAACAAGTGAATCAAGGGATTCGTTGGGCACAAGAAAAAAATAGCTATTATTATTTAAATGATTTATTTATTCTAAAAAGTTTGATCTACAAACAGCAAAATGAACTGTCAAAAGCATTGTTTTATGAAGAATTAGCTCAAGCAGTAAAAAAGATTGCTAAAAGTATATAAATGGTGTAGACCATTCTTGACTTCTTTCGTAAATAAGAGTAATTTAAAGGTAGATCATCAAAGGAGAGAATAGAATGAGAACTTATATCTATGCTGACAAATTCTTTTTAGCATCTGGTGTGAAAAACGCTGGATATCTTGAAATCACTGATGGGCTTTTTGGCGAATATCTTTCAGAAAAACCAGTTGGTGAAGTAACGATCATTGATCAAAGCGGTAAATGGATCGCCCCTGGACTTGTAGACACACATATTCATGGGTTTATGAATCACGATGTTATGGATAATGACGCAGAAGGAATCAAAGCTATGTCAGAAGGTCTGTTATCTTGTGGGGTAACTGCCTTTTTACCTACAACATTAACCTCTAGTAAAGAACGTCTAAGAGATGTGGCAGAGACGATCGGAAAAATGTACCATGAAGCTCCTGGCGCTAAAATCAAAGGGATCTATTTTGAAGGACCATTCTTTACAGAAGAGCATAAAGGCGCGCAAAACCCAAGTTATTTTGGCGACCCTGATTTGGCAGTCTTCAATGAATGGCAAGAAGCTTCAGGCGGATTGATCAAAAAAATCGCATTAGCACCAGAACGCGCAGGTGCCGAAGAATTTGTAAAACAAGTGACAGATGAAGGCGTTGTAGTTGCTTTAGGTCATAGTAATGCAACGATCAATGAAGCACAAGCAGCTGTTGAAGCAGGTGCAAGCGTGTTTGTTCATGCGTTTAACGGGATGCGTGGCTTGAACCATCGTGAGCCAGGTATGGTCGGCGCATTATTATCATTGGATCACGTATTTTCTGAGTTGATTTGTGACGGTCACCATGTCCATCCAAATGCAGCACAGATCCTGATGGAAAAAGCAGGACATGAACATGTGGCTTTGATCACGGATTGCATGATGGCTGGGGGGATGCCTGATGGTAATTACAATTTAGGTGAGTTCCCAGTAGTCGTAAAAGATGGAACAGCTCGTTTAGAATCTGGAAATCTAGCTGGAAGTATTCTAAGATTAAAAGAAGCAATCAAAAATGTCGTAGATTGGGGCTTAGCTACACCAGAACAAGCCATCATGATGGCTACGTACGTTCCTGCAGTTAGCTGTAAGATCGACGATACATGTGGAAAGATTGCTAAAGGAAGAGATGCTGATTTCATCGTCTTGAATCCTGACATGACCTTAGATGCCACTTATTTAGATGGTATTGAACGTTATCATGCGTAAAAAAGAATAAATGAACAGCCAAAAGGAAGAAGCAACTCGTAGCTTTACTCTCTTTTGGCTGTTTTTTTGTGGTGTTTTTTAGATAAATAGTTGGTTACTGGATCAATACTTCTAAGCGTGTAATAAATTCATTCTGGTCATTGGTTTCATGGAAATCTACGAGATAGAGTTCATAAAATGGACTCTTTAATTCTAGTTGATGTGTTTGTGCATATTTTTTCATTTCTTGAATGCCTGTGACTTGTTGCTCATAGGCTCCTTGGTAAGTGTAGGCCAAGTATTTCCCGGATGGTAACGTGGACACCTCATTGATCAAAGAGGCAGTTTCTGGATAGAAATAAAAGACTTGATAGGCAAAAGACTCTGACTCTTCATGTAAGATACTTCCAAATAAATTTTGATTGTTGGCACTGAGTTGTTTCTCATGTTTTTTATGCAGCTGTTTCAATGCGTAATCGACATCATCGCTAGTCGTCATTTCATCGTCTTTGATTACTTGACGTAATTGATGTTCCATCACGATCGGTTGATTGAATGGAGTATCTTCTACTTCATAGATCAACTGTAAGCGATCATCTAATAAGGAGATTTTTTCTTTTGATTCTGCAATCAAACGATGCAAAGAATCAATTTCAAATCGTAAAAGTTCTTTTGTTCGATCGATATTTTTATTATTCAGATATTCGACGATCTCAGGCAAAGAAACATCAAAATATCGCAGATCGCGAATCGTATTTAGTTGTTCTAATTCTTTGTACGAATAATTTCGATAACCGTTATCGTCATAATCTGGTTGGATCAAACCGATTTTTTCATAGTAACGTAAAGTATGTGGGGTAATATCATATAATTTTGCTAATTCATTGATTTTCAATCGATTCACTTCCGTTTGATTTATTTATACTTTATATCTGTTCCTCATTTTACTATTAGTTGATTCAAAAAAGCGAGTATTTTTAAATTATTTACACGAAACCCTTGACCTTAGAGTTACTCTAACCTGTAAGCTGATTATAGATTAGTTAGTGTTGGAGGAGAAAAAGTATGGAATGGTATAACAAGTCAACGGAAGAAACAATCAAACAAGTTCAAGTCACAGAATATATCACAGAGAGTGATCGGCTGGAACGTCAAAAAAAATATGGAAAAAATAAAATGGAAGAAAAAGATCAAACACCAGAATGGCAAAAATTCTTATCTTATTTCCATGATGCGTTGATGTACATCTTATTAGGGGCAGCGATATTGAAAGTTGCAACTGGTGCATTGATGGAAGGTGGCATGATCTTTTTAGTTGTTTTTCTAAATGCGATGATCGGGTACTTCCAAGAACGAAAAGCAGCTTCTTCTTTAGATAGTATCAAAGGATTATTGAGTGATAAAGCAGTGATTTTAGAAGATGGAAAAAAACGAGAGATCGATCCGGCAGACTTGGTCGTCGGCGATCAAGTAGTCTTGACTGCTGGAGATATCGTACCAGCAGATGTTCGGATCATCGAATCATTCAATTTACAAGTGGATGAGGCGATTTTAACAGGAGAAACACATTCTGTCAGCAAAACTGTTGATAGCTTACCTGAAAATACAGAATTAGCTGAACAAGTAAATATGGCTTTTTCGGGCACTAAAGTTGAATCTGGCAATGGATTAGGTGTCGTTGTTGAAGTAGGTTCGAATACTCAAATCGGTAAAATCAGTCATTCTTTATCAACTGTTGAAGAACAAGAAACCCCGTTATTGAAGAAAATCAAGGAAATGAATACAAGTATATTTAAAGGAATCAGTGCGTTGATTTTGTTAATTGCTCTTGTTTCGTATTTTTATTATGGTATGACATGGGGCTATATCGCTACGGCGATCATTGCTTTGATCGTTTCTTCGATTCCAGAAGGCCTGCCGTCGATTTTAACGATCATTTTGTCGATTGGCGTGAATCGAATGGCAAAGAAGAATGCCATTGTAAAAACATTGCCTACAGTAGAAACCTTAGGTGCGATGACGGTTATTTGTTCAGATAAGACAGGGACATTGACAAAAAATGAAATGTCTTTAGTTCATATAGCGACACTAAATGATTGGTATACGCCTGAATCATTTGCACAAGTAGCACATACAAAAGTCGAAGAATATTTGTTACAAGCAATGCATAATTGTCAAGAAACACAATTAGCAGATGGGGATTGTCCTGAAACGGGAAATGCAACAGAACTTGCATTATTACGTTATACAAATACGCAACAGGCAATAATCCATTCACCTATTGCCAAAATTCCTTTTGATTCAACGTATAAATACATGGGGACTGTTCATGAGATCAATGGGAAAAATATCTTGTTCGTAAAAGGTGCACCGGATGTATTGATCGAAAAAGCGGGACAACAAATGGATGCTAGAGGTATGAGCCAGTCGATCGATAAAAAACGTTGGCATAAGAAAAATGAAGATTTAGCGAGCCAAGGGCAACGTGTGTTAGCTTTTGCGATGAAAGAAATCGGCGATGAAGACTTATCTCATGATGCACTAGATGAAGCATTGACGATGATTGGCTTATGCGGTGTGATCGACCCACCAAAAGAGTCAGCAATCGAAGCAGTGAAATCAATGCAACAAGCTGGAATACGTGTCAAAATGATCACAGGCGATCATCCACTGACAGCGAAAGCCATCGCAAAACAACTAGGATTGCAAAATCATCAAACAGCAATCACAGGAAAAGAGCTGAATCAACTGTCAGAGCAACAATGGCAACGCGCAGTAAGTGAAAACGATGTATTTGCGCGAACGACACCAGAACACAAATTGGCAATCGTTTCTTATCTGCAAGCGCAAGGTGAAATTGTTGGGATGACCGGCGATGGTGTAAATGATGCACCAGCATTGAAAAAAGCTGACGTCGGGATTGCTATGGGAATCAAAGGGAGCGATGTTAGTAAGCAAGCAGCAGATATGGTTTTAGTCGATGATAATTTTGAGACGATCGCTTATGCAGTCAAAGAAGGACGTCGGATATTCGACAACTTGAAGAAAACGATTCTCTTTTATTTACCAACATGTTTGGCGCAAGGATTATTGTTACTATTCTCATTGATCGGAAACTCCCCATTACCTTTGACGACTGTGCAAATCCTATGGTTGAATCTAGTTGCTTCGATCACCTTGTCCTATGCTTTAGGATTTGAACGGGCAGAAAAACAAGTGATGAGTCGACGACCACGACCATTGAATGAACGGATTTTGTCACGATATGCGTTGGTGCGCATTTTATATGTAGGGATGATCTTGACGATCTTAGGCTTAACTGCGATGGAATATGTCTCAAACGATGCACGTCAGACGGTGTTGATCAATGCGATGGTGTTTGGTCAGGCCTTCTATATGATCAATTGTCGTAGGATCAGCGAATTTAGTTTAGATAGAGGATTATGGAAAAATACCGCATTGTTTTATTCAATTGGGATCATGATTTTGCTTCAAGCTGCGATGATCTGGTTCCCACCATTAAGAATGGCTTTAGGAACAAACCTACTATCAAGTACGGAAGTCGTCATCAGTCTTTTACCTGGATTACTTTTATTCTTCTTAGTAGAAATCGAAAAATATGTTTTATCAGCTAGAAGTTACAGGGTAGGTGCTTGATCATTCATATTATTGAAAAAAACATAGAAGGATACCAAAGTAACTAGGTGCTTTTTATTCACACTAAACCCAAGTAACGTTGGAAGAAGAAACTAGTTTATAAAATAAGTTAGTAAAAACGTCCGAAATGAGAATGATCATTTCGGACGTTTTTTTGTTTTATATACCTAAACATACGCGATACGTTTTTTGTTAAATGTTCAAAGATAAAGCCCCAGTTTGTCATTGTTAATGCGAGCAACCTTAGTTAGTAGAAAGTTAAAAAAATTCGACAATCGATTTCGAAGAGTTTGCGTATCTTATTAGTAAATCGGCAAAACTCCCATTAAATCGCTGGATTTCTTCTTTTTGGTGAGAGCGAGGAAACAAACAAACCGTTTTTTCATTTGCTAAGAGATAATCACCATCGATCGTACGAGCCACCAAGTGAAAGGATGAAAGGAGATTCGCGACCTCCGCTTCATCCAGGGAGTTATAATCGATTGTTCGCAGAATACTAGCTTTGAAATGTTGGTAAGAAGGGAAAAACACAAGTTCCTCATAATCGAACAGCTCGTTTTCTTCCAGCCATGCGAGTGTTTCTTCTAATGTACGATTTTGCTTCAATTGTTCAAACAATCGTTTCACCTACTTTTTATTTGGTATCAATACCGTAAAATCAATCGTTGGGTTATTGCCTGTTCCTTTTGCCTCTAACTCGACACTTTCAGGGATGAGTTCATCGCCAACATAATGTGGAGTAACACGATAGCGTACAGTTTCACCATGATTCAACGCCTTACGGATTTTTAGTTCATAGTAGTTCATGTAAGGATCATTTACTGGGAATTGAAACAAAGTAACTAGATTTCTTTCGTCGTCGCCACTACCACCGAACTGTTTAGCGATCAGATGTCCGCGAGAATGATCATATCTGGGTCCAGAAATAAATCCAGGAGGACGGATGTCACGGTTTGCGCTGGTTCCTGTATTGATCATTGATTTTTCCAATAAGGCAGCCGCACCAGTGGGACGTCCTAATCGATCAAGCTCATGATACTCGATCCATCCTTTGTTTGTTGAGAGCTCAGCCACATCAAAGGAAGCTGTTCCTAATTCTTGTGGCCCAGGATTGTTTCCAGTCGGTGCTAAGTCTTCTTCTTGAGGTAAGCCGTTGTTTCTTGGCTCAGATGAGTCAGGTATACTACTTGTGATAGTAGCTTCACTTTTGCTTGTACTTTCGACTGGTTTATCAGAAGATTCCATACTATATGTATTCATGTTTGATCGTTGGTCAGTAGAAACTCCCGCTTCACTCTCGATTGAAGCAGTATAACTAGATTCACTGTAATCACTTGAGATCGGTTGTTCTACATTCAATAGATCCATTCCGATAAAGCCAATTGCGCCAAAAACAACTATAGAGATCAATGTACCCCATAGTTTTTTTAAATTTTTCATTCGTTCACCTCCTTTGTTAGTATAATCCAAAACCAAGCGGACTAAAAGTGAAAACTTTATCCAAAGTAGGTTAATTATATAGGTTAGTATGATATGATAATCTTGTACACAAAGGAGGCGAATGAGATGATAGGAGGAATCGCAATCATCACGATTTACTGGTACGTTTTACTCATATGCGCTGGGGTTGCAGTGTTACTTGTTATTTTTGGAGATGTCTTTGATGTCGATGGACCTATTGATCCGATGCTGATCGTTCCCTGGTTGACTTTTACCAGTTTATTAGGTTATTTAGGTGAATCCTTGACCAACCAGTCCTCATTAGTGATTTTCGTGATCAGCGCGATTATTGCAACCGTTTTAGTTTTTTTGTTGAATTTTTATATCTTGATGCCGATGAAGCACGCAGAATCGACGCTATCAACTTCTGAAAAAACATTAGAAGGTCAAATCGCGACAGTGGTGACCCCGATACCGATCCAGGGAATGGGAGAAATCCAATTAAAAAGTGTTACTGGTTCAATCAGTCGCCCTGCTTGTTTTTATACGCCCCAAGAGAAAATGATCGGACGTGGCGAAAAGGTTTTGATCATTGAAGTAAGAGACCGTGTTTGTTATGTTACACCGTACGAAAGTATGTTGAAAATGTAAAGGAGTGGAAGAAATGGAAATATCTGGAGTGTTTGTTGCAATTGTTTTAGCAGTGTTGATCGTTTTAATGTTATTAATCGTCTTTGTCGCTAAGTACCAAACGGCAAAGCCTGACGAAGCATTGATCATCAGTGGTAGTTACTTGGGAAGTAAAAATGTCCATGCCGACGAGAGTAACAATAAAATCAAAATCGTCCGCGGTGGAGGTGCATTCGTATTACCAGTTTTCCAACGTTCGAATCGCATCAGTTTATTATCAAGCAAATTAGACGTGTCTACCCCAGAAGTTTATACAGAGCAGGGTGTGCCGGTGATGTGTGACGGTACTTCGATCATCAAGATCGGTTCTTCTGTCGAAGAAATTGCGACAGCAGCGGAACAATTTCTAGGGAAAACGCGAGAAGAACTTGAAAATGAAGCCCGTGAAGTCTTAGAAGGTCATTTGCGGTCGATCCTAGGTTCGATGACAGTAGAAGAAATTTACCAAAATCGTGACAAATTCAGCCAAAGTGTGCAAGAAGTTGCCTCGGTGGATCTAGCAAAAATGGGCTTGATCATTGTTTCGTTCACGATCAAAGAAGTCCGTGATAAAAATGGTTATTTGGATTCTTTGGGGAAACCACGGATTGCTCAAGTCAAACGTGATGCAGATATTGCAGAAGCAGAAGCACTAAAAGAAACGCGTATCAAAAAGGCGGAAGCAGAGAAAGAATCTCAAGCCGCAGAATTACAACGCCAAACAGAGATCGCCGAATCTTTAAAAGAAAAAGAATTGAAATTAGCTGCCTATAAACAGGAGCAAGATGTGGCACGAGCAAAAGCTGACCAAGCGTATAATTTAGAAAGTGCCAGAGAACAACAACAAGTAATCGAACAAGAGATGCAAGTAAAAGTCGTCGAACGTCAAAAACAAATCGAATTAGAAGAAAAAGAAATCATTCGTCGTGAAAAACAATACGATTCTGAAGTGAAGAAAAAAGCCGATGCGGATCGTTACGCCAAAGAACAAGAAGCCCAAGCACAAAAAGTCAAAGAAGTGACTGAGGCAGAAGCAGAACAATTTAGAATCGAAGCCTTAGCCCAAGCCCAAGCCAACCAAACTCGTTTAGCTGGACAAGCCGAGGCAGAAGCCACGTTAGCAAAAGGGAAAGCGGAAGCAGAAGCAAAACAAAAAATCGCAGATGCGTTCAAAGAATATGGAGAAGCTGCTGTGCTTAGCATGGTGATCGAAATGTTGCCTCAATTGATGCGTGAAGCGGCACAACCGCTAGGCAATATCGAAAAAATCTCTGTTGTTGATACAGGAAACTCCTCAGGTGAAGCAGGTGGCGCCAATCGAGTGACAAGCTATGCGACAAACTTATTGTCGACGACACAAGAAACGTTGAAAGAAACAACTGGATTGGACATCAAAGATATCATTGAGAATCTTTCCACTCGTGGAAATTCTAGACAATTGAATGTCTATGAAGGATCAAATGAACCGAAAGAATAACTTAAGAAAGACTCAAAGGATCATGTCCTTTGAGTCTTTTGTTGGTTCGCTATTTATTTTCATTTTGCTCACGGATCTGTGCTTTTACTTCTTCAAGACTTTCAAGTAAAGCCTGCTCTTTTTTTCTTAATTGTTCTAAGTCCTCGACAATCTCTTCTTTTTTTTCAACTTCTGGCGGACGCAAGCAAAAATTGATACCGATAGCAATAAATGTCCCGATAAATGTATCGAAAACCCGCTCAATCGCATAGAAGGCTGACTCTCCTTGAGGGATACTTAAAGAGATCAGTAATAATGTTGCAATAGCAGCAATGATTCCAGAATTATTATTGATACCGTCAGATAAGACGATCACAATGATCACTAAAAGTGGGAGAACGATCAGTTCAACTAAAAAATCATTGTGGAAGTAACTTTTTACAAAAAAATAGAAAATACCTAATCCGCCACCAAGTAGATTGCCAATAATACGCGAGCGACCAAAAGAAAAGGTCGTAGTCAAATCCTGGCGCAAGGAAAAAACAGCAGATAGGGCAGCAATCATTGGAATGCCACGATCAAAGAGATGAAAGATCAAAATACATAAGAAAACGGCTAAAGCACTCTTCATTGTACGCATACCAAGTCGAAAGCGTCCAAATTGCATAGTATACTCTCCTTTACGTTCTTTACAATATCATAACTAAACTTACCTTGGATTGCTAGTTTTTCATGAACGAATTTAGTATAATTCAATAAAAAGAAAGGAGCCGATCATGCGTATTGGAATGAGAACGGTAAAAACGGTCATCAGTGTATTTGCTTCCATGTTGGTTGCAAACTACTTTTCCTTATTATTCTGGCCATCTGCCGGTATTATTGCGTTGTTAAGCGTAGGGAATACTCGTCGCTCCACCTTGATGACTGGGATCTATCGAGTCGCTGCATTTATTGTCGCTACGCTTATTGCCTACATGTGTTTTACACTTTTGGGCTATCGAATCATCAGTTTCAGTGTCTTTCTATTATTTTTTATTCCAATCGCCGTGCGGTTCAAATTGACAGAAGGAATCGTTGTAAACTCAGTCTTGATCACTCATTATCTTAGTGAACAAAGTATGAGTTGGCAATTGATCACAAACGAAGCAGCCTTGATGATCATTGGTGTAGGCTTTGCTTTGTTATCTAATGTCTATATGCCAGATAGTAAAAAACGTTTAAAGGAAAATCAAATGATCATCGAAGAGCGATTTCGTCTTCTTTTGAAGAATATGGCAGACTTTTTGCTTTCTGGCGAAGCTTACGAAAATCAAGGGTTATGCAAAGAATTACAAGTTTATATTCGAGAAAGTCAAGCATATGCACGGAATCACCAAGAGAATAACTTGCTTAGACAAAATCAATACTATGAAACCTATTTTTCTATGCGACGGGCTCAGATCAATGTGATCCAAGATATGCAAGAAAATTTAGCTTATATCCAGGACCCAGTGCCTTATAGCGACCATATATACGGCTTGTTGATCTATACAGCTGAGACATTTTCTGAATCAAATGATGGCAAAGAAATATTGACACGGATCGAAGAGGTCTATGGAATGTATCGTCAAATGCCATTGCCGACTACTCGAAGTGAATTTGAGGATCGTGCGGAATTGTTTCAGTTTTTACAGTCATTTAAAAGTTTTATTGAAATAAAAGTAGAATTTTCTCAGCAGATGATAGTGGATGCGGAAAAGTGAACAAATAAGACGAAGCGATGAGGAGACCATTCTCGCTTCGTCTTATTTTTATTTTGTTTATTTGTTATTCTTCCAATGCTCTTGCATATCATCTAAGAGTGCAATCACTTCGGTGGTTAAGTACAGGGAACGGTTTGGAAGTTCTCCTTCGATCATTTTTACCATATTTTCAATTTCATAATTCATTGCTTGCGCACGATGGCCACTTTCGATCAATTCTTTTGTACCGTCAGTATACATGATTTCGGCTTGGTCAGCTCTAGGATAATCATTGATCGAGATATACCCATTTTCAAAAGCAACGATTCCGACTTTTGGCATTTTTGCTTGGAAGGTCAGGTTGATCGTAGCTAGTTCATTTTCTTTATTTTGCAAGATCGTTACAGATTGTTCATCGACACCTGTTTTAAATGGAATCATACGAGAGGCGATGACTTCCGGTTGTGAGCTCAAAAAGAATCGAGCAAATGAAACAGCATAGGTTCCAATGTCAAGTAATGCTCCACCTGCTAAATCAGGGTTGAAGAAGCGGTTGGTCGGATCAGGTTCTTTGTAACTGCCAAAAGGTGCTTGGATCATCTTTAATGCACCTAACTTGCCTGAATCGATCATTGAACGAAGTTGATGATACAAAGGCATGTTGAAAATCGTCATCGCTTCTGCCAAGATCAGCTGTTTTTGTTCGGCTAATTGGATGGCTTGTTGAAGTTCTGCCTTATTCATCGTGATGGCTTTTTCGCATAAGACATGTTTCCCAGCTTCCAAGGCAGAAAGGATATAGTCGATATGTTGACGATTCGGAACGGCGATATACACGATATCAACTTCAGCATCTTGCAACATTTCATGATAATCGCCATACGCTTTTTTGATAGAATGGCGTGTAGCAAAATCCTGTGCTTTTTCCAAAGTTCGTGATGCAACAGCAACCAATTCACTTGATGTTTGATCGAAGTTTTCTGCAAATTCGTTAGCAATCGATCCTAGACCGACAATGCCCCATTGGTATTTTTTCATTTTTCATCTCTCCTTGACGTGATATATTTAATATAAGGGTATTTAGTTGAATACTCTTGGTTTCGCTATTATTATATCAAAAAAAGGACTTCCAATCGTTTTGAAGAATTGCTTTCTAAAAAAAGGTGAAAGAAATGTTCTAATAGATGATTTTTTACCTTAATTTAAGTAGAATAAGAAGGAGGAGGAGATTGCGATGCATCAAGTATACGTTGATCTTATTATGAGTGTTTTACTCGAACAATTTGAAACAGAAGAAAATTTCTTAGATACTTATCTATTGGTGGATGAAACAACTTGGCAAGCTTGGAAGCGTGGTGAACAAAACTTACCATCCGAGGTCATGCAAAAAGTGAAAAATCTTTTTACGGACTATGAATGGATGTTGACGCAAAAAATTCTACGTCAAACCACTATTTTCCCTGAAAAAAGAAACGTTGCAGTAGCCGAATATAAGCAAATCAAAACACGTATTGCTCAGAAATGGGTAAGTAGTGGCAGTGCGAATGTAGAGTTGCTCCCTTTAAAAAATGATCAAATTGTCAATGGATATCTTGACTTGAAAGTCAGTATTCAATATGATGAGTGGGGTTATGATGACATTTTGAACTTTCGATTACCAGCAGAAGTTCAAAAGCAAATCGAAGGGGAGAAAATCGAGTTGTTAGATTGGGTAAATGAAAATCTGGAAGAAACTTACGTGAGTGAGAAAGTGGAACCAGAAAGGGAATGAAAGGATTTTTTGCGTGAATAAAATTTTAGGCGTTATCTCAGTCGTGATTATGATTGTTGCGATGGGCTATCTGGTTGTTAGTGAGAGTCGGACGGATACGAAAGCTCAAGCTGATAATTCAAAGACAGAACAAACAAATACGACGAGTGCGACAGAAGAAAGTACAGAAAAAGCAACAAAAAAAGCAACCTCTAGTGATTTGCCAGATGTTAAGTTGGATGATTGGTCGCTAGTATTGGTAGGACCTGATCATAAAATCGAGACAGAAATCGATGAAGCCAACCAATTGGCTGCGCTAGATAATGGCTATCTGATCGACAAACGTATTAAAGCTGATTATGAAGAACTGGCTAACGCAGCTAAAGCTGCGGGCTTTCCTTTAGTTATGGTATCGGCTTATCGCTCAGTTGCGACACAACAAGAGGTGTTCGCTCAAAATGTCCAACAGGTGATGAGTAGTCAGGGAGTCACTGAAGAAGAGGCGACCGCGATTACGAAAAAAACTATGACAGAACCGGGTTACAGTGAACACCATACAGGTTTAGCTGTGGATGTGGTCGATGAAACATGGTACAACAATTATCCCAATACTGTATTGGATGAAAAATATGGTGACGAACCAGGTGCGAAATGGCTTGCGGACAATGCCTCTAAATATGGCTTTATCATCCGTTATCCAAAAGGTCGAGAAGATATTACAAAAATCACTTACGAACCTTGGCACCTGCGTTATGTAGGCAAAGAAAGTGCAGAATATATCACATCAAACGATTTAACGATGGAGGAGTACTTGGACCAACTAAAAGAAAAGTAGGAATAAGAGATGGCAAAAAACAAATGGAAAAAACAAAGGCGTAAAAATAATCGCTGGTTTGCTGTAGTTTTAGGGAGTATGTTGATCATGATGGCTTTTGTTTTTTCTTTGAGAAGTTTGTCATCGCCCTACTCTACGGAAGCACAGCAACAAGAAACACTGACTCATCAGGAATTTATCAACGCATTAGTTCCACATGCGAAAGAACTACAACAAGGCTATGGCGTTTTGCCAAGTATCATTATTGGGCAAGCCATCCTTGAATCTGATTGGGGCAATAGTACGCTTGCCAGTAAATATAAGAACTTGTTCGGTATCAAAGCGTTTGGGAACGAAGAAAAAGTCAATCTGGAAACAAAAGAATATATCAATGAAGAATGGATCACCATCCAAGGAGACTTTCGAGTCTATTCTTCGTGGAAACAATCAATGGATGACCACACAGCTTTATTTGTCAATGGTGTCGATTGGAATCCTGCATTGTATGCGAATGTGATCACTGCGACCAATTATATTGAAGCAGCTCATGCGTTACAGGCGGCAGGATATGCGACAGATCCGACATATGCTGATAAAATCATACATGTGATTGAAACTTACCAGTTAAATCAATACGATCAATAATCAGGAAAGAACGGAAGTGGACGGATGGCAGATTTATTTGTTCCAGAAATAATGACAGAATTACGTAAGGATATCGTGAGAGTCCCAGAGGTCATTATGGAAGCAAGTGGTATTAAAATTTTTGGCAAGTTGATACGTTCGATTATCTTCACCACGGATATTGCGATCATCAGAAACACCAATGCAAATGCAGTGATCGCAGTTTATCCTTTTACACCCCATCCGGCGATTACGAAAAGCATCATTGAAGCAGCGGATATCCCTGTATTTTCAGGTGTCGGTGGTGGCTTGACACAAGGGATGCGTTCGGCATATATGAGCCTTTTTGCAGAAGCACAAGGATCATTAGGCGTAGTCTTGAATGGTCCAACACCAGTAGAGACTGTCCATGATGTCTGTCAAGTGGTTGATATACCGGTAATCAGTACAGTCACGTCTAAATACTCGGAAATCGACGAAAAATTGGCAGCAGGCATTACGATCATCAATATCAGTGCGGGAAAAGATACAGCAGACACTGTTCGCTTTTTCCGAGAAAAGTACCCAGAATTACCGATTATTGCGACTGGAGGTCCCACGGAAGAAAGCATCAAAGAAACGATTGAAGCTGGCGCCAATGCAATCACCTACACACCACCTAGTAGCGGAGAGTTATTCAGTCGTAAAATGGACAAGTATCGAAAAATCGAGAAAACCAATTGAGTACCAAACGAAAATAAATATCATTCAACCAACCATAGATAATAGTTATCGATATAAACTTGGCTTTAGCAACCTTTTCCTTTATGGGATTGGTTGCTTTATTTCATAAATACTATTTTGTTTGTTAGGATGAAACTATGAGGTTTATCAAGTCTAATCTAAAGATAAATCCTTCATGAGAAAAACAAGAAATATAGTTGTAAGTTTCAGAAACAAGTGTTAGACTGTTTTCATCGTTTAAAAATTAAAATATTTTGTTTCTAAAAATATCATTTATCAATCGAATATCGAACAACTTATATATCGTCATAATAAGGATGACAGTTTCTAGCCAGCACCGTAAATGTTGGACTATAAGTGAAAAAGTAGTGAAACATCTTTTTTGCTTATACATGAGCAGTAGAGATGTTTTTTTCTATTTTGAGTGGCATGAATTTAGCAAGAAAAGGAGTAAATAAAGTGAGAGAATTAGTTGAACGTATCAATAAAGATGGACAAGTCTTGGGTGAAGGCGTGTTGAAAGTAGATAGTTTTGTTACCCATCAGGTAGATCCAGTGTTGATGGAACAAATGGGCCAACGTTTTGCGGAAGTATTTAAAGAACAAGGAATCACTAAAGTGGTGACAATTGAAGCTTCTGGTATCGCCCCTGCTTTATTTGCGGCTAAAGAGCTCGGTGTACCGATGATCTTTGCAAGAAAAGCCAAAAGTTTGACGATGGATGAAGAATTATTGACGGCATCCGTTTATTCATTTACGAAACAAGTAACAAGCACGATATCGATTTCTCGTAAATTCTTGTCTTCTGAAGATAAAGTATTGATCATTGATGACTTTTTAGCGAATGGTCAGGCGGCAAAAGGTTTGATCGAATTGTGCCAACAAGCAGGTACGAGTGTTGAGGGAATCGGGATCGTCATTGAAAAATCCTTCCAAGACGGTCGTCAACTTCTTGAAGAAATGGGCTTAAAAGTGGTCTCACTTGCCCGCGTAGCATCACTTTCTGATGGTCAAGTAGATTTTCTTGAGGAGGATGCGTAAGCGTGGAGAAAGAAACTCAAAATGGAAAAGCAGCTGTCTTAGGGTTACAGCATTTATTAGCGATGTATGCGGGAGCAGTCGCTGTACCGTTATTGATTGGTACGGGGTTAGGATTTAATCAAGAACAAATGACTTATCTTATCTCAATCGATATTTTCATGTGTGGATTAGCGACGCTCTTGCAATTAACTGTCAATCGCTTTTTCGGGATCGGTTTACCAGTTGTTTTAGGTTGTGCGATCCAAGCAGTTGCGCCGTTGATTTTGATCGGTAGCACAGAAGGTGTCGGTGCGATCTATGGCTCGATCATCGCGTCAGGGATTTTTGTTGTGCTAGTTGCTGGTTTCTTTTCAAAGATCAAAAAACTATTTCCGCCGATTGTTACTGGAACAGTGATTACAGTGATTGGCTTGACGTTGATTCCAGTAGCCATCGAAAAAATGGGTGGCGGCAGTGCAACTGCTCCAGGCTTTGGTGATCTGACGAATTTATTATTAGCGTTTGTCACGATCCTACTGATCGTTGGTGTGCAATTATTAGGCAAAGGGTTCATTCGATCCATTGCGGTTTTGATCGGTTTGATCGGTGGAAGTATCTTAGCTGCCTTTTTAGGTAGAATCGATCTAGGAGCAATTGGACAAGCCCCTGTTTTTCACGTACCGCAACCTTTTTACTTTGGAAAACCGACATTTGAAATCTGGTCGATCTTATTGATGATCATCATTTCAATGGTAAGTATGGTAGAATCAACAGGCGTCTATTTTGCCTTAGGAGATATCACTGGAAAAAAAGTCGGGGAAGAGCAGTTGAAAAAAGGTTATCGAGCAGAGGGGTTAGCCGTCATCTTAGGTGGTATCTTTAACACATTTCCTTATACAGGATTTTCGCAAAATGTTGGGTTGGTACAACTTTCAGGAATCAAAACAAGAAAACCCATTTACTTTTCCGCTTTCTTTTTGATCATCTTGGGCTTATTCCCTAAAATCGGCGCAGTGGCTCAAATCATACCTGAACCAGTCCTTGGTGGCGGGATGTTGGTCATGTTTGGAATGGTGGCGATCCAAGGAATTCGGATGTTATTAGAAGTAGATTTTACAAATGACAAAAATTTATTGATTGCTGCAGTGTCGATTGGTTTTGGTTTAGGCTTCAATTTGATGCCCGAATTATTCAGCCAGTTACCTGAAACAGTTCAAATGTTCACAGGAAATGGGATCGTTATGAGCAGTATCACAGCAATTGTGTTGAACTTAGTTTTTAACGGACTAAAACAAGACGAGAGAATCATTAAAGAAGCATTGAAGTAATGATGTAGATTACTTTTATAAATCATAGCTAGTAACTGAATAAGGTAGAGACCTTTTTAGCTTAGAGAGATAAGGCGCCATCCACGAAATTTGTTTTTCAAATTTTTGTGGAGGGTGCCTTATTTTCGAAGAGTTTACTTTTGTACCTGCCGTTTATTCGATTTTAGGTGGTGCGAGAAGACGAATGTCCCAGACGAATTTTTTAATTGTAGCAAATTCATGAACAGATTCTCTCTGCATTTTGGATACATGAAGAAAAAGTGTTATATCCTTAAAAAAAAACAAATGATTTGGACCAGAAAAAGCTTGATTTCAACAAGCAAGAGTTGATTTGTTAAAGACGAACAATAAACCTTTTTATCTATTTTTCATTCGAATTTATCTTGATTTACAGAGGGGCGATTGATAAAATATAAGTGAATACGAATCGAGAGGAGAAACGAATGGCTGCAAAAATTTCTGTAATAATGGGGAGCATCTCGGATTGGGAGACAATGAAACATGCGTGTGAGATTATTGAAGAATTTGGCGTTTCTTTTGAAAAGAAAGTAGTTTCAGCACATCGAACACCAGATTTGATGTTTTCGTATGCAGAAGAAGCTCGAGAAAAAGGTATAAAAGTGATTATTGCAGGTGCGGGAGGAGCAGCTCATTTACCAGGGATGGTTGCTGCAAAGACGACATTACCGGTTATTGGTGTTCCTGTTCAAAGTCGAACATTGAACGGATTGGATTCTTTGCTATCCATTGTCCAAATGCCAGGCGGCGTGCCTGTGGCGACGACAGCGATTGGAAAAGCAGGCGCAATTAATGCCGGTCTACTTGCGATACAGATGCTTTCAATGTATGATTTAGAGTTGGAGGCTGCATTAGCGAAACGACGCGCAATGTCGGTTGAATCTGTAATAGAAAGTAGTGATCAACTTGGTTAAACCATTATTACCAGGCTCGACGATCGGAATCGTCGGTGGTGGACAGTTAGGTCGCATGATGGCGATCAGTGCAAAAGAGATGGGATTCAAAGTCGGTGTGCTTGATCCGATGAATGATTGTCCGGCTGCTCAAGTAGCGGACTGGCACATTGAAAGTTCCTACGATGATACGTTTGCTCTAGAAGAACTTGCAAGACGAACTGAGGTTATCACCTACGAATTTGAGAATGTGAGTGTGGAAGCACTGAATGCGATTTTGCCGATGTCATTTATTCCTCAAGGAACAGATTTGTTGGCGATCACGCAAGATCGTCTACTAGAAAAATCATTTTTAGAAACAAATAATATCGTGATCGCTCCACATGCAACGATCGTCAGTCCCACAGATATCCAAGATGCAATCGATGGTATCGGTTATCCTTGTGTCTTGAAAACAACTCGTGGCGGATATGACGGTAAGGGGCAATATGTACTGAAGAGTCGAGCGGACTTAGCTCCTGCGATGGATCTTTTAAGAGAAGGAACTTGCGTATTAGAAGCTTGGATTCCATTTGAAAAAGAACTATCGATCATGGTCGCAGGCAATGGGCAAGGGCAATATACGACATTTCCAGTTGTTGAAAATATCCATTGTAATAATATTCTCCATGAAACGATTGCGCCAGCAACTGTTTCAGCGGATGTGATCGAAGAGGCAGAAAGAATTGCTAAAGTGATTGCTGAAGCAGTGAGTTTGTCCGGTGCACTGGGCGTCGAAATGTTTTTGACGAAGACTGGTGGATTGTATGTGAATGAATTGGCACCGCGTCCACACAATTCAGGACATTACACCTTAGAAGCATGCGGAATGACACAATTTGATGCGCATATCCGTGGGATTTGCGGTTGGCCTTTACCTAAAAAAGTCCCATTGTTAAGTGATGCCGTCATGGTCAACGTTTTAGGTGAACAACTATTAGAAAGTTACAATTTGATTGCGAAAAAACAAGATTGGAAATTTCATTTCTATGGCAAGAAACAAGCGAAAAAAGGTCGTAAGATGGGACACATCACGATTTTGACAGAAGATATCGAGTCGACATTGAAAGAAATCGAAAAAACGAATATTTGGGATTAAAGGAGAATAGTTGATGTTAGAACGTTATACACGACCTGAAATGGGCAATATTTGGACAGAGCAAAATAAATATCAAGCATGGTTAGAAGTTGAAATACTTGCTGATGAAGCTTGGGCAGAATTAGGAGAAATACCTAAAGAAGATGTAGCGAAAATCCGTGAACACGCGTCTTTTGATATCGCTCGTATTTTAGAGATTGAGCAATCGACACGCCACGATGTCGTTGCTTTTACTCGAGCAGTTTCGGAAACACTTGGTGACGAAAGTAAATGGGTTCATTATGGATTAACAAGTACAGATGTGGTGGATACAGCTTATGGTTACCAAATCAAACAAGCAAATGACATTTTGCGCGAAGATTTGAAACGTTTCACAGCGATCATTGGTGAAAAAGCCAAAGAGCATAAGTATACAGTCATGATGGGACGTACGCATGGTGTGCATGCTGAGCCAACCACTTTCGGTCTTAAATTAGCTACTTGGTATTCTGAGATGAAACGAAATATCGAACGTTTTGAACATGCAGCAAAAGGCGTAGAAGCAGGGAAAATCTCCGGTGCTGTTGGTACGTTTGCGAATATCCCTCCGTTCATTGAAGAATATGTCTGCGAAAAACTAGGCATCCGTCCGCAAGAAGTATCGACGCAAGTTTTACCACGTGATCTACATGCCGAATATTTTGCGACAATGTCATTGATTGCGACCAGTATCGAACGCTTTGCGACAGAGATTCGTGGACTTCAAAAATCGGAAACACGAGAAGTCGAAGAATTTTTTGCTAAAGGACAAAAAGGCTCATCTGCTATGCCACATAAACGTAATCCGATCGGTTCAGAAAATATGGCTGGCTTAGCGCGAGTGATCCGTGGGCATATGATTACCGCTTATGAAAATGTTTCGTTGTGGCACGAAAGAGATATCTCCCATTCTTCTGCAGAACGGATCATTCTACCTGATACAACGATCCTACTTGATTATATGTTGAGCCGCTTCGGCAATATCGTTAAAAATCTAACGGTATTCCCAGAAAACATGAAACGTAACATGGATGCGACATTTGGCTTGATCTATAGCCAACGTGTCATGTTGAAATTGATTGATAAAGGGATGCCAAGAGAAGAAGCGTATGATCTTGTTCAACCTAAGACAGCATATGCGTGGGATAATCAAGTGTCCTTCCGTCCTTTACTTGAAGAAGACGAAGCGATCACTTCTGTTTTGACACCAGAAGAAATCGCTGAAGCATTTGATTACAACCACCATATGAAAAATGTGGATGTCATTTTTGAACGTGTCGGTTTAGCATAAACCATTCAGTAAGAATAGATGTTAACAATGTTTCTCGACTGATCGAAAAAAACGAACAATCACTAGCTAGAACTATTTTTTTAAATGCAAGAAAAAAAGAACATCCTTCAGACTAACTTCTGAGGGATGTTCTTTTTGGTTTAAGCATAAGCCATTTGATGACCCAAATTGAAATGTTGGGAATGTAGAAGATTCAATAATGTTTCAACAAATGTATAGCCAAATTCTTGTTGATCGAAGGTCACGAGCAATCGGTAATGATGCTTGAATAACTTTTGCTCATGGATTTGTTTGATCACTAGTTCATGGTTGTTTTGGGTCAAGTAATGGAATGTTCGTTTTCGACACTCCGATTGTCGTTTTGCTGCACGTCGAAGTTTTCTAAATGTATAAAAACTTCGATCCTTCATGCAGGCATCAACATCTTTGATAGCAAGTAGATCATTGTATAAGCGTGATTTTTCTTCAACAGATAAATCGAGTAAAAAGCGTTGGGCAGACGTACTTGGATCTTCCATTTAGTTACCTCCTTGAAACCTCTAACTGTTTTCTTTAAATCTACTATATCACCAATCAATAAATGTGTAAACGCTTCTTAACGAAGAACAACTATTCTTAATAAAAGTGCGAAAGACGAACATTAAATGTTTTTAATGGTTTAAATGTACACTTTTGTATTGATTTGATTACTGACCCTTGGTAAAATTTAAAGTGAAAAGACGAACAAATAATGTGTGTTGGTAATACAACGTTAACAAACAAGGAGTCGTAGACATGGAAAAACAGAACTTGCTCTATGAAGGAAAAGCAAAAAGAATGTTTAACACGAATGATGAAACTGTCCTGTGGGTGGAGTATCTAGATCAAGTGACTGCCCTCAACGGTGGAATGAAAGACCAAATGCAAGGGAAAGCAGAATTGAACAATCAAATCACAAGTGCTATTTTTGAATACTTATCGAATCAAGGAATAAAAAATCATTTTATTGAGAAATTGTCAAAAACCGAACAATTGATTAAAAAACGGTCGATCATTCTCTTAGAAGTGGTCGTCAGAAATATTTCAGCTGGAAGTTTTTCAAAACGCCTAGGAGTAGAAGAAGGGCAAGTGCTACCGACACCGATCGTTGAATTTTATTACAAAAAAGATGAACTAGATGATCCCTTCATTAATGATGCCCACGTTGGTTTCTTAGAGTTAGCAACGCCTGAAGAGATAGCGGAGCTTAAAAAACAAGCGTTGCAAATCAATGACCATCTGATAGAACTATTCAAAAAAATCAATTTACGATTAGTCGATTTTAAAGTGGAATTTGGACGTACTGCGACTGGCGAGATCGAATTAGCAGATGAAATTTCTCCGGATACATGTCGCTTATGGGATCTTACCACTAAGGAACATATGGATAAGGATGTCTACCGGCGAAAGATCGGCAACATCATTCCTGTCTATCAAGAAGTACTCGATCGTTTAAATCAATTATCACTCGAAAATAAAGGAGAATAAATCATGTATTTTGTAAAAGTGTACGTAACATATAAAGATTCAGTATTAGATCCACAAGGAGAGGCAGTTAAAAATGCGGTACATCGTTTAGGCTACGACAACATTGAAGATATTCGTATCGGGAAGTATTTTGAAATCCAAGTCTCAGCTAGTGAAGAGGAAGTAGAAGCAACGATCGAAGCGATTTGCGATCGTTTATTAGCAAATGTCAATATGGAAACGTATCGTTATGAAATCAACAAAATGGAGGAAGTTTAGCATGAAATTTGCCGTGATTGTTTTTCCTGGATCGAATTGTGATGCGGACTTGCTTTGGGCGATCCGTGATGTGATGGGCGCAGAAGCAGACTATGTTCGTTATGACGAATCTTCTCTTGAAGGGTATGACGGAGTATTGATCCCTGGCGGCTTTTCTTACGGCGATTACTTACGTTGTGGAGCGATTGCTCGTTTTTCAACAATCATGGATGAAGTGATTCGTTTTGCGGAAGAAGGAAAACCTGTTTTTGGTACATGTAATGGATTCCAAGTGTTGACGGAGGCTGGATTGCTACCAGGCGTATTAAGAAGAAATGATTCATTACGTTTTATCTGTAAGTCAGCATCACTGAAAGTTAACAATCAAACATCCTTTACTTCAGAGTACGACAAAAATGAAGTGATCCAGTTGCCGGTGGCCCATGGAGAAGGCAATTATTTTTGTGACGAAGAGACGCTTCAAGAACTGATCGACAACAACCAAATCGTGTTTACCTACGAGGGAGAAAATCTCAACGGCAGTGTGGCCAACATTGCAGGGATTACAAACAAAGCAGGAAATGTGTTAGGGATGATGCCCCATCCAGAACGAGCAATGGAAGCATTACTTGGCTCAGAAGATGGCAAACGTTTCTTCGCTTCGCTATTGAAGAATTTCGGAAAGGTGACTGCATAAATGAAAACAATGATGGAGCCAACTGCATTAGAAATCAAAGAACAAAAGATTTATACGCAATGGGGACTGACGGATGAAGAATACCGGATGATCGAAGAAGACATCTTAGGTAGAATGCCTAATTATACAGAGACCGGTCTGTTCTCAGTCATGTGGAGTGAACACTGTTCTTACAAAAACTCCAAGCCGATCTTAAGAAAATTCCCAACAAGTGGGCCGAATGTCTTACAAGGGCCTGGTGAAGGCGCGGGGATCGTTGACATTGGAGACGGACAAGCAGTGGTTTTTAAAGCAGAAAGCCACAATCATCCTTCGGCAGTCGAACCTTATGAAGGCGCAGCAACAGGTGTTGGGGGCATTATTCGTGATATTTTCAGTATGGGTGCACGTCCGATTGCTCTACTTGATTCACTGCGTTTTGGCGAATTAGATAATCCTCGTACAAAATACCTGTTAGAAGAAGTTGTTGCTGGTATCGGAGGGTATGGTAATTGTATTGGCGTACCGACAGTTGGTGGTGAGATCGCCTTTGATCCTTGTTATGAGGGGAATCCATTGGTAAATGCCATGTGTGTTGGGTTGATCGATCATAAAGATATCCAAAAAGGACAAGCATCAGGTGTTGGCAATTCGATCATGTATGTAGGCGCTAAGACAGGTCGGGATGGTATCCACGGTGCGACATTTGCCTCCGAAGAATTTAGTCAGGAAGAAGAACAACAACGTTCAGCTGTGCAAGTGGGCGATCCTTTTATGGAGAAATTATTGTTAGAAGCTTGTTTGGAATTGATTTTGGACCACTCAGACATTCTTGTCGGCATCCAAGATATGGGTGCGGCAGGACTTGTTTCATCAAGTTCAGAAATGGCCTCAAAAGCAGGCTTTGGTTTGGTATTGACCTTGGACGATGTACCGCAGCGTGAATCGCAGATGACCCCTTATGAAATGATGTTATCTGAATCCCAAGAACGGATGTTGATCTGTGTGAAGGCTGGTTCAGAAGCGCGTGTCCAAGCACTATTCCAAAAATACGATCTAGACGCGGTGACGATTGGAAAAGTAACAGATGATGGTCAGTACCGTTTGTATCATCATGGAAAAGAAGTAGCCAATCTTCCGGTAGATGCCTTGGCAGAAGATGCGCCTGTCTATCAGAAAGAAATGGTTGAACCAGAACGGATGGCAAAATTCCGTGAATTAGGTCAATACCAACCAGTGATCTCTGATCCAAATGAAGTATTGACTGCGTTGTTGAAGCAACCGACGATCGCATCAAAACGTTCGATTTATGAGACGTATGATTCGCGTGTCCAAACCAATACAGTGGTTGCTCCAGGTAGTGATGCCGCAGTTTTGCGTATTCGCGGGACCAAAAAAGCGTTAGCGATGACGACAGACTGTAATGCTCGTTATATTTATCTAGATCCAGAAATTGGTGGTCAGATTGTTGTTGCGGAAGCAGCAAGAAATATTGTCGCAAGTGGTGGTCAACCTTTAGCGATTACGGATTGTTTGAACTATGGTTCTCCAGATAAACCAGAAGTATTCTGGGAGTTATCGTACTCAGCTGATGGAATTGCTAAAGCATGTGAAATGTTGGAAACACCTGTGATCTCAGGAAATGTTTCTCTATATAACGAGACAGATGGCCAAGCGATCTATCCAACGCCGATGATCGGTATGGTCGGATTGATCGAAGCCCACGAACATATCACTACCCAAGAGTTCAAACAAGCAGGAGATGTGATCTATGTGATCGGCCAGACGTTTGCAGACTTTAACGGCAGCGAATTACAAAAGCTGCAGCTAGGTAGGATCGAAGGAATGGTGGAGCATTTTGATCTAACTACCGAAAAAGAAAACCAAACCTTGATGTTAGAAGCAATCAAAGCTGGACTGATCCAAAGTGCGCATGACTGTGCAGAAGGTGGGTTAGCGGTGGCTATTGCGGAATCAGCGTTCACAAATGGTTTCGGTGTTTCAACGAGAGTTGATCTGCCAGCTGCTCATCTGTTTTCTGAATCACAATCGCGTTTTATTGTATCTGTAACAAAAGAAAACCAACAAGCCTTTGAAACATTAGCTGGTGAGCGTGGGACACTTCTTGGTCACGTAACGGAAGAAAAACAATTGGTGATACAAGCAAATGATGGAAGAGTTGACTTGGCAGTCGCTTCGGCGAAACAGTCTTGGGAGGAAGCAATCGAATGTCTTATGAAGTAAGAAGCATCAATGAAGAATGTGGAGTGTTCGGTGTTTGGGGACATCCTCAAGCTGCCAATGTCACTTACTTTGGTTTGCATAGTTTGCAGCATCGTGGGCAAGAAGGTGCTGGCATCGTATCAAATGATGATGGGAAATTATATGGTCACCGTGATCTTGGGCTTCTTTCAGAGGTATTCAAAGATCCAAGAAAACTAGCAGCTTTATCTGGACAAGCAGCGATCGGTCACGTTCGCTATGCTACCGCAGGCAATGGCAGTGTGGATAATATCCAACCTTTTTTATTCAAATTTTACGATCAATCGATTGGGTTGGCTCATAATGGCAATCTGACGAATGCTCGCTCTTTACGGACGTCTTTAGAAAAAGATGGTGCCATCTTTCATTCAAATTCAGATACAGAGATCTTGATGCATTTGATCCGTCGTAGTAACGAAGAAACGTTTTTAGACAGATTAAAGGAAGCCTTGGCTGAGGTAAAAGGCGGATTTGCTTACTTATTACTGACAGAAGACGCGATGGTTGCGGCACTAGACCCTAATGGTTTTCGCCCATTAGCCATTGGTCAAATGAAAAATGGCACATATGTCATTACTTCTGAAACCTGTGCGCTGGAAGGGATCGGTGCGCGGTTTGTACGTGATGTCTTGCCAGGAGAAATCGTGATCATCAATGATGATGGCTATACGATCGAGCAATACACGACAGATACTCAATTGGCGATTTGTTCCATGGAATATATTTACTTTGCACGTCCGGATTCTGATATTGCAGGGATCAATGTGCATACAGCACGTAAAAATATGGGGAGACGTTTAGCGGCTGAAGCGCCGATCGAAGCAGATATGGTGGTTGGTGTGCCCAATTCTTCGTTGTCAGCAGCCAGTGGTTATGCTGAAGCAAGTGGTATCCCATATGAAATCGGCTTGGTGAAAAATCAATATGTGGCACGTACGTTCATCCAACCAACCCCAGAATTAAGAGAACAAGGTGTGCGGATGAAACTTTCTGCGGTTCGGGGCGTTGTGGAAGGGAAAAAAATCATTATGGTCGATGATTCGATCGTTCGCGGCACTACCAGCCGAAGAATCGTCAATCTATTAAAAGAAGCTGGAGCAAAGGAAGTCCATGTGCGGATCGCATCTCCACCATTGAAATATCCATGTTTTTACGGGATCGACATCCAAACGAGAAAAGAACTGATCGCAGCGAATCATTCCATCGAAGAGATCAGAGAATGTATCGGCGCAGATTCGTTGGATTTCTTGAGTGAAGAAGGCTTGATTGGAGCAATCGGCCTACAAAAAGATTCCCCTTATTCAGGGTTATGTATGGCTTATTTCAACGGCGATTATCCGACACCGCTATATGACTACGAAGAAAAATACCAAGAATCTTTAAAAGAAAAAGTATCTTTTTTTTAAACGGAGCAAATGAAAGGAGCAAGTAATCAAATGGGTAATGCTTATGCAAAAGCGGGTGTGGATGTAGAAGCGGGGTATGAAGTCGTGGATCGCATCAAAAAACATGTGAAGAAAACAGAAAGAATCGGTGTGATGGGTGCATTAGGAGGCTTTGGTGGCTGCTTTGACCTTAGTGGATTCCAATTAAAAGAACCTGTCTTAGTTTCCGGGACAGACGGTGTGGGTACTAAGTTAGCTGTAGCTATCGCCGCAGATTGCCATGAAACGATCGGTATCGATTGTGTCGCGATGTGTGTCAATGATATTTTGGCACAAGGGGCAGAACCTTTATACTTTTTAGATTATTTGGCAACAGGTAAAAATGACCCAGAACGTCTAGAAAAAGTCGTATCAGGCGTTGCTACTGGTTGTGTTTCAGCAAACATGGCATTGATCGGTGGCGAAACAGCAGAAATGCCAGGTATGTATCAAGGGGACGATTATGATCTGGCAGGTTTTGCGGTAGGGATTGCGGAAAAAGCGCAATTGATTACTGGTCAATCGATCACAACAGGTGATATCTTGCTAGGTTTGCCTTCTAGTGGCATCCATTCCAATGGGTACTCTTTGGTTCGTAAAATCTTTTTTGAACAGCAAGGTTTTTCATTAGAAGAAACGATCGAAAGGTTGGATACCTCTTTGGCAGATGTGTTGCTTGAACCGACAAAAATCTATGTTTCGACTTTATTACCATTAATCAAAAAAGAGAAGATCAAAGGTGCCGCACATATTACAGGTGGCGGGTTCATTGAGAATATTCCGCGGATGTTGCCAGAAAATGTTGCTGCCCGCATCGATCTAGGCACATGGCCAGTTTTACCGATCTTCGATTGTTTGCAAAAGTATGGTGAGATCCCTGCACATGAAATGTATGAGATCTTTAACATGGGCATTGGAATGGTCATTGCAGTTTCTCCTGAACATGCGAGTGAAATCATTGATCAAATCCGTAAATCTGGCGAAGAAGTCTATCAAATCGGGCAAGTCGTACCGTTTGAGGAGCAAAAAGTCGTGATCGCAGAGGGGAAAAAATGAAGATTGCCGTCTTTGCTTCAGGAAATGGCAGTAACTTTCAAGCGCTGGTCGATTATTTTAAAAAGAACCGACTTTCTGCGACAATCGAGTGGTTGTTTTGTGATCAGCCACATGCCTATGTTTTACAACGGGCAAAAAAAGCGCAAGTTCCGAGCACCTGTTTTTCACCGAAAGAGTTTGCATCCAAAACGGAGTACGAACAAGCGATCCTTGAAGAATTAGCAAACCGAGAGATTGATTTGATCGTACTGGCAGGCTATATGCGAATCGTTGGTGAAGGCTTACTGTCAACTTATGAAAATAAAATGATCAATATCCATCCTTCGTTATTACCGAATTTTCCCGGTCTTCATGGGATTCGCGATGCTTTTGAAGCAGGCGTGAAGGAAACAGGTGTGACTGTCCATTATATCGATCGTGGGGTGGATACTGGACCAATCATTCGTCAGGAAAAAGTGATGATCGAAAAAGAAGATACATTAGCTACATTGGAACAAAAAATCCATCAGATCGAACATCAGATCTTTCCAGAAGTGATTGCAAATATAGTAAATATGGGAGATGTAAAAAAATGACAAGAGCGTTAATAAGTGTTTCAGATAAGACTGGGGTCATTGACTTTGCGAAAGGACTACGTGCTGCCGATATAGAGATCATTTCCACAGGTGGAACTAAAACAGCTTTGGAAGAAGCAGGAATCGAAACCATTTCTATCGATGAAGTGACTGGTTTTCCTGAGATGATGGATGGCCGAGTAAAAACTTTACATCCAAAAATCCACGGAGGATTATTAGGGCGTCGCGATAGTGAAAGCCATATGGAGGCAATGGAAAAAGAAGCCATCCAACCAATCGATATTGTCTGTGTCAACCTTTATCCATTCAAGGAAACGATCTTAAAACCAGAAACGACCGAAGCAGATGCGATCGAAAATATTGATATCGGTGGACCGAGCATGTTGCGAAGTGCTGCAAAAAATCATGCTTTCGTAACAGCCATCGTTGATCCCGTTGATTATGCGATCGTTTTAGCAGAAATCCAGCAAGAAGGTCACACGAGCCTTGAGACACGTAGAAAGTTAGCAGCAAAAGTTTTTCGTCATACGGCTGCTTATGATGCGTTGATTGGTCAATATCTCACAGAAGCTGTGGGTGAAAAAGATCCTGAGAATCTAACCCTTACTTATACGCGCAAACAAGACCTTCGCTATGGCGAGAATAGCCATCAAGAAGCAGCATTTTATCAAGCGGCTTTACCAACGAGTTATTCGATTGCAAGTGCGGAACAATTGCACGGTAAGGAACTTTCTTTCAATAATATTCGTGATGCGGATGCTGCGTTACGTATCATGAGAGAGTTCACGGAACCAACTGTCGTTGCGTTGAAACATATGAATCCATGTGGGATCGGAAGTGGCGAGACGATTTTCTCTGCGTGGGAAGCTGCTTATGCTGCTGATCCAGTATCGATCTTTGGCGGCATTATCGTATTGAATCGGGAAGTCGATTTGGTTAGTGCACAAGCAATGACTCAATTGTTTTTAGAAATCATTATCGCTCCTAGTTACAGTGAAGAGGCCCTAGCTGTACTGAAAACGAAGAAAAATCTCCGTCTGTTGCAAGTCGATTTCTCGAATGTGGAAGGAAATGCTAACGAAATGGTCTCTGTCTTAGGAGGTTTACTGGTCCAACAAGATGATCGTGCAATGGAAGAACCAGAAAGTTGGACCGTAGTCACCGATCGTCAACCCACCAAAGAAGAGCAAGCAGCGATGGCTTTTGCTTGGAAAGCGGTCAAACATGTGAAATCAAATGCGATCGTCGTTGCAAATCAACAGCAAACCCTCGGTATTGGTGCCGGCCAAATGAATCGTGTGGGTTCGGTCAAGCTTGCGATCGAACAAGCTGGTGCTAAAGCCGAAACAGCCGCGCTTGCAAGTGATGCTTACTTCCCAATGGATGACTCTGTCGAATACGCTGCGAAGCATGGCATCAAAGCAATCATCCAGCCGGGAGGAAGTATCAAAGATCAAGCCTCGATCGATATGGCAAACAAGTATGGTATCGCAATGGTATTTACCGGCGTGCGTCATTTTAGACATTAAGAAGGAGCGGATAAAATGAAGTGTTTAGTGATTGGCTCGGGCGGGCGAGAACATGCGATAAGCAAAAAACTTTTAGCTAGTCCATTAGTTGAAGCTGTGTATTGCGCACCTGGAAATGCAGGAATGAAAAAAGATGGGGTTCACTTGGTGGATCTTGTTGAAACGGATCATGAAGGATTGATCGAATTTGCTCGAGCTGAAGGGATCGCCTGGACATTTGTTGGTCCAGAAATCCCTCTACTCAATGGGATCGTTGATGATTTTCAAGCGGAAGGATTAGCGATTTTTGGCCCAACAAAAGCTGCAGCCTTAATTGAAGGTTCAAAGAGCTTTGCCAAAGAGTTGATGGCACGTCAAGGTATTCCTGCTGCAGAGTCACAAACGTTTACCCGTTTTGCCGAAGCGAGAGAATACATTGAAGCAAAAGGCGCACCGATCGTTATCAAAGCAGACGGATTAGCTGCTGGTAAAGGGGTCGTTGTGGCGGAAACCCTCGAAGCCGCTGTCGAAGCCGCTTCAGAGATGCTAGAAAATGATCGGTTTGGTGCTAGTGGGCAGAAAATCGTCGTGGAAGAGTTCTTGTCAGGAGAAGAGTTCTCTTTACTTGCTTTTGTCCGAGATAAAGAAGTTTATCCCATGGTGATCTCGCAAGACCATAAGCGAGCGTATAATGGGGATAAAGGTCCTAATACTGGCGGAATGGGCGCTTATACACCTGTGCCGCAAATCCCTCAAACCATGGTTGATCAGGCTGTCGAAAAAGTATTGAAACCAGCAGTGCGAGGGATGAAAGAGATAGGGTGTTCATTTACTGGTATTTTATATGCAGGGCTGATTGCCACAGCAGAAGGACCAAAAGTAATCGAATTCAACGCTCGGTTTGGTGATCCTGAGACGCAAGTTGTGTTGCCACGACTTAAAAGTGATCTAGCGGAAATCATTGACCGCCTATTAACAGGAAGGGCAGTCGAGTTAACATGGGAGACAGAAGGAGTTTGCTTAGGTGTAGTCGTTGCGGCAGAAGGCTATCCAGGAAAATACCAAAAAGGAGCCTTGCTTCCAGATTTTTCAGCTGATCCAGATGTGGCCGTCTATTATGCGGGGGTAGAGGAACAAGCGAAAGAACTGGTAGGTGCAGGGGGACGGATCTATTTGGTGGAAGCGAGTGGTCAGACAATCGAAGAAGCGCAAGAAAAAATATACTCTGTTTTAAAAGTCAAGAATACTGAACGTACATTCTATCGGACGGATATCGGCTCAAAAGCCTTGGTACAAAAGTAAAAGTCACATAAAGAAATAAAACTATTTTTTGCAGAAACGGAAAAATAGTTTTATTTTTTTTGAAGCCTTTTCATGATGGTTATGGTAAAATCGAGTTGCTAAGAAAGGATGAGATTTGATGAAAAAGATTCGTTTAGGGACTTCCGACCAGCTCGTATCCTCCGTCATTTTAGGTTGTATGCGTTTGAATGGTTCTGAGCAACCTGAAAAAGTGATTGAAACAGCTTTTGAAAATGGCATCAATTTTTTTGACCATGCGGATATTTACGGTGGTGGGGACTGTGAAACAATTTTTGCTCAAGCGTTAGCAAAAACTTCGCTAAAACGTGATGAATTATTTATCCAAACGAAATGCGGGATCGTACCAGGAAAGATGTTTGATTTCTCAAAAAAACACATCATTCAATCGGTTGAAGATAGCTTGCGTAGATTAGATATGGAATACGTTGATGCCTTGTTACTTCATCGTCCAGACACGCTCGTTGAACCCGAAGAAGTGGCGGAAGCGTTTGATGAGTTGGAGCGATCTGGCAAGGTTCGTTTCTTTGGTGTGAGCAATCAAAAACCAATGCAGATCGAGTTATTGAAAAAATATGTGAACCAGCCATTACTGGCGAACCAATTACAATTTGGTCTTAAACATTCCGAAATGATCGATCAGGGAATCCATGTGAACATGACGGATCAAGCAAGTATTGACCATGATGGCAGTATCCTAGATTATTCTCGTTTACATGAGATGACGATCCAAGCGTGGTCGCCTTATCAATATGGCTTCTTTGAAGGTGTATTCATTGGAAATGAAAAATTCCCAGAATTGAATCAGTCGTTAAACGAACTGGCAGAAAAATATCATACGACACCAACAGGGTTAGCGTCGGCGTGGATCTTACGTCATCCTGCAAATATGCAGGTGATCGCTGGAACGATGAATCTGACAAGGATTGAAGAAATCGCGAAAGCATCGATGATCGATATGACTCGAGAAGATTGGTATGAATTGTATCGTGCTGCTGGCAATATTTTGCCATAAAATAAAAGATATCGTTAGCCGACTCTCTGTTTTTTATGAGAAAGAGAGTCGGTTTTTACAAAAATAGAAAAACGATGAACAGTATCGAAGAAAAGAGGAGAATCAATGGATAAACAGTTAAGGAAACTATTACAAGATGAGAGAAAATACTTATACGCCGATTTTAGTACATTACATAAAACACAACAAAAACTATATAATGAGATCATCAAAGAACAAAATAACTTATTGAATAAATTTCCCGAAAATGAAAGACAAGCAAAAAAACTCATCAACCCAATCAATTCTTATGAAAATAAGATTGAAATGTGGGTAGCCAACGCCATGCGGATGGAAAAAATGGAGAAACATATCCAATCTATCCGATTAAAATTGCATGCGGGCTTTCATCAACCAAGCAAGGCTTTCGAAAGAATGGGTTATCAGGAAAATTCGGCAAGATTCATGCTTGAAAAACGTAACGAACAGTTTTATCCCAAGGTGTTTCAACAATTGATTTCAAATATCACTTCCTTCCTTGGTCAGGATGTAACTTTCGCTCGTGGTGAAGCAAAAATTCCGCAATCGGTTGATCTAAATCTAAGTAAAAAAACGCTACAAACACGTAAAGATCGTTTGTCAGCTGAGTTTAAAGTACTACATAAAGAATCAAATGAATGGAAAAATGATTTAAAAACCTTAACGAAACAAGTATTACAGCATCGTGAAGATTTAGAAAATCCTGATTTTCGCATGGATTTCAAAAGAGGTTTGGAGTCGCATCATTCTATTGAACATATTGCAGCCCCCGTCATCAATTCGATCGAATCACTCCATTCAAGTATGTTGAATTACGCAGAAAGTTTGATCCATTTAAATAAAAAAGAGGGAGAACTTTTTGAAACCAGAGCGCAAATCAACGGGAAAGAGCAGTATGTTAATGGGAGCCATACGCTGAAAAGTTTGAATTATCAGCGTGGTCAGGCATTAACTGATCTAAAAGCAATAAGCAAATCACACTATACTCCTAAACTGCTGTCAGCGATCGATTATGTACGTAGTTTAGGTGCGGGAGTACTGAGAATAGTTGATGTAGATAAGCATGTACAGACGGACCGAAAACTCCAACAAGTAGCTCAGTTGAAAGCGCAAGGCTCTTTCGCTGACCGGACGAATCGTGCGAAAAAAATGGCGGGAGATTTCCAACAAAATCGCCCAACAACAAGTAACCATGAAAAAAGTCGTTAAGAATCATTGTGATTTTACAAACAAAAAAATAAGGTAGCATCAAAAAAAGCGAACGTTTAAAAATGTTCGCTTTTTTTTACACGAAAACTTAATTAAAGGTAAAATACAACTTTTTTATAATAAAAAGCTTGATTTTTTTATGAAATTACGTTAAATTACTTGAGGTGCTAAAAATGAGCACGTAAAAAGTAGATAATGTTCGTGTTTTTTGCGAATATGAAATCGAGAGGACGATATGATGAAAGTATTTGATTACGAAGATATTCAACTGATTCCTAATAAATGTATCGTAAACAGCCGTTCAGAATGTGATACAACTGTGAATTTAGGTTCACATACATTTAAAATGCCGGTTGTACCAGCAAATATGCAAACGATCATTGATGAAACGATTGCGGAATTTTTAGCTGAAAATGGTTATTTCTATATCATGCATCGTTTTGAAGAAGAAGCACGAATCCCATTTATCGAAAAAATGAAAGCAAGAAATTTAATTTCTTCTATTAGTGTAGGAGTGAAAAAAGACGAGTATGCTTTTGTAGAAGAATTAGCAGAAAAATCGCTTGTACCAGATTATATTACAATTGATATTGCCCATGGACATTCAAATGCTGTGATCGCGATGATCCAGCATATCAAAAAGCATTTACCAGATACGTTTGTCATTGCAGGGAACGTCGGCACGCCAGAAGCCGTTCGAGAATTAGAAAACGCTGGAGCAGATGCAACGAAAGTCGGCATTGGCCCAGGAAAAGTATGTATCACAAAAATCAAAACTGGTTTTGGTACTGGTGGTTGGCAATTAGCGGCACTAAGATGGTGCGCGAAAGCTGCCCGCAAACCTATCATTGCTGACGGTGGTATCCGTACACCTGGAGATGTCGCGAAATCAGTACGTTTTGGTGCGACGATGGTGATGATCGGTTCATTGTTTGCAGGACACGAAGAATCACCAGGAGAAACAAAAGTTGAGAACGGTGTCGTTTACAAAGAATATTTTGGATCAGCTTCTGAATTCCAAAAAGGCGAAAAGAAAAATGTTGAAGGTAAGAAAATTTGGATTCAACACAAAGGATCTTTAAAAGATACGTTAGTTGAAATGCAACAAGATTTACAATCTTCGATTTCTTATGCCGGTGGTCGTGATTTAGAATCGATTCGTAAAGTCGATTATGTCATCGTTAAAAACTCGATTTTCAATGGGGATACGATTTAATTCGAAGTAAGAGAGGTCGGGACGGAAGTGTTCAGCCTCGAGAAATAAGGCGCCATCCACGAAAATTGTTTTTCAAATTTTTGTGGATGGCGCCTTATTTTTCGAAGAGGTTACTTTTGTTCCCGCCGTTTATTCGGTTATAGGTGGGTGAGGTGAACGAATGTCCCACTCCCTTTTTTTACATTTTCTTTCTTTTTGAAACTAAGCTACAATAGTAGAAAGTAAATATTTGGAGAATGCACATGTGGACGAGAATAACTAAACATAAAGGTTCTGCTTACCAACAGATCATGGATCAAATTTTGAAGAAAATCGAAAATGGGCAATTGCAACCAGGAGATAAATTACCTTCTGAAAGAATGTTTGCTGATTTTTTTGGTGTGAATCGTACGACTGTTGTTCATGCGTTAGATGAATTGCGTGGGCTAGGGATATTGGAAAGTCGTCAAGGGAGTGGTCGGTTTATTTCTTCGGTGACTTGGGGTGATTTTTCAGAGCCGCGGATCGATTGGCGTCAATTGATCTCTGCAAGATACGATAAAATCGTTGATAGTTACGGAGAAAAAGTCAAAGAAGCAAGTCGGAAATCCGATTTTTTAGATTTATATTCAAGTGAAATGCCGCTTGATGTATTACCTAATATGAAGATGCCCAATTATACATTAGAAGGTATTTTAAAAGAAGAACAAGCCGTTTCCGTGTTTGGGTATCAACCGCTGATGGCGCAGATCAGAGAACGCTTGACCAGAAATAACGGATTTTCGTTTAAAAAAAGTCAATTGCTAATCACTGGTGGGGGACAACAAGCGATCTTTCTGATTTTACAAACCATTTTGTCGGTAGGAGATGCCATCGCGGTGGAATCCCCCACTTTTTTCTACCGCTTGCCATTGTTTAAAGCACTTGGTACCCGCTTGTTCGGTATTCCGATGGATGATCAAGGGATTGATCTAGAAAAATTGGAAGAAGCTATTCATAAGCATAAGATCAAAGCGGTCTTAGTCAATCCAAATTTTCAAAATCCGACAGGTACAGTGATGGCTGCTGAACGTCGCCAACGTTTAGTCGCGCTGTGCCGCAAATACCAATTGCCGATCATAGAAGACGATGTATTTGCAGATTTAGCCTTTTCTCCGGAGAAACAAGCTTCGATCGCTCCGATCCATGCGATTGATCCGGAAAATGTCTTGTATGTCGGCTCGTTATCGCGTTTGTTGGGGGAAACGACTAAAATTGGTTGGATCGTGGGCCCAACTATTCTGATCCAACGATTGTCTGAGGCACAAAAAATGATGGATGTCTCTTTGAGTATCTTTACACAAATGGCCGCAACTGCTGTTTTTGATTCTTCTTTTGACCAAAACATGGCAAGTCTGTGTCAACGACTAGAAAAGAACAGTCAGCTTTTACGTAGTTGGGTCGATTCGCAAGACTTCTTTCATTTAGCCCCTCTTGCAGGCGGATATTATGGCTGGTTGACTTGGGAGGGTGAAAAGTTCACGAAAGTATTAGCAGAAAGATTATTACGTGAGGGGTTAGGTGTGGCTCCAGGTTATCTTTTTGGCGAAGACATTGGTTTAAGAATCAACTATAGCCGTATGAGTCCTGATGTCCTACCATTGTTCGTTTCACGAATGGACAAACTACGTACATGGTTGGAAGCGAAAGAGAAGCAATAGTAAGAAAAGAAAGAGTAACTTTTGTTATTTTTTCTTTTCTTTTTTATTTTGTGAAGAAATTTCTGGAAAAGTTGGCGTATTGCCTGTTAATTAAAAGAAATATGTAGTTGGACAGGCTTATTGTTTGTAAAAAAGCCTATGTTAAGGATAAAATTAAAGTAAGTGGTTTGTGTAATCACTCACTATCGAGAAAAAAATTAATACAGTGATTGGTAAAAGGTTGTAACAACTTGAATACAGAAAAGAAACGATTGTTATAAAAGGGGAGAAACATCTCTATGTTTTTTTAGAAAAAATGTAAACCGCTTACTACCTTGTGATTACCTTCACTATTTTAACAGAGATAGGGATTGTTATAATTTTTTTAAATGGTGAAAATTTGTGCTTAAAGCTTGTATTTCGGAGGAATACGTGATAATTTATTAGTGAAGCCGGAGAAATAGTGATACAGATATCGTCGCTGTTTCAACCGCGGAATGAAGAGAGTTTCTTATAGATGAGAGAGGAATGTGTGATAAATGGCAAACAAGAAAACACCTATCGACTTCCAAGCGTTGCTTGAAGAAGTCAATTCAGATTTTCCGGTATACCAAGCACTTGATCAAGATGGGAAAGTAGTAAACCCTGATCTTGTTCCAGATTTGACAGATGAAGAGTTAGTAGAATTGATGACTAGCATGGTTTGGTCTCGTGTATTGGATCAACGCTCAACAGCATTGAACCGTCAAGGACGTTTAGGATTTTTTGCTCCTACTGCTGGACAAGAAGCAAGTCAATTAGCTAGTGCATTCGCTTTTGACAAAGAAGATGTACTATTACCAGGTTACCGTGATGTTCCACAATTGATCAAACACGGCTTACCTTTATCTCAAGCATTTCTATGGTCTCGTGGGCATGCAGCTGGTAACTTCTACCCAGAAGAATTGAAAGCTCTACCACCACAAATCATTATTGGTGCACAATACGTCCAAGCAGCAGGTGTTGCATTAGGACTTAAAAAACGTAACAAGAAAAATGTTGTTTTCACTTATACAGGTGATGGCGGTTCTTCTCAAGGTGACTTCTATGAAGCAATCAACTTTGCTGGAGCTTACCATGCGAATGCTGTATTCTACATCCAAAACAATGGATTTGCGATTTCAACACCTCGTGAAAAACAAACAGCAGCAAAAACATTAGCGCAAAAAGCAGTAGCAGCTGGTATCCCTGGTATCCAAGTAGATGGTATGGACCCATTAGCCGTTTATACTGTTTCAAAAATGGCACGTGACTGGGCAGTCTCTGGTAACGGACCTGTATTGATCGAAACATTGACTTACCGTTACGGTCCACATACATTATCTGGTGATGACCCAACACGTTACCGTGAAAAAGATGTTGACGATGAATGGCAATTAAAAGATCCATTGATCCGTTTCCGTAAATACCTAACTGAAAAAGGTTTATGGAGCGAAGAAAAAGAAGAAGCAGTCATCGAACAAACAAAAGAAGAAATCAAAGCAGCAATTGCTGAAGCAGATAAAGTTCCAAAACAAAAAGTTTCAGATTTCTTGAAAAATATGTTTGAAGAAACACCACAAACAATCAAAGAACAAATTGCAATCTATGAAGCGAAGGAGTCGAAATAACCATGGCACAAAAAACAATGATTCAAGCAATCACAGATGCCTTAGCACTTGAACTTGAAAACGACGAAAACGTACTCGTTTTTGGTGAAGATGTCGGCAAAAACGGAGGCGTATTCCGTGCAACTGAAGGATTGCAAGAAAAGTTCGGTGAAGACCGCGTATTTGACACTCCTTTAGCAGAATCAGGTATTGCCGGATTAGGTTTCGGTTTAGCACTTGAAGGATTCCGTCCTGTCCCTGAAATCCAATTCTTTGGCTTTATTTTTGAAGCAATGGATGAAGTTGTAGCACAAATGGCTCGTACGAGATACCGTATGGGTGGAACAAGAAATATTCCAGTAACGATCCGTTCACCATTTGGTGGTGGTGTTCATACACCTGAATTACACTCAGATAACTTAGAAGGATTGATTGCTCAATCTCCTGGTATCCGTGTAGTGATTCCGTCAAACCCATATGATGCAAAAGGATTATTGATTGCTTCTATTAGAAGTGATGACCCTGTTGTTTTCTTGGAGCATATGAAACTTTATCGTTCATTCCGAGAGGAAGTGCCAGATGAAGCGTACGAAGTGCCTTTAGATAAAGCCGCAGTGACTCGTGAAGGAACAGATGTATCAATCATCACTTACGGTGCAATGGTACGTGAAGCCATCAAGGCAGCAGATAATCTTGAAAAAGAAGGTATCTCTGTTGAGATCGTTGACCTACGAACAGTTGCTCCATTAGATGTTGAAACAATCATCAAATCTGTTGAAAAAACAGGACGTGTCGTTGTTGTTCAAGAAGCACAACGTCAAGCAGGCGTAAGCACTCAAGTAATCTCTGAAATCTCTGAACGTGCAATTCTTTCATTAGAAGCACCAATCGGACGCGTTTCTGCACCAGATACTGTTTTCCCATTCGGTCAAGCAGAAAACATCTGGTTGCCAAATGCTTCTGACATCGAAGCAAAAGTAAAAGAAATCGCAGAATTTTAAGGAAAGAAAGGACGTTAAAAACCCATGGCTTACCAATTTAAATTACCTGATATCGGTGAAGGTATCGCAGAAGGTGAAATCGTTAAATGGTTCGTTCAACCAGGCGATACGATCAATGAAGACGATACATTATTAGAAGTACAAAATGACAAATCAGTGGAAGAAATTCCATCTCCAGTAACAGGAACAGTGAAAAGCATCGTTGTTCCAGAAGGTACAGTTGCAAATGTTGGTGACGTATTAGTTGAGATCGATGCACCAGGACATGAAGGAAACGAAGAAAGCGGAAGCGAAGGCGTGGCAGCTACTGAGCAAACACCTGAAGCACCTGCTGCTGAACCAACAACAGAAAGTTCATCTGCATCAGCAGAAGCTTCTGACGGTGGCGTATTCCAATTCAAATTACCTGATATCGGTGAAGGTATCGCAGAAGGTGAAATCGTTAAATGGTTTGTTAAAGCCGGTGACACGATCAATGAAGACGATACATTATTAGAAGTGCAAAATGACAAATCAGTGGAAGAAATTCCATCTCCAGTAACAGGGACTGTGAAAACAATCGTTGTTTCTGAAGGTACAGTTGCAAATGTTGGTGACGTATTGGTTGAGATCGACGCGCCAGGACACAATAGTGCACCTGCAAGCAAACCAGCGGCAGCAACTTCTGATGCAAAAGTGGAAACTTCAGGTTCTTCAAGTATCCCTGAAGCGGCAAACCCAGATAAACGCGTATTAGCAATGCCATCTGTTCGTCAATTCGCTCGCGAAAAAGACGTGGATATCAGTCAAGTTTCTGCAACTGGAAAAGGCGGACGTGTGACAAAAGAAGATATCGAAAACTTCTTATCTGGCGGAGGCGCTCCAGCAGCTGCAAGCAAACCTGCTGAATCAGCTGCACCAACAGAAGCATCTGCTGAAAAACCAGCTGAAACAAAAGCTGCTCCAGCAAAAGCATTCAAATCAAACTTAGGCGATCTAGAAGAACGTGTGGCATTGACACCAACACGTAAAGCAATTGCCAAAGCAATGGTCAACAGCAAACAAACAGCACCTCATGTCACTTTACATGATGAAGTTGAAGTAACAAATCTTTGGGATAACCGTAAGAAATTCAAAGAAGTGGCAGCTGCTAACGGCACGAAATTAACGTTCTTGCCTTACGTTGTCAAAGCGTTGACTGCAACAGTCAAAAAATTCCCAATCTTGAATGCGTCAATCGATGATGCAAAACAAGAAATCGTTTATAAAAACTATTACAATATCGGTATCGCAACAGATACAGACCATGGTTTGTATGTGCCAAACGTGAAAGATGCTGACCGTAAAGGAATGTTTGCGATCGCAGACGAAATCAACGAGAAAGCAAAACTTGCTCATGATGGCAAACTAGCGGCAGACGATATGCGTAACGGAACGATCACGATCAGTAACATTGGTTCAGTTGGTGGCGGCTGGTTCACACCAGTAATCAACTACCCTGAAGTAGCAATCTTAGGTGTAGGAACAATTGCACAACAACCAATCGTCAATGCTGAAGGTGAAATCGTTGTTGGCCGAGTGATGAAATTATCATTGAGTTTCGATCACCGAATCGTCGATGGTGCGACAGCACAACAAGCAATGAATAACATCAAACGTTTATTAGCTGATCCAGAGCTATTAATGATGGAAGGATGAGAAACAAATGGTAGTTGGAGATTTTGCTGTTGAATTAGACACAGTTGTAATCGGTGCGGGACCTGGCGGCTATGTCGCTGCCATCCGCGCTGCTGAAATGGGCCAAAAAGTAGCGATCATTGAAAGAGAATATATCGGCGGCGTTTGTTTGAACGTTGGTTGTATTCCTTCTAAAGCGTTGATCGCAGCAGGTCATCATTATCAAGAATCACTTGATTCATCGATGTTCGGTGTAACAAGTGAGAATGTCTCACTAGATTTTACAAAAACACAAGAGTGGAAAGACAACAAAGTAGTGAAAACATTGACTTCAGGTGTCGGCTACTTGTTGAAAAAACACAAAGTTGAAACGATCGAGGGCGAAGCATTCTTCGTAGATGATCATACATTACGTGTGATCCATCCGGATTCTGCTCAAACTTATTCATTCAACCATGCTATCGTTGCGACAGGTTCTCGTCCAATCGAAATCCCTGGATTCAAATTTGGTGGTCGTGTCTTAGATTCTACAGGTGGATTAAGCCTAACAGAAGTTCCTAAGAAATTCGTCATCATCGGCGGCGGGGTAATCGGTGCTGAACTTGGTGCGGCTTACGCAAACTTAGGTTCTGAAGTAACGATCCTTGAAGGTTCACCACAAATTTTACCTACGTATGAAAAAGACTTGGTGAAATTAGTGGAAGATGACTTCAAGAAAAAAGGCGTAACAGTCATTACAAATGCAATGGCTAAAGAATCAATCGACAATGGTGATAGCGTAACTGTAAAATATGCAGTAGACGGAAAAGAAGAATCAGTAACAGCTGACTACGTGATGGTCACTGTTGGACGTCGTCCGAATACTGAAGACATGGGCTTAGAACAAGCTGGTGTTGAAATCGGTGAACGTGGCTTGATTCCAGTTGATAATCAAGGACGTACAAATGTACCTAACATCTTTGCAATCGGCGACATCGTTCCAGGCGCTGCTTTAGCACATAAAGCAAGTTATGAAGCAAAAATCGCCGCAGAAGCAATCTCTGGCAAAAAAGTAGCAGTTGACTACAAAGCAATGCCAGCTGTTGCCTTTACTGATCCTGAATTAGCATCAGTAGGGATGACGATCAAAGAAGCAAAAGAAGCCGGACTAGAAGCAACAGCTTACAAATTCCCATTCTCAGGGAACGGTCGTGCTTTATCATTAGGTAAAACAGAAGGCTTTATCCGCTTAGTGACAACGAATGAAGACAATGTCATCATCGGTGCGCAAATCGGTGGAGTTGGAGCAAGTGATATGGTTTCTGAACTTGCTTTGGCAATCGAATCAGGTATGAACGCTGAAGATATCGCATTGACGATCCATCCACATCCATCTTTAGGTGAGATCACAATGGACGCAGCTGAATTAGCTTTAGGCTTACCGATCCATATTTAATCATTCAACTAAATGCAACTTTCTCTGAGAAGAGAGAGTTGTGTTTTTTTATACTCTAAATAGCGACTATAAAATTATTATGTAAACTAAAATAGAGCAAAACCACTTGGAAGAAGTCTTCTTTCTATGATAAACTGAAAGGGATGAATAGAATAGGAGATAATATCTATGAATGAGTATCAATATCCATTAGACTTGGACTGGACCACTGAAGAAATGGTCATCGTGATGAACATGTGGGAAGCCCTCGAAAAAGCGAATGAACAAGGAATCAATAATCAGGAATTTCTATCAACCTATCAACAATTCAAAACAGTGATCAAATCGATCGGAGAAGAAAAACGGTTAGGACGCGAGTTTGAAAAAGCTTCTGGCTATTCGCTATACCGTACTATTCAAGAGGCAAAGAAGAACACCAACAAAATGCTAAAAATGAATGGGTGAGACGATGGAGAAAATGATTGAGGAAATAATTGCCTGGTTGGCAGCAGCAAAAGAAAAGATCCTCCATGCACAAAATGAGCAACTAACAGTTGCAGAAAAAACGAATCGTAAAGATCTAGTGACAAACATGGATCGAGAAATCCAAGCATTTCTGATCAATAAAATCCATTCTGCCTATCCTCAAGCAAAAATTTTGGCAGAAGAAGAAGGATACAACAACTTATCTGATTTGAGTGGTCAAGTCTTTATCATTGACCCCATTGATGGTACGTTGAACTTCGTGGTACAAGGAGAAAATTTTTGTATCATGCTTGCTTATTACGAAGATGGAGTGGGACAGCTAGGATTCATCTATGATGTCATGCGAGATGAATTATACTGGGGCGGTAAAACGATCGGTGTTTACAAAAATGATGTGAAATTACCCCAACCGCAAGACCTTCCATTAGACAAAGGATTAGTAGCAATCAATAGCTATCTCTTCGGTCATGATCGATTCAACATCCATGCGATTGGTGAACAAAGTATCGGCGTTCGGATGTGTGGCTGTGCAGGCTTAGAATTGATTGCGATGTTAAAAGGCAACCACATCGGCTATATCTCTAATCTAAGTCCCTGGGATTACGCAGCTGGTAATGTCTTGTTGGAAGAATTCGGTATGCGATATAGTGGGTTTTCCGGTGCACCATTGAGTTTCAGTGGCAGAGAATATTATTTAGCCGCAACTCCAACCGCCTATGCGACCATGCTTGACATGCTTCAATTGGATTGATTATTTTTCTAGCTTTGAGATACATCCATCAAAAAAGTTCTTATAAAATAAGTGGGGGACGATAAAATTGCTTTTTTGAGCAATGTAATCCTTCGCTTATTTTTTTGATCGATGATAGTATCGGAACAGTCATTTATAGAAGATGCTAATGAAAAAGTTTTTGTAATGACTTTTTTTTACATAAATTCGGATTTTTCGGGCTGTTTTGATTAGAAAAAGGGCGAATTATTAATTTTCTCGAAAAAATGAAAACATTTCACTATATTTCATGAAAAAAGTTTGGTATAATAAACAGTCGAGTAAAATTGCCCTGTGATAAAGAATCGATAAAAAAGGAGTTACTTAAATTGAATAAAAGAAATGACATCCGTAACGTAGCGATCATCGCCCACGTCGACCACGGAAAAACAACATTAGTTGATGAACTATTAAAACAATCTGACACATTAGACGCCCACACTCAATTACAAGAACGTGCGATGGACTCAAACGCACTTGAACAAGAACGTGGAATCACAATCTTAGCGAAAAATACAGCTGTTGATTATAAAGGGATTCGCGTCAATATCATGGATACACCTGGACACGCGGACTTCGGTGGTGAAGTAGAACGTATCATGAAAATGGTAGACGGCGTTGTCTTAGTTGTAGATGCCTATGAAGGCACCATGCCTCAAACACGTTTCGTATTGAAAAAGGCTTTAGAGCAACATATCACACCGATCGTTGTTGTAAACAAGATCGACAAACCATCCGCTCGTCCTGAGTATGTGGTAGATGAAGTCTTAGAATTATTTATCGAATTAGGCGCAGACGATGATCAATTGGATTTCCCAGTGATCTATGCATCTGCTTTGAACGGAACATCTAGCTTATCCGATGATCCAGCGGACCAAGAACCAACAATGGCACCGATCTTTGATACAATTGTCGAAGCTATTCCTGCACCAGTTGACAATAGCGATGAACCTTTACAGTTCCAAGTATCATTACTTGATTACAATGATTATGTTGGACGTATCGGTATCGGCCGTGTCTTCAGAGGGAAAATCAAAGTTGGTGACCAAGTATCACTGATCAAACTTGATGGCACAGTGAAGAAATTCCGTGTGACAAAATTATTTGGTTTCTTTGGCTTACAACGTTTAGAGATCCAAGAAGCTAAAGCTGGTGACTTGATCGCTGTCTCAGGAATGGAAGATATCTTCGTTGGGGAAACAGTTACACCAGTCGATCATCAAGAAGCATTACCGATCTTGCATATCGATGAACCAACATTACAAATGACTTTCTTAGTCAATAACTCTCCATTTGCTGGACGCGAAGGAAAATACGTGACATCACGTAAAATCGAAGAACGTTTGATGGCAGAATTACAAACAGACGTTTCACTTCGTGTTGAACCAACGAATTCACCAGATGCTTGGACAGTTTCAGGTCGTGGTGAACTTCACTTATCGATCTTGATCGAGAACATGCGTCGTGAAGGTTATGAGTTACAAGTATCACGTCCAGAAGTTATCGAAAGAGAGATCGATGGCGTAAAATGTGAACCATTTGAACGTGTTCAAATCGACACACCAGAAGAATATATGGGTAGTGTCATCGAATCATTGAGCCAACGTAAAGGTGAAATGCAAGATATGGTTCATACAGGAAATGGTCAAATTCGTTTGACATTCTTGACACCTGCTCGTGGATTGATCGGTTACTCAACAGAATTCTTGTCAATGACTCGTGGTTACGGAATCATGAACCATACATTTGATCAATACTTGCCAATGCTTCCTGGCCAAATCGGCGGACGTCACCAAGGTGCGTTAGTATCCATCGATACAGGTAAAGCAACAACGTATTCAATCATGAGTATCGAAGAACGTGGTACTGTATTTGTTGAACCAGGGACAGAAGTCTACGAAGGTATGATCATCGGTGAAAACAGCCGTGAGAATGACTTGACAGTCAATATCACAAAAGCAAAACAAATGACTAACGTTCGTTCAGCTAACAAAGACCAAACATCAGTCATCAAAAAACCAAAACAATTAACACTTGAAGAATCATTAGAATTCTTGAACGACGATGAATACTGTGAAGTAACACCAGAAAACATCCGTCTAAGAAAACAAATCTTAGAAAAAAATGCGCGTGAAAAAGCATCTAAAAAGAAAAAATAATAATTTTGACCGAATCCTAGAGAAAGCTCTGGGATTCGGTTTTTTTGTTATATAGGATCGATCATCAAATCAAACATAGTTATTCAATAAAATACTAGCTAAAAGCCGTTGGTGTACCACTTTTCTCTATCCGATGTTTTTTTAGTATAGTCAAAATAAATCATAAAATTATACGATTTCTTGATGGATAAGATTAAATAACAATATTCTTTCAATTTATACCAATTAATAGGGAAAAAACGGCGTTATCAAAAAGTGTATTTAGGTTTAGAGTTAAAGTAGGAAAGTTCTAATAGAATATTATTAATGATGGAGGATGAATAAAATGTAAAAAAGAAAAAATAAATGACGTTATAATAAAATGAAGCTTTGCTTTTGAATGATCATTAGAAAAAAGGAGGAGTATAGAAGACTCAAGATGAGAATGATTGCTTACTCAACTGAATATTTTCTAAGACTTCTCCGAATATACTTGTAGAATAAATGGAGGTAAATCTTAGAAAAATGAAAAAGACAAAAATTCTGAATAGCCTGATAATTATCGGCTTGGTGTTAGGAAGTATGAATGATGCTGTTGTACAAGCAATTTCGAGCATAGAGTTAAAGACTGAGAAGACATCATTGGTTGAAAAAAAACAACCCTCAGTAGAACCAAACAAAGAAGAAGACAAAATAAACAACAAAAAAATAGCTATTAAAGAAGAAAGTAATGAACAACCAATTGAGAAAAATAAAAGGACTAGTGCTAAGAATAATAATCCGAGCGATAATTTTGATAGTGTTAGCAACGGTAATTACTTTAAACCGACTACTGATGCAACTTTACTGAAAATTGGTGAAGAGCAGGCAGTTCGAGTGCAATCAGATTTGTCAAAAACAACTTTTAATATTTCTGAGTTGCAACACGAGAAAGACGACAGCTTTGAAGTTTTAAATTTTTCTAAGAGTATTTTTCCGAATGATAAAGGAATGGTTATGTGGCCATTAGGTGGAGGGCGTAATAATGTCTATTGGACGCAAGTAGATTCTAACAATGGAATTTGGCGGATGCGCCTATACGCTTCAATGGCTTCAACAAGCGAGCCTTATTTAAATGCAAGTTTTACTCGACTAAAATACGGTTCTGTCAGTGGGAATGAAGTATTTGTCTTTCCAAGAGTGGCTTATTTATCGAATCCTACATCTAATGTTAACGATGTGAAACCATTTCTCATGGCAGCTACATTTGAAGTACGGTTACCGACTGCTGAAGAGGAAATCGGTAAAATTGTAGCAACTGCCAAAGAAGGTACACATAAACTCATGCAAAATACTCAACCGATCCCTAATCCAGAAACTTATCTAGATGTAAAAAATACACGTGGAAAAGTTGAATATAGTTGGAAAATAGCCCCTGATACAACGAAAGTAGGAAAGCAAGATACGAAGATTTTAGTAAAAGACGAGTCGGGTAGAGAAATAGAAGCAGTAGTTCCAATCACTGTAGAACCTCTAGCTGTAGAAATCGAGGGAAAACCAGGACCATTTGACATTTATCAATATGATAAATTGCCAGATGTGACTGAATACTTTGAAGTAACAAATCTGTATGGTACCTATACGCTAAAATGGTTTGATGATGTGAATACTGATTCGCCAGGCGAACAAACATGGCGAGCAAAAGTAACAACTTCTGATGGACGTGAAGCAACTGCTTCGATTCAGATGGATGTGACGCCACATGAGGGCTTAAAGGTTAACCTCAAATCAATTGAAGATCGAAAACTCGGTTATAATTATCCAACATTTGCAACAAACTTTAGAGATTATATTGATTCGGTCACTATGCATGGTGAACCAGTCGAATTAAGAGATCTTGAATTTATTCCACAAGAAAGTGTGGAGGCAGATTATCGGATAGGTGGTCTTCAAACGCTCAAATTGACAGTTCAAACCAAGCACCCAAATAGCGGTGTGATGATTAAGGGAACTGGTGAGGTAACACTCAATGTTCTTTGGGACCACTCGATTTTGATGAAATCAATCAATGGTGAATCAGCTGGATCATTTACTTTAAGAACAGATAATTCAGGAAATGAGACGGCAAAAGTTGTATTTGGGATGGGGATACCAACCTCAATAAATACGGCAGTTGGTCCGCAGAGTTCCCCATTTTCGCTATATTATTCGTTTGAAGTTTTACGAGGCGAAACAGTCGTTTATAGCCAAGAAGTGACAAATCGCGCAACTTGGCAGCAAATCATGGATAAATTTGGAGATTCTACTGGAACGATCGATGTCCGTTATGGTGATGTCATTAAGATATATCATCCAGAACGAACGCCTAATAGTTCAGTCTTGATGATTGACGAACAGGAACAGGATTATACATATGATACGGCGTACGCCTACTACAAGATTACTCCTTATGGATTTGATCCATTCCCCTTGCTAGAAGCAGAAGCTTCACAAAAGAGTTTTGTTTTAGGCGAGAACACTAAGACAATTGATCCAGCTTCATTAATAAAGAATGTAACGATCAATGGTCGAGTAGTTGATAGTAGTTTATACGAAGTGGAATCATTGATCGATTTTGATACAAGTAGTATTGGAACAAGAAAAATGAAATTGAAAGTCACGATGAATGATGGACTTTCAGCAGAGGAATTCGAAGTCGATTACCAAGTCAAATGGGGCAGCACATTTGTGCTAAAAGGCTTGAATGATGCGACGGTTGGCGCATTTAGTCTACTAAAAGAAAACGATCAATGGGCATTGCATGCTAGTCAAGGAGTAAATGGGACAGACTTGAGTCAACCGGTCAATAATCATTTTGGCCGAGACATCTACTATGGTATTGAAGTGATCGAAAATATTACTACCAAATACCAATATAACGTGCTAGGAAATCAATCGATTAGAGATGGGATCGAAGGGTTCAATCAAGGAAAACCATTAACCGTCAAACAAGGTGACGTCATCAAAGTGTATCATGCAGAACCAACAGGTAATAGTCTATTGATGCAAGATGAAATAGCCAAAGACTTTACAATGGGCTCAAATGATGCCTATTACGAAGTCACAGAGCATGGGCTAGAACCGATCCTCGCGATTTCTACGGATACTAAACCACAAGAATTTAGTCTAGGTGATGATGCCACAGAGATTGATGGAACCCAACTGATTAATTATGTGACGATCAACGGTACCGAGTTAACACCGGATTTATATACAGTGAAGCAATTAGGAAACTTCGATACAACCACAGTTGGTCAAAAAGAACTTGCTATCCAATTTGACACAAAAGATGGGGTAGTATCAAAAGTCATCACAGTGCCTTATGAAGTGAAATGGGGCAGAACGATCGTGATGAAATCTAGCACCGGTGGTTCAGCAGGTGTTTTCTCACTGCAAACTACTAATACGACAAGACAACTGAAAATCCATCATGGGTTTGACTCGCCATTAGACGAGCGCTTAGGAAACGATCAAGACCTCTATTATTCAATTGAAGTCCTACGGGGTGAAAGAGTCCATTATAGTCAAGAAGTCCCAGGTCGTGTCACGTTACAAGACGTCATCAACAGCTTTGGAACTAATGGTACTCAAGCTGTCACTGTCCAGTTAGATGATGTGATCAAAATTTATCACCCGCAAAAATCTCCTGGTAGCTCGGTACTGATGGTCGATGAACTAGAAGAGGACTTCACTTATGGTTCAGATTATGCGTATTACAAAGTAACGACTTATGGTTTTGAAGCAATGCCAGTCATGGAAGTCCATACAGCTAATAAAGCCTTTTATCTCGCGCAAGATGTGACTACTGCAGCTGATGCTGAATTAATTGATCGTGTGACGATCAACGGCAAAACAGTCGATCCAGAGGAATACACGATCGAAAGACGTTCAGAAATCGATACGACAACGATAGGAAATAAAAACGTCTCTATGCGTGTGAAAATGAACGATGGTTTATCTAGTGTGCAACTTGAACTGCCTTATCAAGTCAAATGGGGAAGTACATTTGTTCTGAAAGGCGAAGAGAAAGAAGGGAAAAGAGGCATCGTCGGTTCTTTTAGCCTGCTTGATCAAAATGATGAGTTGGCTATCTATGCCACGAAAGGCGAAGATGAAACAGAACTTAATGCGCCAGTCAATCCTGCCTATGGTCGGAATGCCTATTATCGAATCGACATCCTAGCAGATCCTAAAAATAAAGCAAATAGTTTATTTCCCGATAACATCAAATATACTTATGAAGTGGCAGGTAATCAAACGGTTCGTCAAGCAATCGAAGGGTTCAATAATGGCCAATCATTACCTGTGGAAGAAGGAGACATTTTCCGTGTCTACCATGCAGAAACAGATAACCAGAACTTACTGATGTGGGATGATATCGTCAAAAACCTATACAGCTGGGTTGAATTACGCTTATTATGAAGTCAAGAATGGCGAGTTTGAGCCGATTACGATGATTTACGCAGATGTTGCTAGTCAGGAACTCGTCTTAGGTGAGGATACCAGTGAGGTAGACGTGACAACGTTGATTGAGAATGTTGCATTCAACGGACAGAGTTTGAACACAGAGCTTTATAAAGTAGAACAAATGGGAGCGTTTGATACCCATACGACAGGAGAAAAAACAGTAACGGTAAAAGTATCGACAGCAGATGGTGTTTCTTCGACTGACATCGAAGTGCCTTATGAAGTGAAATGGGGTAGCACGATCCATTTGAAAAATCGTAAAGGTGAAACGGTTGGATCGTTTGGTTTACTTAAAAACAGCAAACAAATTGAAATCCAATCTGTCCAAGGAACCGATCAAACAGTATTGAAGAATCGAGTGAATGAATACGATGACACCGAAGTATATTATGGAATCGAAATTCTCAACGAACGTAAGCAAAGCAAATATCAATACGAGGTTCGTGGCACACAAACAATCGAGCAAGCCATTTCACGTTTTAATACTGGTAAATCACTGGCGGTGACCCCAGGTGATATCGTGAAGGTTTATCACGTAGATACTAGTAACAATTTATTGATGGCAGAAGAGAACGAACGAAACTACACCTATGGCAGTAATTACGCGTATTATAAGGTAACAGATTATGGTTTTGAGCCTACAGGTGAGTTAACAGTTGAACCTGCTCAGCCTTCTTTTGCACAAGGCACTGAAAGAGTTGACCTGAAATCGTTAGTAAAAGAAGTGAAAGTCAATGGGCGTGTAATACCTAAAAACGTCTATACTGTTTCTTTAGATGGAACATCTGAAATCGATACAGAAACTATGGGCAGTCGTTTTGTTTCTCTCGATGTCAAAGTGGATCGGAGTTATGGGAGTTTATCTACTCGTACAGAATCTTCATATGAAATCGTTGAACCTGGACAAGAAACAGCGCCAGGAGAAGAGGACGCTAGTGCAGAAGATGGTACTGGTACATCCAACGATCCAGATGCAGATGGAATTTCAGCAGAGACTGGATTAGGTGAGGGTTCCGCAGCCGAAGGTGATGAGAGTAAATTGCCACAAACCAATCAAACCATCAATCGAGTACTGCCATATATTGGTGCATGTTTCTTACTAATAGTAGGATTTGTTTTTTGGAAACGAAAAATGTCTAAGAAATCGTTTGATAAACAGTAACGGATAGTTAAAATGACAACGAAGCAGTTGAAAGAGCGAAGTGATAATTACTTTGGCATTCTTTCAACTGTTTTTTTATGATCACTAAAGGAGTCACGGACAAGAAATATAAAAATAAATCCTATGAGCAAAAATCAAAATTCTCGTAATAGGAAGTCAATCCTTAGCTGTGGAGAACTTAAAGAAACAAAAAATGAAAGCAAGAACGGCAAGATGAATTTTTTAAAGAACTTTTAAAAAACTCAAAGCACTCTGTTTTTGGTTTCACAAACGGTGTTTTGTTTCACGGAGTTAGGCTTGCTCTTATGAGCAGACAGAAGTAGAATAGATAGTACATGTCTGATGAATCATTTGAGAAAATGCGTAATTAATAGTTAGATGAAAGAAGTAAAACTTGAAAGTGTAAAAACAAACAGAAATCGAGGAGGGCGCATGTGGAGCAGTTATTAAAAAAATATTTTGGATATGAGCTTTTCCGCCCAGGCCAAAAAGAAATCATTGAAAAAATCATGGCTCAAGAAGATGTCTTGGGTATCATGCCGACTGGAAGCGGAAAATCAATATGTTATCAGCTACCTGCGCTAGCCTTGGAAGGGGTGACGATCGTCGTTTCTCCCTTGATCTCTTTGATGAAAGATCAAGTGGATGCTGCGAATCAACTGGGGATCGCTGCTACGTTTATTAATAGTTCATTAGAAGGATATGTAGTGGCACAACGTTTTCGTTCATTAGATGAAGAAAAGTATCAATTGTTATATGTTGCACCAGAACGTTTTATCATGCCTGATTTTATCCAAGCGATGAATCGTTGGTCCGTTCACTTGATTGCCATTGATGAAGCCCACTGTATCTCGCAATGGGGGCATAATTTCAGACCCAGTTATTTACAGATGGCGAATATTTTAGAAGGTATTCCTCAGCGTCCGCCCATCGTGGCCTTGACAGCAACTGCTACTGTCCCTGTAGCGACAGATATCAAAAGACTTTTAAAAATCCCTGAACAGAACCATATTCAAACTGGATTTGCACGAGAAAATCTGAGGTTGCAGGTTATCAAAGATCAAAAAAAAGAACAATATTTGGTCGAGTATTTAAAAGTGAATCAAAATCAATCCGGCATCATTTATGCCGCGACTAGAAAAGAAGTGGATCGACTATATCAGTTGTTGGCGAAATTTGGTTTTTCCGTTGGCAGATACCACGGCGGTATTTCAGAAAGGGAACGGACGGAAATGCAAGAAGCTTTCCTCTATGATCGTATTCAGCTATTAGTAGCAACGAACGCTTTTGGAATGGGGATCAATAAAAGTAATATTCGTTTTGTCATTCACTACCAAATACCAGGTTCATTAGAAGCATATTATCAGGAAGCTGGTCGTGCCGGAAGAGATGGCTTACCTAGTGAAGCCATTTTGCTATTTGCGCCACAAGATGTGCAAGTCCAAAAGTTTTTTGTTCAACAATCGCAACGTGAGGAAGCACAAAAACATAAGGAATACGACAAGATCCGAGCAATGACTGAATACGTCCATATCGAATCCTGTCTGCAACAATATATTCTTTCTTACTTTGGAGAAGCAAGCGAGCCTTGTCAGCGTTGTGGCAACTGTCTTGATGATCGTGAACTTGTCGATGTGACCACAGAAACGCAAATGGTTTTGTCTTGTTTGAAACGAATGGGTGAGAACTACGGAAAACAATTACTAATGAAAGTCCTTGCCGGATCAAAAGATCAGAAAATCAAACAGTTTCAGTTTGATCGATTGTCTACTTATGGTCTACTAAGGAATCTGTCACAAAAAAATATATTACAGTTGATCGACTATCTGATTTCAAGTGGCTACTTACTTGCGGCTAGTGGTGAATACCCTGTTTTGAAAGTCAGCGATCTTGGGGTGCAAGTGCTTATGGGAAAAGTAACTGTCCACAAAAAGGAACCCAAAAAAGTGCAACAATTGTCGCATGACGAAACGGATGGTCTATTTGAAGTATTACGCCAGTTACGGACTGATTTAGCTGTTGATGCAGGTGTTCCGCCGTATGTTGTTTTTTCAGATGCGACACTCAAAGAAATGAGTCAGCATCGACCAAATGACCGATTGGCACTTCTCCAAATCAAAGGGGTAGGGCAAAGCAAGCTTGATAAGTACGGTGAAATGTTCTTGCAGGTAATCAAAAATTTCCAAGAAAGCGCTACGCCAAGTGACAGTTAAAAAACCTAAAAAAAAGCCTAGATAAATCTAGGTTCTTGCTCAGTTATCGCATAAAATATGCTATAATGAATGAACTTAGAAATGGAGGGAAAGGCAAATGGATTCTCTTTCAAAAGAGACGGCACTCAATGTGTTGATTGATGAGGCAGATCGCATCAAGCGTTTGATCCAAAATCAAACAAACAGTCTTTGTATCTCGCAGTGCAAAGCCTTTGAAGAGGTAGTCGATACACAAATGTATGGATTTTCTCAACAAGTGAGTTTTGCGATACGTGTAGGGATCATTGAAAAAAAAGAAGGGCAACTGATGCTCAGTGAGTTAGAACGTCAATTGAATCACTTATACAATGAAGTTTACCGAGAAAATTATGATAAAAAAGAAAGTGGCAAGGGGGAATAAGCTTGCCGAATAAAGTGAAAAAAAGGCATCTGTTGGATTACAGTATTTTGATTCCATATTTGATTTTATGTATCATCGGGTTGATCATGGTTTATAGCTCCACCTCCTACTTGCTATTAGCAAATGGGAGCAATCCAGCGTCATCAGTCATCAATCAAAGTATTTTTTGGGTGCTTAGCTTGATCGTTATTGCATTCCTATACAAAATGAAAATCGGTGTATTAAAAAATCAGCGATTGATCATGGCGGCTATCGCAGTCTTGACGATTTTATTATTGATCGTCTTATTTTTTGGGGAAGAACGTAATGGTGCAAAAGGTTGGCTTGAAATTGCCGGATTTTCTATCCAGCCCGCCGAATACCTAAAGATCATTGCCATCTGGTATCTTTCCTTTACTTTGTCACAGAGACAAATGAGTGTGCAAAAAAACTTCATTGCAACGGTCAAACGACCTTTATTGTTAGTACTTGCCTTGACAGTGTTAGTGGCAAGTCTACCCGATTTTGGGAATGCAACGGTTATTTTTTTGATCATCATCGTGTTACTATTAGCTAGCGGCGTCAATTATTTTTACACCTTGATCGTCGGTGTCGGAGGAATCATTTTTAGTGTAGTAACAATTTGGTTGATCAACGTGACCCAAGGGAAACTTTTCCCTGGTCGCCTACAATATATTTATCATCGTTTTGAGATTTTTCAAAACCCTTTTACTGATGAATTGAATAACGGACACCAAATGGTGAATGGTTATTATGCGATGTTCAACGGTGGTCTATTCGGTCGCGGATTAGGGAATAGTATCCAGAAAAAAGGATTTCTACAAGAAGCGCAAACCGACTTTATCTATGCCATCGTAGTAGAAGAATTAGGAGTGATCATGGGTATTTTGATCTTAGCTTTATTGATGTTCATGATTGCGCGTATCATCTTAGTGGGTATCCGCTCAAAAGATCCATTTAATTCTTTGCTATGTATCGGAATCGGTTCGATGTTTCTGATCCAAGTATTTGTCAACCTTGGCGGGATCACTGGGATCATCCCATTGACAGGGATCACATTCCCATTCTTGAGTCAAGGTGGTTCGAGTTTGCTGATGCTTTCGATCTGCGTAGGTTTCGTCCTGAATATCAGCGCAGATGAGAAACGGAAGAGTTTAGGTATTTACTAAAATTGACGTAGGAGTGATTCGATGAGAAAAGTTTTGGTAGCTAACAGAGGAGAAATTGCTGTACGGGTATTTCGTGCCTGTACAGAATTAGGGATCCAAACTGTAGGTGTCTATGCAGAAGAAGATGAATATTCCGTGCATCGCTTTAAAGCGGATGAGGCATATCTAGTTGGTAAAGGAAAAAGACCGATAGATGCGTATCTTGATATTGAAGGGATTCTTGAGATTGCTAAGGCTAGTGGAGCGGACGCGATCCATCCCGGTTATGGATTATTATCTGAAAACTTACACTTTGCCACACGGTGCAAAGAAGAAGGCATCACTTTTGTTGGGCCAGAACTTCATCATCTTGATATTTTTGGCGATAAGATCAAAGCGAAAACAGCAGCAATCGAAGCTGGTATCGCATCGATCCCTGGGACAGATGGTCCAGTAGAGTCAATTGAAGAAGTTTTATCATTTGCTGAACGTCATGGCTATCCAGTGATGATCAAAGCAGCATTAGGCGGTGGCGGTCGTGGGATGCGTGTAGCATATGACGAAAAAGGCGCTCGTGAAGGATATGAACGTGCAAAAAGTGAAGCGAAAGCTGCTTTTGGTAGTGATGAAGTCTATGTTGAAAAGTATATCGCTGATCCGAAACACATCGAGGTCCAGATCTTAGGGGATACCCATGGAAACATCATCCATCTCTTTGAACGGGATTGTTCAGTCCAGCGGCGTCATCAAAAAGTCGTAGAAGTCGCTCCTTGCGTTTCGATGAATGAGCAACAGCGTCAACGTATTTGTCAGGCTGCTGTCCAGTTGATGAAGCATGTGGGGTATGTCAATGCAGGGACAGTCGAATTTTTAGTGGAAAATGACGAATTTTATTTTATTGAAGTCAATCCACGTGTCCAAGTGGAGCATACGATCACTGAGATGATTACGGATGTCGATATCGTGACGACGCAATTATTGATTGCACAAGGAAAAGATCTGCATAAAGAAATCGGATTGCCACAGCAAAGTGAAATAAAAATCAAAGGTTCAGCCATCCAATGTCGGATCACAACGGAAGACCCATTGAGTAACTTTCTACCAGATACTGGTAAGATCGATACGTATCGCTCACCAGGTGGGATGGGCGTCCGCTTAGATGTAGGGAATGCCTATGCAGGTTACATCGTTACCCCATATTTTGATTCGCTTCTAGTAAAAGTTTGTACCCATGCGGCTGATTTTGCAACAGCGATCCAAAAAATGGAACGTTGCTTGAGAGAATTCCGTATCCGTGGAGTGAAAACAAATATTCCATTTATGTTGAATGTCATCTTGCACCCAGAATTTCAATCAGGACAAGCTAAAACGACGTTCATCGATAGTACCAATGAATTATTTGACTTCCCACGCTTACGTGACCGTGGAAATAAAACGATGAAATACATCGGAGAAATCACAGTAAATGGTTTCCCTGGCATTGAACGTGGTGAAAAACCATATTACGATGCACCACGTATGCCAAAAGAGCTGATCACTCGTCCGGATTACATCACAGCAAAAAATGTCTTAGACAAAGACGGCGCTTCTGCATTAGTGGATTGGGTCAAACAACAAGAAAATGTGTTATTGACAGATACCACGTTTAGAGATGCCCATCAAAGCTTATTGGCTACTCGTGTGCGCACAAAAGATTTCAAAGAAATCGCGCGATTGACTGGTGAAGGGCTTCCTGAGCTGTTTTCAAGCGAAATGTGGGGCGGTGCAACATTTGACGTCGCCTATCGTTTCTTGAATGAGGATCCATGGAAACGCCTGAGAAAGATTCGCTCCTTGATGCCAAATACTTTATTGCAAATGCTCTTTAGAGGATCGAATGCTGTCGGCTACTCCAACTACCCAGACAACGTGATCGCTGAATTTATCAAAGAAGCAGCGACACAAGGCATCGATGTCTTCCGGATCTTTGACAGTCTGAACTGGGTACCGCAAATGGAAAAGAGTATCCAAGCCGTTCGTGATACAGGGAAAATTGCAGAAGCGACGATTTGCTACACAGGTGATATCAATGATCCAAGTCGTGCGAAATACAATGTGCAATATTATAAGGACATGGCAAAAGAGCTGGAACAGTTAGGCGCTCATCTGATCGCAATCAAAGATATGGCAGGACTGTTGAAACCGCAAGCTGCTTATCGCTTGATCAGTGAACTGAAGGCGACAACGGATCTACCAATCCATTTACACACACATGATACGAGTGGCAATGGCATCATCACTTACTCAGCAGCAACTAAAGCGGGTGTCGATATCGTCGATGTAGCGATGAGTGCGATGAGTGGAAATACTAGCCAACCAAGTATGAGCAGTTTGTATTACGCTTTGGTCAATGGTCCACGTGTACCAGAAATCAATATTGAAAATGCGCAACAGTTGAATCACTATTGGGAAGATGTTCGCATGTATTACAAACCATTTGAGAATGGCTTGAATGCACCTGAAACTGAAGTTTATATGCACGAAATGCCAGGTGGACAATACTCGAACTTACAACAACAAGCCAAAGCAGTTGGCTTAGGTCATCGTTGGGATGATATCAAAAAAATGTACCACACAGTAAACTTGATGTTTGGTGATATCGTCAAAGTCACGCCTTCTTCTAAAGTTGTAGGCGATATGGCCTTGTTCATGGTCCAAAATGAGTTGAGCGAAGAAGACATTTACGAAAAAGGCGAGACATTGAGTTTCCCTGAATCAGTCGTTACCTTCTTCCAAGGTGAATTAGGCCAGCCAGTAGGCGGGTTCCCAGAAAAACTCCAAAAGATCATTTTGAAAGGTCGTCCAGCCATCACCGAACGTCCAGGATTGTTCGCTGAAACAGTAGACTTCGAAAAAGTCAAAGCAGAATTAGCTAAAAAGATCGGCTATGAACCAAAACAAGAAGAAGTCTTGAGTTACTTGATGTATCCACAAGTCTTCTTGGATTATCAGACCGCTTATAATCAATTTGGCGATGTCACATTACTGGATACACCGACTTTCTTCCAAGGGATTCGTTTAGGGGAAACGGTCAACGTTCAAATCGAAAAAGGCAAGATCCTGATCATTCGTTTAGACGAGATCGGTGAACCTGATATTGAAGGAAATCGTGTGTTATTCTTTAATTTGAACGGTCAACGAAGAGAAATCACCGTCAAAGATACGTCGATCGTCAGTGCGGTAAAAACTAGACGAAAAGCAGAACCAACCAATCGCGAACAAATCGGTGCGACGATGTCCGGTTCAGTTTTAGACGTCTTGGTGAAAAAAGGCGATACGGTCAAAAGAGGCGATACATTGATGGTTACTGAAGCAATGAAGATGGAAACGGCCATTGAAGCACCATTTGATGGAGAAATCGCACATCTCTATGTTGTTGCTGGCGATCCCATTGCCTCAGGAGATCTATTGATCGAAGTTACAGAAAAATAAGAAAGGAGAGGGAACATTTGAAACGACTAGGTCTATTTATAGCAACACTACTATTCGTCACGTCGGCTTTATATTTGGAGCCAGTAGTGTTCCCTCCCAAACTTGAAACATCCACGCAAGACCAACAACTGATAGGAAATCAAAATCAGGTAACGTCTTGGAAATACCAGGAGCTAAATGCGACTGGCTTTTCTACATATATTGGTCGATCAGTCACCGAATTAGAAGCAGAGATTGGTTCACCTAAAGATCGTTTGACGAGCGGATTCGGCTTTGAGATCAGATATTATCAAGATCCAATTCAACAAATCGTACTTGAAGCAAATATACAAAATGACCGAGTAGAGGCTATCAAAGTTTTAAATGCGAACGCAACTAGTTTGACACCATTTGCCGTTGGCATGACTATGCAGGATCTGACAGAGATTACAACGATTTTTCCGAACTTCACATTTGAGTATGAAGAGACAGAAGTCGGAATCGAGTTAACTGAAGAAGACATGAATTATCGTCCCTTGATTGCTTTTGATAACGGTACATTTGCGATGCTTTTCTTTGATCAAGACACAGGTGGATTATTTTCAACAGTTTATTTAAATAAGAAAAGCTTATTGAAATTAATGCCTTACCAGGTCTTTGGAGAGGGATTGCCCCACTACGAAATGGACAGTTCAGCAGACTGGGAAAGTATCAATCAATCAAGAGAGCGTGTCATCACTCGAGTATTGACGAGATTACGCCAAGAAGCTGAACTGCCTGATTATCATTACTCTCCAGATTTTATGATCCAAACGAATGTACTGTTAACAGACTTTATCGAACAACCAGAAGAATGGTTGGCAGAAAATCGTTTGGCAGAGTGGCAAATGGCAACACAGACTTCGCAAACTACAGTTAAATTTACGTTGTCAAATGATGAAATCAATCGCTTAGTGGAAAAACGACAATTAGATCAAACAACTGGGATTTTCATGCATCCAATCATTGATCCGACTTTTTCAGTGTTATTGTTATATACTGATCCTTATTATCATGATCGATTCTTGGAAAAAGAACCAACACAGTTAGGCGTTGCGTTTTCGAAAGAAAACATGTTAGTCTTAATGAAGGAAAAAGAGGAGACTAGTGAAAGCAGTGATAATCAATGAGGAGTTGTTTGAACTGGAGGACCAGTGTCATCAGCTTGTTCAAACGATTGTAACAAGTAAAATGATGGAACAATATCTCAAAACTAAAAAAGAGATGGAAACTTCTATCAACGTCAACCAGTTAAAAAATGATTTTATTGTAAGCAGACAAGCATTTGAAGAAATTTCACCTTATGGAAAGTACATTCCAGAGTTTCGTGAAAAACAACGAACTGTACGCCAAGCCAAAAGGCAGTTGGATCTAAATGAGGAAGTAGCAGCTTTTCGAATAAGTGAAACAGAATTACAAAAGATACTAGATTCCATTGGAAAACAACTTGCACATACGATTTCGACGGAGATCAAAATCAGTGCAGGTAGTCCATTTTTTGAAAAAAGTGAAGGGTGCGGAGGAAACTGCCATGGACATAGAAAATAAAAAATTTGAACAAACACATCGGCGAGGGTTAGTCGTGTGGGTATATAGTTTAAAACAATTGAAAAATCTTCGCAAATTTGGATTAGTGCATTATGTCTCTCGTAAAATGAAGTATGTGATCATGTATTTAAATGAAGACAACTATGAACAAACGGAAGAAAGGATCAAGAAATTACATTTCGTACGAAATGTCGAACGTTCTTATCGACCAGATATCGAAATGAATTTTGCTGAAAAAATCGGCAAAAAGGCGGACACAAAAGAAGAAGGCTTCGAGATCGAAGAATTAAACACCAAGATCCGCTTAGCTGATCACGTTTTCTAGTAAAGAGAGTCTAGCGTTATAGTTAATAAAATCGACGAAAATGAAGAAAATGTGATAAAAAGATTTTGAATAGTTATAAAAAGTTAAATTAAGAAAAAATAGACTTGAGAATTGACGATTTTAGTCGGAATCAAGTCTATTTTTTTGGTATACTAATAACAGTATGTTTCAAGGAGTGAGTAGATGCGAGTAATTTCAGGAGATTACGGCGGTCGCCGTTTAAAAAGTTTAGCAGGGCCAAATACTCGACCGACGTCTGATAAAGTCAAAGAGTCGATATTCAACATGATCGGTCCTTATTTTAATGGAGAGGTCGTTTTGGATCTTTACTCAGGAAGCGGGGGTCTAGCGATCGAAGCAGTTTCCAGAGGCTGTAGCTACGCAATCTGCGTGGAGAAAAACTATCAAGCACTAAAAATAATCAAAGAAAATATTGAAATCACTAAAGAACCGAACAAATTCAATACAATGAAATTAGATGCTGATAAAGCGATTGAGTCACTGGCGAAAGAAGATCAAAAGATTGATATTCTATTTTTAGATCCACCTTATGCTAAACAAAAAATCGTCGATCAAATTAAACGTATGGAAGAATTGGCTCTTTTTCAGGATGCTGCCTTGATCGTATGCGAAACAGATAAGTCAGTGGAGCTTCCTGAGACAATAGGAAATTTTCAACAAATCAAACAGCAGACCTATGGCATCTCTGCGGTGACCATTTATAGAAAAGAGGAAATATAAATGAGAAGAGCTTTATTTCCAGGGAGTTTCGACCCATTGACTATGGGACATTTAGACACGATCGAACGAGCTGCGAAGTTGTTTGATGAAGTGATCATCGGTATCTTTATCAATACATCAAAAAAAACATTGTTCACGGCTGAGGAACGCTTGGAATTGATCACACAAGCAGTCGCACACTTAGAAAATGTCCGAGTGATCCACCAAGAGACACAGTTGACAGTGACGACGGCAAAAGAACTAGGTATTCAAGCGCTGGTTCGAGGTGTTCGCAGCTTCAAAGATTTTGAATATGAACGTGACATTGCGCAAATGAATCATCATTTGAGTCCTGAATTGGAGACGGTGCTTTTTATGGCAAAACCAGAGTATAGCCATATCAGCTCAAGTATGCTTAAAGAGGTTCTTTATTTTGGTGGGGACGTGAGCACCTATTTACCTACTGTGATCAACGAAGCATTAGCTAGAAAGCGTGAAAGTGATGCAGAATAAGAAATGGTGGAAAACATTATCCGTAATCCTTTTAGGTACGTTATTAGCAGGCTTTGTCATTGTTCCTTTACCCTATTATGTGGAGGCTCCAGGTGCCACAATTGATCTTAAAGATATGATCACAGTCAATGATCAAGAAGATAAAGAATCAGGCTCTTTCTCTCTCACTTCTGTAGGAATCAGAAGAGCAACAGGATTTGGTGTCGTCTCCGCACTGCTGTCAGATTTCAAAGATGTTATCAGTGAAGAAGAGTTGACTGGTGGAGCGACAAATGAAGAATATAATCAGATGCAAAAATATTATATGGAATCCTCACAAAATGCCGCCATCGAGCAAGCCTTGAAACTAGCGAATATTCCGTATACGATGGAATTCAAAGGTGTCTATGTCATGGGCGTCGAAAAAAATTCGAGTTTTTACAAGAAACTATCTGTTGGCGATACAGTCACGAAAGTAGATGGGATGAGTTTCAAGAGTGCGGAAGAATTTATGGAGTACGTGAAAGGACAGGAAGTAGGACAGGTTGTCACAATCACCTTCATCCACAATGGCAAAGAAGAAGAAGCTTCAGGTAAACTGATCGAGTTATCGACAGATAAAAAACCAGGAATCGGGATCACGTTGACCGACCATACAGAAATCGCCACAGACACAGAAGTGGCAATCAATTCTGGTTCAATCGGTGGCCCTTCAGCAGGCTTGATGTTTACTTTGGAGATCTATGAACAGTTGACCCATAAAAACATCCGTAAAGGGAAAAAAATAGCCGGTACAGGGACAATCAATCGTGCAGGTGAAGTGGGACGAATCGGTGGAATCGATAAAAAAGTGGCAAGTGCAGACGAAGCAGGAATGAATATCTTTTTTGCGCCAGATGATACGATTTCTGAGGAAGTGAAAAAAGAAAATCCAGATATCAAAACGAACTATGAAGAAGCCAAAGCTGCGGCTAAAAAACTCAATACATCGATGAAGATCGTTCCGGTCAAAACAGTGCAAGATGCCTTAGAGTATCTTGAGAACATGAAATAAACGGTTTATCGACTTGTATGTTTTGTACTCATATTTTAAAGCGAGGTCTAGACATGTTTAGCCTCAACTAATAATGCGCCATCCACGAAAATTGTTTTTTAAATTTTTGTGAGTGGCGCATTATTTTTCGAAGAGTTTCTATCTGTTCCCGCCGTTTATTCGGTTTAGGTGGTACGAAAGGGCTCATGTCCCCTCTTTTTCTTTTTTTTTCAATAATTACAAAAAAACGTTTTGTTATTTTGTAGGTAATTTTAAGTAAGTTTGCTACTATATAAAAAAGAGTTAGAAAGGGGCAAGATAAATATGGAACAACCAAGCAATCGAGAATCATCATTCGATATCGGAGAATATTACTCCGAAAAAAAGTATAAAAAAAATTTTGGGCATTTGCGGAAAACAGCAGACTTTAAACGTGTATTGATTGATTTTGACAAACAATTGGAAGAAACGAAAGACCAACTGTCAAAACATCGAAACGGTGTGTTGTGGACCAGGCGCTTACTTGCAGATTTTCGACAGAAGAAGTTGAGTAAAACGGATAGAGTTTTCAATTTTATTCTTAGGCGTAAGAATAAAGAGCCTAAAAAATATGAGAATACACTAAAGGATTTGAATAGTAAATATTTTAAATCAGAATATATTCAATCGATTGTTGCTAAAGATGTATGGATTGATTCAAAAGAAATCGTTGATGAAATCGAGCGCTTAGCTTCAAGAGCGAAATCTATCCCTACGGCTCGCGGGTTGAAACTAAGGGAACAGCTTCGAGCACAATCTTCGGAGCAAAAAAAATGGCGTCAACCTGAAACAGAAGATGAATTACACTACAGTACCCTTTCTTTCCTAGAGGAAGGTGGAGAAAGCGAGAAGTCTCGCAAGATAACTATCCATGGAAAAGATGACTCCGTTATTTACGCAGTAATCCGACGAGCGAACAATGGGGAGAACGTTTCATCGTATATAGAAGTTTCCCATAATGAAGAGGAACGAATCGAACGACCTATAACTGGACACCACAGAAATTCTTCCGTTCATGGCGAGGGAGCATTTACTGGTCATCATGAGCAACAAAGCAAACAACCAAGACGGTTATCACCAATTTCAGAGTTGCAAGAAAATAATGGAAGAAAAAATTCATTGAAAGATGAGGTTGAACGACGTGATTCGAAACCTCGAGAAGTAAAATCTGCGATCAATCAAGGACTTATTTCGTCAAAAAACTTATCTGTAGAAGGTGCTGTGCAATCGGTGAAACAACGAATCTTGGAAATAGAGAACAGATCTGGGAAGTCCGACCGTATGGTTTTTAATAGTCATAATGACTCAGGCAAACGTTCATTTGGCATGACCAAACAAGCAGCAATGAGTAAGTCAGGGGAAAATCGACGACCAGCTCCGCCTTCTCCAAGTTTGAAGCCGAAACCAAGGATAGAACCAACTAAATAAACCGTGGATATAAAAATAAAAGAAATCATCATTTGAGGCGTATTTAATAGTGAAGGAACATCGAAGTATAGATGTTTTTTCACTATTTTTTAGAAAGGAAAATGAAATAGCAAAGAATACCAATGAAGAAAATAGTTCAAGAAATCTTTGATTCGCCAAAACGTTTCATTCTATTTTTTATATGCAGTGTATCAGTTAGTATGATAGTAGGAGTGGTCTTATACCGTCAGATCGGTCCAACTAAGATCAATGAAGCTAGTAACGTACCGTTGCTAACTGCTACAAGCTCGGATAGTTACCAAAAAACTGCGACAACCGGAACAACGACAAACGACCCAATCATGTATGTAGACGTGAAAGGCAATGTCCATCGACCAGGAATATACGCATTTACCGACGAGGAACGTGTATTTGATATCATTGAAAAAGCAGGAGGATTGACTGCACACGCTGATGAAAAACAAATCAATTTTGCTGCAAAAGTTTCGGATCAACAAGTGCTTTATATTCCCCAAGTTGGGGAAGAGATGCCTCAGTTCGCAGAGGAAGTAAAGGCAAAAGAACAGCCAGAGGAAAAGAAAGTCAATCTTAATACTGCCAGCCTTGCTGAATTACAGGAGCTTCCGGGAATCGGGGCAATGAAAGCACAAGAGATCATCAATTATCGCGAAACCAACGGTTCCTTCCAAACAATTGAAAGTTTGAAAGAAATATCGGGATTTGGCGAAAAGACAGTTGAAAAACTGAAAAACTTCGTTACAATTACAATAGAATAAACCAATGAGGAGACAAATTATGAGCAATGAACGAATTCCTTGGGATCAGTATTTTATGGCACAAGCCGTATTATTATCATTAAGAAGTACATGTACACGATTAGAAGTAGGTGCCACATTAGTTAGAGAAAAACGAATCATTGCGGGTGGTTATAACGGCGCAGTGAGTGGGGATGTTCATTGTATCGACGAAGGTTGCTATGTCGTGAATGGTCACTGTTTACGAACGATCCATGCAGAAATGAATGCGTTACTCCAATGTGCAAAACTCGGAGTTCCTACAGAAGGAGCAGAGATCTATGTCACCCATTTTCCATGTTTGGCATGTACAAAAGCATTGCTTCAAGCAGGAATCAGGAAAATCCACTACTTGCATGATTATCGCAATGACCCTTATGCACAGTCATTGATTACCCAATTAGGTGCATCCGTCCATCAAGTCAATTTAGATATGAAATATTTTGCTAAACTTCAACAAGAGTCAACAGGAGAACTTGATTAAACAATTTGGCGAACAAGTTCGTAATTACTTGATTTTACCAGCAATGTCTTCGGTCATTTTATGTTTCGTTTACTATAAGGAGCATGATCTTTCTCGCTTGATCGTTGCTGGTCTTTTTCTTCTGGTCCTATTCAAACACAAGCAAGCCGTGATCTATCTTTGTTGTTTTTGCAGTCTGACAGTCTGGTTGGCTTGTCTTCGTTCAGAGGTTCCCTCGATTGATCACACAAAAACAACTGAAGAGTTTCTATTGATGACCGATACAATTTAACGGAATGGCGACTGGTTGATTGTAGAGGCGCGAAGAATCCCAACGAAACAAAAAGTACAGCTAAGTTATCAAGCCAAAACAAAAGCAGAAGCACAACAATGGGAAGACTTTCGCGGGTATCCGATCGAACTTCGAGTAACTGGCAGTTATCAGAAACCTGAATCCCTGCGTAATCGTTATGCATTTGATGCGGTCAAATATCTGAAGGGATCACGAACCAGTGGTCAGTTTCATGGAACTGATTTTCAAGTCCTGCCTTCAACAATGGGAGGGGTGACTCTATTTCGTGACCTCCGTGGCAAAGCAATCAATTATGTAAAAAAACGCTATCCTGAAAAAATAGGGAAGTATATCAACGCTTTACTTTACGGTTATCGTGATGCTTCTTTTCGCGAATCCGAATCAATTTTTAAAGCCACTGGGTTACTGCATCTATTCGCAGTTTCTGGGATGCATGTCCACTATTATTTAGGATTTTTGTATTATCTTTTTCGACGAAGTGGCTGTCTTTTGTCTATTACGATTCTTCCACTGACATTACTTACAGTGGGGTATATCCTATTAGCTGGAGGCTCATTTTCTGTGGTTAGAGCAGGGAGCTTATTTATGTTGAAGCTTATACTTAAATTGGCAGCAATCAAACTATCTACGCTTGATTGCTTTTCTTTGAATCTATGGTTGCTTTTATTGTTCGATCCATTGATCCTGCTTCAAATGGGCGCGCAATTAAGTATATGGATGAGTTTATTGTTTTTGACATTTTCTCACTCATCAAAAGGTTGGAACAATCGTTTATTCTATTTATTCCAAACAAGTGCAATCCAATTACCTTTAAGTGCTTGGTATTTCTATGAGTGGTCGTTTTTAGGTGGCCTATTCACGACACTTGGTATTCCATTATTCCAATACGTCCTTCTTCCAGGGGTGATCATTCTCTTTTTAGCAGGCAACATCCTTCCGCAGTCCTTATTAGAAATCCTCGAATCGTGTTTGATTCTCTTTGAAGACTTCCTCTCTTGTTTTGATTTCTCCACACTGACGATCGGGCAACCCGCTTTTTATTTCGTTTTATTGAGTATTGTCGTCCTCTTACTTTTGTTTGAGAGCGTAACGATTCCGCCATGGAAAAAAATCATTTATTCATTATCACTCCTCCTCAGTTATTTCTTGATACCATTACTTGATGCCTCGACTACGATCACCTTTATCGATGTCGGACAAGGCGACAGTATCCTACTAAAAAGTCCGATGAAACAAGAAGTGATTTTAATCGATACTGGGGGCAGATTAAATGTTGAAACAGAAGCGTGGCAGCAACGTATTACTCGTCCTTATGCAGAAAATAATATCGTTCCGTATTTAAAAGGACAAGGGATCACCACGATCACAAAACTATTTCTCACACATAATGACACTGATCATATCGGAGAATTAGAGACACTCTCGTCACATTTCACCATTGAAAAGATATATATTGGTTGGGGCGCTGCCAAAGAGCCAAAGTTTCGCGAACGATTGATAAAAATTAGTCAGTTAGGAACCAAGATCATAGAAGTCAGGCAAGGAGATCGAATATCTGCTTGCTTTGACTTGTACGTTTTGATGCCAAGTAAAGAAGGGCAAGGAAAAAATGAAGATTCAGTGGTTCTCTGGTTCGCATATAAGAAGCAGCGCTTTTTATTACTGGGGGATTTGGATCAAGAAGGGGAACTCGACCTGTTGAATGCTTACCCAACATTAAGGGCGGAGGTCGTGAAACTAGGACATCATGGGAGTCGTAGTTCGAGTCATCCTATGTTTTTGGCTGCTTTACAACCGAAGATGGGGATTTTATCTAACGGGCTTGACAATCGCTATGGCCATCCACATCCTGAAGTCCTTGAAACGTTAGAAAGCTTAGAGAGTGCAGTTTATCGAACAGATAAAAATGGAGCGATCACTTTTTATTGGCATCCTATTTGGACAAAAAATGGCCGACTTCATAAAATGATAGACTAGTAATTTTTGTTTTCTCGTGATAGGATAAATTGGAAAGTGGTGAGAGATGTGAGTATCCAAGTTGAACTACAAAAAATTCGTAAAGAAAAGCTCGCACCTTGTTATCTCGTTTTAGGAACTGAGAAGTTTTTACAAGACCAAGTGCGTACAGAAATCCTCAAGAAAATACAAATATCAGGAGAAGATGACCTTAATTTTCTGCGATTTGATATGACTCAAGCAACGATCGATGACGTAATCGCTGAAGCAGAAACCTTACCGTTTTTCGGTGATCAACGGGTGGTTTTTGTCGAAAACCCTTATTTTTTGACGGGTGAAAAAAACAGCAACAGTATCGAACAAAACACAGATCTTTTAGTAGACTATTTAAAAGAACCGCTTGAATCAACCGTACTCGTTTTTTTTGCGCCTTATGAAAAATTAGATGAACGAAAAAAAGTCACGAAACAATTGAAGAAAACGGCGATATCGATCAATGTTCAGCAATTGAATGAAAAAGAAGTGCGACAGTATTTATTGAATACATTAGAAAATACACCGCTTACTCTAGATCGTAAAGCAATTGACCTTTTTTTACGATTGACTGATTTAGACTTATCAAAAATGATGGCAGAATTAGATAAATTGATGTTATATGGACAGAATCAATCAGCAATCTCTGCGAAAGAAATCGAACAATTAGTGCCTAAGACATTGGAACATAATATCTTTGACATGACACAATATATGCTTTCTGGAGATACGGAACATACCCTGCGATTATTTGAAGATTTAGTCACACAAGGGGAAGAGATCATCAAGATCAATGCGATCCTACTCTCCCAACTACGATTGTATCTCCAAACGAAATTTTTAGTCAAAATCGGGTACCAACAAGCAAACATTGCGGAAACTTTGAAAATCCATCCCTATCGGGTAAAATTGGCAATGCAAGAAGTTAGGAAGTTCGATGAACGAACATTAGTCCAATTGTTCGACCAATTAGTCGAGATGGACTATCAAGTAAAAAGTGGACAGATCGAAAAGAAATTGAGTTTCCAATTATTTGTGTTTCAGGCAGCTGAAAGATTAAATAATAAATAAAAACAATAGCAACACAAATACACACAGTTCGGTTGATCATCAAAGGGATCAGCCAAACTGTGTGTATTTGTGTATAGAAAAAGGAAATAAAAAAACCGGCCGTGGCCGATTTCCTTATTTAGCGATTTTTTTGCTTAAACGAGATTTGTCGCGGTTTGCTTTGTTTTTGTGGATAAGACCTTTAGTTTCAGCCATATCGATCGCTTTAACAGCGTCTTTATATAACGCATCTACGTTGTCAGCACCTGAAGCTACAGCATCCTCAAATTTTTTGATTGCAGTACGCATAGCACTAGTTTGAGATGAATTTTTTACATTCGCGTTTTCGCTTGTGCGAACACGTTTGATTGCAGATTCAATGTTTGGCATTTGTTTCACCTCCGATAAGTAAAGTTCTTACGCGTGTTACCGCATAATTCAACATTCATTATTATACCTAATGCGAGCGCGCATTGCAATATCAACATGACAAGTTTTTTTCCTTAACACGTAAGAAATATCAGAGAGCGTGGATTTATGAGTGGCAGAAAAACAAAAAAACAAAAGAAAAAGCGCTGTTGTGGGAGACAACGAGCGCTTAACCAAACGTGGTTTAATTTATCTTGGTAAATAAATAATTGAATGGGATGTTTGGTACTGAAATAGTATATAACAAAGTCAACCGTTTGCAAAGTTTTTTTTGAAAAGGGATACGATTGCTTCAAATCAATGAATCATAACGTTAACATAGTTTAGTTATTTTATAACTAATTAGAATGCATGAAAAGGAGCTATTCGGGTGTTCCAATGATTTTGATGTATTCATCGATGTTTTTGATCATCATTCGTTTGATGACTAATTGATTTCGACGATTCCATTTTCCGCTAACTTCCAATACATATTTGTTTAAAGGTAAACGTAAAACATATTTTGCCAAGTAGCGATCTTTAATTAGACAATTGATTACCCGATCTTCAAGTTGGAGATTCAAACCAGTCAACATCATTGGTTGTTCTTGTAAAACATACGTATCAATCAAAAGACCTTCAAAAGTTTCCACGAGCGTCTTCCTTTCTTCTAAATCAAACATTTCGCACTTTTTTTAAAATTTCCTGCATAAAAGAGGTGCACTTACACTTAGTATAACAAAAAAGAAGCACCAAGCCAAAAAAAAGCCGAAAGAACTTGAATAATCCCAAGATCTTTCAAGTTTTTCGCCTTTTTTTATAGATATTTAAAAAAATAGTTACGTATATTAAAAATTGGCATCAAAGACGTTTTGGATTAAATCAGGAAATAGTAAGTAGGTCAATCCAATAATCAATAGAACAGCCAATAAAAACCATCCAACAGTCCCAAAGAAATATTTTAGTTTTTGCATATGCGATCACCTCAAAACTAGTATACCACGAACAAAAAAATTATCCTTTTCTCAACCACTAGATGCATCATTATTTATTAAAAGAAAACAATTGGAGAATGCAATAGGCGATTCCAGAAGCAATCACAGGGCCCGCTGCGATTCCTTTTAAGAACACAACGCCTAAGATCGTTCCAAAAACTAAAGCCACAGTGATTTGTGGATCTGTCGCAATCAAGCCAACGCCTTTAGACGACAATACAGCAACTAAGCCACCACAGAAGATCGCTACCCAACCCATAGGTGATTTGAACGCATCAAGCAAATCTTTTAAACCAATATCACCTGTAGCAATAGGCACTAAAATCGCCGCAGTAATGATCGTCACGCCAATATTGATTCCTTTCCCTTGGAGCCATGTCAAAAAATCTTTTGATGCAGGAATAAACTTAACAAGTAAAATAAAACCAGTCGCTAACATCAGACTTTGATTTTTAGCAAGGACGGCTACCAGCATGATCAAACCAAGAAATAACCAACTTTCCATCAAAAAACCTCACTTTCTAATTATTCATCATACCATTTTTTTAATACGATGCAAAAGAGTCATTAGCAAAATATTTGATCGACCATAGAAGGAACAAAAAGGTACGAAGAATTAGACGAAAAGGCAAAATGAGAAAAATACCTACGTTGATGATGTCAAAACATGTTTTTATGAGGTGAAGAATAGAGTGTCTGATTTATCATGTATACTTGATGTGAAAAAGTAACAGATCAAAAATATATAAAAAAGAAAGGGTGAATGTTTGTGAGAGTCAGTTGAAATGGCGTAATTAAATAAGAGGAGATGGGAAAAAGAGAAGAAGATTATGTGGCATGTCATTCCATACACTGATTGATCAATTAAACATACATAAAAGCTGTGACGTACTGCTTACAACAAAATTATGATAGACATAATAAAAAAGGAGGTCATTTATGAAGCGAAAACCGATCAAGAAGCGCCAAATCGTACTGATCATCACTGGCATATGCCTATTATGGATTGGAGGAACAATGTATATGGACCATTTGAAGTTAGAAGAAGAAATGATTCGAGTTGTGAATAGTGAAGAAGCAAAAATCGTTTTGGAGAAAACATTGAAAAATCTGGACTCTAAGGCGTTGACATCTGAAGGAGTGATAAAAAACTATAAAATTGATTATAAAAATATCAAGAGAAATCCAATGGGTGGGATTAGTGTACCTCTAATTATAAATGATAATAATAAGTTACTTGTTTTTAATCTACTAGATCGAAATCAGATAAACGGGGAGCTAAGTAAGCTAAAAAATGATATTGTGCGTACTACTTCTGACCTATATGAATTACTAAAAAAAGGAGGGGAAGATAGTGAAGAATACTGAAAAAGAAAAGGTTGGAATAGCCAAGCAACAATATGAAACTTTGCGCTTAAAAGAGCCTTTCTTTAAAAACGAGGATAAAGAGTTCATCGGTTACGTCTCCCACATCAACAGCAAAATCACCGGCGAACAATCATTTATCATTACCGACAAATATGTTCCCTTATCAGCATCTCTTAGCGAAAGGGAAAGCGTAAAAGAAGTCATGGTTTTATATCGTGGTTCGTCGTTTGATTCTTCATTAGATACCAAATTAGATTGGCAGTACAATAATATTTTTACAGCTTTTCAGGTGATCAATGGTGGTGGGGCAGCAGCGATGCCTCAGCTTCAATCTTCTGCGACAACACTACAACAAACATTGGAAGCTTATCCAAATGCTGAATTTTATGTATATGGTCATTCTTTAGGATCAATGAATGCGCAATATGCGTTAGCGAGTATTTCTTCAAGTGATGCGGATCGTGTTTATGGCTATGTGTATCAGGGACCGAATATCTATGAGGTATTAACGCCTGAGCAAAAACGGCAAGCGGATTATTTGACCGCAGAGTATCGTCTTTTGAATTACATTGACTCAAAAGACTTAGTTGCGATTGGATATGGGGGAGGCAAAAAGGCAGTTGGGCAGATCGTTTATCCACTATCTGAACGGCTGGGCTTGAGGCGCACGATCGATCAACATATGTGGGGAGGTTACCAATTTGAGGAAGATGGTTCTTTATTAACAACGAATAGCAGTGGCACTGTATTAGCTGAGTATCAAAGACGATTGAAAAAAAGATCAATTGCTAGTATTAAAAGTGAATGGAGCGGACAAACAGGGGGAATTTCGGCAGCTAAAGAAGTTTACCTGGATGCAGTTCAAGCGAAAAGCATTGTTTCAGGAATGAAGACAGCGATTGATGAAAAAATCACTGAACTGATGACGGTCTATCAAACAGGCATCGATCAGGCGAATCAACTGTGGCAAGATACAATCGCTAATGCGCGTTCATATGGAAGCAATCTTACAGAAATGGAACAAATAGAAGCGTTAGAGCGAGGAGGGGTGACTCGACAACACGTACTAATCGAACCAGTTACTGACTATGAAGCGGCGTTGAATCAACTTCGCTCGATCAAATCAAGTTACGAAGATCTGATCTACCCAATCAATCAGACGATTGATCAGCAAATACAATTGGATAGTGAATTAGCGAGCCAATTCAAGAAAGGAACATTTTAGTGATGGCTAATAATGAGTCGAAAGAAATGAAAAAAATCGAAGAAGATTATTGGCGCAAGAAAGATGAATTAGAGAATAAAATAGCGTATCTTGAAGCAGAAAAACGTTCATTTACACGCTACTTAGATCAATTAGGAGAAAAAATCCCGCTGACTCAACGAATATTTTCAGACGGAGGAACTATCGATCCTCGTATCGCGTATCGCTTGATCAATGATGCAAGCGAAGAAGGGCAATATCTTGTACGTAAAGCATTACATAGGATTGAAGACGAATTAGCAGAAAATCAGCAAAACTATCAGTCAGCTAAATTAAATCATAAAAATTAATCAATGGAAGGGAAAGAGAGCAATGTTTGATGAGCAAATAAGGGGACTAGAAAAAGCATTGATTTCTTGGTTTATTGCTAGTCATAGCCGTGCCAGTTCAGATACAAAGAAGAAGACGATCCAAGTCACGCGAGAACTCACAAACCAAGAATTAAAAGATAGGATAAAACAGTATACCGATCGCTTAACTGATGCGGCAAAAGGAGAATGGGTCGATAAGGCAACGAACGTGGTCAAAGACATAACAAAAGCTTTTAGTTAGAAAACAGAAAAATCTCTGGAACATCCATCCTCTCGCACTACCTAAACTGAGTAAACGCTGGGAACAAAAGTAACCTCTTCGAAAAATAAGGCGCAATCCATAAAAATCTGAAAAACAATTTTCGTGGATTGCGCCTTATTTCTTGAGGCTAAACAATTCTGCCCCGACCGCGATTGAGAAGTTATTTACGTTTCAATCTTTCAAGAAAATAGTCTTCTAATACACCGCCTAGTACAAAGATGAGCCAAGAGTAAGCCCAGCTTCGGGTCATAAAGGACCAAACCATGTAAACGATGAAGATGCCCGGCCAGTATAAACGTTCAAATAAACGAATCGCTTTTGCTGAGTCTCCGTACATGTGTTGAGATGCTCGTGGTCCTGGCTCATCTTCATCTGAGATAAAGAACGTGCCTTCAGCGACTTTTGAAAACCAAGTGTAGATGATGCTGACGTAGACGATAAAGAAGACGCCGAGTGCCACGGAAGCAAAGAAAAGTAATAAAGCGAATCCAATCGGTAAGCCAAAGGCTCTATTCGTCAAGATAGGTGTGACCGAAAGGATACATAAAATGATACCGAAAACTAGTCCTACTCGAAAACTTTTCGCATAGGCTTCTGTTTGTTGTCTTGCTTCGATTTTTACTTGTTGTGAATAGGGTCGATCATTTAGTTTCTTCTTACTAGCTGAATAGCTCAAACTTGTAGTAATAATCAAACCAACGCCTAAAGCGACCAGAAGAAACATTGCCAAAAAACCGATGATCTCGCTAATACCATTAGCAAAAAATAAGAGCATTCCTACAGCTAAGATACAACTAGCAATTCCTGTTGAAAGAAAAAGGGAGAAACGACGGACTTGGTTCCAAAATGAAATCACTTCATCGAGTTCAATCTCGTTTTCCCAGACTTCTTCGTCAAAAGAGGACCGAGAAAGTTCCAATTCTTGGAGGATCTCATCAATAGAACCAAATTCACTGATGACTGCACCAATGGCTTCATGCTCTGATTTTCCTTCTTCTAATAATCCGTGATACTGATCTTCCATGATTGCCAATAGGTCTTCTTTGGCTTTTTTTGTTTCAGGTGTATTCGGTACATTTAAAAATAAACTATCTAGATAATCCTTAATGGTTTTCATGTTTCTCCTCCTTGTAGAAAACGGTCAACAACGATTTTTGTTTGCTGCCACTCGTCTTTTTTTTCTTCTAATAATTTCTTCCCAGCACTACTGATTCGGTAATACGTTCGTTTCTTGCCATGGGTGACTTCGCCAGGATAAGAAAGGATCAGCCCTTGCTTTTCTAGGCGTGTAAACGCGGAGTATAAGGTTGTTTCCTTGATGATATACATTGAATCAGTTCCCTCGCGAATCTGTTTAGAGATTTCGTACCCGTAGGAATCTTCTTTGGAAAGAATCGATAAGATGATGGCATCATTATACCCACGAATTGCATCACTTGATATCACTCGATCGCCTCCTTTATAATTACTACATCTGTCGTAATAATTATAAAACAATTACTACGACAGGTAAAGTAAATAAAATGAATTACTTAGAATTCAGTCTTAGATCTGAGTCTTTTTGGTAGAAATCGATCAGTAGAGACAATACATGTAGAAATGTAGCAATGTTCAGTCTAGATGTTTATTTCTTTTAGTCTCATTTGAGCTTTTATGAGTGATTTGGTACAATTGATATAAATATAATGAAAAGGAGGGACATATTTAATGGGCAGCTTGACTAAAATAACAGAAACAGATAATTATTCTAGATATCATATTAGCTTTAGTCATGCAATTATTTTTGTATTTTCTATCCAAGGCATCAGTGCGCTTAAAAATAGAAAAACCAATCAAAAATAAATGACCATTCAATATGTTTATTCCATTTTTAGCTAAGTACCAGATAAATGAAATAACAACAGGTCATGAATTTCTTCATGGCTTTTTTGATTGGTCTTAAGTAGCGAGAAAATGTATATTCAAGCGAATAAGATCAGTAAAAATTATAGTGACGTACCTCTTTTTGAAAATTTGAGTTGCACACTCAATATGCAAGACAAAATCGGATTGATCGGACAAAATGGAACTGGGAAAACAACTCTTCTTCAAATGTTGATCGGATCTCAAGGTGTTGATGAAGGGACAGTTAGTAGGAAAAAAGGGCTGTCGATTGGTTATATTCTACAGAAAATGGAAAATGGCTCAATCGCTACTTTTGACTATGTGTATCAAAGCTTCAAAGACATCCAAGAATTGCAAACACAACTCAATTACTATGAAGAAAAAATGTGTATCGCAACGGAAGATCTGGACCATATCATGAAAGTATATGGCGACTTGCAGCAACGATTTGAGACGATGGGCGGATATGGATTAGAAGATCGGATCACGAGTGTTTTGAAAGGATTAGACCTTGCAGAACAAATTGAAACACCGCTCGGTCAATTAAGCGGAGGCGAACGTATTCGAGTAGAATTAGCCAAAGTATTATTACAAGAAAATGATGTCCTTCTATTAGATGAGCCAACCAATCATCTTGATCTCGACTCCGTACAATGGTTAGAAGAATATCTGAGATTGACAAATTGTGCGTTCCTCGTGATTTCCCATGATCGTGCGTTCCTTGACAATGTAGTCAAAAAAATCATGGAGATCGAGGACGGTCAGATAATCGAATATTCGGGAAATTATAGTCGTTACATGACGTTGAAAAAACAACGGATACAGGAACTTCAAAAAAATCATGAACTTCAGCAAAAAGAAATCAAACGATTGAAAGGAATGATACGACGCTATCGCCAATGGGGGAATGAAGGAGACAACGAAGCATTCTTTAAAAAAGCAAAAGAAATCGAGCGTAGATTAGAAAAAATGATACTGATAAATGCGCCTAAGGTCCCCCGCAAAAAACTAACTACAATCAGTCAAGATGATCTGTCGGGGAAAGAAGTGTGGGTTGCCAAAAATATAAAGAAAACAGTAGGTAAAAAATATTTGTTTTCAGATAGTTCGTTTAAGGTCTATCGTGGTGAGCGGATCGCCATATTAGGTAAGAATGGTTCTGGGAAATCAACGCTATTAAAAGTAGTGATGGGGGAAATAGGAGTAGATGAAGGGGCCATTAAAACTGGCGCAAGTTTGTCAATTGGCTATTTACCTCAACGCTTAACGTTTGAACAACCAGAACAACGGATATTGAATTATGTTAAATACCTGATACTTGATGAACAGAAAGCACGACAAGTATTAGCGAATTTTGGATTCTTCAGTGGGGATGTTGCTAAAAGGATCAAAGATCTTTCTGGTGGAGAACAAGTAAGGCTGTACCTCTTGAAACTGTTCCAAAAGAAAATCAATGTATTGATCCTAGATGAACCAACCAATCACTTGGATATCTATGTAAGAGAAGAAGTCGAAGAATTATTGTCTACATTTACCGGTACCATTTTAGCAGTTACTCATGATCGCTATTTCTTGCGAAAGAATTTCGATCAGATCTTATTAGTGAAAGATAAAAAAATCGAAAAGTTGTTGTATGAGGATCATTCATTTTAGCTCAAAAAAGTATATAAAAAATAGTAGTAAGCTCAGCGATGCGTGAGCTTACTACTATTTTGTTTTGTTGTTGCGCTTACCAATCATTAAGCTGGTTTGCGATGAGCATATCAAATTACATTGCGATGAACCAGTAACCGATCAAGATGATCCCTAGAATGATACGATACCAGCCAAAAACAGTAAAGTCATTACGTTTCAAGTAGTTGATCAAGAACTTGATCGCAAAAATCGAAACGATGAATGAAACCACAGTACCTACTAAAAGAATAACTGTTTCTTCCATTTGGAAGCTGTTGCCATCAGCAAGGTATTTCACGATCTTTAATCCACTGGCACCAAACATCACTGGAATGCCAAGGAAAAATGAGAACTCAGTGGCAACGAAGCGGGAAGCACCAATCAGGATTGCTCCAAGGATCGTAGCGCCGGAGCGTGAAGTCCCTGGTATCAAAGCCAAGACTTGGAAAGCCCCAATCAGAATCGCTGCTTGGAAAGTCAAATCATTCAGGTTTGACCAACGAGGTGTTTTATTTTTGTTTCGCTTTTCAACAATGATGAAACCGATACCGTAAACGATCAAGGCGATCGCTACTGGTAAAAATTTATAAAAATGGGCATCTAACCAATCGTCCAATAATAAACCAATAATAGCTGCTGGCACACAAGCAACAAGTACTTTTGACCATAAAACCCACGTATCTTTTTTCTCGTTCGAGGATTTGCTAGGAGCAAAAGGGTTCAACTTGTGGAAATACAAAACAACGACGGCTAAGATCGCTCCTAATTGGATCACGACATTGAACATCGACATGAATTGTGAACTCGCATCAAGCTTGATGAATTCATCTGCTAAGATCAAATGTCCTGTACTACTGATTGGCAGCCACTCTGTGATTCCTTCAATGATTCCTAGAATCGCTGCTTTTATGATATTTGCAAAAAACATAAATTCCTTCCTTCCCAATTAAAATACAACATTTAGTATACCGTTCTTTGTTTCCAAAGCCAAATTGTTTCTTTGAGATTCATACAAAAATAAAGGACTTAAAAAAAAGTACACTGAAATCAAAAGACTTCAATGTACTTATTCAATGACTCATCACATAAATGATTCTCTTGTCTGTTGTTTTCCTTGTTCGATATAACTGGTATCGTTGACACTTTCAATTGAAAAACGACCATTTTTATAGGTTACTTTTGTGACACTACCATTTAACAATCCAGCACGAACTGGTTGAGAAGGATCGATCAAGCTAAGAAGAAAAGCAATCGTTAGGCCGTGGGAGACGACTAAAACATTGCCACCATTGTTCTTCTCACACTGATGGGCGATATCTTCAAAACCTGACCAGACACGTTCTTTTAATTCGGCATAAGGTTGCGCCCAGCCAGCAGTATCCGTCTCATAGATGGCATTAGCGATTTGTTCAAAGGTCACATCTGTGGTGAACATCTCATCGTATGTTTGAAAATTTAGTACACGAGGAATGACACCCCACATCTCCATATCGTAGCCACCTTCTAGCGAACCAAAACACCATTCACGAATCCGTTTATCAATAAAGTAAGGAATTTCTTTCCCTTTTGTATGTTCGCTTAAAACGATCCGTGCCGTTTCGATTGCTCGGCCACTGTCGCTTGAATAGGCGTAAGAAAAATCGATATCTTTTAGACCTTTACCTAAAAAATGGATACCTTCTTGTCCTTGTTTCGTCAATGGTGTGTCACACCAGCCTTGCACACGTTCAATCGTATTGAACATTGTTTTACCATGACGGACGATATACAGGGTTGTTTCACTCATGTTGAACGACCTCCTAAGTTTGATTAAGCGTTAAAAAATGGGTTTGTTTTTTTCTCGTGTTCAATCGTTGTTGGTTCTCCATGGCCAGGATAGACCACAAATTCATTTGGTAGAACAAAAAGCTGTGTCGTGATGCTATAGAGTAACTGCTCTAAATTACCGGTGTAGAGATCGGTGCGACCGATACTCCCTTTAAAGAGTGCGTCTCCAGATATCACGAAGTCATCGAAAATAAAGCTAACACTACCGGCTGAATGACCAGGTGTTGGAACGACTTCAAATGACATATTCCCAAGACGGTATTGTTTCATTTCAAATTCATATTCCGCAGGAGAAACAATGATATTATCCATATCATCATGGCGACCAAGTCCTGAGAGATTCAAGATGGGATCTCCAAGCCATTCTTGTTCTAATGGACTGACATAGACAGGGATGTCATAGGTATTTCTCAATGCTTCGACAGCGCCAATGTGGTCGTAATGCGTATGAGTCAATAAGATAGCGACAGGTTGTTGCTGGGTCTTCTTGATTTGTTCTTGGATCATTTCAGCGTCAGCTCCTGGATCAATGATCAGAAGCGCTTCGTCGTTGTAGACAAGGTAACAGTTTTCCTCGATTGTTCCAGTTTTTAATTGTAAAACATGCATAAAAGGAAACCTCCAACTTTTAAAAATTCTTTCTTCTATCGTTCGATATAAGTATAACGCAAATATGGATCAGAAACAAAAGTGTCTACTTTTATAACATCAGTTATCTGAATTGTCAGATTATATGAAAAGTGTTTAAAAATTTTAAACGGAAGAATAGAAAATTTTCATTGATTTTTCATTTACTCTTGTTACATTGAGTGTATCCAAAAATCCAAATTCTATATCCTATATCCCTGCTTATCCGAGCAGGGTGTTTTTGTTTTTTGCGAAACGGTCTATTTTGCGGTACTCTAATACAAGAAGGAGGCGACCATGGTGAAAAAATCTAAAATATCCGTCCGTCACTTAGTCGAGTTCATCTTGCGTCGCGGAAGTATCGATAATCGAAAGAAAAGTAATCATACCGCCTTGGAAGGTGCAAAAATCCACCGCAAGCTCCAAAAAGAAGCAGGCGAAGAGTATCAAAAAGAAGTGTTCTTACAAACCAGTGTACAGCTTGATCCTTATGAACTGATCGTTGAAGGACGAGCAGATGGTATCTTCAAAAAAGATGGTGTGTACCACATCGACGAAATTAAAACGTCGGAACCACGCTTTGAAGATTTAGAACCCGAACAAGTCGAATTGTTTTTTCATCAAGCAAGAGTGTACGCCTATATTTATAGTCAAGAAAACAACTTAGAGGAGATCAACCTCCAGCTAACCTATTATCAAACCACAGAAGAAGTCATCACACGGAAAGTGGAACATCAGACGAGAGAACAACTGGAAGTGTTTTTTAAAAAACTGACCGAGGATTACCAAGAGTGGCTGATTTTTCAGCAAAATTGGCGTACGGTACGTAATGCCTCATTGATGGCACTAAAGTTTCCATACGAAGAGTATCGTAAAGGACAAAGGGAACTGGCAGTTGCTGCCTATAAAACGATCCGGACAAAACAAAAACTGTTCGCGGAAGCTCCCACTGGTACTGGAAAAACGATCTCTACATTATTTCCATCCTTAAAGGCGATCGGAGAAGATGAAGGAGAACGTATTTTTTACTTAACCGCGAAAACCATTACGAGACATGTGGCTGAAGATGCGTTAGCAGCTTTAAAAGATGTTGGGGCTGAGACAAAAAGTGTGACCTTGACAGCTAAAGATAAGATTTGCTTCTTAGATGAGACCACGTGTAATCCAGACCAATGCCCTTATGCCAATGGCTATTATAATCGAATCAACGAGGGGTTATGGGATTTATTAAACCACGAAAACCAGATTACTCGTGAGGTAATTGAGAAATATGCGAAGAAACATACCTTATGCCCATTTGAACTCTCTTTAGATGTCAGTTTATGGTGTGACGTGATCATCGGGGATTACAACTATCTGTTCGACCCAACGGTTTACTTGAGACGATTTTTTGATGAAGAGAAAAATGAAGATCATCTTTTCTTGATCGATGAAGCACACAATTTAGTCAATCGTTCAAGAGAAATGTATTCTGCTGAGTTATCTTATGGAAAAGCACGTAAAGTCTATGGAGAGATCCCGAAGGAATTTAAAAAACTACGTCGTCGATGGAATCGTCTTTTAAAAGCTTTTGATCAGATCCAAGAAATTGCTCTTGAAGAAGGATGGAACTATCATCATCAAAAAGCCCCAGCAGATTCATTGATCAACGCAGGGTTTCAACTCGGTGAATTTATTCAAGAATGGTTGGCTGAATATCCTGAACACCCGATGCAAGAGCAAATTTTAGGATTTTATTTTGACTTGAATCATTTTTTAAAAATCAGTGAATTCTATGACGATCACTATGAAACAACTGTAGAGAAAAGTTACCATGATTTGATCGTGAAGCAATTTTGCATCGATCCTAGTTTATTTTTAGAACAATCGTTGAATAAAGGACGGAGTAGTCTTTTGTTTTCTGCGAGTTTTTCACCACTTTCTTATTATCAAGAAACATTAGGGGGCAAAGAGAGTTTAGCGTATCGCTTACCTAGTCCATTCCCAATTGAGAATCAACAAGTACTTATAGCAAGTTATCTTGAAACGACGTATCGCAAAAGAGAGCAGAGTATGCCACGTTTAGTCGAAACGATTCAACGTTTCATTCAAGGGAAGAAGGGCAATTATATGATTTTCTTTCCTTCCTATCAATATTTGGACCAAGTCGCCGAAGTGTTCAAAGAAACTTACCCTTCGACTCGCACACTTATCCAAGGAACCCAGTTGAATGAACAAGAACGAGAAGATTTCTTAGCAGAATTTATAGTCGAACCGCAAGAAACATTAGTAGGCTTTTGTGTACTTGGCGGCATTTTTTCAGAAGGAATCGATCTACGCGGATCACGCTTGATTGGTAGTATGATCGTTGGTGTGGGCTTACCACAAATGAATCATGAGCAAGAGTTGATCAAATCTTACTATGATGAAAAAGAACAACTAGGTTTTGCTTATGCTTACCAGTTACCAGGAATGAATAAAGTATTGCAAGCAGCTGGGCGAGTAATCAGAGATATGGAAGATCAAGGCATTGTGCTTTTAGCAGATCAACGCTTTGTCTCATCAAATTATCGTAAACTTTTCCCGCCATATTGGCACCAAGCAAAAGAAGTTCGAACAGTTGAGGCACTATCACAAACTATCCATCAGTTTTGGCAAGACCACTAAAAAAGGACAAAGCAAAATGCTTGTCCTTTTTTAGTGATATCTCAATAGTACCCATGAACTAACGGTAGTTTGTAAATTGCAATTCGATCGGCAAGTCTAGTTTTCTTAAAAGTGCGATCACAGCTTGTAGATCATCGCGATTTTTACCAGTTACTCGGATCTGGTCTTCTTGGATCTGTGTTTTCACTTTTAGTTTTTCATTTTTGATCGCGGTCGTGATCTTCTTGCCATTATCGCGGTCGATCCCATTGACTAGATCAGCAGATTGGCGTGCTTTACCACCTAAAGCGTGTTCCGTTTCAGAAAAGTGGATATTTTTGATTGGCACATTGCGTTTATTCAATTTTCCAAACAAAACATCTTTGATTTGTTCGATTTTAAATTCATCGTCACTTAGCACAACTAATTTATTTGTATTCTCTAACTTGATCTCAACCGTTGAATCCTTGAAATCGAAACGGTTAGTTAATTCTTTCGTGGTTTGTTGGATTGCATTTTTTACTTCTTCAACAGATACTTCTGAAATGATATCAAAACTTGCATCTTTTGCCATAATGTCCTCCTCGTTCATTCGGTTTTCTTTTATTGTAGCATAGGCTTATTTTTTTTGTGACATCTTTACTAAAATTCTTCTCATTTAAGTAGTCGCTATTTTATTTTCTGGAAGAAACTGTTATTCTTACATTTGGAATAAACTTGAAAAGGAGAGGTGCTTGTGAGCAGATTCATGACTGTCTATCAAAGAAACGAAAATCTTAAGAAAATAGTGGTTATCTTGATGACCGGTTTGTCTGCAGCGGTGGCATTGAATTATTTTTTGATTCCAGCCAACGTCTTTTCTGCAGGAATGAACGGGATTGCCCAAATCATTGCTTCACTATTATCTGAATGGGTCCATATAGATGTCGATACTGGAACGTTTATTTTTCTATTGAATATTCCTGTATTTATACTAGGCTTTTTAAAAGTCGGAAAACGCGCAACTGTACTTAGTTTCATCAACGTTGTTTGTGTGTCAGTCATGACGACAGTTTTACCGACAGGACAGGTAACAGATAATATACTGATGAATGCATTAGTCGGTGGTGTTTTACTTGGCGTCGGTGTCGGTATTTCTCTAAAAATGGGTTTTACGACTGGTGGAATGGACATCATTTCATTGGTTCTTTCTCAAACGACAGGGAAAACCGTAGGAAACTATATGCTGATTTTAAATGGCATTATCGTCGTAGCAGCTGGCTTCCTCTTTAATTGGGAAAGTGCTTTGTATACAATCATCTCGATCTATGCAATGACTCAAGTCATCGATGCGATCCATACGAGTCACCAAAAAGTGACCGCCATGATTGTCACTGTGAAACCTGAAGAAGTGACTGCTGAAATTGCGCAACGCATGGTTCGGGGGATGACTCTCTTACCTTCAGTTGGTGGATATTCAAAACGTGAAGGAAAAATGATCATGATGGTCATCACACGTTACGAAATGTATGATCTTGATCAAATCGTCCATGAGATCGATGAAGATGCGTTCATCAATATTTTACCAACGCATTCCGTTTTTGGTCGCTTTGCCAATGAAAACGAACAAAAAATGTATCGTTCAACAGGGGTTCTTCCTGAAATCAAACATGCATCTAAAAAGGCAAAAAGCAAATAAAAAAGTAATAGGCAAACAAATCTACCCCTTTGTTTGTCACCTTTGAACCGAATAACTGGTGGAAAAAGAAAAAGTTCTTAGGAACTAAGAGGATCTATAAAAAAATTTGAAAAACAATTTGCGTAGCTGTCACCTTAGTTTTTGAGGTGAAAGACTTCTGTCCAGACCTTGCTAGCCAAATGAATATTTACAAACCTCTTAAAAAAAGGTATGATAAACAAAAATTGTGAGAAGGAGAATCCGAAGAATGAGTGAACAAAAATGGTCTGCTGAAGAAGTAGATGAAATCAAAGAGCGAATTCTCACCGCGTTAGAAATGGTGATTGACCCAGAACTAGGAATCGATATCGTGAACCTAGGTTTGATCTATGAAATCGAATTTGACCCTGAAAATGGAGATACCGTTGTTAAAATGACTTTGACAACGATGGGCTGTCCGTTAGCTGATATCTTGACTGAATCGATCCATGATGCACTAAAAGAAGTGCCAGAAGTGTCGAAAGCAGAAGTCAAATTAGTCTGGTATCCCGCTTGGACAACCGATAAAATGAGTCGTTATGCACGGATTGCTCTAGGAATTAGATAGGAAATAGTGCTGATTTAACAGCGTTTCTCACTCATTTAGTATGTAGTCTAAGCCGATTTTTCGGACTTCGGATACCAGATAAAATGTGGTCATTTTCGATACGGATACCATACTTTATGAGAAGACAATTTCTGAACTCTTTTATTAACTTTTAGAAAAAGTTGATAAGGGAGTTTTTGTTTTGAAAAATTTCAGGTTAGAGGAACTATTAGAAGAAATGTTATTCAATGAAAAAGCTAGAGGAATCTCACAAAAGACGATAAAGAAGCATCAGAAGTTTTTGAAACTGTTCTTTGAATTTTTGAAAAAAGAGCAGATATACTTTATTGAAGACGTGACACCAAAAAGCATTCGTCAATTCATGTTGCTGAAATTAGAAGAGGGCTGTGCTGAAACATATGTGAATAGCCATCTAAGAAGCATCAGAGCGTATTTTAAGTATTGTGTAGATGAAGATTATATCCGATACGATAGAAACCCTTGTATGCGTGTTAAGTGGGTAAAAGAGCGTAAGGTAATTATTCAGACATTTAATAATATGGAAATCAAAGAAATGTTGAAAGTAGCAAAGAAGTTAACTTTCTTTAAACCTCAGAAAATGGATAAGCAACATACTGGCTATCAAACTAGATTCACGAATCAAAGAGATTATTTGCTCTTGCTTATTCTTGTAGATACAGGACTTAGGATTAATGAGGTAATGAACTTAAAAGATGTTCACATCACTAATAAAGAGTTATTTGTTGAAAATGCTAAAGGAAAGAAAGATAGGATTGTTCATTGCTCACCGTTGATTTACAAAGAATATATAAAATACAAGCGAGTAGCAAATTCCTTTTTTGAATATAATGAAATAGAGAATATAGACAATTATGTATTTTTAACAAGAGAAGGCAAACAATACAACTATATTTTAGCTGAACGAGCAATCATAAAAATTGGAAATCAATGCAAGATTAGAAAATCTATTCGGGTAAGTCCACACAGTTTTCGACATTATTTTGCTCAAAAATTGGTTCGTAATGGCACTGATATTTATAGAATTCAGAAATTATTAGGACATGCTTCAATTAAAACAACGGAAGTTTATCTAAGAAGTTTAAATATTGAAGATGAAATTAGTAAAGCGGTAAATTTTTCACCATTGCAGACGATTTAAATAAATCGAACGTTCAATTGTTATTGTATTTTTAAAAAGGTATAATTAAGTATTAATTTAAATGAGGAAGGTGACTATAATGGCAAAAAGTCAATTAATCAAAGATATTGCTACGAATAGTATTAGTATTGAAGAATCATTACAAAGATTACTTTTGATAACTAGTGAGCTTGACAATCAACTTATTTCTAAATGGATATTGTCAGAAATAAATGGTTATCACCGACAAGCTACTTTGCCAGAATATAGAAGAAATATTGCTTATAAATTGATTTATTCAGGAATTAATGGTAATTTTCAAATGAAGAATCAGCCACTACCATTACTCCATTTTTCTGAAAGATTTAGAGATGGTATTAATGAAACTAATATATATATTAGTATAAAATCTATTGAAAGAATTATTCAAAAAAATGAAACTGTTTGCGAAGACTTAACATATCTAGCACCTGATATACTTAAAAATACAAATATTATGTGTTATGAAATTTTTAAAGAATATAGTAATTTATCTTTGGAACAATTATTAAGTAATATAAAAAGCAAACTTATTTTATTTTTGATTAACCTTGAACATCAATTTGGAAACTTAGATACATTGGATATTGAAAAAGAAATCATAACTACTGAAAAAGTTAAGACTCTTTCGAATACTTTTGAACAACTTATGTATGATGGAAAGGTAGACCAAAATGAATAATGATATAAATTTACTTCTTATTGGAGCTTTAGTCTCTCTAATATCAACAATGATTGGTTTCCTTGGGCAAACGCTTATTCAATATTTAATTTCTAATAAAGGAACAGTAAAAATCTATATAAAAAAAGTCTATAGCAAGGTAAACAATCAACCATATGGATTTATCAAAGATGGTAAGGATATGATTTTTTCAGTTCCAATTTGGATTGAATTTCATAATACTAAAGAAAAAAGAGAAATTATTAGAAACGTTAATCTTCAAATCTATAATAAAGGTAAATACATTAGTAATATGGTTCAAGCTTCGCATATAAAAGAAACCGCCTATGCTAACAACGGAGCCTACTCCTTTATTTTAGAGCCGTTATCTATTTCAAAATTCGATTTGCAATTTCTAATTAAAAAATCAGAAATTGAAGACGATTTTAGTGAAGTTAGAATATCATATTATGATTCTAAAGATATGTATCATGAAAGAAAAATTTTAGATATAGATAATCCGTGGGAAAGTAAAATGTACTCTATTGACAAAGATTGGTTTTTAATAAATTAATAATAATCGTATGCCACTTAGAAAAATATAAGTGGTTTTTTCGTGTTCTACAAATTTGCTACAGTTTACATCTGTAGATATAATAAAATTATGGATACTTTTTCAATTTCTATCCATCGTAAACCTTAATCTATCAATAGTTGAGACTGTGATTTAATAAAGATGGATAGATTTATATTATGAGAGATAGAAAGTATCCATAAATCATTCATTATGGAGGGAGGAATATGCCACAAGGAAATATTAATGTCAAACCAATTAAAGAAAAAGAGGTATTGAAGAATTTTGCATCTGAATTACTAAGAAATAAACATGGACAAAGAGATTATACGATTTTTGTGTTTGGTGTTTTTACTGGACTAAGAATTTCAGATATATTGAATCTAAAAGTGGAAGATGTAAAAGGGAAATTAAAAGCGAATATTATTGAGAAAAAGACAGGAAAGAAAAGAACACTTAATCTGATGCAATTGACTAATCAAATCATTATATATCTAGATGAAGAACATGATGGGGAAAGTGAGTGGTTATTTCCATCACCTAGGGATAATACGAAACATTTAGCTACCCATCAATATTATAAGATTATGCAGAAAACGGCTAATATTCTTGATTTAGACTATATAGGAACTCATACATTGAGAAAAACCTTTGGTTATACCTATTATCAGAAAACAAAAGATTTAACTTCACTGATGAAAATTCTAAATCATAGTTCGCAGAGCGTAACTTTGCGTTATATTGGTATTGAGGAAGAGGAGCTTCAGTCAAGTTTAGATAATTTCAATCCATTTAAATAATCAATATAAAAGCACAATCAACTAAGACTGTGCTTCTTTTTTTGCATTCTTTTTCGCAATGGTATTATATTGTTTTCTATTCTCAGTGCTTCTTTTATATAAATTATTTAATCCTTCATAATTATCTATGTCATTTGAAAAAATAATTTTTTTAGTGGTCTTGAAAAAGTTAGCTAAATAGAAAAGTAGTTCAAAAAGACTATTTATTTTAATCAAATGCCATTGTTGTTCTTTTTTTATATAGTAATAGAAACTATCTTTGCTTTGGATATAAATTAAAATATCATCTCGGATAAATTCAGTATTATTTTTCACTCGATACATATTGAAATCTTTCAATTTTTCTATAATTTTAGGTAGTTGTTGCATGGTAGGAATTGCAACAATATCTAAATTATCTAAAGAGGAAGTATGAAACAGTTGATTATCATCACGAATACTAGAGAATTGAACAGGTATCTGAACATGATGGTGATTTATAAAATCTAAGAGCAACTCTTTGTTCTGATTAGACAAACATTGATTAAACAATTGGAAAGCTTGTGGCTTCTGACTGAAATTTTTATGATTATAGATATTTCTTACAGAACTATAAAAAGTAGCACTCACTTGTTTTTGTTGATTCGTAGCTATTGAAAGTTCATTTGTTCTAAAGCCTAGTGTTAACATTTTTTGTATGGCATCAGCTTGCAAGTCCAGACGATTTAAATTGTCTAAATCAAACTTTTTAGCATAGTAGAAGTGTTTAGATAACTTCTTTTTAGAAACCCATTTATGCTTTTTTAAAGTGCTTAATCGAGCTTCTAAGCTGATTCTGTTGCATTGTAGTAGTTTCTCTAGGGTGGATTCATAAATCCCATTAGATGCTATAATTAAGTGTAATAATTCATCACCATCAATTGCTCTTTTGTTGACAATATATTTTTTCAAATTCACTCCCTCCAATAATTTTTATACATTTTTTTTCAGTAATTTTCAATCTCAAAAGTATCCATTTTTGCATAGCTAAGAAAGGTTGAAATAATCCAATTTTATGACCTTTACATAGTAGGGAATCTCTTGTTCAAATTTTAGAAATTTTTTTAGGTAGCTGCTGTTTTGAAAAATTCACGGAGGTTTCCATTAGAAATTTGTAAAATTTCATCAAAAATCATCGAGTTTTCAAAAAGTTATCACGAAAGTTATCTAAAAGTTATCATCCATAAAATCCAAAAAGCACTTTGTGTAGGGTTGATGTAGGGTTGATGTAGGGTATGGAAATTGAGAATGTAGGGATAATGTAGGGGTAGAAAAATTAAGAGAAAAAAAGAGAAATTTCTCTCTAGTATCCATCTCGTAATTATCCATTTCCAATTTACTCCTATCTATATTATACCATCGGAAAAATGATGATGGAAATTTGAATGATATATCTAGAATTGTTGACAAAGAAAAAAACCAACAGTTTAATTCTGCTGGTTTACTGTTAGTAATAGTTTACTACTTTAAATCTATTTTCATAGCTTTTTAGTTGTTCTTTTAATTCTTTAGGGGCGTTTAGAGTTATTTGATTTCTTGGAATAGCCATAAACCCATCAGATAAATCTGTTATTGACGTCTTATTTGTTAAAGTTAATTCTTCTAACACAGAATTTTGAAATGGAGCATACCCAAAAGATGTAAAATGTTCCCCTAATGTCAATTTCTTTATTGATGTATTATCTCTTAAAAAATATTGAACTCCTAAATTTGTTACTTTTGTTTTGCTGAAATCTAATTCAAGTATAGTGTCACTTCTCATATTTGCTGTAGAAGTCACTCTATTTAGATTAGAATTTCCAACTATTTTTTCGACCCCTTGAAATCTAGTGCCTGAATTATTAAAATCAATAGTTTTTAAATCCTTACCACGAATAGTATTCGGTAATACTAGTGTTTTTAAATTTGATTTTATACTTCCATCTTCGTTATAAGCACTTGAAGTTAAACCGTTTATTCCAATTCCGTTAGTAGTAGAAAAATTTAAGTATTCTTGGTTTGCGACTCCTGTTAAATAATCTGTTGATTGTCCTAAACTATCGCTAAATACTCCGGATAAACTAGGCTTTAAAGTATCCTTGAATAGTAAATAGCTTATCAAAACAAAAATACCGAATATTACGATTGCTACAACTACAAATAGTCCTTGTGAGCTTCCATTTGTCATTAAAAATACCTCCTTTGTGTTATTTTATCACCTCTTTATTATATCGAATCTGAGTGTTTTTACAAATTTTTAGTGTATAGAAATGCTGTGTATAATTCGATAAATAAGCAATTAATGCTTTGTTTAAGGGGATATAATAGAAAAGTAAAGGTATGATTCATTTTATAGACAATCGTTATATTTGATGAGATAATATAATTACCTTGACGAAAACCATTTATAATGACCTCTAAATCTTTAAGTGTTTTTCAATTACCTTGACTATTCCCCAGTTAGTCAGGGTATTTTTGTATTTAAAATTATTTATTTAAACTAAACTAAGAAAAAGGAAAGGAGGAAACCATTTATGACAAGAACTATTGGTTATATACGCACAAGTAAAAACACACAAGACCTAGGATTGGAAGTACAACGAAAAGCATTAGAACGATTTGAGCCAGATGAATTATTTTCTGAACAAATCAGTGGGCGAAAAGAAAATCGAACAGAACTAGAGAAAGCGTTGAATTGCTTGGAAAAAGGTGACACTTTACTTATTTACAATTTATCAAGGTTGAGTCGTTCCTCGAAACAATTAGTAAATTTAATGTCTGAACTGAATGAGCAGGAGATTTATCTGAAAAGTATCCAAGAATCCATCGATACCAGAACAGCGAGCGGACGCTTGTTCTTTACCGTTTTAGCAGGTATTGCAGAGTTTGAAGCGGAAAGTATTAGTTTACGAACAAAAGAAGCGTTGGCTAACTCGGATAAACGACTAGGCAGACCACCGATTAAGAAAAATAAATGCAAAAAAATTATTATTTTGTATCAAGAAAATAAGTTATCGCTAAAAGAAATTGCAAAAAAATGTGGTGTATCTGAGAAAACGGTTTACAATATTGCTAAAAAAGCAGGTTTATCCCGAAAATGAGACTTGATAAATTATCAATCTAAGGGTAACATTATTGGAGGGAAGCAAGATTTTACCGGCAATAAATCAACGTTTTTTACCGACACTGTATAAAAAAATAAAATACATAAAAAAGACGATTGTATCAACATTTTTGAAGTTGATGGAATGGTCTTATTTTGTTGTGGCAAAAACGTTGATTTATTACCTCTTATTATGTGAAGAAAAGGGTGAGTTTTATGAATTTAAAAGTTCCTATAAAGATAATTATTCGAGATGTAGTTGAACCTTGGTTTGAAAAGATGGTTTCTGAATGAAATAAGGAAGTTTCTATTATCACAATGGTAGTAATTATCGTGTTACTTGTTTTACAGATTGAAATTTTAATGACTTATCTAGTTTTTTAGATTTTAGGAGCTGGACTTTTGAATATTTATTTAGTAATAAAAGATAAATAAAAGGTGTTGAGATTAATGAATAAAAAGAAATTGGGGATTTTAATAGGGATTCTTATAAGTATTATCCTAATTGCAAGTATTAGTTATTACCAATATGAACATCATAGAGAATATACGATAGATGATGCTAAAGATTTAGAACCATTTCGTATGACTGACGACCCTGAATCAGATGAATCAGGAAATTTAATTTTTGAATTTAGTATAGGAAGTCACATTAATGATAATAAATATAAAAAATTAGAATATTTTGTTTACAATACTAAGAGTAAAAAATTTACTGAATTAGAAGGAGATTTTTCTGGATTAAGTTATCAGTTAAATTTAAAAGAACTGGCTCAATATCGAATCAATAAATTTGTGGAAACAGGAGCAGGACAGTATCCGTATGACCCTGAACGATTTGAAAACTTATTAAAAGATGAATTAGTTGAGGAAAAGCTATATCTATTAGCGTTTCCTAAAGGATATGCTTCCGAACACGATTTATATGCTTCCAGTGATTCTGAATTTGCTGAAGCCAATAGTTTTGAAACCATCAGTTTAAGTAACGATTGGTATTTAGATAATCCAAAAAACTTTCGTGGTGGCTATACAACATTAAGTGAATATGTATCAAGCCTTGTGACACAAGAATTATCGGCTGAAGATTTTGCATACCTAGTTACAAAAGTGAGAAGCCATGTGCCAAGAACTGTTGAAATTATTAATGCCATGCCTGTTGAGACCCAGAATTCAAAACGATTAGAAGAAGGCTACTTTGCTAGGGGAAATTTTGATAGTAGGAAAACAATGTATATATTCCCAGAATTACTAAATTTAGCAACTTACAGTCCTGAAATTGACTATTTGAGAACGTATAGCATATCTGAAAGTGAACAAGAAGAATTGAAAGACAAGGTTGATGAGTGGAATCAGAGAATCATCGATGACAAGAAAAAATATGAAGAACAAACAGAGAAAGTATTTTTAGATGAAAATATTCAAGACGTTGGGAAGTTAAATAATACGCTTTTCCGATTTAGAATTAATGAAGATGGTGAGCAATGGATGGAATTAAGCGTGGACAAAGAAGATGAATAATTTAGCAACGAAAAAATATATTATTCACAAAGTGAAAAGCACTTTTTTCAAAGCAAATGTAACGATTACTAAGTTAGTTGTAAATGGAATAGCCAATCAATTATATGATGAGTTTGCCAAGTGTTCAAAAAGCGAGCAGGAACGTTTGTTATTATCTGATGAGCTTGTGAAGTTACTTTGGGATAAATACATGGATAAAATTAATGCAGAAATGTTGGAGGAGATGTGAGTAAAATCATGTCTCTTTTTTTGCTCAAAATTTACAATAAAAACCACTTAAAAAATGACCTTTAAAAAACCCTTATTTATCAAGGGTTCTATGCTTGTTGACAAAAATACAAGATTACTGTTATATCAACGTTTTAAAGCACAATTTTTTGAAAAACACCTCTCAGACAACACGAAACTTTTTTTGTGGGTAAATCCCCATTAAAAATCATCTGAGAGGTGTTTTTTAGGTTGGATTTAAGATGGAAAATATAATAAACATTGATATATCAGTGTTTTTAATAGTTTTGATGAATCTAAGAAAGAAGTAATAAAATAAGAGTATGCTTTTAATAAAAATACACCAATTATTTCATTGTCCGATTGTGATAGATTTACTTTACTTCAGCATTAGATGATGGTAATGTAAGGACCCATTTTTGATTAATATAATAATTTACGGAGGATAATTAAATGGATTCAAAAAAATTAACAGCAGAGGAATTGACTGAGAAACAAGAAAAAGTCAAAGCGTGGTTACATATTTTAGACAAAATCTACGGAGTAAAAATGACGGTTTTTTCTAAAGCAATCAATATTCATAACCAAAACTTGCATAATTTTAGAAAAGGAAAACGTGGATTGACGGAAGAAAAAACGATATTATTAGAGAAAGTGATTGTGATGAAATACGGTAGATTACTAATGTTGGAGGACAGAGAGTATGAAAGTATATCTAAGTAATATTCTGAATAAAGTAAAACCAGACCAATACAAAGTAAAGAAGATTTCTAATACTATTATGAACAATTTAAGAGAGATAACTATTCAAGAATTTGCGGAAGAAATAGCTGTGAATGGGAAAACGGTTGTTTTAGCTGAATTATCAGAAAATAAGTTATCAAAAATGACGAAGATTGTCGGACAAGAACTAGTGATGTTGGATTTTGATAACAAGGATGAGAATAATTTATATACGATTGACGATTTAGAAGCCGATACGTTTATGCAAGAGAATGCTTGTTTTATCTATCGAACATTTAGTGACTTGTTCTCTGAGGTTGATAAATTTAGAGTTGTTTTTCAATTGGATAAATTGGTAACAGAGAATCATGAGATAGAACAGATATATCAATCTTTACTTAAAAAATACCCACAAGCTGACACAAGCATTGGTCAAACAAGTAGAATGTTTTTTGGGAGTAATAGTGGTTATGAAGTGATTGATTGGGATAATCGGTTAGATATTGATAGCTTGCTTATTGACGAAAAGATGAAAACTACTAATGGATTGGAAGTAGTAACTGGGGAAATGCTAAGTAAAGACACACCTGTCTACTTATTACTGAAGTATAAGAAATATGATTTAGTCAAACAAAAGTTTGGCAATGAACACAGCAATATTTTTCCTGATGATATTACAGCTTCTAATTATTTTAAAACAAGAGATATGCGAGAGTTCTTGGAAATATCTGATGAAAATCCATTCTATGATATTTTTCATGAAGAAGATAATCCAAGTGCCAGCGTTTATTTTACGAAAGATATTCAAATTTATATGTATAAATGCTTTTCTGAAAGTCATCCATTTCATGGAGATATTGTGAAAGTATTAAAGGAATACTTAGGATTTCGTTCATTTTCTGAAGTGATGGATTTATTAATTGAAGTGACTGATAGTGAAATAAGTTATTTAAGTGAAATAGGTCAAGCAAAGCGTGATTATAACGATTTAAGAGACCAATTGAGATATAAACAATTGAAAAATAATTATCCAGAAGTCTATAGTTATTTAAATCGTTATGAAGATGAAGTGATTGAAATAATGGATATCATGTTCGATTTTACTTATCTGGATAAAACTACAGGAGAATTACAATATTTGAACTATTTATCTTTAGACAGAATCACAAAATATGTCAATGATAGGTTGCATAAGAAAAATTCTAGAAATAAAATTTCAAATATAATGAATTTAATTATAGTGATGGAAATGGTCACAAAGTTACCACCAGAGAGTATTCCAGTAGAATTAAAAGAACAATTGATTGATAAACAAGAAAATGATTCCAAGCAAATAAGAACAAGTAATGTTTATATTCCTACAATTGATTTAGGGAATGCTTTTGAAATCGCTAAGATATTGGAGAAAAATGATACAACTATCAAAAGCCTAGGATTTGAAGTCGTTTATCGAATGTTTGGATTAGAGAAGGCAAAGAAGGATTTTCCTCAAGCATATACCCCTTTAGAAAAAAGAAAATTGATTAAAATGAGTAAGAAAGATTCCAATCTACCTAAAGAGAACGTGGAATTTGAAGACAAAGTTACAAAAATACTTTTTAGGGAGTTAAAGAAATATGGCTATGTATTTGAAGTAGATTTAATTGAATTGATAGCTAAAAAATTAAAGATAAATAAAGCAACAGCTAGGGATAAATATAATAAAGTTAGAGCTGATATGATGAATAAGTATGATTTGATAAGACATAGGAATAATATAGAAACTAATAACCTTCTAGAAATAAAAGGTAAATTTAGTTCTAAAGTAATTATTTATCATCAGTAAGAATAGATTTCTAAATGCTCTAATTATTATTAAGGTATTTTAGAATCTAAATGAATTAATTTTTGGATGATTTTTAAGAGAATTAGGAATAATCTTCTCTTGAATTTCATCTAATTTTTTTAATTTTTGAAAAAATAGGTTAATAAAAGTCAATAAAATCAATAGGTTTTTATCAATTCATTTTAGGGGTATATATTAGTATATTCTTTTTTATACCCCTAAAATGAATCTCGATTTTATCCTAGAAAAAAGGGATATTTTTAAAGGTCTTTTTCAAAAAAATTCTATTTTTTTCTATAATATTATATACCGCTAAAACGAACTGAAATATTTCCCTAGAGGAAAGCGACTTTTGAGCAACTTTATTTTCATTTTTTTTAATTTTTACTTTTAAGCATTGATAAATCGGTGGTTTTACCACCGTATTAAACAGAGAATTATAGGTTTAATAAAATAGCGAAAGTTTGCTCTTTATAGTTCCTAAAATAACTAATTAGTGGTAATTAATCATGAATCCTAGTTTAAATATATTTTTAGGGAATCAGTCCTAAAAAAAATCATAACAATAGTATATCTTTAATGGTACATTTTATTCTTTATTAAATGTACAGGTGTTTAAATAACATTAAATTCGTTTTGAACATTCCACCTTCATCCCTTAGTGTCTTGAAAATGATTTTCGATGAATTATACATAAAAATTTATAATCACCTAGAACGCAATTTAAGCAGCATAAAATTTATTATGAAATTTTAGCAAAGAAATTACTAATGATTATAATAGTCAATAAGATTTGAGAAGTATTAATCTGTGATTTGACCATCAGAATTCATTTTTTCAATTTCAACCATTTGTTGTTCATAAAACGGCGAGATAGCTATTTTAATCTTTTTATCTGTTGAAATCGTTAAAGATGAAATATAGTGAGGAGTTACTGCCACTTCAGCAGATGTTTCTGATAACGTAATTAATAATGATTGATTGTCTCCAAAGGTAGCATATCCAGAAACAATAGCAACTAAGCCATCTTTATTAGTTAGTATCGACAAATACTTAGGAACTTCGATAATCCATCCAAATTGCATCTTGTGAGTATTCATTATATGTTCCAACTCTCTATTTATTTTTTGTTAATATAATAGTAACTTAAAAAAAGAAAAAGTGCGAGATAAGAAAATCTTTATAGTTTATCTCAAGAAACACTGGCATAATTGATAGAAATCATTATACACATCTATAGAGGATATTCCCTCTAGATTTGTAAAATGGTAGGATAATAAAAGTCAATAAAATCTAGGGGAATTTACCTGTTTGCACACATATCTTTATGCAAAAGTTTATTTAAGTTTGATAATAGTGTGATTAAAATAGCTATAAACCGTTGAAATATCAGCATTTTTTTTAAGCTCCAGTAAGATTTTATATAGCCTACTTAATAGATGTGCTTATGTTTAGCAATATAGATAAAATTTGCTCTTTATAGTTTTAAATATAACGAAAATAGAGATAATTATTCATGAATTATAGTTTAAATATTCTTAGAAAAATAATCTTTAAACATCGTCTCAACAAGAATATATCATAAAGTATATAATTTTTTCTAAACTACAAGTATTGTATTAAAATAACTCAAAATTAATTTTAAAAAGGTCTGATATTGTTCCTTAGAGCCTTGGGAATCATTTGCGATAAATTATACATAAAAGATTAGAAACGCTTAGAACGCAATTTAAGCAGCACAGGATTGATTATAATTATAGAGCAAATACTTCGGAGCTATTAAAAATTAAAATTATTGTTATTCATGGTCAAATGGGTAACTATTATATTTTAGTTGTGCTAGATTTAGACTTTGAGAATTTACATATAGCCATTGATATATAAGTGTTCAATCAGTATTCATGTAAATTGTAAATGCAAAAAACATCTCTCAGATGAAAGTTAGTGGTTAATTCCCCACAATTATTTCTTCGTTTCATTTGAGAGAGGTTTTTTCAAAAATTCATTGAAATATCGTTGGTATTACAATAATCTTGTATTATTGTCAACAAGTAGAAACCCCTTGATTTTATTGACTTTATTGAGGGTCATTATTTTAGTGTGAGTTTCCATATTTTATGAGCTAGAAAAATATCTTTTTAGGGATTGATATCTAATTAATTTATTTATTTTATAATTAATTTGTTATCATGATATAGAAATTTTGTATTCTTATAATTTCCAATAAAAATGAAAAGGAGCGTAACTATATGGATTTTCTATTTACTTTGTTTGCCTTAATTTTTATAGCAATAATCTTATATCAAATTATGGAGTTCTTAAGGAATGAATCAGCACCGGAAATTTCTGTTCCTGCCACATTAGTGGATAAAAGCATGAGAAGTAGCAGTAATATTGATGCGAATGGGATTTCTAATCAATCAATTACTTACTATCTTTTATTCGAATTTGAGAATGGAGAAAGAAAAGAATTTAGAGTTGGGCATGGAAAATACAAATTATATGTAATTGGAGATACTGGAATTTTGAGATATCAAAGAAAAAGGTTTAATTCTTTAGAAAGGTAAAAATCATTTTGGATAAAATGGAGATATGGATTAAAAAGATTATTGTCTCTAGTTTATTTCTCCATTTTTATTATAACTTTTCCTTATAGATACGCCACCACTAGCTGAGTGACTCCAACCTATATAATTTCCATCTTCATTTTCTATTACATTGGAAAAAATCACTGAACTCTCTGTCAACAGAACTGCTAAAGCTGATAAAATTTCAAATAAATATCTTATATTTCCGTATTCAGGCATCATTGCAAAAATTGATGTTTTAAGCTTTGGTAGGCATTATTCCATGAATATTGAGTTTGTCCAACTGCATGTTTGTTGGTATTTTTCTTATTTAGTTTTTCTTGATTTTTTTGAAATGGGGTGAACTTTTTTTGAAAGAACTTATATTCTGGATTGGATACTATGACGGTCTTATTCGCTATACCTAAGTAATTAATGTCTAATAAATTATATAAAATCTAGTCTATTATAGATTAGATTTTTTTGTTTCCCAAAAACAAATAGGAAACTGTTATAATTAGATAGAATACTTGGCAAAGGAGAAAAATAATGACATTTGATGAACTTATTCAATTAGCAAGGGAACAATCAAGTGAGATTCAAAGAGATAAGGGAACTCTTTTTGAAAAAATTGCACAAATTTATTTCAAAAATGAACCCACATACAAAAATTTATTTTCAGATGTTTGGTTATTAAATGAAGTTCCAGAGGAATATGCAATCCCTAAGAAAGATACAGGAGTTGATTTAGTAGCAAGAAATGAAGCAACAGGGGAATTAACAGCTATTCAAGCTAAATTTTATGACAATAAAATATATAAAAGACATATTGATTCATTTTTAGCTGAACTTGGGAAGTCTTATTATTCTGATGGAATTATTGTTTATTCATTAGATTCATTGAGTAGTAATGCAGATGAAGCGATTAATCAATTGTCAAAACCAGTTGCACAAATTGGTTTGAGTGATTTAAGAAATAGTCAAGTTGATTGGGAATCTTTTATTCCAAGTAGACCGAATGAAGTAAAAGTAAAGAATGTGAAGAAAACTAGACCTTATCAGAATGAAGCAATTGATTTAACAATTGAATACTTTAAAGAAAATGACAGAGGTCAATTAATTATGGCACCGGGAACAGGGAAAACCTTTACCAGCTTGAAATTAGTTGAAAAGATGGCTAAACAAACGAATAAAGAAACCTTTAATGTTTTATATTTAGTGCCAAGTATACAATTATTGAGTCAAACATTGATTGGTTGGAATAATGACACGGAACTAAGTATGCACTCATTTGCTGTGACAAGTGACAGAAATGCTTCTAAAAAGAAGAATGATGACGAATTATCTGCTAAAGATATTGGCTTTCCTGCGACAACAGATTCAGAAAAATTACTATCCAATTATAAAAAAATAGAGAATAATCAACGTGATTTAACGGTTGTGTATTCTACTTATCAATCTATTGAAGTTTTACATGAAGCACAAGAAAAAGGGTTTCCTGAATTTGATATTATTATTTGTGATGAAGCACATAGAACAACAGGTGCTAAGGCTTTAGGAGAAGAAGCAAGCGTATTTACAAGAGTTCATAATAATAACTATATCAAAGCAAGTAAACGCTTGTATCAAACAGCAACGCCTAAAATTTATGGAACAGATGCGAAACAAAAAGCAGAAGATTCTAGTATTGTCTTGTCATCAATGGATAATAAGGATATTTATGGAGAAGAAATTTTCCGTTTAGGGTTTGGTCAAGCAGTTTCAAATGATATTTTGACGGATTATAAAGTAATGGTCTTAGCAGTTGATGAAAAAGTGATTCAAAAAGACATGCAGAAAGTCTTATCTGATAGTGAAAATGGCTTAGATGTTGATGATGTTTCTAAATTAATCGGTGTTTGGAACGGATTAATGAAAAGAAGCAGTGTAGATAAAGAAGCTGTTTTTGAAGGAAAACCTATGCAGAGAGCTATTTCTTTCATTAATACCATAAATAATTCAAAGAAAATTTCTTCTCAATTCAATGAAGTAGTCAATGAATACCTAGATGGAAATGAGAGTATTCAGCAATCAATTAATGTTCGACATGTAGACGGTATGATGAATACCTTAGAAAAGAAAGAAGCGTTAGATTGGCTATCAGAAGATTTTGCAGAAGATGAAACACGAGTGCTTTCTAATGTGAAATTTTTGACAGAGGGAATTGATGTTCCTAATTTAGATGCTGTAATATTTTTAGCACCTAAAAAGTCCCAAGTAGATATTGTTCAAGCAGTTGGACGTATTATGCGGAAATTTAAAGATAAAGAGTATGGGTACATTATTCTACCTATTGTAATACCAGAAGGAACAACCCCAGAATCAATTTTGGATAATAATAAAAAATATGAAGCGGTTTGGCAAATTCTAAATGCTTTGCGTTCAGTGGACGAGCGGTTTTCGGCAATGATTAATAAACTGGAATTAAATAGAAAAAAACCTGAAAATATGGACGTTATTGGTATAGGTGAAGCCCCATCAGTTGAAGATGTAGAAAACTCTTCAAAAGGCAATGATAATGAACAATCCTCTTATCAAACTGCTTTAGATTTAGATTGGGGAGAAATAGAGAATGCTATTTATGCAAAAGTTGTCAAAAAGGTAGGAGACAGAAGATACCTTGAAGATTGGTCAGAAGATGTTGCGAAAATAGCACAACGTCATATTGAACAAATAACCATTATGATTAGTGATGAAAATTCTCAAACTGCCATTGAATTTGATAAGTTTTTGAAGAGTTTACAACATAATATCAATGAAAGTATTGATGAAAAACAAGCAATTGAAATGTTAGCTCAACACTTAATTACTGCTCCTATTTTTGAAGCTCTTTTTGGAGAATATAGCTTTGTGAATAACAATCCTGTTTCAGAAGCGATGGATAAAATTGTAGAAGAGTTGTCAAGATTTGGTGGGTTTAATAAAGAGCAAGATGAATTAAAAGAGTTTTATGATTCTGTAAAATTACGTGCTGAAGGTATTGATAACGCAGAAGCAAAACAAAGAATTATTATCACTTTATATGATAAATTCTTCTCGAAAGGGTTTAAAGAAACTACACAACGTTTGGGTATAGTATTTACCCCTGTGGAAGTTGTTGATTTCATTGTTAAATCAGTCGATGATGTGTTAAAAAAACACTTTGGAAAAGCCATTGAAGATGAAGGAGTTCATATTTTAGACCCATTTACAGGAACAGGAACATTTATTGTTCGAACTTTACACTATTTAAAAGATAAGTTAGCGAATGGAGAAATAACTTTAGCTGATATTACAAGAAAATATATGCAAGAACTACATGCAAATGAAATTGTGTTATTAAGTTACTATATTGCAGCGATTAATATCGAATCAACTTTTGCAGAGATGAATCATGAAGAATATAAACCATTTGAAGGAATCGTATTGACTGATACGTTTGAATCAACGGAACAAGAAGATATGTTAGATGACTCTTTCTTTGGAACAAATGATGAACGGTTGAAACGCCAACAAAAAGCACCGATAACTGCAATAATCGGGAATCCTCCATATTCAAAAGGGCAATCTAATGAGAATGATAATAATAAAAATATAGATTACCCTAAGCTATTCAAATCAATTTCAGATACCTATGTCAAAAATTCTAAAACTACTAGTGTTTTAGGTATGTATGATAGTTATGTTCTATCTATCCGTTGGGCTTCTAATCGTTTGAATGGGAAAGGTATTATTAGCTTTGTATCTAATGGTTCATATATAGACAGCCAGTCGGCAGATGGGCTGAGAAAATCATTGTTTGAAGAATTTAATCATTTATATATTTTTAATTTACGAGGCGATGCTAGAACTTCGGGAGAGCAAAGACGAAAAGAAGCAGGAAATGTATTTGGTTCTGGCAGTCGGACGCCAATTTCCATAAGTATTTTAGTAAAAGATGGCAGTAACAGCCACGAGATTCATTATCATGATATTGGAGATTATCTAAACCGTGAAAAAAAACTAGATATCCTAAAATCAACTCAAAGTATCAATGGTATCGAGTGGAATAAAATAGAGCCTGATAAAAATAACGACTGGATAAATCAACGTGATAAGAACTATGAAAATTATCGTGCGTTAGCAGATGAAGAAAATTCTTATTTTGGTATTAAAGATATAGGGATTGTAACTAACCGTGACGCTTGGGTTAGTAACTTTTCTAAAATAGATGTAGCTAAAAATGTGAGACGAATGATTGATAACTACAATGCTGAGGTTGATAAATTAGAAAAAGTTAGTGAGGCTATTGATATAAAGAACTTGAGTTCTTTTGTCACAAATGACGAAAGCAAAATAAGTTGGGCAGCTAGTCTAAAAATGGCAGCAGTTCGGCACGAAAAAATGACTTATGATTCAGAAAATATTTTACTTTCAATGTATCGCCCATTCACTAAAAAATATCTATACAGAGCACGTATTTTAAATGAACGTCCAAGAAAATCTTTCCAAACATTCCCAAATACTGATTCACATAACTTGTCAATAAATGTATCAGGGGCAGGCTTTAAAGGAAACTTCTCCACATTAATAACCAAAGAAGTTACATTCATGGATATGATAAATAAATCTCGAAATTTACCAAAATATATTTATGAACAAGATGGCTTATTTGAAGGGAAATTGGATAATGTATCAAATGATATGGATTTTTATTATATTTATGGAATTCTCCACTCGGAAGAATACCGAATTAAATATGATAATGACTTACAGAAAGCACTTCCTCGTATTCCAGAAGTTAAAGACAAAGAAAAATATGTTGAAATTGGCAGAAAATTAGCTGATTTACATCTGAATTATGAAGACATCCCTGCTTATGGAGGCGTTAATATTAGATTTAAATCAGATAATCCAAGTTTTAAAGTGAAGAAGATGAAACATCCTAAACGTGCTCAATTAGATACCATTATTTTTAATGAAGATATTGTGATAACAGATATTCCTGAACGTGCATATGAATATGTTGTAAATGGAAAACCTGCTATTGAGTGGATTATTGACCAATATCAAGTGAAAAAAGATAAAAAATCTGGGATAGTTGATGACCCTAATGAGTTCTCAGATAATCCGAAATATATATTTAATCTCTTGTTATCTATTATTAATGTCTCTATACAAACAATGGATTTAGTAGAAAGTTTACCGCCATTGGAGATAATTGACTAAATTTTAAATATTTAAAATAAGAAGCCTTTAAATAGGCTTTTTATTGTAAATATGTGTTCGTATAATTGAAAGGGTGTTGTATTAATTTGTATAACAATATTAAAAGAGTTTTTCATAAAAATTTACAAAAAGAAAATTTGGACAAAAATTTAGAGAAATCTGTAGTTCACAGTAGATATATGGATTTTTCTCAAAGCATAATTGTTCCAGAGGATGAAACACTTACTATAGCTAAATTTCCACCAAATAGATTTTCTGAAAAAATAGGAACACATCCAGATTTTACTGATGATAGTTTACTTCCAAAGACACAATATATTTGTTCAATTTTTTTAGATATTAAAGGTTCCACTAGATTAGCACTCAAGTATGATTTAGAAACTGTTCAGAAAATAAAAAATGCTGTTCTTTCAACTGGAATTGAAATCATTAGATATTTTGGTGGTCATATCCACCGACTTCAAGGAGATGCAATTTTTGCTTTTACTGGACATAGTAAAATTTCAAAAAGTGATGCAATAATTCAAGCTATAAATGCAGCTTCAATCATACAATATATGAATCAAAATATTTTGAAAGAGTATTTTGAGAATGTTTTAGGTGTATCATCATTAAAAATAAGAATTGGTATAGATTTTGGGGATGATGATGAAGTTCTTTGGTCTAAATATGGCATCGATGATATTAATGAAGTTACTGTGACTAGTTTACATGCTGATTTGTCATCTAAACTCCAAAATAAGGCTTCTGCAAATAGTATTATGATTGGTGAAAATGTTTTTTCATACTTGCAATTACCAGATGATTTGCTCAGTGATATCTACATTAAAGGTAACTCTGAAGAAAAAGACTATTATATTATGAAATATAAGTCATTTAATTATAAAATGAAAAATTTTGATTGGTCAAAATATTTGGAAAGAATAGCCCATTTTGAGTCTTATGAGGGAGACTTTCAAATGAAATGTTATTACTTTTCAGAAAGCGAAGGTTGGATACCTTACTATTCAGAAAAAGCATTAGAAAAAGATACAGACATAGTTTATCGGATTGAAGCTAGTCAGCTTTTGCTACATAAAATTAACAGTGTAGAATGGACTGTTTCAAACTCTGGTATTGAAGCTTCTGAAGAAGAAGAGTTAGACTATGTTGTCCCAAAAGACGCTTTCTCGGAGGAAGACATTGCTGATTTTCGATGCCCGAGGCATACTGCTTTTAATGGACTGCATTACATGATTTGTAAGATAAAATCTGAAGGAAACATTACTAAAAACAAATATTTTAGTTTATATGTTAATGACAATGATTTATCTAGAAGTTACTTAAAAAAATCTGAATTGGAGTGATACTTATATGTCATCATCAAAAAAAGACTTTGTTTATTCACAAAATGACTATCTAAACAATTATATACAGTTTGCAGATACTAAATCAGCAGTATTTATAACTGTAAACGGTGTATTGATGGGATTTTTGTATACTCAATTTAAAGATACTTTACCTTTCGAATTAGAAAAATCGAGTCATCTTGTTTTATTAGTGAGCATCGTACTGTTACTTGTAGCTTATGTTTTTTTATTTTTAGTTATCTTTCCACGTAGAAGCTATAGAAATGGCAACGGAATTGTTTTTTGGGAAGACGTAGCTACCTATAAAGATGCTGAATCTTATAAAATAAAAGTATCTGAAATCTCTCAAGATAGTTTTGAAGAAGTCATGATTGAACAAAACTATTATCTTGCAAAGACAGCAACTAAAAAGTATAAAAACTTACACTGGAGCTTTATATTTTCAATAGCTTCTTATATATTTGTAGTTATTTTCAGTATTCTAAATATTTTACAATAACTATTGAAATATGTGATTACTGAACTTTATGGGGAATTTTTACTAATAGTGTGACAAATAATTATACTTATGATTACCTCGAAGTATAATGAGCTTTATATATGCACCAAAAGTATTTAATAAGCATAGAATTAAAAAAGGAGAATGAGATGGATATCAATAAATCTCTATTAAATTTTATTACAGATGGAGTGGTTACTTGTAAGCAGCTTGACGATTTTTATAATGCTTATCATGAGAATAAAGAATTTCCTGATGCAGTTGATTTTTTGAGTGGAAGTGTCGTAATAGATATGGCTCAATTAAAAGAGGAGTTGTATCACTCAGAAGATGCACACTTATTAGGTGCTGTGGAATATATGCAAAAATATTACCCATCAGCAATTTCATTGATAGAATTAATTCCTAAGGAAAAGAGAAAGTTCATCCATTAAAATAAAATTTATTAATTTTAAACCTGTATCTTTGTTATAAAAAATGAAAAATTAGCGATGATTTTGAGCTGTATTTAAGGACATATTTCTGAAAATATTTGCACATTTGAATTGCTTGTTTTTTTGAGAAAATTTAATTGAACTACAGACAAAATGCGTAAAAAAATCCTCATTAAGTATGTAGTCCAAGCTATTTTTAGGGACAATTCAATCGTTTTTTAAGGTATAATGAATCTACAAAAGTTAATAAAAAGAACAGAATATTGGCTTCTAACATGCACTGGAATCGAGGAGATGCTATCGCTTTAACGAAGGAAAAAGCGATAGAAATGCTGATATAACAGCACTTGACCTTAACAACAATGGGCTGTCCCTTAGCCGACGTATTGACTGAATCGATACACGAAGCACTAAAAGAAGTGCCAGAAGTGTCGAAAGCAGAAGTCAAATTAGTCTGGTATCCCGCTTGGACAACCGATAAAATGAGTCGTTATGCACGGATTGCTCTTGGTATTCGTTAGAAATAACTAATGATTAAATTAACGCTGAACTCTTTTATTAACTTTTAGGAAAAGTTGATAGGAGAGTTTTTTATTATGCAAAATTTTATGTCGATGATTGGCTAGAAGATAGGTTATTTTGTGAAAAAGAGAGTAGCTTTCACTTATTTCAACTTAAGATATCCCACTGCTATTTAGCACGTCTGGTAGGGGATTTACTATGGAAGGGTCTCAGTGAATAAAGAGACTTAAACATGAAATAACCAATTATCTTTGAAAAGATAATTGGTTGAAGGCTTCAGAATTTCTCATTGCTTATTCTTATTCAAGTACTTTTCCAAATACTCGATCTTTGCTAGATCCTTATGATTATTTTTCTCTGCACGGTAACTATCTTTAGCAGAACGTTGATATACTTTCAAATATTGTTCCGCTGTAGGTAAGTAAAAGGAACAGTCATCGATTCTGATTAGAGAGAGTTCATTAAGTGGAATACCTGCAAAGCCGAGAAGACTGTCCACGCTGCCAAACTGGATGTTATAAGAATCTTTTGCAAATTCATGTTCGTGTAAATCAACTAGTTGGTAATTCAACGTTTCCATAATTTTCATGATGCTTTGCCAATTGTGCAAGCGATCTTTGTCGGGTGCCTCCCAACCCCGTGGATCGCCAGGAACATGGATGTCAATGTCTCTTGGTTGCCAGTCGATATCTGTTAAGTAAGACAAGCCTAATGAACCTAGTAGTAGCGGAGTGATCTGTTGCCTGTTTAATTTTTGCGTGATCAATAAAAACTCTTTGAAATAAAGTTCCATGGATTTTCTCCTTTTCTTTGGTTGCATTTATTGTAACAAAGTAGATGTCTAATTTTCCATTTCATCCTGAAAACAAAACTAGATTATCTCAAAAAGTGAATCTAGTTTTTTATTTCTTGTATTTAAGAAGTGAAGTTGGTGAGTAACTATAAATGTGACTATCGGAGTTGTAAAAAATTGAGTGTGAATGGCTTAGTTTTCCAATTTTTGGTACACTTGATTTACTATCAATCAGAAAGTTGGTGACAGATTGAACCTAGAAGCACAAAAATATTGGGAAAGCTTTTGCTTAAAAAATGGTGTGTCACAAGCGTCATTATATGAAATTTTTGCTTTTGGAAATACGAAAGAACACGCAGATGAATTAGCAGATCTAGTATTGGAAGGGAAGAAAACAGGGACAAGCTCAGGGTATGAGCTTTACCAAATGGATAACGAACCATTACCTAAAGTTGGTGACTACTCCGTCGTTGTGAATAGCTCTAAAGTACCGATAGGCATTATCCAGACTGTCGAAGTGTTGATCCTACCTTGGAAAGAAATCACCGAAGAACTGGCAGCTACAGAAGGTGAAGGCGACTTATCTCTTATGTATTGGCAAAAGGGGCATTACAATTATTTCAAACCTTACTATAAAGAACATGGACTATTGCTCAATGAAGAAACAAAAATCGTCTTTGAACGATTCCAACTTGTTGATCGATATTTGCCGAAAAAAGAGGAAACCAATGCGTATTGATTTAGTAGAAGAAGCAATAGAAAAGAAAAAAATCGTCCAAGAAGTCTTGAATGATTTGCCAGAATGGTTTGGCTTGCCAGATTCGACACAAGAATACATCGAGAACTGCCAAAAATATCCGTTGTGGGTCTTGCAAGAAACAAATGAATCAATAGGGTTTATCAGTTTAAAAGAAACAAGTAAAGCCACCGGTGAGATCTATTGTATGGGGATAAAAAAAGCCTATCATCATCGAGGATTAGGTAAGCGATTACTAGATGAACTAGAATCCTATGCAAGAGAACATTACCTATTTTTACAAGTGAAAACGGTCGCCGAAGGGCATTACGCTATCTATGATCAGACGATTGGATTCTATCGAAGGATGGGTTTTGTTGAGCTAGAAGTGTTCCCAACCTTATGGGATGAATGGAATCCATGTTTGGTAATGCTAAAAATTCTTAACTAAAAAAGAAAGCGAAGTTGGAACTCTCGCACATGACAGTTGTCGTTCGTGGTCGTAAATGTTCGACAGAAGTCTTTACGGAGATCTTTGATGCAAAAGAAGTGTATTCGAGTAAGGAAAACAATACTCATTAATTCCAGAAACATTCTTATTGATCGGTGATCTGTGGGTGGCATTGATGGAAGATAAGCAGACAAAGCTTCTCAAAACCTACAATCATATTGATTTTCAAATCACTCCGGAACAACTTCTTTGTTATACAGAACAACTTCGTCTTCTAGACCTCAAAATTGAAGAAGGACGTTCGCGGGTATCAGTAAACATCCATGCGGGCAATCTAAATGATCGTTTGAAGAGGTATGAAGAATAACTATAAGCTTTCAGGAGTAATGGGATGATTAAAAAAGTGAAGAAACTAGACCAAGAGATAATGGACCGACTACTAGCTATTTGGTTAACGACCAATATCAGGACACATGATTTTATTGATGAGAAATATTGGTATGAGAAAAAAGCGTTGTTGAAAAAAGAATTGCCAAAAGCAGAAATTTATTGTTGTGAAATGAATAGTCAGATTGTTGGCTTTATGGGCATCGTAGATGAATCTTATTTAGCTGGAATTATTGTAGAGTCAACATATCAAAATAGAAAAATTGGACAAAAATTGATTGAAGCTGCTAAAAAAGAAAAAGAACGAATAAGCTTGCATGTTTATCATAAGAATAAACGAGCGATCCGTTTCTACTATAAAAATGACTTTAGAAAAGTGGATGAACAAATGGATGAATCGACGGGTGAGAAAGAATACCTCATGGTGTGGGAAAGAAATAGACAGATTTAATGACTACAAACCATGGGCAGTCTACTAACGCCTAGGTGTAAAAAAACAAGATCAATCTTTGAAGGTGGATCTTGTTTTTTTCTATGGGATTACTAGCGATCAAGAAGTATAAACGGCAGACTTGCGAGGAAAGCGATCACTCCACAAATGAGTCCAAACAAAATGACGATGCCTACTTTTTTTCGATCCGATTTCTGACCTTGTTTCTTTGTTTACGTAGAGGTGCTACTTCTTTGTTTTCCATGAATGCGACGATTTCTTTGTAGGTTTTGATATTCTCTTGTTTTGAGTCCCTCAACTTTTATTGAGCCGTACATGCTGGCGATCCAAAAGATCAAGGGAAGGGCTAATCGCCAATTACCGGGTAAAAATAAGGATGGGCCTACTGAAATCAAGGTGAGAAGCATGAAAACTAGCATGATCTTAGTATATTTGTTCAGTTCAGTAAGGGTAACATTTTCTTTCATCTTTTCTATATCTCCTTTGATTCATTCATCCAAAGAAACGTCAAATAGGACACTCAGCAATAATAAATTATGAATATCAGGATAGCTACGTTCATTCTCCCAGTTTGAAATCGTTTGTCTTGAAACATATAATTTTTCGGCTAATTCTTCTTGGGAGAAAGCTAGTTGTTTGCGATATTTTTTTATTTGATGACTTAAGTCCATAGTATCCGCTCCTTCTTATCTCAGTGTGATCGAAGAGGTCAAAATCGACGATCAAAGGTTTTTGTCATTGCCAGATTTAGCATGTAAAAAGTCTTTGACATGCTTTAAAATGCTGTTTTGTCTGTATTCTTAGTTTTTTGTTATGTAACTGGCGGATCATTGCTTTATTAAAAACCATACGTTTTTTTTGAATAAACTAACGATCCCTTGAATTTATGATATCATACACTTAATCCTCAAAGGATTAATGGATTGGAGGAATGGTTTTGGAGAAGTCAACAAGTGTAGAAAAAAAGAAAGTTTATTTTTTATGTACAGGAAATTCTTGCAGAAGTCAGATCGCTGAAGGGTATGGCCACGAATATCTGGAAGATCAATTTGAAGTTCGTAGCGCGGGAGTAGAGACACATGGATTAAATCCACGTGCAGTAAAAGTGATGGAAGAAGATGGCATCGACATTACGAGTCAAACTTCAGACTTGATTGATCCAGATTATTTTAGCCATGCGGACTTGATCATTACGCTTTGCGGAGATGCGTTAGATAAATGCCCAGTGATTCCTGCTCATATCCGTCATGAACATTGGGATCTAGAAGATCCGGCAAAAGCTACTGGTACAGAAGAAGAGATTTTTGCTGAATTTAGAAAGACCCGCGAAATCATCAAGAAAAAAATAAAGGATATGGCTAACTAAGGAAAAAACGCCTGTCGATAATTAAGAATATGCAGTATTTTTTTGGCAACGAGAATTCAATGGATGATTGAATGGAAGAAAAAGATGCCTTTGCAATTGTCAGCGTACCAAAGTGAGTACCGCTAAATGAATGACTTGCTCAAAAAAGTGTATAGTGATATGTGGTTTTCAGTCAAGACATGGAATGAAAATCGTTGAATCAAGTGGATAAAGACGAGTAATGATCTAGAATGTATATTCATTCTAGGATATTACTCGTCTTTTTTTTGAAAATCAGGCATACTAGAATTATAGTTGGATTGGAAACGTTTTAAAACGAATGTATTTTTAATAAGGAGAAGAAGATGAGACCAAAGTCAAAAGAGGAGTTATTGATACTTGCAACTAAAAATTTTGAAAAATTGCAACAGTTGATCGATTCAATACCTGTGGAACAAAGGGAAGCAACATTTGATTTTGAGGAAGTATTTCTTGAAAAAAGAAAAGAAGCACATTGGCGAAGAGATCAAACGATCAAAGACGTGTTGATCCATTTGTACGAGTGGCATTCTTTATTATTAACATGGGTAAAAAGTAATCAATTGGGAGAAGGCGTATCTTTTTTGTCGGAACCCTATAATTGGCGAACGACAGCCGAGATGAATCGTGGCTTTACAAAAAAACATCAGTCTACTACGTTACGGCAAGCGTCTGACTGGTTGAAGGAAAGCCATGCAGAAGTGATGTTACTGGCGAAAACCTTCGATGACGATCAACTGTTCCAAAAAAACCAGTATTCTTGGGTGGGGAATACAACGCTTGGCAGTTATTTCGTTTCTGCTACTTCGAGTCATTATGATTGGGCAATCAAAAAAATCAAACAAAGTCAAAAGCAGAAGCAAAAACAAAAGGGAAATTAAGTGAAACAAGAACAAAAAAAATAGGAATCAATAGGATTCCCATTTTTTCAAAATCGTTCTTTTTAGTACCAACCGTTAGCTAACCAGAAAGCTTTGGCTGCATCCCAAGAGCCATAACGAGAAGCAACATATTGTTCTGCCACTCTTTCTTGATTGGCAGCAGAGTAGTCACCGTTCAAGTAAGAAGAGTCTAATTGGTAACGGCCGATATAACGTCCGTTTGTTGCTGTATAAGAACCGCTAGATTCTTTTTGTGCGATCCATTCTTTGGCATCGTTCGTACCAGTTGAAACAGCGACTTCAGTAGCTGGTGCTTGTTCTACTACAGGTGCTTGTTCTACTACAGGTGTTTCCACAACTGGCGCTGTTTCTTGAACAGGTTCTACAGGTGCTTGAGTAGCGACAGGAGCAGTTGCTTGCTCACCAGTAGGAATAGTTAATTCTTGACCTGAAAAAATCAGGTGAATGTTTGAGATTGAGTTAGCTTCGGCAATTGTTTGGATCAAGGAGTTGTCACCAACGTATTTTTGAGAAATCGTTGATAAAGTATCACCTGATTGAACAGTGTAGGCTTCGTCTGCGTGTGCAGAAGTACCCATAAATAATGCAGCGCCGGCGGCCAAAGTTGTTCCAAAAAGAATAGTTTTAAGTGATTTCATGAAAGATCTCCTTCGTATTTTAAAAAGTTATTTTGATTAGCTGTTTTCGCTAACGAGTAATACTTTACCATGGGATTATATTTCATAGGTGAAAGATACGTAACAGTTTGTGACAAATGCTCCTTTTTTGTAACAAGAATGTGTTTAAATAATGTGCGTTTTAATTAGAAAAACATCATAAATGAAGAATTGTGCGCTTCTGACATTTGTTTTTTATTAGAAAGATTCAAAATAAAAAAATAGAAAATGCTCAATTTTAGTTTGAAAAGCCGAGAAAAAAGTGAATTTTTTATAAAATTTATACGAAGTGATAGAATAAAAGAAACAAGGAGATGGGATGGATGACGAATATGTATAAAAAAATAATGGTAGCGATTGATGGTTCGGAAAAAGCAGAGAAAGCATTTGGCGAGGCTTTAGAATTAGCGAGAGATAACCAAGCAGAATTATTGATCGTTTCAATTATCAATAAAATCGATTTGACACATAGTGCCTATGCGTTCTCAAAAATCTATGCAGAAGAAAAACAAAAAACAGAAGTGGAACTATTGAAGAGAATCAATGATGCCAAAGAATTCGGGATTGAAACAATTCATGCAATTGTGGAGACCGGTGATCCAAGAACATTGATCGCCACTGTCTTACCAAAACAAGAGTCAATTGATCTTATCGTGATGGGGGCAACAGGTAAAGGCTCGATCCAACAAGCGTTAGTAGGGTCGACAGCTTCTTATGTGGTGACTCATGCACCTTGTAATGTGTTGGTCGTTAAATAGATGCCGATTCCTGATAAGCTACGTTGCTGATTTCCAACGTGGCTTTTTTGTTCGTGAAGAGTAGTACTGCTAACTAAGGATGTTTGTAAAGGTAATAAATCCATAAGATCAATATCGTTAATGAAATAATCAACCCTAATTCATGTGAAAGTAGTTTTGGGGTGGGTTCCCAATGCCGAAGGGAAAATATTTTGTGGGAAAAATAAGCGACTGGTAAAAGTGTCAGCAATACGGAAAATTTACGCTTCGTCCATTTCGTGTAGTAGATTGCTAAAGTTGTCATTAGAAAAAAAGGAACATAAAAAACCAATTGTCCCAAAGTGTCCATATAATATACGCCTCCAAGGAAAAAAGAAATCTATAATTAAAAATAACACTTTGTATGTTTGTGCACAAGAGGATATGTTATAAAATTTCTTGTTTTTTAAATAAAGTTGTTTTTTTGATTCTTGATGTACTTATTGTTATAATTCTTTTAAAGAAAGGGTGTAGTATTTCATGGACCAAGTGATATTAGAAGTTGATCTACATTTAGTAAACAATATCCGTATTTGCTATTATATTGTTAGTAATAGTGTGGAACCGCGAGTGTTAATGAACAAAATCGATGGTATTTTATCAAAAACGGATGTCCATCAATTTAACGATGGAGACGAAAGTTACTACAGTATTCCAGTTGAAAAAGTGATTTATACGAAAGTGAACGTGCGAAAAGATTTAGATACGAAAGAAATACATGCACCGATCTTCACTGAATATTGAAATAAGCTGGAGGCAATCAAAGATGAATCCCTATGAACAAATGATCCAAGAGTTGATGGATGGAAAAATCCAAAAAATAGAGGTCAAACGTGAGGAAGTCATGGCTTTTCGTGAAGCGTGGTTAAAAATTGAGAATCGCAAGTTTGTTGTTGGAAAGGCCGAACTGAATGGCAATGTGACGTACCACTATGACCCATCAAGATTGTATTAAAAGTAGGTTTTGATAGAAGTGTGGCGATTTGGAGATTAATCGCTTATTTTTGAAACACAAGAAATCCTAACAAAAAATCCCCGACAATCCTTGATTGTTGAGGATTTTTTTGTTTCTAGATCATGACAGACTCGCTCCGATCATCCCTATGAAAATATAAATTTTATTTGAATAGATTTTTGAATTTATCCGTTATTCCTTGAAAATCGACATTTTGGAGAAATTCTTGGGCTTTTTCTTTGTAAGGACCTAGTTGTTCTTTATGCTCTTCGAAAAATGTTTTGGCTTCAGTGAAATTGCCACTTTGGACCAGATCTTTGATTTTCTGAAGTATTTCTTCTTTATTCATAATGAAACACATCCTTTCTTTCCTAATATAATAGCAAAAATCTATGAAATTTTGTAAAAATAACTTCTGTGCTAAAGTCCGATAAAAAACTCGATCTAGAGACGGATGAATGTGATTTTTTTACAAGCTATACTCAAAGAGTAAAGAGGAGGTAGAAAAATGAAAGTAATCAAAGTATTAGTAGGTGCCGTTGTATTTAGTGGGTTGGCGTTATTTGGCTTGAAGTTTTATACCCAAGACGCTACTGGAGAATTACCAGCAGTTATAGACCAATTGAATCCGTTAGTCACAAAGGGAGAAGTGTATGTCAAAACAAAACAGCCTGATGAAGTCAATTCATTTGGGACAGCAAAATATATCCAAAAGGCAGTTGATGCAAATGGCAACGAACGCGAGATTGAATTTAACGGGTTATCTGTTTTAAAAAAAGACCGTTACTTGAGATTGACGAATAAAGGCGCTCATGTAGAAACATACGAAGAAATTCCCAAAGAAGAGGTACCTAAAGAAGCATTAGCTATAATTGGTTGATTTTATTTTTATTATGTAAACTAAATGTTGAATTAAAAAATAAGCCTAAGAATAATTGATTAATAACTTAATCATTCGTTCTTAGGTTTATTTTATTTTCTCGCCATGCTCAATTTCAATTGATCGATCCGCCGTTCCAGTTTTTTGATCAAACCAGCAGGCAAGCCGATGATCTCAGCGGATGCTAAGACAGAAGAGAGCAACTGATATTCAAGTGCTTCTGCATGGATTTTACGATAGATGGTGGCTAGACGTTCGATGTACTCAAAATGAGTATAGCCAGTTTGAATGATCAAAAATTTCAACAAATCAATGGCTTTCTCGTAGTCTTGCTCAGAATAATAAGCCAATGCTTGTCGATAAAGTTTGATTTCAAGTAAATCGAGGGAAGCAGGGCTGTATCGGTTCGTCCATTCATTGACTGACACTTTTTTTTGGATATTACCAGCAGTATCACGGACGAAGATGATTGGGATTTCATTTGGATCCGCCTTTTTATGAATAAATCGTTCCACAGATTCTTGCTCCTTCCATGCGTTGTTAGCTTGAGTATAAGCTATTTTTCTAGGAAATACTAGTTCTTTTCTAAAGTAAGCATTTGTCCGCCCATGGCAGTAAATACTTGCTCAAAGTCATCGATTGGTACCGCACGATTTTTTATGCCATAAGGATCATTGACATAGATTGATTGATCATCGTAGCCAGTTACAACACAGGCATGGACTAATGGCGTGACTTGTACTTCACCGTTTGCAGTCGTCCAAGTCATGAAATCATTTTCTGTCGGCACTTGAAAATCGATCGTGACAGAAGCCCATACAGGTTTTTCTTCTTTTAGTGTATTTTTGATGTCAGTCAAGCTTGCATCCGTTTGCGGTTCGGTATGATAATCGGTTTGCAGGATTTCTTGGGCTAACGTAGCGATTGGTGGAACATAGACACCCATTGCCCAGTCACCGCCCCAGATCTCACCAACGAACCCTTCATTTGGATCGCCATGAGTGCCATCAGCATTGAAAACGGGGACATAATTTAATTGTTCGGCTAATTGATTCTTGGTAGTTTCGTAGCCATAGAAGCGCAACAACATCGATAAGGCGGTTACTTCACAGCCATTCTCTAGTGCAGGTTCATCGAATTGATTTTCAAGAGGTACGTCGAGTAGTACTTGTTTTTCTTCGGTTTTGATTGTCTGCTCTATGTTTTCCTCCGTTATTGATTTTTTATCTTCTAATTGTTTATTTGTAAAGTAAAAGACGCCTGAAATCAACACTAGCACTGCCCCGCCTAGTAGTAATCGTTTTTTACTTTTTTGTTTTGACATGAAAGACTCCCCCAGACTTCTTTCTATTATAATTGTTTTTCTAAAAAAAACTACATGAATCTGCCTGATCAAATGTAAAAAACAAGGAAAAACAGTCCAAAAAACGATTTTTTTATTATGTTTAGCTGTTAAAATTTGTGAAAACGAAAACAGTACGCTATAATGCGGATAGATCAAATAAGAGTTTGATCAAATCACCACTAACGAAACACACAGATAAAACGAAATGATTTTCTGTGGCAAACTGTTTGAGTAGTTTAGGAGGATTTTGATGACGGAAGAAATGATTAATTTAGGAGAACAATATTCATGTAGGCCCATTGGTTTTACCAAATCAGTTGTTGGAGAAGTTGTTTCAAAAATGACGAATTGCGCCGTAGTCAAAGTTGCCCAATGCGCTATAGAAGATCAAGAATTATTAGAAGAAAAAGCTAGCATGGTAGTAGCTAAATATGATACATTTGAATAAGAAGATATGGACATGCAACATCGAATGATCATGTTGCAGGTCCTTTTAAGGTTATGAAACGAGCATTGAACACTAAGGCATAAGATAGAAAAAACGAAAACGCCTATTTCATTTTTGAGTTTTTTGGCTTATGACCGAAGTACTGCTCCTTGAATACCGTTTGTTCAGTTAGAGGGGATATGATTTACCCCCTTTGATTTTCTAGTTTCAAGAGTTGAAAATAAAGGTGTGGATCGATAAGATGGTTTCCTTTTTTACAATAGTTCTTTTTTTATTTGTCATCGTCATGTGCTTATTTCTATGGCTTGTACGACGAGAGATCGTTTATAAAACGGTTCGGAATCGCTGGGTCTATTTAGTTGTTCCGTTCCTTGCTTTACTGGTTTTATGGTATACATTGGTCAGTCAACCAACCACTGATGAGTTAGTGAAAGGCGTCTTGGCTTCTCTTGTGTTATTGAGTTTCTTGTTAGATAGTCGAGGACTTACTACAGATGGGCTAGTTTTGAACAGCTTTGACCATCGTGGAGTGCCATATTCTGAAATCAACAAAGTCGTTCTTTACCAACCAAAAGATTCGAAAGAAGTCAAAATGAATTTTTTCCGGAACGGTTGGCGTGGTCCGTTATTGAAATTTTCTGTCTCATTAGAAGAATTGATTCCTTTTTTAGCAAAACACTTAAATGATGATGCAGAACTTGATATCATGATCGAGCATGAGGATGAATGATCCATTGAAATGACAAAAAGACAGCTCCTTCTTTTAGTAGAAGGAGCTGTCTTTTTGTATTAGTAGAATTAGCCAAACACGCGGAAACGATCAGCATCGTTCATATATTCTTTTTCGCCAGCTGGAGATTCAGGTGAACCAAAGACTAATTGTGCACGTAATTTCCAGTTTGCAGGAATCGACCATTCTTTTGCGACAGCTTCATCGATCACTGGATTGTAATGTTGTAGGTTTGCACCTAAACCTTCTTCGCTTAATGCCACCCAAGTATTGGCTGTAGCAATACCATTTGATTGTTCTGACCAATCAGGGAAGTTATCTGCATATAATGCAAATTGCTCTTGCAAGTTTTTGATCACATCTGTGTCTTTGAAGAACAAGACAGTACCATAACCTTTTTTGAAACTAGCTAATTTGTTTTGAGTATTTGGGAAAGCATCAGCAGGTGTCAGTGGACGTAAAGCTTCTTCTGTCATTTCCCATAATTTTTCATGTGCATCGCCAAATAAGATTACTGCACGTGTTGATTGCGCATTGAAAGCAGTAGGGCTTTCTTTGATTGCTTCTTGGATCAATGTTGTTAATTCTTCATTTGATTGTGATACGTTACGGCCTAGATTATAGATCGAACGGCGGTTTTTTAAGATATTTGTAAATTCAGTCATAGATTAGTTCTCCTTTAATTCGCTTTTCTGCGTTTTTTTTCTTGATGACAAAACGAAGTATATCACCTTACAAAAAGTAAGTAAAACAAAACGCTTAACAAAATGTACGAATAGAAAAAAGATGTTCTTTTACATAAAAAATTCGTTACGATACCGTTTACATACTGAATATACCGACATTTAAGCTTTATGACATAAAGTAGACTATATAATTATTAAAAATAACCTATGTTTTTTCTTATTGTTTTCCCATTAAATTTTTGTTGTATTTATAGAAAATAAGTATATATTTCTTAAATAAATATTTTTACACGGATTTTCGGTAAATATGTGTATTATTTTCTGAAAATTAAAAGAATTGGGGTATGGGAATATGGAAAAACAAGACAAAGGGTTCTTCGGTCAGCCGAAGGGATTGTCTACATTGTTCTTCACAGAGATGTGGGAACGATTCAGTTATTATGGTATGCGTGCCTTACTGATCTATTATATGTACGACACGGTAGCAAATGGAGGCCTTGGTTTACCTCGTGCCACAGCGTTGTCGATCATGTCGATCTATGGTTCGTTGATTTATATGTCGAGTATCGTAGGCGGCTGGTTTTCTGATCGTGTGTTAGGAGCCAAAAAAACCGTCTTTATTGGTGGGGTCTTCATCATGATCGGTCATGTTGTTTTGGCATTGCCGTTTGGTGTCTCTACTTTATTTATCTCGATGGCGTTGATCATCATCGGTACAGCTTTCTTAAAACCAAACGTTTCGGGAATGGTCGGGCATTTATATACGAAAACCGATTTACGAAGAGATGCAGGATTTTCGATCTTTTATATGGGTGTCAATTTAGGCGCATTGCTCGCGCCGTTGATCGTCGGTACGATTGGTCAAGAGTATAACTACCATTTAGGTTTCTCATTAGCCGCTATCGGTATGTTCTTCGGGTTATTGCAATATGTGATCCAAGGACGTAAGACATTGGATGGAGTGGGTATGACACCTCCAAATCCTTTGACACAAGGCGAACGTAAAGGATTTATCCGTAATGTTGTGATCGCTTTGATCGTATTTGCTATTATTTTTGGTGGAGCGCAACTGACTGGACATTTGACGATCGATTTCTTTGTTAATACGATCAGTGTCTTAGGAATCGTTTTACCACTCTATTACTTTATCAAAATGTTGACTTCAAAAGATGTTTCAGTGGAAGAAAAACCACGTGTATGGGCATATATCCCATTATTCTTAGCAGCAATCATCTTTTGGTCATTGCAAGAACAAGGGTCATCGATCCTTGCCCTATTTGCAAGTGAACGAACACAATCGACCTTGATGGGTGTTCCGATCCAAGCAAGTTGGTATCAATCATTGAACCCGATCTTCATCTTTATTTTGACACCTGTGTTCGTTACTTTATGGACTCGTTTAGGTAAACGTCAACCATCAACTGTAGTGAAATTCTCTCTAGGGTTGTTATTTGCCGGATTGTCTTACCTATTACTGATGTTGCCAGGAATGTTATATGGAACAGCTGGAAAAGTCAGCCCACTTTGGCTGATCGGTAGCTTTTTCATCATCGTGATTGCTGAACTTTGCTTATCACCTGTCGGCCTATCAGTGACGACGAAATTGGCGCCTAGAGCCTTCGAATCGCAAACGATTGCGATCTGGTTCTTAGCAGATGCTTCTTCCCAAGCCATCAATGCACAAATCGCACGGTTCTATACACCAGGTACTGAATCTGCCTACTTTGGTATCATCGGCGTCGTTGCAATCGTCGGTGCAGTGATTTTATTTGCAATCAAAGAGCCAATCAAAAAATTAATGGGGTCGATCCACTGATTGGATCTACATCATTTGTCGGAGAGGACAGTCGTCCTGCTCCGGCTTTTTTATTTCCAAAATTTAAACGATAATAGAACAAATGTTCAGCTATCTTTGTTATAATGAAGAGGTATATCAACCAGGAAAAGGAGGCAATAAGGTGTCGTTACAATTTATCTTAGGGAATGGTCAAAAAGACCACCGCAAAGCACTGATCGATGAAGCCGCCGCTTGGCTTGACAAAGATGAAGACAATCAAGTATTTTTCCTTGTACCTAACTATAATAAATTTGAACAAGAGCAAGAATTACTCGCTGAGATGCGTAAAAAAAGCGGAAAAAGCTCATTTAGCACAACCAACATGCAAGTATTCAGTTTCTATCGTTTGGCTTGGTACTTATTGCAACAAACTACGTTGCTGACAGGTAGTGAATTGACCGAATCTGGTTCAGCGATGATCCTCCGCCAAATTTTAGAAAAAAAACAAGAAGAACTGACGATATTTCGAGGAGAAATCCGCAAAAAAGGGTTTATCCGTCAGTTACAAGAGCTATATAGCGAACTACAAGTCGGAAAAATTTCCCCTGTTGATCTGTTAACTTCTGTGACAGGAGAATCTCCAAAAGAAGAAGACCGACAATTGAAAATGAAGGATCTACAACTGATTTTCTCTGCATTTGAAGAAGAATTAGTCCAACGCGCCCTACAATCTGAAGATGCGCTGACGGTGTTAGCGAATTATATGGCGACGCAGGATTATCATAAGATCAAGTTCTTAGTGAGTGGTTTTGCCCGGATCAATGCCCAAGAATACCAGTTGCTGCAAAAAATGATGGAAAAAGGACATCTAGTGGTCGATTTGCTATTGGATCGTCCCTACAAATCTGATCTACCCGATCCGTTGACCTTGTTCTTCAATACAGGAAAGATCTATTTCCAACTTCTCAACGCAGCAAGAGAATTGAATGTTCCTGTGGCTGTCGATCATTATGCACCGAATCGAGAACACCAAAACGAACTTCAAACATTACAACAAATGTGGGAAGAAACATCTAGCCAGCAGAAAAGCCAACCTGTGAAACTTGGCGCGCAAGAGACATTACATCTGTGGGAGGCAGAGAATCCAACGGAAGAAGTTCGCCAATTAGCGGTGGAGATCCGTCGTTTGGTCAGTCAAGAAGGATTTCGCTATCGAGATATCCAAGTATTGACGAAGGATATGACACTGTATGGCAATTTATTGCGACCAATTTTCCAAGAGATGGCGATCCCTTTTTATCTGGATGAAGAGCAACTGATGGAAAACCATCCATTGATCGAATGGATCAACAGTTTGTTTGCTTTGGATCGTTATCAATATCGCCTAAACGACATCATGCGTTTCTTCAAGACGGAGTTGACGATCGGTCGGACAGATGAAGAGCTCGATCTGGCTACTTGGGAAGCTACTAGAAATCAATTCCGCACGAATTTAGATATCACGGAAAACGTAGCACTAGCGTACAACTACCAAGGGAAGTATTGGCTTCGCGAAAAAGATTGGCAATTTGTTGCCTATGATTTTGAAGCAGAACAGCTAGAAGACGTCAAACAACTAGAAGAGCAATCAAATACGATCAGGAGACTTTTTCGCGACATGGTGCCGGTGTTTTTGAAGAACATCAAAAAATGCCAAACAGGGCAAGAAGCAGTCACTTTGTTTTATTGCTTCTTGATCGAAAGCGGCGTACAACAACAATTGCTTTTTTGGCGAGACCAAGAAGTGGCGCGTGGCGGGTTAGCTGCGGCTAGAAACCATGAACAAACTTGGGGTGCTTTGATGGATCTTCTGGACGAGTATTCATTGATCTACGGAGAAACAGCATTCGATTGGTCATTATTTCAAGAGATCATCACGAGTGGTCTAGAAAATCTCAGCTATGGGAAGATCCCTACAGCAATCGATCAGGTGAGGATCAACCGGTTGGAACTTGTACGTGCCAATCAAGCAAAAGTAACATTTGCGGTCGGCTTGAATGACCAAGTGTTTCCAGATCGCCATGAAACTAAAGGTTTATTATCGAGTGAAGAACGTGAAGCGTTGAATCAAGGGTTAGGCGAGGATCAGTTTTTATTCGATCCAGCAAAAGAAAGTATGTCTTTCGAACCTTTCCAAGCGTATTTAGTGTTTGTTTCGGGAACGGAACGTTTGTACTTGAGCTACGCGCAGAGCTATGATACCAATCGGTTAAAAATGTCTCCGTATTTGAAACGAGTCGTTGACTATCTAGGTGTTCCAGTCGAGCCAAAATGCCAGTTGCAATTGACGAGTAAGCCAGATTGTTACGTTGGCACTTACCGTAGTGGGATCAATACGATCAATCGGGTCTATCGTTTAGCGAAAGAAGCCAAACAAGCAGTACCACTTTATTGGCAACAACTAAAAGAGTTAGTTCTGCGTTCGGATCAACGAAATTTTGCATTGACGATTTTTGAAAGTCAAGATCATCTAAATGTACCAGTTTCCTTATCAGAAGAAATGGCAGAAGCTCTTTATGGCAAAGAAATCTATACGTCGATCTCACGCATGGAAAACTTTTATAACTGTGAATATAAATACTTTGTCCAGTTTGGTTTGAAGCTGAAAGAACGTAATATCTATGGACTGACACCAGCTGCCACTGGAGACTTTTATCATGAATCATTGGATCGCTTCTTCAAATTGCTGTTCTCGAATCAACTGTCACTTGTGGCGATGTCGGAGAAGGAACGACAAGAATTTACTGAAAAAGTCTTACAAGAAGTATTTGGTGAATTACGCTTTGAGATTTTAGATAGCTCTGCCCGCATGAACTATATTCGTTACCAATTAGGGCAAACGATCCAAAAAGTGGCTTGGGCGTTACAAAAACAAAGCAAGAATACGGGCATGAAGCCATTACAGACCGAGATTTTATTTGGTCAGATCGCTGGTGCACGAGGGATACCAGGTTTGGAAATACCTTTAGACAAAGGCGGAAAACTCCACGTTCGCGGAAAAATCGATCGCATCGATGTGGCAACTGAACAAAGTGATACATGGTTAAGTGTAGTCGATTATAAATCAAGTGGTCGTTCGTTTGATGTGACTGAAGCTTACTACGGCATGGCGATGCAACTATTGACATATCTTGATGTGGCATTGATGGATGCTGTACGATTGACTGGGAAAGCTGCAGTCAAACCAGCAGGCTCTTATTACTTGCATGTGCATAATCCAGTCTTGACGGATACGACAGACGTCGAGAAGAATACCTTGAAGAAATTCAGCTATGACGGTGTTTTTGTCGATGATCCTGGTCTGTTAGAAGTGCTCGATCATTCATTGGAAGCAAAAGAAAGTTCGTTGATCTATCCGGTGAAGAAAAACGCCAAAGACGAGTTGCAAAAGGGCAGTTATAGTAAAGAGAAATTCTATACAGAAGAAGAACTTCAATTATTCATGAACCATAATCGTGAGAATATGCGTTTAGCTGGGGAAGCGATCACCTCAGGGGAGATCAAACTGAATCCCGCTTACAAAGACAAACAACGGATTGCTTGTGAGCATTGTCCGTTCAGAAGTATTTGTACGTTTGATGTCATGCTCAAAGAAAATAATTATCATCGTTTAGAAAAACTGGATAAAGATGAAGCATTGCGCAGAATACTAAAAAGGAGTGAAGACGAGTGACATCAATTCCTTTAAAACCGGAAAATGAACGTTTTACCGATGAACAATGGCAAGCGATTTTTGACCAAGGCGACAACCTACTTGTTTCGGCTTCCGCTGGCTCAGGTAAGACGACTGTGTTAGTCCGCCGAGTGATCGAAAAGTTAAAAATGGGTGTCAATATCGACGAGTTGCTGATCGTGACGTTTACAGAAGCGGCAGCAAGAGAAATGAAGGAACGGATCCAAGTAGCCTTGCAAGAAGCAGTGAATAGTGAAAGTGATCCGGTCTGGCAAAAACATTTTACGAAACAGCTCGTTTTACTACCCACCGCCAATATCTCGACACTCCATGCGTTTTGTTTAACGGTGATCCGTAAATATTACTATTTGATCGATATCGATCCAGTCTTTCGGATGTTGACGGATGAAACGGAAACGATCTTGATGAAAGAAGATGTCTGGGATGAGATCAGAGAACAACTTTATGCAGAAAATCGCGAAGCTTTTTTTCAGCTGACGATGAACTTTTCAAATGATCGCTCAGACGATGGTTTGACTAACCTCGTGTTTTCTCTCTATGATTTTGCCAGAGCGAACCCTGATCCGTTGGCTTGGTTGAATCGTTTACCAGAAGCATATCGGCTAGAAGAGGGATTAGCAGCTTCTGCATTGTACCAAGAACAGATCCGACCGCTCGTCTTGGCTGATTTACTTCATTGTACGCAGCTATACGAAGAAATGGTCGTTTTGGCACAAGAAGAAGGACTTGAAAAAATGTTTGATCAAGTCTCACAAGAACAAGCGAGTATCCAACAAATCTATGAACGTTTCCTGAGTGATGAGTTGGACGAAGCTTACCAAGCTTTAGAAAACCTGACGTTTTCGACCTTCAAAAGTAGTCGGAAAGCAGAGTTGAAAGAGCGTTCTGCTGAAGTAAAAACCTTGAGAGACCGTGCCAAAAAAATCTTACAACAAATTGGCAAAAACTACTTCCCGGTTTCACCTGCACAAATTGAAGAGTTGAGTCAAAAAGCGTTCCCCCTCGTGGAACAAATGACCGAAGTCACTAAGCTTTTCATGGAAGGCTTCAGTGCGCGCAAACGTGAAAAAGGCGTACTAGATTTCAATGATCTGGAACACTTGGCGTTACAAATATTGACGAAACAAACAGAGGAAGAGTGGCTACCAAGCGAAGCATCGGTTTATTATCGCAGAAAGTTTAAAGAAGTCATGGTCGACGAGTACCAAGATGTCAATCAATTGCAAGAAGAATTGCTCTATTGGGTCAGAGAGCCAGATGAAGAGAGAGGCAATCTCTTTATGGTGGGAGATGTCAAACAGTCGATTTACTCCTTTCGTTTAGCAGATCCAACTCTATTTATCAATAAATATGAGAAATTCTCGGAAGAAAAAGGGGGACGACGAATCGTCTTAGCTGAGAATTTCCGTTCAAGGCAGGAAGTCTTAACATTTACCAACTTGATTTTTGAGCAGTTGATGGACCCAACAGTTGGACAAATCGCTTATGATGAAGCGGCTCGGCTGGTTCTAGGTTTTTCTGGGTTTCCAGAAAATGAACGATTTGCACCAGAAGTCTTGATCTATGAAAAGGAACAAGAAACGACAGAAATCGAGTTGCCGATGGACGATATGTTGGAAGACAAAACAGAAGGGGAACTCTTGATGACTGGTTTGAAAATCCGTGAATTGATCGATTCAAAATTCATGATCTACGACAAAAAAAGTCAAGAAGAGCGCCCGATCGAATTCAAAGATATCGTGTTATTGACACCAACGAAGAAAAATAATTTGACGATTTTAGAAGTATTCAAAACGTTTGATATTCCGTTGGAACTCAATGATGCCCAAAATTATTTCCAAGCGACAGAAATCAGGATCATGATTTCATTGCTCCAATTGATTGACAACCCTTATCAGGATATCCCATTAGCTTCAGTGTTACGTTCACCAGTCGTGGGCTTGATCGAACCAGAGTTAGCACGTATCCGATTAGCCGATAAGGCGCATACTTACTATGATGCAGTCTTAGCTTATCAAAATAATAACCAAGATGAATTAGCGGCTAAATTGCTTCATTTCAATGAGCAACTGGAACAATGGCGAGAGTTAGCGCGGCGTTCTTCGATCACGGACTTATTATGGGAAATCTATTACCAAACAGGGTATTTAGAATATGTCGTTGGGTTGCCAGCTGGTGCACAACGTCAAGCGAATCTGTATGCGTTAGTGGATCGTGCCAAAGCTTATGAACAAAGCTCGTTTCGTGGTCTCTATCAGTTTGTACGATTTATTGAGAAAATGCAGGAGAAAGACAAAGACTTGGCGGAACCAGTGATTGCTTCTAGTGACAATGCCGTTCGTGTCATGACTATCCATGCAAGTAAAGGATTAGAGTTCCCCATCGTTTTCTTATTAGATATGACGAAGCAATTCAATCTGCAAGACTTGAAAAACCGTTATGCCTTCGAAGAAAAACTAGGTGCGGGCGTGCGCTACATGGAGCCAGACACGCGGGTCTTGTTTGATACATTGCCTTATCAAGCCATCAAATTAGCCAAACAGAAGAAATTGCTTTCCGAAGAAATGCGTAAATTATACGTAGGACTGACTAGAGCAGAGCAAAAATTGTTTATTGTTGGTTCGTACAAAAGCAAAGAAGACACGTTCAAAGCCTGGTCAGAAGCAAGTGAGCAAACGGATGTAGTGTTAGATCCTGTGATTCGCCTGAAAAGTTCGAGTAGCTTGATGAATTGGATCGGTTACAGCTTGATCCGTCATCCTAAAATGACCGAATATTTTCCAGAAGTCACGCCTTTACCACAACTGAAAAATTCACCGGGAGATTTTACGATCACCTGGATGGATCAACAAGAGATTTTAACCCAACGCCAAGCATTGACAGTCAAAGGAGAGCAAGCAGAAGAGCAAAAAGGAGATCTAACCCCATTAACGACTGAACTACAAGCACGTTTAGCCTTCAGTTATCCTTATGAGGCTTCTGCACAAACAACGAGTTATCAATCAGTTTCTGAGATCAAACGATTGTTTGAAGATCCAGACGACTCTCCAGAGGCACGTTTGACTTGGGAAAGCAGTGATAAAAAAGCCTTTGCTCAGCCTTTCAGGTATACGCAAGACCAATTAGCTGAACCACGCTTTGTACAAAAAGAGCGCAAAGTTTCTGCCACAGCTGTTGGGACAGCAACACATTTTCTGTTACAAGTCCTACCATTGGAACAGTTGACGAAAGAAAGCATCGAAAAAGAACTGACGACCCTCGTCAAAAAACGTTTAGTCGATGAACAAGTAGCGAAACGTGTGCCAATTGATTCCATCTTATGGTTTTATGAATCTACCCTTGGCCGATCACTGATCGAACATCCAGAAAAAGTGAAACGCGAACAACCATTTTCAATGCTTCTACAAGCAGAAAAGGTATTCGATCACTACCCGAATGAAGACGATGAATTATTGATCCATGGGATCGTCGATGGATATCTTGATTTTGGGGAGTATGTGCAGCTTTATGATTTCAAGACTGATTTTATTTTACATCCTGAAAACCCAGAGGAAATCACTAAGGTCATCAGCAAATACCGCGGGCAATTGAACTTATACCAACGGGCATTGAGTGAAGCGTTGAATAAACCCGTTCAAGATGTCTTTTTGGTTTTGTTACAGGCGAAGAAAATAATAAATCTTAATAAAGAATAAGAAGTGAGCAAACTGGACTTACACTTTGTAAGTAATATGCTATACTCATGAAAAGAGGTGAGTAAGATGGAGCTAACACAGACAGAATTCATTCTGTGTCCCAAATTTGAAAAAACATTCTCGATTTTAGGGAAAAAATGGAATGGATTGATTATCGATGTATTACTCGAAAATGGTCCGCAGCGCTTTGTTGATCTCTCTGCAAAAATCCCGATGGTCAGTGACCGTGTCTTGGTCGAACGATTAAAAGAGCTTGAAAAAGAAAAGATCGTTACCCGTAATTTTTCGTGTAATGAATCCAGTCGTTCAGAATATATGCTGACAGAAAAAGGGGCAGATCTACAAAAAGCGATGGTCCAGTTGCAGCTTTGGAGTGAGAAATGGGTCACACCCGAAGAATGCAGTTGATTTTGCATCAAAAATCTTGTACACTAGTTTTTAGTTGAATAGACAAAAAGAATGTTGACGAAAAAGAGTAGTTTGGCTAAACCAGTATAGGGAGATCTGTCATGGACTGAAAGCAGATCCTGTGTTTGAAAAATGAAGTTCACTTTCCGAGTTCGTCTGAGAGATTTTTCAGACCGGCAGTATGTCTGTCGTTATTAAAATGAGTGTACGATCTCGTTGGGATCGTAAATTAGGATGGTAACGCGAAGACCTCGTTCCTTGATAGGAATGAGGTCTTTTTTGTAGTTGAATTTAAAGGAGGAAATCGCATGTCTTTACAAGCACAACTCGAAAGCTTGAAAGAAGCAACGATCGTCAAGATCAAGCAGGCGCAGGATTTGAAAGAACTAAATCAAATTCGTGTCGAAACATTAGGGAAAAAAGGACCGATCACTGAGGTCTTACGTGGAATGAAAGATCTAAGTGCCGAAGAGCGCCCGAAAGTGGGAAGCTTTGCCAATGAGATCCGTGATCTATTGACACAAGAAATCGAAGAAAGAAAAGCAGTCTTGGAAACCGCTGCAATGAATGAAGCATTAGAAAAAGAAACCATCGATGTAACGCTTCCAGGTAGCTCAGTCAAACAAGGTACACGCCATATCTTGACGCAGATCATGGAAGAAATCGAAGATATTTTTATCGGTATGGGGTATCAAATCGTTGAAGGATATGAAGTCGAGTCAGACCACTATAACTTTGAACGAATGAATTTACCAAAAGACCATCCGGCACGTGATATGCAAGATACTTTTTATATCTCAGAAGAAATCTTGATCCGTACGCATACGTCGCCTGTGCAAGCACGTACCATGGAAAAACATGATTTTTCAAAAGGTGCGCTACGCATGATCTCACCAGGAAAAGTTTTCCGACGTGATACTGATGATGCAACACACAGCCATCAATTCCATCAAATCGAAGGATTGGTGATCGACAAGAACGTGACGATGGGTGATCTAAAAGGAACACTTGAAGTCGTGATGAAGAAAATGTTTGGTGAAGATCGCCAGATCCGTTTACGCCCAAGCTACTTCCCATTTACAGAACCATCTGTTGAAGTCGATGTCAGCTGTTTCAAATGCGGTGGTTCAGGCTGTAACGTCTGCAAACACACAGGTTGGATCGAGATCTTAGGTGCTGGTATGGTTCATCCAAATGTCTTGGAAATGTCAGGGATCGATCCTGAAGAATACTCCGGATTTGCTTTTGGACTTGGCCCAGATCGTGTCGCAATGTTACGTTATGGGGTCAACGATATTCGTAATTTCTATCAAAATGACTTGCGCTTCTTAAGTCAGTTCAAGGGGGAGTAAAAGAATGTTAGTATCATATAAATGGCTGAATCAATACGTTGATTTATCAAATGTGACACCGCAAGAACTTGCAGACAAAATGTCAGTCACAGGAATCGAAGTCGAAGGTGTAACTGTACCTGAAGAAGGCTTGAAGAAAATCGTTGTCGGAGAAGTGAAGGAATGTATTCCACATCCTGATTCGGATCATCTATCGATCTGTCAAGTCGACATCGGCGAAGAAGAATTATCACAAATCGTTTGTGGCGCACCAAATGTCAAAGCAGGAATCAAAGTCATCGTGGCTTTACCAAATTCACGGATTGCGGGCAATGTCAAAATCAAAAAAGGCAAGATGCGTGGACAAGTCTCGAATGGGATGATCTGTGCCTTACAAGAAATCGGTTATTCTGACAGTGTCGTACCGAAAGAATATTCAGAAGGCATCTACTATTTGCCACAAGAAGCGGTCAATGGAGAACCAGTCTTTTCTTATCTAGATATGGACGATGCTATCATCGAACTATCGATCACACCTAACCGTGCCGACGCATTATCAATGAGAGGTGTGGCATATGAAGTTGGCGCGATCTACCGCCAAAAACCAACATTCAATGATGAAAAGTTAGTAGAAGTTGAACGTAAAGCTTCAGAGAAAATTGCGGTAAAAGTAGAAGATGAAGAATTGGTACCAGCATACCAAATCCGCATCATTGAAAACGTCAAGATCCAACCGAGTCCACAATGGTTACAAAATATCTTGATGAATGAAGGAATCCGACCAATCAATAACGTCGTTGATATCACAAACTATATCTTATTATTGTTCGGTCAACCGTTACATGCATTCGACTATGATAAGTTAGGTTCAGAAGAAATCGTGGTGCGTCATGCAGCAGAAGAAGAGAACATCGTGACGTTAGATGGCGAAACGCGTTCATTGACTTCAGAAGACTTGGTCATCACAAATGGACAAGTGCCAGTGGCTTTAGCTGGAGTAATGGGCGGACAAGACTCAGAGATTACGGAAACAACGACAACCGTTGCGTTAGAATCCGCTTTATTCGATCCCATCTTGATTCGCCGCACAGCCAAACGTTTCAATTTACGTAGTGAATCATCTGCGCGCTTTGAAAAAGGCATCAATAAAGGAACCGTCGGCGAAGCAAGCGATGTTGCAGCAGCGATGATCGTTGCTTTAGCAGGAGGAGAAGTGTTACAAGGAGCGGTCAAAGGTTCTGAGTATCAAGCAAAAGAAGTCGAAGTACAGATCACATTGAAGCGCATCAACCAGTACCTTGGCACAATCTTAAATGTCGCTGAAGTAAGTGAGATCTTTGAAGCATTAGGATTCGGCTATCACCTCGATGGAGAAACTTATACTGTTGTTGTACCTCCAAGACGTTGGGATATCCAGATCGAAGCAGACATCATCGAAGAAGTGGCACGTATTTATGGGTATGATCGTTTACCTTCAACGTTACCAAGCGGCGAAACAGTTGCAGGTAGTTTGACACAAGAACAAGCGACAACACGAAAGATCCGTACATTACTTGAAGGCAGTGGTCTAACTGAAGCCATTAGTTATGCACTGACAACGGAAGATAAATCACGTCAATTCGCTTTGAAAGAAACAGCCATCACTCGCTTGGATTGGCCGATGAGTGAAGACCGTTCTGTCTTACGTATGAACTTGATCAGTGGTCTTTTGGATAACGTCCAATATAACACGGCACGTAAAAATTCAGATGTCGCATTTTATGAAGTAGGTCGCGTCTTCTATCAAGAAAACGATCCATTGACTCATCTACCACAAGAAGTCACTCACGTAGCTCTTGCGGTGTCTGGCACATGGGAAGAGAAGAGTTGGCAAAGTAAGCCACAAGCGGTTGATTTCTTTACAGTAAAAGGAATATTAGAAAATGTATTCGAACAACTTTCCATCAATGAGGAAATCACTTATCAAGCGTTGACAACGATCGATGAACTTCACCCAGGTCGGACGGCGGCCATTTATTTAGGTGAAACAATGATCGGGTTTGTTGGCCAAGTGCATCCTATGACTGCTAAAGCTTACGATATTCCAGAAACTTATGTGGCAGAGTTTGATTTAGCCACAGTTGTGGAAGCATCACAAAAAGGCATCACTTTCCGACCAGTCACAAAATTCCCAAGTGTGACGCGTGACATTGCGATGTTAGTAGCTGAACAAGTGACGAATCAAGAAATCGTTCGCACAATCCAAGCAGCTGCTGGCCGATTCTTGACAAATGTCGAACTATTCGATGTCTACCAAGGAGCAAATATTGAAGCAGGGCATAGATCAGTCGCCTATACGTTAAGCTTTGAAAATCCCGAAGCAACGTTGACAGATGAAGAAATCAACCAAGCAATGAGCAAGGTTGAAAAGGCGTTGACAGAAACAGTTGATGCAAGTATTCGTTAAACCTTAATAATAGAAGAAAAAACTGGGACAAAAATCATTCAATGATTTTTGTTCCAGCTTTTTTGTGTGATTACTGATTGAAATAATTGATGCCCATTGCCGCTTTCACTTCAGAAAGTGTGGCTGCCGCAACTTTAGCCGCTTCTTCACTACCATGACGTAAGATATCCATCACGGCTTGTGGGTCCTTCGCCAATTCTTCACGACGTGCGCGGATCGGTGCGAACTCTGCTTCTAATACGTCGATCAAGTAACGCTTGATTTTCACGTCACCGAGTCCACCACGACGATAGTGGGCTTTCATCTCTTCGATTGCTTCTTTGTCTGTACCAAAAACATCTAAGTACGTAAAGACCATATTGCCTTCGACTTGTCCTGGATCTTGGACATGGATGTGATTTGGATCAGTATACATACTCATCACTTTTTTCTGTAAAACATCCGCAGGGTCAGAAATGTAGATGCCATTTCCTAATGATTTACTCATTTTTCCGTTACCATCGATCCCAGGTAAACGACCCATTCCTTTAGGAGGGAAGACGGCTTTCGGTTCAACTAGTACTTCTCCATAAGTGTGATTGAAACTTTGGACGATCTCTTGCGTTTGTTCCAACATTGGTTTTTGGTCTTCACCAACTGGCACTAGATTTGCTTTGAACGCAGTGATGTCAGCAGCTTGTGAGACAGGGTAGATAAAGAAGCCTGTTGGGACACTTTCGCCAAATTTCTTTTGCTCGATCTCCGTTTTAACAGTCGGGTTACGACGCACACGACCAATACTTACTAAGTTTAAGTAATACATTGTCAACTCAGCTAATTCAGGGATTTGCGACTGGATAAACAATGTTGATTTGGCAGGATCTAAACCAACCGATAAGTAATCTAAAGCAACTTCTAATACATTGGAAGACACTTTTTCAGGGTCTTTCGCATTGTCAGTCAAGGCTTGCATATCTGCGATCATTACGAACAACTGATTGTTCTCATCCGCTTGCATTTCTACACGTTTTTTCAAAGACCCGACATAATGGCCTAAGTGTAGTTTGCCAGTAGGACGGTCTCCTGTTAAAATAATATTTTTCAAAAAAGAACACCTCTTTGTAATTTCTAAGACTAATACTTAATATCTTACCGTTTTTTTGCAGAATTAACAACAGGATAAACCGAAAATCATTGAAAAAATCAGTCAGGAAATCGTTATTTATACAAATGGTAAAAGAAAACGGACAAAGGAATTTTCTTGGAAACTTTACAAGTTGCTTCGCTTTCGGATATAATGTGTTCTATTATATATCTTTAAATGAAATCTTACTAAATAATAATGGGAGTGTAATGTTATGACAATGATTAAATTTGATAGCGTGGAAAAGTATTACGGCAAATTCCATGCGTTGAAAAACATCAATCTTGAGTTTGAAAAAGGGGAAGTTGTCGTTGTCATTGGTCCATCAGGATCAGGAAAAAGTACGATGCTTCGCTGTATCAATGGCTTAGAAACAATCACTTCAGGAAAGCTTTTGATCAATGATGTCGATATTCGCGATAAAAACACAAAATTGACGGAGATTAGAAAAAATGTCGGAATGGTCTTTCAACATTTTAATCTTTACCCCAATAAAACAGTTTTAGAAAACATCACATTAGCACCAATCAAAGTATTAAAACAAGATGAGGCAACTGCTGTAAAAAATGCGGAAAAGTTTTTAAAGACAGTCAATATGCTAGATAAAAAAGATTCCTATCCTTCCATGTTATCTGGTGGACAACAACAGCGTGTAGCGATTGCTCGCGGCTTAGCGATGAATCCCGAAATGCTGTTATTTGACGAGCCAACATCTGCCTTGGACCCAGAGATGATCGGTGATGTATTGGACGTAATGAAAAAATTGGCAAGAGATGGCATGTCAATGATCGTGGTCACACACGAAATGGGCTTTGCGAAAGAAGTGGCAGACCGTGTCATTTTTATGGCGGACGGACAAGTATTAGAAGATAGTCGCGATGTACGCAATTTCTTCGATGATCCAAAAGAGGAACGTGCAAAACAATTTATCAGTAAAGTAATCAATCATTGATAGGAGGAACGATATGCGTAAGACAACATTCACTCGTTTATTATTTCTTTTTGGGCTAGTATTTCTAGTATTGAGCGGCTGTAAAGGTAGCAGTTTGGCAGAAAAAGATATTTTAACTCGTAGTAAAGAAACGAACGAGATCATTTGGGGTGTCAAATACGATACACGATTGTTTGGGATGATGGATATCGAAAGCCGCACTGTTCAAGGGTTTGATATCGATATCGCCAAAGCAATCACGAAGAAGATTTTAGGAGAGGACGGAAAAGCAGAGTTTGTCGAAGTCACTTCTAAAACAAGAATCCCATTATTAAAAAATGGGAATATCGATGCCATCATTGCGACGATGACGATTACCGAAGAACGTAAAAAGCAAGTCGATTTCTCTTCAGTTTATTTTGACGCCGGACAATCATTGCTCGTTGAAAAGGGTAGTCCCATCAAAAGTGTGGAGGATTTAAACGCTGAAACGACTGTTCTAGCGGTAAAAGGCTCGACTTCAGCTGCCAACATCAGAGAACATGCACCTGATGCGCGGATCTTGGAGTTAGAGAACTATGCAGAAGCATTTACTGCCTTACAATCGGGGCAAGGTGATGCCATGACGACAGACAATGCGATCTTACTCGGAATGGCAGCGGAGAACCCTAGCTATGAATTAGCAGGTGGAACATTTACCAAAGAGCCTTATGGTATTGCAATCAACAAAGGACAAGAAAATTTCTTAGATGCAGTCAACCAAGCATTAGCGGAAATGGTTGAAGACGGCACCTACGATAAGATTTATGAAAAATGGTTCCCAGATACGACTCAGGGAAAAATTGATTAAGGAGGGAATACAATGAGTGAATTGATACAAACTTATGGGCCAGCCTTCCTTGATGGATTTAAAGTAACGATCCTATCAAGTGTCTTGGCACTTTTATTCAGTTTGATCATCGGAACGTTGATGGCGATTTTTCAATTGTCACACAATAAATGGATTCGTGGTTTAGCGAAAGCCTATGTTGAATTTTTTAGGAATATCCCGTTATTGATCATCGTGATGTTCTTCTATGTCGTATTACCACTTTATTGGATCAGCTTTGATGGTTTTCAAGCAGGAACGATCGGGCTGACGATCTATACTTCCGCATTTATTGCAGAAACCGTTCGTTCGGGCATCCAAACTGTGCCAAAAGGTCAAATGGAGGCTGGTCTTTCATCAGGATTTACTTACTCAGAGACGATGCGTTACATCGTATTGCCACAGGCATTTAAAATCGTTATCCCACCATTAGGCAATCAATTTATCAATTTGGTCAAAAATTCATCGATTTTAGCAATTGTTGCTGGTTTGGATATCATGTATCAAGGGGATTTGATCGCTAGTGAAACTTTCAACACGTTTGATACCTATATCATCGTCGGTTTATTTTACTTGATCATTACCTTACCATTGTCTTATTTGATGGTTTATCTTGAGAAAAAATGGGCAGTTCGTTCATAGAAAGGAGAATCTCAATGGATTTTAGTGGTGCATTTTCATGGATGAATATTCGCTTTTTACTGGAAGGACTAAAAGTAACGATCGAAGTTTCGCTCTTCTCCATCATTTTTAGTTTTCTGATCGGTGGGCTGACAGGTGTTCTTCGTTTTGCGAGTATTCCTTATTTATCAAAAATAGTAGGTTTGATTATCGACATCATTCGTAATCTGCCATTATTGCTGATCATCTTTTTCACTTATTTTGCTTTACCGCAAATCGGTATCCAAATGAACATCTTTTGGTCAGCAGTTGCAGCATTGACGATTTTTGAATCTGCCATGTTATCAGAGATTTTCCGTGCAGGTTTGAATGCTGTGCCGAAAGGTCAGATGGAAGCAGGGCTTTCCACGGGATTAAGCTATGTGGAAACGATGCGTACGATCATCATGCCGCAAGCATTTAAGTCAATGATTCCTGCTATCGTCAGTCAGTTGATCTCGTTGATCAAAGACACTTCTTTAGCGGTGATCATCTCGTTGCCAGAATTGACACACCAAGCGCGGATCGTCTACGGTCAAAATACCAATTATGTCTTACCAATGTTCGTTATGATGACTTTCATGTATTTTGTCGTATGTTACGCACTTTCTTTACTTTCTTCTTACCTAGAAAGAAGAAAGTATAGTTATTAGTAGAAAAAATCGTATTTTAAATGGGAATTAAGAAGGAATCCACGAAATTTTTTTAAAAATTTTTTGTGGATTCCTTCTTACGTTATCCAAAAAATCCATCGGGACACGTGTTGAGTCGTCATGTGGAAAAAGAGCAGGAAAGCAGATTGTAGGACTTGATAAATCACGTCAAAAAGTCCACAATATAGAAGGTAGAATTTTTTTGAAAAAGGATGATTCGATTGACAGATAAACGTCCGATCGGTTTTATTGATTCAGGAGTTGGCGGTCTTACAGTCGTCAAAGAAGCATTGAAGCAATTGCCGAATGAAAACATATTATACGTTGGCGATACCGCGCGCTGTCCATATGGACCAAGACCAGCAGAGCAAGTGATCGCTTATACATGGGAAATGACGAATTATTTAGTTGAAAAAGGCATAAAGATGCTTGTGATTGCCTGTAATACGGCAACTGCGGTCGCATTAGAAGAAATCAAAGCAACACTCTCGATTCCAGTGATCGGTGTGATTTTGCCAGGAACGAGAGCGGCAGTCAAACAAACGAAAAATCACCGAGTAGGGGTGATTGGAACAATTGGAACCGTCAAAAGTGCCGCTTACGAGACGGCCTTGCTGGATAAAGCACCCGAACTGAAAGTCACCAGCTTGGCGTGTCCAAAGTTTGTGTCAGTCGTAGAAAGTAAAGAATACCGATCATCAGTCGCTAAAAAAATCGTGGCCCAAACTTTAGCTCCATTAGAATTAAAAGGGATCGACACCTTGATTTTAGGTTGCACCCATTATCCACTCCTTCGCCCGATCATTCAGAATGTTATGGGGGATAAAGTCATGCTAATCGATTCAGGAGCAGAAACGATTGGCGAAGTTTCGATGTTACTTGACTATTTTGAAATCAGTAATTCACCACAAAATGGCCGAACGCTTTGTCAGTTTTATACGACAGGATCAGCTAAAATGTTCCATGAGATTGCCCAAGATTGGTTAGGATTAAAAGAACTGATCGTTGAATCGATTGATTTAGGAGGAAAAGAGCAATGATGCGTCATGACGGAAGAAATGTCCAAGATTTACGTAAAATCACGATTGAAACAAATGTGCTGAAGCATCCAGAAGGATCAGTTTTGATCAGCTTTGGCGATACGAAAGTGATTTGTGCGGCAACGGTTGAAGAGACAGTCCCCCCGTTTTTAAAAGGGACTGGTAAAGGATGGGTGACAGCAGAATACAGTATGTTGCCCCGCGCCACGAATACGAGAAATCGTCGTGAAAGCAGCAAAGGTAAGTTAAGTGGACGGACGATGGAGATCCAACGTTTGATCGGTCGTTCGTTGCGTGCGGTCGTCGATCTCGAGAAACTTGGTGAACGCAGTATCATCGTTGATTGTGACGTGATCCAAGCAGACGGTGGCACCCGAACAGCAAGTATTACCGGTGCATTTGTGGCTTTAAGATTAGCTATCGAAAAATTATTACAGAAAAAAGTGTTAGCGAATGATCCAATCAAAGAACATTTAGCTGCCATCAGTGTAGGGATTTTAGCTGATGGGACATGTGTGACTGATTTGGATTATCACGAAGACGTTGCAGCAGAAGTCGATATGAACTTAGTGATGACGGAATCGGGCAAATTTGTGGAAATCCAAGGGACAGGCGAAGCAGCTACCTTTGATGGTGAACAATTGAACGAAATGCTTGTTTATGGCAAAACAGCGATCGAATCACTGATTTTTGAACAAAAAAATGTTTTGTTGAGTGAATGGTCAGACACTACGCCTGAACCGACAGAAAAAACGATTGTGATTGCTACTCGAAATGCAGGCAAAGCAGAAGAATTCCGTACCTTATTTGCGAAAGAAGGCTATACAGTCAAAACATTGTTTGATTATCCTGAGATACCTGATGTCGAAGAAACAGGTACAACATTCGAAGAAAACGCTCGGTTAAAAGCAGAAACGATTGCTCAAGTATTGAACCAGCCAGTATTGGCGGATGACTCTGGCCTGAAAGTCGATGTGTTAGGTGGTAGACCAGGAGTTTATTCTGCCCGTTTTGCTGGCGAACATAAGAGTGATGCGGCAAATAACGCAAAATTACTTTTTGAATTAACCGATGTAGCTGATGAAGAACGCACCGCACAATTTCATTGTACGTTGGTTTTCGCTGAGCCAAATAAAGAAAGTTTAGTAGTGGAAGCAGAGTGGCCTGGACGAATTGGTCGGATACCTAAAGGCGAAAATGGTTTTGGCTATGACCCTTTGTTCATTCCTGATGGGTACACTCAAACAGCGGCAGAAATCTCAAGTGAAGAAAAAAATAACCACAGTCACCGAGGCTTGGCTATGGCAAAACTAAGCCAAGTTTGGCAGGGATGGTTGGAAGGAGTGGAGTAGATGCGCTATTTAGTCGTTAGTGACAACCATGGGGATCGAGCAATCATCAAAGAATTGCTGACCCAGTATCAAAATCAAGTTGATTATTTCTTTCATTGTGGCGATTCAGAACTTGACGCAACAGATGAAGTTTGGGAAACCTATCTCGGTGTACAAGGCAATTGTGATTTCGGCACAGACTTTGAGACCAAACGAGTTGTAGATACTGGGCTTGATCGGGTATATATGACGCACGGCCATTTATCGAATGTCCGCTTTGGTTTGACTCAGTTAGCCCTTGAAGCAAAAGAGCAACAAGCAACGATTGCTCTTTTTGGGCACACCCATCAACTAGGGTGTGAATTTGAAGAAGGTATCTTGTTCTTAAATCCAGGAAGCATTTCCCAACCTCGAGGAATGATCCAAATCCCAGCTTACGCAATCATTGAGAGTACGAAAGAGACACTTGCTGTCCAATACTATAATCGATCACACAAAAAAATCGATAACATGGCATTTGAATATAAACGCTGACAAACAAACTCTAATTTTTGCTAAAAAAAGAAATGTTTGTATAGATTTTGCATCCGTTTTCGGTAAAATAGAGATATTGAAAGAATTTGAAATGGAGGGCCAATACATGATTGGACCAATTGTAAGAGAGTTATTACTGCAAAATCAAGAGACATTTTTGGTTCCAGCAGAAAACGTGGCAAATGTTATGTATCAACATCCGTTATCGCATGGACTATTAGTTTTATCGAAAGTTGGCTACACTAAAATCCCTGTCTTAGGGAAAGATGATCGCTTTGTTGGTCTAGTCAGTCTGTCGAATGTTGTCAATAAGATGATGGACCTACAAACAATCAGTATGGAACCATTAGAAGGCCTAACAGTTGCTGATGTAATGGAAACCGATGTACCAACCATTGATGAAAATTGGGAACTAGAAGAAGTTCTTCATTTACTAGTGGATGCTTCGTTCTTGCCAGTTGTCACAGAGGATAAAGTGTTCAAAGGAATCATCACACGAAAAGAGTTATTGAAAGCAGTCAATTACATGGTACACGAATTAGAACGTCAAAATATTGTATCACCAAAAATAGATGTAGATGATTTAAGAGAAAGAATCGATATCGTTAGTTAAAGGTAATTGATCCTACTCACAAAATAGAAAGACATAAAACAAATGAAGCGACGCCTAAAAGTTAGATTATATTTCTAACTTCTGGACGTCGCTTCATTTGAAGTATTAAGGAATGGCACGAGTGGGAATAAAGTTTGTCCTGAGAATCAAATAATTTAGTCATTTTAGACATTTTTCTAATGATTAAAAAAAGAGGTCAAACCTAAACACTTCTGTTCATTCGGTTTTAGATGGTAGGAGAGGGCTAATGTCCCACTCCCAGCGTAGACACTACATAAACTATTTCAACACGATCGGTGTATTTGGGATGCTGTAACCGGCAGCTGTCAGTTCTTTGACATATGAACTCAAAAATTCTTCTTTCAATTCGAACTGTTTACCATTTAAAACGTAACAAATTGTCCGAATCGCAAAGTTACTGTTGCCGATATCGACCAATCCAAAGATCGATGGCTCAGTTTGTAATTCTTCTTCGTATTTTACAGCTAACGTTTCATTAACTTTTTGAATGATCTCATAGATCTTATCATAGCCTTCTTCCGGAACGATCCGAATATCAAGAACGACTTGCATATTGGAACGAGAAAGGTTACTGATCGTTGTGATACTACGGTTTGGAATGAAGTGGACGGTACCGTCAACACCTTTGAGTTGCAGTGTCCGGATACCAACGGATACCACGGTTCCTTCGATCGTAAGATTCGTTAATTTGACATAGTCGCCAACGTCCATTTGTTGTTCCATGATAATAAAGAAGCCAGTGATTACATCACTCATAAAGCCTTGTGCGCCTAAACCGATGGCTACTCCGGCAATCCCTGCTCCGGCTAATAGTGAACCAATCGGCACACCGATCACGGATAGGATGGCATAAATAAAGAAAAAGCCAATCGTATAATTGAAAATGGTATTTAAAAGACTTTGTAACGTTTTTAAGCGGCTACCGTTAAGAACGGTTTTTTTTGAATATTGTTTAAAAGATTTGTCGATCAAGTATTTACCGATTCGATTAATGAGGCCAAAAAGAATAATCAAAAAAATAAGGAATAATCCTTTTTGGATCATTGTAGAAAAAATCCCATCCCAATCAATATTATTCCAAAAACGTTGGAACGCATTGAGTTGACTAACCGCTTGATCAGTCAAATTTTCTCCAGTTGAGCTTGTTGTTTCTGCTGTTGCAATGAATGAAAACATAAAATCCCCTTTTCTAATTAGTCTCTTTTGTATTGTAACAAGAACAGCATAAAAATCAAAATAAATCATTAGATAAGCTACCAATCACACTTGCAATAACAAGTGGTTAAAATAAACGATGACAAATGGGAGAGATAGTGCTAAAATATTTCAAAACTGACGATTGGTGGTATGAACATGCAAATAGATTGGGATAACTTAGGATTTTCTTACATCAAAACACCTTGGCGCTACGTTGCCAAATGGAAAGATGGAGAGTGGGAAAAAGGCGAATTGACCGAGGATAATTATCTGTCACTTCATGAAGGATCGCCCGCACTTCACTATGGCCAACAGTGCTTTGAAGGATTAAAGGCTTATCGCAGAAAAGATGGAAAGGTCAATTTATTCCGTCCAGAGCAAAACAGTCGTCGCTTGAACCAGAGTGCCAGACGTTTATTGATGCCCATGGTTCCAGAAAAAATGTTTGTTGATGCAGTGAAAGAAGTCGTAAAAGCAAATGAAGCCTTTGTTCCACCTTATGGTTCAGGAGCAACGTTGTATTTACGGCCTTTCCTGATCGGGGTTGGAGAAAACATTGGTGTTCATCCAGCGCCTGAGTATTTGTTTGTTGTTTTCTGTACGCCTGTAGGAGCCTATTTCAAAGGTGGATTGAAACCAACGAACTTTATCGTTTCTGACTATGACCGAGCGGCACCTAATGGAACAGGAGCTGCCAAAGTAGGAGGTAACTACGCAGCAAGTCTATTACCGGGGACTGAAGCGAAAGAATTAAATTATTCAGATTGCGTTTACCTAGATCCAGCGACGCACACAAAAATTGAAGAAGTCGGCGCGGCGAATTTCTTTGGTATCACTAAAGACAACCAGTTCATCACACCGCAATCGCCTTCGATTTTACCAAGTATTACGAAGTATTCCTTGTTGCAGATTGCGGAAGAACGTTTGGGGCTTAAAGCAGTTGAGGGAGACATCTACATCGATCAACTTGATCAATTTGCAGAAGCAGGTGCGTGTGGAACCGCAGCGGTGATTTCACCGATTGGTGGAATCTACTATAAAAATGATTTACATGTCTTTTACAGTGAGACAGAAGTAGGACCAGTAACTAAGCGTTTATATGATGAATTGACGGGTATCCAGTTTGGGGATATCGAAGCACCAGAAGGTTGGATCGAAGTCGTCGAATAATGACTGGCTTTAAAAATAACTACAAAAAAATCAGCTCTCACATTGGAGGGCTGATTTTTTATTGGATCAAGATAAGTGAACACCTTTATCTACGTAAATGATATCACCGATGATCCCGCTAGATAGGGGGCTGATCAAGAAAGCACAAGTATTTCCGACTTCTTCGATCGTCACACCTTGTTGATCGGGGGTGCGTGATTCGGATAACTCGATCAATTTTTGGTAATCCTTCACACCAGTAACTGCTAACGTTTTGATCGCACCAGCAGAGATCCCATTGACACGGATTCCTTTAGGTGAGAATTCAGCGGCTAAGTAGCGAATGGCAGCTTCTAGTGAAGCTTTTGCGATTCCCATCATATTATAATTAGGGATCGCTCGTTGTGAACCAAGATAAGACATACTTACGATGCCGCTGTTGGGAGCTAAGTATTTTTGGGCATACTTCGATACAGCGATCAATGAATAGCTGCTGATGTCTTGTGCTAATTGATAACCCTCTCTTGAAATATCAGAAACGTTACCTGAAAGCTCTTCTTTGTTGGCATAAGCAACAGCATGGACCAAACCATGGATTTCACCGGCATATTCACCAATCGTATCCATCGCTTTTTCGATGCTCTCATCGCTAGCAACATCACACTCTACAGTGAAGGCATCTTCACCGACTAATTTGACTAGCGATTTTTTCATACGTTCATTTTGGTACGTATAGATGATCTCAGCGCCTTGTTGCATCATTGCTTCTGCACAACCCCAAGCAATACTGCGTTTATTCGCAACACCCATGATCACGATTTTTTTTCCTTCTAAAAAAGACATATAGACACTCCTTTGATTCAATAAAAGTTTTGTTTGACGATAATATAAGTGCAAAAAAATAACTTCTTGATTTCTTATTATTCAGTAAAATGCTTTGATTGTCAAACTATTTTTTTGATGAATAAAAAATGATTGCCAAATAATCAAGAATATGATACTTTGATAATCAAAGTATTAATTACGGCAATTGCCCGAAAGAAGGAGTAAACTATGTCATACGCATTATCAGCAACGGAAGTAATGGATCTTATTCCAAACCGTTACCCAATTTGTTACATCGATTACGTGGATTCGATCGATTCAGGAAAGAAGATCATTGCAACAAAAAATGTAACGATCAATGAAGATTTTTTCCAAGGTCATTTCCCTGACAATCCTGTCATGCCCGGAGCGTTGATCCTAGAAACCCTTGCACAAGCAGGTTCGATCTTGATTTTAAAATCAGAAGAGTTCCTAGGGAAACGTGCGTATATCGGTGGGATCAACAAAGCAAAATTCCGTCAAAAAGTCGTTCCTGGGGATGTGATGAAGTGTCATTTTGAGATCATCAAAATGAAAGGACCTGTAGGGACTGCGATTTCTGAAGCTTTTGTTGACGATAAAAAAGTGTGTGAATGTGAATTTACATTTATCGTCAATGAGCAAGCATAAAGATAAAAATAAACTTTAGGAACCCATAGAGAGGTTCTAAAAATATCAATAGATATGGCAATAGGGGAGTGGAAAGTAGCTTTCCGCAAAAAAGAATCATCTTCTGAATAGTTTTCTATTCTTAGATGATCTTTTTTTGTCTATTTAAGACTGTTTTGAAAATGTTAAGTTTTACTAAAGATGAAAATAAAAAAATTATTTTTTAGCGAAAATATAAAAAATAGTTGTAAAGTCCCAGCCATCAAAAGTTTTTTTAGTAAAAAAGGGAGTGGGACATTCGTTCATCTCACCCACCTATAACCGAATAAACGGCGGGAACAAAAGTAACCTCTTCGAAAAATAAGGCGCCATCCACAAAAATTTGAAAAACAATTTTCGTGGATGGCGCCTTATTTCTCGAGGCTGAACACTTCTGTCACGACCTCAAAGTGATCAAATGTGTGTTTATTTTGCTTCCTGTAAGATGTTGATTTTTTCGATCTTCACATCTTCTTTTGGCTTATCTGAGCTATCTGTTTCGACAGCAGCGATCGCATCAACGACGTCCATACCTTCAACGACTTGACCAAAGACAGTGTATTCACCATCTAAGCTAGGGTAGCCGCCATTTTTATAAGCGTCAATGATAGCTTGTGGGTAATCATCTTTCAATAAACCATCATGCATGTCATCAGAGTTTTGTACGATGAAGAATTGGCTGCCATTACTATTCGGGTCTTGTGTACGAGCCATTGAAAGGGCGCCGCGGATGTTATACAGTTGGTTTGAGATCTCCGTTTCGAAACCTTCTCCCCAAATACTTTCTCCGCCAGTTCCGTTCCCTTCAGGATCGCCACCTTGGATCATAAAGTCTTGGATGACACGATGGAAAGTGACGCCATCGTAATAGCCATCTTTAGCATGAGTCATAAAGTTCTCCACAGCTTTTGGTGCAAGCTCTGGGAATAGTTTGATCTTGATCGTTCCTTTAGTTGTGACCATTTCAACTAGATCTTCGTTATCAGCGACTTCTGTATTCAATTGAGGTAACTCTAAAGAATTTAAATCGATGCTTTCTACAGTGCTAGTCTCTGTTGTTTTTTCTGTAGATTCTTTTGTACTTGAAGACGCGGTATCTGAACCGTTCGACGTACAACCAGCTGCAAATAATAGCGTTGCAGCCATACTCATAGTTAAAAATAATTTTTTGTGTTTCATAAGTAATTCCTTTCTTTTTTAGTTCGTTGTTATCTTTAATGATAGCAAATTATCAGATAAATACCTACACTTTTTCGAACAATAAGCGAAATTATTTAATAAATAGCAAAAGGTGTAGACCATTTGAAAGCGGTTTGTTATAATGTAAGTGGATACAAAAACGCACATCCAGGAGGGTATCAACACATGGGAAAATTAGGAATTTCAATTTATCCAGAACGTTCAACGTTTGAAAAGGACAAAGAATATTTAGATTTAGCACATAAATACGGATTTAAACGTGTATTCACAAGTTTATTACAAATTGCAGACGATAAAGAAAAAGTCTTAGCAGACTTTAAAAAGGTAGTCGATTATGCCAATCAATTAGAGATGGAAGTCATGGTGGATATCAATCCAGCTTTATTTGAACAGTTAGAGATCTCTTATGATGATCTATCGTTCTTTGATGAGATGGGCGCTGACGGCATTCGTCTTGATATTGGATTTACTGGAGCTGAAGAAGCAAAAATGACTCGCAATCCATACAATATCAAAATTGAGATCAACATGAGTTCAGGCACGAATTATGTTGACAATATCATGAGCTATTCGCCGAACACAGATAACTTACTAGGTTCACATAACTTTTACCCTCATCGTTATTCTGGTTTAGGATATGATCATTTTGTCGCTTGTTCGGAGAAATTCCGCAAATATAATTTGAATACGATGGCATTCGTAAATTCACAAACAGCCGACTTTGGCCCATGGCCGACACAAGACGGACTTTGTTCACTAGAAGACCATCGTGATCTTGAAATCGCGACGCAAGTCAAACACTTGATGTTGACAGGTTTGATCGATGATATCTCAGTAGGAAATGCTTATGCGAGTGAAGAGGAATTACGCGCAATGTCTGAAGCCTTCTTTGCAAGTTATCCTACATTAAAAGTGGATGTAGCAGACGATATCACAGAAGACGAACGTATTTGTCTATTCGACAACCTTCATAGTTATCGTGGAGATCGCTCAGAGTATATCTTGCGTTCCACGATGACACGCATCTATTACAAAGACAAACCATTCCCAGCGCATAATACGAAAGATATGACCCGTGGGGATGTATTGATCGATAACGTTGGTTATGGTCAATATAAAGGCGAAACACAAATTGCTTTAAAGGAAATGAAAAATGATGGGCGAGTGAATGTCGTCGGACGTATCTCAGACGATGAGTTATTCTTACTTGATTTCTTGAAACCATGGTCAAACTTCAAGTTGATTGAAAGTAAATAATTATACAATTAAATATTGAAAAGACCCGTAAAGCTTTGATCGCTTTACGGGTCTTTCAATGACGATTATTATTTATTCTAGATTGCATCACACGTCCTCTTTGTTTATACTAATTTTAGACAGTACATCAATGTGAAAGCAAGGAAGGTATAAGATGAAACTTTGGATCAAAATTTTAATCGGCGTGACATTACTCGTGACAGTCGTATTAGTCTTTGCGGGTAATTATTTTTATAACTATGCCGTTGTTCCTTCAGAAAAAGACTTTTTAGAAGGCGATACTCCTGGCACAACAAAAACAAATGAAGAATCGAGTGCACAATCTTGGTTTGCGAATCCTGACAATCGTAAAGAGTGGCAACAGATATCTACGGATGGGTTGAAGCTATCAGCCATTTATCTACCAGCAACAGACAGTCATAAGACGGCGATTGTGGCTCATGGATATATGGGCAATGCAGAAACGATGGCAAATTACGCAAAGATGTTCCATGATCTTGGCTATAACGTATTAGTACCTGATGCGCGTGGACACGGAAAAAGTGAAGGGGATTATATCGGCTTTGGCTGGCACGAACGGAAAGATTATGTGAAATGGATCGATCAAGTGCTTGAAACAAACGGTCAATCGGAAGAAATCGTTCTATACGGTATTAGTATGGGGGCAGCGACGGTGATGATGACTAGCGGAGAATCACTGCCTACAAATGTTAAAGCGATCATCGAAGATTGCGGTTATTCCTCTGTTAACGAAGAATTGGCTTATCAGCTCAATGAATTATTTAGCTTACCGCCGTTCCCACTGATCCAAGTAACCAGCTTGATGACAAAAATCAGAGCCGGCTATTTCTTTGGGGAAGCTAATGTGATCAAACAATTAGAAAAAAACCAATTACCGATGCTGTTTATCCATGGGGATGCGGATACATTTGTTCCTTACGAAATGTTGGACAAAGTCTACCAAGCGACGAACGGACCAAAAGAAAAATATATCGTCCCAGGAGCAGAGCATGCCAAAGCATATTCGATCGATCCTGAGAATTATCAAAAGACTGTAAGTAGTTTCCTAGAAAAATATGTAAAATAACTGTTGTGACCAAAGTGTTTCTTAAAGAACTTTAAGAACTTTCTTGAAACTTTTGGTCACAACGTTTTATTTTGTCTCCATTCGTTCTTGCAGTAAAATAAAGAAAGAGTCAGGTATTTCCGTGAAACTTTCAGTTTAATGATGGACAAACGGGCCATTCACCGATAAAATAGACAGGACTTGTGTTTATTGTGGAAATTCAGGTAGTCAGTATAGTTAGAATAGATAAAAGGAAATAGGAGGACGATAATATGTCCATGTTTTTAGATCAAGTAACAATCGACGTGAAGGCTGGTAAAGGCGGAGACGGGATGGTTGCGTTTCGTAGAGAAAAATATGTACCTGATGGAGGACCGGCTGGTGGTGATGGCGGTCAAGGAGGCGATGTGATCTTAGTCGTTGATGAAGGCTTACGCACGTTGATGGACTTCCGTTTCAACCGTCACTTTAAGGCTCAGCCCGGTGAAAATGGCATGAGTAAAGGGATGCATGGACGTGGTTCTGATGATACGTATGTCAAAGTCCCTCAAGGAACAACTGTACGTGATGCAGAAACAGGGGCACTCTTAGGAGATTTGATCGAAGATGGTCAGACTTTAGTAGTAGCAAAAGGTGGCCGCGGCGGTCGCGGAAATATCCGTTTTGCTTCTCCAAGAAACCCTGCGCCGGAAATTGCTGAAAACGGCGAACCCGGCCAAGAACGTAAAATCGAATTAGAATTAAAAGTACTAGCAGACGTAGGTCTCGTAGGTTTTCCTTCGGTTGGGAAATCGACCTTGCTTTCTGTGATCTCTTCGGCAAGACCAAAAATCGGGGCGTATCACTTTACTACCCTTGTACCAAATCTAGGGATGGTCACTACAAGTGACGGACGTAGTTTTGCGGCGGCGGATCTTCCAGGACTAATCGAAGGAGCTTCACAAGGCGTCGGATTAGGCACACAATTTTTGCGTCATATCGAACGTACTCGTGTCATTTTGCATGTGATCGATATGAGTGGAATGGAAGGGCGCGATCCTTACGAAGATTACTTGGCGATCAACCATGAGTTGTCTTCTCATAACTTGCGCTTGTTAGAGCGTCCACAGATCATTGTAGCAAATAAGATGGATATGCCGGATGCAGAAGAAAATCTAGTGAAATTCAAAGAACAACTAAATAAAAACAAAGAAGATGAATTTGCCGATGACATCCCAGTATTCCCAATCTCTGGTGTGACTCGTAAAGGACTGGATGCCTTACTGAATGCGACAGCTGATCTGTTGGAAGTAACACCAGAATTCCCATTATACGAGGAAGAGATCGAAGAAGAAACCGTTCATTATGGCTTCAATCCAGAAGGTCCTGAATTTACGATTGATCGTGAACCAGATGCGACATGGGTATTGTCAGGTGAGAAAATCGAGAAGTTGTTCCAAATGACTAACTTTGACCACGATGAAACGGTGATGCGTTTTGCTCGCCAATTACGTGGGATGGGTGTCGATGAAGCCTTGCGTGCCAGAGGTGCAAAAGATGGTGACTTGGTGCGTATTGGTGAGTTTGAGTTTGAATTTGTCGAATAATATTAGATACACCACATATTTAAGTGACTAGATAGCCGTTCAGTTCCAAGTAGTAAGGCAAAATTTGAGAAAATGATCGTTCATTTTTTTGGGTTTTGACTTACTCTCTTAGGAGCAGGCTTTCGTAGAACCTTTATCGGATTTGAGGAGTTGACGAATGTCAAACTCCTTTTTTTGTATACTGCGTTATTTTTTAAAGGTTTTCCCTTTTATTTTTGTTTATTCCAAGGTACACTAAAAGAAAATGAGAAAGAGGCGATCTCCATGAGCAAACGAGTGATCATATTGAATTTTGAGTTAGAAAGTCAAGCTTACCAAGCATTTTCCGAAATCAAGAAGCTTCACATGACGAGAGCGATCAAAGGCGAACAAATGGCGGTCATCAGCCATCAGTCTAATGGCGCCCATCAATTCAAAATCGAAGACTTCTTAGATTTTACTGGGAACAATAAATCCTCTAAAGGTGGTCTGATCGGAATGCTAGTTGGCGTTTTAGGTGGCCCATTAGGGATCTTGCTAGGATGGTTTGCGGGCGGAATGATCGGTGCGAGCCAAGATGCCAAGGAAATCAAAGATGCACAAACGGTGTTTGATTTTGTTGGAAATAAGATCGGCGAAGGCGCAACAGGTCTGATCTTGATCGCAGAAGAAGAGGACAACCGACCATTGAACCAACTTGTGATGATGGAATTAGGTGGAGAAATCACTCGATTGGATTATGAAGAAGTAGAACAAGACGTTCATGATGCAACTGAGGTAGAAAAACATGCAAAAGAAACAGCGCAGAAAAATTGGGATGAAAAGCACAAAAAGCCAACCGATAGCTCAGAGGATACTACGCCTTCTGAATAACGATAAAAAGAATGGATGTAAGAATAGTGGTACTTATTCACTCTTTTCATTTATAGGGACAGTCTTCTAAAAATTATCCTGCGAATTTCAGTTGATTGTCGGCTGATTTTACCCTAGAATTAATAAGAATGAATAGAAAGTTAGGTAAATTATGGAACTAGAATTTTTAGGTACAGGCGCAGGGGTTCCTGCTAAACATCGAAATGTCTCAAGTATCGCATTGAAACTTTTGGACGAGCGAAATGAGATTTGGTTGTTTGATTGTGGGGAAGGCACGCAAATGCAGATTCTACGAACAAATATCCGTCCAAGAAAAATAGAAAAAATATTTATCACTCATCTCCATGGGGATCATATTTTTGGTTTGCCAGGTTTAATCAGTAGTCGCTCTTTTCAGGGTGGCGAAACACCATTAGAAATCTATGGCCCTAAAGGAACGGAAGCATTTGTACGCAATGCGCTGACGATTTCTCAAACCAAACTAGGCTATCCCCTTGTTTTTATTGATTTATCAGAAGATCAAGCTATTTTTGAAGACGCACACTTTTCTGTGTATGCAAAAAAATTAAGCCATGGCATCGATAGCTACGGATATCGGATCGTTGAGCATGATCACAAAGGCGAATTACAAGTGGATAAGCTTAAAGAACTGAATATTCCAGCTGGTCCCATCTATGGAAAACTAAAAAAAGGGGAGACGGTCCAATTAGACAATGGCCAGCTCCTCAATGGACGCGATTTTGTCGGTCCAGATAAAAAAGGACGAATCGTGACCATTTTAGGAGATACTCGAAAAACGACCAATTCTGTTATATTAGCAAAAAACGCAGATGTCTTGGTGCATGAAAGTACGTTTAATAAAAACGAGGCGAGAATGGCCCATAATTATTTCCATTCAACGACTCATCAAGCCGCAGAAGTGGCAAAAGAAGCAAATGTCCAAAGATTATTACTGACCCATATCAGTGCGAGATATCTAGGAAAAGCAACACAAGAACTTGAACAAGAAGCGCAAGAAATCTTTCCAAATACAAAAGTCATGAAAGATTTTGAGGTTGTGGATGTTCCGTTTCAAGAGGAGGAAAAAAGTTGAATTTAGAAAATAAAGTCGTTTTAGTCACTGGTGGCTCTGGTGGTTTAGGTGCACAAATCTGTTATGAAGCAGCAAAACAAGGAGCAATCGTTGTCACGTGTGCGAGAAGAATCCAACAAATCGGCGAAGTGAAGGCGGTTTGTCAAGAACTAAGTGGAAAACCAGCATACGCGTTTCAACTAGATGTTAGTAATCCTGACAGCGTAGATGAATTGTACGACAAGGTGATGACTGAGGTCGGTCGTGTTGATATCTTAGTCAATAATGCTGGATTTGGTATCTTTGAGGATTTCTTATCCTTTGACTTAGGAAAAGCCTACGATATGTTCGAAGTCAATGTCTTGGGGATGATGGTATTGACACAAAAATTTGCGATCGATATGGCAGAAAGACGTCAAGGACATATCATCAATGTGGCATCCATGGCAGGAAAAATGGCGACAGCTAAATCTACGATCTATTCTGCTACTAAATTTGCTGTTTTGGGCTTTTCAAATGCGTTACGTTTAGAGTTGAAGCCACTAGGAGTCGCGGTCACTACGGTAAATCCCGGACCAATCGAAACGGAATTTTTTGATAAGGCTGATCCAAGTGGTAGTTATTTGGAAAAAGTCGGTCATTTAGTTTTGGATTCAACTAAATTAGCACAAACGATCGTGCGAGCGATGAAGCATCCTAAACGTGAGATCAATCAGCCGGTATTGCTAGAAATCGCGTCTAAATTTTATGCACTTTTCCCAACCATTGGGGATTATTTTGCAGGTGGAATTTTTAATAAAAAGTAGGTGAAGTAAATGAAAAAGCAAGGTAGTGTGATCGTTGGTTTTTTACTTGTACTTGTCATTGTCGTGTTCGCTGTATTGAACAATCAAAATGTTCCTGTAAGCTTTGGATTTGCTTCTTTTAATGCGCCATTGATTCTAGTGATCATTGGTTCAGCATTGATTGGTGCATTGATTGTATTTTTAACAGCCTTTACGACACTATGGCAACAGAAGAAACAATTAAAACAATTAACAAAAGAATTAGCAGAGAACCAAGCAGATATCCAAAAGAAAATCGAAGAGGCGACAGAAGAACAACAAAGACAATTTCGAAATGAACGTGCGGAACTTGAAGCGGCCTATCAAGCAGAATTACAAGCAAAGCAAATACAGATCGAACAAATGCAAACACCTTTTGAATCACCTTCTCAAACACCAAAGCAAAGCGTCAATTACTTTGATTGATCATGGATAGCTGATGTTTTTTTGAAAGTAAATAGAATAAAGTGGTAGAAATCACTGTATCAAAAATCAAATAGAGGATTTATTACTCAATTTCTAAAAGGCAACCAAAGTAGGCAAACGAATCTGTTTTGTCTACTTTGGTTTATTTAAGTTGGAGATGTCAGAATCTAATCTTCTGAAATTCTTTTTTTTAGAGAAGACGTTTGCTATAATGACTAAGTTAGGGGTGAGTATGTGAGACGAGCAAATTTTGATTGGAAGGTCAATGAAACAACACCTTCTGAATCTTTTATCCAAATAATCAAACAACAAGGATTGTCTCCTCTGATCGGGCAATTGCTATGGCAAAGAGGATACCGAGAGGAAGAAAGTATCCATCGGTTTTTACATCCAAAAGAGCAAAAGTTGCATGATCCATATTTGATGTTTGATATGGACAAGGCAATCAGCCGTATCCAAGAAGCCGTGATCAATGGTGAACAAATCTTAGTTTACGGAGATTATGATGCAGATGGCATCACCAGTGCGACCGTCATGAAAGAAACGTTAGAATTGCTTGGTGCCCAAGTGGAAGTCTTTTTACCTAATCGATTTGAACATGGGTATGGACCTAATCTAACCGTTTATCAAGAGAAAATAGCCGCAGGGACTCAATTGATCGTGACTGTCGATAATGGGGTAGCTGGGCATGAAGCAATTGCTTATGCACAACAGCAGGAAGTAGATGTGATCGTGACAGATCATCATGAGTTGCCTAGTGAATTACCGGCGGCTTATGCAATCATCCATCCCCGCCATCCACAAGGCAATTATCCTTTTGGAGAATTAGCAGGTGTCGGTGTCGCGTTTAAAGTAGCGACCGCTTTGTTGGAAGAACCACCAGCAGAATTTTTAGATTTAGTCGCAATTGGCACAATCGCTGACCTTGTCTCTATGACTGATGAGAATCGGACGCTAGTGGCGTTAGGTTTAGAGGCAATTCGTCATACCGAGCGAGTAGGCTTACAGGCACTGTTTGCGAAAAGTAGTGTACGTACGAATGAAGCGGATGAAACGATGATCGGTTTTTCGATTGCCCCGCGCTTGAATGCCATCGGCCGGATGGGAGACCCTAATCCAGCGGTTGAATTACTAGCCACATTCGACGAAAGTCAAGCTCAGACATTAGCCGAACAGTTACAAACGGTCAATGAAGAACGTAAAGCGATCGTTGAGCAAATCACCTCAGAAGCATTTGCGATGATCAATGAAGAGAACCAGATCCATTTATTAGCACATCCAGGCTGGCATGAAGGGGTACTAGGGATCGTTGCAGGAAAAATCATGAATCAAACAGGCAAACCAACAATCGTGCTAGGCATCAAAGACCAGTCCGTTGCAAAAGGATCAGGTCGAAGTATCGAAGCGTTGAATCTTTTCGATATGCTGAATGAGATGCGTGAATTGTTTACATTTTTTGGCGGCCATCACGCAGCAGTCGGATTAACAATGCCAGCGGAAAATATCCCTGAGTTACAAGACCGGATGAATGCCTATATAGAAGAAAAGCAAATCGACTTGTCTAAAGGTCCTGTGTTGGTGATCGATGAAATCGTCTCCCCAAAGGATGTAACGGTCGAACAAATCGCTACATTGAAATTACTGGCACCATTCGGAACAGATAATCCTGTACCTAACTTTTTATTCAAACAGGTTGCAGTCGAAAATGTAAAACGAATCGGTTCGAACCAACAGCACTTGAAGCTTTCTTTAGTGGATGAAGATAGTGAATTAGAGGCTGTCGCGTTTGGTTTTGGCCCACAAGAAAATGAATTTGTAGATGATTCGCTTGATATTGTAGGACAATTATCGATCAATGAATGGAATGGGCGCAAAAAACCGCAGCTGATGGTTTCTGACTTTGCAGTAGAAGGATTGCAAGTATTTGATTGGCGGGCGAAACGTTACCGAACATTAGCAAATGAAATCGAAAGTCCGTTCTATTTAGCGTTTGATGAAGCATCGATCAAAGAACTAAATGAGTCGATACAAAAACACATCATTCATTGGACAGATAAAGAAATGATTCAATCATGGATTCAGGAAAATGACCCAAACGCATTAGTCGTGATCGATTGTCCAACCGATTTGAACGACTTGAAAGAGATCTTATCATTTGGGTCCTTTAGCCGAGTTTACTTTTTAGGTATTTCTGTTGATGAAGCATACTTGAACGGTGTAGGAACAAGAGAACAATATGCTCGACTCTTCAAATTGATCCATGCGCAAGAACGGATCGATATCAGACATAAATTAGGTGCAATGGCCAACTATTTAAAAATTCCACAAAAATTATTAATTTTTATGATACAGGTGTTTTTTGAGTTGAAGTTTGTTACAATAAACAATGGTGTTTTGGAGAAAGTCGCAGATCCGGCGAGTCATCTATTGACTGCAAGTGACCGCTATCAGGAGCGATTGAAAAAAATCAAATCAGAGGAATTCTTACTATTAAGTGACATTCCCACAATAAAAAAATGGTTAACAACCTAGGAGGAAACAATAAAGTGGATTTAAAAAATTATATTGCCAGTATTCCTGACTATCCGTCCAAAGGAATTATATTTAGAGATATCTCGCCATTGATGGCTGATGGAGATGCTTATCGTGAAGCAACGAAGCAAATCGTTGATTATGCGAAAGAAAAACGTATCGATATGGTCGTTGGACCAGAAGCACGTGGATTTATCGTAGGGTGTCCAGTGGCTTACGAATTAGGCGTGGGCTTTGCTCCTGTGCGTAAAAAAGGAAAATTACCTCGCGAAACGATCGAAGTCACTTACGGGCTTGAATACGGTACAGATACCTTGACGTTGCACAAAGATGCAATTCAACCAGGACAAAGAGTCTTGATCTGTGATGACTTATTAGCAACAGGTGGAACGATCAAAGCAACGATCGAATTGATCGAAGAACTTGGCGGAGTTGTTGTGGGTTGTGCCTTTTTGATCGAGTTGATGGATCTGCATGGTCGTGACAAAATCGAAGGCTACGACATGATTACTTTGATGGAGTATTAATCAAATAAAATATTGAACAGAAAACCCCCTTCCACAAACGGATGAATCGTTTGCGGAAGGGGATTTTCGTTGGATGAGTAGCCTCAATTTATTGATGGAACAAATGTGTGCAAGGAGTAGGTAGTCAGTTTGTCGTTAAAAAAAGCAAACGAGCGATCATCGTTTGCTTGGACGGATTTTTCATAGAAGCGATCTTATTTACTTTTACGAGTGCCTGGAGCTGTAATAGGTTTCGTGATAGAAGGAGTCTTCATGGGATTGACGACGTTGTGATTGACGGTATTTTTTTTCATCCCACAACATAAACCACAATGTAAACAAAGGAACAAAAACCAACAGCGCTGTACGTAGACCAAAATTACCAATAATAATACCTAAAAACAAAACGATCAATACTAAACCAAAACGTCTCATTGATTTCATGATTTTCACCTCTTTATAGAATGCGAACAAAAGTTCGTATCATTAGTATACGAACTTTTGTTCGGTTTGTAAAGAGGGAAGTTCAAAAAGAACAAAGATATCTACTAAAAGAGGAAAAGACGAGCTTGAGATCATGATCTCAAGCTCGTAAATAAATAACTGAATTTTCTTTTTTATCAATAAATATGACTACGGTACAGACCGACGACACGACCTAAGATCGACACCTCATCTAAAATGATCGGTTCCAGTAAATCATTCTCGGGTTGCAAACGGAAATGATCTCTTTCTTTATAGAACCGTTTGCAAGTTGCTTCGTCTTCTGCAGTCATCGCAATCACGATATCACCATTTTGTGCAGTTTCTTGTTTACGGACAATGACATTATCGCCATCCAATATCCCAGCATTGATCATACTTTCTCCTCGGATCGTCAACATGAACAGACTGCCTTCTTCTGAGGAAAGGTTTGGTGGGACTGGAAAGAAGTCAGAAGCTTCCTCGACAGCTAGTATCGGCTCTCCGGCAGTAACAACGCCGAGAACAGGGATCGTCGTTGGGCGAATCCCAATTTTTGATAATCCTTGTTGCGTCAATTCGATTGCACGTGGTTTCGTAGGGTCTCTTTGAATAAAGCCTTTTTTCTCTAATCGGGCAAGATGACCATGGACTGTCGATGTGGAAGAAAGCTGAACAGCTTCTCCGATCTCACGGACAGTCGGTGGATAGCCTTTTTGGGTCACTTGTTCGTGAATATATCGTAAGACTTCGATTTGTCTTGTTTCAGTTTGTCGGGCCACAAGGTACACCTTCTTTCACTTGATAACTAAATAGTACCATAGAAAATACATGATTTCAAACAAATGTTCGCATTAAAGACTATTGATGTAGTTGTTTTTTTTTCGTTTTTTATATAAGATGTAGGAGAAGCAAAAGCGAGGAGGAATAGTTGTGTTATCGCCTGAAAAAATCGAACGTATCAATCAGTTAGCTAAAAAGAAAAAAGCAGAAGGATTGACACCAGCTGAAGTCAAAGAGCAAAAGGAATTACGAGAAGCATATCTGACAGCCTTTCGTTCTGGCATGAGACATCATATTGAAGGGATGAAAGTGGTTGATCCCGATGGAAATGATGTCACACCAGATAAATTGAAAGAAATCCAGAAGAAAAAAGGCCTCCACGATCGAAATAGCAAGTTTTAGTAAAAAAAACTAAAAGTCGTTGCTTTTTCAGAGGAGATACTATAAAATTAGAAGTAGAAATATAGGTAAAAAAAACCTAAATTACAGGAGGGGTTACATTGTTTGATAAAATTGATCAGCTTGGTGTGAATACGATCCGTACATTGAGTGTCGATGCAGTACAAAAAGCAAATTCAGGACATCCGGGGTTACCAATGGGTGCCGCGCCAATGGCTTATGCCCTTTGGACGAAACACTTGAAAGTGAATCCGAAAACTTCTAAAAACTGGGCAGACCGTGACCGTTTTGTCTTATCTGCGGGACATGGTTCAGCGATGTTGTACAGTTTGTTGCACTTAGCAGGGTACCAAGTGACGATTGATGACTTGAAACAATTCCGTCAATGGGAGTCAAAAACACCAGGACACCCTGAGGTCAACCATACGGACGGCGTCGAAGCAACGACTGGTCCGTTAGGACAAGGGATCGCAATGGCTGTGGGGATGGCAATGGCAGAAGCGCATCTAGCAGCGACCTACAACAAAGATCAATTCAACGTCGTTGATCATTATACCTATGCGTTATGTGGCGATGGCGACCTGATGGAAGGCGTATCTCAAGAAGCAAGTTCGATGGCTGGTCATATGAAATTAGGAAAATTAATCGTTTTATACGATTCAAACGATATTTCTTTAGATGGACCAACCTCAAAAGCCTTCACTGAAAATGTTGGCGCACGCTATGAAGCTTACGGTTGGCAACATATCTTGGTCAAAGACGGCAATGATTTGGAAGCTATCTCAAAAGCAATTGAAGAAGCGAAAGTCGAAACAGACAAACCGACATTGATCGAAGTGAAAACGGTCATCGGATTTGGTGCACCAAACCAAGGTACTTCTGCGGTCCACGGCGCACCACTTGGCTTAGAAGGCATTCAAAAAGCCAAAGAGATCTATGGTTGGGAATACCCTGACTTTACCGTACCAGAAGAAGTGGCGGAACGCTTCCGTCAAACAATGGTTGAAGAAGGCGAAAAAGCTGAAAATGCTTGGCGTGAGATGTTCGCAGCATACAAAGCAGCGTATCCAGAATTAGCGCAACAATTCGAAGATGCTTTTGCTGGGAAGTTACCAGAGAATTGGGATGCCGAACTTCCAACGTACGACGAAGGTGAAAGCCAAGCGAGTCGTGTCTCAAGTAAAGAAGTTATCCAAGAATTATCAAAAGCGATCCCAAGCTTCTGGGGTGGTTCTGCCGATCTATCTGGATCAAACAATACGATGGTGACAGCAGACAAAGATTTCACGCCTGAACACTATGAAGGCCGCAATATTTGGTTTGGTGTTCGTGAGTTTGCGATGGCATCAGCGATGAACGGGATCCAATTGCATGGTGGTACCCGGATCTATGGGGGAACATTCTTTGTCTTTGTCGATTACTTGCGACCAGCTGTGCGTTTAGCAGCGATCCAAAACACGCCAGTTATTTTCGTCTTGACCCATGACTCTGTGGCAGTTGGTGAAGATGGCCCGACGCATGAGCCAGTGGAACAATTGGCTTCGGTTAGAAGTATGCCAGGTGTCCATGTCTTACGTCCGGCGGACGGGAACGAAACTCGTGCGGCGTGGAAAGTTGCGATGGAATCGACAGATACACCAACGATCTTAGTCTTGAGTCGTCAAAATCTACCAGTTCTTCCAACAACAAAAGAAGTGGCGGATGATATGGTTAAAAAAGGTGCCTATGTCTTGTCTCCAGCTAAAGGGGAACAACCAGAAGGAATCTTGATCGCGACAGGTTCAGAAGTGGATCTAGCGGTCAAAGCGCAAAAAGTATTAGCGGAACAAGGAAAAGATGTCTCAGTGGTTTCTATGCCAAGTTTTGATTTGTTTGAACAACAATCTGCAGAATATCAAGAAAGTGTCTTGCCAAAATCAGTGACGAAGCGTGTTGCGATTGAAGCGGCTGCTTCATTTGGATGGGAACGTTATGTAGGAATTGAAGGTCAAACGATCACGATCGATCACTTTGGTGCTTCTGCTCCTGGAAACAAAATACTTGAAGAATTTGGTTTTACAGTAGATAATGTAGTTAACGTCTTCAATCAATTATAGACAAATACTGAAAGCAGTTCGATTGGAGTGCTTGGAGATTTTTTCCAAGCCTCCAATTTTCTATTTTTTTAGGTACAAATTAGTAAAAAGGGATAATTGTCGTTACTTTTGTGTTACTTTTTGATTACGTGAAGATTACAAAAAGTAAATAATTGAAGATTCGTTTGAGTTTCAATAAAATAAAACGTATAATTTAAATGATTAAGTTTCGTTTAAGAGGAAGTTTTATTTACTGTTTCATTTGAGGAGGAATTTGAATGCAAGAGCTGAGAACCCGTAGCGCTCGACACCATAGGCCCAAAAGGAAAATGACCATCAATAAAAAAGCCATTGCACCTTTAGTGGGGACAAGCCTATTAGTTGGGCCAATGTTGGTCACAGCAACACCACAAACTGTACGTGCGGATGAGTTAGATGTCGCATCTTCTGCCGATCCGCAAGCATTTATCAATCAAATCGGATGGGCTGCTTCTGAAGTTGCAGCAAGCAATGACTTATATGCATCTGTCATGATTGCACAAGCATTACTTGAAAGTGCTTATGGTACATCTGGATTATCAAGTGCACCATATTACAACTTATTTGGAGTCAAAGGTAGCGCAGGTCAATCTGTGGTATATATGAATACGCAAGAATATTTGAATGGTCAATGGGTAACGATGAACGAACCTTTCCGTCGCTATTCATCTTATTGGGAATCATTCCAAGATCATGCGAATGTTTTACGATCTACTAGTTTTTCGACAGGCGATTATCATTATTCAGGTGTATGGAAAAGTAATACAACCAGCTATTATGATGCAACAGCTTATTTAACTGGACGTTATGCAACAGATCCTAATTACGCATACAAATTAAATGAATTGATCAGCACATATAATCTGACTCGCTTTGATACACCATCAACTGGTTCAACAACAACTAGTACGACAAGTACCACAACGACCAGTACGACAACCTCTACAACGACTACGACAAGTAGTAACCAAACTTATACTGTCGTCTCTGGAGATACACTTTGGGATATTGCTCAAAAATTTGGTATGTCCGTCGATGATCTGATGGCAAAAAATGGCATGACGATGTCAAATTATTCATTATTGGTTGGACAAGAAATCAATGTCTAACTTTATATCAACTTAAAAATAGAGGCATATCATTGGATATGCCTCTATTTTTTGCTTCTCCAGTAAGAATCACTCGCAGAAGTACCTCTTTTGTATTATGATTAATAGAGAAGCAAATGAAGGGGGAAAAAACATGACACAGATTTATCAGTCGATCACAGAATTGATCGGTAAAACACCTATCGTTCGATTAAATAAGATGGTTCCAGAAGGAGCTGCGGATGTTTTTGTTAAATTGGAATTCTTCAATCCAGGTGGAAGCGTGAAAGACCGTATTGCCTTGAATATGATTGAAAAAGCAGAACATGATGGAATATTGAAACCGGGTGATACAATCATTGAACCAACTTCAGGGAACACTGGTATTGGTTTAGCGATGGTCGGTGTAGCAAAAGGATATCATGTGAAACTTGTCATGCCTGAAACGATGAGTATCGAGCGTCGCTTATTGATGAAGGGCTACGGAGCAGAACTAATTTTGACTCCAGGGACAGAAGGCATCAGTGGTTCAATCAAAGAAGCAAAACGTCTGGCTGAAGAAAATGGGTATTTCTTGCCTCTGCAATTTGAAAACCCAGCTAATCCATTAGTTCATGAAAAAACGACTGGTCCAGAAATCCAAGCGGCGTTTGGTGTGAATGGGTTGGATGCGTTTGTCGCAGGAATCGGTACTGGTGGAACGATCACCGGTGCGGGACACGAATTAAAACGGATCAATCCAGCGCTTAAGATCGTTGGGGTTGAACCAGCCGAATCTGCCGTTTTAGAAGGAAAAGAACCTGGTCCACACAAAATCCAAGGCATCGGAACAGGGTTTGTTCCGGATACGTTAGATACGAATGTATATGATCAAGTCTTATCAGTATCTAGTGAGCAAGCAATGATCACAGCTCGCCGTATGGGGCAAGAAGAAGGTATCTTAGTGGGTGTTTCTGGAGGAGCTGCAGTTGAAGCTGCACTTAATGTAGCTAAAGAACTAGGTGCTGGAAAAAAAGTTCTTGCGATTATTCCTGATAACGGAGAACGTTATTTGTCTACTCCTTTGTATCAGGATATGTAAGTCTACGTGAAAATCTGAATAAAAAGTGTGAAATAATGGTGAAACATCTGTTATTTTACACTTTTTTTGCATAAAATAGGCAAAATTATAAAATTCTTTTCTTTTTCTTTCCATAATATGTAGATTTAAAAAAATAAAAATAGTATGATAATAAAAGAACAATAAGGTGGGGTTTTGTTTATATGGAAAATAAAAAAGTAGAAGCGGCGATCGAGCAGCTGAAAAAAGAAAATATTCGGATTACGCCGCAAAGATACGCAGTTTTAGAGTATCTGATTGAGCATCGTTCGCATCCAACTGCAGATGAAATCTACAAGGCGCTTGAGCATCGCTTTCCTAATATGAGTGTTGCTACAGTTTACAATAATTTACGATTGTTCACATCGATCGGGTTTGTTCAAGAAATGAAATATGGTGATGCATCAAGCCGATTTGATTTTAGTTCACAAAGACATTATCATGTGATTTGCCAAAATTGTGAGACGATCGTCGATTTTCATTATCCAGGGCTAGAAGATATTGAAATGGCGGCGGGGCGCTTAACTGATTTTGAAATCCATGATCATCGTTTAGAATTATATGGGCTATGTCCGAATTGCAAAAAATAAATCGTGCGAACATCTGAAACATCGATAAGGTCAAATGACTTTGTTGATGTTTTTTTGTCTTTTATTTGTGACGTGTAGAAAAACATGGAATACCTACTCCTATGAAACTAAGAGGAAAACACACTAACAGTTTTAAGAAAGGTGAAAATATTTATGCGATTTTTTATGCGATTTCGTATTCATTCACAAGCATAGAGGTGTTAGTTTAAAACATCACAAAAAGAACGTTTGTTTATCAGCGTTTTAAATCGAAAATGCGCAAAATATGATAAGTAAGCACTTGTGAATTCACAAGCATAAAACTGTTGGATACGTTTTAATTTTGCTATAGTAAAAATTGTTAAAGGACAAATCGTTTATCGGAGGGACACACATGAAAGTAGTAGTAATCGGCTGTACCCATGCAGGAACAGCAGCAGTAAAAAGCATCTTAAAAAACAACCCAGAAGCAGATGTTACAGTTTATGAACGTAACGACAATGTTTCATTTTTATCTTGTGGGATCGCATTGTATGTTGGAGGCGTCGTGAAAGACCCAGCAGGCTTGTTCTATTCAAACCCTGAAGAGTTAGCTTCGTTAGGTGCGAAAGTGAAAATGGAACATGATGTCACTGATGTTGACACAGAAAACAAACAAGTCACAGCGAAAGATTTAAAAACTGGCGAAACTGAAACAGTTTCTTATGACAAATTAGTAATGACTACTGGTTCATGGCCAATCATCCCGCCAATCAAAGGGATCGAATCTGAAAATATTCTTTTATGTAAAAACTATAATCAAGCAAACGAAATCATTGCTAAAGCAGAAGAAGCGAAGAAAGTAGTGATCGTTGGTGGTGGTTATATTGGGATCGAATTAGTCGAAGCGTTTGTCGAGTCTGGCAAAGAAGTGACATTGATCGATGGTTTAGATCGTATCTTGAATAAATATCTTGATAAACCATTTACGGATGTGTTAGAAAAAGAATTGGTTGATCGTGGAGTTACTTTAGCTTTAGGTGAAAACGTTTCTGAGTTCATTCCAGATGAGAATGGTAAAGTAAAACAAGTAACTACAGCTAGCCAAACATTTGATGCGGACATGGTTATTTTGTGTGTTGGTTTCAGACCAAATACAAAATTAGTAGAAGGTAAAGTAGAAACATTGCCAAACGGCGCAATCAAAGTAAATGAGTACATGCAAACAAGCAATCCAGATATTTTTGCAGCGGGCGATTCAGCAGTTGTCAATTATAACCCAAGTGGTACGCAAAACTACATTCCTTTAGCAACAAATGCAGTCCGTCAAGGATTGTTAGTAGGAAACAATTTAACAGAGCAAAAAATGGCTTATCGTGGAACACAAGGAACTTCTGGTTTGTACTTATTCGGTTGGACGATCGGTTCAACAGGTGTAACAACAGAAAGTGCCCCAATGAATAACTTGGATGTCCAAGCAACACTATTTGAAGATAACTATCGTCCAGAATTCATGCCAACGACTGAAAAAGTCATGATGGAATTAGTATATGAAAAAGGAACAAATCGTATCGTAGGCGCACAATTCATGTCTAAATACGACATCACTCAATCTGCTAATACGATGTCATTAGCGGTTCAAAATAAAATGACTGTTGAAGACTTAGCTCTTTCTGACTTCTTCTTCCAACCTCATTTTGACCGTCCTTGGAACTACTTGAATCTTCTTGCACAAGCAGCTCTAGGAGAAATCGAGACAGCTCAATAATTGGTCAAAGCGTCATAGACGAGCCATCTGGAAGCAATATTGTTTCCAGTTGGTTCTTTTTTTTGGAACTCAACTGGCTATTTAAAGGTCAAAATTTTTTATTGACACTTTTTGTTTTATTTCTCACGAGACAGGAATGGTTTGTTGCAGACTTCACCAGTTGCAATTAGTTGTTTTCCTTTGTTTTTTTTGTCAAAATAATAGATGTAATTAATTTCCAACAAAGCAGATGTAGTGAGTTGGACTAGAGGAGGATCATTATGGAAAAAGAATATTTTGTACAACAGGATAATTTTATTGAAGATTATAAAAAAGTGACAGGGAATGAAACGATCGATATCGATTCTTTAGCAGAAGAAGTGATCAATCAATTAAATGAAACTCAAGCAGAAGAATTCGTTTTATCTGGAGATGAGACAACAGATGGTGAGGACCATCAATTTCCGTTTAGTCGACGGATCTATACCGATGAAAATGATGGAACATTGAATACAGAGTATACGTATGAAGGACAACCATACGAGCTACGAACGGATGACGAAGTACAATAATAAACGTTCTATCGAGCGTGAGCGTCATTCTCTAAGCTGCTTGTAGATTAGATATTAGACCTTTTCATAGAGGAGAGCATATACTAATACAAGCAGCCTTTTTTTCTAGCATACATATATTCCGAAAAGTGAAAACTAAATATAAAAACCACTAAAACATTTTAAAAAAATTCAACCAATCCTTTCTTGCTTCAATTCTTGTTTTTACGTATACTAATTTTAAAGAGAGGGATAATAATGTTGAATTTAGAAAACTATTTAAAAGCTGGTCAAACGATCGTTTCCAATCTTTTGCTTAAAAATTATCATCGTATCGGCTTACAAGCAGATGAATTTTTATTTATATTACAGTTGCATATGGCACAATCAGAAGGAGATTCATTCCCGGATCTGATGAATATTTCCCAGAATATGGGCGTTAAGCAAGAAAAAGTTTTTCAAATTTTGAATCGATTGGTCAGTGGTCATTTCATAGCGATCGAAACTACACTTATTGATGGACGTAAAGCGGATCGCTATGATTTGACACCAACGTATGTGCATTTAGAAAGATTATTAGAAAAAGACTCTCTAAAGCAAGAAGAAGAAGTCCAAGAAAAAACGACACGTTCAGTCTATCAATTATTTGAACAAGAGTTTGGACGGCCCTTATCCTCTATTGAATTCCAACGGATCGGACAGTGGTTGGAAGAGGACCATTATCATCCGGAGATTTTGAAATTAGCTTTACGGGAGGCTGTATTGAACCAAGCGTATAGTTTCAATTATATCGACCGTATCTTATTATCTTGGGAACGGAAAAATTTAAAAACCAAACAGCAAGTAGAAGAAGATCAAAAACGCAGAAAGCAGCAACTGCTTCAAAAAGAAATCGATCAGCCAGCCCAACAAGAAGAGCTGCCAAAAGTATCATTAAAGAATTGGCTGGAAGAATGGGAGTAATATGTTAGGTAAACAACGTACAATGGAAGCTTTTGAGAAAATGTATGAGATGTTTCCAGAAGCGCATGGAGAATTACAACATAAGAATCCTTATGAATTATTGATTGCCGTCATTTTAAGTGCACAAGCGACAGATGTTTCGGTCAATAAGGCAACACCTGCTCTATTTCAGGCTTTTCCAACTCCTGAGGCGTTAGCTAAAGCCCCACTAGAAGAGATCATTCCTAAAATAAAAACAATTGGATTGTATCGGAATAAAGCGAAAAACATTAAAGCATGTGCGCAACAGCTGATTGATCATTTTGAAGGACAGGTCCCTCAGACAAGAGAAGAGTTGGTCTCATTACCTGGTGTGGGTAGAAAAACAGCAAATGTGGTGCTTGGGGATGCATTTGGGGTGCCAGCTATAGCAGTTGATACTCACGTAGAACGTGTGACGAAACGACTAAGAATCTGTAAATTGGATGCGTCAGTACAAGAAGTTGAACAAACATTGATGAAAAAGGTGCCGGAAAATTTATGGGTAAAAACGCATCATACATTGATTTTCTTTGGACGGTATCACTGTACTGCTAGAAGTCCCCACTGTGAAGTATGTCCTTTACTGGATATGTGCCAGGATGGCAAAATGCGAATGAAAAATCCTGCAAACAAACACTTAAAATAAGAAAGAAGAGGTCATGACAGAAGTGTTTAGCCTCAATCAATAAGGCACCATCCACGAAAATTGTTCGTCCAATTTTTGTGGATGGTGCCTTATTTCTGAATTAGTTACTTTTATTCTTGCCATTTATTCGATTTTTGAATATGTGAGCGGAGGAAAATCCCACTTTTTTTTGTAAAGAAAAAAATGTTGAGAAAAACACATGAGAGTAAAAGAATAAATAATTGTTTATAACATTACGAGCAAATTTGCTGAATGATACAAACGAGAATTATTTCGACGAAATAAATAATAAAGGATTATCAGGATAATAAAATAAATCAGTTATTTTATTATGATGTTTTTATAAAATATGTATGTTTGAATTAGGCAATTATAACACATTTAATTTATTTATTTTGTTTTAAGTATGTTATATTTTTAGTTTTAAATAAAAGAGTTTTCTGTTAGAATTTAATTATAGAGGAGGAATTATATGATTAAAAAAACATTGCTTTTATCAACTTTAGTTTTAACGATGGCGGGATGCGCTACATCTGCCCAAGGAGAAGACTCAACTAGTACAACAAATGAGACACAGAAGGAAACACCGGTCATTACTCTTTCGGATGTAGAAGAAGCACAACAAGAATGGGCAGAGAATATTATTGCGATTGGTGAAGCTAGTTTGGAAAGTGACGAAAAAGCCGAAGAAAAAGCGCTTGAGACACTGGAAAATCTATATGCTTACGATGACGGTCAAGTGCTCTTCAAACCAACGAAAGCTGCGGAAGTACCATTTCGTGGAACAAAAGATGAAGCACTATCTTATTTTGTTGGTGGGGACATCGCAGAAGATGGTGGATTTGCCTTAGAGCCTTGGACAGATATCCGCTTTGATAATCACGATACGATCTTGAACGGTGATACAGCGATTTCTTCAGGTGTATATTACTTTACTTCAGGGGAGACCAACCAAGAAGTCAAAGTTGAATACACATTTGGTTATATCATGGATGAGGATGGCGACTTGAAAATCCAGTTACATCACTCAAGTGTGCCATTCGGATAAGAAAAAGATGTATGGCTAAATCAACAAAAATGGCTGACTATCCTGCTTGATCTTCTAACGCTTCCACCATGTAAGAGTGATACATAATGTAGGGTAGTCAAACGAATCATCGAAATAAATTATAGGCACCAACTGAAATGATTTTAAACAATATTTGTAAAACAATTGGAGGATCAAACGAGGTAACTCATTGGTTCTTCAGTTTTTTTTGCTAGGTATCGTATGTAAAAAATCAATAAATTTCTTTTAAATTTATTGGTATAAAATAAATTCAAGAATATAATTATTGGAATTTTACGCATAAATATTCTAACATTAGATTGTACTTGTATTTTTATAATAGTTATTTTAGGTTATCTTTAAAGAGAACGAAATTTTACTCTGTTTTCATGTCAAATAATTACTATAAAACAACAAGTATCTTTTGTTTTCTAAATAGTAAGAATATTTTTGCTATTTAAAAATGACAGAAAAAGATTGAGGTGATGTTATACTATTTGAATTTTTACATTTCAACTATAGATTGAGGAGAAAATAAATATGCTGCCAGATAAATTAATATTATTATTCATTACAAAAACACAATTTTTACAAATGAAGGTATTAAAAGAAATGAAACATGGAGCAGTCTCAATAAAAAAGCTGGAAGATGAAATGGATCTAACAAAAAGACAAGCAAGGAAGATACTTCAAAATTTGATGAGAGAGTATGATGAAAGTGAAATTTCAAAAAAAACGCACACCTCTTTGATTATAGATAAAGATGAATTGCGCTGTATGCCACAACTAACCGATACGGAATATCTCGAATTGATCAATATTTTTCAAGAAAGATATTTTGCAGAGTCAAATTTGTATCAGACATTGTTATATGTGTTGGAAAAAAGGAAATTCAGTGTTTCAGATATCGCAAAATATCTAATCTATAGTGAGTCACATGTATACAAACTTTTAGGAAAGTTGAAAGAATTGTTTCAATTACTAAAAATTGATATTCGATTGATGAAGGTCAATGAAACATTGATTGAGTTAACAGGTAGTGAATCTACTATACGTATGTTGCATTATCTGGGAATTGCAGTCATTTCAAAAGGAAACTATTGGTTGTTCAAAACGATTACACAAGAAGAAGTAATCAACTTACGCTTATCCATCAACTTTGATCATTACCAAAAGTTATCTCCGCTAGGGAAAAAGCGTATCAACTATTTATTAGCGGTTAGTTTGATATCATTGAAAAATGGGTACCAAATCCAGGATCTATCCTCAGAACTCGTGGAGCTGGGAGAAACAGTCTATAAGGAGGAGATGGATGCGTGTTTAGAAAAGCTGACTGTCAAAAAGATGATAGATGGCACAAATGCACGAAATGAATGTATCCATTTCGCCTTTCTATCCAACTATTTTGCACAAGATTTAAATAAGAAAGAAGAAAAAGAAGAACTGGGAAGAAAGCTAGGGGAGCTAAAGAAGAATTCAATCGTCACCAAATGTAAAAAATTACTCACGTGCATGATTGATTACTTTCATATACCAGAAACGATTTTTTACCAACTACTCTATTATTTGACAAACAAATTAGTCACTATCCATCATTTGGAATTATATAAATTTATGCCTATATATCATGATGCATTACCAACAAATCGTTATGGAGCCTATATAGAGCGTTGCATCGATAAAAACTTAAAATCTTACCAAAATGAGCCTTCTTACCATCACATCAAAAATAGTTTTGTGCAAGTCATCTTAGGAAGCTTGGCCTCCAACAGTCTTAAATCTGAACATAAAGTTTATGTGGAATTTTTTAACCTTCCAGAATCTAAAAATATAGTCGAAAATGTTATTACTCATTACTACAATAATAAACGAATAAAAATCGTAGAATCGTATGATCATGCTGATATCGTTATTTCGGATACCCATGGATACGAAGATAAAGATTTATTTTATTTTAAGCATATCTCAGATAAGGATTCATGGACGAGGTTGGGATCGTATTTTAATAAAGTCATCGTAAATACGTACAAATTTTGACCACCGATTGACTAAATAACATAATCAGATATGACAAATCGAAGTTATTTGCTAAATCTGTTTATCATCTCTTGGTTTAAATGAACAATAAATGAATAATAGTTTTGATTTTCACAATAAATAAACACTTATTTATAAAGGTTTGTGTTTATTTTATATGTTAATTTGTGATTTATTGAACAATAAAAGCGTGCTATTTTTAAATAAGTTATTATGTTATAAAAATAATGTAACAAAAAAATATTGGAAGGAAGGTATGATATGAAAAAAAGATTATTGGGTAGTGTTGTTTTGGTTTTAAGTCTAGGAGGAATAATTTTTGGTGCGACAAAAGATGTTTCTGCACATGGGTATGTAAGGGAACCAATTAGTCGAGGATACCAAGGGTCATTAGATGCTCGCACCAACTGGACTGCAGCATTTCAGAAATATGGGGCAGTGATCAATGAGCCACAATCTTTAGAAGCATTGAAAGGCTTCCCAGCAGCAGGACCAGCGGATGGACGAATTGCTTCTGCAAATGGTGCATTAGGTTTTGAGTTAGATCAACAAACAGCAACTTTATGGACAAAGCAAGATATCAGTACTGGTCCTAATAATTTCACTTGGCATTTTACGGCAAATCACCGGACCGCGAAATATCATTACTACATCACGAAAAATGGTTGGGATCAAAACAAACCACTTGCGAGAGAGGATCTAGAGTTATTATCGGAAATCGATGGTGGCGGACAATCTTCTGCGAATATTAGCGCAACGCACACAGTCAATATTCCAGAAGACCGAATGGGGTATCACGTTATTTTAGCAATTTGGGATATTAGTGATACTGCGAATGCTTTTTACAATGTGATTGATGCGAATATCAAGAGTAATGGAGCAATACCAGTCGTACCAAATAAACCAACGAATGTCAGAGCAGTGAATACGACAAAACAGTCAGTCTCACTTTCTTGGGATGCACAAGCAGCTGTTGAAAAATACAATGTGTATCGTGATGGTCAACTGATTACTACAACTTCTGCGAACAACTATCAAGATAATCAATTAACAGCAAATACCACGTATAAGTACGAAATCGAAGCAGTATCGTTTACCGGACAAGTATCTGAAAAAAGTGATGCGCTTCAGGTAACAACGTTAGCAGATAACGAAGTAGAAGTGCCAACAAGACCAGGTAACTTACATTCAATGGGGGAAACGATGAACTCAATCTCATTGATGTGGAATCCTTCGAGCCACTCTGCAGGAATCAAAACATATGAAATCTATAGAGATGGCCAATTAGTTGGTAAAACTGCAAATACCACTTATCTAGATACTGGGTTGAATGCGGGGGCTCAGTATACGTATACGATCAAAGCAGTGAGCAATGATTCTATTCGATCAGAGGCAAGCAATCGCTTAGTGATTTCAACAAAAACAAATGAAATTGCACCACCAAGTGAACATCGTCAATTTGAGTTAGGAAGTTTGTTTAATCCTGTGAGATATACTAAGGATGAAATTATTTTTCATGAGGGAAAACTTTATACGACACTAGTTACTCATGATAATTATGGGGACCCATCTTGGGCGCCAGATAGTGCCGCTAGTTTATTTAGAATTAAATAACTTTTAAAAGTCTTTTAGTCTTTTGAATTAATTTAGGATTCCAATAGAATAACTTTTTTATAGAAAGCTTAAAATCTCAGAGGGCCATTTATTGTAGATAAATAAAAATAGTGGATTAGTGTTATTAATTACGCCTTAAAGAGGCTATACAATTTGTATAGTCTCTTTTTTATTGTTATCTCTCGAATCTGAAATCTATAAAAAAACTTTAAAAAAACTTCGTCTTCTAAAGAATTTTTTTCTCTAAGTCGGGAAATACAATACCTCGAAATAAAAAAACAGATTGTTTATAGTGAAGTTGTTATGTGAAAGGGGGAAGGTAAGTGGAAGAGATTCTTGAACGATTAATATCGAATGATTACAAAAAACGTGTCGTATTTATCTTGAATACTTTAGAAAGAAGAAAAAATGTGACCGTTCAATATCTTGCAAAAAGTCTCAAAGTAACTAGAAGAACGATTACCAATGATTTAAAAACGATTCAAGATGAATTTTCCGACACAATTGAAATATTGACTTCCTATAAAGGGGTCAGCATGTTTGTATTGAACCATTTTAAATTATTCGAGAAAAAAAAATCTTATTACATGAATGAAGACTTAGTAAAAGTGACAACAAGTATCCTTACAGGTGAACTGAAGCAGGTGATCGATTGGAGCTGGGAATTACATTACTGTGAGAAAACAGTGATCCAAAAAATGCGAAAGCTAAAGAAAATCTGCCATCAATATGGTTTGAATTTAAAACTTTCACCGGTTGAATTTTTAGGGAAGGAGATCAGAATCAGAAAACTGTTTATTGATCTTTACATTAAATCAGCTTATCTAGAGATCGAAGATTATTGCCCCTATAAAAATGAAATGGAAGAAATAACCAAAATCGTTTTGGCGTTATGTTCGGATGTTTCCCAATCAATCACAAAGAAAATACTTGCTTTAACTTTTATCCGGTTTGGAAAAGATAAATTATATATCCAGTCGCGATTGTTAGATTGGTTTAGAAACAATCCCTTAACGAATCAATTATTCGTTGAATTTATTCAATTAGATTGTTTCAAGACCTATTCTAAAGAAGTCATTTTTGAAGAATGTTGTTTTATAGCTTGTATGATCCATTTACATGAATGTTATTACACAGAGATAGAAAAACACAATAAAGGATTTGCAGAATACTTTGGTTTTTCCGAGACAGTCAAACATTTAGTTTTAGATCTCAAGAGTGTTCTCGGGAATCGGATCCAAGTTGATAATGAGCAACTGTATTCAATTGTCAATTGCTTTTTATTTCAAGAGAAAATCAAACAGGAACTTGAAATTGATTTTTCATATAACGATGAAGAATCGGCGATGTTGATTGATTCAATCAACCGGCGACTATATAAAGAAATGAATACAGTCATCAAAAAAAATAAAGCGATCCAAAAGAATTTCCTTCAAAAAAGATGTGCTTCGTCATTTACTTCTGACTTATTACTTTTCTTATATACGAACAAGGCATGTGAAGTTTTAAGTACAGTTGTTGTTGCATTGAAACGAGGATTTTTAACGGATTTTGCATTAAATGAAATTATTGAAAGATATCTACACACCAGAGCAAGTATCATGTACCAGGAACAATTGGAAACCATTGAAAATCCACTTGATGTAGATATCTTAGTGACAAATATTCTACCATTTCCGTATCAAGTTGGGGATAAAACCAAAATGTTTTATCTACCAGAAAAAGCAGATATTGATCGAACGATGGACGTCGTTTCAGATTTGCTTGTTACGGATTTTAGATAATAAAAAAGATAACTTATGTCGTTTAGGAGGACAAGTTGAAAAACTCAAAGACTTGGTATTATAAATTACTTTTACTATTTTTATTTCTTGTATTCGCGTATACGGCAAATCGGACCATCCTAATTTACGAGAATTTCCGACAACAGACAGAAGATATCGCACAAGTCTTGGTTCGCACAATCGACCAATTGGGACTAGAAGTTAGTCGCTTTGAGTTTGATTTTAACTATAGTATAGCAAGTATCATTGGTACATTTACAATCGTGGGGGGGCTTGCTCTTGGTATCTTGTATCACTCAGGCATGCCGAAACATACAGAGTTTGAATACGGAAGTGCCAGATGGGGCAACAAAAAAGACATAAAGCCGATGATGGATAAAAAAAAAGACAACAATATCATTCTCACAAAAAGTGAATCGCTGTCTATGTCTGGTCGTATGAAGATCACTAAGTCTAATAACTTTAATCGGAATAAGAATGTTATCGTAGTAGGAGGAGCTGGATCAGGGAAAACAAGGTTCTATGTAAAACCTAATTTGATGCAACTACATTCTTCCTATGTCGTCAGTGATTCTAAAGGACTCTTGTTAAGCGAAACAGCAACGATGTTTAAAGAGGCCGGATATGAAATCAAGGTTTTTGACTTGATCACGCGGGAAAATACAGACTACTATAATCCTTTTACTTACATCCGTACTGAAGACGATATTTTAAAAGTCGTCAACAACTTGATCAAAAACACTTCAGATCCAGAAAAAAAGGGTGGCGATGATTTTTGGGAGAAAGCTGAGACAGCCTTATTGATGGCTACATTCAGTTATCTTTTGCAAGAAGTTGATGAAGAAGATCAAACATTGACGAATGTCGTTGAAATGGTCCGCTTAGCAAACTGTCCAGAGGATGTGCCAGATTATGTTTCCCCACTAGATGTGATTTTCAATGAACTTGAAGAAAAAGATCCTACCAACTTTGCAGTCGCGCAATACAAAATTTTCAAATTAGCGGGGGATCGCACCGCAAAAAGTATTTTAGTCAGCTTAGGAGTACGATTATCACCTTTTGATATTCCGAATATCAAAAAAATCGTGAGTAAAGATACGTTAGCATTAGACACGGTTGGGGACAAGAAAACGATTATCTATATTTTATTATCAGATACAGATACAAGTTTCAATTTCTTAGCAAGTATGCTGTACCAACAATTATTCGATAGCTTAGTTTACAAAGCAGACAATGTCTACAAAGGTCGTCTACCACATCATGTGCGATGTGTCTTAGATGAATTTGCCAATATAGGACAGATTCCAGACTTTGAAAAAGTGATTTCAGTGATTCGAAGTCGTGAGATATCAGTCAATGTGATCTTACAAAACATTAGTCAGCTTAAAAATTTGTACAAAGATACTTGGGAAACAATCATCGGGACCAGTGACGTTTTTCTTTATTTAGGTGGAATGGAGTTAAGCACCCATGAGTATATCTCTAAATTACTAGGAAAGAAAACGATCCAGCACAAGAACGTTAGCATCACCAAAGGTAGTAATGGGAACTACAGTGAAAATTATCAAAAAATGGGTCGGAATTTATTAGATGTAGATGAAGTGGCGAATCTTAGTGGAACAAAAGCGATTTTGAAGATTCGTGGAATAGTTCCGTTTATCTCAGAAAAATATGATATTACGAAACATAAAAATTATAAAAAACTCGGAGATGTGACTCCAAAGAATTGGTACGAACGAAATCAATCACCAGAAAATGAAGAGGAGAATAAATAGAAATGAACAATAACCAACAATTATTACAGGATGTATTTAACTTGATTTCAAGATTTACGATGGTTGGCGGAGGATTATGGATTATTTGGGGAACTGTTATCTTAGCCGGAGCATTAAAAGATAAAAATGGACCACAGCTACAACAAGGGATCTGGCAAGTCGTCGGCGGTGCATTGATTTTAGTTGCCGCAGTTTGGTTCGTGACCGCATTTGATGTCGGCTCACTTTTAAGTAGGTAAAAAATTTTTTATAGAAAGAAGGTTAATCAGTGCGCTCAGCGATAATGATGCTATTTGATCGAATGATGGAATATTTAAATGGGGACAATATTGCAGAAACCTTAAGCCGTGGTTTGCAAGATTACATGGCAGATGCCTATCGAGTAGCAGGAATCATCCAACAAACGATTATAGCTCCAGTTGCATTTTCAATACTAGCGATATTCATCTTATTTGAATTTCAAAAAATTTCTTTAAAAGTTGAGAATGCAGGTGGTGCTCCAACTTTGGGATTTGAAATGATCATGAAAGCATTTGTAAAATTTATTATTTGTTATATTGTCATCTTAAGAATCCAAGTGATTCTCGATGCCATTGTCGCATTAGGGGCGATGTTAGCAGGGCAAATAATGGCCCTAAATAGAGATGATTTTTTAAGTTCTTATCGCAATGTAGTCGATTCAGCAGTAAGAAGTCTTTCGTGGTGGGAAGTAATGGTCGTATTAATGATTTTTGTTGTTCTATTTTTAGTTTCTTTAGTGGTAGGGGTCTTTATCAATGTCATTGTCTATATAAGATTTTTTGAATTATATATATTTAGTGCGATTGCTCCTATTTCGATGGCGGCATTACCCCACCAAGAATTTTCATCGATGGCAAAAGGATTTTTCAAGAATTTTGCAGCTTCCTCCTTACATGCTGTAATGATCGCATTAGTATTGACCATTTATCCTTTGATTTTTGTGAATTTCTTAAATAGTCATAGGAGTGGCATGTGGTCGCTGATTTTTGGTTTGACGATTTACATGATTGCTTTGATGTTTGCAATAAATAAGACAAAAGGATGGGCGAAAATGATTGTATCCGCCTCATAGAAAGGAATAAAAGTAATGGCAATTGAAGTCAAAGTCCATAAAGATGTACGTGAATATAAAGAGCGGATCGTAGCAGGTATGAGTGTCAGACAACTAGGGTTTCTTTCCGTCGCGGTACTGATTAATATCGTGATCAGTTTTGTCTTTGTTCGCTTTTTTGGTTACTCCATGGACGTGATCAGTTGGCTGATGATTCTCGTTTCAATGCCAATCGTCGCCTTTGGGTGGCTAAAAAAAGAGGGACTGCCTTTTGAACGTTATTTGAAATACTATTTTATTTACCATTTTGATCAAGGAGTAGTTGTGTATGAAGAATCTGATCGGCCCCAATTTAATGAAGGTGAACTTCAGACAAAACAAGAATAAGAAAAATACGCAAGAAGAAAAAAAATCTTTTTTACTTTTTGAAGAAATCTACGATAACGGTATTTGTTTAATTGCTGAGAAAGAATACTCTCTAACGATCAATATTGACGATATCAGTTATCAGCTTTGTTCCGAAGAACAACGTATGCAGATATTCATTAAATATTGTGAGTTTCTAAATTCTTTAGATGCTTCCATAGATTACAAAGTCACGTTAGTAAAAAAGAAAAAAACAGTTGAAGAATTGAACCATGTGCTTTTTAAAGAAAAAAATGAACGATATGATGATAAATACCGCCAAGAAATGAATGACTATTTAAAGTTGAAGATCAACGAAAAGAAAAATGCGTTTGAAAAGAAAATTTTTATCACCTTTACTCAAAAACACGAGAATCAGTCATTTGCTGAAAGAGAGTTATTCTTGGTTGCCGATCAAGTGGATCTATTCGCTCGAAAAATTGGCTCGACGATCCATATTTTAAAAGGAGAAGAACGCAAAAAATTGATTGGTCAAATATTAAACAATGAGAATCACGAATTGCTACCAAAGCGAATCGAGCTTAAATCTGATAAGCGCTTGATCAAGGTGGACGACAAACTAAATCAGACGCTCTATTTGGATGGCTATCCGGCTGAACTATCAGATGAATGTTTGACAGGCCTTATGGAAATCGATGAAGAAATCACTCTTACGGTTAGTTGCAAACCAATACCAATGGCAAACAGTTTCGACTTAGTAAAGACTAAAATGGCGTATATGGATCAGCAAAAAGTGGATGAACAGCGAAAAGCCTTAAATAGTGGGTACGATTATGACATGCTACCGTATGACTTATCTTATTCCATGGATGAAGCAAAAGAGCTTTTAGATTCATTACAAAGCAAAAGTCAGAAACTATTTGAAGTGACCGTATTGATCAATTTCTATGCAGATAATCAGGAAAAGTTAAATAAAATTGCAAGTAAAATCAAGTCGGTAGGCCGAAGATTTGGCTGTACGATCATTGGATTAGCCTATTTACAGAAGTTTGCTTTAAATACAGTGTTACCAATAGGAAAAAATCATATTCCTTTAAATCGCTTATTGGCAACTTCTGCAGTTTCGGCGTTGATGCCATTTTCGATCGCTGAAATGCTCCATGAGAATGGAAATTATTATGGGATCAATTCTGTGACAAAAAATCTGACGATTCTTGATCGGAAAAAACTAATGGCGCCCAATGGGTTTGTCTTAGGTACACCAGGATCAGGTAAGAGTTTTTCTGTCAAACGGGAAATTGTCAATGTTTTATTAAGAAACGCTGAAGATGAAGTGATCGTCATTGATCCTGAATCAGAATATCAGCATATTTGTTCAGAATTTGATGGCCAAATGGTTCGATTGGCTGGTAATTCAAACACCTGCATCAATCCAATGGATATCAATAGTAACTATGGCGATGATGCAGACCCAATCGCTTTAAAAACCCAGTTTTTGATTTCACTTTGTGAGCTGATCACTGGAGGTATTTTAGGATTATCTTCCCAACAAAAAACAATCATCGACCGAGTATGCCGAAAAATTTACCAAGAACAGACGCAGTTACCGACATTAAAAGAGTTTTATATGGCGCTAAATGTACAGCCAGAAGAAGAAGCAAAGCAATTGGCGATTGAATTAGAACTTTACACAGAAGGTAGTCTAGCACTATTTTCTAAAAAAACAAATGTGGATCTGAATAAACGTTTGATTATTTTTGACATCAAAGATTTAGGAAAACAACTCAAGCCGTTTGGAATGTTAGTTGTGTTAGATCAAATTTGGAACCGAATCACGTTGAATCGAGAATCAGGAATTCGTACATGGTTATATATTGATGAATTACAGTTACTCTTTACAAATGAATACTCAGAAAATTATTTCTTTGAATTGTGGAGTAGGGCAAGAAAGTGGGGCGCTATACCGACGGGGATCACCCAAAATGTAGAGACGTTATTGCTTTCGGATCTAGCTAGAAGAATGCTTTCAAATAGTGACTTCGTTGTTATGTTCAATCAAGCAAAATCTGACCGCTCAGAGTTGACTCGTTTATTCGATATATCGGAAGAGCAGGAAAAGTATGTATTGAATGGAAGTGAAGGTACTGGATTGATGGTGTTTGGGGACACGATCATCCCATTTGAAGACCGACTTCCTAAAGAAACAAGTCTCTATCAAATTATGACAACTAAACCTGGTGAAGAGGTAAAGACAAAGCAAGATTATGAGTGAAACATATGACGGGAATAAACAAGAAAACAACAAGCCGCAAGATTTGTTATCAATCAAATTGAACCGTGTCAGTACGAAAGAGCAAAAAAAGAAAGCATTGAAGAAGCGCCTCCGATTAAAAAAACGTCAACAACAATTAGCAAGAAAAAAAAGAGACAACTTACAGCTGAAAAACAGAAATATCGTTGATTTCAAACAACATATGGTGAAGAGCCAGTCAAGAAAAGATCCATTAAGTAAAGGCGTAACAAGCACAAAAACAAACGACAGTGGTTTTAAAAAGCGCTATCTTATGACAAATAAAAAAAAGTTAAACAAAATAAACAGAAATAAAAAACATAGTACCACTAGAGAAAAGGCCTATTTCATAAAGAATAAACATCGCTCACCTAAAGAAATCGATCATGCGCTTTTAGGAATAAAAAAGAGACAAACTTCATCCAATAATATAGGGACGAATCAGCGAAGTCAGCTTTCTACTGATAAAATCAATAAACAAAAACTAGGATCAAAAAAATTTTATCATAAGAAACAAGAAAAGCTTGACAAAAATATTCTCAATCTAGCTGGAATAAAGAATACACTTACTGCGACTAAACAGACCAGAACTAAGAAGCTTGAAGAGAAACTATTCGGCATCAAAGACAAACTTGAACGTAAACATCAAGTATTAAGTAACTCCAACAAAATCAAACGATTAAAAAAGCAAACAAAAATTCCATCGAAAAAAAAATTCAAACCCAAACTGAAAAAAAATCTGGCACAAACAGCCATAGACACAGTTGGCAGGAACAAAGATGGCGAATTAAATATTCTTGGAGTGCTTTTAGTCTTATTTATTATTCTCAAACTAATCCTCATGTTGTTGTCTGTCAAAGTAATGATGATCTTGGCGGTCGTCATCGTCGTCATCGTCGTTATTATCGCCATCTTTAATTTTATCGCTAGTATATTTACTATAAAAACGGAAGATATGGCATTAGCAGAGGCATATGAGCATATCACACTTTTGGATGCCAGAAAGAACAAAGAAGTACAACGGGTTTTTGAAGATTTTTCAGAAAATTCTGAAATTGAAGAAGTTTATTTTGTTGTAAATGGTGTTGCAAGACCAGATAACAATTTTATCTATAGCTCTGATGCAGATACGTACCTCTATTACCTGAATGCAAAATATGAAGATTATAACATCAGTAAACGTATTTCAGCGAGTAGCAATATCTTTGGTGCAACTAGAGTTCGTGGAGAAGTAGAAGGGATCCATGGGTATACCTTTAATTACACGACAGAAATCGAAACAAGAGAAGTACCAATCATTTATCCTGATGAGCCTAATCCAGAAGAGGATGAATCGGAAGACCCTGATGATTCAGAAGAAGATGAGGAACTAGAAGAAGACCCTGATGATTCAGAAGAAGATGAGGAACTAGAAGAAGAACCAGAAGAATCTGATGATTCAGAAGAAGATGAGGAACTAGAAGAAGAACCAGAAGAATCTGATGATTTAGAAGAAAATGTGGAACCAGAAGAAAAGCCTGCTGATATAGAAGGAGACAAGGAACTAGAAGAAATTGATGATCTAAATGAAGATCACGAGCCTGAAGAAGACCCAGAGGAGCTGGAAGAAGAATCTGAAGCAAATCAAACGAATGAAGGCCCGACTGGGGACCGACACGTTCCCCCTCATAATGAAGAAGATCGTCCAACCCATCGCACGATAAAAGTGGCATTGATCAATATTGAAATCAAAACAATCAGTCAATTCATTGATGAAAATTCAGACACGATGTCGGAGGAAGAACTAGATAAATTCGGACCAATTCAGGAATTGGACCGATTTGAAAATAAATTGTTTTTGCAAAGTCCTTTTGGTATGAATCAAGATGCCATCGTTGTTCAAAAATATGGCTATCGTGGATCAGATGACAGAAATAGACATAACCACATTGAGCTGTTGGCTCAGCCTGGTACCCCTGTCTATGGGATCGATAATTCTGGATCAGGAAGAGTTCATGCTGCTGGGAATGATTATGTAACTATCAATACTTCTTTGAGTAAAAGAGTTGTTTTGTCTCCATTAAAAAATGTCCGAGTGAGAAATGGAGAATGGGTAGATGCCGATACCCTAGTTGGAGAAACGACCGGGAATTTGAAGGTTGAAGTCATTGAACGTCGAACATTCTGGCCAAACAGACACATTTATCCATCTGCTTATATTTTTGATCTGGAATTTCAATATCCATCTGAGATAGAAGGGTTTACACATAATTCTTCAAGATCGATCTCAGGAAGTCTTAAAAATCCTGGACAAATGATTTTACAATGGGAACATCTTGTTCGAGAAGCCTGTGAAAAGTATGGGATTCCAGAGTATGTCAACATGATCTTGGCAATCATCCAAGTAGAATCAGGTGGTGATGCAGAAAGATTCCCTGACATCATGCAGGCCAGTGAGTCACAAGGTTTGTCTCCTAATACGATCGATGATCCAGAACTATCAATTGATCGAGGCACCCACTATTTTGCCCAATTATTAAGTAAAGCGAGAGAATTACATCTGGATGACCGTGCGGCACTTCAAGCCTATAACTACGGAGAAGACTTTTTAAATTGGTTAGCAAATACCAATAAGCAATATAGCTTCTTTCATGCAGAGTTATATGCAAGAGAAAAAAGCAATAGACAAACCGTTCGTTATACCCATCCAGTAGCTTTAGCACATGGATTTTCATGGCGATATGCTTACGGAAATATGTTCTATGTACCTATAGTAACTAACTATCTATGGCTCGAAAACTCAGATTTCCTTGAGGCCGCAATCAACGAGATTGGCACGATTCAAGGTGAGAAATACTGGCAATGGTATGGATTTGAAGGAAGAGTAGAATGGTGTGCGATCTTTGTAAGCTGGGTAGCAGATCAAGTAGGTTATCTCAATCAAGAAAAAATAATCAAGTCTGCTAACTGTTTAGAAATGATCAACTGGTTAACAGAAAAGGGAAACTATAAGAAAGCTTCAGAGAACTATCATCCACAACCAGGTGATTTGATTTTCTTTGATTGGAATGGAGGTGGTACAGGAAAAGATCATGTGGGAATCGTAGAGTTTTCAGATGGAAATATCATTCAGACCATCGAAGGGAATACTGCCAACAAAGTAGCTAGAAGGACCTATTTCGTCAATGATCCAAGTATTTCAGGTTACGGTATTCTTCAATAAAGAAAGAAAAGGATGAACAATGAAACAAATAAAAAATATAGTTGAGTCAAAAGAAGGTAAAAGAATCGTGTTTATAGCTGTCGGTATTTTCATCGCAATGTTCAGTTTTATTTTTTACTCGCTATTTTTTCATCGCAATACGGATGAAAACGCAGGATCTACTACAAATAGTGAACCCTTGTCTGTAAATGAGCAAAAAAAAGAGGACCTAAATTTAGTGGAAAAAAACGAAGCCTTAGTCTATAGAGGGATTTGGTACTCTGATCGAGCGGATGGCATGGTCTTAGAATTAAAAAATGATGGGACCTATCAGAGTACTGATTGGCTCTCAACCGGTAATTATCGCTTGGTGGATACAAAACTTGTGTTGACCGACAAAGACGAGAAGGAAGTTACTTTTGAGCTGATGACCAGGCTAGGGGAAACGATCTTCTTTTATAAAGACAATGAGGGGGACATTACCTATTTCTATCCAAGTGTTGAATTGATGGAGAAAGCAAAAGAAATGATGGATTCTGGTGGTGATGAAGTGAATGAGATGATTAGTCAGAAATGGAATGACGTGTTACTTCAAGGTAGTTGGACAGGTACAACGATGAATAGTCAAGTGTTGATTGATTTCACAGAAGATACATTTGTTCAACGAAAAGTGGATGACGGAGACGAAATAAGTCGAACTTTTTACTATCGAGTCATTTCTGAAGATATTTCTGAGACGTCATGTGTGTTAGAACTGTCAGTCACCGATGAAAATTCAGCAGTTAAAAAATTTGAAATCACATTAGAAGAAACAGAATTTGGGTATCGCATGAATTCCCTCCCAGGAATGTTTTTATGGGTAAATAATTACGAAAAACCACATCAAGCAGTGCGATTAACTCAAACAGGTGTATATAGGGAAGAAAATACATCTTTAGAACAGTTGCTTGAACATCGCTTAAATGGTTAATCGACTCTTAAAAAATTCTTCGTTGAATGGAGGAGACCGATGTTTTATAAAAAATATGAAGACTATCTTAAAGAATATCTAAACAAAGATATTTCAATAAAATCAGTAAAACCTCATGAAGAAAAAATATTCAATGAGTTTCAAGCAAAAGCAATATTGGATAGCAACTCTGAAACTTTGAGAGAAGAATTCCACTTCGTTCTAGACTTGATTTCTTCACGAAAAGAAGTGAATGAAGAAAAGACAAATGATTTAAAAAAATCATTTGAAAGAATGATCCAAGGCATTGATCCATCAGACTATAATGCGCTGAGATTCTCCATATATAAATCGCGGATGATGGTCTTAAAAGAAAATATACGTGAGCGAGAAACAAGTTCAAAAGAAGTGCCACCTACTTTTACGTCGAACACATCATTACAAGCATCTGATGAATTGGTAAGTCCTAAATTAGTGGCGGAACAGGAAAAAAGATTTGCAGAACAAGCAACACTCAATAAAAGAGACAACGGAAAGCAAGAAGCTTTATCCAATGAGCAGATAAAAGAGAATGTCGCGACGTACGTAAATTTGGCCCATACTACGAATCAATCTACAAAAGAAGAACAGCACCAAAGACCTAAAGTGAGTGATTTAAAAGAACGATTTGAAAAAGAACGTTCTTATAATAAAGAACCCCATTCAGCTGAAGTACCATCAGGGACAGTCAACCGATTGCGCCAATACTATGAAGGTCTGAATCATTCAACAAATGATCATTCACCATTAGAAAGTCAAAAGTCGTCTAGATGGAGAACCTCGCAAACGAATGATTCACAGAATGTTCAAAATAGGCAAAATCAACCGACAGATCGACAGAACCAAAGAAATGAAGGAACATCATCTTATCAAAAATCTCCTCCATTAAAAGGTACTAGCGAGTTTGTGCGTAGAGGATACGAACGTACAGTCTATACGAATGAATCATCACCCACAAATAAAGCAGAGCCGGATCAAACCGGCATGACGAACGAAGAACTTCAAAGACGACGAGACCGGTTTGGCAATATGCCTGGACCAAGTAACGAACCACCAGTCATAAAGAGAACAACCCAAAGCGAACCGGATAATTATCAGACAGCTACTTATCAAAATCCACCTAGGCAGCAACGAAGTAGTGAGCTAGTGCAAGAAGGTCAAGCTAGTAGGATAGATAACAATGATTCATTGAGGACAAACAATGCAGAATGGAGTCAAACTGGTAGGGCGAACGAAGAATTTCAAAGATATCGAGACCGATTTGGCAATATGCCTGGACCAAGTAATGAACCACCAGTCATAGAGAGAACAACCCAAAGCGAACCGTATAATTATCAGACAGTTGCTTATCAAAATCCACCTAGGCAGCAACGAAGTAGTGAGCTAGTACATGAAGGTCAAACTAGTAGGATAGATAACAATGACTCATTAAGGACAAACAATGTAGAACTGAATCAAACTGGGAGGGCAGACGAAGAATTTCAAAACCTTTTTGCTCGATTTGAAAATCAGACTAGTACAAGCAATGAACCATCGTTTTCCAAGAAAAAGAGTCGTGGAGAGAATGAACATCAAGGAACTTCTTATCAAAGAGCTACCACCCTGCATGGCAGTAGCGAAATCGTACGTAAAGGAAACGGAAGTGCAGTTCATACGAATGATTCAGCATCTGCAAACGAAACAAAATCGAATCAAAACGACATGACGAACGAAGAATTTCAAAACCGTCGCACTCGATTCGAAAATTCCAGTGTAAAAAGTGATAACCACCTTGCATCAGAATCCACGGGTCGAGTGAAAGCAGTGAGAGATCAGTTTGAAAATCCGAACGCCTTTAGCAATGAACGATCAATTCCAGAACCCACGGGTCAAGTGAGAGCAGCGAGAGAACGGTTCGAAAAAGCGAATGTCCTTCGTGATAAGCGACCAGCTCCAGAATCCACGGGACGAGTGAGAGCAGCGAGAGAACGGTTCGAAAAAGCGAATGTCCTTCGTGATGAGCGACCAGCTCCAGAATCCACGGGACGAGTGAAGGCAGCGAGCGATCAGTTTGAAAAAGCGAACGATCATCCTAATGAGCGACCAGCTCCAGAATCCACGGGACGAGTGAGAGCAGCGAGAGAATGGTTCGAAAAAGCGAATATCCTTCGTGATGAGCGACCAGTTCCAGAATCCACGGGACGAGTGAGAGCAGCGAGAGAACGGTTCGAAAAAGCGAATATCCTTCGTGATGAGCGACCAGTTCCAGAATCCACGGGACGAGTGAGAGCAGCGAGAGAACGGTTCGAAAAAGCGAATGTCCTTCGTGATGAGCGACCAGTTCCAGAATCCACGGGTCAAGTGAGAGCAGCGAGCGACCGGTTTGAAAAAGCAAATGAGTTTTCTAACAACCGCCCATTTCCAGAATCCACGGGTCAAGTGAGAGCAACGAGAGACCGGTTTGAAAAAGCGAATGAGTTTTCCAACGACCGCCCAGTTCCAGAACCCACGGGACAAGTGAAAGCAGCGAGAGATCGGTTTGAAAAAGCGAATGAGTTTTCTAACGACCGCCTTGCTCCAGAATCCACGGGTCGAGTTGAAGCGATGCGAAGACAGCACGAGTCCAGAACTGGGAGAGAAACTGAAGCTAGTGTCTCTAATGAAACATTACAGCAACAAAATGGCTTGGCTAATGAAAGATTTCGTCAACGCCAAAACCAATTTGAAAATCCTGCTGGAACAAGTAGTGATGGCCCAAAATCGGAAGAAAGTGTTACATCCGATCAGCTAGATCGTAGAAAAGAATCAAGCAACCAACCTACTGCTCTCTCTGCTGATCAAACAGGTATTGTTGATGGTAACACAAAAAAAATCCGTGAATTGTTAGCTGATAAACTCAAATTTAATCCAATAGAGAAAGAACCACCTGAAACAAACACTCAAACAGATAGTTCCAACGTGCCAGTAGAGGAATCTTCCTCAGACACTCAAAACAGCCAAATGAGAAATCAGATGAGTGAAGGTGGGGAACCGAAACCAACAAAACTGGATGAAGCGAGTATAGTCACTCGAGGAATGGATAAAAAACGGTCGGAAAACACAACTGATTCTTTAGATAAACTTGGAATAGACGCGAGTAGTGATACTTTTGGCTTGAATGAAAATGCTTCAGAAAAAACGGATAAAACTACAGAAACCGATTTTATGGATGACGATATAGAATTGCCAGAGTCAGGACCGCATACACAAAAAAAGAAAATCCACACAAAAAAAAGCCGAGCCATTCAAATCGGAAGAATTTTGTTGAACTTACTACCATTAGCATCTTGGCCATTGATCAGCATGTGGGTAACTGGCATTTTAGGTATCGTTCCAATCTACTTTGCTATGTATGGGCTACCACTAACTCTGTTCATTTACGGTACGGTTTTGGCTGCCTTTTATGGGCCAAAACTCATCAACTATATTCGTAAACTTCGTTCTAGAATACAAAACTACCGCCAAGCAGAACGAAATCGACAGAGAAACTTAAAAGATCGAGTGATTGATCCAAAAGAAAAATCAATTCAAAGAGAAACTGCTGCTCATGAGAAAGAAACAGCAAAAACAAAAAAACAGAATCACGCATCAGAAAAAGTTGGTTTTGAAAATCCAGAAAAAGACAAATCTGTAAAGGGCTATTTTAAAAGAAATTGGAAATCTTTTGCGATCATCATTGGTGTTGGCTTAGCTGTAGCAGGAATTGGTATTGCACTGACACCAGTAGTAGCACCATATATCTTTGCGGCGGCCACTTCAACTCCTTTATTTATGTACAAAGCAACTTCAGTTATTGCAATGGCACTTGCGGTTTCCTTTGGTGTGACTGCCTTGAGTAAAGGACTGCATGCACTACAAAGAAAGTTTTATAAAAAAGAAAATCAAACATTAGAAACCACGACACAAAAAGAAACAATCGAAAAAAATTCTTTAGAGGTAGATAAGGATTTTGATAAAGTCTATGAAAAAGTGGATAAGGATGATCGTGCACCTGCCCATGATAATTCTTCAATAGAAAGTGCTGGATCAAAAGAAGATAGAATAAAACTCGCTAGTAATGAAACGAAGTCAATGGAAAAAAGTCCATATGCATGGGTCTATGGTCAAGAGACAGAAAATAAAGCACAAAATGAATCGAATCGTTCAAGTCGGAAGAATTCGTTCAATACCCATGAAACACTTCATGTAAAAGCGGATATTCATGAGCCACCGTCACAGTCATTACGTGAAAACCGTGCGACGAATCAATTAAGTGAAGCCGCAAGATATCAGGTAGATAATAGGAAATCTGAAAGTAATCCACAAATTGCTGAACAGAATAAAGGAATCAATCGTCAGCCAGCCGTCAAAGAGGCATTTGATTCAATCAAACAAAAAGCAATTTCAAAGAGTAATAATGTCAGTGGCAAGCCCCTACTGAAAGGTCAAATATCTTTTGAAAAATAGAGAATACGGAGTGATTCAATGAATAAAATCAAACTTATGAGCATATTTAGCGTCATCTTGTTGCTCTTGCATTTTCCAGTGAGTGTTTATGCTGTTCTTAATCCTATTTTTAATCCTGAGATGCTCAATGAAAACCATCAAGGAAAGACCTTGCGAGCATGGTTGTATGACGAAGGAGAAAACGCAATCTCTCAACAAATCAAGGCTATACCACAAGTAGATGGTTCTTTGGGGGTGGATATGGGGGATAGTGTGAGTTTTTCGATTGATATTCCTACCTACGCCTTAGTGGCAGACCGAGGTGGCTGGATTCCAACACTGACGGGAGGTAAGAGTGGAAATGTGTTTGTACCCAATTATTTTTATAAAGAGATGCGTTATGAAAAGGCACCAAATCTGACAGGTGATTTTAGCATAGGTGAGGTGACCGCGTCAAATCTTCCTTTGGGAGTGACCATTAGTAGAGTCGTTGGCTCGACTACGGGAAATTTTACAAAAGTTGATGTGACAGTTACTAGGACTCAGGTGAGTGATATAAATGGTCATACTAACTCAATCAATCTTAACTTGAGTTCGCTTTATTTAGATACATGGGCGAGTGAAACACCAAATTCTAATTCTCCTGGACAAAGTCCGATGAATGTAGGGGGCATCACACTTACTAATCTTAATTTAGGCACATTGTCACTGCGAACAAAAAATTCAATCAGAGTGAGATATATCGATGAGGCAGGAAATGATCTCCAAGAGCAGCTGGTCGAACAAATGGAGGTTGGTCAAAACTATGCGTATACACCTCCAGCCATTCCGGGATATACCTATAGCAGATTATCACCTGGAAGCGTAAGTGCTTCCGGTCAGATGGTAGCTGGTTCGGAAAGACTTGTTGAATTTGTCTATACAAAGAATCCAACGGTAGGCGGAGCAATCACAGTGAACCATGAATTTATCGGTGATCCGACTAAGAATACGAGTGAGCGATTCACGGATGTCGGTAATGTAGGCGATCGATTTGATTTGACGCCTAGAACAGAAGTTGGCTGGCAAGTAAAAGGTGAGTTGCCACAAGTGACAGTGACGGAACAAGCACAAACAGTAACCATCCAATATGAACGTCAAACCGGCGGAGCAATCACAGTGAACCATGAATTTATCGGTGATCCGACTAAGAATACGAGTGAGCGATTCACGGATGTCGGTAATGTAGGCGATCGATTTGATTTGACGCCTAGAACAGAAGTTGGCTGGCAAGAACAAGCACAAACAGTAACCATCCAATATGAACGTCAAACCGGCGGAGCGATCACAGTGAACCACGAAAAGGTGAATTGCCACAAGTAACAGTGACGGAACAAGCACAAACAGTAACCATCCAATATGAACGTCAAACCGGCGGAGCAATCACAGTGAACCATGAATTTATCGGTGATCCGACTAAGAATACGAGTGAGCGATTCACGGATGTCGGTAATGTAGGCGATCGCTTTGAGTTGACGCCTAGAACAGAAGTTGGCTGGCAAGTAAAAGGTGAGTTGCCACAAGTGACAGTGACGGAACAAGCACAAACAGTAACCATCCAATATGAACGTCAAACCGGCGGAGCAATCACAGTGAACCATGAATTTATCGGTGATCCGACTATGAATAGCAGTGAGCGAATCACAGATGTTGGCTATGTGGGCGATCGATTTGACTTGAAACCTAGAATAGAAGCCGGGTGGCGAGTAAAAGGTGAATTGCCACAAGTGACAGTGACGGAACAAGCACAAACAGTAACCATCCAATATGAACGTCAAACCGGCGGAGCGATCACAGTGAACCACGAATATATCGGTGATCCGACTATGAATAGCAGTGAGCGATTCACAGACGTAGGAAATGTGGGCGATCGCTTTGAGTTGACACCTAGAACGGAATCCGGTTGGCAAGTAAAAGGTGAATTGCCACAAGTGACAGTGACGGAACAAGCACAAACGGTAACGATCCAATACGAGCGTAAAGTTGGCGGTCAAGTAGTCGTCAACCACATTTTTGAGGAAGCACCTGAAAAAAATCGAATGGACATTCTACTTGGACGTTGGGGAGAAGCTTTTAAGGCGGAGCCAATGCAAATAGCTGGTTGGGAAGTGAAAGAAACCATCGGCCAACCTACAGGTGTATTTACAGATGAGGAGCAAGAGATAAATTTCATCTATGTTAGAAATGAGGAGCAGCCGATACCAGAGGAAGACAAACCTAATGATAATAAGGAAAAGCACCCTGAAACAAAACCGGTGGACCAAACAACTGACAAAAAAACTTCAACTAAAAAGAATGATGGGGTCGCAATCAGAAGAAAAGAAGAGAAGCGTTCGCTACCAAGATTGAATAGTCAAGCAGGAATTTCCTTAACTGTAGTAGGGACGTCAATCGTTGCATTTGTCTTTTGGAAACAACTAAAAAAGCGAACTAAATGTAAAAATAAATGATACCAAACGTTTGATTTAAAGGAGGAGTTCGATGATCACCAATGAACAGCCAGATCCAGAGGTAAAAATGCTACAAAAAACATCCTTGAAAACGCCTAAATTTGGTTTTATGGGACTAAAATATTTAGGACGATTTGTCGTCAAAGTGACGAAGATGATCAAAAATAGAATCACAAAAAAGAAAGAAAAAGAGCAATCACCTTTAGAAGCATTTGCTAATACGACGAAGGCAGCTAAAAAACAACCTGTCAAGCTGGAAGCTGCGAAAGAAAAAGCGCCTGTTGTAAAAAATATCGCAACAAAAACCAATCGGAACCTTTTTCAGTTTTTATACAAATTAGGGACGAACTTCATGAAGGTTGATCTTTTAAAAAGTATAAAAACACTAGGTATCAGTGCAACATCCTCTCAACGAAGAATCAAATCTGCCGAAGTCAAAACAGTGAAAGCGGCAAAACAACAATCCGTTGCTAAAGTCAAAAAATTAAGTTTTGCTACAGTAAAAAAAGAGGCGATCAGTAAAAGTAATAAAATCAATCAATTATCAAAAAATAATCAGTTAACAAGAAGACCATCATTGCAAAGATCATAAGGAATTTTCATGATCAATTTGAACCATCCTGATTGGAGGAGAAAGAATGGAACATGAGCGTATGAGTGATGAACAACGAAGAATCGGCCGCGAAACTAAGCGAATCCAAACAATGAAAAGGATAGAAGAAAACAAGAGAGAGCAAGAACGCGTTTATTTGGAGAGTGTTCGATCGTCAGAGGGATTCAAACGTTCGTTACTAAAGAAAAATAAAAAATAGGAAATAAGTCATTTTGTTCATAAATAATTTCGCAAAGACAGATAAAGGATTTCTTTAAGAAAGTGGGAATGATAATGGATGAACAACTCGCAAAATTAAACCAAAAAATTGCACGTATAAAAGATATCAATGATCCTGAATATGATCGCTTAGTAGCAGAGAGAAATAAGCTGCGACAACAAATCACTGCACAGAATGAAAGACAGTCAACCGCTACATCTAGTACCTCTATAGCTACTGAGGTAAAATCAGACCCTGAGAAGATTGAGCAATTAACGGAAAAAATCTCACGGAAACAAGCCCAAATAGACCGCCTCAAAGATTTGAGTGATCCTCGCTATGAACAATATGAAGCGGAGAAAGCACAGTTGATTCAAGAAAGAGAAGCAGAAAGACTTAAATCAGATCAGGGTAGTAAATCGACAAAAAGAATAGACGTATCTAACCAAATGAAAGAGACGGCACCAATCGTTCAAGCAGATTTAAAACAAGCCAAAAAAATGATCCATCATGAACTTGATGATCAATTTGAAAAATTATCTGTTTTTTTTGATCAATATAAATTTCAGTATGATTCAGCAAAAGATGAAAAAAATATCAATGAGTTAGGTGATAAAATCGCAATGCATAAAAAAAGATATGACTTGAAGATGGATGCTAGTTTCAAGGATTCGGATTTTTATGGCAGGTTTAAACAACATCAAACACAAAGTGAATTAGCACTTGGTAATTTCATTGAAAACTGGAAAGAAAATCAAGGATACTATCGAGATACTCATTCCGTTTTTGAAAACATCCATGAATTAAAAGAAACAATTATAAAAAATCATAGTTTAGAGAAATACAGTATGAAAGTCATCACGAAACAAAATGAATTAACCGAATTACAAAGTAAAAAACAGCGAATCAATTTTTTTAGTAAGTATATTTTTAACCGCGCAAAATATCGTCAATTAAAAAATCAGATCAGTGAATTGAAAAATGACTTAAATATCGCACAAAAAGCTCGATTACTAGCCATGAAAGGCGATTATTCAAAGGCAGAGGCTTTATTCAATGTGAGTGATCGCACGGGGACGTCTCATGAAGTGAAGCAACGAAGACTGACGCAAAAAACATTAACACCTTCCTTAGCGACAAATATCGCCGGTCCCAGTAAGCTACAAAACAAAATGGAAGCAAGCGTAAACAAATCAGCAGAAATCATGCAACGCAAAAGTTCAGAGAAATTGCGTAGTTCTTCCCCTAAAGAGCAACGCGCATAAAAAAAGTATCTCTAATCGCTAAAAATTTTATCGATTAGAGATATCAATGATTAATTGTCTGATGAATAGTCACGTTGTTAATTTATAAGAACTCTAACAAAGAAAGAATATTCGCTTGTTGCAACAGCTAAAAGTTAAGGAGTACCAATGAAAAGCAAAATAAATAGTAAAAAAATAATCATCTTAATGACTGTATTAGTGATTCTTTTGACCCATCTACCTTTTCATTTTGCCTATGGATCAGAAACTAGTGAACTTACACCCGAAAGCCAAAATGATCCAAGTTTAGGAGTAGAGAGAAATGCAACAATTACATTTGAAACAAGCCCTTCAGAAGGTGGTAGACCTAGTTCTATACCTCGTATAACTCTGCCAGGGGGAAGTTTATTATACACTATCAGTGCAAATCCGAACCAAGGGTTTCGTTTTGTTCGATGGGAGCTAATCAACGGATGGAATGCTTCGATAGGCAATCTAAATGCAGAAACAACAAGTCTTACTATCTCTACTGGTGGCCCTATAGGACCACCAGTGCATGAGACGATAACGATACGAGCAATATATGAGAGGGTTTACAATTTAACTTTCCAATCTTCTCCAAATGCTGGAGGAAATCCAAGAGCGGATAAAGCAATACTGGCACAAGGTGAAACGACCACGATCCATGCCAACGTTTCGAATGGATATCGCTTTGTTCAATGGGAACTTGTTTCTGGAAACACGACTATCGCAAACCGAACGAGTCAAAGTACATTCATTACGATGGGGGCAGGAGATTCGTCCATTCGAGCAGTCTATGAACAAATCACTCATAGTGTGAGTGTGCAGGCCAATCCAACGATTGGTGGCAATCCTACGGTTTCAGCTTCATCCGCTGCCCAAGGAGCAACCATCAATTTGAATGCGAATCCAGCTGTCGGATATCGGTTTGTCAATTGGCAGTTTCTAACCCAAAACGGAGCGACGATTACAAACAGTAATCTTGCGAATACCAGTTTACGAATGGGTACGGGACCTGTGAGCGTTCAAGCCAATTATGAACGCTTGCAACAAGGCAGTGTCGTCGTAAGGTATGTGGACGAAGAGGGTAATGAGATAGCTCAAAGCGATATTTTAACGGGATTTAGCGGAGAAGCATATCGTACAGAAGCAAAAGAAATCGAAGGGTGGGAATTGCTTGTTGCACCGGAAAATGCAACAGGGGTTTTCACGAATGTTGAGCAAATAGTCACCTATACTTATCGGAAGAACCAGCAGTTATGGGGAACTGTCCCTTGGGAATACGACGAGGCAACGAAAACGATCCATTTGTATGGTGGAATCGGTGGATCGGTCCCAGAAGCGCCATGGAAAAGCCATTCCGAAGTTGAAACGATCATTGTCACCAACGAGGTATTTTTACCGGAAAATAGCGCATCTCTTTTTAACGGAGCAAGACAGTTAGAAAGTATTGAAGGTGTAGGGAATTTTAATACATCTAAGGTAACGAATATGGATGAGATGTTTGCCCATACTTTGGCGCTAAAAGAGCTAGATATTAGTCAATGGGATGTGTCTAATGTAACTAGCATGAGTCACACATTTGCTTGGATGACCAATTTAAGAAAGCTAGATGTCAGTCAATGGGATGTGTCAAATGTGACAACGTTGACTCATGCATTTGCGTGGACATCCAACCTTGTTGATATAGATGTTAGTCAATGGAATGTTGGTAAGGTTTCTAGCATGAGCAATTTATTTATGTCTTCCTTTTCGCTAACTGAATTAGACTTGAGCAATTGGGACACAAGAAATAAAGATATCAGGGGCATGTTCTATCTTGCATCAAGACTTTCATCCCTTAAATTAGGAAAAGAAACAGTTATCGGAAATACCAGCTTACGAACTATCGTTCCGACAGCGGAATATACAGGACGATGGGTGCTTGAAGAAAGCTTGGATAGTTCAGTTCGAACAATCACGTTTGAGAATTCAAACGAATTTATGGCAAATTATGACGGAAATCATCCAGGAACTTATGTATGGGAACGTTCTCGTCCGGAAGAATTAGTGGCAGCATTAGAGCCATTAAGTGACCAATCAACAGCAATCACTGGCTGGATGACAGAAGTAACGGATAATCGAACGATCACCTATCAAAATACAGCGGGACAAACAGTCACTGTAACTAAAGAATCACCGAGGATCAAGTGGGGAGATTACCAAGATGCAGATCAACGGATTCGACAGTTTGAGATACCCTTAGCAGAAAATGAGCGTTTAGCAACAGACACAGAGGTAACGCTCACTGTTGCTAAACCATCCGTCGAAACAACTGGTGATTTGACGATTGACAAAAAGGTAATCAAAGGTCTCGACTACACTGCAAATCACTTCACTTTGGAGCGTAAGAAGTTAGAGGCATTAACCAGTCAAGCAGAACTCCATGAATTGATTCTGAAGGAAAGTCAGGCAACAGCACACGATGTTTTGACACAGGACGATCGCAGTCAGGAAATTAAAATCGTGGCTACAGATTTAACCAAGGATGAAGTGGACGATGGCACGTATTTCGCTACATTTCAAGTAGGGAACAAAGCCTATCAATTTACAATAGGCATTGATGTTAATTCGAAGATCCATCATCTAAAAGTTTCCATACCGACGAAAATGGTGTTCGAATCCCTCTACCAAGGCGAGGAAACTAATCGTGAATTTGTTAGTCCAGATTACGAGATCCGTAATCATTCAGATCTTTCTGTTGATACGTATGTAAATCAGTTCATTATTGAAGATGATGCAGGGGTCACCTTGTTAAGGGAGGATGAAAATCCTTTAGATCACGCGCCATTGCAAGAAGGACAACCGAAAAACTTCTCTGATATCAAACAACCACTATTGGAATTACAGTTGATGTCTAATGAAACCAAAATTTCTTTATATGGACGAAGAAGTGAACAACGCTTGGCACAAGTTGCACCATACTCAAGTGTCCCTTTCCATTTGACCGGTCGATTTTATGGGCCCTATCCTAAGTGGATCTCGGAAAGTGACAATGAACAAGGGGGCTATTATCAAGATTCATTCGTTCCTACCTATCGTATGATTTTACGATTTGTTCCCAGATAGAGGGCATAAATGTACGAGATAAAAGAATGATAATAACTAGGAGACGTTCAACCAATGAGTAAAACAAAACGAAGGAATCAACAAAAGAAACGACGGAAGAACGGCGTCTTATTATTGTTTGTTTTTTTAATGGTGATGGCTGTTGCTAGTTGGTATTGGTTTAGTCACGAAGGACCCACTCCAGTTATCAGCGCGGATTTGTTACCTGAAATCGGTGATGCGAGTGATCTACGGATTTCTGAGCGTGCGCAAGAACTAGCAGATGCAAATTATTTCACCTTGCAGATCAACCCAGAAGCAGTTTTCGAAAATGGCAGAAGTCGTGGATCGATCGAAATCGTCAATCCTGGCACGAATGTTTATCCGATTGCGGTCGATATCACGATCAATGATACGAAAGAAGTGATTTATTCTTCTGGCGCGATTTATCCCAATCAATTGATTGAAGAGGTGTATTTGAAGCGACCTTTAGAAAAAGGAGAATATCCTGCAACAGCGACAGTCAGTATCTATGATCCAGAAACCAAAGAAAAACAAGGCGTAACCGAAGCAGAAATTAGCATATTGATAAAAAATTAATCCAATTTAAGTGAGGCTACCTAAATGAAAAAAGCAACAAAATTAGTATTAAGTATTCTAACAATTACAGGAGTATGTATTAGTGGAATTACCGCTTTTGCTAGTCCAGTCCAAACCATCGATGGGCGAGAAGGCGCAACTTCTGGAGATATCACTATAAAGGGGATCATCGGTGAATTTGATAATACAAAGCCTGGTCCAAATCCAGAAAATCTCGATCAATGGATCAATGTGACCCTACCGACGACAGCTATTTTCCGGACAACAGAAGAATCTGAGCATAAAAAGATTACTTCTCCGGCTTATCACGTGACGAACCATTCTGCGCTAAGTGTGCGAGCTTCCGTTTCAAATGTGACAGAAGTCAAAGAAATGAGCGAAGTGGATCGACTAATGATCAATACGATCGAATTATTTAAAGACGGAGTTTCGACAGTTGCAGCTACGCCTTTATTCACCTTATCTGGTAATGAGGGGAATCATACGGTTGGTAACTTCCGATTTAGTGGGGATGCGGCACCGAAAAATGCTTCCGTAGAAAGTAATCCGAGTTTTAAACTAGTATTAAATTTTGCAGTAGAGGAATAAAGTAAATGGAAAATCTACTATCAGATAGTAAGATGAGGAAGTCTAGAAGTAAAAAATGGCAAATTTTATCGGTACTACACATACTTCTTATTATCAGCTTATCCTTTTCAACCCTAGTTAAGGCAGAAGAGGTGCAATCCACTCACAATATCAGAGTATCTGGTACGATTGGATCGACTGTTGAAGAAACAAAAGAAACAAATAAGCATCAGACACTAGTCGCAGATCTTTCTGCGATCACTCAAAAAAATCTACCGGAAACTGGAACAGTAGTAAATCAACGAATCGTTTTCTTAGGCTATCTATTGATTGGAATTTCTGGGGGAGTATTTTTGTTTTGTAGGAAACAAAAATATCCTATTGAATACTTTCAATGATCAAGCTAGTAGGGCAATGATCATTGAAAAATAACAGAAAACGAGTAAACAAAAAAGCCATCCGCAGAGGATGGCTTTTTTCTATTGGTCAATCACTACTGTTTCTTGACGAAGCTCGAGTAGAAGGTGCAGTTCGTGTCCCGCTGTCACCGCCAGCAGCATTTGTATCTTCAGAGCTTGATGGCGTAGCAGAGGATTCAGGTGGTGCTTCCTCGCTAGAAGAGGCTGGTGGTTCTGTAGAAGGCACACTACTTGGTTCAGTTGGTTCACTACTTGGTGGTGTCGACTGTTCAGAGCTACTAGGTTCAGTCGTTGAGCTTGTAGAAGTCTCAGGAACAGTTTCACTAGTTGAAGAGTCTGGAACAGGAGTTACAGGGACGACCGCAGATGAAGAAGGAATCGTCGTTGAAGGCACCGTAGCGTTTGAATTGCCAGATGATGATGCATTTCTAAAGAATAATTCACCACCAGAACGGTACAGTCCGCTAGGCATCGTCCAATCCGTATTTGTCACATTTGCGGAGACAAATTTCATCAATTCGCGATAAACATCTGAAGCTACATCTGTTCCAGTGGAAGTGATCGGAGTCATTTTATCATTGTATCCCGTCCACACAGAAATTGCATAATTCGGTGTGTAACCAGCAAATAAAATATCTGGATAAACGCCCGTTGAGGTACCTAACTTAGCATATTCCTCGTCCGTATAATTAGATGTTCCTGTTTTACCTGCTTGAATCAACCCTGGGATTGCGGCATTCGTACCAGTTCCGCGAGTAATCGTATCTTTCAAGATGTCAGTAACCATATACGCTGTTTCTTCAGACATCGCTCTCGTTCCTTCTGGTTCAAACGTTTCTTCAGTGCCATCTTGGAAAACGATCCGATTAACGTATTGTGGTTTATAGTAAGTGCCACCGTTTGCTAAGGCAGCGTATGCTGCGGCCATTTTTTCAGAAGAAGCACCGTATTTTGTACCATCTTGTTGTTCAGTATTACTTGAAATCGCATTTGACTGATGGATCGTGCTATATTCGATCCCTAAGCTACTCAAGAATTCTGCGACTTTATCTGCGCCAACTTCATTGAAGAGCTTGACTGCCGGGACGTTTCTTGAAAGGTATAACGCTTGGCGCAAGGTGACCATTCCCATGTAACGGTTGTCCCAGTTCGAAACAGGAATAGAAGTTCCTTCATAATTGTAAGGTGCATCGGCGATCAATTTGCCAGTAGAATAGTTCAATTCTTCAAATGCTGGCGCGTAGTCAGTGATCGGTTTCATGGTTGAACCAAAGTCACGAGAGGTATTAACAGCCAAGTTATTACCTAAAGCGACATCATCCGGAATGTTTCTTCCACCGATCTGCGCGGTGACTTGTCCAGTATTGACATCGATCAACGTAGTGGCAACTTGCATTTGATCATCTGGATATGCAACGTATTGATCTGTATTCACTACATCATATAAGTGTTTTTGGGCATTCAAGTCTAAGTTCGTATAAATATCTAAGCCATCGGTATAGACATTCTTGTCTGTTTTAGCATGGACTTCATTGATGACCTCTTTGACATAATTGTCGACGATCCGTGTATTAGTGTCTTCTTGGGTTAATTCTTGTAAACCATCCGTGATCGGTGTGTTGATCGCTGTATTGTACTCTGTTTGAGAGATTTTTTCGTTTTGGAGCATCGTGTACAAGACAGTGTCACGACGTTTTTTTGCTTGCTCTGGAAACTGGTAAGGATCATAAGCTGACGGTGCTTGAGGCATTCCTGCTAAAAGCGCGGTTTGCGGTAAATTCAATTCGCTTAATGTTTTTCCAAAGTAAGATTGAGCCGCTGTTTCCATGCCATAAAGACCGTTAGACATATAGACTTTATTGACATAATAGGTCAATATCTCTTGTTTTGATTTCGTTTGTTCCAGTCTGACAGCCATCCAAGCTTCTTGGGCTTTACGTCTGATTGTTTGGTCTTCGGTACTAGTTGAGAAGAAAGAGAGCTTGATCAGCTGCTGAGTCAACGTACTACCACCCTGTAAGCCGCCAGATGTAAAGTTGGATAATGCGGCACCGATGATCCGAACAGGGTCGACACCGATATGTTTGTAAAATCTTCGGTCTTCGACTGAAACGATGGCATCTTCAAGTGTCTTTGGCAGTTCGTTGGCAGAAATTTTCTCTCTTTTTTCCGCCCCTAGATCCTCAAACAACTCGCCATCTTTTGTATAAAGTTTTGACGAAACTGTTGCATCCAGTTTTTCGTCGGTCAAAGCAGGAGCATCTTTGGCATAAAACCAAAAAAGTCCGACCCCTGCGAGAAAAGCGACACAGATCAAGGAAAGACCAATTAAAAGAATACGTGTGATCAATCCTTTTCGATCTTTTCCAGTGCCTTTTTTCGTTGATTGTTTTCCTCTTTTCTTTGGAGAAGAAGAGGAGGTGCTTCTTTTAGAAGATCTCGTTTGATTAGTTGGCATTCTTTGGTTCTCCTTCATTAGATTCTAAGTACTGGTCGATTGCTTGCAAGTATGGAACACGAGGGGCAAAGCCACTTGGAATCTCGATTCCTAATTCTTCGATCAATGAAAGCGGCAAGGATTTTCTTCCTTGTGTCTGTTGTTCGTGCCAATAGTGGATTAAATGTGTACTATCTAAATAAAAACAACGCTGTAAGGTAGAAAACCATAAAAGGACAAAACAGATTCCTCCTTGTTTTTGACAAGCTTCCATATGTGAGATTTGATGGGGATGAAAATTTTTAAATGGAAATGAAGTTTTGTTTTTTGTCTCTTTTGCTTCAAAATCCAAATAGAAACCTCGATAGACACCGTTATAATCAGTTGTGGAAGCTTGTGTAAAATAAGCTTCTTTAATGACAGCGGCACTACGTCGAGGGTAGTCAACTTTTACGATTTGAACCGGTGTTGGCTTTTTATGGATAACGGCCATTTGATGTGCCAGGTAATACTCGTTGCTTTCATTGATGGCTTCTTCAAATCGCATCCCGCGATTGCCAAACTCCGTATTTGGGTTCCTTTTTACTTGTTTTTTTTCTTTGGACGAGGCATCCTTGATATAAGGACAGCCATTTGGATAGCGTAAAACCATGATCGAATCACTCTCCTAGGCCACATTATAGCAAAAAAGCACAGAGAAAGAAAAGGAAACTGGAATGGATACAATAAAAGTAATGTATATCTCTGGTTATCGCAGTTTTGAATTAGGCATATTCAAAGATAATGACCCTAAAATGACAGTTATTAAAAAAGTTTTAAAAAATGAATTGACTCAATTAGTGGAAGAAGGATTGGAATGGGTGATCATCAGCGGTAACTTAGGTGTCGAATTATGGGCAGGTGAAGTCGTCGCTGAAATGAAGACGGATTATCCAGAATTGAAGCTTGGGATCATTTATCCGTTTGCAGAGTTTGGCAATGGTTGGAATGAGAACAATCAGGAAAAGAAAAGACTGGTAGAACAGCTTTCTGACTATCGTGAGTCGGTGAGTCATCAACCCTATCAATCACCAAGTCAACTAAGGAATCATACCCAATTTATTCTACAACACACAGACGGGACCCTATTGATTTATGATCCAGAATATCCTGGAAAAACAGACTATTTTTTTAAGGATGCACAAAAATATCAAGGGAGTCATCCTTATGAGATTCGAACCGTCAGCATGGATGATTTGCAAAATTTTAGTGAATAAAATAATATAGTGTTTGATTTATCAAGTCTTTTCCGATACAATAAAAAAGTAGAAACGTTAATACGTAAATGAGAACTAGAGGTGTAAATATGGCGAATTTGATTTATAGTCCTAAAGACATTTTACAACAAGAATTCAAAACAAAAATGCGCGGATATGATCCGATCGAAGTGGACGAATTCTTAGACAATATTATCAAAGATTATGAGAATTACAGCAAACAACTCCTTGCTTTACAAGAAGAAAACGATAAATTAAGTGCAAAAGTCGCTCAATTATCGAAAAACCAAGGAGCAGCTCCAAGTCGTGCACAACAAACAGAAACTCCGAAAAGTGCGGCAGTAACAAATTTTGATATTTTAAAACGTCTATCAAATCTTGAACGTGAAGTATTTGGTAAAAAATTAGATGCACAAGCAGGAAATGTACCACCAGTAACACCTAATCCAAACAACTATACAACAACAAACGAAGATGACAACGAAGCAACACGTCAGTTTTAAGCAATGAATCGATTTGTGGTTTTCGGGTAATCGCGGTCTGGCTTTGACCAGACTGAGGAAAGTCCATGCTCGCACAGGCTGTGATGCCTGTAGTGTTCGTGCTTAGCGAAAAAATAAGCTAAGGTACTCTTTTTAGAGTAACGGCAGGAAAACAAGCTAAGGTTTCGGCTATGCTTCAGTATCCTTGAAAGTGCCACAGTGACGAAGCGAACGAGGAAACTTGTTCGGTGGAACGCGGTAAACCCCTCGAGCGAGCAACCCAAACAACGGTAGGGGCGCTTTTTGTCGGGGAATCAGAACGAGACAAAAGGGCAGTTGATCTGCAGATAGATGGTTACCGCTTTGTTTTTCTCCCTGGAAAAACAAAGTACAGAACATGGCTTATAGAAAACCACATCTTCAGGGAATAAATCGTTAGGCGAATAACAGCCTACAAAATCAGTACTAACAATAGCTTTTTCCTACGTCAAGCCTTTTCACATAGAAAAGATCGGATGTAGGGGATTTAGAAGAGGGTGTGACGGAAGCGCACAGCTCCAAGAATTAAGCAGCAACATACGAAAATAGCTTATCGTATTTTTGGGTGTTGTTGCTTATTTTCTAAGGGCTGCTTCTGCCACACCATTTGTTTGATTATAGAGGATGAAGATCATCATGCCTCTTTTTTGATTGATAAGGAGAATACAATGGATAAAAATAGAGAATTCAATTTAATAGCGACAGCGGCAAGCGGGCTAGAAGCATTAGTAGGAAAAGAACTTAGAGATCTTGGCATCGAGTGCCAAGTCGAAAATGGTCGTGCGCGTTTCAAAGGGACGATGGAAACGATTGCTACAACCAATCTATGGTTACGTACAGCAGATCGTATCAAGATCGTCGTGGGTGAATTTGATGCCCGTACGTTTGATGAATTGTTCGAGCAAGTCAAAGCGTTACCATGGGAAGATTACCTTCCATTAGACGCCTCTTTCCCGGTTGCAGGAAAATCAATCAAATCGACGCTTTATAGTACACCAGACTGTCAAGCCATCACTAAGAAAGCAATTGTTGAAAGACTACGTACGTATTATCATCGTCCGTCTACTGTGCCATTGACAGAAACCGGTGCACATTTCCAACTAGAAGTTGCTTTACTGAAAGATCATGTGTTAGTGACCCTTGATACAACTGGTCCAAGTTTGTTCAAACGCGGTTATCGCTTAGAAAAAGGTGGTGCCCCATTAAAAGAAAATATGGCAGCAGCTTTAGTGATGTTGACGAACTGGCGAAAAGATCGTCCGTTTTATGATCCCGTTTGTGGTTCAGGAACACTGTGTATCGAAGCTGCACTGATCGGTCATAATATCGCCCCTGGTTTCAATCGTGAATTTGTGTGTGAGACGTGGGATTGGTTCGATCCGGCTATCATGGAAAAAGTTCGTGCAGCAGCAGAAGAACAGGCAGATTATGATATCGAATTAGATATCACTGGGTCTGATATCAATGGTCAATTGATCGGTATCGCCAGAGCCAATGCGGAAGAGATCGGTTTAGGAGATTCCATCACTTTCCAACAACGGGCAGTGAAGGACTTCAAAATGGAAAAAGAATACGGCGTGATCGTTGCTAATCCCCCTTATGGTGAACGCTTAGGTGAAGAAGAGTCTGTTCGTCGTCTCTACAAAGAAATGGGTGAGGTCTTCCGACCATTGAAAACGTGGAGTAAGTACATCTTGACAAGTGATTTAGCATTTGAAGAATTTTACGGACAAAAAGCAACAAAAAAACGTAAATTATACAATGGTGCATTGCGCACAGATCTGTTCCAATATTGGGGAACTCGGCCACCAAGAAAAGAACGGACTGAAAACGAATAACTAGGATATAAGTATGGACACCTAAAAACCATGGTTGGGACTTTAAGACCTTTGACCCTATGATTTTTGGAGGAATTCAAAATGAATGAACAAGCAAAAAAGTATTGGAAAGAATTTTGGCAAGGTGAATTCCCTCCAACAAATGTTACGGCAGAGCAGTGGGGTTGGGAAGGGACACCGATGGCAGATGAATTGGCGGACTTGATTTTAAAGGGGATCAAAACGGCGTCATGTTCATCATACGATGAATGCCTGTATTACGATGAAGCCCCGTTGTCTAAAATCGGCAGTTATACCATTGTTTTAAATAGTAAAGACGAACCTGTAGGCATCATAAAATATACAGATATGACGGTAATGCCAATGAATGAAGTAACAGAAGAAATTGCCCGTGCTGAGGGTGAGGGTGATTTGAGCTATGATTACTGGTATAAAGTTCATAAAAAATTTTTTAGGGAGTTACTGCCCCAAATTGGAAAAGAATTTTATGAAGAGATCCCCCTTGCTGTTGAACGGTTTGAATTAATCAACGCAAAGGAAATGTCGTAAAAGTAAGTGAGCGATAACTATTGGATAAATGATAACTAGGATAAGTTGGAGGATTTTTGGATGAATGAAAAGGAATTTTTGAAAGAAGTCAAAGAAATCGATTTAATGAGTCAAGCGTTAACAGTATTGGACTGGGATATCCAAACAGGCATGCCAGAAAAATCAAGTGAAGAACGCAGTGAAGTCAACAGTTATTTATATGGGCTATATTTCTCAAAAAAAGTCGGACCGAAAATCGCAGAAGCAATCGAATACTTCTCTGCGCACCCTGACGAATTGTCTGAACTTGGAAAAACGGTTTTTGAGAAAGTCAAAGAAGACTATGAATTAGAGCATAAAGTACCGGAAGAATTGATGATTGCTTTAACTTCTGCGACTTCTAAAGCCCACACAAAATGGCAAGAATCGCGTGAATCAAAACAATTTGGTGATTTTGAATCCGCGTTATCTGAAAACATCAAGATCACAAAACAATTGATTCCATATTGGCGTAAAGAGGAGAAAACAGACTATGATGTGCTGTTGAATCAATATGAACCAGGCATGACCGTAGAGATCTTAGATCAAGTATTTGATCAAGTCAAAGAAGGTATTATGTCCATCCGTCAAGCCTTAGTCGAAAAAGGAACAGCACCGGAGACAGATTTTCTTTCACGTAAAATGACGAAGGAACAACAAAAACGTTTTGTAGTCGGTGTGATCAAACAGTTAGGATATGATTTTTCTAGAGGTCGCTTAGATGACACGATCCATCCATTTATGATCGGGATCAATCGTAATGATGTCCGCATCACGACACGTTGGAATGAAGAGGACTTCAAAATGGCAACGTTTGGAGTGATCCATGAAGCCGGACACGGGATGTATGAACAAAATATTGATGAAAAATATATGTATACACCAGTTGGTGAAGGTACTTCGATGGGCATCCATGAGTCGCAATCACTTTTCAATGAAATCATTGTCGGCAGCAACCGCAGTTTCTGGGAAAAGCAGTACCCATTCTTCCAAGAGTGTGCTGAAGGAACCTTTGATGATATTTCTTTTGATGATTTCTATCGTTCATTACAGTATACAAAAGCAAGCTTGATTCGGATCGAAGCAGACAGTTTGACGTATCCATTACACATCATTATACGTTATGAGATCGAAAAAATGATGTTCAATGAAGGGTTAGAAGTTGAGAAATTACCAGAAGTATGGAACCAAAAATATGAAGAGTATTTAGGTATCCGTCCAACAAACGATTTAGAAGGAATCTTACAAGATGTCCATTGGTCAGGTGCAAGTTTTGGTTACTTCCCATCTTATGCGTTAGGATTCATGTATGCTGCACAATTATTACATGCAATGAAAAAAGATATCGCTGTTGATGAGATTTTGGCTTCTGATGATTACTCACCGATCAAAGAGTGGATGACAGAAAAAATCCATCAGTACGGCGCATCAAGAAAACCAAATCAATTGATTCAAGAGGCGACAGGAGAAGCATTGAATCCGCAGTACTTGATCGATTTTATGCGAAAACTTTACTTTAGCGTTTATGGTGTTGAAGAAGTCTAAAAAATTCTCAAATAGAAGGTGAAAGCGGCAGTGGATAAATTAAATGAAATTGCTAACTACAGCATGGCACAATTGTCTTTGGATCGTTCAGGACATGGGGTGGACCATACGAATCGAGTAGTCGAACTTTCCCGACAAGTCCTTGAGACACTACCGCAAGCCAATCCTTTTATCACGCTGGCAGCGGCATATCTACACGATACGATCGATGATAAAGTGGTTGAAGATGAAGAGCAAGCGAAAGAAGGACTCAGAGTCTTTTTGGCAAACATCGGAGTTGCAGAATCAGAGATTCATCAAATCTTTCATATCATCGAAAATATGTCTTTTTCAAAAAGTTTGTCTGATAACGTCGAATTGTCCTTAGAAGGCAAGATCGTACAGGATGCAGATCGCTTAGAGGCGTTAGGTGCGATGGGTATCTTACGTACGGCATATTATGGAGGACATAAGGGGCATCCGATTTTTGACCCAGCCATCCAGACAATCAATTATACGAACAAACAAGATTATCGTAAAGGCTCGACAGTCATCAATCATTTTTATGAAAAATTGTTGTTATTGCCAGATCAAATGAATACGGGGTACGCGAAACAAGAAGCAAAACGACGTGAAGTGTTCATGCGTGAATTTCTAGAGGAGTTCTACAAAGAATGGTTTGTCGGCGATGATTCACTAGATGCACAAATCTGGCGTAACCGATAATTAAATAGATACGTCTGAGCCATTCGTCCTCTCGCGTCATCTAAAATCAAATAAACGGCGGGAACAGAAGGAAGTTCTTCGTAAAATAAGGCGTCATCCACAAAAAGTTGAAAAACAATTTTCGTGGATGACGCCTTATTTTTTGAGGTTAAACACTTCTGTTTCGATCTCGTCTTTCTATTTGTTTTTTCGAATTTGCTTGATCCTTAACAATGCTCGGAAGATATTCAACAAAAATAATAAAGTAGCAATTCCAATCGGTACCCAGATCAAATAGACAGAATAGCCAAGTTCTGCAGAAAGTTCTGCACTTGAAGAATGTGAAAGCTCAGAGACTGCTTGTTGCCATGTCTGTAAGTTGAAAACAAGCATAAAGCCTGCGATGATCAATAGAATAAAGCCTAAGTAATGGATCGATGTCCGCTTACGAATCAATGCAAAGACTAAATAGAGAATAAGTAAAAATGCTGGAACACCAAATACAAAATAAATATTAAGCAAAATGAATCGCCTCCTCATAATAATCATACTTCAATTGATAGGAATTTAAAAATAATTTAGTCATTACTTGCATTCTTTTCACCAATATTGCTAAGATAACTGTATTCAAAGGAGGTCTTTTTGTTTTATGGCAAGTTATATCGAGCCGATTCGTTTTGCGTTGATTGTCTTTCCTTTTCTTGCATTGGCGATTTCTGCTATCTTTTTTATTTATGAATACCGAAAGTATGGAACGTTTCTCCTAACTAGAGCGGTCATTTTATATTCATTTGTCTTTTATCTATTATGTGCTTACTTTTTAGTGATTTTACCTTTACCTACTAAGGAAGCTGTTGCGAAAATGACAGGTCCAAAAATGGAATTACACCTATTTGCGTCTTGGGAGAACTTCAGAGCGAATACAGTCCTCGTGTTGTCCGATCCGAGTACCTATTTATCTGCGATGCGACAAAGTGTTTTTTTAGAGCCATTATTCAATGTCTTTTTACTCTTACCTTTTGGCATCTATTTAAGGTATTATTTCCGACTATCCTTCGTCAAAACGGTCATTGCAAGTTTCTGTCTCTCCCTATTTTTTGAGTTGACACAATTAACCGGTCTTTACTTTATCTATCCACGTCCGTATCGATTATTCGATGTCAATGATTTACTGACCAATACATTTGGCGGAATGCTTGGCTATCTTGTGACGCCAATCTTTACGTTTATGTTGCCAACAAGAGCGAGAATGGATGAAGTATCTTATGAAAAAGGCAAGACAGTCTCTTTGACACGCCGTCTGGTTGCCTATTTGATCGATTGGTTTTTCTTATCTATTTGTACGTCGATCATCGGAGTGGTTGCCGGATTGTCGATTGGAAGTAGCGAGTTCACCTCCTATAGTTGGTGGTTGTTCGTGCAAGTCTTTCTCTATTTCATGCTTCTTCCTGTCTTTACAAATGGTCGAACACTTGGGAAAAAAATCGTCCGGATCAAGCTTGTTGAAGATGGGAGGGAACGAATCAGATTTCGTGCATTGTTCATTCGATATGCGTATCTCTATTTCTTATTTTATGGGCTAGGCTGGTTGAGCCAATTAGTTGGTCCAGTCATCAATCAAGCGACTGGTGTCACACAGATGAGTGCAGTATTCATTTTCTTATGTACCTTGGTTGCACAGTTCATCTTCGGCCTGAATCTATTCTTATCTTTTTTTCGCAAAAAGAGAGTTTTATTCTATGAGAAAGCGAGTCATACTTATACGATCAGTACGATCAAAGATAGAAAAGCCTGACCTTTTCAAGCAAAATAAGCAAATTTATGGTATAATTCCAAAGTCGTGAAAAATACAAAGAGAAGAGGTGTCGAAATGAGTCATTTTAAACAATTCAATTTTCATCCGTTTATCAACGAAGCGTTAGCAGAAAAAGGGTTCCAACAACCAACAGAAGTGCAAGAACGATTGATTCCTTTGATTTTAAAAGGGAAAAATATCATCGGACAATCACAAACTGGTTCAGGAAAAACGCATACGTTTCTTTTGCCTCTATTTCAAAAAATCAATGCCAATAAAGAAGAAGTCCAAGTGGTGATCACAGCACCAAGTCGTGAACTGGCGACGCAGATCTATGAAGCTGCTATTCAAATCGCTAAGTTTTCCGATCCGGAGATTCGCGTATCGAATTTTGTCGGCGGAACAGACAAACAACGTCAATTAAATCGCTTGAATCACCAACAACCGCAAATCGTTGTCGGTACACCAGGGCGTATCCTTGACATGATGAATGAGCAAGCTTTAAAGATCCATACAGCCTTTGCGTTCATCGTGGATGAAGCAGATATGACCTTAGATATGGGATTCTTGAATGAAGTTGATCAAATCGCTAGCCGCTTGCCAGAAAAATTACAATTTTTAGTTTTCTCAGCAACGATTCCAGAAAAACTACGCCCATTCTTGCGTAAATATATGGAAAATCCAATCATCGAAGAAATCAAACCAAAAGCAGTGATCTCAGAAGATATCGAGAATTGGTTAGTTTCAACAAAAGGAAAGGATAAGAATCAAACGATCTATCAATTATTGACGATCGGGCATCCTTATTTAGCAATTGTCTTTGCAAATACGAAACAACATGTAGACGAAATCGCTGATTACTTGAAAAACCAAGGCTTGAAAGTAGCGAAGATCCATGGAGATATCACTCCTCGTGAGCGTAAGCGTGTGATGCGTCAAGTGCAAAACTTAGAGTATCAATATGTAGTTGCGACAGACTTAGCTGCTCGTGGTATCGATATCGAAGGCGTTTCTCATGTCATCAATGCGGAGGTTCCAGAAGATCTAGATTTCTTTATCCACCGTGTCGGTCGTACTGGTAGAAATGGCTTAAAAGGAACCGCGATCACTTTATATGCACCAAGTGATGAGCCATTGATCGAAGGCATCGAAAAAATCGGTATTGTTTTTGAGCCAATGGAAATCAAAAATGGTGAAATCGTTAAAACCTATGACCGTAACCGTCGGACGAAACGTGAAAAATCAAAAGATAGTCTTGACCCAACGCTGATTGGTTTAGTCAAAAAGAAAAAGAAAAAAATCAAACCTGGTTACAAGAAAAAAATCGACTGGGCGATTGCGGAGAAAAATAAAAAAGACCGCAAGATCGAAAGACGTCAACAAACGCGTACAGCCAGAAAAAATAAAAAGAATTCCAACCAATAAGAGCAGTCATGAGCGAATCACGCTGCCCTTGACTTTTAGCCCCAAAAACCTAAATAGGAAATCTATTTTGGGTTTTGGGGCTGATTTTTTTGATTAAACAGTTGATATTAGGAGAGCTGTTTTCGCATCTGTTGACAAAGAATGCCGTCTTCGATCAGTGGGTCTGAAAAACTCTGATAGCCCTGCTTTTCGTAGAAAGGAACGGCGGGAATTTCTGCAATCAAATAAATTTCTTTGAATGCTTCATTTAGTGCTCGCTTTTCTGCCAATTGAAGCATTTCTCTGCCAATCCCACGTTTGCGCCAATCTTTTGCGACACAAAAACGATCAAATTGGATTTGTTCGTCACTTTGTTTTTGGTAACGTAAGGTAGCAATTGGCTGTTCGTTATGGATCATGACAAGGTTTGGGTAATAGGCATCCTTACCGTCAAATTCTAAATGAGCAGGTATTTCTTGCTCTAACACGAATACGTCATAACGTAAAACGTAACTGCTGGCTTTTATCCATTCTTCGGTTCCAAAATACGTTTCCATTGTTTTGCCTCCCTAGGGTTCTTTCCTGATTATAGCAAGGAAAACGTAGACCGCAAACAATGAAAAATCAAAAAGTAGGATTGACAGCATCGCTAAGAATACGTATACTGATAAAGTACAAAAAGGACATAGTTTGTTTTAGACTGACTCACAGAAAATTCTTTCTCGGCTGAAAAAAGAATAGTCACTGTTCAAACTGCTCCCTTTTTCAATTTGATAGAAATATCAACGCGACTCAGCGTTAACGAGTTTAAGAGGTAATGAGTAAACATCATTGCAATCAAGGTGGTACCGCGAGTTTTCGTCCTTGGCTGTAATGGTGTTTTTTGTCGTTTATTATGTAGAAAGAAGGTAAAACAATGAAAAAATTAAGCAGTGCAGAAGTACGTCAAATGTTTTTAGACTTTTTCCAAGAAAAAGGACATACGATCGAACCTAGTGCTTCACTAGTACCGGTCAATGATCCAACCTTATTATGGATCAACTCAGGAGTGGCGACACTAAAGAAATATTTTGATGGATCTGTTGTACCAGACAATCCAAGAATCACGAATGCGCAAAAATCGATTCGTACGAACGACATCGAAAATGTAGGGAAAACTGCACGTCATCATACGATGTTTGAAATGTTAGGGAACTTCTCGATCGGCGATTATTTCAAAGAAGAGGCAATCCACTGGGCATGGGAATTTTTAACAAGTCCAAAATGGATGGCGTTTGATCCTGAGAAATTATATGTCACTGTTTATCCAAAAGATACAGAAGCAAAACGTATCTGGCACGAAGAAGTAGGATTATCTCTTGACCATATCGTGGATGTAGAAGATAACTTTTGGGATATCGGTGCTGGACCATGTGGGCCAGATACAGAGATTTTTTATGATCGTGGCGAAGCCTATAATGACTTGGAAGAAGATGATCCTGAAAACTACCCTGGTGGCGAAAATGAACGTTATCTTGAAATCTGGAACTTAGTATTTTCAGAGTTCAACCACAAACCAGATAATACGTTTGAACCTCTTCCACATAAAAACATTGATACGGGCATGGGCTTGGAACGAATGGTTTCAATCGTTCAAGATGCACCAACCAACTTTGAAACAGATTTATTTATGCCGATCATCCATGCAGTTGAGCAATTGAGCAACAAAGTAAAATACGGTGAGGATGCCTTAACTGATATTTCATATAAAGTAATCGCTGACCATATCCGAGCATTATCCTTTGCAATCGGTGACGGGGCATTGCCTTCAAATGAAGGTCGTGGCTATGTCTTGCGTCGTTTGTTACGTCGAGCAGTCATGCACGGGAAAAAATTAGGGATCGAGCAAGCTTTCTTATACCGTTTAGTGCCTGTTGTTGGCGAAATCATGGAGAGCTACTACCCTGAAGTTTTGGAACAAAAAGAATTCATCGAAAAAGTCGTTCGTATGGAAGAAGAACGTTTCAATGAAACGATCAACGAAGGGCTTGAGATCTTGAACCAAGTGATCAAAGAGGTAAAACAAGCAAACGGAACAACGCTTGCCGGAAAAGATATCTTTAAACTTTACGATACGTATGGATTCCCAGTTGAATTGACAGAAGAAGTGGCGGAAGATGAAGGATTGAATGTCGATCACGCAGGCTTTGAAACAGAAATGCAGGCGCAACGTGATCGCGCGCGTGCGGCTCGTAATACAGAAACATCTATGGGTGTTCAATCTGCTTTATTGACAGATATCAAAGTAGATAGCACATTCATCGGTTATGACCATATTGAATCTGACAGTGAATTACTAGTGATCGTCCAAGACGAAACAATCGTCAGTGAACTATCAGATGGGGAAGCGCAATTGATCTTTGATCAAACACCATTTTATGCTGAAATGGGTGGACAAGTAGCCGATCAAGGTTGGATCATTGATGCCTCTGGTGAAACAGTAGCAAATGTGACTGATGTTCGTAAAGCACCAAATGGACAATTCTTGCATAAAGTAGAAGTCCTTTCTGAGATCAAAGAAGGAAACACCTATCATTTATTGATTGATGAACCAAGACGTAACCGAATCATCAAAAACCATACGGCTACTCACTTATTGCACAAAGCATTAAAAGAAGTATTAGGCGATCATGCCAACCAAGCAGGTTCATTGGTTGCACCAGGTCATTTGCGTTTTGACTTCACACATTTTGGTCAAATCACAAGTGAAGAATTAGCGAAAATGGAACAAATCGTAAACGAAAAAATCTGGGAAGCCATTCCTGTTGAAACGATCGAAACAGACATCGATACAGCGAAAAATATGGGCGCAATGGCATTGTTTGGCGAAAAATATGGCAACGAAGTCCGCGTGGTCAATATCGGCGGTTGGTCGATCGAGTTATGTGGTGGTACGCATGTTGGTAATACCGAAAACATCGGAATCTTTAAAATCGTTTCTGAATCAGGGATCGGTGCAGGGGTTCGTCGGATCGAAGCGGTGACAAGTAAAGAAGCTTATGAATTGTTGGAAAGCGAAGAACAACAACTAAAAGAAGTTGCGGCAATCGTGAAATCACCACAATTGAAAGAAGTCGTAGTTAAAGCAGAACAATTGCAACAACAATTAAGAGAACTACAAAAAGAAAATGAACAATTGGCAAGTAAGTTAGCCAACCAACAAGCAGGAGATATTTTCAAAAATGCAGAGACGATCAATGGTAAAACGATCATCACTGCACAAGTTAAAGTAAAAGACATAAATCAATTACGTCAATTAGCCGATCAATGGAAACAAAAAGCAGTTTCAGATATTCTTGTCTTGGCAAACGAACAAGAAGGTAAAGTCAGCTTGTTAGCAGCAATGACGCCTGAAGCAAATGAAGCAGGTTTAAAAGCTGGCGATTTGATCAAAGCAATCGCACCGAAAGTTGGCGGTGGTGGCGGTGGTCGTCCAGATATGGCGCAAGCAGGTGGAAAAAACCCAGCTGGTATCTCAGACGCATTGACAGAAGCAAAAACATGGTTAGAAAATAAATAGAAGCAAGCGTAGTTTTTTACTACAAATAAATGGCAAGCGAGTTTGGGATGATTTCCCAAGCTCGTTGCTTTATTTTCATTGGCTCAACGGTTGTTGATATGTACAAATTTATTGACAAATCAACAAAACGCTATAGGATTAGAGTAAAGCAAACAGGGGGAGATTCAATGAATAGCAAAAATAAAACATTTCGGTTAGTACTTCGTGCCATTTTGTTAGCCATCATTATCGTTCAATCAATGATTCCATGGTTAGGCTTTATCCCATTAGGTTTTATTAGCTTGACGATCATCCATATCACAGTAATCGTAGCGGCCGTAGTATTAGGACCGAAAGATGGCATGTTGATCGGCTTGTTCTGGGGAATTGCGACGATCATCCGAGCCTACGCGATGCCAACTACACCGTTCGATACATTGGTTTTTACCAATCCAATCATCTCAGTTGTACCCAGAGTTTTAGTGGGACTAGTGGCTGGCTTAGTATTCCATTGGTTGTATAAGCGTTCCTCTACGATCGTCGTACCGGCTGTTGTAGCTGGGATTCTAGGCTCTCTAGTCAATACGATCCTTGTTTTAGGATTTATGGGCTTATTTTATACGAATGCCACAGCTCAAGCTTATGGTGTCGATGCTTCGGTCTTGTTCAAGACACTTGCTGGGATTGCTGCAATCAATGGGATTCCAGAAGCTATCGGCGCGGGGATCATCACACCATTACTCGCCAAAGCATTATTTGCAGCAACACCTTTAAAACCTGAATGATATAAGACCAGCAATCACAGATAAAAGGAGTCACAAATTTGGCAAAGAAACAAGAAACACTAACAGCAAAAGAACGAACAAAAAAAGCATTGATGGCAGGAGTATGGGGACTGTTAACTAATGTGATCCTATTCGTTGCGAAATTGATGATCGGACTACTCTCTGGAAGTGTGTCGATCATGGCGGATGCCATCAACAGTTTGTCGGATACCGCTTCTTCTGTTTTGACTTTGGTTGGCTTCAAAATCGCGGCAAAACCAGCAGATCCGGAACATCCTTATGGACACGAACGTTTTGAATATATTAGTGGACTATTCGTATCTCTCATCATCACGTATGTCGGATTCCAGTTCTTACACTCCTCAATTGAAAAAATCATCGATCCGGAAAATATTGCCTTATCACCGATCATCTTTTTAGTTTTAGTCTTTTCGATTGCTTTAAAAGTTATTCAGGGACGTATGTACAAGAAAACCGCAAAAATGATCGATTCGGAAACGTTACATGCCACTGCCAAAGACAGTTATAATGATGTATATACGACCTTTGCTGTTTTACTCTCAGCTTCTGTCGAATGGTTGACAGAGTGGCGCGTGGATGGCTATATTGGCTTCTTGTTAGCACTTTACATTTTGTACAGCGGCGTAATGATGTTAAGAGAATTCGTATATGAATTATTAGGGAGCCGTCCTACTGTTGAACAGATCCAGGCGATGGAGGAGCAGCTAAATGGCTATACAAAAATACTCGGTTATCATGACTTGTTAGTGCATAATTACGGACCAAATCAACGTTTTGCTTCAGTTCACGTGGAAGTCGATGATCGGCTAGATTTGAATGAAGCACACAAGATCATGGACATTATCGAAAAGGATTTTAAACGATCATTAGGTGTAGAATTAGTCTGTCATCTAGATCCTGTACCAGTCAACAATGAGAATTATCAAGAGATTCTTAATGAGTTGAAAAAAATCATCAATGAGACAGCAGAAGGTCTGAAAATCCATGATTTCCGCATGATCCATAAAGGACAGATCCTACAATTTGATGTCGTTGTCCCTGAAGGTACGCGATTGTCTGACGAGGAATTAGAACGAATGATGCGTATCCAAATAGAAAAGAGAGTCGGGCAGTATCAATTAGATATCACCTTTGATCATAATTATTTACTTTTCTAAATTGTTGACAAAAAATAATACGCGATGTTTAAATATCTATACGACCTATCTGTCGCGATGAGATTTTGACTAAACTTAAAATAAGCAAAAAACCCGATTATTTAAGATTTCAGGTTTTTTGCTTATTTTAAAACAAATCTTTTAGCCTTTCATTTTGGTTATTAGAAATACTATAATGGATGACAGTAGACTTTTACGTTATATTGTTCTGAAAGACGTATGTGTTTTCTAGGACAAAATAGGATAACCAAAACAGACAATGGCTGCTTCTTCGTTGTACCTACAAATGTTTGACTGAACCTAGATGAAAGTTTTCGCGGATTTGTTCGTCACGCTAAATCGAATTTTGATGGTGAAAGAATCAGAAGAGGCAACTTCTCGTCGGATTTAGACATGGTCAAATAGTACATCCGAGGGATAATAAAAGGAAGTGAAAAATTTGGCAGAAAACTAAAAACGAATCCTCTTTTGGAACAGACTTCAATGATAGCTTTTATATCTTATCATGACCCATAAAGACAGCGTTGATAAAATAAACAGAATGATCGATACATATATGGATAGTCAGACTTTTTCAGAAAATACCTTGGAGATTATGAGGTCATGTTAGCTGAATTCGGCGTATGTTAATAGTTGACCAAAATAAAGCAGTCAAAAATTTTGTCGGAATCTAGCTATTAGGACTTATTTATTCTAATCGATAACTGGAAACAATAAACATTTATTTTGCCCTTACAATCTTTGAGTTAGTCCAAATAACAGCGACATAAAATTCTGAATATTTAGCAAATGTTTGAAAGAATCGTGTCTCAACATTTGTTGATCTATTATTATGAATATGTTCTTTTATAGACCGAGACAAAAGAAGAAGTTGACCGTATAAAGTGCTTGCAAATCAAGGTACGATTACTAATTGCTTTGTTCCAATATTTTATAAAAATTTTTGTAAAGCTTGTCTAGCTAGATTATCAGCGCCTTTATTTTTACTTTCAGGTACCCACTGAAGGATCAACATTGAAAAATCTTTTAATAGACTTTGTATTTTTTCTAAATAAGGTAAAAAATCTTTGTTGTTCGTATGATTTTTATCGATAGTTGATACAAGTACTTTACTATCGGAATAGCAGAGAATGATTTCTTCGGTCATCTGTCTATTCTTTAGAATTTCTAAAGTTTTTAAAAAGACTTCAAACTCGGCTTGATGGTTTGAACCAAAGGACAAAGGGATAGACAACTGTTCTTGTTGTTGATCAGCGATTATTAATATTCCTCCACCACTAGGTCCAGGGTTGCCTTTTGTTGATGCGTCAATGTATACTTTTAACATAAGGAAAAACACGCCCTTCAAAAATTGTCGGTTTGACTTATTATACCACTACAGATAAAGACACGAGGTTGAAGAATGAAAAAAAATATTCGCTGGCAGCCCGAAACGGCACAGTCGATCATTTATTGGTCATCAACATTTATTCTATTATTTTTGAGTTTGATTTTATCGTTAGAAAATACAAGGCCTTATTGGAAAAGTAATATTTTAATGGGAATTTTCTTTATTTTTCTTTTGCTAGGATTTCGACGCTCACTAGTTTTAAAGAAAGAGGCAATAAAAATAAAATATGCTGCTTTTTGGAGAGATCGCGACATACCTATCAATGAAATCAAGGAAGTCCACGTACAAAAACGTAAAGTATCTTTATCTCTTGTAAAAGGCAAAGAGCCATTCGTGATTTTCGTCAATCAGAAGGCACAAGGAAAATTGCTTGATCACTTGAAACATCCACATAAACAAACGATCAACACTTCTTCACTGTTAAAGAATACGAATGATTTAGTTGAGTAAAAAATAACAATAGAGACTTTAGCTATTTTTAACTGCACAGAGAGTCGTCTATAATAATAAAAAAGCTATTCCGAAAAACACCGGAATAGCTTATTTTGTTTGATTGGACTAAGCTTGATCATTGATCTTTTTGACATGGGCCGCCTGAATGCCTCGATTACCTTCAATGACGGTAAATTCTACCACTTGGTTTTCTTCAAGTGTTTTGAATCCTTCTTCTTCGATTGCAGTAAAATGTACGAAGATCTCTTCTGTTTCATCATAACTAATAAAGCCATATCCTTTTTTGTTATCGAACCATTTCACCATTCCTGTGGTCAAAACACTCACGACCTTTCTATGTCTGATCATAGCCTATATTATAAAGAGAATTAATAGGTACGTCAAATAAATTAAAAGTCAGTTTTTTTTGTTTTTTTTTACAAGGAAAACAGGTATAATGGATTTAACTTAACAAAATATAATTATTTTTATATATAGTTCGTGAAAAGGGGCGTTTTAATGAAGAATGATTTAGAAATTTCACAAGAAACACAGCTAAAACCGATAGTTAGAGTTGCGGATAGCATTGGAATCAATGAAGATGATTTGGAATTATATGGAAAATACAAAGCAAAAATAAACTTTACCGTAATAAATGATTTTTCGGAAAAAGAGGATGGTCGCCTCATATTGGTAACTTCTATCAATCCAACACCAGCGGGAGAAGGAAAATCAACAGTTACAGTCGGATTAGGTGACGCGTTGAACCAAATAGACAAAAAAGCAGTGATTGCATTGCGTGAGCCCTCATTAGGTCCGGTTATGGGAATCAAGGGCGGAGCGACAGGAGGTGGCTACGCACAAGTATTACCAATGGAAGATATCAATTTGCATTTTACTGGCGATATGCATGCCATCACTTCTGCAAACAATGCATTGTCAACTCTATTAGATAATCATATCCATCAAGGAAATGAGCTGGGGATCGATCCTCGACGTGTCATTTGGAAACGTGTGGTGGATTTAAACGACCGAGCATTGCGAAATGTGATCGTTGGGCTGGGCGGACCGATGCAAGGGGTACCAAGAGAAGATGGATTCGACATTACTGTGGCTAGTGAAATCATGGCAATTTTGTGTTTAGCTGCTGATTTAGATGATTTAAAAGCTCGGTTAGCACGAATCGTGATTGGCTACACCTATGATCGTCGCCCTGTAACAGCAGGGGATCTAAAAGCAGAGGGTTCCCTTGCTTTGTTATTAAAAGATGCAATTAAACCGAATCTCGTACAAACGATCTATGGTACACCAGCATTTATCCATGGTGGACCATTTGCAAATATTGCTCATGGCTGTAATAGTGTACTAGCAACTAAAACTGCTTTGAAAATTGCGGATTATGTAGTGACTGAAGCTGGTTTTGGTGCTGATTTAGGAGGAGAAAAATTCCTAGATATCAAAGTTCCTAATTTGCAGAAAGCACCAGATGCGATTGTGATCGTAGCAACTGTCCGTGCGTTAAAAATGCACGGGGGATTGGATAAGGCAGAATTACAAAATGAAAATCTCAAGGCGTTGCAAACTGGATATGCGAACTTAAAACGGCATATTCGTAATATGAAAAGTTACCAGATTCCAGTGATCGTCGCAATCAATGAGTTTGTGACTGATACAGACGCTGAATTAGAATTACTGAAAGAATTGTGTGAAAAAGAAGGAGTCGTAGCAAAACGCGCAAGTGTTTGGGAAAATGGTGCGGAAGGTGGCGTGGACTTAGCAAAGGCAGTCGTAGAATTGATCGATACAGAAAGCGCGGATTACGTTCCATTGTACCAATCCAGTGATCCGATCAAAACAAAAGTCCAAGCGGTTGTTCAAAAAATCTACGGTGGCAAAGAAGTCTCTTTTAGTAAAAAAGCAGAAAATCAAATCATTGAATTTGAGAAAAATGGTTGGTCTGACTTACCGGTTTGTATGGCAAAAACCCAGTTCTCTTTTTCTGATGATCCAACATTATTAGGTGCACCAGAGGATTTCACAATCACGATCCGTGAATTTGTACCTAAGTTAGGTGCCGGATTTTTAGTCGCTTTGACAGGCGAAGTGATGACGATGCCTGGATTACCAAAAAAACCAGCCGCCTTGAATATGAACGTAACGAATCAAGGAGAAGTAATCGGTTTATTCTAATCGAAAAATTAAAAATTTGAAGTAGTCTTAACTAGACCTTTTCAATATGAAAGTGCATAATCTAAAAAATAGAGCAACTATTTTCTTGCTCTTTGTCAATCAGGATTAATGCGTTGAAAAAAATCAAATCTGGATCAGAATGAACCTCATTCTGGTTCAGATTTTTTGTTATCTCACTTTAATTAATTGATTTAATAGATTCTATTTTTCATGTGGACAAACAGTTTAAATCCTTAAGATAATCGCTTTATTGTCTTTACGTGGGCATTCTTCGCTTCTATATTTTAATTAGAGTAAGGATAGATCATCTCATTGGTGATGCCTTCTACTGATTCATAAAAAAGAGCACACCTCTTTTTTGGAATGTTGAAACCCCAATCAATCAAGCATCATTACTTCAGTAAGAAATGGGTATTTATTTAGGTGCTCGGAAACTGTTGTATGTTTCATATTCACGCGGAAATGATTGCACGTTTTTTTAGTAGAAAGCGCCAGTTCTTGTTCAGTTTTTCTGCATAGCACGTATAGGCAACTCACTGAAAGCTTGAATCTATATTTGACAATATGACATCGATCAATCACTTCACTTGTATTTGGCAGAACACATTTGGCGGGCTGTAAGTAGTCGGGGTGCATGTCGGCGACTAAGAAGGATATTTCTTTCGATAATCTCAGTATATTTTGTAATGATTTCCTTCTATTAGAGCTTATTATGTTTTTTTATCTCTAAAATGAAAATGGGACTGAAGAATTAATTCTACTTATTCAGTTCAAAAATTTTAAAAGAAATAATGCTTTTCCTGTATTTTTATTATCACTAATCTTCATTTTCTTTCTTTTGAAGCAATATATATTTTACATTTAGTAAGATATAGTTTACAATCAGGATGACTGTGAAGAATGGAGGTTAACCATCAAGTTGAAAAACATCCGAATGAAACTCGCGCGTTTAGCAAATGATTTAAGCCAAGAAGAATTGGCCCAACGTGTAGGAGTGACAAGGCAAACGATTGGATTGATTGAAGCAGGGAAGTATAATCCCACACTCAAGTTGTGTCAGGCCATCTGCCATGAATTAAATCAAACATTAGATGATCTATTTTGGGAGGATAAAGATGAAAAAGAATAAACTTAAAGATGAACGTATCGTACAGGTCAATAATCAAATACAAAGTGAAGCCTTTTTGTTATTATTGGTATTATTAGGGACTTCGATCTTTGTAAAAAGTTATTTGTTGGAGCAACCAGTTTCTGAAGTGTTTACCGAATTATTGTTGCTAGGAGTAGCGTTCATCTATTTATTGATCCGTGGCTCACTGATTGGTCACGAGCTTATCGATCAATCCAAACATGCAAAGAAATTACGAGTGTTAGCAGTCATTGTTGGAAGTGTATTCGTTTCTGCAGTTACTGGGGTGAGAAATTATAGCTTATATCATGAGTTATACACTGGTTATTTCGATCCTCATTTTTTAGCGATTTTAGGGATTACATTTATATCTTCGGCTTTATTTATGTCTGCCTTAGTGTTTTTGGTTTCTTCTGTCAATCGATTTGGGCAGAAAAGACTGGAAAGTAAATTAGAGGATGAAAATGAGGAAAAATGATTGCTGAAAAAGATGATATAAGGATCGATCCATTAGGGATAACAGAGATTCCGCTTGTGTTTTGATAGAGACTAACGCATAATAGGAGGAGCGAAAATGGAAGTGAATGTTACTAGAGATACGGGATTTTACGGAATGGGTAGTCCAATCACATTACGGGTGGATGATCGGAAAATCAGTTTGGGGCAAAACCAATCTGTTACTCTAGATGTAGACGCCCCGTTTCAGATGCAAGTCACCTTTTTTTGGCTCAAAAGTCCAGTCTATACGATAACAGAACCAACTAAAAACTATCGGATTACGATGAATTTATTGCTATTACAGTTATATCCCGTACTTTTCTTATTTACAGGGATCAGTGCTGTTGCTATTCAAAGTATCCTTTATAGTTTACTGATCGTCGTCGTAATGATTGGTTTCTTTCTATTTATAAAAAATAAAGCATATGTCATCAAGGAGGCTAGTGATGAAGAATTCTGATCTTTTTTTGAGTAGCTTTAATCGGATCGAAAAATGGATGCAAGAAGAGATGGGGAATCCACGAAATATGGGGTTCACTGAACTCGTTCGTCGTTTAGCACAAAAGCAACACCAAAGTATCAAAAAATATGAGGATGACTTACTACAGTTGGCTCAATTACGTAATGCGATCGTGCATGATCGGATCGCCGTCGATTTTATTATCGCTGAACCTAATGAATGGGCGACGAAGCGTATCCAAAGAATCGAGCAAGAACTGATTCGTCCAGAAACAGTGTTACCGCGTTTCGCAAAGCATGTAACTGGGTTTGAATGGGACATCCCATTACCTAGTTTGTTGGAGACTGTTGCTCAAAAGCGTTATTCTCAGTTCCCGCTTTATCATAAAGGAACATTCAAAGGATTAGTGACGTTGCGGATGTTAGGTTTTTGGTTAGCCAAAGAAAGTCATCATGGTGTGATCGATCTTCAAGGAAAAATAGCTGCCGATCTGATCACTCAAGATGGTAAGTACACCAATTATCATTTTGTATCCGCTCAGACAACGATTGCTGAAGTAGAAAAAATGTTTGGCGAGCAGGGTACGCTTGAGGCTGTGTTGATCACCAAAAACGGCGACCCTAACGGAAATTTATTAGGGATCATCAGACCAAGAGATATTTATCATGAAGTAGAAAAGGAATGATTGTTTGTTAGCGATATATTGGATTATAAGTGCGTTGATCATCGGCTTAGATCAATGGGTAAAATGGTTGATCGTCGATAACTTTGCTTTAGGAGAAACGAAATCAGTGATTCCAGGGATCTTGTCCTTGAATCATATCCGTAATTTCGGAGCAGCTTGGAGTTTACTAGAAGGAAAAATGTGGTTTTTTACTGTCGTGACGATCATTGCAGTTGTAGTGATCTTGACGTTGATGATCAAAAATCGTAGCAACGGAAATCGTTGGTTCATGATCGGTCTGACATTGATTCTAGCTGGAGCAATCGGTAACTTTATCGATCGTGTCCGTTTAGGGTATGTGATCGATATGTTCCAAACTGATTTCGTGAATTTCCCGATTTTTAATGTGGCAGACATTTCTCTAGTGATCGGTGTGATCTGCGTATTGATTTATATTATTTTAGATGAAAAGGAACAACGAAAAAAATGACACAATTAAAAGCAACTATCAAAGAAGAAAAAGGACGGATCGATAAAGTTCTGACAGCATTATTTGCGGATCATAGTCGTTCACAAGTTCAACAATGGTTGAAAGACGGTGCCGTTTCCGTAAATGGGGAACCAGTAAAAGCGAATTACAAAGTAAAATCGGCTGATGCAATCGTCGTGGAAGTACCAGAGCCTGAAGAACTTGAGATCGTAGCAGAAGACTTACCAATAGAAATCGTCTATGAAGATGACGACGTAGCTGTGGTCAATAAACCACAAGGCATGGTCGTTCATCCTTCTGCTGGTCATGCCCAAGGAACACTAGTCAATGCGTTGATGTACCATATGAAAAATCTATCATCGATCAATGGCGTGATCCGTCCAGGGATCGTCCATCGAATCGATAAAGACACGTCTGGATTATTGATGATCGCCAAAAATGATCAAGCCCATGAAGCGTTGGCGCAGCAATTGAAAGATAAAACTTCCCTAAGAAAATATATTGCTTTAGTCCATGGCGTTATTCCTCATGAAAAAGGGACGATCAATGCACCTATCGGGCGCTCAAAAGTCGATCGAAAAATGCAAGCGATCCGCGAAGATGGAAAACCAGCTGTGACGCATTTTACTGTACTAGAACGTTTTGAGAATTTCACTTTAGTAGAGTTACAATTAGAAACAGGGCGTACGCATCAGATCCGTGTGCATATGAAGTATATTGGTTATCCTTTAGCAGGTGATCCCGTATATGGACCAAAGAAAACCCTCAAAGGCAATGGCCAATTTTTACATGCGAAATTATTAGGTTTCACTCATCCTCAAACGAATGAACGAATGACCTTTGAGGCACCATTGCCAGAAGTTTTTGAAAAAACTTTAGAGAAGTTGAGAAAAGATATTGCTTTTTAAAGTACTTAACGGTATAGTAATAAACAATAAAAGAAAAACTTAATAGCAGTCCTTTAAGTTTAGTCCCGTGAGGCTAAGAAGGGTGTGAGTAAGAATTCCTGTGGTGCGCCATAGCGAGACTTGCTCAATGACGTCGCATACACAAAGCGACCGGTGTGGTAGTATACACTCAGTCTAAACATTCCTCCTGTCCTCTTAGGGCAGGAGTTTTTTTGTGTAAAAAATGGAGGGGGAAAAATGATGCAAGCAAAAGAAGTAGTGGATCAAGTAACGATGAAACGAGCGCTAACACGTATCACTTACGAAATCATCGAAAGAAATCAAAGTATCGAAGAGATCGTCTTAGTCGGAATCAAAACGAGAGGGATCTACATCGCTGCTCGAATTGCCGAACGTCTGAAACAACTCGAAAATATCGAAGTACCTGTAGGAGAACTTGATATCACATTGTACCGTGACGATAAAAAAGAGATCGCTCAAGAACCAGAATTGCATTCTTCAGATATTCCAGTCAGTTTAGAAGGAAAAGAAGTTATCTTGATCGATGATGTGTTATACACAGGACGGACGATCCGCGCTGCAATGGATGCAGTCATGGACTTTGGTCGTCCAAGAAAAATCTCACTAGCAGTTCTAGTTGATCGGGGACACCGAGAATTACCGATCCGCGCAGATTACGTAGGAAAAAATATCCCTACAGCAAAAAAAGAAGAAATCTTAGTAGAGATGCAAGAATTAGATGGACAAGATCGCATCATGATCTTAAACGAGGAAAAGTAGAGGAGTAAGGCAAGATGGCAGAAGAAAAAAAGTTCCACAACGATAGTGTGGTATTAGACATCCATGATCGACCAACCATTGGACACTGGGTGGGTTTAAGTTTACAGCATTTATTCACGATGTTCGGTGCAACTGTCTTAGTACCGATCTTAGTCGGAATCGACCCTGGGATTGCCTTGGTCAGTTCAGGATTAGGAACGATCGTTTACTTGATTACAACAAAAGGGAAGATTCCAGCATATCTAGGCAGTAGCTTTGCGTTCATCGCCGCTATGCAGATGTTGATGAAAACCGACGGCTTCCCGGCGATCGCACAAGGCGCGATGACAACAGCACTTGTCTATCTGATCGTTGCGTTGATCATCAAGAAAATCGGTTCGGCTTGGTTAGACAAAATCTTGCCACCGATCGTGGTTGGCCCAGTCATCATGGTCATCGGTTTAGGTTTAGCTGCCAACGCAGCAAACAACGCGATGTTCAATCAAGACCATTACGATTTCAAATATCTATCAGTTGCGTTGATCACTTTAGGATTGACGATTTTCTTCAATATGTTCTTACGCGGGTTTCTAGGATTATTACCGATCTTGCTTGGCATCATCTCTGGTTACATCGTGGCTTTGCTTTTCGGGATCGTTGACACCCAACCAATCATCGATGCGCCATGGTTCGCGCTGCCTAACTTTGAGATTCCATTTGTGCAATATCAACCGAAGTTATATATAGGGGCAATCACTACGATGGCACCGATCGCCTTTGTCACAATGACCGAACACATCGGCCATTTGATGGTCTTGAACAAATTGACCAAACGAAATTTCTTTGAAGATCCAGGCTTACACCGTACATTGACAGGAGATGGCTTGGCTCAATTAGTGGCAGCTTTTGTTGGTGGGCCGCCAGTGACAAGTTATGGTGAAAATATCGGCGTCTTGGCAATCACTCGCGTACACAGCGTGTTCGTGATCGGAGGCGCAGCGGTCTTCGCAGTGATCCTTGGCTTCATTGGCAAACTAAGTGCTTTGATATTAAGTATTCCTGGCCCAGTCATTTCAGGTATCAGTTTCATCCTATTCGGAGTGATTGCGGCAAGTGGGATGAAAATCTTAGTCGAAAACAAAATCGATTTTGATAAAAAGAAAAATCTATTGATTGCTTCAGTCATCTTAGTCGTAGGTATCGGGGGATTAGTCCTAGAAGTCGGGACATTCACTTTATCTGCCATGGCACTAGCAACAGTTTTAGGAATCATTTTAAATCTTATCTTACCAGAAACTTCACGCAGCGAAGAAAATTAAGGAGGACATCGCATGATCATCAAATCAGAACGCATCAGTTTAAAACACTTATTAACGGTAGAAGCATTAACAGACCAAGAAGTAATGGGGTTGATCCGACGAGGACAAGAGTTCAAACAGGGCGCAACTTGGTCACCACAAAAATCCCAATATTTTGCAACGAACTTGTTCTTTGAAAACAGTACACGAACGCATAAAAGTTTTGATGTAGCAGAAAAGAAACTTGGTCTTGAAGTGATCGAATTTGAAGCAAGTACAAGTTCAGTTACAAAAGGTGAAACATTATACGATACCGTTCTAACGATGTCTGCACTTGGGGTGGATGTAGCTGTTATCCGTCATGGAGATGAAAACTACTATGACGAATTGATCCAAAGTAAAACGATCCAATGCTCGATCATCAATGGCGGTGACGGTAGCGGGCAACATCCAACGCAGTGCTTACTTGATTTGATGACGATCTATGAAGAATTTGGCTATTTTGAAGGCTTGAAAGTGGCGATCGTCGGAGATATCACACATTCTCGTGTCGCAAAATCGAATATGCAGATGTTGAAACGTCTTGGCGCACAGGTTTTCTTCTCAGGTCCAAGAGAATGGTATGACGATGAATTTGAAGTTTACGGTCATTACTTACCACTAGATGACTTGCTGGATCAAGTCGATGTCATGATGATGTTACGTGTGCAACATGAACGCCACGATGGAAAAGAAAGTTTTTCAAAAGAAGGCTATCATCAAGAGTACGGCTTGACAGTCGAACGCGCTAAAAAAATGCAAAAACATGCAATCATCATGCACCCGGCACCAGTCAATCGAGATGTCGAATTGGCGGATTCACTGGTTGAAGGGTTACAGTCACGGATCATTCAACAAATGAGCAATGGTGTATTTGTCAGAATGGCGATCTTAGAAGCTGTATTAAGTGGAAAAGCATAAACATAAGAGGAGGAAGAAACATGAAAACACTCATTAAAAACGGTCAAATCAATACAAAAAGAAATGAAACAACACCAGCAGAAATTTGGATCGAAGAAGGAAAGATCAAAGCAATCGGTACAGGCTTTCCTGAGGCTGAATTTGATGAAGTGTTTGATGCACAAGGGCAGTTGATCACACCTGGATTAGTGGATGTCCATGTCCATCTGAGAGAGCCTGGCTTTACTTACAAGGAAACGATCGAAGCTGGCACGAAAGCAGCTGCTCGAGGTGGGTTCACCACTGTTTGTGCGATGCCAAATCTTGACCCAGTACCTGATACAGCAGAAAAATTAAAACAAGTCTATGACATCATCAAACGTGATGCTGTCGTCAAAGTATTACAGTATGCACCGATCACTGAAAATCTTCGAAGTGAAGAACTGGTCGATCAAGAAGCATTGATCAATGAAGGCGCATTTGCTTTTACCAATGATGGTGTCGGCGTGCAAACAGCAGGCACGATGTACTTAGCGATGAAAGAAGCTGCGAAAAACAATAAAGCACTCGTTGCTCACACAGAAGATGAATCATTATTATTTGGCGGTGTGATGCACGCAGGAGAAAAAGCAGAAGAGCTAGGGTTGCCAGGTATTTTGAGTGTGACTGAGTCTTCTCAAATTGCTCGTGATCTCCTATTAGCGGAAGCAACAGGCGTTCACTATCATGTCTGCCATGTTTCAACAAAAGAAAGTGTGCGGGTGATCCGCGATGCGAAAAAAGCCGGGATTCACGTGACTGCAGAGGTTTCACCGCATCATCTGATCTTGATCGATGAAGATATCCCAGAAGATTTTGGTTTTTGGAAAATGAATCCACCGTTGAGAGGCAAAGCCGATCGCGAGGCATTGATCGAAGGCTTGCTTGATGGCACGATCGATTGTATTGCCACCGACCATGCTCCACACGGATTAGAAGAAAAAAGTCAAAGTTTCTTGCAATCACCTTTCGGGATCGTTGGAAGTGAAACAGCCTTCCAACTCGTGTATACACATTTTGTTGAAACAGGAAAATTCACACTAGAGCAAGTGATTGACTGGATGGCAGTCAAACCAGCAGCCATCTTTGGTTTGGAAGCTGGCACCTTGACGATCGGCGCACCAGCAGACTTGGCAGTTTACGATATTGCGCATTCTGCAGTAATCGATAAAAAAGATTTCTTATCAAAAGGCGAGAACACACCTTTCGTCGGTTGGGAAATCAAAGGGGAAACATTGATGACATTTGTCAACGGAAAACTTGTTTGGCATAAGGGGGAATAATTGGATGGAACGGTTGCTGATTTTAGAAGATGGCACAGTATTTAAAGGGAAATCATTTGGCGCGACAGCCAATGTGTTTGGAGAAATCGTCTTTACGACAAGTATGACAGGATATCAAGAAACGATCACAGACCAAAGTTTTAATGGACAGATCATTACATTTACGTACCCGATGGTAGGGAATTATGGCGTCAACCGTGATGATTATGAATCGATTGCACCAACGTGTAAAGGTGTAGTGGTCAAAGAGCATGCACGTGTTGCGTCAAATTGGCGTAACCAAATGACATTAGACGAGTTCTTGAAACAAAAAGGAATCCCTGGTATCTCTGGCATCGATACACGGGCGTTGACACGAAAAATCCGTGAAGTTGGGACGATGAAAGCCAGTATCGTGGATGCAGGCGACACATTTGAACATGCGTTTGACCAACTAAAAGCAACCGTCTTGGCAACGAACCAAGTCCAACAAGTTTCAACCAATAAACCTTATCCTAGCCCAGGAACAGGAAGAAATGTGGCAGTCATTGATTTTGGATTGAAACATAGCATCTTACGTGAATTGAGTAAGCGTGACTGTAATTTAACAGTCTTACCGTACAATACGGATGCGGAAACGATCCTTTCATTATCGCCAGACGGCGTGATGCTGACGAATGGACCAGGGGATCCGAAAGATGTACCAGAAGCGATCGAGATGATCAAACAAATCCAAGGAAAAATCCCGATTTTCGGCATCTGCTTGGGGCATCAACTTTTTGCACTAGCAAATGGTGCAGATACGTACAAGATGAAATTTGGTCATCGTGGACTGAATCATCCTGTGCGTGAAGTTGCAACAGGAAGAATCGATTTTACGTCACAAAACCATGGCTATGCGGTAAATGAACAAACGATCGATCCGGAAAAATTAATTGTCACTCATGTGGAAGTCAATGATGGCACAGTCGAAGGTGTCCGTCACCGTCGCTATCCTGCCTTCAGTGTGCAATTCCATCCAGATGCAGCACCTGGCCCACATGATGCACTACATTTATTTGATGAATTTATGGAAATGATGGACGCTGGAAAGGAGCAATTCTAATGCCAAAACGCACAGATATCAATAAAATCATGGTGATCGGTTCTGGTCCGATCATCATTGGTCAAGCCGCTGAGTTTGACTATGCAGGTACACAGGCTTGTCTTGCTTTAAAAGAAGAAGGCTACGAAGTCGTCTTAGTCAACTCCAATCCAGCAACGATCATGACTGATAAAGAAATTGCCGATCAAGTCTACCTAGAACCAATCACATTAGAATTTGTCTCACGAATTTTGCGAAAAGAACGTCCTGATGCGATCTTACCGACATTAGGTGGGCAAACAGGTTTGAATATGGCGATGGAATTAGCTGAATCAGGAATCTTGGACGAATTAGGCATCGAATTATTAGGGACGAAATTAAGTGCGATCGACCAAGCAGAAGATCGTGACTTGTTCAAAAAGTTGATGGAAGAATTAAATCAACCGATCCCAGAATCAGAAATCGTGACAACGGTGGAAGAAGCAGTCGCCTTTGCCAATAAAATCGGTTACCCGATCATCGTTCGACCAGCCTTCACATTAGGGGGGACTGGTGGTGGTATGTGTGAGAATGAAGCCGAACTACGACAAATCGCGGAAAATGGCTTGAGCTTGTCGCCCGTCACACAATGTTTGATTGAACGTAGTATTGCAGGCTTCAAGGAAATCGAATATGAAGTGATGCGCGACTCTGCCGATAATGCCATCGTTGTCTGCAACATGGAAAATTTCGATCCAGTCGGTATCCATACAGGGGATTCAATCGTCTTTGCACCGAGTCAAACATTAGCAGACCATGAATATCAAATGTTAAGAGATGCGTCACTATCGATCATCCGTGCATTGAAAATCGAAGGTGGCTGTAACGTTCAGTTAGCATTAGACCCTCATAGTTTCAACTACTATGTCATCGAAGTGAACCCTCGTGTTTCACGCTCCTCTGCTTTAGCAAGTAAAGCGACCGGCTATCCGATCGCAAAATTAGCAGCTAAAATCGCGTTAGGCTTGACCTTGGATGAAATGAAAAATCCAGTAACAGGAACGACTTATGCAGAATTTGAGCCCGCATTGGATTATGTAGTAGCAAAAATCCCACGTTGGCCTTTCGACAAATTCGAAAACGGTGAACGTGTCTTAGGCACGCAAATGAAAGCAACCGGCGAAGTGATGGCGATCGGTCGTAACATCGAAGAATCTTTACTAAAAGCCGTTCGTTCATTAGAAATCGGGGCGCACCACCTTGAATTGCCAGAACTGAAGACAGTCAGTGAAGAACGTTTGATGGAGAAAATCGTCCGAGCACAAGATGATCGTTTATTCTACTTAGCCGAAGCGATCCGTCGTGGCTATCCGATCCAAGAATTGGCAGACTTGACGAAAATCGATTTATTCTTCTTGGATAAATTGTTGCATATCATTGAATTAGAAGAGGAGCTTTCGGCACAACCGAAACAGCTGGATCTACTTCTTGCTGTGAAACAAAATGGCTTCACAGATCGCAAAATTGCGGAATTGTGGAAAACGACGACGGAAGCGATTCGCCAATTACGTACGGAAAAGAACATTCAACCTGTTTACAAAATGGTCGATACGTGTGCTGCCGAATTTGAATCCCACACACCTTACTTCTATAGTACGTATGAAATCGAAAATGAAAGCCATCGTTCAGAAAAACCGTCTGTTCTAGTACTTGGTTCTGGACCGATCCGTATCGGACAAGGAGTAGAATTTGATTATGCAACAGTTCATTCAGTCAAAGCCATTCAACAAGCAGGCTATGAAGCAATCATCATGAATAGTAATCCTGAAACCGTTTCGACAGATTTCTCGATTTCTGATAAACTTTACTTTGAGCCTTTGACTTTTGAAGATGTGATGAATGTCATCGAGTTGGAACAACCAATCGGTGTCATCGTCCAATTTGGAGGACAAACAGCGATCAATCTAGCTGAACCATTAGCAAAAGCAGGTGTAAAAATCCTAGGCACAACGATCGAAGACCTTGATCGTGCGGAGAACCGTGATCTATTCGAACAAGCGTTACAAGAATTAGGGGTGCCTCAGCCACTAGGAGATACTGCGACAAGTAAAGAAGAAGCAGTTGCAGTTGCCAATAAAATCGGCTATCCAGTACTTGTTCGTCCAAGCTATGTCTTGGGAGGTCGGGCAATGGAGATCGTTGAGAACCAACGCGATCTAGAAGATTATATGGAACATGCGGTCAAAGCTTCACCAGAACATCCAGTCTTAGTCGATCGTTACTTGATCGGTAGTGAGTGCGAAGTCGATGCGATCTGTGATGGCGAAACCGTCTTGATCCCAGGAATCATGGAACATATCGAACGTGCAGGGGTCCATTCAGGCGATTCTATGGCGGTTTATCCACCACAAGCGCTGTCAGAGGAAATCAAGCAAACAATCGAAGATTACACGATCCGTTTAGCACGAGGGTTGAATTGTATCGGGATGATGAACATCCAATTCGTGATCCATGACAACCAAGTATATGTCATCGAAGTGAACCCACGTGCGAGTCGAACGGTTCCTTTCTTGAGCAAAGTGACGAATATCCCGATGGCACAGATCGCGACAAAAGCCATCTTAGGAGAAAAATTGAAAGACTTAGGCTATGAAGATGGTTTGTACTCTGAAACTGCCAACGTCCATGTCAAAGCGCCAGTTTTCTCATTTACGAAGTTGCATAAAGTGGACACTTATTTAGGCCCAGAGATGAAATCGACAGGTGAAGTCATGGGTTCGGATCAAAACTTAGACAAAGCGCTGTATAAAGCGTTCGAAGCATCTGGTTTACGCTTGCCTGATTATGGTGCTGTCTTGTTTACGATCGCCGATGAAACGAAAGAAGAAGCCTTAGGTCTAGCAAAACGCTTCGCAGAAATCGGCTATAGCTTATTGGCAACGAAAAATACCGCAGTGTTCTTTGAACAACACGGACTTGTGGTGACACCAGTAGCTAAAATCTCTGAGGAAACAAAAGAGAAAAATGTCGTTGACCTGATTCGTGCGGGCAAAGCACAAGTGGTCGTCAATACCATTGATAAAGATCGTGGGAATGCGTCAAAAGATGGTTTTATCATTCGACGTGAAGCAGTAGAGCATGGCACGCCATTGTTTACTTCCCTTGATACTGCGGATGCGATCGTCCGCGTGATGGAATCCCGAGCATTTTCAACACAAGCAATCTAATCGTGGAGGGCAATTGCCCTCCTATTTAAAAAATGAAAAAAGCAAAGCAGTCTAGCGAAAAGTCCCAAAACATAGGAGTGTTAAGATGAAACAAGAAGTAATGAAAATCGTTCACCAACGGCAACTAGCACCACGAATCTATGAAATGACACTGACTGGGGAATTAGTCCAAGAAATGACACGCCCTGGACAATTCCTTCATATTCGCGTACCCCGAGCAGATTTGTTGTTGCGCCGACCAATCAGTATCAACCAGATCGATCAATCACAAAAAACTTGTCGTATCATCTACCGTGTAGAAGGAGACGGAACAAAGCATTTCGCAGAATTGACTGCTGGTGATTCTTTAGACGTCTTAGGGCCTTTAGGGAATGGCTTCGATCTTTCAGGATTAACGAACAAAGATGAGGTCTTCATTGTCGGTGGAGGGATCGGTGTTCCTCCTTTATACGAACTATCGAAACAGCTGAAGGAACGAGGCGTCAAAGCGATTCACTTTTTAGGCTTTGCTTCACAAGAAGTAATGTATTATGAAGAAGAATTTCTAAAGCTAGGTGATACAAGGATCGCAACGGATGACGGCACCTATGGACTCCATGGGAATGTCGGTAATCTATTACTTGCGGCAAAAGATAAGCCTGCTGCTATTTTTGCATGCGGTTCAAATGGATTACTAAAGACAGTGGAACAGCTTTTCGCCGGTCATCCTAACGTCCAATTGTCATTAGAGTCTCGCATGGCCTGTGGTGTCGGTGCATGTTACGCATGTGTCTGTCATGTCCCAGGCGATGAAACAGGAACGAAAAGCTTGAAAGTCTGTGATGAAGGACCGATTTTCCAAGCAGGAGAGGTGATTTTATGAGTAACCCTTTAGCAGTTAAACTTCCAGGATTAAACTTGAAGAATCCAATCATGCCAGCAAGTGGCTGCTTTGGATTTGGCAAAGAATATGGCAAATACTACGATTTGAACCAACTTGGCGCAATCATGGTCAAGGCGACGACACCTAAAGCGCGCTTTGGTAATCCCACGCCGCGAGTAGCAGAAACACCTTCTGGTATGCTCAATGCGATCGGGTTGCAAAATCCTGGAATGGAAGTGGTCATGGAAAAATCGCTACCTGAATTAGCCACCTATAAAGATTTGCCGATCATAGCAAATGTCGCTGGCGCCTGTGAAGAAGACTATGTTGAAGTTTGTGGCAAGATCGGTGATGCACCGAATGTCCATGCCATCGAACTTAATATCTCGTGTCCAAATGTCAAACATGGCGGAATTGCTTTTGGTACTGACCCAGATGTGGCGTTCCAACTGACACAAGCGGTGAAAAAAGTGGCGAATGTCCCTGTCTATGTCAAATTATCTCCTAATGTTACGGATATCGTGCCAGTGGCACAGGCTATTGAAGCTGGCGGCGCCGATGGGTTTACGATGATCAATACCTTGCTGGGGATGCGTATCGATCTGAAAACTAGAAAACCGATTCTTGCCAATCAAACAGGCGGTCTCTCAGGACCAGCAATCAAACCGGTGGCTATTCGTTTAATCCATCAGGTGGCAAGTGTCTCAAACTTGCCGATCATTGGGATGGGCGGTGTGCAAACCGTTGATGATGTACTGGAGATGTATATGGCAGGTGCAAGTGCAGTTGCTGTTGGGACAGCCAACTTTACCGACCCTTATATCTGTCCAAAACTGATTGCAGACCTACCAGCGAGAATGAGCGAGTTAGGCATTGAGTCTTTAAAGCAATTGATCAAAGAAGTGAAAGAAGGTAGAAATCAATGAATCAACGACCAATTATTGCTTTAGATTTTTCATCTTGGCAAGAAGTAGAAACCTTTATGCAACGTTTCCCAGAAGACGAAAAGTTATTCGTTAAAATCGGTATGGAGCTCTTTTATCAAGAAGGACCAATCATCGTTCGTTGGTTAAAAGACGCTGGACATGACGTTTTCTTAGATTTGAAATTACATGATATCCCAAATACCGTGGAAAAAGCGATGCGAGGCCTAGCAAAATTAGGCGTAGACATTACTTGTGTCCATGCTGCCGGCGGTATCCGTATGATGGAAGCGGCGATGCGTGGCTTGACAGATGGAACACCCGAAGGTAAGAAACGACCTTTACTTTTAGCAATCACGCAACTGACTTCCACAAGTGAAGAAGAGATGTACCATGATCAACTGATCGAAGTACCCTTAGAAGAAAGTGTGATCCACTACGCAGCTTGTGCAAAAGAAGCAGGTTTAGATGGGGTCGTATCTTCAGCACTTGAAGTGGCATCGATCAAAGCAAAAGCAGGTGACACATTTACGTGTCTAACCCCTGGCATCCGACCGGAAGGAACAGTTGCTGGTGACCAAACCAGAATCGTGACACCAGCCCGTGCAAAAGAAATCGGATCAACCTTTATCGTTGTCGGTCGACCTATCACACAAGCAGAAGATCCTTACCAAGCCTATCAAACAATCAAAGCAGAATGGAGTCGTTGATCTATGAATATCGAACAAACTATTGCCAAAGACCTTTTAGAAATCGAAGCTGTTTTCTTAAGCCCAAACCAACCATTTACTTGGGCAAGTGGCATCAAAAGCCCCATCTATTGTGACAATCGCATCACGATGAGTTATCCAAAAGTAAGAAAAGAAATCGCTCAAGGATTAGCTGAAAAAATCAAGCAAGAATTTCCAGAAGTCGAAGTGATTGCTGGAACGGCAACTGCAGGAATCCCTCATGCAGCATGGGTAGCTGAGATCTTAGACTTACCAATGGTCTATATTCGCAGCAAAGCGAAAGCTCATGGCAAAGGGAACCAAATCGAAGGACGGATCTTCGAAGGACAAAAAATGGTGGTCATTGAAGATTTGATCTCAACAGGTGGAAGTGTACTAGAAGCCGCTGAAGCAGCGAAACGAGAAGGTGCGGATGTTTTAGGTGTCGCAGCTATCTTTACTTACGAGTTGCCAAAAGGAAAAGCTAACTTTGAAGCAGCGGGTCTACCATTGGTTACTTTGACGAATTATTCTGTGCTGATCGAATTTGCTTTAGAAAATAAAACCATCGACGAAACAGAATTAGCTTTACTAAAAGAATGGAAAAAAGATCCTGAGAACTGGGTGACGGATTAAGTTGAAAAAAGGGCGGAAAACATTTGTTGTTTCAGCCCTTTTTCTATTTGTGGAATAGGTAAATCCTGATGATACATAGTAAAAACTATTCTTTTATAAATGAAAACCTCTAAAGATAATAAGCTGAAAATTTGCGAATTCAAGTTATTTAATGATAAGATTATCGGAAAAGTCATCTCAAGGAGGAGGAATCTTTATGGGATTGAATGAATTTATTTTAGGACTAAATAACTTAGAAAGAATCACACGGGCGCCAGGTTTCTTCAAACACACTGAACATACTGTTGCGGCTCATTCCTATCGTGTGGCTTCAATTGCGCAAGTCTTAGGTGATATTGAAGAACTCCATGGGCAATCAATCGATTGGAAACTCTTGTATGAAAAAGCTTTGAACCATGATTACACTGAACGTTTTATCGGCGACATCAAAACTCCAGTAAAATATGCAAGTAAAGAGTTGCGGGGGATGCTACAGACTGTCGAAGAAAAAATGACGGATGAGTTCATCAATCAAGAAATTCCCGAAGCGTTACAAGACGTCTATCGTCGCCGCTTGTTCGAAGGAAAAGACGATACGGTCGAAGGCGAATTATTAGCAGTTTCAGATAAAATCGATTTGTTGTACGAATCATTTGATGAGATCAGTAAAAATAATCCGGAGAAAGTCTATAAAGAGATGTTTATTGAGGCAGTCACAACGATCAAAGGCTTCGACCATCGACCTTCCGTCCAATATTTTTTCAAGGAGATCTTTCCGGAGTTGCTCAATCAAGAATTCTATGGAAAAGAGGATTTCTTAGCAGCTGTTTCAAACATTGTCAAAAAAGAAAAAGAATAGTCGAAGTGCCTTGTAGGTAACTGATTCAGGAGGAATTTTAGTTGAAGAAGAATATGGATGTTGAGTGGGGTTATTCTGGTGAAAGAGGACCGGAACATTGGGCAGGATTGTGCGATTGGTTTGCAAAAGGAGCCGAATTTGAGTGGCAATCGCCCATTTCTCTAGTTACATGTGAAGAAAGCAGTGACACGAAAGAAACACTGTCTTTTCATTATCAGAAGCAACGCTTCACGGATAAGGAGTTCAAGAACACGATCCATCTTGTGCCATACGATCAAATCAGTTACGTTCTTTTCAATGAAGACAAATACTATTTGACCGACATCCATTTTCATATGCCGTCAGAACACGTCATCAATGGGAAACAAGAAGATATCGAGTTTCACTTTGTCCATACGAACGAACGACAAGAAAACTTAGTGGTTGGTGCGATGTACCATCTATCAAATGATGAGGGTTGGTTGTACGATCGCCAAAATGGCGACAAATGGGATCTCGATGCCCATGAGCATTGGACCGATGCCTCTGTCTTTTTCCCTGAGCAGAAAAGTCATTATCATTACGTTGGCTCATTGACCACTCCGCCAACGAGTGGGCCGATCCAATGGTTCGTCATGGATCAAGTCGGTCAATTGAACCGTGATTTTTTGATCCCATTCAAAGGACAATATGCGCAACCAAATAATCGTCCATTACAACCACTAAAGGAACGAAAAATTTATTATTACAAGGGGACGAAATGAACATCCAACAATTGAAATATGTCACTGCGGTAGCGAATAATGGAAGTTTTCGAGAAGCAGCAAAAAAATTGTTTGTTTCTCAACCAAGCCTTTCTGCAGCGATCAAAGAATTGGAAAATGAATTAAGTATCACTTTATTTACCCGCACGAATCGAGGTGCCTATCTAACAGAAGATGGTCAAGCCTTTTTAAAACGGGCGGAACGGATTTTAGTACAATTAGATTCTTTGGAAAACTATTACCAAAAAAGTGAAAAGCGAGAAAGCTTTTCGATTGCTTCACAACACTATGATTTTCTAGGACCATTGACTGCGCAACTGATCGAGACGTTTAAAGCAGAAGTGAAGCAGTTTCGGATCATGGAAACGACAACAGCAAACGTGATCGAAGAAGTCCAACAGCAGCAAAGCGAGTTAGGTATCCTTTATATGAATGACCATAATCGCACTGGGATCAAGCGTTACTTAGAACAAGGGGAATTAGTCGCGCAGTCTTTAGGAACATTTAAGACCCATATCTTTCTTAGACAGCGCCATCCACTTGCCCAGCAAGAAGAAATAAAGGTAGAAGAGTTAGCAGCATTTCCACAAGTTCGGTTTACACAAGATGGCAATAATTTTCCTTACTTTTATGAAGATCTAATTGAGATCCCTGAACAAGAATCGGTGATCTATACGAGTGACCGTGGCACGTTGATGAACATTGTGTTAGAAACAGATGCCTATGCTTCAGGCTCTGGCATCGTGATCGGGGAGATCAAAGAATATTTACGCTTGATTCCTTTAGCGGATAGTCCGATGAATGAGTTATATGTCATTTATTCTGGAAAGCAGCCATTAAGTGATATCGCCAAGAAGTTTATCACAAGTATCCAACAGGTGATGAAACAGGTGAAGTGAACGTTTAAAATCGAATCAATCCTTTCATTGGAAAAGAAGGTAAAGCAAAAGATAAGTCGTGAAATCAGTGAATGTTGATTTCAGGCTTATTTTTTTGTTCTTTCAAGTCTGACTGTATTGTTGCAGTAAAGTACATAATATCATTAATAAAACGATCGGTAACGATTTCATCATCGGTTTATCAATAATGATAAAGGGGATCAGCAAAATGAAAAAAGTAATTAAATTAATGTTAGGAGTAGTGGGAGCGACGAGTGTAGGACTATTTAAAGGGGAGTCTGTTGCTTGTGCGGATGATTCGCTTCCACAAATCGGAGAAGGGTATTTGAAATCGGTCAATCAAAGCACGATCGATCGCATGAGTACGATGGCCTATGCTTTATCCTACCAAATGTATCAATGGGGAGATATTGGTGTGAATGAAAGACTCACTGGCAATGAATACAATCCAAAAAATGTGTCCAGTCAATCCTATTCAGTAGGAGTCAATAGTGATATGGGAACGAAACAAACGTCAAAAACTGTGAATACAAGTGTTTTTCATAATCAAACAAATCAAGATCAAACGTTTACCACACCTTCTTATACCGAAACTTATATAGATTCGATTACGACATCAACCACACATTCTGCAGGTATTTCTACATCAGCGAGTACTGAAATCAGGGTACCAATGTTTGGCTCGGCAAGTATGGGTCTTGAATTAAGTTACAATTTTAGTACAACCACTTCGCATACACGGGAGACACAAAAAGGCTGGACTGTTCCTGGTCAAGCCATCAATGTTCGACCGGGACATACAGTCGAAGTCAATTGGGTATTTTATACGGGTGAAGCAACAGGAACGGTTGATTTGCAAGAACGCATCCGAGCAGATATCCCATACAAAAAAGATGCTGCTGGGCGCATCCATACATATGGACTTGGAATGGTAGTTGGCGACCGCCAAGTGCTGTCAGATAGTTATTGGTATCGCTATATCACAGAAACTCGTAATAACTGGAAGAAAGTCGATGCAAATGTGGCAGGACATAAAATTGGTGCTGGTACCTATCGTGTCGATTATGGTTCAGGATTTGTCTTAGAAGCCTTTGACCGTACAACTGGCACAAAAGAAATCATTGCGACAGGCTACCAATTTTAATTGAAGATAGTTTTAAACACACAAAAAAACCGATCGTCAGAAGTCATGACTTCTTGACGTCGGTTTTTTTAGCAAAATCAATCTTTCGTCATTGCTTGGATTTTTTCTTCTTCTGGCGTCACAATGATCGTTTTTTGGTTTTCGTAAATCACATATCCTGGTTTAGCGCCATTCGGTTTGCGAATATGTTTGACTTGCACTAGATCCACAGGCACTTGTGCAGAGTGGCGATATTTGGAGTAATACGCAGCTAGTTCAGCAGCTTCCGTAATGGTTTCATCAGAAGGCTGATCACTCTTGATGATCACGTGAGACCCTGGAATGTTTTGCGCGTGCAACCAGTGATCCGTTTTTCTTGCAGTTTTCATGGTTAATTGATCATTTTGCAGATTGTTTTTACCAACTAAAATCTCAGTGCCGTCAGAAGAGAAGTAGCGATCAGGTTGAGAAGGTTTTGCTTTCTTTTGTTTTTTGTTTGTTTTCTTTTTCAAGTAGCCCTCTGATAATAGCTCTTCTTTGATCACTTCGATATCCATCGGTCCAGCAATCTCCAATTGCGAAAGGACAGATTCAAGGTACTGGATCTCGCTTTTCGCTTCTTCGATTTGTTTCCCGATCAATTTGACCGCATTTTTAAGTTTTTGGTAGCGATGAAAGTACTTTTGCGCATTCTGATTAGGTGTTAAGGCGGGATCAAGAGCAATCCGGATTGGTTGATTCTCTTCATAATAATTCGCCAAGGTCACTTCAGTCGCGCCACGAGGAACTTGAGTCATGAAAGTCGTCAATAGTTCGCCATCACGACGAAACTCTTCCGCATTTTCTGAATCAAGCAAGGTCTGCTCGCGCTTTTTCAATTTATTGCGATTACGTTTCAGTTCATTTTCGATTTTACGGATCAGTTCGCCGCCTTGTTGTTTTGCTCGATCTTTTTCCGCTTTTTCCTGGTAAAACGCATCTAACAACGCGCTTAATGTGGCGTATTCTTGTGCTGAATCGGCTTGTTTTGCCAATTCTTGATAAGCGATCGGCGTAAAGTATTCTTTTGTGCCGACTTCATAGTGTGTGGGTGTAGGTTGATTGATCGCAGTAAAGAATTCTTCCCAGACAGCCATTTTTTCATTCGGTCGCTGATTGATCCGTTCGACTAATTCTAATGCAGTGTCGTGACCTAATCCTTGAAATGCTTGTTGTAGTGCTTTTGCATTTGGCTCGATTTTTGATAGGCGTTCAAATACTTGTTCTTTTGTTGCTTCAAAAGGATCAAGTACCGCTTGTTCAGGTGGTGCGACATATTCGACACCAGGGAGTAACGAACGATACGTGTTTTGTGAGCTGCCGATATGTTTGATCGCGTCTAGGATCTTTTGTGTTTGTTGATTCACTAAAACGATGGTACTGTGTCGTCCCATCAATTCAACGATCAAAACAATATTTTGTAAGTCGCCTAGTTCATCCCGCTTTGAAAAATGGAAGTGGATCACTCGGTCATTTTTGATTTGCTTGATATTTTCTAAAATCGCACCATCTAAATGTTTACGCAACATCATCACGAAGTTCGGTGGATTTTCTGGATTTTGATAATCGATCTCTGTGATCTGGACACGGGCATAGCTTGGATGAGCAGATAACAACAATCGGTGGTTCTTTCCACGAGAACGAATCACCAAAATGATTTCATTTTCATACGGTTGGTGGATCTTTGAGACCCGACCAGATAATAGTGTTTCGCGCAATTCATGGATCATTGCATGGGTAAATACACCATCAAAGGACATGATTCATTCCTCATTTCTATTCATAAGTACACTTATTATAACGAAAAAAGAAAGGAAAGACCAATGGACCGGATGATTTCTTCTATAAAAGAGAGAATAAAGAAAGAAATTACATGAAAAACTAGTGTTTTATTTCGTTCTTTCGCTTGATTTTAGGTATAATTAGAGAAAGAACAGGTGGGGGAAAAGAAGATGCAGCGATTAATGGTAGAGATAAAGGATAAAATCATAATGAGCTACACGAATTTATCAGAGGATTTTGAGCAACATCCTCAAAAATATTTCAGACGGATCGGTCTTCTTTTGAGCTGTTCATTTTTGTTGACGGTCGCGATGTTTTTCTTGCCGAGTAAAATCAAAGAAGCACAGGTGGATTCATTGATCTATTCCTCGATACACTCCGAAAAGTTACAGCCTTTGCCATTTTCTTCCGCGCATCAAGAGATCACTGATAGTCGAGCCATCTCTGTCATGTTTAGTCTGCCGAAGGGTGAACTTTACAAGCAAGTGGTGGATATATTTGAAGATCCGCAACAAAGTAGTGAATTGAATCGAACGATTTTCTTCTATCCACTCGTTTATGATACCCAAGAATTAGAACAACGTTATGGGATCGAAAAAGATAAAATCACTATTATTTTCTTTGATGGCGGAAAAGAGAGAAATCGCTTAGTCCTTTCTGACCAAAGTAAAGAGGAACTTGAGAAAACCTTGGTTCCTGCATTGAATCGATTGCCACTGATCAACATCAAACAACTTGAAAAAGAATTAGCAAACGGCGAACAAGCGGAAGAAACAACAGAGAGTACCTTGGAGTAATTGTAGCGAAATACTTAGTGATAAATAACAAAAAGTCAAAAAAATAAAAAATTAGTTGACGGATAAATAAAATTCGATTAGACTTAGGATAACACTTAAAGGAAAGGATGGTCCAAGATGAACTTATCAATTCAATTTTTATCAGAACATAAAAATAATTGGCGTAACTGGCGTAGATAAGTTGTATCAAGGGCGAACTTTTTCGTAGATACAACTTTTTAGAGTACAACAATGTACGATTCTAAAGTTTGTATCTATGCTGGACAAGAATTTGACGACCGCATAGATGGCTCTATGCGGTTTTTTGTTGGTAAAAGACAATGACCGTACCAGCGGTGATTGTCTTTTTTTGTTCATTCGCTCAAAGTTACAAACGTAGCCGATTTATTTAAAAAAATACATAACAAAAAGGGGAAATAAAAATGAAAAATAAACGATTGATCGCAGTAATCGCACTGATACTTATCTATTTGACCGGTACATTTATCTACGAAACGATCAAGGATCAGCCACCTGTTGAAGGAAATCGAACAGGTGATAAGAAAGTTGTTGGGGTCTTACAGTTCGTTAGTCACCCTGCGTTAGATGAAATCTATCGAGGGATCAAAGATGGATTAAAAGAGTCAGGTTTGGAAGAAGGACGAAACCTAGAAATCAATTTCCAAAATGGTCAAGCCGACCAAAGTAAGTTAGCAACCATGAGTCAACAATTGGTTCAAAATAATCCAGACGTTCTCGTAGGTATTGCGACACCAGCAGCACAAGCCATCGCAAACACCACAAAAGATATCCCACTTGTCTTGGGCGCAGTGACTGATCCTGTAGGGGCAGGGCTAGTAAAAAGTTTAGAAGCACCAGGGGGCAACATCACAGGAGTTTCTGACCAACCGCCTGTGGAAGCGCAGATCCAGTTAGCGACAGAACTATTACCAAAAGCAAAAACGGTCGGGATTCTTTATGCATCATCAGAAGACAATTCACGTTATCAAGTCAGTCAAGCAGAAGAAGCGGCAAAAGCCAAAGGACTAACACCAGTGAAGTATGCCGTCCCTTCAACGAATGAAATTGCACAAACCGTCCAAGTCATGAGCCAATCAGTTGATTTTATCTATGTTCCTTTAGATAACACGATTGCTAACGCGATGCAAACGGTCATCAAAGAAGCAAATAAAGCAGATATCCCAGTAATTCCTTCTGTCGATACGATGGTCGAACAAGGCGGATTAGCGACAATCGGGATCAATCAATACGAATTAGGTGTACAAACAGGTAAAATGGCAGCCGCTTTAGCAAATGGGAAAGAACCAGCCACCACCCCTGTCTATGTGTTTGATAAAGGCGATATCATCGTCAATGAAAAACAAGCAGAACTGTTAGGAATCACGATTCCTGAATCCATCAAACAAGATGCAAAAGTACTGACAGAGATCAAGGAGGAAGAACAATGATCGTATCCACAATTTCACAAGGTATGTTATGGGCCATATTAGGTTTAGGGATTTTTATGACTTACCGCATTTTAGATTTCCCTGATATGACAACAGAAGGTTCATTCCCGCTTGGTGGGGCTGTCTGTGTAACAGCGATCACGCATGGCGTTAGTCCATTATTGGCAACGATTCTAGGGGTTTTGGCCGGAATGGCAGCTGGACTTGTTACAGGCTTACTTTATACAAAAGGAAAGATTCCAGTCATCTTAGCCGGTATCTTAGTAATGTCAGGTTTAAACTCAGTTATCTTGTTCGTGATGCGCACACCCAACCTTTCATTGTTGAATCATCCAGTCTTACAAGATGTGTTCCACGCACTACATTTACCGAATTATTTTGACACTGTCTTATTAGGATTATTATCGCTGGGCTTATTGATCAGCGTATTGATCTTCTTCTTCAATACAGATCTAGGGCAAGGCTATATTGCCACTGGGGATAATGAGACAATGGCACGTTCATTAGGAATCAAAACCGACCGCATGAAAATCTTAGGTTTGACTTTATCTAACGGAGTAATTGCTTTATCAGGCGCATTGATCGCTCAAAACGATGGCTATGCGGATGTCAATAAAGGAATCGGCGTGATCGTGATCGGACTAGCTTCAATCATCATCGGGGAAGTCATTTTCCAAGAGTTGACATTGATCGAGCGTTTACTAGCAATCGTTGTCGGAAGCATCATCTATCAACTATTGATTTTAGCTGTTATCAAATTAGGTTTTGATACGACTTATCTGAAACTATTCTCAGCGATCATCTTAGCGGCTTGCCTGATGATCCCACAAGTAAAACAAGCATTGAAATTAAAAACTGGCTTTGAAAAGGAGGTCTAACGATGACAGCTATCTTAACGATCAAAAATGGTAGAAAAGTAGTCAACAATGGGATGCACGAAGAAAAAGTATTATTGGATGATATCCAATTGACCATCAATGAAGGAGATTTTATCACTGTTCTTGGCGGTAATGGGGCGGGCAAAAGTACTTTGTTCAATACGATTGCCGGAACATTACAATTAAGTCAAGGTGGGGTTTATTTCAAAGACCAGCCAATCACTAAGTTATCAGAAGAAGCACGAGCTTTATTTCTATCACGCGTATTCCAAGACCCAAAAATGGGGACTGCACCACGGATGACCGTGGCAGAAAATCTATTGTTAGCCCAAAAACGAGGTGAGAAACGGCCGCTTCGTTTGCGTCAATTGAAAAACCAAAAAGAAGCGTTCTATAAAATATGCCAAGAAGTAGGCAATGGATTAGAGCAACATTTAGATACACCTGCTGGCGAATTGTCAGGGGGGCAACGTCAAGCCTTAAGTTTATTGATGGCAACGATCAAAGCGCCAGAATTACTTTTATTGGATGAACATACCGCAGCACTAGATCCTAAGACAGCCAAGCTGCTGATGGAATTGACCAACCAACGCATCACAGAGCAAAAGTTAACATGCTTGATGATCACGCACCGTATGGAAGATGCTTTGAACTATGGGAATCGCTTGATCGTCTTACAAAAAGGCCGGATCGTCAAAGACTTAGCGAAAGAAGAAAAACAAGCATTATCCATGAACGATCTCTTACACTTCTTCGAAGAAGTCATCGATTAGTCATTCGAGAACGCTATCTCCGTTTGACAAGTTTGTTTCCTTCAATTTATACTTGTGATAGCAGGTATAATAACAATCAAAATCAATACGATTCATATCAGAAAAATGATTGATGCCGCTTGTTCCTTCGTAGGTTCTACGAATGGACGCGGCATTTTTAGCGTATTATAGGAGGCGTTCCATGATTTCAGGAAAAACAAGATTAGCAGGGATTTTTGCATCTCCCGTTACCCATAGTTTATCTCCATTGATGCATAATACAGCCTTTCAAGCTCGTTCGATCGATGCTGTTTACTTGGCATTCACAGTCGATCAGTCGAATCTTATGCAGGCGGTTGAAAGCATTCGTACATTCAATATGTTAGGTGTCAATCTTTCCATGCCTAACAAAACAGCAGTTATTCCTTATTTAGATGAATTAAGTCAAGAAGCGCAGTTGATAGGTGCTGTTAATACAATCGTTCATCGAGACAACCGCTTGATCGGCTATAATACGGATGGCATGGGCTTCATGCGTTCAGTACACGAAGCGGGTGTCGCAATCAAAAACAAAAAAATAATCATGCTAGGTGCAGGTGGCGCAGCGAAAGCAATCGTTGTTCAAGCGGCGTTAGATCAAGCAAAAGAAATCGTCATCTATAAACGGAAGAATGCTACTTTTGCGAGTGTCGTTGCGGATTTTGAGAGAGTTGCGGAACAAACCAACTGTTCCATCATCGTCAAAGATTATGCAGATACTGAGCAGTTGAAAAAAGATCTAGAAGATACGGACCTTTTGATCAATGGTACCGATATGGGCATGGGCAAAAAAAAAGAGTTGATGCCAATTGATCCTCAGTTTCTCCATAAGAAACTCGCAGTTTTTGATTTGATTTATTCCCCTAAAGAAACACGCTTTCTAAAAGAAGCCAAAGCAATCGGTTGTCTCATACGAAATGGGCTAGGGATGCTGATGTACCAAGGAGCAATTGCCTTTGAGCTTTGGACAGGCGAGACCATGCCGATTGAAGAGATCCAACCTTTACTCGTTTCAAAGAGATGAAACGAGTGATATCAAAGGATTCGTTAGCTTTTAGTTAAATTTACAACGATCTTACTGTTTTTCATTAAGAAGTATCGTATGATTTTACTGAGTTGAACAAAGGGAGGAAATCAAATGAGTCGGATGGATCGCTATCAGAACATCCATAAAAAAGCAAAACCAATCAAAGAAAAGTCATCGCCGCTATCTTGGCGACGCGCAAGTAAGAAACAGGCAGAGCCTGAAGAGGAAGCAATCCCTTCTTACGAACAAACTTATGAAGAACGTCCAAGTGATTCTCGATACTCAACGCCTTACGAAGAACACGTTCATTCAGAACAACCACCCCAGAAAAAAGGACTCTTTAAAAAGAAACAGCCCAAAGGTCCACGTAAGAAGCGGTCTTGGTGGAAAATCATTTTAGGAATTTTACTAGTCTTGTTTGTCTTTTCACTGATTTCATTTTTCGTCGGCAAGTTCGTGGCTGAAAATGATCAGTCACTGGAACCAGCGACTTCAGAAACATTCAATGGCACCCAATCAATAAGCGGCGCACACAATATTTTGATTTTAGGAAGCGATACAAGGGGTGAAGATGCGGGACGAGCAGATACGATCATGGTTCTGCAATTAGATGGACCAGCTCGTAAACCCAAATTGATCTCATTCATGCGGGATAGCTTCGTGACGATCCCTGGGGTCGGAGACAATAAAATCAATGCAGCTTATGCTTATGGTGGCGCTGAGTTAGTCCGACAAACCTTGTTAGAAAACTTTGGGCTGAACTGTCAATACTACATGAAAGTCGATTTCAAATCATTCGAAAAAGTGATTGATGCCATGTTCATGAATGGCGTGTCGATCGATGCTGAAAAAGACTTGAATCTAGACGGTGTTGATATCGCTAAAGGCAAACAACGGATGGACGGTCATGTGCTGTTGCAATATGCGCGTTTCCGGATGGATGAAGAAGGCGACTTCGGTCGCGTCCGCAGACAGCAACAAGTAATGGATGCGATTTTTGGACAACTAAAAAATCCATTGAACTTGATCCGCGCGCCATATGCTGCCGGAAAAGCAATCGGTTATACATCCACCGATGTACCGATGACTTTTTTAGTCAGAAATAGTTTCTCTATCTTACGTGGTGCTGGCGGAATCGACCGTTTAAGTGTCCCAGCTGATAATACTTGGAGCTATGGTCAAAGTGATTATGCGGGTAGTATCCTCGTATTAGATAAACAAATGAACCGTGAAAAGATTGAACAATTTTTGAGTAAATGATCGTTGATGTTTTGTTAAAAAGGCTTTTCTAGAAGTATTTAGTTCTAGAAGAGTCTTTTTGTGATGTTAATTTATTTTGCTTGCTATAAGAATAGTTTTATAATTGATTTACTTATTTGAGTACGTCAAAATATAGGTAATAAATGCAAAAAGGAGAAGGAAAATGTCTAATACTACTTTAAATCCGAGTACTGCACGAAAAAAATTTTATCAATTGTTAAAAGAAGTGAATGAAAATCATACAGAAATCGAGATTATTAGTGAGCGTAATGAGAATAACGCGGTCTTGATTGGTTTAGAAGATTGGCGAGCAATCAAAGAAACGCTATTTTTGGAACAAATTGGTACACTTGACATCGTAAAGAAAAGAGAACAAGACGATACGGGATTTATAAATGTAGACGATATTGATTGGGATGACCTTTGATGGGGAGTTATAAGGTAGTAGTTAAAAACTCAGCTGAAACAGATTTTAAAAAAGCTAAAGAGCTCTAATTTAAAAAATCAATTTCTTGCTATTATCGAAACATTAAAAACTGATCCTTATTGCCCTAAACAAGCATTTAAAAAGCTAAAGCCAACTCATGAAGGAAGGTATTCAAGAAGATTGAATCGCCAACATCGAGTGGTGTATAAAATAAATGACAAAGAAAAAATTGTTGAGATTTACTCTGCATGGACTCACTATGAATAATCGATCACACAGGAATAACTTGTCATCAAAGATTTTTTTATGGCTTTTCTAGAAGGATTTACTTCTAGAAGAGTCTTTTTGTGTTTCCTTTTTTACTGGTTTCAAACGCATGCTATTTCCTTAAAAACGTACTTATCTCTATGGTTCTAAAAGTATACTGATTACTGTCAATCAGTGCTTTTTTTTATTATACATACTTCATAGATCGATGCCGATTTCAACATTTCCATATTATTTACCTAACAAATCAACTTATCATTCACAATGATTTCATCAATTATTTTGTGCTTTTTTTATGCGCTTATTTTTGCTTTTATTTCTTAAAAATAAATGTTTGTTTCGTAGGTATAAGGTAATAAAAAAACAACATGGTTTAAACAAAAGAACTTGTCGATTTATTTATCATGCTATAATATAAATTTATAATGATCTTACCGCTATTTTGATTTACATAAAATAACGAATATAAATTAGTTTTCAGATTGTCGATTTGATTTTTTAGAGGTTCGAAAGATCAATATGAATTTTAAGTAAAAGTCTGGTAATTTAGGGATAAAATAAATCTTTATAAAAATTATATGAATAATAGTTAAGTACATACAACATTTCTAAAGGAGGTAAAGATGAAATTTTTGGAAAAGGAAACAGATCGATTTGTTCTGACTATGGTTGAAAAAAATATCTGGATGAAAGATTTAGCAATCAACTATGCATTCTTCCAAGAAAAAAAACATCAAGAATACGAAAGCCATAGAAAAGCAGCTTTGGCATTTGTTACGTTCATCAATCAGAGACGAGGGCATGATCAAATTGAGTATACGAATAAACTTGAATTACCAGTCAATATATCAGTAACCTATTCCATAAACTTAAATTTAATGGATGCAGCAAGAATTCCAGTCGATACTTTTTTTTCTGCACACAGCGACTTAGAAGGTCATTATATTTCAGATTATATTCCGAGAAGGAAACATTAGTCATTTATCAATGGAACAACACGTGGTCAGATTATTTCGCTTATGGAAAACATTCCGGAAAAGGAGCGTACCTTTGGACGATTTATGATCCAACAAGAAAAAGATTTACGGTATGTGGGGCATCAACATTGAGTTGAATGAGGAGGACAGAATGAAGTTATTAAAAGAAGATACGTATCAATTTAAACAAAAACTCTATTTAAGAAAATTTCCAATCAATGGACTTTTACTTGATTATGTATTTTTTGAAGAAACAGGTTATCGTGGATACTCCAGTCATCGTAAAGCCGCTCTTCAATTTATCAAAGTAATGAATGAAAAAAGAAATATTCCAGGTCTTCTATATACAGATTTGCATTATTTCGATCACTTACCCATAGTATGTAGCCCAATAAGATTGAGTTATGCCGTAAATCCAGAGTTAATGTATGGAAAACGGATAAAGGCAGATGTTTTCTTTTCTGTTGAAAAAACAGCTTCTGGAAGCTATTTAAATTGGTATGCACAAACATTTCTTTTCCCACCATATTCATATAGTGGGGACGAAGAAGATTTTATTTCCTTGAATAAATTATTATTCCCTAAGAAAAGTGTGTTAATCATTTATGCATGGAATAACAATTGGTCGAATTACTTTTCTCCTGGGAGAGAATGGATGGATGCCTTTCTTTGGACGATTTACGATACTGCATCGAATAAACTGACTGTCATAGGATCTTCTATGACAGATTGAGTTTAATTTAGTTTTTTAAATTTTTATCCTACTTAGTAGGTAAATCAAGTCACAATTATTGTTGATTAATATGTTCAAGAAAAACAATAACTATGACGAAATAGGTATCATGTAATACATAAAACTTCGAGGAGGAAAAGACATGGAATTATTGGTAAAAGAAACATTAGAATTAAAAAAAGGGGATGTACTTTTTCCGCATTACGTTGGTTATACATTCTTTAAGGAAAGTGATTACCAAGGAAAGGTCACCCATAAAGAGGCAATTTTGGCTTACTTAAATTATACAAGTCGCATAATAAGAACAAATCTTTGGTCATCAAAAAAACGCAAAGAAGCTGGAAAAACGGTTACCCATGAAATGTATGTAGCGAAATTTCTTGAACTAAATTCTGATTCAATTATATACACAGCAATTGATCCTACTACGTTAAACTTAGATGGCTACCCCATTGAAGTCAATGAAGAGATGATGGAAGGCATTGAACTAACTGCGGAGGAATTTTTTATGGATGGCGGGGTATATGAGGAAGCTTTTTTTGATGAATTTCATGGTACAAAGTTATCTAAGACAGACTTTAATCTGGTAAATCAACGGTTCTTTCCTTTAAAAGACAAATTAATCATCTATTCATGGAATTCAGAGTTTACAAATTACTTCAACTATCCTAGAGTATGCATCGGTGCCTATTTATGGAGTATTTACGATACGAATACAAAGAGATTTACAGTCATTGATATTTATTTAGGCTATGAATAAAATTTAGAACTTAAAAATTATTTCAATTATACGCGTGTGGGCTGGGGCGCCTATCTTTGGAGTGTTTATGATTCTAGAACCCAAATCTTTACGATCATCGAGATTTTTTTAGCAGAACAGGGGTAAGAGGATAACAAACCTATAATTAGGTTAAACAATTGAATCATTTAGTAAAAGTAAATAATTGGGTAATAAAAACATAGGGAAACCGAAAACTGATCATTATGAAATGTATGCAGAGAAATTTCATTCATCGGATTTTGACTCAATTTTCAGTGCTTGGTGCTTTATTGACTACATAATAGAAAAGAAAACATCACATTAAAGAAAGGAAAAATCAATTTGAAATTATTAGATGGAGAGACGTATCGATTCCCTTTGACTATGATGGAGAATAATATCCCGATTCTTTTTCTATTCTTTCATGAGAAAGATTACGAGGAAGATAGCAGTCATCAACAAGCAGCAATTCAGCTTGTTAAGTTTGCGAACCAGAAAAAAAGATATCCTATGATTACTTGGAATAAGCAGGAACATTTAGATAACCGAATACAAGAATATACAATAAATCCTACGCTCATGACCGCTCGACGTTTAAGTCACGAGGTTTTTTTCTCAATTTCTCGGAAACCTAAACAACCGTTTCTTTCAAATTATGCTTATGCATTCTTCCAGATGTCTTCATACTATCTCGGAAAAGTAGACCATTTTATTCAAATGAACGATATTCTTTTTCCAGATAAAGAGCAACTGATTATTTATGAGTGGAATAATACTTGGTCAGATTATTTTCATTATGGCAGACAGCATAGAGGAACTTTTATATGGACGATCTATGATCCTAAAAGAAATAAGTTTACGGTGATCAATGCAAGCATTTTATGAGATTAGGAGAAAAATATAATATGGAGTTTTTACTACAGGAAACAGAAGTATTGAGCCAAAAATTAGAGGAGAAAGTATTATTTACAAGACGTTTAAATTTAGACTTTGTCTACTTTAAAGAGAAGAATTATCGAAATGTGGAGAGTCATCAACAAGCAGCGATTGAATTTATAAAGGTGATGAACAAAAAAAGAGTAGGGTACTCATGTGTTCATTCAACAGAATTACATTGTTTTGATGATTTACCTATTTTTATTAAGTCTTTGGCTTATCCTTATGCAGTGAACCCAGAGTTGATGTATGCGAAATCAGTATTGCCTCCTGCCTTTTTCTCTACTAAATGTGAGAATGGTAAATATGAATCTTCCTATGCTTATTCCATACTCTCACAGATATATAAACCTCAGCGAGAAGAGATTTTTTTAAAAGCCAATGAGTATCTATTTCCTGTACAAGAGAACCTAATAATCTACCAATGGAATAATGATTGGTCAAATTATTTTTCAATAGGGAGAGAGGAGTAGGGGCTTATTTATGAACGATTTATGAGAGGGAAACTGAAAAATTTACAGTGATAGGTGCTTCGATGAGGTACTGAATACTACGTGAAAAATACTATCGAGTACATACAACATTTCTAGAGGAGGGAAAGATGAAATTTTTGGAAAAGGAAACAGATCGATTTGTACTGACTATGGTTGAAAAAAATATCTGTATGAAAGAGCTCGTACTTACTTACGGCTTCTTCCATGAAGAAAATTACAAAGGGGAAGAAAGTCGCAAAAAAGCAGCACTTGCCTTTGTGACAGCAATCAATCAAAAGAGAGGACATACAAAAATTGAGTATACGGATAGAGTAAATTTCCCTGTCAATCTGAGAAAAACTTATTCCATCAATCAACTACTGATGCAAGGGTTTATAATCGAAGGGAATGTTTTCTTTTCTACAGCCTATGATTCGGACAAGAAATATACTTCCGATTATGCCACTGCTTTCTTTAAATTATCTTCATCTTATAAAGGAGAGGAGAAAGATTTTATTCAATTGAACAATCATATCTTTGAAAATAGAGCCAAACTGATTATTTATCAATGGAACAATACTTGGTCAGATTATTTTTCTTACATAAAGAAGATGAATGGAGCTGCTTACTTATGGACAGTTTACGATGAAGAAAGTAAGAAGTTCACAGTTTTAGGAACTTGAGAAAGAAGGAGGTCGATCATGAGATTATTGAGAAAAGAAACATTTGAGTTTAAACAAAATGCCCACAAGAGAAACATTCCAGTGCAGGGTCTTTTGATAGATTATGTTTTTTTCGAGGAGAGCGAGTATAAAGGGCGCTCTAGTCATCGAAAAGTAGCACTTGAATTTATTAAAGTGATGAATGAAAAAAGGGATGTTCCAGGAATTTACTATACTGAATTACTTTATTTTGATTGTTTACCTAGATATGGCAATCAACTCCAGTATAGATATGCCGTGAATCCAGACTTAATGTATGGGAAACTCTCAACGATCGAGGAGTTAATATCAATAGACAACAAAAGTGCAGGTGGTTATCAATCTATGTATACCTTTCTTTTTCTTCATCCTCCGTACAGCTATGGTGGTAAAAAAGACCACTTTATACAACTTAATGATTGGTTGTTTCCTAATAAAAAAACGCTAACGGTGTATGAATGGAACAGCGAATGGTCAAATTACTTTTCTTTTGGAAGAGAATTATATGATGGATTTTTATGGACGATATATGACAAAGCACAACATAAATTTACAGTGATCGGAATTTCAATAGCTGATTGAATAACACAATTAATCAAGTATAATAATATGCAACTGAAAGTCATGTGATGACTCTCAGTTGCATATGTAAATAAGTGAAGAAAAAGCATTTTTTCAAATACGGGTTCATCACTAAGGATTCAAAAATACACTGATTACTGTAAATCGTTTTCTTTTTTCATCGTAAATACTCCATAAATATGCACCGTAACAATCACGCGCACGATTAAAGCGATTGGAGAAGGATGCATCCCACTCGTAGATTTTTAAATGCTCTCTTTCAGGAAAGAATCGTTGATTAAGCACTAAAAATTGTTCTTTACTCACTGTAGTTGTTTGAGTTTCATGGAAAAAGGCTTTTTCATAGGCTCCTCTATTTTTAAATAGGATTTCAGGATTAATTTTTTCTGCTTTCATCATTTCTTTATTGACGTAAATCGGGTTTGTTTTCCAACCTAAATAATCAGGGTCTCTTTTGATATAGATGAGCGGATTAGCTTTTATTGAACAGAAATACTCGTTGAATTGTTCTATACTAGCAGGGTTTCCAGTTTTTACTCTGAGGTCTGATGCCCAGTGGTTACATTGGGCGATTCGATGTAAAAACTCTAGATATCCTATTATAGCTTGCTGGTGACTGTGAATTCCTTGATAATATGGTTCATTAAAGAAGCTATAATTAACATAATTTGGTATATTTTCTCCATTCCAATCCCGGCATGCTAGTGTTTCTTTTTCTAATAGTTCCATCTACTTTCCTCCTTTATGTCACTCAATTTCTTAAACCTCCAGTGTTCGAGAAATCGGAAGGTTAAATTAGAAAAAGATGAATCTTTAAATCCACCTTTTTCTGATTATTTTCTAACGAACTTCTATCAACTAGGACTCCATCCCTGAACCGTTCTTTCTAAATCAGGAAATGCAGTAACAATAAAATATTTTCTATTTTTTCGGACTGCTTGTTTGGTTTTTCGGATCATGACCTTTGCATAAGGGATGTGCTCATGCCGATCAAATTGATTAGGTATTGTGGTTTTTGATAAACCAAAACCTAGAGAAACCCCTAATGACAATTGACCATAGGATCGATAAGAAATCGAATTGCTATTTTCTGGTAAATTGCAGTAACCTAAGTCGAAGCCTTTATCTCCGGCTAATAAATTTTCATGTTTTGCTGTCCAAATGGCATAGTTGACTATTAATAAAGCTTGGAGGGCGTTGTGAAAACTTGTAGTATATTTTAGTTCGTCGTCACCTTCCATTCTAGTTAACAAGGTGTCCCAATTTTGAATAACATGATCTGTAATCGTATGGCCTTTGCCACCATGAGCATAGTACTCATCATAGATTAAGTCGAGGGGGGTATACCAGGCATCTTCGTTATCGTCATATTTACGTAGTTCAGCCACCAGAGTTTTGTAGCTAGCAATGGTCCAGTCCCCTAATGCTGAATCAATTAAAGTTTCATTTGTTCCTTCATTGATTATGCTTCCTGTTTCTGGATCAAATGTCCCTCGCCTACCGTTAATCGTAAGAGCATTATCATAAGGTATTGACTCTTCACTATAAGAAAACTCAATCGCTCCAACTAAATGCGCTGGAACGGCTTGTTGCGTTTGAGCATAGATAAAGTTCCCAGCGTGATCCAATACAACTGCGGCACCATATAATGTAGCGATCATTCCTGATGGATCAAAGTCTAACCCATTGTTGTTTGGAGCCAAGGCTTCGCTTAAACTTTGGCTGATTTGGCTGGTTCGTTCATCATATGCGACAGCCATTTCTTGGGCAGTTTCAATAGCTAAGGCCTTAGAAGGTTCATTGACGACCCCAAATTCAAAGGGTGTGGTTGCTTGGACGTAGTCGAGCAATTGTTCTTTTGTTGTGATCTCTGTTAAGAGCGTAGAGATGCTCGTATCAAGCTTGACTTGATAATTAAAAGGTTCTGGGAAATCATAGCCGTAGTAAGAAGAACCGGTGATGTTCAAGATGGCATCATCTGCACCACGAACGGATTCGCCATACTGGATGCTTTCTAAAACGAAAAACTCATTCTGGGAGAGAGAATCGGCTAGTGACGTGTTACGTCCGACCACCGCTGCTTGCTCTCGTAGTGTCCAAAGGATGGTGTAGTTGATGTAGCGACGATAGAGTTCAACACGGTCACTGACGCTGAAAGTAAAGATTCCGTGGTCGCTCTCGCCAGTCAAGTACTCACGCATCAACGCATTGCTTGTTACATCTTGTGCGTAGCGGTTTTGTAAGGCTGCGGAGAAATTGTAGGTATTTGTTGTCGAATCAATTCCAGACATTGCAAAAGCGTTCAGTTCATTTTGAGTGGAGGCACTGCTACCGATCGATTCAAATAAGCCACTGTTTGTTTTCGCTAAATCAGCTGTTGCTACGCCTAAAGAGGCACCGAGCTGATAAAAACCGACCCCTAGACCAATTCCTAGTAGAGCGGGGGCAAGAACAGCGGAGGCGGCGGTCGACAGTAAGCCAGCGCTAAGTGTACTACCTGATAAACCAGATGCATAAGCAGACATGCTGATTCCATTAAAAACGTTTAAGGCAACTGCTGCATTTTGTGGTTCTGCGGACGAAGGAATCGCTGAGGTGGTATCGATCGGAACGATGGTTTCGTCAGGTTGGGTTATTTCGCCAGCGATCGCTTCTTGGGCGTGGACATCAAGTGGCAAAGTGGCAAAAGGTGCGAGCAACAGACCAACAAGTAATAGGCGATAAAATTTTTTCATTTTTTACTCCTTTTTATCAAATGGCTTGAGTGACTACCAACAGTTCAACTACCAAAAACCTCCTTATTTGTGTCGTAGGTTGCTTAATTATATTTTCCAAAATATAACAATAAACTTCAAGTTTATTTAAAATTATAATTATAAAAAAACTCATTTTTTTATATAGTTATTTTCTTTGCAAATACTAATTATATGTTAAGACATGCTGTTCTTTTATCAATGTTTTTATCCTTATTTAAAAATAACAGCATGATAATAATAAAAAGGTAAATGTTCTTCTTTAGGTGATTATAGTTATTTTTTTGTAACGCTTTTTTCCATTCAACAAAAACATCTTCAATTTTTTCGCTATTCTTTTTGAAAACCATTTGGTAAACTGTTAAAGAATTCTTATTTTATCAAGAGGAGGAAAAACATGAAAACAGTGATACTTGCTGAAAAGCCTTCTCAAGCAAAAGCGTATGCGGAAACGTTCAAAAAAAAGAAAAAGCAGGAAGGTTATTTTGAAGTCAGCGATCCACTATTCACAGGTGAAGTAACAATCACTTATGGATTTGGTCATTTAGTGGAAATGGTTCCTCCTGGAGAGTATGAAGAACGCTGGGCGAAGTGGTCATTGCCCAACTTGCCGATATTTCCTGACCAATTTAAATATACGGTGCCTCCAGAGAAACGGAGCCAATTCGCCATTGTCAAACGACAATTGCAAGCAGCTAATACGATCATTATCGCAACAGATAGTGACCGTGAAGGTGAAGCGATTGCTTGGTCGATCATCCAGCAAGCAAAAGCCTTTACGAAGCAAAAGCAGTACTTACGTTTATGGATCAATTCATTGGAAAAAGAAGCCATCTATCAAGGGTTCAAACAACTGAAACCGGCGGAGCAATTTTATCCAAAATACAAAGAAGCACAAGCACGTCAACATGCGGATTGGCTGATCGGGATGAATGGCAGTCCACTGTATAGTTTGCTGCTGCAACAAAAAGGAATCTCAGGGAGCTTCTCCTTAGGGCGCGTGCAAACACCAACGCTTTATATGATCTACCAGTTACAAGAAGAAATCAGGAAGTTTAAAAAAGAGCCTTATTTCGAAGGAGAAGCGCAGATCAAAAGTCAACATGGGCAGTTTGTCGGTAAAATCGAGCCGAAACAAACTTTTAAGACTGCGAACGAATTAGTTACTGCGATTGAGGGAAAAGGAGCGCATTTAGGAAAACAACAAGGAACGATCTTACAAGTAACGAAAAAAGAAAAACAACAAAGTAGTCCACGTTTGTTTTCTTTGTCAAGTTTACAATCGAAAATGAATCAACTGATGAAAGTCAGTGCGAAAGCCACACTTGATGCAGTTCAAGGTTTGTACGAAAGTAAGTTTTTGAGTTATCCTCGAACAGATTCTTTTTACATTACAGAAAGCGAACACCAGTATCTTGTCCAAAATCTTGATCGCTATAAAGCGTTTTTAGGGATCACAGAGGTAGCGACACCAGAAACATTTCCTAAAAAACGATATGTGGATGCAAAAAAAGTCCAAGAGCATCATGCGATCATTCCCACAAAAACGATACCGACGAAGGAACGTTTTGCGAAGCTTTCCCGACTAGAGCAAGCGATCTATTTGCAGGTGATGCGTACGACTTTAGCAATGTTTGCAGAAAATTATCGCTATGAAGAAACCGTGATCCTTACAGGAGTGGAACGATTGCGTTTAAAAAGTGTCGGGAAACGTCCGATTGCAGAAGGCTGGCAACAAATCTTGACCGTAAAAAGCAAGAAAAAATCAGATGGTCAGCTTTTGCCTAAAGTTAGTGAACAAGAGGTAGTGGCTGTTGATCTGAGAAGGCTTGAGAAAGAGACTCAACCGCCTAAGCCCTACAATGAGGGAACGCTGATCACTGCGATGAAAACCGCAGGAAAGACCTTAGATGATGAAGAAGCGCAAGAGATTCTGAAAGAAGTGGAAGGGATCGGAACGGAAGCTACCCGCGCGAGCATTATTGAAAACTTGAAACAAAGGCACTATATCGAAGTCAATAAAAATGATATTCAAGTGACTGCCAAAGGTATCACTTTGTGTAAAGCAGTAGCAGGAGAATCTTTACTGACAAGTGCTGAGATGACGGCGCGGTGGGAAAGTTATCTAAAAAAAATCGGTGAACGGCAAGGAACATCGGAAGTCTTTTTAGAAAATATCAAAAAATTTATTCTGCATTTATTAGAAGTCGTCCCAGAACAAGTAAAAACAGTCGACTTGTCGGAAGAGCAAAGCGGCTTGATGCAAATCGAAGCAATGGAGAAGAAGAATGACCAAGTCGGGCGTTGTCCGAAATGTAAAAAAGGCATTGTGATGTTGTATCCAAAAATCGCGACATGTACGAACAAGGAATGTGATTTTAAATTATGGCCTACGATTGCTAAGAAGAAATTGACTAAAACAAATCTTAGAGAGTTACTCTCAAAGGGAAAGACCAGAAAAGTGGTCAAAGGATTCACGGGGAAAAAAGGAAAGTTTGATGCTGTCCTTATTTTGAAAGAAGATTTAACGATCGGCTTTTCATTTCCTTGGATGGAAAAACAAGAGTAGGTATATATATTCCGAAAAGTAAAAATACCTAAACCAAAAAATACTAAAGTAATCATTATTAGAGGAGTACTTGTACGTGAAAAAAATCAATTCGCTTTTGAATTATGCAATGGGGTTGTTAACGCTGGTTGCGCTATATCAAGCAGTTATTGCATATCCAGAATACGGAACCAAATTATTAGCTATTACAAAACATCCGACTGGCTACTCACCGATGGTCATTTTGACAACTTTGACCGCAGCAGCCAAAAGTGGCACTTACTTGTTGCATACAACGAGTAGTCTACTGAAAAGAAAGAAACAGCGGAAACAGTTGCTTTTCGTATTAGCTGCGGCGGGTGTTGTTTATTTCTTACCGGTGATTACGCAATTTATTCAACAGTTCATATAAATAGATAAAAAAGACGACGATAAGAGAAAAATTTCCTTATTCGCCGTCTTTTTTTAACTCTTTAATATACCAAGCGTCCATCGTCGAGTGTTCAGAACCTGCTAGTGGATCAGCTATCAAGTGAAAGCCGAACTTTTCATATAGTTTACAAGCTGGCTTTAATAAATGCATCGTTTCTAAATAGCATTGACGGTAATGTTGAGTGGCATAAGACAATGCTGTTTCCATCAATTGGTTGGCAATTCCTAAACCTTTTGCTTCTGGGGCTAAGTACAATTTTTGTAATTCACATATCTGCTTTTGCTCGTCAAAAGGTGTGATTCCGATTCCGCCAACTACTTTATTTTCTAATTCCACCACCCAATAAGCAGCACAGGGGAGAGCATGGTAGTAGTCTGTTAAATGGTCTAATTGTGGGTCGAAATAGGCAGTTCCTTCAATCGCTAAATCGAGTGATTCTAGGGAAGTTTGAATAATTTCTTTGATGATTGGATCATCTTGTGGTTTGATTTCTCGGATCAGCATCGGACAAGGCTCCTTTTCTATCGTGTTTATTTATCGTAATACAAATGAACGGAAGGGTCAATTTACTTTGTACTCAGAGGAACATTCTTTTATCAACTTCTCCCTTGACCCATTGCTTGAACTGTGAAATAATAACTTCATAAAAAATTTATGACTTAAGAGCGTTCGCCGGAACGATCTTGTAGGAGTCAGACAAACGAACCGTAGGCTTTAATGGTTCGTTTGCCTGGCTCCTTTTTGTTTTGGGAGGGAATAGGCAGAATGAAAATAGAAAACTTACAGACAGATAGACAAAAAGGATTGACGGAACAAGAAGCAAACGATCGATTAGAATACTACGGTGTAAACTCGATTGACACTCAGTCAACTAAATCTTTTATTGTTTATTTCAAAGAAGCAATGAAAGATATCACGATTTTGATTTTACTTGTTGCCACAGGACTATCTACGTTTATTGCTTATCAAACACATCCGGATGATTTTACAGAACCGATTGTCATCTTTTCAATTGTCCTATTAAATCTTTATTTGTCGATACAGCAACAAAAAAGTGCGGAAAAATCAATGGATCAACTGAAAAAAATGAGTACGCCATCTAGCCGTGTCTTGAGAGAAAGTTCCGTTAAAGAAATCAACAGCTCTGAGATCGTTCCTGGTGATATCGTACAACTTAAATTGGGTGATCGTGTCCCTGCTGACGCGAAAGTAATTACAAGTACTAATTTCTTTGTTGACGAATCATTTTTGACTGGAGAAAGTGAACCGAGTGAAAAGGACGCTTCTTATCGTGCTAGTGATATTGAAGCATTGAGTGATCGTAAAGACCTAGTATTTTCAGGTTCATTGGTTGTGACAGGTAAAGCAACGATTTTAGTAGAAAAAACTGGTAAAGCTACAGAAATCGGAAAAATCTCTCATTTAATCACGAATGAAGGAACGCATGTCGCACCACTGCAAATCAAAATGCAAAGATTGGGTAAAGTACTAGGAATAGTCGCAATTACTGCTGGTTTCTTAGCAATTGTAATTGGTTTAGTAAAAGGTTTGAGTGTGGAATCAAGTATCATGACTGCAATTTCAATGGCAGTTGCAGCAATACCAGAAGTATTACCGGTTGTCGTAACCATCTCTTTAGCTGTGGGAATGGGGAATATGGCAATTAAGAAAACCATTGTTCGAACACCTTCAACTGTTGAAACAGTAGGCGGTGTCTCTGTGATTTGTTCAGATAAAACGGGTACGATCACTGAAAATAAAATGACGTTAAAAAAAATCGTTCCTCTAACAGAATTACCTATTCTTATAGACTTCACTAAAGACAAGGAAAAAAATCTACTTTTACTGTTTTATCTTGCGAGTGGTTCTTCTGAGAACGATGGAGGGGGCAATCCAACGGAATTAGCGATTCAAAAAGCTGTAAAAGATCGATTTTCGGAGAAAGAATTACAGGAATCTCTTTCTGACTTGAAAAAAATCAAAGAATTGCCCTTTGATTCAAAAAGAAAACGTATGACAGTCGTCTATCGTATGGGTCAAGAATATTTTTCAGTCACAAAAGGAGCATTCGATCGGCTGCACTTGGTGAATCCAAGCGAACATTACCAAGCGGAACATGATCAACTTGCTGATCAAGCGTACCGTGTATTAGGAGTAGCGTACAAGATATTCCAGCAACCGATTGAAGAATTATCAGAGGAAGAACTAGAGGAGGAGTTGAAATTTGCCGGCTTTATCGGCATTATCGATCCAGCGAGGAAAGAAGCAGCAAAGGCAGTGGAAATAGCCAAAAAAGCAGGGATCAAAACCGTTATGATCACTGGCGATCATTTATTAACAGCTTCACGTATTGCTAAAGAAGTAGGGATAATGGGAGAAGGAGACCAGGCAATGACAGGGGCGGAACTGAAAAGAATGGGTGACAAACAGTTAGCCGAAACTATCGATAGATGTCGAGTGTTTGCTCGAACGTCACCTGAGGACAAGATACGAATCGTTAAAGCTTTTCAACAAAATGACGAAATCGTCGCCATGACAGGGGACGGAGTGAACGACGCTCCGGCATTAAAAGCAGCGGACGTCGGCATTGCTATGGGGAGTGGAACGGAAGTGGCGAAGGAAGCTTCTGATATGGTTTTAGTAGACGATCATTTTGCAACGATCGTCCAAGCGGTAGAAGAGGGGCGCAGAGTGTATCAAAATATCCGTAAATCTCTATATGCCATGTTAGGTTGTAATATTTCAGCTTTAACGATCGTATTGATTTCTTTGATCTTAGGTTGGGGGGCGCCAGTCACAGCGATCCAATTATTGATCATCAAAGTAGTCGCAGATGGCATCCCTGGTTTTAGTTTAAGTGTCGAACCTGCAGAGGAAAAAAATATGGAAAAACAACCGATCCATAAATACGATAGCATTTTTTCACGAGGATTGACCTTTAAGATCCTGGAAATCTCTGTCGTGTTTACCGTCGTCACATTATTGGCTATAGTTATTGGTCGTACACAATCAGTAGCGATTGCTGAAACAATGACATTTATTGTCTTAGGGTTATCCACGATCAGCCATATGTATAATTGTCGCAGTGAAGTATCTATTTTACGATTGAAATTTTTGGGCAATCCATTGCTAGTCTTAACTACAGCAATTGGTGCATTGATCATTGTCTTATTAGTGACAATCCCTCTGACACAACATATCTTTGGATTTGTTACGATTGGACTTTCCAACTGGCTATGGGTTCTTGGTTTATCTTTTATTCCAGTAGCCTATATCGAAGTGAAAAAATGGACACATCTGTTTTAAAGAATTATTTTAAAGAATTACCTGAAGGATTTTCTCTTAGTTAAGTTTAATTATGTTCGTCTGTAGTTTATTTTTTCCGAAGCTACGGACGAACTTTTCTTAAAATGACTTAAAAAAGCGCAAATGATAAAAATAAATACAGATAACAAAAAAACTAGAGAATTATGGAAATTTACGATTAGTGAGAGAGGTTAGAACGAGGAATTATGAACGTAATCATTTTTTATTTATTCTAGTTTACATAATATATATTATACAAAGTAGATTCAAATGAAGTATAAACCATTATCAACCTGAATTAATCCGAATTTTACCACAAAACCGATTTTTGGCCCTTCTGCAAAATTTTAAAATTATTTTGCACTTGATTTGTTTATTTTCTATTACTTACCAACCATCTGTTTACAGAAAACTTAGATTTTAAATCTATATTCCTACAATCTACAAAATATCAGATTGACATTCTTGCATCAGATTTCAGTTGGTCTCAAGAATTTTTTATGACTTCGTCAATATCAACTAATCTATATCAGTCATTCTAATAGTATGTTTTACTAATTCCATATGTTTATTCATAAATCGCATGTTAACGATCAGTTTAGCAATCTTATTCTATTATTATTACTTTAAATAACTTAGCTATTTAAGTTCCTTATTTTCCTCGAAAATCACTTTTTTGGTTCTCTTAGGCCAAGCTTAATGTGATATGTTATCTATAGAATAATAACTGAGGTGATAAAAAATGAAAATTGTCAAACTAGAGAAAGAAAAAATCAAACAGTACATATTAAATGAAGCCAATGAACAAGATATGATTGAAATGATCGAGCTGATGCGTGCCAAGAAAGCGATTTTAGACTTAGAAAAAATCGCAACGGAGAAGAAAAAAATCGTTGATAAATTTAACAAATTGTAAGAGTTCTAGCTATTTTTTTATCTACCCCACTTCTTTACGATTTGAAGGAATGCTAATAAACGAATTCATAAAGAAGTGAGGCGGTTCCGTACAATAATATCGTAGTCTAGCGTTGCCAAGAAGGTCCAGAGCGCACAACATTTGATTTTTCTTGATCTCTTAATCTGGATAATTCACTGCGGACTTTCTGGATGTTCCTTTCTACATTCACTCGTTCAATTGCTACGTCACATTGTGTGCTTTAAAACTTGAATTTTTAATAGGTAGCCTTTTTTCGGCCTCTGTGACAGAAGCTAAAAAGCGTTTTTTAGCTTCTAATGCAGAAAGTTCGGCTTCCAATGCATTTATTCTTTGCCTATTCATTCTTCAATCCTCCTAGATAGTATACTTGAGTATTTTGAATAGCATAAGGTATTATTTTGCAGAGGGTTAGGAATATTTAGGTATAACTTGTTCTTCTTTTACATTTATGAATCCGTTATCACTAAAAGTGGATCACAGAAATATGATAAAAAATAATCCCAATAAATACGCCAAATAGAATATGTAAAACAACAGCAAAAACTAACGGAACAACCTTGGCTCCTTTTTTATCCCAGCTGTACTTTGCTTTCTTATTCTTCCATAGTAAAGAGATAAGTAATAAACTGAGAATCACGATCCATAATAGAAACGCAATACCAACTAAAGGCATTATTTTTTCATTAATAATAGCTATACCCATAAATACTCCTTTCTTTTCTATATACTCTTCTATCATCAAAAAAAACGGGAACAATCGGAAATAATTTTTTTGCTATTCCGATTGTTCCCGTTTTTTGTTCATTTCATTGCTGATGTTAGCGTACAGTATCAAGTACGGCTTTTAATTCACTGACTGATTGATGGAACATTGCTTTTTCTTGAGGTGTGATCGATAGATCAATGATTTCTCTTACCCCATTTTCATCAACGATCGATGGCACACCAGTAAAGATATCTTCTTCACCATACTCGCCATTTAAGTAAGCTGAAACTGGTAGTACAGCTTGTTCATTATTTAGGATGGCTTTGACGATTCGAGTCGTACTCATACCAATACCGTAATAAGTTGCTTTTTTACGGTCAATGATTTCATAAGCTGCATTTTTTACTTTGTCAGCAAGTACGGTTAAATCATTTTCTTCTAAACGATGATCTTTCTCAACATATTCCATGATTGGTTTACCACCGACTGTAGTATGTGACCAAGCAGCTACTTCTGAATCCCCATGCTCACCTAAGATATAACCGTGTACGCTACGTGGATCAACTGCAAGTTTCAAAGCAATTTCTTTTCTGAATCGAGTTGTATCTAAAGTTGTTCCAGTTCCTACCACTCTTGAAGCTGGTAAACCAGATTCTTGCCATGTTAAGTAAGTTAAAATATCGACTGGGTTTGAAGCAACAACGAAGATACCATCAAATCCTGAAGCCATTACTTCTTTAACGATTTGACGAGTGATTGTTGCATTTGTTTTCACTAGATCTAAGCGAGTTTGACCAGGTTTTTGGTTCACGCCAGCAGTTAAGATCACTAGATTTGCATCTTGACATTCTTCATACGTGCCAGACCATACAGAAACGTTCTTTTCGCCCCACGCCATTCCATCTAGTAAGTCTAAAGCTTCTCCTTCTGCTTTTTCTTGGTTGACATCGATTAAGACAAGTTCATTGGCAACACCTTGATTGATCATCGCATAAGCAATACTTGTACCGACAAATCCTGTACCTACGATTACAACTTTACGACTTGTTTTTTTCATGTCTAACACACCTTTCATCCGTTCTTTGTTATTTTCATGAAAATTATAAATCGATTACCATCATTTTTCAATAATATAGAAATTATATATACTATAATTTTTTTTTATAGAAAGTCAATAACGTTTATAGTCAGATTGTGTTCTTCTCACTCTTGGTATTTCTTTACGAGAAGTGGGCAATTCTTTAGTTGAAGGATCATTTGCTTTTGCTAAAGCAGTCATTTGCGGTGAAAGGTTTTTAACTTTAGATCGTAAAGACATAAGTTCAGGTTTTGTTGGTTGATAAGTTTGATGTTCATCAGGTAAAGAATTGGTACTGGATTGTCGTGAAATATAACTAAAATTAGGATCTTCTTCCAAACGAGTAGGAGAAATTTTTAGTTGTAAATCTTCGACATAAATTCTTGAAGAAGGTTTTTTATAGAGTGGATCACCAAGTTTAGGGAGCAAGTTTTTTCTTCTTTCGCTGCGATTGAGCTTCTTAGCTAACCGCTCCATTTCATTTTCACCAGTAAATTTAGGATAGTTTGCAGCATGATAAGTCGAATAGATGGCTTCGTTGATTCGTTGGAATAACATTTCCCGATATGTATTTGTATTGAATAATCGATGAAACTGATACAGTATAAAGTTCCTCAATCTTTTTACTCCTCATTCTGGTTCCATGGCTCAAAGACATCACTTTGTCTACTTGCTCGGGCCTTTTCTTTTTCTATATTGCTTTTAACTCTTTCTTCTTGGACTTTATATGAAGCCGCAACTTCTTTTTTAAAATGCCTGCGATCTTTACGAGTCACTCTTTTTATATATTTGAATATTTGCCAAATAATTACGACAAGTAAGTAAACCGTAAAAAAGCCAGAAAAACCAAACTGAATAATAAACGCCATAACAAAAGCAGCAAGCTTACCTGCTTGACTAGATGGTGAAAAATTTTCCTGCTGTTGCGCAATAAATGTTGAAACCCAGAACATGCCCATTTTCTTTTTCCCCCTACTCCTCTTTGTTCCAGTGATTACTTACTCTTTTTATACCGACTTTTGGCGAGTGCTTGTTTAGATGGTTTCTCCATTTTAGGTTGTGCAACCATTTTTACAGAAATAAAAACACACAAAACAATAACAAAACTTGTGATACCGATGATCATAGATGTGTTATTGATAAAATATTTTGTCAATAATTGAATGATGTCTGTTTGACCAACCACTATGTTTCACCTCCTTTAGACATACAATAAGCAATCATAGTTTATAATGAAAGGCTGGTCCGAAAAAAACTCTTTTTGACTTATTTTGAAAAAATAGAAAAGAACTTGCATCCGTAAGCCTTCAACATGGCTCATGTGGATACAAGTTCTTTTTTTGATTACTTATTCTTTGTGTTTCGTTTTAAAAGCGTCAAATTTTTCTTTCGCTTCTTCTACCACTTCTTCTAGTTCGTTCTTCAAATGATGTTTCTTTGTAGGATGCTCAGACTCTTCTTCCACAGCATTTGAACCAGACATCGCGACTTCTTTTTCTTCCCCGGAGTTGGTCCCAGCTAACGCCTCTTCTTTATTTGTTGTTTCACCTGAATTAGTTCCGGCTAATGCAACTTCATCATCTGTTTTAGGCGCCATTGACCCTCTTAAGCGTTTTTCTTTTTCTCCATCATAATTTGTCATGTTCTCGTCCTCCTTGTTGCTCTGTCTCTATCCTACAACAAGAATAAAATAACTGTCAAAACATAAAGGCGTATTCATTCGTATTAATTTTCTTTCCTTAGAATTTTCACTTCGTAAGGTGCAAACGTTAGTATACCAGTAAGCGTTTGATTTGTTTCGATAGCCAAGTGAGGATCAAGTAACTCAAGTTGTTGCATCTCATCAGAAAAGTTCATTAGAAAGTAATAACTCTGTGTCCCATCTGTTCGCGATTGAATCGATACTTTTGGATGTGATGCCTTAACGATTCCTTGTTGCAACGCTAATTTTTCGATGATCGGTTGGTAAAATACTTCTAAAAAATCGAGATTGGTACGAGCCGCTAAATAATAAGCAGTCCCCTTCCCTAAGCGATTTTCAACTAAAGCTGGCGTACCAGTATAAAAGTCCTTTTGGTAAGTAGCCCTCACCTTCCCTGTCGTTTCTTTGACGATACCACAGTAGTCTTTTGTTTGATACGTTTGTTCCTTGTAAAGGATTTGATTGTGTTCACCTGGATAAAGCGTATCAAGCTCTTTTGGCAAGACACCAAAAAGTGTTTGCAATACTTGTGACCATTCTCCAAGATGTAACCGATCGTGTTCATTGACCATTCCGGTAAAATAGCTACCAATCAACGTACCACCATTTTTGACATACTCTGAGAGTGCAACCATTGTTTCTTCCCGCATCAAATAGAGCATTGGTGCAACGACTAAAGCATAATTAGAGAAGTCTTGATTTGGCGTCAAAATATCAACAGCGATATCTCTTTCCCAAAAGAATCGGTAATGTTCTTGTAGTGTTTGGATATAACGACGAGTTGGACGACCAAAACCACCGCCTCTTTTTAATGCCCAATTGCTTTCCCAGTCAAATAAAATAGCGACTTTTGCCTCTGTTTGTGTACCTTTGATCGAAGACAAAGTGTCTAATCGTTTTCCGTAAGCCGCTACTTCTTGGAAGACTCGATTGTTTTCTGAATTGTCATGTTCGATCACCGCCCCGTGGAATTTTTCGGAATTTCCTAGTGATTGCCGCCATTGAAAATAGAGTGTGCTATCTGACCCATGTGCCAGTTGTTGCATCCCACTGAGCAGGTGCATCCCTGGCTTCTTCGCCTTGTTGAATGCGTGCCAATTCACGTAACTAGGCGTCGATTCCATCACGAGAAACGGTTGTTTCTTCAATGAACGATATTGATCGTGGACGTAAGCTGATTTCATGGCGGTCACATGTAAGGATTCGTACGGGTTATGCCAGTCGGGGTAGCTATCCCAACTGACGATATCTACAACTTCAGCAAATCGGGAATAATCAAGTCCTTCCAAGGGAATAAAGTCATGTTGATCATGGCCTTCTGCCATAAAATTAGTCGTTACTGGGATTGCTGGTGTGAGTTCTCTGATCGGTTCGATTTCATGTAAAAAGAAATCGATCGTCCGATCTGTCACAAATCGTTTCCAGTCTAAGTCCATGCCATGTACTTTATGTTCTCCAAGAGGCGAAGGTGGTACAACTTGTGACCAACTGGAATAATCATTACTCCAAAATGTCATCCACCAAGCGTCATTCACCGCTTCTAAGGTTTGATATTTCGCTTTGACCCACTCACGCCATTTGGCTGCACAAAGTGGACAGTAGCATTCTCCTGAGTATTCATTACTGATATGCCACAGCAATAATGCCGGATGGACACCATATCGTTCAGCTAAACGCCGATTGATTTGCTGGACTTTTTTTCGATAAATAGGGGATGTGTAGCAATGGTTATGGCGAAAGCCATGATGATGCTTTTGTCCTTTTGCATTCGTTCGATTCACCTCTGGATATTTTTCACTCAGCCATTGCGGTCGTCCGCCACTTGGTGTGGCCAAGATCACACGTCCTTGACGTTTGTGCATCTCTTCAAACACTTTATCCAACCAGTCAAAGTGATAAACCCCTTCTTCTGGTTCTAATGTACTCCATGAAAAGATCCCGACAGTTACGGTATTGACATGTGCTTTGTCCATCAACTCAAAATCTTTTTTCAAAACTTCAGGGTGATTCAACCATTGTTCCGGATTATAATCCCCACCATGGAGTAAACGTGTGTCATTATAAGTCTTCACTTCATTTCCCTCCTTTCTACCAAATGATAGACGAATGATTGACAGTCTCCTGCAAGTTGGTACGTCGTATGGTTGGCTCCATTGAACAAATGTGGTTTTTTCAGACCAACATTCATCAGGAAATGACCGCTAATCGTTTCTTTTTCATTGATTTGATAATAACTATCCTTATTCAGGCATTCTGGAAGTGGTAAATATGCCTGTGCAGCTGGATTTGCACGTCCTAATTTTTGATAAAAACCAATGATTGCTTCTGACCGATCGTGATTAAATACCCCCCAACAAATTTCATTATCATACGGATGATTTGGCAAGATCTGGAGAAATTCACCATGAGTCAGCAACTGACGATGGGCTTTGTAAAAAGTGATCCGGTCGCTGATCTGTTGTTTTTCTGCTTCTGTCAAAGTCAATAGGTCTAATTCATAGCCTAAAGGCCCAAACATGGCTACATCTTGGCGGAATGATAAAGAGGTCTCACGTAATACTTGATGATTCGGAGAAGCAGAGACGTGATTACTAAAGCTAGAAAGGGGGTATCCTGCCATTGTTCCGCTAAGAATACTTAAGCGTTCCAACCCATCACTGGTATCACTAGGCCAGATTTGCGGACTATAAAATAAGATACCTAAATCATATCTCCCTCCCCCGCCAGCACAACCTTCAATCAAAAGATCAGGATAGCTGGTCAATAATTTACCGTAAAGCGTGTAGACGCCTTGGACATAGCGATGGAAAAACTCCTGTTGATGCATCCCTTGTTTTTCTAAATAAGCGGAATAGGCTTCAGTAATATTGCGGTTCATATCCCATTTGATATAAGTTAAATTCGTTTCTTCGATGATCTTTGCCATTTGCTCATAGATTCCTTCAACAACCGCCGGATTCGCAAAATCAAGCACATATTGTCCACGTCCCACCGAGATACGTGAATAGGGATGTTTCACCACCCAATCTGGATGTTTTTCCAATAACTGACTATCAGGAGAGATCATTTCAGGCTCGAACCACATGCCGAATTGAAGACCCATGTTTTTGAGCTTTGTTGCAAAGGAAGCCAAACCGTGTGGGAATTTTTGCTTATCAGGCGTCCAGTCACCTAATGAGGAACGATCATTGTTTCGTTTGCCGAACCAGCCATCATCTAAGACAAAACATTCCATCCCTAATTCTTTTCCAATGGTCGCAAGGGACAAGAGTTTTTCCTCAGTAAAATCGAAATACGTTGCTTCCCAGTTGTTGAAGACGATTGGCCGTGGCGTGTCTTGCCATTGACGATCAATCAGATAGTTTTCGATAAAATGTGTCAATTGTTTGGCAAGACCATTCGTACCTGCAGCGCTATACATCAAGACTGCTTCGGGTGTCGTAAAGCTTTCCTTAGGCGCTAATGCCCAAGTAAATTGTGTCGGATGGATACCGATCATCACTCGCGTTTTATCCCATTCATCCACTTCTGCTTGAGCGAGAAAATTACCGGAATAAACGAGATTCATTCCATAGACCTCTCCTTGATCAAGCGTTGAATTTTGATGTTCTAGCCGGATAAAGGGATTATGCTGATGGCTACTTGCACCTTTTAGTGAGCCAATTGCTACGACTCCTTGTTCAAGCGGTCGTTTCTTTTCATGCCGTTCTTTTAACCAAGCACCTGAAAAATGAGTGAAATCATATGCTTTGGTAGAAAGATTCAAGACCCCTGAAAGCATGCGATGGATCTGTAACTCTGCCTCAGATTGATTGATCAGCGTCTGACTTTGTACAATGGCGGTGGAATCGTAAAATAATGTGTAATGAAGTATTATTTCTAACTGACGCTCCTGATCCATTAATCGCAATGAGAGTGTTTCAGTTTCTTCCTCATTCCCATAGGTAGCGGGACAGTTTAAGGTTCTTTTCTTGCCTTTTTTAGTCGTGGCTTTGACAAAGCGGAAATCTGTGTAGTAAGGCGTTTGGTTGCTTGAAAGTTCGATCGCGCCTTCTTTGAAATCAGAAGAACCATACACAGGATATGCTTGTGGATGATCAGTCAACGTAAAGTTAGGGTCATCTTCAAAAAACTTGACTGTTCCAGCAGATTTATTTTGATCTGTGACCAAGTAGTCGATTTCTTCGACAGATAAGCCATGTAAAGGTTTCCCGTAATAAATCTGCTCGATCTGTCCATTTTGCATGACATGGAGAATAAAGCTAACTTGCGAATTATTCATGTGAAATATGCGGTTATTTAATTGTTCAATCATGGAAGGCAACACCTCTTAATTTTTAGTTAGTAAAACAGACAAGGAATGAAGAGAACGACGTTTTGTTCCTCCATTCCTTGTTTATGGAGAAATCAGAGCTTTTGTATCAAATAATTGACTCTTTTGGCTAACTGACGATTGTAAAAGAATTTATAAAATGGCAGGACAAAAAGCAAACTCAGCTGCGTTTTGGCATCAACCAGTTCATTTCTTTCAGAATAATACAATGTGAACTGCTGCTCATCATGACGTTTCAGTTGGTAGGTTTGAATGATTTTTCCACCGGAGTAATCAGTAGTCATTTCAAGTAGTTCATCTTTGACTAAACGTTGGATCGTTAGCGTACTTTCGACAGTTGCTTGCCCTAGTTTTGTTTGAAGCGCAGTCGTGACGGCTGCTCCTTCTGTCAGCTCGGTAATTGAAGAGTCCTTGCTGTGAAAATAGTTTAATTGTTCTTCAAGAAGTACTTGGTAAAAATGTGCGGAGTGTGTCGGTATTTTCTTTCGGTAGTTCAAGGTATCGATCCGCATACGAATCACTCCCTACTGTTCTTCTATGGTGATTTTTCCATCCATCAGTTGGTTTTCTTTTTCTTGTTTCACTTGTTGGCGTTCTTCCTTCAAATATTCACGGTCCATTGCAACTAAGAAAGGCACCCAGATCAGTGTCATCACAACTACTGTTACGATTTGTAAAAGTGCGCCGGTGATCGAACCAGTTCCTAACCACCCTGACAGTAAAATCGGAGTCGTCCAGACAACCGTTGCCCCGATTGGACGAGGAACGAAGCCGAAGTAAATCGCAAAGTATGAAATCGTGGTAGAAGCTAGTGGCGCTAGAATCCAAGGGATGAATGCTATAGGGTTCAGCACGACGGGCAGTCCAAAAGTCATTGGTTCTGATACATTAAAGATCGCTGGCGCCATGATCGTTTTCATCGTTTTCTTCATTCGGATGGAGCGAGCAATAAAGAACGCCATCGTGATCGAAATACCAAGTTGCATTCCTTGATTGACGAACACCCCCATAAAGGTCGTATTGATGATATGTGGCAACTGCTCAACGCCATTTTTATATGCTTCAAAGTTTTCGATGGCTAAAGCACCCATGATTGGATCAATCACTGCATTGATGACTAACGTGCCATGGATACCGAACCACCAGAAAAGTTGCGTAAAGAAAACAGCGATCAATACAGCTGGTAAAGTTCCGCCAAGTCCCATCAAAGGTTGTTGCAACATCTGATAAACGAAATCGACTGCATTTCCCCAGGTGGTAAAAGTAAATAGATAGCGGATGATGTTGAATAAAAACAAAGGAGCAGCTCCAGGGATGATGGCCACAAAAGATTCAGCAATCATCGGCGGTACAGATTCTGGCATTTTGATCGTAAACCCTGAGCGACTGATCCGGCTATAGATTTCTGTAGCGACGATCGCTGTCAAGATACCCACGAACATCCCTTCAGCGCCTAGCTTCGATAAAGGAATAAACGTACCCATGGTTTCATCGCTCCCAAACGGTAACAGCATGATGAAACAAGAAAGTGAAATGGCACCAGCAAAGATTTGTGGTTGTTTGTAGTGCCCAGCCAATTGATAACCAATCCCAAATACAATAAAAAGTGCAGAAATACTCATTGTCGCATTGCCAACAGGACCAAAGAACTCATTTAAAAAGGTATTGAATGCTTCTGGCAGAAAAGTAGCGAAGCCAAATGTTGTTGGCAAATTTTGGATAATGATCATGATGGAAGCAAACATTGTTGCGGGAAAAGCCATCATAAAACCATCTCGGAGACTGAGTAGATATTTATTATTTGCGATCAGCGTTGCAGCGGGCACCATTTTTTCAGCTAATTTATCGACAAATTTCATGTGGGATAACTCCTTTTATTTAATATGTGCAAACGTTTACTTGGTGAGTATAATTGTTTACTTAATGTTTACACAAGAGAGAACACAAAAAAAGTTCGAGAAAGAGAGATTCTCGAACTTTTTCAAGGGTTAAATGTGCAAAATGAGTTAATCTAAAAGCGGACTGTCCTGTCCGATGGAATCTCGTAAGACGAATTCACTGTGACAGATCACACGAATCGGCATCGTTCGTTCTTTTAACATGCGTTCCTTCGCTAAGCGTACAGCTAAACGCCCCATTTCTTCCGGATTTGCCTTGATACTTGATAAGCTTGGTGTCATGAATTGAGCCATTTCGATATCATCAAAGCTCACGACAGCAATATCATCAGGGATTTTTTTATTTGCTTCACTGATTGCTTTATAGACACCTACTGCCATCGGATCACTGGCGACGATAACTGCTGTGGGCGGTGAGGATTGCGCCAATAACTCTTTGCCTAAACGAAGGCCATCTTCAGGTTTCCAGTTTCCTTGATAGGTGTTGGCATAATGTGGCAGGCCATTTAATTTCATCCATTTAAGGTAAGATTCCGCTCGGATCTCTTCTTTGTTTTTATGAACTTCACCGTTTTCAGCTACTTGACTGCTGTATCCACCGATAAATGCGATGTTTCGATGGCCTTTCTTATAGAGAACTTCTAATACTTCAACGGTTTTTTGTTGGAAGTCGGTTTGGATACAATCAAATTCCTCAGAGTTCGAGTAATTATCCACCAAGATCAAGTTGGGATTGATTGTAGCGATTTTTTTCGTTGCTTCAATCGTCATTTCACTGATCATGATCACTGCACCATATTTCGCTAACTCTTTCCATTCTTTATGGGCATCTCTCATATGGAAAGCACGGATCGTGCGAAAACGCCACTTTGCTGCTTCTTTTTCAATGCCACCACGGATTTTGCGAAAATAGGGATCATCTAATTCTGCTTCTTCTTGATGTCGAACGATCAAGGCAATCGTCATTTCATCTCCTAAACTTCGACTGCCGCGTTTATTTTTATCAACAGAATAATTTAATTGATTGGCAATTTCAATCACACGTATCCTCGTTTGTTCGTTGATGCTAAATGTGGGATCTTCATTCAGGATACGGGAAACACTCGCTGCTGAAACCCCAGCGATTTTTGCGATATCACGTATAGATGCCATTTACTCACCTCTTGTTTACTGTTTACTAAATAGTAACAGAAAATCAAACAAAAGGCGAATGAAAATTTAGCATTTGCTCTTTGAGAATTTGTTGTTGCATTGTGTGAATCAGTGGGCAGGATAAACGAAAAAACCGTAAATCATCCTTTGGATTTACGGCTCGATTCTTTCATTACTTGGAAAAAGAGTATCCCCTTTTGGATGTAACAATATCCTTAATTTTCAAATGCAGTTTTTGCTTCTTCAATCTGTTGGATACCTGTTTCTAATATTTTCATTTGTAATAACGTTTCTTCATCTTTTACGATTTTTTCTGCACCATTGATCAACGTTTCGTAGATTCCTTCGTACACTCGGCGATAATCTCCGACTTCAGAAACAACTTTCTCTTCATGATAAGTTCCTTCTTTATCAATATAGGTCAATACACCATAGTGTTCCGGTTGATCAATCCCGAAGTCCGCGTTTTCAGGCATATAGAACATTTTCAAGTGTTCTTCTTGTCGGTCTTTTGTTTGTTTGACAAACATCCCTTTTTTGCCATAGGCAACAAAACTAGGACGTTCTTTGATACGGAAATAACTTGATTTGATCGAAACTTTCATTCGACCGTAGTAAAAGTCTAAGTCAAAGTAATCATTCATTCGGCCGGTTCCTAGTAATTGACGGACATCGTAATGGATATCATCTGGTTCACCAAAATAAGAAAGGACCTGATCCACTGTATGACAAGCATGGCCATATAAGTAGCTGTTGGCAACTGAAAATTCCTTTGTACCCTCTGGGATTTCTGGACGGAAGTAGTCATAGTGCATTTCCACTTCTAAAATATCACCAAGCTTTCCACTTTCGATCACTTTTTGGACAGTCAAAAAGTCCGAATCAAAGCGGCGATTTTGATAACATTGGATAAATAGTCCTTTTTCCGCTGCTAAATCGAATAATTCTTTTGCTTCTTTTGAAGTTTCTGCAAAAGGTTTTTCGACTAACACGTTCTTGCCATTTTCCAAAGCAAGTTTGGCGTATTCTGCATGAAATTGGCTTGGTGTCGTGATGACTACTAATTGGATTTCAGGATCATTCCACAGATCAGACAATTGATCGGTATATTCGATCTCATCAAAAGTTTCCCAAATTGGTGCTGATGGAGAGTAGATTTTTTTGACGTTGATTTTGTCTGGTAGCCTTCTTGAGAAGGGTAAATGATAGCGATTGGTACTTTTACCATTACCTAAATATGCGATTGTTAACATGTCGTTTCCTCCTACTTTCGAATGATTTCTTTTCTTGAGTATAGCGCACAATAGGTAAAAGAAAGCCGACTCTAGTTTTTTTGGTAGAAATGTTCAAAGAAATTGAAAGAATGTCGATATTTTTGAAAAAGATGTTCAATCTTAGACTACTGTAAAAAGAAGTGGTTATTTTTCTAGTTATTCAGTAAGATAGATTTGGAGGTGTGTGATGGATGCTTATCGAAGAAAAATTAACCCAACAAGAAACATTTACTACAAATGAAAAACGGATCGCCGATTATCTGCGGATGAATTTGGAAGCAGCAGTTTATATGACGATTGAAGAGCTGGCAAAGGAGACCTATACCTCCCATTCCGCCATTATCCGATTCTGTAAAAAAATCGGCTATAGCGGATTTAAAGAATTTCGCTTTGAATTAGGACGAGAAGTCCACCAACTGGTTGCTCAGTTCAATCAAGTCATCGATCCTAATTTTCCTTTTACCGTTGATGATGATGCGAAGATGATTGCCAAAAAAATGGCAGATCTATCCATTCAAGCTATCAAAAAAGCGCAATTTCAAATGGAAGATCAATCGTTAGAAACCATCGCGACTGTTTTAAACAAAGCAGAGCGCATTTTCTTATTTGCAAAAGGTGATTCGCAAACAACTGCTCGGAAATTCCAAAATAAATTAGTTAAACTAAATAAGTTCTTGATCTTAGCCGAAGAATATAGCGATTCGTCCTGGAATGCGGCTAATTTGACGGAAAATGACTGCGGGATTTTTATTAGCTATAGTGGACGCATCCATCATTACGAACGTATTCTTACCTATCTAGCACATATTGGCGCACCTAGTTTATTGATCACAGGAAATGAACAGTCTGAAATGGCAAAGAAAGCAGCCATGCGGTTGGTCGTGTCTCAAGAAGAGTATGATTTTGCGAAAGTTGCTACATTCTCTTCTCAAATTGCCTTCGACTATGTCTTGAATACCTTATACTCCTTGATGTATACGCAAAACTACCAAGAAAATTTATTGAATTTGAAAGAAAAACAAGAGTTGATCCAAAAAGGATTGTTAAAGGAATACAAGAAGTAAGCGTTGTAGTAACAAAATAATAGCCCAAAGACTGAATCCTTCGTTTCGTCTTTGGGCTATTAGTATGGGCGTATAAAACTTCATTCATCAAAAAAACTTAAAATTGATGATTGATCGCCTGGATGAATGAAAATTGACGATAGCTATACTCGAATTCTAAAATACAACAATTTGAAAATTTTATCTTGGCCACTTGCTCATAAGGCAACCATTTTTGAATGAATAAATACATGGCACCACCATGGCTAACTGCTAACACGCTTTGGTGCTCTTTTTCCATGATGTCGATCAAGGTCGTGTTCATTCTTTGTTGGAGTTCTTTTGCCGACTCACCGCCATAAGGAACAAATGAATCACCATAGGAAGTTTCGCCAACTGGTCGTTTAGGATTCAATGCTTCACTTTCTCCCTCAAATCGGCCAAAGTTCCATTCTTTTAACCCTTTACATCGCTGATATTCTTTTTCCCCGATAATGATTTCTAGCGTATCAGAAGCTCGTTCTTGTGTGGATGAATAATACGCATCAAAGGTGATTTGATTGGTTTCAAAATAGTCTCTTGCCACCTCTGCTTGTCTGATCCCAGCTTCTGTCAATGGAGAGTCACAAGCCCCTTGGATTTTCCCTAATTGATTGAACAAGGTTTGACCATGACGCATGAGATAAAGTTTTTTCATTTAAAGACCTCCTGTTGGTTTGTATATGTATCTTCATTATTTAGTATAGTCTCTGGAGTAAACTCCAAGTCAATAGAAAACCTATTTTTTTCGATGAGGTGGGGATAAAAGTTGTCTTGACTTGAGATGATCAATGCTCCAGATGTTTACCATCAAGCTTTAATCATGGTTATTCAGCTATTGTATAAAAAAGAAGCGCCTACTCCCAATTACAAAGAATGATGCGGAAGTAGATGCTTCTTTTTATTTATAGACTTGTCTAACTATTAGCCTTACTCTTTACCCCTATCTCTAGCCATTTGACTTTATAGCGGAAATCCTCTACTAGTTCTTCAGCTGTCCATTGGTTGATCATATAATCTGTCAAAGAATTCATGACAAGAGCCATCACGAAATATAAAAAGCTGATGGCTTCTTCTGTCGTAGCCATGACGATCTGGTTGATTTTTAACAAATCAAGCCATTGTTCAACCATCGATGTGTCACCTTGATCATTTGAACGCTTCGCTGAACCTAGATCGTTTGCACGTGTGAGTAATTTGATGGATCGCCAATAAGAACTATCTTTACTTAGCTGTCCACACCAGGCGAGATATTCTTCGATTCCTAAGAAAAAATGATCTCGATTTCGATTGATCGAAGCGATGATATCTCCATGGACTTGATTGGAATAGTTTCGGACAGTAAACGTATACGCATCTTCTAAATCCTGAAAATATTTGTAAAATGCACCACGAGACATCCCCATTGCTTCAACGATTTCTGAAACTTTGACTTGGCTGATGTGCTGATCATAAAATGTATCTAATAAAATCTCTAAGATCCATTGCTGTTTTTCTTTGGAAATATTGAAAAATGTTTCTTTTGGCATAAACACTCTCCTTACTGCTTAAGCTTTAGCTTGTTCTTTTAAATAGCCGTCTTCCATGCGATAGACACGGTCGCTCCACTGGATCATCCGAGAATCATGCGTGACCATGACGGTCGCTTTTTGCTTCTCATGGGCTTCCTTGACTAACAATTTGACAACTTCATAGGCATGATCCGTATCTAAGCTTGCTGTGGGTTCATCCGCTAAAATCAAGCTTGGGTCATTGAATAATGCTCTTGCGATCGCTACTCGTTGTCTTTCTCCACCAGATAAATCTTTTGGATAACTGTCTTTTAACTCATAGATATCCAATGATTTCAGCAATTCGTCGATTCGCTCATCCCCTGCTTTTTTCTTAGCGACACGATCGACTAAGTAAAACTGTTCTTTGACTTTTAGGAAAGGGATCAAATTTGAACTTTGTAAAATGAAGCCAATTTCTTTAAAGCGTAAGTCTGCTCGTTTTTTTTCATTTAATTCAGAAAACGAATGACCGTTAATGTGAATTTCACCTGAAGTAGGTGTTTGAAGACCACCAGAGATGGTTAAAAATGTACTTTTCCCTGAACCAGAAGGGCCGATGATGCTGACAAATTCTCCTTGTTTCACTGAAAAATTGATTTCTTTTAGTGCAGTCACTTCTGTTCGGCCGTTGCCGAATTTTTTGACGATATTTTTCATTGTCAAGATTTCTTTCATTTTTCTATTACCCTCCTATCGCAATAACTGGATCAACTTTAGCGACTGTCCGAATGGAGAATAGCCCACCGATCATTGCTACGAGTATCAATATCCCACTATATAAAAGCCACTGAGGCCACATGATCGCGAAAGGCATGGCAGTCGGTAAGATCAAACTAGTCAAGAAAGCAAGCCCTACTGCGAATGCTACACCAACCACTCCTACGATGAATGCTTGTGCTAGTAAGGAACGGGCGATAAATGAATTTCTGATCCCTTGTGCTTTCATCACACCGAAAATCGCTGTTTTTTGTAAGGTGATCACATACATAAAGATGCCTACAACTGCTGCAACAACGACAAACAAGAAATAAATCATCGCATTCAATGTCATGTTTTGTGCAGAATAACCTGGGAGACTTTGAATAAAGTCGTCAATCGACAATTTTTGTAATGTTTTTGATGCCCCATCCGATTGGATAGTGGCAGCTTGTTTCGTGACAATGGCATTGATCGGCTTCTTCTCATCCGAAGCAAAAGGCTGATCGCCAAATTTCAACTGTGTCCATGTATCAAGGTCTGTATAAACGACCGGCCCCACCGTGTAATAAGTTTCAGGGAAGATCCCAACGATTGTTAGTTCTTCATCATAGCTACCGATTTTGATTTTTTTGCCAATCGAAAAACCTAGATCTGCCATATTTTTGGAAATAATGATTTCATTTTTTTGTTTGAACATCTCGCCTTCTAATAAATCAGGCAATAAGAACGCATCGCGTGTCGTCCCAAATACAGTGATATTTTCCTTTTCTTCTGCTTTGACTGCTCCGCTGAATAAGCCAATAGGCGCTTTGTCTTTTGCGTCTACTTGATCCAGATCTTCTCTCGTCAATTGAGAGGCAGCAAAGACTTTATTGGCATCTTCTGATAGCACGATTTCTTGTGCTTGCCAGTCAACAATTGCTTTTTTGAACTCTTCGGAGAGTCCACTTGCTAAACCAGTTAACATAAACACAACATAAGCGATCAAGAACATGATTCCAATAATCAGCCCATAGCGTAGTTTGGCATAGCGCATTTCTTTTATCGCTAAAAACATTTTTTTGATTCCTCCATTTCGATTTCTTCATGAGTGACAAAGTGTCACTGGATAAAAGTATAGCGCTTGTGCATCCAATAAGTCAATTGCTTCGTCTGATAAATTCGTTCATAATATTAGTATTTTTAAGAAAAAAACACACTAGATAGCCATATTCTATGTGACACAAGCGTTTGCAATCTGTTACGAAAGTAGTGATGAACAAAAAAATGATCCCAAAAATGGCGCTTGTTCGCACGCTATTCTTGGGATCACTATCCTTCGTTCTCTTCGGTGATGGAACTAAAAACCTCCTGGCCCCATTTGACCAAAGGAAACTTCTTCCCCAGATTGAGAAATCGTCATTGACGTATCTGCGAAGCTGAACGTGCCTAAATCTTCTGCATCACTGATTGATAGTTGTTCACTAAAGCCATTCGTAAGTTCAGCTTGAGTCGTGCCACCGGTAGCAATCGTATACGTTTCCCCAACTGCAAGCTGTGGTGACGAGACTACGATTGTTTGATAATTTTTAGCAGGTTGATACGCAATCACTGCTTCCCCTGCGGTTGTTTGCAAACTCATGAGTGTATCTGCTTGTTGAACAGTGTCATAGCTGATCGCTACTGTCGCTTGAGTAGAACTATCACTGACGGTTTGCGTCATCCCACTTGAACCAGCAGCGACAAATGTCCCGCCTGTTAGAGTAAATGTCCCACCATAATCCAATGCACCATTACCACCATTTACGGGGCCGTCAATCAGCATCGTACCGCCAGACATCTCAATGTTCCCGTTGCTGTCTAAACCGTCGCCTTCTGAATCAACGTAGATTGTCCCATCATTGATCGTGACTTCTTTGCTCTCATCCGCCTCATCCGGTGGACCACCAAAGCTGTCAGCGCCAAACTGTCCAGTGGTCGTTTCTGTGTCACTGCCACCACCAGCATTGATCCCGTCATCACTAGCAGTAACATGTATCTCTCCGTCATTGAAGGTGATGACTGCTGATTCAATTCCTTCATAGGATTGCTGGATGTCAATTGTGCCGCCATTGAAGGTCAATTCGTTGTCTGTATGAATCCCATCATCTCCAGAGCTTAATGTGAGTGTCCCGCCTGTTATTTCCGCACTGTTATTGGTATGGATACTGTCATCGGCGCTATTGATGGTATAGTTTCCGCTACTGATCAACACATTATTCCCGGCTTTTAGGCCTTTGTAACTTTCATTTGTATCTAAGTTCGTGCTATCGGCTCCGTCGGCCGTCTGGATCGTGATTTCTGCTCCTTGGCTACGGATGGATGTTTCTGCTTGGATGCCGTCTCTTCCACTGTTTATATTGAAAGTCCCGCCGTCGATCGCAACAGCACCTTTTGTCTCGTCCTCTGTTCCATTTGCTTGGATGCCATCCCCTTCTTCGGTGGTGATCTGATAGCTTCCACCTTTGACCGATACCGCATCTTTTCCTTTCAATCCGTTATTTTTTGCATTGATCTTATAGGTTCCAGAGATCAAGACTAAGTCATCTTTGCTACGAATCCCGTTACTATAATTGCCATCGACAGTCAATGCGCCAGTACCATTGATCGTCAAATCTTCTTTGCTGTACAATGTGGCATCTGGCTCAGTCTCATTTTCAGTAAGTGTATATGTCTTTCCATCAGCTAAGTGATTTTCAGTGTTGTCTGCTAAAGTCACTATCGCTTTTTCTGTTTGTTGGATATCAACAGCCGGTCCGTTAGAGTTGGTGATCGTTACACCTTTGAAAATCAGGTGGACGTTTTCTTCTTTCGGCACGTTCACGATCAATTGCCCATTAGTCAATGTTCCGCTGAGAACATAAGTCCCTCCTTGCGTGATCGTTACTTGTTTATCAGAAACTTCGACACCTTCTCCTGTCACTTCTGTCTCCTCCCCTAATTGGATGTCGACAGCGGAACTTTCCTCATAGCTAGTTGTTAGATCTTCTGTCTCATAATTATCGAACGTCGTTTCTGATTCCGTAGATGTCGTATCTGTCGAGAGATTTGTCACTGTACTTGTATCTGTTTCCTCTGTGCTAGTCTTACCCGAAGAAGCTGAATTTGCTGAGGAACAGGCTGTTAATAAGAGGCTGGTAGCGATTAATGAATAGAATTTTTTCATGCGAGTTTCTCCTTTATAATTCATCACGATTCGTGGTTACTTTACCGAGTACGACTGGTAAATTACCATTGCGAACACGTATTTGATCAATGATTTCTTTTTCCTGCTGTTGATTTTTCAAGAGAAGAATATAGCGTAACTCGTACAAGCTCCCCATTGTCGTTGTTCGCACAGAACTGAGATGATGCGTATACGTATACTCCTCAAAAATATCGGTAAACAGTTCAGGGTAGTCCAAATCTTCTGGAATCGTTACCTTCAATTCTCGCTCGGCTACATTATTCTGATTGGCAAAAGGTGAAAGATAAAGCAGTAGTAAAAAGAGTGCGACGATAGCTGAGAATATCACCACGTATGTAACGTAGCCCATCCCTGTGGCAATCCCGATACCCATCGACCAAAAAATACTAGTGATTTCTCTTGAACCACCGGCAACCGAACGAAAGCGAATCAGACTGAAGGCACCGACGACCGCCAAGCCTGTTCCAAGATTGCCATTGACCAACATGATGACTGATTGAACTAGTATCGGCAAAACAGCGACGGTAACAACAAAACTTTTCGTATAGATGTTACGTTGCATATGGATAATTGCAACTAATAACCCTAAAACTAATGAAGTGGCGATACAAATCAATAATTCTTTAGGTTGAATGGTTGTCCCTGATTCGATTAAACTAGATAGCATGGTTCTTTCTCTCCTTTGTCTGAATGAATAAATGTCGCTGATACGTTTCTGCGTATTTTGAAAAGCTCCCTTTTCTTAGCTGATAATCGTTCAACAGCTCCACAAACCACAAGGGATACGCCCCTAGCGCTTTCACTTCCATCAGTATGCCAATCTCAGGAGCAACCAAAGTTTCTTTCCCTGTGATTGATAGATCCAAATTGGTACTGCGAAAACGGATGTTCTGATCAAACGTCACACGAAAATCTGGATCTGACGTGCCAAATAGTGAAATTCGTTCATAAATGATCATTGTTTTAGGCGACAAATCTGGATTTCTTTTGAACAACCAATTCACTTCCTGTGGGATTTGTTCGGCTTCATTCTTGAGAAAATATTTTTGATCAAGCCATTGCAGATACTCAGCATAAGTGAGTGGCATTCTTCTTTTATAGACAATTCCGTTGACCTTCTTTTTTATTTCTAGAAAGACCATTGATGTCTCCTGCGATATGCCATAGCTTCTTACTCTGAATTTTTCTTTGTATTTTGGTTTCGTCATAGAATTGGTAATGAAACGATCGTCTGGTGTATCAAAGTACAAGGATAAAATAGTATGCAGCCCATATTCGTCGATCTGCATCTGTTTTTTCAAGTCTTTTAAAAAAGAATGGAACTGTGCCGTTGGGATCAGATATTTTGTTTCTTTGCGTTGGAATACATTTTTTAATTTCATTTTTTTCCTCCTGTCGTATCAAGTGATGTCATCTATCATACAAAGGTTAGCTTAAACGGAACTTAATCCGAAATTTAAGTTTTGTTTATGCTAATCATGGTAAAATTAACTTATATGGTGAAAGCAATAGAGGTGGAATGTATGATTAAATTATTAGTGGTCGAAGATGATCACGTATTGTCGGATAATATCAAAGAGATCATTTCTGAAATCGGTGAAGTGACTCAAGTCTATGATGGCAGCGAAGGCTTATATGAATTGGAATCTGGTGTTTATGATCTAGCAGTTCTTGATTTGATGATCCCTGAAATGAATGGATATGAAGTATTAGCGCATCTTCGGAAAAAGAACATCTTGACGCCGGTACTGATCTTGACCGCAAAAGATGGTTTAGAAGACAAAATTGAAGGATTTGAACGTGGTGCGGATGACTATTTGACCAAACCATTTTATCGTGAAGAATTACTGATGCGGATCAAAGCATTATTGAAACGTTCACTCGGACTCTTCAGTGAACATACGTTGGAGTATCAAGGAATCATCTGTGATTTGCAACAAAATACCGTCGAATACAAGAAACAACTACTTCCGATTCAAGGAAAAGAATTTGAGTTGCTTGTTTATTTCTTGCAAAATAAAGGGATCATCTTGACGAAAGAGCAGATTTTCGACCGTATCTGGGGCTTTGATTCTGACACGACGATCACTGTCGTTGAAGTTTATATGAGCAATCTTAGAAAACATCTTCGAGAGACCGGCTTGGATAAAGAAATCAAAACGTTGCGTAATGTCGGCTACATCTTACAGGGAGAGTGAGGCGATGACAGACAGTATTTTCAATAAGCAACGTACAAAACTTTTTGCAGCCAATGTGACCGCCTTTGCCTTGATTTTTCTTTTGCTTGGAGGAATCATTCTACATTTATTGAATCAGTCAGCCTATCGTGAGACCAACCTGATGTTGAAGAATGTCTCAATGAACTCGCGTATGGTGCAATTAGAAATCGAACGTTATCAACAGGGAAACCCTTTTTTCAACGCCCAGATCCCCCCACGTCAAACAGAGTCACTACCTGAAGGCGATCGTTTCAATACTCAAGTGATCTTGTGGTCTGCATCAGGTGAAGTCTTGAATAAAGAAACCATTGGTGGTCGTTTTAATCAAATCGAAGGGATCAAGCTGGATACGAGTCAGTTAGATACGATCCAAGACATTGAGCTTGCACAAGCTGACCAAGGAACGCCCCTTTATTTTCGATCGATTACTAAAAAAGCAACAAATCAAGGAGAAGTTGCCTACGTCCAAGTATTAGAAAATACCAATCAAATCAACTCTTCTCTGCGAACATTCCAAACGATTTTGATCCTTTGTATGATTTTCTTTTGGCTAGGTTCCATTGGCGTCAGCTATTATTTGTCTAAGCTCAACATGCGTCCGATCTTAGCATCATGGCGCCGACAAAGAGAATTTGTGGAAAATGCTTCCCATGAATTGCGAACACCTTTAACAATCATCCAAAACAGTTTGGAACACCTCTTTACTAAACCAAATCATACGATCATCGAAGAATCTGAAAGTATTGCGCAAGCATTGTCTGAAACAAGACGCCTGACTGGCTTGACCTCTGATTTATTGACCTTAGCACGAAGCGATTCGAGTCAAGATACGCTCGCAAAGCAAGAACTACAAACAAAAGGATTTATCGCTGAATTGATCAAACCTTTCCAAGAGATGGCAACGATTGATCAAAAAGAATTTATAGTCGATAACCAAGCAGACATGAGTGTTTTAGTTGATCCGAAAAAAATCCATCAAGTATTAGTCATTTTGCTAGATAACGCACTCAAGTACACGAGTGAACACGACGAGATCATTGTCACATCAGCTAGCACCAATAAAGACTGGGTGATCCATGTCAAAAATACAGGTTCTGCGATCAGTGATGAAGACAAAAACCGGATTTTTGATCGCTTTTACCGTGAAGACCAAGCTAGATCAAAGGAAACGGGTGGCTATGGACTTGGCTTAGCAATCGCAAAACAATTGATCGAGCAACACAAGGGACAATTGACTGTGTCAGATCACTTGCCTGTAGGTGTGGATTTCAAGATCCAGTTACCCATCAAATAATCATTTAGTGACACGCGAAAAGACACTTTGAACCATAGCTGATGCTACGTCAGAGTGTCTTTTTTATTGATTTAGTTTTTAGTATTCAGTGAATGATTGTAGTAAAATAAGACGAGGATCACAAGTAACAGTTGCCCTTCATCGCTACCCTATCAGGCTAATACATTTTGGGAGGCAGAAGCAATCTTTCCAGAAATACACTAGTTCCTGTTCCCATGACTTTAGATACGAAATGGAGGTTTTTTGCATGGATGTCAAAACAAGAAAACAGATACAAGAAAAGTTGAAACAACGAATGCTCCAGTTACCACCGATCTTCAATGAATTTTTGCAGGCGAACTCAAAAAAATTATCATTAGCCAGTCGCTATGAATATGCAAAAGATTTCCATTTATTTACAGATTACTTACGAAAAACGCATAAACAAGAAATAAATGATCAGTTGATCATCCAATTGGAAAAACAAGTCTATCTTAATTTTTTAAGTGAAGTTTACCTTCACACGCGAGCTTTTCATACAGCTGCTGCACAAGAAACACAACAGCAATTCAAAAATGGTTACTACGGGATCTCTCGTAAGCAATATGCTTTGAATCATTTTCTACGCTTTTTGTATGAAGAAGGCCTTGTTGAAAAAGAGATTTCCTTATTAGGGGATAGTTTACCAGAAACTACCTCTGCCGCTCCCCGTTACATCGACGCTTCTTTATTAAGTAATTTTGACTCGCTTTTCGTTCCTGAAAAAGGTTTTAATTCTCCACGGGAAGCACTTTTTGAACAAAAAAATCGTGCAAGAAATCTGGCAATCGTGGCTGTTCTCCTCTATTGTGGCTTGAAAATCCATGAAGTCGTTGAATTAAAATGGAAAAATATAGATATGAAGAAACAGATTCTGGTTGTAGATCGGAAAGCGAATCGTTTGGAGCGAGTACCTATTCCAAATGAAGCCCTTCCGATACTTGCGAATTATGCCAACCAACATAAAAATGGTGCATCTGGAGAATCCTATGTTTTCCGCTCTTCACACGATGAACAAATCTCGCCTCGCACGATTCGCCAAATCCTTGATCGGATCACGGTGTACAAAAACGTTTCACCGGAATTGTGTCGGAAAACTTTCCGTTACTATACTGAATTATACTTAGGCGACAAAGATGCAGTGAATTATCTCTGTGGCAATCGCTATGTACGTCCACACTCATTTGAAGAAATCTACGAGAAAATGCGTGACTTCTCCTATCGTTGAATCGTTCAATGATCTATGAAATCATCGCATAGAAAGTTCGCTACATCGCTCTGTTTCTTCACTTTCTATGCGATCTATTTCTTATTGAAGAATTTATTAACTGACAAGTATCCTCACTTAAAGTTTTTAAAAACGATCAAGTTGCTTTTGTCTTCTTTCTTGAAATAAGGTTATCGTAACTGTTCATTTTACATTGACTGATTCTTGCTTAGCATTTTGATCAGAATTTTTATTGCGCTTATTCTCAAATGTACCGACTGCTTTACGATGTTCTTCGATTTACATTTTTTCATTCCTTTTCAATACAGCTGATTAATTCAAATAGTATATCTATTATTTTCGTTTATCTTATTAAAAAAATAACTGATTATAAGTACATTTTTTTGAAAAAAACAAAAAAATGATTGATAAATCCTTTATAAAAAGCGAGTGGTCAAGCATTTTCTCAAAAAAAACCTTACGTCACCTCATATGGATATTGTGCATTTTTCATCCAATCTGCCCTCTCAATCCAAAAGATAACTTTACATCTAGGTTTTTCTGTTATTTAGATTGTGGATATGCTATCATATTTTAAGACTTTGTACATTTATTAACAAATTTATTTATGGAGCGTGAAAGATGGAAACAATCGACTATACCCCACTTAATCTTTATACGAATTTTCAAGAAGCTGCTGAACGCACACCTGATGTCCCAATGATTTTTGATCAGATATTAGTGGCTTTTCCGGAGCTTGGTTTTAAAAGCACTTACAGCGAATGTCATGAATTAGTAGTAACACGTGCCTACCAACTGGCTAGTTTAGGTGTGACACTTGGTGACAAGATCATGATCTACAAAAGCTCTGCTTTTGATACCTACTTGATGGCCGTTGCTGCCTCTTATCTAGGTGCAATTCCTGTCATGCCTTCCTACCATTTACCAACAAGTACTTTAGAAGTATTTGTTGATCGTTTGGAAGATCCTTTTATCTTATTTGACGAAGTTACAAGTGAACGCGTTGCAGGTATCACTAACGGCACGAAGAGCAAACAATTGGCTGTCGCTGATTTGCTCAAACAACCCGCAACTCCTGTGGCACAAAAGAAATTAGATAATGATGAAATCTCTTATATGACTCACACTTCAGGCACGACCGGCATTCCTAAATTGATTTGCCACTCTGCACATTCAATGGGCTGGCGGACAAAGTGGCAAAAAATGGTATTTACTAAGATCACCGAGAAGAAATTAGTCGCTTTTCATATTTCGCCGGTTCATTCACGATTCAACATCGGCATCTCTTCTCTTATGGCAATGGGCTTTCCGATGATGCCAATCGCAGATCCTCAAGGTGAACATGTGGTAAAACTGTTATTAGAGAATCCGCCAATTGCTTTAGAGACACATCCAAATAACTTTGTTCAGTGGAGTTTCACTGCTAGAGAGCATCCAGAAGCTTTTTCAGGTATTCGCTACTACCACTCTACATTTGATGCCATCAACAATCAGACAATGGAAGTATTCCTTCAAACGTCAGCAACAAAAGAAGCAATCTTTTTGCAAGTCTACGGACAAAGTGAATGTGGACCGATGATTTTGAAAGCTCATACTTTGGAGAGCTTAAAAACAAGTGACGCACGTGATATGGGTGTCGGGTTAGGTGACTTGACCAAAGCAAGGATCACTGATGAAGAAGGCAATGAACTACCGGCGAACACAGATGGTCACATCCACTTGTTATCAAAAGGCCGTGCATTGACTTATTATAAAGAAGATGCTCGATTTCAAGAAAATGTGTATGGTGTTTGGTGGGATAGCGGCGATTATGGTTGTATCGATGAAAATGGCCATCTACATCTGAAAGATCGTCAAGTTGACTTGATCGATACGATCAATAGTACATTAGCGATCGAAGATTATTTGTTGGATTCATTGGAATTTTTAGCTGAAGTCGTCATCGTTCGTGATAAAGATAATTCACCACAACCAATCATTGCTTTAGCGCCGAATCAAGAGATGGATTGGGATCGTTGGTGGAACCAAGTCCATGAATTGCCACGTTTGAACACACCGATCATTCGTGCTTACGAAGATATTCCAAGAACAGCAACCATGAAAGTCCAACGGTTACAAATTGAAAAGGAATTTAAAGAAGCAAATCAATAATTATCTCCTCCAATAGTCCAGACAAGTACTTTTCCTGTAGTTAGGAAAGTGCTTGTTTTTTTGTATATAGATTTCTTTTCTTTTTTCTATATAAAGTGGCTGACTTGATAATCTGCCAATTGGCTGTTTTTCTTTTTATTCGAACAAGGTATACTCTTTTTGTGGAGGGATAAAAGTGAAAAAAATAGTAACGATTGGAGGATCTGATCCGTTTGCTGGTGGCGGCATACAGTCCGATTTAAAGACATTTGAAAACCATCATATTTTTGGGATGAGTGCATTGACCTGTATCGGAATGCTTGACTCAGATGGTTCGTTTATATTAGAGACGATCCCGCCTGAATGGTTAGCCAAGCAGCTAGATTCGATTCGACGTATGACAGATTTAGATGGCATAAAAATTGGCTTATTACATTCATTGGAAGCCATTGACGTTGTGAAGGATTTCCTTACATATTTTGAGGATGTTCCCATTGTGATCGATCCTGTGTTTGCCTTTAAGGAAACAGCAAATACCTTGAATCAAGCTTATATGCAAAAAATGATACAGGAGTTATTTCCTTTTGCGGATGTATTGACCCCGAATTTGAAAGAAGCCTCCCTGCTTTATGGCCAACCCGTTCAAACTTTTCTCCAAATGACCGATTGTGCAAAATATATCCATTCACTAGGTGCTAGGAACGTAGTGATCAAAGGTGGTACTGGGATTATCGGTAACAAAGCATTGGATGTTTTATTCAACGGAAATGAAACAATCTCATTTAGACAGGAAAAGTTAGACGAACAGACTGTCAACGGTGCAGGATGTACATTTGCTTCCGCGATTGCCGCAAATCTGGTCTTAGATTATCCTTTGGCGGATGCTGTTGCCCGGAGTAAGGATTTTGTTTATGACTGTATCTTGAATGGTGTCATGATGAATGATCAAACAGGAAGTGTTTGGTCAAAAGGAAAAGGAGTGGAAATAACGAATGAATACTAAAAAAATTGCGATTTATGCCATGCTGACGGCTTTAACTGTGGGGGTTTCTTTGGTCATCTTGATTCCAATACCTGGAACCAACGGATTTGTCACCTTATGTGAAGTTGGCATTTATACGGCAGCTGCTCTGTTCGGGCCGATGGGTGGATTGATTGTTGGTGCAGGAAGTGGTTTGTTTATTGATTTATTATCCGGCTATCCCCAATGGGCGATTTTCTCTTTATTGATCCATGGCTTACAAGGACTGGTTGCTGGCTATTTTGCGGGTAAAGGTTCTGTGCGTTGGGGCTTTGGTTTATCACTTGGAACGATCATCATGGTTGCTGGCTACTTCTTTGCCAGTTGGTTGCTTTATGACTGGCCAGTCGGTGTCGCATCGCTACCAAGTAATTTGGTCCAAAACATTGTCGGTATCGTGGTGGCGATCCCACTTACAAAGGCATTGATGCGTTTACCTCTGCAACAATCAACGGTAAAAAATAAGTAAAAAGGATGAATTGAAAATGGAAGTATCAAAAGACAGTTTCAAACAGCAATTATCTGAAATGGTTTCGGACGTTCTCAATGAAGCCAATCTTAAAGCAGGCGATCTATTCGTTGTAGGATGCAGTACCAGTGAAATTGTTGGTGGACATATTGGTAAAAACTCAAATGCAGAAATTGGACAATGGGTCATCGAAACATTGAAAGAACAATTAGACCCTCTGGACATTTCGTTAGCAGTCCAAGGCTGCGAACACCTTAATCGAGCATTAGTCGTCGAACGTCCAGTAGCGGAAAAGAAACAATTTGAGATCGTCTCTGTCATTCCGGCACTCCATGCAGGAGGTGCCTGCTCAGTTGCAGCATTTGAACAATTCAGCGATCCTGTCGAAGTGGAACATGTCGTTGCTCAAGCAGGAATCGACATCGGTGATACTGCGATCGGGATGCACATCAAACATGTTCAAGTGCCTGTACGTCCTCGTTCTAACACATTGGGTCATGCACATGTCACTGCTTTACGGTCTCGTCCTAAATACATTGGCGGACCTCGCGCGCAATACGAATAAGAAAAAACTACGAACGAATAAGAGAATTGTTCCCTTTCTTACGTTCGTAGTTTTTTCATGTGAGCTAAATTTTTCGATAAAGGCGCGCTTCATAAGGGGCGAATGTACCACTTGATTGAAATTCTTGACCGGGTTGATTTTCCAATAATACTTCCCAATTTGTTTCGATTTCCGTTGGTAAGGTATAAGTCGCTGCTTCATCAGCCAAGTTGACGATGATCAGATAACGTTCTTCATCTAGGACTCGTTCGTATACAAAGAGCTGTTCATTTTCAGGAAGATATTCATTGAAACTACCATAAATCAACCCTTTGTTTTCTCGACGTAGGGTAATCAATTTTTTGTAAAAAGATAAAATCGATTCTGGGTCATTGGTTTGATCAGCGACGTTGATCATTTGATAATTCGGATTGACCAGTAACCAAGGGGCAACCTTAGAAAAACCAGCATACGAATGATCATCCCATTGCATCGGTGTACGACTATTATCTCTTGTGGTATTGGCTACGATATCCAATGCTTCTTCTTCAGAACGTCCTTCATCAAGCAATTGTTGATAGAGTCTTTTCGAATCCACTGCATCGATCTCATCAATAGAGGAAAATGGTAGATTCGTCATACCGATTTCTTGTCCTTGATAAATAAATGGCGTACCTTGTAAAAAGAAATACATCATGGCGATTGCTTTTGCAGAAACTTGCCAATACGCAGGAGACGTATCTCCAAAGACAGACACACATCTTGGCACGTCATGGTTTTCCATATAAAGAGCATTCCAACCTTTACCATCCAGTGCTCGTTGCCAAGCGCTCAATGATTGTTTCAAACTCAATACATCTAGATCACCGTCTTTTTCATGTTTCCAGATCGAAATATGGTCAAACTCAAAAATCATATCAAAATAGCCATTTTCGCCTACCCACTCAGGTCCTTCGTTTGCAGATACCCCACTTGCTTCTCCTACCGTCATAATATCGTATTCATCAAAGACATTTTTTAATTCTGTCAAATGATCTTCAATACCGGAGACATTTTGAAAAGGAGAAAATGGGTTCTCAGTTGCCTTGACAGAGTATTCATCTTTTTTTACATGAGAAATGGCATCTAAGCGGAAACCATCGATCCCTTTATCTAACCACCAGCGGATCATCGTGAAGAGTTCAGCTTTTAACTTGTCACTTTCCCAGTTCAAGTCAGGTTGTTCTTTTGCAAAAATGTGTAAGTAGTATTGACCAGTTTGTTCATCGTATTGCCAAGCTGAACCGCCAAAGATCGACTGCCATTCATTTGGGGCTTGATCAGGTGTGCCATCGACCCAAATGTAGTAATCACGGTAAGGGTTATCGACTGACTGGCGAGATTCAATAAACCATTCATGCTGATCAGAACTATGATTGATGACGAGATCCATGATGATCTTTATCCCCATCTGATGGGCTTCAGCTAATAAGGCATCAAACTCATCCATTGTACCAAACTTCTCAAGGATTGCTTGATAATCGCTGATATCATAGCCGTTATCGACAAATGGTGACTGATAAATAGGGTTGATCCAAATAAAGTCGATCCCTAACTCTTTCAAATAGCTAAGTTTTTCGCGAATGCCGTTGATATCACCGATACCGTCGTTGTCGCTATCTTTAAAGCTCGCTGGGTAGATTTGATACCCAACTGCTTCTTTCCACCACTTTTCTGACTGCTTCATGCTTATCCCCCTTTTTTCTTTATTATAGCTCAATTTCAAGCGGTTACATATTTGTTACCGTTAACTTTTTTCATGCTTACATCAGTTGGAGTAGTGCTTATCATAAATGAAAGAACTCAAAAAAGCGAACATCAAAGACCATGAGTGACGCATCATCTTTGATATTCGCTTAATATTTATAAATAACGAGAAATCAATTGGATCAATTGTTTAGGAAATGTCGATAAATCGGTAATATCGACGAAGCGACTTGCGCCATAGATTTCTTTGATTTCTTCCTTATCTTGTCCAATTGCCGCAGAAATAAAGACGATACCTTGGCGTTCATATTCGGTCAAGACTTCTTGGATATCTTTTTTTGCTTTAGCGCCTGTATAATCAGGTAACGCTTTTGGTTGGCCATCACTGATGTTGACGATCAGTTTGGTTGTCGCAGGTTGTTCTGTCAGCTTTCCAGCGATCAGACGCAACACTGCACCATCACGATTATTTTGTCTTGGCTTCATAGTCACTAATTTCTGTTCCAACCACTCAAATGAATCTGAAAATTCTTTGTACGAAAAGACAGATGTCTTTTCTCTTGTCGAAACATCTGCTGTATCCCCGTAGATCAATAAAGGAATACGTACTTTTTTAGCAAATGCGGAAATAGCAAATGCAGCTTTTTTTGCAGCTAACATGCGGTCTTCACGAACCATCGAACCAGATTCATCGATTCGTAGAGCCACTGCCAAAGAAGGTTGTTCGTGAGGGGGATTTTTTTTATCAAATTGCCGTAAATCACCATAAGCTACTCGACTAGCATTAAAACGTTGGCCTTCGTACTTTCCTTTTTGATAAGTTTCGCTTTGTTCATTTTCCAAAAGATCAAGGATTTGCCGACTCAATGAATCCACGATCGGATCGATTTCTTGTCGGATAGTCGCTACTTCAGGATTTATGACAGCAAACTTAGGGCGATGAACGATCATTCCTTCTTTTTCATGGATCGTACCTTTCATCAGCTGCCGCGCTTCTTTATTGAGTTCACGCTTGAGTTGCTTGTCTAAGGCTTCCATATCTGAAGCTGACATCTCTTGGGATTCATCATCTGCTTGGTTTTGTTGTTGACTTCGTCCTTCGACTTCCTGGCTCCGCTCTTCCGATAAAGGTAACGTGTCTATCGGGGTTTCTTCTTTCGCCGCTGCTTCCTTTGTCTGCTCTTCTGGTAACACTTCCTCTTTTTCTGAGAGTTGTTCAGCAAGGGATGTTGTTTCTTCTGCCAACTGATCGATTTGACGTTCTATCGCTTCTTCTGCACGAATTGTCCGTCCTTTGGTTCGTGGGGATTCGTCTGATAAGTCCCCCCATTTCTTTTGTCGAAGCAATTCTCTGAGTTCATCTAAAAGCCCACTATCAGTTAGTGCAGTCGTCAAAATGTGTAATTCATCTGGATCAGTCGTCAGTTTATATAAGACTTTAGGATAGAGCGATACGAAAATGTCTTGATTTTGTTTCATTGTATTGACCCAATAAAAATAAGAACGCATACCTGCCACACCTTTGATAGCATTTGCTTTGGCAGTTTCATCTAACAAACGGATCACTTCTGCCATTTTCAACAAAAGTGTCGGCTCTTTGACTTGTGTCTTGCTGATAGCGCGTTCCACCATGACTGAAAGCTCTGGCAGGTCCATTTTCTCAGCATGTTGCATACGATCTCGAAGCGATTCATTCAACGGTCGGTTTCCTTGGTAGTTGCGATTGGTTGTAATGATGATGATACAATCAGGGTGGCGTTTGATCACACCAGTAGGTAAGTTCAACAAACCGTTCGTTTCTAAGGCAGAGTTCAAGGCAACAAGAACCGAAGCATCACGTATCACCGTTGGTTCTTGGATTTCTAAAAGATAACCCTTTTCGATTGCACGAACGATTTCTGACGGATAGTATTTGTAGTGGATCGTACTTTCTTCGTTGTTTTCGATTCGTTGCACGAGATCGGCTAATTTCTGTTTGGCTGTTTGTTGATCGACGGAGTAATATTGTTCGATCAACGTCAATACCGCAGATAATGTATCCGTTTGATAAATAGCGGTCAATAACTCTTGATCCTCTTCTTGGTCTGAATCAATGACAGGTAGTAACGCACCAAAGACATCTGATTTATCCATATCAGCAAAGCATGTTACTTTCGTATAAGGTAACTGCAGATCACAGGATAATGCTTTGGCTAATTGCGTTTTCCCAGAACCTGCATCTCCTTCCAATAGCACATTGCTGATTTTCATTTCCGGATCTAGCCAGTTTGCTTTGATTTCAGTTGCAATACGCAGCTCTTCAGCACTTGTTTGATGACTTGTCGGTTTTTTCCAGATCATTTGTTTTTCGATCGGTGTAAACGTTCGTTGATCGGTGAGTGAAAAGTTTTCCATGATTAAACACTTCCTTATAACATTAATACCCTAGATCATCTAATAGACGTTTCAAGATACGAAAACGTTCACCAAGTAATTCGCCATCTTTTTGTAAAGCATCGTAGTATAACATGATATCTTCATCGATTTTAGGGTTTTTCGTGTCCACTTCCACCGTCATCCGGTTTCCTTGCAAACCGATGATATCAACGACAGGATTTTCAGGGTCGTAAAATTTTTCATGGCGGTAAGCATCTTGGAAGTATACACTTCCTTGCGCCACTAAGATCGCTAAGTCAAGGATACGAGTGATCGGTAATTCTTCCGATTGACGTGACCACTTTTCACCTGTATGACGCCACACTTTTCCTGAGATATCGACTTTGCCTCGATCATTCCACTGAGCTAATCCTAAAGACAGTCCTTTTGCATCTGTATGCAAGGCATTTCTGCCATCAACTTTATCATAATCTTCAACGACGATCACTGGTTTATGTTTCAAATTTGTTGGTATTTCCATCCTTCTCTACTCCTTTTTAGTAATTTAGTGATTTAGTAAATTACTAGATAATTAAAGATAGTATAAAATAATTAGGGTAGAAATGCAAAAAAACAGTCCAAGCAAGTCATTGCTCAAACTGTTTCTTTTCTTTGTGTTTTTGCTTTCTGCCCTATTTATTGTGCAGAGATCGCAATACCGATCGCTTTTTCACCCAAGTGACTACCGATCACTGGACCAAAATGGCCGATCTCGATTTCTGCTTGTGGGTATTGTTTTTGAAGTTTTGCTTTTTCTTCTTCGGCAACTTCTAAATTGTTTGCATGGATCACATATAATTTTACTGGTGGCTTAATTTCTTCATTTCGTTTGCCAATGATTTGCTCTGCACGGGCAAAAGCTTTTTTACTTGAACGGATCTTCTCGAATAAGATGATCTTACCTTCTGAAAAAGTCAGGATCGGTTTGATTTTCAATAGTCCCCCGATCAGCGCAGCCCCATTAGTCAAGCGACCTCCGCGGACTAAGTTGTTCAAGTCATCAACGATCAAATAGGCGTATGTATTGTCTCTAATTCGATCGATGTGAGCTAAAATGGCTTCAAGTGAATAACCTTTATCATTCAAGTCTAAAGCAGATTCGACCATATGCCCCATTGGCATACTGGTGATTTTCGAATCATAAGGAATAATCGTCATCTCTTTGACGTCGTCTTTCATCGCGAATAATGTATTGACGAATCCAGAAATCCCACTTGATAAGTGTATGCTTAAAATCGTATCATAGCCTTTGGTTTTCAGTTCTTCATATAGTGCCAAAACTTCACCTACAGCAGGTTGGGAAGTTGTTGGAAAATCTTTACTGTTTTTCAATAGTCCGTAATATTCGTCTGCTTCGATGTCAATGCCTTCGTTATAAATTTTTCCATCCAAGATCACAGGAATAGGAATCACATATAAATCAGGATGGTTTTTGATACGTGTTGGCAGGAAAGCTGTACTGTCAGTTACGATTGCTAATTTCATTTATTTAAGTTCCTCGTTTCAAAGAATTTTACCAGTCCTTAATACTATATCATAAGTAAGAAAAGATTTGAACCTTTGTCCAGATTATAGAAAAAGCAACCCATGTTTTTTATTAAAATCTAAGGTTTTTATCACTTTCATTATTTATTAGAATGAATAAAAGCCAGGACTAGAAAATTTTTCTCAAGTCCTGACTTATTATCCGAAATTAGCTTGCACTCTTAGTTAGCTATAGAACCACTGGTGCTTGCCAAAGCATCCCCTTATCGTCTGAAATTCTTGACCATCTGCATGGCGTTTCTACCAAACTGGGCAAAGGCAAACGTCAAGCCACCGACACCGCCAATCACCACACAATAAATGACTGCATGCGTTTTTGATGTCATGGATAGGGAAAGACTCAAAACGAAGAAAAGAATGCAGCACAGAAGCAACATGGCCATTGTCGAACGAAACGTCTTCAAGAAGAAATGACTGATCTTTGCGAATGGCGAGATGCGGTATTCTTTTGATAAATAAAGATATCCACGAACAAACACAAAAGCAAAAGCCACTGTATTAGATAAACTCATTCCGTATCCGCCAAATAAAGCTAACCCAATCGCTTGGAATACGACTTTTAAAATAATGGCTTCTGTTGTCAGTTTGATCGCAACCAAATGATGATTCAATGATTGGAGCATCGTCGATAAAATCGTAAACAACGAGAAGAACAAGGAAGCTAGAAGCGCCATTTGGAAGTACCCGACACTCTCTGGATCATAGCCAAAAAACAAGGTGTATAATGGTCCTGCTAATAAGGACATCCCTGCTAACGAAGGCAAAAGGATCAATAAAGCAATCGAGAAGCTGTCCCCGACTGTTTTTTCAATCTGTAGTCGGTCTTTTTTTCCTAATGTACTCAGGATCGGCAGACTACTGATTGCGACCGTTCCGACCATTGAAATCAAGATCAGTGTCAATTTGTTCGGATTGACTGATGCACGACTAAACAAAAATTCGAGTTGCTGGTCTGCAATTTCTGGTCTGAACAAATGTAAGAATGGTTTCATCGTCACCTGATCGATCATTTGTACAATCGTGATCACCGAACCAACATAGATGAACGGTAAGGTTTCTCGAATGATCGAAACAGACGCAGAACGATTGTCTTTTTGGAAATAGCGACTTGAGATCCAGAAATCTTTTAAACGGAAATAATCGTTTTGCCGTCCAATAACAAACATATGACCAATAGCTGCTAGTCCACCGAAGAAAGAAGCAACAGTACTGATCAATACCGCTTGCACAATCGTGCCATCTGTCAACACACGCAAATAATACGTACCAGCTAAGATCACGATTACACGGACTACCTGTTCAATGATCAAGGAAGTACCGTAAGGGCGAAGATGATTTTTCCCTTGGAAGTAACCTCGCATCGCACTTAATACTGGGATCGCTACTAAGGAAGGACAAAGACTACGAATCGCCAAAATACCGTTATCGACATTCGAGATCGGACTGATTTTTGCCAAAGCGGGAGCAAACAAATACATCAATAAGGCAGATATGATCCCGATAACGAACATGATATTGATCGTACTGCGAAAAATGACCCGACAAGCTTGTTCATCCCCTTTTTTCGTCGCCACCGCCACTTTTTTTGCTATCGCATTTGGAAACCCGACTGTACCTAACATCAGGAAAAGGCCATATGGTAAATAGCCCACATTATAAAGGGTAGTTGCTAACATGCCATCTTGATTGTTCCCCATCATACTTAACCAAGGAATCAAATAAACGACACCTAAAACTTTACAAAGTAGATTGGCAAAGGTAAGCCAAAATGTCCCTTGCATCAATTTCTTATTCATATGTCAACCTCATCTATCTCTATTAGAATAAACATCTTCCCTATTATAACAAAAAAAACTTGGAGGACAACTCGTTGAGGAAAACAAAAAAATAAGCTTCCCAATTTTTTGGAGAAGCTTAAGAAATTCTATAACATTGATAATAAAAACAAAGAAGAAAGTCCTGTAATGACAGACAAAGCCATTGAGCGGGTTTTATAAGCAACACCTGCGACAAATAGCATCGCAACGATTTTAATGTTCCACGCAATATCTAAATGTTCATGCGTGATAAAAACATCTTTGAAGGCCAACGCTGCAAACAAAGCAACTGGTACATATTTCATCCATTCGCTAAACCATTTAGGCACTTTTCGATGTGTAAAATAAAGCATAGGAAAAACTCGTGGAATGTAGGCAACGACAAATAAGCTGATCACCAATAACAACAAGTACCACTCAGTCATGATGTTGCACCTCCTGTTCTGGGAAATGGAACAATGGCTCATTCAAAGGTTGGGTCTCTTTGCTGGATTTCTTTTCTTTTTCCTTCTTGAAGGCTCTTTCTAATACAAAACCTGCTGAAGAAGCAATCAATGTTGCAACGATCAAACCGAAAGTGTTTTGGAAAAGTACCATGAATATGACACTGAGTATCCCAGAAAAGATCCCTGTGAAGATGAGTAAAGCATTTTTCATTTGCATGATGAACATAAAAATAAACATAGCAGTTAAGGCAAAATGCACCAAATCCGTATCCACTCGGATCACTGATCCAAAAATATTTCCGACCATGTTGCTAATCGCCCAAGCCCCCATTGAAAACCAATTGACATATAAAGCTTTTCGCTTGTCCCAAGTGGGATCAGTAGAATACTTCAAATAGTTGACGGCATAATTTTCGTCATTCAATGATTGAGAGAACACAGCTAAAAAGAATCGCTTTTCTTTCTTCATAAAGCCTGAAAGACTCGACCCTAGCAAAATATACCGTAGTTCTAAGAAAAAAACCATCAAAAGTGTAGTTGAAAATGGCGCTTGTGTGGCTAACATAGAGGCAACTAAGAATTGTGCGCCACCAGAAAATACTAAGATAGATAATAGACCAGCTAAGAGTGGATCAAAGCCAACTTGCTGCAGTAATACTCCGCAAGCTAACCCAACTGGGATATAACTAAGGCAAAGTGGCAACGAAGCATGTAGCGAATCCTGCCAAGGCGCCCGTTTCTGTTTATTCATTAACGATATCTCCTTCAATTTACAACAAATAAATAGCGGACTAATTGTAACATAAATAAATAAAAATGTAGCCGTTTTATCGTTAAACAACATGATATTTTTCTCATTTTCAAAGGAGAACGATTAAAAAAAATAAAAATCATCGAAAAAGATAAGATGAAATTCATTTTCCTCCTACCTTTCAGATGATTTTACACTATAAATAAACGAGTTATTTTTTTGACATCAAACTTTTTTATAAGTAAAAAATAACACTAGTTTCTAAATTATTTCTCGACGTTCTCTATCATATTTTCTTGTGTTTTCTTTATTTGCGAATAATTTGGATCATATTTATCTGTTTCAATGTAAATATAGATTTTTTTATCCTTTAATTGTTCACGGATCGTCCGTTCAATATCATTGATGATCATGTGTACTTGATATTCTTTACTCTCAAATAGATCGATTTTTGCCGCAACTAAAATCTCTGTCGGACTTAAATGCACAGTTTTGATATCAATGACGCGATTCACTTCATTTCGCTCAAAAGCAAATTTGATCTTTTTCAAATCTGTTGTAGTCACGCTCTCGCCAATAATCAAACTATAAAATTCTTTTGCCAGAAAGATAGCAGCACCCATCAATAGAAAGCCGATCAATAGTCCACTGATGGCATCAAAAGCTGCAATCCCTGTCACCATAGTCAATCCGGTGCCGACTAAAGCAAGAACAAGACCAATTACAGCACAGAGATCTTCGGTGAAGATCACGAGGATCTCACTGTGGCGACTTTCGCGTAAAAAGCGCATGATTGAAAGGTTTTCAGTGTTCAATTTGCGGATTTCTTTCATCGCGATTCGTAATGAACTCCCTTCTACAGCTAGACCAAATAATAGAATCAGGATGACGATCCAAGGATTACCAACTTCGTGGGCGGGATGGGTAAGTTTTTCAAAAGCTTCCATCACACCTAGCGCGCCCCCACCAAAAAACAACATCATGGCAACAATCGTACTGAAAAAATACTTTGCTCGTCCTTCGCCAAATTGATGTAATTCGCTTTGACCACGATTCGCACGTTTGTCACCGACTAGTAGTAATACTTGATTGCTACAGTCAACGATACTATGGATACTTTCATTCAACATAGCGGCACTGCCACTGATGGCATAACCGACAAATTTACTAAACGCAACTAAGAGGTTGGCACCTAACGCTGCCAATACAGAAAACATTCCGCTCTTCTTCAAATTCTCCATTGCTTTTTCTTCCCTTCATTCTTAACAACATCAAAGAGTATCTAAATTAAAGATGACGGTTTGATTATTTTTTAATATAGTTTCTTTTGCGCCTACTTTTGTATTTTTACCATCCACACTGAACATCCAATATTTTTTCTCTTCGGTATTTTGGCTCTGACCATTGATCGAGGTGATAAATCCTTTGTCTTCTTCCACACTAAAGTTTTGTTCCAACACGTCCAGTAAATTTTCTCCTGTATGGAACGTCACTTTTTTTACTAAGGTATCAACCCCATCTTCTTGCAAGGTGATAGTTGCTGTTTCATTCGTCACCATGGATGACGGTTTTGGGTCAGCTTTTTTTGTCTCTTGATTTGTACAACCGGTAAAGAAAAGCAACATCGAACAGACAATGAGTAAACTGGTTCCTATCCTTTTCATTTTACTCCTCCTAAGTATAAAAAAAGCCAAGGAGAAACCCGATTCCTTGGCTCTTTTTTCATCAATCATCTGAATGGATCATCCTGAAGCATATAAGGCATGATTGCTCTTTTTCATCAATTTTTGCGGACCATCAAAGGTACTAAAAATTCATAATTGATAAAGAAATCGATCACTGAACGATGATAGTCACCAGAAGAAATCGCTAGATCTGTCTGTGTTGTGTCTTTAAGAGAAATTTGGAACGACTGACCTTTATCCAGCAACACCTTATAAGTCGTGTCATCCAATTTTTCCATATCATACTGCGGATTTTTCATTGTGACAATAAAAATATCATCTAATACTTCTTGCGTAGCTGGAAACTTACTTGAAATATCTAATCTTAGTGGCTTCGTATTGTCCAACAAGGTTTGATCCACCGTAAAACCTAATTTACGTGCATAAGCAAATAATTGATTCAACTTGTGATTGAAAATCGTGATCTGACTAGCCGAAAACACGCGTTCAACAGACCAATGACGAATCAATGCTAACACTCGGTCATCATCAATCTCGATCGTCATTTGTTCTGGGGATACTCGCATCAAATTGATGGATTCTACTTGGTATCGTTGGTCGATCGTTGGTAACACAAAGGAGAACAACAATTCTTTTTGTGGGGTCAAACTATAATTGATTGAAAAATATCTTGTTTCCCATACATCATATGCTTGTTTGGATAACTCCAAGCCAATATCATTCAATGGTTTTAATATCTCGTAGGCAAAGTATTCGATCAAACTTGTCTTAGCAATGGCAGAAATCGGTGTATCTTCTAACACATAGCGATGATATGCGACCAATAACTCATTGAAATCCGCTTCGATCAAATATTTACGTAATCGTAAATCGGCCAACTCTTCTTCTGCGGCTGCAATCAAGTCAACGATGTCTTCGTGATCATTTTGTTTACCAGAAAGATATGCTTGGTTTTCATTGACCGCTTGCTCGATCGTTGAACGTTCATTATCTGTTTGATTCGTCGAGTTTGGGACGACTTTTTCTTTTTCGTGGATTTTGGCTTCTTCGCGAATTTCTTCTACTTCATTCGCCAACTCTTTGTCGATGCTGGATGCTTCTTCTACTGGGTCAGTCGTTCCATGATTTTCAGCTGTTACTTCTTGTAGGTCTAAATCTTCTTGTTTTGTCATCACTCGTCTCCTCCCTCTTCTACTATTTCAGGGTTTTCACTGCCAAGGTACGACATCAAGAAACGATGGATCGACTGTCTGAAACCTTCCATGTCACCAAAATATTTTTTGATTTGACGTTGTTCTTTTTCAACGATCGCAGCGCGTAGCTGGTCCGCTTTTTCTTCATGTAATAAGGTTTGCTTTTGTTTTTGGATTTTTTCTGGTTCTTCGATATAAGGCAACCAACCTAATTTTTCATTTTCAAGTGCTTGTTTCTTTTGTTCTAACGCTTGGATTTCTTCGTCTATTTTTTTACGATTCAAGAAACCTTTCGTATCATCTAAGTCAGTGATTTGCTGATCGATCTCTTTGATGGCCTCTTCTAAACGCTCGATCTCTGTTTTTGCAGTGATCACTTTTGCCTCTAACTCATTGATTTTTTTATCAAAATCATGGGTTTGTTGCGTCGCATAGTTCTCCCATTCTTCATCGATTTGCGGTAATACAAAGATTTCAGGTAAGCTGGCATCGATCCCAATCGTTGCTCGTTCATGAAAATAGGTGCCGATCTGGTAATAACTCATCGTCGGAGAGATGGTCTCTGTATGTTTCATAAAGGGAAATTCTTGCAAGAAACGGTCATGGATCTTCCGCATCAACAGCTGATCGATCTCATGATTTTCATTTGAGCTTTTTTTAAGCTCATCGTTCAAGCGTCCATTGTATAACTGATAGATTGCGGGAATATTCTCCTCGCGGACAGCTTGTTCAAAAGCTTGCAGATCTTCTAATAATTGTGAAAGATTCATACTTGCTTTTTCTTTGATATCGTAAAACGAAGATGCTTCCTCTTGTTCGTTTTCATCATAATGTTCGTTCGTCTGTGGGTCTATCATCTTACTGGCCTCCTCTTGCTTTTGAACGCATCAATTTTCCATCAATTATTCTATGTAATCCAATAGTATCATTTTCTAAGAAAAAAGTGTTACTAAGTATGCGCTGACTTAGAACAAAAATTACTTTTACTTGTATTAATTGAAAGTTAGAGAACATAAAAGAGCGGGTCAGCGATTCCCCGCTCTTAGCTTTATTTTTTGGGTAAATCTCTTGTTGTAAAATGGATGCGTTGGTTTTCATCTCGTGTAAGTAATGTTTCTTCATTTAAGTAAGAGAACTTTAATTCATTTAGTTCACTATCTTCTAGCATATGCTCATATCCTGTAAAAATTGAGCGTATATACTGTTTGTACGCGTTTTTCTTTTTTTGTCTTTTTTTCATAGGACACCTTCCTTATCAAACCTATCATACCAATGAATGCCTTCTGAGACAAGCATGTTTCTTTTGTTTTTTCTTTGAAATTTCTTTATATACTTAATTGATAGTTGACGAAACCTTCAAAAAATGAAAAAATGCGAGAGTAGCTAAGGAGGGAAACAAGTGAAAAAAATAGGTTTTGACTCAGAAAAGTATATCGAAGAGCAATCTGCGTATATCCTTGAACGCGTTCATCATTATGATAAGTTGTATCTGGAATTTGGTGGGAAATTAGTCGATGATAAGCATGCCAAACGTGTCTTACCAGGATTTGAAGAAGATGCTAAAATCAAATTATTGCAAAAGTTGCGTGACCAAGCGGAGATTTTGATTTGTGTGTATGCTGGTGACATCGAGCGGAATAAGATTCGTGGTGATTATGGGATCACATATGATATGGATATCTTGCGCTTGATCGATGAATTACGAGGATATGGATTATCGATCAATAGTGTAGTGATCACCCGGTATAACGGACAACCAGCAACTAAAGTATTTATCAATAAATTGGAGCGTCGGAATATCAAAGTCTATAAACACGCTGAAATCGAGGATTATCCGATCAATGTCGAAAAAATCGTTTCAGAGGATGGTTTCGGCAAGAACGAATACATCGAAACAACGAAACCAATCGTTGTCGTGACAGCTCCTGGTCCAGGTAGTGGGAAATTAGCTACCTGCTTGAACCAACTGTATCACGAGAGCCAAAAAGGCAATGCAGCAGGTTACTCTAAATTTGAGACTTTCCCTGTTTGGAATGTTCCATTGAAACATCCCTTGAACATTGCTTATGAGGCAGCAACAGTCGATTTGAAAGATGTCAATATGATCGATTCTTTTCATTTTGATGCCTATAATAAGGTGGCAGTCAACTACAATCGTGATGTAGAGACTTTCCCAGTCATTAAACGGATCATCGAAAAAATCACTGGTAAGGAATCGGTCTACCAGTCTCCTACTGATATGGGCGTCAACCGCGTAGGCTTCGGTATCACGGATGATGAAGTCGTACAGGAAGCCTCGAAACAAGAAATCATCAGACGCTATTTCCAAACGGCTTGTGACTTTAAAAAAGGTTTGACAGATGAAGATGCCGTCAATCGTATCAAATTGATCATGGAGGAAGTCGGTTTACGTCCAGAAGACCGTAAAGTCGTGACCCCTGCTCATGAGTATGCAAAAACTAGTCAAGCGGCAAGTACTGAACCGATGGCAGTGATCGCGATCGAACTTCCTGATCAAGTGATCCTTACAGGTCGGACAAGTCAATTAATGGATGCTTCGGCTGCTGTTGTCTTGAATGCGATCAAATATCTCGCCCATATCTCTGATGACATTCCGTTGTTATCGCCTCTTGTCTTGGAAACGATCCAAGGACTTAAAAGCAAGGCATTGCACTCTTCGATCGATACACTCAATCTCAATGAGGTGTTGATTGCTTTATCAATCAGTGCAGTGACTAATCCAATCGCACAAGTTGCTTATGAAAAATTAGCAGAACTTGAAGGTGCGCAAGCACATTCAACTGTGATGATCAATAAGAATGATGAACAAAACCTGAAACAATTAGGTATCGACATCACTAGTGCGCCTGTTTACCCTTCAGAAAACTTGTATTATCAATAAATAATTCTTCGATGATGGCTAAAATAGAAAAATAGAAGTTACCTCGATAAATAAGGTGGTATCCATGAAAATTGCTCAAATTTTTGTGGGTACCCTTTGTTTTTTGGAGAAGCAGCTTCTGTGTCAGACTTTCCTGTTTTAAAAATAAATAAAGTAAAGTTGTTGCTCGTCTAACAAGTCCTGATAATATTCATCTACCTTCATCTACCAAGTAATATACGTATATGCCACAACTGCTAGATAAATCAACAATTTAGGTTTCCCAAAGTGACTTCTATTCATTAAAAGACACCTATCTTTCCGTTCTCTTACATGTATACGCTTTAGTCTAAAAATCTCATGAAATTTCTCTCAAAAGATTCGTATTCTTTAAAAATAACATGTAGAATTAAACGGAATTTGGTAAGGAGTGATTTTTTTGAGTCAGTTTATTGGAATAATAGGTTTACTTTTGATTTTTGGGTTGGCGGTTTTGATCAGTAGCGATCGAAAAGCCATCAAACGCAAACCATTGATCATCATGCTCGTTTTGCAATTTGCGTTTGGGTTTGTTTTACTGCGTACGACTTTTGGTACAGCGGTTGTTGCGATGCTAGCCAAGCTATTTGATCACTTATTGGCATTTGCCGGTGAAGGTGTCAATTTCGTCTTTGGGGGTGTAGCAAACGTTGGAAGTGCCCCATTCTTCTTGAATGTGTTGATGCCAATCGTCTTTATTTCTGCAATTATTGGGATTTTGCGTTACATCAAGATTCTTCCTTTATTTATGAAAGCAGTCGGTTTAGGATTGAGTAAAATCAACGGAATGGGAAAATTAGAATCTTATAATGGTGTTGCTTCAGCGATTTTAGGTCAATCAGAAGTTTTTATCTCCATCAAAAAGGAACTGCCTTTCTTAACCGAAAAGCGTCTGTTCTCGATGAGTGTTTCCGCAATGTCCACGGTTTCGATGTCCATCGTTGGTTCCTATATGGCATTGATTGATTCAAAATACGTGATCACTGCTTTAGTTTTGAATCTTTTTGGTGGATATATTCTTGCCTCGATCGTCAATCCTTATGAGTTAGACGAAAAAGAAGATGAATTAGTGATTGAAGAAGACAAAGAACAAACATTTTTCCAAATGTTAGGCGAATATATTTTAGATGGTTTCCATGTCGCAATCACAGTGGCTGCAATGTTGATCGGTTTTGTTGCTTTGATTGCTATGATCAATGCCTTGTTCAGCGGGATTTTTGGGATTACATTCCAACAGATTTTAGGGTATATTTTTGCGCCATTTGCATTTATCAGTGGGATTCCTTGGAAAGAAGCGGTTGATGCCGGTAGTATCATGGCAACAAAACTTGTGACAAATGAGTTTGTAGCAATGACTGAATTATCGACTGGGACTTTTGAATTTACAGAACGTACCACCGCTATCTTATCAGTCTTCTTAGTATCATTTGCGAACTTCTCTTCAATTGGGATCATTTCAGGGGCAATGAAAGGGTTGAATGAAGAAAAAGGTAATCTTGTAGCAAAACATGGATTGAAAATTTTGTTCACCGCTTCATTAGTCAGCTTTTTAAGCGCAATTGTTACCGGAATACTGTTGTAAAGCTATCTTTTATCTAGCGTCTTAAGTATACTGAACTTGGCTGGTTTGAACAGATGACCTGTTTAAATTGGTTAAGTTTTTTTATTTTAAATGACAGATTTCCACTTTTCGGTATATATTAGTTATAAACATGTCTTTGATCATGTCACTATAGAAAGGAATATTTCCTATGAATAAATGTTATGTATTTATTGGGCCTTCTGGTTCCGGAAAGACGACACTAGCTCATGCAATTTTTTCTTCACAACAAAAGATCATTACGTATACGACCCGCCCCCCACGAAAAAATGAAAAAAATCACCTTGATTACCATTTTGTTTCTCAAGAGACCTTTGAAGAAATGATCGTCCATCAGGAATTTGCCGAATGGGATCGGTACGCCGATCACTATTATGGCTCAAGTAAACAAGAGATCTCAACGAAGCTTGCACAGGGTGACTGCTTCACGGTCCTTACAGCCCCAGGTTTTTGGCACTTGTATGAACAATTTGGTCGTTGTATCGTCCCTGTCTTCATCATAGTAGCAAAAGAAAAGTTGTATGAACGATTTGTACTTCGCGGAGACTCACCAGATAAAATCAGGCAACGGCTTGCTCTCTTTGAAAAAGATCAAAAAGAACTTGAAAAATTAACACTTATTCCTACCTTGATCTCATTTGAAAATAATCAGACGTTAGAAATCGAAACAGAAAATTTAAAGCAAGCCATCCATGCAGCGGATCATCGCTGAACAGTTGGCTTGCTTTTAGTTTTGAGCACTTCACAATAATTTTTGATAGGCTTTTCTTTCTCCGTGTGGGAATGGAAATTCAATCATGCCACAATAATGAAAACCTGCCGAGTATATCGTTTTTTCCATTGGGTGATTAGTGGGAAACGTATCGATCCGAACGTCCTTGATTCCTTGACATGTGGCAACGGTCAATAAATGATCTAATAATTGTTTTCCAAGTCTTTTCCCTCTTACGTTTTGATCAAGAGCAACTCGATGGATGGAAAGATACGGCTCTCTCCCCTCCCAATTTCCGGCAATTGCTGTATAGACCGGATCAATGCCTGCAACAAGCGCCGCAGTGCCAACGATGTCTTCTTCGTCAATCAAGACGAAGCTTTCCTGCCTTTCAATGTCTTCGATGAATCGTTCTTTTGATGGTTTTTGATCTCCTTGCCATTGAGGCAATCCTTGCTCAGCAAGGTATGCTGCAGCTTGATCAATGATTTGTAGCACTCTCGGCAAATCATCTAATGTAGTTTTTCTAAGGTACATATCTCTGCTCCTTTTATTGATCTGTGATCAATTTGTATAGCTTGTCTATTCTTGAACCACTGCGTAACCAGTCTGTCGGATGATCTAAGAGCTGACTAACTAATTCAAGATGATGTAACAATGTCCATTTCTTCAAAACTCCCAGACCAGGGAATTTTTGTTGGCGATACAAGCTGACAAGCTCAAGTAATCCTTCCGTGATATAAATTTGTTGATGGTTCCTCATCAACCAACCATACATTTTATTGGCTGCTTCCATAAATTTCAATGCTTGATCTTTTGCGGAATCATTGGTATCTGAAACGAAGTGTTTGATTCGCATATTCCCATAAGCATCGACGTATGTAATATGCAAGGCCAACGCTCGACTGGGAAATCCTTTATCGAAGTAACGACTGCCTTCGATCGTAAAATTGGAAAACCCATGATAGCCATCCATTTGAAAGAACAGATGATCATCGCTAAAAAAATCATCATTTTTTTCTGCATAATTTTCCACATGCCGTCTCGTTTGAAATTGATCACGGACAATGATTTTATTCTCAGGCAATTGCATGCGTAAGCGACTAGAATCAGGAATGAAAAATGTCGCATTAGTTTTGATCAAAGCTTGCCAAATCGCATTTTCTCTAGGTTGATGTTGTCCATCAAAAATAATGAATGGCGGGGGTGATTCAATCATTCTTTCATAATTGCTCGGCGTAATGATCTCTGCCTCTGCTAACGAGCTATCTTCACTGGTCACCCATGTGTGAATCGGTTGATCGAACAGTTTGAACTGACCCACTTGCGGATTCTTTATGATAATCAGCGGATGATTCTTTTTTTGAAACAACTCGACAACATTTTTTAGCGTCGCCGAATCACGTACTGGCTCGATGATTGGCTGAATCTTAGTGGATAAAAGTCCACGATTCAAACTTTCCTTTAATGCAAGTAGATCGAATTGTTTGCCACGTAAATAAGGATAATACATATATTATTCACTCCAATGGTTCAGTTGGCAGACGTCGAATATGACGTTGCTGGCGCAACCAGTCCTGTTCTTGTCGCAAGGCACGATTTTCTTCTTGCAGATCATGGATTGCTTGACTTTCAATTTCATCAATAAACCTTTCATAGTAGCGTTCTTTTGAGAAGGGATCTTGCGTTTCTGAGCGTTTTTTTAATTCTTTGTACAGCTGATCTGAAGGGAAATATTTTACTCCCCGTTCCATTTGTTTGGCCTTTCTGACTTCTCTAAACAATGAAGCCATAAAACGATTAGTCAATGCCTCTTCTGCTACACCTAATTCACGGCGCATTGCTTTTTTTGCAATAATAAAAGTTCCAGGAACAGGCATTTCCTCTTCTAGTGCATACGAACGATAAACTAATACACCAATCTCTGGTGGGATCTCACTTTTAACTTCTTCATATAAATTTTTTGGTAAAACAAAATAATTATAGTGACCGACAAAGGACAATTTTGCAGTTGAGCGAAAATCAGCTTTTGTGACTTTCAATTCATAACAGCGCCATTCTCTTGTTCCGTCAAATTTCATCAGACAACTTAAAGTATCCACGATTCCATGATCCTCAGGCATTGTCACTTCCTCGACCACGATCCCTCCCTGTTCGATACAATAATGATACAACGATGATTCCAGCTCGATCGTTAAAGGAGTTTTCATACACTTCACCTCCGAACATACTTTCGCTTTTCATTCTACCTGAAAAGCCAAGATAATCCAACTACCATTTTATTTTTTTGTATGCTACTTGTCTAACAATAAAAAAAGCAACATAGAAAAGACGAAAAATGCAGCTCAAACATCACATTTTTCGTCTTTTCAATTGCACTCGTTTTTTATTGATCGATCGACTTAAAGGTAAATTCTTCTACCTGTTTGCTATTCTGTATTAAAAATCGTACGATTCATTTGTTCTGTTGATCTTTTACGCTTGCTCGATTTCTGGCGGAAGATAAAACAAACCATGCTTTTCAAATAATTCACCAATCTGAAACAGTAAGTCTTCTCTTCCTCTGGCAGCCATAAACTGAATCCCTAGTGGCAATCCTTGTTCACTGACATGTGTAGGTAGACTGATTGCAGGTTGCCCAGTTAAGTTCGCTAATTGTGTATAAGGAGTGATCGTCAAGCTCTCTTCAAACATCGCTGACACGACTGCCAACCCTTCATCTGCCGATAAATGAGGGACATCAGCCATCTGCTGACGGATCGAGTCACTTTGTAAGTCAGCTGTGATTTTAGGCGCAGTATCCGCAGTGGTTGGCGAAAGAAACAAATCAAAGGACTCAAACAAGCTTTCCATTGTGACAGCTGCATGATCCCATACGTGCAATGATTGCACATAGTCTGCTGCAGAAAGTTTTTTACCATATTGCCATAATGTCCATGAGATTGGTTCTAGCTCGTTGCTTTCTATCCCCCGCTGCAACCCATTTTCGATCGACTCGATCATTGCTGCCGTTTCAGCACCATTCATTTGATAATACGAGTTGATCAATGTACGTCCATCTAAAGGATAAGGAATCTCAACGATTTCATGTCCTGATTGTTCTAGAAAATGCAGTGCTTTTTGAACAGCAATTTGAGCATCTACACTTACCTTCGACCCGATTGGTGAATCAACACAGACAGCGATTTTCAACCGTTCCTTCACTGGATGCTGTTGCCAAAAGGCTGGTGTCACTTGATAAGGTGCCCCACTATTGATTCCTTGTAATGCTTGGAACAACGCTTTTGTATCTCTCATGGAAATCGTTAGTCCGAAATCAATTGCCGCTCCTTGCCAGCCTCGCCAAGCATTTGGACCAACCGGCATTGTTCCTCTTGATGGCTTCAAGCCGATCAAGCCAGAAAATGAGGCTGGAATACGGATCGAACCACCCCCGTCACTGGCACCTGCCATAGGAACGATCCCAGCCGCAACAGCCGCCGCAGCTCCGCCACTTGATCCTCCTGGAGAGTATGCCAAGTTCCATGGATTTCGTGCTGGGCCATATAATTGTGGATCGGTAATATTCTTAAAGCCAAACTCAGGTGCATTCGTTTGACCAAATGAAACTAGGCCGGCTTTTTCTACCGCCTGAACATAATTTGAATTTTTGGATGCTCGGTGTTCTTCGAAAATCCTTGAACCAGAAGTTGCCAACCAGCCTTTTTTTTCTTGTCCTAGCATTTTTAAAGGAAATGGTATTCCTGCTAGTAGCGAATCACTCTCCAGTTGTGGTCGTTTTACATTTGATTGGAAATCAAGTGCTTCAAGTGTGACAAATGCGTTGATTTCTGGATTGAACTTTTCGATTTTCCGCTTTGTTTCTGTAAAAAGTTCTTCCAAGCTGAATTGCTTTGTTCTTAAACCATTCGCAAGATATGTTGCATCTTTCATGCTCTCCCTCCTCAGTTACGGTTATTTTCTCATATGACAGAAAAAGCAACAATGTTTACGCTTAGTCTCTTATTCTAAATAGAAAAACACTTGAAGCAGCTGAATGCTTCAAGTGTTCTACTCTAGTTATAAGAATGAAAGAGGTATTACGACATCGAGCGTAATTTCCCTCTAAATTCGTCGATTGAATGGTAGCCTTTTTCCGCCATGATCGTCTCTAATTCTTTACTGATACGATCAAAAATAGCTACTCCCTCTTTGTGAAGTTCCGTACCGATCTGTAACATGCTTGCGCCGCATAATAAATGTTCAAAAGCATCTTGTCCATTGCGGATACCGCCAGTACCGATGATTTTGATCTCTGGTTTCAAGCGGGTATAAAATGCCCGGACATTCGCTAACGCAGTAGGTTTGATATATTCGCCTCCAAGTCCACCAAAACCCTCTTTTGGTTTGATGACGACTGTTTCACTCTCAGTATCGATATAAAGGCCATTTCCCACACTGTTGATCGAGTTCACATAGGCGATCGGGTACTGATTCAAGATTTCCGCCATTTGATCAAAGTGGGCGAAATCAAAATAAGGAGGAAGTTTGATTCCCAACGGTTTTGAGAACACTTGAAAGACTTCTTTCAATAAAGCTGCTGTTGCCTCGAAATCGTAAGCTAGCTGCGGTTTTCCTGGAACATTTGGGCATGAAAGATTCAGCTCAGTGATCCCTTGGTAATCACTTTCTTCGATCAACTTCAACATTTCCAGATTTTCCTCTGCACTCATACCGGCAATCGAGAAAAACAATGGTTGTTCTTGTCCATGCTCTTTCTCGTAGGCCAATGCATAATCCAGATAATAGGAAAAACCTAAGTTTGGTAAGCCCATTGAATTGATACTCCCCAGTGGCACATCATAATAACGAGGTTCAGGGTTTCCTGCTCGCTCATTGATGGTACAGCTTTTTGTAATGAACGCCCCCGCATTCGAATGTGCAAGTTCATCTAATTCCGCTGTAGTCATGCAATGGACACCAGAAGCGTTCATCAAGGGATTTTCAAAAGAATGATTTAAGAAAGTAGTCGTTAAGCTCAAGTTATTCTCTCCTTTTAATAAAGCGTTTTTTCTAGTGTATCATTTAAGCGAACAAAATCAACAAAAATTTATCGAATGTTCGATCAATCATCGATTTCTGAAGACAATACTTCTCCTGTTTGACTATTGATTTTTACATTTGTTGTTTGGTTGCCATTTTTCACTTTGACATCCCAGTAAGTAGTTCCTAATTCTTTATCAAGGTCCCAATCTGTAGCAGTTCCAGCGCCAACTTTTTCAACCGCGATTTTCCCAGCTTCTTCGATTGAGATCAGATTGCTGACATCTAAGCCGTCTTCTGATTTTTTCTTGCCGTTTTGTTCGTCACGATCTAATTGCTCTGGATTCTCTGCCTCAAGTTTTTCGTCCATCGCATTGATTTTCACTGAATATTCGTTTTGATCATCGACACCTTCAATTTTGTAGAAGTAGCTTCCCCAATCACTATCGAGTTCTAAGCTAGTGATTGCTGCATCTGGGTATTTGTTTTGGAATAATTCAATCGCACGATCCGCAGAAACTTGAATATCAGGGTTTGCTGTTTGTGAAGAGGATGAATCAGTAGAACCAGCGGATGTGCTAGAGTCTTCTGACTTGTTCGTAGAGGTTACAGTTGTTTCTGACGACTGATTGGTCGTACTTGATGGGGTAGTTGTTTGGTTTGGCTGGCACCCCGCCAAAAGTAGTAAAGAAAATAAGCCTGTAAAAATAACTTTTGATTTCATAACAATTCTCCTTTTTATTAGGTATTTATTTTCAGTATAACGAAAAGAGTGAATACTGTCAGCCGATACCATGAAAAATCAGTCTATAGTCTGATTTTACAACTAAAAAAGAACCTGTTTTTACGTAAAAAAGTAAAAACAGGTTCTTTTCATTTAAATAAAAAAACAAAACTCAATAAATTATTTCCGATGCATTGGGATCGAATTGTTCCCTGGATGGACTAACAAGTACTGGATCACATCGATATTGCTCGATTCAAAAGATGCGGCACAGGCTTGTAAATAAAGATCCCACATACGATAGAACCGATCACCCATCTCCTGAGTCACCTGCTCTTGAACCGCATGGAAACGTTGCGTCCAATGTTGTAATGTCCATTGGTAATCACGACGTAAACTTTCTAAGTCGATCACTTGTAGATCGTTTTCCGTGATATCCTTAATCAGTTCCGTCACACCTGGTATATAACCGCCAGGGAAAATATATTTATTGATCCACGCATTCGTTGCACCACCTTGTTGTCGGCTGATTCCATGGATCAAAGCAGTTCCTTTAGGTTTCAACAAATCTTTGACTACTTTGAAATATTCAGGTAGATTTTCTGACCCTACGTGTTCGAACATCCCCACACTGGTGATATGATCGAAAGTCTCCCCTTTCAACTCACGGTAATCCATTAGAAACACACGACATTGGTCTTCTAGATGCTCTTCTTTGATTTTATTGGTGATGAAGTTGTATTGTTCTTCACTGAGAGTAATACCAGTCGCTTTGACATGATATTCTTTTGCAGCAGTAAATAGTAACGTTCCCCAGCCACAACCAATATCCAAGAGGGATTCCCCTTCTTTGATAAATAGCTTATCTAAAATATGATGGACTTTATTGATCTGTGCTTGCTCCAGACTATCTTCTGGAGTTTTGAAATAAGCACAAGAATACGTCAACGTTGAATCAAGCCATAAGCGATAAAAATCATTGCCTAAGTCATAATGAGCATGGATATCCGCTTTATTTTGCTGCTTTGTGTGTTTCTCTTTTTTTGGTAACCACTTCAGATAATCTTTGCTACGCAAGAAACTATCGGTATGACTGTATGCATCGTTGATCAATGATTGGATATTCCCTTCGATTTCAATGCGATGATCCATATAAGCTTCCCCTAAAGAAAGAGAAGCATTTTTCGTCAACTCTTTGATTGGGATCTCTTCATTGAGCGTGATTTTGATTTGTGGAGGGTTATCGGTATCCCCATACTGCTTCGTCGTTCCATCCCAATACGTGACTTCTACTGGAAGTGAAAAAGAGTGCGAAAATAGTTGATGATAAATTGTTTTTTCTAACATAATGATCCTCCTAAAACAAAAATTACACTATTACGTTATACCTATTTCGTCAAAGAATCAACAGATTACAGGCAATAAATAAAAGCTTTTTGAAAATTTCAGAAACACAAAAATAAAGAATGTAAGGAGGAAGACATTTCTGCTTTCCCTCTTACATTCTTCATTTTTTTGATTCGATCAGACTTGGATCGCTTTTGAATCTTTGAAGCCAGTTTTAGCGAAAATCCATAGTAACAATAAAACGGCTATGGTCGACTGGATGCCCATCATCAAGACAAAATCAAAATGGATAAAACCGACAAAACCAGCAATTATCGAACTCACACCTAGAACATTCAACATCAAATTTGCGCTCTCTTTAAAGTTTTTTATAGAAGAGAATTTGCTTTTTCTTGTTAGCCATAAAAAGAAGGCAGCGCCGAACAAAATCAAGCCCGTCATGATAAACAATAAAATACCTAACGTCAAACTGTAAGATAAAATGATCATCGGTCGATTACTCGCATAAAATTCATTCTCTAAAAACTGTTCAAACTCTTTTGGACTTGTCATTCTCATAAAATCAAATGAGGAGGGATATGACATATTGTATTCTCGTGTTTGTCCATCCACTTCTTGACGGATCGTCCAGCTGGTCTCTTCAAAATTGATTGCGGCTCCTCTTTCTGCCATTTCTTCTGGCGTCAGTGCTGTTCCGATGATGACATCGTTTGTTACACTGATGATCTCAGAGTCAGCTGTTAAGCGACCGTTCGTAAGTTGTAGTTCACGTAAGCGTGCCACCCCTTCCTGATCGATCAACGTATTCACCGATAAGAATTGTTCCATCGGGATCGCCGAGACTTGATTCGTATAAAATAAAGTAATCGGCATGACCATAAAAGAAATTAGAAACAGAAAGATCACGATAAATTTTGGCCAAGTGAGTTGTTTTCTACCTAAAAACAACTGTTTTGGACTTCTTAAGCTTGAAAAGTAATTGAGTGGGAATTTATCCATAGCAAACGACTCCTAACCTTTGGTCCCGCCTGATGTCAGTCCGGTCACAAAGTTTTTTTGTAAAAAAAAGAACAATAAACATATTGGTACAGCAATCAAGATTGCTCCCGCCGCAAACAGAGAAACGCGTTGGTTGGTTACATCAGAAATAAAGGTTTGTAATCCAACTGCAACTGTTTGATTTTCAGGCGTACGAAGTAGGAAACGTGCCAACATGAAGTCACCAAATGGTCCCATAAATGCCCAAAGCGCTTGGACTGCGATCATTGGTTTGACTAATGGCAAGACGATTTGCAAGAAAATCCTAAAGTGTCCTGCACCATCCAATTTAGCTGATTCATCTAAATCGATTGGGACTGTATCGAAGTATCCTTTCATCAGCCAAGTGTTCATTGGGATTCCCCCACCGATATAGATCATTGTCAGGAACCAATAACGATCCAATGCACCTAATAGAAAGGCCATCACATAAAAAGCGGTCAATGCTGCCATCGTTGGTACCATCTGGATCACTAGAAAGAACATCAAACTTGATTTTCTTCCGATGAAACGATAACGACTATACGTATAACCAGCAAGTGTCACAACAGTTACTTGAATGACCATCGTTAAAACAGAAATGATCAACGTATTTTTATACCACGTGCCATACAAGGTTTCATTGAATAAGCGAGAAAAATTATTTAAGGTCCAATCACCGGAGAAATCCAAACTAAAAGCAGCAATATTGCCTGGTTTGAAAGCAGTACTAGCTGTGATCAATAACGGATAGATGATAATGATCGACAATAGGATCAAAAACACATAAGTGAAGAAATGCGAAAGTCTCCGTTGGAACTTAGCACTCGTACTAAATTTTTTCATGACTAGTCCTCCATTTTGAACGCATTAGTTTTCTTGAATACCAACAGAGAAACGGCAATGACGATCATCGAAATGATCAGCGTGATCGCAGAAGCCATCGAATACTGTGGCGAGGTCCCCGTGGTCAATTTATAGATCCACGAAATCAAGATATCCGTTGATCCTGCACCACCACCGACACTTCCCGGTCCCCCATTATTGAAGAGGTAGATCATGGAGAAGTTATTGAAGTTCCCTGTATACTGTGTGATAAACGTTGGTGCTGCTACAAGAAAGATTGCTGGCAACGTGATACTTGAGAAGCGCTGCCAAGCATTCGCACCGTCGATTTTTGCTGCTTCGTAAAGATCTTCAGAAATCGATTGTAAGATCCCTGTGACCATCACATAGATGTAAGGAAAACCTAACCAGCCTTGTATCAAGATGATTGCGACTTTTGTCCAGTTCGGATCAGTTTTCCAAGGAACGGAGGCAATATCTACAAAGGGGATATTATTCAAGAATGGAATAACTTGCGTGTTGATCGCTCCCACACTATCGTTAAAGATGTTTGAAAAACTCATGATCGTGATAAATGCTGGGACTGCCCATGGTAAAAGGAAAATAATTCCAAAAACACGTTTGAATTTGATAAATTTCTGGTGCGCGATCACTGCTGTAAATACGCCTAACGTGATTTGTAAAGTAGTTGCACAAAGCGTCCAGATGACGGTCCAAGAGAACACGGCAACAAATGTATTTCGATAAGAACTTAAAAAGAAAATACTGAAGAAGTTTTCTGCTCCCACCCAGTCGATCAAACTTGCTGGTGGGATGTGTTGGAAATCATAGTTTGTAAATGCTGTAAATAATGTCACTAGAACCGGAAAGATGATCGTGAAAATCATCAATAGATACGCTGGAAGCGTCAAGAGATAAGGAAAGCCTTCATCACCCACATTATGTATGACTTCCTTCATTGTTCGATTGATCTTTTTCCCTTCTTTTCTCATGACTGCGACACGTTTTGCATCTACTAGATTGATGAAATAAAAAAATAAAAACAAGGCTGTCACAATCAATTGCAAAGTTCCTTGGATCAACATAAATAATGAGTGATCTTCCATTGGGACACTCCCTAAGGTAACTAAACCTATTAAGGATTGAAAACCACCTAAAACCATTTGGATGATAAATCCGATAAATAGTGCTAAAAATACGACTCCTTTAAATACTTGACCATTTGCAAATTGACCCAGTCCTGGAATGATCGAACGTAACATCGTGCCTTTGACATTGACCGCTGTATCTTCTTGTTGCATGGTGTTGTTCCCCCCTCTTGATACTAAAAACAGGTGCTGTATGTTGAAGCGCCTTTTCTATAAAATCATCTCACGTTCATCAAAGGTAAAACATGGAGCTGAGAAGCAATTTCCTTCACAGCTCCAACCTTTTTGATGATCTAATTAATATTTTTGCTCAATTGCTTCGCTGATCGTCTTCACCGCGTCGTCAGCCGATTCTTTTGGTGTTTTTCTGCCTGAACCAGCATCAAACATCAAGTTTTCTGCGCCTGTCCAAACTTCTGCCATCTCTGGAATATTTGGCATTGCTTGTGCTGTTTCATATTGTTCAATAACTGCAGTCGTCAATTCATCATTTGTGCCTTTTGCTGTTTCACGAGCCGCTTGATTGGCTGGTACTTCGTTGACCATTTCAAAGAATTTTTCTTGATTTTCTGTATTGGTTACATAATCTAACCATTTTTGAGCCACTTCTTTATTCTTAGAGTAGTTACTTACGACCCAACCTTTTCCTCCACCAAATGGTTGATAAGATTCACCATTATTCAATGTTGGGATTTTTGATACGCCATAATTGAGGTCGTTTTCTTGATAAGTTTGTGCTTGCCATGGGCCATCGATAATCGCTGCTGCCTTGTTTGACATGAACTGTTGGTTGACAAAGTCGCCAGCACTCTTGATATCTTGCATTCCTTTAGGCCAAACATTTTGGAACCAATCTGTAGCATAAGTGATTCCTTCTACTGCTCCTGCATTGTTTAACCCAATTTCAGATGGGTCTGTTCCATCTTCACCAAATACATAGCCACCGTAACCAGAAATCAAGCCATATGAATAATAAAAATCAGTCCATTTTGCTAAAAATCCTGTATTCGTTCCTTCTTCAGATTCAAAATTGAAACGTTCATCTTTTGCTAACGCTTCCAAATCTTTGAAAGTTGTCGGTGCAGTGTCAACTAGATCTTTGTTATAGTATAAAACTAGTGTCTCGATAACTGCCGGTGCCCCATAGATTTTATCCTCATACGTTACTTGAGCTTTATCCGTATCATTGTAATCTGCTTCGTTCCCCAATTTCACTTCTGCCAAATGCCCTTGTTGTCCTAATGCTCCGATCCGGTCATAAGCTGCCATCATGACATCTGGTGCTTTTCCTGCGGGACCGTCCAACGCAAGCGATTCCAATTGTTCGAACATGTCTTTTTCGACTAACTTGATTTTAACGTCATTGTCTTCTTCAAATTTTGTTTTAATCTCATTGACATAATCTTTGTAACCAGAATCGACAGAAATCGTTAATGTTTTTCCATCTTCTTCATTTGCTGCAGTTGATGAACCACCATTACCACAGGCAGCAAGTCCCCCGATAAACCCTAAAGATAATGCGCCTAACCCGAATTTTTTTAGCAACTGTTTACTCATTTTTTTTCCTCCGATTCTATTCTATTCCTCTTACAATTTGATTATATGTTTACAAAAGCTCGATTTGCAAACGCTTTCTCTATGTTACCGATAACAACTTAACAAAGGATCAAAAATCCATTCGTTTGGACTTCAGCTTTGCCGTCTTTTAAGATGTCACAATTTTGGCTGAACAAAACATCATTTTCTAAATCGACCAAATACGATTCTGTTCCTTGATTGAAATAAGCATGAATGGTTTGCTGATCGAGATGACGAGTCAAGTGAATTTGTTCGTTTTTGTCGTCGACCAATCGCCAAGTCAGATCCCCTTCAATCAACACTTGTTGCACTTGTTTACGCACACAGATCAATTCTTTGACGAACCCCTTCAATTCAAGATCTTGCTGGTCCTTTTCCCAGACCATACATTTTCGACAGTCAGGATCATCATGACCTGTCATGCCGATTTCTGTTCCGTAGTAGATACAAGGCGCCCCTTTTTGTAAGAACATGAAAGCTAGCACTGATTTCATCAGTTCCTTGTCCTCTTTACACAAAGTCAAGATTCTGGCTGTATCATGAGAATCCAATAAATTGAATGTCCCTTCATTAACTTGATCACGATAAAGCATTTGCTGATGATTCATGCCACTGACCATTTGAGTGGGTGTGATTTTTTTATGGACGAAATAGTCTTTGATCGAATCCATAAAGGCGTAGTTCATCACCGCATGGAATTCATCGCCCTGTAACCAAGCTTGAGAAGAATGCCAGATTTCGCCTAAAATATAAATATCAGGTTTGATCGTAGTGACCGCTTCTCTGAATTTCTTCCAAAAATGATGATCCACTTCATTTGCTACATCTAACCGCCACCCATCGATATCAAATTCCTTGACCCAATACGTGGCAATATCTAATAAATAATCTTGTACTTCTTGATTTGCTGTATTGAGCTTAGGCATAAATGGTGTAAAAGCAAACGTATCATATGCCAGATTTTCGGCTGTTTCAGGAACATCTGTCATTTGATAGGCATCCACTGGAAATGAATGGATGTGGAACCAGTCTTTGTAGCGGGATTTCTCGCCATTTTCGATCACATCTTGCCATTGTGGGGCATGACTACCCATATGATTGAACACAGCATCCAGCATGATTCGGATTCCTTTATCATGCGCTTTTGTGATTAACTCTTTCAATAACTCTTTATCACCAAATTGTGGATCGACCGCATAGTAATCGATCGTGTCATATTTGTGATTCGAGGTTGCTTCAAAAACAGGACAGAAATAAATCCCTGTGATCCCTAAATCAGCTAGGTAATCGAGATGATCGATCACCCCTTGAAGATCTCCGCCAAAGAAATCTTCTCGATCCGGGTCTTTACTTCCCCAAGGCAACGTACCTTTAGGATCATTTGTTGAATCACCATTCGCAAAGCGTTCAGGAAATATTTGATACCAAATCGTTTGTTTTGCCCATTCAGGTACTTTGAAGCGATCGATTTGTTGAAAATATGGCATACGGAAATAATAGTTTGCATTCGCCAATGTTTCTTCTTGATAAGGGAATATTCCTTGGTCTCCGTAAAAACAATCCATCCCATCAATTCCCACGATGTGAAAACCGTATTGCAATCGTCTAGTATCACTCGTCAACTCGATTTCCCAGTAATCATGAAGAAGTGTACTTAATCCTTTTTTCATTGGTTGTTCTTTTAAATACCAATTTTCTGAGAAAATCGTATATGGATCTCCGCTGATCACAGAAACTTGTTTGACATCATCTTTACTTGTACGTAAGCGAATCCGCATCGTTGTATCACTGTATAAATAAGCAAATTCACTTTCGGGTCGATGATAAATTGCTGCAGTATTCATTTCAGTCCTCCCTTGTCTTTCAGTTAACAAAAACAACTATAAAAGATAACTAACTTAAAGACAACGCTTACATTGTTGTTATCGGTAACAAGATTTTTAGCAAAAAAAAAGATGAATGGCACACTGTTTACAAAGCATGCGTGATTCATCTTCTTGACGCTATTTATTTACATAGGTTTTCTGATCATATGCATACTTTAACAACTGCTCTTCTTGCCATGTGACACCAATCCCTGATTGACCAGGAATCCTCAAATGTCCATTTGTGATTCGTGCTTTGGGTTCGACAATATCATCATAGAAATAGCGATCAAAAGCAGACAAGTCTCCTGGAAAAGTAAAGCAATCTTGACTTGCAAAATGCAGATTCATCGCTCGACCGACTCCGGATTCAAACATCCCACCTAACCAAACGAGCAAGTCATTTTCCTGACAAAAATCGACGATTCTTAAAGCCTCAGTGATTCCTCCGACTCTGGGAATCTTTAAATTGATTGCTCGACAACTTCCCAGTGCATGAGCTGTTTTTACGTCTTCCAGTGTTCGAATATTCTCATCAAGACAAACTGCTGTTTTGATTTCCTTTTGAAGTATGGCATGGTCAACATAGTCACGAGGGTGAAAAGGTTGTTCGATCATCGCAAGCTTCAAGGCATCCATTTTCTTGAATAACGGCAGATCGCTGATCGTATAAGCAGAATTCGCATCAGCCATCAATTGGATCTCTGGATATTGTTCACGCAACACTTGCAGTGGCACTAAGTCATTGCCAGGAGTGATTTTCAACTTGATTCGTTGGTATCCTTGATCAACATAAGTTTTTGCAGTCGCAAGTAAATCTATCGGGTTGTCATGGACACCAATACTGACACCTACGGGAATCGCTGATCGTTCGGCGGAAAACAACTTTTGTAATGGGCGCCCTATTCGACGAGCATAAAGATCCCAAACCGCTGTTTCGACCGCTGATTTTGCCATAAAATTCCCTTGCGTATATTTGAAAGCTGACCAAATTTCTTCTGGATGTGAGAAGTCAAGTTCGAATAAACAAGGAATCAGCTCTTTTTGTAATACCGATCGACTCATATCAATCGTTTCTTCGATGTAATCTGCACGTTCAAAAGCGACTAACTCGCCGATCCCCTGATTCCCTAACTCATCTTCCACGATCAACAAATCAAAAGCCTTTGTATCCAATCGACCATAACTCGTTCTGAAAGGTGTCACTAAGGGGAATCGCAAACAGTACTGTTGGATGTTGACTATTTTGATGGCGTCCACTCCCTTTCCATTTCACTGATCCAAGTAGTGACAGTTGTCTCAAATAGCCTAGGTTGCTCGATGTGACAACAGTGCCCGCATTCCGTAAGGATCTGGCAACGAAAAATCTCTTTGATGTTTGTTATTTGTTTACCGATCTTTTGGAACTTCTCATCCTTTTGACCAACAAGATACAATAGTGGGCATTCGATACTCGCTAAATCTGGCCAATAATTTTTTTGCGCGCCAGTTCCCATATAGTAAAGACTTAATGCTAAACCTAGCTTATTTTGAGCAAGGCGCTCGTTTCTTACTCTGCTTTTTTGTTCCAAGGATAACGCCTGTTGTGAAGCGAATAGTGGCAACTTCTCCCAATAATCAACAAAATCACTCAAAGGCTCTCTCAATAAACGTAAAGCAAGTTTTCGATCAGCTTTTTTACGATGGTTTCGTTGCTGTTCATCTGCAATTCCTGCAGTTCCACCTTCTAAAATGAGGCCTTTGATCCCTTGTGGCCGTTCGAGCGCCCAAGCAAGTGCTACTCGAGCCCCCATCGAGTAGCCTAATACATAAAAAGAAGGAATTTTTAATAATGAGACTAAACTCGCCAAATCAGCTACCAATGACGTAAGTTGGTAACGGTAAGGATGAAGGTAAACCGCTGTTTTTCCATGACCGATCAAATCAATGGCTAAGTAATTAAACTGAGGATTCTCAAACATAAACGTTTGTGTACTACCGGTAAAGCCATGCAAACAAATAACCGTTGGCTGTTTTGGATCAGTTTGGTGTAACCAACGGTAATGGTAAGCCACCCCACGTACAGTCTTAACTGGCATCAGTCTATTTCCTCCTGATAACGACGCTTCATCTGCTCCCATAATTGGACAGGTTCTTGTTGTTGCCCTCTGATTTCAATCATTGTCCAATCCCCTTGATTCCGGCTTTTTTCAATCGCTTGCTCAAACTCTTTACTTGAAGGTGGTTGTATATAATGACCATTATATAAATCTGCTACTTTCTCTAATTCTAAATCAAGTGGTGTACCAAACAATGGTTCAAAATCAGTCTCTGAAAGTTGATTTTGAGGAAGAAAAGAAAAAATTCCACCACCATTGTTGTTCAATACGACTAAAGTAACAGGTAAGTGATAACGTCGAATTAGCTCCAACGCGTTCATGTCATGAAACAGCGCAAGATCGCCGATCAAGACAAACATCCGCTTGTTCCTTACCAAAGCGATTCCTGCCGCTGTAGAAATCAACCCGTCGATCCCGTTGATCCCTCGATTCCCATAGATCGGAAATGACTCTGTAGTAGGCGAAGCAAAACGATCAACAAAGCGGATCGCGTTACTATTTGCCAAAAATAAAGCTTCCTCTGATTTTATCGCTTGCAATAACTGGCAACTAGCATTGCTTTCGCTCCATTCATCGATAGACAATTCTTTAGTGATAACTTCTCTCGCTTTTTGATAAGCTCTTTTCCATTGCACCAACCATTCGTCAGGGGGTGGCGTAGGTATTGCATCCAAAGTTTCCGATACTAGTTTACAGAAATCAAGTACACCGATTTGGATAAAACTTGTTCCTAAATGTAATGGATCACGCCATTCTTCCTCATCGATCAAGACATAGTCAGAAATAGTTTCGTGATGTTTTTTTAAATAAAGCATCACATTTTTAGCTACAGGAAGATTACCAAATTGCCAAATGACTTCAGGAGTTTCAGGAACCGGTCCAGAAAAAATCAAATCTGCGTGCGGAAGATAGACATCGCTCATTTGTTGACAAGCACCTAGATTTGCCAATGGATCGCCAATGATTGGCCATTGTAAAGCTGTTGCTAAAGTAAGTAACGCTTTTGCCTCATCAGGTGTCAATTCTTTACCGACGATCATCAACCCTTTTTTTGATAGCCAAGGAACAAGCTCCGGTACTTGCTTCGACACAATTTGAGTAACCAGTTTTTTTGGATGAAAAGATCCATCAAGAGAAAAAGTTAAATCAGGCAATAATGGCTCTCTAAAAGGCAAATTGATCTGAATAGGGCCAGCAGGCACGCGTGTTGCTTCATAGGCACCATTGGCACCATGCCAGTAGCTATACCGTATCATTTCCGAACTGGCTTCAGGAAGTGCTAATTCAATAAACTTTTTGATATGCGAACCAAATAACTTTTGTTGGTCCATCGTTTGTGGCGAACCAACGCCACGTGCTTCTGGTGGACGATCTGCTGTTAGCAATAGTAAAGGAATGTTTGTTGCTTTTGCTTCACAAACCGCTGGAAAGAAGTTCGCTGCGGCAGTACCAGACGTACAAAGAACCCCGACTGGTTGTTTCAATGCTTTTGCCATACCTAATGCAAAGAATGCCGCCGATCGCTCATCAACATTGACTGTTGTATTGATCTCTGGGTCTCTATGAAGTAACAAGGCAAGTGGGGTCGATCGTGAACCAGGACTGATCACGACATTTTTAAGCCCGCCTTCTTTCATTCCTTTGATGAATGCCAATAAATAAGCGGTCATCTCTTGTTGTCTCGTCATCCTTTCACTCCTCTAAGCATTGGTTGGAATTTCAGCAATGTTTCTTGGCGTTCTGCCTCAGGATCAGAATCCGCAACAATGCCACAACCTGCATATAATATTCCTTCGGTTTCAGTCAAGATGCCTGAGCGGATGCCTACAGCAAACTCACCGACATCCTCGATCGGGTCCACCCACCCGATTGGTGCCCCGTATAACCCTCTACCGAAAGGTTCATGATCTTTGATCCATTGCAACGCTAATCTTTGAGGTTCACCACCTAAAGCCGGTGAAGGATGGATCAGTTCAACCGCATCGATCAATGAGACTCCCTGTTTACGTTCTCCAGAGAAAGTCATCGCTAAATGTTGAATGTCACGGTTTTTCAATAACCGACGGGAAGAAACAGCGACATCCCCTGCGACAATATTTGCTAATTGATCCTCTAATCGTTGCGCAACAATTCCGTGTTCTTGTGTATTTTTAGAGTCTTTTAAAAGTTCTTTGCCGATTTCATCGTCTTCCTGCATAGTAGATCCTCTAGGTGCCGAACCTGCTATCCCAGCAGTCATAAAATGACTTTTCGTTCCTTGAATCAATCGTTCTGGAGTTGCACCAATGAAAGCAAGTTGATTCGATGCTAAAAGAAATAAATAAGTCTGTGGTTGTTGTTCAGCTAAACGATGAAGAATTTGAGTGATCGACTGGAAAGATCCGTGTATTGCCAATTGTCTTGCTAAGACGACCTTTTTAAGCGAAGTAGCTTTGTGTATGATTTCCTTGCGCGCATCATCTACATTGTGTAGAAAAGTTGGAACTGCCAGCTCTTCGGACGACACAAGAACATTTACTGATTGTTCTTGTTCTTTGCCTTCTAACAATTCACTCACAAGACTATCTAAATACGAAAAATCTTTTAAAAGACTCCTGGTTGTTGCAGCTTCTTTTCTGATTGTCAAAACAACTTGAGTCTTTGAACCTATTCGCTTGAAAAGAATACTTGGTAGAATGAAATAGCCAGATTCAACCTCACTCCAAATCTTTTCTTTTAAGTTGTTTGGATCAAAGGGAAAGCCTCCAAAAAGCAAAGGTCCCCCCTTCTGGCTTGATACGTTTAAAAAACTTTTAGAAAACTCAAGAGAAAATCCTTTGATAGCACTAGGCATATCATCCTGTTGTCCATCAAATAAATTTTCTCCTATTCCTAATAGCTCACAATCCTCATCAGGAGGACACCAATAAAAGCGATCTCCTTTAGATGGGACAAGAGGCAAGAGTTTTTTTACCGTTTGTTCACCAAGCTCGTAGCTATAAGTAAAATAAAGATGATTTTTTAAAAGCTGATCATCGATTGAGCTATCTAATTTGATATTCAATGTAATTCACTCTTTCTTCTGTCATTAAAAGACGTTTGATTGGTTTTCCAGTCGCCGTTTTAGGAATTTCCGAGACACAGTAGATTTTAGTTGGATGCTTGTAACGTGCTAATGGCGCTAGTAGATCAGTGATTTCTCTATCAGTAAGTGGTTCATCTAATCGCACATAAGCAACAGGTGTTTGCCCCCATGTTTTATCCCAAGCCCCTACGACAGCGACCTCCGCAATTTTATTGCAAGTTAAAAGTACTCGCTCGATTTCAACTGGGAAAATATTCTCTCCCCCCGAAATGATGCGTTCACTCATGCGACTGACAATATAAAGATAATCCTCTTCATCAAGGTACCCCCAATCGCCAGTGTGAAACCAACCATCCTCTGTCCAAGAATCCGGATTGACGCAATTCAAATAGTGGTCGATGATCGATGGTCCTTTGACTAAAATCTCTCCCATTTGATCTGACTTCTTATCTTTTTGAATACGGATCGATACCTCAGACAAAGCTTTACCAGAAGAACCGGTTTTTGCTTCGAATGACTCCGGAGAAAGGGCGACGATCTGTGAACAGGTTTCTGTCATGCCATAAGAAAGCATCACAGGCACCTGTTTTTCCATACATGCTTGCATGACTCGTCCTTCTCCCGGCCCTCCCCCTAATAATACTTTTTTGAATGAGGGAGCATAACCACTTTCTGGGATCAATGGTTCAAGGTCTTTCAACATTTTGCTGACCAAAGAAATATAGTTGCCACTTCCATTTGCTAAAAGTTGATGGACTTGTTGAGGAGAGAATCCCTGCAACAGAATCACTTGGATGCCTAAAGCAAGTGAGCGTAATAAAATAGACAAGCCACTAATGTGATAGAGTGGCACACAGCAGATCCAGCTATCTGAACGATCTACTTCTAAACTTAGCGCAGTCGCTTGGCTACTCGCATAGTGATTGGCAAATGTTTGCGGTACGCCTTTCGGTTTACCTGTCGTTCCAGACGTATACATGATTGACGCAATTGCCTTTTCTCCGTACCCTTCATCAAACCAATTCTTCGGCTGTAGGACGTGTAATTCCGAAGGATCGGGAAATGAAAACCAAGTGATGCGCTCGTTGACTGCTAATTTATTGGCAGAAATAAGAGTGGATGTCCCAGCATCTGCCATCTGTTCATTGATCTCATTCGTCGTCAAGCGTGTATTGACAAACTGGATTTCTTTTCCTAACTCCCATAATGCCAAGATCGATAAATAGGCATCTAAATCATTTTCACAATACAAGGCAACTCGTTCACTCGCTTTGGGTAATATTCGATGATAATACTCTGCAAAACTTTGAACGTGTGAAGTCAGCTCGCGAAAAGACAAATGATGATCGTTCCACTGACAGGCTGGTGCATCTGGATGAAGCATTGCTTGTTTTTGCAACCAGCTATTAGGTTGAGGTTTAAGGGAACTTAGGAAATTGGTCAAAATCAGGTTCTCTTTTTTCTTTAAATGCGTCGCGTCCTTCTTGTGCTTCATCCATGGTGTAATATAAAAGCGTCGCATCCCCTGCCAATTGTTGGATACCTGCTAAGCCATCTGTATCTGCGTTCATTGCCGCTTTGATCATTCGTAGAGCTAGTGGGCTTTTCTTCAACATCTCTTCTGCCCACTCGATCGTCACATCCTCTACTTGTTCGAGCGGTACGACCGTATTGATCCAATTCATTGCCAACGCTTCTTCAGCACTATACTGCTTCGTCATGAACCAAACTTCTTTCGCTTTTTTATGCCCTACGACACGAGCCAAGTAACCCGAACCATAGCCACCATCGAAGCTCCCAACGTTAGGCCCTGTTTGACCGAATTTCGCATTTTCGGCTGCGATTGTGATATCACACACAAGTTGTAAGACATTTCCACCACCGATCGACCAACCTTTTACCATCGCAATCACTGGCTTAGGAATGACTCGGATCAATCGTTGCAAATCTAGTACATTAAGACGCGGAATTTGGTCTTCACCAACATACCCACCATTTCCTCGAACTTTCTGATCGCCACCTGAACAAAATGCTTTGTCACCAGCCCCTGTCAAAATGATAACACCGATATCTTGACGATCACGACTGATTGTAAAAGCTTCGATCATCTCAAAGACTGTTTTTGGTGTAAAAGCATTATGGACCTCCGGACGATTGATTGTTATCTTAGCAATCTTCCCATATTGTTCAAATAAGATTTCGTCGTATTCCTTGATCGTTTTCCATTCTCTCATTTCTATCTCCTCCTAAAATTCATTAAATTTATTATACACAAGTTTTAAGCATTTAATGATAATTTCTTTATAAATTACTGTACAAAGAATATTGAATGAGTTAAGCGCAAGAAAAGCTTTATAATCTAACTTTCAAATAAATGATTTTAGATTTTTTCAGTGAATTTATTGTTTCTATTTTTCATTGTAATTGATTACTTCAAATATCTTCTCTTATTAGTCCCTGACTATATTCATAATCTAGCATATACCTAATACGTAATTTTTTTGCTTTTACCATTCATACTCATAATAAACAATTGCTACGCAAGCAAATGAATGTTTTCAAAATCCTCTATTTCGTTTACTATTTTAGTCGCTATTTCCTAGATAGACATACTTTCACAGCAGTACAGCTCTTTTATATAAATAATGAAGAGGTTGATTCTGTTCTCACCGCTTATTCAGTTTCAGGTGGTATGAGAGGGCTAATATCTCTCTCCAAAAAGTTTAATAGACAATAGGCTAACCGGTTATTTTGACAGAATTTTTCTAATGGACGAGAGGAGACACCGGTTGCTTCAAAAATAATTTCAGGCGTTTCTGGCAGTACGGTGATTTCTTCAAGTAACTGGCGGAACTCTTCTTGATTATGACAGACTTTCCCTTCTGTTAGACATTGTTGATTATGGTAAAGTACTTTGTAACTTTTACCTTTAGATACGTCAAAAGCAAAAATAAAGGTCATGCGACTTCTCCTTTATTATTTGATTGAACATCTTTCACTCATTCATTCCGATTCGACTTTTCTTTACACGGACTCGAGGTCCATTAGAGTATGTTCGAGCTTCCCTTAACTCTCACTATACTTGAATAAGAGAAATAGTGGTTATCGATGTAGTTTCAAAGGCAAATCTTTCGAAAACAAGTAAAAAAACGAAAATTTATTTTCAAATTCTCGTTTTTTTACTTGTTTCTGTTAGTTTTCGGCTTTTCTCAAAACTGTGCGTAATTATTAATTATAGCAATTAGATTTCAATGCCAGTAACCCAGTATGAAGTAACGATTCCATTAGCAGTTGAACCAATAGCCAACCAAGTATAACCTTCACTAATTGACTGTCTTACAAAGGCATGGCCATTCTTTTGTACGAGTATTTTGTCATATTCGAACGTTTCCCCCAGATCCACGCGACGTAGTATTGGCAGACTAGTTGGATTGGTTACATTGTCACTTGAAGGTCCTCGTAAGTTGATCCCTCCTGAAATAGCGACAGTCACCTCGCCTTTTCTTTCAATCCATTCATTATCAGAAGATGCTTCTGCTACTAATGATCCTGAAACCCAGCCGTTACCATCCACTTCATACCAGTGTCTGATACCATTCACTAACTCCCCGTTGATCGTCACTCGTGCAGAATGGAAAACTTGACTTCTAGTTAATTGACGTAAGATTGCTGATCGTGTGTTTGGCTCTTGGCGTACATTTAAAACATCTGCTGCTACGACCATTTCTTTATTCCAATCATGCATGATATAGTCCGGTTCTGGAACGTTGCCATCCCCACCATTAAGGATATCTCTGACAGCATCCATATTTGTCCCTGGACAAATATTTGACGCATGTCCACTAAACTCATTATGACCTAAGACGTTTTCAACGGATAAACCAAATCGTTCCATTGCGGCTTTCGCACGCTGATTGAAAGCTTCTTCTTGAGCTTCCGTAAATGAACCATTTCCTACTAAACAGATATGATAGGTTGGTGTATTGTGCCCACCAACACCATTAGTTACATCTTCATCAAAGTAGCACCATTGTACAGTTCCGTCACGTAAGATAATCTCATGATAACCGCCAGTTCCCCAGCCTAGTTCTCCATTCCAATATTGTTGAAAGATAAAAACATCTCCTGTTTCAGTTGCTGAATGGTGACGTGCAATGTTTTTGACCACTGAAACGTCTCGTTTCGCATTAGTTGGTCCTAAAATCCGTGAATCTCCTCGTAAATCCTCAATTTTGATTGTCATAATAATCTTCCTTTCTCTGATTTTATTATTTTACAAAATCATTTTCTCATTAAATTTTGATATTTTATTTATTGTTGTATTGTTTTTGTTTGATTATAATATGAACAATGAAACAAACTTTATTATCGTTTAGGAATGGTCAAAGTATATTCTGGAAAAGAAACATCAACTGTTTGTCCACTGATCATATTTCCGTTTGGTTCATTCGTCCGTCTTAACATCGGAAATACTTTTTTTCCTGCATGTTTTTGAATGTCAAGTGTGCCGTCCAAACCAAACCGTAAACCAGTTGGTAAGCCGTAAGCAACATTCACATCGTCTCGTATAATGCCTGCTGACCGACAACGACCAATTTCTACAGAGGGATTATCGGCATCTATCCAAAAAACATAGCCTAGATCCAAAAAGGCTGCTCCATTTTGGGGTATTAACCATCCTGCTATCCGAAATATACCTAAAGATAGCTCATTAAATATTTCTAATTTTCCTCGATAGTTTCCGACTACCTTGGGTGGACTAGCTAAAATGATTTCATCATGTGTCAAGTCCTCAGCATCACCTAAGCGATCACGAATCATCCTCATGTTAATACCCGGACAGATAGTCGAAGAGTGTCCAATGAACTCATTGTGCCCCAAAACATCCTTCACTGATAGGTCAAAACGTTGCATCGCCGCTTTTGCTCGCGTGTCAAATGCTTTTTCCTGTTCTTTAGTGAACGAGCCATTTCCAACAAGACAAATATGGTAGGTTGGTATGTTATGTCCCCCCACACCATTTGTGATATCTTCATCAAAGTAACACCATTGTACCGTGCCATCTCTTAGGATAATCTCATGATAGCCACCAGTTCCCCACCCCAATGTGTTCTTCCAATAGTTTTGAAACGCCCATACATCTCCTGTGGTTGTTGCCGAATGATGACGCGCAATTTTAGTTATTTCTGATGCCTTTCTTTTGGCATTGGTCGGTCCTAAAATACGTCCATCTCCTCGTAGATCCTCCAGTCTTATCTTCCTCACCTCCTTTACTGGTTAAAGAAACTTGGACGATCAATTGCTTTTATTAGACTCCTGTAACTTCATTACATGATCTCCTAAATCAAATAATCCACCTGCGGCCAAACCAGCAATCGCTCCTGCCCATAAATAAAGAATGAGATCCTGTGGAACGAATGAGAAGGAATACAGCCCACTAAGCAAAATTCCAGTAACCACGTTGCTGATAGGCAAAAGTTTACTGCGTCCTATTTGTCCTTTCACCAGTTCTGTCACACCGACGACCAGTGGTGTGATAATACTTGAAATCGTTAAGATTTCGGTCAACCTACTTCACCTCCTTTCCAATTTGTTTGAAAATAGATTTGATTTGTTCTTCAATAATTGAGAGACGATTGCCATACTCGATTTGGCTTTTTTCTACTCGAACAATAGTATTCTCTAATTTCCCCAATGTATGATCGAGCTTTGTAAACATTGCATAGAATTTTGCTACGCCTACAATCAACGTTCCACCAAGTGTTATGACAGCCATCCATTCACCAATTGATACTTCCGTCATTCTCTACCTCCGTTATCTTTGACGTTTTTGTTTCTGTGAGAGTATTTGTATCTTTCATCATTTGATTCTTCTTTCGTTTCATATAGTGACTTAAGTTGATTGCTCTATTTTCTTTATTCCACTATATGTGCCATGTTCATCTTGAAAATGTAGATACACCTATCTATCACCTGTTATTACATAGAAAAACAAATACTTATTATTTTCTGCCATTTCCTAAGCTTACATTCATACTAGCATCAAAGAAGAGATGGGAACCGCCAATCATCTGCCAAAAAAACGCCAAATTATTTATACGCAATCAGTTTTCCAGTCTTATATGCTTCAGCGAATTCAATCAATGCTTCTGCTTTTTTTCTCTGAATCGTTCTTTCGGAATAACCGATTTCAAGACTAATCTTATAATTCGAAAAACTTTCAGGAACAAAATAAGAATAATAAAGGATCATTCGATTCGTTAGACTCAAAACCATCAAAGCATTTAAGATTGCATTCCTTTCTGCTTCAATCGCTATCATTTGCATAGATGCCCTTTCTGAAGATTGATCAGAAAGAGTTGCTTTTAAGCTATTGATTCTATGAGGAGATTGAATGTCGACTGTGACACGTCCTACCAGCCGATCAAGTTTACGAAAATTTTTTAAAACTTCTCTCACATTACATCTTGTTTGTTTCATATCTATTCTTTTGGGGTACATCACAAAAAATCACTCCTTTAAAAATTCATCTTTTAGATCTACTGATATAAAGTATTTGGCTTCTACTAGTCAAACCACAAACTAAATTGCACAGAGTTTTCATTTTATTTCTTTTCCAACTCATATATAAATAGACGTTTCGTAAGGTATGAAGTATTTTTTTGTCATACTATACTTAAACTAATGATTGTTCGAATTAGCCAATCATTAAATCTTCATAACCAATATCATTGGATACACAATACTTTTCTATTTCTTTTCGTGTCTATTCAGGATGATTGACCTGTTTGACCGGATTTTTGAGATTACGTAATCCAGACTCCATTTTTACTCCTCTTTTCCAACGTGGTTTTCCCTTCAATTACCTCATTACTGCTTCTATTCCTTCAGAATCTGGTTGGATAAACCGAAGATTTGTATGTCCGAGTTTTTTCTTTTTTTCTAGACCGACAGTTCAATGGCATTCTTACTCACTCCTTAATAAAAATTAAATGTGTCTGCTTATATTAGTACCTATTACAAGGACGCTAAAATGTTGAAAGACCATCGTTTGGTTTAAATGATTTTATTCGTCACATCAAATAATAGGTCATATGCTGTTCATCAATTTTAAGTGGTTATCTTGATGTTTATCACATGAATCACTAAAGATTATTTTGGTTTAATCCACGCGAAATATAACTTAAAGTTGATTTGTTACCGAAAAATATATAGTCATCGGAAATACCATAAATTTCCGAAAATTTCTTTGCTAAAGAAATTGGCACATCAGTGGCATCATCCTCGTACTCAGCAAGCTGTTCCTTAGTAAGATTTAGACCATAACTATTTTGCAGAATGTCAATTACTTCAGTCTGATTCAAATCTGAATTTACTCTTGCTGCTTTCAAAGATATTTGCAACATATAAAACACCTCCTATTTATACATTTTAATATAACTTAAAGTTATAGTAAATAATTTTATATAACTATGTATAACTTAATGTTGATTTAGACCAGTTTCTGGTATATTATTGGAGTAAGAACTCGGAGGATTATTATGGATAAAAATATTATTGGACAGAAGATTAGTGAACTAAGGCATAAACAACAAATGACGCAAGAAGAATTGGCAATAAAAGTCGGTGTTAGCAAGCAAACTATTTCTAATTGGGAAACTGGATTAAAAACACCTCGTATGGGTGCTATTCAAAAAATTGCTGAGTTATTTCATGTGACAAAAGGTTATATTATTGAAGGTGAGGAAGAAAATTCTCGTCGTCTACTCTCTATCTTTGAAAAACTTAATAGCGAAAGACAACAGTCAGTCATCTCTTTTGCAGGAAAAAAATTAGAAGAACAACAGTTAGAAACAAAGCTTGATAATGAAGAACTTCTCAAAGAAATTGATGAATTCGTAGAAGAATATGGATTCGAGGCCTTTGAAAATTTACATAAAGTAATTACCAGTAAAAGGCAAAAAGAACAAAATAAAAATATCAGCTAAATCCCTCTCCCCCTTTTTAAACGAACGGTTACAATTTTAGAATAATAATAATATAATTGTTATATAACCGTATATATAGGGGGTGTTTTTTTTCTGATTGCCTAAAAAAAATAAATTTTCAAAAGAAATAGTTGATTTTGAAAAAAGACTTCATCATAAAAAGGCAGGAGTAGAAAAAGAAAAAGCATTGGTTAAAGGGATAATTGGTGGCTATACGCCTAATGAAATAAAAGAAATCCGGAAATTAATGAAAAAACTAAAAAAAGCAGACCATTATTTGTTTTTATGAACTTTGGCATTTTTTCTGGTAAAAGATTTAGAACAAGTGTTTCATTCAAACTAAATGATTAAATTTTAACTGACAGTTCTTCCATTCATCAGTAAAAAATTTTTAATTGAATACCCTAATAGTTCGCAAACAGTGTTTGAATGATAAAAATAGAGTTTAATTATGACAGTAGCAATAAAGAATAAGAAATAAGGAGTAACAGGATGAATTTATTAGATCATCTAGGGATTGAAACGTGTATTGTTTCACCTAAAGAAGTCCAATTGACTTTAGCAATTGACGAAAAGCATCACCAACCTTATGGCTATTTGCATGGAGGAATCAATGCTGTATTGATCGAAACGGCTTGTAGCATTGGGGCTAACGAATATTTACAAGCCCCCCACTTTGCTGTAGGTATCGATCTGCAAGTCCAACATTTGAATAAAGCCTCTACAGGTAACTTGAGAGTGGTTGCACAACCTGAAAAAATCGGGAAAAATATTCATTTTTGGCAGGCAACGATTTATTTAGATAATGATTTAAAAATCGCTACAGGGCAATGCACCTTGATGGTCAATTAGCTTTTGTAAATAGTTTCTATAAATAACGAGTCAGCATAAATCAAAAAATACACGCTTTGTTCCATTTCATAATTGTTTTTATTGATTGGTGTCCAATATTTCGACCCATTTTAGCTTTGAACGATTCATTATAAATTTAGGTTTATCTAACTTTCTTTTTCAACTTTGTTAACTTTTATACAAAATTAATGTATAATGAGAATAGTTGGAAATAAATGTATAGTAGGAAGTGGATAAATGAAACACGGTAGAAATATAATTTGGACATACATTAAAATAGTATTTGCTTTAACTATTTTAGCTATCAGTATCAACATGTTTTTAGGTCCGCATCACATTGCAGCTGGTGGCGTAAGTGGACTTGGTATTTTACTTGAGTCAGCTTTAGGTTTGAACCGAGCAACAGTTATACTAGTTTTGAATATCATCATGTTGATTTTGGCCTTGATTTTTTTAGGCAAGAAACCTTTCTTTAAAGTATTATTTGGTAGTTTAGTCTTCCCAGCGATCATTGAGATCGTCCCAGAGTATATGATCACGCCTGATCGTCTCTTATCAGTCATTTTCGGTAGTGCGATCTTTGCTTTGGGTGTAGCTATCTTATACAAAAATAATTCATCTAGTGGCGGTACCACGATTCCTCCCCTTATCTTCAAAAAATACTTCAATATAAGTACTTCCATTGGACTTTTGATGACCGATGCTGTCGTTGTTTCCTTAACCTTATTTGTTTTTGGATTTGATGAATTTCTCTATGCGATTCTGTCGATCGTAATTACATCCATCGTGATGAATTACATTGAAACAGGAACAAATCGTCAAAAATCGATCATGGTTCTAAGCGAGAATCATCTTTTAGAAATCCATACACGTTTAAGTCAGGAGATTGGACGTGGGTTCACGATCCTAGAAGCTAGAGGCGGTTATAGTAATCTATCAAAAGAAGTGTTGTTGATGGTTGTAACTGACCAAGAATTTTCTAAAGTCAAACCGATAATTGAAGAAATCGATCCGAATGCTTTTGTCATCGTCAATAGTGTAGCAGAAGTCATGGGTAGTGGATTTACGTACCATCCGATCGAATGATGTCACAATTAAAATGAACGGACCTATTCCTATAAAAAAGTCTACTCTTAGTTTTTATTCATAAACCAGGAGTAGACTTTTTTCAAAGCAAGTTAGTTGCTCTACCTAATTAAATTGTGTACAATTTAATTGTATCAAATATAAAAAGAGGAGTGATTTTTAATGAAAAAAATGTATTCAACAAAAATGATCAATACTGGCGGACGTTCTGGGGAAGTACACAGTCCAGATCACTCATTCGAGCTTAACATTGCAGCTCCAGGTAAACGTGTAGAAGATGCAACAAATCCGGAACAATTGTTTGCCGCTGGCTTCAGTGCATGTTTCAATAGCGCATTAGACTTGATCAAAACACAAAAAAATATTGACGGTGCATCAACAATCAGCGCTCAAGTGTCTCTATATGCAGAAAGTGAAATGAGTTTTGTGTTAGGCGTTGAGATCGAAGGTTCAGTTGAAGGTTTATCAATCGAAGAAACACAAGAATTACTAGAAGCTGCACATAAAGTTTGTCCTTATTCAAAAGCAACAGCTGGCAATATTGAAGTTACTTTGACAGCCGTAGAGAACTAGATTTTTTTAGAAAAAACAAGTATGCTATAAAGTAGCACATTAGGAGGTGGTCTATTTGGAGGAGTTATTACTAAAAAATCAATTATGCTTTCCTTTATATGCCACCTCTAAAGAAATTACTCGTTACTATACGCCCTTGTTGAGGCCACTTGATCTTACTTATACGCAGTATCTTGTTTTACTTGTTTTATGGGAGAGAAAACAAATCACCATGAAGGAATTAGGAAAGATCTTGTGTTTGGATTCAGGAACTTTGACTCCTGTAATAAAGAAATTAACTAGTAAGCAGTATATCACTCGTAAAAGAGATGATTCAGATGAACGAGTATCTATCCTATCTCTAACTGAACAAGGACTTTTGTTGCAAGAACAAGCAAAAGACATTCCAGAAAAGATCCTTGATTTTTTACCTTTAGATGAAGAAGAATTATCTATGCTACTTTACTTGACTAAAAAAATGCTTAAAAATTTTAATAAAGAACAACACGCTCGGTAATCACATTACCGAGTTTTTTTCGCTTGATTGACCAGTTTATAAGAAAAGAGGATCATTTTATTAGTAATTTTTCCTTTATCGTCTTAATATAGAATTAAACAAAGGAGGTTATTATAATGTGTACATCTATTACTTACACAACAAACGATCATTATTTTGGACGGAATTTGGATTTAGAGATTTCTTATAATGAACAGGTGACGATCACTCCAAGAAATTTTCCTTTTGTTTATCGGAAAGCACCAAAACAAGAGTCTCACTATGCGATCATCGGTATGGCAGCAGTTGTAGATAACTACCCCCTCTATTATGATGCAACAAATGAAAAAGGTTTGAGTATGGCTGGTTTGAATTTCCCTGGAAATGCCCATTTTTTTGACGAAGATGCCGAAAAGACCAATATCACACCATTTGAATTTATTCCTTGGATATTGAGTCAATGTAAAAACGTGGAAGAAGCTCGTACGTTATTAGTGGATATCAATTTAGTCAACATCAATTTCAGTGAAGAACTACCGTTATCTCCTCTTCATTGGATATTAGCAGATCAAAAAACATCGATTGTTATTGAATCAGTTGCCGAAGGATTAAAAATTTATGATAATCCAATCGGTGTACTAACAAATAATCCAACCTTTGACTATCAATTATTTAATTTGAACAACTATCGGTCAGTCTCACCGACTACCCTTAAAAACCATTTCTCCGATGAACTTGATTTATCAGTCTATTCTCGCGGTATGGGCGGATTAGGTTTACCTGGAGATTTATCATCTGCTTCTCGTTTTGTCAAAGTTGCATTTACAAAATTAAATTCTGTCAAAGCAACGACTGAACAGGAAAGCGTTAGTCAATTCTTCCATATCCTAAAATCGGTCGAACAACAAAAAGGACTATGTGACGTTGGGAATGGTAAATTTGAGTATACGATCTATTCTTCTTGTTGCAATGTGGATAAAGGAATCTATTACTACACGACTTACACAAATAGCCAAATTAATGCAGTCGATATGACGAAAGAAGATTTAGATAGTACAGAATTACTTACCTATCCATTGATTGAAGAAGAACAAGTCCACTATGTTAACTGATTATTAATCATTTTCTACGCAAAAATGCCTTGAAACATTCCGTTTCAAGGCGTTTTTACCTATTACAATCATTAGTTGATTTTTCTAAAAGTAACCATACTCATTCCTGTGATCAGCAGACCAAACATCCATGTAAAGAAGCGATTGTGCTCTCCTGTTTTAGGTAATTGCTTCGTTGCTTCCTCTGTGGCTGTTGCAGAGTTCTTATCATTAGCTGCTTGATTTGAAGAGTGAACTATTTTTGTCATTGGCAGAATTTCTTTCGCAATTTCAGACGATTGTTTATTTACCAGTACATCTGTCGTATCAATATGTGGAATTGATTGTTTTCGAATTTGGGACAATGGTTTTACTTGCTCAGGTATTGTGATCGCTGGATTGCTGCCTTCAGGGTGGATTTGTGGTTTAATCACTTCTTCACCACCATGTCCACCATTTCCATCTTCCTCGTTATCCCCTTCATAGTTTCCATTGTTCCCCTCTGGTTTATCCGGTTTTGCATCTGGATTCTCATCTGGGTTCTCGTCCGGATTATCCGGTGTCTCATCGGGATTTTCATCCGGATTATCCGGTGTCTCGTCTGGATTTTCATCTGGATTATCCGGTGTCTCATCTGGGTTCTCGTCCGGATTATCTGGTGTCACATCGGGATTTTCATCCGGATTATCCGGTGTCTCATCTGGGTTCTCGTCCGGATTATCTGGTGTCACATCGGGATTTTCATCCGGATTATCCGGTGTCTCATCTGGGTTCTCGTCCGGATTATCTGGTGTCACATCGGGATTTTCATCCGGATTATCTGGTGTCATATCGGGATTTTTATCCGGATTATCCGGTGTCTCGTCTGGATTTTCATCTGGATTATCCGGTTTAGGATTAGGATCTGGATTAGGATCTGGATTAGGATCTGGATTAGGATCTGGCTCAGTCAAGCCCCCTGTTCCTCCAGCTTTTTGTTCAACTGTTTGACGTTGACTATATGGTGTCAAATGATGACTGTCCTCAGGTTGACCATCTGCTACTTTTACGGTAAATAAAGCAGGTCTATTGATTGGTTGTGTCAGTGTAATATTAAACGTAAAAGTTGCTAGTTTGTTGTGGAATACAAGTGAAGCTGGATCGTGTTCGATCTTCAACGCTGGATCAACGTTTTCAAATTGGACAACAGACTGTAAAATCGGTTGAATATCCCCTGAATAAGTCACCAGTGCCTTCACCGTGATCGTCTCTCCTAGTTTAAGTCTCATAATACCAGAGTTTGCTGAAACATGCTCTTCTAAAAATTTGATTTGATTCACATTTGCCCAGACGGAATGAGAAGCTAGTTGAGCGACATCATTGCTAGGTTGTTCATCTGTCTGTGCAGCTTCGACTGATACAGAAACACTACTCAGTAAAACTGAAGCAAAGAGAAGACTTAAATATTTCATGAGAATTCCTCCTATTTAATATCATTATCATGTTAAACATAAGATAATATAGATTGAGACGGAAGATTTACTGTTTTTTTGTTGAAAATAAAGAAATTTTCAGTAAAATTTTCAACCGGAGGAATTTCAATGCAAACACAAGAAGCAATCAAAAAGTTTTTATTAAAGAAGAAAAATGTAACAAAGCTTGAGATTTTTCTTTTTTTAACAGAGCATCAGTTCTTTATCACCACGCACTATCTAGCCGACCATTTTAAGATGTCTGATTCAAATTTTCTTTTATATCTTCATGAAATCGAACAGGACTTCCATGCTTTGGGCATAAATAATCTGGAAGTAGTGAAAAACAAAAAGTTTGTCAAAATTTCTTTGAACGATGCTGACCTTGCGAAGTGTTATTACGAATTATTTGGTAAATATTGTTTTGAATCAACTAATTTTCAAATCATCGCTGCCTTACTTCGACAAAAAGTCAACTCAATGGTCACGATCAGCCAAATGACAAATTACAGCCCTTCATATCTCTATTCTAAAATGAAAGCAATCAACCAATTTTTAGCTCTATATGGAATCTCCTTCAAGTTTTCAAGTAAAGGAAAAAAAATAATCACTGGTAGTGAAGTTCAAATCCAATATTGTTTTCTAGATGTTTATTGGACGATTTTTGCTAATACGTCCCTTCCCTATCACAAGGAAGAGCCAAAAAAAATCGATTACACTCTTCATGTCTTCTTCAAGAAAGAGTTATTGGATGGGATGAATGGTGGCGTCTTGGATAAGTTGTATCTTCTTTTAAAACTTTGCCAGGATAATTTTCCCATGACTTCTTTAGAAAATGTTCAAAAAGAATTAAGTCAGTTTAAGTATATTGATCTTCTAATTGAACCTGATGTGGATATTTTAAATCCTGATTTACCGATTTGTCGGGAACAACGAATCATACTCAATTTATTAGCACGCCTAACGATTTCTCAATTGGATAGTGAAGAACAAAGTTTGACGCACTATCAAAGACTGTTAGCGATCGATTTTCCTTATTTGATTTATTCCAAGAACTTAGTCGAAACATTCAGTCAGCATTTCGCTTTAGAGCTACCTGAAAAACAAAAAAAGTTATATGCACTGTCCTTTACGATCAATAAACTTCACAATACCTTTTTGGATAGCGAACAGCCGAATACACCTTTACCAACTTTTTTGCTTTATAGGGATCAGAAAAACTATGAACACTTAAGAACCGTGGTCGCTGAATTTTATGAGAACTTCCGGCAAGAAAATTGGCATTACTTAACAGATTTTCTAGAAAAAGAAAATATTTCATGGGTAGTCGAAGAATTACTACATTTCTACGACCGATTCAAAAAGCAACCGCCAATCATTATCGGTGTGAATCACACGAAAGACTTTTATATCAGCAAAGATTTAATTGTTAAAATTGAACAAATCTTTTCAAAAGAAGCGATCGTCATCCAACGTTACTATATGGAGCGTTGCGATATCGTCATTAGTGATTGTCCACTAAACCAGCTACCCGAGCGTATCAAAAAGATTTATTTGTTAAACGGCATCGTTCGCCCAGATGATTGGAAAAAGATGATTGCTCAATTAGCTACCTATATTTTTGAGATTAAACAAGAACGTGACTACGCTGATTTTGATTGATCATCACAGAAACAATTAGCTCAGTATCCTGTAGCGTTCTTACTATCTATCCCCCTGTTCACTGAACTTTCATGAGACTTGACACTATAGCTATTCTTTTCGAACAGTTCATTATATAATAATGGAAAAAGGAGCTTCTTTATGACTGAACATCGAATTTTTACTATGCCCTTTTCTTCTGTCTATCCTCTTTATCTAAAAAAAGCAGAACGAAAAAATCGTACAAAAGAGGAAGTTGACCAAATCGTTTATTGGTTGACCGGCTATAAACAAGCTGAATTAGAGGAACAGATCAAACTGGAAAAGGACTTCAAAACTTTCTTTGCTGAGGCACCGAGATTGAATCCTGACCGTAAATTTATCACTGGCGTCATTTGTGGTGTTAGAGTAGAAAATATTGAAGAGCCATTGATGCAAGAAATTCGTTATTTGGATAAGTTGATCGATGAGTTAGCTAAAGGAAAGAAAATAGAAAAAATTCTAAGAAAATAATGGAATCACTAGTTTTTAGTTGGTTTAAACAACAATAACCGTTAAAATAAAAAAAAGGAGGTTATAATAATGTATGAACTTATTCGAAGTAATTTTCAAAGATATGCTATTTTACGAGCAGCTATTTATATCATTGCTGGTATCGCCATAGTCATCAATCCAACTGCCGTATTTAATTTTGTCGGCTATCTTATCACTGCTTATTTTGTTTTATTAGGTCTGATCAATTTATTTGAAGCCTATAACAACAAGCAAAAAACGGGTGCTTGGGGATTTGGTCTTTTCAGCGCAATTGCTTTTCTGATTTTCGGACTGATCGTGTTCTTATTTGCATCAGCAATCGTTTCGATCTTGCCAATTCTTTTAGGCTTGATGATTTTAGCAAATGGCGCATTTCAATTGTTCATCAGTTTGAATACAAAATCAAAAGGATGGTCATTATACAGCGTGATTTTACTGATTGGCGGATTGATTTTACTATTTAATCCATTCCAAAGCTTGATGGTACTTTTCCAAATCTTTGGCGGTATCTTGATCTTTATGGGGATTTCTGAAATCATCAACTACTTTAAAGTAAGAAATATGTATGTCAATTGATTAGTTATTTTAATTCGAGGTTGGGCTTAATTGCCTAGCCTTTTTTGTCCTGCGCTTTCATATATCCATACAATGGACGATACTATATAAATAACGTTATTTATGTTATCCTGTTTAGTAGGTCATTTGACACGAATAAAATAAATTCTTTTTTGAGAAAGGAAGGATGAAAAGAATGGAATTTATAGGTATTCTCTGTTTGATCTTGTTAGCGACAACCATTGGCTCTCACCTTTCACGGAGGTTTGGTGTACCTGCGGTGATCGGTCAACTACTCGTTGGCGTCTTGCTTGGTGGTGCGGGTCTGGGATGGGTGCATCCAAATATTCTCGTCCACGATTTTTCAGAAATAGGTGTCATTTTATTGATGTTTTTAGCTGGACTGGAAAGCGATCTTTCTCTTTTGAAAAAATACTTTCGACCAGGAATGTTCGTTGCTTTATTAGGGATCATACTCCCCGTATTATTTGGTTGGTTGACGGGTGAAATTTTCCAAGTCACAAGGAATGAAGCTATCTTCTTTGGAATCATCCTCGCAGCAACTTCTGTTAGTATCTCTGTTGAGGTATTGAAAGAACTTCATGTAGTCAACACAAAAGAAGGTTCGACTATCTTAGGTGCTTCAGTAGTTGATGACATTCTTGTCGTGTTGGTGTTAAGTTTCAGCTTATCATTTTTGACAGGAGAATCTGGTAGCAGCCTCCCTTTACCGCTTCTTTTATTGGAGCAAGTGATTTACTTTATTTTTATATTTTTATTAGTCAAATGGATTGCCCCATTTTTGATGTCACTAGCTGGAAAAATCTATGCCAACTCTGCGATTATCATTGTTTCCTTGGTTTTATGTCTAGGTATGTCCTACATCGCTGATTTGATCGGACTAAGTTCAGTTATTGGTGCATTTTTTGCAGGAATCGCGGTGAGTCAAACATCGGTCAAAGAAGAAGTGTATCATAATGTCGAGGCATTAGGTTATGCCGTATTTATTCCAGTCTTTTTTGTCAGTGTTGGACTAGAAGTCGATTTCTCTAACTTTGGAGAACAATTGATTTTTATCTTGATCCTAACAACTGTTGCAGTCTTGACTAAACTTGGTGGTGGTTATCTAGGGGCGAAAGTAGCCGGTTTCTCAACGAATAGTGCCTTTATGGTAGGAGCTGGCATGATCTCACGTGGTGAAATGGCACTGATCATCTTGCAAATTGGACAACAAAGCCAATTGATTGAAGCAAAATATTATTCTCCACTTGTGATCGTAATCTTATTAAGTACTTTGATCTCTCCATTGATTCTTAAATACTTTACTAGAAAAGTGTATCATGGGTGATTCGTTCTCAGATAAATAGAGCCTTTCTACTAGATTTCTCGAATCTAATAGAAAGGCTCTATTTTTGATCAAATAATATGCTCTTTGCTATCGTTCCATAACTCTTCTGGCGAGTAATAATCATTTTCATTCAGAACAAGAGTGCCATCTGGTTGAATTTCGATGGTCGATCCTACCCAGGTTGTTTGTGAAGCCAATAAACTATTCTTTCTCTTGCCATTTTTCATCGAAAAAGCTTCTGCATGTTCTTTGGCTAAATGTGATTTTAAATATCTTGTTTCCTCATTATCAAATTAGATCTTCAACATGCTTGCTGCCATCTCCGCTTTTACTGCTCTTGGGACATCAGTCATCTTATCTCCTCCTCTTGTTATTTACACTCGTTTCTATAGACTAGTGGATCACTAGAAAAGGAAAATAGCCAATGGTTTTGTATCCGATTTCACACTCTATGTTTATTGGTAAGTTTGGTTCAAATACTGCAATAAAGCAGGCGCTCGATTAGTAGCAGAATCGCCTTCTTCTCTGTTTTCTAACATGCTGATCACCAAGTAGCCATTTGTTTCAGGATTGATCGCATAAAGGAAACTGTTTTCTTGTCCTTTTTCATCCTGCTTTTCTTTGATTTCAGCTGTGCCAGTTTTTGCTGCAAGCGGAATGCCAAGAGCAGCTAAAGAATGTGCAGTTCCGTTAGGATCTTGCACAACGTCGACTAAATCTGGCAAAATCGTTTGGACACTTGATTCACTGATCACATTTTTCTTATCTTTTGTTTCCTGATCCATAACTAATCGTGGATAAACTAAACTGCCATTATTTGCAAAAACACTATACATCGCAGCTTGTTGGATCGGATTGATCAATAATTGTCCTTGCCCATAGCCTGTATCTGCCAACAAAATCTCCGAATTGAATGAGTCTTCATTTGAGATCTGCGCAGGATTCATTTGGATCGGTAAATCAAGATCTTCACCAAAAATAAATTGATTCAGTCCTTTTCTAAAGGCTTCTTCCCCCATTTTCAATGTTTCTTGTGCCATATAGATATTATCAGAATAAACTAAAGCATTTTTCAAGTTGACTTGTGGTACATCACTGACACGTGTCACTTGGTAAGAACCCCAAGAGCTATCTTTTTGCCACTTCAATCCATTGATCGTTAAGACTTCATCTGGATTCAATGTTCCATTATCTAAGCCGATGGCTGCCGTGATCATTTTGAATGTTGAACCCGGCGCATAACCTGTCGCAAAACGACTGATAAATGGACGATTTGGGTCTTCTTCATATACTTTGTAATCATCTTGGGAAATACCGTTCGTCATTTTATTTGGGTCATAACTAGGTGAACTGACAAGGGCCAACAAATCTCCAGTTTTAGGGGCTGTCGCCACAGTAGAACCTGGTTTTCCATCTAAGCTATCGAATGCCGTTTTTTGCGCATTAGCATCGATCGTCAACTGGATATCCTGTCCATTTTTTACTTCATGTTGGAGTAAGACCGCTTTTTCTTTTCCTTCTTCATCTGTGACACTTAATTTCCCGCCGTTCGTACCTCTTAATTCTTTGTCGTAAGCCATTTCTAAGCCTGAACGCCCGATTTTTCCTGTGCTACTCAACTCAGGATTTTTCTCAATGTCTTCTGCGGTGATATCTCCTACATAGCCAATCAATTGGGCAGCGGCTTCCCCTAGTGGATAATAACGACCGTCAACTTCTTGGATCGTTGCTCCATTGGGAAGTTCTGGTGTTTCCCCATCAATGATTTTTAAAGGAACAAAGTAATCCGGTTGGACCCAACCTTGAGAAATCGCTTGTTCTATACTGGCTTCCGTCAAATCGAATGCTTCAGCGATTGCTTTGATATTCGCTGATTTTTCCTCACCCTCACCTAATTTCGCAGGTACGACACCTAATTGTTTTAATTTCCCAGTTATCGCTAACGGCTGTTTATTACGGTCCAAGATTTCGCCACGCGACGCTACATCTGTACTCAAGCTGACTTTATCTTGTCCTTCCATTTGCGGAAAAATCAAATTAGGTTGCCAATTGATTTTGGTTTGGTCTCCCTCTTTGGACAAGGTTCCTTCATATGCTAAGTCTTTCAATTCACCTAGCGTCGTATTCATTTTAGCTTCATACGTAAACTCATACGTATCATTCTCTTTTTTTGTCACGGATAAGTCTGAGAGTTTGATCCCTCTGATCTCTGCTGCACCGTAAATGTTTTGATATTTTTCCAAAATATCTTGTTCAGTAAGATCACTATCTTTCTCTACTTGAAGTGATTTTACCGCTTCTTCATAATTTTCCTGATTCAGGGAGTCAATAAATCCTTCAATCGTTTGTTCTCCAGCTTTTACTGCTTGTTGTTCCTGAACGTGTTGATAATAAAAGAAGCCACCACCAGCTGCTGCAAGCAAGACGACGATTCCCGCTCCGATATAGATGCCGGTCGATTTTTTCTTTTGTCTGCCACTCCTCTTCATGTTTTGAATACCTCTCTTTATTAAAAGTACGAATCAAAGATATTCTAACACATAGAAGAGGAAATAGAACAGCAGCCCAAATGATTCTTAACCAGTACTGTTCTTATGTTAACTTTTTTTTAATCAAAATAAACCAGTTCGTTTTAGGAACTGGTTTATCAATATGGTTATATGGTTATTTGTCCAAAAACTCGTGTATCGCTTGCTGATTTTTAGTCAAGTCGATTTCCAAGACACTACCAGCTGGTGTATTATCATTGAAGTCCCAACTTTTATCAACGGGCACGGACAATGTATCGATTTTCTTCTCGTCATCTAGGAAATCTAACCCACAATCTAACAGTACACTTTCCGGTAGATTGGTTTGGATACTACCTAAAAGTTTGCCGATCGCCTTGGGTAATTTGATGATCGATGTGACATCTTTCAATTGACTGGCTACCGCCTCAACGACTTGTTGTTGTCTACGAATCCGTCCAAAATCACCTTCTTCGTCTTCACGAAAACGAGCATATTGCAGCAAGGTATTTCCGTCCATTGTTTGCTTTCCTTTTTTGATAGCTACCCCATCTAAATCCAAATCTTTTTCTGCATCGATCGTGACGCCATCTGGAAACAATTCATCGATACAATCAATAAAATCTTGAAACGTAATACTTGCATAGTAAGGGGTCTCTAATTTGAAATTATCTTGTAAGGTTTGGTTTAATAAGTCGATACCTCCATATGAATAGGCGGCATTGATCTTATTCATTCCATAACCAGGAATAGAGACGTAAGAATCTCTCATGATAGAAATCAATTTGGCTTGTTTGGTCTTTTGATCATATTGGGCGACCATCAAAGAATCCGAACGACCATTTTCTTCTTTTGATCGTGCATCAGAACCAATCAATGCTACATTGATGATCGATGGGACATCTTGTGCATTGACTTTCTCAACTGTTGCAGATTGTTTCACTGAGGAGAACCCTTGGATAAATTCAAAAGAAAAAAAGCCAATGACCATTGCAAGTACTAACAAGATACTTAATATGATTTTCTGAAATGGTTTCATTCAGTTGCCTCTTCCTTTCAAACTCTTCTACTTGAAACGAGGACCTTTGTCTATTATGATGAATCAAGTAAAGAGTTTATTCTCTTACATGTCTTTGGGTCGATTGAGCTGCAACTCGTCGACCTTTTTTGTTTGTCTCTCTGTTTTATTTCGTTCGGTATTCTTTGGAGTGAGACGAATACCTTTATTGATAAAATCAAATAGCTTGTTCCAGCGCATCCCCTTTCTTGTCCAGACACAAGTTAGGCAAAGCGAGTAAAAAAGGAAAAGGAAGCATAAGAAAAGGTCAGAAACCTTTTCGAACAAGATTTCTGACCTAGCATCATCTCATCGTCCGAGTTTTAGCACTATACAACGTAAAGAACGTATTCTTAGCTATTGGAAAAAGCCTTAATCCGACAATTCCTGTTTGACCCATTGGCGTCTTTCGACGTTTCTGGGCAATAGCCTATGTTTGTATAGGAGCCTCACCTAACAAGGTTAGTACTTATTTGATTTTCACAAAATTTATCATATTCCTCTTCCCATTGATAATCAATAAAAAAAAGAATAAAATAACTAAATTAAACTTTATTTAATAAATGTAGAGCTAACGTTTGATTCTTAAATCATTTTTACACTAGAAAAAACTGCGTTATCAGCCGGATATTTACTCCGGACGTAACAAGCGAATGATCTCACCTAATTTACCGTAGTCGTTTCCTGCTAAGCGGCTGATTGGTTGTAACTGTTTCGGATCGATATAGCCTGTTTGTTCATCATAAACAGCTTCACTTATTTGATAAGTAGAAATTTGCAGTAAAAATAAATCAGCGGTTGTTTCTTGGCCTTTTTTGATCGGCACATGTTGGTATAGTGTCGTTTCAAAGGCAATACTTGCTTCATTGATTCTTGGGACGCTGATCGTATCGGATTCGGAAGTAGTGAAAGAGGTCAACGACAATTCACTTTCTTCGCTTGATAAGCTAGCAGCTGTCTGATTCGCATCTACAAGTATTCTTTCGTCAAGAACATGGATCACCGCTTCTTTTGTATCGATAAGATGCTTTGCTGTATCTTTCCACTCCCCATTTTTTCTTTGGATAGCTAAAGAAAGTATCGGCGGATTGGAACTGACGATATTGAAATAACTAAATGGTGCTACATTGGTCACTCCTTTTGAAGACCTTGTCGCAACCACTGCCACTGGGCGAGGGATAACTGAGCCAATCAACAGTTTATAATTTTCTCTTTCTGTTAACTCTGAAGGTACTCGTTTGAACATTTGCTTTCCTACTTTCTGGTTGAATGATCATTCCTGATGATAGTCATGGTATCGGACAATCTCCTTCATTGTCAACTAAACGTTCTTATTGCAACCTTTATTCACAAAAAAACACCCAGCGCAGTTTCATGCGCTGAGTGTCAAATTGATTATTTCAATCGGAATAATGTTGGTGCTTGGTCAGGTGCCTAAGTAACATCACCAAAGTTGAAATGTGGAACAATAGTGATGTAGACTCTTCCATTGTGTCTTACTTCTTCATTCATAGAATAACGTACTGGTGAAGCCATTGAACCTACTTTCCATTCACGGATTCCTTCGATTGTTTCATCTTGTTTCGTTGTCACTGATAAAGTGTTACTTGCATCTGAAACTTCGTCTGTTGTACTGATTGCACGTACCACGTATGAGTATGTTGTGCCAGAAGCCAAGTTTTCATCTGTGTAGCTAGTAGATGGCGTTGAAGCCGCTAACTGACCATTGCGATAGATATCATATTGTTTGATACCTTGTGTATGGGTTGAAGCTCCCCACATCAATGACACGCTTGAAGTCGTTTCGCCCATTGAATGTAAGTTTTTAGGAGCAGTTGGTTTTTCTTCAGCAGTTGTCGCTCTAGTTGTCACTGAAATCGCTGTTTTGTCAGATGTCAATCCAGTTTGGCTAACTGCTTCGATCTCATAGTTGTATGTTGTTTCTTCATTTAGTCCTGCATCTTTAAATTCTGGATCATTTGTATTACCAACTAATTCACCGTCACGGTAAACGTTGTATGATACAGTATTGGCTTGGCCATTCCATGCTAATTCTACAGAAGAAGCAGTCACATTTGCAGCACGTACATTTTGTGGTGCTTGTGGTTTCACAGGAATAGCTGAATCACCTTTCACATCAACATCAATCACGTTGTAGAATGCATTAGCTGTATCCGCTACATCCCAAACAGCTAAAATCACATGGTAACCTAAACGATCACTTGGTACGTTGATTGCGTGTGATGTCGTTGTTGCTGGTGTGCCATTATGGTTGATCGTACCAATCAATTCAAAATCAGAACGTTCTAATTTATCGTTTGGATTCCAATCTGCTTTTGTCATGTAATAATGCCATTTTGTTGTTGCATGTCCAACAGTATAGCGCCATGTAAATAAGTTTGCTCCTTGATCGATCGATTGTTTTGTCCAAAGTGATGAAGTTTGTTGATCAAGATTGAAATCACCAAGTGAACCACCTGCTGATGCAATTTGTCCATCAGCTGGTCCAGCTTGTGGGTATCCTTTTAAGGCTTCTAAAGATTGAGGTTCGTTGATAACCGCTCCATATTTTTGGAAAGCAACATTCCAGTTTGTGTCTCTGTCTAAATGTCCTTGGTACCCACGACTGATAGGAGACTGTACATATCCGTGTGCAGATGCTTCATTCCCACCAATTGCTAGACTTGCTCCAAATAAAATAGTTGAGCATAAAATGGTTCCTAAAATTTATTTTTTCATGTTTCCCTCCGTAATTAACGATTAATATAGATAACTTCAACTTTTTTCAAAAATTTCATATTATGTATTTGTTTTTGTTATCTTAAACTAAGAATAACAGACAAATATGTTTAAATCTAACCAGTTATTACCGCAAGCAAGGTAATAATAAATTACAAAAAAATGTTGAATCACCGTACAAAACGTTCTTTAAACAAGATTTTATGGATGTATTTTAGTATTGGAATAATTGAAAAAAATATTGATCGTCTATATTCTTGATTTTTTATTATAAATCAGCAAATTTTCAACTATTAAAATTTCGTTATTTCTTATTTATGAAAAAAAACTATAACTCTAACTATAATAACAACTAACCCCTTACTCTTTTGCTAGTGTAAGTTCATTCATTTGCGGTATCGATTGCTTCATCATATGATGATACAAAGGGGGAGTATTTATGAAAGCTTGGCTGATCGTGCCCTTTGCCGTTTTATTGTTTTCATTAACGGGTTGTGAAGAGCCACAGCAGATGACTGTTCCTGATCAAACGAAAAGCACTAGTTCTACTGTCGAACAAATAACCACTGAACAAACCGATCATTTAATCGAAGAAACGGAGGAATCGCTTGTGAGTTACCCATCTGGCAGTTTATTAGCCGCAGTCGAAGACAACGATCGAAAGAAAGTTGAGGATATTTTACAAACAGAGTATTCAATCGATGAACAAAATGACAAAGGCGAAACACCTTTACTAATTGCCACACATCATGATTTTGTCGAGATCGCCAAACTTCTGATCGATCATGGTGCGTCAATCGATATCCAAGATGCGATTCAAGACAGCCCTTACCTTTACGCTGGAGCACAAGGAAAAACAGAGATCCTATCTTATATGTTGGAACAGCGTGAACCAAATCAAGCAATCGTCAATCGTTTTGGCGGTAATGCCTTGATTCCAGCAGCTGAAAAGGGCCATTTAGACAATGTGAAACTCCTGTTAACCGACGCACGTGTGGACATCGACCATCAAAATAATTATGGTTATACCGCGTTGATTGAAGCAGTTGCTTTACGTGATGGTTCTGAAATCTATCAACAAATCGTTCAAGAACTGTTGAATCATGGCGCAGACAAAACGTTACGTGACAATCAAGGGAAAACTGCGGAAGATTACGCAAGAGAACTGGGATATACTGAGCTATTGGCACAACTATCTCAATCATAATATAAATATAAATATAAACGCTGAAAAAACTCCCTCAAATGCGGTGTACACGCATTTGAGGGAGTTTTTTCATCCTATTTTTATTTGCCGATCACGTTGAAATTATGATTCACTTTTGCATCTATCACTTTTTTTCGTTTGAAATAGTCGGCAATCAATTCGGTCATATCGATTGGATATTCTTTTACGATCTTCTCCGCTGAAAACATCTTATAATTTCCACCACCAACTGCTCGATATTGATTGATCACCACTTCTAGTGGTTTATCTAAGGGAATCGGTTCCCCTTCTTTTTCAAAGCGCGTTACACGATGCCCGATGGGGTGATTTAAATCAATTGTGTAATTGATACCTTCATACATATCATAGTTATAATATTGAGGTTTGGGCTGGATATACTTCGGATCAAACGTAATTCCTTCATCGGTTGCCATTAAGTAACCAGCCGTTTGTTCGAGTGCTGCTTTCAGTTCTTGTCCCGTCACACGTACAACAGCCAGAGTATTCGGGTAAATATAATTCGTAAGAATATGACGCATACTGACAGATTGTGGCAAACCAGTCACTTCATTATTGAATAAGGCTGTTCCTGAAATCTCTGCTCCAGTCGCATCCATCTGTATTCGATTGATCAATTCAATATATGGATGCTCATTGACTCTAGCTGCCATTGGATCAATAATCCGTAGATCGCCCAGCACTTCTCCCACTGGTTGGTCTAGCCACACATCTAATGCTTTTGAGACTAGTCCAACTTGTTCAAGAACACTAGGATCTGCAGATGCCTCGTTCGTCGGATAAAGTTGACACGAGTGGTCTAAGACGATAAACTTATTATCTTGCTTTTTGACAGTTAGTTTGATTGCTCCTACAAAAGCCCCACGATATCCTGGTTGGATCACTGGTACACCATTGACGACTTCAGCAATTTCACGATGTTGATGCCCTGTGACTAACGCATCGATCCCAGGTACTTCTTGTAATAATTGACTTCCTTCGTTTTCACCAGTCATTGCTTCAGTCGGCTCGTTTGTTGTTAGATCTTTTTCAAAACCACCATGGTATCCAACGACGACTAAATCTGCTAACTCACGTAATAGTGGCACGTACTTTTTGGCCGTTTCCACAGCCGACACAAAGTGAAGATCCTTGATTGTTTCAGGATTTTCCCAGTTTGGGATATACTGGGTCACTAGTCCCAAGACCGCCACTTTGATCCCTTGTTTCTCAATGATCTGATACGGAGGTAAAACCGATTCCTGTTGATTCTTCCTTAACATATTGGCTACGACTATTGGGAAATCATAGGATTGGATTGCTTCATTCAAATAGTTCCAGCCATAATTAAATTCATGATTACCTAACACACCTACATCATAGTTCATGCCGTTTAGAAGCTTTGTTAACGTCGAGACAGAATACTCCGGTTGTTTTGCAACAAAATAACTAAGTGGCGAACCTTGGATAAAGTCACCGTTCTCAATCATGAATACCGGACCGCTTGCTGCTTGTCTTAATTCCTTCAGTTTTCCAGCTACCTTCGCCACACCAAAAGGTTGTTCTAGGTCACTGGCATAATTCGTCGGCAGAACGTAGCCGTGCATGTCACTTGTTGCAAGGATCGTCACTTCCATTATTTCACCCTCTCAGTCGTTTTTATTGGTTCCAAGCATCTTCTAACTGCGGTACTGAATCTGTGATCAATTGATCTGTATCTTGATTTGTGTTAGCTAATATATTCTCCATGATCGTACGTATTTCGTTGAACGCATTGTCACTATTCTCCACGACTGGAATCGAGAACAATTCTTTCGTTGCCTCTTCTAACTGTCGTGGGACTTTTGTTTCCGATGAATTTTTGTAGTCATCACTTTCTAATACTGATTCGATCGTTGGCATATAGCCAGTCATGGTTGCCCAATACAATTGGTTTTCTGGCTCTGATAAGAATTTCATATATAAAAACGCTGCTGTCCGTTCTTCTGGTGTGGCACTACTGAACATGTAGAGATCCGTTCCTTGTTGTAAATTGATTTTTTCAGGGCGTGGAGCAACATCATACGTAAATACACCTTCCGTATCTTTCTTCACATATCCTTCCCCTGCAATCGATCCGATAAACATAGCTACTTTTTGATTGGCAAAAGGCCCTGATAAATAGTTGTCTGATCCCGCAATCCGGAAGTATCCATCTTTGACACCCTCCGCGTAATAGTTGATCAATTCTTTTGATTTGTCACTGGTCAAATCTAACTCTTTGTTAAATTCAACCCCTTTGTTTTCCATACCGATCGTATAATAGTTGTTCAAAGAATCAAAGCCGGCACCTACAACTTCGCCATCCGTTGCTTCATAAATCTTTTGGGATGCTTCTTTGAGTTCAGCGAATGTCGTTGGTACAGCGACATCATATTTTTCCAACATATCTTTGTTATAAAAGAGCATTTCAGTCGATTTATTAAAAGGAATACCGTACTGGACATCATTGATCTTGGCGCCATCCAGCAAAGAGGTACGAATCGCTTCTTGGTCTTGCCAACCAATCGTGTCATTTTCGATCAATGGTTGGAGATCAACGAGCATCTCGTCTTGTGCAGCATCGTATAACCAACCAGGATAAGCTTGAGTAATAGTTGGTAGATCTCCTGGTGACGGAAGAGTGGAGTTGATCTTTGCTTGTAGATCAGAATATTGGGCTTGGTTTTGTAATTCGACTTTGATAGTTGGGTTTGCTTTAACAAAATCATCAGTCATCTTTTGTAACGCTGTTTCTTGCGCACCGTTCATTGCATGCCAAAAGGTGATCGTCGTGTCTTTTGTTAAATCAGTGACAATTTCTTCACTTGACGAAGATGCGTTCGAGCCAGTGTTCCCACAGGCGCCTAAAGTCATTACAGCTGCTGATGCTACCAAAAACTTACTAATAGTTGTCCATTTCATTTTTCATTTTCCTCCAATTATAGTTGAATGGTTTCGCCTCTTTGTACTAATACTCTGCTTCCATATGGATTATGCATACTCTCAGGTTTTAACGTATGGATTGGGACCAACATAGCTGGTTTTATCCGATCGATGATTTCTGCTAGATCCGCAGGTTTTGCATGACCTGATAATGATAACTGCTTAAACTCCACTTGTTGCTTTTCAAAAGATGCTCTAAAAATCGCGTACTGGGGATCAAACTCGCCTAATGGTTGGGCATCACTGTGTATATACAGACCTCCTTTTTGTAATGAGTCAACCTTACCAACAAATTACCAAAAATAATCTGTCGAATCTGCTAATAAAGTATCGTAAGAATACTCAAGTTGTGGATCTAATGTATCGATCCGCTCTTTCTTCTCAGCGTAGTAATAAGGGACTTCTCGTTTTGCGACTTTTTGTAAGAGTAAAGCCATTTCTGCTTCCACAACTACTTGTCGTGGGGAGGCATCGATCAAAGCTTCCCAGCGTTTGATGTTCGCTGGATAAAAATTGAAGGTCAATTGACGATTCTCGTTTTCTTGGATCAACTTCACCAGTTGCTCCGTCAGTCCTCTTTCGCTATCTAGTGATGTCACATGTTTCTTTTCTTTCTCTGGGAAACTAATGCTCACTCCTTCCAGCATCAATACATCGACCTTCTGTGCCGCTTCACAAAACTCTTCTGTCAAATGTCGGTCAAATCCATGAAGACGAAGGTCACCTGAATAAGCAATCAAAGCAGTTGGTGTTTCGATAAGAAAGGCTGCTGCCCCATATGCATCATGATCCACAGGAAACAAACGTATCGTTATTTCGCCAATGTGAATATCTTGATCAGGCGCAATCGTTTTGATCATTCGTGTATTTCCTTCTATATAAGGGGAAGGCAACAAGAATGTCCCGTTACGATTTAAGCTTTCCAATAAATCTTTGGTCGGCTCTAATGTATATAAGGGGATTTTTGGATCAAGATAATTGATCATTTTTGTATGATCCAAGTGAACATGCGATAAAAATACTGCAGTATTTTTAAACTTAGTCTCTTGCTTTTGTGTGGTCAATCGAGGATCATAAATATCAATTGCTGGAATAAATCCTACATCTAGTAAAGTTGGTAGCTCTTCATTTGGTAAGTTGATCTCAGGATGATATTCTGTCCCAAAGTCAAAAAAAATTCTATCGTCCCCGTAAGCAACTTCAATGACTGTTCCACCGATCGTCATGAGCCCACTATGAAAGGTAATACTTGTTTTTTGATTAGCCTTTGATCCCATTTTTTGCCACTCCTCGGATGATTTCTTTTCTAAAAATAAAGTAAATAAGCACAATTGGTAATACCGTTAAGGTGGCTGCTGCTAATTGTAAGTGGACATCACTGCCACTTTCGCTCGTAAATGCAGATAAGCCATTGTTCAATAATCGAAACCTTTTGTCATTTGTGACCAATAACGGCCATAAAAAGGAGTTCCAACTCGAAATGAAAGTCAAAATTCCTACTGTGACCAGCGCTGGCTTAGACATAGGAACAAGGATCTTTTTTATATATTCCATATCAGATGCGCCATCGATCTTAGCTGCTTGATAAAAGGAACGTGAAATACTTTTCAAGTAATTAGTCAAATAATAAATATAAAAAATACTCGTCAAAAACGGTAAAATCAAGGCAGTATAAGAGTTCAACAAGCCTAAACGTGCGATTGTATTATAATTCGTAAATATGATCGACTCGTATGGAATCATCAACAGAGAAATCAATCCTACCATCACTACTTTCTTGTAGCGAAATTCCAAAGTTGCTAAAGCAAATGCTGCCAACAGTGAAGTGATAATGGTTGCCAATGTGGTTACTAACGATACAAATGACGTGTTGATGAAGTATTGAATAAATGGCGCTTTTTCAAATACCGCGAAATAATTCACCCATTGAAAGGAATCAGGTATAACAGTTGGTGGAATACTTGTCGCTTCCCGATACGTCATCAATCCACCGAGTATCATATAGATAAATGGAAAAACAGTAATGATTCCTAGGAGTGTCAAAAATAAGAGTGAGAGCAATGTAACGATTTTTTTCATCTTTGTCTCCCCACTTTCTTCAAAATCAACTGTTGGAAAAAAGTAATACTTAGAATAAGCAAGAATAAAACAAGTGTTGCTGCCATAGCTAGACCTGGTCTACCTGCAACGTGGAACTTATCATAAATGTAAAATACTGCGGTCATCGCACTTTTTGCAATTCCAGCTTGACCACCAAACAGTGCATAAACTTGCGTGTAGATTTTAAATGCGCCAATCAAATTGACTGTTAAGAGAAACGTCAATGTAGGAAGCAGTTGGGGCAAAGTGATTTGTAAAAAAATCTCCCATTCATTTGCGCCAAACATTTTCGCGATCTTGTAATGCTCTTTGTCAATGTTACGGAATCCGGCTAATAATATGATGATATTGAAAGCTAGACTTGTCCAAATACCAAAGAGGATCAAAGTCGGCATACTCATTGACACACTATCTAACCAATTCACGCGGGGAAGCCCAACAAACTCGAGTAAATAATTGATGAGTCCGTAAGATCCGTTGAAAAAATAGCGAAAAACAATACCGATCGCTATTGTACTCGTGACATAGGGCATAAAAAAAATCGCTTCAAAAAATGACTTATACTTTACTTTTTCAAAAATCACCCACGCAATTGCTAATGAAAGAATCAAAGCAATTGGTACGACGGTAAAACTGTAGAATGCAGTATTTTTCAATGCGCGAAAAAATACCGGATCACTAAACAACCGTTGATAATTCTCAACTCCTGCAAAGCGAGGATTGATCAATGTCCCTTTTTGAAAGCTCATAAAAAAAGCTCGAAAAAGCGGATAAATATTGAATACGAAAATTGCAAGTAATGCTGGAAGCAAAAAATACCAAGCCTTTAGCTGATTTTCAGAGTTATAATTCTTCTTTCCCATCAATAGATCCTCTCTCCATCAAGACTGAATAAGAACACTTTAGGATAAGCCAAATTAAACGTAACCTCAGTTCCTTCAGTAATCTCATTTTCCACTCGTACAATCGACTTTACTCGCTCTCCTGCAAGTTCAAAGTGTAAAATCCGTTCACGACCGATCAACTCAACACTTTGAATCTTCCCTTTCAAAGGTCCATTATCGCTTGGAAAGATATCTTCAGGACGCATGCCTAAGTAATATTTACCATTTGTGATTGATTTTTTGAAACGCTTTTCCATAAAATGAGTAAGTGGTAAATCAAATGACGCATGTTTGACCCGATCATCGATGACTTCAATCGGTAAAAAATTAATAATTGGATTACCAATGAATTTCGCCACGAATAAATTTTCTGGCTCTAAATAGAGATTTTGAGGGTCATCTTCTTGTTGTATCTTGCCATCTTCCAACAAGATGATTTTGTCACTGATCGATAGAGCTTCTTCTTGATCGTGGGTGACAAAAATCGTCGTGATCCCCACTTCTTTCACTAACCTGCGAATTTCTTCACGGATCTTCAAGCGTAGTCGAGCATCGAGATTACTTAAAGGTTCATCCAATAATAAGACTTCTGGTTCTTGTACTAAGGCTCTCGTGATGGCTACTCGTTGTTGTTGCCCACCAGATAAAGTCCCAGGTTTCTTGTTCTGCAACTCTTTGATATTGGTTAAATCCATATATTTTTCAGCAATCACTTTTGCTTCGCCTTTTTTCTTTTTATTATCCCCAACTAATAAAGGAAACATGATGTTTTCTAAGACAGTCATGTGTGGATACAACGCGTAATTTTGAAAAACAAAGCCAATATTACGATCTTTAGGTTCTGTTTTTATGACCGATTGCCCGTTAAAACGAATATCGCCATCTGTCGGTTGTAATAGTCCTGCGATGAGGTTCAACATCGTTGATTTACCACAGCCACTAGGGCCTAAAAGACAAACAAGTTCTCCTCTTTCAATCGCAAAATCTACTTGCTTCAATGCTTCAAAGCCATTATCAAAAGTTTTCTGTAATCCGATCACCTCAATCATAAGTGACCCTCCGCTCTTCCTTATATTTTTTATGACAGTTGTTTTCTTTCACATCTTCATCTTAACGTTCGAATATTTAGATTACATATATTATTTGTAAATATCTTGAAAATATTCTTAACTCCTAGTTTTTATGTTTGTTTTATTGTAAAAAATTGAAATCAACGTTATAAAATGATGCTTATAAAAACTCTTCATATAATATTTCAATAAAAGGATAACAAAGAAAAAATGCTTTATCTATAGCAATATTTAACGTCAATACGAGAAATAACAGTTATCTAGCAGTTAAACCTCGAAGATTGCTATGGAATAAGCATTTTGTTATTTTTTTAATATCAAAAAAATCGTAATTTACATATTATTTTTATGATAAATACGGAATTCAAGTGACTTAACCGATTGATAAAAGACAAACAACGAATATTCGAAAATATGTACAAACAAACAGACCACAAAGAGTTAGAATAAAAACTACTCTTTGTGGTCTGTTAGAATGTTTAGTCGATCTCTTTCTTGATCAGATCATTACATCTGAGTAAGCGATCTTTGCTTAAAGCTTACGTGCAAAGAATGAAACGATCAATACTAAAATGATTGCTCCGATAAGTGATGGTACGATTGCCATTCCACCGATCACTGGACCCCAAGTACCTAAAAGTGCTTGACCAATAGCTGATCCAACTAAACCTGCGATCACATTCGCAATGATTCCCATTGAAGAACCTTTATTTGTGATTGCTCCTGCAATTGCTCCGATAATACCACCAACGATTAATGACCAAATAAATCCCATGATTATTTCCTCCTAAAATTCTATAAAATTAATTTTATTGTACGCGTGGTTCATTGTTTTCTTTTACTTTTTGCGCACCTTTGCCAACAGCTGATTTTGCTTTGTCAGTTTGTTTTGAAGCAAATTGACCAGTTGATTTTGCTGCATCAGTTACTTTATCTTGTACTGTTTCTTGATCTTTTTCGTATTCTGCTTGTGTTTTGATGTCAACAACATTTACGTTAACTTCGATCACATCAAGATGAGTCATTTCATTTACTTCTGTGCTGATCAATTCTTTGATTTGATCGTAAATGTTTTCGATATCTTTTCCATATTCAACAACTACATCTAAATCAACAGCAACTTGTTTTTTACCAACTTCTGCGTTGATTCCAGCAGTCACGTTATCTGTATTGACTAATTTTTCAGCAATATTTGAGAAAAATCCGCCATCAAGAGTCAACAAACCGTCAACGTCTTTCAATGCGTAACCAATGATTTTTTGAATGACTTTGTCTTCATAAGTCAATTCACCTTTTGCTGCAGTATCAGCAACTGGATTTGTACCTGTAGTAGTGTTCACGTTTTTGAAATCTTTGTTTTCCATATTAAATTCCTCCTATGATTTGAAATATACATCTAACAATTTGGTTTCTTTTAAATAAAAACCAATACCCACACCAATAGCGGTCATGATCAATATTAAAAGAGTTTTGAAAAATCCAACTGTTAACCATAAAACGGCTAATAGTAAGCCAAGACCCCCAAAGATAATAGGGAGCTTATATAGTGAAAAAAATTCTTTCATTTGTGTGCCCTCCTATTCTACTCGTGAGTGCTGGTTGTCTTCATGATCTTTTTCTTCTTGATAACTACTATAATTGACAGCTACTTTGATCTCTTGTTCTGAACCAAGGACATTGGCAACTTGATCTCTCACTTCTTGCATCAACATTTCTGTTTTGCCAATCAGAGAAGAAGTACGTTTTAGATCGCCTTTTACATGAATATTGATTTTCTGTTTTGTTGATCGTACTTTGACTTTTGGTGATTGGATGAACTCTTCTTCGTGTAGATACGAACGAGTCAGTCCTTCAATTGCTTTTTTATCCAACGTCAATTTTCCATCTTTGTGCTTTAATACGAATGTTCCTTTCGATTTTGGATAGAAAAGAACAAATAATAAGATGAGAACGACAACAATTGCAAAAACGACTGCAACCCAGAAAATAAATTGTTGCATATAATAATTTGTTATCGTAAAAAAGCGAAAACGTTCCAATTGTTCAGGTAAGATATATGGTGCATTAACTAGAGCGATGATCAAAAGTACTGAAAGTAAAATTATGCTTACAATTACACCGATGATCTTTACCCCCTTATTCATTTTCCACCTCCTAAGTATCTTATTTTTTATTTTTCAACACATGACCAACAAGTATATCGCTTGAGGAACCCATAGAAATACCTACCTAAAGTAAGCGCTACCAAAAAGTGCAGGGTCAAAATAACTTTGGTACTCCCTCCTGAATAGAAATCTTAAATAACAGTAACAATTATTATATAACTTCTATTGTTTCTTGCTGGCTATACTACAAGGATAGTATTCAAGATTAAAAATTGCAAAGATAATGCTCATTTATATTACAAAATAAAAAATAAAAATGACAAAATGCAGCAAGAAACGATCATTCCCCACTTTCAAATCAAATGTTTTAATGTTTTATTATAAAGGATGATACCCTTTTCAAAAACCATTAAAATATTTTATAATAAGTAAAAGAAAAATGTTAGAATAATAGTTATTCAATTTAGTAAAACTATTACTCTTAGAAAGAGGTGTCATATGCTAAAAAAATCCATATATGCATTTATAATAACGATTATTTACTTGATTGTTTCCAATGCTGGTAATCTATTTTTTGGGGTGTCTAAAGAATTTAGTTGGACCACTACTCTGTGGGAATCATTGTTTTTCTTTTTATTCGTTCTCTTACTACAAAATTATCGAAAGAAATGAATGGGTATGAATATCAAAAAAATAAAAAGCGATTTAGATTTTTTCTAAATCGCTTTTTTATTTTTATTTATTCATTTCATTTTTTAATGCTTCAGGCATTTTGGGTTCGTAGATAACGAATGTGCAATCTGCACCGATCGTTCCCATTGCGTAAGTTGCGATAGCAATCGCCATTGTTGAGATAACCTGCATCATTTGTAATTTCTTTGTTTTTAGACTTGTTAACATATTTACTCTACCCCTTTATTTTTAATAAACATCAACAATATAGCAATTGCTAGACCTAACAAAAGATATGTACGAATACTGTCACTAGGTAAAAGCAAGCCGATCGTTGTGATGAACAAAATAATAAGAACCGCTTTTCTTAATCGGAAAGGTCCTTTTGCTTGATTGATCGTCCGCTCTTTTACGAATATTCCTAAACCCACAAATAGAATTCCGAGAACAAACACAGGACGAGTCGATTCAAAACCAAGCGAAGCGGTGATCCATGGCAAAACAACCAAGAAAAGCACACTAAGTATTGTACAAACTGCACTGTTACTTGCATGAAATCCTTTCGTGGTAAAACGAACTGAGATGAATACAAGGTGTGTGATGAATACTGCTCCCACAATATGTAAGAGAAATGCAATACCATACATCACGATCATCTTGAACAGATCAACAAATAGGATCGATAACCCATATTCCACCTTTGCTTGTTCAATCGGTGAAAGTCCTAATTGTGAAGCGAAATGTCCACTTATTTTCTTTGATAATTTTTCCTCTATTGAAATGTACTCTTCAGTCATCTTTCACGCTCCTTCGCAGTTTATTATACCTATTTTATAAATCTATGGATTATTTTATCAAAAGTGTTTCTTTTTTTGTCAAAAGTGCAAAAAACGATGCGTTTATGCTTTGGGCGAAAACTCATTTTCAAAACGAGTAGCTAATTTTTTTAAGTATCTGGTAGATACTAAACATTCTTCCCCGTTCGTCATAATCACTTTTCGCTCTTTTTTATTGATTTCTGCTATATTTGCCAAATTGACGACAAACGATTGGTGACAGCGACACAAAGAATCACTTAATTTTTCGATTTCTTTAATTTTCCCCGCATACTCAATCATGCGATTGTCCAAGTGTACGATCAATTTATGTGGTGTTGAACTTGAACTAAAAAAGAGAATTTCATCCACATATAATTTTACATCGACGGCACCTCTTTTTAACCAGATCTGTTCCCTGGTCGACAACGCAGTATTCATATAGCGTTCGATCGCAATATCAATACAACTGTTGATTTTTTGTTGCAATTGTTCTTCATTATCTTTGATTATATAATCCAACGCCTCTACCTTATAAAGAAAAGTAAGATAGACAAAATCGGTATAAGTCGTAACAAAAATGATTTTGGCTGTTGGATCATACTGTCGGATCTGCTTTCCTAGTTCCACACCATTGATATCTGAATTTAAATCGATATCTAAAAAATAGATACCCTCTGTTTTGTTAGTTGATACGTAGGATAAAATATCATACGGGTTATCTGCAGCTAGTTGGAACTCCACATCATAGTCCATCATCATCACGTAATTTTTAATAATATTGGTGATGCGGTTACGATGGATCTCTTCATCATCACAAATAAAAATTTTTAACATAGTTACCCCTCTACCTCACATATAGTTATGATTTGTATAAACTTTTCATCTTGGATCTTTGTATCTAAAAATACATTTGCATTCAACTGGACTAGCTCATCCAGAATTGTCAAACCTATCCCAGAATTACCGGGTTTTGTCGTAAAACTTGCTTTCTTTAAATCATGTAATTTAGGCAAATCATGTGGACAGTTATTGATCAACATAAATGTACAGTCTTTATGGTCTGCCACGATTGCTAGTTCAATTTCTGGATGTTCAATTTCTTCTGAGGCTTCAATTGCATTGTCCAAGATGATCCCCAGCATTCTTACGAGTACCATCGTAGACACTTCCACATGATTGACCACTTCAGGCACAGAAATGCTCACATGGATTCCTTTCTGGTGTGCCATATATAACTTACTCATGATCACACTTTTGATTTCTCGGATTTTTATATTTGAAATCGAAGACATCCTAAAAATTTCTTGGTCAAAAATCGATCCTGTCGCTTTGATACTATTTCTAAAATAATCCTTTAGACCTGTTAAATCTTCAGTTTCGATATACTCTTCCAATGAAATTAGAATATTTTTGTAATCGTGTTTAAATTTTAGAATCTCTAAATAATTTTTTTCAGCTTGTTCACTATATTCGATCAAGTAACTCATTTGACGTTTTTGCTCTCTATTTTCATATTCCGTTCTTTTTATGAAAATAAAAGAAAAACAAATGATCGCTGACAACAGCCCATACAATATCATGAATAGCTCATGTGCATCGATCAAATAAATTCGCAAATTTGGAAATCTTTCAATGACCACCAGACAAAAATAGACACAAATCGTCGCTGTTGCGATGATTCCGCTGATTTTCATCGTCAAGAGATCTTTGTAGCACTTTTCTAATAACCATGTTTTGAAAATATATGCAAAGAAGAAAAAAAGAAGGGTTCCTAGAATCACAGTTAATCTTATGTTTAGAACCAAATGAAGAATCGTATAACTAAAATTGATGATATAATCGGAAAAAATATATAAACAGAATGTGACAGAAGGGATAAATAGCGCAATATAAATATTTCTCCGGAAGTAATAGGTTACGGCACATAAACTAGCCCATAAAACTGCAGTTGCAAAAAAATTCATCAAAAAATAAAGTGCCATATAGCAAATGATTCCAATGATTGACAAAATGACGTAATACCGATTTTTTAAATGCGTTTCCAAATAGCTAGTCACCCAAAAGATGCAAGCCGTTTGAACGATGACAATCAACAAGCTTTCCAGCGTGTCTAAATTCACAAAATATCCCCCTAATTTAAGTAAGTCCTCACGTGCACAACAAACCAAAAACAACAAAGAATTGCTTCATTACCCATTTCTCTTAGACAAAGACTAATTTCTTCATTTTATGTACCTTTCGATAACAAAAACGTTTTAATCCTTTTCACCAAAAAAGATTGTAGCACATTTCACTAGTCTTTTGGATTACATGTTGATTAATAAACTGCGTAGAACTTTTCATTTTTTCGGTGCAGCCAAGGATTTTTTCTGGAAGTAATAGTCTATTTACATCAATTGTATGTTGTGCTATAATAGATATATTGCGAATCATATGTTATACGACATCTTAATTTGTTTTTATGAAATTTAATCCCACTGGCGTAACTAAAGGGTTACAAGGATGTATTAGTGGTTAGGGAATACATTGTTTAAATGAGAAAGAGTTAATATAGAGTAATCGCCTCTTTAGAGGTTTTAAGTAACACCAATGCTTCGTTAGATTGCCTTTTCTTCGGAAAAGGCAATCGTTCAACTATTTTTTTATCGAAAAACGATATATTATAGTTGAATATCAATATATACATTCTATTAGGAGGTTAAATAAATGAAAAATCATTCACGCTTTTTAAAAACAACGACTATCGGAATATGTGTTGTTTTCGGACTCTTTGGTCTGTTGTTGGGTACTCAGTTACTGACCAAAGAATCAAATGCCCCCTTAGATTGGCAAACCACCCTATTGAGTTTAGTCATTTTCACCACTCTACTATCAGGTATCATTATTGGCGGTATCATTTTTAAATTATTAACAATCATCTCTAAAGACCAAACATTTTCTGATCATTCACATCGTTTAGTTAGCTATATCCGAAAAGTAATGATTTTCTTATCACTCAGTACTTTTGGTATTTTACCAAAATTCTATCAAATGGCAGATGCGGATGACGCGCCTGGATTGATGCTATTAGGTTTTGCACTGGTTTTCTTACCTTTTGCGGGGTTAGTATTAATGAATGTCTTGATTAAAATATTGGAAGAAGCAATTCGTTTGAAGAAAAATGACGAATTGACCGTGTGAGGTGTGAGATGGCGATCATTGTTAATTTAGACGTAATGTTAGCAAAGCGGAAAATGTCAGTAACAGAACTAAGTGAAAAAGTGGGTATTACCATGGCTAATCTTTCAATTTTAAAAACTGGAAAAGCGAAAGCGATTCGCTTCACCACATTAGATAAAATCTGTGAAGTTTTGAGTTGTCAGCCAGGAGACCTTCTTGTCTTTGAAAAAGATCAAGAAATCTAAATAGTTTTGGTGTTATAAAAATGCAAGCTCCATAATCTCAAGATTTGGAGGACTTGCATTTTTTTATTCGTAATCAAGCCAGTAATTCTTGATAAAAGTTGATCAGATTATGGATCTCTCTCGCTTTTGGAAAGACGGATATACCGAATATAGGGATATTATAGGTTTTATCAATCGTAATATTTGAAATAATACAATCAAAATTTTCATAATTGATTAAATCTTGGGACAAGGTTTGATTATTTCTAGCAACAAATTCAAAATGATTACCCAATTGTTGGTCTAATTCACTGAGTAAATAGGCGTCATATTTTAGTGTAGAGTTGGTGATGACTAACGCGCGAACTTGCTTATTATCTTCGAATTTTTTTATTAAATCTGGCCAATACAATAATATTTCTGTAAACATAGTTGTCGCAAATTCTTCGAAATCATTTAGTAGGATATGATGTGTATGTACATAATGTTTTAACTTATTCCATAATCGAAGCTGGATTTTATTCATTTCTGAGTGACTATTTTTAAAAAAAAGAGAATTTTTTTGATAACTTATAGAGAAAGGCACCGTGCTTTGTTGTAATAAAATAGTTGCTTTACGAAAGATCTTTTTTTTATCTTCGCACACAATTCCATATTTTTCTTCCACTTCTTTGATAAAACTATCAATTGCAAATAGAATTGGATTTTTTTGATTCAAAGAACCTCTGTCGAATAATTGAAAAATAAATGCTTGATCGAATATAAAACTTGCCAAGTGTTCATTAATCAATTCGTTGCTCTTTGGTAGACGCAAACGTTTATTTGATAGTATTTCGTACTTGAATTTTTTTTGTTTTTTACTAACCGAAACTACCCCATTATCATTTTGTAGCAATAATATCCGAGCAGCAATCCAAAAATGAAATATTTTTTCTTCTTGCGGTTCCAAACTAATCAGTGCTTGTTGCAAGTTGTTTTCTTCAACAAAATCCTGCGCAAGTTGAGTCACCATCAACCGAAAGGATGCAGGAAATGCATCTTCAAAATAATGATATTTTTCCATTAAGAACTGAACGGTCATTTCAGTAATGACTTGATCGTTTCCAACAAGTTTGATCAGTGCTTGTACTTTCAGATCATAACTCTGTAACATTGGATTGATTTTATCGACGATTCGCCGCAAGGTACTTTCAGAAATAAATAAATAGTCTGCTAATTCAAGATAATTCTTGAATTTATGTAATAAAATAGCTTCCAAGTAGCGATATTCAATCGACTCTTGCTTGATCACTTGATAGATATAATCTTCCGTGACATGAGGTAGAATTGTTGCTTTCACTCCCTCTTCTCGAGTCATTTGGATTTTGATATCGTTGGCATAAGAATGAATATCAAGCAAGTCATTTCTTAACGTTTTGGCTGAACAACCAAGTAAATTTTCTAAGTCGTTAAAGCGATAGGTATCACCTTCAAATAAGTATTCCAGTAACTTCAATTGTCTTTTTAATTTTTTTGACAAAATCTTCAACATTTCTATTCACCTCACAAACAAATAAAAAACACTCAAATTTGGGTTTCCCTTCCTTTGAGTGTTTCCCATATTTAATTTTAGAGGTCTTTTTTCTTCTCTAAAAACTATTTTTTCTACTATGAATAAAAAAGTGGATAAAAAATGTCTTAATTTTATTTATCGGACTCTTTTTCCAACTTTTCAGTCGATCGTTTTTTCCAGAAGAAAATACCGCCAACCAAGGCAAGTAACATAGTTCCTATTACTGAAAGAAGTGTGTTTCGAGTGGCATTTGTTTGTGGTAAGTTGCCTGTTGCTTCAAGATCACTTCTGTCATCTTGTCCACTTTCTCCATTTTCACAGCTTTCACTTCCAGCACCCTCTTCGCTAGCACCTGGTTTATCTTCTGCACCTTGTTCGTCCACTGAGTATCTTCCTTGAACACTCGCAGGACTCAATTCTAACTGCAATCCTTCATCTGGAACAATCGTCACATCCATACTTTCTATTGCTTCTCTGCCATCTTGGATACGCACTCTCGCATGCCAAATGAATTGCCTAAATTAGTGGTACTGATAGTATTTATCCACGTAAGTTGATAACTGCCATCATCCGCGATCGTAAATAGCTCTTGCGACATAGGATTCGAATCATTTTGACACATCGTAACTTGAGGATTGGTCGTGGAAATCAATGGTTTTATTTCGATTTCAATAGGAAGCGTGACAGCAGGTCTACGGTTTGATCACTAACTCTAATTTCAATGCTTTACTTACCTCTAATTGACTTGTATCAGATTGCGTTACCCATTCATACTCTACCGTTCCCCTCGTATTGTGGGCATCCACAAAATTTTCTGGATCAGGAATACCCTGTTGATGTTCCAGAATCAATGACTCAGATTTTGGAGTAAGGCGAATACTGCCAATGTCAGTTCCAGAGAAATCGACAATGAAACTAGTTGAGCTACTCTCCAATCTCCAACATCCATTATTTATTCCCTGGGAATGTCCCCAGTAAGAAAATGGGAATCTGCGGATTTCGAATTCTTCTTCTTGAGGTAGTGCTATTTTTAAACGGGTAAAGACCACATTCATTTCCCCGTCTGTTCGAGTATTATGTAAGGCGCTTAATGAAGGTGTGACTTGCATTGGCCAAGTTCCCACTCTTTGGATCAGAAATCACCGTATAAACTGCTCGTTGAGTATGATCATTTCGGAGCAAAGGGCTTAGATCTTCGACGATATATCGAATAAAATCATTATAACCAAAACCCGGTGTTCGGTAGTACATAGGTGTGACATTTCTTAAAATAACTTTATCACCTATGTTAAAATTATCTTGTGTTAGATCTAGGTTGCTTCTGATCCCAGCTCTTAAATGCCCCGTCAACATGTCCCCTAATTGCCTATCCCGTAGGTTACTTACATACGGAATCCATGAAGGTAAATCTAGTGCGTGGATGGGATTTAATAGTTGATCTAACGAATCACTCCGTTCTATTATCTCTTCTTTACTTAAATTCTTTAACTCCTCTTTGCTTAGTTCATTTATTTCCTTCGAGTCATTTTGCTCTTTCTCTGGTTGTTTCACTTTTTCATTTGTTTCTTTTTTACTTTTTCCACATTCTTTTTTTCCCTCTCATTAGTAGTCGTTCTTGCCTGTCTACTTTGAATCGGACCTAGTTCATGGAATGCGGTCACTGCTTGAACGACTATGTCATTGAGATTACCTAAAGTCAAACCTAGGATCAAAGCACTGTTCAACAGTTTTCTTCTTGTTCTCAAATTATCCCCCCTTTATCAAACAATCAGAGAAAAACTTTTTCGTCTGGTTCATTCTCTGTTGATAGTCGTTTCTTTTTTTATTAAAGGATGTTCGTAGTAATTCAAATGACTCTTTTATAAAAACGTTATGTATTTTGCGTTTCTTAATCGTATTTTTACTATTCACTCCTTTTTCAAATCATTTAGAAAAGCATTGAAAAGCTTTACTTCTTCAATTTTATCGGTCATCATCGTCTTGCGTAACGTCATTTTTCCCTTTTGATCAGGAGTAATTGAAAGAAGATTTTTTGTGAGAAAATAATTTACTAATCATCTACTTGCAAAAACGCCGAAAGGACAACAAAAAAGAAGGATCTTCACTTCGTTGAACAAGTCAACTTGTAAAGATCCTTCAATCAAATTCAAGATAATTGAATGTTACCGATTATTTCAAAGTAAAAGAATTTTTGCATCCATTGCAAATTTCTTCTTTATTCTTATAATTTACGCGCAAAGAATGACACGATCAAAACTAAAATGATCGCACCAATCAATGAAGGCACGATTGCCATACCACCAATGACTGGTCCCCATGATCCTAATATTGCTTGTCCGATTGCTGAACCAACAAGTCCTGCAATGACGTTCGCAATGATACCCATTGAAGAACCCTTATTTGTGATTGCTCCTGCAATTGCTCCGATAACTCCACCTACGATTAATGACCAAATAAAACCCATCTGTATTTCCTCCTATAGTGTCTAGCCGATTTTTTCAATGCGACATCTCATTTATTTTAATTAAAAGTTTTGACTCACCAAGATATTTTATTGTACTCTTGGCTCGTTATTTTCTTTTACTTTTTCCGTTCCTTTGCTTGCTGCATGTTTTACTTTGTCTGTTTGTTCTGACGCAAATTCTCCAGTTGCTTTTGCAGCATCCGTCACTTTATCTTGGACAGTGACTTGATCTTGTTCAAATTCTTCTTTTGATTTGATATCTGTTACATTGACATTCACTTCGATGACATCTAAGTGTGTCATATTCGCTACTTCTTCACTGATGATCTCTTTCATTTGTTTAAAGATATCTTCAATGTCTTTGCCGTATTCAACGACGATCGACATATCAACAGCAACTTGTTTCTTACCTACTTCTGTTTCGATCCCAGCTGTTTCATTGTCAGTATTGACTAATTTTCCAGCTACATTAGAGAAAAATCCTCCGTCTACTGTCAATAGTCCGTCGATACGTTCTAATGCGATCGCAATAATTTTTTGAATGACTTTGTCATCATAAGTTACTTCACCGTTCATCGATTCTTCACTGCCCTTCACTTCATTTGTCTGTTTGTTTGCCTCATGAGTTGGAGTATGCACACCAGGAGTTTTCGCTTCATGATGTGGATGATCGTGGTGTTCTTTTTGATCATGCGCTACTTTTTCTTCTACATGCGGCACCACTGGATCTGGATGTGCAGACACTGGCGCAGTTTTATTTTTTTCATCTTTGATCCCTTGTGCTTGATTCGGTGTTGTTGGATCTGGATGTGCTGATTTCGGTGTATTTCCGTTTTGATTTGAATGATTGTTTTCCATGGTAAAGCCTCCTAAGATTTAAAGTAATGTTCTAAAATTCCGGTTCTTTTTAAATACATGCCGATGGCTACACCAAGCGCAACCATAATCACGATCAGCAATGTTTTAAAAAATCCGACAGCTACTAGTAAAATAGCTAATATCAATCCAAGCGCACCACAAATAATTGGGAGCTTGTATGTCGAAAAGATCTCGTTCATTTTCTCTCCCCCTTACTGTACTCGTGAGTGTTCGACTCTTTTTGATTGTGGTGAGTCAAAACCGGTATAATTGATCAGGACATTCACTGGTTCATCTGTACCGATGATTTGTTTTACATCACGCTCAATGTCTGTCATCAGTGCTCCTGTTTTACCGATTAATGATGACGTACGTTTCAACTCGCCTTTTACTTTTACGTCAATTTTATTTTTTGTTGCTTTGATCGTTACTTTTGGGGAAGAAACAAACTCTTCTTTCGTCAATCGTGAACGAACCATTCCTTCGATTGCTTTTTTGTCTAATGTTAACTCGCCATCACCTTTTTTTAGTAAGAATGAACGGTAAGTTTTTGGGTAGAATAATAAGACTAGAATCAATATAAGTGTCAACACAGCAAAAGCTGCGGTTACCCAAAAGACATATTGTTGTACGTAAAAGTTAGTTAATGATAAAAAGCGAAATTCTTCTAACTTAAACGGCAATGGATAAACTGAGCTTAGCAACATTGCAAATATTAAAACAGACAGCAGAAGGATCAGTAAGATCGCTCCTATCGTTTTGGCTCCTTTGTTCATTGTCTCGCCCTCCTAGCTTCTTGTCACTGATTATAGATTAATGGCTTCTCCACCAGTGATACCGTAAATCTGTGCTGTGACATAGCTTGCTTTGTTGGATGCAAGAAAGACATAAACAGGCGCTAATTCAGCTGGTTGTCCTGCACGTTCCAACAATGCTTGTTGACCAAACTCAGGTAGATCTTCTTTTGGTTGACCTGCATCTAGTTGTAATGGTGTCCAAATTGGTCCTGGTGCTACGCCGTTGACACGAATTCCTTTTGGTGCTAATTGTTTTGCTAAACCAATGGTGAAGTTTGCAATCGAAGCTTTAGTCGCTGCATAATCTAACAAGTGTTCACTTGGATTGAATGCTTGGACTGAAGTCGTTGTAAGGATTGCTCCTCCTGCTGGAATATGTGGAATTGCTTCCTTCACAAGTGCAAACATTGCGATGATATTTACAGCAAAAGTATCTTTTACTTGTTCCAATGGGATTTCTGCAATTGAAGGGGACGAAATTTGTTGCGCCGCATTAAGAACAAGTGTGTCTAATCCACCAAAAGCATCCACTGTTTTTTGGATGATTTCTTTTGGTGCAGCTTCATCTCGCAAATCATAAGGTAATAGTAATGCTTTACGTCCAGCTTCTTCGATATAATGGGCCACTTGTTGCGCGTCTTCTTCTTCACCTGGGAAAAATTGAATGGCTACATCTGCACCTTCTCGTGCAAAGGCAATAGCCGCGGCACGTCCAATACCAGAGTCTGCACCTGTGATCAAGACACGGCGATTTGCTAATTGCTCTGTGCCTTTATAGCTTTCTTCTCCACAATCAGGTACAGGTTTCATATCCTTTTGCAAAGCCGGAGTTTCTTGATCCTGTTTTGGAAATTCTTCTGTGTGATATAGTTTTCTTGGGTCGATTAAATTTGGTTCTGTCATGTTGATCCTCCTAGTTTTTAGTCATAACTGACGTTATAAATTTGGGCGTTTAAGCCCATATTGGTTATTTCGTGTAATCTTTTCTAAATAAATGATACCCTAAAGCAGCAGCAGCAACGATTGAGCCCCCTAATACTAAGAGGAAACCAGTTGCTGAATCTTCTCCTGGTAAACCGCCTGTGTTCATTCCCCAAATACCTGCGATCATCGCAGGCACAGAGATGATCAATGCGGTAGAATCCAGATATTTCATCAGATGATTCAAATTGTTGTCCATCATGCCATTGAACAGATCACCGATACTTTCTAACAGATCGCGATAAATCAAAATCATCTTCTCTGTTTGACGTTGTCTCAAACGAACGTCATAAAGCAACTGTTCATCATTGACACGTTCTTTGAATTCAGGAGTCTCCCAGAGGAGGTCCATTGTCTCTTTTTGATCCCGCAACGTATGATCGATGTAAACAATATCTCTTTCTAAATCAGCCTGCTTATACAATTCTTCATTTTCTGTCGTTTTTCGTGCTTCTTGATCTAGCGAATCAATACGCGTTTTCATTTCACGAAGTTCTTTGACAAAATGGGTATAAATATCTAATGCCGCATAAACAATCACTTTTTCGAAAGAATCGATTTTATTACCATGATGTTCAATCAGCCGATCGATAAAATTGGTTTTTTCGTCTTGACAAGTAATCAATAAGTCATTTGATATGACGAAAGATAATGGTGTCAGACGACGTTCGATTTTTTCTTTTTCACTTGAAAGGTTGAGCAGTACTAAGGAAATCGGGTTGTTCAAACTTGTTCCTGATAGATGTTCTAAGCGGGAGACCTCTTCTGGATAAGTCATACCGACAAATATATCTTCAGGGAGTTGATAGGTTCGAGTTACCTGTTCGATTTCCTCAGTATCGCTCGTATCAATAACAAGCCAATTAAAATGTTCTTCATCTGCGGCTATTACTTTCTTGTTTTCATCAATCAAGTAATATTCCAGCATGGTGAATCGTCCTTTCTAGTGTGCACTCAGCTAAAGAAACAATTAGTTAGTTTGATGTTATGATCTAGTACAGCAATCTCGTTTTCCAATGAGAAACTATTTAATACATGATCATAATCCATCGTCAAATGTTTGCCTAAATAGCATTGTTCACTTTGTGATGTATAGATTTCTAGCGAAGGATGATTGATTTTTGTGACGTATAGTCCAAACTCAGTAACAAAAGGGATAATTTGAAAAAAGCTACCTTTCGCACACGCTCCTTTGTCTCTAAGGAAAGGATCTTTACTATTGATCAATGCAAGCGCTAATTTTGATTGTTCGCCTGCTTTTTTCTTCAAGATGTCCATCGCATTTCTTGTCAGCGTAATTTCCATATCGATCATCTCCTCTATTAATAGTAAGTTTTTTCTATTATCGATCAATGACTCAATTCAGTATTTCGTTGAACACGAGCGTACAATGGATATTTAGGGAATGATTTAACACAACGAAAAGCGGTCATATTTGCATACTTTTCATAGTATTTTTTACTAGCACCTTTAAACTCTTCACTCCATGGTTTGATATGCCCAGAGTAATGGATGATATAAGGCTTACGACGTGCTTCTTCGTACTCTTTTTCTCCTTGAGCCGTTGGATGTTGTTTTGCTTTCGCCATGATGTAACCTTGTGCATTCCATTTTGGATGCAAAGCAATCCAACGATCGTGTAAGATAGCATTCAAAGCATCTTGGTCATGGAATCGAAGTTTTTCTGGGTTTTCTTCGATGAATTTTAGAACGTTTTTCGTGATGTTTTGTTCTAACCATTTTTCAACATTGATCAGCATCAAGCCGGAGTTAAAGTAACGCATTGAATCTGCTTCAATCTCCATTTTTTCAAGACGTTGGTGGAAACCAGCATCTTCAACTGCTGCCATCACTGCGCCATTAAACTCTAGATCCCATAGTTTACTGATATCATTCAACGCGATCATGTCACAGTCCATATAAAGGATACGTTCGACATTTTTCCCTCTAAATAACTCAGGGATCGCAATACGATAGTATGCTGTTTCAGGGATACGATCACTTGTCACTAAGTTTTTGAAGAATTTTTTGTTGATTTTCAAAAATTCAACATCTGTATTCATTCGTGAATTTTTCACTGAGTAACGTAAAAGATTTTTACTTTCTAATTCAATATCATCATCAATCACGTAGAAACGTACAAACACTTTCGGGTCACTATTTTCTAAAATCGACACAAACAGTGCTGCTAGATGAGGCACAAATTTTGTATTACAACTAGAGACAACTGCTACTTCTTTTCTTCTATTCATTTACCTCGCCTACTTTCATTAATACGCTATGCGCTAGATTTTTTAGATAGATTTGTGTATAAGGATGATCCTCTAATGTATTCCAAGGTTTATCATGCCCTGTGAAATGGACGATTGAAGGAGCTTCATTCCCGCTCTTATATAATTCTTCATATTTCTTATCTGGAGCTGGATGGCGTTCAAAAATCAATGAACATTGCATGTTCCATTTTGGATGAAGTTGTTCCCAATCTCCATATAAGACACCATTCAATGCGTCTTGGTCATGATAGATAATCTGTTCACCATTTTCTTTTAGGAATTGGATCGTTTTATCTGTAATGTCTTTTTCATTCCATTGATCAATATCGATCACCATGACACCTGAGTTAAAATAGTATTCTTCTGAATCGATCCCTAGGCGCTTCAACGCTTTCGTTTGTCCTGGATCAATTACTGCCCCAATTGTTTTACCGTTCAATGATTCGTCATATAATGCAACGATATCATCTAACACTAAAACGTCTGCATCTAGATACAACACTTTTTTATAATTGTATTTTGCTAAGATCTTAGGTAGAGAAATTCTTAAATACGCCGTTGTTGTAATGTGGTCACTGACTAAGAAATCTTCATATACATCTTTCTCCACTGTCAAGAATTGGATGCTTGCATGTTCTGAGTGTTGTGCAACTGTCTGACGCAATCCTTCTTTACTATATTCTGATAGGCCATCATCAATCACATAAAAATATATATGTCTCATCTTATTCGCATTTTCCAGTGCCGTTGCAATCATTACGCTTAGATAAGGAGCATAATTTTCATCTGAAGCAGTCACAACCGGTACAGTCCCATACTTAATCTCCATCAAAATCACTCCTTTTTTTAATCTTTTTCTAACCTGTTCTACATCTACAATATGCCTACTTTTTCCTGAAAGCAAAAGATATGCTTTGTTTTTTATGAATATTACCCAAAATTTGCCCTTTTTTATGAAAATGAAAACGAAAACATTAAGATTGTTATGCTTTTTTATACAGCGGTCTTAACCATTTCCTTACTAATATCCTTTTCTCCGTTTATGAAAAATCTTTTTTGAAAAAATTCAAAGAGTTAAAGCATTTTATTTTTATTTTAGAAGTTTCTCATTTAAGCTATTGGTGAAAGAAAAAAGACTAAGGGAGCGTAAAAAGATGAAATTAGCAGCTATTGATCTAGACGGGACCTTGCTTGATTCCCAAGGAGTTGTCCCACAAGAAAATATTCGCGCATTAAAAGCTTTCTCCTCTAATGGAGGAATCGTAACGATTGCAACAGGAAGAAATAGTATTTCTGCCAAGGATGTCTTTGAACAATTAGGCGTCAGCGGCTATTTGATTTCTTCTAACGGTGCATTGATTTCCGAAATGAAAAATGGCAAGATCGATTATGTATTAAGACGCTCAAAAATCGAAGTACCTATACTTAAAAAGGCCTTTTATTTAGCAAAAGAAGCAAAAATATCGATCATCGCAAGTCGAGAAACGCAAGATGATCAAATCACTTTTGATGAAACTGCCTTAGTAAAAGACGATCCTTATTATCAACACTTCAACTTGCAAAATCATTCCTTTGATGAGATCACAAAACAGTTGGACGATCCTTCCTTAAGCTATTTGAAATTAGCTCTGACGGATAAAAATGAGGAAAAACTACAAAAAATCCAAGCAGAGTTGAAGAAAGAAGGAATTGATTCTGTTTTTTCAGACCCACATTTCCTAGAAATCACTCCTAAAAATATTACAAAGGCCCACTCACTCTTATTTCTAACTGAGTACTTAGGGTTATCTTCAGAAGACGTCATGGCGTTTGGTGATCAAGAAAATGATTTGGCAATGCTTGAATTCAGCGGATTAAGCGTGGCTATGGGCAATGCGCAAGAACATGTGAAGGATTTAGCAGATGAGGTGACAGAAACCAATGATGAAGCCGGTGTCGCAAACTTTTTGAATGATCACTTTTTATAAGGAGAGATGATAGATGTTAGTTGTTATCGATATGCAAAATCATATTTTAGATCCAACTAGTGAATTTTATATCGAAGATGCTGAAGCATTAGTTGAGCGAGTAAACACACGTTTAAACCAAGCACGTGCAGCAAATGAATACGTACTATTCACTCGTGATATCCCTATTGAACGGAAAGATGAGGCAGAAAGTGAAGATCTTAAAATCATTTCCACGCTCTCTCCTCTACCAAATGAGCGGGAAATCAAAAAATACTACTTTACTCTGCCGCCAGAAACATTAACAGAGATCAAGCATTCCCTTTTTGAACGTAAAGAAGAACAAAAAACGATTGAAGTGGTTGGGATCGAAACTAATTTGTGTGTCTTATCCAACACAATCGCTTTACAAAGCGCCTTTCCAGAAGCTGACTTTATCATTGATTCGTCACTAGTCAGCAGCCGTGTTCACGAGCCACAAGCACTTAAACTTCTAAAAGACTTTAATGTCTATGTCAAAGATTAAATGGTCGAAACGAATCTAAAAACATAAAAAAAGGTGGAATGAAAGTTCCACCTTTTTTTATGTTTTTTTCAAATTATACGTCTACAGAAGAATCATGTTTTTTATCGAAATATTTGTTCAGAATCGCATAACATGCTATCTTTTATCTAGTGAATATAAATCTAGTATATTCTCAAATAGAATAACTCAAAATACAATTTATGCACGAATAAAATATAGCTATGGGAGTTTATTTATTATGCTGGAATTGAGCCGACTTGCTTTTATTTTTCCTATTTTTATATTTGTACCGATTGTCTTTTCGTTTATCAAATGGACGAAAGAACGAAAAAAAATCGCTTTAAGTAGTTTGCCTGCGATCTATTTTATGTATAAAATATTAAACTATCAGTTTTTCGAACCCTTCCAGATCTTCACATTTAATTTAGTTGGGTTCATTTTCTCCATACTCTTTGTCATTGGGTATTTATTTTATCTAAACAGAAAAAATAAACGTTAACTCTCATAGATGATTATTTAGAGAAAGGTGAGGTAAAATGACGATTGAAGAAGCGATTTTACTGGATACACTGCATTGCCGTTTAAACTTCCTCAAAGATAAAAAGCATTTAACTACACCACAGGTTGCTGAAAAAGTGAACTTACCGATTGAGACATATAAAAACTATGAAGATGGAAAAAATATACCTAGTATCATCGAATTGATCTTTATCGCAGATTTTTACGACACGACCATCGATTATTTGATTGGTCGAACGGAAGCATCCTAAACACTTAATTCACTGTTTTAGAAAGAAGGAAATATTATATGCGCTTATGGCATCAAAGCCTCTTGCAATCACTTCCGCGCCAACAATTATTAGGACAACATCGCGAATGTTGTGCTCTGAGAGGCAATGGTTGGGGACGAAAACATGCGACTGTCGATTACGTTTTTACACATTCGCCTTACAAATTATTTCAGTATCATTTGTTAGTAATGGAAGAAATGAAGAAACAAAATTATAAACCTGGTGAGGAATGGTTTGATCCCTTGTATCGTGGAAAAATTTGTGAACCTTATTCTACCCTTTCCCCTATTGAATGGACCTCACCACTTTATCCAGAACATGATCAAATCTACTTAGCCGAATGTGTGGCAAACTTAGAACAGAAAGGGATCATCTTGTAAACAAGCAATAATACATTGCTCTATCAAACCTCTCGATTGCTGATCGAGAGGCTTTTATTGAAATTAGACATAAAAAAACTGCTCTTTCATAAGAAAGAGCAGTAAGATATCAATCGTTTGATTATGCTTTAACGATGTTGATTGCTTGAGGGCCACGTTGTCCATCTTCAACATCAAAAGTCACAGCTTGACCTTCGTCTAATGTTTTGAAACCGTCACCTTGGATAGCTGAAAAATGAGCGAATACGTCATTTCCATCTTCACCAGTGATAAATCCAAAACCTTTGTCTGCGTTAAACCATTTTACTGTACCGTTATTCATGTATATTTCCTCCTGATACGTATCAACGTACGTTTATAGTGCAATAAATATTTGATAGGCAAAAGGAGTCTTATAATGTTTAACTTATAGCTCAAATTACGTTTCAAAATAGATTACTTTTACACTATAGCATGCCCTTTTAGAAAACACAACTATAAACCCTCGGTACTTTCAATTTCTCTATTCATCTCATTTGTTTGATTTGTTCATTAGATGAAGCAATGTCTTTCTTCTGATAAATCATTCCTAACTTCTGCATCAAAAACCGGTCACTCACATTAGACAGCATTCGTCTAATTCCGCTGATAGCTTCCTCTGGCGCAGATCCTTGAACAAACCAGAAAACCGATTTTTGATACAAAGGAGCATCTGGTGTGTCTAACCCATACTCAAATAGATCCGTCCAGCGATCAATAAATGTTTTTAACAAACCGGTCACATCCCACCAGTAGATGGGCGTACCAATCACCAAGACGTCAGCTTGTTTGATTACTCCCATGACTTTGTCAAATTCATCCTTTTCGGTCATCTGTCCTAACTGATTGATCGAATAATCAACTAAATGCAGGACCGTATAGTCGATATCCTTTAAGATTTTTTCTCCCCATTTAACGGTCATCTCCTCTTTGTTCGGGCTTGCATTAATAAACAAAATGCGCATATTAACTCCCCCTCTACCCAGTTTTTCATCCTGACTCTCTTTTTCATGTAAACTCTTGGTTTATTTTTATATTCGAACGATTATGATATCAAAACGATACTTTTCTTCATCAAAAATAACATTTTTTACATTAAAAAAACAAATATTAAAAAAATCATCATCCATTAAAACTCTCTGTTATTATGTTCATCTTAATGATAAAATAAAGTTTGTTTGTTATTATTTCTTTATATAATTATAACGTTGTGCTTTCTTCTACTACTTTTCTTTTTTGATTTATCTACACTCTCTAACTGGCTTTCGTCGGTTCGATTCCGACATAGAGAATACGGTCAATCACCGTAAATAAAACCAATCGCTTTTATTAGGGGGAGCTTTGCATGAAAGCGATCTATTTTTCGTAGAAACAGGAGGAAAAAATGAATTTATTGTTGTTATTGTTAGGATTAATCAGTTTGATGCTTGGTCTAGATCTATTTAGTCGATCAAGTAAAAGAAATGGAAAAGCTTGGCAGCGCCATCTCATTTTATTTAGTGCTTTATTCGGTTTACTACTGATCAGTAGCGCTTGCGGATCTGGTACCAATCAAGCGTCAAAAGCAGATACCGCTACTTCGGAAACAACTTCAACATCTAGTGAAGAAAAAGCCCAACGAGAAGCGGCGGAAAAGAAAGAATTAGAAGAGAAAAAGAAAGAAGAAAAATTAGCAGCTGAGAAAAAAGCACAAGAAGAACAAGCGAAACGTGAAGCAGATAAGAAAGCGCAAGAAGAACAAGCAAAACGTGAAGCAGATAAAAAAGCACAAGAAGAACAAGCAAGACTTGAAGCGGAAAAGAAAGCTCAGGAAGAACAAGCTCGTCTCGAAGCAGAACAGGCAGCACAAGCACAGGCAGCGGAACAAGCGCGTATCGCTGAAGAAGCTCGTGTAGCTGCTGAACAAGCAGAAGCCCAGCGCGTGGCACAAGAACAAGCAGCCGCAGCTCAAGCGCAACAGGCACAAGCAAATGAAGCACAAGTCTTAGTTACCAGAACTGGAGCAAAGTACCATACGCATAAGTGTGGTAACGGTGACTACTATCCTGCGACAATGAGTGAAGCATTGGCACGCGGATTGACCCCTTGCGAAAAATGTTACTAAAATAATTTATGCAGTATACGAAATGATCACTCTGATCTCGTATACTGCTTTTTTCTTATCAATTTCATAATCTAGTCTACATCTTCTTATCCCTCCTTTTCACTTATGTAATCCAATTTTTTTGTGTCAATGATCCACTTCAAATAATAATAATTATTATTTAATAAAAATACAGTTGATTCAATTCACCTATCTGTGCTATAATAGTTATGGAATTTCGTTATCAACGTATCGTTGCCTTTCAACAGAACAATAAGAAAGGAGAATGACTATGACATTCTATAACAAAGAATTACAATATCGTGTCACTCTTAATACCGATTTAAATCTTTTCGTTGTATTCGACAAAGAAGATAGCAATCGTGTAGCGACTGGTGTAACGATCGAACAAGCAGTGCAAGAACTAAAAAAATCCGCATAGGAGTGAAAACCTCGAATGGACGATTGCAACTCTAGTTCACAATAAGACACCTACTTGAAAGGTCAAAGTAGGTGTCTTAAATTTTATATGCGTGATGTAACTCCACTCTTATCTTACATATGACGATCGAATGATTCTAGCTTGTTCTTAGGAATATTCTCTTTTTCAATTATTTGATCCTATTTTTTAGCAATTTGAATAAGTACCTGATTTGTACTAATCTTCAACTAATCCTTACAATCTTTTTTACTTTGTGCTAAAATTTCTTTTTCATGATGAAAATATTTTTGTCTTTATAAGCCGTTGACAAGGAGGTTTAGAAGTGAAATCAGCGATAGCTCATTCTTTATGTGACACCAGAAATTGACGCTTCGATGTTTTCAATATGCTATGGAAAAGAATCTAACCGTATGGACTTTACTATTATGTTTGATCATTGGACTAGCTTTATTACTTTTTAATGTGATCAGTTGGACAACATACTTTGTTGTAGTATTAATTATTGCTGGATTGACGTTCTTTGAAAAAAAGCGACGCTCAAACCTTAATAAGTAAAACTCTTTTGATTATATAAAGGCAACGAAAACTGCATTAGAAATGCATGGCTAAAATAAGCGCCACCCCTCAAAAATCATTTTCATGGTTTCGAAAAGGGTGACTCTTATTTATTATGATGTGGATTTTAAACATCTCAATTATATTAAATGATAGAACTGATGGCATGACACGTATACTTTTTTTCCCACTAAGTTAGTGTAATAATTCTGGCAATCCAAATACTTCAAATCCATAGATTCTTGCTGCAGTGTCTGATCCTTGTGTTGGTTTGTCAATACGTAATCGGACATATCGTGCAGATTGTACTGCAAAAGTCTCGACGGAGCTACTCGCCGTATTATTGGTAGTTTTGGCAACTTCTTTATATATCGCTCCATCTTCACTTATTTCGATCGCATATGCTTTTGTATTCATGTCAGGACTTTCTCCACCTGCTTGCGCATGGTCTATGCGAACTTCACTAATGGTTTGAACATTCCCTAAATCAAGTGTCAATTCGTGTGGTGGCATACCCGTTGCACACCATTTAGTCGTCAAGTCGCCATCGATTGCAAAATGAGGGGCTTCCGCTTCGTTGGTATAAGAGGAAGCGGTCGCTTTCGCGTTTCGTGATAACAGCGGTAACTCCATTGGTACTTTATTAGAAATTGTAATCAAACCATTTTTTTCAGCAGGTGTCTCCCCTGCTTGATTGCTTGCCGTTAATTTGACTTTATAAACACCTTCTTTGTGGTAAGTGACAACTGGCGAATGTTCATGACTTGTCGTAATATCCCCACCTTCAAATTCCCAAGTAACCGTTTCAGTGTTTAAGGATGACGTGTTTGTAAAAGTAATCGCTGATCCTGGAGCAGCTAACGTTCTTGAAGCAGTAAAATCAGCTCTCGGCACTTTATTATCCGGCCAATCAAAAGAAACGGCCTCTGAATGTTCACCTTGATTACCCAGCGCATCAACAGGCACGACAATCAATTTGGTTTGCGCGGTGTCTAAGGTTCGTTCAAGGGCATTGATATAATGATTCGTAGCTGGTGTTGCTCCTAAGAAAGATTTTGAGTTATCAGGATTTAACCGGTAGATCTCATAGTAGCATGCTTGACTCTCCGTCTCATCCCAAGCCAGTCGTATGCCAGCGTATCGCCCTTCCTCTTCATCAAATGCAACATCTTCAAGCCTCAGTCCCGAAACTTTTGTGGTTGGAAGTTCCTTTCCATCTGTCAGTGCTAATTGACCCAAGTGTAGCGCGTAATCGGACTGAGTCTCTGAAGAAGCAAGCTGATAAGAGAGTGTGTTGATTTTTTCTCCTGCTAACCGACTGACATCATAGCTGACAGTCGTCCAATCCCGACCGATTGGCTCACTTGCCGAGATGATTTCTTTTCGTCCGTCAGCCATTTCTAAAACTAAGTCAAGTTGGCTCGTGCTCGTTGCTTTTGCCGTTGTTGTGATAGAAGTTTTATCGGAAATGATTCCATCCATTCGATACAGTTTGATTGTGCTTGTTGCCTCGTTCACCATACTCCCTTTAAGAAGCAAAGAATTTCCGCCACGAAACGCCTCATCGTAATCCATCTCAACGGCTAATTGATTTTCTCCTTGATGATCAAAGATCCAACGATACGTTGGCATCACGTCTTGCATACTGCGATTATTCCACTCTAGATCAGATACTTTTTTTCCATTGATAAAGTATCCATACCCATTCCCCATACTAAAATTCGTCACAAAAGGCATGCTGGTAATAGCGCTCTGCTCTACTGCATACGTAGAGATCCCAGGCCATTCTTTTTCTACCGGTGCCTTCCCTTTCGTTGGATCACCTTGTTCATTTACCCAAAAACGCAATTCACGACGTTGAAAATCAGCAGGATCACTAGCTGATGAGTATGTCCAACTTGGCACATATAGACCTAACGAAGTATACGGAGTGCCCGTTTCATCTGTGAACAACCGCCAATTCACTGGTGTATCATAGCCATTTTGTTGGACATCGATGCCCGCATATAATTGATAAGGATCAATGCCTAATTCATTTGCTTTCTTTTTAGAAGCTTTCAATAGCTCTTGACTAGCTAAACGATCGGTGTTCCACCAGAAATTCAAAAACATGCTATCTGCTAAAGGATTCATCTCCGCATCGACTAAAAAAGCTTGGTTTTTATCCGTCAGTGCATTTTGCCAATCCATCTTCCCTTCCGAAGTCATTGAATCATACCACATGATTTCTAATGCTGCTTCTTTTTGCTTGAATTGTTTGATGAATTCTTGCATCAAATCCGCATGTTTTTTACTCAATCCTTCTGTCGTATTCGCCCCTTCTACCTTTTTATGATTGTTTGCATCGTCAAAACTTGTGACTAATGTGTCCGTTTCCTGATTGATAAACCAGCCATCAAACCCATATCGAGTAGCTACTTCGATCAATTGATCGACTAAAGGAAAAGTACCATCCTCATCTTTTTGCAAGAATGTATCCAACCATTCGATTTTACCGCCATGAGCAGACTGCGGAAAGAAAACTGTCCCTAATACTGGCACGCCATTTTTATGGGCTGCATCAATGACATCAGGACTTGGCGGTACAATGATCCCTTCACCAGACGAACCACCCCAATACACAAGTTGATCGATATATTGCCAATTGGAAAATACATTGGCATCAAAAGTATTGATACCTCTAGGCGCATTCCCACTTGTACTGCTATTCATGATCGACAAAGCGACAACTTTCATTTCTGGTGTCTGCGTGTCATTTGAAGTTGCCAGTGCGTTTTTATCGATCCGTTTTGCCAAAGGTACTTGGCTAACATTATAAGGTGCATCTGGATCTTTAGAAAATTCCCATTCTAGCAAGTCTTTAGGAAACCAGTAAGACGATTCTGGCTGATTATCCATTCCTCGTTGGTAAGTTGCTGCTTCTGTTTCTTTGTAATCAAACGTTTTAGTCTCTGCGTGATACGTTGTCCCACTACCAATTGCACTTGCTATTACTACTGCACAAAAGAGTCCGACCGCCATTTTTTTCTTATCCTTCATCTCCGCTCCTCCTAAATTTAATTGATTCACAAAAATGATAACGTTTTCTTTGTTTTAGGTATATGAACAAATCATAGAACTTTCACAACAAATTATAGGTAACATGAACAAAAAAACTGATTTTGATCGTCGATCGAAATCAGTTTTTGTATTGTTGATTCGCTATTATGCCCTTTTACGATAGATTTTATTTGAAACCCTCATGAAACCAATCAACTATAATAAAACTTGGATTGTCTGTCAGCATGATTAGTTACTTCAACATTTTGACTTTTCGTCGTTTGTTCAGTGATGACGGATTTTTCAATCATTCATTCCCTCGCTGAAAACTCGAATCTCATAAACGATTTCTTCTAATGTTCCAGTGGAAGCTTCTGCTTCGATCGTAAGAACAGTCGACTTTTTTTTAAATATTTCTGGAAACAACTCTGGAAGGCGCTCACCGTAACTTTTAGGACTAAATCGGCATGCGTATTCTCCACTAGGTAAAATCTTGATATTGTTACCGACATTTTTTGTAGGCTTGATTTCTATATACATATACTGGTGCACGTTTTTATCAATAAATTCATAGAGAATACCAAAATCATATAAAGGCTCATACCCTGCTTCCATCGATCGATCAAACAAATTGGCTGCTTCTGTATAAAGTGTCTTTTTGTTATCAGTCTGTTGATAAGGAAAAACATATAAGTACTTTTCTGACAATTGCCGAATATGTTGCTTTTTAGAATGTCGATATGTTTTTAACAAATTAATTTCTTCTTTTACCTCTTGCATTCCTTTTAAATTTTGTTGGAGCGAATCGATTTTTTGTTTCATTAATTCTTCGCTATATGATAAAAAAGATAGGTAATCGATGGAATTATTCGGATCACTGAAGCGATGTAATTCCTTTAAAAGCAACCCAATCTCTACACATGCTTGAATCAGCTCGACCGCACTCACTTGCGCTAAGGAATAATAGCGATAGCCAGAATCTGGATTGATGTATACCGGCAATAATACCCCGACTTGTTCACAATATCTTAACGATTTAATATTGACACCGGTTATTTTCGCCAATTCTCCGATACTCAACAATTCACTTCTTTTGTCCATTTCTCTCATTATAATTCTCCTACATGATAATAATCTTTAATATCAAGCGTTCAGATACTGATTATATCATAAACTATTTTTACATATTATATTTTATCGTTATTTTTTAATCTAAAACCATTCACATAGATTGCTTTATTTAATATTTTTCATCCATAAATTTTGATAAACAGCTATATTTATAACGTTTTAAATTCATCTTTATTTTAGTTATATATAAAAAACAAATGAACCATTAACACAATTTCAATGATTCATTAGATAAAGATATAATAATTCCGAATCTTCTCTATTTTTGAGACAACTAAAAAAACTACCACCATCAACTTTATCTAAGCTGATAGTAGCAGTTTTCTCTTACTTAATAGATATGATAATCCGACTGTCCTTCTTGTTCAATTGTAATGACTAGTCGATGCGGCAAACAGATACTTGTTTGTCCAGGTTCCGAGATCCAGCCAGTTCTGACAGCGATTTGATCGGGACTATTATCTTCTTTAACTCTGATCTTGCCTTCATGGATTTCGACAATATTGTATTGGGTATCAGATGGATAGTAAGTCACCATCTTGCTACTGATTTCATCTAAATCAAATCGTTCGACTTCTTTTCCGTCGATTTTGACTACTGCATACTTCACACTATTACCGATTTCTGCGTTATCAAATGACAAAGCAAAGACAATTGTCGGAACGAAAGAAGCAACTACCAGAATACTAATAATGATGATATCCCAAGGTTTTATACCTGATTTACGAAAGTTGTGCATATTGATTGTCCTTTTGGATTTTCTTATTCTATCCTTTTATCGATCTTCTAAATAGATGTTGATTTGTTGTTCGTCATCATAATCCAGTTGATCAGTTTCAAGCATTTCCATTAATTCTATTTTCAAGTCTACAGGAATCTCCCAGAAGCCGTCAATAGATTTGAACAAATCGGCGTCATACTTTTGAAAAATAGGATAAATGTCCAAAAATTCTTCAAAGGACAAGTTTTGTTTTTCGTAATAGTCTTTGACAAAGCCTTGCTCTAGCGCATGTTCTGTAGGAAGGCCAGTTTCTGTGATCAGTTTCTTATCGACCATCGCACGATAGAATTCCCCTTTATCTACAGGTTCTTTCACCGTTTCCGAATAATATTTGATTCCTTGTTCGACTAATGGCGGATAAATAATTTCCATTTCTTGAACCCCCTTGCAGCTTCCAATCGGTTATTCTGTCACTTTGCGTCCTTTATAGTAGCCTTTTAAAGAGACATGATGGCTTCGACGATAATCACCAGTCAACTCGTCAAAAGAAATCTCTGGTTTCGTCAAACTTTGGTGTGTTCGTCGCAAACGTTTTTTTGCTTTCGATGTTTTTCTTGCTGGTACTGCCATAACTTTTTCCTCCTATTTTACCAACTTGCTTTTTTAACTCCTGGGATCAATCCTTGATGTGCCAGTTCTCTAAAAGTGATTCGAGACATGCCAAATTTTCTCATGTAGCCTCGAGGACGTCCATCTGTTTGATCTCTAAGTTTTAAACGATTAGGATTAGACTCTTTGGGCAACTTAGCTAGTCCTTCATAATCATTTGCTGCTTTCAACTCTTGACGTTGTTCACTATATTTATTGATCAAAGCTACTTGCTTATTCATTTTTGCAATTTTTGATTTTTTTGCCACTAATAATCTGCTCCTTTATTTCACTTTATATTATCCAAATCGTAACTATTACGTTTTAGGTAGAACAACAATACCATGTATTTATTTGTTTGTCAAAAAAGTAACACTAATAAAAAATATGGCTGATCGACCTTGTACTGAGCGTGTGTTTTTGAGAACATTGAAAAAGCACCCATGATATGTATCACATCCATCACGGTGAGCTTTTTTTATTATTAACTACCTCAAATGTAATTAAACAATTCAGCCATTATATATTGATTTTTTGCAATGCTTTCGTAGGCACTTCGTTTTCTGATACTTCACTCCAGCGCTTTCCTTGTAAACCTTTTGCATCGATTTTACAAGTATCGACCTTACTTTAATTTGTGATCCGCTAATTTTATTTACTGTTTGTTGAGTGTCATCTTCATCGTATCCTTCAAACGTCTAGAGATAATCCTTCCCTTTTTTATCCCCACTACTTGTTTTGACATAGTATTCTTTCACTTCTTTATCAGATAAAAAATTATCCGTTAATGCTTGAAAGCCTTCTGTCTTTGATTCAATAAAAAATGCACCGATTCCTAAAATAAGCGCAATTACTAATAATCCTTTTACTAGTTTTCCCATTATCATTTCCACTTCCCTATTCTTTTTCACTTCCTGTCTAAATTATAAAATAAGGCAATGATCCGAAATCTATTCTTCCTATGTTTAACTTACATTAACGTAATAGAATTTGTTTCTAACCATTGATTTTGAACTAGATAGAATAATGCAATAAAAAAAACCCATAAAATCCAAACTATTCTCGGATTTTACAGGTTATGGGAAAAGAATTACTGCAACCATTGTTTTTGTTAAGCTTTAGTCTATCTTACAACTACCGCATATTTACGTGCATTATAAATATTCTCAAATGTTGCCCGATTCATCCAATAAGAACCACTGATAGGATCAGATACATGGACTTGATTACTTCCTTTATTATATCCATCAAGAGTGACCGCATGATTATTATTCGCTGCGATACCAAAATTCCAATTTCCCCAACGGATTGGCTGAAAGTTGATCGTCACCCAAGCAACAACCGGATGGCCATTTTTGACTTCGTTTAACAACGTACTCATCGAGCTACCTGAAATATTTTGGACATTTCCGTACTTCTTGCCCCACGCCGTCAAAGGTGTAGGATAAATTGCAGAATAAGTCCATGAGTTTTCGACAAATGGGCTGCCGACAAAACCGCTGTTTGGATTACCATTCGGAGATTTAGGAATTGTATTCAAAAATTGAGTCAAACTCCAGTTGGTGATCTTTCCTTTATATTGAAGTGCCTGTAATAAAGAAGCCCCTTCACATCCACTTGGCGCACCCAACGCATATTGGTTGTAATTTTTCACACCCAATAGCTTATAGTCCTCTTGATTTTGTTGACCACTGCCAACTGCGTACCAACCAACACCTTCATAGACCCAGCCTTGTTTCGTGATTACTTTTTTCTCGTTTTCATCTAATGTGTAATGGTGCCAGTTCACTCGTTTACTATATAAACGACTGACAGGAATGGCATTCGCTCCTTTATAGGAATACCAACCGATTCCTTCATACTTCCAGCCTTGTTTCGTGATACTATCTCTTTCTTTTGCGTTCAACGTATAAAAATGTTCTCCATTGTAGCGATTGTACAAACGATAGACTGGATCACCACTTGTCGGTGCCTGCCAACCAACACCTTCGTAATTCCAACCAATCCTTCTTAAATGATCTCGTTCACCAGTATCTCTCGTGTAAAAATGCTCCCCACTATGTGGATTGAATAAACGATACATTGGAATCGTTTGCACAGCTGCTCGAAATAATCTTGGAGAACCTTCGATCAATTCCTCTTTTGGCGCTTGCGTGATATCAACTTCGTTTTTACCAGCTTTTTCCGGCGCTTGCAAAACTACTTCTACTCCATCGACGATTGCAGTTTGTGGTTGCTCTGGTTGAGCTTCTTTTGCTTCACTCGCTTGTACTGGTGGTGTTTGTTGTGTCTCTTGCGCGGGTATCTCTGTTTCTTTCTCTTGACTGACTTCATTCGTTTCTGTACTTTTTATCTGTGGAGCTGCTGACGTTTGAGTCGATTCAGTCGAGGTTTCCATTGTAGACGAATCCTCTGCAAAAACTTGACTCATACCAAACGAACTCGCTAAAATCGCAAGTATCGTGAACCCACAAATCCCCTTAGAAATAAATCCCCTTTTCATCTTTTTCCTCCTCATAAATGAACAAAAAATAGCAATAGATTTTACATAAGATGTTTCCTAAAAATATTATAACGATAGTAATATAAACTCTGATTAAATTATACATGAATCTATTTTTTTGTCCGAATGATTTGTTTAATCTATTTGAGAACCAAAGGAAGCATACGCTAATTTCATTTAGTAAAAGTAGATGGAGCTAAGGTAGAAATGAATGAATCGTATCATTTAGAATATGAGGGTTTCCAATATTGGCGAACTTATATTATTATGAATGCGCCCATCCTTTATAACAATTGCTCTGGAAGATTGACTGGCAAGCTCTAGATCATGAGTCAACATAACGATTGTCTTTCCTTTGCTTACTAATTCTTTAAGTACTTCCATAATAAGGATACGTGAGTGAGTATCTAATGCGCTAGTAGGTTCATCTAAAAACAATATTTCTGGATCTGCTAATATTGTGCGCCCAATTGCAACTTTTTGTTGTTCACCACCCGAAAGAGCATCAATAGGCTGGTGTAAATCCGCTTTTAATTCCAATCGTTCTGCCAAAGTATCGACATTTCCCCTTTTTATTTTGTGCCCATTCAATGTTCCTGGGAGTACCATATTATCGTAGGCTGACAATGAAGGTATGAGTTGAAAATCTTGAAAAATAAAACCAATTTTTTTACGACGAAACTTTGCTAATTTCGCTGCACTCCATCCATATGGTGATTAATCATCAATTAACACCTCTCCTTTTGTAGGAGGTAATAAGCTAGAAATACAATGAAGCAACGTTGTTTTTCCTGAACCAGAAGGTCCTACGATCGATACAAACTCTTGTTGCTTTACTTCAAAAGAAATATCAGTCAGCACTTGTAAAAGATTTCCTTTCGCAAGCTGTATCTCTTTTTTTAATTCGTTTATTGAAATAACTATCTCTCTCATCGATATTAACCTCCATAAAATCATTCTAGTTTATAAATCAAACTCTCATACAAAACTGTAGGACGCAAACTACTCATTGATAGTAGAAGGATCTCCCAATTCAGCAATTTCTTTCCTTCTTTCAATCTGAATTAATTACTTTCTTATATTTGATTCAATTAAAACAATCTATTCTTTTAGTATATTAATAAATCTACTCGACATACTTTTTTAACGTATAGTGCTCAAACCAATAAATTGCAATAAAACATAAACCGAATATTAGAAAAGCGCCTAACGATAATAGGAGATTAACCGACCAATTTGCCTTAAAAATATTGCCACCACCCAGATAGGTCACTCTTAGCAGTGGAATCGCAAACAATATTGTTCCAATGAAGGTAATTATTATTGAAATGAATGAAACTGAACTGATTTCAATGATTCTCATTTTAAAAATCCAATCTGGTGTACATCCAGTATAAAAATAATTTTTAGATTCAACTTTTGTTTTTATTCTAAAAAGGCAAATTGACACAATTACATTTGCTAAACTAATGAGTATTGGCGCCCCGAATACAAAAATAAGGTTGATGATCAAATCTGAGATATAAGAACTATCATTTGTTCCATCAATTAGTAGTTTAGTGTTGAGAAACAAAGCTATAAAATTCCCAACTAGCATAGTAATGATGCTGACTGGACGAATTAATTTTATTAATTCTTTTATATTGTAAAGTGCAGTGCGGATCATCGGATTCTTTGTCATTTTTGGCACCCCAACAATTCTATGTACTATCCCTCGAAATATGGGACGAATCAAAAAATTCATAGTAATCAGTACAGACAACCACAGAAGAAGCAATAAATTCATCGAGTTACTCATACTTCGAGTATATTCTTTTATTAAAGTTGGATCAGGAACATTTTTTAAATATAAATATATCGTTGCCCCTACGCTCACTAGTGATGCATGTATTCCCAAAAATTTGCCGCTATTCTTCATTTTAATAAACGCTCTGTTGGAAGAAAGGCTCCCCTTTCTTTTCTTATAATTTTTAAGACAATAACGCATACATGTATATAGAATAATTGCTAGTTGGATCAATATCACAACAAAAACAACATTCCATGAGAATTGAAGCGGGATATGTACAAGAGAATCTTTAGCAGAACTCGAAGGTAAGGTGGTCAAAAAAAGCTGTGAAGCTTTTAAGGAAAAGCCGCTCCCAATAACAGCTCCAATCATACCAATTACTAACATTTGTCCAGTCATCACCAAACTGATTTGAGCAGGAGAAGCTCCTAAAAGAAGCAATATGTCATTTGTTCCATCAAAAAAGTCTATACACTGTTTCATTGCATTGATAGTCAATAAAAAAAACATTACTATCCCTATTACTATTGGTAACTGCATAAAAACACCATAATCAACTGAACTGTTAAGATCAGCCCTACTTAAAGCATTTAATATCACAAAAGCAGTGCTAAATATTAATCCAGAAACAATAAAAATAGGTAGGATGGATAGCCAAATTTTCCAATGCTGTAAAAATTGCTTTAAAATCAACTTAAACATTTATCTGTTGCCTCCTCATTTAACATATCTAAATTTAAGGTAGCATAAGAAAATTGTAGTAACAATTAGACTTTAGCCTTATTATGTATAAAGATTAAGTAATCAATCTAAAAAATACGCATCAAGAACCTACTATGTTTTAGCTATTCTAATAGAATGCTTGGATAGCTAACAATTATCTTAAGATATTAAAGCGAAACCCTTAAAGTGATAGAAGTCATTACCTTTTCAAATGAAGGATCTTGCTTCAACATGGAAAAACATTGTTTTCCAGAAAAAAAGACAGAAAGAAATTCTCCACTTCTTTCTGTCATAATTATTCTAATATTCCTCTTAACCAACATCATTTGACAAAGAACTAAGTTTTTTTGCAATAGCCTATTAGGCTATTTCTTCGGTTCGTCCTCATCCATTTTCAGAACAGCCATGAAGGCTTCTTGAGGGACTTCGACGTTACCGATTTGTTTCATTCGTTTCTTACCTTCTTTTTGTTTTTCAAGAAGTTTACGTTTACGGGAAACGTCACCACCGTAACATTTGGCCAACACGTTTTTACGTAAGGCTTTGATGTCTGAACGGGCAACGATTTTTTGTCCGATCGCCGCTTGGATCGGTACCTCGAATTGTTGACGAGGGATCAGTTTTTTCAGTTTTTCAACGATGGCTTTTCCGCGTTCATAGGCAAAATCACGGTGAACGATGAAGCTTAATGCGTCGACTTTTTCAGCATTCAGCAAGATATCCATTTTCACTAGCTTGCTCTTTTGATAACCTGACATTTCGTAGTCAAGTGAAGCGTAGCCTTTCGTGCTTGATTTTAGTTTGTCAAAGAAATCAAAGACGATCTCTGACAAAGGCAAGTTATAAACGACATTGACACGATAATCATCTAAATAATCCATTGTAATAAAATCGCCACGTTTACGTTGCGAAAGTTCCATGACTGCACCAACGTACTCATTAGGTACCATGATCTGTGCTTTCACAAAAGGTTCTTCGACATCTTGGATCGTGACTGGTTCAGGAAAATCAGCAGGATTATCAACAACGACCATCGAACCGTCTGTTTTGTTGACATGATAGATTACAGAAGGCGCTGTCGTGATCAATTCAAGATTGAACTCACGCTCTAAACGCTCTTGGACGACATCCATGTGAAGTAATCCTAAGAAGCCACAACGGAAACCAAAGCCAAGTGCTTGTGATGTTTCTGGTTCAAACTGCAAAGCAGCATCATTCAGTTGAAGTTTTTCCAATGCTTCACGCAGATCATTATATCGTGATGTGTCGATCGGGTATAAACCACAATAGACCATTGGGTTCATTTTACGATAACCTGGTAATGCTTCTGTAGCTGGATTATCCGCAAGTGTCACTGTATCCCCAACACTTGTATCTTGAACTGTCTTGATGCTTGCGGTGATATAACCGACATCACCGACCATCAAAAAGTCACGAGCAATCGTTTTTGGTGAAAAAACGCCGACTTCGGTCACATCGAAGGTCTTGCCATTACTCATCAATTTGATTTTATCCCCTGCTTTGACAACACCATCGGTGATACGTACGTTTAAAATAACCCCGCGGTAACTGTCATAGATCGAATCAAAAATCAAGGCTTTCAAAGGAGCTTCTAGATCGCCTGAAGGTGCTGGGACATATTCCACTACTTGTTCCAGTATTTCTTCGATACCAATTCCAGACTTCGCACTTGCTAAGACCGCTTCACTGGCATCGATGCCGATCACTTCTTCGATTTCATTACGCACACGCTCTGGATCTGCGGCTGGTAAATCGATCTTATTGATGACTGGTAAAATCTCTAGGTCATTATCTAATGCCAAATAAACATTGGCTAATGTTTGTGCTTCAATCCCTTGAGCGGCATCCACGACTAAGACTGCGCCTTCACAGGCAGCTAAACTTCGAGATACTTCATAGGTAAAATCGACGTGCCCTGGGGTATCGATCAAATGGAAGATGTACGTCTCCCCGTTTTTAGCCGTATAGTTCAATTCTACGGCATTAAGTTTGATCGTGATCCCACGTTCACGTTCTAGATCCATGGAGTCTAATAACTGATCTTGCATTTCGCGAGACGTCACAGTGTTCGTCTTTTCCAAAATCCGATCGGCCAAAGTTGATTTCCCATGGTCGATATGAGCAATGATCGAAAAATTTCGAATTTGCTGTTGGCGTTGTTTCATTTTCTTTATATCCATAGCGTCTCCTCTTTTCATATAATCAGCACTTTTCATTATACCAACGAAAAGGAGGAATTTAAAGACTTTTTCCTTCTAAGGACTTTAGAAGTTTTTTTTAGAAACTTTTGTTATACTGTGAACAAGTAACTAAATTGGAGTTGAAAAAATGGACCAAACAGATTTTAGAGAAAATTTTGAGTTGAAGCCTGTCACGGAGGAACATGTTGACCAGTTCAATGAGTTACTTTCCTACGTTTTTCAAGTCACTGACTCTGATATTGAAGAAAGTGGATTTGAAAACAAACGGGAATTTGTACGTTCCAAGCGACCGATTCTAGAATTATCAAATGTATTCGGCTGGTTTCATAAAGAAAAATTGATTTCTCAAATCGCGATCTATCCTTGCGAGGTTAATATCCACGGTACACGGTACCAAATGGGCGGAGTGACTGGTGTTGGAACCTATCCTGAATATGCCAACCATGGATTGATGCAAGACTTGATCATCGTCGCATTAGACAACATGCGCAAAAACAAACAGTGGGTCTCTTATCTTTATCCTTACAATATCCCTTATTACAGGCGTAAAGGTTGGGAAATCATGTCAGATAAGTTATCCTTTAAAATACGTGATACACAACTACCTAAACAAGTACCTGTTTCTGGTATCGTGGAACGACTGCCTGTCGATCACGAAGATGTTTTCCGTGTCTATCAACAGTTTGCGGGAAAGAATCATGGTGCGCTGTTTCGTAGTGCCTTTCACTGGGAAGAATATTGGCGTTTTGAAAATGAAGAAGAACGGACTGCGGCGATTTATTACAATAGTGACAATGAACCCACCGGAGTGCTTTTTTATTGGGTCGCCGAAGAAGTCTTCCATGTCAAAGAGATGTTTTATTTGAACCAAGAGGCGCGTAACGGATTGTGGAACTTCATCTCTGCACATTTTTCAATGGTTTACTGGGTACATGGCGATATCTACAAAAATGAACCCCTTGCTTTTTTATTAGAAGATAGTCAAATCAAAGAACAGATCGAACCTTACTTTATGGCAAGGATCGTTGACGTCAAAGAATTTATCCAGCGCTTCCCTTTTTCTGGTACAGCAGAAGACTTCCATTTCATCGTGGAAGATTCCGTGGCACCTTGGAATAATGGCGTATTTGGCTTGACGTGGCGAGATGGCCACTTGTCAATCGTTAATGAACCGATTGGTAAAATGGTTCGTTTAGATATCCAAACATTGACGTGTCTAATGATGAATTATCGTCGTGCTTCTTACCTTGCTCGAATCGAGCGCATAACCACAGATGAGGAGATGGTCAAGACATTAGAGCGAATCATCCCAAACATGGAAGCTTATTTTAGTGACTATTTCTAATACAAAGGATGTTGAAACGAATGAATATTTATTTTGCAGCACCACTTTTTGCAAAAGGAGATTTGCTTTATAACGAATCTCTTGTCAAAAAAATTAGAGAGATTTCTTCTGATTTGTCGATCTATCTACCACAAGAAAACGAAGCAATCAATGATAAGACTGCATATGCAGACAGCAAAATGATTGCCTTGGCTGATACAGAAAAAGTACTAGAAAGTGACTTGATGATCGCACTTTTAGACGGATTGACGATCGATGCCGGAGTTGCTTCTGAGATCGGTGTCGCCTATGCTAAAGGCATCCCGATCATTGGTTTATATACAGACAGCCGCCAACAAGGTGCGACTCATCCAAAAAAAGTCGCTGCCTTGCAACAGGCTGGTGAAAATCAGTTCCATTATTTAAATCTTTATACGGTCGGCTTGATCAAGTTGAACGGAACGATCGTGTCTTCTGAAGAAGCATTGTTCAAAGCATTGAAATCATATCTAGCTGGGGGAAAAATTAGTGAGTAAGACAGTAAAAAAAGTTCAGATTGCATTAACGATTTTCGGTCTATTTGTTGTTGGTTATAACATTTTCGAATTTGTAACAAACAAATATTCGACCACACAAGGAATCACCTTTATCGTCGAATCACTGGCAGGTATCCTATTGATTTATTTGCCACAGATCGTTTGCCGATTATTCAAGATCCATGTTCCTGATGCCATTGTTTTATTTTATTGGTTTTTCTTGTTCATTTCTGTCTTTTTAGGAACAGGTATGCACTTGATCAGTATTATTTCATTTTGGGATAAAATCTTACACGCCGTTAGCCCGATGGTTCTGACTGCCTTAGGTTACGGTTTGATCGGCTTCTTGCTGAAAGACGCACCAATCGAGAAAACAAGTCCTTGGCTATTTCTTTTATTTGGATTTGCTTTTGCTGGGTTATGCGGTGTTTTCTGGGAATTCTGGGAGTTTTTATGCGACCAATTCTTAGGAATGAACTTGCAACGGTTTGCTGCATCTGATGGTACACTCTTCGTCGGACGCGAAGCATTGATGGATACAATGGGAGATTTACTAACAAATACAGTCGGCGCCTTTATCATGGGTGTTTATGCGTGGGTCCAAGTGAAAAAAGACCCAGCACATTTTGAGAGTTACCGACTACAAAAATTAGATCACTGATCAATCGTAACAAGTATGATAGATAAATAAAAAAAATTGGCAAGGGATTTTGTTTGATCCTTTGTCAATTTTTTTCAATTCTTTATTTTAAAAGACTCATTCCAACCACACCCACTACATACACCAATGTACCCAAATAGATTGAGCGTTTTTCTAATGATGTCTTCTTCTCTCTCAAAATAATGATGCTTCCGTAAGTTGCGACAAGTAAACTCATTTGCGAAAAGGCATAAGTAATACCCACACCTAAAGACGCAGACACAGCAAATAACGTCGTGTTAGCGATCACCCAGGAACTACCAGTGAGGATATTTCGAGCGATAGCGTTGACTTTCAATTGTCTGATTTTCTTCATTGAGAGGATCATCCCTCCAACAAACATGCCGATGGATTGAGGTAGAAACACTTGCGGTCCATGAATATCAAAATAACTAGTGATCGTTACATATAGCATCAAAAACGCAGATGAAATGCACAAAAAGACAATCACTTGTTTCGCCACTGCGCTGTTTCCATTGCTTGTCTTAGTCACCAATAGCACACCGACTAAAATGACCGCCAACGCCACGATCGACATCATAGCGACAAAGAAACTCGTCCATTCCAATAAAAAAATTCCTGAAATAAGCGTGACAAAGGCTAATTGTGTCCCAACAGATATGGGCATCGCTTTTGACACTTCAGCCTTTTCTAATGCGCGGAACTGAAAATATTGCCCCACCGCCCAGAATACTCCGGACAAAAAACAAACAATGAATGAAACCGTTTGGTATGTTACTTGCTGAAACAAACTAAATATCAACCCAAATAATAAAGCAGCAATGGTGGTGCCAATCAATTGTTCTTCTGACTTGCCCCCCATGATCTTAGATAATATTGGCATCATGCCCCACCCTAATGCTGGGATCAAAGCTAAAAATAAAAGGTGTATCGCCATAATTTCTCCTCTTTCAATTTCACAACTAAACGGAGACACAAGTAGTCAACTTGCTGTTCCTAAAACCCGCTAAACGGTGTTCCAGAAGCAACTCCTTGAGAATCAACTTGTGCCTCAACGTTTTTTTATTTTGTTAATAAATAAGTGGCTAAGCCATAGCCGCTGATCGTTTTTGTCTCTGTCACTTCTTCTTCTAAGGCATTGATACGTGTGTATTTGAACCCTGCAAAAAGCTTCTCTGGCTCAAGGTAACGCTTTTCTGAAGTTCCATTAACTAATCGAATCACTACGCCTTCTGAATAATAAGCGTTATGGATCGCACTGACAGCCAATCCTTCTTCCAAATCTAACGAAATTTGCGTATACGTCGTTTCACTCAAAGAAAGTGGTTGGATTCTACTTTGGATCTTATTGTCGATTCGATAAACGAAATAATTCAAATCTTGCAATTGATACGAAATCGACGGTTGTTCTTTGTCTGATTTCCATGTCACTAATGTGTGTTCTGAAATATCAGTTGGCGCCATGCGCACTGAAAAGTCAAAATCGATCCGTTGATTTTCCATTTGAGCAAGCGGTGTCTCCATCATGATATGCCCTTTTTTCGTCGTATCTCCTGAAGCCCGCCCTGGACGATACAGCAAATCTGGTTTCCCTAACGAATCCGTCGTGGCTAATACCGTGACGTATAAGGAGTCATTGATATATTCGTATTCCTTACTTTGTTCGGTATAAAACACTAATGCCTCTTCAGAACTATACGCGATCACTTGTTTTTCAAAGGGCTCGATATTTACTGGCATCTCAGAGTATTTTTGTTCCCAATCGTTCATTGACTGGTTTATTTTTTCTAAGTAACCAAATTGGATCGCAGAGACGACCTTTTCAATCGATTGATTCAACTTTGTTTTGATACGGACACGGTGATTTAATACAGAATTTCTAAAAGAAAGACAACCTTGGACCTCTCCCTGTTCCGTTAACTTCAATGTCAGCTGGTAAGCGAAGACTTTCGTTGTTTGACCGGCGATACGTTCTGCCAATGTATAAGGAAGCTCTAGTTTTCCTTCCAAGATCAAGGTTTCTTCGTTGCCTTTACATGAATCAAATGTCAAAGAGACTGGGTGATCATTAGGTATCGGCGAATAATCGTAAGTATCTCCGGCATTGCTATCATCCACGATTTTCAAGAAGTCTCTAATCGTTTGGTCACCATCTGAAAAGGCAAGTTGTCCCTCTTCAAAAGTCAAAGAATAGTTCCCTTTTGAGATCATCGTTCGTGGCGTCATATCAGGTAGATCAGCTGTAGTCTGTTCGACGAAATCGAAGACTTGATAACCTAGTCCATCAAAGGAACAATCAACTGCTACTTGTAAAATATAGTACCCTGGCTCTTCAATAAATCGATTGCCGGCAGGTGTTTCTTGCATGATATTTTGGCGGCTAGGCACATAATCCATCGAGATGACAGCAGAATCATGGCCCAATACTCCGATTTGATTGACTTTTGAGATAAGTTTTACCACTTTTTTTCCTTTGAAAGGTGTAACTGAAGTATTCAAAATCAAGAATTGTTGATCTGTCAGCTGTAGTCCTTCAGAAATTCTTTTCAATACCAAGTTTTCGATACTGTCACAGATTTCTGATACTTCTTTCAAACGATGGGCGATGTCTTGCGCAACACTATCTGACACACAGCCGGCTAAACTGTCATGTGCTTGGCACTCAAATAATTTTTTCCATGCCTTCATGACTAACCGATTGCTCAAAACGATGCCTAGCTCCTTGGCAATCACGACCATTGGTTCGATTTCAAGTGTCAGTTTATTCTCTAATCTGAAAATCTCACGTTTTAGATCCATGCGGACAGAACCAATCGTCTTATGCACACGGGCAAAAACAGGCGCGCGAAACTCTCCTTGATACTCTTCCAGATCCTTTTGACGGACCAAATCCATGAACGCTTGATACGTGCTTGTTTTATAGTTATATTTACCGATTTGATTGATTTTATCGATTTTCTCTTCTAAAGACGAGATGATCCCTAATTGATCGTTTCCTGTTGGAATCAAAATTTCTGTTTCATCTGCGTAGCTCTTGATAAAATCAATGCCTTTGTCTAATCGTCCTTCCACATAACACTTCGTTGGCTCTAGTTGTTGTTGCGCACCATATCCTTGGGGAAAGTTCACTGCATACAATTCATTCTCCCCGCTTAAACTCTTCCATTTGAAATATGGCGATTGGACATGTTCGCCTAAGTCGATCCCACGCCAAAAAATGATATTGTCAAACCCAGCTTCGTTTAAAATCGTCGGCATTTGTGCGTTGAATCCAAATGTATCTGGAAGATAACCAATAGGTAGATACTCCCCATATTTTTTACTTTCAAAGACGCCCACCATTGCATTTCTTAAAATAGATTCCCCTGAGGCAAAAAACGCATCCGTTTGTGTGAACCAAGGGCCAATAAATAATTGACCCTTCGCAACTAATTCTTTGATCTCTGCTAATTTCTCTGGATATAGTTCCAAGTAATCATCGAGGATCGAAAGCTGTCCATCTAAAACAAAAGTAGCATTAGGTTGTCTTTTCAACTCTTCCAAAACATCTGTAAACAACTGATCACTTAAAACGATGCAATCCATTGAAGTAAAGTACCATTCTCTATCCCAATGTGTGTGATTTACAATGTGTATATTTGTCATAGTTACGCTTCCCATTGTTCTTCCCAAGCAGCTTCATCAAATTCTTCAACTGCTGATTCTACTCCTTGTCCAGCATCTTTTGAACGTAGCACGCTAGTTAGGATCGCGATAAACAACGCACCTGTAGCGATCGAAAGTACATAGATCGGCCATTTTTCTACGGTGAACCAGCCATAGAATCCTGAGATCGGTGCAGTGTTCACTGCCCCTAAACCAACTGCCATCGCAGAACCTAAAGCAGAACCAATCATATTGATCGGGATAACTTTCAATGGATTTTCAACGGCAAACGGGATCGCTCCTTCAGAAATACCGACAAGCCCCATGATCACAGCTGATTTCCCAGCTTCTTTTAATTCATTGTTGTATTTATTTTTCGCAAAGATCGTGGCTAACCCTAATCCGATGGGTGGAATGATGATGGCCACTTGTGCCGCAGTATTTGGTGCATAAACATTACTAGTCAATAGTGCCATTGCTGTGGTCACTGCCGCTTTATTGACTGGTCCACCTAAGTCAAATCCAACCATTGCGCCAACGACCGCTGCCATAACGATGGCATTCCCACCACTTAAACCGTTCAACCATGATTCTAAACCAACGTTCAATGCTGCAAATGGCGTCCCAATCACATAATTGACTAATAGAACGGTGATCAATGTGCCTAATACTGGTACTAGAAATACTGGTACAACGGATGCCATTGATTTTGGCAATTTGATTTTGTTTTTGATCAACAAGCACGCATAACCAGCAATCAGACCAGAAACGATGGCGCCTAAAAAGCCTGCATTGATATCTTTCACTAGCATCCCACCAATTAAACCAGGAGCAATCCCTAATTTGTCTGAGATCGAATAGGCAATAAATGCGGAAATCACTGGGAACATCAAACCAAGGGCTGTGCCACCGAAGCCATCTAAACTATGCAATAAACGAATGATTGCATTACCACTCTCGCCATGAGAACCGTCCCAAATATCAACAATCCCGTAAAATGAACCACCCACACGAGAAATGGCCATGATGACCGCTCCAGCGATTACCAAAGGTATCATATAAGAAATTCCTGTTAAAACATGATTTTTGATTTCACTTGCTATTTTTTTCATTTACTTTCTCCCCCACTGATTAATTGATTAGTCGATCATTCCTAAAGCTTCTTCGATGACTTTTTCGGCATTCTTGATTGGTGCTGCGACTGGTACTTTTAAGATTGTTTTTCCTTTGAAACGCTCTTCATTTCTCACTTTTGTATCCACTGCAAAAATAACGACTTCGCCAATGTTGCAATCTTTTTCAGTCAATTCATTTTCGATACCTGTTGCTCCTTGTGTTTCCACTTTGATCAAATCTCCACGTTTTGCTGCTGCTTTTTTAAGTGCTTGGGCTGCCATATACGTATGAGCGACCCCTGTAGCACAGGCTGTAACTGCGATAATTTTTCTTTTCATCTCTTTTTCCTCTTTTCATTTGTTTATTCGCTTAATAGTTTCGCAATTTGTTGTTTATCTGTCTCATTTTTTAACTGTGCCGTAATGTCATCATCCATCAATTTCATCGCAATTTCAGATAAGATCCTTAGATGAGTATCCCCTTTTTGTGACTCTGGGATCGCCAATAATATGACCACAAAGACTGGCTCTTCATCTAATGATTGCCAATCGATTGGTTGTTTCAATCTAGCAAAAACAATTGCTGGCTCACTGACTGCTTCACTTTTCCCATGAGGAATGGCAATATTGTTCCCAATGCCTGTCGTCGAATGTTCTTCTCTTTCTAATACAGACTGGATATATGCTTCTTTGTTGTTGATTAAGCCGTTATTCGTTAGAACTTCCCCTAATTGACGAATCGTTTCTTCTTTGGTTGTACTCTCCATATCTAAAAAAATATGATCAGAAGGTAGTAAAGTTGCAATGCTCATATTAAAATTCCTCTTTCAAATAGTTTTTGATCTCATTTTTTGTTCCCTTTAACAAATAGTTTTTTTCACCAGATTCGATGATCTCTAGCATGACATCATAGATTTCTTCCAGCTCTTGTGCTGTTTCATCTTTAATACAGATGAAAAATAAATATTTGACTTTCGTTTCTCCCCACATCAATTCATTAGCTAATCGTAAAAAGACGATCGCCGATTTTTTAACATATTTAGGGGCCCCGTGTGGTGTTGCAAATTTTCCAAAAGAGGTAAAAGAAAGCTGTTCTCTTTCTAAAGAAGAAGAGATGATTTTTTCTTCTGCGTATCCTTTTTTAATCAATTGTTGTCCTACGAATTGGATCACTTCTTGATAGTCTGTGAATGAATGATCCAAAAAGATCAAGTCATCTTTGATCAACTTCCCAAAGTGATTCGTTGATTTGATTGGTTTATTTTGGGCATTTTTTAAAAATTGCTCGATTTTCTGACGTTCTAATTTGTTGAGAACCGGTGAAACATTGATCGTTGGTATCGTCTCTAGGTTCAAGTTGACAGTCGATATCACCAGATCTTCATCGATCGATGTCTGCATCAACTCTTGGATCGAAAGTATCCTAGAAATTTCGATCTTCTCATAATTTCTACGAAGTCGGGCAGCCAAGAGTTGTGAGGTGCCTTTGCCACTGCTACAAACAAGTAAGACACTGACTTTCTTTTGATGTTTTTCTTCTTTTTGCTCTTTCATTGCTTGGATATGGACAGCAAGAAAAGCGACTTCATCTTCTGGGACGTTGATGGAAAAATCTTGGCTTAAGGCATTCGCTAATTGGATGGCTTCTGTAAAAGCCACAGGAAAGTTTTTCTTCACATCTTGTAAAAAAGGATTATGGATCAATAATCCTTTTTTGATACGCAAGACTGCTTCTTTGATGTGCGTAACTAACCCTAAAATGATACTTTCGTTGTAAAGGGTTACATTTTCGTGAATCAATTGGCGAATGTGTTCATCTGTCACTTCATGCATTTGCTTCGTTTGTTCAAGCAATGTATCACCTTCTAAGTGTAAGAGAATATAACGGACTTCAGAAGAAGGTAATGTCAATAAGAAAGTTTTTTCTAATTTTCGAATGAATAAATCAAATGGTTTATTTTCTCTGACTTTTCCAAATACTCCTTCACTTTCTAAATAGTTATCTTCTCTTACGCGATCAATCATAATCAACAGATGGAGCAATAATGAATGGTAGGTCGTATCATTCAACCTTATTTGTGCCTCTCTTAGGTATTCCTGTAATAATGTATCAACTAATGTGATGTTCTTCATGTCGATGAACTCATTGACAAAAGGAGGAATGCCTTGGATCGAGTGTAGATATAGTTGATTCTTTTTGGTGATTTTCCAATTACTACCCCAAAAATAGTAGATTAGATCAAATGCTAAGCGTCTTTTTTCTTGCTCTGATAAGTTTAGAAATGAACCTTTACCAGGCAGGCGATCGATGCTAACGTTGAAATGGCGGAAAATCTCATGGACTTGGTTCATATCACCTTCTAATGTCGATTTGCTTATAAATAGTGTATCTTGTAGTTCTTGGCGAGTGAAATAGGTCTTTTTTTTCAAGAGTTCAAAACAGAGGAATTGGATACGTTCTTTTTTAGAAGCTGGAACTGTTACCATTGTCGTCGTATCAAGCTCACTTAGTACTTCGTTTGGATCACCGTTGATCGAGACACCAACTCGTGGTTTTCTAATTAGTTCGATGGTTGTTCCGCTAAATAGTTCATCGATCAATTTTAATGATTGTGAAACTGTTTTATTCGATAAATTCATGTGTTTCGCTATTTTTGTGACCGTCGTATGTTCGTTCATCAAAATATATTGAATGATTGCTTTTTCTCGTTCCTTGATCATCACACTATCACCTCATCTACATTTCCTATCTTAGCTTGTCTACCGATTTATGAAAACACTTACTTTTACCGTTTTGAATACAGTAAATCATAGGTTTAGCCGTTAACTTGACGACTACCATTCATTTTCTAGTTCTGGTCCTTCAATGAACCATGTAATTGTTTATTAAGTATAGACGAAAAAAAATACCTGTCAAAGTGCAGACTATCAGTAATAGTCTTTTACTTTGACAGGTAATGCTTTCCCCTTCTGTCATGTATAAGGGTAGTACAAGCGTTTCTTATGATTCATCTTCGGGTAAGTTTTCAGTTGCGAATGCCAAGTGGTGATCAAACAAAGTGATCGTTACTTTCGATTTTGGCATGATTTTACCAGCTACGATTTCTTTAGCCAATGGCGTTTCAACTTCTTTTGTGATGAATCGTTTCAATGGGCGTGCGCCATATGCAGGCTCGTACGCATTTTCTGCAATCCATGTTTTTGCTTCGTCACTGATTTCCAAAATGATTTCTTGATGTTCTAAACGATGTGCCAAATGAGAAATCATCTTGTCAACGATCCCTTTGACATTGTTTAGACTTAATGGCGTAAAGAGGATCGTGTCATCAATACGATTCAAGAATTCTGGTTTGAAATGACCACGAAGGATCGTTCGCACTTGTTCTTCGACTTCTTCTGGAATCGTTCCTTCTGGGGTGACACCTTCTAACAATAATTGAGAACCGATATTGCTTGTCATGATCATCACCGTGTTTTTAAAGTCAACGAGACGACCTTTGGAATCCGTCAAACGACCATCGTCTAATACTTGTAATAAAATATTGAAGACGTCTGGATGTGCCTTTTCAATTTCATCAAGCAAAACGATCGTATATGGGTTTCGTCGCACAGCCTCTGTTAGCTGTCCACCTTCTTCGTAGCCAATGTAGCCTGGAGGCGCACCAACTAAACGAGAAACGGCATGTTTTTCCATGTATTCACTCATATCGATCCGCACCATATGCTCTTCAGAATCAAACAAGTTTTCTGCTAAAGCTTTTGCTAGTTCGGTTTTACCGACACCAGTTGGTCCTAAGAATAAGAATGAACCCAATGGTCGGTTTGGATCTTGTAATCCCGCACGAGAACGAATGACCGCATCACTTACTGCGTCTACCGCTTCATCTTGCCCAATGACACGTTTATGAAGAGTTTCATTCAACTTGATTAGTTTTTCGCGTTCACCTTCCACGAGTTTTGTTACTGGAATCCCTGTTAAACGACCTACGACTTGAGCAATTTCATTTTCAGTGACAGATTCTTGTACCATCTTGATGTCACTGTCTTTTGTTTTTGCTTCAAGTTCTGCTAGTTCTTTCTCTAATTGTGGAATGGTACCATGACGCAAAACAGCAGCACGCTCAAGATCATAATTGTTTTCTGCGTCTTCTAATTCATGTTTTGCCTTATCGATTTCTGCACGTTTAGAAGAAACGGTATTTACTTCTTCTTTTTCAGTTTCCCACTGCATCTTCATCGCATTGGCTTCTTCTCGAAGATCGGCTAGTTCTTCTTGTAAGTTCTTCAAACGTTTTTTACTTGCATCATCAGATTCTTTCTTCAAAGCTGCTTCTTCGATCTCCAACTGCATCAATCGACGAGTCACTTGATCTAATTCCGTTGGCATGGAATTCATTTCCACTCGGATCGTAGCACTTGCCTCATCGATCAAATCAATGGCTTTATCAGGTAAAAAGCGGTCTGTGATATAGCGATCGGATAATGTAGCTGCCGCAACCAAAGCATTGTCATGGATATTGACGCTATGGTGGATCTCAAAACGCTCTTTCAATCCTCGAAGAATACTGATCGTATCTTCAACAGTTGGTTCCTTAACTAATACTTTTTGGAAACGGCGCTCTAACGCTTTGTCCTTTTCCATGTATTGGCGGTATTCATCTAAAGTAGTCGCCCCGATCAAATGAAGTTCCCCACGAGCTAACATCGGTTTAAGCAAGTTACCGGCATCCATACTACCTTCCGTTTTTCCTGCACCGACGATATTGTGGATCTCATCGATGAACAAGATGATCCGTCCATCGCTTTTCTTCACTTCTTTCAAGACTGCTTTTAAGCGTTCTTCAAACTCCCCACGGAATTTTGCTCCAGCAATCAAGGCACCCATATCTAAAGAAAAAATGGTTTTATCTTTTAAGTTTTCTGGTACATCTTTGCGAACGATACGTTGCGCTAATCCTTCAACGATCGCTGTTTTACCAACACCAGGTTCCCCGATCAACACAGGGTTGTTTTTAGTTTTACGTGACAAGATCCGGATCACATCACGAATTTCTTCATCTCGGCCAATGATCGGGTCCATTTTGCCACTACGAACTTGTTGGACGAGATCGACACCATATTTTTCTAACGCTTTATATTGTTCTTCTTGATTTTTTGAGGTCACACGCTCTCCTCCCCGCATGTCTTCGATATTTTTACGCAATTCTTTTTCATTCAGTCCCTGTTTTGTCAAATAAACAGTCAGTGGATAATTTTTTAATTTCATTAAAGCTAATAGCACGATCTCAGTGGATAAGAATTCATCACCAAAACTTTCTCTCAATTGATCCGCTTCATTCAATAAATGAAAAAGATTTTGACTAAGATTTTGTCCGTATTGGACATTGCTGCCTGAGACTGTTGGATACTCATCTAACACTCGATCAATCTCTTGTTCAAACGCATCTGCATCGATACCTGCATCTGTATATAGATTACGGCCAAAATGATTTGGCTGTAAAAAGATCTTCCATAAATGAACGATGTCGATTTCTTGATGTTTTCTTGTCATCGCTACTTGTTGTGCTTCTGCAATCGCTTCTTGGAGCGTAGTTGTCATTTTTTCACTATTCATATATTTCCCTCCTGTAGTAGAAGTTGTTTGGTCAAAGTCAACTATAACTTTCTCTAACGTCTATAACATCCGTCTAAAGTCTCGTTTTCTTTAACCTTTACATGATTATTATACTCATTTGGTCAGCTTTGGTCAAAGATTATACTCTCGATTATTAAAAAATTTGAGAAAAAAGTTACGGTAAATTTTGTCTGTCACTCTATACCAAATAAACGTCAAAAAAGAAACCTCTATAAAATAAGGGCAACAACCACAAGCATTTATAGAACAATTTCGTGATTGTTACCCTTAATTCTAGAGGTTGATTCTATTCCGACCTAGAGGTATTTATTTCTGATGATTGCTTAGCACAAACTAGTTGATTCATCGAAATCTAGTCATGATGATTGATTTTGATGAGCGAGGATTGAAATAAAGTGACTGATATTTTTATATGAATCATTTAAACCAATTCCGCCTTTTTTAGGCATTTTGATTATGTTGATCTTTTCAGTGTAATTGGCAAAGGCAGGATTCTCTTCAGACATCGCTGCTACACTGGGAATTCCTTGTTCGCTGAAGGCCAAGGCTAATTGGGCTGCCATCATGCCAAAATTAGCATAATGCATCGCGGGTCCACAAAGAACAGCATCTGCACTAAATTTTTTGGCAAATCCTACAAATTTTTTATTCACCTCTTCTTGGTGATCGAGATAATACTGATCACCACAATACAATGTAGCAATGATTTCTGTATCGTGTTCTTGAAAAAGTGGATTTAAGGTACGCCCAGGTCCAAGGGCTGTTTTTTTGCCTCCAGGAGATAGCTGGGCATTTTCATCACTGCCCAAGCCTGCAGTTAAATGATTGAGAATCAAGACTATTTTTTTCATTCCTACGGCCTCTTTTCCTATAAATCATCAAAATCGAATTCGTCAAAATCGATTTCTTCTTCTTCCTGTATCGCCTCTGCTTCTTCTTTTAAATACTGATTATCTAGCACTTTGATAAAAGGATAATAAATAGCCATTCCTAGTAGGATCAGTAATGCTTGCAAAACAGATGCCTGCCACCCACTAACTATTAAGCCAGAGATGATCGGTGGTGTTGTCCACGGCAGTTGAATACCATTTGTATAGTTTACTAATCCTAAATCCATACAAAAATAGGAAATGATGATATTGATCGTGGGTACGAGTGCAAATGGAATAAGTAAGACTGGATTTAAAACAATTGGTAAACCAAAAATAATCGGTTCATTGATTCCAAAAATCCCTGGTACTAGTGACAATTGCGACAGTTTTTTCACTCGTTGGCTTTTGCATACTAGAATCATGACTAGAATCAATGAAAGCGTAGATCCCCCACCACCAAAAGTAGCAAACATATCTTGAAATTGACCTGTGATGATATTTGGTATATCTGCGCCATTTTTGAAAGCATCTAAATTTTCAACGGATAGTGCTCGTAAAATCGGATTGAATACTGCCCCAACCACACTCGAACCGTTGATACCGAAAAACCAAAAAAAGTGCAAGAATAAGTAGGCTATGATCATCGCGCCTAGAGTATTTCCTAAGCTAAGTAAAGGAGTTTGTAGGAACTTAAATAGTATTTCTTGTAAATTACCATATGAGGTTAGATTGGCTAACCAATTGACAATCATAAAAAGAGTAACAATCACAAAACTTGGGATCAACGCTCCAAAGGATTGTACGACGGTTGGTGGCACACCTTCTGGCATTTTGATCGTCCAACCTTTACGTAATAAAGCGACAAAGAATCGGGTAGCAACCAAAGCCACGACCATCCCTAAGAACAGGCCACTAGAGCCCATCCAACGTAATGGCAAGCTTCCTACTTCATAGACTTCAGTGGAGCCTTCTGGTGTAAACAGGGTTGTAAAAGGGGTCACGATAAAAAAAGCGACCAATGAAATAATTGCCGCTTGCATGGCATCTACTTTAAATTGTTTTGCCAGACTATAGCCAATACCCCCAACTGCTAAAATCGTCATAATATCAAAACTTGCCGTGGCAGGCATATTCAACATCGTTGACCAGTTATCTCCGAGAATATGGCTCATCGTTTCATTCCAATTTGGAATTGGAAAATTAGTCAAAACTAAAAAGAGCGATCCTACGATCAATAAGGGTGTTGATAGCAAAAAACCATCACGAATCGCAATCAAATACTTGTTTTCACCGATTGTTTTCGCCATTGGTGTTAACACACGTTCTAACCAATCCAAAAATTTTTGCATGTTTCTTCCTCCCATCCAGTTGCTTTATTTTTGTTTGAGGACATAATTCTTCGATCGAAAATCTCATTTTGCCACTCTACTTTGTCGCTTTTGATTTTTTGATCAAACCCAAGACATCTTTCAACGCTTTTTCTCCGTCCATCATGCCATATGTTTCTGGAGCAATCGTGCCAACAGGAATCCCCATTGGGTCAAACGTTTCTTTCATTTTACTCGCTAAATGACGGACTTGAGGCCCTAATAAAATAGCCACAGGTTTTTCTTGTGCGACTTTTTCTTCCGCATGGATCGCAGGAAAAGCGGCAATTTCTAATGGCATTTTGTGTTTTCTGACGACGTCCATCATTTTATTGACCATAATACTTGTTGACATTCCTGCTTCACAAAACAAATAAATTTTTTTAGTTGTCATATTTATTCCTCCATTTTATTCTTGTTAACCGTTTATCCGATTCGCTGTTAAATTGGTGCTTTGATACGTGCTTCATAGGCATCAAGCCATTCTTGCGTGATTGGTGTGATCACTGTCGTCTGATCTGGACCAGGGTTGGCCATGAAAATTGCTGGTTCTTGAGCCATCGTTGCAACACTAAATGTAAATTCAACGTTCGTAGCTACCCCCCATTCGCCATATTTATCTAATGCTATTAACGAGAACGCCCCCGCTTTGCCATAACGTTTGCGCAATCGCTCATCAAATCCATAAACGGCTCGATCACAAGCCACTTGTGGCGTACATCCATTCCCCATCAATCGAACGATTTCATAAGAGAGACAGCCCTTCATAAGATCTTCCCCTAAGCCTGTAGCTGCTGCACCGCCAATCGTACTATCCACATAAAATCCCGAACCAGATAATGGCGAATCTCCTACACGTCCATGTTTTTTCATAAACAAACCGGAACTGGATGTTCCTACTGCCATCTGTTGTTGCGTATCGAGCGCGACAACTCCGACCGTATCATGGCCATCATAAGGATCTAAATTCAACGTGGCGATTTCTTTTACTCGTTGTTCCCATATTTTTTTTGCACGTGCCGTTAACATATTTTTTCGTTCAAAACCAGATAGCATTGCATATTCTGTTGCTCCTTGCCCTACTCGAAAACTATTGAATTTTTCATCGCTTAATTGCCGAGCAACAGAAATCGGATTGGCTACATCAGTAATCCCAGCAACTGCACCAATCTTAAATGTTTCTCCATCCATAAAAGCAGCATCCATTTCTACGATCCCTTTTTCATTTGGTAACCCACCATAACCAACGGATTTATAAAATGGATAATCTTCTACCACTTTGATCGCCGTTTCCACAGCATCTTTACATGAAAACTGTGCTTCTAATTGTTGTTTAGCGGCCAAGACACCTTCATGTGCCATGCGCCAGGTTGCAATCATTCCCCACATTTTTTTCCCTCCATCACCTAACATTTGTAGCGCTTTCAAGCATATTCTATATGGTATATACTATTATGTCTATACTAAAAAACGAGTTTCTTTTTAAAACTCATCGTTTTATTAGAAACTCGTTTTACATGAAATTTATTTTTCAATTGTTTATTCTATCTGAATGTTTTATTCTGTTAATGCTTGGAGGCTGCGCATGTAGATTTCTAAATTTGTTCTTAAATCTGCGGAATCCATATATTCATTCGCCGTATGGGCAATTCCTTTTTGCCCTGGAAATGAAGGGCCAAATGCTAAGATATTCGGCATTTTACGCGCATACGTGGCGCCTGTTGTTGTCACTGGTTTAGGATCATTACCGGTGACTTGATGATAGATTGTTGAAAGTATATCGATTTTTTTTGACTCTTCCGTCCGACAAAATCCAGGAATACTACGAACGACTTCTAAATCAACACCTAAAGGCAATTGGTTTTTCAAACGTGACACGACTTGTTTTTCTGATACGGTCACCGGGTAACGTAAGGCAATTTCTAATAGCAAGCCTTCTGGAGACTTTTGCAGCACAACAGGTGTCAAAATCAACTTGCCTGAATCTTCGTCTTCAAACGCTAAATCGATCCCTTCTCCAAAATGTTTTTGATGAAAGCTTTGACAAATCCAGCGGAAATAACCCTGTGCAACTGGCGGGATCATTCGTTCTTCAGTTAGTTTTGTCGCCAAGATCGTGATAGCATTTTCTCCTAACTCAGGCGCGTTACTTGGTGCTCGTTTACCACTGGCGCTTATTTCTTTTTTGGCAATTCTCACGTGCAATTGGTCTGGAACATGATCACGGAACTGGTCCCCTTCGAATCGACTGATTTGTTGATGTTCCTCTTCAGGTAAAGTAAAGTGGAGTACAACATTTACGATACCACGTTCGCCATAGACCACAGGATATTTACAATCGGGCGTGAAACCAAATGACGGAGGGCTTTCCTCGGCTAAGTAATGAGAAATATCTGACATGCCACTTTCTTCATCCGTTCCAAAGATGATCCGCAGATTCTTTTTTGGCTGGTGACCTAGGTCTTTTAATAGTTTCATGCCATACAGACAACAAATGATAGGCCCTTTGTTGTCTAATATTCCTCGACCATAAAAACGATCCTTTTTCTCACTGAGATCAAACGGTGGAAACTCCCATCCTTGACCAGCAGGGACAACATCGAGATGTCCCAGAACCCCGATATACTCACTTCCATCATTTCCCCACTGGGCATAGCCGATCGCATCATCGATTACTTTTGTTTGGAACCCATATCCGGCACTTTTGTCCATGACCAAAGAAAGAACCGAGCGTGCTTCTATACCAAAGGGTGCTCCTGGTCCAGCTTTTGATTTAACACTAGGAACTTGCATGACTTGTTTGAGTAAATCCAGAAAATCCAGCCAATTCTCTTCAATTGCTGTGTTGATTTGATCCATTTTTGACCTCTCATTTTTGACGTACCAATGTATTCTTAAACGTATATTGATCTGCACGATAAAAAGACGTGTCGAACAATATCGGTTTAGCAGAAGGAGAATAAGTCATCGAATGGACGAGAAGCATTGGATCATCTTCTGATACATGCAATAACTTGGCAATATCTGGCGGACTTATAACTGCTTCAACTTCTTGATGCGCGTAGCCAATCTCAATGTTTTCTTCAATTATTTCATACAATGAAGATGCCAGCTGAGCTTGAGGGATCTCACCACTTTCATTTTGCAAATAACGTTTTAGTATATAGAGGTTTTCTACTGTCATTGGTTCATCATCAAAGTAACGTAAACGAGACAGATAAACCATGGCTTCATTTCCATAGTCAGCGAACATCTGGCGAATCTTCAGCGGTACTTCTTTTATGATTCCAACTTGCAATACTTCTGTCCGGGTCTTTTTTCCTTGAGCCTTGGCAGTTTCAGTAAAACTTTGTAAGCCACCGGAACCGCTTTGGATCTTCGGTTGCTTCATAACATAAGTTCCTTTTCCTCTTTCTTTCACTAAAATATTTTGACTGATCAAAAGATCAATTGCTTTGCGCACCGTCAGTCGACTGCATTGAAATTCTTCCGCTAAATCATAATCTGAAGGTAACTTTTGACTGGTCACGTAAGTTCCATCATTGACTCGTTGTGCAATTTTTTCAGCTATATCTTGGAAAACCGCTTGTTTTTTCACTTTATTACCTACTTTCTAACTACATATCATTCATCAAACAGTCGATTCGTTCTGACACCAAAAGTCAAACGTCTAAAAGTTGAACGGTTAAAAAATGAAAGAGCAACTTTTATCGTCTTTTATCCTGTTTGTAGGATGAGTAAAATCAAGAAAATCTTTCTTGTCGAGAGCTAAGCTTTCTATTTATTTTATATACAGTATATACCATTAAGTATAGACTTTCAGCAACTAATCGAGGGATTTTAATTTTACCCTTCCGGTGTTGATTGTTTCTTCCATACATTTGGGAAACTGGCTTGTTTTAGAGATAGCAACGTCTAGCCTATTCTGCGTGAAAGCAATTGTTGAACAGATATTGTTCAACAAACAAAAAAGAATCAATCTAAGCATTTTCAGCTCAGACTGATTCTCCATTTGAATTCTCCTTGAAAGATGTTCAAATTATTTAATTTTTCCCCTTTGTACGCTTTTTTTCTGCCTTTACTTCATGGATCTCTTGACGTAAGATATTCCGTCTTTCTGCAATCACATAGAAAAATCCATAAATGAATGGCAAGATGAACGAGCCAAATCGATAAAGCAATAAGGAAGAAACAGCATCTACCGTTCCAACAACAGGTCGAAAGAGCAATAGATAAACAAATTCAAACGAGCCAATGCCTGCGGGTGTTGGTAAGACTCCTGATAAAACCACTGCAAAGCTGATAAATGAAAATGTCAAAAGAAAATCAAGATGTGGATGATTTTCTACTAAAAACAGATAAGGCATCACATACCAACAGAGTAGTTTTAGCAGGTTCCAACAATAGATCCTGATCAATGCGGTGCGGTCCTGGATGATCGTTTGCACCGTTTCTCTCAGTGAATAGATCTGGCTGTTGCACGTATCGACCCAGTGACGTAAACGTTCAGTTTTGAATAAACGATTGGAAACTTTGACGAAAAAAACTTGAAGATTCAAACTGACGGAGACGGTCACAAGAAATAAAATGATCAAAGCCGTCAAAATGATACCAGCAATGATAAACCAAATCATATTTGGTGCCTTTTCGTAGAACAAAGAAAATTGAACAATCAAGCCAATGACTGCATAAGTGATCACCGCTAATTTATACATGATCATATGCAGGGCAGTGACTCCTGCTCCTTGAGAAAACTTCATCCCTTTTTTATTGTAAAAATAAATTTCTGAGATCAGAGTACCCGTTCCAAATGAGACAATCCGATAAAAGGCAATATAACAAGACGTCCAGAATCCATCACTTGTACTGAAGGATTTGGAAAACGGCTTGGCGATCTCTTTGATTGAGCGACCTTCTACAATTTGATAAAGTGTACCGAAAAAAAACATCGCCAGAAGCACTTGGACACTTGTTGAAAGCAACTCCTTGAAAATATCCGCAAAAGATTGGTTGATCAAATAATAAATAATAGCGAGAATAATAGTCAATAATAATAAATTAATGATGATTTTGATTTTTGTTCCTTTAGTAGACATGTACGACTCCTTAATGGAAAAAATAGATCAAGACGAGATCAATCATGATTCCTAACATGAAAACGATCGTGAACTTCTTTTTTTTAGTTTTGTGACGAAACATGCGTTGTGCGAACAAACCGCCCAAACCACCGCCTAACAAGCTAACAAACAACAAATTACTTTCTGGTACACGCCAAGCGCCTTTTTTTGCCTGACGTTTATCATAACCCATCAAGCCAAATAGATAAACATTCACAATGAATAAATAAAACCATAAGGGATTATGCATCAATACTTCCATCAACTTCCTCCAATTATTGCTCATCTTTTGGTACATAGATCGTTATACCTTCTGGGATGACTTTTAATTCGATCGGTAAGTCATCTGTAGTATCACCATCCGTCCGAGTCGTCACTTTCTTTTCTCGTGCCTGGATATTGACTTGACTAGCTGTCAGATATTTGATTCCAGGAACAGAATAGATCTTACCTTTGATCATACGTGGGAGATAAAATGCAAACCGGAAAAAATCTAATGAGGGCACGATGGTGATGTGGAACTTGCCATCATCTGGCGCAGCAGAATCATCGAAACCAGTAAAACCGCCTACTGAGTTGGACATCGTGATCGTCAACAACTGTGCTTTTCCCTTCCAATGCTCTTCTTCCGTTTTGATATCCAAATGATATTTTTTCTTTTTTAGCAATAATTTTACGAAACGTTTGATAAAGATCCATGAACCATATTTTTGCTTTTCTTTTTGGCTGATCCAGACCGCTGTGTCTGCTAATATGCCAATAGTCAAAGTAGAAATGACTACTTTATCATTCACTTTCCCATAATCGATTTTGCGGATCGATTCCTCTAACATCATTGCTGCTGCTTCTTCTTTCTCAAAAGGAATGCCTAACACTTTCGCTAAGTTATTGATCGTTCCACCAGGTAATAAGCCAACATGGTAATGGTCTAATTCATCTTGGAATGCTTGGATGATATGGTGGATCGTGCCATCACCACCAATGATGACTAGTGTATCTACCTCATGTTCTTTTGCTTTTTTCCTCAATGTTTCATCTTTGATCGACGGTCCAGTTTCTGTTAGATAAACCTCTAGTTCTGGTCGGTGTTTTGCGACGTACTCCTTGAACCATTCTGCTAATTGTTCCCCTTCATCCTTTCCTGAACTTTTGTTATAAAATACCAGTAACTTCTTCATAAACCATATTCCTCCTACTTTCCTGCAAAAAACAAAGGGAGTGGATGCGAAATAAACGCTCACCCTCCCCCATGAACAGTGATTCGAGCACTGACTAAAATAGCCTCGAATCAATCATATGTCAATGCAGTGTAGCAATCAACCAATAATGTGAGATTATTGGTTGAAATTTAATCTTTTTTATCAATGAAACGGATCAATTACACCTGCGTATTCAACTCCGCGATTTTAACAATGACATCTGTCGCTTTTTCCATGACTTGTAGAGACACAAATTCAAAACGTCCGTGCATGTTTTCGCCACCTGCAAATAGATTTGGTGTTGGTATCCCCAGATAAGAGATTTTTGAGCCATCTGTCCCACCACGTACCGGTTCAATCACTGGCTTGATGTCTAGTTCGATCATTGCTTTTTCAGCTAGATCAACGATACTCATATCCTTTTCGATGATTTCACGCATATTGTAGTATTGATCATACATTTCTACTTGAATACGCTCTTGGTCAAACCGTTGATTCATTTTTTCTTGAATGCTTGTGATCATTGCTTTTCTTGCTTCAAATGACTCACGTTTATGGTCACGGATGATATAGCTCATTTTCGCCTCTTCTGGACTACCATTCAAAGCCATCAAATGGAAGAATCCTTCATAACCATCTGTTTTTTCAGGAACTTCATCAGCTGGTAATTCATTGTGGAAGTCAATCGCTAATTGTAAAGCATTGATCATTGTATTCTTCGCTGTACCGGGATGGACATTTTTCCCTTGGATCGTGATGTTTGCTTGCGCTGCACTAAACGTTTCGTATTGTAACTCTCCTAAAGGTCCACCATCGATCGTGTAAGCAAAATCCACGTTGAACTGTTCTACGTCAAATTTGTCCGCACCAACTCCGATTTCTTCATCTGGACCAAAAGCGACTTTGATCTCCCCATGAGGAATGGAAGGATTTTTCAACAAAATCTCCATAGCTGTCATGATTTCTGCAATACCTGCTTTGTCATCTGCGCCTAATAATGTCGTACCATCAGTTGTGATCAACGTATGGCCATCATAATTTTTTAAATTAGGGAAATCTTTGACATTCAAGGTAAAGCGCCCTTCTTTATCTAGAACGATCGTTGATTCTCCATCATAATTTTCAATGATCTGAGGATTTACACCTACTGCATTGAAATCAGCTGTATCCATGTGAGCAATAAAACCAATCGAACGTACGTCATGATCGATATTACTAGGTAGTGTAGCTATCACAAAACCGTTTTCTGTATTATATGTTACATCAGACAAGCCTAGATCTTCTAATTCTTTTTTCAAAACTTGCGCAAACTCTACTTGCGTTTGGGTAGATGGCGTAGTATGACTTGTTGGATCGGATTGTGTTTCCGTTTTGACATATCTTAAAAATCGCGGTAATAAGTTCTCGTACATAAATGACTCTCCTTTTTATTTAAATTCAAATGGATTGGTCGATGTTTCTGAAACAAAAAAGTCAACCGTCCAATTCTCTTCGTTTTTCCACTTTTCAAACTTCTCTACAAATTTTTCCTTACACAATGATTCGATATAATGGCCAGGATCAATTGCAGCTAATCCCGCACTTTGCATATCTTGCGCTGTATGGAAATAAATATCGCCAGTAATATAGACATCCGCTCCTTGAGCCAAGGCTGCGGGATAAAACTTCTCACCACTTCCACCACAAATAGCGACTCGTTTGATCATTTTTTGTGGACTTGTCGTTGGGCGAACCACACGTAAACCTTCCAATTGAAAAACTTCTTTTACATGGGCTGCGAAATTATCCAAGCTCTGTTCTTTTGCTAGTTCCCCAATACGACCTAATCCCCAGGTTTTAACTGGTGCATCGATCGAGAACAAATCAAATGCTGGTTCTTCGTAAGGATGTGCTGCAAACATCGCTTGTAAGACTTTCTCTTCTATATTTTCTGGGAAGATCACTTCGACTTTGGCTTCTTGGACTTGTTCCCCACGGCCGACTTCACCAATTGTTGGATTCGCTCCAGCTTTTGGACGGAATCGACCTTGGCCAATCGAGGTAAAACTTGTACTATCATACTCTCCTTGTTCTCCGGCCCCCGCTTTTGCTAAGGCAGCTCTTAAACGCGGAGCATCCTCCACTGGAAGATAACTGATCAATTTTTTGTAGCCACGTTCATGTGTTCGAACAAGATGACCTGTGACCTCAATTCCTAATTGCTCACAAAACCAATCGTTCAACCCATCTTCAATGATATCCATGTTTGTGTGGGCAGCATAGACTGCAATATCATGTTTCAACAAATCAGCGTACATTTTTTCTTGTGGAGAATCAGTAATCAAGCGTTTGACTGGTCTAAAAATCGGGGGATGTTTTGCAATCAAAAGATCGATCTTTTTCTCAATGGCTTCTGCCACCACTTCTGGTCGGACATCTAAAGTCATCATCACACGTTGGATCGGTTTGTCCAAGGTGCCGATGTGCAACCCAACTGGATCGCCTTCTTCTGCTAACCATTGCGGGCAATAGCTTTCAAATTTTTTGATGAAATCTTGTGCTTTAATGGACATGTCATAAAACCTCCTTGATCCATTCCACCTCTTGTTGGATTGTCTCATATCTGTTTTGTTCACTCGCATTTTTTAATTGCTCTAAGATCACTTCACGTTGTTTAAGCTCACGTTGCCATTTTGCCGAAAAAGCAGCGTTTTTCTCTTCGAGTAAGAATGGCCCAAACATCAGCTCTTTTTCAGAATAGTCGATGGGCTGTTCTTTCTTTTCAGCTACGATGATCTCATAGATTTTTTTGTTTTCTTCGATGATTTCTTCTGCAATGATCTGATAGTTATTTTCTTTCAGCCACGTTCTTAAAGTTTTTTCGCCAATATTGGGCTGTAGAATCAAACGTTCTTCTCCCGATAAGCGCTGGTTTTGTCGACCAGATTCTAAGATGTCGCGAATCAAAGAGCCTCCCATGCCAGCAATCGTGATCGCGCTGATTTGATCGTCCTTTTCGATGGCCTCTAATCCATTGGCCAAGCGTACCTCGATTCGCTCAGACAGTCCATTTTTCATCACCTGTCGTTTTGCCGATTCAAAAGGTCCTTTAACGACTTCTCCAGCTATAGCAAAGTCGATTTTCCCTTTTAGCATCAATGCGACGGGTAAGTACGCATGATCTGAACCGATATCTGCTAAACGAGCAGCTTCCGGTACAAAACGTCCGACAGTTTCAAGACGTTTCGATAACTCTGTGTGATTCATTTTTCCACTCCTTAACTACTGAATGTTTGGATGTCATCCAATTTGTCATGACTTTAGACAAACACTTACTTATTAAAGTTATCCTACTTATTTACATTTTTATGATAACTATTGTTCTTATCCCTATCATAACATTAGTTTATGTTCAATAGAAAAAAGAACTGGGAAAATATCCCAGTCTTTTTTTAGCAAGTAATCAAAAGATTTCGATTGATTCTTTTTTTATTGGGCAGTGATCTCAATGATCGAATTTCCAGGAACTTGTGGAGGGATCGACATCGTCATGACCGCCATTTCTACCAATTTAAATTCGATCTTTTCTCCTTCTTTCAAGGAATCGACACCACCAGTGATTTGATCCACTGAAGCATTTAAGATCACCCCATCATTGCTGAAGGACGTACCGATATTTGCTGGATCTTCTATTTCTTCTACATCTTTGACGGTGATTTGGTATACATCACCTTCCGCTTCGCCGAAGCTTTCGATCGTACCTGTAAACACACTTTGCTTTTGTTCGGTAGAACTATCTGTTTCCACTGTCGATTCTGCATTGATCGAATCGATTGAACCTGTACTTCCTTCTTCGTTGCCGCAGCCTGCCAATGCAAACAAGAGACCGGCAGCAACTAGACCAGTTAAAATAGCTTTCATCATACATCCTCCGTGTAATTTCTTGCGTTACTGCTTTGATGATCCCATCCGGTTATTTCTTCAAGTCCATGGATTCGTTTCATCTTAACTTTGTTCATTTTATGAATTTTTATTGAAAAGGTGAAAAACAGTGACAGTTGAGTAGATACTCCAACCTGTTTCTGTAAAAATCATTTAATGACATTAGCCATTTCGGCGATTTCGGCCTGTCATTTCGATTTCTTTTGTCAAATAGCGGATTCGTTCCATGATCCGTTTGGCTTTCAACGGTTCCTCATCGCCTCGTTGTGTCACCGTCAAATGCTGTTCTAATTCGTTCATCGTGAAGTTTGAAGAAAAGAACGTTGGCAATTGTTCTTGCATCCGATACTGTAAGATGACACCAAATACTTCGTCACGGATCCAACTACTCATCGCATCCGCTCCAATATCATCGATCATCAAGATCGGCGATTTCTTCACCGCATCTAACTTCTCAGCCACTTGATCTTTACCGATGGCTTGCTTCATTTCCACTGCAAATGTTGGAAAATGAACCAACGTTGTGGTGAATCCTTTGATTGCCAGTTCTTTCGCTGTTGCACCTAAAAGATAGGTTTTCCCGATACCAAAACTTCCGACCAAGTACAACCCTTTGTGAAAGCTTTTAGGATCAGCTGAATATTGTTCAACGAAGTCTAATGCTTCCAAGCTTGCATAGCCACGTCCATCTGTTCGTTCGAAATTTTCAAAGGAAGCAGATTGAATGTCTTTGGGCATATCCATTGCTTTCACACGACTCTTGATCTCTTCTTGTTTTTGACGAGCTAAGAGTGCTTCTGTCGGCACGTAGGTGACGTCGACATAGTGGAAATTCAATGTCAATTTTGGTTCATATCCGGGAGCGATCATGGTTGGATCGTTCGTTTGATATTTTCTTTTTTCTTGGACATACTCATAGAGTTTGGCATAACTTTTTTCGATATCCGCTTGCGTCAATCGGTCTTGATGGGCTGACAGAAAGGCTTGAACATCCGCATCATTCAAAACTTCAGCAATCATCTCGGAATACTTTTCTTGGTAGTTGCGTTTACTGATGATTTTCTTCAGTTCTTTTCCCACATCTTCCATTAGCTCTCACCTTCCTTTTTAGCCAGATACTCTTTGAAGCGACGATCGATCTCGGCTTTTTTCTCTGTACTGATTTGCGTTTCGTCTTTTGGTTGATTGACCCAATCAGGCAATTTTTCTCGCCTTACATTTCGACGATAATTTGACGTGTTGTTTTGTTTTGACGCTTTCGGTTGTTTCGCTTTCGTACTCAAGGTATGGAGATGTTCAATCGCTTCTTCTGGCGTACTGATTTTTTTTTGCGCCCACTCATTAGCGATCGTATTCACGAAGCTCGCATTTAAGCTCGCATGGTTTTTTATAACTAACACATAGTTGATCAAAATGTTGATGACACTGCTAGACAGACCGGATTGAGTGACCAAATCTTGCAACAACCAATTTTCCTGTTTGGAAACATACCCGCCTTTTTCTTTTTTTATCGCTTCGAGATAACGCATCGGTGGGGTTTGGCGTGCGACTTGGATCAATTGTTGTGCAGCACTAGGCAACGCCTGATTGACAGGGACACCTGTTTCAGCAGACTGATCGGTAACCAGAGTGTTGCTCGATTGTCGCAACGTATTCTGCTGTTGCTGCCGTAACAAGACGATCCGTTGGAGTTCTTTTAAAGATACTTCTTCTGTCGTAAAATCAAATGACTGTAGAAGCAACTCTCCTAAAGTCAGTTCATCGAAGCCATAGAGTTGTTGGTATGTTTTCGCTTGTTGCAGAACTGGTTCTGTCAACTGATTGATGTGTTGTTTCTTCAACCAATCGGTTAAAAACGTCCAGTCAAACGAGTCTGAATCTGCGATCAATGATTTGGGTTCAACAGTTGTGAATTGTTGCTGGATCGATTCCACTTGTTCTTGGTTTGCTGCATAGACTGTTTCATTGAACCGATAAACTTCCAAAAACTTCTTAGTGATTTTTTGATAGCCTTCATGCGAAAGATTTTTTGGCTTAAATAATTCCGTCAATTGGTTGAATCGACGTTCGCCAACTTTTTCTAAAAGTAAAAAAGAAAGTAACGTGTCATTGAAAAACGTAGGAACGTCCATCGGTTCTAGCAACTCATAAAGAAAACAATTACCCAAATTTTCATCTTTTTTGAAATAGACTTCTAAAAGACCGATTCCTTCTAATTTTTTTCGTGCCTCATAAAATTGCGGTAATCCACAACTTAGACTACCCAATAAATCGGCGTGTAATCCTTCAGGACCTACGCCAGTTTCTAGCGAGATCTCCGAATACAACGTCAAGTAAAGACTCAACGCTTCTCCCCCGATCAATGGTTGGTAAAGGGATAACAAGGCAGACTTTCCTTCTTCTTTTAAAGGACTGCTTTTTCTTCCTTGGTAAATATTTTTCGGTTGTAATTCTTTCCACGCATTTTCCAAGGAATGCTCCCTCCTTTATTAATTACGCATCATTTTCACTATTACTCGTATCTTTTGCTTTATCAACAATGTCTTGTAATTCTTTCAAAAAGACAGACATATCTTTGAATTGACGATAGACACTCGCAAAACGAATATAGGCGATTTCATCTAAGTTCACTAAATCTTCCATGACGTATTCACCGATCAGATTAGTTGAAACCTCATTTTCGCCAAGACTTCTTACACGATTTTCAACATGGTTGACGATCTGTTCCATTTGTTCCATCGCTACTGGCCGTTTTTCGGCAGAACGGATCAATCCACGTAAAATCTTGTCACGATTGAATTCTTCTCGTTCACCATTTTTCTTGATGACTAATAAAGGTGCCGCTTCAATTCGTTCAAAGGTTGTAAAACGGAAGGAACATTTTTCGCACTCACGGCGTCTTCTTATCGCTCGACCATCGTCAGCTTGACGACTATCGATCACTCTTGAGTTATTATGTTGACATCTAGGACATCTCATCGTAATTTTCACCTCTCTTGGTGTAGTTTGATCGCTTATTTGAATGTACCATATGAAGTTGTTCTATCAGTTGATTTTTAACACCAATTATGAATCATTGGTGTTAAAAAGGCTGGTTTTCAACACTAAGCTTAAAAATTATAAAATATGAAAAGGATTTTTTCAATTTATATCTTATTGCTCAGTTCAAAGTGATTTTCACAACTTCACTGCTTATTGTTTTAGATTTTTTTCCACTGATTTTTTATTGAACTAATTCAAGTGGATCGTAATAAACGTTTTCTTATTACTAACTTTAGTATAACATGAAACAATTAAGCAATGCGACTGTCCCAGTTAAAAAATCGCTTGAACTGAAAGATTTGTTGTGTTTTATCTCAACGAACGAAAACAGACTGGCGTTCAGCACCAGCCTGTTTCTTTTTGATTTTCTATTTTAATCAATGCTTGGGTAATCCTTATAGTTTATCTTCGATTCCCGTGTAATGTTTCATTCGTTCTTCTTCGATTTTTTGTTCTGTTGAACGATGATCGACTTGGGGGTCTTGGTTTACTTCAGGACTTGTTTCTGGATCTTTGCGTTCTGTGGTTAAGTCCTGTCGCTTGGATTCTTTTTCGACATGTTGGTCTTCTAACTCAGCAATTCTCGCCCGGTATTCATCTTCACGAATTTTACCTTCTTCTGCTTGGATCTGTCCCTTTTCCTGTAAATCTTCTTTGTGGAGAATCTCACCAATTTTTTCTTTCGCAGAACCTACTACTTTATCTTTTTGGTTTTTGAATGTACCCATCGTATCATCTCCCCCTCTTTCTTTATATAAATAGCATAGCAAAATGTTGCGATTTACTCAAAGAAAGCGATTAAGCAACAACCATTTTTTGATTTCAGCGGATAAATCTTCCTTGGTTTGGCGATTATCGAATACGATATCCGCACGTTGTTTCTTTTCCTCGATTGACAGTTGGCTTTTCACCCGTTGTTCTGCTTCTTGCTTCGATAATTGATTGCGTACCATCAAGCGTTCGATTTGCTGAGATTCTGGGATATAGACAACTGCGACGGCATCCATATGTGTATCATACTGTCCTTCAAACAATAAAGGAATATCGACAACGATCAACGGATATTGTGCTTTCTTCTCTATGATTTCTTCAGTGATTCTCCCACGGATAAATGGATCTAATACTTGATTCAATTGCTCACGTGCAGTGACAGAGCCGAAAATCAATTGTCCAAGTTTTGCCCGATCTAACTGACCATCCTGTTGGAGGATCTCTTTGCCGAATGCTTGAACCAACGCTTGAAGTCCTGGCGTATCCGGTTCAACGACCTCTCTTGCCACTATATCGGCATCGATCACTGGAAAGCCATATTGTTGGAAAATAGCAGCGGCAGTACTCTTGCCTGTCGCAATTCCCCCTGTCAAACCTAAAACAAATCCTACTTGGGTATTCTTAATTTCTGACATGTTGGACAATAGTGCGTCCCCCTTTGCGCAACTTTCGTTTTCACGATTGGTGTTTGACAACGAATACATGCTTCTCCTGTCTGTCCATAGACATGTAAAGCCACTTGGAAACTCCCTGACTCACCTAACGCATTGAGATAACTTCGGATCGTTGTTCCCCCTGCTTCAACTGCTCGTGACAACACATCGATGATTGCTTGACGGAGTAATTTGATTTCTTTTGGGCGTAAAGAATCAGCTGGTTGCTCTGGATGGATCTTCGCTTCCCATAATGCTTCATCTACGTAGATATTTCCTAGTCCTGTGACCAACTTTTGATCAAGTAATAAAGGTTTGATGGCTTTGTGTGACTTTTGTAGCCCTACGGTAAAGTCTTTTAATAAGAATAAATCTGGTAAAGGCTCTGGACCTAATTTCAAGATTCCTTTATAGGTATTGCTCGCTCCTTTTTCAACGATCGTCATGCGGCCGAATTTCCGTACATCGTGGTATCGTAATTGGCTGCCATCTTCAAAAGAAAAAATCACATGTGTGTGTTTGTCGATCGGTTCTTCTTTTTCAAAATATTGATATTTCCCCTCCATCCGTAAATGGGAAATCATTTCATAATGACTCAAGTGAAAAATCAAAAATTTCCCTCTGCGACCAATCGATTCGATCGTTTCACCAATTAACGTTGCTTCAAAAATCGGTACCTCCGGTTGTTCAATGATTTTCGGCCATAGCACTTGGACGTTTTTTATTTTTTTGTTTTTCACTAATTTTTCTAATCCTCTACGGACAGTTTCAACTTCTGGTAATTCGGGCATCCTTTTTCTCACCTACAATTTTCACTTATTTGATTTTGAATCGAACTTATCTGTGACAAAAATAAAAGCTATTTTGTTCCTGAACTTAAAACAGAATAAACGGTGTTCCATAAGCTGACCTTCAACATTAAGCTAAAAATTGTAAAAATATGAAAAGCTATTTTTCATTTTTCTATCTTACTGCTCAGATCAAAACGCTTTTGTCACAACCTTGATAAACAGTGTCCCCGAAGCAACTACTTCAGAAATAAGCCAAGAAACCCAAAAATTTGAAAAACAATTTTCGGGTTTCTCGCCTTATTCTCAGAGCTGGACAGCTCTGTCACAATCTACTCCTGCATCGAACGAACCCGATCCAAGATTTTCCCTCGATGTTTGTCTATCGGTATAAAAGTAAAGAATTATTTGGCTTCATACCATGTTTTGCCCCAGCTGCTGTCTGTGATCAGTGGAACATGTAAAGCAACCGCCTGTTCCATTACTTCGCTGACTAATTTATCTAACATCTCTAATTCACTTTCTGGCACTTCAAAGACTAATTCATCGTGCACTTGAAGTAACATCGTCGCTTGCAAGTCCGATTCTTTCAAGCGTTTGTCCAATTCGATCATGGCGATTTTCAGGATATCCGCCGCACTTCCTTGGATCGGCGTATTGATTGCTGTTCGTTCGGCAAATGAACGAATGTTGTAGTTTCTTGAATTGATATCTGGTAAATAGCGACGACGATGGTATAACGTTTCTACAAAACCTTGATCTTTCGCTTCACGAACAATACGCTCCATGTATTCTTTGACACCTGGATATTTTTCAAAGTACGTATCGATATATTGTTGAGCCGCTTTACGCGTAATGCCTAAGTTTTGTGATAACCCATAATCAGAAATTCCATAAACGATTCCGAAATTGACTGCTTTCGCTTGACGACGCATATTTGGTGTGACGTCTTCGGCTTTTTCAATGCCGAACACACGCATTGCTGTACTTGAATGGATATCTTGTCCTTCTAAAAAGGCAGCTTTTAAATGCTCGTCATCTGAGATATGCGCCAATACACGTAATTCGATCTGAGAATAGTCAGAAGAATAGATCAACCAATCTTCGTTTCTAGGAACGAATGCTTGACGGATCTTGCGACCTTCATCTAAACGGATCGGAATATTTTGTAAGTTGGGATCAACTGAACTCAAACGGCCTGTCTGCGTCAATGTTTGAACATAGCGAGTATGGACTTTCCCGTCCGATTGGATCACTTTCAGTAAACCTTCGACATAGGTCGATTGGATTTTAGCGATTTGGCGATAAATCAAAATATCGTCAACGATCGGTGCTTGCTCACGCAATTGTTCTAAGACATCAACCGCAGTCGAATAGCCTGTTTTGGTTTTTTTGATCACTGGAAGACCCATCTTTTCAAAAAGGATCACACCTAATTGTTTAGGTGAGTTTAGATTGAATTCTTCTCCAGCCTCTTCATAGATTTTTCGTTCGATCTCTCTCAATCGATCCGAAAATTCGATTTTCATTTCTTGAAGACGAGTCGCATCCACTTTGATCCCACTGATTTCCATTTCAGCCAAGATGATCGACAAAGGTAATTCCATTTTTCGGAAAAGATCTTCTTGATTTTTTTCTGCTAATTCTTGACTTAGTTTAGGCGTCAAACCATTGATTGCTGAAACTTTTCGTGCTAGGTGGGCAAAGAAAACTTCTTCATCTTCTGGTAGACCTTTCTTCGCGCCTTTTCCGTAGATTGCTTCATCCGATTGGATATCATGATACCCGTAATGTGACGCTATCCCTTCGATGTCCTCACTTTTCTCGTTCGTATCCAATAAATAAGCACCTAGTAAGACATCAAAGTCGATCCCTTGTAATTTCGTTGCATAGCGGTTCAATGCCACATACGTACGCTTAGCATCATATACATTTTTCAGACGAGTCTTGTCCCCGACCCATGAAAGAAAGGCTTCATTTTCAAAAATCGCTAAGTCATTTGTCACATAGATTTTCTCTGGTGTTCCCCATGCCACACCAACGATGTCTTCTGTATGATAGTTGTCGCCCATCATCTCAACATATAAAGCCATATTTGTCTGGAACATGCTCTCATCATATTCATGGACCACTTCAAACAAAATATCTTTCATTTCTACTTGTTCTTCGACCACATCTAATTTAGCAAGAAATTGTTTGAAATCCATTTCCTTGAAGAAAGGCACCAATTTATCTAAGTCTTTTCCTTGATAGGCAAGGGAGTCAATATCCACTTCTACTGGCGCATCGGTATCGATCGTTGCTAATTTTTTGGACAAGAAAGCTTGCTCTTTGTCATTGATCAGATTTTCTTTCATCTTACTTTGTTTCATGTCGTCGATATGTTCATAGATCCCTTCAACAGAGCCATATTGATTCAATAATTTGATCGCTGTTTTTTCACCGATCTTTGTTACGCCAGGGATATTATCTGAAGCATCCCCTGCTAATCCCTTCATATCGATGATTTGTTTCGGTGTAAGGCCATCATATTTTTCCGCCACATATTCTGGCGTATAACTTTCAATATCACTTACACCTTTCACAGTGATATCGACTTTGATTTCTTTTGATGCCAATTGTGTTAAATCTCGGTCACCGGACAAGACAACTACATCGAATATTTCTTTATCCACTTTTTCTGCCAAAGTACCGATGATATCGTCTGCCTCATAGTTCGGTAACTCGTAATACTTCACACCCAGACCGGTTAGAAGCTCACGGATATAAGGCATTTGTTCTTTGAATTCTCCCGGTGTCTTTGAACGGCCACCTTTGTATTCTGCGTACATTTCTGTTCGGAATGTTGTTTTCCCTGCATCAAAAGCAACCAAAACATGCGTTGGTTGTTCTTTTTGCATGACATTTTCAAACATATTATGAAACGCATAGATTGCGTTGGTATGCAACCCATTACGATTTTTAAAACGTTCCAACGAATTGTGCAACGCAAAGAATGCACGAAAGGCCACACTATTTCCGTCAACGAGTAATAATTTATTTTTAGTCATCCGCTTAACTCCTTACTATAAAGTTCTTACTCATTCTAACAAAGAATGCCAAAGAATGCGAAAAGAAAAAACGGACAGGCAAAAGGTTGTTAGAAAAGCGGTACGTACTAAGGCGTAAGACACCAGTCTTACTTTTTGAATACCGTTTATCCTAGATTGCGAACAAAGTAATTTAGGATAAAAATAGTGATTACTGGTATCGAGGACCCAAAAAAGAACCCACTAGAATTTGACGATCAAATTCTGTGGATTCTTTCTTTTCATATGAGAGATATTTTTATCTTGCTCTTCGTTTATTGCTTAGTTATTACGTCCAAAGATTCGTAAGAATGCCAAGAACAAGTTGATGAAATCTAGATATAGTTGAAGTGCCAAGAATACGGCAATCCCACTATTTGCTTGTCCATTTGATTGAACATATACATTTGCGATCTTTTGGTTATCATAAGCAGTGATACCTGCAAAAATCACGACAAGTAGTAATGAGATGAACAGTTCAACTGCACTACTTCTTAAAATAAAAACATTCAAGACCATCGCAATGATCACACCGATCAACGCTGCCATTCCGGCACGACCCACACCTGATAGATCTTTTTTAGTGAACATCCCGATTGCTGACATCCCAATGAACATCCCAGTTGCTGAAATAAAAGCAGTTGTGATCGTTCCGATATCATAAAAAGCTAATGTAACAGCTAAAACGATACCATTCAATAAGGAATATGCGATAAATCCACCGATTGCTAAGCTTGGATTTTTTTGTGCTTTTGCTCCTAAAACTAAAACCAAAATGATTTGGACAATCCATAATCCCATAAAACCTAATGGAAAATTATTGATGAAGCTTGCTACTTGATAAGGAAAAACTTGGATCGCTAAATAGGAAGTGATCGCACTCAGCGCTAGACCGATTCCTAAAAATCCGTAGACTTTCGCATAAAAGCGGTTGATACTATTTGATATGATTTGATTGTTCATCTTATTCACCTTCACTTTCAAGAGTTAATTCTTGTTCTAATTCTGGTGGTTGTACCATGACTACTGCATCTAATACACGATTGTCTTGTGTATTCGTGGCCTCCACTGAAATAGTCACAACATTTTTCATCTTATCCACTCGAATGACTTCAAACTGAAAAGTCAATGTTTCATAATGAAAAACCGGCTCGACAAAATTAGCTGAAAAATTCACCACATGAGAACCTGGACCAGGCAAGTGTTTTGACACTGCACTTGTTATGATTCCCATTAACATCACAGTTGGAACAATGGGTTGATGATATTCCGTTTTCTGTGCAAAATCATGTTGGATATATAAAGGATTGGCATCGTTTGTTAATCCTAAATATAATAATAACTGACTATCTTCAATTGATTCTGTTAAAGATAACGAGTCGCCTTCCTCGATTTCATTGATTGTTTTTCCTAATTTACGCGGTTTACTTATGTTCAAGTTTAAACCCTCCAGTTTATTTATTCATTCGTACCAATTGTACCAAATCATACAAAAAACGCAAGTTACAGAACATGCTTTGGTCTTTCACTTATGTAAGCAATCACTTCGATGATCGTACATTATTTATTGAAGACTATAGCATAGTTGAATAAAAACCGTTCGTATTTTGTCTGGATACTTTAGGATTTCTTAATTCGATTGAATACGTACGGTCACTATAAGCAGGCGAAACATTACTGAAAAAGAACTCTACCTATCACCCACAAATAAACGCCAAAAGGGGCTGCCACCTGACAATCCCTTTTGACGCTAACTTCTTTTATTCACTTAGATGATTACAGAACGTTTTTCGTTGTACTGCTCAATAATTTTTCATAGGCTTGTTCAAATTTTTGAACATCACCAGCACCCATGAAAATAATCACTGCTTCGTGGTAGTCTAATAACGGCGAAACGTTATCTTCTTTGATTACTTGACCACCTTTTTTGATTTTTGCCCCTAGGTCTTCGATTTTAACGTCCCCTTGTTCTTCACGGGCAGAACCAAAAATATCACATAGATACACACGGTCAGCTAAATCTAAGGCTTCGGCAAATTCATCCATCAAGGCAATCGTACGAGTAAATGTATGTGGTTGGAAGACTGCAATGATTTCTTTGTCTGGATATTTCTGACGTGCGCCATCAATAGTTGCTTTGATTTCTGCTGGATGGTGAGCATAGTCATCAACGACTGTCATATCAGCCACGATTTTCTCGCTAAAACGACGTTTCACTCCAGGGAATGTCAACATTTCGTCAGCAACTTCTTTCACGTCTAACTTCTCGAAGTAGGCAACTGCGATAACACCAAGTGCATTCAAAATATTATGTTTTCCAAATGCTGGAACTGTAAAGTGTCCAACAAACTCTTCGCCATGGAACACATCAAAAGCTGAACCAGTTGTCGTACGTTCAATATTACGTGCTTGGATATCGTCATCTTCATTCATACCGTAATAATAGATCGGCACATCCGCTTCTAACTTTCTTAGATAGTCGTCATCTCCGTAAGCAAAGATCGCTTTTTTGACTTGTTTTGCCATCGTTTGGAAAGCGGAGAAAACATCATCGATACTTGTATAATAATCAGGATGATCAAAATCGATATTCGTCATGATCACATAATCAGGAGAGTAAGCTAAAAAGTGGCGACGATATTCACATGCTTCAAAAGCAAAGAATTCTGCCTCTGGATCACCATGACCAGTGCCGTCACCAATCAAGTAACTTGTCGGACGAATCCCTGTCAATACATGTGATAATAGACCTGTCGTACTTGTTTTCCCATGGGAACCAGTGACAGCGATACTCGTATAATTTTGGATAAAATCTGCAATAAAATCATGGTAACGGATCACTTCTAATCCAAGCTCTTTTGCACGTTGGATCTCTTCGTGTGAATCTGGAAAAGCATTGCCGGCGATCACGATCATTCCTGGTTTGACGTTTTCTGCATCAAACGGCAAGATAGAGATATTGGCTTTTTCTAAATCTCTTTGAGTAAAGAAATATTTTTCGATATCTGATCCTTGGACGTTTAATCCTTTTTCATGTAATACAAGTGCCAAAGAGCTCATTCCTGAGCCTTTAATACCAACAAAGTGGTACAAATTTTCTTGATTTTTCATTTGAATCCTCTTCTCTTAACTATCATCCATTATTTTATTCATACATTCAACACGAAACCCATTATCTTATAAACAATAAAAAATTTCAACCAAATTTATTCGGATGATTTTTAGTTCCTTAAATATTAGTGCCCTGATTACCTTTTTAGCGAAACTTTTTCATTCATCGCTAAGAGACGTAAATAAGCAGACCACACCTCATCTGGGATGTCGACATGACCGATAAATCCCGTTCCATTAGGTCCGTAACCTTGGGCATCATCTTTCAAACGAACTATTTCTCCAAATACTAAGGCTTGGAAATAATCAGAAGGCCACAAGTCATTTAGTCTTTGATCAGAGAAGTTGAATCCCTTGGTACTTTCTGTCACTTGTGGAAGTATCGGTACATAATTATAAAAATGAATAGACTCATTGCCCCATTTCTTCTCAAAAGTCGCCTTTGTTCGTCGTTGCAAGGTGGGATCATTCATTAAAAGAACACGTTCAGGTAATGGGCCCTGTGCTTTTAATAAATTGTAAGAAAATGAAGCATTCTCGCCACAATTGGTTGACTTCGTTTCTAACAATAGTGCCTGTTCAGGTAACCTATATTTTTCAAGCAAATAGCGGGCACAAATCTCACTTTCACTTAAACCTTGTTCAAATAAGAATCCTTGTTTTTCAAAATTTTTATAGAGATACTTCGTCGCATGTCCGATCCCACCAACTAAAACGATTTGCGCAACCTGCTGGTTCAAGTAAGCCTTTGCTGCTTCATCTACTAGGACGGGCAGACAATTCCCAGCTAAAATCAGTGTTGGTGCTTTTAGTTCCGAACACTCCTGTGGGTCAGGGTCTGCTAAAAAATCCAATAAGCAATTCCAGTCTGCAATTCTTGATGGTTCACCTGTCATTCTGTTTCTCTCCTCATACAATTATTCAACATCCAAGTACGTGGTTTTTTGCCATACCAATCGTCCTCTACAACGCCCACACAAATAGCGATCTGTATTGATTTTCCTTTTACGATAAATCCATTCAGCACACTTTTGGCATTGATATCCTTCGATTTTTTGCCTTCTATTTGAAGGAATAGCAGGTGCATAACGTAAGCCACCCGTCTTTACCAATAACTGTTTGAAATCTGAGTCACGATGGCGATACCCTTTTCCAGTCAAGTGAAGATGATAATGACACAGCTCATGTTTGATGATCCCGATGATCGTTGCTTGATCGGCTACTGCAAACATCGTCGGATTAAAATCCAAATGGTGATCATTTAAATGATACCTACCACCTGTTGTTTTCAAACGTTTGTTGAACATTGCTTGGTGCATGAACGGACGCTGGAAGCTTGTCCAAGAAATCTCTTCGACTAACTGTTGCAATTCTTCTTGTGTCACGCTTGATCCTCGTAAGGCGAAAGCATCGTCAGACTGATACGCCCTTTGTTCGTATCCACTTGTTCGATCCAAACAGTGACGACATCACCAACGGAAACCACGTCAGTTGGATGTTTGACGAATTTATTGCTTAATTTAGAAATGTGGACTAAACCATCTTGTTTCACACCAATATCGACGAATGCGCCAAAATCGATGACATTGCGAACTGTTCCTTTTAATTCCATGCCGGGTTTTAAATCTTCCATACTCAATACATCTGAACGTAAAAGTGGCGCAGGCATTTCATCTCGCATATCTCGTCCTGGTTGGGTCAACCCCTCAAGAATATCTTTTAATGTTTCTTCACCTACTTGCACTTGTTGTGCCAAGCGTTGTGGAGAAATCTGACTTAATTTTTCAATTGCTTCTTTCGTTCCTAAATCCTTTTCAGATAATTGGTTTGCCTGTAAGATCTCTTTTGCTACTGCATAACTCTCTGGATGGATCGCGGTGTTGTCCAGTACATGTTTGCCACCAGGCACACGTAGGAAACCGATTGCTTGTTCATATGCTTTTGGCCCTAAACGTGGGACCTTCTTCAATTGCGTTCGAGAAGCAAATGCACCATTTTCTTCACGATACGTTACGATGTTTTGAGCAGTCGTCTTATTTAGACCAGAAATATGTTGCAACAACTGAGGACTCGCTGTATTGACATCGACCCCTACTTGGTTCACTGCCGTTTCAACAACAAAATCCAACTGTTCTGCTAATCTTTTTTGTGAAACATCATGTTGATATTGTCCCACGCCAACAGCCTTCGGATCGATTTTCACTAGTTCAGCCAACGGGTCTTGTAATCTTCGAGCAATCGAAACTGCACTCCGTTCTTCGACTTGTAACTCAGGAAATTCTTTACGGGCAATATCACTTGCGGAATAGACAGAAGCTCCGGCTTCATTGACGATGGCATAAAACGCTTGATGTTTGGCTAACTTCAACTGTTCTGCCACAAATAACTCCGATTCACGGCTCGCCGTCCCATTACCGATTGCAACCATATCCACGTGGTACTGATCAATCAATTTCACAAATGCAGGACCTGCTTCGGCTCTTTTTGCTTGATTTGCCGGTTTATGTGGGTAAATCACTTCGATCGCTAAAACCTTACCAGTCGCATCCACCACTGCTAATTTACAGCCGGTACGATAAGCTGGGTCAAAGCCTAAGACAACTTTCCCTTTTAAAGGTGGTTGTAATAACAAGTTACGCAGATTTTCACCAAATATAGCGATGGCTTGCTCGTCCGCTTTTTCGGTCAATTCATTACGGACCTCCCGCTCAATCGCAGGTTGGATGAATCGTTTGTAACTATCGTGAATCGCTAAACGAACAGAATTAGCAGAAGACGAAGCTGTATCAGGAATCAATTGTTTCTCCAAATAAGTTAAAATCGCAGCTTCATCAACCGTAAGATTGACTTTCAACACTTCTTCTTTTTCTCCACGATTGGTTGCTAAGATGCGATGAGAAACAATTTTATGAATTGGTTCAGAAAACTCGTAATACATTTCATATACGCCTTTTTCATCATTTTCTTTGTTCTTGACGGTACTTTCGTATAGCCCCTTATTGTACGTATATGAGCGGACCCATGTTCTGAATTTTGCATTGTCACTTACCTGCTCTGCAATGATCTCATGGGCACCTTCTAAGGCTTCTTCAGGAGACGGAACTTCTTCAGTGACGTATTTAGTTGCTTCGGTCAAAACATCTTCAGATGAAAAGGTCAATAACCAAGTTGCTAAAGGTTCTAACCCTTTTTCTTTCGCAATCGTCGCTTTCGTTCTTCGTTTTTGTTTGTATGGACGATACAAATCCTCTACTTGTTGCATCTTTACAGATTGTGTAATACTTTGTTGTAATTCTGGAGTCAATTTTCCTTGTTCATCAATCAAACGCAAGACTTCGGTTTTACGTTTTTCCAAATTTGCTAAATAAGCATAGCGCTCTTCAATTTCACGGATTTGTACTTCGTCCAAGCTTCCGGTCATTTCTTTACGGTAACGAGCAATAAAAGGCACCGTATTTCCTTCTGCTAATAGATTTAAAACAGTCGTCAACTGTTTTGCTTGATAATCTGCCAATTCTTTCTTTACAAGATCTAGAATCGTTGGATTTACTTTGTCTGTCATTAAATAGCCTCTTTTCTAAGTCGAAATCGATTCCTACTACGGTTTATTCATTAAAAAGCAAGAATCAAAAAATCATACTGATTTATTTTAGCATAGATTCTGGTATTTCTAAATGTAACTAAACAGTGTCTAGAACAAAAATAAAATTCATTTTTGTTTTTAATTTGAAAATGTATAATCGGTTTTCCAAAATCTGACCTTCAGGACTAAGCTAAAAAGCCCAAAAATTTGAAGAACAAATTTCGGGTTTCTCGGCTTATTTATCAGAACTATACACTTTTATCAAAAACTTTTTCTGATCAATCACGTGGTTGCCATGGTCCTTGATTGTTTTGATACTCGATATCTTGGATGATTCCAGTTGGTTCAAAAACGACACCATGCATCGATCCGCCAAAGACAGCCCCACCGTCGATCCCGATTTTCTGATCTTGTATCCACAAATCAGTTGTCTGCATATCTCCATGGAGTAATGGCGTGATCGTATGACCAAATACGATCGTCTTATCAGTCCGATTCTTATGCTCATGAAAAGGCTCTCTGATCCATAAAAAATCTCCAGGGCTAGTATCACGCCAATCTTTTTTAGTTAGATCAACACCCGCATGGACAAAAAGATAGTTTTCCCATTCATAATATAAAGGCAAATTACATAAAAAATCGACCAATTCACGATATCTTGAACGAATCATCATGGCAATCTCAGTTGGTGAATATTCTTCTGCTGCACCTGGATGCAAAAGACTTTCCATTGTTTCTCTTCCACCGTTTCTTAAGTAAGACGGATACCAGTCTTCTGGTTCTTGGAGAAACTGTAAGAAGTACTCTTCATGATTGCCTCGTAAGTAGACCGCACCAGTTTCTTTCACTAACTTCATTCCTAGTAATAAGCAATCTTTTGTTTTTGGTCCACGATCATTCAAATCACCAATCAAGACTAATTGATGAATATGTGGATCATAATGTGTTAATAGCTTTTTAAAAAGATTATAACTTCCATGGACATCACCGATTGCATAGACAAATGGTTTATTCATGACACCACCACCTTTTCATTTGATTATATCGCAATTTTATCCTCATAGGTAGCAACAATTTCCGAATAGTTAAGAGAAAAATCTCCTGATTTCAGATGAAAATGAGAGCCACGAAAATTTGAAGAACAAATTTCATGACTCTCATTTTATTTTATAAACACTAACTACGTCAGCTTTGATTTTTAGAAAAATTATACAAATGCTGCTAAATGAGCGTCGATTTCTTCCGCAGATAGATTTCTTTCTTTGACATAGCGATTATGCGGATGTTTAGCACAGGCTACTGAACATGAGCCTAAATGTTTTTCTTCATTTTCCACTGAGGCTAACATTTGACGATTACACTCTGGATTTCCACAGTTGATGTAGCGTTCGCAAGGAGTACCATCAAACCAGTCTTTCCCAACGATCTGCTTATCTACGCGATTGATATCGACAGCGATACGCTCGTCAAAAACGTACATTTTTCCATCCCATAGTTCTCCTTGGACTTCTGGATCTTTACCATAGGTCGCAATCCCCCCATGCAATTGACCGACATCTTTAAATCCTTCTCTCACTAACCACCCAGAAAATTTCTCACAGCGAATCCCGCCCGTACAATAAGTCACGACTCGTTTTTCCATAAACTCTTCTTTATGGTCACGAATCCATTGTGGTAGTTCTCTAAAGCTACGGATATCAGGACGAACCGCTCCTCTAAAATGCCCGAGATCATATTCATAGTCATTTCGTGCATCGATCACAACCGTATCTTCATCAAGAATCGCTTCTTTAAACTCTTTAGGCGACAAATAAGCGCCCGTCATTTTTTTTGGATCAATGTCATCTTCTAGTTTTAGTGAAACTAGTTCAGGACGCGCACGAACAAACATTTTTTTGAAGGCATGACCCTCGCTAGGATCAATTTTGAAAAATGTGTCAGCAAAACGTTCATCTGCCAACATCGCTTCCATGTATGCCTCAGTTTCTGCGATCGTTCCAGAAACTGTCCCATTGATCCCCTCTTCTGCGACAAGGATACGTCCTTTTAAATTTAGTGATTGGCAAAAAGCAAGATGCTCTTTCGCAAAAAGTTCAGGTTCTGTGATTGTTGTATATTTATAATATAGTAGTACTTGGTAATCCATTTAGTTACTTCCTTCCATCAATTCATTCCATAACAGTATAAAGAAGTATAAATGAAATGACGATATTTCTGCTTGTGTATTTTTGCGCAAGTATAGTTTACATAATATAAATATCGTAATCTTATGTATTCAAAGACACAAAAAACCGACTAAAATTTCAGTCGGAGTTCTTGCTTCATTCTTACTAAGTAAGTTATTTTCCTGTCACAGCAAAGTAATTGCCATCGGGATCTGCAAAATTGAATACATATTCTTCACCTAAATGGACTAAATCACCTAATGTCACTTCTAATTGTTGCATCTTTTTGTATAAACCAAAAATATCCTCACTATAAAACATCAAAGAAGGTGCCCCACTAGCTGTACCTGGTGAATGCTGTTCGATAAATTCACGATCATATAAAACAAACGCAGTACCCGCATCTTTTGATTGGGCAATCTCAATAATCAATGTACCATCCATTTCTTGACGATCCAACACAACAAAACCGATCTGCTGCCAGAAATTTGCATTTTTTTCAACATCATCTACGTATAACATGATTTTCATTTCATTTGTAAACATCTATTCATTCCTCCACTTTTTTCGTCCTAGCTAGTTTAGCATAGCTGGTACTGAAAATCTATGTTGGAGAGGTACGAATGAGAAAAGTGATTTATGTCATTCATTTTATAAGTAAACTCATCTTTTACTAGTCAAGTCTATGCTATATCATAGTCATCAGTTTTTTTATCTACTATATATTCTTCATTTAAACTTTTAACAATGTGTTTGATGTTAAATCCATAAATTATATCTGTGAACATATCACCTTCTGATACATCACAATCACTACAAAAACATTCAATGGAATATAAGCCATCTGAAAGTAAAATATCAGCTTCTCCTGAGTCTTCATCTATTCAGTTTACTTTTTTTATATTAATCATCTTGTATTATTTCCTGTGGTTTTAAAAGATACAATTTCATTAATTAAAACATTGATTTCAAAGTTCTTCTATTTTTATTTATCCGCCCTATATTTTTTTATCCAGTCAAGAGTTTCTTCTTTATTTGTTATTAGAATAATAAAACTTTCTTCCGTAAATTTTACACGGGTGTCTTTTACACTAACACCATGATCCTCACTTATCATATCTATTATCGTTACTTCTCCTTCAGAACTAGCTAATAAATATTGATTACCTTCTAAAAATATTCCCTCGTATTCGTCTCCTTCATACAACTCATCTTTAAAATTACTATTTTTACTAGTATCAGCAGTTTGCAATTGACTAGCTGCGCCTGAGATGGCTGAGGCAATTTGATTGGCTGAGTTTTTGGCGGACGTTATGCTACTTTGAATGTCTTGATTGCCAATTAGCGTTGTACGTGTGTCATTTTGAAGCGATGATGCTTGGTTTAAAGGGGTGGTTGCACTGGTAATTTTTGAAGTGGACTGCTGGGCTTGTGAAGAATCATTGCTGAATGTTCCTCCTCGAATAATATAGGCTGTATAGAACGCTTACACATTCATTATAGCAATACATAACCCTTCGGTGAATAAGAATTGTATTAGATAGTTTTTGTTACCTTATATTTTTATAGATTTTTGTATCAATTATTTTAAGTTTTCACTTTTCGGAATATATTTACAGAGTAAAAAAAGCGAGAGCATTTCGCTCTCGCTTTTTGTTTTTTTTATTAAGCATTCACGTCAACGACTTTTGCTTCATCTTTGATCACATCTCGATCAAGATCATTGATACGTGCACTTGTAACAATACCTGCTACCATACTGCCACTTACGTTGACAGCTGTACGAGCCATGTCGATCAATGGTTCAACGGAGATAACTAAACCAACGATTGCTACTGGTAAGTTCATTGAACCTAATACGATCAATGAGGCAAAGGTTGCCCCACCACCGACACCAGCTACTCCGAATGAGCTGATTGTTACAATGGCTACAAGAAGCAAGATGAATTGAATGCTAAAGACATCCATTCCAGCTGCTGGTGCAACGATTGTCGCTAGCATGGCTGGGTAAACACCCGCACAGCCATTTTGACCGATCGATAAACCAAAGCTGGCAGCAAAGTTTGCTGTGGCTTCATCCACACCAAGCGCTTTTGTTTGTGTTTCGATATTCAATGGCAAAGCACCCGCACTTGAACGTGAAGTAAATGCAAAACTTAGTACTGGAAATGTTTTTTTCAAGTAGTCGATCGGGCTGACTTTCACACCGATCAAAATCAAGAAATGAACGATCATCACTGCAAACAATGCAAGATAAGACGCTAACACAAATTTACCTAAGTTCAAAATGGCATCAAAATCACTTGTTGCCATCACGTTCGTCATCAATGCGAACACGCCATAAGGTGTCAAACGCAAGACTAACGTCACGATACGCATCACGATACGGTACAAGCTATCGATCATATCAGCAAAGAATGATGCTTCTTTTGGTGCTTTTCGTTTGATTCCTAAGTAAGCAACCCCAACAAATGCCGCAAAGATCACGACAGCAATCGTACTTGTTGCACGAGTTCCGGCAAGGTCTGCAAAAATATTTTTAGGAATAAATGACAAGATTTGTTGTGGGATACTTAATCCTTCCACTGTTTCTTGTCGTGTCGCTAACTCAGAAATACGAGCAGTTTCGGCCGCTCCTTGCGTAAATTCAGCACCTTGAAGACCAAATGCGATCGTCACACCGATCCCGATCAATGCGGAAATAGCCGTTGTTGCTAATAAAGTGGTCAGCACCGTTGCACTGATTTTACCTAATTTTTCTGATACTTTCATTTTTGTAAAAGCCGCAACGATTGAAACAAAGACTAAAGGCATGATCAACATTTGTAAGAAACTAACGTAGCCGTTCCCAACGATACTGATCCAATCCATGGATTGCGTAATAACCTCGTTTTCTACTCCAAAAATCAGTTGCAACGCGCCCCCGAATACGATACCGGCAGCTAGCGCAGTGTAAACCCGCGTTGAAAATTTTGCATGGCGCTTTTGCATACGATAAAACACATATAATAATGCCGCAAAAACTAGAACCACTAAAACTGTGATGAGTGTTGTCATTTTCATCCTCCTCTTAATTTGTAATGACAAGTCCATCTAAGGAAGTAAAGGTTCCCGAGAAGAACTCTTCAGCTCTTCTCCTGAAAATATTTTTTTCAGTGACTTATTCATTCTAGACTATTTTCCGAAATTTTTCCTTACTTTTGCTTACAATTAGTAATAGAAAAAAACACCAGTGATAGCTAATAACTATCACAGGTGTTTTCTCTTAATTTTATTCTTTGGTTTTTTCTTCTTTTTCTGATTGGAAGTTCAATTTCACACCTGGCGCATCCAAGGCGATCTCTGTTACTTCATAGGCCAGACGTTTGACCATTTCAAAAAGTGGGGCCACTAATTCATCGACCTCTTCTTGCGTCACATCATTTTGATCTTGGACTTTGCGATTCAAGATGTGGTTGATTTGACTAACGCTTCCAGATAACACATATGTATCAAATACTAAACGAAATTCTAAACGGGCACCAACGATGCTATGTTCTTTCGGATAGTTTTCAATTGTCTCTTTTAGTGGTGAAAAACCTACTTTTAAGTCAGTTTGTACCTCTTGATCAGGTTTTAAAAAATCATAATGAAAAGCTTCTACTACTTCTTTTTGTCTTCTAATTTCCATTTTATCACTCCTCTGTTTAAATTATAGCATAACTAAAGTTGAAAGGGGATACTTATTCTGCATTCTTTTCGATTGCTAAAATATCCGCTAGATTCGCCACAATATGGTCGGCAGGAATCTCCCCTAAGAAATGATCGATATCATATAGGCAAGTGTGGATCTTTGCGTTGATCCCCGCTTCAATATCTAATCTTCGATCCCCTATCATCATTGTTTTTTCTGGGTCTAAATGATAACGATCTATCAAGTGACTGATTGCATCAGGTGCTGGTTTTCTGGCAAATCCTTGGTCGATACCAATCACTTCTTCGATCAAATCTGCTAGCTCAAAGACTTTTAAAAGTTTCCAAGTAGAAGCCGTTACACGATGTGTTAAAATATAATGTTTTGCTCCCTTCTGTTTTAAACGACGTAAAACCATTTCAGTCTCTTTGAACGGTACTGAGAGTTCTTGATATTGTTCTTCATATTGATGAAACAATTGATTGAAGGAGGCTTCTTCTAATTGATAACTTTCTCGTAGTTTTCTCACCGATTCTTGCTTCATCACGCGATATATTTCCTTTTTTGGTCGTTCGATACCAAAATCTTGTAATGCTTGAGATACTCCTTCAACCATCGCCGGATACGTATCGAACAATGTCCCATCAAAATCCCAAATGTAATTTTTAATCATTCTTTTACTCCTTTTTACTCATTTCACTAGACCTTTGCCTAATATTTTTTCTTATACCTTTGTTGTGAATTGCGTGCCGCACTTTTTACAAGTCACTCGAATCTCACCCTTGCCTTTCGGCGCCCTTTGCTTGAGTTGACAAGTTGGACATGAAAAAATCGTGTAGGTAGTGCTAGCTTGTTGTTCGGATTGACGTTTCAGTTTATTTTTCATTTTCGTAAACCAGCTTTTGATCGCAACTGTTTTTTGTAAATACGCTTGATTTTCGTTTGAACGAACATAGATTTTCTTTGAACTAAATCGAGCGATGGTCAAAGCGATAAAAACGAAGAAGAGTAGATAGCCTAAACTGAGAGGCAACCAATATCTAACGACAAAGAAAAATAATCCTAAAACTAAAAATAAACGATTCAATGGATCAAGACGCGCATATCTCCCTTTCATGACTTGTTGATATTTTTGTTGAGCTTTCATTATACGTTGTATCCAAATAGGTCCCATTTTTTTCTCCATTTCTCTTTTATTCAAAAAGAAAAAGCCTTAGTTGGCCTTTTCCATCGTCATTTGTTGTAACACATGACGGTTCCTCATAAAATCGATCACGATCAGTTTTTTTTCATCTTCACGTTTTACTACTCGAAAGGTATCTTGTAAAGGGAATGTTAACTTCTTAGATTGGATTTCCTTCAAGCGTACAAAACGACGGATCAATGAGAGCAATTGTGGAAACTGGATCGATGTGTGTAATAATTCTGGATATTTTTTTAGTAACTGCGTTGTTTTAAACAAATTTCTTTTTCGGCTGATTTGTTTTAAAAAACTTTTTAATATCTTTTGCTGCCGCTGAAAGATTGAAAGAGAGCCTTCTTCATCGATCTGGTAACGCATCTGACGTTGTAGATCTTTCACCGATAGATGTACTTCAGTGGTACCTGACTCTACGTTGATTCCTTGAGGGAAAAGTTCTGAAATTGCTTTGTCCCACTCATTTAATGATACTTCAAGATAGTCATTCAATGGCAGTTGAAGTTCTTGAACAAAAAATTGCTTCGCAGCTTGAATGCCACCTTGTTCATAAATTTCCCCAATCGTCAACCCTTCTAAATGAAACTCCGGCGAAAAATGCAAGACTGTTTTTTGTTCATCGATTTGCGTATAGATGAATGTCGACCGTTTGAGAATCGTATCTTTTAAAACAACTAAAAAATTCATTCTTTTCCCCCTTTTTTCTACTACAAAATAGCATATTTTCAACTGTTTGTGTGCAAATATGCTGAAGATTTCATAAAATCTTATTCTTTGAATTTTATGCGCATATAAAAAACTTTTTCATGGCTCTATTAGTTTTTTTATTCATGTATTTGATATTATGGGAGATTCGATAACCGTTACCGAGTATCTGAATCTAAAGGTGTCTGACAACTTATAGATTCATTTCGGCGCGCCTTCTGATTTTTTGCTCGTTAATAAGCCTTGTATTCGTATCATTACTATTTGTTTTACCTATATTTTTAATTGTTGAAAAAATGCTATTTCCCGAAGGGGCCTGTGTAAGCTGTGAGACGTTGATTGCTGTCGTTATTTCCGCGTTTTCTAAGGTAGTTTCCAATGGATGCTCGTATATTAAATTCTCCACATTAACTACTTTCATCACAGCAAGAACAAACAATAGGTCGCCGTTTCCTAGTTGGTCAGCTAGACTTCTTTTCATTGGTGCGCACTCAAAAAAGTTTCGTCCTAATCCAATTATCACGAAGACAAGCCATTAGCATCTCAGCATCGGTTATTTGAAGGTTTGCTTTTAACATTTTGTCAGTCAGTACAGCATTCAAGACAGCTTGTTTTGTGACAGTCGGCAATTTTAACATGTCACTTACATTTTCCACAAAAGAATTAACCCCCTCGCCATGAATTAGCTTCAGAAATTTTTTCGTATCTCTTTCGAAGATCTTCTCCACTATCCCTGAAACCTATCGGACTCCTTAGATAACTTATCAAATCGTCCGATGATGCGACAATATGGGTCACTTCGTGCATAAGAGTATCCTTGGGACTTGGCTGCACTTGAATCCTTGGTCTAGTAGCTGGATTCACATGAAAAACTATCAAGCATGAAAATAATTCGACATTCAGGGGCAAACCGCATGACAAACGCATGTGCACTCATGAATCCTTTAATTTGTGAGTAGTGATTCTTTGTCACCCCATCATGCAATAAATCAGTAGAAACAAGCCAAATATTTTTTAAAATTAAAATCCTCTATTTGTTGAAGAAGCTGTGCACTTTTTTTCAACTGATAACAAGCGCTTCATAATTTTTTTTACATTTGTTCTTGATTTTCTGCATCACCTCGTCTAAACCTTTCGATTAAGTAAGCTTCCGCAGGCGTAGTTGCAAGAGTCTCTTCTTTTGATAGTTCCTTCTCTATAAATTTCTGGAAATCTTCCTGCGCATTTTTAAACTCTACAGTAAATTATTCTAGAAATGGTTTGAGTGATTCTAGCGCTTTAGTGATATCGATACCAGAAAATACACGATAATTCGGATTTGAATCTTCGGGGAAATCCCCTTTAATCGCTGAAGTAATTAGCTCTCTTAATTTAGCTTCACCACTAATTACAGAAGACGGGAATTCTGGGACAAACTCTTGATATAGGTTCTACCTGTCTCTGAAATCATCAATCCCAAATCATCTAAAGTTTATCTAATCAAAACTTTCTTTATTCATAATTTTAAGTTATAACCTAAAAAAATACTGATCCAGCAAAATAGACAAGGCTTTTTGGTAAAAGAAAAAGCCGTAAAAAACTTAAAATAGCACAAGGTCTATTTTGTTTTTTTCGACTTATTGTCAAAATAAGATTATCAAATTTTAGTATATTTCAAGGTAAGTTCTATTCCAAATTTAGCAACTTGCATTTGGATGAGTTTCAATTATCTTCTAATAAATCTTTCATGTCAACGACTTCGCGATATTGATGGATTTTCGTAATACCAATCACTTTATCGATATCAATACTAAAACAAATACCATTGCCCGGAACATCGATCTTGATACCTTTTCCGATCGCATCCATCACTTCATTTGTCAAAGTATCTGGTACTAATGTCAGAACGATATCCTTTTCCGGTGAGATATCCAACCCTAAGAATTTTCCTGTGTCATGGACTCCAGAACCACGTCCATGTAAAATCGTGCCCCCAGATGCGCCAGCCTTCTTTGAGTAATCGATCACATCTTCCCCAATACCACCATCCACGATCGTGACGATCATCTCGAGATTTAGTGCGACTAAATCATTCATTGTTGTTCCTCCATTTGTTGTAATTTTTCTTTGTTTTTCTGATCTTTTTTGTCTTTTTGTTTATATATGAACCCTAAGACTAATGTCGATAGTATCGGTGTCAATGCGATCATTGCCACCACACCAAAACCATCAAGAATTGGATCTCGACCATCGATCTGTGTGGCGATTGCCACACTCATAGACAAAATAAAGGTAGAACACATCGGTCCTGTGGCGACGCCACCGTTATCAAAAGCCATCGATAGAAAAATCTTGTCAACTTTTGCACCTAAGACAAATGCTAAGCCATATCCAGGGACCAAGAAATAATAAAGAGAAAAACCAGCTAATAAGCGCCACATGGACAGACCGACTGCTAAACCGATCCCAATCGAGATCACTGCTAACATTACTTTTGCATGAATCCGACCTTCACTTAATTCTTCGACTTGTTTGACCATCACATGGATGGCTGGCTCTGCAAAACCTACTAAAAATCCCATAACAAACCCTAAAGGAATCAGGATCTGATTATTCGCTAAAGAAGCAATTGCACTCCCCAGGTGTTGTCCCACTGGTACATAAGCAACATTTACACCATGTAAAAATAGAATTAATCCGATAGTTGTGATCAAAAAACCTTTCATGATATCCAAAAAACGTTTTTTTCTTAATTTAAATGAAAGAAAGTTCATCAGTACAAATAAGATCACGATTGGTGCCACCGCAAGGATGACTTCATATCCGACTTGTCCAATACCTGTAAAAAAAGTGACCAAAAAATTCATTGGAAGATCACCCCCAAGATCATGACAGCCAAGATAGGACCAAGTGAGGCAATACCAACCATTCCAAAGCTATCATTTTCATTTTTCCCTTGACGGATCATGCTTGTCATTCCACCAGCCAAGGCTAGAATAAACGGAACAGTCACTGGGCCGGTTGTGACTCCACCTGCATCAAAAGCAATTGGCATAAATTCATTACTTGTGAAAAAGGAAGCGATGAGTACCGCAAGATAACCGATCACCATCAATCGATAATACGACAGTTTAAATACGACTCTTAGTAGGGCAAAAGCTAAAAATACACCAGTTCCCACACTGACTATACCGATCAATAAGACTCGACCAATCTCTCCATCCGAAATATCAAATACTTGTTGACCTAATACTTGTACAGATGGTTCGGCAATCGTGATCACGATTCCAATCAGAAAACCCAAACTAATAACGATTGGTAGACTTTTCTTTTTGATCATATATTTACCAACTAAATCACCAACTTCCATCATCGAATAATCCGCACCAAACAAAAAGAGACTCATACCAACCATCATCATGATTGCTCCTAAAATGAATCTTCCCATGCTTTCAACATCTAATGGTGCAAATACAAAGGTCAGGATAACGATCAATATCGTCATGGGCATGATCGCAATGATTACTTCTTTAAAATTTTTTCTCATGTATCCTCCTCCTTTACTTCTAGTTTACCTGATTAAAAGTAAGTTTACGAGGAAAAACAGTAAGCGATACCATTTTTATGTAAAAACGGTAAAAAAAAACAGCAAAAAAACTAACTAGAGTATCAAAAAAAAATCGACGAATATTGTTTTATATCTATGCAAAAAAAGGCTAAAATACATGCTATAAGCAATAAAAGCCAGAAATAGATAAACTATTTCTGGCTTTTACCGCTTATTTTAAATAAGTTTATTTTATAACAAAAGTTATCCGCATATTGTAAATCTAACGGTGACGTTTTTCATATTTTTGATCATTCAAGTGATAGTGCCTGAACATGAAATTTCAGGCTTATTTCTGTCTATTTGACAGAACCAATCATCCCTTGAACAAATTGTTTTTGTAAAACGAAAAACACGAGTGCAGTTGGTAAGGTCGCAATCACCAGTCCACTCATGATCATGCCATAGTCTGGTGTATAGGATGCCCCCATGGCTGATAATACTAATGGAACTGTTCGTTTATCTGGAGATTGTAATGCTACTAAAGGCCAGAGGTAATTGTTCCAACTACTCATAAACGTGATGATCGCCGCTGCGGCATACGTATTTTTAGCTGTTGGTAAATAGACACGAAAGAAAATACTTAATTCTTTAAGACCGTCTAAACGTGCCGCCTCTACTAGGTCCTTAGGAAAGGATTTCGCGTTTTGGCGGAAAAAGAAAATCAAAAAAGCGGTACTTACTGAAGGTAAGATGACGACTAGAAAACTATTGATTCCTAATATCGTACCATTCAATTGTGAAAACATCCGATATAGCGGGATCATCAATGCCGCAAAAGGGACCATCATCGATAATAACAAAATATTAAAAACGACTTCTTTTCTTTTACTCTTATAGATCTCAAAGCCATAACCTGCCATGGAGGAGATCAATAAAGCAAAAATCGTTGTAACCACAGCGATCATTGCAGAATTAAGTAGAGAGCGTGAAAAATTCAAGTCATTCGAAAAGAGATTTTGGAAATTGATCACTAAATTTTCACCGATCATCAGTTTACCTGAACTAATATCGACTGCTGTATTTGTCATCCCTAAAATCATCCAAACAAACGGGAAAATTGAAATAAAGGAAACGATGACTAAAGAGGTATATTTAAAAATGCTTAAGAGTAACTGTCCGATACTCACTTGCTTTTTTGTAATTGACCGGGGTTGACTACTTGTCATTTCTCTCATTTGCTCTCACTCCCTATTTTAGTTTGAATCACTGATAACAAGACAATAAATAGTACGATAACGAAAGAAACAGCTGCGGCATAACCAAAATTCGGAGTGAATTTATAACTCAAATTATAGATATATTGTGACAATGTCGTTGTTGCATTTGCTGGCCCACCACCAGTGATATTTTGTACCTCATCAAATAATTGCAAGGTACCGATTGTTGAAGTGATCGACGTAAACAAAATGATTGGTTTCAAGTTAGGTATCGTGATTTTAATGAACTGTTGCCACCTTGATGCGCCATCAATATCAGCAGCTTCGTATATTTCTGGATCGATGTTTTGCATACCAGATAAAAAGAAAATCATATTATACCCTGTCCAACGCCATGTGATGGAAATAATGATCAATACTTTTGCCCAGAATGGATGAGTCAACCAACCGATCGGGTTATCAATCAAGCCAATTCCAACTAAAAGGTTATTGATTAAACCTGATTGGGAAAATAAACTTTTCATGATCAAAGAATAGCTGACCATTGAGGTAATACATGGCAAGAAGATCGCTGTTCTGAACAATCCTTTGAACTTCAATTTTTTATCATTCAATAGATTGGAAATAAACAATGCCAAAAACAACATGACAGGAACCTGTACTAATAAGTATAAAAAGGTATTGAAAAATGCTTTACGGAAAGTTGAATCTCCTAACATTCGTTGATAATTTCCTAATCCGTTGAATGTCATGTTTACCGGAGGTCCGCTTTGAAAAGAGGTGATCAGCGCTAACCCCATTGGTATAAAAACTAAAATTGAGATCATGATCACTGGAAGGACTAAAAACGCGTTGCCATTTTTAAATAAATCCTTTTGTTTCATATTATTCCCCACTTTCATTACACATATGTCGAAGAAATACATGCCTCACAGAAAGTCAGACAAAATTGCTAGTTATTTTCTTCTAAGCTTTTTACCACTGCCTCAATGATTAGTTCCATCGGACAGAGAATAGCAAACGAGTGGAACTTCTTATTTTTTCGAATACCATTGCTAAAGTTATACGGGATAGCTAACGGTGCGAATGTCCCCTATCGACATTTCAATTAATTGCTTATTCTATAAACGATACCTTCAAACGAAAGAACAATACTCTCGTTGATCCGTTTGAAGAGATCGCCACTTATTTCTTTGTTATTCCATTCATCATAGGTTTACTGTTGACGCTGAATATGACTTAATTGGCTAATTGAGCTTCGACTTGTTTTTGCGTATCTGCCAAAACTTTTTCTGCTGATTCACCATTGATGATTCGGCTCAAGGATTCCGCCACAACAGATTCAATGGCATAAGTTTCATGACCATAGTTCACTTCAGGGATTTCTGCTGTCCATTTTGAAAAGTCATCGAATACTTTTTGATTACTATAGAACTCAGACGGCTGTTGATAAGCTTCTTGGTCATTCGCGCTCAACATAGTCGATACTAAACCGATCTCTTCTGCTAATTTGCCCATCAATTCTTCATTCGTTGCGAATGTCTTTTCCAAGAAATCTTTCGCATTTTCTTCACCAGCTACGCCCTTGATCACATACCAGCCGGCACCACCCAAGTTGGAAGCTTGTTCTTTTTGCATGTTAGCAGGTAGAGCTGGAATCGGTGCGATCTTCCACTTACCTGATTGATCTTCTGCCCCTTGAATGGTTGAAGAATACCAAGCACCAGTTGGTGTAGAAGCAACAGCTCCTGATTGGACCGCCGTAACCCCAGCATTCCAGTCAGATGTTTGTTCGACTAGATCTTCTTTAAGCAAGGTAGCAAAGAGTTCTAACCCATATTTTAATGATTCATTATTTTCGATCGTCACTGTTTCTCCATCTTCCGAGGTATACCATTCTCCGGCTTGTTGCATGATCATGCGCACACGACCTAAATCGGAAGGATTGACTTCAGAGATTTTTTTTCCTGTTTTTTCTTTGACATCTCGTGCAACTTGTAAATAATCATCCCATGTTAAGTTCTTCATATCTTCTTCTGAATAACCAGCTTCTTCTAAGATATCTGTCCGATAGAAATTGGCTGTCACACCTGAGTCAAAAGGTACACCGTAAATTTTATCGTCAACTTTGTTGACTGCAAATTTATATGCGGCAAAGTTATTTTCATCCACAATATCTGTCAAATCAGCAAACGCATCTGGGTAAGAGGTCAGATACCCTTGGATACGGTAGTCTTCGATCAACACAACATTTGGTAAACCATCGGTATTTCCGCTAGCTAATGCCGTATTCAGTTTTTGTACGATATCATCTTGAGACATCGTTACTACTTCTACGTCAACATCCTCATTTTCGTAAAACTCTTTGGCTTCATTGACGGCTTTGATATTAAAGGCTTCATCCCATGCCCAGACCGTTACTTTATCTTCGTTTCCCGAAGCATCACTGGAAGAATTGCCACACCCGGCAAAAAGTGTAACTGCTGCTGTTAGGACGAAAGCACTAGCTAAAATTTGTTTTATTTTCATTTTTATACCCACCCTTTTTAGTGTTTGTTTTTTTCTTACATGCTTATCATAACAGACTTGCAAACGTTTTCTTCGTTGATGATCGTTCTCAAGAAAAATATCCTAAAATAAGAAAAAAGTACAATTTTGTCATCTTTTGATTTAGTAAATGAAATTTTAGACTTGCATTTGTAAACGTTTCCCAGTATTTTTAACTTACGTAACAAAGGAATAGGGGGAAAAACATTGAAAAATATCGTATTGATCGATGATGAACAGACCATTCTCTCTGGTCTAAGTACCCTGATCGATTGGCCAGCGCACGACTTCCATCTCAAAGGGGCCTTTTCAAAACCACTAGAAGCGCTCGAATTTATTAAGCATCAGCCTCTTGATATCGTCGTAACGGATTTGATGATGCCAGATTTAAATGGTATCGAACTTTCTCGATTGATCAAGAAGGAACAACCTGAAGCAAAAATCTTAGTTTTATCTAGCTATGATGACTTTCAATTGGTCAAAGATTCATTCAAAGAAGGCGTTTCAGATTATTTACTTAAGCCAAAATTGAATCCTAGCGAGTTTTTAGCTTCTTTAAAGAGTCTGGTGGAACAATCTACAGAAGTAAAGAAACCACGTTTGACAGAACTCGAAAAAATGAGTCAGCTACTCAGCACTTATTTGTCCGGAACTTCTCTTGATTTAGGTATATCACGCGAACAATTCCCACATGACTACTTTTTTTTAGTCTATTGTGAAGAAAAGCAATCGGAAAAACTGCGTCGAAGTGAACAATTGATTGCAGAAGCACCACAATATACAAATCAGCTCGCCTCTGTCTTCCCTTTTTCTACGACAGCAAATGATATTGGTTATTTTATCAATGTCGCTTCGAAGAAGGCATTCGATCAGCTGATTGAACGATTTCAGCAAGAACACCAGACAGATTCTTGTCTCTATGTTCTATCTGATGTTCTGGATTTTGAAAACTTTTATTCTGAATTCCTTACATTAAAGCAAAAAAGTAGCGGACAGCACTTTTATCTGACAGATCACTGCGTTATTTGTGAAAAGCTATTATCTCCCCTACTCTCTTCTTATGAACAACAAACAAAAAGTTATTTGACCAAGATCATGAACAAAGATTTTACGTCTGCCATCGAAGAATTGGACAATTACATGAGTAAGGTGCTTGATCAACGTTTGCAACCAAGCTATCTGAAACACGAGATCATCAATCGACTCTATGCCTTGATCAATGCGATCGCGGACGAACATGAAAAAAGAGAAGAAATCATGACACTAAAAATCACAATTCCAGCACAGATCACGCAAGCAGAACGGTGGGATGATCTGGTGTTGATCGTCAATAATACGACGAAGTTATTACGTGAAGTCACCACTACATTCAGAAAAGACAACTCAGATGTGTTGACGTTGATCTATGAGTATGTCCAAGAGAATTATCATCAAGACATCAGTCTACAAACGCTATCCGAAAAATATCATTTTTCTTATAGTTATTTATCAACGATCTTTACAGAAAAGTATGGGATCAATTTTACGAAGTACTTAAAAAAAGTCCGTATCAACCAGGCAAAACTATTGTTGAAAGAATCGAATCTTTCGTTAAGTGATATTGGTCAGCAAACTGGATTTACTGAACTTGGTTATTTTTCTCGGGTATTCAAAGAAGAAACTGGATTGACTCCTTCACAATATCGTAAAGGAATACTGACCGTATGATTAAAAAGCTAAGAGAACACGAGCTTTTGACCAAACTTTTGATCATTCTTTTTATTGCTTTATTCACTCAAGCAGCGACGATTTCTTTGTTTATTTATCAACGCTCAAGAGACGCCTACATCCAACAATTCGATCAATCCAATCGAATGACCTTACAAAAGATCCAACATGATTTTGAAACATTGAATGACAATATAGAGAACACTTTGACATTATTGGCTGAAAGCTCTGCTGTAGAGGGGTATTTCAAAGAAGGCCAACAAACGACTTTGGAGAAAATCAATCAACTACGTACGGTGCAAAAAATGAATGATTCATTGGCACCGATCTTTCCAAACATCAAAGATGATATTTTTCTTTTTGGGGAAAATGGTCGGATGTTCATTAGTAATGACATGGTGAGTGATCTCACTGCTGATGACTTTTTCCAATTAGAGTTGATCCAGAAAGTCAATGAGAATCCAACAGCGACACAAATGGTCTTTACTCAGTTCGGACTGACGAAACGCGATAAACATTCACCAAGTGTCTTGTTTATCAAAAAGCTTAGATCTACTTTGAATCAAACTTATGGTTACGCTGTCGTAGCCATCACTTCTGATGAGTTGGCAAAAATATTCAGCCAATCGGTCGATCCGGAAACCACGCAAATCGATTTTGTGACAGATGAGAAAAAAATCTTTGCTTCAAATGTTCAGAACCGGATCGGAACGACGTTTGATTCATTTGATGAGTTAGTCGAACACGAGACGTTGACCAAAGCCAATCAGCGGATCACTCGTTTACCACTTTACCGACAAAACTCGGCTTTGGTCAGTGAGGTCAATGTCCACTCGATCGCCGATCAAATGAATGTCATTATTCCGATCATCCTTTATAATATTGGAACGCTGATTTTAGGCGGTATCTTAGTGGCGATCTATTTAAATCGCAACACTCGCTCCATCTATCAATTAGTAGATTCATTGAACCAAATCAAAGAACCAGTAGCAGCTACTGTTCCGATCCAAGGAACATATGAGATCCGAACACTCGCTACTACGATCAATCAGCTGCTAACAACGATCAGTGACAATCATACGCAATCTTTACAAAATGAAAAGAAAAAACGGACATTAGAGATACAAGCGATGCAAGCACAGATCCAGCCTCATTTTATATATAATACGTTAACTAGCCTCAAATTTTTAGTGTGGCAACAAGAAAATGAAAAAGCAGTCGCAGGCATCGATAGTTTTATCGACCTTTTGCGCAGTACGATTGGCAATAAAAATGAAATTATCCCTGTAGAAGAAGAACTGAACAGTGTGAGAAGTTATATTGCGATCTTGACACTGCGTTACGGTGATGCGATCTCAACCAAAATCATGGTACCAGAGGAACTTTATTCTTTATATATGCCCAATATGATTATCCAACCGATCATCGAAAATGCTTATTTACATGCGTTCCAAACGAAGAAAAATGGCTACATCACTTTGTATGGGATGATCCGAGAGAATAAATTGACGTTTGAAGTCATGGATACAGGTGATGGCTTTGATACGGAACAGCCAACGAAAAACAGAGACTATTTTTCAGGTATCGGTAGCAAAAATGTTCATGAACGAATCCAATTACTTTATGGTGAAGATTATGGCTTACACATTGATTCAGTAGTTGGTGTGGGTACATCGGTAACGATTACGTTACCGATCATAAAAAAAGAGAGTAATACTGAATGAACGTGGAGACAGAAACAATCCCTTCATAAAATCAGGCGAACTACTTCTTTCATGACTTTTAAGTATCAACCGCAACTCATAGAACCCACTAAAAATCCATTCTACGGATCTTTCGTGGGTCCTATTTTTGATGTTCCAATTTACATTATTTAATGATAAAACTAAATTCGTGGTCTTCTTCACCACTAATATGATAGGCTTCTTCTACATCCGCTCCCCATGAATCAATACCTCCGACTCCTCGGACTTTCGCCAACATCGTGACAACCGTTCGCCGTTCCGGTGGTAGTTCCTCCATGTGTGTCGCCTGTTCTAATTCTTCTGCTTTGAATGGTAATGCCGCAAAAGCAAATGGCGAATCCTTTTGTTCAAATCTTAAGGAGAACTCTTCCTGACTTTTATCTGCATTATTCAAGGTTGTCTTGCGCGTAATCTCTAACCACTTGGTATCCATATGGACGCCACAATCTTGTGGCACTAAATAAGGTGGGATTGGCAAGCCCTCCACATGATAGACCCCTGGTGCGCCACCAGCTTTACGATCCGGATAAGTTTCACCTGACAGGCCTTCATAATCGAAATGAGTGGCTTTTGTTGGCATGATCATGCGAAATCCTAATACTGGCAGCTCGGGTAATCCTTCCTTGCCATGATAGTACATGTTCACGTGTAGATCCCCTTGTTCGTTGACACGATACGTCATATCGACGGTCGTTTGTGGGGTTGTGTTGACTGCCAATGTGAAAGTGATCTCGACTGTATTTGCATACTCTTGGTTACTATAACGATTGTTGACTGGTGCGATCGGCAGTTCGATGGCTTGGTCGTTTATTGCAACATGGATTGCTTCCACTTTTAGATACAACCCTGCGCCAAGCCACATACTAGAGCGATACCCAAAGCCATTTCCTCGATCATTATCTGTCAATGCTCGCCAAAAAGTTGGTTGCGTTTCACGATAAAGCCATTCTTTTCCATTCTTTTTAAGTGATTCCAAACCACCTCTGGTGTAAGAGAAAATATAATGTTTTTCTTCTGTTTTGATTCCTAAAGTGCAGTCGCCATAAATGATTCTCAATTTAGGATCTGTATTTGCCATAATAGTATCTTACCTCCTGTAATGCTGGTTTTTCTTGTCCATTTGCAAAAACGATGCCGTTTCCGGAAAACTCATAATCACTTGGACGATCATCAAAATCCCCGCCGTAACGCATGACTTTTCGATTGGTCACTGGATCAAGTACCTCAAGTGCTTGATCTTTAAAATCCCAAATATATCCGCCTTGATACATCTCGTATTCATCTAATAATGCCATATAAGAACCTAATCCACCTAAAGAATTTCCCATATCGTGCATGTACTCGCACAAGATGTATGGTTTATCTGCCTGATTCTCTAGATAATCAGCGACCGCCGCAGGTGTTGCGTACATACTACTTTTCATATCCGAAACAGAAGCTTCAAATGTGGGATCAACATAATTCCCCTCATAGTGAACAAAACGGTCTGGATCAACCTTCTTGAAGTATTCATTCATCAACCGAATATTCTCCCCTACATAGGACTCATTGCCTAAGGACCAGAACAAGATACTTGTATGGTTCTTGAACGTTTCAAAATGGGTTTTTGCTCGATCTAGCACCACTTCTCGCCATTGCGAAATGCCTCTTGGTACATTATAGGATGGCTCAAAAGCACCCATTTTTTGCCATGACCCATGTGATTCTAGATTGGTTTCTGCCATCACGTGGATACCTGCTCGATCGCAGAGGAAATACCAAGGAATCTGGTTGGGATAATGTGAGGTCCGGACGCCATTGATGTTGGCATTTTTAATCACTGCCAAATCCTTTTCCATGTCATCTAAGGTGATCGCACGTCCTGTTTTTTCACTCCACTCATGACGATTGACTCCATTGATGATCAAGCGTTTTCCATTCAGATACATCACTTTATCTTTTAACTCGATCTTGCGAAACCCGAATGGATACTCGACATATTCAGTCACTCCGTCACGGTCCCTGGTTTCAATTTCAAACGTATAGAGATTCGGCGCAAAATGATCCCATAATACCACTTCACCTAAATCAATACTGAGCTGCACTGTTTCGCCTATCGCTTGCTTTTCTTCATAGATCGTTTGTCTGTCTAAATCAAGGACCCGTACCTGTAAGTCGTTTTCAGCTGTAAGATTTTCAAAAGATAAGGACACATCCAATTTTCCTTTTTGATACGTGTCATCTAATTGAGGACGTAACCACAAGTCTTCTAAATGATTCTTGCCACGAGCAACTAAGACGACATTTCGAAAAATCCCAAAGAAACGGAAAAAATCTTGGTCTTCTAAAAAGGCAGCTGTGCTACGTTTGTGGACTTCGACTGCCAAACGATTCTCTTCTTCAAGATAAGGGGACAAATCAAATTCGGACGGTGTAAATGAATCTTCTGCATAACCGACGAAATGACCATTCAACCACACATACATGGCTTGTTCGACACCTTCAAAACGAATCGTGACATCTTTTCCCTTCAATCCCTCTGCTAATTGGAAAGTCGTGACATAGGACCCTACTGGATTTTCTTCAGCTTGAGAGAACATCCCTGCCATTTCCTTTTCTGAAGCAGTTGTATAAGCGGGACGACGAAACTCATGACCTTCCCAAGGATACATCGTGTTGATGTAATGGATCTTATCAAAATCACTTAGTTCAATGTGGCCAGGCACATGGATCGTGTCGAATGAACGATCATCAAAATCTTGTTCAAAAAACTCTTTGGGGCGCTTTTCTGCATTTTCAGAAAAATAAAAGCGCCATTCACCATTTAGCGACTGTAGTCGGGAACTTTGACTTCTTATTTCTTCTTTTGAACCGTAGACCGTATGATCACTGTGTGCCTTTCGCTGATTCACACGAAAAACTTGTGGATCATCTAACCAATCAATTGATGCTTGCATGTTCTTCTTCCTCTCCTGTAACTATTTTCTCAAAGTGAAAAATTTCTGTTTGAAAATCTCCGTGAAAATCAGGGAGATAAAACCCCATCGTCATTAACTCCGAGCCTGAATAAATCAATGAACTTTTACGTTCACGATACATCCCTTCCTCCAAACCAACCAAGCGGATCTCATGAAAAGGCGGTTGTCCAGAAGTTAATCGTCGTGCCATAAAGACCACGATCTCCTTTTTATTTGGAGAAACAAATTGCCACGCCGCAATGTTTTGTTCAAAGGGATTTTCTAAGCGGTCAAATTTTCCTTGTTGGATTGTTTGACGAATTTCTTTATACGTGCTGATCTGTTCTTTGATGATTTTCTTTTCTTGTTCGTCTAATGCGGTCAAATCTAGTTCATAACCAAATACCCCGCTCATCGCTACATCCCCGCGTGTCTTTAAATCTGTCACACGTCCACTTTGATGGTTAGGCGATGCAGAGACATGGGCACCCATGGATGAGATGGGATAGCCGAGACTCGTGCCATATTGGATATCGATCCGTTCCATTGCATCGGTATTGTCACTTGTCCAGGATTGTGGCATATAGTAAAGAATTCCTGCGTCAAAACGTCCACCCCCACCTGAGCATCCTTCCCATAAGATATCTGGGTAAGCTGTGATCAACTCTTCTAAAAGGTTATATAATCCTAAAACATACCGGTGATAGACCTCTCCTTGATTCTCCACGTAAGCAGAGTAAACATCTGATAAGGAGCGATTCATATCCCATTTCACATAATCGATCGGTACCTTATCCAAAATCTTTCGTAATTGCTGACTGATCGAATCTCGCACTTCTTTTCGTGTAAAATCCAAAACAAATTGCGACCGAGATGCTGCAGGCGTGCGTGCTGGTTCTTGCATCAAATAATCAGACGCCTGACGATACAATTCAGAATCGATCGAAATCATTTCAGGCTCCACCCATAGCCCAAATTTGAGGCCTCTTTCATGAGCATACTCTGCAATTCCCTTCAATCCATTCGCCAATTTCCCTTCATATTCAAACCAGTCTCCTAAAGAAGAAGTATCTGCATCTCTTTTCCCAAACCAGCCGTCATCTAAGACGAACATTTCCATACCTAACGCTGCTGCTTCATCGATCAGTGCTTCGATTTTTTTGCTAGTAAAGTCAAAATAAGTCGCTTCCCAATTATTGACCAAGATTGGACGTGGTTCGTACTGATACTTCCCACGTGCCACACGTTCTCGCAACAGCTCATGATGTATGTGGCTCATGCCATTTAATCCTTCGTCTGAATAAGAAAGGATCATTTCTGGCGTTTGAAACGCTTCATCGGTTGAAAGTTGCCATTGGAACTGATACGCATTGATGCCACCAACGATTCTTAGTTGATCGATTTGATCTTTTTCGATCTCGAACGCATGATTGCCAGAATAGATAAACTGTAGACCGATGGCTTCTCCAAGAACTTCCGTTGTATGGGTATGTGTCAAAGCGATAAAATTGTTCATTTGGTGACTGCTGCTTCCTCGTCGACTTTCAAATGATTTCACCCCCTCAGTGATCCGTTGTCTTGAAATCAAACGCTCTCTAGCGTGGGCTCCAGGTAAGGCGATCACTTCAGTAAATCTGCCCGAATTCGTCATATCTAATTGAAAAGAAGCTGCTTTATCTAACCAGATCATTTGTTCCGTTTGATTACGATACTTAGCAGATCGAACGATGGCCCCTCGTTTTTCATAGATCGTATAAAATAGATCTACATAAATTGGTAAATCGCGATCTTTCAATGTAACACATAACGTTTGTGCCTCTTGTTCATCCAATACATAGGTTTGTGGTAATCCTGTAAGCTTTGGTTTACCTTGGATGATCTGATACGTTTCATATCTTAAATCAAGCAAGCTAGAGCCATTCTCACGTGTGATGATCGTGGCTGGAATGCGATAATCCATACTTCCGTGTCCCGAAAATTCTTGTGGCAGCGTATCTTTTGAAAATGCCCGCTCATCATGCAAAGGAACATTTCCTGAAAAACCACGATCTCTTCTTGGGTATTTTTTGTTATTAGTATAGTTACTCACTTTTTTACCAAAATGAACATGGGTCAACACACCAGATTCTTCAATTTTCATCACATAAGAAATCAATGGATTCGACAAATGAAAAACATTTGTATCCGAATCGAATGCAATCAACGATTGTCTTTTCATTTCTTCACCTCACAAATTTTTAGAAACCATTTACTTTTTAACTAACTCCTGTATACTGTTTACTAAACATATTTGTCAATAACTTTTTTTATATTTCTTAAAGGAGTGATTTTATGGTAGGGATTCGTGATGTCGCTCGAAAAGCGAATGTCTCTCCTGCAACTGTTTCACGCATATTGAATCAAGATAAGACAATCCATGTCGCACCAGAAACAAAGAAACGGATTTTTGAAGTTGCAGAAAAATTGAACTATGATATCAATAAACGAAAATATATCAAAAAACGAATGCCATCGATCGGTGTGATCTCGACGATCAGTAAGGCAAGTGAAGCACAAGATGTCTATTACAAAGAATTACGTATGGGATTAGAAGAAGAAGCAAACCGCCTGCATATTGGCATGAATCGCATCTACAATCTCTCTGACAATCCCAAGGAATGGAAAGACTTAGATCAACTAGGAGCGATCATCGTAGTTGGAACAGTGACGAAGCAGTCGATCACTGATCTATTGACACAAAATCAGCATTTGATCGTTGTTGATAATCCTGATATCCAACAAGAAGTCGATATGGTTTATGGAGATTTGGAGCGAATGACCAAAGCTGTTTTAGAGTTGTTTCTAGAGAGTGGGCATCAACGGATCGCCTATATCGGTGGCTACCAAGTCGATATGGATGAACGAGGAGGCAAGACGATCAATCCAGATGAAAAACGCATCCGTGCCTATTTGCATTTCATGTCCGATCACCAGTTACAAGATTACAGTACGCACTATCTGGGAAATTGGACCGAAGAAGACGGTGAACGATTAGCTGAAGAGCTGATCCAAAGCTCTGATCCACTACCAACCGCACTCCTTGTAGGAAGCGATCCAATGGCAATCGGCGTCTATCGCACAATGAAAAAACACCATTTGGCCATCGGTAAAGACATCATGATCGCCAGCTTCGACAACATTGAAGCAGCCAGTAAACTAACTCCTGGCTTGACCACCGTCCAAATCAATGCCAATTCCATCGGTAAAGCCGCCGTACGCTTAGCCGTCGAAAGAATCGACCAAATCCGCGACGAACCCATTATTTTGACCTACCCCACCCGATTAGTGGTAAGAGAAAGCTTTGTGCCAAAGAGGTCGTGAAAGGCGCGTTCAGCACTGAGGCATAAGATAAAAAAATAGAAAATGGCTCTTTCATTTTTTATTTTTTTGGCTTATGTCCGAAGTGTTGCGCCTTGAACACCGTTTATCAGAGATCGTGAGAAAGCTGGTCAGCTCCGAGCAGTAAGATAGGAAATCGGAAAATAGCTTCTCATATTTTTCGATTTTTTAGCTTAGTGTTGAATATCAGCTCCAATAATTGATTTTTTTCAGCAAAAAAAAAACCACTAAAAACAACTGGGTTGTTCTTAACGGTTTTTCTGAATACTTGGTTTATCGGCGTTTACTTAATTCCAGACCTCTTCTGCAATACTCTTGATCAACGCAATTTTCTGCCATTGCGCTTCTTCTGTCAAGATATTCCCTTCTTCGGTGGAGGCGAACCCGCATTGTGGGCTTAAACATAATCGATCTAAAGGGATGTAACGAGTAGCTTCATAAATTCGCTCAATGATTGTTTGACGATCTTCAAGTTCGCCGGATTTTGAGGTTATCAGTCCTAATACTACGAGTTTTTCTTCACTAACTTTCGCAAGTGGTTCAAAACCGCCTGAACGATCGTTATCATATTCTAAATAATAGGCATGAACATTTTCTTCCGTAAATAATGGCTCAGCTACAGCATCATACCCGCCAGCTGCTGCCCAGGTGGAGTGGTAATTCCCTCGACAGACATGGGTATTCAAAATCAAATCTTGTGGTTGATTTCCAAGAACCGCATTATTGATTTGTAAATAGGTCTGCGCCAACTCTTTGCGAATCTTGCTTTCCTCTTTATCACTCTCTGCTAAAAATCCTTCTGGTAAAGGTGCTACTAATACGCCCCACGTACAATCATCCAATTGGATCGTTCTGGCGCCTGCTTCATATAAATCTGCGATCACTTGCCGATAAGCTGTTACGATATCTTGAAAAAGTTCTTCGTTTGTCGGATAGATGGCACGAACATGAGGCAAAATGTCTGGACGTAACAACTCCACTAACAGTTGAGCTGGAGCTGGAATGGTTTGCTTTACTTCGATGCCCTCGGTCGTATAGTTACGTGTAAACCGAAAATGGTCCACAAAAGGATGGCTCTCTCCTGTGATTTTTTCTGTTACAATCACCGTTCCTGGACGTGTCTCTTCTCCGTGAAACTGATAACCACGCTCAGGTACAAAAAACTCGATACCTTGTAAACCAAAGAAAAAGTCCAAATGCCACCAACTCCGACGAAACTCACCATCTGTCACCGCATGTAAGCCAGCAGCTTCTTGTTTTTTGATCAGTTCGATAATGGTTTCATCTTCTATCTCTTTCAAATCAGTAGCAGAAATAAGCGATTCGTTATATGCTTTTCGTGCTTTTTTTAACTTTTCTGGGCGCAAAAAGCTCCCAACGATGTCATAACGAAATGGGGATGTTGAACGAGTAGTCATAAAAAAATTCCTCCTTAGATTGCGTAGTAGATAAAGACCTGATGAAAACAAAAAAACACTCATCCCTTTTGCCAAGTCTTGACAAAAGGGACGAATGCGTCGTGTTACCACCCTTATTTGCATTATCCTCACAAATAATGCCTCAACGATACTATCAGATATCCGGCGAGTTAACGGTCGCAGTCCGGTTTTACTCATTTACTAGTAAAACAAGCTCCAAGTTCATCTTCACTAAGGTTTCTGGTCTCCTTTTTCACCCACCGGAGTCTCTTTTTACCGTTGACCGTTAGTTACTCTTCTCTTCTACGCTTTGATATTGTCAATTACTATCCCATGTTTACTTCCGAATGTCAACTAATCCTACTTTCCCTCATTCACTTCGATCCAAGCTCGGTAATATTCAAAGGAAATCTTTTCCTTTGTCGTATGGGTCAACAAGTATTGACCAATCGTTTGTCCTAATCGATAGCCTTGCTTTTGCAACCTGTCTTTTACTTCAGATAGATTATTATTTTTTGTGTTGTTCACTTCGACTTTTAGTAGAAATCGCACGTACTTTTTCGCAGGATCATTCTGCCAGATCGTCTGTGAACCTGGGAGTTCTTTCGTGTGCTCGTCCGTACAGAACCCATAAATACTATTCTGATTATTTTCTGGAAAATAAATCACGAAACTTGAATAATTTTTTAGATATTCCTTTGAATATAAGAGGTCATCAGATGCTGCCACGACGATTTTTTGAAAGGAAATTTCTTCTTCAGGAAATTTATCTGGTTCACTATCGATCATTTCTTTCAACTGTTTTTTTCTTGATAATACTTCTTTATGTTTTTGTTCTAAGATTTTTTTCTCATGATCCAAACGCTGTTCCGTTTCAGCTAAAATGTCGTACATCTCATTTAACGATTTACTATATAGATTTTTCATTTGCTTCATGGGAATATCGAGTTTTCGATAAAAATTGATGTCATATACTTGAAAAATAGCATCGATATCAAACAACCGATACCCGTTTTCCTCTTCTCTTGCTGCATGGATCAACCCTTCTGCATCCCAATACCGAATGGTTGATCGAGGGATATCCAATAACTCCGATACTTCCCCAATCGAATACAATCGTTTCATACCTTTCACCTCAATGATAGTTTATGCTTTTTCTTCTTGACCTTCAAGTAACTTTAAGGTGTAGAATGCGTATTTGTCGGGAAAAGGAGGAAACACAATGACATTATTAAAAACATCTATAAAAAACAATAAAGGAATTGCTTTACTTACTCTTTTATTTATCTGTTTACAACTGCTAGGAACCCTTGGTGTGCCAAAGTTAGTAGCTGATCTCATAGACACAGGGATTGCAAGTGGCGAAGTGAAACAAATCCAACAGATTGGAATTCAAATGTTACTTGTTGCTCTATTAGGCTCTTTTGCTGCAGTTGCCTCAAGCTACTGTTCTGCTTTGTTAGCCGCACGATTTGGCTATCAGACACGAGCAAGTTTTTTCAATAAATTCCAACAATTGTCGATGAAAGATGTCGATCAATTTAATACCGGTTCACTATTGACCAGGATGACCAATGACGTAGATAACGTCCAACAAATGATCGTCATGTTCTGTCAGATGATCATCCCTGCACCAATTATTTCATTATTTACGATTCTGATGATGTTGGAGCATTCCGTCAAGTTGACATTGATTACGTTAGGCTCGATCTTCATCTATGCGCTGATCACGTATTATTTGATGAAAAAAGGAACCCCTTTATCTTTGAGTATTCAACCGAAGATGGATCGTGTCACGACAACGTTGCGTGAATTCTTTACAGGTGTCAATATGATCCGTGCCTTCAACAATCAAGACTATGAAGAAAAAAGAACAAATGAAACCTTTGAAAATTACGCGCAACAGATGCTCCGAGTCAATCGAATCTTTGCTTGGGTCACACCGATCGCCTTTTTACTCATGGGTATCGTTTATGCATCCATTTTGTGGTTTGGTGGAGGCTTGGTGGCTAATGGTAGCTTACAAATCGGTATAGTAACTGCCATTGTGGAATATTCGATGTTGACACTTGCCTATTTAATGATTGCCGCAATGGTTTTTGTTATCGTACCAAAATCAATCTCTTGTCTTAAACGAATCGAAGAAGTATTACAAGCTGAAATCGAAATCAAAGACCCCGACCAACCAGAAACTTTATCCTTCGATTCAGTCGATGATACTTTCTTATCCTTCGAACATGTGACGTTTCGCTACAACGAAAACGCCGATCCTGTATTGGAAGACATTGATTTTATTGTACCAAAAGGAAAAACGACAGCCATTGTTGGTGGAACAGGTTCAGGAAAAAGCACGATTGCAAAATTACTGTTACGTCTAAACGATGTTTCAAATGGACAAATCAAATTCGCAGGCACCCCGATCACAGAAATGAACCAAGAAACGCTTCGAAGCTATATTAGTTATGTTCCCCAAAAAGCATTTTTATTTAGTGGAACGATTCGCAGTAATCTATTGATGGGGAACGAACATGCGACAGATGAAGAACTAACCAAAGCAATTCGCATCGCACAATTGGATGAAGTATTAGAAAACCTACCGGATCAATTGGACAGCTTTGTGGCTCAAGGCGGAGATAATTATTCTGGCGGCCAAAAGCAAAGGATGTGTATTGCTAGAGCGTTAGTCAAATCTGCTGAAATCTATGTCTTTGACGATAGTTTCTCTGCATTGGACTATCGAACCGATGCTAAGTTACGTGGGGCGTTGCAACGTGAAATGGCAGATAAAACACTGATTATCATTGCACAACGTCTAAGTACCATCATAAATGCTGATAATATTATCGTTTTAGATGAAGGACGGATCGTTGGACAAGGCACTCATGAAGAATTGTTGAAAAATAATCGTTCGTATCAAGAATTTGCGAAATCACAAGGTATGTTAAAGGAGGGAGTCGATGGAAATGACTAAAACAACGATAAAAAAACAAAGCTTGAAACGTTTCTGGCGAATGATCCAGCCTGAACATAAAATCTTCTATGGTTCATTACTTTGCAGCTTGGTCGGTAATACATTAGTCGTTGCTATGCCACTAATCATGGGTATCGGGATCGATCAACTACTCGGGCGGATCAAAGAGGTTGGACTTAACCATATGACAGTAACAGATGTAAAAGAAACATTGCTTTTACCAGTGATCCTGTTGATACTCTTCTCCTTACTAAGTAGTATCACTTCCTTTATTCAAGAACGAGCGATGGCTTCATTAAGTGAACGAGTGACCTTACGTGTCCGTAAAGAAGTTACAAAAAAATTCAAAGCTCTTCCAATGGCTTTCTATGACCGTCATCAAGTTGGTGATATCATCAGTCGAACAACTACAGGTTTAAATCAGCTATCACAAGTATTGCTCACAGGGATCAATCAACTTTTCACCTCTCTTGTAACGATCCTATTAGCTGGTATCATGTTGTTTTACATCGATATCAAATTGACTTTACTTGTTCTTATTTTGATTATGATCAGCACAACTGTTACAACAAAATTCGCAAACAAGAATAAACAAATTTCTGATCATAACCAAGAAGAACTGGGAGATTTGAATAATAAAGCAGAAGAATATCTAACTGGGAATTTGGTGATCAAAGCCTTCAACCAACAAGCATTAGCGATTGATGAAGTCAAGAAAGCAAATGAAAAACAATCGCAAGCTTTCAAAAAAGCGCAGTTCATGAATTTTGCGATTTATCCAGCCATCCGTTTGATCAATCAATTAGCATTTATCGCAAGTGCGGTCATTGGGGCAATAGCCGTTTTATCTGGTGGGATCACCATTGGTTTCTTACAAGCGTATTTGCAGTATATCAATCAAATATCAGAACCAATCTCCACTGCTTCATATGTCATCAATTCTGTACAATCAGCCATGGCATCCATCGAACGAATCTTTGAGATCATGGATGAACCAGAAGAAGCAATTGATCATGCAGTAGAAAATCCCATCATTGCACCACAAGGAGCAATTGAATTCAAACATGTTCGTTTTGGTTATACATCAGAAAAACCATTGATGAAAGATGTCAACTTCTCGGTCAAGCCACAACAAACGGTTGCCATCGTTGGGCCAACTGGTGCTGGAAAAACAACTCTTGTCAATCTTTTGATGCGTTTTTATGAAATTAATGACGGTCAGATTTTATTCGACGGTCATGACATCACCGATTTGCCGCGCCATGAATTGCGGAATCTATTTGGCATGGTACTACAAAATACTTGGTTATTCGAAGGTACTGTTGCAGAAAATATTGCTTACGGCAAAAAAGAAGCAACTAGAGATGAAATCATTCAAGCAGCTAAAATTGCTCAATGTGATCATTTTATCCGTACGCTGCCACAAGGTTATGACACCATTATCTCAAGCGAAAATGGGTCGATATCTCAAGGGCAACAACAGCTCTTAACGATTGCACGAGTCATTTTAGCTAATCCTGCAGTCGTCATTTTAGATGAAGCAACGTCAAGTGTCGATACACGTACGGAAGCCTTAATCCAAGAAGCGATGGATGCTTTAACTAAAAACCGGACCAGCTTTGTGATTGCCCATCGTCTGTCAACGATTGAACATGCGGATATGATCGTAGTGATGCAAAACGGAGACATCATTGAAACAGGAACGCATACAGAGCTATTGCAACAACCGACACTTTATGCAAGCTTATACAATAGCCAATTTCAAAATAGTTGAGCGATAAAAAACCAACTTAGTCTAGGATCACTCCGAAACTAAGTTGGCTTATTGATTTTAAAGAATCAATCTTTACGATTTTTCTTTTTCTTGTAGATATAGGTTCCGATTGCTCCTCCAACAAGAGCAAAACCAAGAACGGTTGCACTAGATCGGATCTCACCAGTTTTTGGTAAATTTTTTGCTGCATTTCCTTGGACTTGTTTTTTTGAGGTTGCAGAGGTGTTGGCTGTTTTCTTTTGCTGAGTATTCCCTCCGCCTGTGTTGGCATTTCCTCCGGCAGTCCCTCGTTTACTCACTGTCACTTGACTTGTTTCTGAAACTGAACCATTCGTGTAAGTGATCGTATAGGTTCCTTCTTTGTTGGTATCAACATCGCCTGACACCATATTCTGGTCAAATGCGAGAGTGAACCCTTCGCGATTTGTTGCGGAGACAAAGCCATCGCTTGGGTCCCACGTATCACCGATATATAATTGAAGATCCTTTGTTACAATCGTTTCTCCGTTTTCTTTTACAACCACCACAACTTCTTCTGTTGCTCGACCGTTGGTATAAGTCAACGGATAATCGCCAGCTTTAGTTGTATCTACCGTACCACTAACCATGCTTTCATCAAAAACGATCATTTCCCCATCTTTGTTTGTAGCAGATACAAATTGATCACTTGGCGCCCACTTATCACCGACATAAATGCTGCCATTTTTTGCTTGGATCGTTTCTCTATTTTCAACCACGGTCACTGTGATTTTTTGAGAGGCTTCTCCATTCGTATAAGTAATGATGAAGTTTCCTGTTCGTCCGGTATCAACGGTGCCTGACACCATACTTTCATCAAATGGCAAAGTGTCACCTGCTCTATTGGTCGCTGAGATAAAATTATCGCTTGGATGCCAAACATCCCCTGTGTGGATTCTTGAATCGATCGCCTTGATCGCTTCTTGACTAGCAATGACGGTCACTGTGATTTCACGACTGAGTCTCCCAAAAGTATAGGTGATCTTGTACTCACCTACTTGTGTCGTATCGACTTCGCCGCTGACCATATTTTCATCAAAGGCAACAGCTTCTCCCGTTTTATCAGTAGCGGAAACAAAATTATCACTTGGTGTCCAAGCATCCCCTACAATGATCGTCGAATCTGTGACTTTAAGGGTTTCTTGACTTTCTTCGACAGTCACATTGATCTGTTGACTCGCAGATCCATTGGTATAAGTCACTGGATAGACTCCTGCTGTCGTCGTATCCACAGTACCACTGACCATACTTTCATCAAAAGGAATTGATTCTCCATTTGGATCGGTCGCTAAGACAAAATTGTCGATTGGTTCCCAACTATCACCAACATAAATCGTTGAATCCATTGCGCGGATCGACTCACTAGCGATTGGTTGCCACACATAAGTATCCGCCATACTATTTTGATAAGTTGTCATCAGTGAAGAGGAGCTTAATACATATTCACCAAGTGGGACATCTTCTGTGCCAGATCCCACATTTTGCCAGTAACCCGTATGCTCTTCTGTAGCGAGCAACTCTGGAATATTGGTATCGGTTAAAGAATAGAACTGGATACCTAAAGAAATTTTAGATAAGGAGATTGTACCAGCAAACATCTCTTGCTGCAATTGCACCTTGCCAGTTTTAAAATGTGATAAATCCAATTCAGTGATATTTTGGCAGTTTCTAAACATTCCTCGCATAAATCGAAGATTCTCCGTATCAAAACCACTGACATCGATTGCTTCTAAATTGAGACATTCTGCAAACATAAAACTCATTGTTGTCACGTTAGTAGTTGAAAAGTTCGTAACATCTAACGCCGTCAGACCGGAACAACCGAAGAACATATAGTACATGGAAGTCACGTTTTTCGTATCAAAGCGACTAACATCGAGTTCTGTCAAACCGGAACAGCCATGGAACATATAATGCATGTACATAACGTTGCTCGTATCAAAATGTGTCACATCTAACGCTTGTAATCCCGAACACCCATGGAACATGAAGGACATTTCTGTTGCTTGACTCGTTACAAAACTAGAAAGATCCAGTTGAGCCAATCCGGAACAACCGCGGAACATATGACTGAAATTCGTCACGTTGGCTGTTTGAAAACCAGTTACATCCAATGTCGTCAAGGCAGAGCAATCATAAAACATGTAGCTCATGTTCGACACGTTCATCGTGTTAAAACTGGATAAATCTAATGAAGTCAATCCGCCCATCCCATAAAATATATGACTCATTTCAGTGACATTCGCTGTATTGAAGTTGCTTAGATCGAGCGTGCTAACAGAAGACACCCCATTGAACATATAGTTCATCGAACGAACATTTTGGGTATCAAAAGCTGTAAGATCCAATGAAGTCAGCTGCTGGCACCATGCAAAGAAATAATCCATATTCGTGACTTGACTTGTATCTAAACTGGATAAATTCTCGATCGTCGTTAGCTGATTCAAATCAAAAAACAATCCTAATGATTCAGCATTTGCTACCACGGGTCCAGTAAGAACAATTTTTTTGATAAGTGAACGGTGAGGAAACCAAGGTGCACGAGCCGCCGACGTTGTTTCTCCTAATGTCCCTGCATCTATGTACAATATACCTTCTTGGTCGATTCGCCATTGGCTGGTACCGAATACGCCAGAATCAACTTGATCATCTACCTCCTGTATCTCACAAACTGTGCGAGCATCTGGATCTGGGATCACTGGTTCACTCGCAGCTTTAGTGACTTCTTCTCCAACAGTTGAAGCAACAGTCGAATCCGTAGTCGATTGCTCTGTCACGGTGGTTACATCTGTTGTCGCTTCCATCGTTGGTTCTGTAGGGGGTTCTGACGGAACAGAGACTGATGATTCTAGGATTTCAGTTTCTTGCTGTTCTTTCGTCTCTTCACTTTTTATTGCTTCCATAGTGACGTCTTCAGCTTGTTCTTCAAGCGTCGAAATAGCTACCTCTTCTGTCATTTGTCCACTGTCTAAATGATCAGCAAATGTCGTGATACTCTGTTGGGATGCGTTCATAAGTAATAACATTGAAGCTGTCATTTTTACTATTTTTCTGTGGTCCATTCCTTATTCAACTCCTCAAATTATAGAAAGATAAAAAAACATCCAACTAAATTCTAACGTAATCTGTGAAAGAAAATTTTTTATTTTTTTTTTTTGAAAAAAATATTTGAGAATCGATTTGTATTTCCATAATAAGAAAGATAAAATAAAACAATCGAATAAGAGTCACCCAAACGAAAGGAGCAATTAATGGAACCTTTTTTCAAACTACATGAAAATAAACAATTACATCGCCAAATCAATATTCTTACTTATTTGAGAAAACGAAATGACATCACTTCGATCACAGAACTAGTTCAAGAAATAGGCTGTACACCTCCAACTCTACGTTCAGATATCCAAGCATTGCGTGCCAAATTACCACCATCGATTCATTTGCAATCAATCAAAATGATCGGTTACCGCTTAAAAATACCCGATGGGGAAACACTGGATACCTATCTTTTATCTCTTGTTAGAGAAACGATTACTTATAAAATCATTGACCGTAGCCTTAAGGGAAATCAACAATCCTTCGAAGCCATGCGCTTGGAGTATCATTTGTCTAGTTCGGCTTTACGCAAAATCATTCAACACATGAACCATGAACTAAAAAACTACCGAATCCAACTCTCTCCCAAAAATGGTGATCTTGTTGGAAAAGAAAACGAGATTCGTTTTTTCTTTTTTAACTTTTATACGAGTTTTCGACGAACGATCATAACAGATCATTCCTATCTATTCTCTCAGGAAACATACAAAGTCATGTTCGCTGAACTAGAGCAAGTATTTCAGTCTCATTTACATATTAGTAATTTTCGTGCAACGTTATGGTTGTCCATCTTAAAAGAAAGATGGTTGCGTCGTAAACAAGGTGAAATCCCCTCAGAAACATTGAGTATGATCCAGTCTAGAAAAAGCTTCAAAAGGTTCTCAAAAAAAATCACTCCTTTTCTGAGAGAGATTCTTGGGATTCAACAGCTGTCTGTAAATGAACTAGTTTGGGCTTATTTGATTGCTTTACACTGTATTTCCTATAGCTCATCGAACTATCAAGAGACAAGATCGCATAAAGCGACCCATTACCAAGAAGAAGCACCAACCAAAAAATGGATCAAGCAATTTTTACTCGACGAAGCGCTGATTGACGGTACAACAAAGGAAGGTATTGAGCAAATGAGTGCTTACTTAGCTAATTTACGCTTGCTTAATAAAATCACTGATGGTTTTGAGAATCACCCATTGGCAATTGATCATTTAGTCGATCCATCCTTTGAATTACTCTATCACTCCTGGCAAGACCGATTGCAGCAACTCAAATGGCAAGAGATCCTACCAATGACCTGCATAAAAGACGTTACACTATCCTTAAGTATGATCCAATCCTCCTATCAGCAAATCCAAAGAAGGAAAAAGCAAACAATCGTCTTTACTTTTCATGGAGATGCTGGCTATGATAATTTTTTAATGGCTATGATCCAAAAGTGGCTACCTGAAACGTATCACCCTCTTTTTCTTTTTGATCAACCGATTAAACAAACAAAGATCGACGAGTTAGAAGCTTGTCTCATCGTCAGCAACTATGATCTTACGGAGAAAATGACCTGTGAAGTGATTCAAATTGCCCAAATACCTACCCATGAGGAGTGGAAAGATTTGAAACTACACTTGATTGAACGGGCTTCAAGTCATTCATAGCATAGTATCCAGGAACCACTCGACTTTTGCTGTAGACTTAGGGAGAAACGTCTAAAATCCCCCCCTAAGTCTAAGACTTGCGGCTATTCACAAATGAAGCTACTAGACTATGGATGCCAACCAAAGAAGGTAAAACGAAGTGTGAGAGTCTTTCAAAATAGTTTAAGACAGCGAAACACTTGAAATAAATCTTCCTTGTGGTTACGTATAAGATAAACACTTAAAATGGTCACCACAAGCACTAAAACAAAGACATCGATCTGTTTATATGTTCTCGTCTGCATAGAAGGTTCTCTCCTTTCATCTGACTTTTTTGTTCATTGTTCTTTTTCTTTGTCTATGACAAAAAAGAACAAAAAAATGAAACGCCAAAAAGAGTAACAATCCAAGAATCATCGGCGAAATATTAGGGTGCCGATGGAAGTATTCTGTGATACTCGCGCTGATCCAACCTTTTTTTGCTTGTTGACGAACCTGATGATCAAGTTTTTTTGAGGGGGAACTATCTAAAAGTTTATGCAATCGATTATTTTTGCTGGCATAATTAAACGATTCTCCATCAAGTAATTCTTTTCGCAAGTCGAAATGAAATGAATAGTGTGCCGGGTTACTATCTACTCGACCATTTTCCATTTTTAATACATTCCAGCTACTCACAAAGTCCCCTTCAGGATTCAAGATAAATTCAGAGTGAAAGCCTCTATTAACCAATATTTTTCGGTTTTCTCTGCCGATGATACTTTCTTTGAATGTTTTGTTTTTGGGATATTTATTGTGAAATCGAGCGGGAGAATACTGCTGTTCCACTCCCCATCGTTTCCCATATTCCGCTAATGCCTCCTCTCAATTAATGTAATTTAAAAAAATTAAAATAGATAACGTATTTTTTTCAAGTAATCAGTTCTCTCTACTTTTTTAACCATTAATCCTTTATATTTGTATGAACTTTTATGTTTTTAAAGACCTACTTCTTTATTTTAAGACAAAAAAACACCAGTGATTAATCACTGATGTCAGTTTTTATTAACAAATAATTTAGCCGATACTCGTCAGGCGTTTACTATTTATTATAGATTTTAGGTCCTTTTCTCATATTGCTACGATCATTTTTTGGAGTAGCCATCTTTTCTACTCGACCGCCACCTTGTTTCTTTTTGATTATTTCAAGCATTTTTTCTTTTGAATTCATCTGTTTCCCTCTTTTACTCTATTCACTTTTTTACTACTATGATACACACTTCATTATTGTAACACATTTTTACTTGAAAACTTCAAACTTATTGATTTCTTTATGATTTTATCATAAAAGCGCACGGTTTTTGTGTGTTCATCACAGGATAAGATCACGTAACTTTTCTCATTATAAAAACCTAATACAAAAAGCAGATGAAGAGCACTAACTTGTTGCTACCTGGAAGTTGATTGGTGCAATCGTGGCATGATGAGGAATCGCCGTAACAACTAGAAAAACCAATGCTTTGGCCAATCGTTGCGGTGTGCGATACGCTTAAACTGCTTTGACAAACGCAAGAAAAGCACCAATGGTAGAATTTCCAGTGATCAACGGGAAAATCACTCGGCGCAAACGATAAAAATGCCACCACCAAAAATCACTACACTTTCATCTAGAGCAGCACCGAGGTTCAGTAACGCATTTTTTAAGATCGTCAAAATAAAAGAAAAAAGATGAAAACTCATCGTTAATACAAGACCCCAAAAAGTTTTCTGATAAATCTCTTATAAAAGTAAGCAGCTATTGAAATAGCTCACGACGTTAGGTAAATAAGATCCAGTCAATGGTTGCAATATATAGAGGTTTCATAAACGGTATCAGCAAAACGATATCTAGCCTTTTTTTCTCTGTGATCTTTGTCCTGACCGTCAAAAAAGCTAATAGTAACGCAAGCACAGTCGAACAGATCACGACTGCAATGCTTAATAACAACGTACTGATGATCGTTTTTCCTACATCCAGTGATCCATCATAGACTAAAGCACGATAAAATATGACGCCGATAGGAATCCCTGTCAGTATGACTAAGAGAAGTCATATGGGAACTACCGCCCCACATGTCGAATTTTAATCATGTATGTTCATTGAGAAGACTCCACGACGGAAAAGAACTCGCTCGTGATATCAGAAGCGTGTTCCATCATCCAGTCCCAAGCCACATCCAATCATGTTGATATTTGATAAGTTTCCCTATAATCGATTTATCCTGTATTTCTAGCGCTTTTTATCAGAGCATAAATTATGGTAATTTTTAGGAAAATGATCTAAAGTTACTTTGACCCTATATAGATATGAGTCATCATTCGACAAACTTTAGTTATTTTTCACAATATTTGTCCCTGCCAGTATATTCAAGATTGGACCCCAAAAACGTTTAAAAATCTTTTGATAGTTTTCAATTTCAAACACTCCATTAGTAAAAAGGATCTCTAGTTTCTCTCCCCCCATCTTCACAATGTGATGGTCTGGTCGATAGCCATTCCTAAGATAAAATGCTTTACGGATTTTTCTTTGCTCATTGTTGCTAGCAGCTGGATTTTCTGCCTCTAAATTTAATACAATGCAATTATCTGGATAGTTCTCTTTGATATGTGATAATACTTGCGCCCCGTAGCCTTGACTGCGTAAGTCTTGAACTACCGCTAAATACCAGAGGTACGTCAAGTTTTCAAATGTAATGAGATACGCTAGACCGATAAACTTTTCTTCATCGTAATAAGCAATAAAATCGATACCCTCTCTCTTTGAACGCTTCAGCAATGTTCCCATAGGCACTTGTTCAGATTTTGGAAAAGCTGAATGATATAAGTGCTCGACTTGCTGAAAGTTCTACCATTTGCTTGGCCACCATTTTTATTTTTATCATGTAAGGACTCCTTTTACACATTGGATTTTTATTTTTTTATCTGTCCTCTGATGAGAAAGAACGTTTACTCGAAATTTTTTTATAACTGAACGATATACTCTCTATTTATTATACACTATATTTATAAAGCATTAAAAGATTTATGTCAGTCTTAAAATAACTCTCTTTACTTTCAAATCGCTTATTTCACTCAAACAATTGTATAAAAAAAGACGTTTCTTTTGACAGAAACGTCTTCTAAAATGAGTGTATAGGATATAATGCCTTGCGCTCATCTATTTAAATCACTTACCCTTTGCGTAATAATCCGACACATTCTACATGGTGCGTTTGTGGGAATAAATCAACTGGTTGGACTTTTTCTAACTGATAACCGTCTTCTGCAAACAACTTCACATCTCTAGCAAAAGTTGCAGGATTGCATGAGATATAAACGATTCGCTCAGGAGCCATCTCGATCGCTGAATCAATAAAGCGTGCGTCTAAGCCTTTTCTTGGAGGATCGACAACTAAAACAGTTGGTTTGATTCCTTTTTCTTGCCATTTTTTCATGACTGTTTCCGCTTTTCCAACTTCATAATGCGCATTTTCGATTTTGTTTGTCAACGCGTTGAACTGCGCATCTTCAATCGCTGCTGGTACGATTTCCATGCCATAAACATTTGCTACTTGATCCGCTATGGATAAACCAATCGTTCCAATTCCTGAATATGCATCAATCACGACATCCTCTTTTTTCAATTCAGCAAATTCGATCGCTTTTTGATACAATGCTTCGGTTTGTAATGTATTGACCTGATAAAAGGATTTAGAAGAAATACGATAGGTCTTACCAAGTAACTGATCTTCGATATACGATTGACCAAAAAGAACTTTTTCTTTTTCTCCTAAAATGACATTCGTTTTTTCTTCGTTGATATTTTGGATCACTGACACTACTTCCGGTAAAGCTTCATGGATAGCTTCAGCGATTTCTTTCGATTTGAAGAATTTTTCTTTTCGAGTGACTAAAACCACCATCATTTGATGCGTGTAATGACCTCTACGAACAATGATATGACGAATTTGTCCTTCATTTTTTTCTTCATTGTAGCCACGTACTTGAAAACGTTGCAAGATGTCTCTTACCTTGATGATGGCTTGATCGATTTGTGGGTCTTGGATGAAGAAATCTTCTATTTCCACTAAGTCATGACTATTTTTCTTGTAAAAACCAGTCACTAATTCGCCTTCGACGCGACGAACAGGAATCTGTGCTTTATTCCGATAGCCTGTAGGTTCTTCCATAGCGATCGTTGGTTGTACTGTGACTTCAGGCATTTTAGCGATTTTAGCTAAAACATGTTCGACTTGTTTTTGTTTGAATACTAATTGTTGCTCATAACTTAAATGGGCTAAAGGAGCGATTCCTGTACGCAATAGAACATTACTAGTGATTTCTTGACGGTCTGGTGACGTCGTCAACCAGTTTTCGACCTTACCGTAGCCAAATTTATTGCCTGCTTTTACGACAAGGATCTCCACTTGTTCACCTGGCAAAGCATTTTCAATAAATAATGGATAGCCATCAATTTTCGCAACACCTAATCCTTCGTAACTTAAATCGATGATATCAACAGTATACCGTTCATTTTTCTTAATTGTTTGTGTCATTTCATTACTCCTATTCTTTTGAATGGTTTCTAATTTTGTCCGTTCAACAAAGGAAAGAGCTGGGAGATCCATTCATTCCCAGCCCATTTTTCTTCAGTCTATTGGAAAAAACAAGTAATCCTATGATCTTTGCTTTTTCCTTCTAATAGTCGTCCAATCCTGCTCAGTTCTGATCCTTGTCAGCAATTTTGCCATCGCCATCGATATCTTCATCCGTCAAACGTTCTACTTCTTTGACGAATTCTTTGCTAACTTCTTCTAGCTCTTCTTCCTCAAAACCAGTGATTGCCTCATCTGGAATTTGATCTGTATTTGCATAAAACTCGATATGCTGATGAAGATTTTGAAAATGCATCGGAGCATTCCCACCGTATTCGCCATCTAAATTGATCATGACAGGGCGATTCGCATTATCTTCGGTTTCAACATAAAGAGAACTTGTTTTCGTATAGATGACTCTTGGATCATCGACATGCTTCCCTCCATTGAGCATTAAGGCAGCAATGTGTAGGATCTCAAAAATATTCGCCGTTTTGACGATGATCAAAGAGAATTTTCCATCATCTAGCTTTGCATCAGGCGCAATTTGTTCAAAGCCACCAACGGAATTCGTCAACCCTAAAAAGAACATCGAAGCATTGCCATTATATTCGCCTTCGTCATACTTCAAGTGCATCTTGATCGGTTTGACACGTGGTAACATTTCTGCTCCTTTTGCCAAATATGCAAGATAGCCAAAAATACTTTTCAATTCGGAAGGAACTTCATAGGTCAATTCTGTCAAGTAGCCACCAGCTGCAATATTGATGAAATAGCTATTATCGGATTGACCGATATCCATTTTGACTGTTTGATTCTTTTTGATGACTTCTGCTGCTGCCTTGATATTATCTCTAGGAATCTTCAAGGCGCGAGCATAGTCATTGGTCGTTCCCGCTGGAATGATCGCCATTTTAGGTCTAACTTCCAATGAGGCGATACCATTAACGACTTCATTGATCGTCCCATCGCCACCAGCAGCAACGACAAGATCAAAACCTAACTCAGCGACTCGTCGTGCTTCATTTTTTGCCGAGTCCTGTTCCGGAGTCGTTGCATAAGCACTTGCTTCATAGCCCGACTCCTCCAAAGCTTGGAGGATGTCGGCAAGATTACGTTTTAACAATTCTTTACCTGAGACCGGATTATAGATCACACGCGCTTTTTTCATAGCATCCCTCTATCGTTTCGCTAATTCTTCATTTAGCAATTTGTTGACCACACCTGGGTTTGCTTGTCCTTTAGTAGCTTTCATGATTTGTCCAACTAAGAAACCTACTGCACGGTCTTTTCCGTTTTTGAAATCATCAACAGATTGTTGATTATTATCTAAGATTTCATTGATGATCGGTAATAACTTCGCTGGGTCAGATAATTGGACCCAACCGTTTGCTTCAACAACACTTTGTGCATCTCCGCCATTCATGATCAACTCACGAAAGACTTTTTTCGCAATTTTAGAGCTGATCGTGCCATCTGCGATCAAAAGAATCATACCCGCTAAGTTTTCAGGTGTTAGTTTCGTTTCAGCTAATTCCAATTTCTCACTGTTTAAGTATGCTGATACTTCACCCATCAACCAGTTGGAAGCTTGTTTGGCATCTGCTCCGTTTTCCAATGTTGCTTCAAAGAAATCAGACATTTCTTTTGATAGCGTCAATACTTTCGCATCATACTCTGGTAAGCCTAATTCGCTGATGTAGCGTACACGACGAGAAGCTGGCATTTCTGGTAAGCTTGCTTTCACTCGTTGGATCCATTCGTCATCGATCACGAATCTTGGAATATCAGGTTCTGGGAAATAACGATAGTCACTTGACCCTTCTTTGACACGCATCAAGATCGTCTTATTCGTCGTTTCATCAAAGCGACGAGTTTCTTGTTGGATCTCTCCACCAGATAATAATACTTTTGCTTGGCGTTTTTCTTCAAATGCTAAACCTTTTTTGACAAAAGAAAGGGAGTTCAAGTTTTTCAATTCTGCTTTTGTCCCAAATTCTTCTTGTCCATAAGGGCGTAAAGAAATGTTCGCATCACAACGCATTGAACCTTCTTCTAATTTCACGTCACTGACTTCAGTAAATTGGATCACAGAACGTAAAGCTTCTAAATAAGCATAGGCTTCTTCTGGTGAACGCATGTCTGCTTCTGAAACGATCTCGATCAATGGTGTTCCTTGTCTGTTTAGATCGACATAAGAGTATCCACCGATGCCGTGCATGTTTTTTCCTGCATCTTCTTCTAAATGTACACGTTCAATGCGGATTTTTTTCTTTTTACCTTCTACTTCGATCTCGATCCAGCCATCATGACCGATTGGTTGATCGAATTGTGAGATTTGGTAAGCTTTGGGATTGTCTGGATAGAAATAGTTTTTGCGGTCAAAATGAGTATCTTTCGAAATTTCGCAATTCAATGCTAACGCTGCACGCATCCCAAATTCCAGCGCTGCTTTATTCATTACTGGTAAAACTCCAGGGTATCCCCAGTCGATCACATTGGTGTTGCTGTTTGGTTCAGCACCAAAATGCGCAGGAGCTGGAGAGAAAATTTTTGAGTTGGTTTTTAATTCCACATGGACTTCAAGTCCAATGACTGTTTCAAAATTCATTCGGCTTTCCCTCCTAAAATAGCTGGTTGTTGACGATGGAACTCTATCGCTTGCTCAAACGCATAAGCTGCTTGATACATGGTTTTCTCTTCGAAATAATTACCGATGATCTGTAAGCCAACTGGTAACCCTTCCGATAAGCCTGCAGGTACTGACATACCTGGTAGTCCTGCCAAGTTCACTGGGATCGTCAAGATATCACTCATATACATCGTGATTGGGTCGTTGATATTTTCACCAAGACCGAACGCAACTGTTGGTGAAGAAGGGCCGATGATCAAATCATAATCCGCGAAAACTTTTTCAAAGTCACGCTTGATCAATGTACGGACTTGTCCTGCTTTTTTGAAATGCGCGTCATAGTAACCTGCACTCAATGAGAACGTTCCTAACATGATCCGGCGTTTTACTTCTTCTCCGAAACCTTCAGAACGTGAATTGACATAAACGTCATCCAAGTTCTTGACATCTTCTGAACGATATCCATAACGAATACCGTCAAAACGTTGCAAGTTCGAACTAGCTTCAGATGAAGCAATGATATAGTAGACAGCCACGCCATATTTTGAATGAGGTAAGCTAACTTCTTCTACTGTTGCACCTAATGAACGGAATGTTTCAGCTGCTTTAAGAATTGCTTCTTTCACGCCTTCATCGACACCTTCACCTAAGTATTCTTTAGGTAAAGCAATCTTCATTCCTTTAATATCACCAGACAAACCTTCTGCAAAGTTAGGGACAGATACACCAGATGAAGTACCGTCTTTTTCGTCGTAGCCACTGATTGCGGTCAATGCTAATGCGTTATCTTTGACTGTCCGGGTCATTGGACCGATTTGGTCTAAAGATGAAGCAAATGCAATCAAACCGAAACGGGAAACACGACCATAAGTTGGTTTCATTCCTACGATTCCATTGAAAGCGGCTGGTTGGCGGATACTTCCACCAGTGTCACTACCTAGAGAAACTGGCACTTGTCCTGCGGCAACTGCAGCTGCTGAACCACCAGATGATCCGCCAGGAACTTTTGTTTGATCCCAAGCGTTCTTTGTTTTTTTGAAGTAAGAAGTTTCGGTACTTCCGCCCATTGCAAATTCATCCATGTTCAATTTACCAACAGGGATCATGTCTGCTTCGTATACTTTTTCCATGACTGTCGCATCGTAGATCGGTTCAAAATTATAAAGGATCTTTGAAGCTGCTGTCGTTAAAAGATCTTTCGTCACGATATTGTCTTTGATACCGATCGGGATACCTGAAAGAACATTGTTTTCGTCGATACCTTTTTCGTCCAAAGCTTTGGCTTGGGCTAAAGCTTTCTCTTCATTCAATGTGATGAATGCATCGATCGCGGGTTCTGTTTCCTTGATGCGATCAAATGTAGCTCTCACTAAGTCTTGTGCAGTGATTTCTTTTGACACTAATAAGTCGTGTAGTTCTTCTAATGAACGATTGTATAATTCTGTCATTATGCGCCAGCCTCCCCATTATCGATGATTGCTGGTACTTTGATGAAACCATCTTCTTTTTCTGGTACATTTTTTAATAATTCATCTCTGCTCCAACCTAGTTGTGCACGGTCTTGTCGCATGACGTTGACAGTCTCAACAACGTTTGATGTAAATGGTACGCCTTCTGTGTCTACTTCTTCCAGCATTTCTACCATGTCAATGATTTTTCCTAATTGGTCAGTAAAACCTGCGCGCTCTTCGTCGGCAAATTTCAATTTGGCTAACTTCGCTACATGTTTTACTTGTTCTTCACTAATCGCCATAGTACCCCTTCTTTCCTAAATGAAAACTTTGCTTCTTATTTTAACATAAGAAATTCGCATTCTGAAATTCTTTCTTGAAATTTATCTGAAAAATTATTCTGCTTCCTCAGCAGGATGACTCTCCGCTAACGCTTCAGCCATCTGATCTTCCGTCCAAACCTCGACCCCTAACTCTTGGGCTTTCGTTAATTTACTACCTGCATCTTCGCCAGCGACAACGATATCCGTTTTTTTAGAGACGCTGCCAGTGACTTTTCCACCAAGGTTTTCAATCGTTTCTTTGGCTTCTTCTCTTGTGAATCGAGTTAATTTGCCTGTCAACACGATCGTCTTGTTTTTGAACGGCGATTCTACTTCTTTCAGCTGTGTCGAACGAATGCCTTTGTATTCAAGGTTGACACCTGCTTGTTTAAGTTCTTCCATCAACTCGTGGACTTCTTCGTTGTCAAAATAAGTCACTACACTATCTGCAATGATATCCCCGATCGTATCTAATTGGATGATCGATTCAAAATCGCTGCGACTCAACGTTTCTAAATCGCCAAAATGCTCCGCTAAGATTTTCGCTGCTTTTGCGCCAACGTGACGGATACCTAAACCAAAGATCAAACGTTCTACCGAGTTCTCTTTGCTATTGTCGATTGCTGTTAAAATATTATTCGCTGATTTTTCTTTGATTTTATCTAACGTCAATAATTCTTCTTCTGTTAGTTTATAGAGATCAGCAACATCAGCGACTAACTTCTTGTCATACATCTGTTCCAAGACTCTTGGTCCTAAGCCATCGATGTTCATCGCATTTCGGGAAACGAAATGGTTCAGTCCTTCTTTCATTTGTGCGGGACACTTTGGATTGATGCAACGCAAGGCAACTTCTTCATCTAAATGAACTAACTCACTGTGACAGACAGGGCAATGTTCGGGCATTTTATAAGGCTCGCTGTCTTTTGGACGTTTATCTAAAATGACTTGTGCGACTTCAGGGATGATATCCCCTGCCTTGTAGATTTGGACAGTATCATTCAAGCGGATATCTTTCATTTGGATATAATCGCCATTATGCAGACTAGCACGGCTGACTGTCGTACCAGCCACACGAACCGGTGTCATGATTGCTGTCGGTGTCACTACACCCGTTCTGCCGACCGTCCATTCGATTTCTTCGATGACCGTCTCTACTTCTTCTGGCGGAAACTTATAGGCCGTCGCCCACCGTGGAGCTTTGACCGTAAAACCTAATTGGTCTTGCAATGAAAAATCATTGACTTTAATAACGATCCCGTCAATCTCGTAAGGGAGATCTTTACGTTTTTCATGGTATTCTTCAATGAACGCCCAAACTTCGTCGATTGAATGACAAAGACGTTTTTCATGGTTCGTATGGAAACCGATTTTGTCTAATTCTTCTAACGCTTCGTATTGCGTCGTCGCTTGCATCGGTCCAAAATCTGCTACGGTATATAAGAACGTATCAAGATTCCTTTTCGCTGTGATCTTGGAATCTAACTGGCGCAATGAACCTGCTGCTGCATTACGAGGATTGGCAAAGACTGGTTTGCCTTCTTCTTCATTTTTTTGGTTCAATTTAACGAATGAACGTTTCGGCATAAAACATTCACCACGTACTTCGATACTCATCGGTTCTTTTAATTTGATTGGAACAGAACGCACCGTTTTTAAGTTTTCTGTGATATTTTCGCCGACCGAACCATCTCCCCGAGTTGCTCCCCGTACAAACTCACCATTCTCATATCGTAAAGATACCGATAGTCCATCGATTTTCAGTTCACAACAATAATCGACTGGACGGCCGATTGCTTTTTGGACACGTTGATCAAATGCTAAGAGTTCTTCTTTATTGAAGACATCGTTCAAACTATATAATGGAATGTCATGTGTGACTTTTTCAAATGAGGAAAGAATCTTTCCACCTACTCGTTGGGTCGGTGAATCTGCGGTGATCAGATCTGGATATTGTTCTTCGATCGCCACTAATTCGGCATAGGTTTTGTCATAGATATAATCTTCTACCGTTGGCTGGTCCAACACATAATACTCACGAGACCAACGATCTAACTGCACTCTGAGTTCTTCTGCTTTTTTTGTCGCTTCATCGATCGTCATTTCGTGTTCCATCTTTTTCTCCCCCTATTGAACTAAACTTTTTCGATTGGTGCAAAAGCGGCTAATACACGTTTGACTCCTTGACTTGGAAATGCAATATCAAGCTCAAGGTCTTTTGCATCACCACTAACTCTAACCACTGTACCAGGTCCCCATTTTTTATGTTTGACTTTATCTCCTGGCTTCCAACCACCTGTTTCGCCACCTGTAGCGACTTTTGCTGATACACCTGCTTTTGTCGGCTGTTGGTACTTAGGTGTCGCGTTATTCGCACGAAGAGGCGACGGCTGAGAGGCATTGGAAGTTGGTCGCATCCCGTGGATATCTAATAATTCTTGATCGATTTCTTCTAAAAATCGTGAAGGTCGATTGTATTGCGTACGACCATATAAAGTCCGTGAAAACGCATTGGTCATAAACAATGCTTCTTCTGCCCTAGTGATCCCTACATAGGCCAAACGGCGTTCCTCTTCCAGTTCACTTTCCTCCATCAAGGCACGAGAAAGTGGAAAGACACCTTCTTCTAGACCGATCAAAAAGACGACTGGAAACTCTAGACCCTTCGCAGCATGTAAGGTCATCAATGTCACTTGCTTCGTTTCTTCTTCTAAGCTATCGATATCTGTTACAAGTGCAAGGTCATTTAAAAAGACGACCAGCTTGTCCTCTGGCGAATCAGCATTATCTAGCCCTTCTTTTTCAAATTGTTTATCAAATTCTTGAGTCACCGTCAAAAACTCTTCTAAGTTTTCGATACGTGCTTGGGATTCTAATGTATTTTGGATTTTTAGATCATCCAAATAGCCACTACGTTCTAAGACTTCTTTGGTTAACTCTGTAACGGTCAAATAAGGGATCATTTCAGTCAATTGATGCATCATCTCGCCAAAAGAGCCTAACTGTGTTCCTGCTTTTCCGCCGATGTTCGCTAACTCAACATTTCTTGCAGCCTCTAGCAAGGGCCATTCGTGCATCGTGGCAAAGCTACGAAGTTTTTCCACCGATCCTGGTCCAATCCCACGTTTTGGTGAGTTGACGATCCGCTCAAAACTCAATGAATCTTGAGGATTTGCCATCACATTAAGATACGCCAAAACATCTTTGATTTCTTTTCGATCATAGAATTTGTGACCTCCAACCATTTTGTACGGAATATTGGCTTTCAGTAAGGTTTCTTCCATGACACGTGATTGGGCATTTGTTCGGTAAAGAATAGCAAAGTCTCCATAATTGCGACGATTCGTCTGGATCTCTTCTTGCATTCTTTCTACAATAAAACGTGTTTCGTCACGCTCATTGTCTGCTCGATAGTACGTGATTTTGTTACCGTCTTGGTTTTCTGTCCAAAGATTTTTGGGTTTACGATTGCGGTTGTTTTCGATGACTTGATTCGCTGCATTCAAGATCGTTTTCGTTGAGCGATAATTTTGTTCTAACAAGATCACCGCGGCATCTGGATAATCTTTTTCAAAATCCAAGATGTTTTGCATATCTGCTCCACGCCAGCCGTAAATACTTTGATCTGCATCCCCAACTACACAAAGATTTCTGAACCGTCCAGCTAATAGATTGACTAACGTATATTGTGCGTGGTTCGTATCTTGATATTCATCTACATGGATGTAATGGAATTTATTTTGATAATACGTCAATGAATCTGGATGCTCGTCAAATAAACGGATCGTATTCATGATCAGATCATCAAAATCCATACATTGGTTGTATAGGAGTTCCTTCTGGTATGCTGCATAACATTTTGCGGCAATTTCTTCATAATAACTGCCTTGCATTTTGGCAAAAGCCTCTGGTGACAACAAACTATTTTTTGCTTGCGAGATTGATCCTAACAAGCTTCTTGGATCGTATTTTTTAGGATCGATATTCAACTCTTTCAAAATTCGTTTCATCAATGATAATTGTTCCGAAGAATCAATGATCGTAAAGTTTCGATTATAGCCGATATAATCCACATCTCGTCTTAAAATACGGACACACATCGAGTGAAAGGTAGAGACCCAGACATCTTCGCCACCTGTTTCTAAAATGGCATTGACCCGTTCTTTCATTTCTTTCGCCGCTTTATTGGTAAAGGTGATTGCCAAAATATTCCATGGATTCACTTCTTTTTCTTCAATCAAATAAGCGATTCGATGAGTCAAAACACGTGTTTTTCCACTACCGGCACCAGCCATTAATAAAAGCGGGCCATCTGTATGTAGAACCGCTTCTTTTTGACGAGGGTTCATTCCCTTTAATAAGTTTTCTTTGGATGACATTCACAACATCCTTTCTATTATCAATCCTTCTAATTATAGCATTAACCCCCTATTCGATAAAGGGAATCTTCTTGTAAAACGTCTTCAACATCACATTAGTCATTGATTCAAGAATAGTCTGACGCATGGTTAAATCGCTTCAGCAAAAAGCCAGAATTTGAGACAACATAAAGGGCCACTTAACGTTTTTGCGATACTATTCTTCAGTCACTAGAAATAATTTTTCAACCTATTGAGAATACCAGACCAATTACATCTTAGAGAATCAGATTTGATTATCTACTAACACAAGTAAAAAAAAGAGAAGTCGGACATTAGTTCTCCCCCACGCCTATAACCGAATAAACGGCGGGAACAAAAGTCCCCTCTTCGGAAATAAGGCTAAACCCTTCCGTCCCAACCTCCTTCACTATTTGATTGAAAAATCTTCACAGATTCATTCCGATTCGACTTTCCCTTACACGGACTTCAAGTCCATGAGATCATGTTCGAGCTTCCTTTCACTCTCACTATACTTGATTACAAGAAAATAGTGGACAAGATATTCCGTCGAATACCTTACCCACTATTCTTAGTCTGTTTTATATTTTTAATAAAGATTAGGCTACTTTAACAGCATCTGGTGATTTTCTTAAAGCACCATAAATTACTCCAGAAACAATTGCACCAATTGCAATGAATACAAGATACATAATCGGATGACTTAGTAAGAAGACAACGAAGATCCCGCCATGTGGTGCTAACAATTTGATACCAAATGCTCCCACTAAACCACCTGTCAATGCAGAACCAATAATGAAACTTGGAATGGCTCTGATTGGATCAGCTGCGGCGAATGGAATCGATCCTTCGGTTACGAAGGAGAGCCCCATAACAATGTTTGTCAAGCCAGCATCTTGGTCTGTTTTACTGAATTTATTTTTAAACAAACGTGTTGCAACGAAGATAGCTAATGGTGGAACCATTCCTCCTGCCATAACGGAAGCCATCACAACACTACCACCGGTTGCGACAGTGGTTGCTAATGTTGCTGTACCGAACACATATGCTGCTTTATTGATTGGTCCACCTAGATCGGCAGCCATCATCCCAGCAAGTAACGCACCTAATAATGCAGCATTTGAACCGCTAAGTCCAGATAAGAAACTATTCAAACCATCATTCAGTGCTTTCATCGGTACATTGACCATCAACATCAAGAAACCGGTAATCAATAATCCAAAAACAGGATAGAATAGAATCGTTTTGATTCCTTCAAGTGACTTAGGCAAGTTTTTAAACAATTTACGTAAGAAGACGATCACATAACCTGCTAAGAAACCACCGATCAAGGCACCTAAGAACCCAGCACCGCCAGTATTTGCTAATGCTCCCGCTGCAAAACCAACGATCAATCCAGGACGGTCACCAATACTTGAAGCAATGAATCCTGCTAAAACTGGTAACATAAAGCCAAATGCAGCTTGTCCAATTTGATTGAACCAGCTTGCTGCTTGGTTGTAATTCCCAAGGTTTGCTAATTGATCTTGTGGTACACCCATGAATTGGTCGACCATGAATGATAATGCAATGGCAATCCCACCACCGATAACGAATGGTAACATGTGAGAAACACCGTTCATCAAATCTTTATAGATTCGTTGGCCGATCGTTCCATCTGCATTTCCTTCGTCAGAAGATTTTTCTTTTCCATCACCATGGAAAACTGGTGCTGAGCCACTGACAGCTAAGTTGATCAATTCTTCAGTTTTTCGAATACCGTCACTTACTGGACGATTGACTAATTCTTTTCCGTCAAAACGATTCATTTCGACTTTTTTATCAGCCGCAATGATGACGCCATCTGCACGAGCAATATCTTCAGCAGTCAAACGGTTTTTGATTCCTTCTGAACCGTTTGTTTCAACTTTGATCTCAACACCCATCTCTTTGGCTTTTTTCTTCAGCGCATCTTCAGCCATGTAAGTATGGGCGATCCCTGTCGGACATGCAGTAACTGCAACAACGAATTTTTTATTAGATGAAGCCGCTGTTTGTGCTGCTTCTTCTTGTTCTGCTACCGCTTCTGCTTCTTTTTGTTGTTCAGCTGTTTGGAACAATTCTTGGACTTCTTCCGGTGTTCCTGCTTCTTTTAATTTTCCAACAAAATCTGGATCGATCAATAAACGTGATAAGGCAGCTAATGCTTGCAAATGTGTGTCGTTTGCTCCTTCTGGTGCGGCGATCATAAAGAATAAGAAAGTTGGTTGACCATCTAGTGCTTCATAATCTACGCCTTTATTGCTTTTCGCAAACAAAACTGTTGCTTCTTTGACAGCAGCATTCTTCGCATGTGGCATTGCAATGCCATCGCCTAGCCCAGTGGATGTTTGAGCTTCACGAGCTAAGATCCCTTGTTTATAAGTTTCGATATCTGAGATACGACCTGCATCATACATTTTTTGGACCATTTCATCGATGGCGCCTTTTTTATCAGTTGCCTGTAGATCCATGATCATCGCATCTTTAATCATTAAGTCTTTGATTTCCATGATTTATCCCCCACGATATTAATCAATTTTTGTTATTTCTACTTCTGGTAACAATTCATCAATGAATGGGCGAACCGCTAAATCATCCGAAAAAGCAGTTGCACTTCCACATGCCACGCCCCACTTGAACGCTTCTACCGCATCTCTATGTTTGCTATATGAACCGATAAAACCAGCAATCATCGAGTCTCCGGCACCCACTGAATTTTTCAATGGTCGAACTAATACATTGGAACGGTAAGTTCCTTCTTTTGTGAACAATAAAGCACCATCTCCAGCCATTGAAATCAACACATTTTTTACTCCTTCTGCCAATAATTTCTTGCCGTAAGGAATGATATCTTCAACGGAACGGAATGTCACATCATACAATTCAGCTAATTCGTGATTGTTTGGTTTGATCAACAACGGTTCTTTTTTTAATGCTTCTTTCAAATCATCGCCGGTAGTATCGATCACAAACTCAGCACCTTTTTCACGGATGATCTCAATCAATTCTTGATAGAATCCAGCACGTAAACTCGCAGGTGCGCTTCCTGATAATACCACGATATCGTCTGCTCCAACAGTTGCTAATTCTGCTTTCAAACGATCAATGGCTTGATCCGAGATTGTTGGTCCTTGTCCATTGATCTCTGTTTCAGAATCAGACTTTAATTTGATGTTGATCCGAGTATCTTCTTCCACTTGTGTAAAAGCTGTTGCGATTTGTTCTTCTTTCAACCAGTCAGAAATAAAATTCCCAGTGAAACCACCAAGAAATCCTAAAGCGGTCGAATCAGAATCGATGCGCTTCAAAATACGGGAAACATTGATCCCTTTTCCTCCAGGGACTTTGAAATCTTCGGTCATTCGATTTAAATCACCGAGTTTTAATCCATCTACTCGTACGATAAAATCGATGGATGGATTAAGCGTTACTGTATAAATCATTGATTTGCCTCCTTAATTGTCGTCCGTTCACTGTAGTCGTCAAGAAATTCTAGTGGACAACGCTCGGTTATGATCGTGGCATCTTGCAGTGGTGCAACAGAAACAAAGGTTTGCTTATTGAACTTCGTATGGTCAAGTAAAACATAACTATCTTGGGCATTTGTAATGGCTAAGCGTTTGACCGCTGCTTCTTCTGGATCTGGGGTAGTAAACCCACGTTCAAGATGAACGCCATTCATTCCCATAAATGCTTTATTAAAATGGTAAGCCTGTAATTGGCTAAGTGTATTAGCTCCTAACACTGCATTTGTTGAGAGTTTCACTTGGCCCCCTAGGACGATCGTTGAGATTTGTAGATCAACTAGCGCGGCAGCATGTTTCACTGAATTGGTCACAACAGTGATCTGTTTATCTTTTAAAAAAGGAATCATCTCTAACGTGGTTGATCCTGCATCAAGATAAATGACTTCCTCATTGTTCACCAGTTCTGCTGCTAATCGTGCAATCATTTGCTTTTCATGAATGTTTTTGAGCGTTTTTTCACTCATGTTTTGTTCAAAACCTAAAAGATCCTCTTTTTTTGCTCCTCCATGGATACGTTGCAATAAACCTTCATCTTCTAACTCTTGGAGATCCCGTCTAATCGTTGATTCAGAAGCATCTAACAAGACTACTAACTCTTGGGATTTGACAATTTTATGTTGTTCCAATAGTTGTAGGATTTTCTGTTTACGTTCTTCTGTAAGCATTTCCACGATCACCTCACGATAGATTCTAGCATATTTTTATTTAACATTCAACAACATTCATTCAAAAACATTCAAAAACGATAAAAATCTTGAATACACACGTAACTTCAATTACAAGTAAGAAAGCATCCACAAAATCATACTTCAATTTTTATGGATGCCTTCTGATATTTTAGATTTTAAACTACTCTACCATTTCACTTTTCCGATCATCTCAGTATGATCCGGCTTTTCTTGCAAATTATTGAAATCAGCTAATTTTTCTGCATCAATAGATTCCCAGACAATTCCGCTTGATCTAACAAGACGACCCGAAGACGTTTTTTTCCTTGAACTGCATCAAAGCTTAAACGTCCTCTTCTCTTGCGTATTCGTTTGAATTGGATCTCTGATAATCGATCGCGGATCTCCTCGATGGGAAAATCAGCTAAAAACTTGGTCGGCAAGTAAATGCGCAATGAGGTCAAATAGTCTTGGTACATTTCATCGGGGGCTTCAACATTCAAGTATTCATTAATATAATAACTATAAGCATCGATTCCCTTATCTAACATGAATGTTGGATCGATCACTTTATAACAGATCAACTGGCTATGGCTTTCATCGACCCAAGGAAAAAATGCTTGACGATTCAGGACACCTCTCGCTCTTTTTTCTTTGTAATCGTAAGTAGCAAAATCATAGCTTCTTGTTACGAAAAATGTTGCTTTCTTCTTTTCTGTTGGTTGCATCAAATGATTTTGATACTGGACCGCTTGCAAGGAGTCCTGAGTATAGGCATACTCGACAAATGGCTCTTTCAGTAAACCAACGCCGTTGTCCCACGACAAATGATCAAAGCCTAATTGATCTCGATAGTATTGTTGAAATTTTAAATTCGCTTCACTTTGCCAACGATATGGATCGCGATACAACTGGATACCAATGACTTGATTCTCGTATTGGGTGATTTCCTCCACCTGTTGCATTTCCAAAAAAATCTCTTTAGGGATCAGTCGATAATAATATTGACTATAATACATTTCCCAACAAGAAGTAAAACAACGCCCTTCTACGATTAGATCATAACCGGGAAACTGGTTACAATCTACCTCAATCTGCCCATTTCGACCTTTGATTTTAGGCAACTTCTCGATGTTCTCGGCAGATTCAAAGGATAAACGCTTTTCGATTTCTTTCGTATTATGATATAAATATTCTTCGACACTTCTCATATAAGCAAAAATACCATTTTTTTGCATTTTTGTTTGAAGATAGTTTCGAATCACCGATTCATTTTTTTGAAATACCTGCCACAAAAACTGATAATCAATTTGGAGATGATGATAGCCAAATTCGAAACGGCAAGTGAGATCATTCTGATAAATTTCAAACCAACCGATCTCTTCATCAGAGATTTCTTCTAAGGCTTTTTTTAGTGCAATTAAGGTATATGATTCTTTCGAATGACGAGAGGATTGGAAAAAGTCAGGAGTAAGCAAGATACGAGTCAGCATGGACCAATCATAGGCTTCTTCTTTTTCGTTCGTACGATCTCTGGTCAACACGAGACGGAACATCATTTTTTCTTTCGACACCATATTTCTCACCTCTCTCAAATCTATTTATAATCAAATTATAACGAATAATAAAAAAAACTAAAACTTTTCGTCTTATGCCACCGATTGAGGGGTAGCATGTTAAAATAAAGAAAGAGGTGATAAACATGGGATTGAAATTTGAGCGTACAGATAATTTCGACAAACTATTTGAATCTTTTGGCGTTGATCCGGAAAAGACCGTTGCTCCAAAAGAAGACATTGACCGCTTTTTAAAACCAAAAAGCGACCCAAAAAAAGACAAAAAAAAGAAATAAACAAAAAAGACTTGATATTTAGCTTTTGAAAGTTTGCCTTTCAACCTAAGTATCAAGTCTTTTTTGTTTACTCGCTGATCGCGTCTTCGATCGCTTTCCACGCTTCTTCTTTTCCTTGTTTAGTTACAGAAGAAAATAAAATGAATGTGTCATTGCGATCGAAATTCAATGCTTTTTTAATTTCGCTTTCGTGTTTGTTCCATTTTCCACGAGGGATCTTATCTGCTTTTGTCGCAACAACGATCACTGGGATATCATAGTATTTTAAGAATTCATACATTTGGATATCTTCTTGCGATGGTTTATGGCGAACATCCACCAGTGACACCACAGCTTTTAATTGTTCTCTCGATGTCAAATAAGTTTCGATCATCTGTCCCCATTTCGCACGCTCAGTTTTAGAAACTTTCGCGTAACCATAACCTGGAACATCGACAAAATGCAGCGCATTTTCGATCAGATAAAAATTCAGGGTTTGTGTTTTCCCTGGTTTACCTGATGTACGTGCGAGATTCTTTCGATCGATCAGCGTATTGATAAAGGAAGATTTCCCGACATTTGAGCGACCTGCTAAGGCAATCTCTGGTAGATCTGTTTCTGGATATTGTTTCGGTGCAACAGCACTGATCACAATATCCGCATGATGGACTTTCATATGCTCTCTCTCCTTCAAAGCGGCAAAGTGGCTCAATCCCTCTCCACTTTCTTCGACAGAATGAAAAGGAGTAGTCGAAAAAGCTGCTAAAACTTTCACGACTGCTCCTTTCATTTTATCCCGCTTTTTTTTCTGAGTCTTTGTAAATAACTGTTGGTTTGCCGGTAAGTTCGGCAGCTTCTTTTGTAATGATCACTTTTTCGATCGTTTCATCAGAAGGAATATCAAACATGACATCCATCATGATTTCTTCGATAATCGAACGCAAACCACGTGCACCAGTATTACGCTCAATTGCTTTTTTCGCAATGGCTTTTAGTGCTTCTGGTTCAAATTCTAAAGCAGTGTCATCTAGTGAAAGTAATTTTTGGTATTGTTTCACTAACGCATTTTTCGGTTCCGTCAAGATACGAACTAAATCGTCGGTTGTTAGTTTTTCTAACGCAGCCATTACAGGTAAGCGTCCGATAAACTCTGGGATCAAGCCGAACTTCAATAAATCTTCAGGAATGATATGTTGCATGACACTTTCATTTTCTGAGAGTTTTTGGTTTTGTGTACCGAAACCAATCGTTTTCTCGCCCATACGATTTTTTACGATTGTTTCGATGCCATCAAACGCACCACCGACAATGAACAACACATTCGTCGTATCGATTTGGATGAATTCTTGATGAGGATGTTTGCGTCCACCTTGTGGCGGCACACTGGCAACTGTTCCTTCCAAGATTTTCAGTAAGGCTTGTTGTACACCTTCCCCTGATACATCGCGTGTGATCGATACATTTTCGCTTTTACGTGCAATTTTGTCGATCTCATCAATGTAGATGATTCCTTTTTCCGCACGTTCAACATTGTAATCAGCAGATTGCAAAAGTTTCAATAAGATATTTTCGACATCTTCACCTACATAACCCGCTTCTGTCAAACTTGTTGCATCAGCAATGGCAAATGGTACATTCAATGTTTTTGCTAATGTTTGCGCTAAGAATGTTTTACCTGAACCAGTTGGACCGATCAGGCAGATATTGCTTTTTTGCAATTCGACATCATCGCTGTCTTTTGCTTCTTGATTGACACGCTTATAGTGATTGTAAACAGCTACAGCCAATGAACGTTTTGCACGTTCTTGTCCAATCACATAATTATCCAATACTTCAAGAATCTCAGAAGGTTTCGGTACTTCAGTAAACTCTCGTACTGCTTCTTCATAGAATTCTTCATCAATGATTTCTTTACATAGGTCGATACATTCGTTACAGATGTAGACCCCCGGACCTGCTACGATTTTCTTTACTTCTTCTTGTGTTTTACCACAAAAAGAACAGCGTACAGTCTCATTACCACTTGGATTATCATACATGGTCTTCACCCCTTAACTTGCGTTGATTCGCAAGAAACTATCAAAGACTTTACAGTCTTTCCCTATCATACCATAATTTAAAAAAAAGCAAAAGTATCAAAGAAGTTTAAAACAAAACGAAAGAGTCTAGGCTTCATCTAAGCGCCTGGACTCTTTCATATAGATGCAGATCAACAATTCTATTCGCTTATTCTGCTTCTTTTGCTGTACTTGTAATCAATTCGATTGCTTTTTTCATGATCACATCATGTTTTAGCATATCTTCTGTCAATACACGTTTGATTTGGTCAATTGGCATATTGTAAGTTTCTGCTAATTCTTGGATCTCTGCAGTGATTTCTTCTTCTGTTGCATCTAAGTTTTCAGCAGCTGCTACAGCTTCGATCACAAGGTTTGTTTTTGTACGCATTTCTGCTTCTTCTTCAAACTGTTTGTGCAAGTCTTCTTCTGTTGAACCAGTTAATTGGTAGTACATTTCTGGTGAGATTCCTTGACGTTGCATGTTGTTTAAGAATTCGTCCATTGAACGGTGAACTTCATCATGGACCATAACATGTGGAAGATCAACGATTTCCGCATTTTCGACTGCCAATTTGATTGCTGCTTCATCTTTTGCATCTTCTGCAGCTTTTTCTTTCGTTTCAGTCAATTCTTTCATGTATTTTTCTTTTAATTCTGCTAATGTAGATACTTCATCGTCTACATCTTTTGCGAACTCATCATCTAGTTCAGGTACTTCTTTTGTTTTCACTTCGTGGATCGTTACTTTGAAGACTGCTTCTTTACCCGCAAGATCTTCTGCTTGATAATCTTCTGGGAATGTCACAGTAACATCTAAGTTTTCGCCTGATTTGTGGCCAACTAATTGGTCTTCAAAACCAGGAATGAATGAACCTGATCCTAATTCAAGTGAATGGTTTTCGCCTTTTCCGCCTTCGAATGCTTCATCGTTGATGAAACCTTCAAAATCGATGACAACAGTGTCGCCATTTTCAGCTGCAGCATCTTCTTTGATGACTAATTCAGCTTGCGCTTCTTGTTCACGTTTAATACGTTCTTCAACGTCTGCTTCTGTTACTTCGCGGTCTTGTTTTTCAACCACTAAGTCTTTGTAATCACCTAATTTTACTTCAGGTTTTACAGTTACTTCTGCTGTGATTGTCCAGTCTTGACCTTTTTCCATGCTTGCTACATCGATCTTAGGTTGAGAAACTGGATCGATTGCTGCTTCTTTAACAGCTGCTTCATATGCTTCAGGTAAGACAGCGTTCAATGCATCTTCGTACAATGCTTCTTCTCCGTACATACGGTTGAATACTTGACGAGATACTTTTCCTTTACGGAATCCAGGAACGTTCAAGTTTCCTTTTACTTTATTAAAGGCAGTTGTCAATCCTTTTTGGATTTGATCTTGCCCGATCGTAAATGTTAAAACACCATCATTTGTGCCTTTTTTTTCGAATGTTGCAGTCATTTATTTCCCTCCGAGTTTAGAAATTCATTTGATACATCAAAAACGTTTCATGCATACCTTTAAATAGTACACTAACCCTTCCAAATTGTAAACATATTGAACGAGGGGAATCCACGTTTTTCATGACTTTTTTATCTTTTCCTCTGTTTTTTTACGTATTGAATAATAATAGTTCTGTCATTATTTTATTTCTTTTTTCAGTGAATTCGTGTTGTTCAGATGCCAAAAGATCCTCACACGGCTGATTCGTATAGGTTGCTACTGTTTGTTTGAACCATTTGTCAAGATTTCCAATGTAGCTATCATAGATCGGATAAACGATTGCCGATTGCATCGCAAACTCTTCTTTCAAGTTCTCACTCATTAAGGCGTCTTCTCGTTCATATGCTTCCGCCATTTGTTTGATTCGTCGATAGGAAGTTTGCTCTTCTGGACGCACCGTTTTCTTTGGTATCACTTCGATCAACTCTTCCTCGATCGTCAAGTATGCAACTGGTGCTGCTTCTTCGACTTGAACGAGCGACTCAAGCAACTTAGCCCTTACAAGAACATGGACCGTTTTTAAAACGATCAACTTTCTAGCGGTCTGGATAAATTCGTGGTAAGGCAGTTGCTCGATTTCTTGAATATAACTCAACTGGGTAGTTGGTTTTTCAAAAGGTAATTTTTCTACCAGTTGATAGATTTCACGAATCTTCTGTCTTCGCATCTGTCCGACTAATTCTTCTGATTGTTGGATTTTCAACAAAACTGCTTGCTCAAAATCATCGGGAAAATCAGCACTTGCAATCAATTTTCGTGCATATAAAAAATCTTTTGCTGTAATCAGTAGATCAAAGTAAAAAGTAGCCAATTCTTCATTCATCAAATACTGTTTTTCATGCAAAAGTGCTTGATGAAGTGCTTCTTCCCACATATCCAATTCTGATAGTGCCAACACGTATAACGTATTCGCTTCAAATGTTGCTTCAAGTTCATATGCACGTTCAAACAGCTCTTTTGCTTGACTGTACTGATGATCTGTTAATGCCTGTTGGCCAATACGCATCAAATTGTCGTATTTATCAGGAAAATCGATCGGTCTCACTTAGGTTCTTCCCTTCACTGTTTTATCATTTGTCTGACACGACTTATTGAATAATAACCATATTCAGCCATTTTCTCTACCTAAAGCATCAAGCATTCATCTCTTGATTAAATGCTTTGATCATATTGATGGTTACTACACTCGTATTTGAGAAATAATCACCGATGTGTTGTTTTTTCTTACTAAAGATTACTGGGAGATAGCCGATAAAAAGTAACGGAAATCTCAAAATGAAGCGACAAGCGCCCTCACGGACTAATACTGTACTCCATGAAAGTTCCTCTTCATCAAAACTGATCACTCGAATACCAAAAATCATTTTTCCAATCGTCTGTCCGTGATTCCATTTCGTCAATAAAATAAAATAAGCTAAATAGGCGATCAACGACAAACTACCATAGATACTCAAATAAGAATCAGAAACTTGAAGCCATCCTAGGTTCACTGCGATACCTAACGTTAAGCGAGTGATTGACCCAATACAAATCAAATCAACCAAAAACGCAGCAAAACGAACCCAAAAACCGGCAAAGAAATAATAAGGAAAACGATTGATACTTGGTTCCTCGGTTTTTTGTTCTGTATATTTTTTCCATTTTTTCTGATTTTCTTTGATCTCAGTTTCTGACAGTGGTTTTTCTTCAAAGGAACTTAGCACCTTTTGAGAAAATCCCGCATCTGGTCCTACAGCCGGTTGGTCATTTTTTGCTTGTGCTGCAAACTCAAGTTCTTCCGAAGAGCTACTTGTGTTTTTGTCAGCTGTAATTTCGTCTTTAGGAGCGACTAAAGCGTCTACTGTATCCTGGTTTCTACTAGTAGGATCTACTAATTTATTTTCTTCTACCTTAAAAACTTGTTTAGATGATCCCTCTGTACGTTCAGCTACTTTCGGTTCCTCATTGGTTTTTGAGCGTTCTTCGGGTGTTGACGCGTTCGTTGATTTCTCATTCATGCTTACTCACCTCCATATAGATACATTGCTCTTGGAGATTCTGCTGTTCCTAGACTTTCAAGTAATGACAAGATCTGACTTGTTTCAGAAGCTTGCAACCCTTGTAATTCTGCTAATTTTGCACCAAACCAAGTATTGCCAAATCCAGTAGAACTAGTTGAGTATTCGACTAACTCAGCATCTTGTAGATCAAGATCTTCTCTCATCGCAGCTAAAGCATCTGTTGGATAGCCGATTTCGTCCACCAAACCTGCTTCTTTCGCTTGTACACCGTCGTAAATACGACCATCTGCGACTTTTTTCACTTCATCTTCTGATTTGTTTCTTCCTTCACTAACAACTTTAACAAAACGATTATAGGCGTTATCGATGTAAGCTTGCAACACTGCATGATCTTGCTCAGTTTCAGGTCGAGTAGCCGATCCCATATCTTTTAGTGCGCCACTTTTTACTGTTGTATCTTCGACACCGATTTTTTCAAGTAAGCCCGAATAGTTGAGTCCGGACATAATGACACCGATTGAACCAGTTACTGTTTCTTCCGTTGCAAAGATTTTATCTGCTTGTGCGGAAATATAGTAACCACCACTGGCAGCCATATTTTTCATGCTGACATACATCGGTAGATCACGTTCTGTTCGGACCTCGTTGAGTAAGTTGGCAATTTCTGCACTTTCATAAACTCCGCCACCCGGAGAATTGACTTCCAATAAAATCCCACTGACGCGTTCATCGGCTTCGATCGCTTCAATTTGTTTCAAGAAGTCTTCATGATTATAACTATCAGTAGCAAATAAACCAGAAGAGCCTCCACTAGCTATGGCACCATCAACGGACAATTTTGCAATCCTTCCCATGCCACTGCCTTCTTCAAGTACCACCGGTGACATTTCATCGTCCCCATATAACCAACTATTGATGTTCCCCATCTGCATCTCTTCTTGCGGTTGCGTCAAACTTGATGATACCAACGAAACAACCAATAAGCCGGCAGCAATCAGTACTGCTATCCAACGTTTCTTATTCATTTTACACGCTCCTAATATAGATTTCTAATCACGATCACCGTTTCAGAACCAGGTTTCGCATTCATCTTTTCTGCTTTTTCTTCAAGGGTGTAACCAGTAAACTGTTCGTGGGTCAATTCATCTTCAACGACAAACTGTTGCGCATGTTCGATTTCGAACGCATCAGGGGCGATTTCTTGGATACTGTCCCATCCGGTATCCAAAAAGATTTTAGTGTCATCCGTCACGTGTTCTGTTTTTTCAAATGCTGCAATTTGTTTTTTTAACATCCCCAACGTCATGATTTCTATCTTCTCTTCCATCTTTCATCCTCCTTCTATCTATAATTATTGTACCGAACTACAAGAAAAGATGATAGTCGAATTTGATATTTTTCTTTCGTCCATCCCAATCAGATATATACCAATTTATTTTTTTGTCTTTTTTATTGACAAACCTCACACATTAACGTTATGATTTTAGATGTTTCCAAACAAAATAATAACAGGAGGATAATTAGACCAATACGGAATAGCGCCAGGTCTGTTTTAACAGATGACGAGGAAAGGGTTGATCGAAGGATTCGGCGGATGGCCCTAGGGACTGCATCCTAAAAAGAAACATAAAAACTATCTGTGAAGGTAGAACAAAAGGTTTCTTACGCAGTTGGAAACGCTAATATCAAGTTTATAACAGAAAGTAGGATGTTTTTTTATGTGCGGAATTGTTGGAATGATTGGATTAGAGAACGTGACACCAGGGTTGATCAATGGTTTAGAAAAATTAGAATATCGCGGGTATGATTCGGCGGGTATCTTTGTCTCAAATGGAAAACAGGACCATTTAGTCAAAGCACGCGGTAGAATCCAAAACCTTAAAGATAAATTATCTCCAGAAACAACTGGTACAGCAGGTATCGGTCATACAAGATGGGCAACTCATGGGGAACCCGCTGAGAAAAATGCGCACCCCCACCACTCACAAAGCGGACGTTTTGTTTTAGTCCACAATGGGGTGATTGAAAATTTTGAAGAATTGAAACAACAATACGTAGCCACTGATGACTTCATCGGCGAAACAGATACGGAAATCGTTGTTCATTTGATTGAAAAATTCGTGGAAGAAACGCAAGATACACAAGAAGGATTTAGAAAAGCGCTAGAAGTCATCGAAGGTTCTTACGCTTTTGCCTTGATGGATCGCACAGCTCCTGAAACAATTTTCGTTGCCAAAAACAAAAGCCCTTTATTGATCGGTAAAGGCCAAGGATTCAATGTGATCGCAAGTGACGCGATGGCGATGCTTGCTTACACTAAAGAATTTATTGAAATCGAAGACCAAGAAATGGTGATCGTTCAAGCAGATGATATCACGATCCAAACAATGACTGGTACGATCATAGAACGTGATTCTTATGAAGCACAAGTAGATGCTTCTGACATTGAAAAAGGAACATACCCTTACTATATGTTGAAAGAAATCGACGAGCAGCCGATCATCATGCGTAAAATCGCGCAAACCTATGTGAATGAGGACAATGAAATTCCTTTAGATCACAAATTGATGGATGAACTGTTAGCAAGTGACCGTATTTACATCGTGGCATGCGGCACAAGTTATCATGCAGGATTAGCGAGCAAGCATTCCTTCGAACAAATGACTGACATTCCAGTAGAAGTCCATTTGGCCAGTGAGTTTGGTTATACCATGCCTTTATTATCGAAAAAACCATTCTTTATCTTTTTAAGTCAAAGTGGCGAAACCGCTGATAGTCGTCAGGTGTTAGTCAAGATCAATCAATTAGGTCATCCTTCATTGACGATCACGAACGTTGCTGGTTCTACGTTATCAAGAGAAGCTGGCTTCACTCTGTTGCTACATGCAGGTCCGGAGATCGCTGTTGCTTCAACTAAAGCATATACTGCTCAAATCGCTGTACTAGCTTTACTTGCAAAAGCAGTCGGTGATCAAAAAGGCAATAAACGTTCATTGACATTTGATGTAGCGCATGAATTGAGTATGGTAGCGAATGCGATGGAAACAGTAATTACCCAAAAAGATGAACTCCAAGAACTAGCTGCGGAATTCTTGAATGACACGCGCAACGCTTTTTATATCGGTCGTAGCAACGATCACGATGTCGCTTTAGAAGCTGCTTTGAAACTAAAAGAAATCAGCTATATCCAAGCAGAAGGTTTTGCTGCCGGTGAATTGAAACACGGTACCATTGCACTGATTGAAGAAGGCACACCAGTAATTGGGATTATTAGTGAGGAAATCACAGGGGCTCATACACGTGGCAACTTAAAAGAAGTTGAAAGTCGTGGTGCAAAAACCTTAGTGATCGCGGCACATGGATTAGAAAAAGAAACGGATCAATTAGTGATTCCTGCTGTCCATCCATACCTTTCTCCTCTTGCCATGGTCATCCCGACGCAATTGCTTGCTTATTACGCTACCCTATTGCGTGGATTCGATGTAGACAAACCAAGAAACTTAGCTAAATCAGTCACGGTTGAATAATTGTCCGATTAAAAAATAAGTATCAATAGCAAAAAATCCAGTGAGAAAAACGAAAAGTTTGTTTTCTCACTGGTTTTTTTATTGTAGTTCGATAAGTTATTTCCACCTCACACACTTATTAAAAGCCAATAATGCTAAGAAACTAAAAATCAAAATCAAACTAATACTCCATAAAAATGCTTGCTTTAATGTTGGATTTGGAAGACCTAGTAGCAACCCTCGAAGTGCTTGGATGATTGGTGTCATCGGTTGGTACTCAGCAAATAGTCTGATCGCTGTAGGCATATTTTCAGTCGGTGCGAATCCTGAACTTAAATAAGGTAAGATGGTAGTCAGGAGAGTAAATAAGCTTGCCATTTCTGATGATTTCGCTAATAACCCAAACAAGGCCGAAATCCAAGTAAAGGCAAGGATAAAACAAAGAATGAGCAACCAAACAAGTAGCCATTTTGCAAAGGTGGCGTTTGGATGAAAACCGATGAGCAATGCCACGGCTAATACGACAAAACTGCTCATCACACTTCTAAAGGCAGCTGCAAATACATGTCCATTTAGAAATGCTCCCCTTGAAAGATTTAGTGTTAGGAGTCGTTCAACCATACCAGAACGGACATCTTGGTTAATGACTAACCCGACGACAGAAGCACTTTGAGCAATACATTGGACTAACACTCCGGGCAAAACAAAATCAACATAAGATAGCTCACCTACTTCCATCGCTCCTCCAAGTACATAAACAAAAAGCAACATCAATATCACTGGGGTTAGTAGTCCACCGATAAATGTTTCCAGGCTACGAAAAGATAATTTAATATTAAGTTTAAATAATGTATTTGTTTCTATGATTGCTTTCAATTAGACCACTCCTTGTACTAATTTTAAAAAGATGTCTTCTAAAGATGCATTTTTCTGCTGGAAATTTGTGATCCTGATCGGTAATCGTTTTAACTCGTTCAGAAGATCAACTGAATCATTGAAATGATCCCCTACATTGACAGTCACAGAAAGTTTTTCTTCATTTTTTGTCAGTAGTCGTCGTTTAAAATGTGCAGAAAGTAGATTAAAATCCTCTATGGTCAATACATTGATCTCCATTTTCTGTTTGTCATATGTGCTTTTGATCATTTGTGGCGTAGCATTCACAATGATTTTACCTTCATGTAATATAGCCACTTTATCTGCAAGATACTCTGCTTCTTCCAAATATTGCGTAGTCAAAAAAATAGTCCGCCCTGATATTGCGGTTTCTTTGATCAATTGCCACGTTGCGATTCGGTTCTGGGGGTCCAAGCCTGTTGTCGGTTCATCGAGAAAAATCACTTGCGGATCACCGATAAAACTCATCGCTATATCTAAACGTCTTCGCATTCCACCTGAATAATTTTTAACTAGTTCTTGGCTGTATATTTGCAAATCAAACCGTTTCAATAAGTCACTGACAACCTTGTGCTTATCTTTCACATGACGAAGAGCTGCAATCATTTTCATATTCTCGTAACCTGTCAACATCTCATCAACTGCGGCAAACTGTCCAGTCAGACTAATAGCTTCTCGCACTTTAACTCCGTCTTTCAGTAGATCATGTTCATTGATTCGAACTTGCCCTCCATCAAAAGGAAGAATCGTAGTCAAAATTTTACAAAGTGTTGACTTTCCAGCCCCATTAGAGCCTAAAAGAACAAAAATTTCACCACGTTTAACCGTAAAATCTACGCCTTTTAATACTTGTTTTTTACCAAAATCTTTTTTTAGATCAATACTTTCGATTATTTTTTCTTTTTGCATGGCTTCTTCCTCGTTTCTATAAGATAATTCAACTATATATAAAATTAGAAGTATTATTTATTTTAGTTCAATATATTGAAAAGAAGGTGCGCGTATGAAAAGTTACGGAAAAACAATTAAAGAAATTCGCTTAAGTAAAGGGATTTTACTTAAAGGACTGGCGGATAAACAGCTATCGATGTCTCTTCTTTCTCAGTTTGAAAATGAGAAATCAACGATCTCATGCGAGAGATTCCATCACTTATTGTCAAAGTTAGAAGTAACATTTGATGAATTTATATTGATGCAAACTGAGAATACTTTTTCTGCTTCACAATTGGCGATTATCGAATATATGGAATATATGTATATCGAAACAATCCAAGACTGGATAAAGTTAGAAGAACAGTATGAAAAATTGTATATTTATTATCAAGAAAATTATTCTTTAGAATTGGATCATGTGTTACAATTATTTCGTTTTGATTTGGCAATGAAAAAGGAGATTATTCAAGATACGCCTGTCCTTGAAGCATATAAAAAACATAATCATTACTTAGAACCTGCCAAACACTATTTATTGAATACTGATACTTGGGGTATCTACGAGTTAAAATTATTCGCCCGTATCTCTATAGCAATTGAACCTTCTCTATTATTTCGTTGCTTGAAAATTGCGGTCAAGAAAAGTCAGCGTTTATCCAAAATACCGGGAAATAAAGATATTCTCTATCAAACCTTTACAACAATATTTTCGGTCTTTTGTTTCTTCGAAGAAGTAGCTTACGCTAAAGAAACATTCAAACTATGGAAAACATGGGTCTTTAAAGAAGAGCACATCGAACAAGCCATTTTTATTCCTTTTTATGAAGGTTGGATTGCTTTTTTAGAAAACGATGTGTCTCTTGCTGATCGAATGATGGAACAATCACTCCATCATTTAGAAACATTAGGCATGTCAAAGTCGTTAAAAGGTTATCGAATTTTCAAACAACTCATTCTAACCAATGAATTCCCCGGAATCATTGTAAATGATCCCCTATTTGGCGATTTTTTAGATATCAAAAATTACTAAAGAACGTGCATTTGATCAAAAGAAAAGAGAATCAACATCCTCTACTTGAGGGTTGATTCTCTCATCGTACGTTTTAATCGATTCCAATCTCAGCTTTGACAACTGCTGCGATTTTGTCAACATAATAGTTTACTTTTTCATCAGATGGTGCTTCTGCCATCACGCGTAGTAATGGTTCTGTTCCGGAAGGGCGAACTAAGATACGTCCTTCACCGGCCATTTCAGCTTCTGCTTCTTCAATGACTTGTTTGATTGCAGGAACTTCCATTGCACCGTTTTTGTTACTTACACGGATATTGACTAATTTTTGCGGATAGATCGTTACTTCTGCTGCTAATTCTGATAATTTTTTACCAGTTTGTTTCATGATATTCAACAATTGGATCCCAGAAAGCATACCATCTCCAGTTGTATTGAAATCTAAGAAGATCATATGACCAGACTGTTCGCCACCGAAGTTGTAGTCATTTTTACGCATTTCTTCGACCACATAGCGGTCGCCCACTTGTGTCACAACATCTTTCAAACCGATTTCTTCGACCGCTTTATGGAAGCCGAGGTTACTCATGACCGTTGTAACGATCGTATCTTTTTTCAGACGATTTTTAGCTGACAAATATTTCGCACAGATAAACATGATCTTATCGCCATCTACGATATTTCCTAATTCATCCACCGCAATGATACGGTCGCCGTCGCCGTCAAAGGCAAGACCGACGTCTGCTCCTTTTTCTACTACCATTTCTGCTAGACGCTCAGGATGCGTTGATCCGACACCGTCATTGATGTTCAAGCCATTCGGATTTGTTCCCATCGTGTAGAAATCAGTTTCCAAATCAGCAAACAAGCGATTGACAGATGTTGCTGTTGCACCATTTGCCGCATCTACACAGACCGTTAAGCCCGAAAGATCGCCGTTGATCGTCTGTACTAAGAATTGTGAATATTTCAGCAACCCTTCTGGGAACTCTTCGACTGTACCTAATCCCTCAGCAGAAGGTCGTGGTAATTCATCGACTTCCGCATCTAACAATGCTTCGATTTCTAATTCTTGGTCATCATCTAATTTAAATCCATCTGCACCAAAAAACTTGATGCCGTTATCTTGAGCTGGATTGTGTGAAGCAGAAATCATGACACCTGCGCTTGCTTTTTGCAAACGTGTCAAGTAAGCCACTCCTGGTGTAGAGATCACACCTAATTGAAAAACTTCGATCCCGACAGATAACAGACCAGAAACTAACGCTTCTTCAAGCATTTGACCTGAAATTCTTGTGTCACGTCCAACCAATACACGTGGACGTTTTCCATCTTTCTCATGTTGGCTCAGTACATAACCGCCGCAACGTCCTAATTTGAAGGCCAATTCCGGTGTTAGTTCTTTATTCGCTTCTCCACGGACACCGTCCGTTCCAAAATATTTACCCATAGCTGTAAATTTGCTCCTTTAACTTAATTTTCCGATGAATCCTCTTGACTATTCGGTTGACTACTTGATTGTGTTGTCTCACTTGATGATTCATTCGACCCTTCACTCGATGTTGACTGCGTCTCTTCAGACTGACGTGTCGTCGATGACGAAGAGTTCGCAGGTGTCGACCCTGCACCAGAAGTTGTACTTCCTCCCGAATTTCCGGAATTTCCCGAATTAGAACGGCTAGTGTTTTCCGTGCTTGTTTTCAGGACCGGTGTAATCTCAACATCGATTGAAGGTGGTGTGATACTAAGTCCACTCTCTACCGGAATATCAATATTTCTTGTCGTCCGGTGGACGATCCCAGAAATATCGATTGGTATCGTGATGCTATTTCCTAGTTGAGCCAGTTGACTCTCTGAACCAGTGACTTCTGCTTCAATGTCAGAGAAACTGAAATCGTAACTCTCCACATTATCTGCGGGGGTCCCTTGTGCTGTTCCATAAAGTCGAATCGTTTTCGTAGGCTTTGTTACCGTTGCTTTTGCAGTGACTTGCACTGGATCTGAAACAATACTTAAAGGTTCTCCTGCACTATTCAATGCTTGTACAGTGACTCTCGTATCGACCCCATCGTCCGTGATCATCGCAGGTTCGATCCTCGCTACGACCTGTTGGATCTCTTCCAGTGTCTGATCGCCAGTCGTGACCGTCACTTTTTTTGGTGATAATTCAAGGTCATTCAATTCGAATCCAGCTGGAGTTGATTCTGTTGTGAGTAAAGGCGTGACCTCAAATTCTTTTGTCACTTTTTTCTCGATAGTCACTGTGATCGTATCCGGCTCTAGTTTTGCTTTGACTGCACTGCTCAGATTTCTGATTTTCAATGGTACTTCATGTGTTCCTTCACCTAAACCAGTGAGATCTGCTGTCACCCGAAACATTCTTGTATCTTCAATTGCTTCGGCATTCAACTGAACACGATTGGCACTGGACAACTTCGCTGTGACCGTACTCTCATATCCATGGATATAATATTGATCCGTATCGTATAAAAGTTGTACTGACACATCAGAAACGTTTTGCGTATAGGCTTCATTTCCTGACAGCGTGTCTTGGACAGATTGTCCATTTGCATTAAAATACAGCACAATACTGAATAATAACGCAACAAACGCATATAAGATACTTTTACGCCTCTCTTTTGAGATCATTTGTGATCCCCTCCTTTAGTCATCACGTCTAAGAAGGTTTGGAGCGTATTTTTATTTTTGTTTTTTTCTTCGACGATCAAATTTTTACGCAAGATCGTCAAATATTCTTCTTGAGATAAGCCAGGCATCAATTGGTTATCCAACGTAATGCTGACATCTCCTGTTTCTTCTGAGACAACGATCGTAATCGCATCGCTCGCCTCACTGACTCCGACAGCCGCTCGGTGACGGGTTCCGAATTCTTTCGGAATCAACATACTTTCAGATAAAGGCAAGTAGGCACTGGCTACTGCAATTTTTCCATCTTTTACGATCACTGCACCATCATGCAGCGGTGTATTCGGAATAAAAATATTGATCAGTAATTCGCCAGTGATATCGGCATCTAAAGCAATCCCTGTTTCGATATATTCATCCAACCCGGTGTGGCGTTCGATCGTGATCAAGGCACCGATTTTACGTTTGGACATATATTGGATCGCTTTGTCGAAAGAAAGGATCATCTGTTCATCTTCTTGCTTCTCACTCTTCGATTGTTTGAAAAGTGAGCTACGACCGAGGTGTTCTAATCCACGCCGTATCTCTGGTTGAAAAATGACGATAGCCGCAATCACACCATACGTGATCACTTGATTCATCAACCAAGATAAGGTATGTAGACCAATAATCTCGGCTAAGATCCGAATAACAACAAAAATCCCTACCCCTTTTAGCAATTGGATTGCTTTTGTTCCTCGCAATAGTTGAATGAGTTTATAAACTAAATACCAAACAACCAATACATCGAGTATGTTCACCAAAAAATTCTGAGAAAACAAGTCACCGGAAAACATTTGTCGCCAATAGTCTAAATTAAAAAGTTCTCCGATTTGAAATGACATAGACAGCCTCTCTTCTCTTTTGAGATTTCCTCTTTAGTATATCATATGTTTCCTCAGAAGAGACTTATCTGCTTGGAATTTCCTAACAAAAACCAATTTTTTTCAAGAAATTTACATTTTCCATTTATTCACCAATAAGTTATTCTATTTCCTTGGATCGTTTCGTTTTATCATTCTTTGGTTTTTCTTCGTTCCGCTCTAGCGGCACGTCTGGCAGCACGTCTAGCTTCTGCTTCCGGATCAACCGTTCGTCCTTTTTTGACTCTCGGTTTTTCGATCTCTGGACTTTCAGTACCTTCTGTCGGTTCGATCTTCGCTTTGATTTTTTCTAATTGACCAGTCATCGCCGCATAGTTGTAAAACCGTTTTTTCGCATCTTGGATCGTTTTATTGAATAACTGCTCCGCTGCCTGCGGATGAATCGTTTCAAGCGATGAAAAACGGACTTGCTTGCGCATGAAGTCAGCCATCATGGTAAAATCAGGCTTTTTATAGTCTAGCATCATCGGCGTTTTCTTCTTTTCGATCAATTCAGGATTATAGCGATACAACGACCAATAGCCTGAAGCCACTGCTTCTTTTGCTTCTTTGATCGATTCTTTCATTCCACCTAGTAACCCATGAGCAATACATGGCGTATACGCAATGATCAACGATGGTCCAGGGAATTTTTCTGCTTCTTCAAATGCTTTGATCGTTTGCATTTGATTCGCGCCTGAAGCGATCTGTGCTACATACACATTCCCATACGTCATCGCCATCATGCCTAAATCTTTCTTCGAGGCATATTTCCCATTTGCTGAGAATTTAGCGATTGCTGAAGCAGGTGTAGCTTTCGAGACTTGTCCACCTGTATTGGAATAGACTTCGTTATCCATAACTAAAATGTTTACATCTGCGCCACTTGCCAAGACGTGATCGATTCCGCCAAAACCGATATCATACGCCCAGCCATCACCACCGATCATCCATTGACTATTTTTGACAAATAGATCTTTTTCTTGGTAGATCGTTTGTAATTCAGGAACAGCTTCAAGCTCATTTTCGATTGCCCCACGTAATTTAGCTGCCCGTTGTTGGGTTCCTTCGCTTTCAAACATATGCGCCAACCAATCTTCCATCAATTCACGTAGTTTTAAGGAGACTTTAGACATCACTTTTTTCATCGTTTCTGCTAAAGCTTCTCTTCTTGTTTGTGCGGCTAAAAGCATCCCATAACCAAATTCAGCATTGTCTTCTAATAATGAATTTGACCACGCAGGTCCTTGCCCACAATCATTTGTGGTAAATGGTGAAGCCGGCACTGCTCCGCCCCAAATAGATGAACAACCTGTCGCGTTGGCGATCATCATACGGTCACCGAACATCTGTGTCAATAGCTTCACGTAAGGCGTTTCCCCACAACCGGAACATGCCCCGGAAAATTCTAATAAAGGTTGATTGAACTGTGTTGATAGCACTGTATTTTTGCCTTTGATCGGATTTTCTTTTTGTCGCAAGGTCATCGCAAATGCCCAGTTGATTGCTTGTTTCTTTTGTTCTTCATAGGGCTTCATCACTAGTGCTTTACCTTTTGCTGGACAAGCTTCAACACATAGGCCACAACCAGTACAGTCTTCGACAGACACTTGGATGCGATACTTCAAACCATCTGGCCCACGCATTTCTCGAACAATGAACCCTTCCGGTGCTTCTTCTAGTTCTTCCTCATCGGCTAAGAATGGTCGAATCGCTGCATGAGGACAAACGAACGAACATTCATTACACATCGTACAGCGCTCACTGATCCATTCAGGTACTTCAAGTGCTACTCCGCGTTTTTCGTAAGCAGTGGTTCCTAAAGGCATATCGCCTCGTGTCATTCCGTTTTCTGCTAAGGTCCTCACTGAGAGCTGATTTCCTTCTTGAGCGTTGATTGGTTCAAGGATGTCTCTGATATAGCGATTTTGAGTATTTTTCTCCTTATCAGGAAGCGCCAATGTTGCCCATTCAGCCGGCACTTCGACTTTATGCAACAATTCCACTGTACGATCGATCGCCTTGATATTTTTTTCAACGATCGCTATTGATTTATGACCATAACTCTTCAAGGCTTCCTCTTTCAAAATCGGTAGGACTTCTTCGAAAGGTATGATATTCGCCAACTTGAAAAATGCTGTTTCCATCGCCGTATTGATCCGCCGACCTAGACCTACTTCTTGCGCCAAACGCATCGCATTGATCGTATAAAATTGGATCTCATTTTCAGCTAAATATCGTTTTAAATGGGTCGGTAGATGCGTAGCTAGTTGTTCGTCTGACCAAAGTGTATTCAATAAGAAAGTCCCTTTATGTTTCAACCCTTTGACTAAATCATAGCTGTGAAGATAAGCAGGGGTATGACAAGCTACAAAATCGGCATGTTCGACTAAATAGGTCGAACGGATCGGTGTATCGCCAAAACGCAAATGTGAAACAGTCAGACCACCTGATTTTTTTGAATCATAGTAAAAATAGCCTTGTGCGTATTTGTTTGTATGGTCACCAATGATTTTGATCGCTGATTTATTTGCTCCAACTGTTCCATCAGATCCAAATCCCCAGAATTTCGCTTGGAAAGTATTCGCTTCAGTCAAATCAAGTAATGGGCCAACCTCCAAAGAACAGTAAGTTAAATCATCAATGATCCCGATCGTGAAACGTTTCTTCATATCCGTTTTTTCTTTTTTCAATTCATCATATACCGCTACAATCTGATCAGGGGTGACATCTTTTGAACCAATGCCATAACGTCCGCCGATCACTTTCAGATGACGTTCTGCATCATATAACGCACTTTGAACGTCTAATAATAAAGGTTCTCCCCCTGCTCCCGGCTCTTTACTGCGATCTAGAACAGCAATTGCCTTTACGGCATTCGGTAGTTTTTCAATCAATGTTTCAATTGGAAACGGACGATATAAGTGGATATTCAAGAAGCCGACTTTACGACCGTTTTGGTTCAAGTAATCAACTGTTTGTTGGATCGTTTGCGCAACTGATCCCATTGAAATAATGACTTCTTCTGCGTCAGCCGCTCCATAATAAGTGACCAGATCATAAGAAGTTCCTCGAAGTTCATTGATTTTATCCATATACTTTTTCACGATTTGGGGCAAACGATCATAGTATCGGTTGATCGTTTCTCGTTGTTGAAAGTGGATATCAGGGTTTTGATTCGTCCCACTGGTCGTCGGCCGATTAGGATTCATTCCACGTTCACGAAAGGCCTCCAATTTTTCTTGAGGAATCAAAGGAGTTAATTCATCATATTCCAACACTTCGATTTTTTGGATTTCATGACTCGTTCGAAAACCATCAAAAAAGTTAACAAAAGGGATTTCTCCTTCTAAGGAAGCTAGATGCGCAACTGACGCTAAATCCATCACTTCTTGGACGCTGCTTTCCGCAAGCATCGCAAATCCTGTTTGGCGAGCGGCCATCACATCGCCATGATCACCAAAAATATTCAACGCATTCGTCGTCACCGCTCGACTAGCTACGTGAAAAACACTAGGTAAAAGTTCACCGGCTATCTTATACATATTTGGGATCATCAATAATAATCCTTGTGAAGCAGTGTACGTTGTTGTCAATGCTCCGGTTTTTAATGACCCATGTACGACACCAGCAGCACCAGCTTCTGATTGCATCTCTACGACTTTCACTGGTTGTCCGAAAATATTTTTTTTACCTGAAGCTGCCCATTGATCAACCAGTTCAGCCATTGTTGAACTAGGCGTAATTGGATAGATCGCTGCTAATTCTGTAAAGGCATATGAAATATATGCCGCAGCAGTATTCCCATCCATCGTCTTCATTTTCCGCATGTTTCATCACCTTTGCTCAATTTATCTAAATAATCTTTATTATTATACCGTAAACGAACAAAGAAAACCTCCTAATTTTGAAAGAAAAATCACATGCTAAAGATATGACAGAAATGCTTCGACCAGAATCGACAGGTAAAAAATAAAAAAATAGCTTTTCCCTTCTTACAACTTTTAGCTTTTTAATCTAGGAAATGAGAGATTAACGATTCACACACATTTATTTCTTTGAACAAATCATTGTCTTTTTTAGGGCAAAGTTATTACAATAGAATAAAGAGGTGTTAAAAAATGGATATTTCAATTATTGATGCAACAAAAACAAACAAAACTACTGGAATCATGTACGGAAACGAAAATGCACCAAAACAAATGATCGAATTTGTTAATCTTGCTTGTCCTTATTGTCGACAATGGTTTATCGAATCTTATGACATTTTAGAAGAGGCGGTTCAATCTGGAAGACTCTTACGAATCATCAAATTGTTCGACAAAGAAAAACCTAGTTTACAAAAAGGAAATGTGATGCATCATCATATCACTACGACGGATGGAAAAGTCGCATTAAAACAAATCAAAGCGATTTTCGATGCGCAAGATGAATGGAAACAACTTGATTTAGCCGGCATTGCCGAATATGCAACAGAAACACTTGGTTTAACCGAACAAGAAGACCAAGCAACTACTCAAGCAATCATCGATGAAGCAAATGCTGCTCACATCCAATTCGTCCCTACTGTAATCATCGATGAACATATCTTTGATGAATCGATTACACCAGAAGAATTGAGTGAATTGGTTAAATAATTCATCATTTGATCATTCCTTGATGTTCAAAATCAAAAATAGACCGAAAAGCGATTGGCTTTTTCGGTCTATTTTTTATCGTTGTAGTAACGAAGTATGCTTGGTTGAACGAAACTGTTGCGGCTTTTCTTGGAGGACCCGCTTGATATTCTCTACTTTTGCTTGTCGTTTGATTTCTTTTTCTATTTCCTTGAATTTTTTTAGTTTCTCCACATCATTTTTACGTTCACTGATTTTTTTTATGCTCATTTTATTATTGCGCTTCGAGATGACTCGAACTGACTCTATGCTTACCCCATGTTTCATGGCATTAGTGACCTTATCGAGATACCTAGCATCTGCAAGGATCGCTGATTTTTGTTCATCTGTAATTCAATACTTTTTGTTAGATAATCTTGTCAGTCTTTTCAATGATCGCCTTTTACTGATGACTAATGATTTTTTTACCGAAAGTAGCTGCGCAATTTGGCTGTTTGTTTTTCCTTCCCCAATCATCCGCTTAACATCTTGCGTTTGCTCCTCTGTCAAATAACTATTTGTCCGTTTTTTGATATTGGGATAGTTTACTAGATCCGCTTGAAACGTGATTTGATAGATATTGGTCAAATTAGTATTGAATTGCTTTGCGACAGCTTCTGTTTTCTCCCCGTTATTAAGCTTCGTTAAAATCAGGTGATTTCTAATTGCACAAGTTTTATGGTGATCCAAGTTAAGAGAGAGACCAATTTCGGCCATTGATTTCCTTTTTTTTAATTCCTCCATAAATTTGGCACATGCTTCAACTGAAAACAACGTCAGTGGCTCAGTTTTATTCTCTTTCTTATCTTTTTTCATGGGCTGTTTTACTGCTCGATTATGATAAACGACTTTCCGAAGTGCAGTAGTTTTCATATTGAACTTTCTAGCTAAGATCCTTGCTTTGATTCCACCCTCGCGATAATACAAAATTCGCTGATTCCTAAGTTTTCTTAGTTCATCCACAGGTGTATAAAATCGCTTGCTGATTTCTACTAGTGGCTGCCTTTGCTCGAATGCTTGTTCAATATGACGCGTGCGTGTCCGAATCACAAATTTTTGGTTGATATTCAATTGCTGGGCAATGATTCTTGTTGGCTTTCCTTGTTCTAAGCTCGCGACAATTGCTTGTTCTTGTCGATTGATATTTTTTAGCCATTTCTTACTTTCTTTTGTGACATGACCTTGCAAGGCAAGTGGTTGGCTAATTTTCTGACGAATACGTAAAACATCTTCAACTGATAATCGAAAAGTAGTGGCAACATCTTCTGGATGAGTCATTTGTAATCGTCTTAAAATGGCTTGTTCTCGTATCTTTTCTACACTACTCTTTGCCAATCTCCACCTGTGTGCAACTTCTTTGATGGTCAATTTTTGAACTAACTTTTTCTCGATCATATGATTTCGAATAGTAAGTATCTGTTGATGCTCCATATGTAGCTTTTTAGCGAGATCATTCTTTGAAGCACCGTTTATTAGATGATGTTTGATATAGTTATTGCGTACCTCTCGAATTTGATCTAGCGACATATTCAATCGGTGAGCGATTATTTCCATACGCGTACCTTTTTTGATCTGTCGTATAATTTCTCTTTTTATAACGAATCTGACCTGCCAAAGAGTAAGGTGATGTTTTTTTATGATATATGCGTTCGTTTTGCGATGTCTTATTTCCGCTAATACGTCTTGTTTTTTTCGATTGCTTGCGTACGTATTTGAAATCTTTTTTTGGATGTCACTACCTGTTTTTCATAATCACTCATTTACAGTTTCCTCCTAACTTGTTTGTTTCATTCTCTCGTTATAGGAGTATTTCTTTGATCGATCTTTCTTTTTTTCAACATATGCTAAAAAGAGATCAAGGGAATGATTCTACTTCGTCTTGATCAAAAAGAGTGCTAATGCTCTTTAGAATACTGTCCATTACTCGTATCTATTTATTCACGTTGTGTCATCAATTTCGTTTTTGGCATTTTTTCTTTTTGAATAATTTGCTGGATATTGCGGATTTTCGCTTCTTCTTTCACCTTAGTAAGTAGTTCATCCATCTTTTGTAGTGCCTTCATTTTTGCTGTTTTTCGTCTTTCTTGGATTTCTCTCCCCTTGATTTCTTCAAACCTAGTAGCCAAAACGCGGATGGTCGACTCACTAACCCCTGATTTCGAAGAATTCACAAAAGGAGTCATGTAGTTTAGGTCTTGCATGATCTGCTTTTTTTGTTCTTTTGTGACTCGATGCTTCATCTTGATTGTTCCTTTTTGTGATTTCATTTTTGTTTGCACACATCTGACCAGCGAGTCTTTGATTCCTAGTACTTCAGAGATTTCTCTGAGCGTCATCTTGCGATTGAGGCAGTTTCTAACTGTTTGCACTTGTTCAGGTGTCAAATAATCTAAAGTACGTCGTTTGATATTTGGAAATTCTGCCAGATTTGCTCGGAAAATAACTTCACGAACATTTTTGATATCCATTTTGAATTCTTCTGCGACCGCTTGAGTGGATTCTCCACTGTTCAATTTTGTTAATATCCCATGATTTCTCACTTTATAGATCAGGGGGACGATTACTCCTAATTCTTTTCCCAAAGCCTTCGTTATTTTTGTTTCTTTGATTCGTTTCAGAATTTCTTGTCTTGTCTCATCAGACACTACTGAAATATCAAATGTTTTCGAGAGCTTGCTGTAGTATGATCAAGCTTACTAGAAGCATTATTCCGACACAAAATCGATCCAACTCTGGATAATGACACATTAAATCTTTTTGAAAGAAGACTACTCGTTTTCCCTTGATCGCTTTGTATCAATAGACGAACATCTCTTAGTCGATAGAGTTCCTCGATTCCAATGTGGAATCGCTGACTGATTTCTTGGCCAGTCTATCCAGCTTCGAATGATTTTTCGATTTCCCGATTACGGATATCAATGACTGCTCGTTGACTGATCATTAATTCTTGTGCTACAGCTTTTGTTGTTTTGCTTTCTTCAAGTAAACTTAGCATCTTCGCTTTGCGTTCCTCTAATTGATCCAAGAGATTTTTGTTCGCGGAAGACAACTCTTTTGTCTTACTATTTGATTCTAGCGAACGTTGCTTGATCAAAAATACTTGTTCCATTGATAAATTGAAATCTCTGGCAATTTCTTCAGGATGTTGTTCTTTCAATCGTTCGATAATCTGTTCATTTCTGATTGAACAAATTCTATTGACTGATAACTGTGAATCTTTTGCTACTTCTGTTAAACTCGATCCTTTTATTGCGAATCTGCAAGTTTTGTTTTTCACTCATCTGAAATTCAGCTGCTAATGCTGCTATCTCTCCATTTTTTGCTAATGCGGTATAAATATAATCATTTCGATACTTACGAACTTGTGAGACTGTCAATTTCAACCGATAGGCAATTTTTTTTTGGCTTTTTTGCCCGATAATCTCTTGGATTGCCAGCTTTTTCTTGGTTGTATAGAGGCGCTCTCTGCTGATTTGATACTTGTTCATGATGTCTTTTTCCAACTGACCTGATATTAACTCACGATAAATGGCTTGATCACGCTTTTCTTTTAGGTCTCTTGTAGGATATAGTTCATCTATTTTACGTTTCTTACTTTTATGTGCTTCTTCCATAATGCAATCTCCTCCTCACTATCACTAATTTACATTCATTATAAGTACCTAAACTTTAGATTCAGGCCCATTTTTAAGAAAAAGAAAAAAAGTGGTCTGACATCTATCCTCTTGCTTCGATGGACCCTAAAAGCAAAAGACAAATTAGTCAAACCACAATATGTTTATATTTCCATTAAATGAACAATAAATTCATTGTTCGTTAGGATGCTTGTTCCTTTAATTTTTCAGCAAATTCGTTGATTTTTCGAATCCGATGATTGATCCCTGATTTCGAGATCGCTCCGGATGGGATCATTTCTCCTAGTTCTTTTAAACTGACTTCAGGATGTTGCAAGCGTAATTCAGCAATCTCTTGTAACTTTTCCGGAAGTGCTTGTAAACCCACTCGTGCTTCGATCAATTCAATATTTTCAATCTGCTTTGATGCTGCATCAATGGTTTTGTTCAGGTTAGCCGTCTCACAATTGACTAACCGGTTCACTGAATTTCTCATATCACGCACGATCCGCACATCTTCAAAGCGCAACATCGAATTTGTTGCCCCAATCAGAGTCAAGAAATCAGCAATTTTTTCGGCCCCTTTTAAATAAGAGATATAGCCATTACGTCTTTCTAGTGTACGCGCGTGTAAACCATAGTAATTCAACATATTACAAATATCTTGGTTATGTTGTTCGTAGATCGAATAAATCTCTAAGTGATAACGACTTGTTTCCGGGTTATTGACTGAACCCGACGCCATAAATGCGCCACGTAAATATGAACGCATCTTTTGTGCATTTCCCATGATCTCATCGGAAACATGCCCATTGAACATCATGCCATCCATGATATCCAGATCCATCAATACATTTTTTGTTCCTTGTTTCAAGCGAACGATGTAGACATTATTCTTCTTTAATTTCATTTTCTTGCGTACGAGCAGTTCGCTTCGTACTTGATAATGATCTTTTAAAAGTGAGTAGATCCGTCGAGCAATTGCGGCGTTTTCTGTCTGTACATTCAAGATGAATTGCTGGTTGACGATTCCAAGTGAGCCATTCATTCGTAATAACGCGGCTAATTCCGCTTTTGCATGTTCTCGATGGACTTCCAAACCAGTCAATTCCTTCTTGACTTCAGCTGCAAATGACACGTTATCCACCTCCTTTTCACAAAATTTTTCCTTTAATTACTTTGAGCCAAAGACGATACGAAATAGTTCTTCGACTACCTTTTCACCATCATGGAAGACCCCGCCATTTTTCAACTCTAAAAAGTCTGTCGAAATGACCCGACAATTTTCTTCTCTTAAGCCATTAAAATCATGTGCTACTTGGACAAGGTATTCATCGTAGATTTCCGGGTCCATGTAATCTTTTGGTACTTTTTCTGTATTGACTAAAACAGTATCGATAAAGGGTTGGTCTAAATGTTGATGCAACACACGAATATGGTCTGCATCTGAAAAATGTTCTGTTTCCCCTTTTTGTGTCATGATATTACAAATGTACACGACCTCTGCTTTCGTTTGAAGCATGGCTTCACCAACTTCTGGTATGACTAAGTTAGGAAGAATACTCGTGAACAAGCTTCCCGGTCCTAAGACGACCATATCTGCTTCCATGATCGCAGAAACGACTTTGCGGCCTGCTTTGGCTTCACTTTCGTCTTCTGTATTACGCACGAATACCCGATCGATCGTTTTGCGGTCAAGAGCGATTTTAGATTCTCCGATCGCTGTCGTTCCATCTTTGAAGACCGCATGTAAGGTCAACGGCGTTTCAGAAGAGGGATAGATGTGACCATCCACGTGCATCATTCGAGACAATAGTTGTACTGCTTCATAAGTACTCCCTCTCATTTCAGCAACTGCCGCAATGATCAAGTTACCAATGGTATGATTGGCTAAAAATTGGTCTTCTTTTTTGAAACGGTACTGAAAGATATCTTCGTAAAATTGAGGCATATCAGATAGCGAGACTAACACATTTCTTAAATCTCCTGGAGGAGCCATCGCAATCGACTGGCGAATCTCACCGCTGCTACCGCCATCATCTGCGACAGTCACGATTGCCGTGATATCGGCTCCTTGATTACGTAGACTTTTCAAAATAACAGGTAAGCCAGTACCGCCTCCGACTACAACGATTTTGGGTTTTCGAATTCGGTAAGTTTTCATTTTCATGAGCGGTTCACCGTCTCTTTGCGCTTATCTTTGTCACGATGAGTTACATTGACTTTATATGTTTCACTAAGCGCTTGAGATAACCTTTCTGTTAAAGCAACTGAACGGTGTTGTCCACCCGTACAGCCAATTGCTACAGTCAAACTGCTTTTTCCTTCTTTGATATATCCTGGCATGACTGTCTTTAATAAATCAAGGAATTTCAAATAAAATAATTCTGTTTCGTCAAAGGACATGACGTAATCATAGACTGGTTTATCTTTCCCAGTCAATGGTCTTAAATCAGCGATATAATGAGGGTTCGGTAAAAAGCGAACATCCATTACAATATCTGAATCAATCGGTAATCCATATTTGAAACCAAACGAAACAAACTCGATGCGAAATCCTTGATCATCTTTTGTTTTAAATGTTTGATTGATTTTTTCACGTAGTTGTCGTGGAGTTAAAGTCGTCGTATCAATAATGACCGAAGCTTGTGCTTTGATGTCATTTAAAATCGCCCGTTCCTTACGAATACCTTCCGTTACTAGACCATCCATCGCCATCGGATGTGTTCTTCTGGTTTCTTTATAACGAGCAACCAACTCTTCATCAGAAGCATCTAAAAATAAGACAGAGGTATCGATGAAATTTGTGTTTTCGATCTCGATCAACATACTTTGGATCTCTTCAAAGAAAGAGCGTGAACGTAGATCCACACCAAGTGCCATTTTTGTGACTTTCCCCGATTCCTTGATCAGTTCCCAGAATTTCGGGATCAGTGTTGGGGGCATATTATCGATACAAAAGTACCCCATATCTTCAAAGCTTTGAATGGCCACAGTTTTACCTGCACCGCTCATTCCTGTAATGATTACTAGTTCTAAATTATCAGCCATCCGTATGGCCTCCTCTCTCGTTCTCCTATAAAATTATATCATCCCGGGCGTATCATTGCTAGTTTGAATTCGATTTCTTTTGATTTTATTCAAAGACTGTGAAACAAAAACAAATCACTTCAAAATAAGCACGAAAAGTGAGTGGGACATTAGTCCTCACGCACATTCTAAAACCGAATAAATGGCGAGAACAAAAGTACGCTCTTCGGAAATAAGGCGCCATCCACAAAAATTTGAAGAACAATTTTCGTGGATGGCGTCTTATTTCTCGAGGGGAAACATTTCTGTCTCTAACTCTTTTCGCGCTAATTTATAGGAGATGAACCCCTGTGGATCAAACTCAGCCCACAACTATTATTACACTCAAAACGTATCTTACTTTCGAGCAGACAGTGCCATCTCGATTGTTCGATCAGCTAATATCGACTGCGCATCGATCACAGGATAAGGATTATCGGAGGCAACTTCTTGCATCAAAGACAATTCTGTACAGCCTAAGATGATCTTTTCACATGCCAATCGTTGAACGACTTCTTCTAAAATCTCAAAATAAAGTTCTTTGTTCAAGCGATCTGCTTCTTTGATTTCATGATAAATCAAGTAGTTCACTTTTTCTTGTAGTTCTTGGTCAGGAATCACCACGTCAAATCCTAACGCTTTGATTTCTTTTTCGTAAACGCCGGCAAGAATACTTCCTTGAGTTGCTAAAACAGCTACTTTACCCGTTGTTTTTTGACGGACAAGCTCTTTTGCCGCTTCTCGTGGCATATGCAAAATCGGAATCGTCGTCTCTGCTTGTAAGTCATCAAAAAAGTAATGAGCTGTATTACAAGTCAAAACAATGAAATTCGGTTGTAGTAAATTTTGTTTTTTGACATCCTCTACTAAATAAGAGACAGGATTTTCTTTTGTTTGATCCAAAATGTAGGCCGTTCGATCAGGAACTGTCGCATGATTGAACAATACATAGTTCAAATAATCCTGATCTTTGGCGGCTTTGACACGATGATTGATCAAGCGTACAAAGCTTTCCGTTGCCATCGTTCCCATCCCACCTAAGATGCTGAAAAAATTCTCCATGAACTAGCCTTCTTTCGAATGAAAGTATTTTTTAAATCTTGGAATATAGTTTCGGAACATATAAGTCATCAATACCCAGCGTTTAAGTGAATGATCTTTCTCATAAAACACAGTCGTTCCATAGCGTTTTTCTTTGATCAACTGCAAGGCACGTTGTTTTTGTTCGTTCTCTTTGGCATAAGTCAAAAAGACTTTTTTAGGCACGCCAAGCCATAGCTTCGCTTGGTCTGATTGGTTCGTTCCGTAGGTCGTTTCCACGAATGGCACACCAAAGACACGGTCTTCTGTTAGAAAACGTGCTAAATTCAGACCATTAAGCGTAACAAAGAAACTACTTCTTCCTTGACGAAGATTGATCTCAAATAATTTATATTCCCCATCTCGTGGGTCATATTTCATGTCGAAGTTTGCAAAACCAGTGTACTCGATTTTTTCTAGAAATGCTTTGATCGTTTGGTAGATCTTCTCGTTATAGTCAGGCATGATCACCACATAGTTTCCGATAGACGCTGGTGTTGGGTCTTCAAGTAATGGATGTCCTAGACACATCATTCGTACTTGATGCTGGTCATCAACGTAGGCATTCAAAACACGCATATTGCTGTCATCCCCAGGAATAAAATCTTGTGCGATCATTTCGCTCGTATAACCTGCTTCATAGATCCGACCTAACATCAAATCAAATTCCTCGCGATTATCAATAATAAACGCTTTTTTTCGTCCCTCAAATTGGACAGATAAATATTCCACACTATTTGCCGGTTTTAGTGCTACAGGAAAATTGAAAGGTAACTCTTGTTCCAAGCGGCCATTGTTCAACATTTCTTTTCGAATGATCAATGTTTTGGGATAAGGTAACTGATATTCTTCACATATCTCATAAAAACTCACTTTATTCACTAATCGCTCGAAAAGTGAATAATCGATATAAGGACATATAAAAGTTTCAGACAGCTCCTCTTTATGCTGAGATATCAACTCGGCATATCCATCGCCACAAGCTATCAGTAAATATTTTTTATTTTTATCCGTATATTTTTCTTTTGCTAAACGTCTCATCGTCTCTATAAAAACCGGATCTTGATCAAATCCTGGAATCACTTCAACGTTTACGATTTTGCTATAGCGGGTAGGCGCTAATTGATTCGACGCATAGGATTGACAAACTGTGCCATATGCCTCGTGAAATGAACGGGCCATACCATAAACGTTCATATCGCTACCTAATAAAATAGGGATAAATTCATTTTTTTCATTACTGTTCATCATTATCTCTCACTAACTTAATAATCTCTTGTTTTTTCTTTTACAATTACACAAGGAATATCATACCATAAAGAAAAAAGCAATCAAAGGAATCTCCTCCGATTGCTCAATTCTTTTTTGAACGGATTGAACTTATAGGAAGTTTTTATCTATACCAATAAGTGTAGAAAGAACTACCATATAAAATATTCTAGAATATTCATGAAAAGAAAACAATACATATTGTATTCTTTTAATATTTTTTTAACTATCATCATCACTTTTATTATTTTCCCATGATTTTTTTCAAATAATGTCCTGTATAGCTTTCTTTGACTTTCACTAATTCCTCTGGTGTACCAGTCGCTAGGATCGTACCGCCACCTTCGCCACCTTCAGGTCCTAGGTCGATCAAATGATCCGCTGTTTTGATGACGTCTAAATTGTGTTCAATGACTAACACAGTATTTCCTGCATCAACCAATCGTTGCAAAACATGCAATAAACGAGCAATGTCATCAGTGTGAAGCCCTGTAGTCGGCTCATCTAAAATATAAAAATTCTTCCCATTAGAAATTTTGTGCAGTTCACTCGCAAGTTTCATTCGTTGCGCTTCTCCGCCGGACAATGTCGTTGCTGGTTGTCCCATCGTGACATACCCTAAACCAACATCAACGATCGTTTGTAGTTTTCGATGGATCTTAGGGATCGGTTGGAAAAACTCAACGGCATCTTCAACCGTCATCTCTAAGATATCCGCAATACTTTTTCCTTTGTAATGAACTTCTAATGTTTCTGAGTTATAACGTTTCCCATGACAGACTTCGCATGGGACATACACATCTGGTAAGAAATGCATTTCGATTTTGATGATCCCATCCCCGCGGCAAGCTTCACAGCGTCCACCTTTCACATTGAAACTGAAACGACCTTTTTTGTAGCCACGCATCTTCGCTTCATTAGTTTGAGCAAACAGATCACGGATATCATCAAAAACACTCGTATAAGTCGCCGGATTACTTCTTGGTGTCCGACCAATCGGGCTTTGATCGATATCAATGATTTTTTCGATTCCTTCATAACCAGTTATCGTTTTGAACTTTCCTGGTTTGGCTGAATTACGATTGATTTTTTGTGCTAATGCCTTCTTCAAGATACTGTTTACAAGCGTACTTTTCCCTGAACCAGAGACTCCAGTGACCGCCACGAACTCACCCAAAGGAAACTCGACGTACACGTTTTTCAAGTTGTTTTCTGTCGCACCTGTGATCTTGATCGCTTTCCCTGTACCTTTTCGTCTTGTTTCAGGAACAGGGATCGATTTTTTGCCAGACAGATATTGTCCGGTCAATGAATGTTTATCCTTCGCAACTTGAGCTGGGGTTCCAGCAGAAACGATCTCGCCACCTTGATGTCCCGCACCAGGCCCAACATCGATCAAATAATCAGCTGCACGCATCGTATCTTCATCATGTTCCACAACCACTAAGGTATTGCCAAGATCACGCATTTTCTTCAATGAACCGATCAAGCGATCATTGTCCCGTTGATGCAAGCCAATGGAAGGCTCATCTAAGATATAAAGAACTCCCGATAGATTTGAACCGATTTGTGTGGCTAAACGAATCCGTTGCGCTTCTCCGCCTGATAAAGTGCCCGAAGCACGACTAAGTGTCAAATAATCAAGACCCACATTTTCTAAGAATGACAAACGATCATTGACTTCTTTTAGAATCGGACGAGCGATGACTTTTTCTTGCTCTGATAAAGTTAGATTTTCAAAAAATTCAACGGCATGTTGGATCGACAACTCATTCGTCTGACCAATATTCGTACCATTGATCTGTACGGATAAAGCTTGTGGATTCAACCGGTAACCGTCACAAGTCTTACACGTCAATTCTGTCATGTAAAGACGCATTTGTTCTCTCGTAAAATCGCTGTTCGTATCATGGTAGCGACGTTTGATATTGGTCATCACCCCTTCAAATGACGTTTCAACATCTCTCACTCCTCCAAAATCATTTTCGTAGTGGAAATGGAAGGGCTCTGAGGTACCATTCAACACGATTTCTTGATGTTCAATAGGTAAGTCTTCAAATGGTGTATCCATATCGATGCCATAACTTTCGCACGCTTGAGCCAGCATTTGTGGATAATATTGCGAACTGATGGGATTCCAAGGGATGATTGCTCCTTCATTCAATGTTTTTGTTTTATCTGGGATCACTAGATCGATATCGACTTCTAATTTGACACCCAAACCATCACAATCCGGACATGCGCCAAATGGTGCATTGAAAGAAAATAAGCGCGGTTCTAATTCTCCCACTGTAAACCCACAGTACGGACACGCATAATGTTCGCTAAAGAGCATTTCTTCTTCCCCGATCACATCGATCAGTACATAGCCATCCGCTAAACGAAGCGCTGCTTCGATAGAATCGAATAAACGAGAGCGGACGCCTTCTTTGACCACGATTCGGTCAATCACGATCGCGATATCGTGTTTTTTATTTTTCTCTAATTCAGGTACTTCGCTAACGTCATAGGTTTCTCCGTCTACACGAACACGAACATACCCTTCTTTTTGGACACGTTCAAATACTTTTTTGTGTTGTCCTTTTTTCTTTACCACGATCGGTGCTAAAATTTGGATCTTCGTCCGATCAGACAGTTCTAGCACTTTGTCCACCATTTGTTCGACGGATTGACTGGTGATCTCGATATGGTCATTTGGACAGATCGGATGACCGACCCGAGCAAACAACAAACGTAAATAATCATTGATCTCTGTGACTGTCCCTACGGTAGAACGAGGGTTTTTACTGGTTGTTTTTTGATCGATCGAGATTGCTGGGCTAAGTCCATCAATACTATCGACATCCGGTTTATCCATTTGCCCCAAAAATTGACGGGCATACGCAGATAAACTTTCGACATATCGGCGTTGTCCCTCTGCGTATAATGTGTCAAAAGCAAGTGAACTTTTCCCTGAACCGGATAATCCGGTGACGACCACGAATTTATCACGTGGGATCGTCACATCGATATTCTTCAAATTGTGCGCTCTTGCGCCATGAATAATAATTTTATCGTTAGCCATGTTTACCCCCTACTCAGATGCTTTTAATTCAAGAATCATATCACGCACATTGGCTGCAGTCTCGAAATCCAATGCTTTCGCTGCATCTTTCATTTCTTTTTCTAGTTTCATCAATAGTGTTGCTTTTTCTTCTCTTGTCATCTCTTCATAAGAAACTTGTACCGTTTCTTTTGCATCATCTTCTGATTCTTTCGTAATCGAGATCAAGTCTCGGATTTCTTTGATGATCGTTTTCGGAACAATACCATGTTCCTCATTGTATTGTTGCTGGATACTACGACGTCTTGACGTTTCGTCCATGGCCAAACGCATAGAATCAGTGACTCTGTCCGCATACATGATGACTTTACCTTCTGAGTTACGTGCCGCACGTCCGATGGTTTGGACTAACGAACGTTCACTTCGTAAGAACCCTTCTTTATCGGCATCTAAAATAGCGACTAACGATACTTCAGGGACATCTAATCCTTCACGTAGTAAGTTGATACCAACTAATACATCGAACTCACCTAAACGAAGGTCGCGAATGATCTCTGTTCGTTCTAATGTTTTGATATCACTATGCAAGTATTTCACTTTGATCCCTAACTCTTTGAAGTAATCGGTCAAGTCTTCTGACATCTTTTTCGTCAACGTGGTCACGAACACCCGTTGATCTTTTTCGACCCGCTCATTGATCTCACCAACTAGATCATCGATTTGACCCATGATCGGTCGTACTTCGATGACTGGGTCTAATAATCCTGTTGGTCGAATGATTTGTTGGACCACTGTGTCTGTTTGTTCGTACTCATAAGGTCCAGGAGTAGCTGAAACATAGACGATCTGGTTGACATGTTTCTCAAATTCTTCTAGACGCAAAGGACGGTTATCTAGTGCAGATGGCAAGCGGAAGCCATAATCGACTAGCATTTGTTTTCTCGCACGGTCTCCGTTATACATTCCACGGATCTGTGGCATCGTCACATGAGATTCATCAATGACCATCAGCGCATCCTCAGGGAAGAAATCTAATAACGTATACGGCGGTTCGCCTTCTTTACGACCATCCATATGACGTGAATAGTTTTCGATCCCTGAAGTATAGCCCATCTCTAACATCATCTCGATGTCATAGTTCGTCCGTTGTTCTAAGCGTTGCGCCTCTAGTAATTTGTTCTCATTACGTAACACAGTCAAGCGTTGTTCCAGTTCTGCTTTGATATTTGCGACCGCATGTTCCATATGATCGTCATCGGTCACAAAGTGAGTGGCTGGGAAAATAGCGACGTGCTCTGTTTCGCCTAATACTTCACCTGTCAACGCATTCACCTCACGGATTCTTTCGACCTCATCACCAAAAAATTCCACGCGTAATGCTCGCTCATCACGTGAAGCCGGAAAGATCTCCACGACATCACCACGCACTCGAAAACGACCGCGCTGAAAATCAATATCGTTTCGCTCGAATTGGATGCTGACTAGATCTCGGATCAATTGATTACGGTCCATCTCCGCACCTTGTCTGATCGACACGACTTGTTTTTGATATTCGAATGGTGAACCTAATCCAAAAATACAAGAAACCGAAGCAATCACGATCACGTCATTTCGTTCTAACAATGAACTTGTGGCGGAATGACGCAATTTATCGATTTCATCGTTGACACTTGAATCTTTTTCAATGTACGTATCACTCGAAGGTACATAGGCTTCTGGTTGATAATAATCATAGTAAGAAACAAAATATTCGACCGCATTATTCGGAAAGAACTCTTTGAATTCCCCATATAATTGGCCAGCTAGTGTCTTATTATGTGCAATGATCAAAGTTGGTTTATTTACTTTTTCGATCAAATTAGATATCGTATAGGTTTTCCCTGTTCCGGTCGCACCTAATAAAATCTGCGCTTTTTTACCCTCATTTACACCTTCGACCAACTGCTTGATCGCTTCTGGTTGATCGCCGGCTGGTTGGTATTTTGACACCAACTCGAAATGACGGGAGGTATCTCTTTCAATCATTGTTCGTCCTCCTTTTCGTTCATTCCTTCTCTCATTTCATCAAAAAAAAGAAAAGGAAAGCAAAGGCATTCCTTGTTCTTCTATTATATCACGGCGAACATACTTTCGCCAATTGAAAGTTTCAGATCTTATAGTTCATCTCTTTCTTTTATTACATGTCATGTTTTCTTACATACCATGTAATAAACTGCTACTTTTTTGAATTATTTTTTCTTGGAATCTTGTGTTAGGAATATCTTTTCGCCTATAATAGTTAAATATGGAAATTATCGAAATTTATATAGGAGGTTATTTATGAAAAAAAGAAACATGTTACAGACATTCCTTTTCATAATGACAGGACTTGTTACATTCGCTCTGCACACGCCTGTGCAAGCTGATGAGACGCAATCGACTACAGCAACTAGCGAGACGATGCAAAAAATAGAACCTAAAAAAGACGTTTATGTGATTGCAAGTGATTCGGCCTTCGCTCCATTCGAGTATCAAAATGCGGATGGCGAATATGTGGGGATCGATGTCAGCTTAATGGAAGCTATCTCAGAAATGCATGGGTTCAATATCCGCATGGACTTCCGCGGTTTCTCTGCTGCGTTACAAGCATTGGAATCTGGACAAGCAGATGGAATGATCGCGGGGATGACGATTACAGATGAACGTAAAAAAACGTTTGATTTTTCAGACCCTTATTTCCAAAGTGGTATCCAAATCGCAGTCAAAAAAGGTAATATTTCGATCAAGTCTTATGAAGACTTAGATGGAAAAACAGTCGGTGCGAAAGTCGGTACCGAAAGTGCAGATTTCTTGGTCGCTAACCAAGAGAAATATGGCTACGAAATCAAATATTTCGATGCTGCAGATCAACTATATGACAGTTTGAGAGTCGGAGCAATTGACGCAATGATGGATGACTATCCAGTAATCGGTTATGCGATCAAAAATGGTCAGGAATTAGAAACGCCGATCGAACGAGAAACTGGTGGCTCTTATGGTTTCGCAGTGAAAAAAGGAGAAAATCCTGAATTATTACAAATGTTCAACGAAGGATTAAAAGAATTAAAACGAACAGGTCAATATGATGAGATCATCAATCAATACATCTCTACAGACGAAAGTGCAGCAGCACCAGCTGTTGATGAATCGACATTGACTGGCTTGATCCAAAACAATTACAAAGCGCTATTGAAAGGCTTATGGCAAACGATCCTATTAACCTTGATTTCATTTGCACTAGCTTTAGTTGTCGGCGTAATCTTCGGTCTTTTCAGTGTTGCACCGATCCGCGCCTTACGAACAGTTGCCAGCATCTATGTAGATATCATTCGTGGAATCCCGATGATGGTACTTGCTTTCTTCATCTTTTTCGGTCTACCAAGTATCGTCGGCTTTACGATTCCTGACTTTATTGCAGGGATCATTACATTGACCTTGAACGCGAGTGCCTATATCGCTGAAATCGTACGTGGTGGGATCAATGCAGTTCCAACAGGACAAATGGAAGCTTCACGAAGTTTAGGTCTGTCTTATAACCGTACGATGCAAAAAATCATTTTACCACAAGCATTTAAAATCATGATTCCATCGTTTGTCAACCAATTCGTGATCTCATTGAAAGATACGACGATCATTTCAGCGATCGGTGTGGTCGAGTTGTTACAAACTGGACGAATCATCGTTGCTCGGACCACTCAAAGTACGTATGTTTACTTGATCATCGCAGTAATGTACTTGATCTTGATCACTGCATTGACGAAATTCGCGAAAGTTTTAGAAAAGAAGGTGAAATAAGATGACAGAAAAAATCTTAGTCGAACATCTTGTAAAAAAATATGGAGACAACACTGTCTTGAACGACATCAACGTGTCGATCAATGAAGGCGATGTTGTTTGTGTGATCGGACCTTCTGGTTCAGGTAAAAGTACTTTTTTACGTTGTTTGAACCGTTTAGAAGATCCGACATCCGGTGATATCATCATTGATGGTGCTCATTTGATGGATAAAAACACAGATATCAACTTAGTAAGACAACATATTGGCATGGTATTCCAGCATTTCAATCTTTTCCCACATCTTTCTGTGTTGGAAAACATCGTTTTAGCACCGATGGATCTAAAGAAACTCTCTCGTGAGGAAGCAGAGAAAAAAGCAATCAAATTGTTAGAAACAGTTGGTTTAGAAGACAAAAAAGATATGTACCCAGATAACTTATCTGGTGGACAAAAACAACGGGTTGCTATCGCTCGTGCATTAGCTATGAATCCCGATATCATGCTCTTTGATGAACCTACTTCAGCCTTGGACCCAGAAATGGTCGGCGATGTATTGAATGTCATGAAAAAATTAGCGAAACAAGGAATGACTATGGTCATCGTGACACATGAAATGGGCTTTGCTAAAGAAGTCGCTAACCGTGTCATGTTTATAGATGGCGGCAACTTCCTTGAAGATGGCACACCACAACAAATCTTTGAAAATCCGCAAAATGAGCGAACGAAAGATTTCTTGGATAAAGTATTAGATATCTGATCGACTAAAAAAGGCCTCTAAGAACGTCTGGAAAAACCAAGCGTCCTTAGGGGCTTTTTACTATTGATTTTTAACGAATGTTACATGATCCACCGATACCCATCCTTGCGCTTTTGCATCAACATAAATGCCAATCTCACTCGTGCCTGAAGTAACCGGGATATCTTTGATCGTTACCTTCGTCCACTCGCCACTTTTAGTGATCGAAGTCTTCAGTTCTTTCCCACCATGATTTTTGACATACACCTGACTAGTGGTCAAATCGCCGCCTGCCATAGTATAAGCAGTTAATGTGTAGGTTCCCTTGCTTAATCCATTAACCGTTTGATATATCGACATTTGATACGCTTGATCATCCCAAAAGGTTGCTTTATACGTTCCGGAAAACCCACCAGTTTCAGTTTTCAATGTATCGATTGCTGCACCATTGCCTCGCCACACCGACCAATTGGACGGTGCGTTCGTGAAACCGTCATTTTCAAAACTAGGATTTTTCAGAAGATTTTGCTGTCTCCCGGCTTCTTGAAACGCCTTTAAGCTGGGAAGTGCTTGCCCATTGAAATCAAACATCGCTTGGTTGTCCCACTCATTTCCTGTTTGAGATTGTACGCCTAGATAGTTCATTCCAGCAGCTGTTGCCCAAGAGACATTGCCGTTATACCATAGAGGTTCCCAGTAGAAGAATCCGTTTCCTTTCTCATTCGGCACGGTTTGGATACGGGTCACCAAATCATTCAAATATTCTCTTTGTCCTGCTGGTGTTGCCGCATAGCCTCCTGCAATTTCCTGTTCAGGTCCAAAAGCATTGGGCATACTATCCGCACTGGCAGTTGTGTGTCCATACGCAGTCTCTACCACATTGACTTCTTTATCATATCTGGCACTGATCGTGTTCATTGTTGTTTGTAAGGCATTCATCGAGCCATGCCAATAAGGATAATAGGACAGGCCGATCAAATCGTAATCCACCCCACGTTTTGTAATCTCATCAAACCACCAAGTAAATACATCTGTATCTCCACCATCAGCTAAATGTAGCATGATCGGCGTGTCGACTGGTTGTGTTTCTTTTACTCCCCGAATCCCAGACTTCAAGAAAGTGGCTAATCGATCAAACTCGCCACCACCTTCCCCCCATGATTTCCCATGTGGCCAAAGCATGCCGCTATTCAATTCATTACCTATCTGGACCATATCAGGATATACGCCATTGTTTTTCATTTCTGTCAATACACTTTTCGTATAACCGTATAAGGCTGCATCAAGTTGCTCAAAGCTATAGTTTTCCCATGCTTTCGGTAGGTTTTGTTTGCCAGGGTCCACCCAGAAATCACTATAATGAAAATCAAGTAACACTTTCAATCCTAGGTTTTTCGCACGTTTCGCCAAAGCAATCGTTGTTTTCAAATCATTCGTGCCTGCACCATATGAATTCCCTTGATCATCATAAGGATCTTGCCATAATCGCAAACGAACATAGTTGACGCCATTGTTCTTTAGAATCTGTAATGCATCTTTTTTCACACCATTTTCGTAATATCCTGCACCAGATTTTTCCATATCTGCTAATATCGAGATATCTGCTCCTCGTATCAATTCCTTTGCCTCCACTTGCTTTGTGCCTAATACTACACTGACTAATGAAACAAATAATCCGACAACCAACACTCGCCAACCTTTTACTTTGTTCATTTAACGATCTCTCCTTTGATTTAAAATTGATCTAAAACAAACCGAACAGCTTTCTCAGGATCTCTTGTCAAACCAATGTATTCTGCACCTTTTGTGGCAACCAATTTAATCCCTAAACGATCTGTGTCTTCCTTGATATCCTCATAGTAAGATTGGACTTGCGGCGCCAAGACGATCATATCAAAGTCTTCCATCATCTCGTAATGAGAACCATAAGCACCTGCTAAAGCACTGATTGGTGCATCAAATTCTTTTGCTCCTTCTTTTAAGGCATTTGCAAGCATAGCACTTGTACCTGCACCTGCACATAAAACTAATACATTGATTTCTTTTCCTGAATCACCCAAAGAACTCGCTTCTGTTGCCAATACTTCATTCGCCGGAATCGTCACAGTCACTTTTGTTTCGTTTTCTTGCATGGCTACTTGTTCTGCTTGTCGTGCTTCTTGCTCGACTAACGTTGCATCATACGCCTTACAGAATGGGAAGTAGATTGCAAAGTCGACGAGAATCAAGACGGCTGCTAATACAAACGCCAAAACCCCCATGCCGGTTCCCAAAACTAGTCCAATCGGCGCTGGCGTTGCCCAAGGTAAGACATACATGAAACTATTCATTCCAAACACATCAACAAAAAACTTGAACAAGCAAACGTTTACAATCGGTGTCAATAAAAACGGAACAAAGAAATACGGATTCAAAATCATCGGTGCCGCAAACAACAACGGCTCATTCACAGCAAAGCTGACTGGAATAACTGAAGCTTTACCAACGGCTTTTAACTGTTTGGATTTTGCAAACAGCAAAAAGATAAACGGCACGACTAAAGTCGCACCTGTTCCACCCATCGTTCCGACAAAATTTCCTAAACCAACAGTCAATACATGTGAAGCTTGTTCCCCAGAATTAAACAGTTGTAAATTGGTTTCGACATTCGCATAAATGATCGCTGCAATCGCTGGTTCAACAATCGATGGGCCATGCACACCAACAAACCAGAAAAATGCCATAGCACCCCAGATCACGGCTATCCCCAAATAGCCATCTGCTGCTGTAAATAGTGGTTGTAATAAAGTGATGATGGCTTCTGCAAAAGAGATGCCAAAAAGACTACGTGCAGCTAAGTCGACCAACACGGCGGCAAAGACCGAAAATGAAAATGGAAAAATATCGCGGAACGTTTGAGAAATCGTTCCTGGCACTTCTTTTGGCATCTTGATCGTAATATCTTTTCGTACACAAAACTTATAAATATTTACAGTAATAAATGCAGCGATGAACGAAGCAAGTAATCCTTTCGTCCCCATATATTCCGTTGAAAAACCACCTTCGATCGGTGAGACACTCAACAATAAGAAACTAACTAAAGAAGCAAGCATCACCGATGTGGTATTGATGATTTTATTTTTCGGCATTCTCCGATTCATCGATTCAGCTAAACAACGTGCAGTAGTTGTAGAAACTAATATGCCCACGACCCCCATCGAATAATTGTAGATTTTCCATAACCAGGTCGATACTCCTTCTGGCCATTGAAAACCAAAAATCTCAGGAACTGCCGCAATCAAAATAAAGATACTTGAAAATAAAATTGCAGGCATAGCCGTCAAGAATCCATCTCTGACCGCACCTAAGTATATATTACGTGAGATTTTTTCAAAGATCGGTTTGCCTTTTTCAATTTGCTTGATGATCCCATTCATGCTTTTCACTCCTAGTGATTATTTGTTTTTATATAACTCAATAAAATCTTGGATCAAATCTCTTAGCAATAAAGTAGTCATCAAGTGATCTTGTCCATGGATAAAAATAAATCCCATATCCATATCTTTTCCTGAAGCTTCTTCTGCTAAGATCTTCGTTTGTGAATTATGGGCTAATGTCAAATTCTCATCTGCATCCTTCAAGGCTTCTTCCACACGATCAAATTTCCCTTGACGTACTTCTCTTAATAATGTGAGTAACGTACTACGTGCATCCCCTGAATAAGCCACGATCTCAAAACCTAACATTTGCAATTCTTCTTTATTCATCTTCCATTCCTCCAACTTAAATGATTGTTTTTGTTTCACTGACGAATTTGTACCAATAGGCGGACTCTTTAGGGTAACGTTTTTGTGTTTCGAAATCGACATAGAAGAGTCCGTATCGTTTATTGTAACCATTTGACCAAGAGAACAAATCCATTAACGACCATAGGAAATAGCCTTTCACGTTGACTCCAGCAGATATAGCTTGGCTCAATGATTCTAAATAAACTTTCAAATATTCGATCCGTGGTTGGTCCATGATCACACCATCATCGAACTGATCTTTGAATCCCATCCCATTTTCAGTGATGTAGATTTTATTGTAGTGGGGATAATCTTCCTTGATACGTAACAATAAATCATATAACCCTTCTGGATAGATCAACCAGTCCCAATCCGTTCGAGGGATCCCTTCTTTATAGATCCGTTCCCCAATTCCTTTTACTTTATAAACAGAAGTTCCTTTGTCCCCTGTGCCATTATGATGGATCGCATTTTCTCCATGATACGCTTTGACAAAGTGGCATTGATAATGGTTGATCCCCAAGTAATCATTACGATGTGAGGCACGCTTCATCTCCGCCAGATCCTCTTCAGGAAACTCATAACTTGCGTCGTTCGCTTCACAAATCTCAGCAAGTGCTGACAATGTTTCATCAGAGTAATATCCTAAGTAAGTGGCATCTAAGAGAAAACGGATCGACAACGCATCATCTAAGAATGCTGCATGTTGATCTTCCAAAGCGTCCGATGCAGGATATTTCGTTTCTAAGGAATGAACCACACCAATTTCACCGGCGTATCCCTCGTCCTTGAACAAGTTCACCACTCTTGCGTGCGCATACATCATGTTATGCAAACAAGCAATGATTTTGGTAAAATCATAGGTGATTCCTGGTGGGAAAATCCCTAATAAATATTGATTCGTTGCCACTGGATAAATCTCGTTGAAGGTACTCCAGTAACGCACTTCTTTAAATTCTTTAAAGCAAAATTTTGCATATGCAACAAATGCTTCTATATTGTCTCTATTTAAAAAATCACCTTGATCAAATAAAACTTTCGGAGTATCAAAATGATGGAGCGTCACAAAAGGAAGTACACCATGTTTCTCACAAGCTGCAAAGACCTTATGGTAAAATGCCACACCCTCTTCATTGACTTTCCCAGTTCCATCAGGAAAAATACGACTCCACGCAATGGATAAACGTAACCCATTCACACCAAACTTTTCACATAATTCAATATCTTTTTCATATTGATGATAGAAATCACTTGCCGGATCAGGACTGAATCTTCCTTGTTTCTCTAAAAACTCGTCCCAAGCAACTTCACCTTTTCCGCCTTCTTTTGTTGCACCTTCTACTTGGTATGCCGCTGTTGCTCCGCCAAAAATAAAATCTTCTGGTAATTTCAGCATCTCTTCCCCTACCTTCTTGTCTACTAATTTATATGACAACACGAATTGTAATCGCATCCAAAACATTTGTCAACAAAAACAAACAAATTCAATCAAAAAATTGCATTTATTTAAAATAAAAGTGGCAATTGTTTGTTTAGGTTGATTATTTTTGTTTGCACATGTTTGTTTTTGTTGACCTCCATTCTATTCTATGGTAGATTATTTGTGAATTGGGAGTGATTAGATGTTAAAAAGAGAGCGCTTACTAACAATTAGTGAGATGGTGAATAAAAAAGGAATTTTAACGGTCAGTGAGATCATCGAACAATTGAATGTCTCTGATATGACCGTTCGTCGAGATTTGGATGAGCTAGAAAAGTCAGGAAAATTATTGCGTATCCATGGCGGGGCTCAAAGTCTTACCTATACCCTCGACCAAGAATTATCACATACAGAAAAATCAGTCATGCAAATCAAAGAAAAGCAACAGATTGCAGCAACTGCTGCACAGTTGATCAATGAAGGCGATACAGTCTTTTTGGGCCCAGGAACGACGATCGAGTTATTAGCTTCTCACTTGATCCACAGAAAATTGCGGATCATTACGAATAATTATGCCGTTTTTGAAGTGTTAGCCCAAGCAGAAGTTCCCGAAATTTTGTTGATCGGTGGCGATTTTCGAAAAAACACTGGTGCATTTGTCGGCCCCATCACCAACGATAACCTCAGAAAACTGAAGTTCACCAAATCTTTTATCAGCGCTAACGGTGTGCATAATGAAACAATCTCAACCTATAGTACTGAAGAAGGCGAAGCCCAACAAATTGCATTGAACCATTCGAAAAATAAATACTTATTAGTGGATCACCAAAAATTTAATCGCGATGACTTTTATATCTTTTATCAATTACATGATTTCGATTTATTGATTACTGATCCACACATCAAGTCACATGTGAAAGATCATTATTCGCAATATGTCCAAATAAAATTAGCGGAATCGCTAGAAAATGAACTTTAGGAGTGAACGTATGAAAGGAATTATTTTTGATTTTAACGGGACGATGTTCCAAGACTCCCATTTACATGAAGCGGCTTGGGTCCAAATGATCCATCATTATTCTAAAAAAGAGCTTTCTGATGAAGACATTGTTAAAAATATCCATGGACGTACCAATAGCGAGATATTGAATTATTTTATCTCACCTACTTTATCTAAGGAAGAAGTCGAGAAACTATCAAACGAGAAAGAGGCATATTATCGCACTCTTTGCTTAGAAAAACCGGATGATTTAGTGCTTACGCAGGGATTGATCGGTACTTTGGATATATTGAAAGAGGAGGATATCCCGATCACCATCGCTACAGCGACAGTCAAAGAAAACGTTGAATTTTATTTCGAGATTTTCGATTTAGCGCGATGGTTTGAATTTGACCAAGTCGTTTACGATGATAATACTTTTCCAGGTAAACCACAACCTGATATCTTTATCAAAGCTGCCCAAAAATTGGCTCTTGAACCAAAAGACTGCTTGGTCATTGAAGATGCTTATTCTGGACTTTTAGCAGCCAAGCGTGCAAATATCGGTACGATCATCGCCATTGATCCATTTGGAAAAAATCGCCAGTTATTCTCCGATCAAGAACTAAGAAAAGATGGTGTGATAGAGAATTTTGATGATTTCTATCTCAATTTCTTCTCCACTGCAACTTCATCAAAAAAAAGATAGACGTATGATCGTCTATCTTTTTTTGTATTTATTTACGTTTTTTTCCGCCAAACGCATCTTTTACTTTATCAAAAAAACCATCTTCTTGTTGCTCTTGAACATGCATGCCGCCTGCTTTAGCAAACGCACGTAAAGCTTCACGCTGTTCCTCATTGAGGTTTTTAGGTGTGATCAATTTCACACGTACATGTTGGTCCCCTGTAGAACCACCACGTAAACGCGGCGCTCCTTTGCCACGTAAACGGAAGTTCGTTCCCGTTTGCGTACCAGCAGGGATTTTCAATTTGACATCCCCATGAACAGTTGGCACTTGTACTTCATCGCCTAATGCCGCTTGCACGAAGCTTAATGGTAACTCATAATAGATCTCTGAGCCATCGCGATCGAAGATATCACTTTCTTCTACTCGGAAGACCACATATAGATCTCCGAATGGGCCTCCATTTTCGCCTGCTTCACCTTGTCCTGCTAAGCGCATTTGTTGTCCTTCTTCCACACCGGCTGGTACATTCACTTTGACCGTATGTGCTTTCTTCTCATGACCAGAGCCATGACAAGTTGGACATGGTTCTTTGATCTCTTTCCCAGTACCTCGACACACATCACAAGTTTGGCGGCTCATCACACGACCAAGTGGCGTTTGACGTTCCACATTGATCGTTCCAGAACCATGACATTTATGACAAGTCGTCGGTTGTGTTCCTGGTTTTGCACCATTTCCGCTACACGTGTGACATATTTCTTCACGGTTGTATTTGATTTCTTTTTCTACCCCAAAGATTGCTTCTTCGAAGGATAAATTGACTGTATATTGTAGATCTGATCCTTGACGAGGGGCATTTGGATCAACAGATCTTCCACCACCGCCAAAAAACGAATCAAAAATATCTTCAAATCCACCAAAGCCAGCTCCACCACCGGAGAAGCCGCCAAAGCCACCAAAGCCGCCGCCACCTGCGCCATAATTAGGATCAGTTCCGGCATGTCCGTATTGATCGTAAGCCGCACGTTTTTGTGGATCACTTAAAATCTCATAAGCCTCGGAAACTTCTTTGAATTTTTCATCAGCATCAGGCTCTTTATTGATATCTGGATGGTATTTCTTTGATAACTTTCGATAAGCTTTTTTTATTTCGTCTTCTGAAGCTCCCTTTGACAGCCCCAAGACTTCGTAATAATCACGTTTTGTTGCCATAGGCTTTCCTCCTATTGGTTCTCTTCATTTCCACGTCGTTTGTTATCATATCACACTTTGATCGAAACAAAAACCGGAAATTTCGAAGTATCGACTAAAGAAGAAAAAATCGATCATTGATTTCTATGGCATGAAGAAAAGAAAACATTTCTCTTCTTGATCCAAAGAAAAATCATAATTGATGACTTGTTTCTTTACACTAGCGATGCTTCTAAACTCTATAAAATAAAGTGATACAAGATTATTCCCTCGGAAATAAGCCGAAGAATCGCGAAAATATGAGAAGCTATTTTCGAATTCTTCGGCTTATTCTAAGCGGGACTTGATCTCTTTAAGTGAAACTAAATGAACTGATTATTTTTTGTCGTCATCGACTTCTTCAAAATCAGCATCTACGACATCATCCGCTCCGCCTTGGGCAGCTTCAGGATTTTCTTGAGCTTGTTGTTGTGCCGCTTGTTCATATAATTTAACTGTCAAGTTTTGCACGATTTCGTTCAACGCATCACGTTTTGTTTTCATTTCTTCGATGTTGTTTGCTTCTACTGCAGCTTTCAACTCGTCACGAGCTGCCTCAGCTTTTTTCACTTCTTCTTCGTCAACTTTACCTTCTAATTCTTTCAAGGTTTTATCAACTGAGAATAGCAATGCATCGACATCGTTACGTAGATCCACTTCTTCTTTACGTGCTTTATCTGCTTCTGCATTAGATTCAGCATCTTTCACCATGCGTTCGATTTCTTCGTCTGTTAGACCTGAAGAAGATTTGATCGTGATTTTTTGTTCTTTTTGTGTACCTAGATCTTTAGCAGATACATTTACGATACCATTTTTATCAATATCGAATGTTACTTCGATTTGAGGGATACCGCGTGGTGCAGCTGGAATATCTGTCAATTGGAAGCGACCTAATGTTTTATTGTCCGCAGCCATTGGGCGTTCCCCTTGTAATACATGGATATCTACCGCAGGTTGGTTATCCGCAGCTGTTGAGAATACTTGTGATTTACTTGTTGGGATTGTCGTATTACGATCGATCAATTTTGTAAATACGCCACCCATCGTTTCGATACCTAATGATAATGGTGTTACGTCTAGTAAAACAACGTCTTTTACATCACCAGTGATCACGCCACCTTGGATTGCCGCACCCATCGCTACAACTTCATCTGGGTTTACTGATTTGTTTGGTTCTTTTCCTGTTTCTTTTCTTACAGCTTCAACAACCGCAGGAATACGCGTTGAACCACCGACTAAAATCACTTCATCGATTTCTGATTGTGACAAACCAGCATCTTTCAATGCTTGACGTACAGGAACTTTCGTACGTTCCACTAAGTCAGCTGTCAATTCATCAAATTTTGCACGAGTCAATGTCATTTCTAAGTGCAATGGACCAGCATCGCCAGCTGTGATAAATGGCAAGCTGATTTGAGTGCTTGAAACACCTGAAAGATCTTTTTTCGCTTTTTCAGCAGCGTCTTTCAAACGTTGTAAAGCCATTTTATCTTGACCTAAGTCAATGCCATTTTCTTTTTTGAATTCAGCAACCATATGATCAATGATTTTGTTATCAAAGTCATCTCCACCTAAATGGTTGTCTCCAGCAGTAGATAATACGTCGAATACGCCATCGCCTAATTCAAGGATCGATACGTCGAATGTACCACCACCAAGGTCAAATACTAAGATTTTTTCATCGCGATCTGTTTTGTCTAAACCATAAGCTAGCGCTGCCGCAGTCGGTTCATTGACGATACGCTCTACTTCTAAACCTGCAATTTTACCAGCATCTTTAGTTGCTTGACGTTGTGCGTCATTGAAGTATGCAGGAACAGTGATAACTGCTTTTTCTACTTTTTCGCCTAAATAATCTTCTGCGAATCCTTTAATGTATTGTAAGATCATTGCAGAGATTTCTTGTGGTGTATATGATTTACCTTCAACATCCACTTTATAACCAGCTTCACCAATATGGCGTTTGATGGAAGAAATCGTATTAGGGTTTGTTACTGCTTGACGTTTTGCTACTTCCCCTACTTGGATCTCACCATTTTTAAATGACACAACAGAAGGTGTTGTACGGTTTCCTTCTGGGTTTGCAATGATTTTTGCTTCATTTCCTTCTAATACAGCTACTGCTGAGTTTGTAGTACCTAAGTCAATTCCGATAATTTTACTCATAATCAACGTCTCCTTATCTTATTACTAAGTTGTTTGTTTCTATTCCATCATGACTTTATTGCGCAACGATAACCATTGTCGGTCTCAATACGCGGTCATGTAATTTATAGCCTTCTTGTAACACTTCAACGATCGTATCAGCAGGTAATTCATCTGTTGCTGGCACGGTCTGAACTGCTTGATGCAATGTCGGATCAAAAGGTTCACCTTTTGCAGGGATTTTTTCGATTCCCTCTTCCTTCAATGCATGTTTCAAACTTTCAAGAACCATCTCGACACCTTTTTTCAAACTTGCACCTTGCTCATCAGATACTTCTGTTGCTAAAGCACGTTCTAAGTTGTCGATCGAAGGTAATAATTTTTTGGCTAAATCTTGTGAACGATATTTTTGCAATTGCTCTCGTTCGTTTTTACCACGATTTGCCATATTAGCGATTTCTGCTCTCGCACGCAAAAACTTGTCTTCCATTTCATCAAATTCAGCTTGGAGATTTGCAAGTTCATTTGCTTCTTCTTCCACTTCTGAAACTTCTACTTCTTCCGTTTCTGGATCTAGCTGCGTATCATTCAATTCCTGATCTAATTCTTCATGGTTTTCTTTCATGATGCAGTCTTCCTTTCATTATTCAGTCAGATGCTTGATCGCTCAAATCGAAAAAACGATCAGTCACTTTTGTGATTGTTTAAAAATCCGAGCGATCAAGTGTGCGATAATAATCAGCGAGTTTGTGCGCCAATTCTTTTCGATAGACATCGACAAGGCCTAACATTTTGGAATATGGCATACTAGTTGGTCCTAGCAATGCAATGGTTCCACGTCCATGGCCGACGATTTCATAACTCGCTTGGATCATACTCATATTTTGCAATAGGTCATTGCCTATTTCCGAACCGATTTTGATATGTATCTTGCTATCCATCGGTACGATCATCTGTGTCAGTTCATAGGAATCTGTCATAAATGAAAACATTGACTTGAACTGATCCACATCTTGCAACGGTTCATAATCCAATAAGTTCATTTGGCCACTCACATAAACTTTATCTTCAAACGCATGACTCAATACCGTATCAAAGAGATTTGACATCCCTTCCGTTGTTTGAAAATATTTATGCAAAATCATTGGGATCTCCGTGCGTAATTTGTTGTATACCGTCACTAACGGATCTCCTACCAAACGGTCATTGACAATACGAACCATTTTTTCTAAGTCCTGACTACCTAAGTTTTCAGGAAGAGTAAAAACCTGACTTTCAACGTTCCCATTATCAGTCACCACGATCGCAATCACCTGACGACTGTTCAATGGCACGATGCGAAAACCGGTCAAACGGCGATCTTTAATCTCGGGTCCTAACGAAAAAGTAGTGTAACTAGTCAACTCAGATAAAATCTCAGCTGATTGTTTGATGATTTCGTTGATTTCATGGAATTCCTTGTTTAAAGACTGTCGAATTTGGTGCAAATCATCATTTGCTACACGAGCAGGTCGTAACAGATGATCCACATAATAACGATAACCTAGCGCAGACGGTATACGTCCAGAAGAAGAATGTGTCTTTAAAAGTAGACCTTCATCCTCTAAAGCTTTCATATCATTACGGATCGTCGCTGGACTTGCCTCGACTCCTTCCGCCATTAACGTTTTGGAACCAACGGGCACCCCACTACTCGTATAGTTTTGGATGATCAGACGTAAAATATCACTTTGTCGCTGTGTTAACATCTTTCTCACCTCTCATTAGCACTCTTAGCTTCTAAGTGCTAACCCACTTATAAATATAGCAAGAAGACTAAAAAGTGTCAAGGAAAAGAACCTACTTTTTTAGCACTCTGCCACCGAGAGTGCTAATCAATTGTCAACTTGCTTAAAATACCGTCATATCAGTCTTTTAATCATAAAAAAATTGATCAAATCGTTTTTTTATTTCGTTGTTATAAAAAATTTAAACAATCATTCAGTCGTTTATCAAGTCCTTATCCAATAAAAACCGTTCGAAGACATTATTTCCCAAAAAAGTTCCTTTTTGTGTCAAATATACTCGGTCTTCTTCATTCACTAACAACTCTTCTGCTACTAACTCATCCAGGACAGATTGATACAACGATTCAATCGATCGACCATAACGCTGTAAAAAGTGTTGCTTCTCAATGCCCACCTTTTTTCTTAAACCAAGAAACATCTCTTCCTCAATTTGATTTTTACGAGATAACTCTTCACGTTCTAATACCGGTAGCTCACCTTCACGTAACGGACGCAAATAATGTTGGATCGGACCTTTATTTCGATATCGCGTATGATCCAAATAGCCACTTGCCCCTGCGCCAAAACCGAAATAGTGATCATTATTCCAATACATCAAATTGTGTTGCGATTCATGACCAGCTAAACCAAAGTTACTGATCTCATATTGATGACGTTGGTGTTTTTCCATCGCCGCAATCGTTTCTTCAAACATCCGTGTCTCCGTCTCTTGATCTGGCAATTGCAACCGACCTTGTCGAACCCAATTCATAAACATCGTTTTATTCTCTAAAATCAATGAATAAAGAGAATAATGAGGTAAGTCTAAGGCTAATGCCCGCTCCAAAGTATCAAGATAGCCTTCTAACGTCTGCCCAGGTAACGCATAGATCAAATCAATGCTGACATTTGAAAAATTTTCCGCCTCTAAAAATCGCATTGTTTCATAGACATCTTCCGCCGTATGTTTTCGACCAATTTTCTTTAATAAGCGATTATCAAAGGTCTGGACCCCCATCGATAAACGATTGACCCCATAATTCTTCATTACTTGTAGCTTTTCCCTGGTCAAATCACCAGGATTCGCTTCCACCGTAAACTCTTTTCCTTCATTAAAAGGTAAGATCTCTCTGGCACCAGACAATAGTCGATCGAGCTGCTTAGCCGATAAAGAAGTCGGCGTTCCACCACCAACATACAGCGTCTCCAACTCATTCACCGGACGACGCTCCATCATGATCGCCATTTCCTTTAGTAGCATTTCGACATACTCATCCACTGGTTGACCTTCTAGAAACACTTTATTAAAGTCACAGTAATAACAGATATGTTCGCAAAATGGAATATGGATATAAGCAGAAACCTTATGTTCTGCGGATTTGTTTGTTTCTTTCATTTGATTTTCTTTCTCCTTACGTCAAAAAGTCGTACCGCTTTTCGACCACTCTTTAAACGGTGTTCAAGTGCCAACTCCTTGAAATAAGCTAGCAATTTTCAAAACATGAAAAGCTGTTTTAAAAATTGCTTTCTTATTGTCATCGGAGCTAACCGACACTTTCACGACCTCTTATATACGCATACTAAACGTATTTAACAAACAAATCCACTAAAAAATCCAAGAATCGGTTTCTTGGATTAGTTTTTCTTTAGTTGTATTGGAGACTTGTTTGTAAATTTCCAGTGTGGTTTTCATGTTGGCGTGCCCTACACGTTCTAGAATGTATGCGTTTCGTGTTATAGTAAGTTTCAATCTATTTAAATATCTCCATTTGAGCCTGATCAATATCTCTAAATTGAGCATCATTGATCAGCTCTCTTTTTATCGTTTTGTAAAAAGATTCCATTAAGGCATTATCATAAGGTTTTCCTTTTCGGCTCATACTAGAGCGTGCTTCTTTTTTTCTTAACACCGATTGGAATTTAGCGCTTGTTTATTGTGAGCCTTAATCAGTGTGAATAATAACCCCTGGTCCAGGCTGCTCTTTTCCAAATGCTTGAAGAAAAGAGTCCACAACTAATTGACCTTTCATTCTAGGTGACATAGACCACCCAACAATTTTTCTCGTACAGATATCAATAAATATAGATAAATAAAGCGTTCCTTCTTTCAGAGTGATATAGGTAATGTCTCTTAACCAAATTTTATATTTTCTGTGGCCTTGAACCTTTGTTGATTAACAAAATTGGGTTGTGAAAGTGGCTCGCACTACATAATTTTCCTCTGAAAAAAAGCATAATCAGGCTCTCTGCGATGTTGATCATAAAAGATATAAAAAGTAGTTTCTGCCTTACGTATTTTTGCTCTTAATAATGCTTTTATTTTTTCTGAATCAAAATCTACAAAAGACAATTCACATAACACATGCTGGATCATTTCTTTGTAACGACCCATATATTCGCCAAATTTGATTGGTTTTCCAAGTTGTTCAAATTTCATAATACAATACTTTTCTGTTGCGCATACTTATCGTCATGGAATATTTAGATACAATATATTCAAACCATGTTATTATATAATTTGAGGAGAGTGAAATAATGAAAAAAATATTTGGTTGTTATTACTTGTATCAACGATTACTTTATTTGCTGGTTGTTCTAATCAAAGTACCGAGCCAACCACAAAAAAAGTTAGTTCTACAACGAGTAGTACGGTTGAACAAACAAAAATATCAAGCAGTGAACCAACTTCTGAATCATTATTAAAAGAATATCCTGCAAGTGAATGGCATCCTGGAAAAATGGATATTCAAGGTATGATTAATGCTACTCAAGGCAACGAAACTAAAGCTTTGCAGGATGCCTCTATGGTTGCAGAATTGAGTTTATCACCTTATTTTTCTGATAATACTGACAAAGCTGAAATTGAGTTAACTAAAACAGGAGATAACTTCTATAGTCTAAGCATTACTAATAATTATTTAGAGAGTGAACAAGATTTAGAACGTTTTGAAAAGAACTCAGAGCTTTTGATGGCACAACAACCAGTAAATAAATCAATTAATCTGTATATATTTACTGGAACAGGAATGGGACTGAGTCGCCAAGTGGTTACTAGTTATCAATTAAAAGATGATGGTACTATCGCAAAAATTTAGACTAAAGTTAATGAATAGTTTTGCAGACTTCTTTGATCAGCAAAATATAATTGACGATAGAATAATCTATGGTTTTTCTGAAAATGGTAAATATGTATATTTAAAGGATTTCATTATTATTATACAAACTAGTAACATACCTGGTCTAGATGTATCAGACTACCTGGTTAATTCCTTATTTATTTCATCCCAACCAATTGCATTAATTGATAATTTAAATATCATAAAATCCACTTTTTCCTTTGACTCATATGAAAGATGGAATCAAAGTTCTCCAATCACAATATCTATAAATAAAGCAGAAAATTCTGAATCTGTAAACTATGGTAAGGAAAATCTAAAATCAATTGAAAGCTCATTTCTAATAGAGGTTGATACAATGGAATTTTCTAAAAGAGCTATACTATCAAGGAGACATATTGATGGATTTACAAAATTTGAAATTTCTCTAAAAAAATTTTGAAATAAAAGTTTTAAACGACAGTCTACTTCCTTTTTAAAGATTTTAAAGATAGTTTACTTAAAATCAATAATTTTTATTCAATTTTTTTTGGGACGAAAACTAAATTATAGATATTTAAAAATATTTACAGATTCACAAGAAATTATCTTACCCACGGAGATTCAGTAAGTAAATATGAATTAGCCATTACCAATCCAATAGAATTATATATGTAACTCTAAAATTACAATGTATCTTAGATATTCTTATGCTAAAACAATTAGATTTCGACGAATTAACAATTATAAAAAATATTTCTAGATACGATGTTCCTTATCAGAATCTTTTCTATCATAATAATTCTATCCTACCGTAAAAATTTTATACTCTCTTTTTCATAAATAATCGGGCTTACAACCGATTATTTATGAAAATAAACATAATACACTTTATGCTGAATATAAATTGTAATCAAAGAGAAATAATATCAATTAAATACTAATTAAAACGTATTAGTATTAAGATAAATGCTAATGTAAAAAAAACTATATAAACATAAAACCTATATTTTGTTAAATAATCTTGTGTTTTCATATAATCTGATCTTGACAAACTTTTCCCAAGGTTTTGTCGTACTAATTTTTTTATTCTCCATAAAAAGCTAATGCCTATACTAAAACACAACAGACTTAAGAAACATAAGCCTATTCGGATCGCGAAATATATCAATTTAACCTACCTACATCCTTTTCAATATGTACTGTTAAAGGCTTATTCCAAAAGATAACTATTATTTTTCTGACGATTCTAGCTATACCTTCTGCAAGAATTCTCTTTACCATAGTTCATAGTAGTACCAAGAAAATTTTAATTACAAAAAAATTATTAATCTTTAGAACTTTTTTTACATAATATACAAAAAATCATAAACCTTTAAGCCACACGTTTAATATAACCTAATAACATAGTTATTATTCAAACTAATCATAAAAACTTATTTTGAACGCATAAACGTTAAATTTATCTCAATCAAGTATGATAAAATCAGCAAAACAAAAAAAGCCATACACATATTTCTTGGATGACTTCAGTATCCAATCCATTTTACCCTAACCAACTAATCCTTTCTGTCTTTTATTCGCTTCATCTGTTACATATTTCATTCCAGCATAAAATTCTTTCGCTATGACAATCTCTACTAAATCCACAATACTTTTATTTTACATTTCTTGTACCTTTTCCTTTTCACTTTATAAGTGTATTTTTATTTAACTGATTGATAAACTACTTAGGCAAAATAAAAATCAGTTGAACATCCTCCGTCTTTATACTATGTCTATAAAAAGAAGGAATGTTCAACCAACCTTATTTTTTGGTGCGAAAAAATAGAAGAGATATAAGTAATTTCATGCATCTGTTCTTTTGTCGAAATCACCTATTTAGCCAAGCTCATTAACACCGCCTTTTCAATCGAAAATTAAGCGGTAAAAACTTGGTATTTCTGATAAAATGACTACTTGTAAATCTTTATCGAGCGAAAATATTTCTAACTCTTTCGACTTTGGCTAGAAAATGATATGCCAAGAAGTTTCAACTGGTTTTTGAATCGCTTGAACTTTTTATATTATTGAAACATGACTGTCACATTTGAAACCACACGCACTGTTCGTCCATTTGGATATGAAAGCATTAGCTCTAGCTTATGTTGACCAACTTTTGATAGAACTTCAGGATTCAAAATAGTGATTTCAGGACGATCGTTTTCTTCTATATGGGTTTGCTCAACAAAATCAAATGGATCATAAGATTCACCTAAAATAATCTCAACCGTCCGACCAACAGGAAATGCATCTTGTATTGGTATTTGCGTTTCTTTATATTGATCATACATTGTAGAATCGATCAAACTTCTCCAATCCTTTGGCATTTTGTCATACTCTGCTGAGGTCCAATACTCAACATTTAATTGACGATCAGATGTGTCATCACGTGTATTGCCAGAAACATATGTTGACTCTCCTTTAAAACCTTCAGAAGCTTGATTCATGATCAATAGCTCTCTCCGGCGGTTGGCTGGAATATTGTGATAATTGATAAATTTATTATCAATAAATACCCCATTGTATACGTTGTCCTTTCCAGTATGCCGATTATACTCTATCCCAATCGCGTATTTATCCTGCCACTCTTTAAAATCAAACACGTTATTTGCTACGAACCAATTCGATAACTCAGCTACTTGACCTTGAGCAAAACTATCTCCTAATCCAAATTCTGGTGTTTCATACATGATAATACCGGTATTACGTAGATAATTATTCATGATCGTGATGTTACGTCCTGATTTGAATTTAAATCCACCATAAGGTCCATTGTGCAATCCACGAACGTGATTGCCTACAACCTGTACATTCTGTGATCCTCTTAGATAGATGGCATGATCACCTACCACACCATATCGATCCTCGTTCTCGTACATCTGCTGGAAGAAATTATTTTTTATCAAAACATTCTTCGAATTACTATATGAATTGACACCACAAGAAAGATAGTTTTGTTCGTTATGTTCAAGAGACATTTGCTCAGACTCCAATGCAGATTGTAGACGATTGATGGTTTTGATAATCTCAGGATTGCTAAAGCTCTTGATTGCTTCTAACTCATTGATCCGTAATCCAAATAGATTATCTGTAATCTGTACATTTTCCATATACTCATATCTTCCAACCGTCGAAAAACCACCAATATAGATTGCCCGATTTTCTGTATCTGGCGTGGCATGTTCATGATCTCTCATAAATATATTATTTTGCATAGTTGCCCCATTGGATGTCTGTAGGTTGATCGGATATAAAGAGACAGGATGATAAAACACATTATCATTGATGGTAATGTTATTTGCTAAACGTGTAAAAATTCCTACTCCATCGAAAAACAATGAATGAATCTCAATATTGTAGCTTGTCTGGTAATTTTCATCTGACAAATAAACGTTTTGTCCTGTTTCATTTTTCAGTATCGTTGGATTCTCTTCTTCTCCTTTGATCTTAAGACCGCTTCTTAACACTACATTTTTGTTGATAATATACGTACCAGCTGGAATATATAACTGTTTTGTTAAAGAATTGGCATGATCAATAATCGCTTGTAATTGATTTGACTGATCTTCTAAACTCTCACGTCGCAGCGCGTGCTCTCCAAAAATCGTCGCATCTGTTGCATCTAACCATTCGGTGTGCTGAGCCGAAAAAGTTTTTTGGCCCTCTAACTCATTCGTTGCTTCTGCGTTTATATTTGCTGGTATGCTTATTACAAACAGAACCAGAAAACATAACATCATTTTTAGTTGTCGTTTGTTCATTTGTCTCTCCATTCTTTTTAGCTGTGATTGGCTATCGTTCTAAACAGGAAGTATTCTTTTATTTTTGATGTTAGGTACCTTTTGTTTTAAGACACTATAAAATAACGAACGATATCCATTTGTAGATTAGCAGATAAATAAATAGTTTGGCACTCAATAATTTCATTCACAGGTGAAATTATTGAGTTCTTTCACAAAAAAAAATAGTTGAGCAACAGTTTTACCTAAAAAGACCCGACTAAATTTCTCTAGTCGGGTAACAGTCCTATTCCTTATAAATTATCACTTGAAACTTGATAATCCTTTTCTATTTTCTTTATCAATCATCGGGGTTATCTTAAACTCTTTTTCACTATACACCCGATGCATCGTCCACTGATCAATGAATGGTACCGCTAGATTCATGACAACAATCGCTACGCCGATCCCCCCTGACAAATCTAAGACGATTCTTAAAACAGCACATAGTAAACCACAGCCGATAGCGAAATAATACTTCCCTTTATCGGTTGCAGGTGAAGTCGTATAGTCTGTTACCATGAAAACAGCTGCCATGATCAATGCTCCACTAAGCAAATGAGCTGTAGCAAAGCTAAAATTAAACCCACTATAAATTAAAATCGCTAGATAGAAAGAGCTTAGGGTCAACAGAGGAACGAATGGATGGATGATTTTTCGCACGATCAAATAGCCCCCTGCAATCAATAAGAGCAGTTTACTTGTTTCCCCCATTGGACCGCCTAGATCAATCCCTAAGAAAAGTTTCCACCATTCAGGTGTGGTCGCGCTGATTTCTCGAGAAAAATGAGCAAGTGCCACAAGTGGCGTCACAGTAGTGATCACATCTGGTCCTGGTGCGATCCAATTGGTGATCCAAGGAGATAAAAAGAGCTTTAGAAGGACTCGTGCTGCTACTGCGGGATTGATCCAGTTCCTTCCTAACCCGCCTCCTAGATGCTTTACAAGGACGATAGCAATAAAGTCTCCGACAAGCACTGTCCATAATGGTGCACTAGTAGGTAATGTCAAAGCTAACAGCCAACCTGTGATCACAGCAGTCAAATCATTGACCGTGATTGGTTGTTTACTTACTTTTTGGATAACCCCTTCAAGTAATACACATGTGAGGATACTGGTAATGATCATCACTAACGAACGCCAACCAAAAAAGTAAGTAGCACCAATCGTTGGAAATATAAGGGCAATCAATACTTGTTTCATTTTCCATTGGCTTGTCCAATCATTACGGATATGCGGACCATTGATCGTTCCGTTTCCTAGATATTTCGTACTCATCCTTTTGCCTCCATGATCTGATTTTTTACTGCTCTGATATCTTTTAATAAATTGATTTTTGAAGGACAGATAAATGAACAAGCACCACATTCTAAACAATTCAACGCGCCTAACTGTTCGGCTGTCTGAAGATCCTGATGACGGTACGCTTGACTGATCAAGATCGGATGTAGACCGATTGGGCACGCATTCACACACTCGCTACATTTGATACACTTTTGTTCCTTGGGGATCATTGCCTCTGCTGCAGACAATGCTAAAATCAAATTAGTCGTTTTTGTGACTGGTTCATCTAATGATTGGATAAGTTTCCCCATCATCGGTCCACCATTCAATACCTTAAGAGGTGACGACACAAATCCACCACAAGCATCAATCAATTCCTCTACTGGTGTGCCAATTCGTACTCGTAGATTTTTTACTTCTTTGATCGGTGTACCTGAAACTGTTACTACCCGTTCGAAGGATGCGACCTGCTTCAACGCAGCACTAAAAATACTATGTATCGTCGCTACATTCAAGGTGATCACTCCGACATCAAAAGGGAGCTTGCCTTTAGGTATTTCTTGAGATAATACATGCTTGATCACTAATTTTTTCGCACCTTGAGGATATAGATCCCTAGAATATGTAACTGGATTCTTGGATCAATCAGATGTTTATGTAAATGTTCAATCACTTGTACAGATGATTTTTCGATCGCAATCCTTGCTTTGGGGATTTGATAAGTATCCAAAATCATTTGTTCAGTATCTTCAATCAATAATCTTCTATCACTAGTAATGGATGGTTCACATTCTGCTGCGTTAATGATCAAGGTATGGATCTTTTGTTCTTCTTTAGGTAGTAGCTTTAAGTCAGTTGGAAAACCAGCGCCTCCCATCCCTACAATTCCTGCATTCGCGACGATATTATGTAAAACTTTGTTTTTTGTATGTAATAATTCCATACGGTCAGAAAAGTCATTTTCTATAATGACCACTTCAGTCGACCGATGATTGACCATGCGGTTCTCGATTTTTTTTACGACTCCTGCCACTGAACTATGTACATTGGCAGATATTGGTCCATCTTTTTCTCCGATGAGTGTCCCAATTGCCACTTTATCGCCTACTTCAACAACGACTTTAGCAGGTTTTCCAAGATGCATAGACATTGGTAAAATAATTTTCTTTGGTGGCGTTAGTTTCTCGATGGCTTGTTGTGCTGTATGTTTGTTTTTATCAAGATAGACGCCATTCAACCTTTTTTTTACTATTAATTTCATTTTCATTCTCCTAACGATAGATAAAAAAGTAATAAATCAAACCGATAGCTACTAAAACTAATTGCAAACCTAATCCGATCCATTCATATTTTTTTCGATAACTAATTTTTTTCATTTCTCCCCCTAGAATAACAATTATTTTTTTATATAAAACAGTTGTTTTATTACTCGAATGAATATGAACAAAATAGTATATATTCGCCCAAACTCTACTAAAGAAAATGATTTATAAGTGAAATATTTTACTATTTCCGTTTATATAAAAGTAAATAAAATAACTGTTTTTCACAAATATAATAACATTATATAACGTAATATAAAAGATTAATTTATAAAAATTTTTATCTTATCTTTTTTACTAAATGACAATAACAAAAAAAACTAACTCATGTGTTGCTTTGAGTTAGAATTTTTTATTGATTTGCTTGCGAGAAATAATTTGAAGGGTTACCTTTTTGCCAGATCCTGATTACCGAAAATTATTTCGTGGAACGTGACATTCTATCCTGTAACAATCTGCTTACTAATAGTTACTCCACCGCTTGTTTTTCACATTTTGATGATAAGGACTTTGTTCAAACAACACCTTCCCATGTGAGAAATACAATTCAGCGTCTAAACATTGCCTGTCGTTAAGTAAATCAGTTATGACATTCGCTAATTCAATTACCGCAATTCGATCAAACGCGGTGATCATCGACTGTCCAATGGCTAAATTATCTAAAACAATACTTCTATAGTCGGATAATGTGGGACAAAACGTTTCAACAAAAGAATCGATTGAACTAACTGAACGGTTCAATAAAAAATGCATAGGATGGCTATTCATATGTTTCAAAAGATATTTTTTATTATTCGTTAAATCAAGTTGATTAGCAATACAAACATCGATTTCATTTGTCAAAGATAGTTCTCTTGTGACTTTACCTGTGATGGTATCGTCAATTTGGATGAACGTTACTTTTTGATGAGAATGTCCAGTATCGACTATCCGATCAATCACTTTTGTTACGCCGTTGATAAATGTATCTGAACCTACTGTATAGTCACCACTTGGATAATCAAGATAGTTGGATACTGGTACAGTGATTACTGAAAGTCCATGGCTACGTAGCTCATTTGCAAATACAACACTCGAAGTCCCACCTAATAATACGAAGGAGTCGTAATTTGCCTCTTTGATCAATTGAATAAATTGATAGTTTACATGGTTAGTTTCTGAACATAAATAGGAACAATCAAATAAATGCCAATTATTTATATTTTGATCCAACTTTGTTTGGATATATTGTTCTTCAGAAAAATTGATTGCGAATAATTCGATTTCTTGTTCAGGTATGGAAAGCACAAGCTGTTCCACTAATCGCTCTCCCCCTTTTACATAGCCTTCTATTGATAAAATCCCAACTTTTTTCGCCATATTCTTTTCCCCTCACTGTATTCTTTCATTGAATTTCTATACTAAGTTAGTTCCAAGAGCTATCTTCCTCAGTCAGCAGTAATTTCTCATGCCGATCAAATAAATAGCAGCCCTATGTAATCGGTATCATTTAATCGTAAAAGTTTTCGAAAAGTCACTTAATTTTGTGATTTCCATAGGATAAACATAGTATCTTTCCGCTGTTTTCTATTTAAGTAAAATATACCATATTTATTCCAATATAGCATAGAGGTTTTTTTATTGGTAGAAAAAAGTATAGGAATACTAAAATAATAGTAGCAATTGCGACAGAACAAATTATGATATTTTTGTCTCACGGCAACACCTAGAAAGCGAGAAAGACAAAGACATTTCTTTTATTGGTGATCATCGAATCAGGCTTTGGATCTGTCTTCAACAAAAAAATAGACCGCAAGTGTGACTTGCAGTCTATTTTTAACGTTCGATAACTCAAAATAAAACAGCTTTAAACTTATTGTACCTCCAGCTGTAACATGTATATTTTATTCGTAGCAACAATTAGAGCTGTTTCATGTTGAATGATCCAACATAGAGTTAGATAATGTGCTTTTCATTTAACAAACAATCGATCGCTTCGACAAATCAGTTAAAAAATTTTCAATAAATAAATCTGTTCCTTCTTTTGTCAGTTCATTCGCGTGACTAAACTTTTCTTTTACTTTTAATTTGATTTCTTTGATGGTCTGTTCCTTTGTCAGAAGATCGAAGATATATGTCGCTACTTCATTCTCCAGTAGAAAGATTCCCTCATCTGATGACAAGTAGATTGTATTTCCTAATTTTTCATAAGCGATCGCTTTGTTTAACTTCATTTCTTTTTCTTCCTTTCCTATAACTCCATAACCAATAGTTCTACTATTGATTGTCTTCTTTTAACAGCAATTCTTCGAAATTGATGGTGTTCTGAATATTACTTCACTTGGACTGCCTTTTCAAAAGCATTAACCGTATTACTTGTTCTTATTCCTTATTCCAAAGATAAGAGTTCCTTTATTCTTGGCGGGTGATCGATTCTTGCATTTACTTTACATCGTAAAATAATCAAATGCGAATAAGTAGTAGTTTTCATCTCAAAATGGTATGTATACACATAAGATTCACTATATAGATAAGGTTTATCCTTCTTATCTGATCTTGGTCATCGTTAACTTACAATTGATTATTGTGAGGCAAATCATAGACGAAATCATTTGCCTCACAATATGGGGATTTTTAGGAAACTAAAGTTAGTCTGTACAAAAAAGGGGAGTTTTTTAGTGTACTAACTTCGTTTCTACCATAAAAAAGAACGGTGTAAGCTTTGGTCCATTTGCTAATCATCTAGAACAACTACATGACTTCACTTTGGTATACGGTCATTTAATGTGCTTAGAGACTCTTCACAGATCCTTTGAGCTAACTATCACTGTCCTCCTCTCTAGTATTTAGGAAAAAATTTCACTTTTTTTCCTAACATTAGTATAACGCGATTAATGTAAAAGTCAATATCTTTGTTAGGAAAAGTTAGGAATAAGTTTATTTTTATTAAACAGCTTATTCGTACTGTTTTCATGGATTGCAGGATTTTAGACACTGAATTAAGAAGTAACTAGCTATCCTATATTGAAACACTCACAAATTTTAGAGAATGTTTTAGAAAAGGTTTAGGCGGATTGTTTACAGACTTGATATTTACCTTATCGATATTTTGCAAAAGTTTAAAAACATAACAATAATCTTCAAAAATTATGGTTTTAATGCTTTATATTGAGTATAATAATTTGAAAGACATCCTTATTTTTTCTCTATTTATTTATTATTTTACGCTATATTTATATAATTGATAGGCAAATCATAATAGCAAAAATCATTTACCTAACTCGTAAATGGTACTAGTTATTTGTTTCTATCATTCAAGAAAACGGAGGAAGGAAAACTGATGAAGAATTATTATTCAGTCAATGAAGTTGCAGAGATTCTAGGAGTAACTACTCGTTCTGTACGAAATTATCTACGCGAGGGAAAACTACAGGGGATAAAGGTTGGAGGAAAATGGAAATTCTCAGAAGAAAATCTGTCAGAGTTTCTACAGTTCTCTCTTAAAAACAAACCAAGCTTCGTAGGAACTGACCAACCAATAAATAGTGCAGTAGTCCTAAAATTCTACCTTCAGTACGAAACGTTGGAGTCATTGCACCAATTTAGAGATTGTATGATCAGCTATCATCAAGATGTTTATTCAAATAAAGAAGATCGTTACTTTTTTTATAATGTCTTAGATGATACCTGCGCGGAATTTATCATTAGCGGGAATTTTAACTATGTTCAAAGTTTTGGTACTTGGTTTAATGAAGCTGTTTTAAAACGAACGGATATCTCATTGACCGCACCAAAATAAAGCAGTGTAAGACATTTTTATTAGTCGATGTCTTACATTGCTTTATTTTTTAAATCAGCACAGTAATCATACTACCCCCGACAATCAAGGCTAACCCGATCAACGTGTATCTTAATTCTTTTTTGCTCTTCTTTTCGTGCAAAATAACCATACCACCTAATGTTGAGATCACTACGTTCAGTTGTGTGATGATATAGGCAGTAGCTACTCCATTGGCACTAGCTGAAAATATATAAGCAAATGCAGCTAAACTAAAAATGACTCCGACGATCGTCGCTTTCCAACTTTTTCCATCTCCGTACGCTTTTGGTTGCTTCAAGACGACGTAAATAGCCGCTGCTAAGAAAACACCTAACATTTGTGGAAAGAAGATAGCTACACCATCTGCATTGACTAATTTAGGTAGTGCACTGTACACCCAATAACCAATACTCGTAGAAGCAAGAATCGAAATTCCTTTAGTTATTCCACCTTGTTTACTTCCCCCATCAGTTACTGCTGTTAGTGCAGAACCAATCACTAGCAAGACGATCGCTACTCCACCAATCACTTTCCCTGTTGTTCCTGACCATTCGCCAAAAGCAAAAACACCAATGAGTGACGTTCCAACAAGCTGCATCGCAGTGGAAATAGGCATTGTTTTGGATACGCCGATCAAATTGAACGTCGTATATTGTCCGATTTGGCCAATGACCCAAAACGCCCCAGATAAAAGACTGATCAAAAATGTAGTAATCGAAATACCACCGGGTGACATGAACAATTGAACAACTAGACCAACGAGTAATGCCCCAATACCTGTACCCAATATTTCATTGGTGGGACGTCCACCGATTTTTTTCAAAACCAGTGGTTGGATTCCCCAGCCAATCGCTGGTATTAATGCAATTAAGATTCCCATCAATCAATCCCTACCCTTTCCCACCTTGAAATGAAGGATAAAGCGTCATACCACCGTCTACAAACAACGTGATACCTGTAACGTAGCTTGATTCATCTGAAGCCAACCAAGCAGCCGCAGCGGCGACTTCACTTGGTTTTCCAATGCGTTCCATCGGGATCATGCTTTCTGTTGTCGCTTTTTGCTCTGGATCATCAAACTTTTCGGCATTAATCGGTGTTTTGATCGCTCCTGGTCCGATACTATTGATACGTATTCCTTCAGGCGCATACTCCATCGCAACACTTTGAGTGAATAGTTTTACCCCACCCTTTGAAGCGGCATAATGTGAGAAGGTCGGCCATGGGATTTGTTCATGGACAGAGGAAAGATTGATAATACTTCCTTTTACTTTGTGTTTTTTGAAATAATTGATCGCGGCTTTTGTTCCTAAAAACACGCCAGTAAGGTTGACTTGAATCACAGTTTCCCATTCTTCCAAGCTTAATTCGTGCGTAGGTTTTTGGTTTTCAGTGCCAGCATTGTTGACCCAAACATCCAACTGACCATAGGCTTTTATCGCTTGATCAATCAAAGTCTGCACGCCTTTTTCTGTTCCTACATCCGCTTTGACAGCTAATGCTTGACCCCCAGCTTCTTCAATCGCTTTAACTGCTTCTTCTGCTCCATCAGCATCCGAATGGTAATTTACAACTACTTTCATCTTCTCTTCTCCAAAACGCTGAGAAATGGCTGTACCGATCCCTTTGGACCCACCAGTCACTATAGCTACTTTCTGTTCTAATTCTTTATACATAGAAGACACCCTTTCTTTTATCACATTAATAACAGATATTTTAAAACATTCGTTATTAGCTATAAAGACAGTGTACACTACGCAGTGTAGGTGAAAGCAAATCATACGCACTAAAAAATTCTTTCCAAAAAAGAAAGCCCTTCAGCTATCCTGATTGGGCTTCTTCCTTATTCTCGAATACTACATTTGCTTATTCAACATGTTCAAAAAAATCAGCAGTTACTCGTTCGTCTGCTTTTAATTGCTCGATCAAAGCTTCTGCTCCATCAAACTTCACTTGATCTCGGATAAACTCGTGCCAACGAATGTAGACATGTTCACCATAGATATCTTGATCAAAATCTAGAATATACAGTTCGACTGTCAATTCACGTCCATCGCCAAATGTGTCATTATGTCCGATTGATCCCATCGCTGGGTACCACGTCTCACCGATTTTGATTTCACAAACATAGACCCCCACTTTTGGTAAATGAACGGTGCTTTTAACTTTGACATTGGCTGTCGGAAATCCTAATAAGCGACCACGTGCGTCCCCGTGGATGACCACACCGTCGATTTCATAAATATATCCTAGCAAATGGGCCACACTCGCGACATCCCCAGCATCCAAGTCTTGACGAATCCGTGAAGAACTGATTTTTTCCCCTTCTTGTTGCTCTTTTGGTACAGTGACTACTTCAAAGCGACCTTTTGCATAACCTGGGAGATGAGGGACATCCGCAATTTCTTTTGGACCATACGTATAGTCAAAGCCAGAAACGGCATACTTAGCATTTAGCCCTACAATATATTGATCAACGAAATCTTGAGGGGCTAAGTGAGCAAATGCAGAAGTAAATTCAATTTCGTAAAGATAATCGATCCCAAGTTCTGCCATTTTTTCTTCTTTTTGTTCTAACGTAGTCAAGTATTTGACGTTACTTGGATTGATTTTTTTAAAGACGATTGACGGATGTTGATTAAATGTCATCAATGCCAATTTCAGACCCTCTCTTTGAGCAATTTCTCGCCCCGTTTCAATCACTTTCTGATGTCCTAAATGAACTCCGTCAAAGAAACCTAAGATCAATACGACGTCTTCTTTCGGAATTTGAGAAACTTGATAAGGGTGTCTGATTTTGATGATTTCCATTTTTACATTAAACCTCATTTCTTAAAACTTTACTTGGTTTTAACTTATTTTTTTCTTTTGGATTTGGTTGGTAGATACTCACTACTTTTCCTTGATAAAAAAGGGCAATTTCTTCTGATGGCATCTCGGATAGACCGAATACTTGGTAATCTAAGCGCATACTATTCTTGACTTTCTGCCACACTGTTTCATCGATATCGACCTGTTTGAACTTTGCTACACCCGTTTCAATGGGTAATAAATACTCTTCGATCGTACCATTCTCCATATATGATGCTACTTCAGCTAAAGTAATTGCTTGGGATTCATCCATGCCGGCACTCGCTGTTCTCGTCAAATCTGACATATGCGCAGGATAGCCTAGCTTACTCCCCGTATCTACAGCCAACGTCCGAACATAGGTACCTTTGCCACATTCGACTTCAAACCGCCACGAAACGGTCCCTGCTTCTTTTGACCAGAGGATTTCACTTGTTCGTTCAAAACGATAGATCTGTGCCTTGCGAACAGGTCGTTCCACTGTCTCATTATTTCGAGCATATTCATATAAACGTCGACCATTGACTTTCACAGCCGAGTACATCGGAGGAATCTGTGTGATCTCACCGACAAAAGCAGCCATTGCTTCATCTACTTGCTCCTCTGTCAATGCTTCGGTGACAGCTCGTTGTTCAACGATTTCACCTGATTTGTCTTCAGTCGTCGTACTGTAGCCAAGTGTGATTTCTCCTTTGTAGGTCTTCCCCGAATCCGTCAGATATTCAATGACTTTAGTGGCTTTACCAATACAAATTGGAAGAACACCATCTACATCAGGATCTAATGTCCCACCATGTCCGATTTTCTTTGTATGTAAAATTTTTCGTAATTTGAATACACAATCGTGGCTAGTCATGCCGCGTTCTTTCCATAAAGGTAATAAGCCTTCCATCTTTTGTTCTCCATTCTTTTAAGTATTAACTGAATTATTATAACACATCGGATCAAAAACTGACGGGATTGATCCTTAAATGTACGATTATTTTGTTTTAGAAACATAAACGTAACAAAAGTTCACACTGTTGTAAATAGAAAGGTGGTATTCTTTTTGTAAAGGAGGGAGCACCTATGGAAAATCTTTTCTTTGCACCTTTTGATTGGTTATACGGATGGTTATCTGGTAGATGATCGGATGATTCTTTGATCAGTCAATTCTTATCTTTTGCTTTTATGATGAAACATGTTTTCCCCAAAAGCGGACAATTCAGCGATGATCATCTGCTACGAATACAACGAAAAAATTCGAAAATGGCTCCTTTTATTTTTGGATTCTTTCGTTGTATTTTGTTTGGCTCTCTAGTGTCGAATGAAAATAGACAAAAAAAAAACAGGGAGGATACAGTTATTGTATCCTCCCTGTTCGACCATTGATACGAACGATTTAACTCGCTAGAACATTAGTCTTTGTTTAAATTACGCAATAATTCATCGATATGATTACCATAGACAACTGATTCGTCTAGCTCAAACGTCAATTCAGGTGTTTTATAAATGCTCATGTTATGTCCTAATTCACGACGAATCAGTCCACTTGCTTTATTCAACCCTTCTTGCGCTTTTTTCTTATCTGAGGCTAAGTCAGATAAGAGGCTATAATAAATCGTTGCTTGTTGCAGATCACCCGTGACATGCACATCTGTGATCGTTACGTTTTCCACACGTGGATCACGTACCTTTTTGCGTAAGATATCATTCACTTCTTTTAAAATTTCTTGACCGACTCTGCGGTCACGATAGTTAGCCATAATGAGCGGCCTCCTTTTTTTAAATTAGTCGACTTTGATTTCTTCCATGATAAAGCCTTCGATAACATCGTCTACTTTAAGATCATTGAATTTCTCTACCATTGCTCCACATTCAAAGCCCATTTTCACTTCTTTGACATCGTCTTTGAAGCGTTTCAAGCTTGCTAATTGTCCTTCGAAAATGACGATGCCATCACGAATGACACGTACGCCGCTATCACGACGAATGTAACCATCAGTGACAAAGGCACCAGCGATCGTTCCGACTTTTGATACTTTGAAGGTTTCACGGACAGTCATTTGACCAGTGATTTTCTCTTCAAATTCAGGATCTAGCATCCCTTTCATCGCTGTTTCGATTTCTTCGATGGCTTTGTAGATGATACGGTGAAGACGGATATCCACTTCTTCTGTATCTGCTTGGATTTTCGCTTGTGGTGTCGGACGAACATTGAAACCAATGATGATCGCATTACTTGCCGCAGCAAGCGTTACATCACTTTCATTGATTGCTCCAACAGCTGAATGGACGATCTTGACACGTACGCCTTCAACGTCGATCTTCTTCAATGAAGCAGCTAGTGCTTCTGCTGAACCTTGTACATCAGCCTTGATGATGACATTGACTTCTTTTAATTCGCCTTCTTTTAAGCTTTCAAACAAGTTATCTAATGTCACACGGCTAGTTGCTGCACGTTGTTCTAACATCGCACGTTTGCCACGTTCTTCACCCGCCGCACGAGCTGTTTTCTCATCTTCAAAGACAACAAAACGATCGCCTGCTTGAGGTACATCATTCAATCCTGTGATTTCAACTGGTGTTGCTGGTCCAGCTGTTTTTTCACGGCGTCCTAAGTCGTTGACCATTACACGTACACGACCATATGTGTTTCCGACAACGATTGGGTCTCCAACATTCAATGAACCTTGTTGAACAAGTAATGTTGTCACAGGACCTTTTCCTTTGTCTAATCGTGCTTCAATCACTGTACCGATCGCACGTTGTGTTGGATCAGCTTTCAAGTCTTCCACTTCAGCGACTAAAAGAATCATTTCTAATAGTTCTTCGATGTTTTGACCGAATTTCGCTGAGATTTCTACAAAAATCGTTTCGCCACCCCATGCTTCAGGAATCAATTCATATTCACTTAATTCTTGCATCACATGTTGTGGGTTTGCACCTGGTTTATCGATTTTGTTGACTGCAACGATGATTGGCACACCAGCTGCTTTCGCATGGTTGATCGCTTCTACAGTCTGTGGCATTACGCCATCATCGGCGGCTACAACTAAAATCGTGATATCAGTGATACTTGCACCACGCGCACGCATACTTGTAAAGGCCGCATGTCCTGGTGTATCCAAGAATGTGATTGGTTTGCCATCAATATCGATTTGATACGCACCGATATGCTGTGTGATACCACCGGCTTCTCCGCTTGTTACGCGAGAATGACGTAAGGTATCGAGTAAAGTTGTTTTACCATGGTCAACGTGTCCCATGATCGTAACAACTGGAGGACGTGAGACTAATTTTTCTGGATTCACTTCATCCGCTTCAAAGAATTTGTCAATATCCGCAATATCTACTTGGATTTTTTCTTGTGGTTCCATCCCGTAGTCTGTTGCTAACAATTCGATCGTATCTTTATCTAATGCTTGGTTTTGATTGACCATCACGCCTAGCATAAATAATTTTTTAATGATCTCTGCTGGTTCGCGGTGAATTTTCTTCGCGATATCTGCAACATTCATACCTTCTGTATACTCTAATACTTCAGGTAACTCACGGAATTTACGTGGTGGAACTGCTGGCTTGTTTGACGTTTGTTGTTTGCCTTTTTTTCCTTTTTTGTTGAAACGATTGCGGTTGTTATTGTTGAATTTGCCGCGATTGTTATTATTGTTTCTATTTTGGCCGCCGCCTTGGTTTGCTCCTTGACGGTTTTGGTTACTGCCCTGAGTGTTTCCTTGGGTAGAGCCTTGGCGGTTTTGGTTGCTACCTTGGCTGTTTCCTTGGGTAGTTCCCTGACGGTTTTGGTTGCTGCCTTGGTTGTTACCTTGGCGATTTTGATTATTGTTTTGAGTAGATCCTTGACGGTTTTGATTGTTTCCACCTGTCTGGTTACTCTTATTCTGATTTGTTGATTGGTTTTTTCCTTGATTCACTTGACCGCTCCCTTGACCGCGATCTTGATAGTTGCGGTTACTTTTATTTTTTTGTTGGTTCGATGGTTCGTTTGTTTTCTTTTGGTTACTTGGCTGTTGTCCGGCTGGTTTTTGGTTTGCTTTTTGTACTGGTTGCTTTTTCTGCTGTGGTTGGTTGAACGCTTGTTGCAGTTTCTTTTCATCTTGTGTGCTGACCGCACCCATGTGATTTTTCACATCGATTCCAAGTTTCTGCGCTTTATCAACGACCTCTTTACTAGACTTGTTCCATTCTTTCGCTAGTTCATAAATTCGTTTATTGCCCATGCAATCACCTTCCTAACCTTCAATTAGCTCCTTGACCTTTTTTGCAAAGCCGGTGTCCGTGATTCCTATCACTTTCCGAGGTTTACCGATCATCTGCGTGATTTCTTCCTCAGAAAACAGCTCAAAGCAAGGAACTTCGTAGTACGAACTCTTATCTTTGATTTTTTTTCTGGTATTCTCACTGGCATCACTTGCGACGAAAACGATCTTGGCTTTTTGACGACGGATGTCTCCGATCGTCAATTCTTCACCTGTGATCATTTTCCCTGCACGCATCGCTAGACCAATAAGATTCATGGCTTTTTGCCGATTCATTCCATTCATTCGCCAAATAGCTCTTTTCGGGCTTTTTGGTGAGTGACGTAATCTAATAGTTCTTGATAAAATTCATCTGTTAGCTTAGCTTCAAGTACACGATCCAAGAGATGTTTATCCCAAGCTTGTTGTACTTCCTCCGGCTCAAGTGAGACATACGCTCCTCGTCCAGGCATTTTTCCAGTAGGATCGATCGATACCACACCTTCTTTTGAACGTGTGACACGAATCATCTCTTTTTTTGGTTTCATTTCACCTGAAACCACAGATTTGCGTAAAGGGATCTTCCTTTGTTTCATCTCTTTGCCTCCTTCACTAGCAGTTAAATTTCTTCTTGTTCAGTTACTTCAGCTGTTTCGTCTTCAAATGCGATTGTTTGATATTCATCATCTGTCAAATCTGATTGGATGATTGCTTCATCGTGTAATTCTTCAGAGATTGCTGCTTCTGCCTGAGCTTTTTTCTCATAGAATTCAGTCATGTCTGACTCTGATTTGATGTCGATTTTGTGGTTCGTCAATTTGGCTGCTAGACGCGCATTTTGTCCGCGTTTACCGATTGCCAATGACAATTGATAATCCGGTACAACGACCGTACAAGCTTTTGGATTTTGTTCGTCAAAAATGACATCCACGACTTGTGAAGGATTCAATGCGTTCGCAATGAACACCGCAGGATCTTCATCCCACTCGACGATATCCATGTTTTCGCCCTTCAATTCATTCACGATCGCTTGGACACGTTGGCCTTTAGGACCAACACACGTGCCGACAGCATCGATATTCGGATCCGTTGAGCGGACAGCCACTTTTGAACGATCGCCTGCTTCTCTAGCCACACTGACGATTTCAACAAGTCCATCATAAACTTCTGGTACTTCTTGTTCGAACAAGCGACGCAAAAGATCAGGATGACTACGGCTAACAAAGACTTGAGGGCCTTTTGATGTATTCTCAACACGTGATACATATACTTTGATACGATCATGTGGTTGATAAAATTCATTTGGCATTTGGTCTTGTTTTGATAGTACCGCTTCGATTTTACCTAAATTGACATAGATATAACGTTTGTCTTGACGTTCAACGATCCCTTGCATAATGTCTTTTTCATAAGCACTGAATTCGTTATAGATGATCGTGCGTTCTGCTTCACGTACACGTTGCAAGATGACTTGCTTCGCTGTTTGGGCAGCGATACGACCGAAATCTTTTGGTGTGACTTCAAAACGGATCTTGTCACCAATCTCGTAAGCAGGATTGATCAACAAGGCGTCTTTCAAAGATACTTCTAATTGTGAGTCCATCACTTCTTCAGTGACTTCTTTCACTGCATAGACATGGATCTTGCCTTTTTTTTGTTCAAATTCTACTTCTACGTTTTGTGCTTGCCCATAATGGCGTTTGTATGCAGAAACTAACGCAGCTTCTAAAGCGTCGATCACGATTTCTTTTGAGATTCCTTTTTCAGCCTCTAAAGCATCTAACGCGTTCAACATTTCTTTACTCATTCTTCTGTTTCCTCTCCGTGATTAAAATTGGATTGCTAAGCGAGCTTTGGCAATATTCTTACGGTCAAAAACAATTTCTTTTTCCCGTGTCTTTATGCGTATCTTCAATGTAAGCTGTTCAGCATCAAATGATTGGAGAAAACCTTCGTATTGTTTTTCTCCGTCAACTGGTTGATATAAAGACACATGGATATACTCTCCTCGTGCTTTTTCATAATCTGCCTCTTTTTTCAAAGGGCGTTCTGCGCCTGGAGATGATACCTCTAGGAAATATGCTTGTGGTATCGGGTCTGGCTCTGTCGTATCAAGTTTCTCACTTAATTTTTCACTGACAAATGCGCATTCTTCAATGTCGATTCCGCCTTCTTTATCTATAAACACCCGTAAAAACCAGCTTTTTCCTTCTTTGACAAATTCTACTTCTACTAGCTCAAACTTTTGTTCATCTAAGATCGGTGTCACCATTTCTGTGACTGTTTCAACGACGCTACTCAAAGATTTCGCCTCCTTAAAATTAGATCCGTAATTCCATTAAAAAGAGTGAGCGAAAATTCCGCTCACTCACAGTTAGTATCATTACCTTAAATAACTATAACATAAATCACTCTAAATGACAAGCCATATCATTAGAACCAACTGGCAACCAGCTTTACTAATCTTTGCTTTCATTTTGATTCATTTTCATTTCTCACATTGACTTTTATAACATATCAAATAACGATAATTGATTTTCATCAGGTAAATCTTTCAAGACACCATTTTCTGTCATATACTCGATCAATGTCTTCGAGACTTTCCCACGAGTTGCCAAGTCTTCTTTGGATAAGAAAGGACCATCTTTTCTAGCTTCGACGATTTGTTTCGCTACGTTGGCCCCTAAACTTGGTACCGCACGGAATGGCGCAATCAGCGTGTCTCCTTCGATCACAAAGTTTACTGCATCGGATTTGTATAAATCGATCATTCCGAATTTCAAGCCACGTTCTAGCATCTCATTGGCTAACTCTAAAACTGTCAACTGATTCTTTTCTTTTACAGAAGCATCTAAGCCTTTATCCGTGATTTCCTTCATCGCCTCTTTCACTGCTTCTTTTCCTTTGCACATAGCAACAAGATTAAAGTCATCTGCACGAACGGAAAAATAGGCACAGTAATACAATATCGGAAAATAAACTTTGAAATAAGCAACCCGTAGCGCCATCAAGACATAAGCAGCCGCATGGGCTTTCGGGAACATGTATTTGATTTTCGAACAAGAATCGATGTACCAGTCAGGTACGTTATTTTCTTTCATTGCGGTCAAATACGTTTCACGCAATTCGTCAGGGATCTTATTCCATAATCCTTTACGCACCGTCTCCATGATTTTGAACGCCATCCCACTATCTAAGCCAGCATGGATCAAATAAACCATGATATCGTCACGACAGCCGATTACTTCAGCCAGCGTCGCATCCCCACGTTTGATCAATTCCTCTGCATTCCCTAACCAAACATCCGTACCATGAGAAAGACCAGAGATCTGCAATAATTCCGCAAAAGTCGTTGGGTGTGTTTCCTCTAACATCCCACGAACGAAACGTGTCCCAAATTCCGGTATCCCTAATGTACCTGTTTTAGAATAAATCTGTTCTTGTGTGACTCCCAAGACTTCGGGTCCAGAAAAGATCCGCATGACTTCTGGATCATCGGTTGGGATCGTTTGTGGATCAATCCCAGATAAATCTTGCAACATCCGGATCACCGTTGGATCATCGTGTCCCAGGATATCAAGTTTCAAGACATTGTCATGGATCGAGTGGAAATCAAAGTGGGTCGTTTTCCATTCTGAATTCTGATCGTCTGCCGGATATTGGATCGGCGTGAAATCATATACATCCATATAATCGGGGATAACAATGATCCCTCCTGGATGCTGTCCGGTCGTTCGTTTGACCCCAGTAGCACCTTTGGCTAAGCGATCCACTTCGGCGCTGCGGTAATGCAAGTTGTGGTCACGTTCAAACCCTTTAACGAATCCATACGCCGTTTTATCCGCAACAGTACCGATCGTTCCCGCACGATAGACATATTCTTCGCCAAACAATACTTTCGTATAATGATGGGCTTCTGCTTGATAATCCCCTGAGAAGTTCAAATCGATATCGGGTACTTTATCGCCATGGAAACCTAAGAATGTTTCAAACGGAATATCATGCCCATCTTTATTTAAACGAGTACCGCATTTTGGACATTTTTTCTCAGGCATATCAAATCCTGAACCATAAGTTCCATCTTCATAAAATTCCGAATACTGACAATCTGGGCAATAGTAATGAGGTGCCAATGGATTGACCTCTGTGATCCCTGTCATGGTTGCGACGAAACTAGAACCAACCGAGCCACGAGAACCTACTAAATAGCCATCTTCATTACTTTTATGCACTAACTTTTGTGAAATCAAATAAATCACTGAGAAGCCATTACCATTGATCGAATCCAGCTCTTTTTTCAGACGCTTTTCTACGATATCCGGTAATGGATCACCATACATTTGTTTTGCCTTCGAATAACTTAGATCCGTGATTTCATCTTCCGAACCAGGAATTTTAGGGGTATATAATTCATCTTTCACTGGCACGACTTCTTCACAGATATCTGCAATCTTATTGGTATTTTCAACTACGATTTCTTTTGCTAAATCCGTACCTAAGAAGGAGAATGCAGTCAGCATCTCATCTGTTGTTCTGAAATGCACTTCGGGCAGACTGTGACGATTCAATGGATTGGCTCCCCCCATCGAATTGACCAAGATTTTACGATAGATCGCATCTTCTTCATTCAGGTAGTGGACATTTCCTGTCGCTACAACGATTTTATCTAATGATTTGCCGATTTCTACTAAGTTACGAATGATTTCTTCTAAGTCATGTTCATTTTTGACAAGCTCTTGCTCCAGGAGTGGTGCATAGACAGCTTTAGGCATGACTTCGATATAGTCATAAAATTTCGCCCGGTTACGTGCTTCTTCTACCCCTTTTTGCATCATGGCTTCAAAAATCTCACCCTTGTCACAGGCAGAGCCAACTAACAAATCTTGTCGGAATTTTTTCAGCTGTGATCGGGGGATTCGTGGCACGCGTTCAAAATAATCGACGTTTGACATCGAGATCAATTTGAACAGGTCTTTTAATCCAGCTTGGTTTTTAGCCAGTAATGTGACATGGAAAGGTCGCGCCCGTTTGTAAGAATCACCTTCACCTACATGGGCATTCAACTGATCGTGATAATACATTTCGTGGTTTTCCATCGCTTCTTTGATAAATATCCAAGCCAGATGTCCGGTTGCTTCCGCGTCATAAATCGCGCGGTGATGTTGTTCCAAGCTAACACCGAATTTTTTGGATAGTACACCTAAACCAAACCGTTTGAATTGTGGATATAAATAACGAGCTAATTCTAAGGTATCTATAACTGGATTGGCTGCTTCAGGGATGTTGTATTTGGCATAACTTGTATTCAAAAATCCCATATCGAATGCCGCATTATGGGCAACTAGGATCGCATCTTTTGAGAATTCCAAGAATAAGCGTAAAACTTCCTCCTCAGATTTTGAACCGCGAACCATTTCATCCGTGATCCCTGTCAAATCAATGGTTGTTCGTGATAAGGGATGTCCAGGATCGATAAATTCATCAAAACTTTCGATGACATTTCCTTTGTACATCTTAACAGCAGCTAACTCGATGATCGTATCATAAACAGCAGACAAACCTGTTGTCTCCACGTCAAACACGACATAAGTGGATTCACTCAATGAATCATGGGCGTCATTATACGCAATCGGCACCCCATCATCGACCACATTCGCTTCGACACCATACAAGATCTTCACACCAGCTTTTTTCCCTGCACTATGTGCCTCTGGAAATGCTTGTGCACCGCCATGGTCAGTGATTGCAATTGCTTTATGTCCCCACTTACCTGCCTGTGCCACAAGATCTGAAATATTGTTCGTTGCATCCATAGTACTCATATTACTATGAAGATGTAATTCGACACGCTTTTCCCCTTCAGGAGAATAATCTTTACGTGGTGCATGTTTGACTTCTAAAATGTCTTGGGCATTCATCACTAGGTCACGAACAAACGTGTCTTCTTGTACACTCCCACGAACTTTCAACCAACTACCCGTACTGATTGCTTCAAAGATTTGTTCATCTTTTTCATTATTTGAAAACTTTTTGACGATAAATGAAGAAGTGTAATCTGTGATCTTCAATGTCAAAATCTTACGTTTTGAACGAAGCTCGCGTACTTCTTTATCGAACACGTAGCCTTCGATCGTTACCCGGCGTTCCTCTTCCAAGATATTGATCATCGGTGTGATAGGCTCATCATTCGGGATATTTCTACCTAGCTGGATTGGCCCGTCAAGCGCTGGTAATTGCTCTTTGCGCTCTTTTTTCTTTTGTTCATGAACAATCAAGCTTTCAGCTGCTTGTTTCATGAACGCCTCAGCCTGTTCTTGTCGTCTTTCTTCAAAAAGCTTTAGGACTCTTTCTGCTTGTTGCTCATCAACTTCTGGTTCGATTCGAAACTTAGGAAAACCGTAACTAACAAATAACTGTTCTACTAATGGCAGATATTGTTGTTTAAGATAGCCGATCGCTCCTTCACCATCAACAGGCAAAATCACCTTATGCTCTTTGATCATTGGTACTTGCGTCTTTAATACCTTTTGTACTAAAGGTGTATCGCATTGCTGACTTTCCAGTGCTTGCGACCAATAATCTTGTAAGAGTTGTTCATCGAATGTTTGATCCGCTGCTTGGACTGTGATTTTCACCTCAGCAATTTCTTTGAATGCAAGTATAACATGCTGCACCAGCGAGCGATAAAGCATCACAGGCAAAATAGCTGGAAAACGTAACGTAAACTCCCACAGACGAGATTTACGATGGACCACCACCTGTTCCATTTCCCCAGCAGAAATAAGCGGATGTGCTTTTTCTGTTTCTTCTAATTGGATCTGCTCCAATAATTTCTCAAATAACTCTCGTTTTTCTGACAAAAATATACGCCCTTTCTGTCAAGACCAGAAATTATTCCATTTCCGACCCTTACTTTTCAATACTATTTAGTATAACCCTTTTTAGGGAAATTTTCATTAAGGTTGTAAGAAAAGCGCTCTGACCTGAGCAGTAAGATGGAAAATCAGAAAATAGCTTTTCATATTTTTTAATTTTCCAGCTTAATGTTGAAGGTTAGCTTTTCGAAAACCGTTTATCAGGTTGTGAAAAAAGCGATCAGCACTGAGGAATAAGACAAGAAAATCGAAAAATGGCTTTTTCATTTTGATTTTTTTGGCTTATTATTGAAGTGTTGCTTCTTGAACACCGTTCATTAACTGAAGAAAAGGAAATGAAAAAGTCGCTTCCGTCTTCTAAAAGACTGATACGACTTTTCCACTCTTATTTATTCGCCTTGATTCAATAAAATCGGTAGTGTATTTACGAGTTCTTCTTTCCGAACTTCGACCATTTCACCTGTTTTTTTGATTTTCACTTCGACGATGCCATCTACTGCTTTTTTACCGACGGTGATACGGATTGGACATCCGATCAAATCAGAATCAGCAAACTTAACACCGGCACGCTCATTGCGATCATCAACAAGTACTTGATAACCGGCTTCGTTCATTGCTTTTTCCACTTCATTCGTCAAGTTCGTTTGGAACTCATCTTTTAAGTTCATTTGTACGACATGCAAATCAAATGGTGCAATGCCTTTTGGCCAGTGAATACCGTTTTCGTCAGCATTTTGTTCAACGATCGCTGAAAGTAGACGGCTCACACCGATACCATAGCAACCCATGATCACGTGTTTTTCACGACCATTTTCATCAAGAACAGTAGCACCCATTGATTCACTGTAACGTGTACCTAGTTTGAAGATATGCCCAATCTCGATTCCTCGAGTGAAGGCTAATACGCCATTATTATCTGGCGAAGGATCGCCTTCTTGGACAAAGCGTAAGTCTTCATATGCTAGGACATTGAAATCACGTTCTGGATTGACATTGATATAATGGTAGCCAGTTTCATTCGCTCCCGCAATCGCGTTGGCCAGATCTTGAACATGACGATCCGCATAGACTTTGACTTCTTCTGCTACACCGATTGGTCCAACTGATCCAAAATCAGCGCCTAAATAGTTTTTCGCTTCTTCTTCTGTTGCTTCTTCTAAGAAATCTGCACCTAAGAAGTTTTTCAATTTCACATCATTGACTTCATGATCGCCGCGAACTAAAACTAGAACAGGCTGCTCATCTGCTGTGAAAAGTACAGACTTAATGATTTTTTGTGGTTGAACGTCAAAGAAAGCTGCAACCTCTTCGATGGTTTTCACATCTGGTGTTTCTTTCTTTTCCATTTCCAATTGTGTTTCATGGGATTTTTTTGGCACATAGTAGCTCGTCGCCATCTCCAAATTTGCTGCATAGTCACTTTCTGTTGAATAACAAATCGTGTCTTCACCAATTTCTGAGATTGCCATAAATTCTTTTGAGTCTTTTCCGCCCATCGCCCCACCGTCACCGATGATCGCGCGGAACTCTAGACCACAACGCTTAAAGATCTCTGTATAAGCTTTTTCATAATCTTTGTATGTTTCATCCAAACTCTCTTGAGACGCATGGAAAGAATAAGCATCTTTCATGATAAACTCGCGTCCACGCAATAGTCCAAAACGGGGACGTTTTTCATCACGGTATTTTGCTTGGATCTGATAAAGATTCAAAGGTAATTTTTTGTATGAATTGACTTCATCACGGATCAATTCTGTAAATGTTTCTTCATGTGTTGGTCCTAAGATCATCTGACGATCGTTACGATCATTCAAGCGATACAAGTTGGGACCGTATGTTTCATAACGACCAGATTCTTGCCATAACTCAGCAGGTAAAATCGCTGGCATCAACATTTCTACTGCGCCGATTTTTTCAAATTCTTCGCGCATGATCGTTTTTAATTTTTCTAATACACGATTTGCAAGTGGTAAATAAGAATAGATTCCAGCCGAAACCTGACGAATGTAACCGGCACGTAGTAAGATTTGATGACTTAATACTTCCGCATCATTTGGAACTTCTCTTAATGTTGGAATCAACATTTTTGATTGTCTCATTATATAAACTCCTTTATTCCTCAAATAATCTAACGCATGTCATTATACCCTACTTTTTCTAGAAAAAGAATCGTTGAATGTCATTCCATGTTACTAATACCATCAATAGCATCAGGAAGCCAAAACCAACGAGCGTCAAAACGCCTTCTTTTTCCTGACTAAGTGGTTTACCACGGACACCTTCAAAAATATTCAAGACTAGTTTTCCACCATCTAATGCTGGAATCGGTAATAAATTGACGATCCCTAAATTCATGGATAAGATAGCCATCAAACCAATGACTGTCATGATCCCTTGATTCGCTGCCTCAGAAGACAATTGGAACATCATCACCGGTCCACCTAATTTGTCCAAGCTAAAGCCGGTAAATAATGAACCTAATGCTTTGAATATTTCCAAAGAGCTACTAAATGCACGTTGTGTTCCACCGATGATCTTATCGAAGAAGCCAGTTTTCATTGGCGCTTGTATCCCAAGTTGACCAATTTTTTCACCATTTGACTCAATTGCTTTCGGTGTCACTTCAACAGAAGAAACCTGTCCATTTCGTTCAACTTCAAAATCAAGTGGTTTATCTGGATTTTCAGTAATGATCGCTGTCAGATCATTCCATGTTTGGATTGATTTTCCCTCTACTGAAAGAATTTCATCATTTTCTTTCAGTCCGGCTGCAGCCGCAGCTCCGTCTGGCGTAACAACACCGATTTGGTTGGTATTTGTGACAGTCACCCCGCCTTGCATGAACGCTAATACGATGAATAATAGAATTGCTAGAATAAAATTATTCATTGGACCTGCAAAGTTAGTTAACATTCGTTGCCATAATTTGGCTGATTGGAACTGCACATCTCTCGGTGCGATCCTCAATTCAGTCCCATCCGCCTCGATGATCGAAGCATCGTGATCCACTGCATACGTTACTTCTTGCGTTTCATCACCATTCACATAACCTGTGATCGTGAGTGCTTCATCAAGATCATAACGGATCAATTCCATTGGGATCGCATTGGTCAATTGGATCTTTTTGCTTAAATTGATTTTCTTTACGACATGATCTGAATCCATCAAGAGTGATAACGGCATTCCTGGGGCCATTTCCGTTTCGTCGTCCCCATTCCCAGCCATTCTCACATAGCCACCGATCGGTAACAAACGCAATGTATAAGTCGTGCCGTCTTTTGCTTGATGACCGTAGATTTTAGGTCCCATGCCAATCGCAAACTCGCGAACTAGGATTCCTGATCGTTTCGCAAAGAAGAAGTGGCCAAATTCATGTACGATCACTAAGATGCCAAAAACGATAATGAACGTGATAATTGTTCTCATCCTATTCTCCTTTACATTAATCATTATTTTTTATTCAGTTAAAATAAAACTACTTAATTTTACCATATTATCGACACTTCACCAAGCACCTATTAAAATGTAAAAAAATAAAAATCCTGTAAAGAATCTCCTTACCGATCGTGTCTGATTGACGGACGAAAAACTTTTGGCTTCGGAAGCTTCTTTTACAGAATTTTTATTTATATCAATCCAAATAAGTACATGACTGGAAAGACGAACAATAGACTATCGAATCGATCTAAGATCCCACCATGTCCAGGTAAAATGTTCCCTGAATCTTTGACCTCATAGTGGCGTTTAATTGCCGACTCGACTAGATCCCCAAATTGGCCTACGATCGATAGAATGATCGTTAGGAGTAACATGACGAATAAGCCATGTCCAAACAATTCTTGTGGTGGATAAAGTAAGAAATATAGTAAGGCAACAACTAACGCACTACCTATTCCCCCTAATGCACCTTCAATCGTTTTATTGGGTGAGATATCTGGCCATAGCTTACGCTTACCAAAACGTCTACCAACTAGATATGCGCCAATATCGGTTGCCCAAACGATGAACAAGCCAAAAAGTAATACGTTGATTCCTTCTGTACGCGCACTAACAAAGTTTTGAAAACCAAAACCGACATATAAACTAGTAACAACTGGAAAACCAGCTTCATCGATCGTATACATATTTTTTGAGAAGACAGCGGCACCCAATAGGATCATCACAGTCAAATAAAACAACATAAATTCATTTGTTTGTTCAGGTAAAAAGAAAAACCAGCGCTCTTTCGGCAGGACAAGAAAAACTGCACCAATGGCAGAAAGAACTCCTTCAAAACTTAATAGTGTCAATCCTTTCATACGAAAAAGTTCATAGACACCAACTACTGCTAATAAAGCCGCTACTAGCTCAAGACCAATTCCTCCGATCCAAATGATCGGAATAAATAATGCCAATGCTACGACCGCAGTGATCACACGTTGCTTCATGATTGTTCTCCTTTATCTACACTTTTTACGCCACCAAAACGACGGTCTCGATGTTGATAAGAAGCGATTGCTTCCTCTAAATGGGCGCCGTCAAAATCTGGCCATAAGGCTTTTGAAAAATATAATTCACTATAAGCAATCTGCCACAATAAGAAATTACTGATCCGTTCTTCGCCACTTGTCCGGATGACTAATCCTGGATCGCGAAGTTCGGGAGGTAAGAAACCGGTCATCAAATGATCCGCGATCATGTCCTCGTCGATGTCTTCCGTAGAAAGATCGTTTTCTTTTACTTGTTCACTGATTGCTTTGACTGCAGAAATGATTTCTGCCCGACTACCATAATTCAGTGCGAAGTTTAAGATCATTCCCGTATTTTCTTTGGTTTGTTCAATGGCACGGCGTACTGCATCTTGCGTATGTTCCGGCAAAAGTTCTTCATAGCCCATCACTTGTACCTTGACATTTTCAGCAATCAACTCAGGGACGAACGTATCAAAAAAGTCTACAGGTAATTGCATCAAAAAATTGACTTCCTCTTTTGGACGTTTCCAATTTTCGGTTGAAAACGCATAGAGCGTTAACACCTTTACCCCAAGTCGAGAAGCTTTTTTAGTGACTTTCTTAACGGTTTCCATGCCTTCTTTGTGGCCAGCCACTCGTGGAAGACGACGGTTTTGTGCCCAACGACCATTCCCATCCATGATGATGGCGATATGTTTCGGGATATCTCTCTGCGCATCAAAATGGTGCTCACTTTTTTCTTGAATATATTTGTTTTTTTGCGGAAAAAAACGTAACATTCTTTTTCCTCCCATACTAAAAAATTACAACTATCTTTACCATTATAGCAATATCTATCGTTATTTCCTATGGTATAGCCCTTTTTTTACGCAAATTCAAAGGATTTTTTAGTTTTTCTTAGTCAAAAAGTAAAAAACAGGAGACAGCACTTCACACTGTCCACCTGTCTTTATTGATTCTTATACTTCAAGCAATTCTTTTTCTTTGTCTGCAGCGATACGATCTACTTCTTTGATACTATCATCTGTTAGAGTTTGCACTTCTTTTTCTAAGTCACGCAAATCATCTTCTGTGATATCGCCATTTTTTTGTTGTTTCTTGTACTCATCGATTGCATCACGACGAATGTTACGGACAGCGATTTTCGCATTTTCAGCTTCTTTTTTCACGTCTTTCGCTAATTCTTTCCGACGTTCTTCTGTTAACTGAGGAATGACTAAACGGATCACATTTCCGTCATTTGTTGGGCTGATACCGATGTCGCTTGCCATGATCGATTTTTCGATGTCTTGAAGCACACTTTTATCGAATGGTGTGATCATCAATACTCTTGCTTCTGGGATCTGGATCGATGCTAATTGGTTCAATGGTGTTGGTGCGCCATAATAATTAACAGTTATACGATCTAATAAGCTCGCATTCGCACGGCCGGCACGGATCTGTCCAAGTTCACGTTGTAGATTTTGTGCTGCTTTTTGCATCTTGTCTTTTGCTTCTGTCATAATTGCATCTGCCATTGTTTATTTCCCCCTTACGGTTGTTCCGATATTTTCACCTAAGATTGCTCGGCGAATGTTTCCATGTTCATTAAGATTGAACACAAGTAACGGGATATCATTGTCCATACTCAATGAACTAGCAGTTGAATCCATTACTTGTAATCCTTTTGCAATGACTTCCATGTGTGTCAATTCATCGAATTTCACTGCTGTTGAATCGATTTTTGGATCGGCAGAATAAACACCGTCAACATTGTTCTTAGCCATTAAAATAACATCAGCGCCAATTTCAGCTGCACGTAATGCCGCAGTTGTATCTGTAGAAAAATAAGGGTTTCCAGTACCACCGGCAAAAATAACGATGCGCCCTTTCTCTAAATGACGCTCTGCTTTACGACGGATGTATGGTTCTGCGATTTGTCGCATTTCAATTGAGGTTTGTACGCGTGTAGGAACACCAACATTTTCTAATGTATCTTGTAATGCTAAAGCATTCATCACAGTTGCTAACATGCCCATGTAATCCGCTTGTGCACGTTCCATCCCCATTTGTGCGCCAATTTGACCGCGCCAGATATTTCCACCGCCGACAACAATTGCCATCTCTACGCCTAACTCGTGGACTTCTTTGATTTCTTGGATGATTTCTTTGATAACTGGTGGTTTGATTCCAAACCCTTCATCTCCAGCTAAAGCTTCTCCACTTAATTTTAAGACGACACGCTGATATTTTGGTGTGACCATGTTCATTCCTCCAATATTTTCTATTGACATTCTACCATATCCAGATAGTTTAGGCACGAAAATACCTATGCTCCTGATATCTCTTGCCCTAAAAAAAAGAGCTGTGACGAATGTCGCTGCTCCTCATTTCATTCAAATAAGCGATGGAATCGATGGGGGCACAAAGAAAACGGAGAATGATCTTCATTTTCTTTGCCCCAAACATCGTCCCATTGATCAAGTCTATAAACCGGATTATTTTTTCACTTGGTTCATTACTTCTTCTACAAAGTTATCTTCGCGTTTTTCGATACCTTCGCCGACTTCAAAGCGGACAAATGATTTCACAGTTGCGCCTTTAGAAGCAACAAATTTTTCAACAGTCATATCAGGATCTTTAACGAATGGTTGGTCAACCAATGCGATTTCAGCTTTAAATTTGTTTAAGCGTCCTTCAACCATTTTTTCAACGATGTTCGCTGGTTTGCCTTCGTTCAATGCTTGTTCAGTCAAGACTGTACGTTCGTGATCTAATTCAGCTTCAGGAATTTGTGTTTCGTTTACATAACGAGGGTTGATCGCTGCTACGTGCATCGCTACGTCTCTAGCTACTGCTTCGTCAGTTGTACCTTCTAAAACAGCTAATACAGCAATACGTCCACCCATGTGTAGGTAACCGCCAAATGCAGCGTTGTCATCTTTTTCGATTACTTCAAAACGACGGAAGCTGATTTTTTCACCGATAACTTGTGTTGCTTCGATCAAGTCAGATTCAACTGTTCCTTTTGATGTTTTGATTTTCATTGCTGCGTCCATGTCAGCTGGTTTGTTTTCAGCAACTAGTTCAGCGATTTCTTTTACTAAGTCTTGGAACATTTCGTTTTTAGAAACGAAGTCTGTTTCTGAGTTGACTTCAACGATTGCTGCAGTATTACCTTTCACTGCAACTGAAGCAAGACCTTCAGCGGCGATACGATCGTTTTTCTTCGCAGCTTTAGCCATTCCTTTTTCACGTAAAAGATCTACTGCTTTTTCGATGTCACCTTCAACTTCAACCAATGCTTTTTTCGCGTCCATCATTCCTACGCCAGTCATGTCGCGTAGTTCTTTTACCATTTTAGCTGTAACGTCTGCCATTTTTTCTTCCTCCTAGTTGTATGCTTTTTCTTTAAAAAAAGCTGTTTCAAAGGAGAGTGAGGCTTGTCGCCTAGCCTTTGAAACAGCTCCATCATTTAAAAATTATTCTGCTGAAGAGTTGTCGCCTTCAACAACATCAACGATTTCTTCGATTGAAGTCGCTGTGTTTTCTGCTGAAAAATCTTCTTCAACTACTTGATCTTCCCCTTGATTTCCTTCGATGAAAGCATCAGCCATTTTTGAAGTAATCAATTTAACGGCACGGATTGCGTCGTCGTTTGATGGGATAACTACGTCGATCTCATCTGGATCACAGTTTGTATCAACCATTGCTACAATTGGGATATTCAATTTGTGTGCTTCTTGAACGGCAATGCGTTCTTTACGTGGGTCAACGATGTACATTACATCTGGGATTCTTGGCATATCAGCGATACCACCTAAGAATTTTTCAAGACGTTCACGTTGTTTGTTCAAACCAGCAACTTCTTTTTTAGGTAGAACTGCAAAAGTTCCATCTTCTTCCATTGCATTGATTTGTTTCAAACGAGCGATACGTTTTTGGATCGTATCCCAGTTTGTCAATGTTCCACCTAACCAACGGTGGTTTACAAAGTATTGTCCAGCACGAGTAGCTTCATCTTTGATTGCTTCTTGTGCTTGTTTTTTTGTACCTACGAATAAAGCAACGCCGCCTTCTTCTGCTACGCTCTTCATGTAATCGTAAGCTGCATCTACTAATTTAACTGTTTTTTGCAAGTCAATAATGTAGATTCCGTTTCTTTCTGTGAAGATGTATTTCTTCATTTTTGGGTTCCAGCGACGCGTTTGGTGACCAAAGTGTACGCCGGCTTCTAGTAATTGTTTCATTGAAATTACTGCCATGTTTGTTTCCTCCGATTTGGTTTTTATTTTCCCTCTTCTTGTCTTCCAACTCGCTAGCCAACTTTTACAAGCACCGACCAACGATCCAACAAGAATGTGGATTTATTGAGTAGTGACGCAAGATACACCAAAGTGATCTTTTTCTGCTCAACATTCAATAGTTTAACTGAATTGGGCATAAAATTCAAGAAAAAAAATCAACTTACTTAATTTTTTGTGTCTTCTTTTTCTCCCTCTCATTTTTTTATTTTATTTCTTTGTTTTTTTATAAGGAATTCGTGAAAAAATAAACAGGTAACTGGAAAATAAAGATGGGCAATTCAACGTTTTTTTGTTATGATACTTGTGAAAAGTTTCGTTAAAGGAGAACTAAAATGCGAAAAACTGAGCGACACTTGTTGATTAAACAAATCATTGAAGATTATACGATCCGTACACAAGATGAAATGTTAGCTAAGCTGACTGAAATGGGTGTATCTGCGACTCAAGCGACGATTTCAAGAGATATACGTGACTTAAAAATCGTCAAGGCGCCTGATGAAAATGGTGTTTCCCATTTTGTCCTGTTCAAAGAAAAGGAGACAGCTGAATCAAAAAGCGAAGATGAAAAACGTTTGATCCAGATGATTGAAGATATCGTGTTAAAAGTGGAACGAGTTCATTTTTTGACTATCGTCCACACCTTACCAGACAACGCACCATTGTTCGCTGCTGTCTTAGATGAAATCAAACCGCCTCATATCGTTAGTACGATTGCTGGCTTTGATACAACGATCATTATTTCGAAAGATGATGAAGATGCGCAGTTAGTTGAAAACTTCTTGCATCATCCCACTACAGCTACAATTTTTTAAATACCATAACAAATAGTAATTGTATCTATATTTTTTGATGTTGGTGAAATTTGCCAGCATCTTTTTTATTTGAATCAATACTAGAGAAGAACCTTGAACCTCTCTCAAGTTGACTTAACCTTCAGTTACTACGAAATTTCCGCTATACCTCGCACTCAATGCCTCATAGTAACAACAATAGTAATGTTTTCCACTAGTAGAATAAATACAAATTTGAGAAACACCACAAGCGCTAAAAATCATATAAAGCTTATTTAACTTTGAATTAGGCAGGTATTGCTTGTTTCATTATAAACCTCTACTTTTTTCTGATTGACGAAAAAAACAGTCCCCAACACTCCTTATTTACATGTCATAATTTAATTAAAAAAATTTTTATAGATAGAAAGGAAAAAACGATTATGACCTTCTTCCCCTTTGTCGATCCCAATCGTCGACCACAAGCCAAGATTCGAAAAATGACAGAAGAACTCACACAAAAATTTCAAGCAATCGATCCAGATTTGACTTTGATACATAATGATAACTTTATTGATTATGGTCCAGAGGTCTTTCCACAACTTTCGTCGATTTACTGGGATCCTCGCGTGGCAAATCATCCGATGGAACATTTTGCGTACTCGGAGTACCAACTTAGATATAAAAACTATCCTCTTTACTGGTTTACTCCTTATGGTGAATGGCTTTACGAAACTTATAAAAAACCTGGAGGAACTCCAGATCCAGAAAGAAAAACTTTAAAAATGATTGAACAGACTCTCCTAAGAATCATTCATGACTATCAAGTGCGTAACCTACTTTACTGGAAAGACTTATTTACAGAAAAACAATTTGAACAGGAAAAGTTAGAACCTTATAAACGATTATCACAATTCGTTGGACCAGTAAAAATCATTAGTTCGCCAATTAGTTTCACTGACCCCAAACATCGATCTTTAGCTGCTGTAGAAAAGAATACCGAATTTTTAGAAACTCAATTAGATCACTTAGATTCTCAATTAACGGTGATTCATGATGATTCTTATATTGATTTTGGTCCGGATATTGGCCATTTTCTTGCGGAATGTCCTTATGATCCTGAAGAAGACGAGCCAGATGATCCTAGACGTTACTTATCTCACTATGATTACCACATTTATTTTAATGAGACAGCCATTTACGGACTTTCTCCTTATAGTATAGGAACTAGTTTTCATGGCGACTTCTTTAATGGGGGGATTGCTAATGTTACGTACCTTGGACTTAGTAAGGAACTAGATGATGCGATCGAAGTGATTATGAGGAAATATATGCTCTATAATAAATATTACTGGCGCAACAATTATTCCTATGAAGATTTCCAAAAAATAGTGCGTAACTATAAAAAGACATGGAAGTTGAATTAATTCAACTTCCATGTCTTTTTATTTCACCGGATAGGCTGTTGCAACAGTTATTTTACCATTCATTTTAACATTTACATTTCCTTTTATCTCAAATCCAGCTGTACTCTTACCACTAAATGAATGATTTCCGGGAGTGGTAAAATTATGTTTTTTTACAATCTGTTCTACCTCACTCGTAATTTTTTGAGCATCCCAATTATCTGGGAATACTGTAGATTCTTTGACCTTCAAAGTACCTGGATAAGTTATTTCGGCGTTATAAGGTTGCCCTTCTACTACAGTCTCTGTCGGCTTATATACAACTCCACTTTCTGGACTATAGAAATCAGGATGGCGCGAATGAGCACCTGTGATTTCAGGATTGCCAGTTCTTCCCGGTCTTACCTCTCCCGCCACATGGCGCAAGGCTTTACGGTTATAGTATTCGGTGGTTGGTAACTTCTCTACTAAAGCTTCATTTGGACAGCCTTTGGTGATTAGAGCCTTTTCCGCTTCCAATACGCGAGCGGCTTCGGCTTCTTCGACTTCAATCGCTGTTAGGATGACTTCATCGGATTTGACGGTCCGTAAGACAGAAATCATTTCTGACCATGGTAAGCACATGGCGATGAGTAAGACGTCCATTGGTTCGGGCTTCAATTGGGACTGCTTGATGACCCAGTCGGTATTTTCGTAATTTGGTAAGTGCTTCAATACACTGCCACCGACTTCAGAAATCGCTGCAATGGTGGTGTCATCTAAACTCTTTGGCAAAGAATTCGTGCGTTCTTCATCAAGCAAGCCATCGGCTAACGCATAGTAGTTGCAATAGACACCGAAAAAGCTTTGCACTTTGCGGATCGTATAGATGACTTCTTGGTTAAAACCGATGTCGATTTGGTCTAAGGGAACAATTTCTTGCGTTCCCCGATACACAAACTCACCTTCTCGATCAATGACAACTTCTTTGTCATTGGCTTTCGCTGCGATCCGGAATAGATTGATCTGAAACGTATCAGGTAATTGATCAATCAGCGCATCCCGCTCATCGATCATCTGACGTGTGATTTCTTTTCCGATGTCATTGACAGAATCAACATCTGTTGGGGCTACTGCCCCAAATTGGACGGACGAGTATTCTTTGACCACTTCCAGAGCTTGTTCAGGTGTGGCGATTTCTGCTAAAAATGTGTCGAAATCCGTTTCTAAAGGAATCGTGATGCCCCGAATATCATATTGCGTGTATAGTTCTTGGCGATGATCATAGGCGGTATAGCTCATGGTCACATTGACATAGGGTGTTCCTGGACCATTATATGGAGAAAAATTGATTTGTTTCAGGGCGCCGATCCGTGGAGGTAATTTTTCATTTCCCGGTAAGTATTCATTCAGTGAAGTATCTGGATAAACTAATAGACTTTGATCATTCGTGTCTTTAGGAACGAACAATCCGCTCATACCGTCTGTGCCGGTTCGCATCTCATATCCAGATAGTTCTGGTGTTGTTTGTATGTATTCAAGGAACTGGTTTTGGACCGTAATCCAGCTAGCCAACTCGATTTTGGTGGTCGGATAAATCTCAACGGGGTCTTCTGGAGCATCAATGGCATCACCGAGCAAGCTGATCGACTGCCTTAGGATACTTGTCGAAGTCAAACGGTACAATTGGCTGACAGCTGTCTCTTTGGTTGATTCTTTTAAGTAGGGTCGGGTAAATTCAGCAAAGGCGGTAGCTTGGATGATCGGTGCAATTTTTGAACGAGCAAACCGAGTACTGAGGGGTAACGTACTTGGCCCTTCCATCACGTCTAAATAATCCGCTAGAACTAAATTATCAAATACGTTATGTTCGGCAGTCAGGGTATCCGTAAATCCTCGGAGTTTTGCCCATTCGTTCCATGTTTTTTCATCTTTTGCTGGCGAAGTGCCACTTAAATCAATCGCAACAGCCGGACGCGAGGTCGCTTCTTTGAAGGATCGATCACTCGCAAAGGCTAAGAGTGTCGGTTGGAAAACCGACGACAACAACATTACAACCATCAACAACGAGAACCATTTCTTTTTCATTTTTCCACTCCTTTTCTTTTTTATTGACACCGAGAGTATATCCCAAGAAAAGAAAGCGCTTAATAAAAAGTGAAAATTCTCATGAAACGACTTTTTCTAAAATAAGAAAAGGAAATTCAATTATTTATTCATAAAAATTTTTGTATGTACAATTCAACATAAAACAACTATAAGAATGTATGCCGTACCAAAAATACGTCAAAAAAGCCGGGATTTTTTCAAATCCCGACTTGGCTCGTTTCCAAAAGAAACCCTTCTAGATAAAAATCAATTCAATTGTAAAATATGCCATGGATTATTGACTGGAACATAACATTTAGATTTCTCTTCAGAAAATCTTTGAACAATGAAACTTTTTACATTTTATCTGGTGCATGTAATCCTAATAGACGTAAGTCTTCTTTTAGTAAAACAGTGACAGCATAAACTAACGCTAAGCGCGCATCTTTTTGGTCATCATCCGCTAAGATTTTTGTATGTGCATAGTACTTATTGAACGCTTGTGCCAATTTGATCGCATGTTTTGCAATGATCGATGGCTCATATTTTTCACCAGCTTGAAGCACTGTTTCAGGATATTTCTGTACAAGCTTCACGACTTCCCAACTATTTTCGTCATTCAACGCATAAGCTTGATCTTCAGAAGGAACAAAACCTGCTTTGTCTAATAAACTCATCGCCCGAGCATGAGTATATTGGACATAAGGACCTGTTTCTCCTTCAAAACGAACCACTTCTTCTAAATTGAAGTCAAACGTATTCAAACGATCATTTTTTAAATCGTGGAAAATAACAGCACCCACACCGACTTGTTTTGCGATGACATCTTTGTTTTCCAAATCAGGATTCTTTTCACTGATTTGGTGTTTCGCTGAGTCGATTGCTTCATTCAATACTTCTTCTAGTAAAACGATCTTTCCTTTACGTGTCGATAGTTTTTTACCACCTTGTGTGATCAAACCAAACGGGATATGGTGCATATCATCTGCCCAGTCAAAACCTAGTTCTTTCAAGACAGCTTTCAATTGTTTAAAGTGATAACTTTGTTCATTACCAACTACGTATAGTGATTGACTAAAATCATACGTACGTTTACGGTATAGTGCAGCTGCCAAATCACGCGTAATATAAAGTGTCGCACCATCTGATTTTTTGATCAAGGCAGGATTTAGATCATAAGCAGATAAGTCAACGATTTCTGCACCTTTGTCTTCTTGTAAGAGATGTTTTTCTTCTAGTAATTCGACGATTTCATCCATCTTGTCATTATAGAAAGCTTCCCCGTTCAATGAATCAAAACGAACTTCTAACAAGTCATAGATCTTGTTGAATTCTTTCATTGATTCGTCACGGAACCATTGCCATAACTCCATCGCTTCTTCGTCGCCTTCTTCTAGACGCTTGAACCAAGAACGAGCTTCATCATTCAATTCAGGTTGTGTTTCAGCTTCTTCGTGGAATTGGACATATAGACGCAATAATTCATTGATTGGTTCAGCTTTTACAGATTCAGCAGATCCCCATTTTTTGTAGGCAACGATCAGTTTTCCAAATTGTGTACCCCAGTCTCCTAAATGGTTGATACGTACTGGTTGATAACCTAATTTTTCCATAATAAAGCCAATTGAGTTTCCGATTACTGTCGAACGTAAGTGACCCATTGAAATTGGTTTTGCAATGTTTGGTGAAGACATATCGATTGGCACGCTTCCTTGGTTACCGATCGTGCTATCCCCATAGTGTTCTTTTTCTTTTACTACTGTAGCTAACACTTGCTTACTGATGATCTCTTTGTTCATAAAGAAGTTCAAGTATGGTCCGACGACTTCGATTTTTTCAAAATTTGTTGCATCGATTTTCTCAGCAAGATCCGCTGCGATCTGTTGTGGTGCTTTGCGGAAGATTTTTGCTAAAGAGAACGTTGGAAATGCGACATCTCCATGGTCCGCTGATTTTGGATTTTCAAGTAATTGTGCGACTTGCTCCAACGTCAAGTCATCTTGTACGACTTCATATAGTGCTTTTGCAACAACATCTTTGTTATTCATTTATTTTCCTCCTACATATTGTTTGCTGTAAAACAAAAAAATCTCTAGCAAATCCATATTTCCTATGAATTTACTAGAGACGAGAATTCCCGCGGTACCACTCCAATTGTCCTAAAAAAGACCTGCTCGATCTGATATCGGTAGACGACCGTCTGTCAAAGACAGAGTTCTCCAAGTGCGCTTCATTGGGATTTGTCCGTCCGGCTTCCACTCTACCCAGACTCGCTTTGAACGAAATGACACCAATTACTCTCTTGTTCAGCAAACGTTGCTCTTATTTAACTTGATTTGAATTATAGCAGATATCCAATCTCCTGGCTAGAGTTTTCTTCATAAATAAACGGTGTTCGAAAAGCTGACCTTCAACAATAAGCTAAAATGTCCAGGAGGTCTAAAGGAGATTAAAAACCAACTGGACATTTTATACACATGGTCATGGTAAAACGATAAAAAGTTTCTTACGCTTCATCAGCAACAATGATTGTTCCTTCTTCTGAAGCTAATAGATTTTCAATATTTTCTAAGGAAGTAATAATTGCTTTCCCAGTAGGACGAGCCTCAACAAAGGCAATCGCTGCTTCCACTTTTGGCAACATGCTTCCTGGAGCAAATTGGTTTTCAGCAATATACTGTTTCATTTCTGAAACACCAACTGTTTCTAATTTCTTTTGATCTGGTTTTTGATAATTTACGTAGACATTATCGACACCCGTCAACACGATCAATAGATCTGCACCAATGATCTCTGCTAATTTTTCAGAAGCAAAATCTTTATCGATAACAGCTTCTTTTCCTTCAAGACCTGTTGCAGTTTCCACTACTGGAATACCGCCACCACCTACAGAAATGGTGATTACGCCTTGTTCCACTAATGTTTGGATGACTCGAGCTTCTTTGATTGAGATTGGTTTTGGAGAAGCAACGACCTTACGCCAACCACGTCCTGCATCTTCTTTGAATGTTACAGAAGAGTCTGCTTTCATCTGATCATTCGCTTCTTCTTCTGTATAGAACGGTCCAACTGGTTTGCTTGGATTTTTGAACGATGGATCATTTTCATCAACGATGACTTGTGTCACTAACGAAACGACATCTTTATCGATTCCTTTTTCCTTCAACACTTCGCCCATCGCATTTTGCAACCAATAGCCAATTGAACCTTCCGTCATCGCCACACATGTATCTAATGGCATTGCCGGTGTTTTTTCTGAATCAGCCGCTTGTTGTTGGATCAATAAATTCCCAACTTGAGGACCATTACCATGTGAGATGATCAATTCATCTCCTTGTTCAATAAATTTCACTAAGTATTTTGCTGTTTCCATCAATGCGTCTTGTTGCGCTTTTGCACTTGCATCTGTTGATAAAATCGCGTTTCCGCCTAATGCAACAACCACTTTTCTGTTTGCCATGTCTATCTCCCTTTCTTTCAGAACATTCTGAATTTTACCGATGACAAAACAAGCCAGCGTTCTTTCTGAACGATCCTCACGCTGACTCGTTTTGATTATTTACTTGTTAGTTGTTACACACGAGGAATGAATAAGTTTCCTAGTGTTGCTGCCATGATTGCTTTGATTGAGTGCATACGGTTTTCTGCTTGCTCAAATTGACGTGCATATTTACTGCGGAATACTTCGTCTGTTACTTCCATTTCAGTGATGCCGAAGCGTTCTTTCATTTGTTCACCGTAAACTGTCTTCGTATCATGGAATGCTGGTAAGCAGTGTAAGAAGATCAAACGATCTGTATTGTTTGTTTTTTCGATCATATCCATATTGATTTGGTAAGGTTTCAATAATTTGATACGTTCTTCAAATTTATCTTCTTCACCCATTGATACCCAAACGTCTGAGTAAAGAACGTCTGCTCCGTCTACCCCTTTAGCAACATCGTCAGTGATCATTAATTGTGCACCTGATTTCGCTGCAAACTCTTCAGCCATTTTCACGATTTCTTCTTCAGGTTGTAATTCTTTTGGTGCAACGATACGCATATTTGTTCCTAAGATCGCACCTGTTACTAACAATGAGTTCGCCATGTTGTTACGTCCATCGCCACAATAAGCAACTGTGATGCCTTCCACTTTACCGAAGTTTTCTTGGATCGTTAAGAAGTCAGCGATCATTTGAGTTGGGTGCCATTCATCAGTTAAACCATTCCATACAGGTACGCCTGAGAATTCAGCTAATTCTTCCACCATTTTTTGGCTGAAACCACGGAACTCGATTCCGTCAAACATACTACCTAATACTTTGGCAGTATCTTCTGTAGATTCTTTTTTACCTAATTGGATGTCATTTGCACCTAAATACTCTGGATGCGCACCAAGATCGATTGCTGCCGTTGTAAATGCTGCACGTGTACGTGTTGATGTTTTTTCAAATAGTAATGCAATGTTTTTTCCTTCTAAGTAATGATGTGGGATGCCACGTTTTTTCAAATCTTTCAAGTGTTGAGAAAAGTCGATCAAATATTGTAACTCTTCCTTTGTAAAATCTTTTTCTGCTAATAAACTTCTTCCTTGAAATACTGATTCTTTCATATGAACATTCTCCTTTAAAATTGTATTCTATTTGATAGTACATAAAGCACTTGGTATTAAGAGGAAATCTGATGGCAGCTGACAGTGACTGCCATCAGGAATAAACTATTTTAAATCTTCACGAACTAATGGTTGGCTCATGCAACGAGGGCCACCACGACCGCGTGACAATTCACTTGAAGTGATTTCCAATACTTTGATGCCGTAGCTTCTCAATAATTCGTTTGATACATAGTTACGATTGTAAGTAACTACCACCCCTGGAGCAATCGCTAATGTGTTTGAGCCATCATTCCATTGTTCACGAGGTGCAACAATCGCATCGCCATTACCTGTTGGGATCAATACAAGATCATCTAACCCTAAAACTGATTTCAATGACTCTTGTAAATCATCTGAATGAGAAATTTTGATATCATCGCCAGCTTGTTCAATTGTAAAGACGTCCATTTTTCCTTCTTTACTTTGGATCGCTGGATGGATTGTGAATTTATCATGGTCAACCATAGTAAATACTGTATCTAAATGCATCATGGCACGATTATTCGGGATCTTGATTGCCAAGACTTTTTCAAATCCTGCATTTTTCGCAAATAAGTGACGTGCTAAACGCTCAATCGCTTTTGCATTTGTTCTTTGTGAGATACCCACAGCGACAACTGTGTCACTAAGGATCAATTCATCCCCACCTTCGATATGATCTGGATTTTCGCGATCCAACCATACGTCAACCCCTTTATTTGCAAAACGTGGGTGGTGGTTCAAAATGTATTCTGTGAACATTGACTCACGACGACGTGCTTCAAATGCCATTTTATTGATTGTCATCCCATTCCCCATTGATGCGGAAGGGTCCCTTGTAAAGTATAGGTTTGGCATTGGATCCATGTAGAAAGGATAGTCGTCATCAGATGATAAATCGTATAAACTACGTGATTTCACATCGATATCTTTTGTACGGACACCCGCCATGATCTTATCTACCATATCTTGAGTTTCCATTGATAGAAGGAACTCATGAAGACCATCTCTAACAGCATTAGATGCAATAAAAGATTCATCTAACATTTTATTTAAAAATTCCTCTTTGACATTACCTGCATCGATTGCTTCAGCCGCTAATTTTTCTAAATATAATGTTTCAGCGCCTTCACTTTGGAGCACTTGTGCAAATTCATCATGCTCAGCTTGTGCAATCGGTAGATACGGAATGTCGTCGAACAACAAACGATCCATAATATCAGGCGTTAGATTTTCCACTTCTTGACCAGGTCGTTTTAATAATACTGTCTTTAACTTTCCTATCTCAGAGAAAACGTGAATCGGTTTATCCATGTTGTGTTGCCTCCTTCGTTTTGATTACATACTTAGAATAAACTGCTTTTGTAATCACTTTCATGCTTTTCTCGCATTTAAAAAGAGAAGAATCTCTCATTATTAAAGCTTAATTAAATAATTACACATTTTTGCATCTTTTATTAATAATTTCTCTTTTTTTTATACTGAAAACTCTCTCAAAAAAATTTTTATTCATCAAAAAATTTTTTTTGTATATTTTTAAATTCCATTTAAATTAAGGTTGTTAGCGTTTACTTTATGTATATTATTTGTTTTTTATACACTTTTATGATCACTCATCAAATTATATTCATCTGTTTTGTATAAATCCTACATAATAACAAACGCAATTAATATTTTACAAAATATAGCTTTTCTCGGAATGTATTATGGCTTTACAAAAGAAATAAAAGAAGTCACAATAGAAGGAGAGAATTATAGGAAGCAGGGATGTTCATGCGTGTAAATAAAATCGATTATCATTTTTCTAAACTCAGATATCAACCTGATTTTGAACACTTTACTGATGAGGAATTTGAAGAAATCAAAGAGCAGACTGTCCTACGTTCATATAAGAAAGGACAAGTGCTTTTTGATGAAGGAGATGAGCGGCAACGTTTCTATGTCTTAACAGAAGGATTGATCCGTTTAGAGCGTTATGACGAAAGTGCTACTTATTACTACTATGATTATGTCACAGCAAATAATCTCTTTCCAATGTCTGGTATTTTTGAAGAAGAACCTTATACGTATACAGCACAAGCCATGACAGATATCGAGACTTTTTATTTTCCTGTAGCTTGTTATGAAAAAATTGTCAAAAACAACCCCAATCAATTGATTTACATGATCCAGAAGTTAGGAAAAGTCGTTCAGATGCACGAACTACGCATTCAAATCGGCTTGACCTCCAGTGCATTTGACCGAGTGAAACAAAACTTATTTGTTTTAAAAGAAGAATTAGGAATCCCTACAGAAGACGGTCATATATCGATACCCTATCCGATCACGTTGAAAGAACTAGCAGTCAATAGTGGTACCACTCGTGAAACCGCCGGACAGGTGATCAAACAGCTGAAAGACTCCGGCTTGGTGAATTATGACAAGAAGCGGTTCACGTTTTGTAAGGAGGCAGTGACACCGGGATGGCGGGAGTGATTCTTTGCCATCCTCTACTATAAATATTAATAAATGAGCCAAAGGTATTTGACAATATCCACTACCTTTGGCTCATTTTTTGATAAATAAAAAGAAGTAAGTAATCAGTCACTTACTTCTTCTCTCTTGAATAAATGAAACAATAGGATTTGTTCTCATTACTACTGTAAAGATAAAATACAGGGTAATAGCAATTAAACCTTGTACTATATTAGTTATTAAACTTGCTTGCATAGAATTAGTCAATATTCTGGTGATAATCATCATTGCAAGTGCTGAAATAAAATAAATACTTATTCGCCGAAAATTAAAAGAAAAGTTAGTAGATTTGAGAAACGAGCGCACTCTTACTGCAGTAACAAAGAATTCAGCCAATAAATTAGAAATGACAACTCCAAAAAAACCAACAGTTGGTAGTAAGATTAGATTACTGATAATGTTTATACCTGCACCAATAATCACAGATTTATTATATTCTCTAACTTTACCTATAGGAATAAGGTACTGTCTTGAAACAGCCATACCTAGCGGAATAATTACTATTAAAGGAGTAAAAAATGGGATAACATTATTAATAAATAAAAACTTTTCCCCAAAAAACCATGGAACAAGCTTATCATATACAGTTAACATCCCAAACATGATCGGTAAACTAAAAAACAACTGTAGATCAATCGTTTTATCCATCAGCTCTACAATTCGCTCAACATTTTTTTTAGCAAACAAACCACTCATATGTGGAAGTAAAACAATATCAAGTGTAGTGATGATTGTTATAAACACTGTATTTAAGGTGAGTGAGTTTGTATAAAATCCAACTGCTGAAGCCCCTATGAATAAGCCTAATAAGGTCTTATTTAAATTCGTATATAAGGTAATCGCTACTTGGGGTATAAAGAATTCAAACGAGCCTTTGATGTGACTAAAACTTTTTTTTAGATTTATTTTTTGAAATGTTATATAAGGTTTGATAAAGAACCAAACTAACACTTGTGAAACAAATATACCAGCTGTTTGGATCAAAATATAGATACCTACATCATTTGAATCTTTAATAAAAAGCAGTATCAACACAAAAGTAATTATTTGAACGAATAAACTCGATACACTAGTTAACTTAAAATCTTCAATTCCCATAAAGAACCATGATATATCAAAAAGCACTGCTAAAATGGTTAAACTTTGAAAATAAAAATAATTACTGTTAGGTAAGAAACTGACAACAGCAATGTAGATAAAAAATACTGCTAATGTCAATATCGCTTTAAATACAACAATTTCCCAAAATAATTTAGAAATGTCCTCTTGTCGATTATACGCAAGTGCGATTTCTCTATTCCCATACATAGCTACACCTAAGCTAGCAACTAGTACAAAATATTGTGCGATTGAATTGGTATAGTTGAAGATCCCTATTCCAGCAGGACCTAACGCCATAGATACTATAGGTATGGTTATAATTGGAATAACGATTTTCATTATCTGGAATATGGATTGATAAATGAAATTACGAGCTATGTTTTTCACTCAATCAATCCCTTCTAAAAATATCTCTAGTATAAACTTTTTCTTCAACGTCATCCAATTCTTCATCAAATCGATTGGAGATGATTACATCACTTAGATTTTTAAAATCTGCTAGTTCAGGTATCACCGGAAAACCTGAAAAATCCTTCTCATCTACAGTAGGTTCATAAACAATAACAGAAATACCTCTCGCCTTCAGTCTTTTCATTACTCCTTGAATTGAAGAATAACGAAAATTATCTGAAGCAGCTTTCATAGTCAAGCGATAAATCCCTACAACTTTGGGACTTCTAGCTAAAATTTGTTCAGTGATAAAATCTTTTCTCGTCGCATTTGCATCAACGATTGCACCAATCAAATTGCTTGGGACACCACTATAATTTGCACGCAGTTGCTTAGTATCCTTTGGTAAACAATACCCTCCATAGCCAAATGATGGGTTATTATAATGCGAACCAATTCTAGGATCTAGTCCGACACCTTCGATAATTTGCTTACTGTCTAAATCATTCGATTCAGCATACGTATCAAGCTCATTGAAATAAGCAACTCTTAAAGCTAAGTAGGTATTTGAAAACAATTTGATTGCTTCCGCTTCTGTTGAATTCGTCAATAGTATCGGGACATCATTATCATGAGCATTTTCCTTAAAAAGATTAGCAATTTCTTGTCCCCTATCTGAGTTTTCGCCAATCACGATTCTTGATGGGTGAAGGTTATCGTATAGTGCTTTACCCTCACGCAGAAATTCTGGTGAGAATATTATCCGCTCCGTTCCATACTTTTTCTTTAATTCTTCCGTGTACCCTACAGGAACGGTTGATTTGATTATAAAAGTAGCATCTGAGCGAATTGCTAAAGCTTGCTCGATGACTTTTTCAACTGATGAAGTGTTAAAATAATTCTTTTTTTCATCGTAATCTGTTGGGGTTGCAATAATTAAGTAGTCACCGAAAATCACAGCTTCTTCAAAGTCTTTGATAAAATTAATTTTTAGATTATCCTTTATTAAAAATTCACTAATTTCTTTATCCTCTATAGGAGAAATTCTTTGATTCAACTGGTCTATTTTATCTTTAACAATATCATATGCTTTGACTTCAACGCTTTGGCTTAGAAGTAGTGCATTTGCTAGGCCAACATAACCTAAACCGAATACTGAGATATTCAAGCTCTATTCCTCCTTGATTGTTTCAATGATAAGATTTTTCTTGGTACGATTAATGCAACTAAAGGTTTGATAATATAAATATATTGTGTTGGTGATAGCTTGAGTTTCTTAAAATTTCTATATCTAAATTTGAATTCACCAATTCTATTTTCCCAAGAAATCTTATTATAGTAATTCTTATCTTGATAATAATAAACAAGCTTTTCTTGTATATTGTATCCCCTAAGTCCATTTACATACAATCGCAAGTATAAGTCATAGTCCTGACCTCTCACAGTTTCTTTAGAAACCCTATAACCTTGAACACTCTCTAGGGCTTCCTTTCTAAACATGACTGATGGATTAATAAATGGACTAGTTTTTAGCAAGTCATTAATTTCAGGTTTATCTTTTATTATCAACTCACCATATATACCATCTTGATCCCAAAGATAAGCATTACTTCCAACAAAATCATATTCAGGATGATTATCTAAAAATAGAACTTGCTTTTCCATTCTTTCCTCGTGACAATAGTCATCATCATCTAGTTGCATGATATACTTTCCAGAAGATTTATTTATTGCTTTATTACGCGTATAGGCACTTTTAGAATTTTTTTCATTTTGATAAATTTGAATTCTTGAATCTGTTTCTTCCAGTTCCTTTAATATTTCCCATGTACCGTCTGTTGAACAATCATCACAAATTATGATTTCAAAATTTTGGTACGTTTGATTCAGAATAGAGTCTATAGCTTTTTTAATTGATTTCTCCGCATTAAATGTGGGTATAATAACACTTATCATTTATTTTCTCTCCTAAGTTAGCTCATAACATAAATTCCAAAATTTTATTTATCTCTTAAATTTCCAGAATAATCAGAAACTGATTTTCTTGAAAATAACATTGCCAATAGAATCCATAGTATTCTCGAGTTTTGTAGAGATATACTGAAGGAAAAAAATACTGTTCCAAGAACTAGCGCAACAACTATCCAATTTTTTTTTGAAAGTTCAATAATACTTTGTTTTACCACGGCTATTAAACCAACAACTAATGGAATAATTCCCCACTCCACTGCTAATTGCAAAAACGTATTATGCGCTATAATTGGACTACCACTTATTACTCGCGCGACACTTGAGTAATCCATAAAGCCTATTCCCATAAAGTGAGTATCAAGGATAAGTCTATAAGCTGTTTCCCATGCATCTACTCTCCCTGAACCACCTTCGGTAATTGCACCGCTAAAATTTTCAAATACAATGTATATTCGTTCCAGTTGAGGAACTGATTGTGTAAATACCAGTAAACCTGTTATGATTGAATCGAAGAATACATAAAATATAGTCAAACACCCACTTATTACTAAGAATAAAGTTGCTAACTTAGCTGGTGAAAGGCGTTTTTTTAAAATTTTTTTAATACTTAAAATACTAAGCATAACAATAAAAACAATCAATCCAGTTTTTGAAGCTGATAATAGAATAGTTGTTGGATAGATAATCATTGCCAATAGATTTGTTATTTTATGTTTGAAACCTTTGAGATACCAAATACAAAATCCACATATCTGCATATAAGCAAAATAGTTAGGATCATTCATAAACCCTCTCATACGTATTTCTCCAAACAAAACAATTGAACGTAGAATTGCTGGACCAATAAAATAAATTAATATCGATAGAGTACCTAAAATCAGGGTTCCATACTTTAATCCTTTGAAAAAGTTATCCTTTATTTTTTGGTCTATTGTCAAAGCAGAAATAAAGAGAATAAAATACAGTAAGCTAATCAAAAACTTTTGAATCGTAATAAATATAGGCATAAACGATATCGAAATATTCAACCATTTCGTTAATTGCATGGTTGAAAAGAATCGCAAAATAAAAAGTAAAACAAAGTACAGGGTAGTTTGTTTTGTTAAGTAAATCGATTTTGTAAAAAATAATAAAATAAGTAAGATAAGCAAAAAAATGTCACTAAGTGAAATATTTATACCTAGAAAAACCTGCGTAATACTGATTGTAAATCCAATAAAAAAAACAATCCGCTCAATGGTCAATCTTCTAATTTTACTTTTATCTTGAGATGTTGAAATATTTGTAGCTTCCATTCTTTTCCTCCTAAAAAGGATGTTGGTCACTTCTTAAATAGATTATTCATTTGATTTGTGACTAATAAAATTCCATATTCCTCATTGCTTCAGCTGCTTTTTTCCTTAAATCATTAACAAAACATAAAAAAATACAACTTTTAATTAACTATTCCTATTGAATCAATTTCGATTATTTTTATATTAGTATAATTAAAATATTTCTATATCCTATCAAATTTTTTACTTAAATTTTTCTCATTTAGTTAAAAAATTTTCTGAATTTTCTATATAGATTTCAAAATTAATTTTTGTAAAATATATTCATTTGAGTAACCTATACTGAAAGTTAATTTTCTTCTCTACCTAAAAGCATATCATAAATATCACTCATTTGAATAAGCACCTTATTTGTTTCAAAATCCTGTATTTTTATATAAGCATTGGTAGCATATTCTTCAATCGGCAAGCTATTATCAAAAAATCTTTTCAATATATCGTCCAACTGTTCTTTATTTTTTAAATCAAATAATTCACCGTTCACTTTATTTTCAATCAAATCTCTATTTCCTCTGATGTTTGAAGCGACTACTGGTACACCAGCACTCATTGCCTCCATCACAGAAACAGGTAGCCCTTCTCTATAAGAAGGAAATACAAATAAGTCAGCATCTGCAAGAATTTTAGGTACCTCGTTAGAGTACCCCAATAATATAACATTATTTTTTAAATCCAGCTCTTTAACTTTTTCTTCTATATTTCTTCTTTGTGCACCTTCTCCACAAATAAAGTATACAAAATTCTTATCTACTTCAGCTTTAATTCTTGCTAATGATTCAATTACTGTGATATGGTTTTTATTTTTATTTAACTCCCCTATTGAACAAATAATTTTTGTCTCTTTCGAGATCAAATATTTTTCTCGTAAATTTCCTGAAGCATTATGAAACTTATCAATCTCTACTCCGACGCCATTAACCAGCTGTACTTGTTGACATTTAAAACTTTTTCCTCTTTTAAAATCCTCTTGGTTTATTACCAATAAACAATCGGTGTCTCTTGCCATAAGTCTTTCAACCGGATAAAATAGCATCCAATTCTTTAATGGTGCGCCTTTAAAAAAATGAAACCCATGAGCTTGATACAATATTTTTGTACCGCTATTTCTCCTAGATTGTCTAGCAGCTAAACGAGCTAGTAATCCGCCTACAGGAGTATTGCAATGAATCAATTCAAAATTTTCTACGTCAATCACTTTTTTTAATTGTGAATAAGCTTTTGTCATATCAGTGAAAAAAGGATTTCTAGGAAAATCAATATCATGATATACATCACAATTCGGTATATTAAGTGAATCTTTAGGTACAAAATCATTTTTAGCAGCTACATGAACTTCGTAACCTAATCCTTTAAAATATTCCATATTTTTTATGTGAAATGTATTAATATGGGTTTTTACTACTGTTGCAACAAACAATATTTTTTTTGTTTTCATTTTACTCCTCATCCTTACAAACGATTGTTTTTAATTTTCTCATATCCCCATTGATACATATTTGTATAAAAACAATATTCGACTAACACCTATTATTTGAGAGTTGTAATTAAATAATTCTCCTTATATATTTATAATTTTCTGCTTTTGTAAATGTACCATTAATTATATCTCTACAAGTTTGGTCCATTTTGTTTATAACTTCTATTCCATACTTTTTCCCAACAATTTTGTATGCTTTCTCCATATAAAAATCTCTGTTTTTCCGTGAATGTGCATCGGAAGCAATCATTTGTACTAAATTATGTTCAATTAACTGTTCACTTAACTTCTTGATCTGTTTGCCATAAACACCTGCAATACTCGGTGCAGTCAACTGCGCCAAACACCCCATATTCAAGTAGGGTAATAATAGATTAGGACTTTCTTGGAAACCGCGGTTCCGCTCAGGATGGACAATGATTGGTACGATCCCCATCTGACGTAATTCATAAAACAAACTTTCTGTGTATTCGGGAATGCTGTTTGTTGGTAGCTCAGCTAGCAAATAGCGATCGGCGACATCTGCAAAAAGAATCTTGCCACTTTTAATTTCATCGATCAAATTACTTTTTATTCGAACTTCTTGTCCTTCAAATAAAGTTAGGGGGATGGACTGTCGATCGAGTTCTTTTTGCAAGTCTTCGACAGCTAGTAATACATCTGCTTTTTCATTGGTGAAACGTTGATTGTGATGAGGGGTGCATAAAATGTGGGTGATTCCTTGTCGAACAGCTTCTTCTGCCATGGCGATCGATTCTTTGACCGTTTTTGGTCCGTCATCTATACCAGGTAAAATATGACAATGTAAATCAATCATTTTTGCTCACTTCCTCATCAATAGTAATAATAATTAAAATCTGCATTCTTCTTCGCACCGTTGTAAACAACACCTAAAATCGTTGCTTGTGCAATGGATAGCAGTTCTTTCGCTTTGATTAATTCTTGTTTCATTGTTTTGCGTTCTCGGACGACTAAAAGTGTCCCATCTGTTTTTGCGGCTAAGATCTGAGCATCAGTGACTGTTGCAATGGGTGGTAAATCAAAAATGATCAAATCAAATACTGCTTTTAGTTGTTCGATCACTTCTTCCATTCGTTTCGAATCAAGTAGTTCTGATGGATTCGGTGGTTTCGGTCCACTTGTCATGACCCAAAGATTTTCGACGGAACTGGTGTGATAATATGATTCCGGTCTTCCTTCACGATCGCCTAAGAAATTACTTAATCCATTGACATTTGGCAATTGAAAAGTCAATGCTACACTTGGTTTTCTCAAATCAGCATCAACCAGCAAAACTCTTTTGCCACTATTTGCGAATACGACAGCTAAGTTAGCAGCTGTTGTTGATTTTCCTTCACCTGGACCAGATGAAGTCACGACCATCGTCTTCAATTCACGATCGACAGAAGCAAATTGGATATTTGAACGGATCGTCCGATATTGTTCGGAAACCATGGCATTTTTATCGGTAATGCTGAGGAGTGAAACAGGTAAAATAGTGTTTTTCTTCATAAATACTTCTCCTTATACACGTTTTCGAGAACGACGGCTTTCTCTTTGTTCTGTTGTTTCAATCGTTTCGACTTCTGCTGGTTGAAACATACGGCCGTTTTCAAGTTCTTTCTTCGTCATTTCATTGACATCTCCAAGTATCGGCAATCCTAATTCTTCTGTGACAAAACGTTCATCTTTAACTGTTTTATCTAACAACTCTAGAAGAAAGGCTAATCCGACTCCAATCATCAAGCCAAGTAACCCACCAATAACTACGTTCAACATGTTATTTGGTGAAACAGGTGTAGGATTGCTTTGTGCTGCAGAAGTGATCGTCACTTTATTGACATTCAATACGTCCGTTGCTTTTGATTGGAAAACTTGTGCTGTGACGTTGGCGATATCCGTCGCATGATCTGGATTATCAACAGTTGCAACGATTTGGAACATTTGTGAGTTTTGTGATTGATTGACACTGATCACCGATTTCAACTCACCCTTTGTAAGACTTTGTCCATAATTTTGTTCAAGTTCTCTTTGAACATCATTGATGACAACATCACCTAAAATCATATCTTTGTAAGTATTGATCAACAATACGTTAGCGTTGACATCTTGTAGATTCGTATTCGTATTTTCTGCTTTTGACTGAACGATCATCTCAGCTGATGAACTGTATTTAGGTGTGATCAAAAAGAACGTGACTCCAGCAGCTAATGCAAATCCGGCAAGCGTGGTCGCAAGAATCAGCAACCAACGCTTTCTTAAAATCTCAAATAATTCTCCTAGACTAATCGTTTCTTCCATGTTTTCTCCACTTTCTATCGTTAATATCTTTTCTTAACTTTTCGTCTTCTTAATAGTTCGCTCAACATCCAGATGATGAAACTACAAATAATGAGCACGATTCCCCATTGGATAAATGTTACAATAAAGTTGCTTAGATACGTAGTTAAAAAATGATAGAGCGACTTTGAATTGATGCCGATACGCTCGACCATTTTTGAAAGGTACACAAAAAGAGGTAACGCTAAAAGCATTAGACCAGCGCCACCCACTGCATAACTTAAATAGCGTAACGCACGATGGAAAAAACGTGTGTCGATTGCAATGATCGCAATCACTAATAATGCAGAAACTGTCATTGTAAAGAAGAGCAATAAGGTCAGCGTTCTTTTATACCCCATCACTTGCTTCCCATAGGTCAAAAGATAAGGGATCTCAATATATTCACTATAGGTTTCGATGGCAGATTTTTTTAGATTGTCAATCGATTGTTGCGTTTCTGCATTGATTTCATAATTGTTTTCTTTCGCATAATCTTCGACTTTTTTCTGGATGATTTTGTCTACATCCTCTGTCCGTTCAATCAAAAAAGGAATGTCTGTATAAATGGTGCGAATATAGTGTTCAACATTCGATTGTACATAAGCTTGAGGAACAGTGTCTGCCAATACATCTGCAGGAATATTGCTTCCTCGACCTAGATCGCTGATTCTTTGATTGATCTCAGAGGTGATCGTTTCTGAATAATTGGCTTCTTCCATGGCTTTTTCCATAAACTGTTGGTTGAACAACGTTAGTCTCAATACAACTAACGTCATGCCGGCAAACAAACTCAAAGAACAAATAAAAGTAAGTAGCCAACGAGACCCTTTTTGCATGAATTTTTGCGTACTCATGATTTCCTCCTATTTATTAGGATTGATCAACGGACCTTCAACTAACTCACAGATAACAAAAAGTCGTTCATCCGTCATGCCTAAACTATCAACAGGATAGCATGTATAAAGAAGCAGTATTGGTTTATCTTTTTGACTGATCAATTCATTGATTTCCGGATCATCTTTATGACGAATCACCATTTCTTTTACTTGATAGCGGTAATTCGCATAGGTCGTCTTAGCTGTCACGATATCATTTGTTTGAATACCGCTTAGCTTACCAAACCCATCAACATTGTGCCCACCGACTAGTGACGTTCCAGTCTCACCTATGTAGACAGAACCCATATATTGTCCCGCACCTTTTCTTAATATCTCATCGGTATCTCCAAAATACAAAGGCACATTCAGATCTAAAGAATCTACCATGATGTCACCATAGCGTTCGCCACCTCTAGGGTAAGCGATACTGCTAGATGCCAGTTCATTGTTCTCATCTTTAGCGACATCTTCTTCTTTTACAGCTTCAAAGCTTTGTTCTTGCGTTTCGAATGTTGGAACATCTGAAAGTAAAAACAAATTTAAAGAAGAAGTGGCAAAATGAATGACAGGTCTTCCTATGACGTACATTAGAGAATAACCAGCTGCCAAAAAAAAGACAGGGACAAAAAGCATTGCCCCTAGTCTCTTAAGAAGCTTGCGCTTTTTACGCAATCTTTGTCTTTCTTCCTACTACAACCGCACCTGCTGCGACTAATAGTAATGAAGCAATTGCCATTGCACTAGCGGTATAATTACCACCTGTTTGTTTAATTGGAGAACTAGTGCTAAAAGCTGGTGAAGTTGTTCCATCAGCATTTTTTGCACCGATTTGGATATCGCTGCCATTCCAACTTAGTACAACTAATCCCAACGCGTCAGCAACTCTCGTTACCTCTTGTTGGATTTGCATGATGATATCCCGCGGTAAAGCACGAATCAAATCATCAAGCGTGTTGATTCCTGTCATATCGATTGTTACTGAACCTAACAGATTACGCACATTTTGAATACCTGTAACGGCAGTTTCTACTTGTGCATCCGTTAAATCATTTTGTTTCAAATGGTTTTCGGCTTGTGTAATGTAAGTATCAGGGACAGTGAATTCTTTTCCTTGAATACTTACTGGTGCTTTTAACAAGTCTAGGATCTGTTGCTCATTCGCAGAAATCGCGCCAGCGGCATCTACAGGAACAGTGAACAATAATGCAGTGAAAAATACAACTAAATATCCGACAAACTTTTTCATCCATTCGACCTCCTTTGCATTTTATTGTGAAGGCTTTCAGCCTTCAGATAAAACATTATAGAAAATAACATTATTCATTTTATTTTCTACATTTCTTATACTATCACATAGAGTTAGCTGACACAATTTATATAACCTAAGTAAATTTATGTTTTTTTGGGCCTATCAGCCATGTTGATATTAAGTGTATAAAAAAGGATAAGATTCCCATCCCCTAGCAATTTTTACCACAGCATAGATTATATTCATATAATCTTTTTGTTTGCGAATATCTAGGTTAAATGTCAGGTGATTTACCTGACATTTTCCAAGGACTCACCTAACACTAAACCTGGTTCTGCATTCAGTCGATAATCAGCAAGATGCCCTTTTCGCCATTCGACAGATGCAGCGGCTCCGATCATTGCCGCATTGTCCCCACAAAGACGTAATGGTGGTACGATCAGTTCCAATTCAGGTAATTCTGTGGCTAAATTTTTTCTCAAACTTTCTCTTAGTCCTTGATTAGCAGCAACACCGCCTGCAAGGATTAATTGCTTCACCGGATAAATTTTGCAAGCACGTATCGTTTTTGTTACCAAGACTTCGACAACACTGGCTTGAAAACTCGCAGCAAGGTCTGCTCGATCTAATTCTTCCCCTCGTTGCTCCGCGTTGTGGACTAAATTGATAAATGCACTTTTTAAGCCACTGAAACTAAAATCATAGTTATCTTCGCGAAGCATTGCCCGAGGAAAGTGGTAGGCATCTTTCCCTTGATGGGCTAATTCATCGATTTCTTTTCCACTTGGATAGCTCAATCCTAAAACACGTCCTACTTTGTCGTAGGCTTCTCCAGCGGCATCGTCTCTTGTTTCACCGATGATCTCATAAGCGCCATCTTCTTCCATATAAACTAACTCCGTGTGCCCTCCACTGACCAACAACGCCATCAATGGAAATTCATACGCTTTTTCGAAGCGGGCGGAGTAAATATGTCCTGCCATATGATTGACAGGGATCAATGGCAGATGATTTGCCCAAGCAAAAGCCTTTGCTGCTGAAATACCGATGAGTAATGCCCCCACAAGGCCTGGTCCTTCTGTGACAGCAACCGCGGTAAGTTGTTCGGCGGTCACGCCTGCTTCCACCAACGCTTCTTCAAGACATAAAGTAATTTGCTCTACATGATGGCGACTGGCCACTTCAGGTACGATCCCGCCAAAGCGTTTATGGCTGTTGATTTGAGAGGCAACGATATTTGATAAGATTTCTTGCCCATCTTTCACGACCGCTACGCTTGTTTCATCACAGCTTGACTCAATTGCTAAAATCAATTCTGTTTGTTTTTCATTCATGGTTTCATCACCTCTGTTTTTAGCTTTGTACACATGATGACCGCATCCTCGACCGGATCATGATAGTAGGCTTTTCGTTTACCTACTTGGCGGAATTTTTCTGATTCGTAAAGGTGTTGGGCAGCAATATTTGACTGTCGTACTTCTAAAAAAACACTATGCGCTTGGTTAGCTTTTTCTCGTTGCAGCATCTCTTGTAATAATTGTCTTGCTACACCTTTGTGTTGTTCAGCAGTCAGAACTGCAAGATTCGTCACTTCTACTTCATCAAGTACTTTGGCATATCCAATAAAGCCAATGATTTCCTCTGCTTGATGAACGACTAAATAATTGGTTTGTGGTTGTTGGATATCAGACAAAAATTGATCTTTTGTCCAAGGTGACCCATTTAAAAAAGCATCGTCACTGACTTGCCAAAGCGCTTGGGCTAATTTTGTATCATTGAAAGCTGTTTTTTCTTCAATCACTTTATTTCACTCTTCTTTTAATAGTTTTACCATATCTAAGGCATCTTCATTCGTTTCTGTATAATACCCTTTTTTTACTTTTCTCGATTGGAAGCCTAGTTTTCTGTATAAGCGTTGGGCATTCTGATTACTGATCCGTACTTCTAATGACATGGTCTCGCATTGATTCATCCGTGCGAATGTCTCGATCTCGTTGATTAAATAGGTACCGACACGCTGCCGTTGGTAACTCGGACTGACCGCAATGTTTGTGAGATGGCAATCGAGTCCTAATACTCTGGATCCAACAAAGCCGAATAATTCTTCTCGATCGAATATCCCTAAATATAAAGTCATGAATGGGGAAGTCAGCTCTGAGATGAACGCACTTTTTGTCCAAGGTAATTCCCCCAAATAAACTTCCCGTTCGATACTTAACAACGCCTTGACATCCTCAACTGTCAGTTCCCGTATTTGAAATTGCTTTTCGCCTACAGTGACCGTTTTCTCTGGATAATCTGCTTTTTCTTGAAGCATGGTCCGTAGATAGGCTTTAAATTTTTTCAACATAGCTTTCTTCTCCTGGCGTATGTGTCTCCAACCATTTTTCTTCTGCTTCCACTCGTTTCAAGTAACGTGGTAAAAAGGCTTGGATATCGTTGACCGGATTACTTGAAGCCCCTAATTGCGCGACGACAACTCCACTAGGAATATCCCAAAGTGGCAAGGAGTTACGCTTAGCATCAGGTATTGATTCAGCGATTTCTGAGTTGAATTTGTGGCAATCGCTACCGACAAAAGTGATCGATCCATCCATTTGTTTTAATTTTTCGGTTAATTCTACGAAAGCAATATGTCTGTCCTCTAGAACGTTTTCTAATGTTCCATGATGCCAGCGATAGGCACCAGCATAAACATTTTTTCTTCTCGCATCAAATATCGGTACAATGATTCCTTCGATTCCTACGCAATTTGCTGCAAGTACAGCAAGACTGGAAACACCAACCAATTCTTTATTTAAAGTATATGCTAATGTCTTGGCAGTTGTGACACCGATTCTCAATCCTGTATAAGATCCTGGACCACTTGACACAGCAATTCGATCGATTTGTTCTGGTGTGAGTTGGCAATCTGAGATCAATTGATCCAACGCTGGCATCAACGTCAGACTATGATTTTTCTTTCTATTGATTTGGATTTGACCTAACACTGTTTCGTCTTCCAATACGCCAACAGCTAAGGTTTGATTTGCTGTATCGATCCCTAATGTAATCATTTGACCGTTCCCTTCTACTACTCTAATGTCGTTTATCATTGTAGCATACTTCGAGGTAAAAAAGGGGAGGAAAAATCAAGTTTGGCTCTCGCCGCTGTCGAAATTTCCACCCCTATACTTAGGTTGATAATCGTCTATTTGATCGTAGATTGTTTTGTTGATTCTCGTAAAATTAGTTCTGTCGCGATCGTGATTTTTCTTGCAACCGGTGCAGTACTATGGATTAACTGGGTCAATGTCTCAACTGCCAACTCCCCCATCCATTCGGTGTACACTTTGACTGTAGAGAGGGGTGGTGAGACATACTTTGCCACGCTGATATCATTGAAGCCAATCACTGAGATATCTTGCGGAATAGTCAATCCTGCTTCTTTGATTGCCTTCAATGCACCAATTGCTAATGCATCATTCGCAGCAAACAACGCATCCGGTAATTCCTTTTCTTGCAATAAAAAATCATGAACAGCTTGATATCCTGCCTCCACTGAAAAATCCGCTTCAATGATCTTTCCTGTGAGGTTCTTTTCTTCACTGATCAGTTTTTGAAAAATTGCCGTTCTAGGATCAGTCACCGGTGTTCGGTGTTGCTTCGTGTACTCTTTTCCGGCTAACATCACGAGTTGTTTGACTTCTTCTTGTAAGAAATGATCCATCACTAAGCGAAGACTCGACTCAAAATCAACGACTAATGAATCGATGCCAAATCTTGTGCCATCTGAATCGACAAGTAAAAGGTTCTCTTGCGTACGTTTCAATTCTTTCAATTGCTCTTCGTCAAACTTTCCTAAAGCAATCGTTCCATCTGCAGATTGCTCACTGATGGCATCCCATGTTTCCTTGATAAGGCGAATATTCGCTTCTTCCGCTTTTTTTTCGATTCCTAAGCGTATAGAAAGATAATAAAGATCTTCTAATTCTTCTTGTGTATCATACCATTGGATCAATTTGATCGTTTGTTTTTCAGAGGCTAGATTCTTATGATGTTTTTTATAATTCAAGTGTTCAGCTACTTCAAAAATTTTTTGTTTCGTTTCCATTCCTACTGACAATTTCTCATCATAATTCAGCACTCTTGAGACAGTGGCAGGAGAAACTCCCGCCAACTGAGCAATATCTTTGATTGTGGCCATTCGTTTCCCCTCCTGTAAGTGACCGATGCTTATAATGTTTCAGTAAAGCGCAAGAACGCAGCTCTTCCTTGTTCGTCCCGTTTGAAGACACCGGCATCTTCTAAAACTCTGGCGAAGACTTGCCCAACAGCATTTTGGATAACAACTGTCGCAGTCTCTTCAGTCAAATCAGGATTTGCTTGTTTTAGCTGTTCTGCCCATTCACGATGGTAGTCCGCGACTTGATTTTCTTCACCCAGTAGATATTGCTTCACTTCTTCCAATTCTGGTTTTAAGCGTGGCGGCAACACAGCCAACCCCATAACTTCGATCAAGCCAATGTTTTCTTTTTTGATATGTTGGATATCACGATGAGGATGGAAAATCCCTTCAGGATATTCTTCGGACACATTGTTGTCGCGCAATACTAAGTCGATTTCAAAGTAATCATCTCTTCGACGAGCAATCGGCGTGATCGTGTGGTGTGGCGTACCATCTGCTGAATAGGCGATGACTGATACTGATTCATCTGAATAGTTCTGCCATTTGTTTAAGACCGCATCTGCTGCTTCTACTAATAAATCTTTATCGGGCGACTGTAACCGGATCACCGACATCGGCCATTTGACGATCCCTGCAATCACCTGCGGATACTCGCTTAGCTTGATCAATTTCTCCATCGGCGCTTTTGCCATCGGAAATTCGTGACGTCCAGCTTGATAATGGTCATGTGAAAGGATCGATCCACCAACGATCGGCAAATCAGCATTTGAACCTACGAAATAGTGTGGTAAGACTTCAGTGATCTTCAACAACCGAGCAAACGTTTCTTTAGTGATGCGCATTGGTCGATGTTCTTCTGATAAAATGATCGAGTGTTCATTGTAGTAGGCATAAGGCGAATACTGAAATCCCCAACTTTCTCCGTCTAAGTTCATTCGGATGATTCGATGATTGGTTCGTGCTGGGTAATTCAACCTTCCTTTGTACCCTTCATTTTCCATACATAACATACACGATGGGTAATTGACTTGTACCGCTTTTCTTTCTGCAGCAATTTGTTTTGGCTCTTTTTCAGGTTTAGATAGATTGATCGTGATTTCCAACTCCCCATATTCAGACGGATAAGTATACACGATATTTTTTGCGATGGCTCGTGTTTTGATATAGTCATTGTTGCGGCTCAACTGATAAAAATAATCCGTTGCTTCTTCTGGACTTTTTGAATAATGTTGAGCAAAAAAAGCATTGACAACAGAAGGTGGTGGCGTCAAGAAATCCATCAATTGTGCCTCAAATATTTCTCGGTCAGCTGTTACATCCGTCACCAAGCCATTTTCTTTTGCTTGTTCAACTAAACGATCCAATAGATCGACCGATTCTTCTTGCACTGGACGTACTTCAAAAGAGTCGCCGGCTTCTTCGCCAATAAGACCTAAAATACGATTTTGTAAGTAGATACGGTCCATTTCCATCCAACCACCAGACGCGATTGCTAGTGTGACAAAATCTGCAATTGTTTGACTAATCGTCATTTTCTTCCACCTACTTTTCATACCCGTTAGGATGGCTTTCATGCCATGCCCAAGCAGTTTTGATGATTTCTTTCACATCTGTATATTCAGGTGCCCAGCCAAGGATTGCTCTCGCTTTTTCACTTGACGCTACTAAACGACTTGGATCACCTGCTCTTCGTGGTGCGATTTTCGCAGGGATATCACGGCCTGTGACTTCTCGTGCTGCTTCTAGCATCTCTGTGACTGAATAACCTTTGTTACTTCCCAAGTTGAAGAAGTTGCTTTCATTTCCAGCTTTTAAATATTCTAAAGCTAAAATATGCGCAGCAATCAGATCTTCTACTTGTACGTAATCTCTGATACATGTTCCGTCTGGCGTATCATAATTATCCCCATAGATTGCTAATGACTCTCGTTGGCCTAAAGCTACTTGTAAAATGATCGGCACTAAATGAGTTTCGGGCGTATGATCTTCGCCGATCGACGCATCATTCTTAGCTCCTGCTACATTAAAATAGCGTAAAGCCACATAACGCATGCCATATGCTTCGTCACACCATTTCATCATTTTTTCCATCATCAACTTACTTTCGCCATAAGGATTTTTCGGATTCGTTGGTGACCCCTCTGTAATTGGCGATTCTTTTGGCTCACCGTAAGTCGCAGCTGTTGAAGAAAAGACAATCCGTTTCACATCAAACTCGTGCATTACTTCTAATAATACTTGCATGCCATAAACATTATTATTGAAGTAGACTAAGGGTTTTTCAACTGATTCACCGACTAACGAGCTCGCTGCAAAGTGCAAGACGCCCTCAATCGTTTCTTTTTGGAAAACTCCACGTAAAAATTCTTTGTCACGAATATCGCCTTCATAAAAACGTGCATCAGTATGAACTGCTTGACGATGGCCTGTCAAAAGATTATCCACGACTGCTACATCATAGCCCTTTTCAATTAATTGATCGACGGCATGGGAACCAATATAGCCTGCTCCGCCTAATACTAAAATTGTCATGTTAAGACTCCTTTATCCATATAATTATATTCGTTATTTATTTTAACAAAAGTGATGACCAGAAAACAGGGACTTTTTTTGACAAAACCTTCTTTCATTTTATTTAGTAAATTTATAATAAAACATTTAGTAAATTTTTTCAACATTTTATTGTAAAGGGTTTCAAATAAAAAAACGAAAGACTAGCGTTTTTCCTTGTTTTGCTTCATAATAGAAGTGTCAAATAGATAAATGAGGTGAATCATTATGAAAAAATTTGTATCAGGTATCTTAGTAGGTAGCTTGGCTACTGTAGCAGCTGTGGCTGGTTTAGTAACTTCTGTGAAGAAAACAGTCATCGACCCAATCGACGAAAAAGAAGCAATGATTGAAGAAAATCGTAAAAAAGCAATGAGAAAACGTGTATCACGATAAGAGCTAGTGATTGAAGCATTCAGCTTCAAAAACAAAAAACCCAAAGTTGTTCTTCAATTTTTTGGGTTTTTTTGTTTCTACCGAGTTTTTTCTAAAACTCGCATTTTTAAGTTACGATAGAAATGGAAGCTGACAAATAGCACAGTTGTGTTTCCACTATCTCCCTCATGCTATCCAAAAAGAACGTTCTTACAAGTGTCAGGACAGAAGTGTTTAGCCTCGAGAAATAAGGCGCCATCCACGAAAATTGTTCTTCAAATTTTTGTGGATGGCGCCTTATTTCCCAAGAGGTTACTTCTGTTCCCGCCATTTATTCGGTTTTAGTTGGTGGGAGAGAACTAATGTCCCTCTCTCCTAAAGGAACGTTCTTTTTATGATTTTTCTGCTAAAATCAGTTGTGCGATACGATCAATTTGTCTAAGATTCCAAAAATCGACATAGGGTCTCGGAACGGAGGCTGTTAACCATTCTACCCCTTCAGTTGGGATGCCGATACAATACAAATTGTTTTGTACTTCTCCATGGGCATCGATCACACGTGAATTTTCTCGTTCGATTGCTACCGCACCAGAAACGAAATCGCCACTTGGATCATGCAACTGGAATGGCTGAAGGATCTGGGCATCACGTAGACTGATCAAGGCTGGATTTCTTGTTGTTCGTAAGTCATTTTTTGGTAATCGTGCCTCAATTAGATAGCTACTTGTAAACCCTTCTGGTTCCAGGTGAAATCTCTTGTCCTTTCCTACAACAGTAAAAGGAGGTTCCACCAAATGGAAAATTCCTGCATCGATCAATGCTGCTAATTCCTGCGTTCTTCGTAAAGGCGGACCAATAGTAAAAAACGCATCAAACGTATTGAACCATTGCCACAATATTTCTTTATATTCTTTTGCAGAAAAAACTTCCCATAGCATCACTTGATGCACGATATTTCGCCAATCTTTCAATGCATCCAACGTCGCAATCAATGGACCACTCACATTGCCTTTTAACGCTTCATTGATTTGATCTTCGATATACCTCCGACTCATTTGTTGATACGGCAACGTGTGGTCGAGCAAGTGATCCAGTAAGTCCCATGACCACAAGTGGCTTGATAATTCAGGATATTTTCGCAGCCATTCCTTTTCTGTAGCCCCAAGAAAGACTTCTTGAAATTCGCTGAGAGCAATCGACAACCCATGTTCCTCGATCACTTTTTTATAATAAAACAATTCGAGATCTTTTTTTAAGTCAGTAAAAAAATCCTCCCCAGTCAGTTTTTTAGTACGATAATACATATTTAATCGTTCTTGCGTCAGAATGACTGGTTGTGCCACCTCGCCAACTTTTTTCTGGTTGCGTCCGTGGGGATAGTAAGGTAAGCCTCGCCGAGAGCCGCAATAGACGACTGGCTCTTCTCCCGACGGACGATAAACCAATCGACCTTCCAATTCTTCAAAGCGACCGCCTCGTTGTTGTGTCAACAAACCAATATAATCAAAAAAACAGAGTCCTAACCCCCGAATAAACACCGGTTCTTGGGCAGGAATCATCGATAAATCAACATCGGCTGGATTAGCTGGTCCTTGGTAAAATAAGTGATGCTCAGCCGCATACTCACTTAATTGGCTTTCTTCTGACGTTTGTTCATGTTCCCAATGACCCGTTGCTAGGATCAGTTGATCCACCACATAGGCTTCTTCTTTAGTTCGCAGAATGAATTGTTTCTCTTTCTTGGTGGCTTCGATAACTAATTCTTGTATATAATCGAAACGATCAGAAAATCGTTCTTGTAGGCGCGCGTAAAACCATTGGAGATAGACGCCAAAGAAGCGACGACTTGTTGGTTGATTTTCTAATAAATTAGCTGCTTCACACAAAAACGCTTCTTTTTCTTTGATAGTTGTCTGACTAAGATAAGAAGGGGCAAATTCTTTCGCCCATTGATAAAGATTCACTCCGTTAGCGACCACGCCTCCACTACTTAATGTCTCATCCGTAAACATCGTCACTTGTGACGCCAATGAATTCATCAGTACTTCTTTTGGCTGATCGACTCGCCAAACCTTGCCACCGATTCCACTTGGATCAAAAAGGAGGATCTCAATATTTTCTTGTTGTTGATTATAGAGTAAACGCTCTAACATGCTAAGTCCACGAGGTCCTGCCCCGATGATCCCAATTCTCATCTATCCACCTACCTATATGTATTTGCTTGATTGTCACGCATCTTTTCTCTTGATTTCACTCAATACGCGCTACAATGATTTACTTGGCTAACTCACTGAGGAGCAACAGTTCTTCATGTTTTTTATTTTGTGACCAACTGATTTCCAAATAACATCCGTAAATTAAAAAACCGAATTTAGGAAAACATTTTGTGATGACTACCTTTATCATATCCTCTCATTCCATCATAGCATAATTTTTCTGCAATAAGAAAAAACAACAAGAAAAAGGAGCGAATAACCGCTCTTATTCTTGTTGCTACTAAGGTAACATAAGAAGTACAAGACTCCTCGTTAGATTTTTTTACTTTTGATTTTACCTGACCAACCATCATAGCCGCCTTTTAAGATATAGATATCTTGGTAACCTGCTTTACGCAGTTGGTTAGCTGTACGAATACTCAAACTTTTCTTTTGATCATAAATATAAACCGGTTGGTCTTTACGAATCGAACCAAGTGAATTTTTTAGTACTGTATATGGAATATTTCTAGCGCCTAAAATATGACCCGCATCAAAGACATCTTTTTCACGAACATCGATGACTTGTGCACGACGCATTCCTTCACGAAATTCTTCTTCTTCAAGCATTGTTGCAGAACGTTTAGCCATTACTCGTAAGTAAACTTCCCAAAATACGATAGCTAAGATGATCAGTAATAAAATGATGTTAATAATCCATAAAACCATGTCGTGCCTCCACTTTATTCAGCATATTTCAAGGCTAATGAGGCAGCACCGATAACGCCTGCTTCATTTCCTAATTCAGCTAATTTAATTTTTGTTGATTCTCTCACTTGTGGGAAGGTAAATTCTTTGAAGTATTTCTCCACACGACTGCGTAAAAATTCTCCCGCAGCTGATACGCCTCCACCGATGACAATACTTGATGGATTCAACGTGTTTCCTAAATTCCCGCAAGCTAGTCCTAGATATAGACAGACACGATCGACCACCATCAAACCAAATGGATCATCTGCTTCTGCTAATTCAAAAACATCTTTACTTGTTACTTCTTCACCATTATCAAGCATCGCTTTCAAGCGTGAATCACCGGCATATTCTTCTGCCAAATGACGGGCCACTCGAACGACACCTGTCGCACTTGAGACAGTTTCTAAACAGCCACGTTTGCCACAAGTACATTCGAATCCATTTGGATCGATCGTAATGTGTCCTACTTCTCCAGCGGCTCCAGTCACCCCATGAAGTAAATGACCATCCGCCACAATACCGCCACCAACACCTGTACCTAGAGTGATGAATACGACATCAGGATCATTTTCGCCTGCACCTTTCCAACGTTCGCCTAATGCTGCGACATTGGCGTCATTATCGATGGCAAATTTGATGCCCGTTCCTTCTTCAATCATTTTTTTGACAAATTGAAGCTCGCGCCAATTTAAATTGTACGCACCAATCACTGTACCAGCTTCGCTATCGACTGTTCCTGGTGTCCCCATACCGATACCGATGAAATCTTCCGCTTTCATACCGTATAAGTTCAGACGATGATTGATAGATTCAATGATTTCAGGAATAATGTGTTTGCCATCATCCAAAATATTGGTATCGATACTCCATTTCTGTTGAATTTCTCCGTCAGGTGTCAAGATCGCAAATTTTGCTGTTGTTCCACCTAAATCAATCCCAATAATTTTTTTGTCCATGATCAAATTCCTTTCTTTCTGCTCTCTTCGATTCGGTGTTCTCTTTTTAAGATGTGCCACGCAGTCATATATGTTTCGTGATCGATCAAATGATTATCATAAAGCTTGCGTAATTCGATCGTCATCAATTCAATATCATAAATCCGTGCTCCCACATAAATAAAGATACCAAATCTCTTGAATAGCTGTTGTACGTCGTATAAGCTTTCCATTTAAAGCACTTCCTTCACATTATACAAGTATTCCATAATTTTTTAAACCCACTAAAACACATATTATAAAAAGAAAGAGAAAAACGATCGACGATATAATACGATGATGGATTGAGTAATCATTGGATCGATTTGGTAATCCTAATAGATTCCCTATCAGGAAACCTCCGATCAAGCCACCAACATGTCCCCAGATATCTACTGAGGTATCTGATATACCGAATATAAAAGAAAAAACAATGAATATCATGTAACGGCGTACAAGCTGTTTCACCACATTATCATTTTTGTAATGAATACCTAGAACAAATAACGCGCCAAATAAACCAAAAAGCGATGTACTTGCCCCACCAGATAATACGTTCATTTCATTGAAGGCAAAACTGGTCACATTTCCCATGATACCACTAAGTAAATAAATCAAGAAAAAGCGCCAATGACCGTATACCGTTTCGATTTGTGAACCCATAAAATACAAAACGACAGAGTTCAGTACAAAATGCATCATCCCAAAATGGATAAATATTGGTGTGATCAAACGCCACCATTCATGTAGGTAGGCAATATGCTGGCCAGACATGCCTAGTCCAAAAGCCACGCTATTACCAGGTAATACCTCCATTGCGAAAAAGACGATTGTTTGGATTACTAAAAAAATCTGTGTTAAAAATGGCCCATCGAGCCAAGATTTTAATTTGAATTGTTGCTGCCGATTTACTTTCATATATACCCCCTTGTTTTTTTAGTCGTTCAATAAATGTTGGATTTTCTTATCAAAGTCTTCTGGTTCCCAATCATTATGAATCATCTCTTTGAAAGTCAAGCTGCACGTTTGATGCGGATACTCTTTCAGATAGCGATCATAATACCCTCCACCAAAGCCGATTCTGTACCCATCTGGATGAAAGATGATTCCTGGGACGATCAATAAATCGATCATCGTTGCCTCATAAAAATGCGTTGAAACAGGTTCTAACACACCAAAACTTGAACGTTCCAATACTGTGTTCTCGGAGAACTCATAAAATGCCATTTGACGTTTTGGCAATGTTTTGGGGATCACAACGATTTTCCCTGAGGCTCTCGCTTGTTCGATCAACGGTCGTGTATCTATTTCAAATTCATTTGAAAGAGTTATACCGATGACTTGCGCCTGCTTCCAATACTCGGTTGCAAACAATTGCTTATAGATTTTTTGTTCTTTTTCTTTTTTGTAGCCACTTGCAGCAATTTTTTTAAGTTCATTAATGCCAAATTGACGGAGCTGGTCTTTTTTCTGCTTTTCGTGTCCCAAATAATCACCTGCCTACCTTCTGTTAAAATGGTAGCGGAAAACGGAGAAAATAGCAATTTAACTTTTTAGATTTTTGGATTTGTTCTGTCTAATTTTAGTTAGGACATCGATTTATCATAGCTGTACTGGTTTTACATTCGTTGAACCATGTGTAACCCGCGACTACGTCATGTAGTTATTGCCATCAAATTCCACAAAAAACATTCACAAATTAGTTTTGACTAATAATGTGAATGTTTTTTATTAACTATGTTTCCTATTCAGTTTCAACTTCATTGCTTATGAATTAAGTATTTTCAAGTATTTAAATGTGTTAAATCTTAACAACTCGATTTCTATTAAACCTTAGTTTACTTTTTTCATTTTTAAAAAATATATAATATATCTTTTTGTGAAATTAAAGATTTTGGAATGACTTCTTCTAAATTCTCAATCCTAGCGGTCATGTATTCTTTCTCTTCTCCCTGAAGATTTGCTATTGCCCAGCTCTTCAATAAATCTAATTCTTCTATGACAACGCCTAATTTAATATTTAAAAATCGCTATTCAAAGTCTGTATGAACAATATTATTCACTTGGACAAGATCTTTTCTAGTGTACTTGTAACTTAACATTTTTTGTTTACTAAGAGACTCACTTGCAGAAATTTTATTCAAATAATACAAATCTCCTTTTTTGTTTATAACTTCTGATAAAACTTTTCGCCCAACTGTAACATCTCTAATATATTGAAATTTTTCACCACTATCATCTAGTTCACCAAAAAGATAAATTTTACAATTATATTCTTCATTGATTTTCATAAAATCAAAATTTTTAAAACTAGTAACAGCAGAATCATCAAAGCATACATCAATAGTAGCTGTATCTAAACTTTCCAATTCTAAGTTTCGTGTTGCTACTGATTCTTCTATGGAAAGTAGTTTATACATACACTTCCTCCTTTTTAGTTATGTGCTTGGATAAAAAGAAACTACAAAACCATTACTTTCATATGCCAAAGTATATTTTTGTCCATCTATACTTTAGACCGAAAATGGTCTTTTAGGTCCGATTCCTTATGTTATTGGTTTTATTTTCAATGTATCATGTAGAAAACTAGGAATATCTTGAACACCTTTAGCATTGAAATCCTCTATATGTCCATTGACAATATGCTTTAATACTGCTTTATCTTTTCCTTTTTCAAACCAAAATAATTTATTTGAAGAATCTTTTCCAATCATAATTACATGATCGGGGTTATACTATACATCGCTTTTCGAAAGTTCTTCTAATAAACTAGGTTCTAACAATTTATTTCCTTCCCGCCCTTTAATCTTACCATTCTCTACTTGCTTCACACCAGTGGTCGTTAATACTTTGTATAAGTTGGATGCATATTCTAGATCCATGCTTAAAATTTACTCACGTATTAGCTTTTCTATGTATAACTCAAAGCCCCAAGAACCAAAATCATTCACAAACTAGATAAATCTAGTATATGAATGATTTTATTTCAATTACCATGTTTATTAAGTTTTTCAATTTATATCTTCATTGGTTCAATAGATTTCTTAGTAAATATCAATTCTTGCAATATCAGCTTCTAAATATTCATGTTGTTTTATATCCTTTGGAATATCTCCATCTGACAAATCTATTTTAAATTCTCCTATTTGAAGAATTTCGTTTTTCAAATCTATAAGCTCTCCCTGAACATGATAGTAATCATTTTTTTTATCTATTATATATTCTTCATTTAAACTTTTAACAATGTGTTTGATGTTAAATCCATAAATTATATCTGTGAACATATCACCTTCTGATACATCACAATCACTACAAAAACATTCAATGGAATATAAGCCATCTGAAAGTAAAATATCAGCTTCTCCTGAGTCTTCATCTATCCAGTTTACTTTTCTTATATTAATCATTTTATAACATCTCCCATTATTTTAAACCTAAACTAGGTGCTTTTTTTATAAGTTCTTTTACAGATTTTAAGTGCAAGGTTGTTATGTTCCCAGTTGTTCTGTCTAATCCTACAAATGCATACTTTGCACTTCCTTCTCCACCAACCAGTTTGATATATCCGTTCATTTCAGGAACAAATTGTCCCTCTTTAATCACATGATTTGCATCTCTTAAATACTCAACTATTGAATAGTGATTTTTATTTAAAGCTTGTTGTATTTCTGAACCATGTTTTGAAAAGTGAACTTCTAATTTAGTTTTACTATTAAATTCAATTCCACTCACATCCTCAATCTTACCACTCTCCACCTGTTTCACACCAATGGTCGTCAAGACTTTGTAAGACGCATACGTAAAGCCTAAGATCATCAGGGCTTGACCGAGTTCAGATTCATTGATCCATGTGTAGCCGTCTTTGACGTATTGTGAGGTAGAGACGAGACTGCCTAAGAGTGGGTCTAGTTTTTCACCAGTTTCATAATTAACACCTTGGCGCCAAGCCACATTGACTTTTTCTTGGTAAGTATCGTACGTCATGAATTGGATCAGTTCAGGTTCTAAATATTGCCCTACTTTCGTGACATATTGATAGAGCTCGGGGTTCACGATACCGTAGCCTGATTGCTTGTCTTCGATTTTCCAAAAGACACGTGGATTCCCATCGCTATCGTGAATAATGAGAGCATAGACGTTGTACTTTTCTAGTTCTTTATTTTTAGTTGGATCGATGCCTTTTTTCTCGTTTTCTGCTTGTTGCCATTTGTCTTGGATCGTGGTTGTCCACGACAAATCTTTTGGGATAGAGAATGTCTTCGTTTGGCTATTCCAAGCAGTTTTCGTTTGAGCAAGGCCTTGATTGACTGCTTGTTCGAGACTTTTGATTTCTGTAAAAAATTGGGCGGAACTTTGATTGTAAGCTAAGAGTTTTTGGAGTTTTTCTTCCAGTTTGTGTTTCAAGTCATGATACATCATGAGTAACAACGTATTCTGATTGAGTTGAAAGCCTTGGTGTTCTTCCGGCATATGAGGTGAAAGAAGCAACTGCCGTATTCCCTCGGCTTGGGTGATATATTGATTCATTTGACGAATTTGCGCTTCTAATTCGGATTGTTTCAAGCTGATGGAATCAACTTGATTTATGTATTCCTGTGGAAATCGTTTCGCTGCTTTTTCGACCGCTTCGGAGAGTAAGATTCCTCCTTGGACGAGTGGGTAAAGTATTTGAGAAAAATAGGCTTTCGCAGCGTCGTAGGTTTTCCCTTGGAGATTGGGCGTTTGTAAAGTGAATTGAGTGATGGCTTGTTGGAGATTTTGGTAATCAGTGACTTGTTTTTGGCAGAAGTGACTGGCGCTCGTAGCTTGTGTTAAGGAGTCGTTTAGGTACATGTCGATACTCATAGGTTTTGTTCCTCCGACATGATTTTTCTTTTCTCAAAAGCAATTTCTTCGAGTTTATTCGTGATTCTTTGTTGTTGGATCATTTCGTGATGTTGGCATTCATCAAAGCCATTCATCAATCGCCTACTTTGATGTGAAAACTCCGAGGTGAATGTTTCGATGGACGTAAAGATATTCGATTTCTGGTAAGACAATTGTAATCGAAATAAGAAGTTTCCGATTTCTTTAAAGTGATTCTGGTAATCTGAACGGCAGGCATCAAGTTGTTTCATTTTCTTTTCCTGTTCTTCTCTTTTTGCTTGCAGCAACGTTTCCTCGGTATCAAGATTTGTCCATTGATTCATTAGCGTCTCTCCTTAAAAAGATCTCGACTTAACTGAGTGTCTAGTGTAGAAAATCCTTGAGCAGCAGTTTGCAATTGACTAGCTGCGCCTGAGATGGCTGAGGCAATTTGATTGGCTGAGTTTTTGGCGGATGTTATGCTACTTTGAATGTCTTGATTGCCAATTAGCGTTGTACGTGTGTCATTTTGAAGCGATGATGCTTGGTTTAAAGGGGTGTTTGCACTGGTGATTCTTGAAGTGGACTGTTGGGCTTGTTGAGAATTACTGCTGAATGTAACCATAGATCTCCTCCTCGATTTATATAGGCTGTATAGAACGCTTACATATTCATTATAACAATACATAACCTTTCGTTGGATGAGAATTGTATTAGATAGGTCTTGTTACTTTATTTCTTATCTGGCTGTTGAAGGTATTTCTCAATCTACTAAAAAACACTAAAGGCAAAATCGCCTTCAGTGTTTCCCGATCCCAACATTCTGGTCTTATCCTAGACAGATAGTTGTTTCTTTTGAATATAAAATAATAAATAAAGAAAATACGGTGCGCCCAAGACGGCAATCAAGATCCCTGTAGGAACTTCTCCATCTGGTAAAATGATGCGCGCAAGAATATCAGCAATATTGACAAATAATCCTCCGAACAAACCACTGAATAGGAGTGTCCACTGATTTTCTTTACGTACAATGATTTTGGCAGCATGCGGTGCGAGTAAACCCACAAAGGACAAGCTGCCTGCCACAGCAACACTGCCACAGGCTAAACCAACTGCAAGCAGTAATAAAACTGACTGACTTCGTGACACGTTCAACCCTAAGCTTTGCGCACGTTCTGGGCCAAAGGATAAAAGACCAATCCTGCGACTATAGAAAAACGCTAAAGGGATCAGAATAAGTACCCATGGCAAAAAGGCAGTGACATAAGGCCAACTAGCCCCCCAGATTGAACCTGCTAACCAAGCGTTCACAAAGCCATAATTTTCTTTTGAGATTTTTATCGTACTTAAAAGCATTGCCGCAGAAAAGCCCGCATTCACAGCGATACCTGAAAGGAGCAAGCGATTCATCGCTACTTGTCCAGAACGCTGATAGGCAACAAAATAGACTAGACATGCAGCAAGCGTGCCGCCTAAAAAGGCAACGAAAAGCAACAAGAAAGGTGACGCATGGCTAGTAAAAAAACCTAAGTATAGCATCACAAAAAATCCTGCGCCGGAGTTGATACCTAAAATACTTGAATCAGCTAATGGGTTTCTAGTTACTCCTTGCAAAAGATAGCCTGCGATTCCTAGACAGGTACCTGCGAATAAACTGATCAATAGGCGTGGCAAGCGAAATTCTGTCAGAACCAATTGTTGGACCTGTGTTCCTCTACCAAGTGCGACATCGATCAATTGATCAATATAAAGAAACGGTGTACCGATCATTAAACTGATTCCCGCAGTCACAAGCCATAAAAATAGTAACAGGCCAATCCCCCAATATATTTTTTTCACACGCGTTCCCTCCTAACTTGTACCAATAAAAAAGGGACACCAATCAAGGAAATGACTAAGCCAAAAGGTGTTTCAAATGGTGGATTGACCATGCGTGCCACAAAATCTGCTAACATAACTAAGATCCCCCCAGCGATAAATGAAGCTGGCAAGACATACCGATAATCCGTACCGACAAAGCCACGAACAACAGGTGGAACCATCAAACCAATAAAAGAGACGGGCCCAACTAAAGAAACAGCTAACGCTGCTAAGATCGAAACAAAGATGAAAACCAGTACCCGTGTGCGCTGTGGATGTCCTCCTAAGGCGATCGCATGTGATTCACTCAAATGGATCAGGGAGATCGACTTCCCTAATAGAAAAGAGCCAATAACCGCCACTAGATAGATAGGTGAAAGAACGAGTAACTGTTGCCAAGTAATATTCGCCGCACCGCCAACAAACCAAAAAGTCAAATCTTGTTGTAGATTAAATAACTGGGTCAGTGCTTGGCTGATTGCGGTAAAAAAAGAACTGATTGCCACACCGGCTAAAATCATCTGCATAGTACTGAGTCCTATTTTTGAAAAACTGAAAAAACCTAGAACGATCATCGTCACGATCAACGAACCAAGTAATGAAAGCAGAAAAATTGAAAACGGCGAAGCTTTAGGTAAAAAAGCAAAGCTAAATGCCATGGCTAACGAGGCACCAGCATTGATCCCTAACAATCCTGAATCTGCCAAGTTGTTTCGCGTTACCCCTTGCATCAAAGCGCCACTGAGGGCGAAACAGCTACCCACAATAAATGCTCCGATGACCCGAGGCAGACGGATATTACGTATGATCTGCTGGGCTTGATCAGTTGGATCGAAATGGAACAACGCCTGCCAGACTTCATTTCCTTTAACTTCAGAAGCACCATTATACAAAGCAAAAAAGAAGACAAGGATTGCCAATAACAGAAGCAGCCATAGGATATTTATTTTTTTCCCTTTCCTCATCATTTTCCCTCCGGTTTCTTGATGAGATCATATGTTAAAAAGACAGGTTTATTTGTTTCAGGTAATTGAACGATTTGTGCTTCGATCTCAAAAATCTCTCTCATCCATTCTTTCGTGATGACTTGTTCTGGAGTCCCGTTGACAATTAATCGCCCTTCTTTCATTGCGACTAAATAATCGGAAAAACGGGAGGCATGATTGATGTCATGGATCGACATCAAAATCGTTGTTTTTTTCATTCGGTTGATTTCTTTCAGCAGATCTAAGATTTCCAGTTGATGCGCCGGATCTAAAAAAGTTGTCGGTTCATCAAGGATCAAGATATCTGCTTCTTGAGCTAACGCCATCGCAATCCAGACTCGTTGGGCTTGACCTCCGGATAAACTCGCTAAGTCTCGATCTTTTAGCGAGATCAGATCCGTCGCTGTCAATGCCCACTCAATGGCTTGCAGATCTTGATCATCCATGCCACTGAATAGTTTTTGATAAGGATATCTACCGTAGGAAACGACTTCTTCGACTGTCATTCCTAATGGGTATTCACTCGTTTGGGCTAGTAAGGCAAGTTTCCGAGCTAGTTCTTTCGAATGATAGGTCGTCAAGTCACGATCGTTGACTAATATTTTACCGTTTTTTACAGGAAGTATGCGGGTAAAGCTTTTTAATAATGTAGACTTACCACTGCCGTTCGGGCCAATCAAACTGGTGATTTTCCCTTCTGGTATAGCGACAGACAAATTTTCAATTATCGTTTTGTTGGGGTAACCGGTAGTAATTTCAACTGCATTTAATCTAGACATATACTTCCCCCTCTCATTGAAAATCATTCTCAATTATGACGGTACTTCACAAATTCGTCAAGCACAAATTTCGTCATTTACGTTAGTAAAAAGAGTTGACAGCGCCCTTTTCTTGGGGAATAATAGCAATTGAGAAACATTCTCAATTACGTTTGGAGGAAAGACATGAGACTTAAAAATAAACTATTCACAATCTCTAGTGCATTACTTTTGGTGGGATTACTGAGTGCTTGCTCGCCAGGCTCATCTACAACCGAAGAGACAACCGCATCATCGACTACTGCTGATAATGGTACGCATACCTTGACAGATACATTAGGACATTCAGTTGAAATACCTAACCAACCAAAGCGGATCATCGGCAGTTATTTAGAGGATTATCTTGTTGCGTTAGGTGAAACCCCGGTTGCTCAATGGACAGTCGGCAGTGGTTCGATCCAAGATTATTTACAAGATGATCTGAAAGATGTCCCAACTATCTCCTATGATCTCCCCTATGAAAATGTGTTAAGTTTTGAACCTGATTTATTATTGATTTCTTCTTCAGCCACTGTTGAAGGTGGTAAATACGAGCAATATAGTAAAATTGCTCCAACCTATGTTGTTAAAAATGGTACCGATGTCACATGGGAAGAACAGTTGCAAGACATTGGCAAAGTATTGAATAAAGAGGACAAAGCAGAGGAAATCATTCAAGATTATCAAGATTACGCGAAAGAAACACGAGAAGAATTGAGTGATCAGATCGATGGGAAAACAGCGGCTGTCTTATGGGTCACGAACAACTCTGCCTTTATGGTCAGCCAGAATCGTTCAAGCGGTCGCATCGTTTATGAAGATCTACAATTTGGTGTGCCATCTTTAGTAGAAGAAGTATCAAAAGAGGCAACCTCTGATTGGTCAGCTATTTCATCAGAAAAATTAGCTGAATTAGACGCAGACTACATCATCTTAGTCAATAGTGATGAACAAGCAGCGATGTTCAACGAACCCACTTGGCAAAATCTGAAAGCAGTCAAAGCGGGTCAAGTGTTCGAATTTGGTCCAACTTCTAGCTGGTTATATAATGGACCAATCGCTAGTCGTCAAATGATCGATGATATCAAAGGCGAGCTAAAGTAAAAACGTGAAAACCACAATTTGGCTTGCGCTGTAAATAAAAGAAGTGTTCCATGTGCTAGCTGGTAAACAGCACATCGAAAAACGACAATCACCAAGAGGTAAAATTCTTCGGTGATTGTCGTTTTTTTCGATATTCAATTTGTTTGTCGCTTACTAAGAATTTCGGTAATCACGTAACCGATAGCCAACTCCGATCTCAGTGATCAAATATTCTGGACGAATGGTATTTTTCTCGATTTTTTTCCGAATGTTTGACATATTCACTCGCAACACTTGGGAATCTGTTCCATAAGGCCCCCAAACTTCTGATGTTAATACGCGATAAGTGACGACCTTCCCAAGGTGTTGGAATAATACGAGCAAAATGCGATATTCATTCTTAGTGAGATGGATCGGTTCTCCTACTTTGGTTAACAGTTGGCTTTCTGTGTCCAAAGTCAATTCACCATTGGTGATGACTGAAGGTAATTCCTCTTGTTTACGATGACGAAAAGCGGTTCTGATCCTAGCAAGTAATTCATTCATCCCAAAAGGTTTAGTGACGTAATCATCAGCACCGAGATCAAGGGCTTTGACTTTTTCATGCTCGTTGTTTCGCGCTGAGATCACGATCAACGGTGTAGCCAGTCGTTTACGAATGATTTTCAATAATTCGATGCCATCAATGTCTGGCAAACCTAAATCGAGCAAAATCAAGTCAAAGGAATCTTCTTGGAACACATGCAAAGCTTCCATGCCTGTTGTGGCAATCGTAACGTGATAATGTTCTTTTGCCAACACGACTTCCATAAAATCAGTGATCGTTGGGTCATCTTCAATCAATAGTACTTTCCTCATGTAACGTCACCTCCTCACTCTTGTTCAAATAGATGCGAACCACTGTTTTCCCTTCTGATACAGCCATCTCTAATTTCCCATTATGGGCATGGATGATGGTTTTGACAATACTTAATCCAATGCCAAGACCATTTTTTGAATCGATTGGTACTTCTTCTTCATTAGATAGATTCATCTGGATTTTTTCATATTGCTTCAATGAGATTTCACCATCATTCTTCACTTCGCAAATGACCTGTTGTCCCTCTTGAAACACGCTAACTTCTACTTGCCCTTGTGTCGATCCATGACGAAACGCATTTTCCACCAGATTGAACATCGCTTGCTCAATCAAGATAGGGTCAACTTCGACAAATAAAACCGCTGTCGGTAAATGAACCAATAGTTCCTTGTCAGGATAAACTTTTGTGACATGTTCATAGACTGCTTCGATGATTTCCTCAATCGGTTCTGTTGTTTTTTTCACTTGCATCGTGTCCATATTGATCCGTGTGATCGACAACAGATTCTCCACCATTCGAATCAACCATTGAGATTCTGTCTGGATATCGGTCAGCAATTTTTGGCGCGTTGCTTGTTTCAGCTCTTCATCTGTTTGCAAGAGTGTTTCTGCAATCCCAGAAATCGCAGTCAATGGTGTACGCAAATCATGGGAGATCGCACGTAATAAATTACTGCGAACTTTTTCACGTTCATTTTCTAACTCAATTTGTTCTTTTTCATTCTTAAGCTCTGTTTGCTCTAAGATAACAGCAAGCTGGGTCAACACTAACCGTAAATAATTCAATTGACTATCCTCGATCGGCAGCCCGCGACTGCGACGAATCCCTAAAACAGCTAACGTCTTACCATTTGCGACAATCGGTAAATAAAAACCTTTTGCGCCACTTAATGTATCCGTTCCATAACCTGAGTCTTTTTGATTTTTAGCCGTCCAATAAGCTACTGCTGCCTCTTCTGGATGATCGAGTAAAAATGGGGCATCTTTTGGTGTATATTGGCTTAGCTTGATGGCATGTTTATCAAAGAAAATCACTTCCCGATCCAATAGCCTACCTAAATAAGTGGCAGATAATTCAACGATTTGTTGCTGGTCTTCTGCTAAAACAAACTGCTTGTTCAGTTCATACAGAATTTCCATCTGTTGTTCTTTTTCTCTGGCATGGACAGCCTGTTTTTTCAGACGAACCATCAAATTACTGATCATCAATGCAACGATCAGCATGATGACTAAAGTAATCGGATAACCTTGTTTATATACGGTCAAGGAATACAGCGGCTCGACAAAAAACCAGTTGAAAGCTAAGACACTTAAAATAGAAGATAATGCGCTCCAAAAATAGCCAGAGGTCAAACGGGCAACAAGTAAGATAAAGAAAATGTACACCAACATCAAGTTTTGTTCTCCAAAGTGAAGATATTGCATCACTTCAGTCAAGAGCGTTGCTACGAACACACAGATCAATGAAATCGCAAAATCTTTTCCTCCCCCTTCCACTAGTTTCTTGGAATGGGAAAGGATGGTTGAACGTTTTTCTTTATAAGGAATCAAGTGAAGTTCAGTTTCTGGCAATCGTTTGAGCAGTCGTACATCCAGCTCTTCTGAAAACAATCGCTCCGTCCACGGTTTCGCCAAATTTTTACCGATGATCAAATCGGTTGCGCCGACCAGTTTAGCATATTCGACGATCGTTTCAAATGAATGGTCCTCCTCGATTACCACGACTTCTGCGCCAAGTTTCTCCGCTAAGTCATTCGTCCCTTGTAAACGATCATCGGAACGAATGTATAGCACGATCCATTCTGCCCCCAAGCCTTGAGCTAACCGAGCAGTCCACCGAATACTTTTCTCAGCCATTTTAGGGAAAGCATCTTGAACGATCGTGATCAATTTACTTTGGACACCATTTGTTTTACCGATCACACGATTGATATGATCCGAAGCCCGTTGAATCGCTAGACCTCGTAACTGTTCCAATTTTTTAGGAATAAAGAAGTGCTGCAAGGCGCGTTTTGCATTTTCATCAGCATAGATTTTCCCTTGCGCTAAACGATCGATCAATTCATCTGGTTCCACATCGATCACCTTCAATGTCGCCTGTTGGAAAAACGTATCCGGAACCGTTTCTTTTACTTCGATCCCAGTCACTTCTTCAACGATATCATTCAAGCTTTCAATATGTTGGACGTTGATCGTCGTATGGACATTGATTCCTGCATTCAATAATTCTTCGATATCTTGATATCGCTTGCGATTTCTTGATCCTGGCGCATTACTATGGGCTAATTCATCGATCAAAACGATCTCTGGCTGACGTTTGATAATGGCATCGATATTAGGTTCACTCAAAGTCAGCCCCTTATACGTCACTTCTTTTAAAGGAATCTGTGGTAATCCTTCTAATAATTGGTTCGTATCCGGGCGATCATGAGGTTCGATGTAGCCTACCACAATGTCTTTACCTAGTACGCTCAGCTCTTGTGCTTCCGCCAGCATTGCATACGTCTTGCCGACTCCCGCCGCGAAACCAAAATACACCCGTAGACGTCCTCGGCTTTTTTCACGCTGGTGTAACATTTCTGAAACATCCTGTCTTTCCATCTTTGTTTCTCCTAACCCCTCTGCCACCTACATGTTATCAAGTGACAGATTCAATTCAAGCACGTTGACAAACATTCGATCTGAAAACCAATCTTTTTGTGCTTTTTCCTGTATTATAGCACGAATCTTAGTAACGTCTTCTCCCCGCTCTTTAGCGATACGAGAGACTTGACTTTCTGCGGCTACCACACTGATATGCGGATCAACACCGCTTGCAGAGTTTGTGACTAAATCGATTGGGATCTCCGTAGTTTGATTGCTTTGTTGTGCCAATTTCGTTTTATCTTCTACTAATTTCTTTTGCTCCGATGAGGTTGGTGAAAGTTGGGTCACGTCTTGCCCTCTTCCACTAAAATAAGCTGCCTGTTGAAAGGATTGTCCAATCAACGAAGAGCCAACCACCTTCCCTGAAACGACTTCCTGACTACCATTGGCTTGATGAGCAAAGAAAAGTTGACCGATACCAGTAACAGCGACGGTGTATAGCCCACCGAGGAGTAGGATGCTGAGGAATAAAAAACTAAGCTGTGCTCTAAGGATCTTTTTCATAGGTGAATTCCTTCTTTCTGCAAAATGTCTTTCTTTTTATATTAAGAAAAAGCTCAAAACGAGATCGATCAGTTTGATGAATATGAATGGGGCAATTAAACCACCTAATCCATAGACCAATAGATTATGCCGCAAAATCTGACTGGCAGGTTTTTCTGTATACTTGACTCCTTTTAACGCTAAAGGAATCAATGCGACAATAATCACTGCATTATAGATAACAGCCGATAAAATCGCCGTAAGAGGACTACCTAATGCCATGATATTCAATTGGGCCAATTCGGGATAGATCCCATAAAACAAGACTGGGATCACAGCAAAATATTTTGCGACGTCATTTGCAATACTAAACGTGGTCAAAGCACCTCTAGTCATCAATAATTGTTTACCGATACGTACGACCTTCAATAGCTTCGTTGGACTAGAATCTAAATCGATCATATTGCCCGCTTCTTTTGCTGCTTGTGTCCCTGTATTCATCGCCACTGCCACATCCGCTTGTGCTAATGCTGGCGCATCATTCGTTCCATCACCTGTCATTGCTACAAGATGACCTTTTTCTTGATAGTCACGAATAAGATCCATTTTATTTTCAGGTGTTGCTTCTGCGAGAAAGTCGTCGACCCCCGCCTCAGCCGCAATCGCCGCTGCTGTCAAAGGATTATCTCCTGTGATCATGATAGTTTTAATCCCCATTTTACGCATATCTGCGAAGTTTTCCTGTACGCCATTTTTTACAATATCTTTGAGATAAATGACCCCCATCACTTGATCATTTTTTACAACCACCAAAGGAGTTCCGCCAGCTTGGGCAACTTTTGCAACGATGTGATCACATTCTTCTGGATATTGTCCACCACGTGCCTGCACATATTTCTTGATCGTATCTGCGGCACCTTTACGGATCTGATCGCCACGATAATCCATGCCGCTCATGCGGGTTTGCGCACTAAAATCAATGAATTTCACTTCAGATTTTTCAAAAATACGTTCCCGCAAAGCAAATTTTTCTTTAGCTAAAATGACAATACTGCGGCCTTCTGCCGTCTCATCTGCTAAAGATGAAAGTTGTGCTGCATCAGCTAATTGTTGTTCTGTGACGCCATTGACCGGTAAAAACTCACTTGCCCGACGATTTCCTAAAGTAATCGTTCCTGTTTTATCTAACAGTAATACATCAACATCTCCCGCTGCTTCGATGGCACGACCACTCATTGCAATCACGTTTTCTTTCGTTAATCGACTCATTCCAGCAATTCCGATCGATGAAATCAATGCACCGATCGTCGTTGGCGCTAAACATACGAATAAAGCAATGACAACGATCGTCGCAATCGGCGCCCCTTTACCTGACAGCTGACTACTGAATTCGGTAAAAGGAACTAAACTAACAGAGACCGCTAAAAAGATGATCGTTAACGTGATCAAAAAGATTTGTAACCCGATCTCATTCGGGGCTTTCTTTCGTTGTGTCCCTTCCACCATTGAAATCATTTGATCTAAAAAGGAGTGTCCATTTTCGGATGTCACACGGATCACCAAGTAATCAGAAACCACCGTCGTCCCACCAGTAACGGCACTTCGATCGCCTCCTGATTCACGGATTACTGGCGCTGATTCCCCTGTAATGGCACTTTCGTCCACTGAAGCAGCTCCTTCGATTACATCACCATCCGCCGGAATTTGTTGACCCGATACTACGTAAATCAGATCCCCCTTTTTGAGATCAGAAGATTTGATCTCAATAAATTCTTGGTTTTCAATGTCTTCTAAGCGATTGATCTTATAAGTGACTACTTCTTTTTTTGCTTGCTTCAAGCTATTTGCTTGCGCTTTTCCGCGACCTTCTGCCACTGCTTCGGCAAAATTTGCAAACAATAAAGTGATCCATAACAAACAGGTGATCGTTATAGTAAACCATAAAGGCACGGTTGTTTGTCCAAAACAAAGGATCGTCGCTAAGATCGCTCCGATGTAGACCATGAACATCACTGGGTTTTTGATTTGTTGTCTTGGGTCTAATTTGACAAAGGCTTCTTTGATTGCCCATACATAAATAGTTTTCATTTGATTTTACTCCTTCTAACTTAAGGTAAAATGATCAGCGATCGGACCTAATGCCAACGCTGGTAAAAAGCTCAATGCTCCGACAACAAGGATAACGATCATCAACATGGAGATGAATGTGCCATTCGTTGTTGAAAGTGTTCCATCATTGATCGCGATGGTTTTCTTCCTTCCCATGTTTTCAGCCAAGAACAAAATAGCAACGATCGGAATGTAGCGAGAGCACAACATCAAGACACTTCCTAAAAGATTTAGAAACGGTTTATCTGCCGTCAACCCACCAAATGCACTCCCGTTATTATTTGCTAGAGAAGTCACATTATAAAGCAACTCACTAAATCCATGAGGCCCTTTATTGGTCAACCAAGTTAAAACATCAGGATGCAGTGAAACTGCCATCGTACCAAACAACGTCAATAATACTGGCGTCAAAATCACTAAACTAGCCATCTTGATATCGAAAGCCTCGATTTTCTTGCCTAAATATTCTGGCGTACGCCCGACAAGTAGCCCAGCGATAAAAACCGTCAGTAGTAGAAATGCCAACATGCCATATAATCCACTACCCACACCACCAAAGATGATCTCCCCTAATTGCATCAAGAAAAGCGGAATACCACCACCGAGAGGCGTAAAACTGTCCAACATCGCATTGACTGATCCATTCGATGCCGCTGTTGTGCTAACAGCCCATAAGCTTGACCAACCCACACCAAAACGTACTTCTTTTCCTTCCATATTCAGTGAACCCAGAACATCCGTAAAAGCGGGCCCATGATATTCACTAATTGCTACACCTACAAAAGCTGCAAAAAGAAAAACAAACGAAACGATCAAAATCGTTCGACCTTGTTTCCATTCTTTGACCCAATAGCCAAAAGCAAAAATCAATGCAGTAGGTATCAACAAGATGGCGAGATTCTCGATGAAATTAGAAAAAATCGTCGGATTCTCAAATGGATGAGCGGAATTTGCACCAAAAAATCCACCACCATTGGTTCCTAATTGCTTGATGGCTACTTGACTGGCCACAGGTCCTAGATACAACCATAAAGATTCTCCAGATAGACCAGTGTATGACATCCCATGACTAAACGTTTGAACCACGCCTTGGGAAATCAGAAGTACAGCAGTAATTAATGAAAGTGGTAAAAAAATGTAAAGCAAACTGCGTACTAGATCTTGCCAAAAATTGCCCAGTTGGCTTGATTTCCTTTGGATGATGCCGCGGATCAATGCACAAAGAACCGCTAAACCTACAGCTGCTGACAAGAAATTTTGAACAGTCAAACCAAGCATTTGCGTCGTATTCGACAGTGTCACTTCTCCTGCGTAAGCTTGCCAGTTGGTATTTGTCACAAAACTAACAGCTGTATTCACGGCTAAATCAAATGACAGATTTTCCACGCCATTATTGCCAGGAAGCCAACCTTGGACCATCAATAATCCGGTTAAAAATAGCAAAGAACAGATTCCAATACCCAACACATGCGCTAAATAGCGCTTCGCCGTCATTTTCTTTTGACTCTCAGGACCAATCAATTGATAAAAAAAGCGTTCGATTGGTTGGATGAAACGTACATATTTTGGTGTTTCCCCTGTCATGATCAACTTGATGTACCACCCAAGAGGTGCGGCTAAAACGAGTAGAATAAAAAAGAAAAACAACCCTTGAAATACTGCACTCATCATTGCTCTTCCCCCTTAAATAAAAACCAAAATAGATAAGCTAACAAAATAATACTGATACAACCTAAAAATAAGATCATTTTCTTCCTCTCCTTTGTTTTCATCATAGACAAAGGACTATAAAGATAGTGTTAATATTCAAGAAATTTCTTTATATGTTCTTTATACAACACAAAAAAACAGCTAAACCTTAAGGAGCAACGCTCGCTTGACTTAGCTGTTTCTCTATAAATAAGACAAAAAAAAGATGCTCCCATGATCTTGAACATCTCCCTTTATTTCTTTCAATCCTCCATTTTATGCATCAATGATCAGAGCTTACTTTCTTACCCATTTTTGGAAGCGATGGGCATAATGGTTTTCTTGATCCGTGATACCGATATGTTCTTCTGCTAGTTCAAAATCACTAAAGTCGATCTCTCCAATATACGTATCTCCTTCAAACTCACCATCGATCAGTGTTCGCCAAATAATCCCAGTCTGGGGCAATAGTTCTTGAAAGATCCGACTTCCACCAGAAACATAAATATCTTCTGAAACAGTCTCCGCAAAAGCCAATAATTCATCGATCGAATGCATGACTTCTGCATTTTCTTTGACCTCAAAATCTTCTTGGGTAGTCAACACGATGATGTGGCGATAAGGAAGAGATAGGTCGCCCATGCCTTCATATGTTTTACGCCCCATCACTAATAAACGATCCACCGTATGTTCTCTGAAAAAACGCATATCATTTGGCAAACGCCAAGGCAATAACCCATCTTTACCGATCAACCCATTCTTGTCTTGGGCCCACATGGAAATAAACATTTTGACTCGCTCCTTTCATCTACTACTTGATTATACTAAAAATAAAAAAGCTTGGGTACAGACCCAAACTTTTTTAGACATATTATTTTGTTTCGCGGTGCAAAGTAACTTTACGTTCGCGTGGGCAATATTTTTGCTTTTCCAAACGATCAGGATTGTTACGTTTGTTTTTGTTAGTTAGGTAGTTACGTTCTTTACAAGAAGTACACTCTAAAGTAATGTTTACGCGCATGATTTTCCCTCCCATTTATACTAGAATCCTCTAAGATGACTCTCAGACTTGATTATCTTACCATGATTTTTATCAGATTGCTAGCCTTTTTCACGATTTTGTTAAGTAGTTCTACTTGACGAGCAAAAAATAAGCATAGCAAAAATTGAAACAGATGATTTTTCTTTTTACCAAGTTGAGATTACACTTGTTATAGTAGTAAAATCAATTAGTCTTTTAGGAGGAGTTAACTATGCCTTGGAATATGAAAGATTTTCCACCAGCCATGAAGAACTTGGAAGAATTGACCAAAAAGAAAGCAATCGATATCGGCAATGCGCTTTTAGATGAAGGCTATCCTGATGATCGTGCAATCCCGATTGCGATCAGTCAAGCGAAAGAATGGGTTGAAAGTGCAGATGAGAAAGAGAAGAAAGCTTTCTCAAAAGAGAAAAATCCACAAAAAAATGACAAGCATGATAGCAATCCGCGAGCAGCCAAATTATTAGACGCCACAGTCGAAGTCAAATTCGAAGAAGATCATTGGATCGTTCGCTCTAAAGGCGCTGAAAAAGCAAGCAATCACTTCGATCATAAAGAAGACGCCATTGAAAAAGGAAAAGAAGTAGCTCGTAATAAAGAAACATCCTTGATGATCTATAAAAAAGATGGCACATTTGAGCGAGAAGTCCATTACTGATTGTATACTATCGTACCTTTGAATAAAAAATCAACCTAGTCCGATTTACGGCAAAAAACGAAGAGTCTGCCCATTATGGATCGGCACTCTTCGTTTTTGCGTTCAATAGAAACATAGTTGGATCGTCTAAACTGTTACATATTGGATCGGTTCAGCTTGAGGAATCGTTTCATCCACAAAATAAACTTTGTACCACGTCAAGAAACTGAAAATCGTCCAAATCTTACGCTGTTCTTCACTTCTACCTTCATGATGGTCATCAAGTAATTTGATGATCTTCGCTTGATCAAAGAACTCTTTCGCAAAATCAGCTTCAAATAATTCTTTTACTTGGTGATAGCCATGTTCTTCTTTCAGCCAAGCTTTGATCGGTACAGGGAAACCAAGTTTTACACGATTTGACCATTCTTCAGGCAGATGCTTGTTCGCAGCTTGTCTAAAGACATCTTTTGTATTGTTTTGATTCAATAAATACTTACTTGGGATTTGTTGCGCTAATTTCATTACTTCGATATCAAGAAGTGGTACCCGCACTTCCAGTGAACTTGCCATTGAAAGTTTATCGGCTTTTAACAAAATATCTTTTGGCATCCATTGGTGTAAATCAACATATTGCATCTTGTTGATCTCGTCTTGGATTCCTTCCGTTTTCGCATAATGTTCTGCCATGATTTCTTTGACTGTTGGGGCTTGTTGAAATTCTGGCGTCAACAAGTTGGCCGCTTCGTTTTCTTCAAAGATCCGTGCATGTCCGATAAAATATTCTTTGGCAGGCGCTAAAGATTCATATAGATGAATCCTACCATGGAAATTACGCATCTTACCGATTTTTCTACCTAAGTTATAGCGAGTGCCTTTCGGTAATTTTTTCAATCCTTGAGCAATCACTCGGATAAATTTTGAATTTGTGTGGAAGCCATATGATTGATAGCCAGCAAATAATTCATCTGCCCCCTCACCAGATTGGACCACTCGTACACTTTGTGCCGCAAGATTCGCTAAGAAATATAACGGTACACAAGATGGATTAGAATCTGGTTCATCTAAATGGTATTGGATCAAAGGGAAAGCCTTAAACGACATGTCTCCATCAATGACAGCTGCGGTGTTATCCAAGTCAAGCATTTCTGTTAATTTACGTGCCTCGATTGCTTCATTATAGGTTTTATCATCAAAGCCTATTGAGAATGAATGGTCTGGTTTCAAAACAGAAGTCACATAACTTGAATCGACCCCACTTGATAAGAACGAGCCAACTTCCACATCACTGATCGTGTGTGCTTCGATCGATGCTTTCACAGTTTCATCAATTTGATCGATCCATTCTTGACGGCTTTGTGTGCCTTTTTCTTCAAAGTTCGCATCCCAATACTGTTGGATATCCATGTGGCCATCTTTGTAAGTGAAATAATGACCTTCTGGTAAACGATAGACGCCTTTAAAGAATGTTTCCCCATTTAAAGGAGAATATTGGAACGTCATATATGGTTTCAATGCTTCCCGATTCAATTCTTTATTGAAGTCTGGATGTGGTAAAAAACTCTTGATTTCAGAACCAAACATCAAAGTTCCGTTCATTTCAGCATAGTAATACGGTTTGATCCCAAAATGATCTCTTGCACCGAATAATTCTTTTTTCTCATTATCCCAAATCGCAAAAGCAAACATCCCACGTACTTTTTGCAATAACTCAGTTCCCCATTCTTCATAGCCATGTAATAAAACTTCTGTATCAGCATGGGTTTTAAAAATATGACCTGCATCGATTAATTCTTTTCTAAGTGGTTGATAGTTGTAGATTTCTCCATTAAAAATAATGATTTTTGTTTGGTCTTCATTGTAAATGGGCTGTGTGCCCCCTTCTAAGTCAATAATACTTAGACGTCTAAAACCCAAAGCCACATCACGATCAATGTATTCACCTGAACTATTCGGTCCGCGGTGAATGATGCGATCCATCATGTCATTTATGATTGCTTTTTTATTATCTTTGTCATTAACAAATCCTACGATTCCGCACATTTATTTCACATCCTACTAAAATTACTATTCCATTATTATGTCCACATGAATCTTATCACAGGAAGGCATCCAGAATGAATGATTTTCACTCTTACAATTTCGTCACATGAAAACAAATAAAATGAAAAATCTCTATCTTTAAAAAAAGTAGACTCAACAATTAATTTAACATGTTTTATCCTAGGAAGCTACTGGATTCTCCTATAGTTTACAAATATTTCATGTTATTCATAAATAGGGAGATTTTTGTAGACGTATATCTTCAAAATAACAAGCGATTTCATTTTTTATTTCAATCTAAAATCTTCTTTACTTGCGCTTTGATAGGATACCTTTTATCCATCACTGTCTTTTACGTCGGCATGTAAGAAAATCATCATGCGAGAAAAAAAGTCAGTTATTCTGTTTGGTAGAAACGAGAACTACTCGGCACAATATTAAAAAAACTTTTTATTTGCCTCTTATTACATTTGAAAATAACTAAGTATCTCTTTGTACTACCTGCTTCACTATACAGAGTAGGTAAATTTCAATAAATAAAATTCAATATAAAATAACTGTAACCTGCTATCAAATCACTTGACGAAATAACTAATTTCGGAGATGCTCAATTTAAGAACATATTTTATTTTAAAGTTAGGAAGGATGAACATGAAAATCGGAAAAGTACTATTAGGGATATTGTTAGGGGTAACAACTATTATTGGGGCATTTATATTAGGTATCATGCTATTCCCGTTATTTGCACCAGAAATCCAAAACACGACAATTCAAGAAGCCACAAATACTTCACAGGCAAAAAGTACCGAATGTTCATTAACCACAACAGAAACAACAAGCCCAAATGATCAACAGCTGGTAAATCAAACACCTACACAAGGACAAACCCCAGATCCAATTTTGGAAAAGGCATTAAATACACCTGCTACACCATTGAGCGCCTTTAGCTCAGATCCTTATGATTGGGATTTAAATCAAGCGAATATCACGAACGGCACCGCTCAGTCTATCGGCTGGATTCAAGCAGAAGACGCAACTGGAAGAATAGAGGTAGAATACCACTGCTTCGCTTGCGACACGAATTGGAGCGGTAGAAATTACGCCTATGAATGGAATGGCCAAACGACGACAACTAAAATAACTCCTTTTACAATCGTTGGAACACCTTGCGAACATCAAAAATCCTTAAAAAATCATGGCTATATTAGTTGATTTCAGATAAATAGAAAATCTATCTAAAAAAGAGAACAGATTACTTGAATACAAGAAAACAAGCGCACAAACCAAAAAAGACTACACCGTCGTTTAGATTTTTGCGCTTATCTTCTTGTAAATAAAATTTTTTATTGCTCAGGATAGGAAGCTAATGATTGCCCCATTACGAGGAACAAAGAGCAAGAACTTGAGATTCAATCATAAAAAAATCAAAATTAGCAATCACTACTTTTATAAGAATTTTTTTTACATCCTTTTTATTGCAAGAGTATTTTAAAACAACCTCTTCCATCATAGCGAAAAAATAATCCTCATGTTCACTCAACCTTCCCGTATAATTTAAGTATCAACGAGCAAGACGTTGAAATAAATCAGGATGGTAGATATAGATGGCAATTTATTATTTTAACAAAAAAACAGATGCGCGAGGAAATCACGAAGTCCACGTGATCTCATGTACGCATTGTCCAGAGGATGTACTTTTTATTGGCGTATTTTCTACATGTGAAGAAGCCCTACATAAAGCAAGCACAACCCACACATCCAAAAGTTTCGATGGATGTCGCTACTGTTGCAAAGACTGCCATAACGGTTGACTTTCAAGGGATAGCTAGGCTGTCCCTTGTTGTTTCTTTTTACAGAGATCTTTCTTTATACATAAAATAGACCGTGTTTGTAAATTTACAAATCACATGAGATGAGTATGTAAAATTATAAAAGGAGTACCAAAAGGGGAGTCAAAGAATAATTTAAGATAAAAATACAACAAAAAAGACACGACCTAAATCGTGTCTAACCGTTGGTATATAAGGAAGGTACGGGATTTGAACCCGTGCACCACATTTCTGCGGCTCGCCGGATTTCGAGTCCGGTGCATTACCACTCTGCCAACCTTCCATGCCTACTATTTTTAATCTTTTTTCTACAAATGTCAAGAGGTATTATGCACTCCAGTTCATCTTATTTGTTTTGTAAACTGGTCATTTAAATACCATAACTGTTATGTTTAAATCCGAAAACACTTTTCAAATTACAGGATTGGAATAAAATAGCTTACGGGACATTCGTCTTCTCGCACCACCAAAAAACGAATAAACGGCGTTAACAGTAGAAGTAACCTCTTCGAAAAAATAAGGCGCCATCCACAAAAATTTGAAGAACATTTTTCGTAGATGGCGTCTTATTTCTAGAGGCTAAACACTTCTGTCTCGACCTCATGCTGTTGTAATTAGCGTATTTTTTCTGGATTTTCAATTGCAAGTACAGAATCGACCGTCGTTTTGATGATCGAAATGATTTGCTCCTCAGTCGGATGCATAATACTAGAAGACATCAATGAAGCAATACCAGTGATGGTTACCCAAGTACCAGTATGAAGCGCATCAATATACTCTTCCGATAAATCTTTATAGCGGGCGTCCTCTTTTAATAACTTGCGGAAATAATTATAAGAAAAATCATGCATCTTTTGACCATTTCCATGCTCATCGATATATAAAGCCATATAAAGGCTATGGTTTTTCTTAGCGAAATAAATATAATTCAATCCTAAATCAATGATTTTATCGCCTGTACGCTCTACAGGAAACACTTCTTCTTCTAACTGTTGGAAGATGACATCTAATAGCGTATTTTTTAAATCTTCCATATTTTTGAACTCTAAGTAAATCGGTTGGGTAGATATCCCCATCTTCTTCGCGATATTTCGTGCAGTGAAACCTTTAAATCCTTCTTTAGCAACAACTTCATATGCAGCTTTCAGAATTTGATCCTTCGTATAGACTTTTCTTCTCATAATAAACTCCCCCACTCCATGCTACAGTCTCTGTTCTTTTATTTTAACCGATATTGATCAATTTTTGCAAATAATATACCTAAATTGTTATATTTTAAAGCATATATGTGTTTTTTTATTGATTTTCTCAATTTTCTAAATATTTTTTTGTGTAATTTGTTTCCCCTTACAATTTTTTATTTTGTGTTGAATTTAAGTTGACCTAAAGTTTTCTTTCAAGTTATAGTTAAATAAAAAGGAAAAGAAGGTGTGTAATGAAGAATAAAAGTGACGTTATTTATATTCATCCTAAAAAAAGAATCATTTCTCAAAGGAAAAACTATTTTTACCTTATTTTTACAGGCGTGTTTTTTTTGATTATTGGATTGCTTAGCGATTCTTTATCAAATAACCTCGTGGGATTAATGGTCATCATGACCTCCCCCAGTAATCTTTTGACCGACTATATTGCTTTAGGTGGATTTGGAAGCGCATTTATGAATGTAGGCTTACTTACACTCTCTTCTGTGTTACTCGCCTATCGCCATAAAGTCATGTTGAATGGTGCAATGTTTGCTTCCATATTGACTGTCTCGGGTTTTTCATTCTTTGGGAAAAATCTATACAATTCCATCTCCATTATCCTCGGTGTTTATTTATATGCCTATTTTATGCACAAACCATTTTCTCAATATGTAATGATTGGCTTATTTGGTAGTGCACTCTCCCCTGTTGTCAGCTATATTACATTCGGGATGGGTTTACCAATCCTTCAAGGTGCTTTCCTGGGTAATTTAGCCGGTTTGATCGTTGGCTTTTTATTGCCGATCCTAGCTGTTCAGACTCTGACCTTTCATCGTGGTTTTACACTTTATAATATTGGTTTTACTTCAGGGTTGATTGCTATGTTGGTGACAGGTATCCTTCGACAATTTAGTTATTCGATCGAAGTACATTCGATTCTTTCGACTGATTACCACCATGAATTGACTTGGATCATTTTTTTATTCTTTTTATCAACCGCTGTTTGTGGCTTCTTCTTTAATGCCTTCAAATTGAAAGGATTACGTGAAATCTTTGAGTCTTCTGGAAAACTTACAACAGATTTCATCGGCACATCAGGTATCGGCGCCACCTTGATCAATATGGGCTTTGTTGGCTTGTTATTGATGTCTTACGTCTTGCTGATCGGTGGTGTGCTAAATGGACCTGTGGTGGGAGGAATCATCTCAGTGGCTGGTTTCAGCTCATTTGGAAGTCATGTTAAAAATTGTTTTCCGATTTTGATTGGTATCTACATTGCCTCAATATTAGGGACGATGCATGATATGACCGAAACAACCATGCTCGTAGCTGCGATTTTCGGTACAGGGCTTGCCCCGATCAGTGGATTTTATGGCGGCGTTTATGGAGTGATTGCAGGCTTTTTACATATTACTCTTGTCCATAATCTCAGCACATTACACGGAGGATTGAATCTATATAATAGTGGGTTTTCAACGGGATCTATTGCTGGTATACTAGTGCCTATCCTAGAAAATTTTACGTTTACCGGGAAGGGAAAGAACGCACATGGAAATGGAAAAAGAACTATCAAAGAGGATCATTGATGAATTTCTCACGTATTTTTACGAACACGAGATCAATGAGATTCGTATTGGCTTAGAATATACAGATGAAGGACTGTATTTCGAATTTCAAGGAACAACGAAAAATCCGCCAAAAGATTTGAATACATTGGCCTCACTGTTGAATACACCTAGAGATCCTAGTATGGAGATCTATTACCACGAGTTGCTAGGTACCCCTTCTCATGGCCAAGAATCCTATCGATTACTTGGGAATCTGATCGATGATGTGGAAATCATGTATGATTCGCCAATTTTGAACATCAAGATTTTTCGCCGGATTTAAATGTGAAATAGCCATGATCCTTTTATAGATCATAAAATTAAGTAAATAAGACTCTAGATGGATGTTTTATTTTGTTCCATCCTCTATACTTGGTTTGAACTTACAAAATTGTTTGTTGTTTCTCACTTGAAATAGTGGCGCGCAGTTGCGCTTTTCAGGTAAAATACAATTATCAGATGAAAACCTCGAAGGAGTTGACTAGGGATGAACGTTGCAGTATCACGTAAATTAATGAATATTATATCGATCATCGGTATTGGTTTTTCAATTGCACTCACGATTTATTTTATTAATCTAGGCGTCTTTAAAGATTTGAACGCATTAAGAGGTCTTGTAGGTGATTCAATTATTTTAGGACCGATAATCTTTATCTTGATCCAAATACTGCAAGTCGTTATACCGATCATTCCTGGAGGGATCAGCACCGCAGCAGGTGTCCTGATTTTTGGTCCTTACGCTGGCTTTATCTATAATTATGTTGGTATTTGTATCGGTTCGATCATTATTTTCCTATTAGGTAGAAAATATGGAAAACCATTTATCCTGTCGATGATTAGTGATAAAACATATGACAAATATATTGGTTGGTTAGAAAACCAAAGTCGTTTTGAAAAGCTTTTCGCGCTAGCGATCTTCTTACCAGTAGCACCAGACGATGCCTTGTGTTTAATGGCTGGCTTGACAAATATCTCAGTCAAAAAATACACGTTGATTATTTTGATTGCTAAACCCTTATCGATCTTTTTGTACAGCATGGCATTGATTTATGGTGGTAACTTCCTGACTGGCTTGTTAGGATGATTTCTTAATAGATACACTGTGAGTACTGCAATGAAAGATTCCTGCAGTACTCCTTTTTTATGTTTTTTGCGCTATAATGTTAGGAGTAGGTGATAATAATGATCGTTTATTTAAAACGAAGTTTAGGAAATGCTTGGGACTTCCTGAAAGGAACACAAGCTTATTTTCGTGATGTAGTTCTGATGCATGGGTTTATTTTGTTTATTTGTTTGCCTTTGCTTGGTAGTATGACACGCTTGATTTTACAACGTGGGTCGATCGATTATCTTTCAACGGATAATATCCCCACACTGATTTCGCAACATCCAGGAGTTTTCTTCTCCTTGATCGCTGTCTTATTGTTGATTTTGCTCTTAGTCTATTTTGAGTTTACTTTTTTGCTAATGAGTGTTTATTTCATCAAAAAACAAGAACCAATTTCATTAAAGCAATTATTGCAGTTGACCATCCGACAAATAAAAAAAGTTCGTCCGATGATTTTTTTATTTTTCTTAGCTTACTTTTTTTTGATTTTACCGATCAGTGGATTAAGTTTTAATTCGGACTTACTTTCTAAAATAAAAATTCCTGCATTTATTATGGATTTTATTTTCACTAACCGCTGGATCATCGTAAGTTCTTTTCTACTTGTCTATGTCTTCCTCGGTTATATCGGGATTCGTTTAATCTTTGCATTACCTGAAATGATTTTAAGAGATCGCCCTTTTCGTGAAGCGATCCGTGAGAGTTGGCGTTTGACCAAAGCACGTTTTTTTGCGATTTCAGGTCAATTTTTAGTGATCAGTGGTACGATTTTATTGATTTCAACAATCAGTTACTTGGCGATCTTGTCAGGTCAGATCTTTGTTGAGGAATATTTCTCCGATTACTCATTGATTAGTGCTGTTTTTGCCATGACACTCTTACAAGGCGTTCTTTTGTTCAATATTGTGATGTCTACCGTCGGAATTTTTTACGTCATTGTAGACTTTATGGATGATGAAGGTTTCTTACCAGATATTCCCAGCTGGTTCTCTTCACAAGAAGTGCCCAAAAAACACACAGCTTTAAAAAATACTGCGTTTACTTTATTTGCTGTTTTCTTCGGTGTCGGTGTTTGTATTTACAATATGAATTACCTGACATCTGCTTCTGAAACAAAACCTCTAACGATTTCCCATCGTGGCGTTAGCTTAGGAAACAGCGCACAAAATACGATTGCTGCACTAGAAAAGACGAGCAAAGATTATCATCCAGATTATGTAGAAATGGACATCCAAGAAACCAAAGATGGTCAATTCGTGGTCATGCATGATTTCAATTTAAGAAATTTGACTGGAGTCAATAAAGCACCGCAAGACCTAACTTTAGCAGAACTGGAAAAATTGACTGTGACTGAAAATGGTGCCAAAGAGCCATTGGTTTCATTCGATACGTATTTAAACCGAGCAAATGAACTGAACCAAAAATTATTGATCGAAATCAAAACGACTCGAAAAGACTCGGATGATTTAGTTAAAAATTTTGTTAAAAAATACGAAGAAACTATTTTAACACATGGACATATTTTACAAAGTTTGACTTACCAAACAGTGTCAGATTTAAAAGCGGAAAACCCTAATTTTTACGTTGGCTACATTTTGCCTTTTAATCTAGTTGGCCCTCCAGTAACACCTGCCGACTTCTTGACCATGGAGTACAGTACGATCAATCGTAATTTCATTGATTCTGCTCATCAGGATGGCAAAAAAGTCTATGTATGGACACCCAATGAGTCAGACGATATGAGCCGGATGATGTTTTATGGTGTAGATGGTATCATCACAGATGATATGCAAGCGTTGAATGATACGATCAAAGATTCTGAAGGAGAAATTACTTACTCTGACAAGTTATTAAACTTTGTTCTTGGTGTTGGTTAATATAAAAACGTGTTGCTCACTATCCCACCGGATAAGTAAGCAACACGTTTTTTTTAGTTTATCTTTGCTTTGATTCCTTAATAGCTCGAACGACTGCTAAAACAGCAGGGATAGCAGATATAACTGCTAGAAAAATGCTTAGTTTACCAGAATTTTTTCTTTTTTGCATAGCGATTCGCCCCCTTTCTTTTATTATAATGAAGTTTGCGAAATATCTCAAAGCAAGTGTTTGCTCGACGCTTTCAACTTTCACTATTTTGATGCCTGTTTTGCTATTATTTCAGTCATTTCAACCCAAAATATGACAATTTTGTTTGAACATTATCCCCCACTGTTCGTGAGTCCAAACCAAAAAAGAGATACATTAATCTTAAAGAGGTGAATAAAGATGGTCTACATTCAAACTGGTATATTTATTTTATTAATGATTGGATTATTGATGGGAATCTCAGAGAATTAATTTCAAGTAAACTAGCAACAGCTATCTTATAGCACATTGATTGCCCAAATATTAGAATGGTGCTAAACTTAAGGTGTATTCGGAAGTTTTATGAAAAATTTCATGAATACACAAATACCGATGAAAGGAGAAATATCTATGACATTCACAAAAACAAGCATCAGCTATCGTGTAGCATTTGATAGCTCAACGAATCGCTTCATGGCAATCGATGCAATGAACGAACAACACATCGCTTATGGGATCACCATTGAGCAAGCAGTAAAAGCGCTACACGAATCTAACTAAGGAGTGTTCCCTTTTCATGTCAGCTGATAATTCTATAGAGAATTAAAAGACGTTTTTGGCTAAACGAGCCATAGAAACGTCTTTTTTGTTTGCTCCAAATAAGAAGAGTATCCTAGCAGCACTTTTAAGAAAATCCTATCGATCATTTTTTGTACTTCCCCTGCTCCTCTGAGAAATCACGCCATTTTTTCAAACGTACTTTAACAAAATCAGGTACAGGTATTCCTAGTTTCCTTAGATTTTCAATAACGGACAAACCATAGATCGCACAATACGAAAAAACCAAAGCAATACCAATTGCTTCAAAACCTGTAATTTTGAGATAGGGATAAGCAATCAAAACAATAAGTAAAATCAACAAATATTTGATTACATCTTTTACCACAGAACGTTTGAATCGTTTCATTTTTCCTGTTTGCAGACAGATACCACTAATAAAATCAAGACACAGAATCAATACAAAAATTTGAATGTACACATTACTTACAAGATTTCTAAACTCATTCAATACCACATCATTCTCTACAATCATTTTGCTCACCCTCCACTTTCTGGAATACCTAACCTTTGTTTGATCTTACCTATTCCGACAGACTACTTCAATTTGATTACAATTCAATGTTCATCATCTTTGACACAAAATAACTTTTAAGCTATTATAAAGTCAATAGAAATCATAAGAATACGCTTTATCTTAAGCATGCTCTATTGAAAGAACTTTTAAGTAACTGTATTCTTAACTTTTCGAACAATTGAATCAGTGTATAAGCAAACTATAATAGCTTAAAAGCTAATTGTCAATCATAATGACTTTTATGCTATTTAAATATCAAGAAAGGTGGTTCCTTATGACACTAGTTGCGCGAATCAAACAATTAGCAGAAGAAAAAAAAGTAACCTTTGCTGAAGTCGAACGTGCCGTAGGAATCTCTAATGGCCAGATCCGAAGATGGGATCGTGTTTCACCCAAGTCGGAAAATTTAAAAAAAGTAGCGGATTATTTTGGGGTAACAACTGATTTCTTATTGGGCAGCAACCAAGCGCCAAAATGGGCAAATAAAGATGATTTATTTGAGTTAGACAAAATGCTCAATTCAAATGTCAATATGGCGTATGGTGGAGAAACATTGACAGAACAAGAAAAGCAACGTGTGAAAGATGTATTGACGGGGCTTTTCTGGGAATTTCGAAAACGTGGCAAAGAGAAGTGAGCATATATGGAGATGGATATTATCAAACTAGTAAGCGAACTGAAGCGTACCTATGATACCGCCAATCCTTTTGTGATTGCTGAAAAATTAGGAATAGAAATCAGATATGTTTCTTTTCTCGATAATCCAAAAGGACAGTTTCAAGAACTATTAGGCTCCCCTATTATTTTATTGAACAACTCACTGAAAGAATCAGAAGAACGTTTTTACATTTGTGCCCATGAACTTGGACACGCTTTGTTCCATCGAGAAATATCTAGTTACTATGTATCCTCTAGAAATTCAAGAAGCAAGTCTGAAAGCGAAGCTAACTGCTTTGCTTCGAACTTGATCGTTTCCTTGTACAAAGAAGATACGGAAACCTACCCAAGAGAAGTGGAAGAACTGACAAGACTTTATGGTCTTCCAGAGAGTTGTTATCGGTTTTTGATTTAATGAGTGTACTATTATGTTTATTTAGGACTTAGTGGGGTAAGTCCTCGATAATATAGATTTGGCGACTACTACTACCTGCCGTTAAATGGGAGTAAGAAACTATCAGGAGGGCTATTATGGAATTGGAAAAGTTTCAAGATAATTTAAAACAGTTAGGTAAAAGAGTTATTGAGCTAAAAGATAGTATTGGTACAGAGGAGGCAACCAAAACATCTTTGATCATGCCGTTCTTTGCAACTTTGGGCTATGACTTATTTAACCCCACAGAGTTTGTACCAGAATTTACAGCAGATGTTGGCATAAAAAAGGGAGAAAAAGTTGACTATGCTATTGTCTTAGATGGAAAACCCACTATATTAATCGAAGCAAAGTCAATCAATCAACAGCTAACGAAACATGATTCTCAATTGTTCAGATATTTTGGAACAACAACATCTAAGTTTGGAATATTAACAAATGGCGAAGAATATAAATTTTTTACTGATTTAGACGAGCCTAATAAGATGGATTTGACACCTTTTTTAACTATAAATATCACAAAAATTAAAGATAACCAGATTCCTGAATTAGCAAAATTTCATAAAGATAATTTTGACGTTGATAAAATCACAAGCTCTGCGGCAGAATTAAAGTATCTCAGTTCATTAAAATCTTATCTTACTTCTGAATTAAATGAGCCTTCCGATAACTTCGTTAAGTATCTATTAGGCGAAATTTATGAGGGGATGAAAACAAAACAGACAATAGAAAAATTTAAACCTATCATAAAAAAAGGAATGAATCAATTTATTGCTGAAAAAGTAAATGACAAATTAAGTGCAGCATTGAAAACATCAGTTATTACAGATGAAAATGAAGCTAAATCTCAATCAGACACAACAGATGAAAGTGACAGTGAAGTTATTACTACTCCAGAAGAGCTAGAAGCTTATACCATTTGCAAAGTTGTCTTAAAAGATACCATTCCATTAAACCGACTATTTTATAGAGATAATAGAAGCTATTTTAATATCCTATTAGACGACAATATTAGAAAATGGATTTTACGTGTTCGTTTTAATTCATCTGGTATGAAAATCGAATTGAACGATGATAATAAGACGATTTATGAGCTATCCGAACCAATGGATATCTATAACCTATCCAAAGAAATGATTAACGTGGTAAATAAATTTTTATAACCGCTAAAAAGAAAGCGCTATTATTTATAACACCTTCTCATTATGAGTTTGTTGTCTATTCAAATAAAAAAGAAAAAAGTTATCTGTAAAAATATTATTTGTATTTTTTACAGATAACTTTTTATTTTCAAATAATCTTTTCTACTTACACTGTTCACTCGGTTTTAGGAGAAGAAAGAATATTTAGAGTTAGCTTTGTCTCCAGCTTACCTTATATATATTTTATTGACTAGCGTTATCTAACATACGCATCAATAGTACAGATCACTTGCTGACATTATTTTACCAACACATTGATGCGGCGTAACTGCCGTTGTTTTGGTGTATCTTCATTCCGTTGATGCTTTCTGTTCTAGTTTTAAAAATCTTACAATACATTTTCCTTTTTATGTACATACTGTTTTAAATTTTAAATCTCAATAAGCCTAAGTATACCCTTTTACATGATTTAGTATATATCATAAATTAGCTTTATTTAACTCTCTTTCCAAATCTTATTATTTGATAAAAAGACAAAAAAACCATCTCACAAGGAGATGGTTCAAAGTCGTCTATTGAATTATTTATTGATATTTACTGCTTGTGGTCCACGTTGACCATCTTCAATATCATAAGTAACTGCTTGACCTTCATCTAAAGTCTTAAAGCCTTCACCTTGGATGGCTGAAAAATGTGCAAACACATCTTGTCCATCTTCACCAGTGATAAATCCAAAACCTTTGTCTGAGTTAAACCATTTTACTGTACCGTTATTCATATATATTTCCTCCTATTACGTAAATCATACGTGTTTTGTTGCAATTAACATTACTTGGTAAAAGGAGTTTTTATAGTGTGAATATATCGCTCAGATTACGTTTCAAATTAGATTACTTATTTAATATACCATGTATTACCTAAGAATACAAATATTTACGCTTATTCTTTTGATTTATCATTCTAGTAGTATAAGTTTGTACCATTAATATTTTTATTTTGTCAATTTGTACTCAATACCATGGATCGTAATATTTTTGATAGTATCAGGCCATCCCTTGCTCTGCCATTTCTCTTCATTTGCTTGTTTTTCGATTTGATCAGCACCTTGGTTATAAAACTTCACTTGGTTTTTATTATACCAAGGATCTTTATGTGGATTTGGACTTAATTGGTAGCGATATTTCCCTGGGTTGATTTCATACCCTCTGTTCGTACCACCAAATGACGCTTCTCTCCATTTATACTGTTTTCCTTCTATTCTCATGGTACAGCCTAGAAGATAAGTGCCACCTTGCTCCTTTGCTGCCGCATCTCTACTATTCCAAAACATACTCCCACTTAATAAAACTGTTATACCTAAAATAATTACTAAAATTCTCTTCATGAAAAAATTCTCCTATCAGTATTTTTGAATTCGCTTAATCTTACAAATAATCTGTGAAAAACATATTGAATTTCCCTTGATTTTTACTAAGAATGAGCTTATGAAAACATCAAACCAATGTTCAATAAATACGAACAAATATGTCTGCATACTTGTTTTACTTATTCAAATAACTGATTAATCGCTTAGTATGAGCCGCTCCTATTCATTGGGATTTTTCATTCATCAAATTTTTTTTTAATACCCGCATCAATCGTCCAAACCGATCATTTTCCTTAGTTATTTCCCGATATCCCCATTTTTCATATAACCCTTCATGTTGAGTTGTTATATATACACTGCCGAAACCAATTTCCTTTAGTTTATTTTCACCTGTTGTAACTAATTTTTGGCTGATATGCTTCCCTCGATATTCTGGCGCGACAAAAACAGTGGCAATGTTAGGCGTGTAGTCCTTCGTATCAATAATGTCTTTTTTTACAAGAGTACAAAATCCTACAACATGATTTCCATCTTTTGCAATAATCACGGATTCCCAATCTGTAAATTCTTGTTTTTCCATTTTTTCTGCTATATACTTTGCTGCTTTCCATTCAAATTGACGGATAGAATTAGCTACTGAAAGCCAATCAGAATGTTCTTGGGTTGTAATGACATATTCCATATACTTTTCCTCTTTTCTAATTACTTTAAAAGCATTTGATTCTTGCGATCTCTACCTACTGATTATTAAATAATAGTTTACTTGATTTTTCAAATGTTTCCAAAATTTTCATATCTATTCCAAATAACAAAAAAACCATCTCACAAGGAGATGGTTCAAATTCGTCTATTGAATTATTTATTGATATTTACTGCTTGTGGTCCACGTTGACCATCTTCAATATCATAAGTAACTGCTTGACCTTCATCTAAAGTCTTAAAGCCTTCACCTTGGATGGCTGAAAAATGTGCAAATACATCTTGTCCATCTTCACCAGTGATAAATCCAAAACCTTTGTCTGAGTTAAACCATTTTACTGTACCGTTATTCATATATATTTCCTCCTATTACGTAAATCATACGTGTTTTATTGCAATTAACATTACTTGGTAAAAGGAGTTTTTATAGTGTGAATATATCGCTCAGATTACGTTTCAAATTAGATTACTTGTTTAATATAGCACGTATCAGTTAAGAACACAAATAATAACTCTCGCAAAACATCATTAGAGTTTATGATACCTATCTCTAGTCAAAACAAGTTTAATGTAAGTAATTATTATTATCACGCTAATTTGGATGCGTTATCTTTTTACACTATATATATAAAGTGTACGATAAATAAATAATATATATGGGAGAAATTATAATAAAAAAATTGTTTTTATTGGTATGGTAACTAGTCTTCTTTTACTCGCTGCTTGTGAGACAACTACCTCAAAAAATACAGAGTCAGATAACCAATCTATAAGTTCAACGAGTAATATCGAACTAAATTCAATAAATGAAAAGAGTTCGTTTCAAGAAAATTCATCAATATTTCAACCTTGACAAATTCAAGAAGCTATAAATTCTACTCAATCATCTGAGGTAACAACGGAATCAACGGCTGCTTCTTCGCCCCTTGTAGGTAATGCAATAACCTCTCAGGAACGAGCAATGCAAGTACTTATCAGTGATTCTCCTGAATTACAAAATGAGGATATCGTGGTTACTTTCTATAAATAATTGAATCAGACTATCTATTCAATACACAAAGTAAATCAATACTTGAACAAGGAGGATCAGGATCGGTAGGTTTTTATCGAGTTTCTAAGGAAGGAACGATCACAATAACTGATGCATACGGAAACGCAGTTTAATTTTTTAACAAAAAAATTTAGTAGGCTTTATTTGTCAATAAACCTTGATCAAACTATACTACCTCCATAAATATATTTCTCACTCCAATTACACTTAGTTACAAAGAAGTATCTATCCCCCAGATATATGGTCACCTCTCTCTCCTTGTCAAAGAACGTGCTGTAAGTAAATCAGATGATTTTTTAAACAATCAAGATAAAAAGCATCTGGTCAACTGGTCCAATTTACATCAAAAAAAAAGACAGCCAATAATCGGCTGTCTTTTCTGCATGTAGTACCATTAAAATAAAATGGCACCTACATGTTTAGTCGTTTTCATTACTAAGAATCTTCTCTAACCCCCATCTTACAGGCGTTCGTTCAATTCTTTCGCAAGGTCTTCAAACCCTGGTTTGCCTAGTAAAGCAAACATGTTTTTCTTGTAAGCTTCTACTCCTGGTTGGTCGAATGGGTTGATGCCATTCAAGTAACCTGAAATGCCGACAGCAATTTCAAAGAAGTACATTGTGTAACCTAATGTGTAAGCATCCATTGTAGGGATTTTAACTAATAGGTTTGGTACATCGCCGTCTGTATGAGCTAATAATGTACCTTCAAAAGCTTTTGTATTTACAAAGTCAATTTCTTTTCCTTGTAAATAACCAAGTCCGTCCAAGTCTTCTGCTTGTTCAGGAATTGTAATTGATTTACGTGGTTTTTCAACTTTTACGATTGTTTCGAAGATATTGCGACGTCCTTCTTGGATGTATTGTCCAAGTGAATGCAAGTCTGTTGAGAAGTTTGCACTTGAAGGGTAGATTCCTTTTTGGTCTTTACCTTCTGATTCGCCGAATAATTGTTTCCACCACTCAGAGAAGTATTGCATTCCTGGTTCGTAGTTGATCAACAATTCAGTAACTTTGCCTTTACGGTAAAGAATATTACGCATTGCTGCATATTGGTAAGCTTCGTTTTCTTCAAGTTTGTCGCTTGAATAAGCTTTGCTTGCATCGGCAGCACCTTGCATCAAGGCATCGATATCTGCTCCGCTTGCGGCGATCGGTAGCAAACCAACTGCTGTCAATACAGAGAAACGTCCACCGACGTCATCAGGAATCACAAATGTTTCCCATCCTTCTGCGTCTGCTTCTACTTTAACAGCCCCTTTTGCTTTATCTGTTGTAGCGTAGATGCGTTTGTTTGCTTCTTCTTGACCATATTTTTTAACAAGTAATTCTTTGAATACACGGAATGCAATGGCTGGCTCAGTCGTTGTTCCTGATTTTGAAATGACATTTACTGAGAAGTCACGGTCGCCGATCACTTCGATCAAGTCAGCAAGATAAGTTGAGCTGATTGAGTTTCCAGCGAAGAAAATTTGTGGTGTTTGGCGTTTGTCGCTTCCCAACAAGTTGTAGAAGGTATGTTGTAAGAAATCGATTGCTGCACGAGCACCTAAATAAGAACCACCGATACCGATGACCACAAGGACTTCAGAATCAGATTGGATTTTCTTAGCAGCAGCTTTAATACGAGCAAATTCTTCTTTGTCGTAGTTCGTAGGTAGGTCGATCCATCCTCGGAAATCGCTACCTGCGCCAGTTCCTTCTCGTAATAATTTGTCTGCAGCAGTAACTTGACTCTGCATATAGCCTAACTCATGTTCATTGACAAATGGTGCAACTTTTGAATAGTCAAAATGAATGTGTGCCATTTTTGTTCCTCCTTAAAAGTTTCAATCTACAGATATACTTTACGTTTTTTTTTATTATTTTTCAAGCAAATATGCGAGAAGCTTCTAATATTTGCAAGAAACTTCCATTTTTTAGACTAAACCTTGCATAGCCATTACTTTTGCGACTTTTTCAAAACCTGCCACATTAGCACCAAGCAAAAGATTTTTTTCGTTGCTAAATTCTTTGGCAGTTTGACGACATGTTTGATAGATCGTTGCCATGATCTCATCAAGTTGCGCATCAACTTGGCTGCTTTCCCACACCAATCGTTGTGAATTTTGGCTCATTTCTAGCGCAGATACAGCTACACCACCAGCATTGGCAGCTTTTCCTGGACAATACCAGATGTCTGCTTTTTCATAGACTGAAACAGCATCTAATGTGGATGGCATGTTCGCACCTTCTGCGACGATCTTCACGCCATTTTCTACAAGGATCTCTGCCAATTGTCCGTCGATTTCATTTTGCGTTGCACAAGGTAAAGCAATATCAGCCGCTTGTTTCAAAGTCCAAACCGATTCATTTGCGTGGTATTCAGCTGATGAGCGTTCTTTGACGTATTCTGTTAAGCGGGCTCTTTTGACTTCTTTCAATTCTTTTAATAGATCAAGATCGATACCTTCTGGGTCATAGATATAGCCACCTGAATCAGAACAAGTAACCACTTTCCCTCCTAATTCATGGACTTTTTCGATTGCATAGATTGCCACATTCCCACTGCCTGAAACCATCACTGTTTTGTCAGCAAATGAATCTTGTTCTTCGTTCAATAAGTGTTTCACATAATAAACTAAGCCATAACCTGTTGCTTCTGTTCGGATCTTACTTCCCCAGAAATCTAAAGGTTTCCCTGTCAAAACGCCTGCATCATATTGTTTCAGTCGTTTATAGGCACCATACATATAGCCGATCTCACGAGCACCTACACCGATGTCGCCTGCCGGTACATCAATTGAAGGTCCGATATGTTTTGCCAGTTCCAACATGAAACTTTGACAAAAGCGCATGATTTCATTATCCGATTTTCCTTTTGGATCAAAATCACTTCCGCCTTTACCGCCACCGATTGGTAGGCCTGTCAGGCTGTTCTTGAAAATTTGTTCAAATGCTAAGAATTTTAAAATACTCAAATTGACACTTGGATGAAAACGTAAGCCACCTTTATATGGTCCGATGGCTGAATTGTATTGGATTCGGTACCCACGATTCACTTGCCAGTTTCCTTGATCATCTTGCCAAGGAACACGGAATTGGATCACTCGTTCTGGTTCTACTAAAATCCCTAGAATATTTTTTTCAATGTATTCTGGATTTTTTTCTAAAAATTGGATGACCGTAGGCATAAATTCATCGACCGCTTGCAGAAACTCGATTTGGCCGTCATCTTTTTGGTGAAGTTTTTCTTGTATCGCTTGTACGTATTCTTTTGCATTTGACATAGGTTCACGCTCCTTTATTCATCTGACTTTATTTTAGCTTATTTCAATCATAGGTCAAAACATTTTCTGCGAATCGTCTTCAAATATGCTACACTCTCTGTGAGGTGAGAAAATGGAAAAAACTTATGACGTGATTGTTGTTGGCGCAGGAACAAGTGGCATGATGGCTGCAATAAGTGCAGCCGAGTATGGTGCCAGTGCCTTGTTGATCGAAAAAAATAAAAAAGCAGGTAAAAAATTATTGATGACTGGTGGCGGTCGATGTAATGTCACAAATAATCGCCCTGTTGATGATTTGATTGCGCATATCCCAGGAAATGGTAAATTTTTATATAGTACGTTTTCTCAATACAACAATTTTGACATCATGGAATTCTTTGAAACACAAGGGGTTCACTTAAAAGAAGAAGATCATGGACGAATGTTTCCAGTGACTAATAAATCTAAAACGATCATTGAAGCACTGGTTCATCGTCTGAATGAATTGAACGTCACGATGTTTTTTGGTGAACGTGTAGAAAAATTGATCCATAAGGACAACCAAATCTATGGTGTGCGTACTGAATTTGATGAATTTAAAGCAAAATGCGTCATTTTGACGACTGGTGGACGCACCTATCCTTCTACTGGTGCAACGGGTGATGGGTATAAATTGGTCAAAAAAGTAGGCCACACGATCACACCACTTTATGCAACAGAGTCTCCTTTGATTTCTGAGGAATCATTTATTGCGGATAAAGTGTTGCAAGGTCTTTCTTTACAAGATATCACGTTACGTGTCTTGAACCAAAAAGGAAAAGTGATCACGGAACACACGATGGATCTTTTATTTACCCATTTTGGGATCTCTGGACCAGCAGCTTTAAGGTGTTCCAGCTTCATCAACAATGAACTACAAAAAACGCAGGCACCTGTAACTGTTTCTTTAGATTGCTTCCCGACGAAATCAGTCGAAGAACTGATACAGGAGTTAGTGGAACTAAGTAAGGAATCGAAAAAGAATTTGATCAATGCGTGGCGTGGTTTTCTACCTGAACGTCTACTCCAATTTTATCTTGAACGTCTAGAAATGACCGAACTAACTGGTAGCCAAACAACCGAAAAACAAATCCAAGAATTTGCTGAATTATGTAAAAACTTTGAGCTATTGATCCATAAGACATTTCCCATCGAGAAATCTTTTGTTACTGGTGGTGGCGTTTCATTAAAAGAAGTCAATCCAAAAACCATGGAAAGTAAAGTATTGAACGGATTGTTTTTTGGCGGTGAATTACTTGATGTAAATGGGTATACAGGTGGCTTTAATATCACGGCAGCTTTTGCTACGGGGCGTGTTTCAGGGATGCACGCAGCCATGCAAAGTCAATGGTAAGAGACAAAAAAGCAAAACATTGCTTGAATGAAACATCCATGAAAGGCAACGCGTGTCGTTCGCCTTTCATGGATCGATCTTTCAGCATTTGTTTTGCTTTTTGTTTGTGGTTTTTAAATTTTGATATCGACAAATGTTGCATTGGTCAACTCAGCGATTGCTTCTGGAGCAAGTTCCATTTGCAATCCGCGCTTTCCAGCAGAAATAATGATCTGGTCATATTCTTTTGCCTGTTCTTCAATAAATGTTGGGAATAATTTTTTCATACCAATTGGTGAACAGCCACCTCGAATATATCCGGTCGTTTTTTCCAAGTCCTTGAGATGGAGCATTTCTACTTTTTTATTGCCGGAGACTTTTGCTAGTTTTTTTAAATCAAGTTCAGTGCTTCCAGGGATAACGGCAACGATCGGACCTATGTTATTCCCCACTGCTACTAATGTTTTAAAAATTCGTGATTCACTTCCTGGCAACTGAGCAGCAACGGATGAGGCACTGATATGTGCTTCATCCCAAGCATATTCATGTTCTGTATAAGCAATCTTTTTTTGTTCTACCATACGTATAGCATTCGTTTTTACTGGTTTCTTCTTTGCCAAAATCTTCACCTTCGTCTAGCTTAATTTTCATTGAGTAAACTAATGATTTGTTTTAATTCTTTAACTGGTAATTGGCCAGGTGCAGAAGCTCGTGTCGCATCTAACGCACCGAAAGTGATGGCTGAACCTGTCACGTTGCCTGCAAGTCGAGAGACCATGCCAAGCTCACCCATTGACATAGTGATTAGAGGCATTGACACAAACGCATGTGCACGACGAGTCAATTCCATCATCCGTAAAACATCACGTTCATTATTTGGCATCACAGCAATTTTGCCGATACTTGCACCAAAATGTTCCATCATATTCAAACGATACAGCAAGACCGGATCTGCTGGTGTTTCTTTAAAATCGTGACTACTGATGACCAGTGGGATCTGGCGGCGGTGGATATCATGGAGCAGATCCTTTTCCATACTTTCGATTTTGAACAACTCAATATCTAGCATTTCCACTAATTCTGTGTCGATCAAAAATTTATACAGATCGTGATAGTCTTTGATTGAAATATCTTGCGTTCCACCTTCTTCTAAGGTTCGAAAAGTCAAAAGCAATGGAAGTCTTTCTAACATTTCATAGATCAGTACTAACGTTTCCTTTAGTTGTTCTTTGTTGAAGACATCCTGATAACAATCAAGACGCCATTCAGCCAAATCAGCACCGGCTTCCCTCGCCAGGATTGCTTCTCTCAGAAGTTCTTCGCGAGTTGTACCAGTCAAGGGCGCACAGACTTTTGGACGTCCAGTACCAAATCTTACTCCTTTTACTTGAAACATTTACTTCACGCCCTCTCTATTTTTTTATTTCATAAACAAATACCTTTAAATAATTTCCTTCTGGGAAAGAATCAATGGTTTGAAAATCATCAGGCAAACGATAAACACCGCTGATTTGGTATTCATACTCTGCAGAGATTAGTTCATCTTCGATCATTGCTTGAAATTGATCAATCGACACATTGGCTGCATTTGTTGAGGCAATCAGGATTCCTTCATCGGCTAAGATCGACAAGCTATCTTTCACTAATTCACCATAATTTTTGGCTACACGAAAGACTTTTTTCTTGTTCCGAGCAAAACTTGGAGGGTCCAAAACGATTACATCATAAGAGAAACCTTTACGTTGGGCATATTTAAAGTATTCAAAAACATCCATGACGATGATTTTATGGGCATCCGGTGTCAACCCGTTGACCTCAAATTGTTCACGAGTTTTTTTCAAACTTCGTTTTGCTAGATCGACACTTGTCGTTTCTGTTGCCCCACCCATAGCAGCAGCTACAGAAAAAGCACCGGTATAGCTAAACATATTCAGTACTGATTTCCCTAAAGCTAAGCCATCGATCAATGCCCCTCTGACTTCTTTTTGATCAAGGAAAATTCCTGTCATCAGACCTTCATTCAAATAAGTGGCATAAGTCACTCCATTTTCTTGGACAAGTAGTGGTTCTTTGGCCTCTTCTCCAGTCACATGCTGGCTCTCCGGTAATCGTGTTGTTTCAAAGCGGATTTTTTCGTAGATTCCGACAATTTCAGGATAAGCAGCTTGAAAAGCTTTTAATAAAACTTCACGAGCCAAATATAAGGTTTCATTGTACCAAGAAAAGACAGCAAAGCTATCGTAGTAGTCAATGATCAAACCACCGATCCCATCCCCTTCTCCATTGAACAAACGAAAAGCTGTTGTCTGCTCATCATTAAAATAGCTTGTCCTTTTTTCTTTAGCTGTCAGAAATTTTAGTTCAAAAAATGATTGATCAAATGGTTCATCCTTTTGACTGAGTACCCAACCAATCCCTTTGTTTTGTTTTCCTAAATAGCCTTTTCCTAAAAATTTTCCTTGCTGATCAATTAACTCTACCCATTCCGTCGTTTTTTTCATTTGGACTAGATCTTCTTCTTGGATCAATGGATAGCCTTTTAAAAATTTTTTGACTGCTCTTTTTTTTATTGTTAGTTTCATTGGCTCACCTGCTTTTTCATTCTCCCTTTTAGTATAACAAAAAACACGCTTCTTGTCTTAGAGATTCCTTGTCTTATAGGTAGTTTCCCTTAGAAAAGAGCTAAAATAAAAACTCCTTATCTCCCACTAAAACGAAATGCACAGTGTTCCGAAAGTAGCTCCTTCAGAAAAAAATTTGAAAAACGACAATTTGAAGAATGATTTCCGATTTTCCATGATGATTTCTCAGTGCTGCGCACTTTTGTCCTCCCTATTCATGTGTAGATTTTTGTACAAAACTTAGCGATCTTAAAGAAAATCTTAATCTATCAAGCTTGATTTGTACTTTCAATTGACACTATTTTGGTCTACTAGTAAAATGGTTAGGAGTATGTGAGTCGTGAGTATGTTTCATGTCACTCTTTTTTTATGTAAGAGTGCAGAAAGGAAGATTAATTTGAAAATAAAAACACCCGCTTTTTTAAATAAAAGGCTCGGATTTTTTTCTTTACTAGCAGTTTTGTTATGGGTCAAAACGATTGCTACTTATCTATTTGATTTCCATTTAGGGATCGAGAGTGGCATCCAATATTTTATCTTGTTCATCAACCCGATCGCAACGACTATCCTTCTTTTAGGGATTGCCTTATATGTTAGACGAACGAAAGCAGCGTATATCACGATGCTAGTCATCTATTTCTTGTTGACCTTGCTCTTATTTTCTAACATCATCTATTATCGTGAGTTCACTGATTTTATTACGATCAACGCGATCCTAGGCGCCGGAAAAGTCGCAAGTGGTTTAGGCGAAAGTGCCTTACGGTTATTCCGTCCTTATGATGTCCTTTATTGGATCGATATCATTTTGATCATTGCACTTTTAGCAACGAAAAAAATCAAAATGGACCCACGTCCTGTACGCGCTCGAATGGCGTTTGCTTTTACTACATTAGCAGTGATGATCTTCTCTGGAAATCTATTTTTAGCTGAAGCAGATCGCCCAGAGTTATTGACACGTACATTCTCTCGTGATTATCTAGTTAAATATCTTGGACTGAACGCGTTCATGGTATACGACGGTATCCAAACTTACCAAACGAACCAAGTACGAGCTGAAGCAAGTCCAAATGATATGAAAGAAGTAGCAACTTACGTCAAAGAACATTATGCGCAACCAAACCAAGATCTCTATGGATTAGCTGAGGGTAAGAATGTTATCTATATCCATTTAGAAAGCTTACAACAGTTTGTGATCGATTATAAACTGAAAGACGAAAATGGCGTAGAACATGAAGTAACACCTTTCTTGAATAGTTTATTCCACAGTAATGAAACATTTAGTTTTGACAATTTCTTCCATCAAGTAAAAGCTGGAAAAACAAGTGATGCAGAGACATTGATGGAAAATTCATTATTCGGTTTGAACCAAGGATCGCTATTCACTCAACTTGGTGGTAAGAATACTTTCCAAGCAGCACCAAATATTTTAAAACAAACAAAAGGCTATACCAGTGCAGCATTCCATGGGAATGCTGGTACATTCTGGAACCGTAACGAAACTTATAAGAGTTTTGGATATGATTACTTCTTTGATGCTTCATACTATGACGTGAATGACGATAACTCATTCCAATACGGTTTACATGATAAACCATTCTTTGAACAATCCGTCCAATATTTAGAACGTATGCAACAACCCTTCTACTCAAAATTCATTGCTGTATCGAATCACTTCCCTTATTCAAAATTCACGAATGAGGAAGCTGGATTCCCAGTAGCTAATACGAACGATGAAACAATCAATGGTTACTTTGCGACAGCTAACTATTTAGACACAGCGGTAGAAGAATTCTTCAACTATTTAAAAGCAAGTGGCTTGTATGAAAACTCAGTCATCGTCTTATATGGTGACCACTACGGGATCTCTAATACAAGAAACAAATCTTTAGCTGAATTAGTTGGTAAAACAAGTTCGACATGGACAAATTTTGACAATGCAGCGATGCAACGCGTGCCATATATGATCCATATCCCCGGACAAACAAAAGGTGGAATCAATCATACGTACGGTGGCCAAGTAGATGCTTTACCGACATTGCTTCATTTGTTAGGTGTTGATTCAAAAAATTATATCCAATTAGGACAAGATCTTTTCTCACCTGATAATAACCAGTTAGTCGCTTTCCGTGATGGTGACTTCGTTTCACCTAAATATACCTATTATGGTGGATCTGTCTACGATACCCAAACAGGTGAAGTCCTATCCGATATGACTGAAGAACAACAAGCAGAAGTTACTGCCTTACGTGAAGCAGTCAGCAAGCAACTCGCCGTTTCAGACCAGATCAACAATGGCGATCTACTTCGATTTTATACAGAAAGTGGTTTAGAACCACTTGATACTTCTAAGTTTGATTACAAAAATGGCTTGCAACATCTAAATGATGCCGAGCGTTCACTTGGTGACAAATCAACAAGCGTCTTCAGTGAGAACAACAATCAAACGACACAAAATCTTTACGAAACAAAAACTTTCCAAGATATCCATGGTATTCCTACCGAGGAACCTACGGATAGTGAAGATGCAGTAGAAAACAACGAATGAACAACGTGAGAATAAGTAGCTAATGTTATCACTCAACGAACAGCACTCGAGGAAATCCTTTCTTCGGGTGCTTTTTTTGATCTAATAACTAGCGATATAAATAGATTTGCTTATTTCTACTCAGTGATTTTTTTTACCCGCACGATTGAAAGTGCAAAGAGATGCTACTAAACATATTCGATGCATCTCTGTCCCCTCATACATACTCTAAGTCTGAAACCATTAAGATCCCAGACAAATCATTTGATTCTTGGGGACTCATCGCTCGTTCATAAATCTTGAAATTAATACATTTTCCTATTAGTTTTTGCACTGGATCTCATAGTAGGACCAAAAGAATAGCGTCACTAAAGAAGTTTTTTATACGCCTCCAGGTTCCCATTGCTTGTCCTACTTGGTCAGCCTTCCTTTATTTCGGTTTTTCACTAAATGATTTTCATACTTTATTCATATTCATTTTTTATACTATTCTTGAGGTGAAAAGTATGAATATGATCCGTTATTCTACCGCACGATTACTTTATTACAAAAAACAAACATTTCTATATACTTTGTTTTCAAGCTTTTCTGCTTTTCTATTATTGATCAGCTTTAACTTATATAATCTACAAACCACTTTACACAAACAAATCCAAGATCGGGTGTTGATATTTGATGCTTCTGATGTCAAAGAAAACTTGCCTTCATCAGAAACGCTTCAACAAGCCTATCTGGTTGTGATCAGTTGTATACTGGCACTGTTTGCCTTGTGTTTCTTTTTTTTCTTTTTACTCTCACTCTATCGTCATCGTATGGAAATCATCAATTGGCGATTAGCGGGTCTTTCCAAACCAAAAATGTTCTTCTTTGTTTTTTGGCAATCCTTGATTCCATTAGTTCTGAGTTGTCTTGGCGTTCTTTTGATCGTTTTTGCTTTCCAAAATGGCTATCAAGCTTTACTCCAAAAAATCAATTTGGCTCTGTTAGATTTCTTCGAACTACCGAATTTACCAAGTGTCTTTTCTTCTGGAAATGGTTTATCGATCTCGATTGATCAAAATAGTTTTTTCATGATCGATTTTTTTAGCGATAACTTTTTAGTAGATACCTTAAAAGGGATCGGACAGACGATCATTTGTTTAGTTAGTATTAGCACATTACTTAGTACCTGTCTTTTCATGATTTCAAATCGACTTTTAAAAAGAAAGAAGCTGATCATTGATGAACCAACATGATTCACTGATATCATTTAGCGGTTTTACTGTTCTGATCGGTTCGAAAGCCGAACAACAGGTGATTTTCACAGAGATCAAAGCACAACTCCTTGCTTCAGAACGAACTGATCTGATGATCGTTCAAAAAAATTGGCCGTTCTTCCCTTATCTTAATTTAAAAGAACAAGTATTTTTGGACATCCCCGAAAAACAAAAAAAAGCCAAACAGGAACAAGCGCAAGATAAGCTAATGATAGATTCCTCGTTGCTCAAAAAATCAGTAAGTGAATTGAGCACGTATGAAAGAATCAAATTGCAACTGATGCATGCGATCCTCGCCGATAAAAATAAACTGATCATCGAAGACCCTATCGATGATTTGTCGATTATCGAGATTCAAGATCTTTTGACAAATCTTTGCGATTTAGTCAACGATCATTCTTTTTCGATCTTATTGTTGACTCATGATCTTTCGATTGCCGAAAGCCCATATGTCACTGATTGTAAAGAAGCGAGTTGACTTGTGCTTGTTGATCTTCATAAAAAAACCGTTAAAACAAGATAGAAGCCTTGTTTTAACGGTTTTTGATTTAGTTATCATTCGATTTCAACATCTGGTAATTTTACAGTAAATGTCGTTCCTTTTCCTAACTCACTTGTTACGTCGAGTTTTCCTTTATGCAATCGAACTAATTGTTGAACGATCGGTAACCCTAAGCCGGATTCGCCATATTTTGTATTTTTTCTAGATGGATCAACTTTGTAATAGCGATCCCATATGCTTTTCATTTGTTGTTCTGACATACCAATACCAGTATCGGTCACTTTGATGATCGTTTCAAGATAACCTTTTTCTAATGTGACTGTGATCGTTCCATTTTCAGTGAATTGGATCGCATTTTGAATAATGTTGACCATGATCTGTACAAACCGATCATAATCAGCGTATACGTCTAATTGTTCAGGTGCTTCTAAAATCAATTGATTACCCGCAGCTTCTGCTTTTGCTTCCAATTGAGCAACAATGTTTTTTAACGTTTCTGTCCCATCAAATTTTTTGATGACCATACTGATTTGATTCGTTCTGATTTTTTCATAATCTAGATTCTCATTGACTAGACGAATCAAACGTTCAGTTTCATTTTTCATTAATTTAATGGCATTTTCCCGTTGGTTTTCTGGGATGGCATTATACTCTAAACCTTCTAACAAGCCATTGATGGTTGTTAAAGGGGTCCGCATTTCATGGGAAGCATCTGCCATGAATTGTCTGCGCCGATTCTCTTGTTCCTCGATTTCTGCTCGTGATTCTTTCAGTGAGTTGGTCATCTTATTGAAATCATCTGCTAATTCATCAAATTCATCTTTGTCATTTACAGGTAATTGCACATCGAAGTTGCCATTCGTGACTTCTTTTGTAGCATTTCTCAAACGATTGATCCGTTTGACTTGGAAAGCCGCAAAGGCATAGCTTGCGATGATTGCAATGATACTTGAGAAGATGAAGCCTTTGAAGAGATTCAAGGTGACTGATCGCACGCTATTGTCGATGTTTCTGGCTGGTTGGCTTACAACTAATCCCCCATAAAACTCATGATTCAAGTTGAAAGGAACCAAAGCATAGGATGTGGCTTGATTCTCTCCTGAGATATTTTTATTTGAAGTAAACTTGACTTGGCGACCGCTTCTCAAACTTTCCCATTGATCTGCTGTAATCGTAAAATTCAAGTAAACCCCAGCAGTTGGATAAATCACTCGCTCATATTTATCAATAAAGATAAAATTGACATTTTGTTCAGTTAATACTTGTTCAGTCAGTTCCAACGCATTTTGGAATGCTTGATCTTGATTGAATTGAGGAAACGTATCCGCAAAGGTTTGGGTCGTTTTCTCCACCGACTCGGCATAACCAAAAAGTTGTTGGTAATTATTTTCTTCGATGGTCTGCTTGGTCAATTGCGTAAAAGAAATACCGACGATCAAGATGATCATCGCGATCATCCCACAAAATGCCAGTAATTGTTGGTATAAATAGCGCATCAGGCAACACCTGAATCATCAAATTTATAGCCTACTCCCCAAACGGTCTGGATCACTTGTGGGCCTACTTTCTCGATTTTTTGACGCAATTTTTTGATATGGGCGTCGACGGTTCGTTCATCACCAAAATATTGATAATCCCAAACGAGTTCCAATAACTGTTCTCTTGAAAACACTTGTCTTGGTTTTTTTGCTAATGTAAATAAAAGATCAAATTCTTTTGGTGTCAATCCATCGATCGGTTGGTTATTCAAGTAGGCTTCACGCGTTTTCGTATTCATCTTGAAGTGATCGGTTTGGATGTCAAAATTTTGATCAGATAATGGATTTTCTTCTTTTGTTTCTACCAATTCGCTACGACGGTGTAATGCCTTCATACGTGCAATCAATGTCAAGGGACTAAAAGGTTTAGTGACATAGTCATCAGCTCCCATCTCTAAACCGATCACTTGATCACTTTCAGAATCTCGGGCGGTCAACATGATGATTGGTACTGTACTAGAAACTTTTCGGATTTCTCGTCCAACCATCATGCCATCCATTGTCGGAAGATTAAGATCCAACGTGACCATATCCCAATGTTGCGGATTCTCTAAAAACGCATCTAATCCTTCTTTTCCGTCGTATTTGAAGGTTGCTTCCCATCCTTCATTCAAAAAAAACATCTGCATCATTTCAGATACGGATTGATTATCTTCAATCATTAAAATGTTCATGCTCGTCTCCTCCATTTATCAAATCGTAAGTTTGTAATTTTTTTTCTGTTAATATAAAAATCGGCATGATCGGAAACACTAAGACCAACATTTCAATAATAAAAAAATTGGTATGTCCTGTGATTTTTAATCCGTAGCCGATCAAGGTCATCAATAATCCGAAAATCAAGAAATATTTTCCGCTTGTTCGTTGGGCAATCCGCCAATGTTCGTCGGATCTTGTGGCACGTTCTGAATGATAACCATAGAAAGGTAAATTACCTTTAGAAGGCAAAATTAAAAATAAGAGCCCTATCAAGGTCAAAAAAAGACCAACTGTTAAAAAAATCATGATTTCACTCTCCAATCTCTGTCTATAGTATACTCTAAAATGGTTGCTGAACCAATAAGTTCAGTAATTCTTCACGAAACGTTTGTCTTTTGTTCATTCTTTGATAAGATAAAGATAGTCAAATGAAAAAGGAGTTTTATTTGTGACAAACTATCAAGCAATCACATTTTTCGATCTCGATGGAACTTTATTAGATGGACATTCTAAAATAACTCCTGAGATCGCCGCAGCAATCCAAGTATTAAAAGAGAATGATATCCTACCTGTTATCGCTACTGGACGGACAGAAATGGAAATCAAACAAATCATGCGTGATGCGGGTATTACTTCCGCTGTAACAATGAATGGTTCTTGCATTAGCGTAGAGGGAGAAGAAATTTATTCTGTACGCTTTTCTAAAGAAGAATGTCAAAAAATGCGTGACCATATCGAAGAGCAAGGTCATGCCCTTTGTTTTTATAATAGAGAGAACATTTGGAGTACTCATCACACAGAGACCATGAGAAAAGCTTATGGCTTTATCCATTCAGATGTGCCACCAATCGATCCTTCCGCTTTTCAGGATCATCCGATCAATATGTTGCTGATTCTTTCCGAATCAGGTGATGAATATTATCATGAACGTTTCCCAGACATGACTTTTTACCGCAATAGTCCTTATTCGATTGATACGGTCAGAAAGGGTATTTCAAAAGGTGCAGGCGTCAAACACTTAAAAGAAACGTTACAATTGGAAAATGTTCCGACTTTTGGTTTTGGTGACGGACCGAACGATTTTGCCTTACTCGAAGCTTGCGATCACAAAATCGCAATGGGCAATGCCTATGATGAGTTAAAAGAACTTGCAACCTTCATTACGAAGAAAAATACCGAAGGCGGGATCGTTCACGCATTGAAGCATTTTGAATTGATTTGATTGTGGAACTGCTTAAACATGACAAAACAAAATAGCCGTCACTTTAACAGAGGACGACTATTTCTACTATACCGAATGAAATTTTTGGCGCCTTTTTTAGCGGCGCTTTCCAAAGGGACTGTTCAAGCAGTTCCTTTTTTATTGTTAATCTCGCCCAAGACTGAGGATTCAGACATCGCCCCTAAGTCCATGAGTAGGGAATTTTATCTACTCAACATCTCTAAAATGACATATATCCACCTTTATTTTACTATCTCTCAACTGCGGCTAAAAACCGAATCCTTGTTTTGACATCAGTCCATGTCGATCATCACTTCAACCGTTTGCAGTGGTACGTCATAGAAGCGGTCTTCGAGACGCCCTAAGAAATCTTTGGCTTGTTGAGGGAACAAGGCATAGCTTAAAAGATCTTCTGGTGATTTTGCATACTCACTGATTTCTTTTTTGAGTAGCGACAATTGAGGTGCTAGTAAATCTGCGGGTCGTTCCTGGATCACTTGTTCATCACCAATGATTGTTTGTTGGATGGCTTCAGCGATTGGTGCTGGAGGACGGCCGTACAACCCTCGAACATATTCTTTGATTTCAGTTGGGACGAGTTTATATCGCTCACCAGAAAGTACATTCATCAGCGCTTGCGTTCCTACCATTTGGGACAACGGAGTAACGAGTGGCGGAAAGCCAAGATCTGCTCGAACTTTTGGCACTTCTGCTAATACTTCTTCATATCTCTCTTGTAATCCTTGTTCCGTCAACTGACTTAATAAATTAGATAACATACCGCCAGGCACTTGATAAATCAATGTTTTAGGTTCAATGTCCTTGACTTTAGGATTTAACATCCCTTCTTCGCGAAAACGATCTCTGATCGGATTGAAGTATTCTGCTATTTTTGTTACTTTTTTCATATCTAGCCCTGTCTCATAGCCCATTTCTTCAAGCACCAAAGCCATTGATTCAGTTGCAGGCTGACTCGTTCCACCCGCAAAAGAAGAGATAGCCGTATCGATGATGTCCGCCCCTGCTTCAACTGCTTTTAAATAGGTCATTTCAGCGATCCCACTTGTTGCATGGGTATGGACTTCTAATGGTAATGGAACAGCATCTTTGATTCGACTGATCAATTTGTAACCCGTTTGCGGGGTCAATACGCCCGCCATATCTTTGATACATAACGAATCTGCTCCAGTATCCGCCATTTCTTTTGCTAACCTTACAAAATAATCGATCGTATGGATCTCACTCGTCGTATAAGAAATAGCTGTTTGGCAATGACCACCAGCTTCTTTAGCTGTCACAATAGCAGTCTGTAAATTTCGGACATCATTCAATGCGTCAAACACACGAATACTATCAATGCCATTCTTGATCGATTTCTCGACAAATTCTTTGACTACATCATCTGCGTAATTTTTGTACCCAAGGAGGTTTTGTCCTCGAAGCAACATTTGTAGCTTTGTTTGTTTGACTTGTGAACGAATCATACGCAAACGCTCCCATGGATCTTCATTTAAGAAACGTAAGCACGCATCAAAGGTAGCGCCACCCCACATCTCTAATGAATGGTAGCCTGCTTGATCCATTGTTTTCAGGATTGGCAACATGTCTACTGTACTCATTCTTGTGGCAATCAAGCTTTGTTGCCCATCACGCAAAACGGTTTCCATCATTTGGATTTTTTTTGCCATTTACTTCCTTCCTTTCTCAACAAGTTGCTGGATATGTGTGCGTATCATTTGAAGGGAATGTTTCTGTTCGCGACTACAAACTTTGGCTACTTCGTTACACACGTAACATGTCCGTTGGTTATATCCCAGCATCTCGCGACTCAACTGCTGCATCTTTCCTTCTTCCCAAAAAAGTACATCAAGATCAACTAATCGACCATAGGGGCATGTTTCTTCGAGTTCGATCATGCGCTTTTTTAGTAGCTCTTTTCTTAAAGGAAGAAGCAAAAAATACTCGTAACCTGTTTTTTTCTTACGGTACAACTGGACCAATGGAGTGACTTCTGAAACACATTCTTCTATAGCTTCGACCATTATATGAAAGACTTGTGCGATTTCCTCTGACGTTTTGACAGGACCTGGTATATTCGTAGTTGCTGAAAGCAACACATGTTGTGGATTTGCTACCAATAATTTTCTTTGTCTTTTAGCACGGGCCTCTCTTGCGATAAGGATCTCTTCATGCGTCACAATTGGTCCATTGAATAATTTGCTACACATTTTTGACCACGTCGATCAATGTGCCATCGCGATATTCCACCAAGGCAACGATTTTTTCGCCATACTGGATGGCTGAAGGCTCGCCAACGATGGCATATGCTTTTTGTTTAAGCTCGTCAATCGTATATTGCGGTATATCTACACCCTTAAAATACTCGATCAGATCTTGACGTTCAGGATTGATGGCGATACCTACTTCCGTAACTAAGACATCAATGCTAGTTCCGGGAGTCACAACCGTATTGACATGATCAACAACAGTGGGTATCCGTCCACGAACGAGTGGCGTGATCACCAGGCTCATTTTACAACCCATGCTTGTATCTGGATGCCCACCAACAGCTCCACGAATCACTCCATCTGAACCAGTCATGACATTGACATTGTAAGCCGTATCGATTTCTAGCGCAGACACAATGGCTGTATCTAGCTGATTTACCATAGCACCTTTACTTGCTGGAGAAGCATACATACTTGCATCTATTTCATAATGTTGGTTGTTTTCACCTAAAGAAATCGCAGATAAATGATCGAAATCCTGGACATCAATAATCTTTTCTACTAAACCTTCCTCCAGTAATTCCACCATCGCATTTGTAATTCCACCTAAAAAAAAACTAGCAGTCATTTGGTCTTTCAACATTGCTTCGCGTAAAAAACGGGTAACTGCCAGTGCCGCACCACCTGTGCCAGTTTGAAAGGAGAATCCCTGTTGATAATAAGGCGAATGAGTGATAACTTTTGCTGCATACTCTGCGATCAAAAGTTCTTTAGGATTTTTAGTAAAGCGTGTCGCACCTTTGGCAATGCCTTCGGGATCACCTATCGCTTCCACTTCTACAACATAATCGACATCCGTCTGTGCAATACTGATTGGGATATTAGGAAAAGAAACTAATGTATCTGTGAGGATGACCACTTGATCCGCATATTTTGCATCGACCATGGCATAACCTAGTGATCCGCAAATGGCCTTTCCAGTGGTTCCATTGGCATTTCCATATTCATCTGAACTCGTCGCCCCTAAAAAAGCGACATCAATATGCAGATCACCGGATGCAATTGCTCGCGCTCGTCCACCATGGGAACGAATGATTACTGGTTTTTCCATGATTCCTTGCGAAATCGCTGCACCTACTTTATCCCGCAAACCGCTTGTGGTAATTCCTGTCACAACGCCATTTTTTATATGATCAATCAAAGGTTCATGGACATTTGCGATTGAACTTGGTGCGATCGTGATATCTTTGATTCGTAACGAGGCAATCTCTTCCATGACCTTATTAAGTACAAAGTCTCCTTCACGGAAATGATGATGAAAAGAAATCGTCATTCCATCTTTCAGCCCTGTTTTTTCAATGGCTTCTTTGAGACTTCCCACTATTTTTTTCTCATTTGATCGGACAGGATGGATGTTTCTACTGGCTTCCTTGTATGGTTCAATATGGTCCAACTCACCTTCGTACAGACGATGAGCAACTGTTGCTGTTTGTGGAATCTCTTTGCCAACTTTATTTACAACCATTTCTAGATCTCCTCCTCTCTGATCAACTTCGCTGCTTTTGCAAGAGCAATCACTCTTTCTGCTCGCTCGACGATTGGTTTGTCCACCATCTTGCCATTCACAGAAATCACGCCTGAACCTTTTGCTTCCGCTTCTTGGATACCCCAGATCACTTCTTTCGCTGCTTGGATCTCTTTTTCTGTTGGTTCATAAATAGCATGGACTAATGGAATCTGACGTGGGTTGATCACTGATTTCCCATCAAAGCCTAGTTGCTTGATCAGACGAACTTCTGTTTGAAATCCCTCAAGATTTTCAACATCTGAATAGACAGTATCGATTGCTGCAATACCAGCAGCTCTGGCTGAATGAAGGATCATATTTCGGGCAAAAGACAATTCTTGCCCATCTGGGTATCGTTGGGTTTTCATATTGGTCACATAATCTTCGGCACCTAACGCGATGCCAACTAACCGTTTGGAAGCTTTAGCGATTTCTCTTGCATTCAATACCCCTTCTGCAGATTCGATCGCTGCCATCATTTTTGTGGTTCCCATTGGGATTTGATAGGTTTCTTCCACTGAAGTGATGACCTGATCAACCTCGATGATGTCTTGTGCGGTTTCTGTTTTTGGCAAGCGAATGACATCGATCCCTGCTAATACCATTGCCTCAATGTCTTGGTCACCCCCAGCCGTCAATGCGTTGATTCGAACGACCGTTTCTACTTTGCTATAGTGAAATGTTTTTAATGCCATATGAACGAGCAAGCGTGCCGAATCTTTTTCTTTTAAGGATACGGCGTCTTCCAAATCAAACATGAGTGAATCTGCACCGTATAATGGCGCATCTCTCAGCATCGCTGCATTTGCACCAGGGACAAACATCATCGTTCTCCTTAAACATTCCATGAATTGATCTCCTTCCAATCATAGCGCTCTTGCTTTCCAGCTCGATGGACTGCTGTAATCGTCCTTGCCTGGATCGTGCAATCAAGCGCACCTTTATCGACAGCTGTTACTTTGGCGGCTTCAATGCCTAACTGTTGAAGGGTGTCCATAATGACTTTTCTGATTTGGTGACCAAATTGTTTTTCGACATTGCTTGTCAAGGAAAGTTCAATGCCTTTTTCTATCTTTGGATCGATCGTGATCATGATATCACTGGATTCAATTGTTCCAGCCACTGCACTTTGATAAATTTTCACTTCCTGTCACCTCTATTACGTTTATGATTTTTGATATAGTTATAAGTCGAAGCAGGCAAATACGCTTGTAATGTCTGCAAGTCATCTTCTTGTAAGGCTTTTCGGACTTTTGTTGCACTGATTGCTACTCTTTTGATACGTTTGCGTGGTAGGACGATCAAAGAAAGCGATTCTCCAAATACCTTTTTCAACGTTTCATTATAGATTTCAGTTATCTTAGAGTAGGGTTCTTCACCGACAAACCGATTTTCAATTTTAAGTATCGGTGCGATTTTTTCTTTAAAAAGTAGCGCATCCAAAGTACCTTGCGCTTTTGCCGCTTCTTCTGTAGCATGTTCCTTTAAAAAATAGGCAGGAAATGTGGCGGAAGAAATCAGATAATCTTCAGTCGGCAAAATCGTGACATTTTTTACATGCGCGACCCCTTGCTTGACCATTTCGAACCGTTCAGAAAAGGAAAATTCTGAACAATCTTCTGAAAGGATAAAAAGGTAGACTTGGTCTGCTTGTTTGGCTGCGCACTCCACCAAGTACTGATGTCCTTTTGTAAAAGGATTGGCATTCATCACAATCCCACAGCCTGTACCTTTTTTCTTTTTTGCCTTCAACATGTCAAGATAATCTTGAAAGTCAGGTGTACCTTGTTCCATAAACAATATGGTTTCAGTGGCAATGATCTCTTTAAATCCCATAGCATGAAAAATGGAGTGATTACTAGGATCTGTGTAGACAAAGAAATGCCTTTTGTTTTCTTCGGATAAATGATCAATTAATTGCTGAACGAGCTTCGTCAACAAATTTTCTGATTGGAAATCTTTCGCAACAGCCAAATATTTTAAAATATTACGCTCATAAGAACCGGTGGCAATCAGCTGCTCTTCTTGATAGATCCCAACGGTATAGTCAACCTTTTCATTCAATGTGAGACCGGATTTTTCGATCAGCTTCAGCCATTGTTGATAGACTTGAGCGTCCTTTTCCAACCATAATCTTTTGATTGTATACATGTACAAGACCTTCTTTTTATTTTCTTACTGGAAACAAGCGACTCAATAGCATCGAGGCAAGATAAATGATCAAGATAACAACGAATACGCCACCCCATCCTAAAACTAGTAGTTCAAGAGATTTAATTAACTCTGCTGACATCGTTTTTCTCCTTTCTTATACCAATAAGGCGAGCAATAAGCCGCCGGCAATCACTGAAGCAATCTGACCAGATACATTGGCTCCAGCTGCGTGCATCAAAATAAAGTTCTGTGGGTCTTCTTCTGTTGCCATTTTCTGAATGACGCGACTAGACATTGGAAAAGCAGAGATTCCTGCTGCTCCGATCATTGGATTGATTTTCTTTTTTCGGAATAAATTTAACAATTTAGCAAACAATACTCCACCGATCGAGTCCATAATGAAAGCAACCAGCCCTAGACCGATAACCATCAACGTATCGATCTGTAAAAATTCTTCATACTGCATTTTGACCGAAATGGCGATCCCTAATAATATGCTGATGAGATTGACTAACTCATTCTGAGCAGTGATCGACAAACGATCCAATACCCCACATTCTCGTAACAAATTTCCAAACATCAAAAACCCAACAAGTGGCAGAGAGACAGGCGCAATCAAACCAGCGACGACTGAAATAACTAAAGGAAAAAGGATTTTTGCTGTTTGCGACACTTCCCCTGCACGATAATTCATTCGAATACGTCGCTCTTTTTTAGTCGTCACAGCTTTGATCGCAACTGGCTGAATGATTGGCACGAGGGCCATATACGAATAGGCAGCCACCATGATGGCACCCATATATTTCGAATTCAACGTGTTCGCGACAAAAATGGAAGTTGGTCCATCCGCTGCTCCGATGATGCCAATAGAAGCTGCATCATTCAAATCAAAACCTAATAGGATCGCTACGATGATCGTAAAGAAAATCCCAAATTGTGCGGCGGCTCCAAAAAGTAATAAAAATGGATTTTGTAACAAGGGACCGAAATCGATCATTGCACCAATACCAATGAATAATAAGAGCGGAAATAGCTCCGTCGTAATCCCCATATCAAACAAAATTTGGAACGCGCCGGCCTCACCACCGGCACTCAGCACACCTGAATTAGGGAAATTAACTAAGATCGTACCTAACCCCATCGGTACGAGTAACGTTGGTTCATATTCTTTTTTTATCCCAAGGTACATGAGGACTCCGCCAATCACCATCATCACGATGCGTCCCGGCTCTTGCCCCATGCCAATAACTCCTTCAATAAGTGTTTCCACAGATGTCACTTCCTTTTACTTAATACTGAATACCAAGAGTCACCAAAATGACTCTACTCTCAAAGCGAACATTTAACTAATCGTGATAAGTGGATCACCAGGATTCACCATTTCTCCTTGACTGATATGGATTCCAGTCACTTGACCAGCTTTTCCAGCAACGATTTCATTTTCCATTTTCATCGCTTCTAAAATCATCAAAGGTTGATTGATTTCCACTACCTCCCCAACTGTAACTAATAAACGAGAAATCGTGCCTGGCATCGGCGAAGTCATCGCATCCGCTCCCGCTCCGACTGAGGATTTCGTTTCTGGTACAGTTGTTGAGACCTCTGATGGTATGACCGCTTCAACTGGTGTAGATCGTTCTGGTGTTGGAACTGGATTCGTTTGCGGACTTCCACCGATTTCTTCCATTTCCACTAAATATTCTTTTCCGTCAATTGAGATTTTGAATTTCCGCAACATTTTTTCTCCTCCAAAACATTTATTTTTTGGCTATTTTTCGTATAATAAACTGACTATTTGGATTGACTCCCGCTGCTACACCTGTAGCAATCAGTGAAACCAAAATTGCTTCCGGATTTCTCTGCTTGATTTTTTTGATAATGAATCGACTCTCCGGATCATATTCTGCTGCTAAACTTGCAGCTACCACGCTGACAAGCTGAATATCAGCTGGCGCAGCATCAATATATGCAGGAACCGGTTTCATTTTTTCTGGCTTTTCATTGTCTCTTTCTACTATTGTGGGATTGGGCTTCACTGCTGGTTGTTGCTTCTTTCTTCGTTTTGTAAACAGCCACATACTTCTTGCTCCTTTCTTCTTTTCTGTCCTTATTTTTATTATAGGATGATTCAACCAATTATGTTTTTCAAACTGATATAAGATTGTTTTTTTGTTGTTTCTTTTTCTTGAATCAGGCAAAAAAAGCAATACAAACATTGATATAAAAGCTTTTTCCAATGAATTAATGTTCTGTTAAGGTACTATTAAGCATTCGATAAGATTAGGTAGACCAAATTGTTTTTTTCATGTTCTTTTTTCTTACTTCATCTATCTTCCCTTTAAAATATTGCTTATCCTAAAGTCGTCAAGGAGGCGTCAATTTTAGAAACACACAACTCTTTCTGTCCTAAGAATAATTTTCTACCCATCTAATTTTGATACCGCTTACAAACAATGCAATCAGAAAAGGAGAAGCGTATGTTACTAACCGTTTTATCTTATGCAATGATCATTATCTTCATGTATGTCATCATGAAAAAGAAAATGTCCCCTTTTACTTCCCTTGTGGTTATTCCACTTTTATTTACCTTAATTGCAATGATTTCTGGTGCTTCAAAGAAAGGAAATATTGGCGATTTTGTATTAGAAGGCATCAAAACAACTTCAAATACAGGAATCATGCTATTATTTGCCATTTTATATTTTTCAATCATGTTAGACGCTGGTCTATTTGATCCAATCACTAAAAAAATGATTTATTTTGCCAAAGGCGATCCGATGAAAGTTTTAATGGCAACTGCGATCGTTGCCGCAACCGTTTCGCTGAATGGCGATGGGACAACGACTACGTTGATTTGCTGTTCCGCTTTTATTCCTATCTATAAAAAATTAAACATGAAAATGATGAACTTAGGGGTATTGATCATTCTTCAAAATACCATCATGAATCTATTACCTTGGGGTGGACCGACCGCTCGAGCGATGGCAGTATTGGAAGTCGATGCGGATATCTTGTCTTACCTAGCTCCTGGAATGATCTTGTCTTTGCTTTATGTCATTTTTTTCGTTGCACGCCGGATGGGAAAACAAGAACGTGACCGTTTAGGTATTACCCAATTATCAAATGAGGAAATTGAAGAAATCACTAAAATCACCGATCCTGAAACAGTCAAAATGCGCTGTCCTAAAAATTTTGTATTCAATGGGATACTCACGATCGTGTTGATTGCCTGGTTGGTTGCAAGCTCGTTTATCTCTTCGATTGCCTTACCACCTCTTTTATTATTTTTAATAGGAACATGCATTGCCTTAATGGTCAATTACCCTAATCTAAAAGATCAATCCGCCCGTATTGGTGCAAATGGTGGCGATGCAGTGCAAGTCGTGATTTTAGTTTTTGCAGCAGGAGTTTTCATGGGGCTTTTCCAAGGTTCCGGTATGGCTGAAGCACTCGCGAATAGCTTTACTTATCTCATTCCAAAACAACTAGCAGGATTCTGGGGATTAGTCATTGCGTTGATTTCAGCGCCCGGTACTTTCTTTATTTCAAATGACGGTTTTTATTTCGGTGTATTACCCGTTTTAGCAGAAGCCGGACATACCTATGGCTTTACGAATATGCAAATGGCTCTCGCCTCTTTGATGGGTCAAGCCTTCCATTTGCTCAGTCCTTTAGTCGCTTTTATCTATCTTTTGTTACGTTTGACCGGATTGGATATGGGGAAATGGCAACGAGAAGCTGGAAAATATGCCTTGGGTATTTTTACTATTTTTGTCGTCACAATTATTCTTTTTGGCTATATGCCATTTTATATTTCCCAATAAAAACAACCGTCTAAAGTAGATGTCCACTCTGAGAAGTGCTCCGTAATAGTAGAAAACAATTGATCCTCTCTTTTTCGATGTTACGGAACAATTTCTCAGAGATTTCCAGACGGACACTTTATTCCGATTTGTAAAATAAAAGTCACTCACATTTTAGTCATTTCTCATGAGGCGAAGGATAAAGCATGATAGACTTATTCATTGACTTAGTTTTTTATAGCAAAAGTAGAAATGGGGAGAAGAAATGAACAAGGTTGTTGAAGCATTACGTAAAAATTTGGACCTCACACAAAATAAGACATTGAATGTGCTTATTTATGAAGCGTTTCGTAAAACGATCATTCTTGGCGATATCCCTGCCAATACGCGGATCAACGAAAAAGTCTTAGCCGAAGAATTGAATATCAGCCGTACACCTATTCGCTTAGCAATGAAACAATTAGTCAATGAAAAATTGGTTGAACACGTACCCAAAATCGGCATCGTCGTCAAAGGTATCCGCATAAAAGACGCTTACGAAATCTATGATATCCGTAAATCTTTAGATACACTTGCCACGATCAAAGCAATGAATCAGATGACAAAAGAAGATTTCATTGAGCTGAAAGAACTATTATTACGAGGCGAAAGCTATAATCAAGCAGATCAAACAGAAAAAGTCTTGCAAAATTTTTCGGACTTCAATACGTTCATCTATGAAAAAAGCCAAATGCTCCGTTTAAAATCCATTGTCTTAGAGTTACAAGCTTACCTCGTTTATTTTCGCGATATCGCCATTCGTTCATCCAGACGCAGGGATAAAGCCCTTGAAGAACATTGGCTGATCTATCGCGGGATGCAAACAAAAAATGCAGAACAAATCACTTTGATCACCCACGAGCATTTAGATCGTTCATTACAATTTATTTTAGCTGAAATGGAGCGTAGAAAAATTGACTGACTACAAACTGATCGGTACGATCGCACAGGCTGCACAGCATGCTTTGTTTTACGAAGTAGCATTAAGTCCAAAACCAGGATTAGTCGATCCTATTTCAAATGGTGCGCATACAGATATGGATTTTCAGACTTTTCAAATAAGTATCCAAACCTTAACACCTTTTTTTCAAAAATATATCGCATTAGGTCTTACCCATAAAGGAAACACGAAATCATTATTTGAACAGCTAAGGCAGACTGGATATCAAGCAGAGCAAGCAATGCTTGACGCAACAAATGACATCAACACACATAAAGGAGCGAATTTTTCGTTTGCTGTCATCTTGGGCGCGATCGGTTGGCACATGCAACAGTGCTTTATCCAAAGACTTCCATTAAACGCCAAACAGACGGAGCAAATTTTAAAGCTTACCGGAGAACTGACCCATGATTTGATCAAAGAGGATTTTCATGATTTAGCGCGGAAGACACAGCGTACACATGGGGAAGAGCTTTTTTTGGTGCATGGTATTTCAGGTATTCGTGGCGAAGCTGCTCAGTGTTATCCCAGTCTTGCTTCCATTCTTCTTCCCTACTTACGTTCAGCAAACTATCATGCGCCCGATGAAGTCTTTCTACGTGCCTTGGTTTTATTGATGAGCGAAATCGAAGACGGGAATATACTTCACCGAGGCGGTATTCAGGAGTGGCAAAAAGTACAACAAGAGACAAAAAAAATTCATCAAGCAAAGCTTCCACGGAAGCAGCTACTTGATGAATTAACGATCTATGATCAACGATTGACCAAACGCAATCTAAGTCCTGGTGGTGCAGCAGATTTACTTTCATTAGGTATTTTTTTCGCTCAATTAGAAGGATTACTTTCTTTACCAGAGGGTAAGAAAATATAACCAAGTCCTCTAACCGTTCTGAGGTACTGGACATTTTTTGGATCATCTTCGATTTTGTTTCGTAAGTGATTGATAAAAACCATAATGGTATTGGCATCCAGCTCACTGTCATTCCAAACACTTTGATAAATTTGTTCCTTTGAAAAAACCTGTTCGGGATTTTCTATAAAGAATTGCATCAGCTTGATTTTTTTTGAAGACAACTCAATGGATTTGCCTTTTTTATATAAACGATAAAGCGCTTTGTCAAAGCAAAAATCACCTATACTGATTTTATTTTTTTTGCACTTTGTCGTTTGTTCTTTAAGTACCTTGTGTCTGTCCAAAATAGCGAGAACTTGCGCCTTTAGCAGTGTCGGATTGAATGGTTTAGTGATGTAATAATCTGCTCCCATCTCCAATCCAGTGATAATTTCAATCTCATTTTGTTGTTCGGTAAAAAAAACGATGGGAGAAAGACTGTCTTGCTCTCGGATGAGTTGAACAATATGGTAGCCATCTGTTTGATGGGCTAAACGAATATCTAAGAGATATAGATCAAAAGTCACTCTAGACATGATATCCAGTGTTTTTTCGACGGAATCACTTTGATAGATCAATACACCAGCTGGTTGTAAGGCCTTCCAAATCATTCTTCTAAATGTTAGATCTTCATCGATCGCCAATATCTTCTCATTTCTCATTTTCTTTCCTCCTGCCTAGAGCATCCATAGGTTAAAAAATACACTATGACCTGTATTTTGCTTATTCAAGTAAAAAAAGTAATTGATCATAATATCACAATTCATCCTCCAGCTCTATTATACGCAAAGAAACGGTGATTTTCCGACTTCAAAAAAGAAAATACAATATAAAAACATTTTTGACCTGGATTTTGACCTAGATAAATTTTCATAAAAGCAAGAACAACTGAAAACTAAAAACGCTAAAATCCTTCATAAAAAGGATTCTAGCGTTCAGCTAAATCGTGTGATTTCTCCGAATGGAGACGGCGGGAGTCGAACCCGCGTCCAAACACATCGCCACTTAAAAATCTACGTTCATAGTCAACTCATTTAGAGGTTCGCTTTACAGCTTGCCGAGTGACAGGCATTCTGTATCGCTAGTCTGATGTTCTCTTTTTCAACTTACAGACGGAAAGTTGAAACGTATCCCACTAAAGTTAGGACCCTTACTCGAGCACATGGGCGATGCCGAGAGGATCTACGCTAACTGTTTTTAGGCAGCTAAAGCGTAAGAGTTGTTTTCGTTTTTAGCAGTTATATTTAACTGTAACGTTTTAGCGTAGACGTAACCTACGAAACGCAATTCAAGCTCGAACTGTGCCTGTCGAATCCGTAACGTCCCCTTAATAAAATGGGTTACGGTATTTTCAAGATACTTACATAATATACCATATATGTAGTTTTTTTTCAATATGATTGTTTGCTTTTCGAGTAGATGCTTCACTTCTTGAGCAAAGCAAGAAAGGTCTTAGGGATGAATAGACATCAGACTTTTCTTGCTCCCTCTTAAAGTGAACGTTCTTTCTACTTTAGCTGCTTCGATCGCAAAAGAACGTCTCAACGAATCCTTTTAAGCAAGTGTTTTCGCGACATTCAATTCTGTTTCTTTTTCTGCATATTCAGGCATATTTTTGAACAATTGTTGCAACAATGGACTTTGGTTATGTCCTTCGATTGCTTGTTCGTCACGCCAGTTTTCAACCATCACAAAGACATTTACTTGTTCCGTTGACTCATACAATTGATAACTCAAGCAGCCATCTTCTTTTCTAGTCGCTTCGATCAATTGTGTCGCTTCTTCTAAAAATTCAGCGCGTTTTGCTTCTTTGATGGTAAATTTTGCATTGATGATGATCATTCGTCCGTCTCCTTTTTCTTTCTATTTGAAAGAAGTGATTTTTTCTGAAGCTAAACGAACAGATTCGTAGCCTTGATCGACTGCTTTACCAACTGACAAGATCATTACAGGGACATAACGTTCTTTGTCCAAATCGAAAGCTTCGGCTAATTGGTCTGCTTCAAATCCGCCGATTGGATTTGTATCATATCCATGGCTACGTGCAGTTAACATAAATTGCATAGCTGCTAAGCTTGAATCGATCTTCACTACGTCATTCATTTGTTCACGTGTGAAATTTTTGTAATAAGGAATGATCGCTGCTAGTTGTTCGTCACGAACTTCTGCTGGCATTTTGCCTTCTTCCACAGCTTGATCATAGATTTCTTCTCCGTATTCATAGCAATTCATATCACCAAAAATCAAGACCATGGCAGATGATGTATCATTTTGTTTTGTGTTGAAACGGATCAATGGTTTCAATTTCGCTTTTGCTTCTTCGCTTTCAACTACTACAAAGCGCCAAGGTTGTAGATTCACAGAAGATGGTGCTGTTGTTGCTTCTTGGATCATTTCCAACATTTCTTCATGAGGGATTTTCACATTTTCATCGTACACACGGATTGATTTTCTGCCAAAGACGATATCAGAAAAATCATTGTTTGCTAGAGTTTTATTCATTACTTAACCGCTTCTTTCTTCGTTTTGATTTTTAGTATAATCTATCTAGTAATTTAGTCAGTTGATCGATTTCTTCATCTGATAGCGAAACACACAGGGAGTCATCTGATTCTTGATGATTTTTTTCACACTCGGTCAATTCATTCACTGCTTTATCGGACAAAGAAACGAATACTTCACGATTATTGTTCTCATTTCTTTTTCTGATCACATATCCTTTTTGTTCTAATATCTTTAGATGACGTGAAATAGCTGCCAAATCGATTTTTAAATCGCTCTGTAACTTATTTTGCAAACATTCCCCGTTTTCTTGTAAGAACATCAAGATCTCGTACCTCGTTAAACTAAATCCAGTTTCTTTTTCAAATAAAGCTGTTCCTTCTTGACTGATGATTTTTATCTGATAAAGCAATTGACTTAACTTTCTCAGCTCCATAATGTTGCCTCCTACTATCTTTGACTAATCAATTATTGACTTGTCAATAATATAAATCATTTACTTCCTTTTGTAAAGTAAAAAGAAAAAGAAGCAAGTTAAAAGTTATTTTCCCTTTTAACTTGCCCCTTCTTCAACTGTCTGTATTCGAGTATTCTATTTCTTAACGATTATGTATGAATGTTCAATTGCTTCTATTATGTATGCAAATTAAAGGAAGTCTGATAATTAACAATAGCTTATTCAAATCAGACTTCCTGCTAGGCGATAGGCGTATTCATCACTTTAAGATACCATTGCTTGTGTGTACAGCTTGGTTGGTGACTGAAAGACCTGTTCAACGGGACTCAACTCAAAGATATCTGTATATTTTGCGACAACTTTCCCACATTTCTCTAGAATATCTAAGTGATCTGTACGATCATATTCCTCTACACTCATAATCACACAGTTTTCTAATTTTCCAATTACTTCTCCGACTACTTTATTTTTGATGCCGATTGGATAACATACATATTTTTGTCCTAAAACGATTGTTTCGCTTGTCATAACTCATTCTCCTCTTGGTTCTTTAATATTTTATAAAATGATAATAACATTAAAATTAGATTATGAAAACAAAAATATTCAATAAATTAAAAAAAAGTTGAAAAAAAGTGATCAAACACCTTTTTTCAACTCTTTTTCACTTTATTTCATAACATTTACAGGAAAATCACCTAACAATAACTCAACATATTGTTCCAAAAATTCTTGATCTAAAGCATCGTAGCCCTCGGTCACACCACAATCGATATCAAGTACTCCGATCAATCGACCTTCTTTGATCATAGGTACTACGATTTCAGATTGTGCGGCTGAATCACATGAAATATAATTTTCATGGGTTTTCACATTCGCAACGATCAATGTTTTTTGTTTTTCTGCTGCTTCGCCACAAACACCTTTTCCCATTTTGATACGGGTACATGACACTCTACCTTGGAAAGGGCCTAAAATCAATTCTTGTCCATCATATAAATAATAGCCGGCAAAGACTGTTTGAGGTAATGTTTCATTCAATAATGCAGAGGAATTAGCTAAATTGGCCAACCAGTTGTCTTCTGCTTCTAAAAGTCCTTTTTGTTGGAGTAGCAAAATTTCATAAGCATCTCTTTTTTCTTTTTCTGTCCATAACATCCAAAATCACTCCTTCTATGCCCAAAATTATAGCCTAATTCAAGGAGCAACGCTATGGTTTTATTTTTGTTTCTTAATGACTAGATCATTCTGCTTGCTCGATTTCAGCAGCTAGATCTGCATAGTCGATTTCATTTTGGATAAAAGTCGGATCATTCGTCGGAAAATGTTGCACCAAAGATTCCATTTGACTGATTTCTACTGTTCCTTGCGACACAGTAAAATCGAGGATATGCCCTCCAAATGTTTTCTCATCGTCAATAAAATGCAAATGGAAGCCTGCAGCAGCCACCCCTTGAAATAATTCCGGTGTATAAAACCCAACAATTGTCCCTTGAATATCTGATCGATGAAACTCTGGCTGGGATTCTGAGATCTTCGCTAAGCGTCGATATGGTTTTTCTTGTTTTGGCATGATCCGGATATGCATATCTTTAAATAAACCGCTGATCTTGACTGCTAAAAAGAGATTTTTCCCTGCTTCGTCCTTCAGGATTTTTTCTTTTAATGCTTCGCTAGATAGATGTTGGACTGTAAATGAACGGTCCGCTGAAAATGCAGTGATTGCCGCATAAGGAGTGGACTCTTCTCCGGACAAATGGATCAATGCACCATCTGATCTACCTTGATAGGCTTCACCGTCTAAAAATATCACTTCGCCGTCTAACCCATGTAATGTTCCAAGACCTAGTGTACCGTACTTCAAGACCCCCGCAATGGAAGTAGTCCCGTCCATCAGTCCCGCCATTAGCGCACCTAATGTACCATGTTGATATAATACTTTCTCTGTCATCTGAACATCCCCTTAGTAAAATTGGTCTGGTAAGATCGTTTCACCTAATTTTTCATTATCTCGATAATCAATTGGGATATCGATGATGACTGGTCCTTCTGTAGCAAATCCTTCTTCTAAGGCAGATGCCAATTCTTCTGCATTGCTTACTCGCAGACCTTTAGCGCCAAAAGCTTCGGCATATTGAACAAAATCAACTGGACCAAAATCAACCCCTGATGCTCGATCATATTTCATGATTTCTTGAAACTCGACCATATTATAACGACCATCATTCCAAATCAAATGAATGATCTTCAATTTTTTACGCACAGCTGTTTCTAAGTCTTGGGCAGAAAATAAGAAGCCACCGTCACCTGATACAGAGATTACTTGCGTATTTGGACGAACTAGTGCAGCAGAGATCGCCCAAGGAAGTGCAACGCCTAACGTTTGCATGCCATTACTGAATAGCAAATGACGTGCTTCATAACTTCTAAAGTGGCGGGCCATCCAAATATAATGACTACCTACATCAACCGTCACAGTCATGTCGTCTGTTACTTTCGATTGCAGTGTATTGATCACTTCTAACGGATGTAAGATCCCGTCTTCACTACTGGTTTCACAAATATCTCGTGCCTTCAACTTTTCTTGCAACGTATTTAAATATTCTTGCGCATCTGCTGATACTTGTGTTTCTTCTAATGACTCTGTCAGTAAATCTAATGTTGCAGAAATGTCCCCGATTAGTTCACGTTCTGGTTGCATGTAACTGTCGATTTCAGCTGGTGTTTCATCAATGACGATGATTCTAGCATCTTTTTCAGCATTCCAGTTTCTCGCTTCATATTCGATTGGATCATAGCCAATTGCAATCACTAAATCACTCCGTTTTAACAGCATATCTCCTGGTTGATTGCGGAATAGACCTACTCGACCAAAAAAGTGGTCTTCTAATTGACGAGAAATCACACCAGCTGCTTGGAAAGTTTCTACCACAGGCAATCCTGTTTTTTCAACAAGTTGGCGAATGGCTGCTGTTTCATCTTTACTAGATCCACGCATTCCAACTAACAATACAGGTAACTTCGCTTCACGAATCCGTTCAACCAGATAGTCGATATCTCCTGAAGATGCTGAGCCTAATTTAGGATCTTGTAATGGTTTGATGACCTCACTTTTGACTGGTGCATCCACCACATCTTGAGGGATACTGATAAAACTAGCGCCTTTTTTCGAACTCTTTGCCATTCGATAGGCATTAGCGATAATTTCTGAAATTGTTTCAGGATCTTGGATCTCTGCACTATATTTTGTGATTGGTTCAAACAACGCAGCATTGTTCATGCTTTGATGTGTTAATTTTAATAAATCACTTCGTTTTACTTGCCCTGCGATTGCCAACACGGGATCACCTTCTGCTGTTGCTGTGACTAGTCCGGTTGCTAGATTACTCGCACCTGGCCCACTTGTCGCAATCACCACACCTGGTTCTCCAGTAATACGACCAATTGCTTGCGCCATAAAGGCAGCATTTTGCTCATGACGCGTCACGATCAACTCTGGACCATGATCTTCTAATTCATTGAATACTCCATCGATTTTCGCTCCTGGAATACCGAATACGTAATCAACTTGATGATTGATTAAACTTTCTACTACAGTTGTTGAACCTTGTTTTTCTTTAATCATTTCTTCTGATACAGTTTCGTCACCTTGTTTTTCTTTAATTACTTTTTCTGATACAGTTCCTACGCCTTGTTTTTCCTTAAACAACATGAGACACCTTCCTTTTCAAAGCTATTTACATGATCATTACATTATAAATAGAAATAATATTAATACAGATATTCATACCTGTTTCATCTATTAGTCTAGCACTTAATGAGTCATTTGTGTAGTAAGAAGCAAAAAAAAAACATACATTTTTGTCACATGGACAAAATGTACATCTTTTTTATTGATTTTGATATTTTTTCCCTAGAATGATCAGGTCATTTTCTTGATTGCCCATATTGGCAACTTTTGGCAAATGTCCCCAAACGGCATATCCATTTTTGAGAAATAACTTTTTACTTGCCTGATTCATATCAAAAACAAATGCAAGCACTGTCTGGATTTTTAAACGATGCAGTTGAGTTTCCACAAAGGCAAGTGCGGCCTTACCTAAATGATGACCACGTGTCACTGGGTCTAGATAAATACTGATTTCCGCTGTCTGTTGATACGCAGGCCGACCATAAAAATCACTAAGGCTGATCCAACCGACGATATGATCGCCATGACGCATTACCCAAAGCGGTCTAGAATCAGCATGATGCGCCTCAAACCAAGGGACCCTCGAGTCAACCGTTATCGGTTCTAGGTCCGCTGTTGCTTGCTTCGATGCGATAGACTGATTATAAATGTCCACAATTCGCGGTAGATCCTTGATCGTTGCATAGGTATACTTGATATCGATTGATTTCGCCCCCTTTATTTTTGAATAGTATAACACGTTTTTTATCATCGTTATACAGCAAAAAAAAGAGTTGTATCGAAACCAATGATATTACTACTATTAGTGTTTATTCTTCAATCTTTTTGATTGTTGAATGAGTTTGAGCGCACGTTTTCGTGTTTTGATATTCGGGCTGTTCAATCGTCTATATGCGCTTGAAAGGTCTTGCTTCTCCATTTTATCCCCCCATTTTCTAGAACATTCATTTCACCTTATTTTACTTCTGTAAATAGCATTTTCTTTCTTAACTTTGGCGAATATTTCTTTAACGTTAATCGTTCCGGTGTATTTCTTTTGTTTTTACTCGTCAGATAGATTCGTTCACCCGTTTCTTTGCATTCTAATGTAATGTTTTGGCGCATGTTTTCTCCTTCTCTCACTCTTTTTTAGCAATTCAATCGTTGTCCTATTTTCAGCTTCGATCAAACCACTCAAATTTTAAATAGTAATGATTACGATTTATAAAATATAATATACGCTAGTAGCGAATTACTGTCAATAAAAAAACGAATGAAAATAACTTCAAATGAATGGATACTCATTTTAAACAATTAAAAATAACAAAAAACTGATTTTCAACAGGCAACTACGTACGCCATCGAATGACAGTTTTTTGTCTTTACTATTGTTTTACAGTTGTTTCTAGTAGTTCAAACAGATCGGCTAGTACAAACTCTGCTTGTGGCTCATCTGCCCAAATACCAACCATACTACCCATCACTGGTAATTCGGTATTGCTGACTACAGTGGATGTCGAAATTGTCGCTAGTGCGTTTTTTGCTGTATCAAAGGAGTAATGTCCTTGTTCACTTGTTTTTCGACCGATGACCCAATACCAGTGATCGTTCGTATTCACTACTTGATGCCCTTGATCAAGTAAAAATTCGGCAGAACTGACGTGATAGTTGTCCCACCCTGCTGTCCAATAGGCAATCACTAAGTCTTGATCGAATCGACCAAATTGTTCTTTTTCCTCGTAGTAGATGCCGTCGTTAAATACGATCGGAATCATCCCATAGGTTTTGACCAGTTCAGCCAATTGATTGGTATAAGTGACAAAATCGCGATACTTCCCAGACTGCTGGAGTCCTCGCCATCCGCCATCAGTTAAATCATTGGCAAATTCATCGCAACCTATATTGAAGGAATTAGTGATCGTTGAGAAGTAGCTCACATATTTTTCAAGTAGTGCTTTGGTGAAAGCGACCGCTTCTTGATTATCCAAATCAAGTGTTCGAATCGACGTTTGATAACAAGGGTGTTCGATGCCTAATTGTTGCATTCCTGTTAGAATCGCGTCCATATGGCCAGGGGTATTGATAAGCGGGATCACTTCCATGTTTTCTGCCTTAGCCACACTAGCTAACTCTGCCATTTCTGTTTCCGTCAAATAAGTACCATTAGGATCCTCATAGTACTGTTTTGTTCCTGCAATCAATGCTTCTTTGACTGATTGACTGGAATAAGTTTTCCCTTTGACAGTCAGCGTCATGTCATCCAGTAAAAAGCGTAATCCGTTATTTCCCAGCGCAAAAGAAATCGCCGTGTATCGACATTGACTTGCTTTTTTTATGATCTGGATCAATTGTTCTTTCGAAAAATATTTACGGCCATTATCAATCAATAAAACCTTTTTCATCTTTACCTCCACAAAAAGAAATCGTTTACATATTATACAATAAAGGAGGCCCAACGAAAATACTCTTTTGCACTTAAATAAAAAAATCCCCTCTCAACCAGATTACTCGATCGTTAAGAAGGGAGGTTGCTTATTCAACTGAATCTACACAGAATGCCTTTTCTTTGGCTAAAAAGAACGGACGGAGATAGCCGACAGTGTTTGATAAAGGCAGCAATTCTTCACTTAAATGAATCTTCAAGACATCCGCTAAATATTGCTTACGTCTAACGATCCGCTCCCACATGTCTGGATATTGCTCTTTCAGTTCATTTCTCAATCCTTCATCTGCTAGTGCCACACATTCTTCTGCACTTACTCCAGTATATCCTGATACAGAAGGAATAATATCTAACTGGAAGATCATACCACTCTTGATGATTTCTTGCGAACCAGAATAAATGGGCGAGGCTAACCATTCTTCATCCGCCGTCAAGTGTCCTGGATTCAAATGCCAGTGATAGGTCACTTGTGGCAAGACTGTTTCAATCAATTGATAGAGATCAGCCCCTTTCATTCCGATATGGATAGCTTCTAGCCAGCTGACGATAGCTGCATAATAAGGTTTTGCTACTCGATCCAGATAATCGGCTTGTTCTACTGGCAGTTGAGCTTCTTCTTCGATCACAAATCCTGTACGACTGGATAAGCCACCTTTGAAGCCTGTCGTCAATGACAGCGGATCACCGAATTGGATCGTTTTTGCTGTCGGATAAAGATTCGCAAATTCAAAACGGCGTCCAGTTGCAGCAATCGTGATCACTGTATTCGCTTGTCCTTGTCCGTGCAACAACTCTCCGATCTCGGATTCTTTCACACCAAGCTCAATGGCATCTAATGCACGTAGCATGCAAGACGAAGCAAGATTTGCCCCATATTCGTAGTGTGCGATTTCATTTGCATTGTTCGTGACACGCGCCCCTTCCTCACCAATCAATAGATGAGTGCCATTGACGATAGCAGTTTCCGCAGTGATTGCTTGTTTTAGCGCATCTACGATAAAGAATGGTACATCGAACAATTGGCTATTGTTTTGTGTCATAGACGTAAACAACTTCCAACCGACTAACCCGATTTTCTTTCTATCTGCCACCTTTAATGATGCAAAAATAGCTGACAGGTTTTGTTCATGGTCCATTGGTTGATTCGGTAAAGAAAATGCTGGATAATGGATCAAATCCGCAGTGATCCGCGCATGGGCATTCATTTTTAGATTCTCATTCCCAAGAATCATCGTGAATTTGCCCGATTGATCTAACACCAATAATCCTTCTTCAAATCGCGGAATAAAGCCTGTAAAATATTCAAAATTACCACCATGCTCTTTATCTGCATATATCACCAACAGATCTATCGCTTCGTCTTTCATGCGTTCGATCGTTTTGTTGATCCGTTCGGTGATCGTGTCCTCCGTCAAAAAGACAGGGGGAACATCTGGAAAAATCGCTGGTTTTGGTATAGTTGTTAACTGGATGTTTTCTTTTTTCATTCATTCTTCCTCGCTTCTATGAGTTCTACATGGTTCTGAGTCAGTGCTTTGGCTAATGCTTTTGGAGGCTTTTGATCCGTAATCAAATAATCAATCGCTGATAAGTCGCTGACTTTATAAAAACCAGTTTTATCTAGTTTGGTATGATCCGCTAGCGCGATCACCCTACGTCCTTGTTGGATCATCTGACGTTTCACTAAGCCTTCTTCCTCTGTATGGATGAACAGTCCTTCGCTTGTCAACGCAAATACTCCAAGTAGTGTGTAGTCTGCTTGATAATTTTTCAACTGTTCCACTGTTTCCGTTCCAAATAAAAACAACTGTTCTTTGTGTAATCTACCAGGTAATAAGGAAATAGCTGTTTTCGGATGATGGGCTAGTAATAAAGCGTGAGATAAAGAATTGGTGACCGCATGGATTTTTTTGTCCGGCAGTTCTCTAATCACTGCTTCCACTGTGGTCGAAGAATCAAAGATGATCGAGGAAGGATCTGCCATTATTTCAAGCGCCTGCTCAGCCATTTGTTTTTTCACATCATTTAGGATCGTTGACCGTTGCTCATAATCAAAGATCGTTGCTTCTTTTTGAATCGCTAAAGCACCGCCATGGGTCCGTTTGATTTGGCGCTGTTTTGCTAACTGGATCAAGTCCCGACGAATCGTATCTTTAGACACATCTAAGCGATCTGCTAAATCTTCGATCGAAGCACTTTTTTCTTGATCAATCATTGTTTTAATACGTTGGATGCGTTCTTCCTTCAACATGACCGCTCACTCCTTTCATCTAAGATACGCTATTTTGCATTATTTCGCAATGTTTTGCTGTTTTTTTCGTAAAATAAGTGGGCCACTAATTCTTTACCACCTAAAACCGAATAAATGGCAGGAACAGAAGTAACCTCTTCGAAAAAAATAAGGCGCCAGCCACAAAAATTGGAAGAACAATTTTCGCGGCTAGCGCCTTATTTTTCAAGGCTAAACATTTCGGTCTCGACCTCTTGATGGTTGATTGATTCAATTCATAACAGCTTGCTTCTCTTCAATTGTTTCAATGAGTCTTGGCAAATCAGAAAACCGATCGATCACATAATCTGCGCCAGCTTCTAAAAATTCTTGCCGCACCCGCTCAAAAAGTTTCTCTTTTTCAGTAGACGATAATTGCTGATACGTGTCAAAGGAATAACCAGCTTGTGAACTTCCTTCAATTACGCCCACAGAAAGAACTCCTGCATTCTTCCCTTCGAGTATATCAGAGATCGTATCTCCTAGTTTTAACACTTCTTGTCTATTTTCCTGTTTAAAATAATTCAAGTTCGTTAATAACATCTCTGGAGAGGGACGCCCTTTGCCGTCTACTTCATCTGGTGTGACGATGTGATCTGGCTGATACCCTTGTTCTTTCGCCTTCGCAACAACGATTGTCATCATTTCACTCGTATAACCAGTCGTACTGCCGATTTTGGTTCCTCGCTTACGTAAAGTTGCGACGGTGTCAAGTACACCCGGTTTCACTTCTGCATGATTTGCCAATTGCTGGAATAATACTTCTTCAAATGTTTCATAGATTGCCTCGATATCAGTAGTTTCAGGCTGACGTCCGTGAGTTTCTAACCAACTTTCAGCAATACGAGGCATTTCTAGCATCATTTGGATATGCTCGAATTTTTTCATTCCCATCGGCTCTCTGATTTCTCGTTCAGTCACAGTGATCCCTTGATGTTTGAATGCTTCGCGAAACGCCGACACCGGTGCCATACAACCAAAATCGACTGCTGTTCCTGCCCAATCTAAGATGACCACATTAATCATTTTTTCGCTCCTCCATATATTGCTGGATCAACCCAGCTACTTTTTCGATATCTTCCAGATAGATTTCACCAATATTCCCAATCCGGAAGCAATCAGTATCACTGATTTTCCCAGGATAGATCGCGTAGCCATGTGCTTTTAAATAGTCATAAAATGCTTGGAATTCGAATTGGATGTTCTCAGGATATTTGAATGACGTGATGAAAGGTCCCTGATTCTCACTAACATAGGCTTCAAACCCAATTTCTGCCATTCGTTCACGCAAACGCTCATTGTTCATCTGATATCTGTCATAGCGAGCATCGATACCACCTTCTTCCGCCAACTCTTCTAGCGCTTGCCAAAATGCGAGAACAGTATGGGTTGGTGAAGTGAAACGCCATTTCCCGTCTACATCCATCACACGAAATTGATCATACAGATCCATACTCAACGTGCGTGCTTGTCCGGCACTTTTTTTTAATAGCTCTTTTTGACAAATCACAAAACCAAATCCAGGTACTCCTTGGATACATTTATTTGCACTTGAAACTAGAAAATCGATTCCTAACGCGCCAACAGGGATCGGAATGCCGCCAAAGCTTGACATCGCATCGACGATAAAACATAATTTGTGTTTCTTTGTCACTGCTGAAATCTCTTCTAAAGGATTCAAAATACCAGAAGTCGTTTCACTGTGGATCATTGCAAGTGTAGTAATACCAGGATGCAACGCTAATAGTTCCTCGATTTTTTCAGCTTGTGGTGTTTCATTTTCAGCCACTTGATAAATCACATGATCAATGCCATGGTATTGAGCCATTTGCACCATCCGTTCGCCATAAGCACCATTTGTACAGATCAGTAAACGATCGGTCGCGCCAACAACTGAACTTAACACAGATTCAACTGCAAAGCTGCCACTTCCTTGCATCAAAACAGCTGTATAAGCCTCATTGGAGACACCAGCAAGATCAAGCAATCGTTGTCGAATCGCCTGAGTGATGACTTTAAAATCATCATCCCATGTACAATGATCGACAAGCATTGCTTCTTTCACTGTACGACTCGTGGTCAGAGGACCTGGTGTCAGTAATTTATAATTGATTTTACTGTGATTGATTTCTTTTTCATAATGTTCGATCACCTTTGTTTTTCCACTCATTTTCTTTCTCCTATTCAACTAGACTGGCATGTTTTTTTAGCAGATCTGGGGTTAATGCTTCCGGGAAAACTTTTTGATTTTTGGCGGTTTCAACCCCCGCTAGATCATCTGTTTCATAAAGTTTACTTGGGTAGAATTGTAATAAATCTGCCCGACCTTCTTTAAGGATCACATTCAACATTTCTTCGGCTAAAGGATTCGTCGCTTCTCCTTTATCGATCACCGCGAGTGATTCTGTTAAAGCATATGTTCCTTCACTTGGTTCCACAAAATCGATCGGCAATCCTTCTTTTTTATCTTTGAGTGCTTGATGACGTAACCCAAAACCCAACGCCAATTCACCGACGCGGACTTTTTTCAACGGACCCGAACCAGACGCTTCAATATGGTCGCCTGCATTGTCATAAATATCGGCTAAAATCGCTTGTGCTTTTGTCTCTCCATATTGATCAATCAATCCTTGGAACAATAACCAAGCTGTTGAGGAATGGTTGATATCAGAAATCGCTAGTTGCCCTTCATAGATCGGATCAGCTAAATCAGCTAAACTTGTCGGTACAGGCAAGTCTGCTTCTTCCATTGCTTGAGTATTGTAGAAAATGACCCCTTCTTGTGTCGTCATCGGTACTTGGTAATTTGGCAGATCATCGATTGGTTGGACTTCTAATGCCAATTCTTTGAATATCGGTTCATTTTCTTGGACACCATCCAAATAGAACGTGCTCATTGTCACTAGATCCGCTTCAATATCTGTGCCTTCTGCCCAGAGTTTACCGCTCAATTCCGAAGTACCGAAGGATTGTAGCAAGTATTGGTTTTCAAATCCATTCGAATCAAGAACATCTTTGATGATTTGAACCGGCTCTTCATCTGCATTCGTGTATATTATGACTTTTTCTTCGTTACCGTTGGCATTCTCACTTGCGTTTGACGTACTACACGCCCCTAAAATTCCTAAAGCGCTGGCGAAAGACAGATAAATGAACCCTTTTTTGACTAATTTTTTCATTTGCTTCAAATCTCCTCATGATAGATTGCGCAAGTATTCTTGCGGTTAGATTGATCAACAATAATAAGATGGATAGGATAAAGATCTCAGTGAATCTGCCGAAATGTTGTAATTCTTTGATTTTAGTCGTGATCACCATCGTTCGGGCACTTGTCAAAAACACCACTGCACTGATCGTAACCATCGAATTTGTAAAATAGTAACAAGCCATTTCCACGATCGTCCGCTTTGAATTTGGAAGAATGATCCGAACCACTGTATCAAGCCAACTATCCCCCATCATCTTCGCTGTGTTTTCCCAGTTGGGATTCATTTTTAATAAGGCACTTTTCGCTAACTGATAAGGGGTTGCAAAATAATGCACCATGTTGGCAATCACCAAAATACTGATCGTACTTTGAAGAGTTGTTCCGCTAAACACCAGCAAATAGGCAATCCCTAAAACCATTCCTGGAATCGAATTCGTGACAGAAGCAAGACTATCGATCATTTTCAGGATCACGTTTTGTTTTGCGGATCTAGCGGTAAAAATGGCTGCCAAATAAGCAATAACTGTTCCAAACACCGCTGTCCATAAGGCAACGAATATCCCTGTATTCAACGTTCTTCTTAAATCAGACGTTTGTAGGAACGCTTCGATATGACGTGTAGTAAAAGTCATATCAAAGGGCCACCCTTCTACAAAAGGAAGAAGAAACATCACGAGGAAGACTCCTAAAATAAATAAACCACCAACTGTCAGTCCTACGCCAAAGAATAAATCTCTGACAGGGTTGCTTTTTACTGACGTATTTGTCCCGGGGGTTGCATGATCATTTTTTTGGATCTTACGCAAAAACAGAATGCTAACGATCGAAGGAACTAACATGATCAATGCAATGACGGCTCCTCGATTAAAGTCTGGGATCGAACCCATAAAGTACTCATACAATAAAGTCGTGATAAACGGTTCTCGCCCCCCCACCGCTACAGGTATACCAAAATCCGTAAAACTCATGAAAAAGGCTTGGACGAAAGCAACTCCAAATGTTTTGCCCAAAGGTTGCAGGATTGTGATTTTCAATCCTCTAAAAAATCCGTCTCCCATCAATCTCGACACCGTCAAATAGCGTTTATCCAAATAATTCATGGCGTCATTCATCAATAAGAAAGTCACTGGGATCGTATAGATCAGTAATCCTAAGATCACACCTGATTTTCCATAGATCGAAAACAATTCTTGACCGACTAGACGTGTCCACAATCCTTGACGGCCAAAAGAATAGATCAACACAAACCCGTATGTGATGGTCGGTAATAACATTGGCAACATAAAGCATTTCTCAATCATCCACTTGAACCCCTTAGGTAGATTCGTAAAATGCATCCCGTAAGCAAACCAGAAGCCAAGAAAGGTGGCAAAAAGTGCTGTGAGCCCAGCAATGAGCAAACTATTACTTAACGCATTTAGCCAATCGAAGTTCCTTGCTAGTTCCCTGAACAACTCAAAGGAAAATCCGCCTTCAACAGTCAACGCTTCTTTCAAAACATTCGCTAAGGGATAAAACAATACGAGGACAAAACCAAACAAGATGAACGCTGGCAGTAGTGCTTCTATTTTCATCTTTCTCATGAGAAGCGAACCACTTTTTCATGAACTACGCCGGTTGCTTGAGTAAAGATCCGTTCAATATTACGTCGTTTGATTTTTAGCTGATCGACAATAAATGCCTGTACAAAGGGTTCCATCGTGTTCGTCACGATTTCTTTTGGTGTACTGTATTGTGCGATTCGACCATCTTTCAAAACCATGATTTTATCAGAAAGGGTCAATGCCTCTTCTGGATCATGCGTAACGATGATCGTCGTTAAGTTCAGTTTTTTAGCAATCAATTGGATACGTTCTTTGATCGATTCTTTGATGACACCGTCCAATGCACTTAAGGGCTCATCAAGTAACAATACTTGGGGTTTCATCACCAGAGTCCGACCTAATGCCACCCGTTGTTTTTGCCCGCCAGATAGTTGGTGGATGCGTTTATCCAAATGATCATTCAAATCCAATAGATCGATCAATTCTTGCAATTCTTCTTTGGAAGTGATATTTTTTTGTTTTCGCAACCCGTACACCAAGTTTTCATAGGCACTTAGGTTAGGGAATAAAGCATAGTCCTGAAAGACAATATTAAATGGTCGTTTTTCCATGACCTGTTTTGTGATATCTTCGCCATCATAAAGTAGTTGACCATTTGTTGGTTGCTCCAATCCAAGGATGATATTCAATAAAGTTGTTTTTCCTGAACCCGAAGCACCGAGTATCGAAACGATCTCACCTTTAGCGATCGATACATTGATTTCTTTTAAAACTTCATGATGATTAAACGTCTTACTAATACCATCTAGCTTTAACATGCGTTCACTCCTTTGTTCTTTCTATACTGCTAATTGTAGAAAATCACTTTTTACTTCTGATTAACTTTAAGTAAATTATTTGTAGGAATATATATTTTTTGTGTAAATTTTCTAATCATTTTCAGATAAGTATTTCTATAAAAAAACAGTGGCTTGCTTCAATGCGCTATCCTCAGCATTGAAAGCAGACCACTGTTTCAGTGATTACTTATTAGATCATTTTATTTATCTATTTGATGTAAATTTGGTTCAAGTGTAAGCTCGCTTCGTTCCAAATCGTTCTCCGGAAATAAGCACTTCTTCGACTTGATTATCGTTGCTCGGCAAGTGTTTCTTTAATATTTTTCACGATATTCTCTACTGTCAGCCCATTTTCCGCTAATAGTTCTGATGCTTCATAGCGATCATGAAAAGCTTTATCTAAGCCGTAAGTTTGTACACGAATCGTTGCATCTCCTAAATAGCCAGCGACCATTTGACCGTAGCCACCTTCCAAGAGACCATCTTCAAGTGTTACTACTATATCGTGCGTATCTTTAAGTTCATCCAGTAATTCAGTATCTAAACCAGAGATGAACGCTGGATTGATCACCGTAGCAGTTAGTTGGAGATGTTTCTTCAATTCAACAGCGACTTCTTCTGCCAAACCATAAAAATTACCTACACCAATGATTGCTACTTTTTCGCCTTTTTGGATGACTTTGTTCTTATATAACTGACTGTAATCTGTTCGATCTACTTTACCATAAGAAGTGATTGGGCCGACTGGTACGCGGATTGCCACTAATCGATCCGTTTGATCGATCGACCATTCAAGCATCGCTAAGTATTCTTCTTTAGTTGTCGGTGCTAAGTAGACTAGATTTGGGATATGACTCAAAAATGGAATATCAAAGATCCCTAAATGACTTTCATCATTCATTCCGTTTACAGAAGCAAGTGTCACGAGGATCGTACCTGATAAACGATTCAAGGCTAAGTCATGAGAAATTTGATCGTAACTTCTTTGTAAAAATGGTGAATGGACTGCCCATACAGGTTTTACCCCGCCTTTAGCTAAACCAGCAGTCATCGTCGCCGCATGTTCTTCGGCAATCCCTACATCAACAAATTGTGCGCCAACTTGTTGACGTTGTTCCGGTGTAAATAAAATCATCGGTGTGCCTGCATTTACTGCCACAACTGTTGGATCATCCGCCATTTTGCGCAATAAGAAGTCTGTTGTTAGACCGCTATAGGTTTCTGCTCCTTTCGATCGCAGATACTCACCTGTTTCGAGACTAAACGGTCCACCCGCATGGAACTTTTCGCGATTTTCTTCTGCAAAGGAGAAACCTTTTCCTTTGACGGTATGGATATGCAACACAACTGGCTCTTTTTGATCTTTTACTTCTTCGAATAACTCGATCAAAGCAGCTAAATCATTACCTGCGTCAAGATAGCGATAATCAAGTCCTAATGCTTTAAAGAAATTGTTCGTGGCCTGACCATTCGTTTCCCTTAGCTCTTTGAGATTTTTGTAAAGTCCTCCATGATTTTCTGCGATCGACTGGTCATTATCATTGACGATAATGATCGTATTGGTGCCTAGTTCAGAAATATTATTCAAACCTTCATAGGCTAAACCTCCCGATAAAGACCCATCGCCAATCACTACAACGACATTATTTTTTTCGTTTTTTAAATCTCTCGCCTTAGCTAAACCATTTGCTAAAGACAATGAAGTCGATGTATGTCCGATCGTAAAGAGATCATGTTCACTCTCTAATGGGTTCGTGTAACCTGAGACTTCCTGATAATGTGCTTGGTCCAAAAACGCTTGCGCTCTTCCTGTCAACATTTTATGCACATAGGTTTGGTGTGAGACATCAAAAACAAATTGATCTTTTGGTGAATCGAACACATAATGTAGCGCTACCGTCATTTCAACAACGCCTAGATTGGGGCCATTATGTCCACCATATTGGCTGATTTTTTGCAATAACGCGGCACGTGCTTCCTCTACCACTTGTTGAAGCTCTTCTTGCTTCAATTTCTTTAGATCTTGAGGACCTTTTATTTGTTTTAATAACATGAATTTCCCTCCTTTATTTCTGCTTAATCATACACCTTGAACCGAACTCTAAGTCAAGTGATTTTTTTAACAAATAATTCTGATTTGCGAAAATGTTGAACCTGCTGTTATAAAGCTATTTTTTATAAAAAAAAACCGTAGATCCTTCAATCTACGGTTTTTATTTATTTATTCGATGAATAGTTCACAATGATTTTACCCATTTTTTTTTGGATTTCGTCGCTTGTCACGAATAATTTGATAACTAACAAGAACGATCAAAATCAAAATCACACCTGTCAAAACGTACAATACTTGTATTTGTTCTCCCAATGGTGGTAAAACGTTCTTTTTAGGCGGTGCGCTTGGTGTCACTGATTCTTTCGGATCATCGGTGTTCGGCTTTGTGGGGCTTGTTTCTTGTGTCGCATTTGAATCAAACTCTAGTTCTCCAGTGACTTCAATGGTATTAGAACTAGCTTCTATGTGCGTTTGTGGCAATCCAACGATCAATAGACTTAAAGCCATGAACAAACAAAGAATTGTTTGTTTTTTTTGTTTCATCCAATCACCTCACGATTTGAACTATGGATAAGGATCTCCAGCTTCATCTAGCGCTTCAATATTCAATGTCAACGTACTTGCAATTGAGATTGATCCTTTATCCGTTGGAAAATCAAGAACATCAGTATCAACATCCCCTTCAAAAGTAAACGTCGCTGTGCTTGCTCCTGTTAAATCACCAGGACGTGCATTCGGTGAAGCTAAAGTCATAAAGTCTTGTGATAAGGTTGAATTCACCGAACCATTTTCAATCAAAAGATTGCTGTCTCCTAAACTACCAACCAATGTTAACCGATCGATTGCTGAGATATCACCAGATGAAACTGCGTAATTTCCTAGAGTGATTTTTACTGGACGACCTGAATGATTGGTGATCGTATGCTCTCCACCTAGAATTGTCTTATAGTCTTCTGGTTCAGTGAAGAAGACCGCTTTTAAAGGTAACGTCACATTCAACCATTTATCTGGATTTCCTGGTTCTGGCGCTTCCGGATCTGTGTTATCAAAACCTATAGTTCCATCGATCGCCACATCTGCAGTCTTATCGATCGATCCACCTAATGAATTATCGATCGTTTGATCATCTCCGTTGATGACAATATCAGCTTGAACACTTGCCCCTGCTGCTAAAATCGTGCCGAACATCAAACCTGTTGCTAGAATATTTTTTGCTTTCATTTTGTTTTCTCCTTTATTTATGTCTTTATATCCTAAAGCATGATTGCTTTATTCCCTCTTTATTGATTGACATTGATGGTCACGTCAACCGTCGTTTTACCCATAAGCTTTTTATTTTCTAAATCATAAAACTCTAGTTCCACTACTCCTGGATGCGTGCCTGTCGTTAACTCTTTTGCTAATGTCAATTCGGTTACTTCATATCCAGGCTCCAATAAGCCTGTTTCATATAATGTTTCTTTAGAATCCTTCATAGACAATATGGCTTGTTGCCCATAACGATTGGTCGGCAAGTTTTGGATCCAGATATTGCCCGTTTTCCCATCCGCATTGACACTGACTTCTGGATACACATTGATAGTTACATTACTATCGTCTACCGCTTGATTGGCATATTTTTTCAGTTGATCGCCTGTCATTTTTTCCGCATGTTTGATTTCCGGAAAATCGTCCGACAAAATCTGCGTTGGTTGGATATTGACATACCAATACCAACCAATCGCAACAAACGCAAGTAATAATAAAAGAAGCGCCAGTAATCTTTTTTTCTTTTGTTGTTCATTTTTTTCAGTTATTTTCTGTGTTTCCTGTGTGATCATGTTCACCTTCTTGTGTGTGTTCAATTTATCTTCGCAGCAAGGTGTAAATTTAACTTGCCTGTTACTTTATTATTTTGTGTGGTATCCCCAAAATATTTTCCTGTAAAACCAAGCGACATTCGGGAATCTGACGGCACTGATTCCGCCCATTGAGTACCAGCAAAAGTACTTGCTTGTCCAACTAACGGCTTTTCAGATGGTGCCGCACCGATTCGTTGTAAATATAAAAACATCGATTCGCTCGTCGTCTCTTGTTCTGATGAATCTAAAAAGACAATATTTGAAGTACTTGCTAATTCCACATCGTTTTTGGTATGGAAGGAAACTGTCAGTTCTGTCGTTGTCGAATGATTGACCACCTCGTAATCATCACTAGTCACTTGATCGTCTAGGACATCAAAAGCCATCCGAACCGGTAACGTTACATGGATCGCTGGATCACTTTCCACCACAAAAGGAACGGTATATTCCCATGTGGCTGTTTCACCATTAACCAATGACTCGCTGACAACGATCTTACCAATCGTCGCTCCTTCTTTTGACGTATCAGGATATTGAGTGAAACCTTCAATTTTCAAGGTTGGATATTGACTGATATCTAAATATCGCCCAACTTGACGATCCATATCTTCACGAGACATTCCTAACACTGTTTTTTGTTCCCTTGGATTTAAACGATCGATGTTTATTCGTTCAAACCCCTTCGCAGTGATTTGATAACGACTTCGATTATCCGATATCCTTGACTGCACCACATTATCTTGGAAGTTGTCCAGTCTGCCATTGGCTTCTGCATGGAAAATTTCCACGATATCGCCTTTCGTAACTGATAGTCTTCGATTTGTTCCAAAACCATTCAATGTGTCTAACCTTTGATTGCCATTTACAGAAAAATCGAAATCTGGCGTTTGTGCATTCATTGGACCACTAGAAACAGTTGCTTGGTTATAGTGCCTGATTTGATAATACATATCATCTCCAAAATAGGGATGAACCGAAGTTCCAGCTAATGCACTATTATAGGTCGCAACAATTTGTGTTTGATCACTGTTCAAGCTTAAAGTTGCTGCTCGTAGGTCTGTTCCTTGAAAACTAATGCCTCTTACATTTAGCGAATGACCAAACTGATAAGTGACAGGAACATCGATCGTAGCTAATACTGTGCCATTTTTTGAAACCTCTACACGTGCAGCTTGACCATTCAGTGAATCAGGGAAACTTACAAAACGTGCATCATAATCCTCTGTTTCAGTTTGATCTTTGAAGACTGTGACAAAGTCTTTTGCCTGATAATCCGTTTCTCCATATCCATAGTTCAAAACTTGGTTCTTTGGCTGGATATCTGTATAATTTCCGATACCAGTAAAACCAATGATGCCTTGTTCATTGATGACCCCGATTGAAAAGCGTTCGGCATTATTCCGATTGATCTGGAATGTACCTGATGTGATCTCTCCAGCCAAGTCCGCTTGATATGGATTGAATAAGCGAACAGGTTGTCCTGCAAGATCTAAAGTTACTGTTACTTGGTTGATTGAGACAGCTGTATCTACTTCTGGTTGGATCGAGTGGAAGAACTCGGCTGTTTGCGCTCCATTCGTCTGCCATCTCAAGTACGGATAAGTTCGATTGGCATTGCTCCCCAAAGCAAAACCTGTGAACCACTTCTCACCAAACCCAAGTTCAGTTATCGTTCTATCAATCAATCCTGTAGTACTACGTGCTTCACCCACACCATTCGTTGTTGTTTTTCTTGTCGTGCTTGAATCAAAATAAACATTGATTGCTGTAATTCCTGTGGTAGTATTCGAAATTGGTTCTCCAGCAGTAAATCCTGCGACGAATAAATTCGTAAGTTGTGCGGTAGCAGTTGCACTTATCGCTCCGATCACCCCTTGTGCATTTGATGAACCAACACTATAATTGTCGGTCATCACTAACTGAGCATTGCCTTCGATCTTTCCGACAAAACCACCAGATCCACTAGTAACATTCCCAAGGATATAGCCATTGTGATAACTCTCATTGATCGTTACATTTCCTGCTAAACGACCAACAAATCCGCCAGCATAACTATTTCCACTTCGTAAATCACTCGAATTGATACTTCGCTCAATCTGCACTTGACCATTTTCTGTCACATAGCCAATCAATCCTCCACGATAGCTAGCAGTTAAAGAATTAACTGTCGAGCGAGTTTCACTATGTGTATCGATGATCGTAACTGTACCAGATACTTCACCGACCAGCCCGCCTAGATTCAAGGTATAATTATTACCACCAGTAAAATTCACTTTTGAACTAGCGTGATTTATGGTAAGCACGCCCGTCGTGCGACCGACGAGACCACCTAATAGACCGTTCGAAGTATTCGAGTGAAGATTACTTGATGCTTGGCTACTCGTAATCGTTAGTTGTCCATTGTTTTCTCCAATAAAAGCTCCACTTCCATTTGACTGGTTTGAAACAATGCTACTGTTACTGTCCATCCTGATATTCTCAAGTTCAACAATATTTCCTGTACCGATTTGAGCAATCACCCCGGCTGTATAGTTGGTATATGACTGTTCTCTAGTATTCGTCACTCTCAAGTTTTCAAATGTCAGATTCTCAATTCGTAAAGAATCATTCCCGACTGAGCGAATAAAGGCTAAGTCTATTTCTCCACTAGTCAAAGTCAAATTCTTGATGACCGCATGATTACCGATCAATTTCCCTCCGTATCCTTGTCTGCCAGAAAAAGTACCTGCATTTGCCATATCGATTGCTATCCCATCTTCTGGTTCAATCGAATAGTTTTCATCGTCTGGATCAAAAGGTGCTTGACTATTCAAAAAGCGACTTAGATCTTCTGATGTACGAATGACCGTTTGCACATAATTTGCTGTCACTGTTGCATCTTCTGTCCCCATCGTGAAAGTAGCCGTTCGATTTTTTTGATCAACATTTGTCACTGTACTTCCTGTGCCTGTCACGCTAAATCCAACAAAACGATACCCTGTATTTGCTTCAGCTGCCTGAATCATTGTTGTTTCCCCTTCGATAAAATTCGTTTGGTCAGCGTTTGGATCAGCTGCACTCCCTGCCAAGGGATCACGGGCCAGTGTCAAACTCATTCGCCGTGCGGTAAAGCCCACGACTCCTTGCTGATTGATGACACCAATCGACACTCTTGCAATAGATCCACGATTGAAAGTGAAGGTTCCTGCTGTCGCTTCACCAGCTAAGCCAGAACTATATGGATTGAATAGTTTCAATGGCTCGTTTTGTAGATCTAACGTTACCGACACTTGATTACCCGTTACTTGACGATCGACCATTGGATCGATGCTGTCAAAAAACATAGATGGTTGCGTATTTTGGGTCTGCCAACTCAAGTATGGATAAGTTTTATTCGTGCGTTGAGCCACTGAAAAGTCGGTTCGCCAACGACTCCCGAAACCTAGCGCAATAGTTGTTGACTCAATCAACTCTAGCGTAGTTTTCGCTTCACCTACTCCAGTCGTAGTTGATTTGTTCGTTGTACTGGAATCATAATACACATTGGTCGTAGTGATACCCATCGTATCTGAGGTAATGGGTTGTCCCCCTGTAAACCCTGCAACAAATAGTTGGCTGAGTGTCACTCGATCCGTTAATTGATTGATCCCGATCACACCATTGCTATTGGAGGAGCCGATGCTATAACTATCCACGATACCAAGTGCGCCATTGCCTTCGGTCATACCAATGAACCCAGCAGTTCCTAGACTTGTACTTCCTTGAACATGTCCATTGTGATAGCTTTCCTCGATTTTAGCAGTTCCTGACATCCTTCCGATAAATCCGCCCACATAACTGCTACTTCCTCGCATATCACTGGCATTGATACTTCGTTGGATCGTGACATCTCCTGAGAAGGTCACTCGACCAATCATTCCACCTCGATATGTCCCGCTCAATGAATTGATTGCTGTTTGGCTTTCACTCACAGAATCAGTGATTGTTACCTCACTGCTGGTTTCGCCCACTAGTCCACCGATATTTAATGTATATGAACCACCACCAGTAAAAGTAACTCGAGAAAGACTACTCTCAATGGTCAATGAACCGTCATTTTTACCAACGAGTCCACCCATTAGTCCATTAGCTGTGTTGGAATGTAACGTTCCTGAAACCTCACTGTTTTTGATCAATGCTGAACCTTGGTTGTTCCCGATCAATCCTGCACTTCCATCGGGTTGACTAGCAGTAATTTGACTGTTTTCATCGAGCGTGATATTTTCAAGCTCAACTGACTTACTGCTTACTACTTGACCGATGATTCCAGCCACGTTAGACCGCGTCCTCGTATCATTGACGAGTACTCCTTCTAACTTCAAGTTCTCGATTCGTGAAAGGTTGCCACCGTTTAACGTTTGGATCAATCCAAGAGAGACGCCGGAATCTACTAATGAGAGATTTTTAATGATCGTGCCATTTCCGATCAGATGACCAGAAAATTGACTACGTCCTGAAAAATCACCTTCTCCTGACATGTCGATCGTTTGATTTGATTCTGGTTCGATCGTGTAAGTCTGGTCGTTTGCATCATAAGGAGACTCACTTCGTAAAAATTTTCCGAGATCATCGGCATTACGGATAATCGTTGAGGTGTATTCTGCTGTGACTGTCGCATTTTCAGTTCCCATGGTAAAGGTTGCTGTTCGATTTGCTAAATCAACATTTGTGATCGTACCATTACCTGTCACATTGAAACCAGCAAAACGATAGCCAGGAGAAGGTACGCCTGCTGTGACTGTCGTCGTTGCACCTACTACTAGAGTAGTCGTTGGTGCATCTGAATTACTTGCACTTCCGGCCTGTGGCGAATGTGCCAGAGTCAAGCTTCGATTACTCAACTCATAACATGCGGTAACGGTCGCATTTTGTGATCCCATAGTAAATGTGCCTGTGCGATTAACTATATTCACATTCGTGATCGAACTTCCTGTACCACTCACATCAAACCCTGCAAATTGATATCCCGTCGCTGGAGCCGCTGCAGTCACTGTTGTTGTTTGGCCCATTTGAAGAGTTGTCTCTCCCGCTGTTGGGTTTCCTGCACTTTCTGCTTCCGGAGAACGTCCTAAGGTCAATGTTTGAAGTGTAATTGGTAGTTCAGTAAAGCTCCCTCGAATTGCCTGACGAACTGTCGCTGTGTAGTTCGGATAATATGCATGTGCAGGAAGGGTTCTCATATAGAAGTACGTATTAAAAATCCAATCTAGATCTATCGTAAATGAATTGGTTCGTGCACTAGTAATTGACGCAGCTCTAATTCGTTCCACAACAATGCTAAACTCATGAAAGTCTGCCAATACACCCTCTCTAACATCTGTAGGTGGTGATACAACTGCCGACTTTATATTGTACGGCGAGCTTTCTCGAACTGTAATTAAAAAGTCCCCTTGGTTATGTTCAATAACTGCATTTCCAAATTGATAGTCATTTCGAATAGGCATCGAATAGAAAGAAACCCCCGCTTGTAACAACGAGCCTATACTATCATTTGCGCTATCCCTATACAAATACTGCCTCGGCAAATTAACCGTGCCTTCAATCTTATCCCCTATCCTATTCCCTAATTGATCGCTACCATTCCACGATACCCTTGCACGGCTATCATTGGCAAAGAAATTAGCATATGTCGTTGGGAATTGCGTACGGCCGGGTGCATTCGCATTGCCTTGTAAAAATCTAGTAATAAAATGATGATCTAGACTCGTGAGTAAATTAGGTACATTCCGCAGACCGGGATCTAATTTTATTACTCCCTTATCTTCCTGGGGCTTTTCTTCCGAAGCATAGGTCTTTTGGGCGTCCCCGCTCTCTACAGGTACTTCTCTTGAAAGTTCATCGTTCTCTGTTGGGGAATCATCATCTGTTGATTCACTTATTTGTCCAGCAGTGCTCTCTTTTGTTGTTTCTGCTATAACACTGATACTATTTCCTAATGACGAGAAAAGCAGCAAGATAATTACAATAATATGTAAACTTTGTTTCTTATAAAAATGAGTCATTTCCTCCTCCTACTCTACACGTATTATTTGACGTGACGTAATCTGCTGATTTTTGGCAAAAAGTTATACTCAATGTATGGAATCTACTAATTTATAGTGATTCATTTTCTACTTAGTGTCTTCTATTGCACGATTGATTTCCTAAACAACTGTTCTTTACATTAGAACATGCCTACTTTTTTAGATATCGCTAGTTATATGTTCGACTAATTAAATAGCTGCACCCCTTTCTTAACCCAGATGAAACTACGATATTAAATAACGACGTAACAAAGCTGTTATTTTTTCATCTTTTTATTATAATAACACTAATCCACCCTTTGTTTATTTTTATTTTTTTTCGAACAAAAAAAAATAAAGCACTGCCTTATTTCTATAAGTTCTGTAATTCTAGTAATAGTCATTGGTTGCAATACATATATCTATAGCCAAAACTATTTTTTTATTATTCAGAAAAAAATATCACACTATACACCTAAGAAATTTTTGTATACTTTTTATTGAAAAAACAAAATATCTTCACTTATAAAAAATAACAAAATTATTTAAAAAACAATTATTCGATAAAAAACACGGCAATTCCAACTATTTCCCCTTAATTTAAAACAGATTATTTTTAAATTATAATGATTTTTTATTTCAAACGTTTGTTTTTTTTGTATACTTATAATATGCACATCTTTCCCTGAGCCTATCTAACTATGTGTTTTAACTTTAAAGAGAGACTATATTTCTTACATATTTATAGAAAAATAAAGATTGGAAGCCAGAATAATGGAAAATTTACCCATCACCTTACAACTTGATAATCAGTTTAAACGACAATATCAAATTTTAAATTTAGTACATAAAAATAAAACCAACCAGTTAACGCTCAATGATCTTTCTCTTAACTTAGAGAAGTCAAAACCAACACTAAAAAAAGACATCGAGGAAATCAACCATGCGCTGAATGAGCAGTGCGTTTCACTAAAGATTGATCACAAAGGACTACTATCGTTTCACTACAAAAAGGTAATGACGATCGATTCAATGATCACCTTATTAGCTAAAAGGACCATCACCTACCAGATCATGGATCTATTGCTTCATAATGTAACTTACTCAACCGATGAATTAGCCGATGCCTTGATGGTCTCTAGAAGTACAATTTTTAAAACGATCCGTCATATGAATAATATCTTGAAGGAATTCAGTGTGACGATCACCACTGGACCATTGAGTTTATCAGGTAGAGAAGAAGATATTCGTTTTTGTTTTTTTGCCTTTTACTCAAGTTTTGGCGATAGTACGATCATTGATTCAGATAGTGAAATCGATGCACAGTATTTAGTCGACGAAGGCCATAAAAGAGATCATGCCTTTTTACATTTTAGCCATTTTCGTGCCGCTTTATGGCTGTCGATTGCAAAAGCACGTTGGAAGTGTAAAAAACTTTGCAACTTAAATCGAAGTATCAAAGTGTTGATCAAAAGCAGCAAAGGCTTCTCTTCACTTGAGCCATTATTACAGGATTACTATCTTTCACGCTCCAATGAAACACTCTCATTAAATGAAACGATGTGGTTATACTTGGTCTCACTTCATTGTATTTCCTACACACGTCAAAGCAATTTGGACGATGGTCGCTCCTATGCATTTTATCGAGAAGAAAGCCCGGGTGTCATCGAAGCGATCCAACGTTTTCTAGCGACTGTTTTCCCGGAACACATGATCAAAGACGGGACACTAGAAAAAATGGAAGCTTACTTGGTCAATGCGCGTTTACTTTCTAAAATGAGCCATACTTATGAATTACATTCACCCACGATGGTGACACAAATGAAGGCACGTTATTCTGAGCTCTACCAAGTATGGCTTGAAAAACTAACGATTCTAAAAAATAACCCATTATTTGGTTTTGTTCATATCGACTATCTTGCAGCTGCGTTGACAACGTTTCATGCTTCGCTGTTGATGAAGCAGTCGTATCGCCCTTTACGCATTTTGTTTACGATCCAAGGACCGCCATCTTTAGATGATTATATCCTGAATGAGATCGAGACACTTTTTATGCAACGGTCAACGGTCGAATTTCAAATTGAACATGCTGTCACAAAAGAATCGATCGAAACCTACCAAGCTGATCTCGTAGTTTGTAATTACGATCTTCATTTGATTGATGAACAGGTTTGTCGCATCCATCGAATCTCCAATGTACCGACGATAGCGGATTGGCGTCTTTTAATGGAGACGATCACTTATTTGTCTTTGCCTGCGTATTCAGAAACTAACTAAAGGAAAAACACTCCCTATCCTTTAGCCGTGATCTCAAAAAGACGTCGAAACAGACGTGTTTAACCTCGAGAAATAAGGCGCCACCCACGAAATTTGTTCTCCAAGTTTTCGTGGGTGGCGCCTTATTTTGCGAAGAGGTTTCTTCTATTCTTGCCGTTCATTCGGTTTTAAGTGGTACGAGAGGACGAATATCACACTCTCTTTTGATTGTCTCAGCCCTCTAATGGAACATTGAAATTTAAAAATATTTTCCTTTTTTTCTTTTCTGCTTCTACTAAAGCCTGGCGATACTCAGAAATTGGATATACGGGAGCGGTAGTTAGTAGATTCAATTGTCCCTCTTCAACCAAACGGAATAGTTGTTGAAATTGTTTTTGCCATTCTTCATTGGAAACCGAATCCGCCCAATGCCTTAGATGATAGACTTTAGCTTGGATCGGCAATGTTTGGATAAACGCCCAATCAACTTGTTGACCAGAGAGTAACCCGATCGCAACGAACTTCCCATACGGTTGAATCGCTCGCGCCATGGTTTCACCGCTTTTCCCACCTACTTGATCAATCGCCGCCCTTACGCCTTTCCCCTTTGTATATGCTAAAATTTGCGGCAACGTTGTTTCTTCATCCCAAAGAACGACCAAATCTGCTCCTAGTTCAGTTAACTCTTCTTTATATTTTTCGTGGCGAACGATTGCAATGACTTTAAATGATAAAATTTTACTCAATTGGATAAAAATTCTACTAATGGAAGAATTTCCTGCGTTGAGCAAAATATGATCTCCTTTATTCAGGTTCAATTCTTTTGTACAGATCAACCAGGCGGTTACAGGATTGATGTACATCTGGGCAGCTGTCAAAAGATCGACCGAAGAGGGAACAATAACTAATTCACTCTTGGGTACTGTGTGATAGGTTTGCCAAGTTCCTTCCCCTCGTAGAGGTAAAACGTATTGTCCTATCATTTGTTCATCCTGAGGATCAGTGACTTGGATCACTTTCCCGACACCTTCATACCCAGCAATTTGTGGCAAGTTGATGCGATGTGCATAGGCGCCGTGGATTGGAATCAAATCAGAAGGATTGATTGGAGCCACTAACATTTTGACCAAGACTTCTCCTTGTCTTAAAGAGAGTGGTTGCTCTGCTAGTTGCACAACCTCTTGTGGCAAGCCAAACGCTCGGTAAATCAGACAGTGATTTTTCATTTTTTTCTCCTTTGATGATCGTTGGATTCTTTTCACAAGTGTAACATTTACCTAAAATAAAAAGAAGACTATGCGCGCCTTAGAAACGAATAAACGGCGGAAACAGAAGTACGATCTTCAAAAAAAGACGACCACAAAAATTTTAAGAGGCAATTTTCATGGTTGTCGCCTGATTTCTTGAGCTTAAACACTTCTGTTCCCATCTCTTGTGATATCCGTGAGATAATGAACCGGTACAGATCAATTAGTAATGACGTATCAGTTGAATGCTACGACTGTTACTTTGACAGTTTTTGCCCCAAAACCATACTGATTCGCCATCAGTACCACTTCATATTCGCCAGGAATAGGCAAAACATTGTTCTCTTTGATGACTGCACCTTTCACGACTTTGCCATCACTATAAACAGTTCGTGCATTTGTCGCTTTGATGATGGAGGCGTCATCTATTTCTTCGGCCGTAATAACAGCATCTTCTGCTAAAAAAGTATAGCCTTCTGTAAGATTTTCAGAACGAACGATCACTTCAACTGTTTTTTCAATATCTCCTTTATCGATACCGATCGTTACTTCATAGTAACCGACTTCGTCTTTGACTGTCGATGCTTTGATCACTGGTCGTGCGTCGACTGGTTGACCAGATAAATCTGTCACAGTGGCCCCGACTGCCGCTAAGATTGATTGGTCATTCGTCTGTCCGACAGTCACAGCAGCATCTGCTGCATTTAAAATGTACTCTTGTTGTGGGACTTGCTCCCCAACTACTGTGATTTTCACTGTTTTTTCCACACGTTCATCTTGTTCAAGACCAATCGTCACTTCATATTCTCCCGGAGTATCTTTCACTGTGCTATGCTTGATGATTGGTACAACTTGTTTTCCTAATGTTTGATTGAACACATACGCATTGGTAGCTAACAAAAGGGAGTAATCATCTGTCTGTCCGACCATGACTTCTGCATCTTCTGCAATCACGAAATAATCAAAGTTAGGGATTTCAGTTTCTTCTCCTTCAACAGTCACATTCACTGTTTTTTCAATCGTAGAGTCTTGACTGATTCCTAATGTGACTTTGTAGACACCTGCTTTATTTTCAACGGTTGAGGATTTGATGATTGGTTTCGCTTCGTACGTCAAATACCCATCTTGATCCTTCACTTCAGCGCCACTAGCCCAGAGAATTGTCGCCTCATCGGTTTGCCCAACTTGTAAAGTGATATTCTTTTCCAAGACATTCAAATGATACTTAGGCTGGTCCTCTGGATTTTGTACAGTGATTTTCACCTTTTTCTCAATAGAAGCATCTTGGACAACACCAAATGTCACGTCATACTCTCCCGGAGTATTTTGGACTGTTGACTGTTTGACAACGACTTGTCCCACTTTTCCTGTCGTTGCATCGATTGCATATGCCCCACTTGCCGCTATCAATGATTGTTCATCTGTTTGTCCAATAAAAACTATCGTATCTTCAGCAAGTAATTGATAATTGGGCTGACCTACTGTGTCCTCGTTTGCCTGCATCACGGTGACAGTGATTGTTTTTTCAATAGTCATATCTTGATCGACAGCGATTGTCGCTAGATAAGTACCTGGAAAGTCTTGGACAGTGGATGACTTGATGACGGCTTTTGCGTCCACTGCTTCACCACGCTGATTCGTGATCTCGACATTAGCAGCTGAGATGATTGATGCCTCATCCGTTTGACCGACCATGACTGTCGCATCCTGGGCACTGAATACGTAGCTTTCTTTGTCTGAGACAGTGACTTTGATCGTTCGTTCCACACGAGGATCTTCCTTGATCCCTAAGGTCATTTCATACTCACCTAATTGATTTTCAACGTTTGAGCTTTTTACGATCACATCAAATAACTCGCCCTTTTCATTACGTGCATAGGCACCGGCAACTTTTAGAATGTAATCAGTAGCGGTTTGTCCTACTAGTACAGTCACGTCTTTTGCCAAAATCGTATATTTTGTTTCTTCTTATTTCTCATTTAAAACTGTTACTTTTACTACTTTTTCCACACTGACACCTTCTTTTAAGCCAACGGTCAGCTGATATTCCCCTGGCTTTGCTTCAACGGTTGTTGCTTTGATATAAGGCGTGAAATCACTTAGAGGTTCCCTTCTCCATCAACAACTTTCGCATCTGCAGCCACTAAGAGTGACTTAGGATCAATTTTTTCAGGCAAGACAGTTGCATCATAAGCGACTAACTCATACTTTTGTTCTAAACGATTGATTTGTTCTCGGTTAGAAGTGATCGATCCTAGTCAAGACTGATTGCGTTGACTCGTCTGTATCGAATCATTCCCCTTCCTCTTTTCTACTGATTGAATTGTTGCTGACACATGGGAAACTGTCACCATTGTTGTCGACACAGAGAGAGCGAGCAACATCAACGGACACATTGTTTTCTTTTTTTCATAATGTAAATCATCCTCCTAAGGAAATTTTACCCACCAATTATCTACGGATAGATTCTTCACCCATTCATAGTCCCTTTTTATTAGCGGTTTTTTGCAAATAAATAACAATCTACATCCTTTAACCAAGAATAATAACACCATTCATCAGCGTTATCGTGCTTATTATTTCCTATTATATAAATAAACACCAATAACTTAGAAATATTCGTCATTGATTATTTCTATTAAAAGAACATTCAATTATTAGAAATCTCCCAGTATCATAATTTTTTCAGAAATAAAAAAGAAAAATCGAAATATCCCAGCTAAGATTCGATGGCTGCTCCATCATGGAACAGCCATTTGATGATATACCTGATTTGTGAAACCCTTACCAAATACTCACAATAAGCAATTGAAGGAGTCATGCTTTTATGGATGCAGCTTATCGATTAACAATGAAAATAGATCAAAATGAACCGATTGAAGATCCCATGATCGATCTTGAGCAATCACAGATCGTCAAAAAATATGAACAACAAGAGAATCTATCCGCTTTAGGAAAAATTTTTGCTTTGGTTGGTTTAGCCGAAATCCCCTATGCAAGTTAATTACCAGTTACCCAGTCATTGATCCAGTATGTAGAAAAAACGATTGCGACGTCAGACGGTTTTTCTTATACCGGAAAAGCAGAAGATATCGTTCCTTGCTACAATGCAATGTTACTGGAAGCCTATGTTCGTCTCGGTTTAGGGCAAAAACTTTCTGCACAGCGAGCACTCATGTGGATCAAAAATTATCAGCTCTTTGAACGGAATCAAACAATCTCATGGACAGGACGTGGTATTTGTCAACATGGCGGTTGCTTAAGAAAAACCCCTTGTTACATCGGCATTGGAAAAACTGTTCGTGCGTTGATCACTTATCAAAAAATGGTGGATCAAACTGACCCACAAGTAAAAAAAATGATCACTGATGGTGTGATGTATATGGAAAAGCATCAATGGTTCAAACGCTTATCGAATGGACAGCCCATTTCTGCACACATTACAGAAAATATGTTTCCACAAGGCTACGTTTTATCCTTGACCGATCTTATCTACATCGCTTCTCATACTCCAGATCTTGATCAAGCGGCATTACGCCCACTGATCGAGTTATTGAAAATGAAGCAAACCAAAACAAAAGGTTGGAAAAATGAATATATCTATCGCTATAATGGTTACCAACCTTTCAGTATGCGTCGCCAAGACTGTCCTTGGATCACTGAAATGATCTTACATTTCATCCGTACAAACTTGTTAAAATCATTTTAAAAAAATGGTCGATATATAACAAAGGAACCTAATTTCACTTTTTTAAATGTTATTAAAAAACGAACGTTCCGCATGAACACCTTTTCACAAATATCTTTAAATCAAGCTTTCATATATAAAAATCACTTATTTTTATTTTAAAATAAAAAAAAATATTTTGTTATGATACTATTAATAGTTTTAAAAATAACACAAAAATGGTATTATTTGATTACGAAGATTATAGAGGAGTGAATGATGTTGGTTCAGTTAAGCAAGTTTTTATTTTGGTTTCCTTTAAGTATTGCCGTGCTAGCATTTTTTTATTTCTTTAAATTAACTAAGCGCACTTTCCTGGTGTTCCTAGCTGCATGTCCAGTGATTTATTTTATCACTAAAATCATGGCGTATTACTTTTACGATTCTCTGAGGGTGTTTGTATATTACGAAATCGGCCTTCTAATATCTGTGATTTTTTTCATCAGTGTGCTTTATTATTTCTATAAAAAACGCTAACTGACAGAAAGAGATTGTGATCCCTATGCTAAGACTCGTGTTAACATAAGGATCACAACCCCTTTTGGTTACTCTTCTTTTTTCTTCTTACGTATGAATAGAAAATAAATGATCAATAGAAGGATGATCCCAAGTAAGACACCCACAACTATATAGACCCATGTTGGGATTGACTGCTGATTCACTTTAGAGATTGCTACCTTATTCACTTCTTTCGCATCACTCTCACTGATTGAAAAATCGCGATCGAATACCCACTCGTTGTCTTTTGCATCTGAGATTGTCAAATGTAAGGAATAATCTCCCGCTTCCAGTCGTTCATTGTCCCAATCGATTGCAAATCGATACGTTGACAAGGGCGCCATTTGCATCTCTTTATCATAAGATACTTCTTTTATGACTTCCCCTGTGGCATCTTTCACCTCAGCTGCATATTTCAAATGACCGATCGCATCCATCGTTGGATTCTTCAAAGTTGCTACCACACTTGTTTTCCCAAATGAAATGGCTGGTTCGACGCCTTCTAATTCCACCTTTCTTTGCACTTCATTCGTATTATTCGTTAATTTCAATCCTAAGACATAGCCATAATTGTTAACGATTTGGCCCTCTTGTTCCGCTTGACCTATTTTCATGACATGGATGGCTGCCAAGATTTGTCCATCAAATTCTTTTTCCGGCATTGTGAGGTCAACGCTAACTTCTTGTGACTTCCCACCAGCTAAAGTGATGCTTTCTGGGACTTTCGCAATGTTGTTGATTTGAAATTCCTCCGGTATATCTGATTCATCAGTTGGTTGCGTGTAATCAATAAATCCTTGATCATTCGTATAGGCTTGGTTTACTGCAACCTGATAAGTTGACTCTTCATTCGATGTATTTTCTATCAGGAACTTGATCGTTTGTTTTTGACCAGGTTCTAGTTGTAAATCAAAATAAGTTAATTTTTTATCGGCTTGATTTTCTGGAATAATTGCTTTGATATGAAAGCCCACTTCACTCTCAGTCTCTGCCTCGGTGACTAAGGGGAAGCAAAAAGCAAACATGAAACAAATGATTAAAATTATTTTCCGCATCACTACACCTCATTTATCGATTCATTTGGTTTTTCCCAGAGATTTGATCATGAACAAAAACCTATAGAAAGAATTGAAGCAATCGCTGAATGCGATTGCTCCAATCTTCTCAATTTGAACACAGCCATTAAGAAGCATCTGCCGTATTGTACAATTGATAATTGATCGTACCGTTCAAGACATTATTTACTTGTAAGACATTGCTCGGATCGGTAAAACCAATTGCGATCGATGTTACCGGAGTGGTGATTTGACCGGTATTATTTCCGGCATCTGGTGTAGTCGCTGATCGAGCGACAATCCCAGTTGCGCCTGTACAAACTAATTGTGCGCCATTGATTTGGAATGAATTCACATCAAATGTGGCTGGTGCAGCTGCTCGTGTCAATTGATTATTCGCAACAGTTGCTCTCACAGACCATGCTTGAGCGATACTATCATTTGAAACAACGATATTTCCTGGTGTACCGATCGTTCCAGTACTAAGTGAATACGTGCCATTTTCGATTTCCGTCTCAAACGCATAAGTCGCTGGAACGGCATCGAGTCTTAAATCTCCTGAAGTAGCATCGGTGATCGTTACAGTCGTTGGTGTACTTCCAGTTTGTCCTGGTACCTCTGCTGCGAATGCTGCTACTCCACCTATATTTACTAAAATCAACCCTGCGAATACTGCACTTAATGTTTTTGTTTTGTGGTTCATTTTTATTCCTCCTTGATTTTCAATTAATCTACATCGGCAACCACATTTACGAGGTTGACCGTCTGTATCGCTTTATAGGTACCACTTGGACTATTAGCAGGAACACTCAACTTAATACTTTCTTTCGGGATGATCAATCGAAAGTTTTGTTTCGTTCCTTGACTGACTTTGACGAGTTCTTGCGTTTCACCATGACTGATATTTTCTATATCATTGACTTGATAGACACTGTTTTTTTCTGTCGTCAACTGTCCATCTTTCATAGAAAGTTTTGCTGTATATTCCTGCTGATTTTTAAAAGCAGATAATGAATAATCGAGTTTCCACCCGTTTGTTCCAGAACGATTGTCAACCACTTCGATCACTAGATCTTGCTTTGCTGGTACTTCAATGTCCGTCTCAGGGACTGGGTAGCGATCAAAAGTTGGGGGTATTACTTTCTTTAAATAAATAGCAGGTTCGATGATTTGGACATTCACTGCTGATTTTTTCTCTTCACCAACAGAAGACGCTCGAATCTTTGAAGGAGAAACAAACATCAGGGGCAAGATAAATAGTAGCAACCATTTGATTTTAGGCTTCATCGCTTCTGCCTCCTTGATCGATACATCAGTCCGACAAATCCAATCAGCAATGTACCGAGAAATGCAGACGTTCCATACAACAAACTACCTGTTTGCGGAAGCATCCCTTCCGCTTGCGGTTTGGTCGTTCCACTTTCACCCTTATCTATGGGACTCACTTCGTCTTTTTCATATAATTCAAACTGGATTTCTTGCTGATCGGAAGCAATCACCTCGTCGGCAAACGTAGGAGCGACTCGCACAAAGCCAGTGAACAAAACAACACTAAGCAGGAACAAAAGATTCATAGTTATTCTCTTCATCTCATCGCCTCCTTATTCGATCGTAGCCGTGTTATATAGCTTCCAATTGGCTGTTGCTCGTCCACTATAATCACCTACAGGCAACAGTTTTGAGCTATTTAACAATACACCCGCATTTTCACTCATATTCAGCGTATAAACATAACCAGTCGGGGTCACACTCGCAGAATCAAACACTTTGATTGGTGAATTACCCAGATTTTGAACCGCACTCGTAGGACTTGTTTTCCAGACGAAAGAAAAAGGTGCGTTCGTTCCACTCGTGATCGAAAGTCCAACTGACCAATTTCTTGTTGTTCGTGGATCTCTCGAATCCCATACCTTTAATTCTAAGCTATTGCCCGCATCACGATCCAAGATCCCTTTACTTTGACGAACCTTTCGATTCGTCCATTTGAATGTACTTGGTGCCTGCTCAAGTCTTAATTCTCCAGTGTAGTTTACCGTCAGATTCAATGACGCTGCCGGTTCTTCAGGTTTCGTCATTTTTCCGGAGGAGTAGACTTCAATGACAAATTTATTCTCACCATAATCAAAATATTTTGTTGGGATCATTAACTGTGTATTTGCGTTAAAATTTGTCGCCCCTGTTGTCGTGACATCAGAGAATGGAACATCAGTGAGATAATTCGTTCCTTTTCTCACTTTGAAACTCAATCGATCGCCGATATCTAAATCTTTCCAATAAAATGTTCTTTTGTACCCAGGATCGCGATTCGCAGAGATATCCAACGTCTCACTAAAATTGGTCACCGTATTGACATTTTCCCATGACAAAGCAGTAAATTGATCCGTTTTTCGAACCCAATAATACACGGTATCGCCATAGTAGATGATGTTTGTTGTATCATTTGGTGTCGTTCCCACTGGATTTGCCAAGACTGAACTTCCGTAACTAGTTAGTGCATCCGCTGACAATGTTCTTGTTGGTGCTGAATAACTCAGTGTCGCTGAATCTCCTGGATTGAGATTGATCGCGTTATTGGCTATTGTCGTGACCACTGTGATCACGCCAGTCGTTGTATTATTTGTCACGACTGTTGCTAAATTTGCTGGGGCAATCGTTGACGTCACCCCTGCAGCAGTCGTTTTCGTGATCGTCGGTGTGACTGTCGCATTTGTTGCCAAATTGACTGCTTTCGCATCAAGTACCGTCGTCCACCTCGTAGTATTCAAGGCTGCTTCACCTGTATTTACCTTGATCGTTGATTGGATCTTAGCTGGCTGCTCACTCATCAAATATTTACTTTTACTTGTATCTGTACTTGGAACAGTCACAGATGTATTGGCGTTGTCCAATACATTACTCGTCACTGTCGCGCCTATCGGTATCGGCGGCTGAGTAAAAGCAAAACGAACTTGTCCTGATACGCTACCGTTGGCCGCTGTAAATCCCCAGTAGGCTCGATTGTTGTTGGTCGCTAATTGTAATTCCGAGTTCAAATCCCCCCAAGGTATCGTTGTGTCAGCAGTTTTTGCTCCATTGACAGGATTTCTAAATGAATACGTAAAGTTCCGTGTGTTGCTATTAAAGCTATAATTGAACTCGTACCATGTTCCATCTTGGACATTGGTACTGACAGCTCCATTAAGTGGGATCAAGCTGTTGTGTTTGATCCGTCCGGGATTGGCGAGGGTCAAAGTGAACCACTCATTTGCTCCTAAATCACCATTCACTGCATTGATTGGTTGATACGTTCGGCTTAGGTTACCCGGAAAGGTATACGCCATATGTGGCGTACTTCCAGCAGGAATCTGTGCGTCATAGCGTGCTCTACCAGTTACTGCTTCATTGGCAAATAAATCAAATTCAACCGCAAATGAATTACGAATAGCTGTCGTTTCTGGCGTTCTCTGAGCCAATAACTCATAGTAGCCGCCAGTCGCTCCGTAGACACCCAAGTTTTGACCGTCGACACCTACCGCTCGTGAGTTCGTAATGGCCGTTGTTTTTCTTGCATCGTTATGCATGACAAACGCCACGCCATCTGCTTGTTGTGTGCCAAAATTGACGTAGACACGTTGCGAAAAGGATTTTGTGAAATCCAAGCGATACGCGTCATTTGACCAAATCGACGTCCAGTTATTACTCCCCGAAAGAGAGATTTGTGAAAATGGTTTTCCGCCATTGTCATTTGTATTCGTGACATTTGAAACGACAGCCCCACCATTTGGTGCGGCAAAAGCGCCACTGATAGGGATAGCTCCCGGCGGTACGTATTGAGAACCTGTACCTGTTGCAAAAGCTTGGATTGCTCGTGCCTGGGGTGGTTGATAGTCAGAAGACGTCGAGCTTTGCTCTTCCGCTACTTTCGCTTCACTGGTTGCTTGCTGTGTCTCAGTTGTTTCCTGATTTTCTCCAGTTTCGCTATTTTCTTCAATGGTACCGCTCGTTACTTCGGTTGGTTGACTCCCTGAAGTACCTGATTGATCATTATTTTCTGGTTCAACAAGTGGAAGAATTTCTCCTTCAGGTGGTGTCAGATCCGTCAGTGTTCCATTTGCGGACTTGTACTTGACAAATAATCGAACAGGTTCAGTTGGTTTGGTAAAATGTAGGGTAGAAAATTGTTCTTCTGTCAACACCTGATTCTCAGTAATGGATTGATCATCTATCATACGTGGGATTTTTTCACCCTTAGAATCAATCAAATTTACGGAAAATTGTAACGCTTCAGATGAATTTTTTTCTAGTTTAAAACGCACCCCTTTATTCGTGTCTTCGAGTGATAACGCCACTTCTCCATTATCGACCAACACATTTGTTGACTGCCTTTGATTGACATCAGCAAAAACAGAAGAGCAAACGCCTCCAATAAAGAACACCACAATAATAATGAACGTTATAAAAAACGGTCGCGTATTGGTTTGAATTCCATTCCTTATCCCCACAAACTTTACCTCCTTTGTCCAAACTATCGCAATTTGAATATAGAAGACTTTTAAAAAGTCGTTACTTTTATCATTTTTTCAAATAGCCTTTGAGATCAGGTCCATTTCTACTAGATTTCACTAGAAAATGAAAATTTATCAAAGACTATTATGTAAAAACAACGGAGGAACTAAGCGAGTTACCCAAAATAAAAAAATAAAACTATGTATAATCTAACTATTCTCTTACGATATCTCTCATCAAAAAAATAATAACATGCTTTATTTTTTAAGTGAATTTTTATGCTTATAACATTATGTATTTAGAGAACAACAACTATAATAAAACACTTCAATACCAATAGTTGGAAACGCAATCGCAAAATATTAATATTTATGAACAAACAATGAATACGATGCTCATTGTATGCATGACTCGCTTTTTTAATCAACTAATAGGTTGCTTTAATTTTCCCCACACTAAAATTCTGCAAAGCAACTAAATTTACGATTGCTAAAAAAACACTAGTAAAGGCAGATAGATCCGCGTTTTACTAGTGTCATTCTTAGTTATTATTCCTTCACCCGAGCTAACTCCGTCCATTTCCAGTTTTCCACTACTGGCAGATCATGACCTTCTTTCCGAATATACTCTCGATGTGCTTTCAATTGTTGCGTCATTTCCTCAGAAAAAGCTGTTGCTTCTTCACCGTACACAGTTACCGCTGCATGTTGCGCTAAGTGGAAACGATCCAACTCACTAAAGACACGCATATCAAACGGTGTAGTGATATCGCCATTTTCTCGATAACAATGAACCATCAATTGGTGATTGTGCCGTAAGAAGAAAATATCCCGGATCATGCCTTCATAGCCATGGAAAGCAAACAGAATTGGTTTGTCTTTCGTAAAGAACGTGTCAAACGCTTCATCACTTAGTCCTCTCCGATCAACGGATGGGTGTCTTAACTTCAAGATATCCACCACGTTGATAAAGCGGATTTTTAGTTGTGGAAATGCTTGATTCAATAGCGAGACTGCCGCAAGTGCTTCAAGGTTTGGTTCTGTGCCTGCTGCTGCGACCACTAGATCTGGCTCTTCATTCGCAGAAACCGTACTAGCCCACTCGATGATTTTCAACCCCTCATTGGCTAGTTCTTCTGCTTCTGTTGCAGAATAAAATTGCGGACGTGGATGTTTACTGGAAATAATCAAGTTGATGACTTGCTCTTCTTGCAACGCACGATCCATCACAGCCATCAAACTATTCGCATCTGCAGGCAAGTATTCGCGAATAAACTCTGCTTTCTTCTCTGCTAGATGGGTCAACACACCAGGATCTTGGTGGGTATACCCATTGTGATCTTGTTGAAAAACAGTCGATGTGGCAATCAAGTTCAATGAAGGATAGTTTTTCCGCCAAGGCTGATCACTAGCTTTACGCATCCACTTGAAGTGTTGCGTCAACATCGAGTCAACCACACGTAAAAAAGATTCGTAACTAGCAGAGAACCCGTGTCGCCCTGTCAAAACATACCCTTCTAAAAATCCTTCTGCTTGATGTTCCGACAGTTGTCCATCAATGACCCTTCCTACAGAAGACTGCCACTCATCTGAAGCATCTTTAGGTTCCAACCATTGTCGATCTGTCACTTCAAAGACTTTATTCAAGCGATTGGATTTTGTTTCATCCGGGCCAAAGATCCGAAAATTGGTTGGGTTCTTCGTGATTACATCTCTGGCTTGTTCTCCAAAGACCATCATATCTTGCGCAACAACAGCTCCTGGTGTTGCAGTATCCACGGCATAGTTTTTCCAATCAGGCATAACTAACGGTTTGGGATCGATTCCGCCATTTGTGATTGGATTTGTCGACATCCGACGATTGCCTTTCGGTGAAAGATCTTTGATTTCTTGTTTGATTCTTCCTTGTTCATCAAACAGCTCTTCCGGACGATAAGATTGTAACCAATCAATCAAATGATCGACGTGTTCCATATGCTCAGAATCGACTGGAATCGGTACTTGATGCGCACGAAACGTTCCTTCCACTTGTTCATTTTCCCACGTCTTTGGTCCTGTCCAGCCTTTTGGCGTCCGAAAAATAATGACGGGCCACCTTGGCATCGTGGCTGATTCCGCAGGTGCTTGTCTTGCTTCGTTTTGGATTTCTTTGATTTCTTCGATCACTGTATCTAGCGTTAAAGCCAGGATGTGATGAACAACCTCTGGATCTGTTCCCTCAACAAAATATGGTTTCCAACCCATTCCTTCGAAATACTTTCGAAGATCATCATCACTCTTGCGGGCAAGGATGGTTGGATTAGAAATTTTTCCGCCATTCAAATTCAAAATTGGTAACACCGCACCGTCATTGACCGGATTGATAAAGACATTTGAAAACCAACCGCCAGCTAATGGACCTGTTTCTGCTTCGCCATCGCCTACAACTGTCGCCGCGATCACATCCGGATGATCAAGGATCGCACCTGTCGCATGGGCAAGTGAATAGCCAAGTTCTCCACCTTCATGGATCGATCCTGGTGTTTCCGGCGCAGCATGGGATGCAATCCCGCCAGGATAAGAAAACACCCGACATAAATGTGCCAATCCGGCTTCATCTTCTGTAAATTCAGGATAGATCTCACTGTAACTGCCATCAATATAAGAATTGGATACCATCACTTGTCCACCATGACCAGGGCCCTCTATGTAAAACATATCCAAATCGTATTTATTGATGACACGATTTAAATGTGCATACACAAAATTTTGTCCAGCAATCGTTCCCCAATGCCCAATAGGATGTGTCTTTACATCGTCTTTAGTTAATGGACGGCGTAATAATGGATTATCTTTTAAATACATTTGAGCAACAGAAATATAATTTGCAGCCCGCCACCAAGCATCTAATTGTTCGAATTCTATTTGTTTGTCTACGTTTGTCATATCGAACACCCCTTTAATCATTGCTAGTCCTACGAAAGAACAAAAAATGAGTCTGGCCTTTACCAGAGTGTCCAGACTCATCTTCGTCGCTTCTTTCGACTGCTCGTATGTGCTATCCCTTAATCAGCTGATAACATTACGGTATTTATTTAACTTTAACTTGAATCTCTAAGAAATGACATCATAACGCTCTACTTCTTTGAAAAAGAGTGTTTGACGTAAGTTTTTCTAAAGTCCCAAAGTCCTTCAATTGATCATTTCACTTATTTGATGACGACATCTTCTAAATCAACCAAGCGCGCCCATGTTTGGATCTGATCAGTAGTAAGGTGCAATGACACAACGGTATGGTGTCCGCCACCTGTGCGGATCCAAGCACCTACTCCCTCATGGAAATTCGGTTTGACTTTCCAAAGTACGCGTGCCACTGGTAAATGTGGGGCTTCTTCTGTTGGTTCGAAGGCTTCCACTTCATTGATCAGCAATTTGTAATGCGTGCCAAAATCTGCCATGGAAACCACGACACCATCGCCTGCTTTACCGTCAAACACCAAACGAGCCGGATCTTCTCGATCACCCATCGATAATGGCGAAACAACGATTTTTGGTCGATTGACTGCCAATGTCGGATCTACTTCCATCATGTGAGATTGTAAAATTGCTTCTTTTCCTGGCGTCAATTCATACGTGTAATCTTCCATAAAACCTGTGTCTTTGTTTTGTGCCATGATTTTTAACATCCGATCCAAAGCAGCTGTTTTCCAATCCCCCTCACCGGCAAATCCGTAGCCTTCTGCCATTAACCGTTGGACTGCCAAGCCAGGTAATTGTTGCATACCGTAAAGATCTTCAAAGTTTGTTGTGAAAGCATTATAATTGCCCGCTTCCAAGAAACGTCTGATCCCGATTTCTTGTTTTGCTTGTACTTTGACATGTGCTTCCCAAGTGTCATGGTCATAATCTGCATAATCAAAATCATAAAGTTGTTTATATTCTTCAAATAATGACGCTACCTCTTCATCAGTGACTTCATCGATCACTTTGACTAAATCGCCGATCCCATAATAGTCGACCACCCAGCCAAACTGGATCTGTGCTTCTACTTTGTCTCCTTCGGTCACAGCCACATTACGCATATTGTCTCCAAACCGAGCAACCTTGATCGAGAAGCTTTCATTATAAGCCACAGCCACGTGCATCCAGTCTGAGATCTGACGTTGCACATCTTCGGATTGCCAATGACCTACCACGATTTCATTTTTCTTATTGAGTCGTGCATTGATAAAACCATATTCCCGATCCCCGTGGGCTGCTTGGTTCAAGTTCATAAAGTCCATGTCGATCGTTTCCCAAGGAATACTCTCATTAAATTGCGTAGCTAAATGCAACAAAGGCTTTTGTAATAACTGCGTGCCACGAATCCACATTTTTGCTGGGGAGAAAGTATGCATCCAAGTGATAACACCTGCTACTTGCTCCTGGTAATTCGCTTCTTTCATGATCGAGGTGATCGTATCAGCAGTTACTGCTAGTTCTTTTAGTACGATCGGATAAGGCAACGTTTGTTGATCATTTAGTACCGTAACGATCGTCTCTGCATTCTTTTTGACCTGCGCTAACGCTTCTTCCCCGTATAGATGTTGTGAACCTACGACGAACCAAAATTCTTTTTTACTGATTGCTAACATGATTGTAACTCCTCTATTTTTTATTTTTTTTGGCCATAATACGCATCTTTACCATGCTTGCGTAAATAATGTTTATCTAATATTCGTTGGGGCAATGGTTCAGAAAAACTATTCAATTGGCGAGTAAATAAGTTCATTTTCGCCACTTCATCCAGTACAACGGCATTCATCACCGCTTGGGAAGCATCTTTCCCCCAAGTAAATGGTCCATGGCCATGTAACAACACTCCTGGAATTGCTATGATATCAATATTTCTATTTTGGAATGTCTCAATGATCACATTGCCGGTTTCATGTTCATAACCAGCATCGATTTCTTCTTGTGATAAAAATCTTGCACAAGGAACGCTCCCATAAAAAGTATCTGCATGAGTCGTACCCATGGCGGGTAGATCCATACCCGCTTGTGCCCAGATCGTTGCCCATGTCGAATGCGTATGACAAATCCCACCAATTTCCGGGAAATGTTTGTAGAGAACCGCATGTGTCGGTGTATCGGAAGATGGATTTAGTTCACCTTCGATGACTTGATTATTCAAATCAACAACGACCATATCTGCTGCTTTCATTTCCTCATAACTCACGCCGCTAGGCTTGATGACAAAATAACCCGTTTCCCGATCAAATGCACTCACATTCCCCCATGTGTATTTGATCAGTCCTTGTTTTGGTAAAGCTAAATTCGCTTGATAAACAGATTCTTTCAGATTTTCTAACATTCTTTCACTCCTTCTTCCATTGATACGATCGCGGATGCTTCGATAGGCAATCCTTTTTCATACAGCTCAATAAATTTTTCGTAACCTTTTAAATCTGCCTCTTTAGGCTCGATCGTCAGACCTTCAATAGTTGAAAATACCTCTTTTGCTAAAAATTCTTCCAAAGTCATGCCGTCTGCCGATCGGAGATAAGCAGCTAATAAGGCAATCCCCCAAGCGCCTCCTTCTCCGGCTGTTTCCATGACTGTGACAGGTGCTTCCATTGCTGAAGCTAAAATCGTTTGAGCAACTTTCGGCGTTTTAAAGATCCCGCCATGTGCGACTAAACGATCGATCGTGACTTGTTCGGATTTAAGAATCTCCATCCCTAGACGCATCGCCCCAAAAGCACTTGAAAGGTGCATCCGCATAAAATTCGCTAAATCAAACTTACTATCCGACTGTCGCACGAATAATGGTCTTCCTTGTTCCATTTTTGTGATGTTTTCTCCTGAGTGGTACCCGTAGCTGAGTAATCCTCCACAGTCACTCTCTCCTTGTAGCGCTTTCAAAAATAAGGTTTCATAAATCTGCTGTGTATCGATCGTCACGCCAAGACTCTCACTGAACTCTTTGAAAATCTTGACCCATGCGTTGATTTCTGATGAGCAATTGTTTGTATGCACCATTGCAACAGGGCTTCCGTCAGGTGTTGTTACTTGGTCGATTTCTGGATGGATATTTACTAACTCTTTATCCAATACGATCATTGCAAAAGCCGATGTCCCAGCTGAAACATTCCCTGTGCGTAGCCCCACACTGTTCGTTGCGACCATGCCGGTGCCGGCATCCCCTTCTGGTGGGCAAACAGGAATCCCTGCAGATAAGTTACCGGATAGATCTAAGAGCTTGGCTCCCTTTTCAGTCAGCGTCCCTGCAACCTCACCAGCTAAACGAATTTCTGGAAGAAGCGTTTCTAAAGGTTGCATAAAACCTTCTGCTTGTGCCAATTGATCAAAAATAGCAATCTTTTGTGCATCATATCCCTTCGTTTGACGATCAATCGGAAACATTCCTGAAGCATCTCCAACTCCTAATACTTTTTGTCCGGTCAACTGCCAATGGATATACCCAGCTAATGTTGTAAAGTAACTAAGATCTTTTAGATGTGTTTCTTTATTTAAAATTGCTTGATATAGATGGGCAATGCTCCAACGCTGTGGAATCGTATAATGAAAGGCTTTGCTCAATTTTTCTTCTGCCTCTGCGGTAATGGCATTGCGCCACGTGCGAAAAGGAACAAGCAATTCATCGTGCTGATCAAATGCTAAATAACCGTGCATCATTGCGCTAAAGCCGATCGCTCCTATCGTAGTCAGTGTCGTATCATACTCTTCAGAAACCACATCGACTAATTGCTGATAACTCGATTGTAACCCCTTCCAAATCTCGTCAAGTGAATAGGTCCAAATACCGTTTTCTAACTGGTTTTCCCAATCGTAACTTCCAGCTGCAATCGGCTCATAGTGTTGATCGATCAGCACTGCTTTGATTCTCGTCGAACCTAGCTCAATACCTAGTGCTGTTTGTCCTGTGCGAATCGCTTCTATTCGTTTCAGCCTAGTTTCTTTCGCTTCGATGTCAAACGCCCCCTTAGTTTCTCTTTATGATAGTTACAGTATAAAACTTTTTGTACGTACATGTCAATACAAACATAGTTATTTGTTCGTACATAAATCCTTTTTCTTTTTCCTGATAAATTCACATTTATCATATAAAAAAGGCAAAGAGAGTAAATTCCTCCTCTTTACCTTTTTAAGAGCAAATAATCTTGCTAGACATTGACTAATGTTCATTAAATAAATTTTTATCGTATTTGGTACACTTATCGTTTTCCCTCAGCTACTCGCCATTCTTTGTTGCACTTACTGAATCTCTGATCACCAAACTAGGTTCATAGACGATATTTTCTCCTTGATTGCCCGTTTGGATCGTGTGAATGATCCATTCTGCTGCATCTTTCCCCATCCGCTCTTTTGGATGAGTTAAAGTGGTCAGTTTCACTGCGCCCATCTGACTCAACGAGGAATCATCATTTCCGATGATCGACAATTGCTGCGGTACTTGATAACCCTTTGCGATCACCTCATCAAGCAACTGGCTAGCAACTTGATCGTTGTAACAGATGATGCCGGTGCTTGCCGATTCCTTTAGCTGTAAGAGGACTTTTTCACCTAGTTTCCCACGTGAATCAGTCGTGTAGGTAATGATATCTTCCGGCGAAAATTGGATACCGTAGGCTTCGCACGCTTGAATAAATCCTTTCATCCGATATTTCCCTTGTAAATCATCGATTTTCGTGATGAACAGTAATCGCTGATGTCCTTGCTGGATCAAATACTCCGTCCCTTTAAAGCCAACTTTTACATCGTCGACACAAATCGAGGCGACCGCTAATTCTTCATAGACAGCATTGATCATGACCATCGGGATCCCTTGTTCTCTCAATCTGACATAGAGCGCAAGGTTCGGATTGTATTCATTACTTTTTGTCGGCTCTACGATTAAGCCATCTACACCAAACTGCAACATTTTTTCCAAGCAGTTTTTTTCTTGTTGATGATCATTATTCGTACTGGCTAGTAAGAGGGAATAGCCTTGTTCACTCAACGCTTTTTCAATTCCTCGGATGATCGAGGGGAATATATAATCCGATAAATACGTCGTGATGACTCCAATCGTTTTTTGGTTTTTTCTACTTTGTGATGTTTTCTTATACGTGTCATCGACATATGTTCCAGAGCCTTTCTCTTTACGCAGATATCCTTCATTGACTAACAGTCCAATCGCTTGTCTTACCGTATGACGGCTGACTTGATAGTCTTTTTGTAATTGGAGTTCAGGTGGTATCGGTTCATTTAGTTTGAAAATTTGGTCAATGATCTTATCCTTTATCTCATCTGCGATCATTTGATATTTTGTTTTATCCATGGTTACTTTGCCAATCCTTTCACTCCGACGTAAGTTGTCCGAACAATTATTTGATATCATTGTAGCACAACTTGTTTTGGAAAGGCTTGTTAACACGAAAAAATATTTACGAGTTTCTTTTTATTAGCGCTTTGTAAGGAACAACTGCTTTTTTTCAGCTTTTAGTTCAAGTGATTTCAAAAGAATTGTAAGATATCTGCTAAGACAGATTCTCCATCAAATGATTCGTAATCCTCTTTACGAATCAATTTGTAAGGAACAGCTTTCACCGTCAGAAAATCTTTTAATCGTTCCACTTCATATTCTGATTGTGGACCGATCATCAGTCCGTCAATCTGCTGGTTTTGGATCGCCTGCTCTGCCACGATTGCTGGTGCAGAGTATACATGTAGAGGTACACCTTTTTCATTTGCTGCATTTTGGATATTTTTTACTAGCAGACCTGAAGTGATCCCAGCGGTGCAAATCAATAATATCCGTTTTTCCTCTGTCGTTTCCATCCGTTCACCACCTTAAGAAATTTTGCGTTTTTTATTATAAATATCCAATACGACAGCAAGCAACAAAATCAAGCCTTTGATCGCTTGTTGCCAGTCTACTCCAACACCCATGATCGACATCCCATTGTTCAGCACGCCCATGACTAAGCCACCGACGATTGCTCCAGTGATCGTTCCAATCCCTCCAGAAGTGGAAGCTCCTCCGAAGTAGACAGAAGCCATCGCATCCAATTCAAGCGAAGTCCCTGCCTGTGGGGTAGCAGCATTTAAACGTGCGGCTAAGATCAGTCCTGCTAAAGCAGCCATGACGCCCATATTCACAAATACCCAAAAAGTGATTTTCTTCGTCTTGATCCCAGATAATTGAGCAGCTTTCAAATTACCACCTGTGGCATAAATTTGTCGTCCCGCAACTGTCCGATTGGTCAAAAATCCATATATCCCAACAATCACACCTAAAATGATCAATATTACTGGAAATCCTTGGTAGGAAGCAAAGATATAACTTAATCCTAAGACAAGAACGATCGTCAATGCCGCTTTGATCAAGAATGCGTTCATTGATGGTACTTCAAATAAATTTTCTTTTCTTCGCGCTCTCGCACGCCATTGAGCAAATACTAAACTAACAGCTAACACGATACCTAAAATCAACGTCAATAAGTGCATTCCAGGAACACCAAAGATATCTGGTAAATACCCCGTCGAGATTTTTTGGAAACCTCCAGGGAAAGGCGCTAAAGATTGCCCTCCTAAGACAACCTGTGTCAAACCACGAAACATCAATAGACCGGCAAGTGTCACGATGAACGCCGGAATCCCTACATAAGCGACCCAAAAGCCTTGCCATGCGCCGATCACTCCACCGACTAATAAACATAAAGGAACGGCGAGCCATGGACTGATGTTGTTGTTGACCATCAACATACCGGCCATCGCTCCAACAAATGCCATGACTGAACCTACCGATAGATCCACGTAGCCTAAAAGCACGACCAACAACATTCCCGCAGCCAAAATCAAAATATGGCTGTTTTGCAACACGATATTCGTTATATTTAGCGGCCTTAAAAAGATCCCGCCGGTCATTAGTTGAAAAGCAATCAATAAAGCAACCAAAATAATGACCATACTATATTTACTAAAGATATCTAATATCTTTTCTTTTACATTCCAAGCTTTTTTTTCCTGACTTTTTTTTGTGACATTTTCCATCAGCCCACTGCCTCCTCTTCCTTTGTCATCAGGTTCATCAATAACTCCTGATTTGCCTCTTCTCTAAGCACTTCTCCCGTCATTTTCCCTTCATTCATGGTATAGATCCGATCACACATACCGATGATCTCAGGTAGTTCAGAAGAAATGATACAGACACATTTTCCTAAGGCAGCCATTTCTTCGATAATCGTGTAGATTTCATACTTTGCCCCGACATCGATACCACGAGTCGGTTCGTCCAGAAATAAAATTTCCGGTTCTGTCATCAACCACTTAGCTAAAACGACTTTTTGTTGATTCCCACCACTTAAACTACCAACGTTTTGGAACACATTAGTGGCTTTGGTCCTCATTTTTTTCCGGAAGTTTTCTGCTTCGATCACTTCTTTTTCTTGATCTAAAATACCACTTCGACTAATTTTTTTGAGACTAGCAATCGTCGTATTTTCTCTGATGTCCATCAAAAGATTCAAGCCAACAGACTTACGATCTTCGGACACATACGCCAACCCATGATCAATTGCTTGAGAAACATCTTTGATCACTAATTCTTTTCCATCTTTAAAAATCTTACCGCTGAGATTGCTTCCATATGATCGACCAAAAATACTCATGGCAAATTCAGTTCGTCCTGCCCCCATCAATCCGGCGATACCAACAATTTCTCCTCGTCGAATCGAAAAATCGATATGATCATTGATGATTCGGTCGGTGGTCAATGGATGATGGACCGTCCAATCCTTGACTTCAAAATAAACCTCGCCGATATCAGGATGACGATCAGGATAACGATTCGTTAAATCACGACCAACCATCCCCTTAATGATCCGTTCTTCACTGATTGCTGTATTTTCTAACGTTTCAATTGTTTGGCCATCTCGTAAGATCGTGATTCTGTCCGCCACCGCAACGATTTCATTCAATTTATGCGAAATGATGATCGAAGTGATCCCTTGATTGCGAAACTCCTTGATCAAGGCTAAAAGATTGGCACTTTCTTCTTCATTCAGTGCTGCTGTCGGTTCATCTAATATGAGTAATCGAACATTTTTAGAAAAAGCCTTCGCAATTTCCACCAACTGTTGATGCCCGACACCGATTTGTGAAACTAAGGTATTTGGATCGATTTTCAAGCCCACTGTTTTTAGTAGATTTTCTGTTTTTCGTTCCGTCAAGTTCCAGTCGATCACGCCATGTTTTGTTTGTTCGTTCCCTAAAAAAATGTTTTCTTTGATGGATAGATAAGGACTCAAGGCTAATTCTTGGTGGATGATCACGATCCCTTTCGCTTCACTATCTCTAAGATTTTTGAATTGGCATACCTCACCGTCATACATGATTTCGCCTGAATAACTGCCATAAGGATACAAACCGCTCAACACATTCATCAACGTGGATTTTCCTGCACCATTCTCGCCACAAAGGGCGTGGATCTCTCCACGTTTGATGCGGAGATTGACATTGTTCAACGCACGAAAACCAGAGAATTCTTTGATGATTTCTTTCATTTCTAAAATATAATCTGCCATTTTTTCACTTCCTAATCGAGGGTGTGATAGTAGCGCTCAACTTCGAAAAATAAGCGCGAAAACTGAAAATTGTTCTTCAAATTTTGAGATCTCACGCTTGTTTTTGAAGGAGCTACTACTGAAACACTGTTTATTGAGGTTGTGCCAGAAGCGTTTTGAACTTAGCAATAAGAGAGAAAATTGAAAAATAGTTGGTTATATTTCCCGTTTTTTTGCTTAATATTGAAGGTCAGCTTCTAAACACCGTTTATTCGGTTCTAAGGAGTACAAGAGGACAAATGTTCCAAAGCCCTCTTATTGGCCTAAATCACTTTCGCTGTAATACTCAGTATCGATCAGCTCTTGTTTATAATTTTCTTTATCTACAGAAACTGGGTTAGCTAGATAAGTCGGAATGACTTTCACACCGTTATCGTAGGTTTCCTCATCATTGACCGGCACTTCTTTATCATTGTTGATTGCTTCGATCATCTCTACCGTATTATCAGCTAGCACCCGTGTATCTTTAAAGATCGTTTGTGTTTGCTCTCCTGCAATGATGGATTTCACTCCAGCAATCGTTGCATCCTGTCCTGTGATAACTGGAAGTGGTTTGTCGGCTGAGCCATACCCTACTCCTTTTAAGGAAGAAATGATCCCTAAACTAATTGGATCGTAAGGAGAAAGAACTGCATCTAGTTGGTCATCTGTATAGTTAGCACTTAATAAGTTATCCATACGTGCTTGTGCAGTTGAGCCATCCCAACGAAGCGTCGCGATTTGATTGAATTTCGTTTGACCTGATGAGACGTTCAATTGTTTGCTGTCGATATAAGGTTGAAGAATCGACATCACACCATTGTAATTGATCAATGCGTTGTTATCGTCAGGCGAACCGCCAAATAATTCGATCGTAAATGGGCCAGCACCATCTTTTAAGTCTAATTTATCTTCGATATAAGAAGCTTGTAAAACACCTACACCAAAATTATCAAATGTTGCATAATAATCGACATATTCAGAGTTCATCAATAAACGGTCATACGCAATGACTTTGATATCCGCCTGATGTGCTTTTTCTAAGACATCTGTCAATGCTGAACCGTCAATCGAAGCAATGACCAACGTATCCACTCCCTTTGTGATCATATTTTCGATTTGCGCCACTTGGTTTTCTACTTTGTCTTCTCCATATTGCAAATCCGTTTTGTAGCCTTTTTCTTCTAGTTGCTTGACCATATTGTCGCCATCTGCGATCCAACGCTCTGCAGATTTTGTTGGCATCGAAATACCTACGAACCCTTTTTCTTCTCCGGCTGCACTGCCATTGCTACAACCAGCAAATACTGTCACTGACATTAATAAAAAAACAATTGCTACCAACCAATTTTTCCCAACTCGTTTCATGTGTGTCCCTCCAAATACTTATTTGATGAATTTATCATAGTTGAAATATAAAACGCTTTCATTGATTATTTTTCTGTGTTTCTATAAATTCCCTCGCAAATTTATGTAAACTTTTGATTTTTCTTCATTTTCTTTTGACGATTCTTGATTTTCTTACGAAATTGACAAACATGCTAATATGAAATTTGAAAACGCTATATGATATAGATAAAAGGGGAGATTCATTATGAAGAACAAAAGTTTTTTTATTCTGGCAGCTTTTTGCCTGTTGTTGACTGGGTGTGCTTTCAACTCTACTGAGCCTACAAAAAATGAGTTGACTATTGGTTTTTCTCAAGCTGGGACTGAAAGTAATTGGCGCAAAGTTCAAAATCAGTCCATCAAAGAAGCACTGGAAAAACAAAATTTCCAAGTCCTTCACCGAAATAGTTACTCTGATCCAAAACAACAGATACAAGATGTGATGACATTTATTGCCTATCAAGTCGATATGATCGTGTTATCTCCTATCGAAGAAACTGGCTGGGATTCTGTTTTGGAAGAAGCCAAAGAAGCGAATATCCCAGTCATCATCGTTGATCGTAACATCACAACGGAAAAACAAGATCTCTATTTGACCCATATTGGTTCAAGTTTCAAAGCACAAGGTAGTCGAGCTGGCCTCTACGTCACCAATCATTACCAGCAAAAAACACAAGAATCGATCCAAGTATTTGAGATACGTGGTTCAGAAAACACATCTCCCACTCGCTTACGATCAGACGGCTTTTTAGAAACTATCGGTCGCGACCCAAGAATCCATGTCAGGCAAGTGATCACCGGAGACTATATTCGCTTAAAAGCCAAAGAACAATTTTCAAAAGCCATTGATGAGGGAAAACTTCAGGGAATCGATGTCATTTATTCTCACAATGATGAAATGACACTAGGTGCCTTAGATGCGATCAAGGAAAAAAAGCTCGAAAAGAATTTTGTGATTGTCAGCATTGATGCACAAAAAGAGATGATTGATCAATTAAAAAAAGGAAAGGTCAACTGTGTGGTAGAATGCAATCCTTTTATGGGTGAACTAGTAGCCAATACAGTCAAACGCTACTTCGAAAAGAAAGCGATCCCACAAGACATCTACGTTTCTGATACGGTGTTCTCAGATCAAAATGATTTTTCAACGATCCCACCGCGGGGATATTAGGAGGAAAAATGAAAAAGAACGAAAGCATTAAAGTACTACTTCGACATACAAGTTGGCTCATGTTATCTTTAGCAATCACGCCTTTGATCATTAGCATTGCACTTTATACACATTATCTTTTTTCCTATGAAAAAAGTATCCATAATATCTCGATTGCTAATCAAATCGCCAGTAATGTAGAAGAAACGATCATCGAAGAAGCTCTTGGATTAACTTATGGACAGATCACACCTGAAGAATTCCAAAAGAGCAACCAGATCAATCGCATCAAAGAAGAAATCAGTGCAATCAAGGTCAGCACTCAAAACTCACAAGAATTAGCAACACTCAATATCGTTTTGCGCTCCCTTGATAATGTTTCTGACTATTTAGACAAAATCATTGCAAATATCCATCAAAAAGAAACATTCGCAGAGAATCAAGCATTGATGTTACATGTTGAATCTGCGGTCAAACTTGCCCATGACATCTTACAAGATTTTGTCAAAATCGAAATCGATACAGCTTCCGTAAAAAGTGAAGAAGTTCGCAGTTCCTTGGTGATTCTCTCCACCATCGAGGCTGTTATCATCGCGCTGATTTTCCTAATGACAAGAAAGTTCAACACGAAAATGATGTACCAAATTCAACAGCCTATGGATGAAATGATCAAAATGGCTGATGCTTTAGCAGAAGGACATTTAAATCATCGGATCAAAACTCCACAAAATAATGAGTTAAAAAAATTAAGTAATAGCATGAATGATATGGCTGATAACTTAGTGATTTTGTTAGAGGAAAATGCGTTGAAACAATATAATCTTGCGCAAAGTGAAGTCAGGACACTACAAGCTCAGATCATTCCCCATTTTATTTATAATAGTTTAGATGCCATTTTGGTCTTGGCAGAAATGGGTCAAATTGAAAAAGTCAAAGAAATGACATATTCCTTATCTGACTTTTTCCGCATTTCATTAAGCCAAGGAAAAGACTGGATACCAGTCGAACAGGAAATTCGACATTGCGACAATTACCTGAAGATTTTGCAAATCCGCTATGGAGACCAATTATCTTATCAATTAACCATTGATCCAAAAGTCAATAATCATCCAATATTGAAAATGATTCTTCAACCATTGATTGAAAATGCGGTCTATCATGGAACCAAATTGGTACGTCGGCCAGGAAAAATCATCGTAAAAGCGTATATAGACCAAGAAGAATTTATCCATTTTTGGATCATTGATAACGGAAAAGGGATTACTGAAACCAAGTTAGAGGAGATCAACCAAGAACTCGCAGATGGTCTAGATACTAATTTCCATAAAGGATATGGACTCTTTAATGTCAACAAACGCTTGCTTTTATACTATGGAACCGATGCAAGTATCAAGATTACTAGTCGGATCGATCATGGAACGGTCATCCATGTCGTTGTCCCTACAAAAAATATAGATAGGAATGAAGCAAATGTATAAAATTTTTATTGCAGAAGATGAACATTTGATTCGCGAATCATTGAAGAGGATGATCACTGAATTTTCAACCTTTTTACCTTTGGGCTCTATTGAAGATGCCAGCGATGGCGAACTTGCTTTATCAATGATTGCCGAGCAGAAACCAGATATCTTATTGACAGATATTCGTATGCCTTTTATGAATGGGATTGAATTAGCCAATGAAGTAAAAAAACTTTTGCCTGATATCCAAATCATTTTTATTAGTGGATATGATGAATTTACGTATGCAAAAGCTGCGATTCAACTTCAAGTAGCCGAGTATCTGTTAAAACCGATCAAACCTAATGAACTACAAAAAAGCCTAGAACAAATCATTCAAAAACTAGAAGCTGACTCCTTATTGAAACAGTCTAAAGAAACAAATGGCTATTCCTTAGAAGTACAAAAAAACTTCTACTTGAATGCCCTGTTCAATAATCAGTTACTACTTTCAGAAGCAATTGAAGAAGGTCGAAAACTTGAACGTGAAATCGCCGGAAATAAATATATGGTTCTTTTGATCGCAAATCATACAAATAAATTTTTTTCAGATTATGATATTTTTCATGAAAAGATGGCTGAGCTATTCGATCACGATAAACAAATACTTTTTTCTTCCCTTTCTTCACGATTTATCAAACTATTGATTTTTGATCCAAATGAAGATCTATTACAAAAAAAAGCAAATCAGGTTGCATTGCTTTCTCACAAAACATTAGGGCATACAACAGATGATTTAGTTATTGCAATCGGATATCCTGTGAAACGAATCAGCGAAATTCCACATAGTTATCAGACTGCTGTTCATTTGCTCAGTTACTTGAAGATCGATCCTAAAATAAAAATTCTTTCTTATTTAGATTATGAAAAAAAGCTTGGCAATTACGGACAATCTTTTGATCTAAAAGAATCCATTCGTTTACTAAGAAAAAGCGAAATTTCTTCGTTTGTTGAGAAGTTGGTCAAACAGACCAATCAACATGCCGATCCACTTCTCGTTAGGCATCTGATCATCAATGAGTTGAATGAATTAGTAACGATACGTCAAAACCAAACCAATCAAGTCGTTTCTTTTACCACTACAGAGGAAATTCCGAACATTCTGTCAGAGAGGCCTCTCTTCATCCAATACCTTGAACAAATGATTTACTTTTTAAAAGAAATGGTACTTGAGAATCACATGAATCAATATAAAGAAGTACTCGAACAATCCATCACGTATATTGAAAACCACTATTTTGAACCAGAGCTTTCTCTTAAAGAAGTGGCTAATCATGTCCATTTGAGCAGCTCACATTTCAGTACGATTTTTTCTCAAGGAATAGGACAAACATTTATTGACTATCTTACTGAACAACGATTGAGCATGGCTAGGCGACTTTTGCGGGAAACCAATTCAAAACTATCTGTCATAGCCTCAGAAGTGGGATACAATGATCCAAATTATTTTAGTTCTATTTTTAAGCGAAAAGAAAAAATCTCACCAAAAGAGTATCGAAAAATGAAAAAAAATCGTACACATTCTTTACAAGAAAATAATTATCTAGTCAACAAATAAGCAACAAAGTCGCGGAGTATTTTTTTCAGTTTAGTCTGAAAAAGTTGTTACTTTCTTAACTGGACTACTTGCTATAATTATAGAAATAGTGAAAAAAGAAAGGAATACGCGTGTGAAAGCAGAAATAAAGAAATTACCTGTGATTATTGTTGGAATCATTAGTATTACTGTGGGACTAAATATGTTTTTGCTTCCACATCAAATTGCTTCAGCAGGCGTAGGATCAATTGGTTTTCTTCTAGAAATGGTCTTGCTGATCGACCGGACATTGATTGTTTGGGCAATCAATCTAGCGATGCTGTGTTTAGCTTTTATCTTTCTGGAAAGAGCAGTTTTTTTTAAAACTCTGATAGGTAGTTTGATATTTCCGATTATTTTAGCATACACACCGGCTTTGGTAATCACCCAACATTTCCCAATCGCCTTAGTCGCTGGCAGTTTTCTATTTAGTCTTGGAATATTCATTCTTTATCAAATCGGCGCGTCAAACGGCGGGGTTACGGTTCCCCCATTGATTTTCAAAAAATATTTTGGAATCGAACATGCTCTAGGCGTTTTACTTACAAATACCGTGATCATCGCTCTAAACCTTGTGATTCTTGGGATAAGACAAGCGGTTATCTCTGCCATCTCCATTTATCTCATTTCATTTTTCATGAAAAAACTATTACAATTTCAAACTCAATTTTTAGCTATTAAGCCGATTGATTTAGTGAATGAGAGTTCGCCTATTCTAGATGAACAACCTAATAAAAATCTAGCAGAATAAGCATTGTAACTAATAGCTATTAGAAAACAACCCATGAAATCCAAAAATAGGAAACTATTTTCGGGGTTTCATGGATTGTTTTCTATCGTTTAATTTTATCCATTCTTTAGTTGGAATGAGTTGAATCAAAATGACCACTTCCAAATAAAGTGTCTGGACATTAGTCCTATCACACACCTAAAACCGAATAAACAGCAGAAACAAAAGTAACATCATTGGAAATAAGGCACCATCCACTAAAACAAATTTCGTGGATGGTGCCTTTTTTTCGAGGCTAAGCACTTATGCTTCGATTTCTTGCTTATCGAGGTAAAAGTACTCTATTGTATCTTATCTTCTACTTTTTATCCTTATTTTCCTCTTTATTTTCTTGTTCTTCATCTTCCTCTTTGATCACACGTTCGACACGATCTTCATCCTTTTGTAATTCACGACGTTTACGTTTGAATAGTCCAAAGAATCCCGCAAAAGCAACAAGTATTCCACCAACAAATTTTCCAAAAATCCCTGAAGTTGAACCAGTCTTAGGTAATTGCTTACCTGAAACATCTTCAGAGTCACTTGTTCCTTGTGTGTTAGTCGTTTGGTTATTACTAGATAATCCATCGTTAGAGCTGTTATCACTTAGTACTTGGGTTCTTACAATTTGATTATCTGTATTGGTAGTCTCAGTTGTTGTGGTACTACTTAAATCAGTTCCTCCACCACCGGTTCTTGGATTTACCTCTGGTGTTGTCGTGCCTAGGTCGGTTTCGCCGTCTCCTGTTCCTGGATCGACTTCTGGTGTGCCTGTTCCTGGGTCAGTTTCTCCGCCTGTGCTTGGGTCTACCTCTGGCGTGCCTATTCCTGGATCGGTTTCCCCGCCTGTACTTGGGTCTACTTCTGGTGTGCCTGTTCCTGGATCGGTTTCCCCGCCTGTACTTGGGTCTACCTCTGGCGTGCCTGTTCCTGGATCGGTTTCCCCGCCTGTTCCTGGGTCAACTTCTGGCGTTGTTGTCCCTGGGTCAGTTTCCCCTCCTGTACCTGGATCTACTTCTGGTGTGCCTGTTCCTGGATCAATTTCGCCACCTGTGCCGGGGTCTACTTCCGGCGTTGTTGTCCCTGGATCAGTCTCGCCTACGCCTGTGCCGGGGTCTACTTCCGGTGTTGTCGTTCCGGGACCAGTCTCGCCTCCGCCCGTTCCTGGATCTACTTCCGGCGTTCCGGTGCCTGGATCAGTTTCGCCGCCTGTGCCGGGGTCTACCTCTGGCGTAGTTGTTCCTGGATCAGTCTCGTCTCCGCCCGTTCCTGGATCTATTTCCGGCTTTCCAGTGTCTGGATCAGTTTCGCCACCTGTGCCGGGGTCTACTTCTGGTGTGCCTGTGCCTGGATCAGTTTCGCCGCCTGTGCCGGGGTCTACTTCCGGCGTTGTCGTTCCGGGATCAGTTTTGCCGCCACCTGTTCCGGGATCGACTTCTGGTGTGCCTGTGCCTGGATCAGTTTCGCCGCCTGTGCCGGGGTCTACTTCCGGCGTTGTTGTACCTGGGTCATTTTCGCCGCCCGTTCCGGGATCTACCTCTGGCGTAGTTGTTCCTGGATCAGTCTCGCCTCCACCTGTTCCGGGGTCTACCTCTGGCGTAGTTGTTCCTGGATCAGTCTCGCCTCCACCTGTTCCGGGATCGACTTCCGGCGTTGTTGTACCTGGGTCAGTTTCGCCGCCCGTTCCGGGATTGACTTCCGGTGTTGTCGTTCCGGGATCGGTTTCGTCGCCTGTGCCTGGGTCTACTTCCGGTGTTGTCGTTCCGGGATCGGTTTCTCCACCTGTGCCTGGATCGACTTCTGGCGTGCCTGTGCCTGGATCAGTAGTTTCTCCGCCACCGGCGCCGGGATCTACCTCTGGCGTAGTTGTTCCTGGATCAGTAGTTTCTCCGCCACCTGTGCCTGGATCGACTTCTGGTGTAGTTGTTCCTGGGGTCACTTGTGGGTTGGTTGCATCCGGTGTTGTTGCATCTGGTGAAGCCATATCCGTCATTGAGGAAGAAATATAAGCAAATTCTCCCCCGATTTGGTAGATATTAAAGTTCGTATCTTTCACAACGATCGTAAAATCACTGCCGCTTCCGTTTGCACCAGTTAAATAACCAGCATACTGAACCCCATTGACCATGATTGGTTGAGCAACAAACTGATTATAAGACACACCGTCTACTGTTATATTGACCGTACTTATAACTGAAGAAAAGTTTGTCTGAGAAACCTGTCCTGTTTTCACAGTTACTGCCGAATTCGCTGTAATCGTGTGTCCGCCATATCCACCACCAGAAAACGTCGCTGTCTGATTCCATCCTGCTAATCCAGCTGCGTCTTCTGCGAGATTACCATCAACTGCTCCCCCAGGACTAATACCTGATTGAGAACCACTATACGTTGGCATCGACATCTCATCTGCGTATGCTGTAGTTGAATCAGTGGCTTTTTGCTCGTCTAAACTAACGGTCACATATTCATATTTCAATGACTCGATCACTTGATCTTTTGCTTGGATTTCATAGTAAGTTGTATTTTCATCCGCTAATTGATCAACGAAATTTACTTTTACATTGATATTGGATTCATCTGTATTTAACCAAGAATCTGTGTTCTCAAAACTCCGTACACCGTGCAAGGATAAAGACGTTTTCAAGCTGTCGACTGTACTACCGAACTGAACAGGTGAGACCAAGTAATGACCATTGATCTCTAAAGGCAATCCATGTGTCGACGAAGAAAATGTGAAATAACCATCTGCTTGATTTTTACCATGGTCGGTAGAAATAGACTCATCATGATAAACTGCATAATAGGTACTACCTTCATAAGTGATGGAAAAATTCTTCTCCATTGCATCTTCAAAATCGCTTTTGATTTCATCTGTTAATTTTGCTTGACCATTTTCTGCTTTCACGTTCAGAGAAAAGCCTGTATCGATTTTCATATTTCCTAATACTGCACCATCATCCGCGGTAAAGTTGGTGCTTTCAGGTTTCGTTTTAGATGAGAAACTTAAGGATTTTTCTCTCGTACTTGCAACTACTTTTGAATCTTTCCAGTTTGCAGAATCTTCATAAGCCTTTTCTTTGGATTCATATAAATGAGGAGAGACCGTTTTATAATTATCTTGTGAAGTTACCTTCACATTCGGATTTGCTTGGATCAATTGCCGATAGCTTGACATTTTCATTACTTGCGCATCACTTGTAGATAAAGTGGAAGTTTGGTAATAAACGTCCGCATCTTTGATTCCTAGAATTTGTTGGATATCATATGCCGTATGACTATCGCTGACTTTGATCCCTTCTCCTTCATACATAGAAGAAAGTTTTTCTTTACTTGGTAGTTGATCCATTAACTTAGCTACAAAGCCAGTATTTGTCTTCACACTGCTACTTTGACCTTTTTGTAAGGATTGATTCAATTCATCCACAGAAGTATGTTCAATATCTTGGATGGTCTCATCTTCAACAAGTCGCTTTTCGGACAAAGAGGAACTGTCTGCAGAGGCAGAAAGATTTGGAATCGTGACGCCACCGATAAATGCACCAGCACCTACTGTCAATAGTGCGCCAGCTTCAATCATTCGCTTTTGTTTTTTTGACATCTCTTTATCTGGTTTATTTAATTTCATTTGATCTTTCTTCTTTGCCATCACGACCACTCTCTCTTTCTTTTTCCCTAACTAAAGAGGCTAATATTTTTGTAAAACCTAGAGGATTCTTGTAGCCATGTTCATAAAAGAAATCCGTAAATTCAATTTCTGGCACGGTCACATTTTTTTGGATTGCTAAACTGATGATATTGACATATTGAGAAATATCAACTGTTCCTAGAACCTGCAATCCTAAGATTTTTTTTGTTTTCTTCTCATAAACTAGAGAAATACTTGAATAATGATTCTTTCTGCCTTTTTCAATTGGTGAGTATTTGACAATCGATTCATGCACAAGCTGTCCGCCACGCTCTAGATAACGATTCTGGTAGTGTACTTCTTCTGCATCATATCCGAATTTTCTTGCTTGATTCAATGTAATCCCAGTATTCGCAATGGTAAATCCATCCATATTGAATTTATAAGTCCCTGTGGTCATTGCTACTTCTTGCTTTTTCTCGTGGATATTGACAGCAGCGATCAGTCCTTGACGAAAAGCATCGGAAGCATGAGGATTATAAATATTTTCTTTGGTCAAGTCCATATAAGTCGTAGAACAATCCCCTATCGCTAAAATCGAATCATCTGTTGTATACATGTACTTATCAACGACGATTGCTCCACGGTCACCGGTTTCGACTTGTCCAGCTAATAAGAACGAATTTGGTCGGAAGCCAACAGAAACAAAGACGCCATCTGCACGGATAGTCAAATCAGAAGAAGTTTCAACTTCGATTTTAGGTCGACTCCAGATTTTTTTATCAATTGTATGGTAGCTTGTCACTCTAGTACCTAGTAATAGTTGGATACCTTCTTCTTCTAGTTGCTTCTCTACTTCGATTGCGGCATTCTCATCCAAATATTTGTCAAGGATTCTTGCATTTGATTGGATCAAAGTGACTTTCATTTTTCGTTGAGCTAAGATACGAGCAATCTCTACACCGACCAGTCCAGCGCCAATCACTACCGCATGATGGGCTTCTGATATAAATTTTTCAATTGCTTCAGCATCCTTACGCTCTTTCAAAAGAAAAAGTGTCTCATTCAGTTTTCCGCCAGTTGGAGGAAGGTTGGGATACGAGTCCGCAGCCATGATCAATCGGTCATAAGTTATTTCGTGCTCATGTTGACTTAACACATTTCTAAAATTCAACGTCTTCTTTTTCGCATCGATGTTGGTTACTTCTTTTTGAATGCGTAAATCCACTCCTTGAGCAATAATTTCATGCGGTGTTGCATAATTTGCTTGGGAGTGGATATCTTGATGTCCCATCAAAAATAATGGGATTGTTTGGGAGACAAATGTTATTTCATCTTTTTTTTCAAATACGATTACTTCATCGTCTGGATATTCCTCACGAATACGAAGTGCTGCGGCAATCCCCGCGTGGTTTCCTCCAACAATTATGATCCTCATCAACTGCCTCCTTCATTAATAAAAGCATGCTATAAAATATACATAAGGTTATTTTTAATCTACTATTTATATAAATTATATCACTTAGAAAGACTAGTTGTCAGTTATAAAGGTCTAACCACTAAGACGCAATGAAGCAACTATTTCCTCTTCCATTTATTCAAATCGGTATATTAAAGAATATAATCTTTCTTGCTTCAACGGATGAAATATACCGTTCATTTTTTTAGTAAACATCCAGTCATAAAGTAGATATGCTTATTTGTTGAATGTCATAAAAAAATAATTTTTTACGATATCAACTATATGTAGACGGACATATGAAGTTCCCATTCCATTGTTGGTTTAACTACACGGTGACTATTTGATTATGGATGAATATAATAAATATAACGTTATTTAAAAAAGAGCCATAGAACGGATCGATCAACCATTCCATGACTCTTTATTCTTTTTTATTTAGTAGGACTTATCGCCCCTGTTGCTGCTAATGCTTTCACATCTTTGACACCGAATGTCTCTTCCCAATCTTTCCTAAAATCTGTCACTGCCTTATGAATGGAAGGCATACCGAATACTTGTGCAAAAATATCTGGTGACGCAGTAATACTGTGCGCCCCTTGGCGACAAGCATGATTGACTTGTGCAACATTTTTAAAACTAGCAGCTAAGATCTTGCTCTGAGATTGCGTTCGTTCGATTTCCATTGCTAATGCTTTGATAATAGCAACAGCATCGATATTCAGATTTTCCATACGGTTATAATAAGGTGCCACATAATCGGCACCTGCGGCAATTGCTAAGTATCCTTGCATTTCAGAGTAGATAGCGGTTGCAGTGACATATGCTCCTTTGGCTTTCAGTTGTTTGATGGCAGCCAGTCCTGGTTCGTTTACTGGTACTTTAATGAAGATATCCTTACCAAGGTGATCCATGATTACTTGGGCATCAGTTAAGATTTCCTCCGTTGTTTCTCCAACTACTTGTACATGTAAACTTGCTTTTCCAATGAGCTTCTTGATTTCTTTCAAGTGAGCAAACAAATCAATCTTTCCTTCTTTTTTGATGATTGAAGCATTCGACGTTACTCCAGATAGCGGAAGGATCGATTGGTAATAACTAATTTTCTCAATATTGATCGTATCTAACATAAATTCCATTTTATTCATCCTTTCAACAGATATGTTGCTCTGTATTTTACTTAATACTGATTTTAGTCTTGATACCAATCTCAACGATTTCTTTTCCTTCGACGTATAAAGTACCTGGAAGTTCAGGTGTTACCGCTCCATCAAATTTAATTGTGATATGTCCAAGCTCTTTTAGATTATCATTGACCAAACTTCCGACAGACGTGATGCGATAGCTTGTCTCATCGACGAAGAGCTGTTGTCCTACTTTGATCTCTCCGTGGATTGGCTGAAGTTCAATATGGTAACAATAGGCTGATAGCATATCGGGTGCATCTTTTCCAAATAGTATCACGAGCTTCTCTTCTTTAAAGAGCGTAGCTTCTGCGCCAATCGAAGTGACTTTTGTTGAATAAACTGACATTTTTTTCCTCCTAGATTCAACTATACATTCCAAAGCTTGCTATCCATGCGACTAACACCCTAGGTACACCGTTTAAAAAGCGTGAATATAAAACGGAAGGTACGCCAACCTCTACTGTTTCAGCCTCTGCTTCTTCTAAGCCTAATCCGACAGGGATGAAATCACAAGCATTTTGAGTATTGATGGCAAATAACGCAGGTAAAGCAAGCTGTGGTGGAATATTGCCTTTTCCGATCTCCACCCCGATCAGTGTCCCGATGACTTGGCTGATTACTGCCCCAGGTCCTAATAATGGAGAAAGAAACGGTAAGGAACAGATAAAACCGATGATCATCAACCCCCAAATATTCCCTGCTAAAGGTGCCATAATATTGGCAAAGAAATTACCGATACCAGATCCTTGTATGATCCCGATCAACAAAGAAACAAATGCCATGAATGGAATGACCGTATTGATCATCGTCTGTACACCTTCGCGCGCGGACTGATTAAAAGTTGCCACTACTTTTCCTGCACCCATGCCGATTTTTGCAATAAAATTCTGCTGTTCAGCTTTTTGTTCAGTAATTTTTTTGCTTGTATCGTATTTATATTCACGTGCTGCTACACGCTTATTTTCTATGTTATCAGATTGACCGACTGTGCCTTCTTCAGTAGTCAGTGTGATTTGATTGATCCCTACTGCCGAGACGTAAATGTCTTCTGTAATGTATTGTGCTAATGGTCCGCTTTTTCCTGTTGGTACGACATTGATCGTAGGTATTCCTTTTTTTGGATAGATCCCACAACGCAACGTTCCTCCGCAATCAACGATTGCTAAAGCGATTTCATTATCTGGGATAGAAGTTTTAAAGCCATTGACTGCTTCCATGCCTGTCAATTCAGCAATTTTATCGACGATTGCTGGCTTTTCTCCCCCACCAGTAATATAAATGAATTTGTGTTTTTCTTCTGTTGGTGTGATCACTAATGGCCCTCCGAACCCACCAGTTCCTCTTACAATTCGAATACTATGATAGCTCATTTTCTCACTTCCTCCTTATTCTGTCGCTGTTTCTACTGTTTTACTCAGGGTAACCCCTTGTTGTTTACAAACATATGCGGTGGTAAAATCTGTCACCCAACCACCAATAAAATTCATAAGAATTCCGACAAACATATAACGTACAGCTAATTCCATTGAATTTAATCCTAAGGTTGTGATTCCTTGGGCGATTCCTAACCAAACAAATAATTCACCCGGATTGATGTGGGGAAAGACGCCATTGCTCGTATGACAAAATTGTGCTTGAGAAGCATAATAGCTTGGCTTGTAATATTCAGGCAAAAAGCGAGCCATTGTAAAAGACATCGGATTCCCCAACATAAAGGCAGATAAAAAAGGTAAGATCAAATATCTTGTGACGGGATTCTTCGTTGATAGTTTGGCAACTTTAGTTACTCGTTCTTCACCTAAGAAAGCAATCAGTGTATTCATTGCGACCATTAGGATCAACACTACAGGGACGATACCAGTCATCCAAGATATAAAAGTTTCCGCACCCGTTTCAAATAAACCGATGAAGCCTTCCGCAAATTTTGTGATATATTCCATTATTCAACACTCCTTTTTTTTGATAGGTATTGTTTTTTCCATAAACTGAATTGAATGCCAAGCATCGTAAGTGGGGAAGGTAGCGATTCTTCTTGATAATTGCCTAGTTCTACCCGCAAATAGATTTCTCTGGCATTTGCCATTGCTTGTTGCACCAATTTATTTTCTGTTCGTACCAAAGGATGATAGTTGTCGATGTAGTGGATATCTGTTCCGATATATTGTGGCAATAGACGAAATTTTGCTAGAACAGTCACGCCCTGCATCTTTCGCGCATCAATAATGATCCCTTTTTGATCGACAGCAAACATGACGATCGTTCCTGCTTTGATTTTTCCAGATCGACGACCGATAGCCACCTTCCCTTTTCTGCGCATTTCTAGATAGATTTGATTAAAGTGCTTGATTTGTTTCATTCCAAATATTACTTGCAGTCCGTAAGCAACAAGTGCAAATGCGCCGAATATATATATGAAATTCATGTTATGACCCCCTTTCGTATCATCCAATTTTGTAACCCAACTAAATCATCCAAACGACATAGTTCACTTCTAAATTCAGGATCGCCAATAACAGCAAAAAGCTGATCATACAGTTTTAGCAATTCTTTTTCTTTTTCCATCGTTAGATCTTGTGGAATGGCTAACAACAAGACGACTTGTACTTGTCCGTTGATCGTGGAGATTCCTTTCCTAAAGATACCCACTGATAAAATAATTTCAGCCGATTTTTTATTGATGGCATGAGGAAAAGCAATGCCATATTCAAAAATCGTACTCCTTAACTTTTCTCTAATAAACAGTTGCTCCTTAAATTCTTGATCGACTAAGCCTTTGCTCTCAAGAGATTCAAGCATATGATCAAGATTTTGTTTGTAGGGTTTCTTTTCATTTAAAATCTCAAAATCTAATTTTAAGTGATGAACGTTTGCGGCTCTCAACTTTTCTGCTTTACGCCACTCTTCTTGCAACCAAGTTTCGTTGAATAGATTGATCAATCGAATGATTGGGATATGTTTCTTTACATTTTTCAGCGGAATGGTTGTAAAAACAGCAAAATATTGGTCTAAGTCTTCCTGCTGATACTCCTCCTCAGAAAAATGGACCATGATGATTTGCGGACCCAAAACCCGTTCCAATTGACGGCGAATAATCAAGGCTGTTCCTTTTCCGGTATTACAGACGATTGCAATTTCTTTGTGTTCGTTGTTACTGGTTTGTTTCCTCAATGCAAGTTCAAAATAAAAGGCAATATAGCTGATTTCAACAGTCGGAACCACTCGTTGTAACTGCTCCCCGATCTGCTGTAGACCAATTTTTGCCAGTTCATAGGCTAGAGGATATTGGGATTCGATTTCACCATAGAACAGATCTTGAAGCTCTATTCGAAAAATCAAACGATTGAGCATGTAAATGAAGTGCTCTTTTATTTCATGGACTAAGAAGGTTTCATCAAATTCTACTAGTAAATTTTGATGAATTGTCTCTATCATTTGTTGAAATAACTGTTCGATTTTTTGCTCATCAATAGTAGACTTATCCATGCCAGCAATAGCACTTATATTAAGAGGAAAACTGAGAAAAGCTTGTTCTGTTTGGCTTAATGTGATGCTATATTCATATTCCAAATGATGGATCAATTCGACAAAAGCAGGATGACTCGTCATAAGGTCCATATATTCATTTGGCAAATCTACCAGTATATTTCCTTTAAGGAGTCGTTTCATTGTAATAGAAATCGTTTTTTTCAAAAGAAGGCCCTGATTTTTAGGTAAATTAAATTTTTGAACTACGTGTTCTACGAAATCTTGTGTGCGTTCTGATAATGGACGTTCGGCAAAATATTCTTGTACATAATGAAGGTGTAACAGTCGTAGATCCAGTTCTTCTCCACGCATACGCAGTCCACGATTCGGCGTTCCAATCACTTCGACATTAAAAGAGGAAATCAGTTTTTTCATCACTCGTAGATCTTTAACGACAGTACTTCGGCTGACCCCTAATGCTTCTGACAGATCATCGATCAGCAAAAAATCTTTTTGCTCGATCAGCTTCTTGACGATAAAGAAAACTCTTTTACTGCAAGAATTAAAATCGCTCTTCCGCCTCAAACTGCCGTTCATTATCAAATCAAATTTTTCAAAATTTTCAATTTCGATATGAAAATCATTCTTATGTTGAACGATTTCTGCAATTCCAATCAATTCTTCGTTTAAAGATTCAATGCTGGTTTTTACCGTTTGCGTACTTGTATTCAGCTGTTGTTTCAAACTGCCGATCCTCATTTCTTTGTGGGTAACCAGTAATTGTAGAATTTGATACCATCTGTTCACCACCGTCATTTACTTCCCCCACTTTTTATCCTCTAGTTTTTCCTCCGGCCACATTTGTGGTTACTCCAGTGATATAACTCGAACGATCAGATAGATAGTAACTAACTAAGTCAGCGACTTCTTTTAATTTCCCGCTTCGACCTAATGGAATCGTGCTCGTTTTGGCATAACCTGCTCTAAGCTCTTCAATCGTGATGCCACGAGTATAGGCCAAGGCTTCTTCATAAGAAAGTGTGCGTAGTCCGGTTTCCTCCATGATTCCTGGGGCGATCCCTATTACCCGAACATTTGATTTTCCTAACTCTTTTGCCCAAGATCGAGTAAAGCTGTTGACAGCGGCTTTCGTTGCCGCATACGCACTTTGCCCCTCTGAACCTTCAAGTCCTGATTCAGAAGACATATTGATGATTACTCCTTCTCCTTTAGCAACTAAGATTCTACTTACTGCTTGAGTCATCAAATATAATCCTTTTTGATTGATTGCGATGATTTTGTCAAATACTTCCTCGGATAATTCATATCTCCCATGCGCTTGCTTTTTATCCACTAATAAGCGTGGAATGTTGATGCCTGCATTGTTGACCAAACCATCTATCGTACCAAAGTGGTCCTTTACTTTTGCAACTCCAGCTTCTACTTCTTGTCGTAATGTTATATTGGTTTTTACAAATAATAATCGTTGATGTTTAAGTGTCGAATCTTTAATATCAAAATTTGCTACATTGACATGTTGTTCCAATAGACTTTCTACGATACTTTTCCCGATACCAGAAGATCCTCCGGTTACAATAATCGTTTTCCCCTCAATGTTCAGCCAATTTGTCATAAGCTATCACCCCTTTTTTTGTTTACGCTTTCAGTATAGCTACGTAGAAGAAAATAATTAAGTCAGACTTTTTTTGAATTTCCAAAAAAAATCTGACTTAATGTCTTTTTATGAGTGATGTTTTTTTTATTTACTAGTTCTTTCCTTTATAATATTTTTTTACGTGAGGATTATCTTTCAGTTTTATCGGCTACCTTCTGATTTCGAACGTTTTAACCAGCATATTCCTATTACGAAGACTATAAACATACCCAAGCCAACCATACTAGTCGAATACATCGATTGTTCCGCCGTTTTTGGAAGATGACTCACTTTTCTAGGTTGTTTTATGGGTGTACTATACGTAACTTTATCTTTTTTCATTACTTTAGTTATTGCTTTAGTTGTTTCAGTTGTTTTTACTGTTTCATACACTTTGTTTCCTTCTGGTTGTTGGATCGATGGTATCACCGGTTCAATGATTTGCGGTAATTTTTCCCATTGTGCGGTATAAGTCATATTACCTTCCACAAACTCGCTGACAGTTGGCGTCCAACCGATGAATTTATAGCCTTCTCTTGATGGTGTTCCACTAAACACAGGGGTTGCTATGCCTTTAATCAATTTTGAAAATACTTGGTTTTCAAAAATGGTTTGATTTGCAACACCGTCTGTATAGATCACTTGATAAGTGACAGTTTGTGGAATCACAGGTTCCCAAATGGCCGTATAAGTGCCATCACCAGTCACTGTATCAGTTATTGCTTTATCCCATCCTTTAAATATATACCCAGCTCTTGTAGGTTGCCCACTAAATATGGGTGTCGCAGAACCGGCGACTAAATTGTTAAAGACTTGATCTGCAAAAATCTCTTCATCTGGTACACCGTCTGTATAGTTGACCTGATACGTTGGAATTGGTTCCCATGTTGCTGTATAAAGCGCATCGGTTGTAACTGTCTCGCTGACAGTCGGACTCCAACCAGCAAATGTATAACCTTTTCTTGTTGGTTCTGCACCAAAACCTGGTGTAGCAGTTCCAGGTTCAATACGTTTGAAAGTTTTATCCTCAAATACAACGTCATTCTCTACACCATCTACATAACTCACTGTAAACGATTCAATTGGTGTGAATGAAGCATTTACAGTAATTGATGCTAGTCGAGAAGCATTTGACGCATCTACTGGTAGCGAGACATGAATTTCAAGTGTATTTATATCACCGACTTCACCTTCGATGGTAAATGGGACGCCGATCATACGAACACTTGGATCTAGGTATGGGCTAGTATTACTGAATAGGTCGCCGACCTGATATTTTCCTAAGGAGGTCCCATTTAGAAAAACTTCCAGCTCCATCTCACTAGGATTTCTTCTTTCCGCATCAGTATTATCTAGCGTGCTTAGATCAACCATGACCATTGCTCTGCCACTTTGTTGGTTTCGAGATAACAATTTCACTTGTGTTGAAAATATCCCTGGAGAACTTCCAGGATTGATTTGTGCACCATTAAAACGCCATGGGATCATTGCATCTTCCCCGACATCATAGTAATCAATGCCATTTGCAGAATACGACACTTCTGAATTGATTCATAGAGTTGCCGCAGAAATAGTTGGATTGAAACCTAAAAATACCAGTAAAACAATAAAACAAGCGACTATCTTTTTCATAATGATCCTCCATTCTGACATGAAGTCAAAAATCACATTCCGTTTACATATTAAATTGCTCAATACTGATCAATAAAAAAATGAATGTTTTCTGTTTTGTAAAACCTCCTTTTTTTGAAAAAGTAATGATAGTAAATTCGATCACAAATTTAATCTCCTACCTTTCTATTTAGTTATAATGTTTCATTCGCTTTTAATTTATTATTAAAATTATAAAAATATAAAAGCCTGCGATCATACACCAAAATTGTTATGTTTTTTTGTTTATTAGATATTTTTTAGCGGTTTACAAAAATGAAAGTTCACTTAATCTCAAGTAAATTATAACGAATTTTAAATTAAAATTGCATGGATTTTAGCGTGTCAAATTCTCATAATGCTAGTAAACCAGTAATTAAATATGTTCTATTTTTTTGTTTAAGTTCTCGTTTTTTCAAATTCAATCAATTTCATCGTTTCTTCCTAGCAATATATTTCTGTTAAAAAGTTATAAAAAAACTAAATATTGTTATTAAATTCACAAAAAAATATTCTTTAATAATTTCGTATTTTCTATCTTCATCGCTTATTTTGATCAGAAAAGTAAAACAAAGATTGCTTATCCATCGATAGCAATGAACTTTTTTTAAAAAAATTATACAAAAATAAGCAACGAAATACGGAACAAGCCACAATTTCCGGGTTTCATTGCTTATTATTTTAGCTTAGGCTTCGATAGAATTGCTTTAACTTTTCTTTTTCCTCTTTTGTCAAAGCTTGCATAGGCTTGCCTTTTCTCGCTCCTTCGATTCCATATAGCATATGCAGACAGGCGCCACTGTCCACCTTTTGACGAATTTCAAAAAATATCTGTTCCGTTCCCTTTTCTTTAAATTTTTCTTCCGTTGTCACACCAATCTTTCGCAAATTTTCTTCTAATACTTTCCCTATATTCGGTAGATTACTTAACTCTGTCATAAGATTCCCTCCAAAAGTTTGGCTTTGATATATTGCATCGTACACTTAGAATATTCTATCGTTTTTCTTTAGTATACCATCTTGAGAAACGCACTAGCAATTCCTATAAGAACGCTACTTCGAAAGAAAGTAAACTGTTGCTTTTAGCTACTCAGTGTAGGCTTGCTCCTGTAAACTTGAATCTTCTGCTTTTTTCAGATATCATTGGTTCGTAACTAAATATGATTTTGTTTGCAGGGGGACGTTATCGCGTTGAGAAGGTAAAACCTGACCCTTTGAACCTGTTGGTTGATACCAGCGTAGGGAGCAAATGTCCTTTTTGTTGATGCGAAATCGAAACAATCAAGGCATTCTTCTATACTGGAAGAATGTCTTTTTTCTATTTTAAGGAGGAATTCGATGAAAAAAGTACTAAGTATTGCTGGCTCAGACTGTAGCGGTGGCGCCGGTATCCAAGCCGATTTAAAAACATTTGCCGCTCATGGTGTTTATGGAATGTCTGTGATCACCTCAGTAGTCGCTGAAAATACCGCTCGTGTGATCTCATACCAAGACATCGCACCAACAATTATCAATGAACAAATGACAGCTGTTTTCGAGGACATCTATCCTGATGCAGTTAAAATCGGTATGTTGTCGTGTGCAGATACGATGTTAGCTGTCGCAAGCAGTCTACAAGAATGGCAACCTAAAAATATTGTACTAGATCCTGTGATGTATGCGAAAAATGGCGATGCCTTGATGGAGCCAGAAGCAATCGACACATTGATCAAAAACGTCTTACCATTAGCTACTTTGATCACCCCAAATATTCCAGAAGCAGAAAAAATCGCAGATCGCTCGATTACTTCCCTGGAAGAAATGGAACGAGCAGCAAAAGCTATTTATGAAACATGTCACGCTGCAGTTTTGATCAAAGGAGGCCATCGCACAGGTGAAGCCACTGATATATTGTATGATGGGAAAAATATTTACTCCTATACATCTGAACGAATCGTCACAAAAAACACCCATGGCACTGGTTGTACCTTCTCTTCAGCGATTGCCTCACAACTCGCTTTGGGCGTACCATTAGACCAAGCAATTTCCAAGGCTAAAAAATATATCACTACTGCAATCGCACATTCACTAGAATTGGGCGAAGGTCATGGCCCAACCAATCATTTCTATTCACTCTATCGCAATGGTCTTAAGGAGGAACAAAGTCAATGAATACATTTTTAAAAACAGCTGTAGAAACGGTCCGTATGAAAAATCCTTTGGTCCACCATATCACGAACTATGTAACGGTCAATGATTGTGCGAATGTCACTCTTGCGATCGGTGGTTCACCAATCATGGCTGATGATGCGTTAGAGGTAGCGGAAATCACAGCAATGTCACAGGCATTGGTACTAAACATGGGTACTTTGAATGAACGTACCGTAGCTTCGATGCTTTCAGCTGGGCAAACAGCCAACGAAAAAGGTATCCCGATCATTTTTGATCCAGTCGGTGCAGGGGCTTCACAGTTTCGTAATCAAACAGCGAAAACGATCATAGAAAACTTGAAATGTGCAGTGATTCGTGGCAATATTTCAGAAATCCGCTTTTTAGCGGGAATCGCAAGCACGACGAAAGGTGTCGATGCCTCGGCAGATGATGCAAGCTCCATTGAAGAAGCCCAACGGATTGCTGATCAATTAGCAACCGCTCACAAATGTATCGTAGTGATCACCGGTGCGACAGATGTGATTTCTGATGGGCGGCGTAAAATCTTAGTGCACAATGGTTGTCCTGAAATGAGTCGGATAACTGGCACGGGCTGTATGCTCACTTCATTGATTGCTAGCTTTTGTGGGGGGTCTCCTGAACATCTTTTCCATGCAGCAACTACAGCTGTTCTTACAATGGGGATTGCTGGCGAGCTTGCGTTGGAACAAACGGCTGGTACGGGAAGTTTTCGGATCGCACTGATTGATGAAATCAGCCGTATTGATCGGGAAACATTACTACTGCGAGGAAACTACTTTGAAAAATGACATCAACTATTCCTTATACCTAGTGACAGACCAGTCACTGCTGAAAAAAAAGCCCCTCCAAGAAGCAGTGCAACAAGCCCTTGAAGGAGGTATTACCGTCTTACAGTTGAGAGAAAAAAAAGCCAATTCACGAGATTTTTATGAGGAGGCGATCGCATTGAAACGATTAGCTAAACCATACAATGTTCCATTGATCATCAACGATCGAGTAGACATTGCGTTATCTTGTGATGCAGAAGGTGTTCATGTCGGTCAAACAGATCTACCTGTGGCTGTGGTGAGAAAAATGATTGGCCCTGAAAAAATCATCGGCGCTTCCGTCCAAACACTCGAACAAGCAATTTCCGCTGAACAAGCTGGGGCAGATTATTTAGGTGTAGGGACGATGTTTCCAACCGCTACTAAAACAGATGCCATCATCGTATCAAAAAATGAACTCAAGAAGATTCTTCAACACGTTTCGATCCCTGTTGTTTTGATCGGTGGTCTCAACGAACACACGATTGCAGAATTCAAAACCTTCCCCGTTCAAGGCTTTGCTGTGGTTTCAGCGATCCTAGCAAAAGAAGAAATCAAAAAAGTGACTAAAGAACTTTCTGTACAAATCAATACGTTCATCAAAAAACAGTAAAAACATAACCACCATTAAAAAGGGGGATTTACATTTCGATTGATCCTCGATGATATTCATTTAATTTAAATTCACGAACCCTACTTGTCGTAAAGCAAAAAAAAGAACCCTTGAAAATTCAAGGGTTCTTCCTCTGTCTGATAATAAGAAATTAACGACGGATTTCTTTGATACGAGCTGCTTTTCCGTGTAATGCACGTAGGTAGTACAATTTCGCACGACGTACTTTACCGTAACGGACAACATCGATTTTTGCAACACGTGGTGTGTGCAATGGGAATGTACGCTCAACGCCTACACCGTTAGAAACTTTACGTACTGTATAAGTTTCGCTGATTCCAGCACCACGGCGTTTGATTACAACACCTTCAAATAACTGGATACGTTCACGAGTACCTTCGACAACTTTCGCATGAACACGTACAGTGTCACCAGGGCGGAAAGCTGGAATGTCAGAACGTAGTTGTTCTTTTGTTAATTCTTCGATTAATGGATTCATTGTTTTCTTCTCCTTATTCCAAACATTCTTATGAGTAATTTCTCACAGCGGAACATCGTAATAGTTAAGTGTTTTTACACTCACCATAGAATACTATCATATTCTATGGTGAGTGTAAAGAAAATTTTCATTTATTTGTTGCAACTCAAGCTTCTTCTTTTTTGATCTCCGCTAGCATTTTTTCCATTTGCGGTGTCATGTCTAATTTTGCTAACATGTCTGGACGTCGAAGATATGTTCGGCGTAAGGATTCTTTTAGTTGCCATTCTTCAATCAATTTATGGTTACCATTGGTCAATACTTCTGGTACCTTCATGTCTTTGAATTCTGCTGGTCTTGTATATTGAGGATGTTCCAACAAGCCAGTAGAATGCGAGTCTGTTTGGGCAGATGTTTGATTACCTAAAACATCTGGCAATAGCCGAACGGTCGCATCGATCATCACCATGGCGCCTAGCTCACCACCGGTCAATACATAATCTCCCAATGAGACTTCATCTGTTACGAGTGAACGGATGCGCTCATCATAGCCTTCATAGTGGCCACAAATAAAGATCAGATGCTCTTCTTCCGAAAATTCTTCTGCCATTTTTTGATTAAATGGTTTACCAGCTGGATCAAGCAAGATCACACGTTTTTTTGTTTCTTGATGTTTTTCTTCGATGGCTTTGATATTGTCATAGATGGGTTGGACTTTCAATAACATCCCTGCCCCACCACCATATGGATAATCATCGACTGTTTGGTGTTTGTTGTCCGAATACTCACGAAAATTAGAAACATTGATTTCTAACAATTCTTTTGCTACTGCTTTACCAATGATCGATTCCCCCATCGGACCTTCAAACATTCGTGGAAACAGAGTCAACACGTCAATCTTCATCATCGATCAATCCTTCTAATAATGTCACACGAACCAAGCCATTTTCAAGATCGACTTCTTGAACGACGGAATCGATATAAGGGATCAGTGCATCTTTTTTCTTTGGTCGTTGGATGACCCAAACGTCATTTGCGCCTGGAGATAAAATCTCTTTGATCTTTCCTAGTTCTTTTTCGTTTTCATCAATGACCTTCAAGCCAATGATTTCATGGTAGTAATATTCATTTTCTGTCAATTCAACTAAGTTTTCTTTTGATACACGTAAGATACCATCACGGTATTTTTCAACGTCATTGATGGAAGGATGATTCTCAAAGCTGAGTAAATCAAAGTTTTTGTGTTTACGGTGACTCTTTACAGTCAATTCTACAGGAGCTTTTCCTTCTTGGAAGAGTGTCAAAACTTCACCTTTTTTGTAACGTTCTTCAGGGAAATCTGTGGTTGAGATGACACGGACTTCACCTTTGATTCCTTGTGTATTGACAATCTTGCCAACGTTTAGATATTCAGTCAACTTTTGTCCTCATTTCTTTCATGATTCTTGTCACTCTGCTTGGTCCCGATTTGCTTTTGGACTCAGAGTGTTCTATCGTTTCCTGTCTATTTTAGCATGTGGTTCTTGGCAATTCTAGTCTTCTTTTATTGTTGTTCCATGGAAACAGCCATTTTTAATGCATTCATCGAATCTTGATTCGTGATGGTATAGACAGTGGTTGGTTTTTGCCAAATGATTCGAGTATTTTGATTCGTGCCATCGGTCATATTGATTTCGATCGTTCCGACTTTTTCCGGTGCAGGTAAGCGGGCAGACTCCAAGTAAGTCACGATCTGTTTCGCCAAAGGTACAGGATCTTGTCCGTCAATATTGCTGGCACGTATTCGTAACCGCCAATTTCCTTCTTGCCATTCAAGAATCGAAGAACCAGCAGCACCTTGTTGATAACCGACAATGTTATAACCGAGATCGACTTGTCTTCCTCCAGTATCGACCGTAAATGGCTGAATCGTGTTCAGTGTTTCTTGGGAAGATGCAAAGTCATCTTGATAAAGGTAAGAAGCGATTGGTTCTGCTTGGTTCAATGAGGCGTCGTTTAGTGGTAGCGCTTGTTCTGATTGATAGTATAAGACAGAAAAGCCTTGTTTTGTCATCGTTGCTGCGATGTTCAAGTTAGATGACCCAACTGGGATCTCTTTGGGCATCGGTGTGTCTGGATACTCTTTTTGCAATTGCTCAAAGGCAGTTTGCGTCGAATTTTCTTGCGTACTCGTACTTGTTTCAGCTGATGAGGCTGTCTCATTGCTACTCACGGAAGATGACCCTATCTCTTCTTTTGAAGTACTTGTTTCTGTCGTACGAACTGTTTCATTTGTCGTTTTTTGACTCGTTTCACTTGGTGATTGACAGGCACCGAGTAAAGCGACTGCGAATAAGCTGATCAAACCTATTTTTTTCATTCGAAACACTCCTCTCTTACTATTAAGGATACGCTTTGTACCTGTTTTTGCCAAATATGATCTCTAAAGAACACAAAAAAACTGTTTCGCGAAAACGAAACAGTTTATTCTTTATTGTCGATGATATTCAAACGCACTTTTTTCGGTGCATTGATTCGTACTCCGTAAACGATTGTGCGGATTGCTTTCGCAACGCGTCCTTGTTTACCGATGATACGACCGATATCTTCGGGAGCCACAGTTAGATTGTATTCGTAAAAATCTTCCGACTCAACGACTTCTAGCTGGACTTGATCAGGATAAGTAACTAACGGACGAACGATTGTTAAGACTAAGTCGCTTAAATCTTTCATATCCGGTCACCTTATTTCTTTGAGAATTTAGCTTCATGATGTTTTTTCATAACGCCTTCTTTTGAAAGGATGTTACGTACTGTATCTGAAGGTTGTGCACCTTTTGATAACCAGTCAAGTACTAAATCTTCTTTTAAAACTACTTCTGCAGGGTCTTTCAAAGGGTTGTAAGTACCTACAGTTTCGATGAAACGTCCATCACGAGGAGAACGTGAATCAGCTACGACGATACGGTAAAAAGGACTCTTTTTAGAACCCATACGTTTTAAACGGATTTTAACTGCCATTATATATTTCCACCTCCATTGTTTTATTCACAAGATGTAGTGTACCAGTTTTTTTTTACCCTGTAAAGCTTTTTTTCTTTACAGTCTGATTTTTTTCTATTTTTATTCTTTCTCTAAGTAGTTTGTTCCTTTTCTACGGATTTCTTCTTACTTTTTTGAATCATCAAGGTTGAACATAGGAAGCTTGTAATTCCCCTATCCATAAGCATTTCCTATGTTTTCGATCACACATTAAAATAACCCAAGTGTTTTTATTTGCTCAGTTTACTTATTTTTTGTAAGATAAATATAGAAAGATTGAAGGAGGAATTGTTTTATGACAAAAAAAATTGGTTTTTTCATCGGAAGTTTAAGAAAAGATTCATACAATAAGAAAGTTGCAGAAACTTTTGCGGACTTATTACCGGAAGGATACGAGAGCGTATTTGTAAAAATCGATGACCTTCCTTTTTATAACGAAGATATCGAAACACCTGAGCAAACGCCTGCAGAATGGACACGTTTCCGTGAAGAAGTCAAAGATCTAGACGGCGTGATCTTTGTAACTCCTGAGTACAACCGCTCAGTGCCAGCTGTATTGAAAAATGCCTTGGATGTTGGTTCTCGTCCTTATGGTCAAAGTGTTTGGGATAAAAAACCTGGTTTAGTGGTCACTGCTTCTCCTGGTGGAGTCGGTGGTTTTGGCGCAAATCATCACTTACGTCAATCATTAGTCTTTTTAAATGTCCCAACATTACAACAACCAGAAGCGTATATCGGAAATATCACTAACTTACTTGATGAAGAGGGCAACATTATCCAAGGAACCGTTGATTTCTTCCAAACGATTTTAGATGCGTATCTAGATTTCGCGGGAAAATTGAACGCTTGATGTCTTGCTAATTTTACAAAAAACCACGAAACAGCATGTTGTTTCGTGGTTTTTTGTGTGACCTACTATTCTTTGTGCTCTTCTTTACGATAGTGTAGCTCGATGAACTCGCCAAAGCGTTTCGTGTCCACCAATTGATACCGCCGTACATAATCCCCTTCTTGAAAAAGACGAATCCCATTTCCAAGTAAAACCGGCGCAATTTGAATGTACCATTCATCGATCAGTTGCTGTTCAATGATTGGTTTGAGCAAACTGCCCCCACCAACTACCCAGATCCTTTGTTCACTTGATTCCTTCAACCCCTTGAGAAAGCTTACGGGATCTTCGTGAACGACCCTAGCATCCTCCAGCTTCAATTCTTTGTCTGTTGAAAAGACATAATTGGTTTTTTCTGGATAGATCTTGGCTGTATCTAAATATTTTTTGGCTTCTTGATACGTTTTTCTGCCCATGATCGTTGTATCGATGGTTTGATAAAACGCATCATAGGTTGTTTTTTCCCCAGTAGGCGTATCGAAGAGCCATTGTAAGTCATCATTAGTTGTTGCTAGATAGCCATCCATACTGATTGCTCCGTAAAAAATGATCTTAGACATATTATCCTTCTCCTTTAGCGTTTGACTTCTTGGTGGCGAAAACAAGTGATCAGGTGATCGTTGATGATCCCTACCGCTTCTAAAAAGGCATAAATAGTCGTACTTCCAATAAATCTGAAGCCGCGTTTTTTCAAGTCCTTTGAGATACGATCAGAGAGTTCACTAGTAGTTGGCACTTCACTTTGGTCTTGGTAGTTTCCGGTTACTACTTTGCCATCCACAAAAGACCAGAGATAATCCGAAAAACTGAGTCCAGTGGCTTGCATTGCCAGAACAGCTTGTGCGTTCGTTATTGCCGCTTCGATTTTTCGACGATTGCGAATGATCCCCTTGTTGTTCATCAATTCTTCGATTTTTTCTTCATCATACTTGGCAATTTTTTCGAGTTCAAACTGGTCATAAGCTTCATCAAAAGCTTGGCTCTTGTTCAAGATCGTTTGCCAGCTGAGACCTGCTTGATTGATATCAAGCATTAATTTACGGTACAGTCGTTGATCTTCATATTCAGGTACCCCCCAAATCGTATCATGGTACTCACGCATCATTTCAGTTGATTCACTCCATGGACAGCGTTTCATCGACTCACTCCTTTTAGGATTTTCAAACAATGTATGAAAAAACTCCGAAGACAAAATTAAATACGTCTTCGAAGCTTTTTTGCACTTGATTACTGTTTATTTCTTTTTCTTCTTTTTCTTTTTGTTTTTCTTCATCATGCGATTCATCGCCATTTTTCCTAGCTTACCTTTGACACCGGTACCGAACATTTGGTCCATGCCAGGAATATTCATGTCCCCTTTAGACATTTGTTGCATCATCTTACGGGATTCTTTGAATTGTTTGATCATACGATTGACTTCCACTACGCTGTTCCCTGAACCAGCAGCAATTCTGCGTCGACGGCTTGGATTCAATAGGTCTGGGTTTTCACGTTCTGCAGGTGTCATCGAATAAACCATTGCTTTTTTACGCTCAACATCTTTCGGATCAACTTTGATATTTTCGATTCCTGGCATTTGATTCATTCCTGGGATCATTTTTAATAAGTCTTCGATTGGGCCCATACCCATGACTTGATCCAATTGTTCAATGAAATCATTGAAGTCAAATGAGTTTTCACGCATTTTTTGCGCAAGCTCTTCTGCTTTTTTCTCATCATAGTCTTGTTGCGCTTTTTCGATCAGCGTCAACATATCCCCCATACCAAGGATACGACTTGCCATGCGATCTGGATGGAAGACTTCTAAGTCAGTCAGCTTTTCACCAGAACCGATGAACTTGATCGGTGCGCCTGTCACTGAACGGATTGATAGCGCCGCTCCCCCACGTGTGTCTCCATCTAATTTTGTGATGACGACCCCGGTGATCCCTAATTGTTGATTGAAGCTATCCGCAACGTTGACGGCATCTTGACCAGTCATCGCATCGACAACGAGTAAGATTTCGTTAGGTTGTGTTAAGTCTTTGATTTGTTTTAATTCATCCATCAATGTTTCATCAATGTGTAAACGACCGGCTGTATCGATCAATACGTAATCATTTTTCTTTTCTTTTGCGAGTTCCATCCCTTGACGAACGATTTCTACAGGACTCACATCTGTTCCCATATCAAAAACCGGAACATCCAATTGCTGTCCTAAAACTTTTAACTGGTCGATGGCAGCAGGACGGTACACGTCACCTGCAATCAATAAGGGACGAGCATTTTCATTTTTCTTTAAATAATTCGCTAATTTACCAGTAAACGTTGTTTTACCTGCCCCTTGCAACCCAGCCATCATGATGACAGTCGGGATTTTAGGAGATTTAGTCAATTCAACTGTTTCAGAACCCAAAGTGATCGTTAACTCTTCATCCACGATCTTTACGATTTGTTGTGCTGGAGAAAGACTATCAAGTACTTCTGCTCCAACTGCACGTTCGCGCACACGTTTCGTAAAATCTTTGACTACTTGTAAGTTGACATCGGCTTCTAATAGCGCAAGACGGATCTCGCGCATCATTTCCTTGACGTCAGCTTCAGAGACTTTTCCTTTTTTTCGTAACTTTGACATCGCCTGTTGTAGGCGTTCAGTTAAGCTTTCAAATGCCATATTTTATTCATTCCTTTTTGTTATTCTTCGATTTCTTGAATTTTTTTGATGTATCCTTGTAGCGTTTGATCTTCAGGATACTGTTCATTGATATAGTTCGTCAATTCTGTCAACAACTGTTCACGAACGACATAGTCAGAAAAAAGGTGGAGTTTTTTTTCGTAATTCTCCAAGATCTTGCTCGTTCGTTTGATATTATCATAAACTGCTTGGCGACTGACTTCATATTCTTCAGCGATTTCTCCAAGTGAGAAATCATCTGCATAATATAATTCCATATAATTCATTTGTTTCTCAGTCAACAGTGTCGAATAAAATTCAAAAAGAGCATTCATCCGATTGGTTTTCTCAATTTCCATTCAACTCACCTCGTTGATCCATCCACTCTTCTTCTGAGCAGACACTGATTTTTTGTTGGAGAAAATAGGCGGTAGCTACGCCAATGCCTTCTTTCAGACTACCAGTGAAACTACCATCATAGATAGTTGATGAGCCGCAGGAAGGACTATTTGCTTTTAAGATCAACGTTGAGATCTGCTTTTCCTTTAGCACTTGATAAGCATTGATCGCACCTTTTTTATAGGCTTCTGTGACATCTTTTCCAGAGATCGTCATGACCTTAGCCTGATGATCCCAGACATCAAACCCATCACCACCAACGATTTCTGCTGGTTCTCTTGGAATGGGCAAACCTCCTGCTACTTCTGGACAGATCACGATTGCTTGACCTTCTGTCACGAGTTTTTTTAAGGCAGGGATTGTTTGTTCCCGGCCATCATAGCGACATGACACGCCACCTAAACAAGCACTGATACCGATCATCGGACATTTTCTCCTTTAGCTGAGCAAATTGCTTTTATATTATACCATTTATTTAGCTGGTTAAATAGTCCTTGCCCCCGATTCTGTGCTAAAATAAAGGAGATGAAATTTATCAAAAGGAGAATTTATGAAAAAAGTACTAGTTGTTGATGACGAACCCTCAATTGTAACATTACTGACATTCAATCTTGAAAAAGAAGGATATAAAGTAACCAGTGCTGCAGATGGTCAAGAAGGTCTTGATCTTGCATTGGAACATTCATATGATTTCATTATTTTAGACGTGATGCTTCCTTCGATCGACGGAATCGCGATCACACAAAAACTCCGTCAAGAAAAAAATGACACACCTATATTGATCCTAACAGCTAAAGATGATCAAGTCGATCGAATCATTGGACTGGAGATCGGTGCGGATGATTATTTGACGAAACCCTTCAGCCCTCGGGAAGTCCTAGCACGGATGAAAGCCATCTTTCGTCGGATCGAACCCCGTAAAACTCAATCTGATGAGGCAGAACCAGAATACTTATCCATTGGACAAATCAAAGCCGACTTGACGAATTATCAAGTAACGATCGAGGACCAACCGATCGAACTTACGCCGAAAGAATTTGAGTTGCTTGTTTATTTCATGAAACGCAAAGATCGAGTGATCGATCGAGATACACTGTTGGATCGTATCTGGAATTTTGATTTTTCTGGACAAAGTCGTATTGTTGATGTCCACGTCAGTCATTTACGTGAAAAAATCGAGCGTGATCCGAAACATCCTAAATATTTACTGACTGTTCGGGGCTTTGGTTATAAATTCCAGGAACCAAAACGATGAAAAAACAATGGAAAAAATTCTCCGAGCGCTTATTTTTCCTCGTCTTGTTGCTTGGCTTATTTTTTGGCGGATGGCAGATCATCTCCCATTATTTCCAACAACAGATCATTGAACAGCAAGAAAGTTATTTGACTAAAAAAGCGCAGTTATTGGCTCGTCAACTAGATGTTGAGAATCCTGCTTCTGCTAGTAATAAAGCAGTTCTGGATGAATTTGTCCATCAATCCAATGAACGAGTGACGTTGATCGATCAAACTGGCACGATCATTTATGACACGGAAGAATCTTCTCTGCATGAACAAAGAAAAACACGTCCGGAAATCAAAGCGATCTTAGAAGGCAGTACGCTTGGCACTTCACTTCGTAAGAGTACGACATTGAACGAAGAATTACTTTATGTCGCCTTGCCTATCAAAGTCAATGGGAAATTAGTAGCGATCATTCGCATCGCTGAACCTACAAGTGGCTTTCTTCCTCGCACGGAAAGTTTTCGCCGTTGGGTATTTGGTTTCTTCTTAGTTTTCTTTCTTTTATTGACATTTATGATCTACTATCTGATTTACCAACGGAACCAACCACTCAAAACAGTGATTCCTGTTTTGAAAAAGATGGTCAAGAACCCGGAACAAACGGAAATCATTATGCAGACTTCTGATCAATGGGAAGAATTATACCAGACGATCAATGGCTTGAGTGAACAGATGACCAAAATGTATCGCGCCTATACGACGACGGAAGAGCAATTATACAGCTTGTTGAATGAATTGATGATCGGTGTCTTTCTGATTGACTCCAATGCGACACTGCGTCTGCTTAATCCAAAAATGCAAGTCCATCTAGGTGTGAAAGATTATCAAGAAAATCAACATTACACAGAAGTGATCCGCGAACCAAAATTGATCCAATTGATCCATCAAGTTTCTCCGACTGAACCGATCGTTCATCAAGAAGTCACGATTGCTGACGGTACGCAAACACTGGATATCAGCTTGCGTTATTTCAATAGTTCAGAGGATACTGGCCAAATTTTAGGTGTTGCTTATGATCTGACAAAAGTCAGACATTTAGAAAAAATGCAAAAAGATTTTGTCGGCAATGTCTCACATGAATTAAAAACACCTGTCACTTCTTTGATCGGGTTTACTGAGACTTTACTGGACGGTGCAAAAGAAGACCCCGACACACTGACTGAATTTCTATTGATCATGCAAAAAGATGCGATTCGTTTAGATAAGCTGATCCGAGAAATTATTCAGTTATCAAAAGACGAAGAGAGTTTACATGAAACCCAAACGATCTATATGGAGCCTTATTTCCAACAAGTGATCCAAAGCTATCAACCAATGATCCGGAAAAAACAGTTGACGATCAAATTGATTGGAGAAAATACTGCCTTTACGACACATCCTGATTTGCTTTACCCGATCATCAAAAACTTATTTGAAAATGCGATCCAATATTCAAAAGAAGAAAGTGAGATCATCATTCGCTACGAAAGCCACGATCAGCTGATTTTCTCTGTACAAGATTTTGGTATTGGTATCGATCGCGAAGATCAAGAACGCATCTTTGAACGTTTTTATCGTGTAGATAAAGCGCGTAGTCGCCATTCAGGTGGTACAGGATTAGGATTGTCGATCGTGAAAGAATACGTGAATTTACTTCATGGTACGGTGGAGATCGAGAGTCACCCTGGTATCGGCTCTACCTTTATTGTGAAAATCCCTAAAATCAATTTATCGTGAACCTGATAGGTATAAATGAAATAAGCGTCAACCTCCAAGAACATTTCTGTTTTAGGAGGTTGACGCTATCTCTTTGTACCCAACAATTCTTCGCTCATTTCTTGAAAAATGGAAATACTTTTCTCCAACGTTTTTTCGTACGTGTCGTATCGATCTTATCTAAATGCAAATATTTTTCCACGAAAAAGGTCAACTGACGAAAGATGGATTCTGCTGCGAAAAAGAGCATGACCACCATTAAGATAGACACTGGCGAAATGGCTGATATTGAAAATAGTTTATGCAAGAAGACAACAGAAAAGACGATTCCACTTGCACAAAATAGTATGATCCGTGTTCGAAATTGATTCAATGGTTGACAGATTTTATAAAGGACTAAAAAGCCAACAACGATCAGCAACATGGTAGAGGCTGTCGACGTATCGGTTTTGTTCAGATTTAAAATTGAACCACCCACGACTAAAGCGCCTACCACCATCATATCGGTCAGACCACCCGGAATGGCTTTTTCCAAGACGTTCTCAATGAATCGGCCTTTGATTCGGTTTTCATTTTCTTCCAATGCTAATAAAAAGGAAGGTAACCCGATCGTAAATAAACTGATCAATGTGATTTGTGAAGGTTCTAATGGATAAGTGAATGCAAAAAGAACAGAAAAAACAGACAATAAGAATGAAAAAATATTTTTTACTAAGAAAAGACTGGCAGAACGTTCGATATTGTTTACGACACGCCGTCCTTCGCCAACAATCTCTGGCATTTTAGAAAAATCTGATTCCAACAAGACCACTTGTGCAGCTTGCATCGTCGCTTCATTCCCTGATGCCATCGCAATGCTACAATCGGCTTCTTTCATCGCCAAGATATCATTTACCCCATCCCCAGTCATCGCCACTGTATGCTTCTCTTTTAGTAAACGAACAAATTCCTTTTTTTGTTCTGGTTTGACACGGCCAAAGACGGTATATTTTTCCATGGCTTCTGGAAATTCTTCTTCCCTTAACGAGGAGACATCCACATATTGCTCCGCGTTTGAAATACCCGCTTGTGTGGCAACATGAGAAACTGTCGCTGGGTTATCACCAGAAATCACTTTGATAGCAACATCTTGCTTCTTAAAGTAATTAAACGTCGCTTTCGCTTCTTGACGGATCGGATTAGCAATCAATAAATAACCTAACGGGATAACGGCTTCTTCCAAGTCTTCTTGTGACAGTATCCCTTGGTATTCACCGAAAACTAATACCCGATAGCCTTGATCCGTATACGCGTTAAATTCAGAAGCATAACTCGTGAACGCTTCACGTAAGACCATCTCTGGTGCTCCAAGGACATACGTTTTATCTGTAAATGTCACGCTGCTATATTTTCTCACAGAAGAAAAGGGTAAACTTGCTGTTGCCTCTCTGTCAGAATGCTTCGTGAAGTAATTTTTGATTGCTTGCATCGTTTCATTGTCAGCTTCGATTACCTGTGCGTAGTCACCAAGTAATTCATCCAACTGATCTGCTGTTTGTTTTGCTAAAGGATTTTCAGGAATCAGCACACGTTGAACGTCCATTGAATTTTCAGTGATTGTTCCTGTTTTATCGACACATAATACATCCACTCGTGCTAACGTCTCGATACTTTTCATGTCATGAAGCAACACTTGTTGTTTCGCTAAGCGTGTCGCACTCATTGCTAGAGCAATCGTCGTGAGTAGGTACAGTCCTTCAGGAATCATACCGATCAACGCAGCTTCCATCGAAACAATACTTTCCCTCAACGTATTGCCATTGTAAAAATAGCTTTGAGAAAATAAGGTCAATCCAATGGGGATAATGATGATCCCTACCCATTTGATGATCCTATCTAACGAAGCAATCATCTCTGATTGTTCTCCAGTACCCATTTCTTTTGCCTGCATCGTTAATTTGGCAATATAAGATTCATTGCCGACTCGTGTCAACTGAACCTTCGCTTTACCCGCGACGATGAAGCTTCCCGACATTAGTTCGTCGCCGATTTCCTTATTTATCTCATCCGCTTCACCAGTCAATAGCGCTTCATTCACTTGTAGATTGCCGTCTATGATCTTTCCATCTGCGGGGATCTGGTCTCCTGTTTTTAGAATGACGAGATCATCTAGCACTAACTCTTCGATAGTTATCTTCTGTTCTTGACCATTCCGTAATACTTTGACCGTTGCGGCGTGTAACATGCTCAACTGATCTAAAATTTTCTTGGAATGGATCTCTTGATAGATTGCGATGCCCGTATTTGCCAATATGACAGGTAAAAAAGTCAAATTTTTATAGGAATTGACGACACATAATAGAATCGCTAAGACTAAAAAAATCAGATTGAAATAAGTAAAGACATTCTCCATCACGATTTGCTTGTTCGTTTTAAATGTAGGACTCGTTGCTTGATTGACAGCGCCAACACGTATTCTTTCTTGTACCTGTGTGTCTGTCAGCCCTTCATTTTTGTTAGGATCAATGCGTTCTAATTGTGCCAACATTTGCTGCATCTGTTTTTTTCGTTGTTTTTCTTTTTTATTCATAGCTAATCCCTCAACTTTTTTTCTACTCTTTAACCATACGTCATTTCGTCCAATAAATCCTCAGATATAACTGATATTCTTCTTTCAAAACTGTCATATGAAAAAAAACGAAACCGTAGAGTGGGCAATAAACTAAAAAAGCTTAGATCCTCAACGAGGAACTAAGCTTAATGATCAATGGTAGTCGTTTTGAATAAACATGTGATTGAAAGATGTATTCAATCTTATGATAAGTTACCTTCTGCGTCACGTTCAACTTTCATCATGCTGATCGGTAGGTAGCCTAAATCTTGTACTGGTCCTTCTTGAACGGCATCTGTCATCATGAAGTCTAAGAACTTCTTCACTTCTGGTTCAGGTTCGCCATTTGTATACATATGCTCATAAGACCAAATTTCCCAGCTGTTGTCTGAGACATTTTCAGGAGTTGGTTCTACACCGTTGATTTTCAACGCTTGAGTAGAATCATCTAAATAAGAGAAAGCTAAATAGCTGATCGCACCTGGTGTTTGTGAAACGATTTGACGAACTGTTCCTGATGAATCTTGTTCTTGAGATTGTATTGGTACAGCGCCATCTAATGCCCAGTATTCAAAGGTTGCACGAGTGCCGCTTCCGTTTGCACGGTTGATGACGTTGATTTCTTGATCTGCTCCGCCTAGTTCACTCCAGTTAGTGATCTTACCAGTGAAGATGTCGATCAATTGTTCTTTTGTAATATCTTCAACGCCTGTATCTTTATTTACGATTGGTGCCATTCCAACAACTGCTACACGATGGTCTACCAATTTACTTGCATCGATTCCATCTCTTTGTTCTGCAAATACATCAGAGTTTCCGATTGTTACAGCACCTGACGCTACTTGACTAAGACCTGTTCCACTTCCGCCACCTTGAACAGAAATCTGATAGTTGGGGTTATCTTGGGTAAACATTTCTTGTGCAGCATCAACTAAAGGTTGCAAAGCGGTTGAACCGACCGCTACGATTTTTACTTGATCATCTGAACTAGCCGAGTTGCTGGCTGATCCATCCGTACTTCCTGAACCAGAACCACATCCAGCTAAGATAAAACCTAATACTCCTAAAGAAAATAAAACTTTTTTCATTTATATGCCCCTTTCTTAGTTACAAATTGATTGTATCAGGGTACTGTAAATCCTAGATATTGAATATGTAAAGTTATTGTTAAGTTGTGTAAATATATCGTAAAACAAAAAAACGTCCGAAAATGGACGTCCTACAAAAAACTATATCTTTTCTATAAGTAAAGATTGTTCACGGATCTCTGTATAATAGAATAGGCCGACTGCTAACGCAAAGGAAGCAATCGCTACATAAAAACAAGGTTTGATGGTCAAAAAATACATCGCAGAATAGCTTGTATCTTTTAGTCCACTTTCACTTAATCCATTCGGACCGATGATGATCCTCGGTAATATCGAGAAATAAGATGTAAAGACCAGCATAGAAGAAAACTGGATCAAATGCCAATTATACTTTTTTATAAATGTTTTTGAAACGATCAAATTCACACTGATCAAAAAATAAAAAAGGGTCAATGTCGGAAAATTTTTGGAAATAATAAAGCCACTTCCATTGATGATGCCAAGAATCTCAGCACCTTGTACCACTGCATTCACCCATGTAAAAGGCAAAAGAAAAATTGGGAAAAACCAAAGAAACAAATACAATTGTTCTAGTTTTATTCTCTTTTTCATACAAAACCTCCCAAAAGACACTCCATCTATCATAATATATTCTATTTCTCTAAAAAAACTGAGGGGAAAGACTAGTTTTTTAAGAATAAAGCAATGAGAGTTTATTCATTTTATTCAGAATATTTCTAAAAAGAATTGATTATTCATTGTTTGATTTTACAATTAAAACCAAGGAGAACTGATTTGGAGGAATGGACCTTTGCAATTATTCTACATAAAAAAAACAATCTACTTATTGATGTGTGTGCCTTATTTTTATCTTGCTCTACTTTTTGATTATTATTATCATTCAGTCATCCTATTTATACTATTGATATTTTGGGCTTTTTTCCTTGGTTTTACGTTGAGACGAGCCAATCGTTTAGGAACATTGGTTCTTGGCAATCTTTGTTCTACGATCACCTCTTATTTATGTTTTGCTAAATGTACTGAATGGCATTTTTTATATCATCCTTTTCCCCCTGAACAGATCATCTTACTGCTCGCTGGTATTTACTTATTTCCACAGTTATTAGGGATCATTTGGGGTAGTATATTTGCCTATTCGCGTAAGCAAGTAAAATAAGCTTTCACTTTTTTAGATAGCAAAATAAAAGTAAAACCCCCAGAGACGGCTAGTGGTCGTTAGAGGGCTTTACTTTTATTTTTATATTCTTTTTGGCCTAGGTTCGATGTTTAGCGAAGCAATCAAGGCAACACTTGGTAGTTTTTTATATTTCATGTAAATAGATTTTTTTGATGATCAGCTTATCGAATAGTTGAGATTGACTATCTTGTTCACCGATGATCTCTGCGATCACGATTTTACCATTTGGTTTTTTCCTTAATTGGTAATTGATTTTACCCGTTTCTGTTAATTCATTGAGCATATCAACAACCCCGCCAAAACCAGTTTTCTTCGTAATGAATCCCAATGCCACCATTCGTTCATCAAGATTTTTAGCAGAGATAGATACACCTGTAACTAAATATTGTTTTAAGGCGCTAACCAATTCATCTAACGATTCAGAAGTGGATACGATGGCCGTGCGATTTTTTGTGAATGGTTCGTTTGTCCCAGTTCCATTTGTTTTTGCCTCTTCTGTTTCTGTCTCAACGAGTTGGCGAAGCGTGGCTAATTCTTGCAACAACGTCTCATATTGCTCTTGGGTCAACATCACACCAGCAACTTTTTCACGATTAAAAATATATACGCCTGTTTCAGCTTTTCTAGCTTGGTCAAACACATCCATCGGCGATCTTTTCACTTCTGTAATTGAAGATGTAGGTACTTCTAGTTTCTTTAATTCCAATGGATTTTCCTCCTTTGTTTTTCCAGTCCATTATAGCATATTCTAGCGTTCGATGATTCGTTTACTCGTAAAAGTTATCTTTGTGTTGATCCAATAATCGATGTCTGATAATAGTTTTTCGATTCCAAGTGAGTCTTGATAAAAATAAGTTTTCTGATCATTAGTGAGACTAGCAGAAAAAAAATGGTCTGTGATGACAAGTTGAGCATAACTAGGTGGCTTACTCCTGGTACATACGTGGATCGATGTGCGTTTGCGATGACGTAACGTTTTATCTAAAATTGCTGCAAGTCGTCTAGCTTCTTCATGGTCATAGCGAAAAAAGAATACGATTTTAACTTCCGGTGCATACATCTCCAGATAGCCTCGTTCATTTAATAATTTCAGCAACATCCTTGCCCAATCGGTGGTTGGCTGAAACAAAGCTTGTTGCAAAGCGATACGAAACTGGTTTGATTTTTCAATAAAATTAGGGATCGTGTCTGCTAATGCTTGGTAGGCAACAGCTTCTTCATGGATAAAGCGATCATGAAGACCAATTGAATATTTTAACCACTCTTGGAATAGTACTCTTGTTATTTTCTTTTTGTTGGAACTTTCAAAATCATTCGTCAACCAAAATAATGAATCTAATTTTTCAGTAACGATCGATAATTTTTGATAGACGGAGGTTTTTTCGATCCTTTCCCACCGCTTGTCTGTGATCAAATGGCTATTCAGTCGCAGGATAGCCCGATAATTCTTTTCTTTTGTCGGAAGCTTTTGTTCAGAGCGAAAGAGTAGTTCTGGAAAAATCTCATAGAAGAACAATTGATGATTTGTAAAAATCTCAATATCTGTATGTTTGGGACGTTGGTCTAGAAGTTGGATGAATAGTTCTGAAAATGTTTGATCATGGTCTTCCTTAAAAAAAGTTGGGAACTCTTTGAGAAAACAAAAAAGTAAATATCTGATTTTTCGTTCAGAACCATAGATTTGTCGCTTTTTGTAGGAAAAAGAAAGATGATAATCCCCTAGCCATTTTTTCAATCGTTCTTGTGCGGAACGATCGTATTCGAAGGAGTATTCCCTTTGTAAAATCAGATCCCGTAATAAACAGAACGAATCCGATCGGATCAAAAATTCAAACAAAAGAAATGGCTCATTGTATGCTTGATGATAAACCAGCTGGACTTCTTTTTTGTCATACGCTAGTTCTAAGGGATAATCCTCTGATTTCAATCGCTTCAAATAACGATCGATCGTTTTGACATCGACATCCATCCTTTTTGCTAAGTCGCTTTTCTTCCATGTCAGATCTTTCATTTGGTTGATCAGTAAAAAGATATTCTGTGCATTTTTTGTTAGTAATGTTTGCCAATTCATTGCTTAACCTCACTCTATCAATAGTTTTTCCAGAGTGGTTCATCAATACTCTGAAAATGTCTCTTATATAAAGTACGCAAAGAAATATTTTTTATTTTTATTATTTTACTAATTTACAAAATTAACCAGAAATTAATCCAAAGTCTCTCGTTTGTGTAAATCATACCAACGACAAAAAAGAAGTGAGCCCTTCGTTCTCTCCCACCACCTAAAACCGGATAAACAACAGGAACAGAAGTAACTTCTTCGGAAATAAGACGCCAGCCACAAAAATTTGAAAAACAATTTTCGTGGCTGGCGCCTTATTTCTTGAGACTGAACACTTCTGTCCCGACCGCATTGACATAGTCATATTCACTCTTTATTCAATAATTATTTACTAAAAATGATCATTCTTTGATCTTCAACGTCAACGCATTCAGTGCTACAACTACGGTACTCAATGACATCAAGACAGCTCCAATCGCTGGGCTTAACAAAATCCCGATCGGTGCAAGAATCCCTGCTGCTAAAGGAATGGCAAGAATGTTGTAACCAGCTCCCCACCATAGGTTTTGGATCATTTTCTTTCTCGTTTGTTTGGCTAGATCTAAGAAATGCAAGATATCTTTTGGATCACTGTTGATCAAAACCACATCCGCTGAGTCGATCGCAATATCGGTTCCTGCCCCAATCGCCATCCCGATCGTCGCACGTGCTAAACTTGGGGCGTCGTTGATTCCGTCACCGACCATGATGACTTTTTTCCCTTGTTCCTGATAACGTTTGACGATATCTTCCTTGTCATTTGGTAAAAGTCCGCCATAATACTCTTCAATACCTAAGTATTGTGCGACCACTTCTGCTGCATGTGGATTGTCACCAGTCAACATAACCGGAGTGATATTTCTTTCTTTGAGACTTTGAATAAAGGTTTTTGCTTCTGCTTTGATGATGTCGCCTAAAGCCACTAATCCCACTAAACGATCATCGATCAATAGAAAACTGACAGTATTCCCTTGTTCTTCGTAAGGAGTTAATCGCTCCTTTGCAATTTCAAGTCCTAAACGTTTGATTTCTTTTTCGTTGACTACTTTTACATTCTTATCTGCTACTGTGCCAGTTAAGCCAACCCCTGAAAGATTTTTTTGATTCTCTGCTTGATAAGGAGAAATATTTTGTTCCTTCAAATAACGCATGATCCCAATGGCTAAAGGATGATTGGCGTTCGCTTCTAAGGCACCTAGATATTTCAATAGTTCTTCTTGAGGATAATCATCGTCTAAGCTTTCGATACCAGTGACGGTGAACTTTCCTTCCGTCAACGTACCTGTTTTATCCAGCATGATGACATCTAACTCATTGGCTTGTTCTAAGGCGCGACGACTTTTGAGCAACAACCCATTTTTAGCAGCAATCGATGTCGAACGTGCAACAACTAAAGGAATCGCCAAACCTAACGCATGAGGACAGGCAATAATGAAGACGGTGACCATCCGTTCTAAAGCAGTTGGTAAATCGGTTAAAAAGAGCCACACAACAAATGCCAATAGACCGGCGATCAATGCGACATAAAACAACCATTTGGCTACTTTGTCAGACAAAGATTCTAGTTTTGACTTTTCACCTTGTGCTTGACGGACCATATCCATGACTTTTGCTAAATAGCTATTTTCACCAGTTCCAGTCACTTCGATCTCAATAGTACCGTCTCCATTGATCGAACCACCGATCACTGGATCAGATGTTTGCTTTTTGACCCCTTTGGATTCGCCAGTTACGGCAGATTCGTCCACGATCGTTTCACCTTTCAGGATCTTCCCATCCGTTGGCATTTTATCTCCTGCTCGAACGACTAAATGATCGCCCTCTTTGACCTCTTTTAAAGAAATTGTCTCTTCTGTCCCATCTGTTCGTAATCGTTTGACCGTTTCCGGTAATAATTCTGCTAATTTCTGTAACGCATTACTTGCATTAGAAACGGCACTCATTTCGATCCAGTGCCCTAATAGCATGATGACGATCAACGTCGCCAATTCCCAGAAGAAGTCCATCACATGAGTATGGGGATTGATGAGATTTGCGATAAAAGAATAGACACTATAAACATAGGCGACACTGATCCCCATAGCAATCAAGGTCATCATTGCTGGACTTTTTTGTTTCAATTCCATTTTAGCGCCACTTAAAAAGGGTTGTCCGCCATAGATGAACAAGATGGTCGCCAGGATCAAGACGAGCCAATCAGAGCCAGGGAAAGTCACTTGAAAGGGGAATTCCATGCCCATCATGGGAGAAAACAAGATGATCGGAATCGCTAGCAACAAGGACAACCAAAATTTTTGTTTAAAATTCCCCATGTGCATCGAATGATCCATCCCGCCGCTCATATGGTCATGATGATCCATTGAACTGTGGTCCATTGAGTGATGCTCATGTGCCATGCTCTCGTGGTTCATTTTTGTATGGTCCATACTCGTATGATCCATTTTATGGTGTGTCATGTTCGTTTGTTGCTTCATTTCATCATGATGATGCTCGTGCATCGTTTGTTTTTTTTGCTCGTTCATTTTCATTCTGTCCTTTCCTTTGTTGAACCGTTTATTTCTTCATTTTTTGGTTTAGACTTAATGAATTGAGTAACACACTGATTGAGCTAAAGGCCATCGCTCCTCCGGCAATGATTGGATTCAATAAGCCAAACGCAGCAAATGGAATGCCAATCGTGTTATAAATAAATGCCCAAAATAAGTTTTGTTTGATTTTTTTCAAGGTCACACTTGAAAGTTCGATCGTTTGTCCAATCGACGAGAGTTGACTATTCATTAACGTTACATCTGCTGTTTCTATAGCGATATCGGTGCCATTCCCCATGGCGATACCGACATTTGCTAAAGCCAAGGCGGGGGCATCATTGATACCATCACCGACCATCCCCACTTGTTTTCCTTCTTTTTGCAATTTTTCGACATATCCTGCTTTTTCATCAGGTAATACTTCAGCAAAGATGTGTTCTTTTGGAATACCAACTTCTTGTCCAATCGTCGTTGCAACTGATTGATTGTCCCCTGTGACCATATAAACTGCCAATCCTTGGGCTTGTAATTGTTGGATTGCTGATCTTGCGTGTTCTTTGATCTGATCAGCCACAGCGATCATCCCCAATACCTGTCTGTCATCTGCAAGAAACATCACGGTTTTTCCTTGTCGTTCTAATTGTAACGCTTGTTCTTGATACGCTTCAAATGAAACGTTCAGCTCCACTAGTCGTTTTCTCGTACCAATAAAATAAGATTTTCCATCTATTACCCCACTGATCCCAGCACCCGGATGTGCTTTTGCTTGAACCACAGGCAAAGTCGCGATCGCCTGTTCTTTTCCATAAGTCACAATGGCTTTGCCTAAAGGATGCTCTGAGCCTTGCTCTAATGTGGTGGCGATCGTTAACACTTCTTCGTCACCAATAACGTCTGTGACCACTGGTTTACCTTGTGTGATCGTACCAGTTTTATCTAAAAGGATCGTGTCTAGATGTGTTGCAGCTTCTAATGCCTCGCCGCCTTTGATCAAAATACCCTTTCGTGCGCCTAATCCTGTACCAACCATGATAGCAGTTGGTGTCGCTAGTCCTAACGCACAAGGACAAGCAATAACCAACACTGAAACACTATGGATCACTGCCAGTTCCCAGTTGCCACTGATGAGTCCAGTGACTATTAAGGTAAAGAAAGCAATGACTAAAACGATAGGAACAAAAATAGCAGAAATCTTATCAGCAATTTTTTGGATCGGTGCTTTACTTCCTTGGGCATCTTCCACCATTTGGATGATTTGTGAGAGGACAGTTCCTTTTCCTACTTGGGTCACCGTCATTTCAAGAATCCCTGTGGAATTGATGGTTCCGCCGAAGAGTAGATCCCCCGTTTTTTTCTCAACTGGCACACTTTCTCCAGTCAACATTCCTTCATCGATCGCACTATCTCCTTTGATGACTTTCCCATCTGTTGGGATTTGTTCTCCCGGTCGGACGAGTAAAATATCCCCAATCTCTACTTCCTCGATTGGTATGGTCTTTTCTTCACCATTTTTTATGACCTGTGCTGTTTTTTTCTGAAGAGACATCAACTGCTTGATGGCATCGCCGGTTTTACTTTTGGCTGTGTGTTCCAAATATTTTCCTAACAAAATCAGTGTGATGATCATATTGCTACTTTCAAAATATAAGTCCGATGAATGTGTACTGAAAAAACCATTGTATACACTAAGCGCAAATGCGGCGGTCGTACCGATTGCCACTAACACATCCATATTGGGTGCGTTTGTTTTGATGGCATGATACGCTCCTTCATAAAAGCGCCAACCAATATAAAACTGGACAGGGGTTGCTAAAATCAGTTGGACCCATGGATCATGGAAAAAATGGACAAGCGTTCCGTGAAAGCCTAACATCATTGCAATCATCGCGATCATCATAGGAAGCGTCAAGATAGCACCTATGATGACATCTCGCTTCATCTTTGTTAAATAAGTTTGCTTTTCTTCTGCAATTTTTTGCTTATGGGCCTCATCATATAAAATCGCACCATAACCAATGGTTTCAACACTCTGGATCAGTTCTTCAATTGATACTTCCTGATAATTGATCGTCGCTTTTTCTGTTGCCAGATTAACAGTCGCAGATAATACACCGGGCTGTTCATTCAACTCTTTTTCGATTCGTGCAGCACAATTGGCACAAGTCATTCCAGTAATCACGAGTGTGTCTTTTTTAGCTGGATACTCCATTTAAATCACCTCTGCTTGATAGCCTAAATCATTGATTGCTTGACATATCGTAGATGGTTGGATCACTGTTTCATCTAATGACACAGTTCCGATCTCTTTTTTTAAGTTGACATTAATTTTTTTTACACCTGGTAGCGCATTGACCGTTTCTTCCACTCTTGCAACGCAATGTTTACAGCTCATTCCTTTGATCGTTACTTTTGTTTTCATCCCTGTTTTCCTCCTAGTTGTTTTGATGGCAATGACATTGTCCTGGAATGCAATTGCACTGGATATCTGTTACTGGCTCTTTTTTCTTTAGTTCTGCCATGATTTGGTCAATATCTGCATGTGTTAAAGTTGCTTCTGAGACAAGATCTGCAATCGTCTCGCCGATTTTCTTCGCACAAATATGTGAGAATAAATTTTCAGCAGCACTTTGCACAGTGTCCGTTTCAGACACCGCTGGGTGATAAATAAATTTTTTCCCTTCTTGTTCTGTCCAAATCGCTTCTTTTTTGACAAGTCGTCCTAATAACGTTTTGACTGTTGCTGCTTTCCAGCCCATTGATTCAGAAAGGATCTGTGTGATTTCCTGAGCTGTGGTGTCTCCTAATGTCCAGACGACACGCATGATTTCCCATTCTGAGTCACTGATTTTGATTGGCTTTTTCACTTCTTCCATACGTATCACTCTCCTCTTCGTTTACAAATGTAAACTTGAATTCTAAATACAGATTACACTTGTAAACGAAACGTGTCAACTACTTTTACTTCGCCATTGCTCTAGAAATTTTTTTTGCTGTCGTGAACCATTCAAAATGACTAATTTTCCTTCTGCTCCTTGTTCATAGATTTTTTTGATTGCTAAGGGTTCCCTTTCTTTCTTGAAACGCCAAACAAAAAGTAAAAAGTCCAAATATTCTTTGTCGAATTTTTCTATAAATTCTTCTGGAACATCTGGACGGGTACTTTTATCTAATTTTCGTTTAATCGAACGTTTGACCACACGATACATCGCGATGTGTCTCGGCAAGCGAAGTAACAGGATCAAGTCAGCTTGTTCAATTCGATCTTTTGCAATCGATAGATAATTCCCTTCGATGATCCAATCCTTGTTCTCAGCCATAAATTTTTCCTGTTCTTTTAACAACCATTGCTTAGCTGCTTTTCCATAGTCCGTTGTTAGCCACAAACGATCCAGTGCTAAAAGAGGGCTTCCTGACGTTGCTTGTAAGCTTCTTGCAAGTGTGGACTTACCTGCACCCGACTGTCCAATAATCATTATTTTCATTTTTGTCCTCCTTCGAATGGTCATCTTTTTATTTTACCTCGTATTCTTAATAACGCAAAAAAAGACCGAACCAATCGTTGGACTGATTCGGTCAAATCTTATTTTAAAGTTGAGAAACTGGTTCTTTCAATGGATTTTTCTTATTATCACGACGCGCGATTGCTGGTAAGATCATACCTAGTAAAATCAAAATGATCGGTGTGACGATGTTTGAGATCAATTGGAACCACCAAGCTTGTGGATCAGCAGCGTATTCCACTTTTGGTACCATTCCCAAAATACATGCAAACGCAGTGAAAGCAAAACACCAAGCACCAAAGATGAATCCAACTTTAGGATTTTTCACGAACTTATATTCTGACGTGAATTTTTTGTATGCTTTGTTCAACATCATATAGGCTAGGAATACCCATAAGTAACGCATTGGCATAACGACTGAATTTAAGTTCGTCAACCATTTAACTAATTCATTCATATCTTTGATACCAATAATCGGTAATAGAATGATGATACCGACTAAGATACCAGTTAACATGTAACCATTGACCAACGTTCCTTTACGGTTACGTTTACGTAACCAACTTGGTACAAATTCTGGATCTGCATCGGCTAACAAGATCTTCAATGGCGCATCAATAGAAAATGCCAAGGCAGAAATTTGACCGACCATATTCGTCAATGCATAGATGATCATCAATGCATTACCGATACCATAATAGTTACCTAAGATTTGGAAGGCACTGTACGCACCGTTTGCCATTAAATCTTTCGGAATATTGTCACTTGCAAATAACATACCCATTGCCACTGAACCTAAAACAGCACAGATACCGACCATTGCTGCTAAAAAGATCATCCCTTTTGGAAATTCTTTTGCCGGGTTACGTGTAGAATTAACATAAGGAGAGATTTTCTCAGCGCCTCCTACAGCAAAGACTAACATTGAAACAGTCGTAAAGTAACTAAAGTCAAACTTAGGAATGTACGTTTTGACTTGGTTCATATTTGCTGTCGCAAATTCCATCGTTGGATTGATGAATGGCGCAGTAACAGCAAGTAAAATGAATAATAATGACATGACGAACATCGCTGTACCTGCTAAACCACCGATAACTTTTAACGTTGATAAGCCTTTTGTTGATAGATACAAGAAAGCTAAGAAAATGATCAAGGAGATCACTGCGACCATTTGGACAGACATCGTATTGACGATATCGCCATTTCCTTGAACTGCCCAACCAGCTGCAATCAAAATCGCTTGTGGTTTTTGTGCTAAGTATGGAATATGCACGACCCAATATGTCCAGGCAGCATAATAAGCTAAGCGTTTATTCGAAGTAGTATTTTCTACCCAAGAACTAACGCCCCCTTTACTATCTTTGAATGCTGATCCTAATTGACCGACGATCAGTGCATAGGGGATAAAATAAATAGCTAGAATCAATAACCATGAAGTGATTACTGAGATTCCTTGTTGCGCGTAGTTATTGACGACATTCCCCATACCCCAGACCATGTTGAATGCAATCAACGCTACTGTAAACCAGCGCAGTTGTTTTTCGTTCATCTGATTTCTCCTTTATAAATATTTAATAATTATTCATTGACTATCATATTCAATTTTCATAATGTTTACAACACTTCGTTATTTTATTTGTGGATTATTTTAGGTAAAACACATTGTTTTTACATTTATTTTTCATTTTACCCTCTAACACCTAATCTAAAGGCGCACAAACAAGAAGTATTTTCTAACTATTTTGGAATTTTCAGAACAATTAAAATCTTCCAGTTATTTTAATCACAGAAAAACCACAGTCCTCAAATAAATGATTTCTGTGGTTTAACGGTGCTTTTTTGACTGTTTATTTGACTTTTTTGACAGATAGCCCACGCATGGCGTTTAAAACTGCTATCAGGGTCACACCCACATCGGCAAAGACTGCATTTCCCATAGAAGCAAAGCCAATAGCTCCGAGAACCAATACGATTACTTTTACTCCGATAGCAAACGCAATATTTTGCTTGACGATTTTCAACGTTTTTCTTGAAATTTCAATCGCCTCCGCAAGTTTTGATGGCTCATCGTTCATGATGACGACGTCGGCTGCTTCAATGGCTACATCACTGCCTAAACCACCCATGGCGATTCCCACATCTGCTCGAGCTAATACCGGTGCATCATTGATCCCGTCTCCGACAAAGGCAGTTTTCTGAGTCGTTTCGCTCATCAATGCTTCTAATTTTTCTACCTTATCTTCTGGAAGCAGTTCACTATAGACTGTATCGACTCCGACCTCTTTTGCGACTTGTTCCGCAATCTTTTGGGCATCACCTGTCAACATCACTGTCTTTTTGACGCCGACTTTTTTCAATGTCTCGATAGCAAATGTTGCATCTGGTTTGATCGTATCCGCAATAACTAAATAGCCCATGAGCTGACTGTCGATCGCTAAATAGATCAATGTTCCTATTTCATGATTCTCTGGTTGCTCGACTCCATAGCGAGCCAATAATTTTTGATTTCCGACAAGTACCTCTTGTCCCTTGACCTGGGCGTTGATTCCTTCTCCAGCGATTTCTGCAGGTTCTTCAATTTCATATAACGGGCCACTGTAGGTATCCATGACCGCCTTGGCGATTGGATGTGTCGATACATTTTCTAGACTCGCCACATATTTCATAAATGCTTTCTTGTCAATGGTAGAAACAACTTTTTGTACGGCAAAATCACCCTTGGTCAGGGTACCTGTTTTGTCAAATACTACTGTTTCTGTACGAGCTAAAAGTTCTAGATAATTTCCACCTTTGACAAGTATCCCCCGTTTACTAGCTCCACCGATTCCTCCGAAAAAGCTAAGTGGAACAGAAATGACCAATGCACATGGACAAGAGATCACTAGGAATGTCAATGCTCGATAAATCCATTCAGAAAAATCTCCTCCATAAAGTAAGGGTGGGACAGTTGCTAAAAGAACAGCTAACGCAACGACGATCGGCGTATAGTAACGAGCAAACTTAGTGATGAATTTTTCAGCAGGTGCCTTTTTACTGCTTGCTGTCTCCACTAGTTCTAATAATTTGCTGATGGTCGAATTTTCATAGTTCTTTTTAACTTCGATGGTTAGAGGATGGGTCTTATTGATAAAACCACTTAATACATTTTCACCATTCATCACTTCTTTAGGCAATGATTCTCCTGTTAATGCAGATGTATCTACGAGGGATTGTCCCTTCAAAATCGTTCCATCCAAAGGAATTCTTTCACCTGGTTTGACCATGACCGACTCACCGATCTGCACTTCTTCTGGTTGCTTATTTACCAAGCCGCTTTCAGTGATCACATGAGCAACTTCCGGTCGGATCGCCATCAACTCACGAATGGACCGACGAGACTGATCGACCGCAAAATGTTGGAAATACTCACCGATTTGATAAAACAACATGACAGCAACTGCTTCTGGATATTCACCGATCATCATTGCACCAATCGTTGCAATCGACATTAAAAAATTTTCATCAAACACTTGTCCTTTACGAATATTGACAACCGCTTGCTTGATCACATCAAAGCCGATAAGAACAAAAATGGCGAAAAAAGTAACGAAACGAATTGGCTCAGCAGGCTTCCATAAAAACAATAAAAGTAAACTAAGTGACGCTATGATGATACGTAACAACGCTGTTTTATTTTCTTTTTCTTGTTCATGATTTTCACTTATCTGGTTTTTCACTTCGATTACTTTGACCTCTGGTTCTAATTGATGGATTTCTTCTGTTACTTGCTTTTCAATCGCTTCAATGACCGCTTTATCTGCATCGATCATCATTTTTCCAGTCGCAAAATTGACTGATGCTTCTTTTACGCCAGGTATTGCTTGTACTTTTTTTTCGATTTTCATCGCACAATTTGCGCAATCTAAACCTTCTAATTGATAACTTTTCATTTCAAGTCCCTCCTTACCAAACATATGACTATCTATTCATAAGTCATTATACATGAATGGTTATTCATATGTCAAATCATAGTAATAACAGATCATGATTAAAGTATCGTTCGGGAGAATCATTATTTCTGCAAGGTGTAAAAGAAGTTTCTTATGTAAAAGTGACGAATGATAAACTTTTACATAAGACACTAAAGGAGGAAATACATGATTGATTTCAACGATCAATACCATATACTAGCTATGGCTTTGCGACTAGGAAAAGCTACCAACTTCAAAGCAGTCGGAAAGAAAGGAAAAGAAAATTATCAATTTTTATTTTCAAAATTGATAAAAATGATCGAAAATGATCAAGATTCATTTTTTATTGAAACAGTCAAAAAAAATGACTTGATACACTCTCTTGAACATACAATTGACTATTACGATGCCAAAAAAAGAGAAGACATTCAGCACATCATGGAAAACTTAAAAGAGGATGACCCAACTAGCTTTGTCATCATTCCCTCTTACTCTACTACTATAAGATTATTTCATGATCACATATATAGCTTGATCATTCACAAAAATAAGGACTACATTGTTACTAAGATCAATAAATTAGAGTCAATGACTACGAACTTCCAGCTTAAAATTGATGAAAAAAATTTAAATAAGCTTAGCGATATTCTTTATTATTCTAAGTTTGAGTATCGAAAGACGAGAATATCTGTTGATATATTCTCAAAACTAAAAAAAATAGCTGTTGAAAAACCCTCTGCTTTACATGTGGAAATGCGTGGTTATCCAGGCATTACAAATTGCCCGATACTTGAACCGTTAACAGCATTAAAATGGACTGTCTACAATTGCAATAAGCCAATTTCGTCTGCCGAAATCAAGGAGAAGAAAGTGATCAATCCAAAACTATGGCCTTCAAAGGAGCTTCGGATGCGATTTTATCAAACGTTTTTAACCGATAATGAGCAACATAATCAACAATTTTCTATATTATGGCATTATTACACCATGCGAAAAGCAGAAACTCAATTAGTTGATAAAGAATACAAAGGAAAAATCCGCTATCTTTCTATTAAATATTTAAATAAAGTCTTAAATGATCCAGCCGTTCCAATAGAATTTAAGAGAAATCAAACAAATGAAGCCAGTCAACAAAATTATAAAGTATTTCATTCAAGGTCAAAAAAATTGGAAACATTGCACACAAAAATAAGTCATATAACCAATAAAAAGAACATAACAACTGATAAATCTCAACATAAAAACAATGAGAATTCTCAATATTTTAGACCAAGTAATAGTATTGCTTCTACTTCATCAGATAACGTTACCTCCATTAGTTTTCTCTCAAAAAAAGAGCGCCAAGTCTGTTCAATACAAAGATAACTGTTTTCCTACGAAATTGAGATAAAGCGAAAAACAGTTGCCAAGTAAATTTATCCTATCCTTTCTATGGTGGGACTATTGCACGAAAATAAAAAATAAGGAGAGTTATTATGCTTGATTTTGATGGACAATACCACCAATTGGCACTTGCTTTAAGATTAGGAAATGCGGCGGCATTTGAAGTTGTCGGTTCAGGCGGAAGAAAAAATTATCAATTTTTATTTTCAAGATTTATCAAAATGATTGAAAATGATGTTGCTGGTACCTTGATCAATGAAAGTCAAAAAAATCAAGTGATCCAGTCTTTAAGAAATACGATCGTCTACTACGATATGAAAAAATCGACTGAACTGGAAGAGAAAATCAGACATTTAAAAAAAGATGACCCAGCCAGTTTTATGATTTTTCCAGCTTATTCAGTGACCCCTGACTCTTATCATAATCATATTTATGGCTTAGTAATTTATAAGCAAGATAATGACTATCTTGTCGCGAAATTAGATAAATATGAGACAAATAAAAAGATGGGGAATCATTTGCTAAAAATCCCAGCGGATCAGTTGGGGAAATTAAGTAAAATACTATTTGCGACAAAGCTTGAACACCACAGTGAGTCTAAGATCAACCTCATCAATGAAATCACCAGACTCTCAGATAAGCCTGCAAAAAACCTTAATTTTGAAATGAGAGGGTATGCAATGATTCCCAACTGCCCGATTTTAGAACCGCTTGTCACTTTCCGAAGTGTTCTTCATAATTGTCAGGAAGCTATTTTTACTCCACCATTGATTGAAGACAAAGTGAAACCTAAATTCTGCTCATCGTTTGCGTTTCGTGAGCGGTTCTTTCAGACTTTTTTAGGTGAAAATTTAAAACACGATCAAAAATTTTTTCAATTATGGAAACATTACGAACAGCGAAAAAAAATCACTGGTCTAAAAGAAACTATCTCCAGAGATGAATTCGTTGATATTTCGGATGATTTCGTAAAGAAAGTCTACGAAGATCCTAAAACACCTAAAAAATTTGTCAAAAATCAATCCGTCGAGGTTGCACCTTATTATTATCATGTTTTTTATGATGATTCCAGGCGATTGAAACCATTGGATGCTCACATCAACGCAATCATCGATGGAACGGATCAACCATTAAAAGAGGGATTTCGCCAAAAAGTAAAAGTTAAGAGCCAGCGGTTTGGGGGAACAGTCAAAACAGTCAAAGATAGGATTTTTTCTGATAGACAGACCTCTAAAAGTAACACCACAGACGTGACACTTTCAACTTCTCCAACACAAACGTCCTTTACACAAGCGAATTTTAATCATCGCGTAGTAGACGCAACCAACAAATCGAATTTTTTGAGTAAGCAAATACCTAAAAAACATACAGATATCACTCGCTAAGTGTAAAAAAAGTAACTCTTTGGACAGACAACCAACTGTGCAAGAGAGTTACTTTTATATTTAGTCACTATTTAAACGATTTCTGCCCCAAATGGCATCAACGCTAGGCGTGCTAGTTTGAAGGATTGCTTTGCGAAAGGAATACCAATGATCGTGATACAAAGTAAAATCCCACTGATGACATGACCTAAAGCAATCGGCAAACCTGACACGATCAACCAAATGATATTGACGATCAAAGACACGCCATTGTTTGTATAAATGACTTCTTTTCCAAAGGGTGCAAACGATAAAGAAGCTAGTTTGAAACATTGTAGCCCGACCGGAATACCAACAATTGTGATACACCATAATACACCTGCTACCGCCCAACTCAGTCCTCCGAGTAAGCCACCAAAAATAAACCAAATAATATTTCCAATACAACTCATTGTTTCTTTCTCCATTCTAATAAGAGTCTTACGTTAAAAACCATTGAAATCGACTCTCTTGATTTTACGTTTTTTTGCTTCTAGTAACCACTGCTCCATAAACTGAGCGGCTACTGTTCTTTCTTGATCGACTGCCACAAAAATCGTTTGAAGCAGTTCACCTGATTGTTGATCTGCTTCAGTCGTTTCGATTTGTCTCGCTTGTCCAAAAGCGAAAATCATTTGTTTTTCTGCGTCATCATGTGCTGCTATAAAGGATATATTCAATGGATCGTTTATATCTGGCAGCATTAGTTCCTCCAAGAATCGATTTTCTTGTTGCCTGATCAACCTATTGATCATCGGTAGATCTGCTTCGGTTGCTGGGCGAATGATCATTCAAACCACTCTTTTCTTTTTTTGACCGTTTCTATCCAAATATTGGCAATCGTTTCATGACCCAGTAGTGTCGGATGGACACCATCATCCCCTGTATATTTCTCATAGCCATATGAGATGCCTAAAGAATTCAACGTTCCATCTAACGGGACAAAAACTGCTTGATATTCTTTTGCTAGTTGACGAATCAAGTGGATCTTTGGATCAAGATCACTACGCCAACTTCTCCGATCGTCAGGCTCTGGCAAAACAAATGGTTCCATCAAGACGATTTTTTTGATGCCACTTTCCACTAAACGATCAAGTAAATACCGATAATCGGCTTCAAAACGCTCAAAAGATTCTTTTGTCGCAAATGCTGCAGGCTCGCCTACATTGTGCCATGTATCATTGATACCAATCAAAATCGAGACCATATCAGGTTTCAAATCGATGCAGTCTGCTTGCCAGCGCTTCTTTAGGTCTGCTAACTTATTTCCGCCGATTCCGCGATTGACGAATGTCCACGTGTTTTCTGGATCACTCGCAGCCAATTTTGCCGCTGTTAACAGTGCATAGCCCTGACCGAGATCGTCAGTTCCTCTACCCGCATCTGTGATACTATCTCCAATGAATAAAAGTCGTTGTTCCATCACACACCCTACTTTCCTTGCCACTTTTACGTTATTATCCCACACACATCTAGCCAAAGAAAGAAGGAATTGGAACAATAGTGATTTCATAATAACTTCTTAAAAAAAATGCGTTCCACGAAAATACGATGAACGATTTTCGTGGAACGCGTCTTATTTCTTATGGGTAAATACGATTTAACAAACGTGGGAATGGAATTGCTTCACGTACATGATCGATCCCTGAGATCCAAGTCACTGTACGTTCTAAGCCTAAGCCGAAACCAGAATGTGGAACAGATCCGTATTTACGTAGATCTAGGTACCATGAGTATTCTTTTTCGTCTAAGCCATGATTCTTGATTTGTTCAAGTAAGAAATCATAGTCAGTCGCACGTTCACTTCCGCCGATGATCTCGCCATATCCTTCAGGTGCGATCATATCTGCACAAATCACGACATCTTCTCTTGTTGGATGTGGTTTCATGTAGAATGGTTTGATCGCTTTTGGATAGTTCAAGATAAAGACTGGTTGTTCAAATGAGTTCGCAATAAACGTTTCGTGTGGTGAACCGAAATCATCGCCCCACTCGATATCGTCAAAACCATTTTTCTTCAATAATTCGATGGCATCATCATACGTGATACGTGGGAAAGGTAATTTAGTATAAGTTTTCAATACTTCTTTATCACGTTCTAAGACGTCTAAAGCATACTCGCAGTTATCTAATACACTTTGAACTAAGAAAGCAACATATTGTTCTTGTACTTCTAAGCTTTCTTCTTGATGCGTGAACGCCATTTCAGGTTCGATCATCCAAAATTCGATCAAATGACGACGTGTTTTTGATTTTTCAGCACGGAAAGTTGGTCCAAATGAAAATACTTTACCAAATGCCATTGCAGCAGCTTCCATGTACAATTGACCACTTTGTGACAGATATGCTTTTTGATCAAAGTAGTTTGTCTCAAATAGATCGGTGGTTCCTTCTGGGGCAGAGCCAGTCAAGATCGGTGGATCGATTTTAACGAATTGGTTGTTGTTGAAAAATTCGTAGGTTGCACGGATGATTTCATTTCGAATCTGCATCACTGCATGTTGGCGTGAAGAGCGTAACCATAAATGACGATGATCCATCAAGAAATCTGTTCCATGTTCTTTTGGTGTGATTGGATAATCATGACTTTCACTCACTACTTCAATGTTCGTGATCCCGATCTCATAGCCAAATTTAGAACGGCTATCTTCACGAATCTCACCTGTCACAAGGATCGATGTTTCTTGAGAAAGATTTTTTGCCATTTGGAAAACTTCCTCAGGCACTTCGCTTTTTACGACAACTCCTTGGAAGAATGCTGTCCCATCTCGTAATTGTAAAAAGGCGATTTTCCCACTTGAACGCTTATTAGCGACCCAAGCACCGATCGTTACTGTTTCGCCTACATGTTTTTTTGAATCGATGATTTGAATTTGTTCCACGTAAAATTCTCCTTTGTCCTATAATAATTTCTAATCGTTTTGACTTTTACTCTCAATAAAACGTTGGATTCGTCGGATTCCTTCTTCTAACGTTGCTAGATTCGCCGCATAACTCAAACGAACATTTTCCGGTGCGCCGAAACCTTCACCTGTAACTAGAGCAACCCCTGCTTCTTCTAGTAGATCTTCGACCCACGGCGTCACTTGTTCATAGCCACATATCGCTAACGTTTCTTTCACATTCGGAAACAAGTAAAATGCGCCTTGTGGTCTTTTGACCGACACCCCGGGCAAATCAGCAACAAGCGGAAATACGATGTCTAGACGTTCTTCAAATGCTTTGCGCATCTCTTCAACGGTATCTTGTTCCCCTTGTAATGCTTCAACAGCCGCATATTGACTGACTGCAGTTGGGTTACTAGTTGATTGTGATGCAATCGCAATCATCCCATCAATGATTTTTTGATCGCCGACCGCGTATCCGATACGCCAGCCTGTCATTGCATAGGTTTTTGATACACCGTTGATGATTATCGTCTGTTCACGTATTGCTTTTGAAATCGTTGCAATTGGAGTAAACTCATTGTCATTATAAACTAATCGGCCATAAATATCATCAGCAACTATTAAAATATCGTTTTTTACTGCCCATTCACCTATAACTTGTAGTTCTTCTTTTGTATAGATCATCCCTGTCGGATTAGAAGGAGAATTGATAATGACTGCTTTTGTCTTGGAAGAACGTGCTTGTTCCAATTGTTCGAGGGTCACTTTGAAATCATTGACTTCTTGACCAGTGACAAAAACAGGGACACCTTCTGCTAACTTGACTTGTTCACCATAGCTCACCCAATAAGGTACTGGAATGATGACTTCATCTTTTGGATCTAGGATTGTTTGGAATAAGGCATAGAGGGCAAATTTCGCCCCGTCTGTCACAATCGTCTGAGAAGCATCGTAAGTCAAGCCATAATAGGTTTCCAGATACGAAACGATTGCCTGTCTTAATTCTGGAATACCCGCTGTTGGCGTATAATAGCTTGCTTTTCCATTCTTGATGGCTGCGATCGCTGCTTCTTGGATATTTTCAGGTGTAGCAAAATCAGGCTCTCCTACGGTCAAACTGATAATGTCTTTCCCTTGTGCTTTCAATGCCTTTGCTTTTGCTGCAGTTGCTAGTGTTACGGAAGGCTCTAAGCGTTCCACTCTTTTTGACTGTTTCATCCAATCTATCCTTTCATCCGTCTTTTCTATACCCCGCTAATGACTTTGACTTCCTCTCCCGTTTTAAAAGAAAGTAAATAATAATTCAACTGGTCATCTGACGTTTTGGTAATGACTTCCCATACCGGTTCATCTTTGTACATCCCTAAGGAAGCTTTTTCCACTTGTTGATCGGGATGTTGTTTGCTGATTTCTTGGCGGGCAGCTTCTTCGGTCAAGCCTGCTTTTTGTTCTAACACTTTCACACGCTCACCCGATTTAGGTATGATCACTGCAATATCTTGTCCTTTATCATTTTGGCCTGTTAATGAAAAATAAGTGGCTTCCCGAGTAAACCAATAGAATTGGTCCACTTCCTCAAGATTTGCATATTGTTCAGCTAGTTTTGTCGCCTCTTGTTTCGCTTGCGTCATTGGGCGTGTCGCACGCAGATAAAAAATCGTGCTGATCACGATTACTGCTAATAAAGCGATGATCAAGCCCAGCAAGATGCGATTGATCGTATGTTCTTTGTTTGTCTGATTCTTCAAGGACTGTCGCTCCTTCTTTTTTCATTGATGTCCATTATAACAGATTTCGAGGTGAAAATAGTCCTCGATTATGGCTTAATTTCTTCGTTTTTGTTTAAGAAATCATGGATATCCTCACAAATTTGTTCAAAAGGCGCCTCTTGGACAGGCATCTTTTTAGGCAAGGCATGAATGATCCTCGCGCCATATTTTGCGGTCACTAATCGTCGATCTAAAATCAGCAAGACACCTTTGTCCGTTTCCGAACGAATCAAACGACCTAAAGCTTGTCTGACCTTCAGTGCTGCCTTGGGTAAGGATTCTTGATAAAAAGGGTTGATGCCTTCCGATTCCAAATACGCATTTCTCGCTTTGACCATTGGACGTTGTGGATGATCGAATGGCAACCGCGTAATGACGACTAGCTGTAACGCATCTCCTGGCAGGTCGACGCCTTCCCAAAAACTATCTGCGCCGAATAGCACGCTCATATCAGAAAGAACAAAACGCTTCAATAGTTTCTCACGACTGCCACCGATTCCTTGAGCTAAAATCTCTCTTCCTTGTTCAAGCATTGTCAAATGCATTCGTTGATACACCTTTTGTAAAACATCATGAGAAGTAAACAAAACTAGGATCGGTCTTTTTTCTTGTCTGATCAACTGGTATAACACATCCGTTAGATAGTCGACATACGTTGTACCACTTAATTGATTGATCTCTGGTGCTTCTTTTGGCACGAAGATCCGTGCTTGTTTTTCGTAATCATAAGGAGAGGCAATGACTTTCAGCGGAGTACCTTCAATTCCTAATCGTTTCGCCAAATATTGACGATCTGGGCCCACTTTCAATGTCCCTCCTATATATAAAATCCGTTCATAGCGCTGATACCAAACTGTATTGGGAATCAGTGCGGCAGTAAAATCGTGGAGATGGAACATCGTCTGCTGAGGGGTGGCACCCGGAACAAACCAATGGACTAAACTTTCTTGCCAATTCTCCAACCATTCTTCCATAAAACTTGCTTGTTGATCTAAACGTTCAAACAAAGCATACAGACTTGCAAGATCGACACGCATTTGCTTCGTCCAACTTTCTTGAAGCACCTCTAAGCCTGAACGGATCCTGTACTGTAATTCCTTTATTTCTTGGTAAAAAAGATGAAGATGGTCAATGGCTGTACTTGCTTCAAAAGATAATTTATCTAAGTCCTCTTTCGTGATCATGACTTCTTCCGGGTAAGTTTGTCTTTTTTGTTGAGGTATGATCTCAAGTAACCCTTCAGCTAAACAAAGCTGTGCCTCACGAAGCGCAGACAACTCTTCTTTGTAGATATCAAGCCAGCGCTGCCCCTCATGATTGGCTGGAAGATAGCCTTTGAAGCGATCGAACAAACGATCAGGTTCTTCGAATAATTGTACTTCCTTGTTAAAATAGCTCAAACTGAATCGTTGATCATTGACTTTTTCAGCAATCTCAGGTAAATGATGTACTTCATCGATCAATAAATAAGGACTTTCAGGCAACAACGGTGTCTTTCTTTGTGTTTCTTGGACTAAAAAAGCATGGTTGACGATCAAGAAGTTACTTTGCTTGATTTGTCGATGCAAAAATCGAATAAAATCTTGTTCATAGAACGCTTGTTTTTTCGCTAAAAAGTCAAGCCCGCGATGCGAAACATCTGTAAAAAAGGCATGATTCAAATTCGTTAGATGCAATTCATCTAAATCTCCTGTTTTCGTCTGCGTCAGCCAGACAAGAACTGTCATTTGATAGAGTGCATATTGTTTTTGCTCCTTTGGCTCAAGGAGTGTGGCTTTGAACCGTTGCAAATCGAGATAATGGCGGTAGCTTTTGATAATCGTCGCTTGGATCGGTTGGTCGAATAATTGATTCAACAAAGGAATATCTTTTTCCATGATCTGCTCTTGTAAAACAAGCGATACCGTACTGATCACTGCCGGCTTCTCCGGTGTGGCCAGATAGCTAAGAGGCAATAGATAGCCAATCGTCTTGCCCATACCAGTCGCTGCTTCGATCATCAAATTTTTCGATTCATCTTTGGTAAAATGATCATAGACAACATTCATCAAACGATTTTGTTCTTTACGATACATCAACGTTTTTCCAAATATTTTCTCTTTCGCTTGTTTTTTTCTTGGATAATCTTTATGACCATAGTAAACTTCTGAAAACAGTTCGACTTCTTTTTTTTGTAAGGCGATTCCCTCGATGATTTCCAGTTCATCTGATAAAGGTGGGGGCTGCTTTCTCAGTTCGTCGGTGGTTTGTTCGATGAATAATCTAGTATCCATCCCTGTATGATTGCTCAGTTTCACGATCTGTTCAAGCGTCACTAAAGGTAACTGACGCATCCGTTCTTCAATCAGTAGAAGCAACTGTGCTGTCACTTCCGCATCGCTATCTGCCTGATGGGGATTATCGTGGATAAACCCCAGACTTTCCGACAAATCAGCTAAACGAAAGCTCGGTTCAGTCGGCAAAAATATCTGGGCCAACTCGACTGTATCGATTCCTGGAATCTGTAATTTAGGTACGCCACAGCGAGTCAATTCATGGTTCAAAAACTGATAATCAAAATAAATATTATGCGCCACGAAGATGGTATCCGCTAGAAGGTTGTAAATCGTTTGTGCTACATCTTCAAAATAGGGTGAACGATGGACACGTTGATTGGTGATCCCTGTCAAATGCTGGATCTGTTTTGAGATTTTTCGCCCAGGGTTGATATCCATCGAATAACGAGAGGTGATCCGCCCATCTTCGATCATGACACATCCAAATTGGATAATGCGATCTTCTTTTGGATTTGTCCCAGTCGTTTCAATATCGACGACTGCATAAGTTTTCGGTTTCAACATATCTTCCTCTTCTCTTCCCTCTAGTCTTCTTTTGAAATTATACTACAAATCACTTGAAAATTCTTAGGAAATCAACCTAAAGCATACGTCTGTTGTTATCTTTGCTACTGAGAGAAACAGTAAGTTTACTTCTCCCCTTCCTTTTCTCGTTATCACTCATCTAACCATGTAAGACGATGTTCTTAGGTGTAGAGAATCAAAGCATATGAAAAGAAAACACAAAAAAGCCCAGACCGCTAGGAACTAGCAGACTGAGCTTTTATTTAGTAGTGGGTTAATTAAGCTTTAACAACGTTAGTTGCTTGAGGGCCACGTTGACCTTCTTCAACATCGAAGTTTACTGTTTGGCCTTCTTCTAAAGTTTTGAATCCATCACCTTGGATAGCTGAGAAATGAACGAATACATCGTTGCCGTTTTCTGCTGTAATGAAACCGAAACCTTTTTCTGAGTTAAACCATTTCACTGTACCTGTTTCCATAATAAAAATCCTCCTTGTGTATCAAACACATATTTTGCAATTACTTGAATGGTGAATATCTGGAAGATGTTTATTTGAAACAAACTACCAAGATTACCGAACAAAAACTACATAGTTATTGTAGCACATTAATTACAGTTTAGCTAGTAAATTTTGAACTTTTTTTATTTTTTTTTTCATTCTTTTGCTTATTTCTCCAAAAAAAACGAACGTTTTTAATTTACGCTTAAAAAAAATTCACTTTTAAACTTGATGATCTTCTGATCTTTCTCCCCTGAGAAATAAGAAAAAGCCACGAAATCAAATAAATGATCTACATGGCTTTTCCTTTCTTATAAAATGAATGATCAATCGGTTCTAGGTACTGTTCCTAGAGACTAATAACGCAATATCGCGGTCAAACTCTTTTCGTCAGGCGCATCTTTTTGATCCAAGATAAAGACTTGTCCGCCATTGGTGATCACATCATCAGCTAGTTGATTCAACACTTGTCGACGGTCGTACTCTGTTTCTGGGTCTTCACCAAATCCGTCAGCCAGATTAGAGGTTGCGATAAATAAGTGAGAAATCTTTCCCTCTTTCGCTGCTGGCACGATGTCCACTAGTTGATCCAAGAATTTTTTATCTAACAATTGATTGTAGCTACTTGCTTCCTTCGCTGCCAGTTCATCCGAAAGTTTCTTCGCACCTGCTTCGATATCTTTTAAAGATAATTGGGCAGGTGAAGCTGAGATCGCCACATCCGAACGGTAATAAGGGTTTTTCGCCACTTTTTTGAACATTGTTTGATTTTCAGGCAAAGCATACAAGTACACAGGCCATTTTTCAGGATTATCCAAGCTGTCTTTAAGAAATTCATCGACCGCTTGGTAATAATTGATCCAGTCAATTTCAACTTCTTCGTCTTTAGGATTCACCCCATGGAATGTTGAGCCTTCACTACCATTTGACGAGTAGTTGATACCTCCACCTGTCAACTCAGATCCTAAAGCTGTCACCACATCTGTAGGTGCTCCTTCGGGTAGATCAACTTCTTTTACTTGTTTGTTGCTTACTTCGTAAAGCTTCATTGAATCACGATTCAATCCCAGTAAATAATACGAGTAGTTAAAATGTCCATTTTTAATGATCGCTAATAAATAAGGTTGGTCACTTACATAATATTGATCATCTACTGCAATGCTCAAACGATGAACAATGGTACTTTCAGGAGACAAGATCACCGCGACACTCGCAGTGGCACTGCGCCAAAATGAAGCATCTTCTAGTAGTTGATCGATTTTTTTTTGAAAATTCGACCAATCATGCTCCGCATATTTCTTTTCAAAACGTTTTTTTGCTTCTTTTGCAAAGTTCTTGAATTTGATCTGATCTTTTTCCACATCTTGATGTGCAACGTGAGTGTTTAGCATAATAGTAATAAATGGTCCTTTGACACCTTCTGAAGTCAGTTGTGACAGTAACTCTCTATCCTTTTTCGCCATAAACGTACCCCTCCTAAAAATCATTTCTTCAATACTACTAACTAAAGTCTACCACAACCATTTTTATCCATAAAACAAAATGGTCCCTAGACAAAAAATCGTTTACAATCCCATCTCTGACTAAGGATTGTTTTCTTCAACTATTCTTCAAAATTTCATCAATGATTCGTTACATTTCACAGCGAAATTATTCATACCTAACTGCTAACATAGAGAAAAGTAGAAATCGAGGTGTTTATATGCAATTATTGATGATATTTAGTTTACTATGTATGACTGCTCTATTTGTATTCACTGCCTTTCGTCTAAATGAACCCGAGGCTCAACCTGTACGAGTCAAAAAGAATCAACGCTAACTATCCTCTTGTGTTCGTTTGGTTTATCTAAAGTTTTTTTCAGAAAGATTGAAACTACGCACACTCTCTGATAAAATTTTAATTTGTAGCAAATCAAATTAGAAAACAAGGAGATTGGACATGGGCACTAAGAAAAAACATTTCGCTTTACTGTTGGCAACGCTTCTTTTAACGTTAGGATCATTCTTGCCAACTTTATCCGTACAGGCCGATGAAGCATTTTCTGTGAATTCCCAAGCAGCATTTGCTGTGGACGCAACAAGCGGAAAAATTTTATACGACCAAGACGGAGAAAAAACAATGGGGATCGCGTCAATCTCAAAAATCATCGGGTTGTACATCGTACTTGACCAAGTCAAAGAAGGAAAATTATCCTGGGATGATGAAGTGGCAATCTCCGATTATGCTGAAACATTAAGCATTGCACCTAATTTATCGAATGTTCCCTTACATAAGGAGAATACCTATACTGTAAAAGAACTTTTTGACTCTGCCTTTATCCAATCAGCCAACGCATCAATGGTCGCTTTAGCTGAAAAGATCTCTGGTAGTGAAACAGCATTTCTGACTGTCATGAATGACCAGTTAAAAGAATGGGGCATTGAAAATGCAACGATCGTCAATGTTTCTGGGTTGAACAATGTTTACCTCGGCGCAAATCGTCCAGAAGGTACTGGCGAAGCAGATGAAAATCAAATGTCCGCAAAAGACGTAGCGATCATCGCACGTCACCTGTTACTCGATTTTCCTGAGGTACTAGAAGTGACGAGTACTGCAACAAAAATGTTTGGTGAAAACACACAATCGCCGGTTGAAATGGTTAATTGGAATTGGATGCTTCCAGGTTTTATCAACTTCAAAGAAGGCGTTGATGGACTAAAAACTGGAACAACTGATTTTGCTGGTGCTTGTTTTGTCGGTACCATCGAACGAGACGGCAAACGCATCATTACAGTCATATTGAATGCGGAAGGTCATGAGCAAAACCCAAGCGTTCGGTTCACCGAAACGGCTCGCTTGATGGATTATTGCTATGATAACTGGTCAGTCAAAGAAATCGGTAAAGCAAACGCAAGCATTCCTTCACTCAAATCGATCGATGTGAAAAACGGAAAAGAAACTTCTGTCAATGTCGTACTAAAAAGCCCAGTCAGTGTCTGGGTCAGAAATGATATGGATACGGGTCAATTGACGATCACACCTAAGATCGATGAGACAAAAGTAAAGGATAATGAACTTGAAGCACCGATCGTTAGAGGCACAAAGGTTGGCACAGCCACTATCACTTTAGCTGATGATCAATTAGGGTACTTAGAAGATGGTGCCTCTCCAAGCACAGACATCATCACTGCTAGTTCGGTTGAAAAAGCGAATATCTTTGTGATCGGCTGGCGCAATGTCACTAATTTTTTCAGTAATCTATTCTAAATAAACATTCCAAATAGTTACATCCACTCCTTACCCAAACAGTAAATGCTGGCTCTTCTTCACGAATCGACGAGACGCTATCAACCTTTACTGTTTGGGTATTTTTCTGCTTCTTACAGAAAATAAATGTATTTTCTATTTTTTCTTTTTTTATAACAGCATTTTTACAAATTTTTCGTTATACTGTAGATGGTAGATTGTTACTTGTAGGGTTGGTCTATGAGAGGCGAGTAACACTATCAGTTCGTGTTGAATAATCATCACTAGTCTGCTAATCAGCTGTTTCCTTTTCATTCGCAGTGATGACTCCACGATTAGAAAAAGGAGTTGGTATTATGAATTTAACAAGAGATTTGATTTTTTCGATTCTCTATATCGTAGGGATGGTTGGGATCATCACCTGGCGCAGGAAACAAAAAGATCCCGCGTTATTCTTTTATTGTGGTACTTGGACATTCACATTGATGCTTACGTACTTCGTTGTATTAGAGATTTTTTATGCGAGTTTTTATTTCTTGATCCCTCTCGCTTTTTTCAGTATCTTTGCTTTTTTTTACTTTACCGAAAAAAGGCGACTACTGAATGGTTTGATCTTCAATTTATTTTTGATTAGTTTCGGCGCTTATTTATTACTCTTACTTTTTGAGACGCAGAATATCTTTATTGGTGGGATTTTTGCTTTGATTGCAGTACCAGCTTTTTTGATTTTACTATTTGGCATATATATTTTGGTCGTCTTTCTCATTTGGAATGGCATCATCGTCTTAAAAAGAGAATCACGTTCACTAGCTAATCTTTTGACTTTACTGCTAGGGATTGCCTTAACGCTATATTTAATTGCCACTGTATTTTTAATCAACTACTTACCAGCGTGGATCAATGTTCTTCTTTCTGGTATAGCAGTCATCTTGATTTATCTGTTTATTGTCTTCTATAATTTTATGACTGTCTCTTTCTTATATCAGTTCAACCGACCACGTTACAACCAGAATTATATTATCGTGTTAGGCGCAGGCCTGATCAACGGGGAACGTGTTTCTCCCCTCCTAGCCAAACGGATCGACAAAGCAATTGCTTTTTATTGGGCCCAGAGTCATGCTACGCTCAATCCACCGATTCTTTTGATGTCTGGTGGTCAAGGTGCAGATGAAAAGTTACCAGAAGCAATTGCCATGAAAAACTATGCCTTAGAAAAAGGGATTCCGGAGCGGGACATTTTAGTTGAAACAAATTCAACAACCACTTTAGAAAATATGCGTTTCTCCAAAGAATTAATGGATCGTGAATCTGGCGGTGGCGCTTATCGTGCGATTTTCAGTTCAAATAATTACCACATTTTCCGTGCAGGACTCTTTGCGAAGCAAGCACAGTTAAAAGCCAATGGCATTGGTGCAAAAACAGCCTTTTATTATTTGCCAAATGCTTTTCTTAGAGAATATATCGCGATCTTGATGTTGCATAAAAAACGTCACATGATCGTATGTGGTATCATCCTTGGCCTGACTGCATTGTTAGCTTTGATCACCCTTATTGCCTAAAAAAAGAAGTTGCGTTTCATGCAACTTCTTTTTTTCTTTCAATCAGTAAACTATTCTCTCTGATCATTATTCATTGGTAAAAATAAAATCCCTTTTTTGATCATTACTTTTTGTGCGGAATAGATTCCGTTATTTCCCGAACACATGAAACTGATCAAACAAATCATAAAAAAGAAACTAGCTGCTTCTCCTCCAAATAATTCGATGCCCATGACAAAACAAGCAATGGGTGTATTCGTCGCTCCAGAAAACACACCGATAAATCCTAATGCAGCTAGAAAAGGAATCGAAACATGCAGGATGGGCGCTAAAGTTGCCCCTAGAGTTGCACCAATCTCAAACAAAGGGGTCACTTCCCCACCTTGATAGCCAGCGCCTAAAGAAAGGACAGTAAATCCTAACTTACCGATAAAATCATAGGCATGTGCTTTTCCGGCAAACGCATCTTGCAATAAAGGCAAGCTAAGTCCTAAGTAGCGTTGTGTTTGTAAAATCATTGCCACAACTACGACAATTCCTCCACCTATAAAATTTCTAGTGATTGGATGTTTGAACCATTTCAGATACCACTTTTTCAAAAAGACGATTGAACGACTAAAAACCCAACCAATAATCCCAAAAGCGATACCCGCCACCATCAGTTTGCCAAAGAGTGCAGGACTCCACCCTGGAATTTCTCCCATCTTATAATGGATATGTGTGACACCAATCCTTTCGGTTACGAAGTTAGCAAATAAAGCAGCAAAAAAGCTGGGAAAGATCGCTTCTGTACGCATCTTTCCGATTGCTAGTACTTCAAGTCCAAACAATGTGCCTGCTAAAGGTGTCCCAAACACTGAACTAAATCCTGCACTGATCCCACTGATGACCAGCACCTCTCGCTCGATAGGACTCAATTTTAATCCCCTTGCTAGATTTTCAGCTAAAGCGCCACCCATTTGGACTGCTGTTCCTTCTCGACCGACAGAACCGCCAAAAAGATGCGTCGTGATCGTACCGAAAAGCGTTAAAGGAATCAATCGGAGCGGGATTTTTTCTTCCCCACCATTCCCTTGATCAATGACCAGATTATTCCCACGACTAGCATTCCCACCGTATCGTTGATAAAGAAACGCAAATAATGCCCCACTGACAGGTAATAGATACAATAACCAAGTATGTGCTTCTCGTAAATCCGTCACCACAGTTAAGCTATTTAGAAAAAAAGCGGAAAGTCCTCCCATTAGTACGCCTAAACAAGCAGTGATCACTAACCATTTCACCATATATGTCCCTATTTTGAATGGACTAAGTAACCGTTGATCCATTTTTCTATTCCTCCCCACAAAAAAAGCCTACTAAAAAAACGGATTCTCCGATTTTTAGTAGGCGTCATTAGTCATCTATCGATCGACATTTAAAGGCGAACACCATCACCTATTCATTTACAGAAAGTTTATCATACATTCTCAAGAAAAACAATGGCGCTATTTTTCTTTCTTCACGATGTCTGTAAATTCATAAAATGGTGCCAGCTTTACTAGTTGCTGATTGCACTGATCACTATCATGACAAATGTAATTTCCTTTTTTAGTATACGTGCCATCTGATCCTGATTTTGTCGTGGAAAGAAACATCGAAACACTCGAAGTCTTATGGCAAATCGCGCATACTCCTTTGATGATCGTCGGAGAAAGTGTGCCATGGACACCTTGTAGCCGCTCATCTGCATAATAAAGCAGATATTTCTTCTGTGTTCCTGGATCATTCCAGCCCACATAAGTATGCTCTTTAAGATCCAATGTTTGCCAATCTGGGTGTTTCAACTTTTTTACTTTTCGGAATATTTTTTCCACTTGGATTTTTGATGGTTGCTTGAATGGCGCAACATGTTCTTTTAAACGTTCGAGCAATTCTGTCGCTTTTTCTTTTTTCAAGTTTGTATCCATAACTTGTTTCACAAATGGTTCAACTAAGGCGATTACTTGTGGATCATTTTCTACTACCTCATTGATTCTTTCTGTGGCTAATGCTTGAACGGTTGCGACAGTTTTTTTATCATTCACTGAATGATAGACATTTAACAGTTGCTCGATTTCTCGTTTGATAAAGAAATATTGATACGTTTTGATTGTTGTTTCCATGATTTTTTGAGTCCTTTCTTCTTTCAAAAGTAGCTACTTTGAAGAAAAAAGAGTCCTTCAACAAAGTTAGCTTAATAACTGAAGTCCTTGAACTCTGCTAAATAAGATACGTATGGCATCTTATCATCACCCCCTTTATGCTTTTTTCATCTATGTACATTCACCTAATAAAGAGTTAACCTTATAAATCTTATTTCGTCAACTACTTTCGCAAAAAAAAAAACAGTCAAAGGTTTCCCATGATCGGGACCTTCGACTGTTTCCGTTCGGCTGGTCAAATAGTTAGATCGACTGTTCTTTTCCAAAATATCGTTGCCATTTTTGTTTCATTGTATCCGTTACTGGTTGCGCCGCTTCTTTCACCGCACAATACTTGTCAACAAATGTCACAATATAGCTTTCTTTGTATTTTGGTGGAGCGATCGTTGCTCCCCACATATGTTTCAAGATGATGTCGCGCTCTAAATCAGAAAGTTCAGTAATCTTTTCTGCATTTTTCACAGCGATCCTAGGATGCACATACGCATGTGTGCCTTCATCAAATTTTGTTGTACGCCAGTCATAATAGAATAGGTCATGTAAAAGTCCTGCACGTGCAGTAGCTCTTGCATCTCCACCCCATTTTTTTGCTAATTTGTAACTGTAATAAGAAACACTGATTGAGTGTTCCAATCTTGTCGAATGTACATGTTGGATATAATCAGCTAATTTTTGTACTGCTTCTGTTTCTAATAGATCTTCGATATAAGACATGTATTCTTCGTCTTCACGCCATTTTTCTGTCATAATTTTCGATCTGCCACCTTTTTGAATTTCATTTATCGTTGAAATTGTACATAGTATATCATTCATGTTCGGAATATTCTAGTGAGGTTGATTAAAAATCCAAAAAGCTTAATAGTTCCTTAATCAAGAAGAAAGATGATACAACAATATGCCGGTAGCTACGCCGACATTCAATGACTCAGCATGGCCATTCATCGGGATGTAGATATTTTTATCAGTTAGCGCCAATAATTCTGATCGCACCCCTTGCCCTTCATTTCCCATAATGATCGTATAATTTTTTGTTGGTACGACGGTTGGAAGAGAAACAGCTTCTTCATTGAGTTCTGTTCCGTATATCGCAAATCCTTTTTCTTTCAATTCAGGAATGAGCGCGTCTAACTCTTGTGAGATAACTGGTAAATGGTAATTGCTTCCCTGCATGCTTCTTAAAACTTTGGTGCTATAAATATCAGCTGAGCCTTTCCCTAAGATCACACCTGCTAAACCAAACGCATCTGCTGTTCGGATCATCGTTCCGACATTTCCAGGATCTTGGACATTGTCTAAAAGCAACCAGCCTCCTGTATCTATTGACACTTGGCTAACTTCTAGCGGCATCACTGCCACGATTCCTTGTGGTGTTGGTAGATCAGAGATCACCGCCATCACCTCATCAGTGACTAAAAAGCAATCCAATGCGTGTTGTTCGACCCATGTCCCCCATTCTGACCAGCCTCGTTCTGTCAGAAAGATCTCTTTAGGTATGACTTTGGCATTCACAGCTTCTTCGATCAAGTGAAACCCTTCAAGCAGGTACTCCTGTCCTTCTTCGCGGTGCTTCTTTTTATGTAATTTTTTTATTTCTTTGATTCTAGGATTTTTTGCTGATTGAATTTTTTTCACGTTTTCCACCTCACTTTATTATAGCATGGAATCAATCGTTGGGCTTGTTAGTTTTATAAAAAATCGTTATCATAAATTTATCAAATAGAGGAAAGAGTGGTGCTTCAAATGAAAAAAGTTAAAATGAATGTGCAAGGGCGTGTCCAAGGTGTAGGTTTTCGTTATATGACAAAAATAGTAGCTGATCAATTGGGCGTGACAGGAACAGTTAAAAACGAAGAAGATGGTTCGGTGACGATCGAAGCCGCTGGTGAGGAGGAAACCATCGATCAGTTCATCAAAGAAGTCAAGCTATCCCCTAGTCCCAGTGGCCGTGTCCAATATGTCGACTTGCAAGAACATCCGATGATGGAAGAACGAAAGAAATTTGATGTGATCGGCTAAATGTTTCTTCTTGAAAGCACATATGAAGAAAGTCGTTGTTGCCATCTACTGGAAGATGATCGTTTCAATTCTCTGTTCTTTTATGTGCGCTTCCCTGTCCTTCCCATGATCGGTTAAACTTAAGGGAATTATTTGAATTTTCTATGAAGTTCATTGAATTATTCTCATATTTTTAGTATAGTTAAGCTTGTGTAAAAATTTTAAAAGAGGAAGTATTTTATGAATAAATGGAAAAATTGGTTACTAGGTTCTGGTCTTGTAACACTCTTACTTTTCTTATCTGGTTGTGTCAGAATGGATGCTGAAGGAAACCCTGATACATCTGGAATCGTCTATCGCGTATTAGTACAACCTATGGGACAAGCGATTACATATCTCGTGCAGAATTTCAACTGGTCATACGGTTGGGCTGTTATCTTGATGACTGTGATCGTACGAATCATCATTTTACCTTTAGGAATCAGTCAATCGAAAAAGACAATGATCCAATCTGAAAAAATGCAAGCATTGAAACCTCAAGTCAGTGCCGCCCAAGAAAAACTAAAAGCGGCAACGACCCGAGAAGAACAAATGGCTGCACAAGCAGAAATGCAACAAGTGTATCGCGAAAATGGGTTAAGTATGACTGGTGGAATCGGTTGTTTACCTTTATTGATCCAAATGCCGATCTTCTCAGCGCTGTACTTTACTGCTCGCTATACAGAAGGTATCCGTGAATCGACTTTTTATGGTATCGACTTAGGAAATCCAAGTTTAGTCTTAGTTGCGATTGCCGGGATTGCTTACCTAATTCAAGGGTACATCTCAACGATCGGTATTCCTGAAGAACAGAAAAAAACGATGCGCACCATGTTGATCGTTTCACCTGCGATGATCGTCTTCATGTCGATCAGTGCTCCTGCAGGAGTGACCCTTTACTGGGTAGTCGGTGGTATCTTTAGTTGTCTACAAACATTTATCACCAATGTGATCATGAAGCCACGCTTAAAAGCTCAAGTCGCAGAAGAATTGAAACAAAATCCACCGAAACAAGTCGTGACACCTCGAAAAGATGTGACACCTGAAGAAGCGACGAAACCAACGAAAAAAATCAATACACAAGCAACCAAGAAAAATGCTAACGGTCGAAATGCCGGTAAACAGCAACGTAAAAAATAAAAGGTTTGGGATGTTCGCATCCCAAACCTTTTTTGTTTCAAGCTTTTACTTGATCCGTCTTATTTTGTAATGATTTGATCCAGACTAGCAATACTTAATGCCATATCAGCAATTTGTTGCAACTGTGCTAAACGGTTGTTACGGACAGCTTCATCTTCGACCATGACCATCGTTTGATCAAAATACTGATCGATAACTGGTCTTAAGCTGACTAATTGCTCATAGTTCTCTTTAAGTGTACGTTCCGCAAACTGAGCTTTCACTTTCTCAACTGCTTCGTACAATGCTTGCTCTGCTTCATTTTCAAACAGGCTTGTATCAATCTCATTCGTTGTTCTTTCGGCTTTTTTCGCTAGGTTCATCACACGCGTCAAAGCTTCCATCGATGGTTTGAAGTTTTCATCTTGCAAACGTTCCTTCAACAGACGTGCAGCTGCAAAAACGGTTGTCAAATTACTTTCCTTCGCATTCAAGACAGCATCGATCACATCGTGGCGAATGGCTTTTGTCATCAATCGTTGGCGCAAACGACCTTTGATAAAGTCGATTACATCAGTTCCTTGAACGAAAGCTAACCCGAAACGCTCTTGATTTTCATTGATTGCAGCATTCACTTCTTGTTGTAATTGTGCCAATGGGAAAGCCCATTGTTTTGCTTCAATGATCCGAACGATACCATATGCTTGACGACGTAATGCGTAAGGGTCGTTTGAACCACTTGGCACCATTCCTACAGTAAAGAAAGAGAAAATACTATCTAATTTATCGGCAATGGCTAAGACTGCACCAATCGTCGTTTCTGGCAATTCACCTTCACTAGCGATCGGTAAATAATGTTCACGGATCGCTGTCGCAACCGCTGGATCTTCTCCATGCAACAACGCATATTTTTCACCCATGATTCCTTGAAGTTCTGGAAATTCTCCAACCATGTTCGTCACTAGGTCAAACTTATAGATTTCGCCGGTACGTTGTAATGCAGCTAGTTCTTCCCCCGATAAACCGACAGATTTACCGATAACAGATGCAATCACTTGCACACGTTGCATTTTTTCATAAATACTACCGATCTTTTCATGGAAAGTCACTGATTTCAACTTATTGACATAATGCTCGATTGGGAATTTTTTGTCTTCATTGTAAAAGAATTCCGCATCTTCTAAACGCGCAGTCAGTACTTTTTGGTTCCCACGAATAACGTTATCTAGCTTCACACGATCGCCATTTCGTACAGCGATAAAATGTGGTAAGAGTTGACCTTCGGCATTTCGAACATCAAAATAACGTTGGTGTTCCTTCATGGAAGTCACGAGTACTTCTTCCGGTACAGATAGATATTTTTCTTCAAAATCACCAGCAAAGACAGTTGGATACTCCACTAGATTATTGACTTCTTCAAGTAGGTCTTCATCAAAATCGATGTGCCAATCATTTTTTGTTGATAATTGAGTCGCTTGTTCCATGATCATTGCTCTTCTCTTTTGTGGCGAAGCAACTACAAATTGTTCAGATAGCTTTTCTTCGTATTCTGCTGGATGAGCAAATGTCACATCTTCACCTAAGAAACGATGCCCACGAGAAGTACGTCCAGTTTTCACATCTAAAAATTCAAACGGGATCACTTCTTCTCCAAATAGTGCCACGATCCAATGAATCGGGCGAATATATTCAAAGTCAAAAGAAGACCAGTGCATTGTCACAGGGAATGTCATGCTTTTAATCACATCGATCAATCCTGTCAAGACTTCGATTGCTGGTTTTCCTTGAGTATATTTCGTCACATAGACATATTCCACACCTTTGATTTCTCGGAAGGTGATATCGTCTGTCGTCAATCCTTGCCCACGAACAAATCCTTGAGCTGCTTTCGACCAGTTTCCTTCAGCATCTAATGCGATTTTTTTCGCTGGTCCCTTCACTTCTTCTTCACTGTCAGCCTGACGTTCTGGTACATTTGTTACTTTGATCGCCAAACGTCTCGGAGTAGAGAATGTCTCGATTGCATCGTAAGTCAATTGATTGTCCGTTAAAAACGCTGCTGTTTTTTCTTCTAATTGTTTCATGCTTGGTGTCACAACATGCGCTGGCATTTCTTCCAAGCCAATTTCTAATAATAAGTCCTTTGCCATCTTATTCACCTTCCTTAACAGTCGTTGGATTTTCTGATTGATTATTTAGCAATGGGAATCCAAGTTTTTCACGTTCTGCAACAAAGATTTTCGCCACAGATCTCGCCATGTTACGAATGCGAGCCAAGTAGCCAGCACGTTCAGTCACAGATACTGCACCACGAGCATCTAATAGATTGAAGGTGTGACTACATTTTAAAATGTAATCATATGCTGGATGGACCAGATTTTCTTCAATACAACGTTTCGCTTCTTTTTCAAAACGATCAAAATTACTTAATAATAATTCTTGATCACTCACTTCAAATGAATATTTTGAGTGTTCATATTCAGGCTGTTTGAAGATCTCACCATATTTGACACCTGCTGACCATTCAAGATCATACACACTTTCCACTTCTTGGATATAAGAAGCTAAGCGCTCTAACCCATAAGTGATTTCTGAAGTGACTGGTTTACATGGCAAACCGCCGACTTGTTGGAAGTACGTAAATTGCGTGATTTCCATGCCATCTAACCAGACTTCCCAACCAACACCGGCACAACCCATCGAAGGGTTCTCCCAGTTGTCCTCAACAAAGCGGATATCATGTTCTAACGGATCGATCCCTAACAAACGCAAGCTTTCCAAGTAAAGTTCTTGGATATTTTCTGGTGATGGCTTCATCACCACTTGGAATTGATGGTGTTGATATAACCGGTTAGGATTCTCACCATAACGACCATCAGCTGGTCGACGTGATGGCTCAACGTAAGCGGCATTCCAAGGTTCTGGACCGATTGCTCGTAAAAACGTGTAAGGGCTCATTGTACCTGCCCCTTTTTCTGTATCGTATGCTTGCATCAGCATACAACCGTTCGATGACCAAAATTTTTGTAATGTCAAAATCATTTCTTGAACTGTTTGCTTCTTACTCATATAATTACCCCTTTCATCTTAACCAAGAATCAAAAATAGTAACAAAAAAAGTCCCTATGTTTGCGTAAACAAACATAGGGACGAATATCTTCGCGGTTCCACCCTACTTCCGAGCGACTCGGCAGCTTCGTTGATCGTACTCACAAGTGCCTCTTCAAAAACCGTTAGCATTCGGCTCACACTCTCCCGAACTCGCTTGTGCCACTTGATTTTCTACTGATCTTGATCATCATACGTATGTGATTATTGAATATCCTTTATAAATGACATTCGTCTATTGAAAAAACAATAGTTACTATCTAGGCTTTATAATAGACGTTAACCAAGTACTTTGTCAAATATTTTTGAAAAAAATCCATTGTTTCAAACATTTTTTCATTCTTCTGCAGGACTTTCCTTCGTTGCCTCATTGGTCGGTTTCATGATATGTTCCCAACTTTTCATTTGATCAATAAACTTTTTACTTTTCAAATGGATGCCTACGTATTCTTCATATAACAGATCAATCAATTGGCGAATCTTTTGTTTGGTTTCTTCTTTGAGGTCGATCCCGCTGATGCGATCATACGAGATTGCTGAGAAGAGCCGTACGAAGTGAACTGCACGTGGGTCCGCGTGATACCGATAATGATCTAACTCCCAGTGATTTTCACATAAGACGCCACCATATTTGGATGAATAATCAAATTTTCCTTGCGTCTTTCCACACACTGCACAGTGGGTCCAAACTGGCGAGATCCCGAAACGTTGCAATAATTGAATCTCAAAAATATTCGTAATGATCTCTGGGTCATCTCCTTGATCCATGCGTTGCAATGCTTGGTGTGTGAATTGAAATAGATTCGGATCATATTGCCGATCCTCGATCGCCGCATCCACTAAGTTCAACAAATAAGTCCCGTAACCGCTAAGAAAAATATCTTCTTGTATCTTACGAAACGAGTGGACATCTTTTACACTGTTAACAAAGGACAAGCCTTCATTATGAAAATGACCAATATAAATTGCTTCCGTAAAAGGCAACAATGCGGGTGCAATCGGTTGATTTTGACGATGGATCCCCTTGACATAAAACATCATTTTTCCTGCCGATTCTGTAAATATCTTGACTAATTTATCTTTTTCCTTGTAGTTGCGACTAGAAAGGATGATTCCTTTTGATTCTGCAAGCTGACTCATCGTCACCCCTCCTCTGACTTTAACGTAAATTGCTTTTTTAAATTGAAAAGAAGGAAAAAGTCATGCGAGCATCCGTGAAGTCGAGACAAAAGTAACTATTACTTTTATTCCAGACTCTTAATTGCTTCCATGACTTAGTTGTCCTCTAACTTCTGTAACTGGATAACCGGTGCTCAAGAGCAACTCTTCAATAGTAAGGCGAAACGTGAAAAAATATGGAAAGCTATTTTCCCACGTTTCGCCTTACTATTCGGAGCTGACCGGCTTTCTCACAACCTTGTTTAATACTCGTCTTGACGATATCCAAAGTCTTGTAAATAGACTCGTTTGTCTCGCCAATCTTTTTGGACTTTTACCCAAAGTTCTAGAAAGACTTTGTCCCCTAGCAGATTCTCAATATCTCTTCGTGCTTTTGTTCCGATGTCTTTCAGCATCTTACCGCCTTTACCGATTATGATTCCTTTTTGACTATCCCGCTCGACAATGATCGTAGCTTGGATATGGATTTTATTATTCTCATTACGTTTCATCGTATCGATGACTACTGCGACTGAATGGGGTACTTCATCTCGTGTCAAAAACAAGACTTTTTCCCGAATCAATTCAGAAACGATAAAATACTCCGGATGGTCAGTGACTTGATCGTCTGGGAAATATTGCGGGCCTTCAGGCATTTCGTCCACTAAGACCTCCATCAAATGTTCGACATTGTTTCCTTCTGTCGCAGAGATCGGAACAACTTGGGCAAACTCCATTTGTGAGGAATAATCTTCAATGATCCCTAATAACTCATCTGGATGGACTTTGTCGATCTTATTGATCACTAAATATACCGGTGATTGGACATTTTTCAAGCGTTCGATGATGAAATCGTCGCCTTTTCCTCTTTTTTGATCGGCGCTGATCATGAACAATACCGCATCAACTTCACGTAAAGCACTATAAGCTGTTTCTACCATAAAATCGCCTAAGCGATGTTTGGGTTTATGGATTCCAGGTGTATCAATAAAGATCAATTGTGCTTCAGGAGTCGTATACACTCCTTGGATCTTATTTCTTGTCGTTTGCGCTTTATCACTCATGATCGCGATTTTTTGACCAACGATCCGATTGAGCAACGTCGATTTACCAACATTTGGTCGTCCGACGATTGCTACAAATCCAGATTTATGTTCTGACATAATTACTCTCCTTTTAATTAAAAAACAGTTGATAGATTTTTGGACCAAATAAGATGATCCCCACGATTACAGCGAAGCAAGCAGTCAATAACACTGCCCCAGCTGCCATATCTTTGATTTTTTTCCCAATGGGATGAAAATGGAAGTCTGTGAACATATCCACTACATTCTCAAACACAGTGTTCATGATTTCGACGATCCATACGAGAAAGACTGAAAGGAGCAACCATAGCCACTCCATTCGATCCAATTGAAAGATGAACCCCATGATCAGAGCAATGATCCCAAGAGCCACATGTTTCTTCATATTTCTTTCTTCATCAAAAACGGTTTTGACTCCTTGTAAAGCAAACTCCACTGACATCAAAAAATGTTTGTTTTTATCTACTTTTTGTTCTTCTTTTTTATCTTTTAAGTCCATAAGCATCTAAAATCTCTTTCTGTAAGCCAAACATTTCCGCTTCATCTTCAGGTGTCATATGGTCGTAGCCGTTGATGTGTAAAAATCCATGGACGGCTAAGAAGCCTAGTTCGCGATCATAGGAGTGACCATATTCTTCAGCTTGTTCTTTTGCCCGATCGATTGAGATCATGATATCTCCCAATACACGAGGCATTGGCTCATCGTCCTCTTCAAAAATCACTGGGATCTCGTCTTCACCTTCATCTTCTAACGCAAAACTGATCACATCTGTTGGTGCGTCTTTGCCACGGTACGTACGATTGATTTCTTGGATAGACGGATTATCCATGAAGGTCACCGACATTTCCGTCTCATCTGATAAAGAAAGTTTTTTTGCCGCAAATTGAAGCAATTCTTCAATTTCTTTGATTTTCGTTTCAGATACAGTGTTTGTTTCATCGATAAATGTAATATCCATTAGTCATCGCTTCCTTCTTGCTATTCTTTTTCTTGTTTCATTTTTTCTGCTTCAGACTTCATTTTAGGGTATTTGATCCTTGAGTGGAAGGTACTGCTCAATCCACTAACAAGAGATTTTTCAACTTTGCGGATTTCTTTGAGTGTCAATCCACTATCATCAAGCTGACCATCAGAAATCCGTTCTTCAATCAAATTATGCACAAAAGCTTCGATTTTTTCACTGGTTGGATGATCCATCGCTCGCACAGCGGCTTCGCAACTATCCGCAATATTGACGATCCCAGCTTCCCGTGTTTGCGGTCTAGGGCCAGGGTAACGGAATTGTTCCTCTGTTACTTCGGGATTACGTTCTTTTGCTTTGATATAGAAATAACGCATCAAAGTCGTCCCATGATGTTGCTTGCAGATATCGATCACCATTTGTGGCATATCGTACTCTTCTAAAATCTTCGCACCGTCCGTCACATGCCCAAAAATAATTTGTTTACTATCTTCAGGAAGTAAAAAGTTATGGGGATTTTCCGCACCAGAAGGTAAGTTCTCCACGAAAAAGCTGGCATGTTTGATTTTGCCGATGTCATGGTAATAACAAGCCACACGTGTCAACAATGAACGCCCACCGATTTCAGCAACTGCATTCGCACTCAGATTCGCAACCATCATACTATGATGATACGTTCCCGGTGCTTCTTCTAACAATTGCTTCAATAATGGATGGTTCGGGTTACTCAATTCATTTAGAACGATCACACTGTCGTCATTCACTAATAGCTCAATATAAGGGTGCAGACCAATCGTCAGTAAATACGACAGAAATGCGCCCATGAAGCCACATACAAGTGTTAACCAAGTGGTGCCATCGCTAAAGCTCATGCCTTGATAAACCACTAAAACGACATCCATCAATAACGGAAAGACAACGACCCACATGATTGCTGGGAACCATTGTTCTGAAATACGTTGCCGTTTTAAAATGGCTGCTAAAAAGCCGGCAAATAGGTACGAGACCAAAATCACAGTCAAGAAATTCGTACCGATCGAATTGTAAAAAATGAATAGCGCTGAAACTGCTTGGAATAACGCAGCCATGATACCCGCTCTTCGATTCAAGAAAAAGTTTAAGACAAGCGGTACAAACGCTGCTGGGTAAAGTAACGGAATATACGTCGCTTGCTCTGTTTGAAAGACTTGGAAAAATTTCATCAATAAAATACTGATGGACATCGCTGTTACGTAGAAAAGAATATACTCTGTTCGTTTGAATAGATCTTTATACTGTAGTGAATTGTAGAATAACACACCAATTTGCAATAATACCGCTAGAATCATAGCGACAAGAGGAAAAATCGAAGTAGATTGACTCGTCAAACCTAACAACTCTAATTTTTTCATAGCAGCTGCATCGATTTGATTCCCTTCACGAACAATGATCTCCCCTTGGAAAATCATGACGGGTTGGATGGAGTCACGTGCCTCTTGCTTCAACTCTTCTGTTCGTTTTTCATTTAGCACATCATTCACAACAATGCCCTGATCGACTAAATAGCGGATCATTTCTTGTTGTTCTGCCGAAACATTCAAATACTGGATCTTATCATTTGCTTCTTGTTTGAAATTATCTAAATCACTTTCTCGAACTTGCTTACTCATTTGTTCGTCGATCAATTTCAAGCTTTCATCACGAACCGTCGTAATCTCGCTTTCTGACATATTCATGATCGTTGAGTAAAAACTATTTGGTAATTTTTGGTAGAACGCGACATCATCCGCATTTGAACTTTCGAATATTCGTTTCAATGCGGCTATCCGTTCTTCTACTGTTGGCTTTGGAACATTTTCATCTTCTTTTGCCTTACTGACTTTTTCTTCGTATTGTTTGTCGATCGTGTCATTCGCACGATCGATCAAAACAAACAGTTGATTGATCCGACGATCTTGTTCCGAAGCTAGGTCACTTTGGTAGGTGTACTCAGGTGTCACTGCTTCAGCTGCTAATTTCCTTTTTTGTTCGGTTTCTTCCGTGTTCTCAATCGTTTTATTGGCACGGATACTTTCTTCCGCTACTTGTCCCTCTCTAAAATCATTGGGCTTTTGCTTCACGCTGCTAAACGTGATCCCACACATCAATAGAAAGAAAAGCAATAAGAGAAAAGGTGCTGCAGCTTTCCCTAATTTCGCTTGAAGCTGCTGCAATATTTTGTTCAACATGTGGTAATCCTCCTAAAAAAGCTATTCTTGATGAAGATCCGCTTTTTCATAAGCTTTGATGATTTCTGCCACGACAGGGTGACGAACGACATCACTAGCTTCAAAATTCACAAAATCGATTTTTTTGATTTGTTTGAGTGTTCGTTCTGCATGGATCAATCCACTCATTATCCCTTTTGGTAAATCGATTTGGCTCGTGTCCCCATTGACGATCATTTTTGACTGATAGCCAAGCCGAGTCAAAAACATTTTCATTTGGGCGACTGTTGTGTTTTGCGCCTCATCCAAAATCACAAAGGCATCATCTAACGTTCTACCACGCATATATGCAAGTGGTGCAATCTCGATGATTCCTCGCTCCATCAAACGATTGGTATGATCCAACCCAAAAATCTGGTACAGTGCATCATAAACTGGTCGTAAATATGGATCGACTTTTTCCTTCAGATCTCCAGGTAAGAATCCAAGATTTTCACCTGCTTCGACGGCTGGACGAGTCAAGATGATTTTTTGGACTTCGCCTTTTTTTAAGGCAGCAATCGCTAATACGACAGCCAAAAATGTTTTCCCAGTACCAGCTGGTCCTACGCCAAAGACCACATCATGTTTGGCGACAGAATCGACGTATTTTTTTTGTCCGCTGTTTTTGACACGGATCGGTTTGCCATTGCGATCTTTGACGATCTCTTGTTCATACATCTCAACAAAATAGTCCAATGTCCCTTTTTGAGCCATTTTCAAGGCAGTGACCACATCAGGCATACTGATATGGATCCCTCGTTTGATCAATTCTTGTAACGTTCGGATGACGGAAGCAGCCAAAGAAATATCGGTTTCTTCCCCGATGATCTGGATCACTTCACCTCTTGTGTGGATCGTCGTTTCAGTTGTTTCTTCGATCAGTTTGATATGTTTATCATGTGACCCTAAAAGCATACTGATATCATCAGTTGCTGTTAATCTAATATCCAAAGAACTAGACGCTTCTGTCAAAAATAGACATCTCCTTTATTTCAAATCGTTCTTACCTATTCTACCATAATCATGAAAAACTATATAGCGAATAAAATGAGACGACTTGAGAAAAATGTTTTAATTTGGATTACTGAGACAAAACGTTCTTCAACTAAAACAACCTAATCATTTAGTAACTAGCAGAGATACCTGACTTTGATCATCAGTTGTCCGATTTATTTTAATCTATGAATCTTTTGTCAAGTAACAACAAACGTTTTTAAACAAAAAAATATTGATCAAAAAACTATTCTTTTAATGAACACAAAAAAACTACAGACACTTTCGCGTCCGTAGTTTCGTTTGCTAAGATTAAGACTGCAATAGTTCTTTTACGATAGCATTTACTTGATTTCCATCAGCTTTTCCTTTGACTTTAGGCATGATAACTCCCATGACTTTACCAAATTCTTTTGCAGATGAAGCACCTGTTTGCGTGATCGCATCTTGAACAAGTTGTCGAATTTCTTCTTCAGAAAGTTGCTCTGGCATATACTTTTCGACTATCACAATTTCACTTTTCACTTTTTCAGCTAAATCGTCACGTCCAGCTTCCTCGAATTCATGCAAAGAATCACGGCGTTGTTTCATTTCGCGAGACAACACTGTTAGTTCTTCTTCTTCTGTCAAGTCGTGACCTTCTTTAATTTGCTCGTTTTGTATAGATGACTTGATCATACGAATCACCTGTAAAGATTCTTTATCTTTAGCTTTCATCGCTGTCTTCATGTCATCGTTCAATCTACTTAGTAGTGACACACTACCAACTCCAATTCATCAAAGAACTAGAATTTTTTGCGTTTTCTAGCTGCTTCAGATTTTTTCTTACGCTTTACACTTGGTTTTTCGTAGAATTCACGTTTACGAGATTCTTGTAAAGTACCCGCTTTTGACACGGAACGTTTGAAGCGACGAAGAGCATCGTCAAGTGATTCGTTTTTGCGAACGACTGTTTTTGACATATTAATTCCCTCCCTCCGAGCTTAAAAAGTAACCGTAATTGTTATTGAAATGTTAATCTCAAGAAACAAGACTGTTCTATAAACATTATAGCTAAAGCAGTTTTGACCGTCAAGAGAATCTTATGATTTTTTTAAATAATCACCTGTTATTTTATTGAAAATTATTATTGACAGCTCTCACAGCGACCAAATATCTCAAAGCGATGCCCTTCAATGGTACACCCACTGAGTTGTTCTTCAAAATAATTCATTGGACACATATGGATTTCTTTTGTCGTCCCACAAACGGTACATATGAAGTGGTGATGATGCCCAATCTCGCCTTGACAACAATGAAAACGGAATTTCATTTCTCCATTTAGATCCGTTTCTTCCAAAAGATCTAACTCTGAAAAGTCATGTAAATTACGATAGATCGTATCATAGCTGACTCCTTTAAATTCCTGACTCATATAGTCAAAGACTTCTTTTGCAGAGACGTAACGATTTCGTTTGATTAAATATGCGAGTAATGCTTCTCGCTTTTTCGTGTATTTGAGCCCGTTATTTTTCAATGTTTCTAAAGATTGTTCGATCAATGTTTGTTTATTCATCATTATCCCCCAAATCAATATGATTACGAAGTATGTACACTCGAGTATGGTATAATAAACCTAAAAAAAAAGCAAGGAGGTTTTTTATTTATGACTGCCGAATCAAATGAAGTCGTCACCTTTTTTGTCATTTCAGACTCTGCAGGTGAAACAGCAACAAAATTAGCCCAAGCCACAATGGCGCAATATCCATCTATCGAATTTAGTTTATTTCGACGAACTTTTGTGACTGATCCAGAGACGTTGCAACGCGCACTAAATGATGCATTGTCAGAACAAGCATTAGTTCTCCATACATTGATCAACCAAGAATTGGTGGATTTAACAAATGAATTTTGTCAAAAAAACAAATTATACAGCTTTGATGTATTGACCCCACCAATTGCAGAAATCGAGCGCTTGACTGGCATCAAACCGACACGTCAACCAGGGGCACTTCACTTATTGAATGAAAATTATTTCAAACGAATCAAAGCGATGGAGTTTGCGGTGAAATATGACGACGGAAAAGATCCTCGAGGTTTTTTGGAAGCCGATGTCGTCTTACTTGGTGTTTCCAGAACTTCTAAAACACCATTAAGTTTGTTTTTAGCCAATAAAAATTTAAAAGTAGCGAATCTCCCACTGATACCTCAAGCACATATCCCTAAACAGTTGTGGGAAATCGATCCGAAGAAGATTGTTGGATTAACAAATAACCCTGATATTTTAAATAACATTCGTAAAGAACGCATGCGTTCATATGGCCTGAATCCAGATACTGCGTACTCCGATATCGAAAAAATTCGTGCAGAATTGGAATTTGCCAATGAACTTTATGAAAAATTAGGGTGTGTCGTCATCAATGTTGCTTCTCTTTCCATTGAAGAAACAGCATCATTGATATTGAATGAGTTAGAGCTGGAAGACCATAGCTATTACGGCACAGAAACTTCGGAAGAGAAATAGCTTTTTATTATCTTTTTAAATAATAAAAATAGGAGTTGATCGAGGTCGGGACAGAAGTGTTCAACCTCGAGAAATAAGGCGCCATCCACGAAAATTGTTCTTCAAATTTTTGTGGATGGCGCCTTATTTCCGAAGTGGTTACTTCTGTTCCCGCCGTTTATTCGGTTTTAGGTGGTACAAGAGGACCAATGTCCCAGACACTTTCAAATCCTTTTTTAATGACTTTAGTTAGCTTTTTTGATGCTCTACATGTTTGATCGTTTGTTCTAAAATATCTAATACATGAAAGTCATCTAAACTGTAAAGGATCGTTTTTCCTTCACGTCGTGATTTCACCACGTGGTTTTCACGTAACAACCGTAATTGATGAGACACAGCCGATTGTTCCATTTGAACAGATTGACTGATCGACGTCACATTTTTTTCACCATCTTTTAAATAAAGTAAAATATTCAAACGTGTCGGATCACTTAATACCTTGAATAATTGACTCACTTTTTCTACTTTAATGTTTTGATTCCCCGACAAACGATTCACCTCCAAAAAAAGACTGACTACTAAAGTGTACCACTTTTTTCGTCAGTCTCAACTGTTTATTCTTCTGTCATTGATTTGATGCTAGCTTCAAGTGCAGCAATTTTTTCTTGTGCTGCTTGGTTTGAATCACCTTTGACACCAATATAAAATTTGATTTTTGGTTCCGTTCCAGAAGGACGGATCGCGATCCAACCGTCTTCTTCTAGTGTATATTTCAATACATCTGAAGGTGGAGTCGTTAGTTTTTCTACATTTCCTTGGTCATCTGTTTTTGTCAGTGCCTTGAAATCTTCTGTTTGTAAAACTTTTTCTCCGGCAAATTCAGTTGGTGCATCTTTTCTGAATTTCTCCATCAGTGCTGCAATTTTCGCTGAACCTTCTTGCCCACTCATTGTGACTGAAATTGTTTTTTCTGCATAATAGCCATACGTTTCAAAAATCGATTGTAACCCATCATAAAGGGTCTTACCTTGTTTTTTATAAAATGCAGCAACTTCTGCTAATAATAATAGTGCTTGAATCGCGTCTTTATCGCGAACGAATGGTTTGACTAAATAACCGTAGCTTTCTTCAAAACCAAACATGAATGTATGCGCCTTGGTTTCTTCAAATTGTTGGATTTTTTCAGCAATAAATTTGAAGCCAGTCAAAACGTTCATCATTTCTACACCATAATGTCTAGCGATTGCTGTCGGTAGTTCACTTGAAACGATTGATTTCAAGACCGCCGCATTTTCTGGCAGTGTTCCTTTTTCTTTGTGAGCTTCTAGGATATATTGGACAAGCAAAGCGCCGATTTGATTTCCAGTCAATACTTTGTATGAACCGTCTGGCAAGCGTACAGCTGCACCTAGACGATCGGCATCTGGATCAGTAGCAATCAATAGATCTGCGCCTTCTTTTTCGCCTAAACGGATTGCGTATTCAAAAGCAGAGTGTTCTTCTGGATTTGGTGATTTGACTGTGGTGAAGTCTGGGTCAGCGACTGCTTGCTCAGGAACCAAGACAAATTGTTCAAATCCCGCTTGAGTCAACGCACGCTCACCTAACATTTTGCCTGTTCCGTGTAACGGCGTGAAGACTAGCTTCAATTCTTTCCCTAATGTTTCTACTAATTCATGATTGATCGTCACTGCTTTGATTTCTTCCAAGTACGCTTGGTCGATTTCTTCGCCGATGATCGTGATCAAATCACTATTTTTTGCTTGTTCTTCTGCTAAAACTTCTACTTTTAATGGATTGCTGATGTTTCGTACATATTTTGTCAATGCGTCTGCATCAGCAGGCGGCATTTGTCCACCATCTTCGCCATAGACTTTATAGCCATTATATGCCGCTGGATTATGAGAAGCTGTAACCATGATCCCAGCGAATGCGTTAAGATGACGAACCGCAAATGAAAGCTCTGGGGTTGGTCGTAAGCTTTCAAATACAAAAGATGGAATACCATGTTGCGCTAAAGTTTTTGCCGCTTCCATTGCAAATTCTGGCGATTGATGACGTGAATCATAAGCAATCGCTACCCCACGTTTTTTTGTTTCTGCTCCTTGTTCATCCATAAATTGTGCAAGCCCTTCTGTTGCTTGACGTACAGTATAGATGTTCATTCGATTGATTCCAGGTCCTAAGATCCCGCGCATTCCTGCTGTACCAAATTCCAAAGGTGCGTAGAACGCATCTTCTAATTTTTCAGGATTTTCACTTAATTCTTTTAATTGTTTTTTTAAATTTTCTTCTAATGATTCTTCAGTTGCCCATTGCTCGTAAACTTGTTTCCAAGACATGAAGCTGACACCTCTTTCTAAAAATATATTCCTTTCTAAGTATAGCATTCTCTATTTAGATAGCAAAGCATAAGAAAAAGAGGTCGGGAAAGAAGTGTTCAGCCTCGAGAAATAGGCGCCATCCACGAAAATTGTTCTTCAAATTTTTGTGGATGGCGCCTTATTTCCGAAGAGGTTACTTCTGTTCCCGCCGTTTATTCGGTTTTAGGTGGCACATGAGGACTAATGTCCCAGACACCTTTCGTTTTTTAAATCATTAGTTATCCTTGAGCGTTTGGCGTTTCTTCTAATGCTTCCAAGTATTTATACACTTGTTGTCCAGCAATCCCGCCATCGCCTACTGCTGTGGTGATTTGGCGTAGATCTTTTTCTCGCACATCGCCAATAGCAAACACACCAGGCATATTCGTACACATATCTTGATCTGTTGGAATCCAGCCAGCAGCATTCGTGAGTCCTGCTTTGCGGAAAGGTTCAGTTAATGGATCTAGTCCAACGTAGATGAACACACCGTCAGCTGCTAATTCGATTTCTTCCCCTGTTTTTGCGTTGTGCCCTTTGACACCAGTAACGACCATATCATTTCCGATGATCTCATCAGTGATCGTATCCCAAACAAATGAGATTTTTTCGTTCGCAAATGCGCGATCTTGGATGATTTTTTGCGCTCTTAGTTCATCACGACGATGAACGATAACGACTTCTGAAGCAAATTGAGTCAAATACACAGCTTCTTCTCCTGCAGAATCGCCACCACCGATCACGACTAGGCGTTTATCACGGAAAAATGCACCGTCACAAACCGCGCAATAAGAAACGCCACGTCCAGCATATTCTTCTTCGCCTGGTACTCCTAGTTTACGATGGATACAACCAGTTGCAATGATGACTGTTTTCGCTTCGTAACTTTTGTCTTCACAGATGACTTCTTTATAGTTGCCATGATCTTTGATATCTTGGACGATACCGTAGACATTTTCAGTTCCAAATCGTGAAACACCTTCATACATTTTATACGCAAGGTCTGGCCCCATGATCGAATCAAATCCAGGATAATTTTCTACTTCTGCGGTGTTGTTCATTTGCCCACCAGGTGCCCCTTGTTCGATCATCGCTACTGATAAGTTTGATCTTGAAGCATACAAAGCAGCGGTCATGCCAGCAGGTCCTGCACCAATTACGATTACATCATACATATGTAGATTCCTCCGTTTTAAAATCAAGTAAGCCTACTTTACAGCCAATCACACAAAAAGTCTATTGTTCTGCCTACGAGTTTCGAATAGATATATTATACTCGAAATCGATAGACAAAAACAATAGACATTCTTATTCTATCCTATTTGTTCGCTAGATTTTCACCATTCGAAGCAATCACTTGTTTATACCAATCAAATGATTTTTTCTTTGTTCGTTTCAATGTACCATTGCCTTCATTGTCACGATCAACGTAGATAAAACCATAGCGTTTCTTCATTTCACCAGTTCCAGCAGAAACTAGATCGATACATCCCCAAGTCGTATAACCTAAAAGATCAACACCATCTAATTCGACTGCATCTTTCATCGCTTGGATGTGTGAAGCAAGATATGAAATGCGATAGTCATCTTCCACATAGCCATTCTCATCCGGAGTATCTACCGCGCCCAAACCATTTTCGACAATAAACAATGGTTTTTGATAACGATCATAAATATCATTCAAGGTTACCCGTAAACCTAATGGGTCAATTTGCCAGCCCCATTCACTTGCTTCTAAATAAGGGTTTTTCGTTGATTCAAAGATATTTCCTGCGGTTTGTTCTAATAGTTTTGGATCGGTTGTTGAAACACGAGAAGAATAATAAGAGAATGAAATAAAATCAACAGTATGTTGTTTCAATAACTCTAAGTCTCCTGGTTCCATTTTGATCTCGATGCCTTGGCGTTCCATTTCTTTTAGTGCATATGCTGGGTATTCTCCTCTTGACTGCACATCGATAAAGAAGTAGTTTTCACGGTCTGCTTGGCGTGAAGCCCAGACATCTTCTGGTTTACATGAATAAGGATAATAAGCCCCCGCAGCTAACATACAGCCGACTTTATTCTCAGGGTCGACTTCATGCGCGATTTTTGTGGCAATCGCACTCGCTAGTAACTCATGATGAGCTGCTTGATATTTGACTTGCTCTACATTGTCACCTTCTTCAAAATACAAGCCAGCGCCCATGAACGGTGCATGTAAAATCATGTTGATTTCATTAAAGGTCAACCAATATTTTACTAATCCTTTGTAACGGTTAAAGACCACGTGACAAAGGTTTTCATAAAATCCGACTAATTCACGCGAACGCCATGCCCCATATTCCTTGACTAGATGCATCGGGCAGTCAAAATGGGTGATCGTTACTAAGGGTTCGATCCCATACTTTTGACATTCTTTAAAGACATCTTCATAGAATTTCAACCCTTCTTCGTTTGGCTCTTTCTCATCACCTAATGGAAAAATACGGCTCCAGGCAATCGATAGACGGTAGGTTTTAAAGCCCATTTCTGCAAATAAGGCAATATCTTCTTTATAGTGATGGTACATATCGATCGCTTCTTTTGCTGGATAAAAATGTTCGTCATCAAACTCAAACATTTTTTGTTGACCGGTAATCACTGGAAAACGATCTGGACCAATCGGCACGACATCTACATTGGCTAAGCCGCGCCCTCCTTCGTCGTATCCACCTTCACATTGATTGGCAGCTGTTGCGCCACCCCATAAAAAGTCTTTTCTAAATCCCATCGTTGTTATACTCCTTCCACTACACGTTTTTCTGACAATTCTCTTGCTAATTCATCTTGCACTTCGATGCCTTCTGCTGTTAAGCGATCGATGGCTTCTTTAAATTGTGGTAAATACTCTTGATGAGCAATAAATAATTCATCCATCATACGTTTTGCTGTTTTACCAGAACGAACTAATGGGTTGATCGTAAATGCTTGTAACGCCGTCCCGTAATCACCTGTGACAGCTGCTTCGATCGTCAACAACTCCATATTTTTCATCACTTGTAACCAGCCACGTTCTGCTGTAGGTAATGAACCAAAAGCAACACTTCTTGCTCCTTGCGCGCCTACATACGCTGTTACTTCAACGACACAGTCTGCTGGTAGATCAGGCACTGCCCCATTGTTTTTCGTTGAGACAACGATTTGAGTTTCTTTATTGCCATAGATCGAAGCAATCGTTTCACACGCAGCATCCGAATAATAGGCACCACCTCGTTGTTGTAATTGTTCTGGTTTATGATCGAGTTGCGGATCTTTGTATAGCTCAAACAATTCCGCTTCTGTTTGTTTGACTTGTTGTGCTCGCGTTCCGATCGTGTGGTATTCTTCCAACGCATGCTCCAACATTTCTTCTTCACGATAGTAATAGCGGTGATAGCCACAAGGAATCATTTTCATCTGATCGAGTTGTTCTCTAAAGAATGGCACATCGAATATGTTTTTTGGCAACCCGTTATCTTCCGCATAAAGTTGTTCAATCAAATCTTCTGTACGATCATTTCCTTTTGCATCCGCTACTTTGTGCCAATGGAAATGGTTCAGCCCAGCAAATTTATAAATCAACTCTTCTTTCTTTTCACTGATCATGACTGGCTCTGTCATCATTGCCATTACTGGTACATTGCACAATCCAATCACTTTGTCCCATTTCCCATAACGAACGACTGCTTCAGTCACCATACCGCTTGGATTAGCGAAATTGATCAACCAAGCGTTCGGACAGAGGCGTTTCATGTCTTCAACTACTGCTAAAATGACTGGGATCGTACGAAATGCTTTGAACATTCCCCCAGCTCCATTGGTTTCTTGGCCTAACATGCCGTAGTACGCTGGAATGCGTTCGTCTTTTACACGAGCATCCAATTGACCGACCCGAAATTGTGTAGTGACAAAGTCCGCATCTTTCAATGCTTCTTCGCGATCTAAGGTGGCATAGATTTTCACGTCATATGGAGAAGCATCCCACATCCGTTGGGCCATTTCACTGACGATCGCTAGTTTTTCACGCCCAGCTTCGATATCGACTAACCAGATTTCACGAATCGGCAATTCATCGTAACGTTTGATGAATCCTTCCATTAGTTCCGGTGTGTAACTACTTCCGCCACCAATTGTCGCGATCTTGATTCCTTGATTCATACACTCACTCCTTCGTCTTTTTTACAACTCCATTATCATTTTTGTAAATAAAAGTCACAATACTTTTTAACCAATTTGAATAACCATTTACAAAATGATCGATATTCTTGCATTTTTTTGTAAATTTATTGCGCATAACAAAAAGAAAAATAATGAGAAAATCCAAATAAAACCTAATTTTTCAATCAAAATAAACGAGTAAAGGAATTACTTCTCTTTTTTTTGTTTCATTGACACACTAAATAATACCGTTTACAATTATTTTACATATTTTTAACTAAAAACGTAAAAAAGAGGATCGAATTATGCTATTAAAGGAAAAGCTTAAACAAATCAACTTTTCACCTTCAGAAAGCGAAGTCATCCGTTTTCTCCAAGCCAATGAAACAACTCTGGCCGATCGAACGATTCAACAAATTGCTGAAACTTGCTATGTCCATCCTTCTACTTTGATTCGGATCGCCAAAAAAATGGGTTTTCACGGATGGGTGGATTTTAGAGATGCGTTCATTGCTGAAACAGAATATCTACAAGGAAACTTTCAAGAAGTGGACGCCAATCTCCCTTTTTCCGAAAATGAAGGCATCATGACGATCGCTAATCGGATTGCGGCACTTGAACGTATGACGATCCAAGATACGTTATCCTTGTTGATGCACGACGATCTCCAACAAGCAAAGCAACTTCTGCTGCGATCGAATAAAATCGTATTATTTTCGAGTGATACCAACACATTGATTGCTCAATCATTCAAATTGAAAATGAATCGGATCAAACAAGAAGTGACCATCGTGCCCACATCTGGCGAGTCCTATTACGATGCCTACAATTGTCAGCCTGAAAACTGTGCGATCTTGATCTCTTATACGGGAGAAAATCAGATGATGCTTCGGACTGCTGAAATTTTGAAAGAAAAAAATGTGCCGATTTTATCGTTGACGAGCATCGGTGAGTCCAGTTTGTCCACAGCGAGCGATGTGGTATTACGCCTGACAACACGTGAACGATTGTACTCAAAAATCAGTAGTTTCACGATCAATACGTCGATCTCCTATTTGTTGGATGTGTTATATAGTTGTGTCTTTGCTGAACATTATCGTGAGAACCTCGATTATTTGATCGAAGTTGGGCAAAAAGTCGATACACGGCAGATCAGTTCATCCATTATGAAAGAAGAACTATTTACCGATTCAATCGAAGATGGCGATTAGTCTACTTTTATAGCGGGAATGATCAGAAAGATTCGTTCAGAACAAAGTTGCTCCTTGAAATTTACTCTCTAATTAAATAGCTGAACTTCTAAGAAAATAAGCCGTAACATCCAAAATATGAGAGGAAACCCTCGGATGTTACGACTTTTTTTGGAATCAGGTACTTAGAAACATTCTCCTGTGGAAAAATGCTTTTTAACACTAAGCTAACTTACTAAAACCTTGATATAAAGGGCTTTGAACTCATCAAGTCAACGCTGTGATCAACTCATCCCCATTCGTCACGATCTTCGATTGATTCTCGACAATATCGAGGTAATCTGCTGAATTGGTAATGATGACGGGGGTTTCTACACTATAGCCTTCACTTTCGATCGCATTGATATCAAATCGCAATAAGACGTCTCCTTGTTTCACTTTATCCCCTTGTTTCACAAAAGACTCAAAATGTTTCCCTTCCAATTGTACAGTGTCTAACCCAACATGGATCAACAGTTCTAATCCACTTTCAGAAACTAAACCGATCGCATGTTTTGAAGGAAATAACGTCATCACTGTCCCATCGAATGGTGCAACGACTTCCCCTTTTTCTGGATAGATCAAGATTCCTCGTCCTAACGCGCCTTTAGCAAATGCTTGGTCTTTTGCTTCGCTTAAAGATGCAATACCACCTTGGATCGGTGTTTTGACGATTTCTTTGATTTTACTTTCTTTTTTCTCAGGCACTACTTCTTCGGTATCTTTCCAGAACAAGAAAGTCAAAGTAAAACCGATCGTTGCTGCAATTGCGATACCGATAAAGGCATTGTACATGCCACTTGCATCGCTACCACTAATGAAGTTGACCACTCCGAAGATGCCCAATCCACCCATTGTATAACTTGTCGTACCACTCATCATCAAATAGATACCAGAGATTGCCCCACCAATCATTGAATAAATGAATGGGGTCTTTTTAGGTAGAGTGATTCCATAGATGGCTGGTTCTGTCACACCAAAGATTCCTGAGATAAAGGCAGGCATACATAAGGCTTTCATTTTCTTGTCTTTAAACTTGAAGTACATTGCTAATACCACGGCGGTTTGTGCAAAACTTGCCCCAAAAACACCTACAAGCATTTGACTTGAGCCATTTTGTGCCAACTGCATGATCGCCAAAGGAATGATACTCCAATGTAGACCGAAGATAACTAATACTTGCCAGAAGAAGCCTAGAACCCCACCATATAATGCTGGTGAAAAATCCATCAATGCTTGGAAACCTGCACTCAACCACTCTGTTAACAAGCTAACGATTGGGCCAATCACCAAAAAGCCGATCGGTAGAGCAATCAATAAAACCATAAAAGGAACAACAAATGTTTGGACAACTGTTGGAACGATCTTCTTCGCAAATTTTTGGACTTGTCCGGCAAAAGCAATGATAAAGATGACAGGAATGACACTTGATGTATAAGAAGCTCCTACCCAGGGAATACCCAAGAAACTTTCATATGCAGGTAATCCTAAAAGGCTAAGCGGCGCTGCAGCACCTTGATTGGCTGCTTCAAAACTACTTTGTAATGCGGGACCTTGCACGGTCGGATAGACAAGGGCTGCACCGATGACGATGCCGACCATTGGATTCAATTTGAATTTTTTAGCTGCTGTATACCCTAGAATAACTGGCATGAAATAAAAGATCGAATCACCGATCCCATTTAACATGATATAAGTTCCGGAAGTCTGCTCATAAAATCCTAAAAAGATAAATAATGCATTCAATCCTTTGACCATCCCGGCAGCTGCTAAAGCTCCTAAGAAGGGTTGGAAACAACCACTTAAAATATCGATCAAACGATTAAATATATTGCCTTTCGCAGGGGCTAATTCCGCATCTTCTGAAATCCCTGCTACACTTAATACATCTGCATATACGTCTGGTACATGATTACCAATGACTACTTGGTATTGCCCACCGCTTTTCATGACGGTCACGACACCATCCATATTCTTCAATGTCTCGTCATCTGCTTTACTTTCGTCTTTTAACCGAAAACGCAAGCGAGTCACACAGTGCGTCAAACTACTGATATTTTCTTTTCCGCCAACATATTTCACGATTTCTTTTGCTAAATCTTGGTATTTTCCCATGTTCTTTTCCTCCAATTGTTTGATTGAAGGTTTAGCCAACTCAATGTCACTATCCTTTGGTACTCATTCGTTGAATCCACGGCCCTCCTTTTAGTGATTTTTTTAATGATTATTATCTGCCAAACGAGCCAGATGGATCGTTAAGTAGACAATTTCATCGTCTGACATATGATAATTAAATGTTTCCTGTAAGAATAAAGCGATTTTGTCCACGCAGCCAGAAGCCGTTTGGTATTTTCGCTGGATCATCTGGATCAACTCCTCCTCGACCTCACCTTCTTGGGTAAGGGACGTGTTCATCACACGGCTAAGAAAAAAACGAAGATGCGTGACAAATCGGAAAAAATAAAGCGATTCTTCATCAAAGGGTGTTTGATAATAATAGCGAACGATATTCAAAATATCTTGAATGGTTTTCGTAAACTGGTACATATTGTTCATACTATCTTGTTCTGATTGTGCATTGACTAAATGAAGGGCAATGAATCCAGCTTCATTTTCGGATAAATCAAATCCATATTTATGATGGACTTTTTCAATCGTTTTTTTACCTATTTGGTATTCTCTCGGAAATAATTGCTTGATATCATATAATAAAACATTAGGTAATCCAACGCCGGTTTTATAACGTTTGATCGCATTGTATAAATGATCGGTCAATGAAATATAAATGGATTCATTCAATGTCACATCTAACTTTTCTTTCGTATACTCAATGATCTCGTAGGAGAGTTCGAGGTATTCCATCGGGATATCCTCCGCTAATTTTTGAAAATGTCTCGACAGTCGATCATCTGTCAAATGAAATTCTTTATCCACACCCGCTTCTAAAATAGCATCACCAATCTTTTTTTTGAATGCTAATCCTTTTCCCATAACGATCATTTCTCGATTTAATTTGTCCCTTGTGACAACGACATTATTATTTAGAATTTTTTCAATCCGCATAATATCCCCTTTCTATGATTGTCACTCCTAAAAAAACAAAAAAACCCAAAAAGTCAGCCATGGAATCGATTCATGGTGACTGATTAGGTTTAGCTTGCGTGATGCAATCACTATCCAACAGTATGTTCTTTTCTTCATAGTAGCGAAACAATTTTAAAATGTCAACGCTTTCTTTTGTATTATTCCAATATTTCTAAAAAAATTCTTTCACGTTAACATGGGAACTACCACTCCCCTAGAACAACCATTAACCAGACAGTAAGAATAGCCGATTGACTTTTTTTGATTTGAATCATACCGCTATCAATCAAGTCATAAAAAAAAGCCTTGATCCCCAAAAGTTGGCACGTTTTTGGGGATTCAAGACTTATGAGTTGAGGCTAACTATTTTTATCACGGCTTACGATACAAGTGTTTCAAAAACAGATGCCTTTATTCTTCCCTGTTACTCACTTTGTAATTTGTACATATCTGCGTATAACCCTTCTTCCGCTAAAAGTGTTTCATGATTCCCGCGCTCCACGATATGTCCTTTATCTAATACGAGGATCAACTCTGCATCACGGATCGTTGACAGACGATGGGCGATAGCAATCGTTGTCCGACCTTGACGCATCTTCGCAAGTCCTTCTTGGATCAACACTTCTGTTTCTGTGTCGATATTCGCCGTTGCTTCATCCAGAACTAAGATTTTAGGATCCGTTACAATCGTTCTGGCAAACGTGATCAATTGGCGTTGCCCACTTGAATAGCTCGCCCCTCTTTCAATCACTTTTGAATGATACCCTTTCGGTAAGTCTTCAATGAACTGATTCGCTTGGACAAACTCAGCGGCTTCACGTATTTGTTCGTCTGTGATCTCTGGATTCATCATTCGGATGTTTCCAGCGATATCCCCATAAAATAAGAACGCATCCTGTAATACTAGACCCATTTTATTGCGTAATTCAGCGATCGGATATTCACGAATGTCATGATCATCAATCAAGATCTGCCCTTCGTAAAACTCATAAAAACGCATCAACACATTGATGATCGAACTTTTCCCACTTCCTGTATGTCCGACTAATGCGACAGTTTCTCCTGGATTAGCAACAAATGAAATATTGTTCAATACATTGTTTTTTCCATCATAAGAGAAACTGACATTACGAAATTCGATTTTTCCAGCAGTGATCGTCCGATCCGCTGATTCCTTTTGCTGTGGTGCATATTCTTCCGTATCCATGATTTTCAAGATACGACTTCCTGCGACTGTTCCGTCCGTAAAGACACTCAAGAAGTCCATCATTTGCGACATCGGATTAAAGAATCCTTGAACATAGGTGGTGAAGGCAAAGATCAAACCGACTTCAACTGGTGAATGTAACGCGTCGAGTCCGAACAACGTCAAAGTCAAGGCAACTGCTAAAGCATATAAAAAACTGATGATTGGACTCAAAAGAATCGAATTTGTCTTGATCATGGCATAGCGAGTCGCTAGATACTCTTCATTGACTTCCTCAAATTCTTTTGCTAAACGCGATTCTTGACGAAATTGTTGGATGATCCGCATCCCAGAAATCGATTCATTTAATTTTGTGTTCAATTGACTCAAGCGCTCACGCATATTTCGATAGATCCTTGAACTGAATTTTTGATAATACCAAATCACTACTCCTAAAATCGGTAAAAAGATCAGACACCATAGCGCGATTTTTTGATTGATTTGAAACATCGCAATAAATGAAGAAATCACGGCAAAAATTCCTGTTAAAACCATCAGAAAGACATACCAAAATTCAAACAGTGTTTCTGTGTCATTAGTCACACGAGAAACAGTCGATCCAGCTGGCGTTTGGTCAAAGTACCGCATTCCTAGTGTATGAAGTTTCTCAAACAACTTTACACGGATATGTTGGTAGGTCTTCAATGACGCCATCGAATATAGATACCATTGGAAAAACCAGATGATACTTTTGACAATGACCCCAAATAGATAAAGCCCTGCAAAGAAAAGGATGACTTGTGTCGTTGCTGACTGCTTCGCTAGATGCTCATCCATGAATGTTTGGATGATCCTTGGCAATAGCACATTGATGACTGATAATACTAAAGCAAATAAAATCGCAATGATGAATGTCGAGCGAAAGGGTTTAGCAAATTGCATCAACCGTTTAATGATCGAAGCTTGTTCTTTATAGGTCATGGATTTTGACCATTCCGACTGATATTGATCTTCCATTATTCGCCACCTCCTTCAATTTTTGCTTCTAATTGTTGTTTCTGCCACATTTGTTCGTACCAACCGCCAAGAGCTAACAACTCTTGATGTGTGCCACGTTCAATGATCCGACCATGATCGATGACGATGATTTCATTGGCGTGCATGACACTACTTAAACGATGGGCCGCAATGATCGTGGTTTTGTTTTTCCGTTCTGCTTTAAGGTTACGTAAGATTGCTTCTTCTGTCTTAGCATCAACAGCGGATAATGCGTCATCCAAAATCAATAATTCGGGACTTTGGATCAATGCACGAGCAATCGACAACCGTTGCTTCTGTCCACCAGAAAGGGAGACTCCACGTTCACCGACCATTGTCTGGTACCCTTCTGGCAGTTCTTTGATTTCTGTGTTGATATACGCCAATTCCGCTGCTTCTTCCACTTCTTCTGGTGATTTCTGTGGATTGGAGAAGCGAATATTATCTAGGATCGTCATCGAAAACAAGAAATGATCTTGTGGCACATAACCAATCGAGCGCAACAAGGCATCTAGTGAGTAGTCTCTGATCGTTCGTCCGCCAAATTTGATTTCTCCTTGATAATGGTCATACTCACGCATCAATAATTTGATGATCGTCGTCTTACCGGCACCTGTTTTACCAACGATACCTAACGTATCACCTTCATTGATCGCAAATTTGATGTGTTCTAATGCTGGCTGTTCATCGTCTGGATAGGTAAATTGTGTGATTGCCACATTCAACTCACCTTTTGCTGGTGTCATTTCTGCTCCTACTTTTTCGACGATATGTGTTTTCTCATGCAATAGTTCATTGACACGATCATACGAAGCATTCCCTCTCTCTAGTACATTGAACAGACGTCCAATCGCAAACATCGGCCAGACAAGCATACCGATATAACTGATAAAGGAAACCATCTGTCCAATTGAGATCGTACCATCCAAGACATAACGTCCACCTAAAATAATTGTCGCCACATATGACAAGCCAATGATCAATGTGATGAATGGATCAAAAAGCGCATCTAAAAAGTTTACTCGCTTATTTTTCTCAATGGCATCATCGATCTTTTCTTGGAAATCTTCCAAGTCTTGTTTTTCTTGACCAAATGTTTTGATGACTTTGATACCTGTGATACTTTCTTGCGTTTTATCGTTGATACTTGAAAAGGCTTCTTGTGAGTCACGAAACGCATCATGTAATTTTGAGCCTAAGATCCTTGAAGTAACCGCTAATAATGGCAATGGGATCAATGCAATCAACGTTAACCGCCAATCAACGAATAGAACCATCGCAATGATCGTCGTTCCTCCAGTGATCACTGAATCTGCAAATGTTAAAATTCCTGCACCAGCTACATTTTGAATCGCGTTCAAATCATTCGTTGCATGAGCCATCAAATCACCCGTCCGGTATTTTTGATAGAACAAACTATCCATTCGCGTAAAATGAGCAAATAGACGCTGGCGTAATTCTTTTTCAAGTCTAGCTGCACTGCCCCAAATGTTCATTCGCCAAATATAGCGAAAAAGATATTGCAAAAAAGCTGCAATGATCAATACACCTATCCACAATGCAATGATTTGCATCGAGATATTTTGATCGGCGATTTCATCGATAATGATCCCGATGACTTTAGGTGGGATCAACTGCACTATTGCCACCGCGAACAAAGAAAATACGCCAATCAAATAGTGCCTTTTCTCTTGTTTAAAAAACCAACCCAATTTTCTGAAAATCGACATATACTTCCTCCTTCTAACTCCTAAAAATTTCATTTATTTCCGAGGTTGAATTGCATCCTCAGATATCGTTGATCACAATCGAAAAAATATGATCGTCATACAATTTATAAAAAATAATCATTGATCGGCATGAATGCGCTTTTCTCAAATGGAGAAAAAGAAAAAAGCGAGCTGAAATCAATCAGCCCGCTTTTTGATGTTGTCGAATAAGAACCTACTTCTTCCCTTGGTTCTTCATCTGTTGCATCATCTGACGAATTTTCTTTTCAGATGGTTTTTGCCCCATAGACATCATCATTGATCTTAACATTTCCTCATTAACGGGAGGATTTTTTTCTAAGTAATCTTTCATATATTTACGCGCAAGAAAGAATCCACCGACTGCGCCGATTAACAATGCAATAACTGCAATAAGTACAACGATTCCGTTTGATACCATGTAAATCTCTCCTTTCCTTTTCCTAATTGCTCTCAATGATTCATTTTACTAAAACTTACAAAAAAAAGAAAGGCGTTTTCTTAAGAATATGTAAAAAAAGTCATTTTTATTTCATGATTATACAAAAATACCTATTTAGAAAGTGAGCCACATTTAATTTTTAGGTTAGCCGAATTTTTTTCTTTTATTTTTTCGTCTCTGGGTGTAGAATGAATTCGAAAAGAAATAGAAGGGTGGTTTTCATTTGAATAATCACGAGAATAAACATAAATGGATTGAACACACTAATGGGTTATCCCTTTCAGAAGTAAACGGTACGGTTAAAGTACCAAAAGGAAAAAGTTTCTTCCGCACCTTACTTGCCTATTCCGGACCTGGTGCACTCGTAGCAGTCGGCTATATGGACCCAGGTAATTGGTCAACATCGATCACCGGTGGCCAAAATTTCCAATACTTATTGATGTCAGTTATTCTGATGTCCAGCTTGATTGCTATGTTACTACAATATATGGCGGCCAAACTTGGGATCGTCAGCCAAATGGATCTGGCACAGGCGATTCGTGCTCGTACGAGTAAAACGCTAGGGGTCATTCTTTGGATCTTGACCGAATTAGCGATCATGGCGACAGATATCGCTGAAGTCATTGGTGCAGCGATCGCTTTATATTTATTATTTGATATTCCTTTGGCAATTGCTGTCTTTATTACCGTCTTGGATGTCTTTGTCTTGCTTCTTTTGACAAAGATCGGTTTTCGTAAAATCGAAGCGTTAGTCGTCTGTTTGATTTTCGTTATCCTATTTGTCTTTGTCTACCAAGTGGCGCTTTCAAACCCTGATTGGAGCAGTCTATTCAAAGGCTTTATTCCTAATAGCCAAACATTTGCTGAAGAACCAAAAATCGGTGGAGAGACCCCATTGACTGGAGCTTTAGGGATCATTGGTGCAACTGTGATGCCTCACAATCTCTATTTGCACTCTGCTGTTTCCCAAACCCGCGAGATCGATCGAAAAGATCCAGAAGATATTGCAAGAGCGGTTCGTTTCTCAACATGGGATTCCAATATTCAATTAACGATGGCTTTCGTTGTCAATGCACTTCTATTGATCATGGGGGTTGCCGTCTTTAAAACTGGTGCAGTTCAAGATCCCTCTTTCTTTGGTTTATATGAAGCACTTTCCGATCCATCTGCGATGAGTAACGGCGTCTTGATCGCCGTAGCACAATCAGGCATTTTATCAACCTTATTTGCAGTAGCACTGCTTGCTTCTGGTCAAAATTCAACGATTACCGGTACATTGACTGGACAAGTCATTATGGAAGGCTTTATCCATATGCGCATGCCGATCTGGTTACGCCGTTTAGTCACTCGACTATTGTCCGTCATTCCAGTACTACTTTGTGTCTTGTTCACTAGCTCCAAAGGCACGATCGAAGAACATACAGCACTTAATAATCTAATGAATGAGTCCCAAGTATTCTTAGCTTTTGCCTTACCTTTTTCAATGATTCCTTTATTGATGATGACCAACAGCCAAGCAGAAATGGGCGCCCGTTTCAAAAATTCACTGATCGTCAAAATACTTGGTTGGTTTTCTGTCATCAGTTTGACGTATTTAAACTTGCGCGGACTCCCTGGACAAATCGAAGCTTTCTTCGGCGATCAAGCTTCTACTGCGTCAATCGCCCTTGCTGATCGGATCGCTTACATCATCATCGTTGCAGTTCTCGCCTTACTCGCTTGGACGATCGTTGATCTTTACAAGGGAAATAAACGCTATGAACAACGTTTACAAGAGTTGTCGTGAGCCATTCCCCCCTCTAAGCAGGAAAAAAAGAAGCATAGGTTTTGACCTATGCTTCTTTTTTGTGGTTACTAAATTAGAAAGTTCTATTTTTCATCATGAAGATAAATAGCTACCACGGCAATAGCTATGATTGTAAAAGCAACCATCCACCAGATCTCAGTTTGAAAATTAGTAGTAGTCGAGACAATCAATGACAAACCAATTGGTCCACCAATTTGGTGCATGGTATTCGTCAAACCACTTGCGATACCTGCTAATTCGTCAGGTGCTTCATGGATACCAGCAGATGTCACTGGCGCTAAAATCATTCCTTGTCCTAATCCAAGGATCATCATAGGAACAAAGATCGTTTGCCAATAACCATTAAACGGGTTCGAAACCGCCAGTAAAATCAACCCTATTGCTAGTATTATTTCTCCAACAAACAATATCCTATTATTTCCAAATCGTGCAGTCATTCTCGGCAACTGCATCGCAATAATAAAATTAACTATCGTTAGTGGTAGAAAAGCAAATCCTGATTGTAACGCTGAGAATCCATATTGACTTTGCATCATTTGAGGTAAAAAGAACCAAAATGGCAGCATCGCCATCATAAATAAGAGACGAGTAGCATAGGCACCAGAACGTATCTTATTTTTAAAAAGTTCGAGGGGAAGCATTGGCGAAGAAGTCCTTCGCTCCCATAAAATAAACAAACCTAAAAACATGATACCTATGAATAAAAAGTTGCTTTTTACTTCAGTAAGACCGTAGATGATTCCTATCAATCCGAGGATCGATAATAAACTTCCTAAATAATCAATACGTTCCCTTCGACGTTCCGAAGGTCTCACATATTTCAATGTTAAAACCACTAACAAAAGAGTAAATGGCACATTTATTAAGAAACCAGCGCGCCAAGAAATCAAGCTAGTCAGTCCCCCACCAACTAACAAACCAATACTTGAACCAATTCCCGCCGTTGCTCCATAATAAGAGATCGCACGTTGCCTCATATTATTTTGATAAGCATCCATGAGCAGTGCTAAAGATGTCGGAGCAATAATGGAACTACCTACTCCTTGGACACCACGCATCATGATCAACGTTCCTGCTGTTTGTGATAATCCAATAAGCAGTGAACTTATCCCAAAATAAATAAACCAACTAAAAAAATCTTTTTTCTTCCAAATAAATCAGAAAGGCGACCACTTAATAGTAAAAAACCACCAAAAGTAAGCGTATATGCACTTGATACCCATGAAAGTGCTCTTGCAGATAAACCTAAACTTTCTCCTATCTTCATAGAACTTGTAAAAATAATAGAATTATCCATTAAAATCAAAAAATAGGATAATAAAGTAATTGGTAAAATGACACCAAATTTTTCTCTCTTCAAATTTCCTAACTTCTTTCTATTGCTTTTATTATTTCGTCCTTTCACATTCGATTCTTTTAAACTTTTATCCTTTTCACAGATCAATAGTTTTCTATCATTTTTCTGTAGCCAACATTCTCTCCATAAACCATTCCACTTGTTGTGGTGCATCATGGTCAAAGAAGGCAGACTCTTTCATATCTAAAGCGGCTATTTTTTCAACATCTTCATTCGAAAGTTCAAAATCAAAGATATCAATATTTTCAGCCATTCTCTCTGGTCGAACAGATTTTGCTAGAGCAACGATCCCTCTTTGCATCAACCAACGAAGAACAACTTGTCCGACTGTTTTATCATATTTTTTACCGATTTCTGCTAATTCAGGATTTGTGAACAACTCGTGACGACCTTCAGCAAATGGTGCCCAAGCTTCGATTTGTACGCCATATTTTTCATGCCATTCTTGATCTTCTACACGTTGGTTCCAAGGATTTACTTCTATTTGATTGATTTGAGGTTTCACATCATTCAAACCAACAAATTCGATCATTTTAGCCGATTTGAAATTGGAAATCCCAATTGCACGTAATTTCTCTGCTTTTTGAGCAGCAACCATTGCACGCCATGCGCCATAGATATCTCCATAGGGTTGATGAATTAGATATAAATCAAGATACTCTAACCCCATTGCCCCCAGAGAATGTTCGATCGTTTCAGTTGCTTTTTCTTCTGGAGTTTGTAGAATAAATAATTTAGAAGTGACAAAAAGTTCTTCACGCTTTACACTTCCTTCGGCGATCGCACGTCGGATTCCTTCACCAGTTTCTTTTTCATTTCCGTAAATAAATGCTGTGTCGATCAAACGATATCCTGCATTGATGGCTTGATAAACCGCTTCTGCTGTTTCTTCTAGTGGAATTTGATAAACCCCAAATCCTAGTTGAGGCATCTCTACACCATTGTTCAATTTTATTGTGTTCATGTTATTTCCTCCTTTTCTTCTTTACCTTTTCTATCCTAAACCTTGAAGTTAGATCCATAGCAAGAAAAAATTTTTACTTTTTTCGTTCCCATAATTTTTCGACTTTATCTGGAGTCATTTCCCCAGCCTTGAACTTCGCAATATGTTCATCATACGTTTCGATCTTATAAACCAGCAATTCTCTCACTTCCTGCATCTCCTCTAGTTTTCTATCTAGTTCTTCTAACTGATCAACTAAAATCTGCTTTTGCGCTTTTTCCACGTTTTGTGCTTCGCGTAATTGAGCCAAGTGAGCAAATTCAATGAGAGATTCTACAGACAAACCCGCGTTACGTAAATTTTTTGCTAAATAAATCCAATTTAGGTCATTTGTTGTGTAATCCCGATACCCACTCTCATTACGACTAACCGGCGGGATGACTCCTACACGTTCATAGTAACGGAGTGTATCCACACTCAAATCAAACATGTCAGCTGCTTTTTTTATATTCATTCCATCACCCTCCACTTTTATATAGGTTATCATAAACCCTAAAGTCAACTCCAAGGCAAATGATAATCAACAAATTTTCTTTATTTGATTGGTTTTCTTTTATCATCCGTTTCTTTCAAAATAAACATAACCTTATCTTTTTAATTTAAAATCAAGTTAACAACGAGAAGAGAAGCAACTTCTTCAAAAAATAAGGCACCATCCACAAAAATTTGAAGAACAATTTTCGTGGATGGTGCCTTATTTCTCGAGGCTGAACACTTCTGTCCCGACCTCATGTCATTCGATCCTAAAAATCAATTTATTTAATAAAGAATATGACTTACTTAGCCTTCTACATCTGCTAATAATTCTGGGAATACTTCTGGGTTGAAGGTTTCAGCTTTGAACATCGCGATTTCTTTCCCATAAGGGGCATAAGCTAATTTTTTATCTTTTCCGACATATGGTGTTTCAAGAATCTTTGAAACATCTTTGAACATTGGTTCATGGACGATTTTATTCAATGCATCAAAACCGATCGTACCAAAGCCGATATTGGCGTGGCGGTCTTTATGTGAACCTTGTGGATTTTTTGAATCATTGATGTGTAGTACTTTTAAGCGATCTAAACCAATCACTTTATCAAACGTTTCAATAACGCCATAAAAATCATTCGCTACATCATAGCCGGCATCACTCGTGTGGCACGTGTCAAAGGTGACTGATAGCTTTTCATTCAATGTCACTCCATCAATGATCTGTGCCAACTCTTCGAACGTTCTGCCGATCTCTGTACCTTTTCCTGCCATTGTCTCTAAGGCGATTTGTGCGGTCTGTTCTTTCGTCAAGACTTCATTTAGCCCTTCAATGATCCTTGCAATCCCTGCCTCTGCTCCAGCACCGACATGTGCGCCTGGATGCAATGTGATCTGAGTTGCTCCTAATGCTTCCGCTCGAACGATTTCTTCTCTTAAAAACTGTACAGCAAAAGGAAACATCTCTGGTTTCGTTGTATTTCCTAAATTAATGATATACGGTGCATGGACCACTATATTCTTCAATCCATTTTCTTCCATATATTGTTTTCCAGCTTCAATATTCATTTCTTCAATTGGTTTTCTACGGGTATTTTGTGGTGCGCCTGTATAGATCATAAAAGTAGAAGCACCATAGCTGGCTGCTTCTTCTGCTGCACCTAGTAACATCTTTTTACCGCTCATACTGACATGTGAACCTAATAACATCTTACTCCTCCTATAAAGCCCTCTCGGCTAGTCACTCAGTGAATGGATTTGTTCACTCTCCTTTTATCTTAACTGAAACGAATTTGAAAGAAAAGTTTGAAATCTGTCCAATGATCCGAGCAGATACAAAATAACTAGAAGAATTTTTAATGTTTTCTCAAAACCAAAGGTCAAATAAGACACAAAAAAAGCCATGTCTGTTTTTTTGTTCTATTATTTGCTATAATTAGCGAAATAAAACCATTAGTTGAGGTGAAACCTTTGCCACGTAATAATACACGAAGAAAACAAGCACGACGAACAAAAGAAAAGTGGTTTGTTCCTAAGGTCATTTTTCGCGTTTTTCAATCATTAACCGTTTTTATCATGGTTCTTATCATTCTATTCGCTGCATTAGGTGTGGGAGTCGGTGCCGGCTATTTTGCGTATCTAGTTGAAGATACAAAGCTACCTTCCAAATCTGAGTTACAATCTGAGTTAGGCAATATAACCGAAACATCAAAACTTGTTTATGCCGATAATACAGAGATCTCGACGATCCAAACTGATTTGATGCGGACAACCGTCCCTTCAGATCAAATGTCGCCTTATTTAAAATCTGCGATCATCAGCACAGAGGATGAATATTTTGAAGAACATAAAGGCTATGTTCCTAAAGCGGTGATCCGAGCACTTTTCTCTGAAGCAACCGGGATCGGCTCATCTGGAGGATCAACACTGACCCAGCAGTTAGTCAAGCAACAGATTTTGACCGATGAAACAACCTTTAAACGTAAAGCAAATGAGATCTTATTGGCTGCTCAAGTCGAGAAACATTTTACAAAAGACGAAATCATCTCCACTTATTTGAATGTTTCACCTTTCGGAAGAAACAATAAAGGCCAAAATATTGCCGGTGTCCAAGAAGCTGCGCAAGGGATCTTCGGAGTCAATGCGAGCGATTTATCCTTACCACAAGCGGCATTTATCGCAGGTTTACCACAAAGTCCGATCACTTATAGCCCTTATACCAATACAGGTGCATTGAAAGAAGACCTTACTGCCGGCTTAGAAAGAAAAGACATCGTGCTATTTAGCATGTACCGTGAACACCAAATCACAAAAGAGCAATATGAAGAAGCAAAAGCCTATGACTTAACAAAAGATTTCTTAGGTCAACAAGTGGCAGAACAAACTGACCGTGACTTCTTATATTACACGGTCATGAATGCCGCGACCGATATCATTGCTAGACAATTGGGAGAAAAAGATAACGCAGATCTATCCGATACAGACGTCTACAATGCCTACTATCAACGTGCAGAACAAACGATCCAAAATCAAGGGTACACGATTCATTCAACGATCGATAAAGGCATCTATGATGCGATGCAAGCAGGTGTTGCCAATTATGGTTACTTACTTGATGACGGAAAAGGCACACCTGTTGAGACTGGTAACGTTCTGATGGATAATAAAACCGGTCGAGTTTATGGATTTGTCGGTGGTCGTAATTATGCGCTGAACCAAAATAATCATGCCTTTGATACTCAAAGACAAGCCGGGTCATCGATCAAGCCGATGTTGGTTTATGGTCCAGCGATCGATATGGGCTTAGTTGGTTCAGAATCACGTGTTTCTGACTATGCAACTACTTGGCAAGAAGGCTCAAATGCGGGAGAAGACATCGTCAATGCGACGAATAAAGGATCAAATACCTTCCAAACGGTTCGTGAATCATTGGAATGGTCGAACAATATCCCTGCTTACCATTTATATCAAGATGTTTTGAACAATGGCGGCTCAAAACAATACGCCTACGAAACGTATCTATCAAAAATGAACTATCCCGCAAATGCCAACTGGGGCGTTGAATCGGCACCACTGGGAACAGTCGATGTCACCACTCTTCAACAAACCAATGGCTTCCAGGCATTAGCAAATAATGGCGAATTCCAGCAAGCGTATATCATTGATGCAATCACTGACAACGAGGGGAATGTCATTTATCAACACGAAGTTAAACCAGTGCGCGTCTTTTCCGAAGCCGCAGCTTCGATCGTCAATGATATGTTGCGTAGCGTTATCAATGAAAAGATCACCACACCATTCAAAGATGATATCACTAGTCTCAATGGCAGCTTAGGTCAAGCGGACTGGATCGGTAAAACTGGTTCAACGAATGATTACCGAGATTCATGGTTAGTTGTCTCCACACCCTCTGTCACGATCAGTAGTTGGGCAGGACACGATGATAATACCGGAATGGATGCCCAAGCAAGATTGCGTTCATCCAAATATTTAGCGAATTTAATCAATCAAGTGTATCAAGTAAACCCAACGATTTTTGGTACCGATCAGAAATTCACACTTGCTTCTGATGTGAAGAAAGAAGACGTTTCTGCCTTCACAGGACAATTACCTGGAAAAGTGACCGTTGACCGAAGATCGATCAATACACCTAGCAAAACTGTCGAGTCACTTTGGGCAAAAAATGGTCCTGAGAAAAGCACCTTCAAATTTGGTGTAGGTGGAACAGATGAAAATTACAAAGATTACTGGAATACTGTCGGAACATTCGAACGTGAAAATCCACAGAACAAAGAGGATGACAAAGACGACGATTAAAAAAACAATTTGAGTCCACTACTCTTTCTCAAAAAAAAAACGAGTCAGATCTTGATAAATGATATCAAGATCCGGCTCATTTTTTATTCGTTTTTACTTATCTTTGGTGAAGCTTTGCCCCTGTTATTTCCATAAAAAAGTAGCTGAAACGACTATTCTTTGTCATTTCAGCTACTTTTAATTATCGTTTTATTTGATCAATCGCTTGATGTTTATCTCAATCGATTTATTTCGTTGAACCTTTTTCTTCAATTCCATATGGTAAGATGATTGTTTTTTCTTCTACTTCTTCTTTGTTCATCATTTTTGTCAATAGACGCATTGATACCGCACCTAAGTCATATAATGGTTGCGTAATACTTGTCAAGCGTGGTCGAGCAACTTCAGTCAATAAAGAATTGTTGCTTGTGATGATCTCAAATTCTTCTGGTACTTTGACACCACGGTCAATCAAGCCATCTAAAATACCGATTGCTAGTTCATCATCCGTTACATAAACAGCAGTTGCTCCACTATTGTGGATACGTTCTACTAATGACAAGCCATCTCTAAAATTATAGCTTGATTCAAAGATCAAACCTTCACTATAAGTCAGCCCGTTTTCTTTCAACGCTTCTTTGTAGCCTTTCAAACGGTTTTGGCCATTGATCGGGTCAATCAATGCACCACTTACAAAGGCAATTTTTTTATTGCCGTTTTTAGCTAATTTAGTTACTGCATCTTTTGTCGCTGAAGTATAGTCGATATTGACACTTCCTACTTGTTCGTCTGGATCGATCGAACCAGCTAAAACAACTGGAGTTTTTGAACGTGAGAATTCGCCACGGATTTCATCTGTGATATGATGCCCCATGAAAATCACACCGTCAACTTGTTTGGCTAAAAGATTGTTCAGTACGTTGACTTCTTTTTGGTCATTTCCGTCTGAATTTGCCAAAATGATATTATATTTGTACATCGTTGCCACATCATCGATCCCACGTGCTAATGAAGCAAAGAACATATTGCTGACATCTGGGATGATGACCCCAACCGTCGTTGTTTTTTTACTTGCAAGACCACGAGCTACAGCATTTGGGCGATAATCTAAGCGGTCAATGACTTCCAATACTTTTTTTCTTGTAGCTGGTTTTACATTTGGATTCCCATTGACAACACGTGAAACAGTAGCCATAGAAACATTTGCCTCTCTCGCTACGTCATAAATAGTGATAGTTTGTTTTTCCATCGTTGTTCTCCTATTCTGTTTTTATATCTTTTCTGAAAATACGATTTACATTTCTAAAACAGGATATCAAAGATTGACAGAAATTGCAACCGTTTTACTAGCGTTTTCATGAAAAAAATCACCTTTTTCACTTTTAGTCAATTGGTCTTTTTTTACAAGAGTGGTACAATGAATTATCGAAACATGCCATAAATGCGAAAGAAGGATGTCCAAATGAATCTTGAAAAAATCAATGAATTACGCCAATGGATGGCTCAAAAAGAAATCGACCTTGCTTATATCAGTGATCCAGGTCATATCGCCTATTTTGCTGGTTATGAAAGTGAACCCCACGAACGTGTACTAGCTCTATTTCTTCCACTTGACCAAGATCCTTTCTTGTTTACACCAGCGTTAGAAGTAGAAGATGCACAAAATAGTCCTTGGGCCTATGATGTCCGTGGTTATCTTGATAGTGAAGATCCTTGGCTATTGATCGGGCAAGAGATCCGCACCCGTTATCCACAAATAAAAACGATCGGGATCGAAAAAAATGCATTGACGGTTGATCGCTTTGACGCATTATCGCTACAAATGACAAGCAGCATCCGATTTGCTGACCTGACTCCGGTCATCCAACGTCTGCAATTGATCAAAACAACAAAAGAAAAAGAGCAATTGATTGCGGCAGGAAAATGGGCAGATGTAGCTTTTGAAATTGGTTTTCGCTCCATCAAAGAAGGCGTAACGGAACAAGCGATTATTGCTGAAATCGAATATCAACTAAAAAAACAAGGGGTATCTCAAATGTCTTTTGACACGCTAGTTTTAGCGGGGACAAATGCAGCAAGCCCTCATGGAACACCTGGAAGTACTACGATCCAACCAAATGAACTTGTCTTGTTCGATCTAGGCGTCGTATGGGATGGCTATTGTAGTGATGCGACACGAACAGTTGCCTTCCAAAAACCGACAGAATTTCAAGAGAAAATCTACCAAATCACGCTTGAAGCCCAATTAGCAGCTCAAGAAGCTGTTCGTCCAGGCGTCACAGCCGCTGAACTTGATCAAGTCGCACGTAACGTCATTGAAAGCTACGGCTACGGCGAATACTTCAATCATCGTCTAGGTCATGGTATTGGTACAACTGTTCATGAATATCCCTCATTAGTGGCAGGCAATGATCTAGTGATCGAAGAAGGCATGTGCTTCTCATTAGAACCAGGTATTTATATCCCTGATCAAGTAGGCGTAAGAATCGAAGATTGCGTCTATGTCACAAGTGACGGTTGCATCCCATTTACAACAACACCAAAAGAATTATTAGTAGTGGAGTAAGGTTGTGAAAGAAGCGTTTTGACCTGTAAATAAGCGATAACCCCAAAGTAGAAACTATTTTCGGGTTATCGCTTATTTTTTTAGTTGCTTTTTCTGATATCCGTTAGTTGTCGATACCTATTCATTTGCTATTTGTTGCTTTAAATAGAATTTCGTTGTGCCAACAAAAGGCATATTTTCCACCGAAGCAAACACCTCAAAGCCATGCCTTTCGTAGAACTCTCGAGCTTGATAATCTTGCGTATTGACGGTCATATACAAACACTGGTTTTCCAATGCTGTTTGTTGAACCGCTTCTATTAATCGCGATCCGATGCCTTCGTGACGGTACGATTGATCTACGGCGAGCAATGATAGATGCAAGGTATTACCAAATAAAGATGCTACTGCGCCACCGATCCACTTCTCATCCTTAGATGCACTGATTGAAATGATTTGAGTTGTTAAGTGTTCATTTGTAGAAAATGATTGCATATATTGTTCGTTCAGCAGACCAATGATTTTCTTTTCTGTTTCTTCGGAATCGCTTTTCTTGATCTCAATGATTTACAATATCCTCTCCACGTAAGATTAGAGAAAAAAGGACACGAATCAGGTTGTTTCCTGATCGTGCCTTTTCTTGCTCACTTTTTAGTGTTGCTTATTTAAATGTATCTTTTAAATCTTCTTTCGCAGTAGCTGCATCTTCTTTTGCCATCTCAGACAAGATTTTTGCATCTTCAGCTACTGGTTTAGCTTCGTCAATGCCTTCTTTTACAGTACTACCTGCTTGGTCTGCTGTATCTTTGATGTCGATCATGATGTCTTCTTTCGCAGCAGCTGCTGTGTCGCCTAAATCAGCAGCTGATTTTTTGAAACGATCAGATAAATCAGCTGATTGCTCTTTCAATGTCACTAAAATATCTTCTGATTCGTCTCCTGCGTCGGCTGTTGCGTCTGAGACTGTTTGTTTGACATTACCAGCTAAATCGCCTGCTTGTTGTGAAAGATCATGCGCTTTGTCTTTTGCGATACTTGTCAATTCAGTTGATTTTTCTTTTACCATCTCTGTATAATCAGAAGCCATATCTAGAAAATCATCCGCTTGTGCTGCTAATTCATCACGTAATTCTTTACCAGATTTTGGTGCAAGTAGCAATGCTGCCACTGCTGCGGCTGTACCACCAATCACTGCACCTAGTAAAAATCCACCTTTTTTTGCCATGATTATTTTCCTCCTGTCGTATCTGTTGTTGGTTTTTTATGTTTAAAGAATTTCACTGCAGTCCCACCGACTTTGCTGGCAACAGTTGCTTTTGCTGTTGTTTTACCGATGCCACCAACTTTTGTAACGATGTGTTTGCTTGAAGAATTCAATTCTGATACACTCTCGCTCAAATCAGCGACAGCTGTAAATAAAGGATCGATCGTTGCTACTTTTCCGTTGATATCATTCAACAATTCGTTGCTTTTCACTAACAAGCCTTCGACTTGTCTCGATAAAAGATCAACATCTTTGGTAACGACTTCAATCGTTGTGTTTGCTTCTGTTACTGTTTGTTCTGCTTTTTCAATCGTTTTTGCTAATCGAATCAATACACGTACTAGAAAGACCACAAGTATTGCAAAAGCAATTGCTGCAATCAAGCCAGCAATTTCTCCAACTGTCATAATCAAGCCTCCTTCTCCTCTTCTTGCTATAAGGATAGCATTTTCATATTTTTTAAACAAATAAAAAATAGCAAAAAGCTTCAACTACCTACATTTTGATCAGCAGCTGAAGCATCTCGCTTGTTTACTTTTTGTTAGTTGGTTCAGAAGTTTCTGTTGATTGATTGAAAGATGAAGGCGTCTCTGCTGCTAAAGACTTGCCTAATGATAGAATGTATTCTCTTAATGGTCCACCCACTTCTGGATGTGTCAATCCATATTCGATACTTGTTTTCATAAAACCAAATTTGTCGCCGACATCATAACGTTTACCCGTAAATTTACGTGCGAATACGCGTTGTGTCTTATTCAATGTATCGATTGCATCGGTCAATTGGATCTCATTACCTGCACCTGGTTTTTGCTCTGCTAAGACATCAAAGATTTCGGGTGTCAATAAATAGCGTCCAATAATTGCTAAATCACTTGGTGCTTTACTTGGTTCAGGCTTTTCAACAAAATCTTTGACATTGAATAAGCCGTCTTCTAGTTCTTCTCCTGGATTGATGATCCCATATTTAGATGTATCTTTGTGAGGTACTTGCATCACGGCGATCGTTGAAGCATGTGTACGCTCATAATCGTCGATCAGTTGTTGTGTCAATGGGATTTCATCTTCCATGATGTCATCACCTAACATGACAACAAACGGTTCATTTCCGATGAATGCTCTTGCTTGCAACACAGCGTGTCCTAACCCTTTAGGATGCGATTGACGAATAAAATGAAGGTTTACATCCGTTGTTTCTTCCACTAATTTTAGTAATTCAGTTTTTCCTTTTTCGCCTAAGTTCGTTTCTAATTCGATATTTGAGTCAAAATGATCTTCAATTGGGCGTTTTGCTTTCCCTGTGACGATCAAAATATCTTCAATCCCTGATTTTAACGCTTCTTCTACGATAAATTGAATCGTTGGTTTATCAACGATCGGCAACATTTCTTTTGCCATCGCTTTTGTTGCAGGTAAAAATCTTGTTCCTAAACCTGCTGCTGGAATCACTGCTTTTTTTACTTTCATTTTTTTCTCTCCCTTAAAAATGTTAGTGAAATTCATTCTCTTTTTTGCCATCGCGCAACATGATCTCTGTCGCTGCTTCATTTATGTTCTTGTGCTCATATAGCACTTCATAAATCGTTTGAGTGATCGGCATCTCGATCCCCATGGTCTCAGCTAACTCTTTAGCAGCTCGTGTGGTCTGGACACCTTCCACGACCATGCCCATATTATCCAAGACTTCGCTTAATTCATGGTCTTGTCCAAGCAGATTACCGGTACGCCAATTTCTCGAGTGGATACTTGTACAAGTGACAATTAAATCACCGACACCGCTCAGTCCGATGAAGGTCAACGGATTTGCTCCCATAGCAACACCTAAGCGGCTGATTTCTGCTAATCCTCTTGTCATGATAGCTGCCTTTGCATTATCCCCAAAACCTAAGCCATGGATTGCACCTGCACCGATTGCGATAATGTTTTTTAAAGCGGCACCCATTTCGACCCCAATAACATCAGGATTCGTATAGATTCGGAAATAATGATTCAAAAATAGTGTTTGAACAAATTTAGCAGCATCTGCTTCCGTGCTTGCAGCAGTGATCGTCGTAATATCGTGACGAGCCACTTCTTCTGCATGACTTGGACCCGATAAAACAGCAATTGCTTGTCTCTTTTCTGCTGGGATCTCTTCTGCCAGGACTTCTGAGATCCGCTTGTGTGTTCCTTGTTCTAAGCCTTTACTTGCATGGATGATCACTGGTTTTGTTTGCAAGACCTCAACGAGTTCTTGACATACCGAACGAATCGCCTTAGTCGGTACAACGAACAAAACAGCATCTACATCAGAAACAGCCTTCGCCATGTCCGAGTATGCGATGATCGTTTTGGGCAATTGGTGTTTTGGTAAATAATGCTCATTGGTATGCTTTTGGTTGATTTCATTAACCTGTGAGGCACGGTGACTCCAGAGTCGAACGTCATGACCATTTTCAGCAAGCACTTGTGCTAATGCTGTTCCCCACGAGCCAGCACCTAAAACCGCTACCCTATATTTCATTTTACCACTCCTGCAAATTTTTTCATTTTTTTCGACTTGGACTTTAGATAATGAATTGATTTTTCCCTAAAGATCGGTCGTAATCTGGTAAGTTGCCTTTTTTCCGACGCCAGATGAATAGAACGATTGCTCCAATGAATAGCACAGCAGATAAAAGCTGTGACACACGGATCGTATCTAAAAAGTAAAGACTATCCGTTCTCATTCCTTCGATGAAGAAACGACCAAAACTATACCATATCAAGTAAAGCAGTGCGATTTCCCCTTTTTTCAAAAGATGCGTTTTCTTCCGTAGTAATAAGAGGATGATCACGCCAATAAGGCTCCATACTGATTCATAAAGGAAAGTTGGCTGTCGATAGATCCCATCGATATACATATTATCAATAATAAAATTCGGTAAATATAGACTTTCTAAGAAACTCCTTGTTGTATCTGGTCCAAATGCTTCATGGTTCATGAAATTTCCCCAGCGCCCAATTGCTTGTGCTAATAAAACACTAGGTGCAGCAATGTCCAAGAACGTCCAGGCATCAATGAAGTGATATTTCGTGTAAAAATATAATGTGATACCGCCTGCAATCAGACCACCATAAATCGCTAGACCGCCTGAACGGATATTGAATATTTGGATCGGATTTGCAATATACTGTGGTAAATCGAACAAGATGTAATACAAGCGTGCGCCAATGATCGATAGCGGTAATCCCCATAACATAAAGTCAGTGACGTCTTCTGCTTTCATTCCTACTCTTACTGCTTCTCGACTGCTTAACCACATGGCGATGATAATGCCTGAAACAATGATCAATGCATACCAGTAAATAGGAACTCCTAAAAGGTCAAAAGCGACCCGATTGATTTGTGCAATCATACTTTCACTCCTAGCTATTGTCCGTTTGAATTTTCTTCAATCAAACGGCTCAATCTTTCTTCAAATGTCTTCGTTGCATCGAATCCCATCGTTTTCGCACGGAAATTCATCGCAGCAACTTCAATGATGATCGCGACATTTCGTCCAGTTTTCACAGGTATTTTGATTTGGGGGATACCTACTTCCGCAATTTCAACAGAAGTATCTTCAGACCCTAAACGATCGTATTTTTTCTCTTTTGCCCAAGCTTCTAAGTAGACAGCTAATTGGACTTGCATCGATCCTCTGACTGCACTGGCACCAAAAAGATTCATCACATCAATGATCCCGATTCCGCGAATCTCAATCAAATGTTCAAGGATTTTTGGTGGCTCTCCAATAACAGTTAGCTCATCTTGTTGATACACATCCACTCGATCATCTGCAATCAATCGATGGCCTCTTTTGATCAGTTCTAACGCTGTCTCACTCTTCCCAATACCACTATCTCCTTGGATCAAGACACCTAGTCCATAGACATCGACTAAGACGCCGTGAACACTTGTCCTAGGTGCTAATCGTCCATCTAAATAACTTGATAACTCACCAAGTAAACGTGAGGTTGAGATTGGCGAACGCAAAACGGCCATGCCATGTTCATTTGCTGCTTGAATCATTTCTTCTGGTGCAGCTAAACCTCTAGAGATGATAAAGGCTGGCATGTCTTCACTGCATAAACGACGCATGATCATCAAACGCTCTTCCGGCATCATCCGTTCTGCGAAGCTGATTTCTTTGCTCCCAAATAACTGTAGTCGATCATGCGAATAATAATTAAAATAACCGGTCAATTCCAGTCCAGGTCTGGAGATATCACCGGTTACGATGACACGATTTAAACTTTGCTCGTCACCAGTGACGATTTCTAATGATAGTTTTTCTACTAATTGGCTAACTTTTACCATTTCTGCCATTCGTATACCTCATTTCTATTAAACTGTTCTCTTTTATTTTATCATTCTATCGGTAAAAGTACTACCAATAAAAAAAACAAGGGATATCCTTTTCATTACACTCGTTTTTTATGGCAAGCACCGATCAAGAAATCGCTGTCATTTCTTTAGAAATAAGAAGAGGAAGCGACAATTGCCACTTCCTCTTTCCACTTATTTGATTGTGCTTTATTGTCCTTTGCATTGTTTTCTAACGATTCCTGTTCATATTACGATTGCTAACGATGATATTTACGAATGACATGATCACTGCAATCATTATAGCTGATCCAAATGACGAAAAGCTAAAATTAGCTGCTCCGACAAAGAAGGAGGTCATTTGTAAAATCAATGCGTTGATCACAAAAGTGAATAATCCAAACGTCAACAAGGTAAAGGGGATCGATAAAAACATAATGAATGGCTTGACTAATAGATTCAGCACAGAAAGAACAAAACTCGCCACAACTGCGGTCCAAATACTATTCACAAATATCATATTTGGAAAAATAACTGCCAGAGAGATAAACGTCAGCGTACTAACAACAATACGTTGAAGATAAGACATTAAAAGTCACTCCATTCGTCATCGTTGATTTTCTCTGCCTCTTTTCGTTTATTCGTTTGTTCTCTGTAGTTGTTTTTTTGATAATAGTCGTTGTCATGTCCATAACGACGTTGATTATTCTTTCCTGAAGGCACAAGCAAAGCCAACAGAATGTATAAAATAATTGGGCTTCCGAATGCAACTAAACTTAAGAAGACGTAAATGACACGAACAACTGTTGGATCAATCCCAAGATATTCAGCAATCCCAGCTAAAGTACCTGTCAATACAATATTTTTATTTGATTTTGTCAACTTTTTTTTCATTTTCTTTCACCTCTGTTCTCCTATTTTAATTGAAGAAAGATGCTAAAACAATCTTACTTCGGAAGATTTATTGAAATAATAAACCTATTGTTTGTTTCTTATAAGTATGATTTTCGCTTCGCCTTCCTCTTTCAGAAGGTCGAAGCGAAAAAATTATTTATCTGTATCTTTTAAATAGATACTACCAGTTGTAGTAGACAATTCAATTTTCGCCATTTCATTTTCAGAAACGCGACGGAATTCTAACATTTGATTCGTGCGCTCTTTCTTTTCACGGATCACTTCATAATCAGACAGGCGGCTATTGATACTGCCGAGACTTGTTTTTGCATGACCGTCCATACCGATGGTTGTTGGCAATGCAACTTTGACGTTACCATTGACTGAGCTTGCTTCGATTTTCTTCAAACGATCTTCTTTCACTGTCAAACGAACATCCCCATTGACTAATGAAATCGCTAAGTTTTCTGGTGTTGCGCCAAAAGTAACTGTACCGTTGACTGTTTCAATGATTGAATCTAAAATATCTCCATTACGGACATCGATATTCCCATTGACTCCACCAATCTCAAGCATCGTTGCAGCCATTTGCTCAACCAAGATATTACCGTTTGTTGATTTCATGTAAATATCTTTTACATCTAAATCTTCAACTACAATATTACCATTGAGTAATTTGATTGCTGTATGGTCATACGTGCGTTTTGGTAAGTAGAAGACTAAATCGGCACGTACACGTTTGTTCGGGATTTGGAAATAAATGTGTTCATCATTGACTTCGATTTGACTGCGTTCAGCAAAAGCTTCATAAGGCTCTGCACCCATTTTTCCATAAAGCTTGATTTTCGCTTCGACTTTTACGTCTTCGCTATCCCAAGTTTTCAAGGTGACATTCCCATTAGCCGCTTTGATGTCGATAATACTTGCTTGTGGCGCGCTATAGTAAAATTCGTGTTCAAATTTAGTTGTAGCGATCCCAGGTACTCGTAAACTGACATCTTTCCATTCCATATTATCATTCACTGTTACGGAAACATTTTGGAAGGTTTTCTTTAAGAATTTACCTAGTTGACTCCCAGCTTCAGTCATTTTTTCGCCGACTTGGTTCAATGTGTCATTTGCTTGTTCTTTCCAATCCTCTGGCAAGTCAAATTTCTCAGCAAAGGTGTCTTTTTTCTCAGACCATTGGCTTTTACGGATATCTTTTAATTCAGCTTCAAGCTTGATCCGCTCTTCAGATAAGAGATCTCCGGCTGCTTCAAGTTCTTTGACTTCTTGCTCCAATTGTTGACGTTGTGTCAATTCTTCTTCTGTTAGTTGATCCAACTCTTCTTTTGTATTCAATTGCATCAATGTTTCCTGTTTTTCATTGCGTGCAATTTTATTTTCAAAAAGTTTTGCGTTGACTTCATCTAAGTGAGCAGAAGTTTTGTTCGCTTCAGTCGCCAATTCATCTAAGATTTTTTCTAGATTCTCTTTGTCTTCTTGCTCTTTTTGTCTTGGATCTGGTTCTACTGCTTCACGTTCAGCTTTGCCATTTTCAAGTTCATCGATCAAACGACTTGCTTCATCTTTTTCTTTACGATCAGCATGTACACGATCTGCCTCTTTTGCGATTTGCTTTTCATCTTTTTCAGTTGCCATACTCTCCAATAGGTCTAAACCTTCTTCAGTTGAAAGGATGCCTTTTTTAACTAATTCTAAAATACGTTCTCTTTCTTTCATGGAAATTGCCTCCTTATAGCAAAAATTGTTTGCAAGCTTTTCCTTACATACATATTATGCAATGATTTGAAGAAAAAGTCATAGGACTTAAGTTGTAACTTTCTCTCATTCTTAGGATGATTTTTTCTGTCGAGTAAATAAAATTGAAGAAATGACTGATGTTATCGGTAAAACAAGGATCGCTGCGCTTGTCGTGACTACTACAGTTACATACTCCAAAACGAAAGTTTTTTCGTTGATCAACTGGCCAAAAGACAATTCTAGATCAATGAACCACAATATCAGGGCTAAACAATTTCCCATAAAAGCAAAAACCAAGGTCGTTACTGTTGTAGCTAAAATTTTTCTGCCGATCCGTATACTCGATTTTACTAATTCCCGATAGCTTTGTAATGGATCTGTCAGATATACTTCATACGTCGCACTAGCGATGGACACACTTGCATCTAATACGGCTCCACTCACACTGATCAATAAAATTGCTCGCGTCAATGCGAAAAAATCCAAGGGTACATGCAAATCGAACCCTGTCAGTTCATCTAATTCAATCCTTGTAAACCCTTGGATCGCTAATTCAGAAAGAAACGGCGTCACCACTAAGAAAACCACTAAAAAAAGCAATACACTAAGAAAAGCTGCTTTCATCTTGAGATTATAGCCATTAACAAAAAACAATGTGACACTAGTGATCAATAAAAAGATCACGATGGCACTTGGTAATATTGGCAACCGAAAATGATAGAGGAGTAATAGAAGGAAAAACAACAGGACGTTGATGAACAGACCTAAGATCGTATAGAGCCCATTTTTCCCACCAACCAGTAAAATCAATAGCACTAAGAGAAGTGCTAAGAGCAAAAGTACATTCATCAAATCGCCCTCCGATACTTCAAATGGCCTAAATAGCATAAAAGTGTAATGGGAATCGAAAGGACAATGCCTAGACTTCCGCTGATCACACGTAGCAATTCCAACGAGAGATGTAGCTCAATCGCATCTCTCAAGGGCCAACCATTGTTAAAGTAAACAAGTAACATCGGGATCGTCCCACTGACGTATACGAATAGTAAGATATTCGTCATGGAGCCAATTACATCTTGTCCTACCATTTGACCAGACTGCCACAATCGTTTCATCGTTATTTTTGGTTTTTTATTCACCAACTCATCTAAAGTTGTCGTGACTGTGACAACTGTATCCAATACCCCACCTGTCATCCCTACTAATAAACTAGCTAAAAAAACGGAACGATACGGTCGAGTCAAGTAACTCATTTCCTCATAACGTAATCCTTGATCGTTCAAATAATCCATTGCGAACAAACAAATTAGAAAAGCTACACCTACACTCGTCATGGTTGCGACGATTTTTATCAGTCCACCTTGTTGCCAACCATCTAAGGCAAAAACGCAAATGACCGTTCCTAGAAAGACAAAAAGGACACTCGTCATCACCAAAGATATCCCTTGGATCTGCGTGAAACCCTGAAGAAGTAAAATCAATAACAAGAGATTGAGTCCTACACTGATCAAAGTGAATATGCCTGCTTTTCCGCCTACGAACAAGAGCGCACAGATAAATAAACTTGTAAAAAGGAATAACCAGCCGTCATTTTTTTTGCTGAGTATCTGCCATTCATCCCCGATTTTCCGTACGAGATAAAGTTGATTCGTCTTAGCTTTTGCATGTTCGATCTGATTTTCTTGGTGCGGAATAAACAGAGTGAGTTCTGTTCCTTTCGCTTGCGTATTCATCAATTCTCCTTTGATTACTTGTTGTTCATTTTCTAGCGATACTTGCTGTACTTGCATGATTGGGTCTTCGTACCATTCAGTGGCATGTTGGATTACCCATGCGGCCACAAAACAACTACAAAGAATCAAACATTTGATCAATAATCGATTTTTTTTGTACATACGCCTTCCTTTCTAAGGTTGTGAAAGAAGTGCTCAGCTCCGAGAAATAAGCGTGAAGAACCGAAAATTGTTCTTCAAATTTTTGGGGGTTCACGCTTATTTCTGAAGGAGCTACTTCTTGAACACCGTTTATTCTAAGGTTGTGAAAGAAGCGGTCAGTACTAAGGCATAAGGCAGAAAAATCGAAAATGGCTTTTTCATTTTTTATTTTTTTGACTTATGTCCGAAGTGTTGCTTCTTGAACACCGTTTATCTAGGTTGTGAAAGAAGCGACTTGACCTGAGCAGTAAGATAGAAAATTGAAAAATAGTTTTTCATATTTTACAATTTTTTAGCTTAGTGTTGAAGGTCAGCTTCTTGAACACCATTTATTCATTTTTAGAAGGAACAGGATATCTAATGTACCCGATCCTTAAAATTTATGAAATGGATAACAACAAACAATTAATCATCGCCAAATCTCGAATAATTGTCTTCTATATTAATAAAAAAGCCAACTTCCAAAAATATATCTCTCTTTTCGGAAGTTGGCGCTTATTTCTCAGAAATACTGATCAGCATTTGACAAAAATCAGCGAATGATTTTTATCTTTGATTAGTCTCTTCGTTATGATTTGTGTTCAACTCAGTGATTTTACCTGTAGCTAGATACACGATCCATTCACAGATATTTGTTACGTAATCACCGATCCGCTCTAAATAACTTGCTACGTTGACATAGTCCGTTCCACTGATAACAGTTTCGGGATTTGCTTGCATATTTTTGATCGTTGCATTGTAGATCCGATTGAATGATTCATTGACACGATGATCCATATTTGCAATCGTACGTGCATCCTTTTCATCTGTTTTAACGTAAGCGACTAAGACATTATCTACCATTTTTTTGACATAATCAGACATATCAGAGATTTCTTTTTCGATTTCAGGAATTCTTGTTTCTCCTTTAAGACGAATCGTTGACTTGGCGATTGATACTGCGTGGTCAGCCATACGCTCTAAATCTGAACTTGCTTTCATGACTGTGATGATCGTTCGTAGATCAGTTGTCACCGGTTGTTGCAAAGCAATCATTTCAAAACTTTTTTTCTCTAATCGTGTTTCCATATCATTGATTGTAATGTCATTTTCAATTACTTCTTTTGCAAGAACTTTGTCGTGTTTTGTATAAGAGCGCACTGATTTATGCACGGCATTACTAACCATCATTCCCATTTCGTAAAATTGATTATGAAGGTTCAATAATTCTTCTTCAAATTGTGTTCGTAACATCCTCTTTCCTCCTTATCCGAATCGTCCTGAGATATAATCTTCCGTTTCTTTTTTATCAGGATTCATAAATATTTTTTTCGTATTGTTGAACTCGATCAAATTGCCATCTAAGAAGAAAGCTGTTTTGTCTGAGATACGTGATGCTTGTGACATATTGTGAGTCACAATGATCATCGTATAGCGTTCTCTTAATTCTAATAACATACTTTCTATTTTACCAGTAGAGACTGGATCTAAGGCACTAGTTGGCTCATCTAATAAAATAATTTCTGGATTGACAGCTAACACACGGGCAATACACACTCGCTGTTGTTGTCCACCTGATAAAGACAACGCACTTTTATGCAATTTATCTTTGACATCTTCCCAAACAGATGCTGCTTTCAAGCTCTCTTCTACTACTTGGTCTAACACTTTTTTGTCTTTTTCACCTTTGATTTTCAACCCATAAATGACATTTTCATAGATGGAGAATGGAAAAGGATTTGGTTGTTGGAACACCATACCGATTTCTTTACGTAGTCCAACGATATCCGTTTTAGGACTGTAGATATCATTGCCCTTGTAAACGACACTACCAGTGATCGTTACACCTGGGATCAAATCATTCATACGATTCAATGAACGTAAATAAGTAGATTTCCCACAACCAGATGGTCCGATCATTGCAGTGATCTCGCCTTTATTGAAACTTAGATCAATGCCTTTCAAGGCTTCTTTTTCCCCATAATACAGATGAAGATCTTTTGATGAGATAATTTCTTTTGTCATAGCAAGTCCTCCGTCTTAACCAAAATGACCGGACACATAGTCTTCAGTTGCCTGAATCTTAGGTCTAGTAAATATCTTATTCGTCTTGTCATACTCGATCACATTTCCAAGATAGAAGAACGCAGTGTAATCGCTGATCCGGGCAGCTTGTTGCATATTGTGAGTCACAATAATAATCGTATAATCTTCTTTTAAGTTGACTAACGTTTCTTCAACAGTCCCAGTAGAAATCGGGTCTAACGCACTCGCTGGTTCATCAAGCAATAAAATATCTGGTTTCATCGCGATTGCACGAGCGATACAAAGACGTTGCTGTTGTCCACCTGATAACGCCAAAGCACTTTTATTCAAACTATCTTTGACTTGATCCCATAATGCCGCTTGCTTCAAACTAGTTTCGACGATCTCATCTAGTTTTTGTTTGTTTTTCTCACCATGCTGTTTCAAGGCAAACGTAATATTGTCATAGATTGATTTACTAAAAGGATTCGGACGTTGGAACACCATGCCGATTCGTTTGCGCATTTCGTAAACGTCGATTTGTGGTGCATTGACATCGACTTCTTTATACATGATCTTTCCAGTGATCTTCGTGTTTGCGATCCCATCGTTCATTCGATTCAATGAACGTAGATAAGTGGACTTCCCACACCCTGATGGTCCGATCAATGCAGTGATTTTATTCTTTTCAAATTCAAGATTGACACCTTTAATGGCTTCGTTATCGCCATACCATACATGCAAATCATCTGTATATAGCGCGATATCTTTTTCAGCGCCCATTTTGATGATGTTGGTTTCATTCATATTATATTCTTTCATTCTGCTTCTTCTCCTTAAGCTGAAGTCATTTTACGGTGCAGACGTTTTCCAATTGCTCGAGCACCAAAGTTGAATAGTAACACAGCGATGATCAATACTGCAGAAGCTCCTGCCGAAACGGAAACCCCATCGGGCATCGTTCCTTCTGTATTGATTTTCCAAATGTGGACAGCTAGTGTTTCAGCTTGTCGGAAGATACCGATCGGGCTGGAAATGCTAAATGGATTCCAGTTAGTAAAATCTAAGGCTGGCGCACTTTGACCAGCGGTATAGATCAACGCTGCGGCCTCACCGAAAATACGGCCAGAACTCAAGATGACCCCCGTCAAAATACCTGGTGTCGCTTCAGGAACAACGACACGAAGCACTGTTTCCCAACGAGACAATCCTAGAGCTAAACCAGCTTCGCGTTGTGTGTAATGAACTGCTTGTAAAGATTCTTCGACTGTCCGAGTCAATAAAGGCAAGTTGAATACGGTTAATGCCAAGGCACCTGAAATGATCGAGAACCCATATTGGAATTGGATAACGAAAACCAAGAAACCAAAGAGACCGACAACGACAGAAGGCAATGAGCTAAGAATCTCAATGGATGTGCGGATGACATCTGTCAACCAGTTTTTACCTGCATACTCAGACAAGTAGATTCCTGCACCCAGTGAAATCGGAAAACTGATGATCATTGTGATGATCAGTAAATAGATAGAGTTGAATAATTGGATTCCAATTCCTCCGCCAGTTTGATACGCTTTTGACGATTCAGTCAAAAATGCCCAAGAGATATGTGGAATACCGCGAACTAAGATATAAAGAAGCAACGCAGCGAGGATCAGGACGATGATGCCTGAAATCACATATAAGACACCTGTTGCTATTTTATCAGAACGTTTTGCATTCATTATTTCAATTCTCCCTTCTTACCAATCAAGCGGATAACGATATTAAAGAATAATGACATCAAGAGTAGGATCAAGGCTAGAGACCACAACACGTTGTTTTCAACGGTACCCATGATCGTATTTCCGATACCCATCGTCAAGATCGATGTCAGCGTTGCAGCTGGAGTGGTAAAGCTTGTTGGCATCAATGCCGCATTACCGATAACCATTTGGATCGCTAAGGCTTCACCAAAGGCACGAGCCATCCCAAAGACGATAGCTGTCAAGATTCCTGGAATTGCTGCGCGTAAGACTACTTTATATGTGGTTTGCCATCTCGTTGCTCCTAATGCAAGAGAAGCTTCACGATAGTGTCTTGGTACGGCTTTTAACGCATCGACTGTCATCGTCGTAACCGTTGGTAAGATCATTACGAACAACACAAATGTTCCGGCTAAAATACCAAAACCCGTTCCGCCAAAAATGCCGCGAATGAATGGAACGATGACGGATAGACCGATAAACCCATAAACAACTGAAGGAATACCTACAAGTAGTTCAATGACCGGTTGTAAAATCTTTGTTCCGTTTTTCGGAGAGATTTCTGTCATGAACACAGCTGCTCCGATGGCAAAAGGTGTTGCAATGATCGCAGATAAAAAAGTAACGATAAACGAACCCGCGATCATTGGTAGAGCTCCTACCATTGGTTTTCCATCCGGCCCGAGTGCGCTTGGATTCCAATTTGTTCCAAATAAGAAATCAAAAACATTGATTTTATCAACAAAAAAGGTCGCTAACCCTTTGCTGGCAACAAAATAAAATATTGCTAAAACAACCACTACAATCAATGCAATACATAAAAAGCTGATAAACTTTCCACGTTGTTCCATTTTCGAGCGCTTGGATTTAGTTACTAGTGCTTTTTTTACATCTTCCACAGATGATTCCTCCTTGGTCCTTTAACATACCTATACAGTCTACTAAGCGAATATCAATTTGATTTTAATAACATGTAAATTTTTTGCTAACTTTGTAAATTTTGTGTAAAGATGGTTAATTCACCACATTACCTTCCCAATCGCGTTCAACTTTCATACTCGACACTGGAATATAGCCTAAATCTCCAACGATATTTTTTTGCACTTCATCTGATAAGATATAAGCTAAAAAGTCTTTCGTTAATTGACTTGTCTCTTTTCGCGTATACATATGCTCATAAGCCCAAATCGTCCAATCATTTGTTGTGACATTCTTGTCTGTTGGCTCGACTCCGTCGATTTTCAGTGTATCCACATCTTTTGATACATAAGAGAATGCGACATAGCTGATTGCTCCTGGGGTATCCGCAACGATTTGACGGACCATTCCACTAGAATCTTGTTCTTGGGAACGAATCGCTGTTTCACCGTCTAAGACCCATTTTTCAAAAGTTGCTCTCGTTCCACTACCTGCAGCACGGTTCAAGATCACGATTGGCTGATCTTTCCCACCTAGTTGTTTCCAGTTCGTCAGTTCACCAGTAAATACTTTTTTCAAGTCTTCCATCGAAATGTTGTCAATGCCGACTTCTTTGTTGACAATTGGTGTAATGCCCACTACTGCTACTCGATGGTCAATCAGCGCGGACGCATCGATCCCTGATTTCTCCTCTGCGAACAAATCAGAATTACCGATCTCAACAGCACCTGATTGGACTTGCGATAAACCAGTACCACTTCCGCCACCTTGTACATTGATAAATTTGCCGGGATTTTCTGATTGATATGTCTCAGCAACCGTTTCAACTAAAGGTTGTAAAGCGGATGATCCCACCGCTGTGATCGATTCACCTTGGTCGACCAGGTTTGAACACCCAGACATTGTTATAAATAGTGCTATCATTGGTATTAATAATCGTAATTTTTTCATTAGAAATCTCCTTCAATCCTAAAGTATTTCCATTTTAACATTTTCACTATTACTTGAAAATCAATTGATTTTATTAAATAACAAATAATTTAATTTAATTAAAAAAAATACTATCTCAATAAATTTTTCTATGCTATACTGGCATTGAAATGTGTCTCTGTACCAAGCAAGCATTAACTTATTTCTTGCTTTCCCCAAAAAACAAGAAATACCCCAAAAGTTAATTCCCGCTCTTGCGAGACGCTTTCTCCATTTCTTGTAATAAAACTACAGAAATGGCCCCGATAGAAAAGGACATGAAAATCTGCTCTTATGAGTCTATTTCATGTCCTTTTTTGTTCAGTTTTTTACAAGAGTGGTGAAACAAGTCGAGCCAATCCCTCTTTTAGCTTGATCATCCAGCCCCGAGCCTCGTAACGTTCTTTTGTCAAACGCTCAGAAACTTTTGCATCTTCAAAAAATGCCCCTCGCACTTGAGTTGCGAGCCGTTCGTCATAGATCAGTGTATTGACCTCAAAATCTAAACGGAAAGAACGAACGTCGATGTTTGCTGAACCTACGGAAACGATTCCGCTATCGATGATCATTGTCTTCGCATGAATAAATCCATTTTCATAAGTTTCGATGACAGCACCATATTCGATCAATTCAGCAGCAAAAGAATACGTTGCCCAATACACTAATGGGTGATCTGGTTTATTGGGAATCTGCAAATGGACCTTCACACCGGATAGCAATGCCAATTTCAACGCTTCATGGATTGATTCATCTGGAATATAATAAGGCGTTTGGATCAAAATCTCCCGCTTGGCCAGTGAGATCATTTTAAGGTACGTCATTTTGATTTGTTCATGTTCTGAGTCTGGTCCACTCGTCACGACCTGTAAAGCAATCTCACCGGTTGATGCAATACTTGGGAAAAAGCGCGCCGCATAATGCACTTCTTTTGTATGTTGAGAATTCCAATCCATCAAAAAGCGATTTTGTAGCGCATAGACTCCTTCACCATAGATACGCAAATGATTATCTCGCCAATAACCAAATTTTTGCACGAGACCTAAATACTCATTTCCCACATTGAATCCACCTGTATAACCAATTTTCCCATCGATTACTACGATCTTTCGATGATTACGATAATTGATTCGCGGGTTCAGATAAGGAACAAAAAGCGGAAAAAAGAAAGCAACTTCTCCACCAGCTTCTTTTAACTCATGGAAAAACTTGGTTGAAACTTCCGTCGATCCCCACGCATCTAGTAAAACTCTTACTTGTACCCCTCTGCGAGCAGCAGAAGTTAATGCTTGGCAGACCTCGATCCCTAAGCTATCGCTGCGATAAATATAATATTGTAGATGGATGTGGTCAGTTGCCTGTTCAATATCCTCGATCAACCGGTCAAATTTTTCTCTGCCATCGGTGAACAGCGTCACATCATTGCTTGTGGTATACAGTGTGCTTTCTCCAACAGTTAACATATAAATCAACTGTTTGACATCCACTTGTCCAGTCGGAGGATGTGGGTATAATCCCCGCATCAATGCCTGTCGATCCTCTTCGATCTCTAAGTTCTTACCGATCTTTCCTTGAATCTTCAAATCAAATATCTTATCTTTTGAAATCCCACGTCCAAAGAAAATGTAAAGGAAAAAACCTAGTATCGGGATAAAAGTCAATACAAGTAACCATGCCCAAGTTTGAGCAGTTTCTTTTCTTTCGGTAAAAACGATCACTAAAGATAATAATGTGTTCGTAAGCAGTAAGATCGTCGAAAAATTGTCAAAAATAATATCCATTGCCTCACCTCTTATCCGGCTATCCTCCTTAGGATAGCGAAGTTGTTTTTTAAAGTAAAGAAAAACCACTGATTTGTCTACCAGAAAAACCGACTTCCTTAGAATACTATAGATAGAAAGGAAAGAGTAAGTTTATTTTTCTATAAAATAGATTTTTCGAGAATGAAAATTTTTACAAAAAAAAACCAGCAGGATCGCTCCCACTGGTCTGCTTCATATCTTTGACTAAAATTTCAAGAATCTTCTCATTGAAATAATCGAACCTAATGAACCAATAATGACACCAATACCGGCCATCAATGCGTCGATTTTCCAAACGATATCCTGTGGCTGTATCAATGAGTAATTTGAACGCAACAAGGTTGGGTTGAGCAATTTGTAGATTTCCTGATACCCAAATGTGAGAATCAATACAGGAATAATGGCTCCAATCAAGCCGATCCAACCTCCTTCAAGGAAGAAAGGCCAACGGATATAGCCATTCTTGGCACCAACTAAACGCATGATCTGGATCTCTCTTTGACGTGAAATGATCGTGATACGAATCGTATTTGAGATCAAGAACATCGCGACAAATAATAGCAAGGCAGCTGCTGCTAATCCCCATGTACGTACTGCCGCAGCAATATCAAAGATTCGGTCAGACGAAGTGCCACCATAATCCGAACGGAAAACATTTTTCAACTTCGCGGCTTCTTCAGAAACTTCTTTAGTATAAGAAGGTTGTGTCGTTGTTACAACGTATACATCGTATAACGGATTGCCGTCTCCCTCAAACAAACTCCAAGAATCACCCATTTGATCCTGGATTTTCTTTAATTCTTGGTCTTTACTTGAAAATTCAACTTTGTTGACGTGTTCAAGTTCATTCAATTCTTTTTCGAGTGTTTTCATATCTTTCTCATTCGTCCCGATATCAACGAACACAGAAACATCTACGTTACCTTCGATGTCTTCGGCTAATTTAGTCGCATTCATGATGATTGCCATAAATACACCAACCAAAGTCAGTGTGATCGTCACCGCACTGATTGATGCGATGGTCATCCAACCGTTTCGTTTTAAACTTTTGATACTTTCTAATAAATGACGGAAAAAGGTTCTAATCATCGTATCCATATTCCCCTTCCGCTTGGTCACGAATAATCCGGCCATTTTCAATGGCGATTACGCGGTGACGAATTGTATTAACGATCGTACTGTTATGTGTAGCCATAACAACAGTCGTTCCTTGCGCATTGATCCTATCTAATAACTTCATGATTTCCCATGAGTTTTCCGGGTCTAAGTTTCCTGTCGGTTCATCTGCAATCAATACTTTTGGTGTATTCACGATTGCTCGAGCAATCGAAACACGCTGTTGTTCCCCACCTGATAATTCACTTGGGAAAACACGTACTTTATGTTTCAAGCCGACTAAGTCTAAAACTTCCATGACACGTTTTTTTATGTCACGAGGTTTTCTACCGATGACTTGCATCGCATATGCGACATTTTCATATACTGTTTTTCGAGGCAACAATTTATAGTCTTGGAAAACTACTCCGATTTCTCTACGTAAATAAGGTACTTCACGATCTTTGATATTTATCAGATCATGGCCAGCAACGTTCAATGTTCCTTTCGTTGCTTTTTCTTCTCGGTACATCAATTTGATGAATGTAGATTTACCAGCACCAGATGGTCCTACTACATAAACAAACTCTCCTTGGTCAATGACGATCGAGAGATTTCGGATAGCTGTGGTACCATTTGAGTACTTCTTCATTACATCCTTCATTTCAATCATGGCGTTCTCTCCATATCTTTTCAGTCTTTAGTCATTATAGCATGGGAATGTTTCAGCTTGCTTTCGAAATCTTACAATTTTATTTCAATTTACTACTAATCGTAAGCATACTATATATGCATTTTTAAATAGCCATCGATAAATGGGTCTAACTCGCCATCCATCACCGCTTGGACATTTCCAGTTTCCACATTGGTCCGATGATCTTTGACCATCGAATACGGATGGAAAACATAAGAACGGATCTGTGAGCCCCAGCCGATTTCCATTTGTTCCCCACGTAATGCAGCTGCTTCTTGTTCTTTCTTTTCAACTTCCAATTGATAAAGTTTCGCTTTCAGCATCCCCATCGCTTGTTCACGGTTTTTTAATTGTGAGCGTTGTGCCTGACTGGCAACGACCGTTCCTGTTGGCAAATGCGTGATCCGTACAGCAGATTCTGTTTTGTTGATATGCTGTCCACCCGCTCCACTTGCTCGGTAAGTGTCGATCTTCAAATCATCAGGATTGACCTCGATGTCGATCATGTCATCTAATTCTGGCATGACATCGACCGAACAAAATGACGTATGTCGGCGTTTCGCCGAATCAAATGGCGAGATCCGAACAAGACGGTGAACGCCTTTTTCTGATTTCAGATAACCATAAGCATTATGCCCTTTGATCAATAATGTCACACTTTTGATTCCAGCTTCATCACCAGCCTGGTAATCTAACATTTCCACTTGGTAGTTGTGTTGCTCTGACCAACGGGTGTACATTCGTAACAACATACTTCCCCAGTCTTGAGATTCTGTTCCCCCAGCACCTGGATGCAGCTCGACGATGGCGTTATTGCGGTCATAAGGTCCGTCTAGTAACATGGCTAATTCGTAAGTCGTCATTTTTTCAGCTAACGCACTGATTCGCTCTTGTGCTTCTTCTTGCATTTGCGCATCTGGCTCTTCTTGTAACATTTCCACCATCAATTCTAGTTCTTCTAGCTCTTGTGCGAGTTCATTGAACTGATCATAGGTTTCTTTGTTTGCATTATTTTCATTGATCACTTTTTGTGCAGCTTCACTATCATCCCAAAAACCTGGTTCAGCCATTTTTGCTTCTGCTTCAGCAATATCTTCTTCCAGCTGATCTAAGTCAAAGAGACCCCCTAAAACTTGTGACTTTCTCTTGCATTTCGGTTAGGAGGTTTCGAATTTCAGAAATTTCCATTTCGATTTCCTTCTTTCTGTCTAATCTTCATTGTTTAGTCTACCAGAATCTTGAACGAACAGAAAGAATAAGATGCGACAAGCTTGCCACTTTCCCTTTTTCATTCCGTTCTTAATGGTAGTGTGTCCCAAAAGTAACCTCTTCGGAAATAAGGTGGAATCCACAAAAATTCAACGAACGATTTTTGCGGATTCCACCTTATTTCTTGAGGCTCAGTACTGCTTGACCTCAGGGAAGTCATAAAACAAAAAATAGTGCTTTAAGATTCCCTATCTATTTTAGTTTGTGAAAAGGAACGATCACTCTCATATGAGGGGAGTTCCTTTTCTGAATTGATCAAATCTTATTGTTCAGTATGAACGATTTCTTTCAATAGGAAAGATTACATTTCATTCTTGCCGTGACAATTTTTGTATTTTTTACCACTGCCACATGGACAAGGGTCATTACGACCAACTTTATTGACACTGACAGGCTGTGATTTCACATTCAATCGACTGTTTTCTTTCGCGTCGCCTTCTGTTGGTTGAACAGGCTGTCCTTGAGACACTTGTTCACGTTGGACGTTTTGACGGATCTCTGCTTTCATAAAGATACGTGTTACTTCGTATTCGATTGCACCAATCATGTCTTCAAACATTTTGTAGCCTTCTGTTTGATATTCGACAAGTGGATTGTTTTGTCCGTAAGCACGTAGTCCGATCGATTGACGTAATTGATCCATTGCATCGATGTGGTCTGTCCATTTTGAATCGACAACACGTAAGATCACGACTTTTTCAAACTCAAGTAATTGCTCAGGTCCATTTAGTTGTGAAGCTTTCGTATTAAAGATTTCTTGTGCTTTTTCATTTAAGAATTCTTTGATTTGTTGCGGTGTCTTGCCTTCTAGATCAGCCAATGAAATACTGTCTTCATGAACAAGTGTACTACCAGCAAAGTCAACGATCCCTTCAAGGTTCCAGTTTTCCTTTTCAAGTTGAGTATGTGCATCTACTACTCGACTGATCGTTCGTTTGACCATATTCATCAATGGTTCAGATAGACTTGTTTCTTCCATGATGACGTCTTGACGTTGTTTATAGATGACTTCACGTTGTTCACGCATCACGTCATCGTATTGAAGAACGTTTTTACGTGTGTCGTAGTTGTTTCCTTCTACACGTTTTTGCGCAGATTCAACTTGTTTCGACAACATCTTACTTTGGATCACTGCATCTTCTTCACCGATCTTCATGCGTTCCAAGAAAGCTTTGATTCGTTCTGAACCGAATCGTTTCATCAAGTCATCTTCAAGAGACAAGTAGAATTGTGACATCCCTGGATCTCCTTGACGACCGGCACGTCCACGTAACTGGTTATCGATACGTCTTGATTCGTGACGTTCTGTACCAATAACGGCTAATCCACCCAACTCACGAACACCTAGACCTAACTTGATATCCGTACCACGACCAGCCATGTTCGTTGCAATCGTAACTGCTCCTTTTTGACCAGCATTCATGATGATCTCGGCTTCTTTAAAGTGGTTTTTGGCATTTAGTACTTCATGAGGTACGCGTTCTCGGTTCAATAAATCAGAAAGCAATTCAGACGTTTCAACAGCGACAGTACCTACAAGAACAGGTTGTCCTTTACGGTAACGATCTTTGATATCTTGAACGACTGCATTGAACTTGCTTGTCAATGTCGGATATAACAAATCTGGACGATCATCACGAATGACCGGACGATTTGTAGGGATTTGAATGACTTGGATGTTGTAGATTTCTCTAAACTCTTCTTCTTCTGTCTTCGCTGTCCCTGTCATACCAGATAATTTCTTATACATACGGAAATAGTTTTGGAATGTGATCGATGCCATCGTTTTTGTTTCATCTTCGATCTCCACGCCTTCTTTGGCTTCAATCGCTTGGTGCAAGCCATCAGAATAACGGCGTCCATCCATGATACGACCAGTAAATTGGTCAACGATCATTACTTTTCCATCTTGGACCACATAGTCGATATCTAAAATCATGATATAGTTTGCGCGTAATGATTGATCGATATGATGCGTTAAAGCAGAATTTTCGATATCATATAAGTTATCTAAACCGAAAGTTTCTTCGGCTTTTTCAATTCCCGCTTCAGTCAAGCTGATCGTTTTTGATTGAACATCGATTTTATAATCTTCTTCTTCTTTCAATCGTTTGACAAAGTTATCAGCACGCGTATATAACGCAGTTGACTTTTCTGCTTGTCCAGAAATGATCAATGGCGTTCTTGCTTCATCGATCAAGATCGAATCGACTTCATCGACGATTGCATAGTTCAATGGACGTTGTACCATTTGATGACGATAAACGACCATGTTGTCTCTCAAATAGTCAAACCCTAGCTCGTTGTTTGTACTATACGTAATATCACAATTGTAGGCTTCACGTTTTTCATCTGCTGATTTTGAATTGATATTCAAACCAACTGTCAAACCTAAGAAGTTGTATAACTCACCCATCTCATTGGAGTCACGGGTAGACAAGTATTCATTGACAGTAACTACGTGAACGCCTTCTCCCGTCAAAGCATTTAAATAAACAGGCATCGTAGCAGTCAAGGTTTTCCCTTCACCGGTACGCATCTCTGGAATATTTCCATCATGAAGTACGATCCCCCCCATCAACTGCACAGGGTAAGGGTACAATCCTAATACGCGTTTTGCTGCTTCACGAACGACTGCGAAAGCTTCTGGTAAAAGTTGATCTAATGTTTCCCCTTTTTTATATCTTTCCTTAAATTCGGTTGTCTTTGCTTGTAATTGTTCATCTGTTAATGCTGCCATATCATCAGCATGAGCTTCGATTTTTTTTACAATACTTTCTAAACGTTTTAGTTCTTTCTTATCATTTTCGATAATCGAACGAATAAAATTGGCCATGCGTTGTTTAATCTCCTTTTATATAATATCCAAACTATGTAGACTCTGTTTCTTATTTTATCATTAGTTGTGGATAAATGAAATAACTTAAGACAATTAAAGTGATATCTTCATAATTATTTCATATTCTTTTTTATCTATTCAATCCGAAAAAAAAGCTTGCAGTAGTCATTAGAGACCACTGCAAGTTTTTCTCATGTTATTCTTTCGTTATTTATCAATCAGTTTCGATCAATCCATATTTGCCATCTTTACGACGGTAAACAATGCTTGTACCATTCGTTTCTGCATCTTCAAAGATGAAAAAGTTATGGCCTAACATATTCATTTGTAAAACAGCTTCTTCGCTGTCCATTGGTTTCAATGACAAGCGTTTTGTACGCACGATATCTAATTCAGACTCATTTTCTTCTTCGTCTTCATTATTGAACATAACCGCCGCATTTGCTGTATTCAAACCAGTTTCACGAGATTTGCGATTGATTTTTGTTTTAAATTTGCGGATTTGACGTTCCAATTTATCAACAACCAAATCAATACTTGCATATAGATCTGGTGAAGTTTCTTCGGCACGTAATACGAGATAAGGTAATGGAATCGTAACTTCCACTTTTGCTGTTTTTTCAGTATAAACTTTTAAATTCACATGCGCCGTAGCATCGGGAGCATCGCTGAAATAACGTTCTAATTTTCCTACTTTTTTCTCTACGTAGTCACGAATCGCTTCAGTTACTTCGATATTTTCGCCGCGTACATTATATCTAAACATAAAAACTACCCCTTTCATCTACCACAATCAAGAAGGAGAAGGACCACTCTTTCCCTCTTCTTACTTCTATTATATCGAACTCGTAAGCATTTGCAAACTAAATCGCTGTCATTTTACTGCTGTTTCTACAAAAAGCTTATCTAGCAAGTGAGAACGTCTGTACTTTATTGGGTGACTGCGCCAATAGGCAGGTCGCTGCATGGAACATCGTCTGGCCAGTCGTATAAACATCATCGATCAGTAAGATATTTTCCCCTTTGATTTTAAGCGTAGATGGCTGATAAACAAATGGTTGGGACGTAATCAAACGTTGCTCTCTTGTTTTTTTAGATTGCGGTGTATGGTGTTTTTCTCTGATCAGCAATTCTTGAAAAGGAAGCCCAGCAGCTCTCAATAGTTCACTCACTTGATTAAATCCCCTTTCGCTGATCCTTTCTGTAGACAATGGGATCGGACAAAAAACAAACGACTTATATTGTTTTCGTAATTCTTGTAACTCTAAGCTGAATGTGTGTGCCAACAGGATATCCCCCATGAATTTATATTGTTTGAGCCAAGTACGGAACGCGTGATCATAGCGGAAGAACGCACGATGACAAAAACGATAGTCAGGATAACGCGTACGCCAATGCAAGCAATCTCGGCAATAGTCAGGTTGATCAATCGCCTGTTTCGTCCATACTTTTTTGCAGCCTTCGCACTGATGGCTACTCTCCTGTTGTATTCGTTGGAATAAAAATTGACATTCCTGGCAACGTCTCGCTATTTTTTTCAGTCCAAGCAATTCACTAATTGTTATATTTCTACTAAATGTTTTCTTACAGTATACGCATCTCATCTCGTTGCTCTTTTCCTTTTTTATTCATTTGTTTGATTTCTTTACACGCCTTTGCGATAGCACGTGTCTTTTCTTCATAGAAAAAATAGACCTGACTATTGGTGAATCCTCCCTTTCGATCGGCACGTCCAGCAATTTGGACCAGTGATGATTTGCTGAATACCGGATGATCGGCGCCTAAAACAACGACTGAGATCCGTTCAAAAGTCACCCCGCGCTCTAAGATCATCGTTGTCAAAAACACATCGTAATGTTGCTCTCTCATATTTTGGACTTTGCTACTACGTGCTTCATCTTTTGATGAGGCGGATGTCATACGACAAGACAATTGTTTTTTTAATTGTTTCTCCAATTGCTCCATTAAAGAGATACTCGGGCAAAACAATAGCACATGGTTTTCTTTGACTAGCTCTTGGATCAAGCGACACAATCGTTGATTCTTTTTTGGGTGTAAACAGCGATTAGCCCACTGATCCCAAAAAAGCAGTTTCGGTTCTGGCAATAATCGTTGATGAAAGCGTAAAGCCAACTGATGAACAGTCATAGCTGTTCGGCTTTTTTTCAATAACTGGTCATCGGGTGTCGCACTTAAATATATCAGTTGGCCATTTCTTTGTAGCGCGGTTTCCACTGCATAAGCTAACCCTTGATCCCCCACAAATGGAAAAGCATCCACTTCATCTACTACTAAAAGAGCAAATGCTCGGTAAAAACGATACAACTGATGCGTCGTACAAATCACTAAAGAACCATAGCGATCAGGTTCGTCTAATTTCCCATGAAGCAGGCGGATCGTTTCTTCTGGGAAGACCTTGCTAAGTCGTAGGTATAATTCCTGACAAACATCGATCCTTGGTGAGGCGATAGCAACTCTCCTACCTTTAGCTAAGGTCTTTCGGATACTGGCGTAAAGCATCTCCGTCTTGCCTGAACCGGTAACTGCCCAAACCAAATGCTCACCCGATCGTTCACATAGATCATCCGAAATTTGCTGTTGTAGTGTTGTTAATTGACCTTCCCAACAGTGATTTATATGACGCTTCTTTCCATTTGGTTGTTCGAATAAGTAGAGCTGTTGCAGGGTATCGCAACGCCCCAAAAACAGACAGTGGGGACAGTAGTAGGTAGACGCATTGAGCCTTGCAGTTTGCAAAGGGGTCGTTTGACTGCAACGATTGCAATAAAGCTGCTTCTTTTTTATTGTGATTGCATCGACCACTACATAGTTCAATTTTTCATAAGAATGTTCATTCCCATATACTTCTTTAGTTAATAATCGCCGCCCAAAAAAATCTTCCGCTTGCATGTGCACTTCTCTCCCTTCGCAAAATAGATACGCCAAAAAAGAAATTCTTCATGCAGAATCAATCGGATTGATCCAATTAGAAAATCAGCTAATAAGCGGACGAACGAACGTGATGATTTCAATGAAAAACAAAAAAAGTATGAAACTGAGTCAGCGGGCCATTTCTTTAACAGAAACTTTCGGACTCAGATCATACTGATATATGTAGCTAGACCTAAATTTGAACTTGAATCGAAGGATCGGATCAACAGCTAGAAAAATAGTTATTCGTCAAACAACCAACTGGATTTGACTAATTGATTGAATACGATAAATTCTTTTTCTAAATTGATGACCACCACTTCATAGCCAGCATTGATCCAGCCATAGGCGCCTTTTTCAGGATGTTTATAGTCGTTCGCCCACCAATCGGTACTTTCTCGTGCAGAACGGGGCAAGGCACTACTTGGAAAAAGCAACTCATCGATTTGAGTAAATGTCAGCGTGATTTGAGAGCCACCATTTGTCTTTAAATAATGAGTGATGGCATCATACTTTTTGACTCGTTCTTTCATGTTACGCACCTCACTTTTCTTTATTATCCCATATTCCCTTCGTTAAGCAACTATTAACATAATTGTCATGCAGAAAAAAATTCTCTATACTTGAAAAGAGACGAGAACAAACAATGAAAGTAGTGAAACAGATGTTAGAACGTTATTACACGATCAAAGAAAATGGTCAAAGTGAGCTTGAAATAAAAAAATCACGTTTTATCTGCTCACTGAAACGAGTTGAAACGGAAGAAGAAGCAAAACAATTTATCCAAGAAACAAAAAAAGAACATTGGAAAGCCAATCATAATTGTAGTGCGTTCGTGATTGGTGAAAAAAATGAGATTCAACGAAGTAGCGATGATGGTGAACCGAGTGGAACTGCTGGCGTGCCGATGCTAGAAGTAATCAAAAAAAATGAACTAATCAATGTTGCGGCTGTTGTGACTCGTTATTTCGGCGGGATCAAATTAGGTACAGGCGGCTTGATTCGTGCATATGCGCATTCGGTTTCCCACGCATTACAAGAAATTGGCATCGTTGAAGGGACATTGCAACAAGAATTATCGATTCATATTGCCTATCCTCAGCTAGGAAAAATAGAAAACTTCTTGGCACTCCAGCAGGTGAATGTGAAAGAAATCCGCTATACAGAAAAAGTCATCGTTGTTTGCATGATCAATGAAAAAGAGGTCTCTGCTTTCCAAGAAGCAATCATTGAACTTTTGAGCGGTCAAGTGACATTTACTGAAGGCGCTGTTTCTTATCATGAACAACTCATTCAAACAAGAGAATGAGCCTGATCATAGAGAAAAAGACCAAAGAATAGAAGGCAGCTATGCCAATGACTATTCTCTGGTCTTTTTATTCAATATGAACGATCATCTTTCTAAATAAAACTCAAAGCGGTCGCCGACATATTGGGTACGTACGTATTCAAATGGCGTGCCATCTTCAAAGTAAGAGATCTGTCTTAAACGTAAAACAGCATCTCCTCGCTTGACCTCTAAATATTCAGCAATTTTTTCTGAAGCTAAGACTGCTGAAATTGTTTGTTTCGCCGCACCGATCTTGTTTCCTCTTTTTTCTTCGAGTGTTCGGTACAATGACTCCGTAATTTCTGCTTTGCTGTATCCGTCGATGATTTTTTGCGGAATACTCGCAATCTCAAAGCAAATAGGGATATCATCAGCAAAACGAATACGTTCCATTCGTAAGATAGTATCATCTTTTTTTAGTTGCAATTTCTCCATTTCACTCGAACTTGGTGACGTGAGAAAATAAGAAATCGTTCGACTGGATGGTACACGATTTTGTGATTCCATGATTTCGGTAAAACTGGTTGCACCAGACATCTTTTCTTGGACTTTTTCTCGTGCCACGTAGGTACCTGATCCAATTTTTCTTTCAAGGATTCCTTCATCGGCTAAGTTTTGGATTGCTTGTCTTAAAGTCATTCGACTAACATTAAACTTGATGGCTAATTCTCTTTCTGAAGGAAGACGATCTCCAATTTTCCAGACGCCTTGCTCGATTTCACTTTTGATTTGATCGTGAATTTGTATATATACCGGTAATTGATTCGACATAACATCTACCCGTCCTTTCATTTCTATTTTATTATAACTGGTATATACCTAATTCTCAACAAAAAAGAGCCCATCATGCTGTTCATTCCACTGCCTTGCCCTCCGATATAATAGCGTTTGGATATAGACCTATGATCATTCACTCTTATTCAATAAGTAATTAAAGTAACAAGCCCTTACTATTCTTGCTCGGAAACGACAGAATCAAAAAAGGCTGGCTCAAGTTCACCCAACTAATCATTGATCCAGTATTTTCATGGCCGTTGCCATCATCAAACGGATTCGATTCAATTGATTGACTACGGAAGCACCTGGGTCATAATCGATTGCCGTAATGTTGGCTTTTGGGTAACGATGACGAAGCTCTTTGAATACCCCTTTGCCTACAACATGATTCGGTAGACAGCCAAATGGTTGCATACAAACGATATTAGGCACATCATTTTCCAACAATTCAATCATCTCACCGGTTAAAAACCAGCCTTCGCCGGTCTGATTGCCAATTGATAAAATCTGGCTTGCTCCCTCTGCTAATTGATGAATTGGTGTTATTCCATCAAAGCGTTGTGATTTCCTTAATGCTTTATCCATTGGCTTTACAACATATTCAATCAAGCGGATAAGAAACTGCGCGACCCATTTACTTTTTTTCGAATGACCTAAATGTTCATATTTCCAGATTTGATTGTATATCGAATAATTCATAAAGCCCATGATATCAGGTACAACGACTTCAGCTCCTTCTTCTTCTAATAATCGGACGATATCATTATTGGCTGTCGGTGAATACTTGACTAGGATCTCTCCAACAATCCCTACTTTAGGTTTCGTTTGGTTCGTTAGCGGAACCGTGTCAAAATCATGGATGATTTTCGCCATATTTCGATTGAAATTTGTCAAAGAACCATTTTTGACATTGCGTTCCACTCGTTCAAGCCATTGATGGTGTATTTCATCAATCGCGCCTTTTTCTATCTCATACGGTCGAGTGCGGTAAACGACTCGTTCAAAAAGATCGCCATATAAAAAAGCAACAGCTAAACGTTTCAACAATGGCAATGTGAACGTAAAACCAGGAGAAGATTCTACCCCTTGATTGCCGAAAGACACAGAAACCACAGGTATCTGTGGGAAGCCAGCTTCATCAAGCGCCTTGCGAAGTAGTGGGATATAATTAGTCGCTCGGCATCCACCTCCTGTTTGGGTCATCATCACGCTGGTATGATTTAAATCATATGTGCCACTTTCCAATGCCTCGACTATTTGCCCAATCGAGATGATTGCTGGATAACACGCGTCATTGTTGACATACTTCAACCCAACATCAACGGCACTGCCACTTTCACTTGGCAAACAAACGACTCGATATCCCGAGGATTTTAGAGCAACATCAACTAAACCAGATTGATGGATAGGACTTAACATCGGCAATAACAAGGTATGTGTTTTCTTCATTTCTTTGGTAAAGGTGATTTTTTCCGGTGTAAGAAATTGTTTCGTTGGGCGAAATTGTTGTTTGGTTCGTGCATTGACTGCCGCTTTTAATGAGCGCAAGCGTATCCTGATGGCACCTAAATTTGCACCTTCATCGATTTTTAGGACAGTGTATAACTTGCCATATTGCGCCATGATTTCTTCCACTTGATCAGTTGTCACCGCATCGATACCACACCCGAAAGAGTTTAATTGCACTAATTCTAACTCCTTAGATTTGGCGACGACTCGGGCAGCTGCATATAATCTTGATTGATAGACCCATTGATTCACTACTCGTAATTGCCCCACATCTCCTAGATGAGCAATGCTATCTTCTGTCAAGACATGGAAGCCTTCTTGTGTGATCAATTCTGCAATCCCATGATTGATTTCCGGATCTAGATGGTAAGGGCGACCTGCAAGGACGATGCCACGTTCATTGTTTTGATGTAGCATCCTCAAGGTTTCTTCTCCTTTTTGCTGAATTTCTTTTTTAAAATCGGCTAATGCTTCATATCCTTGGTGTAAGGCTTCTTTTATTTGATCTTCTGAAAATCCATAGTCAGAAAATGTTTGGTGTAACGTCTTTGCCACTGATGCTTCGTTCGCTAGATTCAAAAACGGCTGACGGTAATCGATCCTTCCTTCTCGAATCGCATCGACATTATTTTTGATGACATCTGGATAACTTTGAACGATGGGACAATTAAAATGATTGTCCGCTTGGTTGTTCTCCTTTTGCTCAAAGATCACGCCCGGATAAAAAATGCAGGGAACACCAGCATCGATCAGTGACTGGATATGGCCATGCACCAGTTTCGCTGGATAGCAGACGGTATCACTTGAAATCGTGTCGATTCCTTGTTCGTAGATTTCCTTACTCGAACGAGGGGATAAGACTACTCGAAAGCCTAAAGTACGAAAGAAAGTCTGCCAAAGAGGAAAGTTTTCATACATATTCAATACTCTTGGAATCCCGATTTCCCCGTTGACAGCTTCTGTTTTTCGTAATGGACGGTAACGGAATAATTGCCGAGATTTTTCAGCCACTAAATTGATTTTCTTATCGGCTTTTTTGATTTTGATCTGTGCCCCACGTTCACAACGATTACCAGAAATCAACTTCCGACCATCAGAAAATAAAGTGACCGTCAATAGGCAATTATTCTCACACAACCCACAGTGCGTCAATTCTTTTTCTGTCGTCAACTGAGACAATTCTTCGAATGAGAGTACTTCACTTATTTCCCCTTTTTGATATTCTTCCAAAGCAATCAAAGAAGCCCCATATGCACCCATCAATCCTGCGATAGAAGGACGAACAACTTCTCTTCCACTGATTGTTTCAAATGCTCGCAAGACTGCATCGTTGTAAAAGGTTCCACCTTGGCACACGATCTTATTGCCTAGATCTTCTGGTTTTCTGATTTTGATCACTTTGTAGATCGCATTTTTGATCACAGAATAAGATAGACCAGCCGAGATGTCTCCAACAGAAGCGCCTTCTTTTTGGACTTGCTTGACCTTTGAATTCATGAAGACCGTACATCTGGAACCTAAGTCCACAGGGTTCTTGGCTGAAATAGCTGCAACCGTAAAATCTTGGATTCCATAACCTAATGACCTAGCAAATGTTTCGATAAATGAACCACAACCTGAAGAACAGGCTTCGTTCAATTGAATCGAGGACAATGCGCCGTCCTTGATCGTCATTGCCTTCATATCTTGTCCGCCAATATCTAAAATAAAATCGACACCTGGTTGAAAAAAATTTGCTGCTTTATAATGCGCCATCGTTTCGACTTCACCAATATCGATTTTCAACGCACTCTTGATCAACGCTTCACCATATCCAGTCACTACCGCTTTACCGATAAAGCAGCCTTTGGGCATTTGCTGATACATATTTTTCAATACGTTGATGGTTGTTTCTAAAGGCTGTCCTTCATTGTTTCCATAAAACGAGAATAATAGCTCTCCTGATTGATTGATCAAGGTGACTTTCGTCGTTGTCGAACCAGCATCAATACCTAGAAAAGCCACCCCCTGATGGGTAGCTAGCGCACGTTCTTGCACCTTCGCTTTTTCGTGTCGACTGCGAAAATCAGCTAACTCTTGATCGTTCTGAAACAGTGGCGCTAAAGAACGAGATGGATGAAGCAACTCTTGCTCTTGGCTTTTCAATTTCTGGATTAATTCACTGAGTGTTTTTTCCTTTGAAGTTTTTGCGTGATAAGCTGCCCCTAATGCTACGAATAGTTGCGGATTTTCTGGAAAAATCACTTCTTCTGTCGATAGACCAAGCGTTTCAATAAAGCGTTGGCGCAATTCGGACATAAAGTAAAGTGGGCCACCTAAAAAGGCGACCTTTCCTTTGATCTTTCTGCCTGCTGCTAAACCAGCGATTGTTTGATTGACGACGGCTTGAAAAATACTAGCAGCGATATCGGCTTTCGCCGCTCCTTCATTGATCAGTGGTTGTACATCCGTTTTAGCGAATACACCACAGCGAGAGGCAATTGGATAAAGCTGTTGGTACGCTTTGGCTAGTTCATTCAACCCATTTGCATCGGTTTTCAATAGTGCTGCCATCTGATCAATAAACGCGCCTGTCCCTCCCGCGCAGCTACCATTCATGCGTTGTTCTAAAGAAGAACCAAAAAAAGTGATTTTGGCATCTTCTCCCCCTAATTCAATTGCTACATCTGTTTCGGGAATCCTTTCTTCGATCGTTTTTGTACATGCAATCACTTCTTGGATAAAAGGTAATTGTAGATGTTCCGCTAATCCCATACCGCCAGAACCAGTGATGGCAAAAGCAATCCCCTGATCTTGTAAGGTTGTTTTGGCTTCTTCTAATATGTTGATGGTTGCTTTTCTGATATCTGCATAATGTCGTTCGTATTTAGCAAAAAGAGTTTCGCCATGGTTATCAAGAATCACTAATTTTACTGTCGTTGAACCTACATCGATACCTCCGTACATTTTCATCGTCTCGCCACCTTCTTAAAAAAACGCTTTGTTTAACATTGAACAAACCGTCTGTTATACTACATATATCTATTTTAAAACGATTTAGAGCGATTTCAATAAGCAATAATCGTCAGTTTGTGAGATAAACAACAATCGTGTGCGATTTGTCGACCAAAAGTGAGGAGATTTTTATGATGAAGAAAAACGATCTTCGAGTGAAACGTACCAATAAAATGATTATTGAAGCATTCTTACGTTTACTAGAAACAAAAAGTATGGAGCGAATCACGATCCAAGAAATTGCCGATGAAGCAATGATCAATCGTGCGACTTTTTATGCTCATTTCAAAGATAAACAAGATCTTTATGAGCATTTATTCCATATCGCTATCCAGACATTTACCTCGATCTTAGATTTGGAACCCTTGATGGAAGACAATAAATTGAAGCTGAAACGGGTCAACCGCGCCTTAACTCAAATTTACCAATTGGTGGCTGAGAACAAAGCCATATTTATTACGACTTTGGACGGCACTTCGATCGAGTTTTTCAGGAAAAAGTTAAAAATTTTCTTATCAGAAAAATACGCCACTATCTTTGATCGTCTAAAAATCACAGAGAACGAACTAGAAGTACCTATTGACTTTATCACAGAATACATAACTGCCATTTTCACCGGTACTTTACATTGGTGGGTCACTAGTGATACCGAGATGACACCACAGCAGTTAGCTACTTTAGTCATCAAATTAGTGGGAAATGGTCACTTGACCGTCTTAGGGATCGAGATTGAAAAATAACAAAAGCTCTGAAGAACACAAGATTATGTGAACTTCAGAGCTTTTGTTATTCTTAACGATTTTTAGACAACCATTTTTTGGTATGATTTGTTGGACGTTTCGCTTTGATTTGGACAAATTTTTCTGATTTTTTCGGTACATGGATCTCTACATTGTACTTCTCCGATTTGATCATATCGTAAATTTTTTCTGCTGTTTCATCTACTTTTTGTTTCCACTTCATTTGTGCCGCCTCCTTTTTTTCTTCTTATATCTACTCTAGCCTATAATAGCAAAATCAGCAAGAAACAAGGTGTTTTACACAAAAAAAAGAGTGATCTGCAACTGATCACTCTAGGAACTGGGGTAGCTGGATTCGAACCAACGCATGAGGGAGTCAAAGTCCCTTGCCTTACCGCTTGGCTATACCCCAATGAAATGGAGGAGAGTGGATTCGAACCACTGAACCCTAAGGAACGGATTTACAGTCCGTCGCGTTTAGCCACTTCGCTACTCCTCCGAAAGGTTTGTATCAACCTGACTTAGTTATAATACCTAATTTTCCAAGTGATTGCAACCCTTTATTGAAAATTTTTTTGATATTTTTTTATTCGTGTAAATTCCAATGACGAATTACTGTTTCTATCGCATTTTCAAGACTTTTTTCTTTGCCAAAGTCTTCTTCTCCCAAGAAAATCTCAAATTCTTTTGGGCCATACGCTAAAATTTCACCGATCATTTTTTTACCAATAAATAACTGCGTTACCTCATATGTGTTCCCTTTGATCGTTTTTTTGATCTCTTCGGTACGCACTTCAATATCTTTATTCTTTTTTGACATTATTTCCCACCTCCTCAATAGTTTATCACATTTAACGGCAGAAAACATTCACTGCGTGCCTTCTATTTGATAATTTATTTTCCTGCTTCGTGTTGCGCTAGATAATTTGCTGCTGCCCCTATCAGGTTCGCATCATTGCGATACTCACACAGGGTGATCAATGGATCAAAATCATTCAACCCAAAATGATTCGTCAATTTTTTCATCCGTTGATTGATTTCTGTCAGTAATCCCTCTTTTGCAGAAATTCCGCCACCCAATACGATCACTTCTGGATCAAAAGAAAATTGAATACTAAATAACCCTTTTGTTAAATAATCATAAAAAGATTCAACTTCTTCTTGTGCGAGCGGATCACCATTTTCTGCTAATTCAAAGACTTCTTTTCCACTAAAGGTATGTTTATCTAATCCTTTGCGTTCACAATACCGCCACGCCATTTGGACTGCCGTTCCTAATGTACTGAATGTATGCTCCCCATTAAGAAACATCAAGCCAAATTCTCCGCCATAAAGATGAGCGCCTTTATTCAATTCACCATTAGTGAACATCGCACCACCTACGCCTGTACCAATTACTACAAAAGCAACATTTTGATAGCCACGAGCAGCACCTTCATAAAACTCAGCCATTCCCGCGCAATTCGCATCATTTTCCATAGCAACTGGCAGACCAAATAATTCCTCTAATTCAGTATAAATATCAAACCCATGGATATAAGGGATCGCGCTGATACCTTCAATCACTTGTCGTTGGCTGTTCACAACACCTGGTGCACTAAAGGCGACCCCACTGATTGCTACTTCTTGTGATAATTGTTGGAATACCAATGATAATTGCGCTTTCATTTCTTTCCATGTAGCTGGTGTTGTGAACTGACCTTTATGTGTTAGTGTTTCTTGTTCCCAATAACCATATTTGACAGCTGAACCACCAAAATCGAATGCTAAAATCCCCATAATTATTTGTTCCTCCTCGATAGTTTTTCATCATTATTTTCACTATGAAACGCTTTCTTTTTATTCTATAATTCTTTGGATAAAGTGACTTGATCTCTCAGAAGTATTCCTTCTTCATAGATTGGTTCTGGGTAGTTATTGATGAAGTAATCCTTTTCTCTTGATACTTCTTTAAAGCCTTTTTTTTGATAAAGATGTAACGCTGGATTCGTGATACTTCCTGTACGGATCAGTATTTTTGTTGGTTGTTTGCATTCTTTGCTAAACTGTTCGAGTGCATGGTCAATCAGCTTGCCACCGATTCCTCTTCCTTGATGCGCATCAGCAACAGAAACATTCATGATCTCACATTCCGTTTCTCTGATTTCATAAACAAGCACACCAATCACTTCATCCTGCTCTTTCCAGATAAATCCATCGCCATTGGTCACATAAGCGATCACTTTGTTTTTATCAGGATCGGCTTCTAGTAGTAATGCCCATGGTAAGTCACTTTTGTTCAATTGTTGAAACATCGCTTTCTCCCATCTAATAAAAATCAATGACTCTATTTTTTGTATTTTTTATAGTCTGGCATCGATTGATCTTCTTTATTACGCGTCAAACGAAAGTTACGAGGCACATAATCGATACCGCCTTTCACAAATGGGTGGCAACGAAAGATGCGTGCTGTTCCCATTAGGGTTCCTTTGAGCGCACCATGTACTTGGATGGCTTGGATCATGTAATTAGAACAAGTTGGATAATACCGACAACTTGGTGGGAACGCAGGTGAAATAAAACGCTGATATCCTCGAACTAAATAAATTAAAATCTTTTTCATATTCTCATCTCCATAAAAAAGAGGATTGGTCATACATCCACTTACCATCCCCTATAACCGGATAAACGGTGTTCTAAAAGCAACTCCTACAGAAATAAGCGCCAAAACCCAAAAATATGAAAAGCTATTTTCGGATTTTGGCGCTTATTTCTCGGAGCTGTACGCTTTTGCCACAACCTCTTTTTATCTTATCTGTTACCTAGTGTACACACTTAACTAAAGAAATCGAAGATATGCAACCATAAGCTCGGTTGAAAGACCTTGAATGGACTTCCACCGCCAATCAAACCATATCCGATCATTGTTCCAATGATGAATAATAGGAGTACAAGTAAAATGACAGCTAAAATTTTTACCAAACTTATCAAAATATAGCGTGGACTCGTCATCTCTCGTCACATCCTTAAGCGATTGTTTGTGGTGTTTTTTCGACTGGTGTTTCTTCTACATTTACACGTTCCACATCTGCACCTAATTGTTGCAATTTAATATGGAAATTATAATAGCCACGATCTAAATATTTTAGGTTACGAACGCGTGTGATTCCATTTGCTTTCAAACCAGCTAATACGAGCGCTGCTGCTGCTCTTAGATCTGTTGCATAGACTTCAGCACCTTGTAATTCGTGATTACCATCCATGATTGCAATGTTGCCATCGATTTTTACATGTGCATTCATTCTGCGCATTTCTTCAAGATGTTGGAAACGGTTCTCAAAGACTGTTTCAGTCACAACACTTGTACCTTCTGCAACCAACTGGATAGCAGTCATTTGTGCTTGCATATCCGTTGGGAAACCAGGATGTGGCATTGTTTTTACATCTGTTGGTAAAATATGTTTTGGTCCGATGACACGAACGCCACCGTCTTCTTCAGTGATCGTTGCACCCATTTCGATCAATTTAGAGATCAATGGACGATTATGCTCAGAAATCGCATCAGCGATCAATAGATTGCCTTCAGTCATTGCTGCTGCTACCATGAAAGTACCAGCTTCGATACGGTCTTGGACGATTGAATGGTTGACTGCATGCAAATGATCAACGCCTTCGATACGCATCGTTTCTGTACCAGCGCCATAAACATTCGCACCCATTTTATTTAAGATATTCGCTAAATCAACGATTTCAGGTTCACGTGCGACGTTTTCAATGATCGTCGTGCCTTTTGCTTTGACAGCAGCCATCATGATGTTTTGTGTCGCACCAACACTTGGAAAATCTAAATAGATCGTATTTCCGATCAGTTGATCGGCGATTGCTTCGATATAACCATTCTTTTGAATGATTTTTGCACCCAAGGCTTGAAAACCTTTTAGGTGTAAATCGATCGGACGTTTTCCAATCGCACATCCACCAGGCATTGCAACTTTTGCATGACCATTTCTAGCCAATAATGGTCCCATCACAACGATTGACGCACGCATTTGGCTTACGTATTCATAAGGTGCTTCAATTTCTAATTCTCTCGATGCATCAAGTGTCACACGATTATTCTCTTCATCAAACGCTACATCTACGTTCAAATGACGGATCACTTGATTCATAGTGAACACGTCAGAAAGAATTGGCACATTATCTAAAACGGTCGTTCCTTCTTCAGCCAATAAACTTGCGGCTAAAATCGGCAATACCGCATTCTTTGCTCCTTCGATCTTTACTGTTCCTTTTAATTGATTGCCACCTTTTACGATGATCTCTTCCATGTTGTTCCCCCCAAAAAAATCCGTTGAGTATACATTCGCTCAAAATCTTTTTTATTATATCACTTCTTGTTTTAAAATAGTACCTTTTTTTAAAATTATAGGCTGACGAAAAGATTTCGACATAGCGCAATGATCTCTAAGAAAAAACTGCTCGCTGTATACCCTAAAAAAATTGAAAAAAGGACAATTGCCATTCTAATTTGTGTCGTATGCATTGAACGAAAAAAAGCGTCAACGCGTAAAGAACGCAAAGACCAAAAGGCTAAGTAAATAAATGCCAAATGACTAACGATCCGAATGATTGCATCAATACCATATACTTGCATCATTACGCCCTTTCTAACAAATGTTTTTGATAACTAACACACTGATGATACCATAAATTTTATAAAAGTAGAAATTATTGGTTGTAAAAATGATAAATCTCTGTAATTTTCTTGACAAACTCTGAAAAATGGATGAAAAATATCATTTCTTTACACCAAAAAAATAAATTTTATCCTAACAATGAATGATAAAGAAAAGAAGAGATCGGGAAACACACGTGGCTGCATTAGCACCCATAAGTGTTTGTCCCGATCTCTTCTTTTGGGAGTTGTTCTCCCGCCATAATTCAATTACTTGTCAATTATAGTAATCACTTATGTTTTGATACATTGATACGGTTCACTGCGCGGTGTAACGCAACAGTTGCCCGTTTCAGTTCATTCTTATCTTCTTTTTGTTTGGCTTCTTCGATTTGGCGTTCAGCACGTTGTTTTGCGCGTTCTGCTCGAGTGACGTCGATATCTCGTTCACGTTCCGCACTATCTGCGACGATTGAAACTAAGTTATCGCGAACTTCCATGATGCCGCCGTTCACAGCGATCCAGTCAACGTGTGTATCTGAATCTGTCCGCTTCACACGAACTTCATCGATCGTTAAAGGCACGATGATTGGCGCATGCTGTGGTAAAATACCAAGTTCGCCAGCAGTAGTGCGTGCAACAACGATTGCCGCATGGTGATCATAAACTAAACCATCGGGAGTAACCACATTAACAGTTAAATATTGATCCATGGGGCACCCCTTTCTAGTAGCCTAGTTTTTTCGCTTTTTCGACAACGTCTTCGATTCGGCCGACACTGCGGAATGCTTCTTCAGGAAGGTCATCGTATTTACCTTCAAGAATCTCACGGAAGCCTTTGACAGTTTCTTCAACTGGTACATAAGAACCTGGAAGACCTGTGAATTGTTCAGCTACATTGAAGTTTTGTGATAAGAAGAATTGGATTCGACGAGCGCGTGAAACCAATATTTTTTCTTGATCTGATAATTCATCCATCCCTAAAATAGCGATGATGTCTTGCAATTCACGGTAACGTTGTAATACATGTTGTACTTCAGTCGCTACTTTGTAGTGTTCTTCTCCTACGATTTCAGGAGATAACGCACTTGATGAAGAAGCAAGTGGGTCAACGGCTGGATAGATCCCTTGTTCGGTCAATTTACGTTCCAAGTTTGTCGTTGCATCTAAATGGGCAAATGTCGTTGCTGGCGCTGGGTCAGTATAGTCATCCGCTGGCACGTAGATTGCTTGGATCGAAGTGATCGAACCTTTTTTCGTTGAAGTGATCCGTTCTTGGAGTTGTCCCATTTCAGTCGCTAAGGTTGGTTGATAACCAACCGCTGATGGCATACGTCCTAGTAAGGCAGATACTTCCGAACCTGCTTGGGTGAAACGGAAAATATTATCAATAAATAAGAGCACGTCTTGTCCTTCGACATCACGGAAATATTCCGCAATCGTCAATCCAGTTAGTGCGACACGCATACGAGCACCTGGTGGCTCATTCATTTGTCCAAACACCATCGCTGTTTTTTCGATTACGCCTGAATCTTTCATTTCGTAATACAGATCGTTTCCTTCACGGGTACGTTCACCAACACCGGTAAACACTGAGATTCCCCCATGTTCTTGGGCGATATTATGGATCAATTCTTGGATCAGTACGGTTTTACCAACACCGGCACCTCCAAACAATCCAACTTTCCCACCTTTTAAATAAGGTGCTAATAAGTCAATGACTTTGATCCCAGTTTCAAGAATCTCTGTACTTGTGCTTAATTCATCAAAATTTGGTGCTTTCTTGTGGATCTCGCTTCTTTGGGCATCCTCTGGAAATGGTGCTTCCAAATCGATTGTTTCACCTAACACGTTGAACACACGACCTAATGTTTCTGTTCCAACTGGTACAGAGATCGCTTTACTTGTGTCGATGACTTCCATTCCACGTTGTAGTCCATCCGTCGATTCCATTGCGATCGTACGGATCACACCGTCACCTAATTCTAATGCTGCTTCAAGAACAACTTTTGATTTTTGCTCATCATTTTTATAAACAACTAATGCGTTGTTGATATCTGGTAAGGATTGGTCTAAAGAAAATTCCACGTCGACAACGGGACCGATTACTTGAACAATCTTGCCTGAACTCATCTTTTTTCCTCCAATCTCCTTGCTATTCTAGTGCCGATGCTCCGGCAACAATTTCGGTAATTTCTTGGGTGATCGCCCCTTGTCTTGCACGGTTATAAGAAACCGTCAGATCATCGATGATGTTCGTAGCATTATCAGTTGCGGTTTTCATTGCAGTCATTCCCGCGGCATGTTCTGCCGTTTTCGCATCGACGATCGCACCATAAATCAAACTTTCGGCATATTGCGGCAACAGTTGAGTCAAGATTTCTTCTTTTGAAGGTTCAAAAATATATTCTTGCTCAAAGCTTTTCGCTTCTCCCGGATCTAAATCTGAAATAGGTAACATTTTTTCTACACGAAATTGACTAGTCAATGAATTGATATGATGGTTATAACATACATACAATTCGTCAAATACTTCATTTTGATACATGGTCGTTGCCATGTTCACGATTTTACGAACCTCATCAAAGCTAGGTTGATCAGACAAATTGCGCAGTTCATACGCTAAGTTGATGTCACGAGCTTTAAAGAAATCCGCTCCGGTACCACCAATGGCGATCATGACATATTCATCTGGTGATTGATGGTCTTCTTCCAAGATGGACATGGTTTGTTTCAATATGGAACTATTGTAGCCACCGACTAACCCACCATCAGCTGTGATCACGATATAACCGGTTTTTTTAACTGGTCGACTGATCAGCATACTATTATAATTGACATCTCCTCTTGGATTAGCCGAAGCAATGTCAGTTAATTGTGTTGCTGTTAAATGCGTAACGATTTCTCTCACCTTATTGGCATAAATCTGGAACTTCTGTGAAGAAGCTTCAGATTTTGTCAATTTAGAGGCTGACACCATTTGCATGGCACGAGTGATTTGGCTCGTCTTTTTCGTTGACGCGATTCGTGTCTTGATTTCATTTAATGAAGCGCCCATTCATCTCACCTCACTATGCATTTTGAATGGATTTCAATTTGTCTTCTGTTGAAGAATTATTTCCTTTTGTTGCCATAAAGATATCTTTGTACTCTTGAATTGCTTGGTTCAACGCTTCTTCTTCAGGAAGATCTTTCGTCGTACGGATCGTTTCAAAGAGATCTGCATGATTTGTCTCAAGATATTCAAATAACTCATGTTCAAAATCTAAAATGCTATCTACAGGGATACTGTCTAAGTAACCGTGTGTCAATGCATATAAGATGACTACTTGTTTTTCCACTGCAAGAGGTGCATGTAATTTTTGCTTCAAGATTTCTACTGTACGACGACCACGATTCAATTTCGCTTGTGTCGCCGCATCTAGATCAGAGCCAAATTGCGTAAATGCTTCTAATTCACGGTAACTTGCTAAGTCTAGACGCAATGTTCCGGCAACTTTTTTCATTGCTTTGATCTGTGCTGAACCACCAACACGAGAAACTGATAACCCTGCATCTACGGCTGGACGAGTTCCTGCATAGAACAAATCACTTTCTAAGAAGATTTGTCCATCAGTGATCGAAATGACGTTTGTTGGAATATAAGCAGAGATATCCCCAGCTTGTGTTTCAACAAATGGTAAAGCAGTCATTGACCCTCCACCTAGATCATCACTTAATTTTGCTGCACGTTCTAACAAACGTGAGTGCAAGTAGAAAACATCCCCTGGATAGGCTTCGCGGCCTGGTGGTCGACGAAGTAATAAAGAAAGCTCACGATAGGCAACAGCTTGTTTAGATAGATCATCAAAAATGATCAATACATGTTTGCCGTTATACATGAATTCTTCACCCATAGCTGTTCCAGCATAAGGTGCGATGTATAGCAATGGTGCAGGTTGAGAAGCGCCCGCATTGACTACGATCGTATAATCCATTGCGCCATATTTTTTCAATGTTTCTACTTGTGTACGTACCGTTGAATCTTTTTGTCCAATAGCTACATAGATACAAATCATATCTTGACCTTTTTGGTTGATGATTGTATCGATTGCAATCGATGTTTTCCCTGTTTTACGGTCACCGATGACTAATTCACGTTGTCCACGTCCGATCGGAACTAACGCATCGATCGCTTTCAACCCTGTTTGCATTGGTTCGTTGACTGATTTACGTTGCATAACACCAGGTGCCATCGCTTCAACTGGACGTGTTTTGTCCGTCACGATTTCTCCTAGCCCATCAATGGGTTGTCCTAAAGGATTGACGACACGTCCGATCATTGCGTCCCCTACAGGTACTTCCATGATCTTTCCTGTGCGTTTTACTTTATCCCCTTCACGAATGGATTCAAAATCACCTAAGATAATGATTCCGACATCATTTGATTCCAAGTTTTGTGCCATACCATATGAACCGTTCGAAAATTCAAGTAGTTCACCACTCATGGCATTTTCAAGTCCATGCGCACGTGCGATTCCGTCACCAACATAAGTGACTGTACCGATTTCTTCGACTGAAAGCACGTTTTCATAATGTTCAATTTGTTCTTTAATCAAGGCACTAATTTCTTCTGCTTTGATAGCCATTCGATTCACCTACCTCTTTGTACTATCTATTTAATTGATTACGCAATTTTTCCAACTGCGTCCGAATGCTTCCGTCGATCACTTGATGATCTGCTTCTACAATTGCCCCACCAATGATCGTAGAATCAACTTGTTGCTTCAATTCGACCGTTTGATAGTTCATTGTTTTAGCGACATTTTCTTCAAGTCTAGTCAATTGTTCCGCTGAAAGTGGGACTGCTGTAGTCACACTTCCCAGTAACAAACCATTATTTTCATTGTAACGATGTTCATATTCGTCGATCATCAAAGGTAGATCGTTCATCCGATTGTACATGAACACGACTTCTAAAAAGTTTTTTACGATTCCTTGATAACCACTGACTAATTTGTCCATGATCAATCGCTTTTCATGAGGTTCCAACCGAACATCACTAAGGATACTCCCTAATTCAGGAACATCAGCATAGATTTTACGTAGACTAAGAAGTTCTTGGTAAATTTCTTCTGTATTATTTGAATCGATCGCCAGTTCAAATAATGCTTTTCCGTAACGTCTACCTACTGTATATTTATCTAGTTTCATTTGACGAACCTAGACCTTCGATATATTGATTGATTAAAGATTCGTGCATTTCTGGAGATAATTCTTTATTCAAGATTTTTTCCGCGATTTGAAGAGAAAGTTCAGCTACATCGTCTTTGACTGAGTTCAATGCCGTATCACGTTCCATCGTGATATCCGATTGAGCTTTACTTTTTAGACGAGCAACTTCTTCTTGCGTCTCCTTCAAAATATTTTGGCGGCTTAATTCTCCACTTTCTTTCGCATGTTTGATGATATCCGCAGCATCAGAGCGAGAAGCCAACAATTGTTGCTCACGTTCTTGTTCTAATTTTGCTGATTTGATGCGAGATTGTTCTGCAGAATCTAAATCATTGGCGATCTTATCTTCACGTTTTTTCAAAATATCGCTGATCGGTCCCCACGCAAAGTGTTTTAATAGGACCATTAATATCAAAAATGAGCCGCTGACAACGATGATATTACCTAACATCGGATTGCCAACTTCTGCAATTGCCAATTGATTCAGCATAGGTTAGCCTTCCTTTCTCTGAGAATCCAGTTTTCTTAGATTGCGTATTTAATAAAATAGTAGATAGCTTTTTTGACTATCGCGCAACCTCAGCATTTTTATTACACACCAAAAACTAGGATCAAGGCGATAACAACACCTAGAATAGGAACGGCTTCGACTAAGGCTACCCCGATGAACATCGTTGTACGTAATTGACCTGACATTTCAGGTTGGCGTGCCATTGATTCGATTGTTTTAGAAATTACTTGACCATTACCGTAACCAGCTCCGATAGCTGCCCCTAAGATTGCGATTGCTGCTGCGATATAATTCATAATTTACTTCCTCCTAAAATAGTTTAAATAGTAATTAAATCTAGTTATTTTACTCTTCTACTTCGATTTTGTGACTCATATATACCATTGATAAAGTGACAAAGACAAATGCTTGGATGCTTCCGATAAATAATGAGAACGCGATCCAAACCATCTCTAACGGAATTGCTAAAGGCAATGAGAACCAGCCTAAGCTTGTCATCATTTTTGCGATTAAAGTTAGCAATACTTCTCCCGCATAAATATTCCCATAAAGACGTAAAGCAAGTGTTAACAAGTTTGTGAACTCTTCGATCACCTTCATTGGAAACATAAAACTATAAGGTTTTAGGAACGAGTTGACAAAGTAACCTTTGAAGCCGAGCTTCTTCACCCCGAATAGATGAGTAAGTGTGATCATAATAAATGCCAATGTTAAAGTTACAAACGGGTCTGCTGTCGGACTTTTCCAAAGTGTCGTTTCGCTAGGTAAGACGATTTTTGTAACTAAACCGATATTGTTCGCAACAAAAACAAAGAGAAACAAGGTAAATGCCAATAAATGAAAATTATTCAATTCTTTTCTAGGCACATTATCTGTAACGATCCCTCGTGTAAAATCAATGACCCATTCAAGTGCATTTTGCTTCCCAGTTGGCTTCATCTTTAGATTTCTTGTAAAGAAGTAAACTAAAAAGAAAACGATCAAACAAGTTAACAACACCATCAAACAAACAGTCCCATCAAACCAAACCGGTCCAATGTGGAACGTTAGCGAGCGTTCATCCAATCCATTTCACCTCTTTTCCCCGAATTTCACATAAAATCAATTTCATGTGTGTATCTGGTTTTTCTTTATCGGTTTCTAACCAAACGGTATCATACCACCACGAAATAGAAATTTCAAAGTATTTTCATGAAAATTAGACACTTTTTTATTTCAGTCTAAAAATCATCAAAAACATGGATGATATGATGCCAGGAAACTCAGAAAAAACCTGTGATAATCATGTTTCATCAGATTAAATGCTAACAAATTTTATCATTAAGTAAATCTAAAAGCACCGAATATGCGAAAAAGGATAATGAAATTATCTAGAGAAATTTTTTAATGTACGATCAATTTGTCGATCCACATCTTTTCGCTTCAGATCTTCTCGCTTATCATACGATTTTTTCCCTTTGGCCAATCCGATCAAGACTTTCGCATAGCCATCTCGGATATAGACTTTCAAAGGAACAATCGTGATTCCGGTATTTTTTGTTTCATTCAATAAACGCGCAATTTGCTTTTTATGCAATAACAATTTTCTAGTTCTTAGTGGATCATGATTAAAGATATTCCCTTGTTCATAAGGGCTGACATGGACATTATGCAAAAAAGCTTCGCCGTTTCTCACACGAACAAATCCATCTTTTAAGTTGATACGACTATTGCGAATAGATTTGATCTCTGTACCTTGTAAAACCATTCCTGCTTCCATTGTGTCGATGATCGAATAATCATGGCGAGCTTTTTTATTTTGCGCAATCAGTTTTCCCTCGCCTTTTGGCATTGGACATTCCCCCAATTCATTTTCATTTTATATTTATTTTTTCTTTTTCTTCTTGGTGACGCCTTTGTAAAAAGGTTTTTTCCCTTTTTTCCCTTTTTCTTTTTTTGGACCATATTTACTATCGGCTTTCTTCGGACGTTTTTTCTTGTCCGTTTGCCGTCCATTTGAATGTTTTGAAGAACCTTTATTGGCTTCTTTTCTTCTTCCTTTTGGCGCTTCCAACGGTGCCAATTCCTCTGCGGAGACTAATTCGAAATCAACCGCTCGCTCCGTAGGATCAGCCTTGACTACTTTTACTCGAACTTTTTGTCCGATCTTGAAAGTTAATCCTGTCCGCTCACCAACGAGCGCTAGATGGTTTTCAATGTAGTGGAAGTAATCTTGTTTCAATTCATTGATATGGATCAAACCTTCTACTGTATTTGGAAGTTCGATGAATAACCCGAATTTCACCACAGAGCTGATGATCCCATCAAATTCTTCTCCCACTTTATCCATCATAAACTCGGCTTTCTTCATTGAGTCCACTTCACGTTCTGTTTCAACTGCACGTCGCTCCATTTTCGAGCTATGATCGGCAATATCAGGCAGTGCATTTTCCCAATGCGTCTGATTGCTTTCACTTGGATCTTGACCATATGAACGAATCAAACGATGCACGATCAAGTCTGGATAACGACGGATCGGTGACGTGAAATGTGTATAGTACTCTGCTGCTAATCCGTAATGACCAAAATTATCCTCAGAATAGCGTGCTTGTTGCATACTTCTTAACAACATGGTATTGATCACTGCTGACTCCGGTTTTTCTTCAACATCTTCGATCACTTTTTGTAAGTCCTTAGGTGTGATCGTGCCCTTCGTTCCTTTGACTAAAATCCCTAAAGCAGATGCAAAATCAAAGAATCGTTGCATTTTCTCTTCTTTTGGTTGCTCATGGATACGATAAATAAAAGGGAAATTCGCACGTGAATAATGTTCTGCCACCGTTTCATTGGCTGCTAACATAAAGGATTCAATCAAACGTTCTCCTACACCACGACTCCGCAAGAGGATATCTTGAGGGTGACCGTCTGGATCAACCATGATTTTGGCTTCCCGATCTTCAAAAGAGATCGCACCACGACGAATACGCATCGTCTCTAAGATCTCATGCAACTCACCCATCGCTTGAAACATAGGAACCAATGGTTCATAGCGAGCCATAGTTTCTTCGTCTTGCTCTTCTAAGATCTGATTGACTGCTGTATAAGTCATTCGCTCTGTTGTTTGGATCACACTTGGAAAAATCTCATGAGAAATGATTTTCCCTGTTGGGTCGATCTCCATTTCACAACTCATCGTTAAACGAGGAACCTTAGGATTCAGCGAACAAATACCATTTGATAAACGTTGCGGGATCATCGGAATCACACGATCAGTCAAATACACACTTGTTCCACGTTCATAGGCTTCACGATCTAATTGACTGCCTTCTGTCACATAATATGAAACATCGGCAATGTGGACGCCTAAAAAGTAATTCCCATTATCTAACTTTCTAACTGTGACTGCATCATCTAAATCTTTGGCATCTTCGCCATCGATCGTCACGATCAATTGGTCACGTAAATCTCTGCGACCAATCAAATCTTTGTCACTGATACTATCTGGTACAGCATCTGCTTCGCTTAATACATCATCCGGAAACTGGGTCGGTATTCCATTGGCTACGACAATCGATAAAATATCCATCCCAGGATCATTCTTATGACCAATGACTTGTTTGATGATTCCTTCTAAACTCGTTGCATAGCTTTTTTCTGGATAATGGGTCAATTCGATCAGCACGATACTTCCATCTACTGGACGGACACCTTCTGCTGCGGCGTACACTTTGAATTGATTCATTTTTTTATCTTTTGGAATGACTACTCCATAAAGATCCGTTTCTGCCATTTCATCTTCTGTATAAGCGATGAACTCTCCGGCAATTTGTGTGGTTGCGCGTTGACGAATCTCAACGACCTTTCCTTCAGCTCCACGATCCGAAAAGGCATCCGCCGTTTTGACGATATCGATTGCAACAGTATCCCCGTCCATCGCATAGCCAGTCGCTTCTTTAGGGATATACACATCATCTTCTTCAGGATCGATCGTGACAAACCCAAATCCTCGCTCATTTGCGCGGAACGTTCCTTCAATCAAAATAGGCTGAAGTGGCAGTTTGATTTTTCCTTTTTTGGTAAATACGATACTTTGTTCTCTTTCCATCTGTGCGATGGTTTGCACTAGTAATTTAAAATCTTCGCTTTTTTGAAAGCCAAGACCTTCAGCGATTTCTTCCATCGAAAAACTTTTCTTGCGACTGCTTTCAATAAAGAAAATGATTTTTTCTTTTAATGTTTCTTTTGTCATTATTATTCCTCATTCCAAGGTAAGTTCTCTAAAAAATCCAATACATCCTTTTCAAACGCTTTTCTTGCTATTCCTACTGTGATCACATGCTTACTTTCTGGATACCAGTGTAAGGAAATGTCAGTTTGCGTAAGTTTTTTTGCTGTCTCGTAGACACCATAAGGATCAATCATTTCATCTTGACCCGCTTGAGCCATGAATACTGGTTTTTGGATATCTGATAACTTACTTTCTGTTATTGCTGCTTGCTCTTGAATATCTATTAATTGTTGCTGTACTCGTGGCCGAAAGCTTTCGACTTTTTGTTCGATCATCGACTCCGATTCACCGGCAATTTTCAAGACCTGGCGTACATAATTCTCAAAATTCTCCGGCACATGATTTTCTACTGGAGAAATTGGCGAACAAAAAAATCCGCCTCCTATCATCGGAAATTCTGATAATGCTCGAACGGCAAAAATGCCACCCATCGACAATCCTAATACGGCGATGTCAGAAAATCCTTCATCGTTGAGAAACTTGATCGCTTGTTTCGTGTCTTGCCACCACGTCTCAGCGTCCTGTTCTAAGATCTCATTTGGAGTAAGCGTGCCATGTCCTGTAAACATTGGGGCATAGACCGAATAGTTTGATTTCTCTAAAAAACGGGCTAACATCCGAACATCATTTGGACTACCTGAATACGCATGCAATAAGAGGATTGCACGCTTCCCATGTTTTTCATAAATAGGTTGTGGTAGACTTTTCATTTTATTCACCTCATTAGCCTTATTTTACCATAGTTAGCAAATACCTTCTTATATAACGGTTCTTTTTCTATTCAACAAAAAAGGTCTGGGAGCATTTCGTTTCCCAGACCTTCTATTTTTTTGAACAATCGATGAACCATCCGTGTATCCTCAAAATCTGAATGAAGCAAATGATCACTTCTGATCATTAGTTTCGAACGATTTATTTAGAAGATAAAAATGCAAGTACGAACAACAGAATCATCCATACAGCGCCCATAACAGCTGTCGAGCGTTGCATTACTGCTTCAAATCCACGTGCTTTTTGCTTTCCGAATAATTGATCTGCGCCACCTGTAAATGCACTTGCTGCACTATTTTGTTTGCTTGGTTGCATCATGATCGCAATGACCATCATAATCGAGATGACAATGACGATCCCTAAAATAATATTATACATCAAACAGCCTCCTTTCTCAAAATATCGTCCTTCTAACTTTATCACATAACACGTCTTGTGACAACAGTGTTTCATAAGATGGGCGATGTTTTAAAGAACATTTCTAGGCTTTTTTACATCGATTTTTTTGCAGGTTCTGTGACAAACGATCCACCTGTATCCTCCTCTAAAATCAATGCTTTTTTGCTAACCATTAACGCTTATTTCCGCCAAACATCATGATATTCAGCTTTTCTCTCAAACTCCGCTTTTGCGTAGGGGCATAACGGAATAACTTTTCTGCCAGTACGTCTGGCTACTTCCACTCCTGTAGCAACCAATTTTTCTGCTAATTTCTGTCCACGAAATGCAGGATCAACAAATGTATGATCAATGATCATAATATCAGGACCAGCATCAGACCACGTCATTTCTCCTATTTCATTTTGTTCATCGTCCAATAACACTAAGCGATTCTTTTCTTCTTTGATTTCCATCATTTCACTCTCCCAACCCTAAAATAACGAACAGTTTCTTTATTCAATTTGATTTTACCAGTCCTATTTTTTTCAAACAATCATTTGTACTTATAGACCCACTCTTTGCTCAATGAATGAAAAAATCACTGTCCAGTAGGTCTCTGGATCTTTACTGACTGCTTCTAAATGTTCTGCTCCAGGCACTAGCAGTAAGGCTTTATCTCCTGCCGTTGCATTTTGGATCGTATAAGCTGCTTCCATCGGAACAAAATGATCATGTTCACCATGGATGATCAGAACGGGTAAATGATTGCTCCCTAACTGTCTCGTTGCTGATGCCTGTTTCAAAGAATAGCCTGCATATTTTTGTGCGTAACGATTCGCATGTCGCATAATGATTTTTTTGGGAAAAACTGTCAATTTGCTTAACATATAACGAAATTCTGAATAAACGGATACAAAGCCACTATCAAGGACCAAGCCTTTGACAGCACTCGGCAACTTCTCGCCACTAGCCATCATGATCGTAGAAGCCCCCATTGAGCCTCCATGTAAGATGATCTTAGCCTCTGGCTCTCGTTGTAAGATCTCATTGATCCAGAGTATCAGATCTAATCGATCCAACCACCCCATCCCAATGATCTCCCCTTCACTTTCCCCATGGGCACGCAAATCAGGGATCAAGACATTGAATCCTTTTTCTGCATACTTTTTCCCGATATAAGACATGTCTTTTTTTCCTGTGCTGCGATAGTCATGGACACAGACTACCCATTTACCTTTGTTCGAATAAGTAGAGAATATCCTCCCCTTCAATTTTAACCCCTCTTGACTTTTAGTCATAATGGGTTCTCCTTGTTGCCAAAAATCTTCTGCTAGATCTTCTAAACGTTGGCGTTGCTCTTCGACTGTCGTCAAAGAGGCAGGGTCCATGAGTTGATGACCTGTCTCTTCATACCAAGCATAACCACGTTGTAATCCAGTTTTGATCAACTTCTTTGCGTACAGATAAGCAATAAAATGATAACTACCGATCATTAATAACATAATTAATAAACTATAAAAAACAATCACTTGCATCCCACACTTTCTACTTGGTGATTGAAACAAAAATTCAAGTATGCTAAATGGTGCTCTAGCATTCTCCTACGTATTTCAACGTTCATTTCTATTGTACCACGTTCTACCAAAGAGGCAGACAGTGAACCATTGACCAGCTGTAATTTTAAACACCTTATTCCTTACAAACGATCTTCTCTTCCTACTTCTAACACTCATAAGAGATAATGAATTGTTTGCATAACATTTACATTCTTCATAAAAATAAGTATACTAATGCCGTGCATTGGAATCAAGGGTTGACCCCTTGGACTGGTTCGGAAACTTCCCAGGATAAAAAACTAAGTGTCTCTAAAGAAAGGAGATTGGAAATAATGCGAAAAGTTATTATTGATTGCGATCCCGGTATCGATGATACATTAGCGCTATTGTTTGCATTAAAATCACCAGAAATCGAAGTTGTCGCAATCACCACCGTTTGTGGGAACGTCCCCGTACATTTGGGAACTGAAAATGTCATCCGTTGTTTGGAACGTTGTGACCGTTTAGACATCCCTGTCTATCAAGGTTCTGCAACACCACTCAACACGCCATTTATCAGCGCTCAAGATACTCACGGCATGGACGGTCTAGGGGAAACGAACTTCCCATTAGTAACAGACAAGCAAGCCGAAACGATCCACGCTGTTGATTTTTTAGCGAGTTATTTTGCTGAACAAAAAGATACTTCAGTGATTGCTTTAGGGCCGCTAACAAATGTCGCTTCTGCTTTACAAAAGAATCCACAAATAGGAAAGCACATGGATCGATTTGTTTCGATGGGCGGCACGTATAAAAGCCACGGCAATTGTTCACCAGTAGCAGAATACAATTACTGGTGTGACCCTGATGCCGCAGCTTATGTATTTGAACATCTTGGTCAAATGATCGAGATGGTCGGTTTAGACGTGACACGAGAAATCGTCTTTACACCAACGATCCTAGAATATTGTTGCCAACTTTCGCCCGAAGAAGGCAACTATTTAAAAGCAATCACACGCTTTTACTTTGACTTTCATTGGCAGCAAGAACGCGTCCTAGGTTGTGTCATCAATGACCCTTTGGCAGTTGCATATTTCATCGATGAACAACTGTGCCAAGGATTCACTAGCTATACTGCTGTTGAAACACAAGGCATCAGCCGCGGACAAACCTTGGTTGATCGTTATGATTTTTGGCAGAAAAAACCAAACAGTCTAATCATGACAGATGTCGACACCTCTCTTTTTTTCCGGAAGTTTTTAGCCGTTCTTTTACATGCACAAGAAGAATTGATAAAAAATGATCTGGAAAGATTAAAGATAGGATGAAAAAAGATGACACAAAAGAAAATCACGACAAGAATGATCACAATCATGGCACTAAGTATCGGAATCAACTTTCTCGGTGGAACGATTGCTTTATGGCTCCGTTTACCGATTTATCTTGATTCGATCGGTACGATTTTTGCAGGTGCCTTACTTGGACCAATTCCTGGGATTTTGACAGGATTGAGTAGTAGCTTACTTAGTGGCGTGACGATGGATATGTTCTCTTTGTATTATTCCCCGATACAAATCATCACTGGGTTATTAGCGGGGTTGATTTTACCACAGAAATTACAGGCGCAAGGTTTGAAGAGTAAACTTTCATTATTCGCATGGACGTTTGTCCTTTCAGCGCCTGGAACCATACTATCCTCGATCATCACGATCCAATTATTTGGTGGTATCACTTCATCAGGTTCAAGTACCATTGTCCAACTTCTTTATGGATTAGGACTAAACCAAGCTGTAAGTGTCACGATTGTTCAAGCAGCGACAGATTATTTAGATCGGCTACTATCGGTCCTTGTCGTTTCACTCGTTGTGTTGAAATTACCAAACCAAGTAGTGGCAAAGACAAGAAATCGTTGATGCGTATTTGTACTATAGCTAATCACTAAATGCAAAAACCCGAACGTCGAATCAATTTCTCTCATCTCTATGAGAGGGAATGATCCATCGTTCGGGTATTGTTTGTTATCCAAAAGTTTTTGTCTCTTATTTGACTGAAAGAGACTTTCCTAAATCCAGTATGCTATCGTTCCATCAACAAGGCACTATCCTGGACTTTAATATTTTTTCTCGATCTTTATACGTAATTGGTCGGATCACTTTACATGGATTTCCCGCAGCAATCACATTTTCTGGTATATCTTTTGTTACGACACTTCCTGCCCCAATGATGCTATTTGCACCAATCGTTATCCCTTGAAGAACATGGACTCCCGCTCCTAACCAAACTTTATCGCCAATATGGATTGGCTTCGCATAAACGACATGATCAGCACGTTCAAATGGATCTTCTGCATGATTGGCTGCATACAAACCAACTCTCGGCCCTACATAAACATCATTTCCGATCGTCACCTCATGACAATCAAGAATGATCATATCATGGTTCAAATAAACATTATTTCCTATAGAAATGTTGAATCCAAACTCACATTGAAAATTCGACTCGATATAGACATTCTCACCCATTGAAGCGAATAGCGCCCGTAAAATGGGGTATTTATAATGATTTTCTGAATTCACGAGAAAATTATATCTCCTGCATTGTCTCAAGGCATGATTTCGTGCGTGTACTACTTTAGAGTCCATATCATCGTATGGCAACCCTGTATTGGTTATCTGTTTCACATCATCTTCGCTCATCTTTCTCCCCCTATTATCTTATTTGCTTACATGTATTATAACAGAGAGTCTATTTTCTATAAGGAAGAGAGATTTGTGAAAGATCGTGACTGTTTTTTTCTAGTAATTGGTTTCGTGAATTCGCTCCATCTCTTTTCGATAGGATCTTGTTAATTCTTGCTCTTTTTCTTCTAATTGTCGTTCATAGTTTTGAGCCGTATGGATCAGGTTACGATCTATTGCCTCCATTTGATGATAGAATTGTCGGTTATCCCAATGATCATTCTTCGACAAATACATGATTTTTTGTACCAATTGACCTGTTTCTTTCCTAAAGTTTACTAACTGATGATCGATTTCTTCTTGTTGACGGTGTATCTGACGTTTGTTTTCATTAAATCGCTCCTCTAAATCTTGTAGTTTACGTTGTTTCTCTACTGTCCCCATTCTTTATCCCCTTTTCACAGGTGTGAGCAATGTTGGTTGTTTCATTTGTTTGACATACTGTTCTGCTGCAACGGCACTTTCCCCTTCTAAAGCGCCTTTCAAAGTAGATGGTAAGACACTATTCGTTTGTTGATACATTCCTTCTGAGATCTCTTTTAAGGATTCGATCGAAGTTAACTTGGCCTGAGCAATACGACTTTCCTTTGCCAGAATCAGCGCTTGTATGGCTACTCGTTCCCGTTCCTTTTGTTCTTGTCCAAGTCTTTCTAGAAATTCTTGCAATTCTCTATCTTCCATGGATAAACTCCTTTCACTTGTTTTTGAACAAAATATTTCCTGCCTGTCTGTCATACTCTGTAAGATGATTTGCTACTACCGCCAGTTTATTACTAAATTCCTCCAGCTTCTCTTTATATTGTTTCACTTGATTCGTATTTAATGAGGCTTGTCCGCTGTCCCATAAATTATTTTTTTCATATGGGGAAACCATCTCTTGTACTTCCCAATAAGTCAAATAGTTTTTGATTGCTCCCGCACCAGCCAATATTTCTTTTGATATTGCCGTAATCTCATCTTCAAATTCTTTTCGGGCATTTTTAAAGATGATCTCGTACTCTTCGCCTATATTTTTCGCCTTTTGGATGATCGATTGAACTAACTTCGATTGTAAAGTGATTTTTTTAGAACCTGAAGCATTAGAAATTCTTTTATGTAATTCGTTGACCGTCTCGTTCCATTCACTAGCAACTTTTGCTTCCGCAATAATCGTAGCGTATTCTTTTTCAAAATCTTTATACTCTCCAGATAACAATAGTTTTATGACTTCTGTAAAAGATAACCCACCTTCTGGTTTTTCTTTTACTACACGATTCAAATATTTATCGATCAAATGGGAAACCTTGATCCCCGCAGCAAAAATGTAGCCATGTTCCTTTAAATTAGCTTCCTGAAGTGTGCCATCAGGATTTATTTGAAACTGTCCAAAGTCATGGCTAGAGCCGTTTTGATCTTCCATATCAAACGTCGTGTTAAAAGATTTCGGTAGTAAATAGCGAACATTCCCGATTTCATCTACTCCAGGCTTATTTCTATTCAACATGGAAACGATATCAAAAGCATTGACGTAATAATCGATTTTCCCATCCTCTTCCAACTTCTGGATATTTTTTTGTGCCTGTTCAGACATTTTATTGATACTTTCACGCGCATCAGGTCCTTGAAACAAAACCACTTTGTCGATTTTAGCAATATCTTTTTCAGGGAGATTCGCCACAGCCTGAATCGACACCATCGTTCCCAGAGAATGACCTGTGACAGACATTGTAGCATGAGGTGCTTGTGTGGTCATTTCCGTTATCTTCTGGTGCATGGCTTGATTTGCTAATTTTGCTTGCGGAATATAAGCATTTTTTGTTGTAAATGCCTGGTTATTATGCCACCAGTCATTAAGATTCAAATTACTTGAAGAAATACCATCACTGCCTCTAGTAACAAAATAAGTATGCTTAGTCTCTATCGACAACTTAGGCGTATCCGTCACATAATAAGCATTGAATCCAGCTTTTTCATCCGTCAAGAGTCCTTGCTTATATGTGTTTTTTACATAGCTCTGTATTTCATAGCCTCCGTTTACTTTCGGCACTCGGCTGTTTCCTAACTCCTTGACTGTTTTTACGGTGGTGTCGGGTTGGAGGTAGACTGTACTTAAATCATTTCCATGAGCATCTTTTGCATTTGGGAAGTTGAAACGAATAGATTTACCTTTTTCCAAAGCTCTCTTTTCTTTTTTTGTCATGCCATTTACAAAATTATACGTAACTCCAGCATTGTTTCTTCTATTATTGTATGAACTTTGTGCTAAGTTAGCATAAACATTATATGAATTACCTAAGTTAGCCATTATTTAAATTCCTCCAATGCTTCTTCAAAATTATTTGTTGCTATCTCTTCTATTTTAGTAGGTTTTTGTAAATTATTTGGTAACACTTGAATTGCTCCAGCATCTATTTCATTATTATCAATTCCATATAATTCAATATCAACTATATACATCTTTTTGGTGAACGCTCCACTATCTTCTATCCTAAACGATTCCCAATTATATTTGACAATATTTATATTAGCTTTTGAATTTCTCTTTATAATGTACTTTGTTAATTCTTCTTCATGTTCTTTCAAAAAAGCGATTTGTTTTTCTTTTTCTGTCGGTTCCATTATTTTTTTCACTCCTAACGTGCCTAAAAGTACCAAGACAATAGTCAAACTAACTACAATAATTTTTTCCTTTTTCCTCACAAGAACTTCTCCCTTCTGTGGCTGCAACTATAGTAATCATAGTTAGCTAATTTCTTTTTTACTAGACCAAGGTTTTCGCTATGACCACAACCTGTATAAAAGCTTCGCCTAAAATCAGGATATATCTTGATTCTCTATATCAGCTGTTAAGTTCCTCATCACTTATTTGTTGTCCATAATGTAAAGTTGACATATCAGGCATATTATTTTGATTTAATTCTATATCCAGTCTGAAATCCATATGTGGATTATGGTTTACAAATCCAAAAATTTGAATTTTTTTGCCAGCCCCACTAGGAAGACTATTTCCGATAACCACTCGATTAACATTATTCCAATCATAATTAATTTCTGTTACTTTTTCACCTTTGTATTGATTAATATATTCTGTCATTTTACTTTCATGCTCTTTCAAAAAAGCAATTTGTTTCTCTCTTTCTGTTGGTTCGCTCATCTTCTTCACTTCTATCGTCATCAAAAGAACTAATAATACACCTATACTTACTAGAATCAGCCACTTTTTCTTTCCCAAATGATTATCCCTCATTCCTTACTCTTCAAATTCTCGGATACTTTTTGTGTAAGTTCTGTCAGCACATCAATACTTTCTAGTATTTTCTATTTGTACTACTCTTTACTCATCTACTTCGTTCATTATTACTATACGTAATTTTTGCCTATTTAAATTAAAATTTACTGGATAAGGCGCATATACGTCGTATACGGTTCGTTTTAGTCTTATACGATCATAGAGAAATGCTTATTTCGTCTAACCTTTTTACAGAGGGAGCAATTATGTTAAGAAAAACAAGCTTAGTAGTTGGTTCTATTGTTCTAGCAATTTTAGGTTTTAGCCCGATGCTATTATCGATCGTTCGAAAAAATAACTCCCACGTGGATATAAAATTAACCCCAAAGTATTATGAGCAGTCAGAAGAGTCTCTGTTTATTTTGGAAAATCAAAAAGAATAAAGCATTGTTTGTTTTATGGACGATACCAGACATGTCTTGGTATTGTCTTTATTGATATGGATGTGTCCTTTACTGTTTGATGTATTACATAGGCTATAATGAAGTTGACCACCTTTTTTTTAACAATAAAAAGCCAGTGTATACATAATAAAACTCACTATATTCATTACTCAAACATCATTTGGAGGTGACCCTTCATGAAAAACCAACTCGCTTTTAAATTTTTACCCAAGTTATGGACTTCTATTTTATATCTTGTGGTGATTGCTATTGGCTCATTCATGTATTTATCAAAGTATTGGAATGTTACGATTTTCACCTCTATCTATCCTGATTTTTATCTTCATATCTCAAACTTTTCAATTAGTTTGATTTTAGGTTTGATTCCATATTTTTGGTTATTGATGGGGATAAAATTCAATTATGTAGTCATCTTTTCTTTACTCTTACTCGTAGTAAATGCACTATGTGAAACTGTCTTTGGATTCATAAACACACCTGATCTTATTGATATGTGTTTTGGCTTTGTTGGTACTGGAATGTATTTCCTGACATTGTTAATCATTTATACATTCGGACTTTTACCTAATAAAGAAACCACATAATTTTTCAAAAATCATCTGACTGAAATGCAAAACGAGAATCGAAGCCTTAGCTGTCGATTCTCGTTTTCTTATATTTAAGATAAAGTATTACACTTGTGATGATCAACAGAGCAGAAAAAACAAGCAACAAACCGATCACCCAGATATTACTTCCTTGATTGACGATAATCTTGTTTGAACCACCTGTTTGCTCTATCAACCCTTCCAGCTCTTCTTTTGTATAATTAAATTTAGTTACTTTTTCTTTGCCATCAACAGTTAGGATAAACTGATATTCCCCAAACATCAATTCTGCATCACTAACTAACGGTAGATTTAGCTTTGTTTTAGTCATTGGAGTCAATGCAATTGAGCTTTCTTCAATTTCTCCTTCAGAAATGATATCCCCGTTTGGATTGATTACTTTGTACGAGCCGCTTTCCGCAAAAGTTACTGCAGGATCATTGTTGGCTATATAGTAATCAAGCCTTATCGCATCCTGTGAGCTCACAAACTCAAACTCATCATAAGTTTGTTCTTTTTCAGCCTCTATTTCATCCATCTTGAGATGAAATAGGATTACTTTCTCATAGACATGAACGATATCTACAGCATCTTCATGACTTTCTTCACTTAATGTCTGAGAGAAATTCACCCCACCTAAAACTTCTCCATCAAGTTCCTCAGTCACATTGATCAAAATTGCTATCGTTTCACTTTGTTTCGCTTCAACTTTGATTTTCCCGTCTTCTAGTTCGCCATTAGCATCAGTTATCTTCACGTATTTACTAAAGTCATACTTTTCATCTAAAAGGTTTTCTGTATTTTCAACATAAGTGACACTTCCCATCGTTGATATAGCAACCGATGGATAGACAGTAACATCTAAGTCCTTGTCACCTATATTTGTAATCGTAGCAGTGAACTCATAGTTCTTATTAAGTTCTGGAGTAAACTGCAGATAGCTATCTCTGATCTCATATTCTTTGGGTTGCACATCCACTAGGATCGATGCAGTATCTTCCTCGGACGCCTCTACTGGTTGTATGTAAAAAAAACATCCCATCAATAAAACGAAAATAAGCGAACAGAAGTCAACTAACTTGTATTCTTTGGCTTGGCTATTTTTTGTCATTATTTCTCCTATTCATTTTCCTATCAAGTATCTTAAATCTCTATATTTTTTCTTGATCATTCTTATTCCTCTTTTTTCACAACAGTAGTTATCCTATCATCATACTTTGTATTTTGATTCATCAGAATGTTTCACTTTTTCCTGATCAAATTGAAAAGAATAAGTATCCTTAGAGATTTTTTTTATTATTTATATTTATTAAATTCATTACTCTAACTTTAAGATAATTCTTGCTTGGACAATCGCGTTTAAATTGTCCCAATGATCCTTATTGTGAATGTCTCTAAAAAAAGCAAAATCTTGGGACTCTTCGTGATACACAATCCCATCAGACACCAAAATATCTGCATCAGTAAAGTCAGAAGTGAAATGAATGATTTTTTTATTAAATATCGTTAGTAATTTACTTTCGATAACTGGTACATATTCCGGATGATGCAACATCGATATAGCAATAGTCACTCTTTCATTGTTTTGGATAGGCAAATAATACGAAAGGATATGTGCTAACTTGTTCGCAAATATTTGTCTATCACCAACTTGAAAATTCCTGTTTTTGACTATTCCCAATAGTAGCTGCTTCACTTCATGGATTCTACTATTGGGACTATTTTGATTAGCCACTCCTTTTAAATTCTCGAAATAAATATTTTTGTATGCCCAACTATTGATGACACTTTCATATAAAATCACATGTTCCACATCGGAATTTATCTTATATTTTTCTGATAATGTTTCGACGACATTCATAGAAAAATCAACGATTTCGTTCTGTCTATGCTCTTTGAATTTTTTGCCTAAGACTATCTTGTCCTGCTTGCTTGTCGTTTCAGGGATGAGAAGTTGTCTACAAAAATAAAAGAATGCAACTTCTTTTTCTCTATCTTCCATGTTTCGAGTTGGTATCAACTTTGTTAGCGAGTCCTCTTCATATAGTTCTTTCATATCAGCGAATAGTTCTATCGCTGTTTTGTCCAAATCTTGTATGATATACCCACGTGACACAGCATTTTCAAGTATTGAGAATAGAATGTCATGCTTTGCTTTTGTTGTCTTCAACCTCTCGTAGTGTCCACCTACTAGGTCAATATTCACTCTTGTTTGGCTATCTGCGAAAACATTATAGGCCATGATTTGTACCAGGTAATGATATGTTCTGATAGACATCTCATTGCCTTCCAAAGAAATTGATTCAAAATTACTATTAATAGTTATTGGTATTTTTTGATAATGAAAGATATCTTTCAGTCGGCTGATCAATTTATAACTATAAGACTTACTAAACATCAACTTTTCGGAAATATCGACTACACGAGTTTTTCGGTGTTTCAAGAGATAGAGCAATAATTGAAAATAAGGTGATTCATTAAAAAACTTTTTTTTCAAATTAACAAATACTTGAAGCAACAGTTCCTGATTAACACCTTCAATTAAACCAATCGTCCCCTTTTCTAGTAAAAAGAAAGATGAAAATGTAAAATTCAATTGTTCGAAGTTTTCTTCGAGTTCAACCAGTAATATTTTCGTTTGATACATCGTTAAGTTTAACCGCTCACTTAATTTATTCAATGACAAATATTTTTCTGTCACTAGAACCGTAAACAGTTGCAACATTTCGTTTTGTTTTTTTGTTAAGTAACGGCTACTAAACGTATCCATTATATATTCCATTTCTTCTACCAACCTTCATTTTTAGAGGATTCTATACTAAGAAGAATTCATTTAGTCAGAATGTTTCATTTTTTATTTTCAGCGAACTATACCGATGTCTCCTAGTTCAACTTGCATGGCTGTTGTATTGGTCTTGCCTGTACATTTTGACTTGATTACTAAGGTAGTGAAGCTTTGATCATGTATATTTGTCTTTCTACGGAATTATTATCTAAACACCTTCACTTTTTCTAATAAATTTCTATTGATTAAAATTTTCTCTGTTTGCATTACTAGATTCATAAATCTGATGGACCAACCAGCGACAGTAGAAGCTTGCAACTACGCGAAAGAATAAAAGAAGGAACACTGATCAGGCAATCAACAAGAGTAGTTTTCATTGATTGGATCAGCATTTCTTCTTTGAATATTCTATAGGACAGACGGATAGATCTACGTATTCTATATTATGATCCATCGTATTCTGTCAATCTTCGCACACTTAACTCTTTTTATCTGTCAAGCCTTTCACAACTGAAAAAAACTATTTTTTAGTCCGGAGTATTATCCCCAAGGATTATTTACTTCTTGTGCTGTCAAGATGATTTTGGCACTATCATCTCTGTTTGATCGCCATACGTAATCATTTGCATCTAAAATGACATCGAAATCTTTTTCGATCTGTACCGAACTCATTCGCATTACCTGTTGTGCTTGAAGATGTGGGTTTGAAGGTTGAATGTCTAGTCCATTTCCATATTGGTCAAGTTTTGCAAAAATATTCACAAAAACATCCTGTGATTTTGTATTATTTACTGTAGCAGTTGCTTTCAAGACCTTCGTTTGTTTACGCATATCTGAGTTTAAGTCAAAATCAGATAATTTGAAATCGACTTTGTTTGTTGTTCCTTCATTGAAAGTGATATCTAGTTTTCCATCTTGGACTTCAATCGGTATTTGTTTTTCACTGACTGTCTCGGATGCGTTTACTAAGCTTGGGTTACTACCTACTAACAACAAAGTTGATAGCATAACTGTTGTGGATACCTTTTTTTTCATTGTTGGATAGCCTCCGGAATTTAATATTTTTTTCACAAAATCAGTTTACATTAAATTCCCTCATAGGGTTTATCCGAACATTCAACTCTTTTTTTAAAAACAGGATAATCTTTCACCACGTTCTTTGCTACATGATAGAAACTTATCCGGAAAGATGGACTAGGCTCACTCCTTAACTCTATAAAAGCTCCCTATTTGTCCTTTGATCAGAGTTATTAGACCTTTTAGGCGTGATATTTCGACCAAATCCGTGTCCGGTTATCAAAAAAATTTCCATGAGAACTTATTCTCTTACATTCATCAAAAATCAACTTATTTATATTGGAACCGAACACTATGCGGGTTTTGTTTATATGGCAACATATGGTGATGACGTCAAAAGAGTTGGTGGTTAGCTTGAGGAAGTAAGAGAAGCAAATGATAAAGAAGAAATCCTTCGGAATCGTTCGTCGTTTAGATAATCAATAGACTATAACACACTATATAATAAAAAGAAAGTCCACATAGTTGTCGATCTTCAAGTTTATAGGAGGTACATTCTTGTTCTCAATCGTCTCGTTTTCATCATCCATGATAAAGACGCGATGAATTAAGAACAGCTTGGATAAAGCTAATTAATCGATTTTGTGCCTAATAAAAATATGAGGAATGATGATCTTTATTTATATTCATAAGAATCTATGATTTGTTTTTATCATTCGTTTCTGTAAGTACTAAAAATATTTTTTCTGATTAATCATCTGCCTAAAAAAATACCCCTCTCATGTCATTGACATAAGAAGGGCATTTTTACATTCATTTAATTATTTGTTTTTTAAGTTGTAGAAAGATTTCAAACCTTTGTACTCTGCAACTTCACCAAGTTGGTCTTCGATACGTAATAATTGGTTGTATTTCGCAACACGGTCAGTACGTGATAGAGAACCTGTTTTGATTTGGCCAGCGTTTGTTGCAACTGCGATATCAGAGATTGTTGAATCTTCTGTTTCACCAGAACGATGAGAAACTACTGCAGTGTAACCAGCTTCTTTAGCCATTTCGATTGCTTCGAAAGTTTCTGTCAAAGTACCGATTTGGTTAACTTTGATAAGGATTGAGTTAGCAATTCCTTTTTCGATACCTTCAGCAAGTTTTTCAGTGTTTGTTACGAACAAGTCGTCACCCACTAATTGAACTTTGTCGCCTAGAACTTCTGTCAATTTCTTGAATCCATCCCAGTCGTTTTCGTCTAATCCATCTTCAATAGAGATGATTGGGTATTTAGATACTAATTCTTCGTAGAATTTGATCATTTCGTCAGTTGTTTTTTCGCCTTCGCCTGAATCAGCTAATACGTAAACACCTTTTTCTTTGTCGTAGAATTCTGAAGAAGCAGCGTCCATTGCAAGAACAACGTCTTTACCAGGAACATAGCCAGCTTTTTCGATTGCTTCGATGATTACTTCGAAACCTTCTTCGTTTGAACCAAGGTTAGGAGCGAATCCACCTTCATCACCAACTGAAGTTGCTAATCCACGAGATTTCAAGATTGCAGCTAATGCATGGAATACTTCCGCACCCATACGTAGTGCTTCTTTGAATGTTGGCGCGCCAACAGGCATGATCATGAATTCTTGGAAGTCGATTGAGTTATCCGCATGTGATCCACCGTTGATGATGTTCATCATTGGCGTTGGTAATACTTTTGTGTTGAATCCGCCTAGGTAGTGGTATAAAGGTACTTCTAGGTAGTCAGCAGCTGCACGAGCAACAGCGATTGAAACACCAAGAATAGCGTTCGCACCTAATTTACCTTTGTTAGGAGTTCCGTCTAAAGCGATCATTGCTTTGTCGATAGCCATTTGGTCACGTACATCGTAGCCAATGATTGCTTCAGCAATGATGTTGTTTACGTTGTCAACAGCTTTGATTACACCTTTACCGCCATAACGAGATTTGTCTCCGTCACGTAATTCAACTGCTTCGTATTCACCAGTTGAAGCACCTGAAGGAACCATTCCACGGCCGAAAGCACCGCTTTCTGTGTATACTTCTACTTCGATTGTTGGGTTACCGCGTGAGTCTAGAATCTCGCGAGCGTAAACATCAGTAATAATTGACATGTTTTGTCTCTCCTTTGAGTTTGGTTTTTTCCTAAGGGATTTCCCTCATATACGATTTTAGTTAATTTTGTGTCTTTGTGCAAACATTTCTTGCATTTTTCACAAATTTTCAATAATTATTTTACTGCATCAAGTAATGCTAAGAATGAATCCGCTTCTAAGCTAGCTCCGCCAACTAATGCGCCATCCACATTTTCTTTTGCCATATACTCAGCAATGTTCTCAGGTTTTACAGAACCACCGTATTGGATACGAACTGCTTCTGATACTTCTTTGCCGTAAAGTTTTTCAACTGTTTGACGTACCACGCCACAGATTTCGTCAGCGATTTCAGCATCTGCTGATTTACCTGTACCGATTGCCCAGATTGGTTCGTAAGCAATAACTAGATTACTTACTTGACCTTCTGTTAAGCCTTCAAGACCAGCAGTGATTTGTCCTTCGATCCACTCAGCAGTTTTGCCTGCTTCATATGTTTCTAATGACTCACCACAGCAAAGAATTGGGATCATACCGTTTGCGAAGATTGCTTTCGCTTTTTTGTTGATATCTTCGTCAGTTTCGTGGAAGTATTCACGACGCTCAGAGTGACCGATGATCACATATTGTACACCTAGATCAGCTAAAGCTGCTGGTGATGTTTCACCAGTGAATGCACCTGAGTTTTCCCAGTAAGAGTTTTGTGCAGCGATTTTCAATTCTGTACCTTCAGCTGAAGCCATTAATTCTTGTAAGAATAATGCAGGAGATCCAATCACTGAATCTACTTTATCATTTGAAGGGATCTTGTTTTTTACTGCTTCTGCAAAAGTTTTTGCTTCAGATGCAGTTTTGTTCATTTTCCAGTTACCAGCGATAATTGGTTTACGCATGATATGCACTCCTATTCAGAATGTAAGAGGACTACAGATTTGAGCAATCTGTAGATGGTCCTCTCACCATTTTATTTATTCGTTGATTTTATGCTTATTTGTCGTTGATTGCAGCTAGTCCAGGTAATTCTTTCCCTTCAAGCAACTCTAAGCTTGCACCGCCACCTGTTGAGATGTGAGTGAATTTGTCTGCAAAACCTAATTGTTCCGCAGCAGCTGCAGAGTCACCGCCACCGATGATCGTTGTAGCATCTTCAAGGTTAGCGATTGCTTCACAAACACCGATCGTACCTTTAGCGAAGTTACTCATTTCGAATACACCCATTGGTCCGTTCCATACAACTGTTTTCGCACCTTGTAATGTATCAGCAAATAATTTAACTGAAGCAGGACCGATGTCTAATGCCATCAAGCCTTCAGGAATATCTCCTTCGATGACTTGTGTTTCTACATCATTTGAAAATTCAGGGGCACAAACGTTGTCGATTGGTAAAACTAATTTGTCGCCTGCTTTTTCGATCAATTCTTTTGCTAAAGCTACTTTATCTGCTTCAACTAAAGAGTTACCGATCTTGATGCCTTTTGCTTCGTAGAATGTGTAAGTCATTCCGCCGCCGATCAAGATTTTGTCTGCTTTAGGAATCAAGTTTTCGATGACACCGATTTTATCTGAAACTTTCGCTCCACCTAAGATCGCGATCATCGGACGTTTTGGTTCTTCAACTGCTTCGCCGATGAACTTGATTTCTTTATCCATCAAGAATCCAGCAACAGTTGGGATACCTGTTGAAGCGATCCCTACGTTTGAAGCATGCGCACGGTGAGCCGTACCAAATGCATCATTGACAAATACATCGCCTAAAGAAGCCCAGTATTTACCTAGGTCAGCATCATTTTTGCTTTCTTTTTTGCCGTCGATGTCTTCAAAACGAGTGTTTTCAAAAACAACTACGTCTCCGTCTTTCATGTCAGCAATTGCTGTTTCTAATTCTGAACCACGAGTTTCAGGAACGAAAGTTACTTCTTTACCTAGCAATTCGCCTAAACGTTTTGCAACTGGTGCCAAAGATTTTCCTTCTTTGTCTTCTTCTGTTTTCACACGTCCAAGGTGAGAGAAAAGAATCGCTTTTCCGCCTTGCTCCAACACATAATTGATTGTTGGTAACGCAGCTTTGATACGTGTATCATCAGTGATGACGCCGTCTTTCAAAGGAACGTTGAAGTCAACACGGACAAGGACTTTTTTATCTTTTAAATCAATATCTTTGACTGTTTTCTTAGCCATTTGATTTCCTCCTAAAATAAACATCTTATCAAAAAAAGCGGAGAAGCGCGATTGCTTCCCCGCTTTTAAGTGTACATGGATATAGGTTACACTTGTACGATTTATCTTATAAGTTAGCGAAGTATTCTAAAGTACGTACTAATTGTGCAGTGTATGACATTTCGTTGTCGTACCAAGCAACAGTTTTAACTAATTGTTTGTCACCAACAGTCATTACTTTTGTTTGAGTAGCATCAAATAATGAACCGTAAGTCATACCAACGATATCTGAAGAAACGATTTCGTCTGTGTTGTAACCGTAAGATTCGTTAGCTGCTTCTTCCATTGCAGCATTTACTTCATCAACTGTTACGTTTTTATCAAGAACTGTAACTAATTCTGTTAATGAACCAGTTGCGATTGGTACACGTTGAGCAGCTCCGTCTAATTTACCGTTCAATTCAGGGATTACTAAACCGATTGCTTTAGCAGCACCTGTTGAGTTAGGAACGATGTTTGCAGCAGCAGCGCGTGCACGGCGGAAGTCACCTTTAGGATGAGGTCCGTCAAGAGTCATTTGGTCACCTGTGTAAGCGTGGATAGTTGTCATTAATCCTTCAACAACACCAAATTTGTCATTCAATGTTTTAGCCATAGGAGCTAAACAGTTAGTTGTACATGAAGCACCAGAGATAACTGTTTCTTTACCAGTTAATGTTTCATGGTTTGTGTTGTAAACGATTGTTGGTACATCGTCTCCACCAGGAGCTGAGATAACAACACGTTTAGCACCAGCTGTTAAATGTTTTTCAGCAGCTGATTTTGAAGTGAAGAAACCAGTACATTCTAGAACGATGTCTACGCCTAGTTCGCCCCAAGGTAATTCTTCAGGGTTACGGTTAGCTAATACTTTAACTTCTTTTCCGTTTACGTTGAATGAACCTTCGTGAACTTCAACTGTTCCGTTGAAACGTCCTTGAGTTGTATCGTATTTTAACAAGTGTGCCAACATTTTAGCATCTGTCAAATCGTTGATTGCTACTACTTCGATTCCATCTACATCTTGGATACGACGGAACGCTAGACGTCCAATACGTCCAAAACCATTAATACCTACTTTAACTGTCATTTAAGATTTCCTCCTTATGAAAATCAAAAAAATATTTATTTTAAAGGGATACCCCTTTTAAAATCTCATTAGCAGCGGCTTCATCTGTGATGAGCCACGTTTGTTTTGGTGCATTCTTCATATACGCTCGAATTGCTTTGGCTTTGGCTTTCCCTCCTGCAACCGCAAGAATGATCGGGACTTTAGCTAAGTCATTTAATTCGATGCCGATTCGTGGGACTTTATAAACGACTTCTCCTTTTTCATTGAAGAAATAGCCAAAAGATTCCGCAACGGCATTGGCTTGTTTCAACATCAGCAATTCTTCTTCATTCATCTTTCGTCGCGCTGCCATATGCAACGCCCGTCCAATACTATGAATAACACAATTTGCCTGACTTATCAAGTTTAAAACTTCTTGTATAGACGGCTCATTGAGTAATGAATTGTAAGTAGCCAAGCTTAATTGTTCCGGCACATATAGTGCTCGGTGTTTTCCATTTGCCTTTGTAGCCATTCTAGCACTGACTGAGTTCGCTTGTACAGTAATCGCCTCACCGATCCCACCTCGCGCAGGAACAAACAAATTATGGCGCTTGCTGTTTTCTAAGCTAGTCAATTGCTCTGCAACGATCGCCATCGTCGTTCCTCCCATGACTGCGATGATATTATCACCTTCAGGAAGTAGTAGATTCAGTGATTCGTCTAAGGCTTCGCCAAAAGCATCTGCTACTTTTGGTTGTTGTTCACTGTTTCCAGAAACAACGATACAGCGCTGGTTTCCAAAATACTCAGATAGTTTCATTTCAATCTGATGCATTCCTAAAAGTTGGTCCATAAAGCCTTCGAGGCTTTGATAGACTTCCTCTCCTTTTTTCGTCAGCGTCATACCACTTTTAGAGGCGTTGATCAGTTCAAGTTGTTTGAGCAGATCCGTTTCTGTTCGTAAGACACGTTCGGTCATGCCCATGCTTTCCGATAAACTACGACGACCAATTGGCTGCATCCAGTAAATATTGCGCAAAATCTTATAGCGTTCTTGCAAAACATCCATGATGTCTGGCGCAACAGCTTCAATCAGTTTCAATTCATCTAACATAGCGATCTCCTTAGTTGGACATTTTTCGTCCAATGTAGACTCAAAACGACCCATGTGATCTAAAAAAATAAATCGGACTTTCCAACTTGCACGTTTTCTACTAGGAAAATCTCAACCTCACATGACATAGTCTAACAGTTTTGCCCGTGTTTATCAACAAAAAAAGACTAGAAAAATGTTTAAGATTCTTCCAGTCTTTCATTCAATTATCTATCATACCGTTTTCTTTTCGATGAACTAGGGATTCCTAACAAGTCACGATATTTGGCGACTGTTCGTCGAGAAATCGAAATTTTGTCATTTTTCAGTAGTTCTACTAATTTTTGGTCAGATAATGGTTTGCTTTTATCTTCCGCATCCACTAGTTCTTGGACTTTTTTCTTTGCGGTATCTGCTGATAGGTCTTCAGTACTCTCTGCATTTGTAGGTTGGAGTCTCGTCGTAAAGAACTTTTTCAATTCGAAGACACCAAAATCGGTTTCAAGATACTTGCCATTGACTGCTCGACTGACCGTTGATTCGTGGACGTCGATTTCTTCTGCGACTTCTTTTAAGGTCAATGGGCGGATCGGTCGTGCGACATTTGTAAAGAATTCTTTTTGCCGAGAAACAATGATTTGCGCCACGCGCATGATCGTATCACCGCGTTGCAAAATCGTTTTTTGCAGCCATTCAAATTCTTGTTTTCGTTCGTTCAAATAGGCTTGAGTCTCTTTATCTGCTTTTTTTTGCATCTGTTGAAAATAGGCTTCTTGAAAACGTACATTCGGCTGGTTGCCTCGATTTGAGATGACTTGGACTTCTTCACCTATTACGACAACTTTGACATCGGGAATGATATACAAACCGCTACTATGGTCAAAGACTCGTCCAGGACTTGGACTAAGGGTTTGGATATAGTCAAAGATCCGTTGTACATCGCTTAATGGAATCGCAAAATGTTGGGCGATCTCTTTCCATTTGCGTTCGACTAATTGATCAAACCATTCTTCCAAGACGATGTAAGCCAATTCGGGCGCATAATCGTCTCTTTCGGTTTGTAACATCAAACATTCTTGTAAACTTCGCGCCCCAACACCTGCTGGCTCTAACTGCTGGATCAGCGTCAATGCGTCAAGCATTTGGATCGGTGTCGCATTCGTTTGTTGGATGGCGTCTTCTAAAGAAATAGTCAAAAAACCATTCAGGTCGATATATTCGATCAAATATAAAATCAACTTACGTAAGAAAGTATCTCGGTAATTCAAATGGACTTGTTCGATCAATGATTCAAAAAGTGAGCCTGTTGTATCAGGAATTTGATTCAAGTAGCTCATCTCTTCTCCCTCATAACTGGCATTACGTTTTTGGTAATCGGGTTGCCAATCCGGTTCGATCACTTCTACTAAGGGGTTTTCCAACGCCTGATTTTCAACAAAAGCCAGTAGCTCTTCGCTGTTATACTGCAAGACTTGGATGGACTGTTGGAGCTGTTGTGTCATGGCAAGTTTTTGTGTTTGTTGTTGTTTTTGTGAAAAATTTTGTTCAAATTTCATTTTTTTGTCCATTCCCCTTGTAATTTATTTTTGATTTCGATACAATTGTTGCAGTGCTTGCGTCCTTAGTGTAGTGGATATCACGTAAGATTCCGGTTCTTGAGACGGGGGTTCGATTCCCTCAGGACGCGTCTATTGTTATCTTAGCATATTTGTGAAGATTTTGCTTTCAAATTTCTAAGAAAAAAAGCGGTTTTCCTATCTAGGAAAACTGCTTTTTTTGATTTCTTCATGGGATTTCAAAAAGTAAACCAATCTTCTATGTAACTATAGTAGAAATGATTCGTTAAAGGTCCAGGAGTATAGCGCTCTGTCACACCCTCACCTTGACGAAGCGTTAAACCGTTTCTTAAAGTGGCTGTTTTTTGATCATAAAAATCACCATTGATGAGATAAAATATTCGGTTAGGGTCCTCTAAATAAGCAAATACATCCCCTGTAAAATGTTTTTCCAATCCTTGATCAGCGGATTTCAACTGAACGGATAAAATTGACTTGATTGCTCGGAAATTTCCACTTTCGCTCGTTTCACAGTATAACAATAAATTTGGTTGGTATACTCTGTTGACAGTTATGTTTTGAGAAAAGATACGGTAGATTGCCCCATTATGTATTGCGCTTTGCACCATTTGCTCAGTATAGCCGAGCTGTTTTTTAGCTTCTTCTTCGGTTAGTTGATATTCTCTCGAAATGACACGAAGCAGTTGCTGAAAATCCAACTTACTGGACATTGTACGATATGTATTTTCTTCATTTTTCGTTGAAAGATTCAAAGAGGTTTGCTCTTTTGGTGATGAATGGACCAAGAGAAACAACCCAAATAAAATCACAAGAAAACCGATTACTTTTATTCGTATTGACTTTTTCATTGATTACTCCTATTTATTTGTTATTCTTCTGTCTATAATCATAATCAGAAATAGCCAATGAAGCAAAGAGTTTTTATAAAAAACAATCGTTTTTTATTTTCCGACTTGATTCTATAACTTGTTTCCTCAAGAAGTCACTACAGCAGTGTTTGACCACGAGAAATAAAGCACCATCCACGAAAATTATTTTTCAAATTTTGGTGGACGGCGACTTATTTTTCGAAGAGTTACTTCTGTTTCCGCGGTTTATTCGATTTTAAATGGTGCGAGAGGATTATTGTCCCACTCTCTTTCATTTTTTATCAATCATAAGGAACATAATCTTCGTAACTTTCTTCGTTGTTCAAGGCTTCATTTTCAATAAAATAGTTCATACCGCCCATCAATTCCGAACTCATTGGTCCGTTTAAAGATAAATCATGACGTTCAATCATTTCCCGGTATTCATCTGCACTGATCACCGCACCGGTTTTCAAGCTTTTGTATTGCTTCGGTGTTTCCTCCACTTCTTGATCCAACTTTGAAAAATCTGTTTCTTTGTATGTCACGAAATAGCCATGAGAAAGTTTCCGTTCGACTACTTCATTGCATTCAGGACAGCGGATCGGCATTTCTTTTTCTCGATGCTTCACAATGTGACGTACTTCATTATAATAGAATTTGGTCTGACAATTGGGACATTTTAATTGATCATCTAACATATCGATCGTCTCCTTTTATATTTGATTGTCATGTCTCAGTTTCACTTTCATCATACTCTTTTTTACAACAAATGAAAAAAGATTCGCTGACATCACCTAATGCTTTTCTCTGAAACATTTCTATAAACCACAAAAATATGCCTTCATCCTTAAGGAGAAACACTTTTGGTTTCTAGTTGACGTTCTGCCTTACTCTCTAGGACTTTTTCTTTTATTCTAATACAAAAAAACTGCAAGGCTACTTTTACAAGTAACTTGCAGTTTTTTGTGATTTCTCTTACTTATTCTTCTGGGAAATCTTCGTCTTCAAATTCTTCGTCTTCTTCGTCATCGTCTTCGATAATGCTTAGATCTTCTTCGATGTTTCCTGGGATTTCTTCTTCGTCGTCTCCAGTATCTGCACCAATTTCTTGTAAGTCTGAATTGTATGCAGCGATTTCTTCATCATCGTCATCTTCATCTTCAAAAAGATCATCATCGTCTTCGTCAGACAGATCAGTATCTTCTGGGTCATCATCGTTATAATCGATGGCATCTTCGTCATCATTGATAAAGGCATTGACTTTTTTGCGTTTACGACGACGTGGTGTATCCTCGTCTTCTTCGTCGATTCCATGGTTGACTTCTTCATCGATCGAATCGATGGCATACCATGAACGCAAGCCCCAACGATTGTCGCCTAATGAAATAAAGCTACCGTCGATATTTAAGTCAGTATAAAATTGTGCGAGTGAATCACGAATGTCACTATCTGATTTGCCAAGATATGTTTGAATCTCATTTGCTAAATCAGAAAAGTCCATCACATCACCACGCTGCTCTAAGATCGCGTGTGCGACTTCGATCATTGATAATTCGTTTTTGTTTGCACCTTCAAATACACTAATTTCCAATCAGGACACGTCCTTTCACAGTCTACTCCTTATCATACAAAATCACAGGTAAAAAATCAAACGTTTCTTTGCTATTTATGCAGTAAAATCTAAGACCATCTCATATTCGCCTATTTTTTCGACACCCATGAACAAATCGTAATCGATCATGACTTTGCCAGCCGTTGGACGATCTTTTAGACTGACATGTAGTTCTTTTGTGTATGTGTCGACTTGGATCATTCCATAAGGCGTGCGGTAATGGGTTTCTAGACGCTCCCGATAGGCAAATTTTAGACGCATACGCATTTCACCAGCACGGATCAATTGCACGTGACCATCTGGCATGATCTTGATTGTGACAGGAATTTCTTCTTGTCCTTCTTGGATCTCTTTATAGCGTATGTATAAGGTATCGCCAATTTTGACCATTTGTCCTTTCAGATCAAAATAAAAATCTTGTTGCTCTCCTTGTTGTTTCACTTTTGTACGTAATTGTATCGAAATCGGTAATCCAGATCGTTCCATTTGACATTCTCCTTTTCTCATAGCTACATTGTTCCCACTTTCCACTGATTTGTCAACCGACAGGTATAGAGAACAGATAACTTTTTTCATCTCTTCTTTCTTATTTTGGAGTATAATGAAGAAAGAAGGAGTGATACTCCTGTATATTAGAATGAGTTGAGGTTGTAACAATCGCTGCTCAAGCAGATTTAAATAGGAGTTGAGTACATGACGTCCATCATTTTGGATCAAGAAGTCTACCAAACAAATGATTTTTCTCCGTTTGCTTTAACGGATATTTTAACAGAGTATGCCAAAAAAAATCAACAAACTTTTCTACATTTTTGGCAATATGAACAGACGATCATCCTCGGTATGAAGGATACCCGAACCCCTTTTTTATCTGAAGGGATCAAGGTCATCCAAGATGCGGGATTTACACCGGTGATCCGCAATGCTGGTGGACTAGGTATCGTTTCAGACCAAGGGATTTTGAATATCTCGTTGATTTTCCCACAAGAAGATGAGAACAAGATCTCGATCGATGAAGGATATGAACAGATGCTCGCTCTTACTCGTCAGGCTTTTCCTGTTTATGCAGACAAAATAGAAGCCTATGAAATCAAAGATTCTTATTGTCCTGGTACCTACGATCTCAGTATCAATGGTAAAAAATTTGCCGGGATCGCACAACGGCGGATCAAAAACGGGATCTCTGTGATGATGTATCTGAGCGTGAATGGGGATCAAGAAAAACGAGGCGAACTGATGCGACAGTTTTATCAACAAGCATTGAAAGAACAATTCGGTACAAACGGCTATCCTGCGGTGGCACCTACAAGCATGGCGACACTAGAAAAGTTATTCGATACACCGTTGACCGTTGCTCAAGTAAAAGATTCATTTATCCAAGCGTTCACTACATCTTATCCAACAAGTATTTCTATGGGGTCTGACATTTGGCAAGAAGCGAATGTTTCGCCAGATGAATGGTACGGACAAATTGAACGTATGACCCAACGAAATGCACTAAAGGAGCTGGCTTATGACAACACCTTATAAATACAAACTATTACCAATGGAAAAAGTCTTTAGAGATCCAGTGCATAACTACATCCACGTGCAACATCAAGTGATTTTAGACTTGATCAATTCGAAAGAAGTCCAGCGATTACGACGGATCAAACAACTCGGTACTTCGTCATTTACTTTCCATGGCGCAGAGCATAGCCGTTTCACTCATTCACTCGGTGTATACGAAATCTCCCGACGCATCTGTGACATTTTTTCAAGAAATTTCTCCATTGAAAAAATCGGTCCTTCTGGTTGGGATGATCGGGAACGTCTCGTGACTTTATGTGCCGCCTTACTCCATGATATTGGCCATGGGCCTTATTCACATACCTTTGAACATATTTTCCAGACCAATCATGAAGCAATCACTGTAGAGATCATTACTTCGCCAGAAACGGAAGTCTATCAGATTTTGAATCGTGTCGAAGAAGGTTTTCCTGAGAAAGTGGCTAGTGTGATCCAAAAAACATATCCAAATCCACAAGTCGTCCAAATGATCTCTAGCCAAATCGATGCCGATCGTATGGATTACCTTTTACGTGATGCCTACTTTACAGGTACAGAATATGGAACGTTCGATCTGACAAGGATTTTGCGTGTGATTCGCCCCTATCAAGGTGGAATCGCCTTTTCCATGAATGGGATGCACGCAGTAGAAGATTATATCGTCAGTCGCTATCAGATGTATGTTCAAGTATACTTTCATCCAGTTTCTCGGGGAATGGAAGTCGTCTTGGAGCATCTATTGCATCGTGCCCATGAACTTTATCACCAAGATGATGATAGTTTTGCACGTTATTCACAGTTACTGTTGCCATTTTTAGATGGCACATTTAGTTTAGATGAGTACTTAAAGCTGGATGATGGCGTCTTGAATACGTGTTTCAGTCAATGGACGGATTCATCTGATCCAATCCTTAGTGACTTAGCCAAACGCTTCTTAAATCGTAAACCATTGAAATCAGCGATGTTTTCTGGTGATCGTCACTCACCACTGATTGCTGAATTGACCTCTTTGGTCGAAAAAGTGGGCTACAATCCAAACTATTATACAGCCATCAATTCAAGCTATGACCTGCCTTATGATTTTTACCGTCCAGAAGAAGGCAGACATCGCACACAAATTGAAATCTTGCGAAATGACGGAACTTTGGTAGAATTATCAGAGGTCAGTCAATTAGTTGCTGCACTCGCAGGGCAAGAACAAGGAGATGAACGCTTCTTCTTTCCAAAAGAAATGGTCGATCCTACCTTGCGTAATCACTATGATCTTTTTGATGAAACCTACCAAGAATTTGCGCGTCATATCCATAATGGCGCATTGATTGAAGAAATAAACTAACTAAGGAGAATTTTATGTCTATCAAATTAGTCGCTATCGATATCGATGGCACCCTGTTAAACGAAAAAAGAGAAATCACACAAGAAGTAAAAGAAGCAATTGCAAGCGCTGTGGAAAAAAACGTGGCAATCGTACTATGTACAGGTCGTCCGCTTCCAGGAGTCAAAAACCAATTGAATGAATTGGGATTATACCAAGACAACGATTATGTGATCACTTATAACGGTGCGTTAGTCCAGCAAACAAAATCCGGCAAGATCATTGCTCGTCATGGCTTGACTTATGAAGATTTCTTGGAGATCGAAGTCATGGCCAGACGTGTGGGGAGTCATTTGCATTCGATCGATGATCAGACGATCTATACAACGAATCGTGATATCAGTCCCTATACTGTCCATGAAGCTTTTTTAGTCAACATGCCATTGAAATATCGGACAGCTGATGAAATGACACCTGATATGAGTATCGTGAAGATGATGATGATCGATGAACCAGCGATCCTAGATGCGGCCATCGCTCGTTTACCACAAACTTTCCGCGAAAAATATACAACTGTCAAGAGTTCACCTTTCTACTTTGAGATCTTGAACAAAGAAGCTAGTAAAGGCGCTGCTGTTGCTAACTTAGCCCAACATCTAGGAATCAAACAAGAGGAGATCATGGCAATCGGTGACAACGAAAATGATTTGTCGATGATCGAATACGCTGGATTAGGCGTGGCGATGGGAAATGCCGTTCCGTTGATAAAAGAAGCGGCTAATGTGGTTACTGCAACCAACGATGAACACGGTGTGGCTGAAGCAATCAAAAAATATGTCTTGTAAAAGTAATGAATAAAAACAGCTCATTTTAAAGTCCGAAGTATCGGCTCTTTCTTATGAGCTGTTTTTTTGTTCAATTTTGCTTCATCGCTAACCATTTTTCCACTGCCCAACGATGACTTCCTCGTTTTAATTTTTCTAAGGCAGTTTCAGGAGTGACCCACCAGATCGATTGGTCTTTTTCGGTTGGTTCCCCTACCTTTTGCCAACTCTTTGCTACATAAAAATAGCCAGGATTGTGGAAGTAAGTTTTTCGATGGTTTGAGTAAAAATGTTCCGCTGCTTCCCCTAGATAACAAGAAATCTCTGAGCTGATCCCCATTTCCTCCAGTAATTCACGAGAAATCGCTTCTTCATTTGTTTCCTGTCCCTCTTTTTCACCGCCTGGCAAAAAAAAGGCACCATTTGGCGCTTCGATCATTGCGATTTTCCCATGTGTTTCGACAATGATATACGCTGCGTAACGGTCTTGGTAATTTGCAGACTCGTCTTTTTCGCCAAACATTGGGTTTTCCATAGGTATTGTCCCTTCATCTTTTTCTTTCTATTCTACATGAGAGTTTTCTCATAAACAAGCACAAACCCATAGCGTACTTGAAATTTTTGATATGATAATGTGGAAAAGGTAAAAAAGAAAGGAAGATATACTTATGAAAATGGCTCACACTTGCGTCCGCGTTAAAGATCTTGACGCTTCTTTAAAATTCTATCAAACAGCATTCGGCTTTGAAGAAAGTCGTCGTCGCGATTTTCCAGAAAACAAGTTCACGCTGGTTTACTTGACTTTACCAGGAGATGATTACGAATTAGAGTTGACTTACAACTATGATCATGAAGGCTATGATTTAGGAAACGGCTACGGTCATATCGCTATTTCAGTTGAAGACTTAGAAGCACTTCATGAAAAACATCAAGCAGCAGGCTTCAACGTGACTGACTTGAAAGGACTGCCAGGAACAGCTCCGTCTTATTACTTCGTTGTCGATCCTGATGGTTACAAAATCGAAGTCATTCGTACAAAATAAATAGAGCAATACTAAAAAACAGAGGATGTGAACACCGCGTGTCAACTTCCTCTGTTTTTTTCTGTTCTTAAAACCACTTACTGTTAACCGATCAATACGCTCTCTTCTGGATATTTGTACTTCGTCCCTACTTGATTTCCTTTTACAAGAATAGAGAAAAAGACGGTTAAAATCCCTACACGTCCGATATACATCAATGACATGATGATCAGTTTCCCGACTTCTGTCAGATCTGGCGTCAACCCCATTGTCAACCCAACTGTTCCAAAAGCTGAGAACACTTCAAAAGCAATATATTCGATGCCTGAAGTTTCTGGGATCGTCTCAGTCACAGACAAGACCATGATCGCCAACATACATAAAGACAATGTAACGAAAAACAATGTCAGTGCGCGAAGTACTGCTGCTGGGCGAATAGTTCGTCCGAAAGCTTCAGCTCTGGTTTTCCCGTTAAATGTCGCATGCATTTGAATCAATAGGATGCCCAAAGTAGTGGTCTTTAACCCACCTGCTGTTGAACCGGATGTTCCACCGATATACATCAAGATCATTGTCAACATCAAGCCGGCATGACTCATTTGTAAATAGTCGATGGAGTAGTAACCAGCTGTTCTTGGTGTGACACTCATGAAGAACGTATTTGCTAAACGTTCAAGATAAGTTCCTTCAACTAGATGGATCGCATTTTGTTCGGTAAAGAAAAAGACGATAAAACCGCCCACCAATAAGCCACCAGTGACAATCAATGCAATTTTTGAGTGGAGAGTGATTTTCTTTACTTTATGATAACTAAGTAGATCCCGCCAAACAATGAAACCTAACCCACCAGCAATGATCAGCGCAGAGACCACCATTAAGAGATAGATGTTTGGCTGATCATTTGCTAAGCTATCCCCTAACAAATCAAACCCAGCATTACAAAAACTTGATACGGCATGGAAGATGCTGTACCAAATCCCTTTTGTCCATCCGTAAGTCGGCACAAATGTAAAACTCAAGGCAAGTGCTCCCAGCCCTTGGATGACCATTGCGAATTTCAAGATATAGAGCATCAAACTCATAACACCTGACATGATTTCAAGATTCAATGCTTCTTTTAGTAAGATCCGCATACTAAAGCTGACTTTTTTCTTCGCTACTGCAAAGAAAATAATGGGGATCATCATAAAACCTAAACCACCGATCTCGATCAAAACCATGATCAGAAACTGACCGGCTTCATTCCAATGCGCCGCAGTGTTCAATGTAGTCAAGCCAGTGACACAGACGGCTGAAGTTGCAGTAAATAATGCATCAATATAATTCGTCGGTTCGCCACTTTTACTAAAGAAAGGCAAAGTAAGTAAACTGCCACCAACTAAGATCAAAAGAAAAAAGCCAACAGCAATCAATTGAACTGGTGACAGTTGTTTTGTTATCCTCTGTTTCATTCGAATCACTCCTCTAAGACCGTTAGCTACCTTCGCAACGAACAAATGAAGTAGCTATTGCTCTCACGGATGTAAAAGTAAGTCCGCCAAACGCTCGCTTTCTTTTCATCCCTTATCTTACCCTGTTTTTCTTCTTCCAGCAAAGAATTTGAGTCTTTTTCCTCCCTTATACCTGTTCGTTTGATACACATGCTTTCGAACAAACAATAGGAACGCTCAAATGAGTTCTACAAAAAAAAAAACTCCATATAATAAGCCATAAACATTCGAAATTAGTTAAAGATATTTTTCGACATTTACGGCCTATTCTTCGGAGCTTAGAACTGTAGCTCGGATGAGCGAACAACGTTACTAATTTGCTCAGATGACTTAGCTAATCAGCGTTCCCCATATTTTTCACTTTGATCAAGCGAGTAACTTCCGCACGTTCATTTTCTTCTAACTTCATCTTGATATAATAGATCGTTTCTTCTAATTGTGGAATCGTCATGTACTCTAACGCATTCACTCTGCGCCGTGTTTTTTCGATCTCACCGGCCATCAGTTGACAGGTTTTCTCGATCTCTGTCAACTCAAGGAGCTTAGGCAGAAATGAGGTAAAACGATCGATCGAACGGTCTAATTCTGCATTGGAATTCAAATAGCCATAATCCACCGGTGCTTCGCCTAGCTGTTCGTCATATTCAAAATTCATGATCGGTACTTTGACGCTCATAATGTTTTTTTCGATAACAGCTAACTCGACATTTTCAGCCGGTAGTACAAACAATTCATCAATGAAGGCTTCAGGTAATGAAGCTTTCGCAAGGACAAAATCGCTCATAGCTGCTGTCATTTCTTTTTCTACTACTTGGCGCAGTTCATTGTTCTTACGGATCAGTAGGATGAATTGACGCATCAATTCATCCTGCTTATCCTTCAACAATTTGTGTCCTCTTGTTGCAGTCGTCAATTGTTTTTTGAGTCGTGTCAATTCCATTCGTGTCGGATTAACATTTAATCGAACCATCTGACACTCACTCCCCTTCTGGCAGGTACTGGTCAAGCAGATCATCTTTGATCCGTTTTAATTCCGTTCGTGGAAGCATGGCTAAAAGTTCCCATCCTAGATCCAGCGTTTCAGTGATTGAGCGGTTGGTATAAAATCCTTGATTGACATATTCTTTTTCAAAACGTTCCGCAAACTTAGCATAGATTTTGTCCACGTCTGACAACGCCGACTCCCCTAAGACAACAGCTAATTCTTTGGCTTGTTTACCTTGGGCATACGCCGCAAATAATTGGTTCATCGTCGCTGCATGATCTTTTCTAGTTTTCCCTTCACCTGTCCCTTTATCTTTCAAACGTGAAAGCGAAGGCAGGACATCGATCGGTGGTTGGATGCCACTCTTATACAATTCCCTCGTCAAAATGATTTGTCCTTCTGTGATATAGCCGGTCAAATCAGGGATGGGATGTGTCTTATCATCTTCTGGCATGGTCAAGATCGGGATTTGTGTCACAGACCCCTTTAATCCTCGGATTCGACCAGCACGTTCATATAAAGTTGCTAAATTCGTATAAAGATACCCTGGATAGCCACGACGACCTGGCACTTCACGACGGGCAGCAGAGATTTCTCGTAATGCTTCGGCGTAGTTAGTCATATCTGTCATGATGACTAACACGTGCATCCCTTTTTCATAAGCGAGATATTCAGCCGCAGTCAATGCCATACGAGGCGTTGCGATCCGTTCGATGGCTGGGTCATTCGCTAAGTTCATGAACATCACCGAACGATCGATTGCTCCCGTATGGCGGAAGTCTTCCATAAAGAATTCTGCTTCTTCAAAGGTGATTCCAATGGCAGCAAAAACAACTGCAAAATCATCAGAAGAGTCTAACACCGTCGCTTGTCTCGCAATTTGAGCAGCTAATTCTTTGTGTGGCAAACCAGAGCCAGAAAATACCGGCAATTTTTGTCCTCTGACCAAAGTATTCAGGTGATCGATTGCTGAGATACCTGTTTGGATAAACTCATCAGGATAATCACGAGCCACCGGGTTGATGACTTCTCCATTGATGTCCAAGTATTTTTCTGGTAGGATTTCTGGCCCATTGTCTTTTGGACGACCTAACCCGTCAAATACACGACCGATCATGTCTTCAGAAACTCCCAACTCTAATGGATGCCCTAAAAAGCGGACCGTTGAATCTCTCAGATTGATTCCACTAGTTCCTTCAAAAATTTGGACCATCGCTTTGTCTTCTTGTACTTCAAGTACTTGTCCACGACGAATCTCGCCATTTTGCATACGAACTTCAATCAACTCTTCATATTTCACCCCAGCGACTTTCTCGACCGCCATCAAAGGACCGACCACTTCACCAATTGTTCGATATTCTTTAATCATCGGTCATTCCTCCTTCTGAAACGATTGCTTGGATCGTTGGTTTGATATTCGCTTGGATTTCATCTAATTTCTCTAATTCTGTTTCTGGCACGAATTTACTACGACCGATTCGTTCTCTCAATCCCACAGTTCCTTTCATGATCTCACTGAGATAAGCACCTAATGAAATCGCCTGACGTGCTTCTTCACCAAAAGATAGGATCAATTTCAACATCTTGAATTGTTTTTCTCTAGAAGTAAATGTATCCACCTCATCAAACGCATTTTGTTGTAAGTAATCTTCACGAATGGACTTTGCTACTTCAAGCGTCAAGCGATCATTATCTGAAAGTGAATCGACACCAACAAGACGCACGATTTCATTCAATTGCTCTTCTTGTTGCAAGATACGCATTCCTTCTGCCACCATCTCTGCCCAATCCGCTTGTAGGATCTGATCCATGTAACGTCCCACTTCTGACGAGTAAAGAGAATAGCTTTGAATCCAGTTGATGGATGGGAAATGACGTTTTTGCGCCAAACTGGAGTCTAATCCCCAGAAAACTTTCACGACACGCAACGTATTTTGAGTCACTGGTTCAGAAACATCTCCACCAGATGGTGAGACCGCACTGATCGCTGTAATGCTTCCTTCACGTTCTTCATTACCTAAAGCAATGACACGTCCTGAACGTTCATAGTATTCAGCTAAACGAGAACCTAAATATGCAGGATAGCCTTCATCACCAGGCATTTCTTCTAAACGTCCACTCATTTCTCGCAATGCCTCTGCCCAACGAGAAGTGGAATCTGCCATGATCGCCACATCATATCCCATATCACGGAAATATTCCGCAATAGTGATCCCTGTATAGATCGATGCTTCCCGTGCAGCTACTGGCATATTTGATGTATTGGCAATCAATACGGTACGTTCCATCAATGATTCACCTGTATTAGGATCAATCAGTTCTGGAAACTCATTCAGTACGTCCGTCATCTCATTACCACGTTCACCACAACCAACATAAACGACCATATCAACATCTGCCCATTTAGCAATTTGGTGCTGAACAACTGTTTTACCAGCACCAAATGGGCCAGGTACAGCGGCAGCTCCGCCTTTTGTCACTGGGAAAAAGGTATCGATAACACGTTGCCCCGTGATCATTGGCGCGTCCGGATTCAATTTTGCTTTGATCGGACGACTCCGTCTAACAGGCCATTTTTGCAACATCGTCAATTCTCGCAAACCGTCTTCTGTTTCGATGACACAAACCACTTCATCGATCGTAAATGATCCCGCTTCGATTTTTTTGATTTTTCCTTTGACACCATGAGGTACCATGATTTTATGTTGGATGATCTTTGTTTCATCCACCACACCTAGAACATCTCCGGTACTGACTTCTTGCCCGACTTCAGCAGTTGCTTCAAACCACCATTTTTTTTCATGGTCTAACGCTGGTAATTGGACACCACGACTTAAAAAGTTGCTTTGCGTGATCTCCATGAACGTATCCAATGGCCGTTGGATCCCATCAAACATTTGTGAAATGATCCCAGGCGCCAACTCAACAGACAACGCTTCACCTGTTGAACGAACGGGTTCACCAGGGCCGATCCCTGAAGTTTCTTCGTATACTTGTATCGATGCGACATCTCCGCGCATCTCAATGATTTCGCCGATGACTCCTAGCTCTCCCACTAAGCACATATCTTGGATACTTGCATCTGACATATTTTTTGCCATCACGAGAGGGCCGGAGACTTTTATGATTTTTCCAATTTGCAATGCACTATCTCCTTTACATTCTATAAGATATTTTGTCCAACTGCTTTTTCCACACTCTTTTGGATCTCTGCTACGCCGATCCCCATCGTTCCTTGATGGCTAGGGATTAGGACAATTGCTGGCGTCATCGATTCTTTGTAACGTTCTATCGTCTCAGGTGTCATCGCCGCCGATTGTTCTGTGACATAGATCACTCCATAGGCGCTTTTTGCCATTTGTTCGATTGCGCGCCTCACTTCTTGTGGCTCTGTCGCATAGTGCACATCAAACCCAAATAATTTAAATGGTAAAACAGAATCTTTGTCGCCAACGACACCGATTTTATGCGTCATAGACTTGTCTCACCCTTTCTCTGATCGTTTCATTATCAAAGTGATTTTTCTTACCGATCACTAATAGCCGAAGATTTTTGCTCTCAATTTCTTTTGCATTCAAGAAAGCAAGTAAAGGCAACGGGCCAAAAGCCTGCGTTTGTGCGGCTTCATACAGCGAAGATAAGTAATCGTCTTTGATTTGTTCTAATCGAACAAAATCTAGTTCTCCTTCATGGATTGCAGGTTCGATCAATTGACGATAATCTGTTGTTTGCAGAAAGTTCAAATAGGTATCCAACTCGCTTTTGACGAAACTCAAAAACGTTTCTTTCGGGATACTGCCAGAACTTGAAAGTACTGCAGTCATAAAACCACTGGATCGTTGTTGCAAGATACCGCGTGCCATCGTCGTGATATTAGTCAAATCAATAAACGCAATGATTTCTTCCAGTAATTCCGGATACCCAAGTTTCTCTCCAAGACGGCGTTGCTCTGTCAAGAAATAGCGATCATAGATAACATCGATTCCTTGTAACACAGAGGATTCTTCGCAGTATTCATGGACTTCACGAATACTATCCATCAACTGCGAAGGCAATTCTGTAGAGCCTTGTGTATGGATTGCTTGCTTTAACGCTTCGCATGAATAAAAACCATCATTACGGTACAGGTGATCCAGATTTTTACCCGTCATCTCGGCTTTTGTCAGGACTTTTAAATTATGGAACGTATACCGCATCGTATAGACCCAAACGACTTCAGGTTCTGGCGCCGATTCTTTCAACCAGGTAAATAGTTTGCCCGACTCAGCCAATAGATTTTCCTCAAAGTCCTGTTCAAAACCTTCGTAGATATAAGGATGATAAATCGTTGTTTTTAACATTTCGCCTAATGCGTCCAATGATTTCGTCTGGATCATGCGATCAAAATCTTCTTTTGATAAAAGTTCTAATTCTCTTCCACGAATCAAGGGATTTAATTCATGATAATCCATTCACCGATCCCTCCTTACTCGAATAGTTGTTTCGCAATTTCAAAGCGCATTTGTTCTTGCACTTCTTGTACTAGATCACTATAGACAAAGTTGTATTGTACCCCTTGGTCATCAATCAAAAATCCTGCTTCTTTGGCAATCCTTCGATCACTTAGATGCAAGGTGAAGGGCAACTGTTGGTTCCACTTTGTCACTACTTCATTGGTTAAAATGGCAGCAGATTTTTCTCCGGCTAATAAAGTAACCTCACCAGATAAGGATAAATTCTGCACCATATTGAACATCAATGAAAGTTGATCTTCTGCTGGCCAACTTTCTAATTCTTGGCGTGCTTCAGCAAACAAACGATGTAAAAATTCTTGTTTTTCATTGAGTGTTGCTTGACGCACTTCCACCTTTTGGCGATTTCTTAATTGACGGTAACTCTTTTCGATTTCTTCAAGTTCTTTAGATTTTTGCTTTTCATCGTCTGCTTCTAAACGCGCACGCTCGATTTTGAACTGCTGATCGATTTTTTCACGTTCTGCTTTTTCAAACGCCGCTCGTTCTGCTTCAGCTGTTTCATTCATTTGACGAATGATATTATCAATGGCGTTCATTGTTTTTCCTCCTTGTTTAAGCATTCAATACTAATAAGAAAGAAATAACGAAGCCTAAGATTGCGTAAGTTTCAACCATTGCGGCAAAGATAATTCCTTTAGTTGCGTGTTCTGGTTTTTTCGCTAAGATCTGGATACCTGCAGCAGATACTTTCCCCTGAGCAATCCCAGAAAACAATCCTGTAAAGGCAATCGGTAAAGATGCGCCTAAAAAATTCAGCCCTTGGACAACCGACATATCTGCATTTAAATTGATAAAGATCAAGAAGGCGATTACGAAGCCATAAAGTCCCTGTGTTCCGGGAAGTAATTGTAAAATCAACGCTTGTCCAAATTTTTCCGGTTGACTTGTCGTCAATGCAGCTGCGGCTTCACCAGTCATCCCCACACCTTTCGCTGATCCGATCCCTGAAAAGATCGTGGCTGTTGCCATCGCTAATACCGCAAACACCATTCCACCATTTTGAGCAATTAAGTAATCCATCATTTTTTAAAATTCCTCCAATTTTTTTACTTTTTCTTATGATTGATATTGACATATTTTTCCGCTGTTTTCAGTGGATCGAAGGCCCGTCCGCCTCCGGTATAAAACTTGCCGAAAAATTCGACATATTGCAATCTCGCGCCATGCACGTAGGCACTAAGCAAGGTCAAGAACATATTCAACACATGTAAAGCGATGATCAATAAGATCCCGACACTAAAGCGCGCGGCTGGCGGCATGAAAGCAACCAACATATTGAAGGCAGCGCCGATACTCCCACCAGAGATCCCCAAAGCCATCAATCGTGTGTAACTCACTAGATCACCGATATAACCAGTCAAACCATACAAATTATAGGCTCCTTTTGCAGCACCTTTGACTTTGGATGAAGATTGGAAAATCGGAATGACCAAAATACATAGCGCTGATAAAATCGCTAATCCTGCACCTAGGTAAACAAAAATCGGGTTCTTGACGATCATACTACCAAGTAATAAAAGGACGACTCCCACTAAAATCCCTTGCCAGGCAAATCCATCATTGATCGCATCCACGTAATCTTTGCGCTTGATATGCTCTTTTGCTGCAAGAAACAATCCTACTAAGATTTGGATAAGCCCAAAAATGACAGACAAGACTAAAATCGTATTGACATCATCTGTTGTAGACAACAACGGGAAGGGTAAGTGGATACCTAATACTTCGGTCGGTAACGCTTGTCCAAAGAAGGAACTATAAATAAATCCCCAGATGATCGACGGAATCGCTAAGATTTCGAAAAACTTAGCAAATCGCTGCATCCCTCGAGGTAATACCAACAATTTTTGCGCAATGATTGCGCCTATAAGCATGAGTAAACCATAACCAATATCAGCCACCATCATCCCGAAAAAGACAAGATAAAATGGCGTCATCCATGGTGTCGGATCAATTTCATGATACTTAGGTAAACTGTACATTTCCGTCAGCATTTCAAAAGGTGCCACGATTGGATGGTTCTTCAATTTCGTTGGTACTTCTTGATCGATCTCTTCTTCGGTGGGCGCTTCAAAGCTAAGAAAGACTTCATCAGCAGACAACGTATTTTCTACCTGCCGGATCAATTCTTGCTTTTCGTCCTCGCCGACCCATCCTTGGACAACGATCAGGTAAGGCGCCATGACAAATCGATCCTTCACTGCTTCTCGTTCTTCCATTGCCAAGAAAATTTCTTCTGCCCATTCCAATTCTTGGATGTAACTGCTACAACGACCGATTTTGATCGCTAATTGTTTTTGTGCTTCGTAACAAGCTTGCAACTCTTGCTTGATTTCCTGTAGCTGTTCTTTTGGCGTTTGCTCATAAGGATATGCTTCTTTGACAAAACCATAACGAGTAGCAATCTCATCGACAATAGATGCTGAAGTCTTGAGCACCACGTAAGTCAAGTAAACGAAGTGATCTGTTTCGCTGACTTCTTCCACATAGACCTCTGGAACTTTTGCTAATGCTTCTCTAAATTCTGTCGCATTAGCAACACTGATCGTTCCCATCTCAACTGTTGTTTGGTGACTACTAAAGCTTTGCGGTATAACATCCAGATTTGCCCAATGTGTCAACCAGTCTTCCTGCTCTGACAGTTGTTCTCGTTGTTCTGCTAATGTTTCCCATTGTTTCTTCAAGCCTAATATTTCAGTTAAACGCTTCGTAAAATCTTCTTCCGAATAATTTGCTTCTAGTTCCTGCAAGGTCACTTCTCTTCGTTTGAGGTGTTGTTTCTTTTGTTGCTTGTCCCCATGATGATCAATGAACTGAACAGCTTCTCTTGTTTGCATGATCCGACTAGTAAGCGCATTGACGATCGGTTCTTTTTCAAAAATCGCTGCCTTAGGAAAATAAGTATCCACCCATTGGTTATTTGTCGTTTCTTGAAAAAGATCGCGAATCTCTACATTTTGGATGCCTTGGATTGCTTGTAATAAGGCATCCTGATTTTGTTTATCGGAAATAAGAGTCACTTTTTCCATCTTAGTGACGGCCATAGGTTTCTTTCACCCTTTCAATGATCGCGTCAACCGCTTGCTGACGTTGCTTCTCATATTGTTCTTGTACGATGGATTGCAATCGTCTAGCGTCTTCGTTCAATTTATTTTTTTCAGCAATCGCTTTTTGCTGTTCCGCTCGTTTTTTTTCTTCAAGCAACTGTTCCAAATGTTGTTTTTGACTTGCACGAAGTTGATCCAATTCGACCGCTTTTGCTTCTTTATAATCTTTTAACTCTTGCTGAAGCTTTTTCATCGCTTGTTCATTTTCTTTTTCAGCTTGTTTGATTTTTTCTAAGGCTTCTAGCACATTCCCTACTTCCTTTCTCTAAAAAAAGAGGGACATCCTTTCTTTTTTCATTGAAAGTATGTCCCTCTAAAAATAACTTCAGATAATCTAGGCACTTTCAAAAAAATGTTCTTCTCACCCCTTGAAGAACTAGATCCTTGAAGCTTGCGCCCAACCATTTATATATTTCTTACTTACAAGTATAACAAATTCAGGTAAAATTTCAACTAACAGATCCCTTTTTCCTTTCAGAAAGTTCATAACTGACAGTAAATGAGCAACTTTAGAAACATTCTACCTATTATATAATTACGTACGTTTTCCAAAACAAATATTTTAATTTTTTTAAACTATTGCTAAAATAGAAGTAGTTTATGAATGGAGGAAATCGTATGCATCAAAAAATTGGTATCGCGGCCAATCAATTACTGCGGGCTACAGAAACATTTCAAGGAAATCAAGTCACTTACACCCCGCAAGGTTTTGTTAATGCGGTACAGCAAGCAGGGGGCTTGCCTTTGCTTCTCCCTATTTCTTCCACAGAAAGCGCTCGTGACTACATTCAGCTCGTCGATAAGCTACTCCTAGCTGGCGGTCAGGATGTCAGTCCTTCGTTCTACAACGAAGCGCCTCACCCTAAATTGACAGAAACAAACCTGAATCGGGATCTATTTGAACAGGCGTTGATCAATGAAGCATTAAAACAAAATAAACCGATCTTAGCTGTGTGTCGTGGGATGCAATTATTGAATGTAACGTTAGGGGGGAATCTTTACCAAGACCTTACGTTATATCCAAATTGGTCAGTGAAACATGAACAACAACCAACTCCCCCACAATTTGCTACGCATGAAATCACAGTCGAACCAGATAGTATCCTCCACGAAGTATTACCTACTTCTTATTTTGTAAATTCTTATCATCACCAAGCAATCAGGGATCTTGCTCCTACACTAAAAGCAACAGCGTATTCTCCTGATGGATTGGTGGAAGCTGTTGAAAGTAAAGGATCCAACCAACGAATACTTGGTGTTCAATGGCATCCTGAGCTTATTCACCAAAAAAATCCACTCGATCAAAAATTATTTGATTATTTTGTACAATCATTATGATCGTTATAAACGAAATGAAAAGCCCGTCTAGCAGGAACATGTTGTTTCGGCTAGACGGGCTTTCATTCATTTTATGCAAGGAACATCGATCTGCAGTTAACTTCTACGATACTCAAGCAGCTGTTTCAATTGCTCGATTTGTCGCTGCAATTCGCTCCCTTTTGTCGTATCACGATTTAATTTTCGTGGCAACTGTTGATCAATGACCTTTTTGACTTCTGCCAAGCCATTGGCTGTTTCAAATTGTTCCTCGATGCCTAAAAATGGGTAGTGGGTCACGATTTGAAAGCCATAAGAGTTACATAGCAACGAATACCCTGCAATACCCGTTGTTCGTTGATAGGCCTTTGATAAACCACCGTCAATCACGAAAACTGTTCCGTCCGCTTTGATTGGTGACTCCCCTTTTTTCACTTTGACTGGTGTATGTCCATTGATGATCACTGAACCATAGACAGGTACACCGAACTCACGCCTTACTTTTTGACTCAACCATTCTTTGTCTCGTAATCGATAGTAAGCATTGCTGACTTCCACATGCGTTTCTTTTTCTGCTAAATAATAACGCTCAAACGTAGCCATCTTACTTTTACCAAACAACGGCGAGTAAGGCCCACTCCATGCGTACCAAATCAAATCAGTCGCTAGGTCTTCTTTTTTCTTCAGTGATTTAGCACTTTCACGAATCTGTTCTTCAAAAAATGCCATCAATTGCTTCCCTTGATACGTCTCACTCCCAAGTTTAAAACTTAGAAACTCACCATGTTCATCTACCGGCATACAGCCATGAAACAAGATACTTTGGTTCGTGACAAGATACATCCTACCTTTTTCTAAAAGGAAATCCATATGTTTTTGCATTCGGAGTGAATGTTGAAAAGAATACAGCAACATATCGATCACTCGTCGTTCGTCTGCCGTTAAACGATCCGGTTCCTGCGCAGAAATCGTCTGGAAACATGGGTGATGGATCGTATACTTTTGACCATCCAGAAACAACTCATTTTTTTCATAATCGATATTCGCTAACATATCCCGATCCGCCATCTCAAATTCTGGTCGTCGTTTCAGTAAATGCGATTCTAGTTTGAATTGCATGATCGCAAGCGCTTGATGGATTTTCTCCATCTCTTCTCTCTCGCGTTCCGTTGCGTCTTGGCTATTCTTAGGTGTAAACAAAGGGTTTGTTTGATAAGTTTCTGTCGCAAACGAACAAAGGGAACGCAGATTCAACGCGTATTCTTTTTCCAACTCGAATAAATAATTATACCGCGCAGCGATACGCAATAAGGTCAACAAACAAGTTTCCGAGCCACAATATGCCCCCAGCCATAAAATATCATGGTTGCCCCATTGGATATCGATTGAATGGATCTCCATCAAGCGGTCCATCACTTTGGCGGCTTGTGTCCCCCGATCAAAGATGTCTCCGACCACGTGGACATGATCGATCACCATTCGTTGAATCGTCTGCGCTAACTTTTTTAAAAAGCGCTCTTCTTCATTCATCTCAAGCAACTGATCAACGATTTTACTCACATAAGATTTTTTCCCTTGCACACGATCATCGACATACAATAATTCCTCAATGATATAACTATATTCTTTAGGCAAGGCTTTTCTTACTTTTGATCTCGTATACTTAACAGAAGTGAATCGCAGTAACTCGATCAATTGATGGATCAACGTTGTTTTGTCTTGTTTTTTGTACCAGTCAGTCGCTAATGCGTATTCCGGATATGCAACAAAAATCGTTAATCGTTTCATCTCTTCTTCACTTAAACAATCTTGAAATAAATCTTTGATTTTCTCTCGTAGATTCCCTGAACCATTTCTCAATATATGATCAAATGCTGGAAACTCTCCATGGATATCACTTAAAAATAATTCGGTTCCTTTTGGTAGTTGTAGGATTGCTTCTAAGTTGATGATCTCCGTAATGACTTCTTCTTTTGTTGGGAATTTTTCTGACAATAATTCTAAATATTGATCCATCCAAACGCCTCCAAAATTGGTATACCTAAAATTATAGGACACACAATGGATATTTACAACAAAATTACTTTACTAAATAAAAAATAGGTACATATAAAATCGTGGATTTTTCAAATCAAACAAAAGCACTCTAGGTATACGTCTAAAAGCAACTCTTACGAAAATAAGCCGAGACACCCGAAAATTGTTCTTCACCTTTCGGGCGTCTCGGCTTATTTCTCATCATTGAATATTTCTGTTACAACTTCAACATTTATTTCTTTTTGCGTTCATTTCTCATGATTGAAATCGATTGTTTCAATGACGTCCAAATACCACCTTCACTGTAAACAAGCACGTTTGATTTGTACATATTTGCGGACATGAACATCAATACGAATGTGATGATCACTAGAACGATCAAAGAAATCAATACGCCACTTATTTCAACCGTTTCATTTGCCAAGCGGATCGGCATGATATATGAAGATAGGAATGGAATGTATGAAGTGATGCGGATCACGATATTATTCGGATCAGATGCACCAAGGATCAATCCTAGCATATAACCACCTAAAGAAAGGTACGTCACTGGTAAAATCGCTTTTGCTGTATCTTCGGCTTTGTTGACTAGTGAGCCACATAAGGCAGCTAACACGGCGTAGATCAAGATCCCAAAGAACATAAATAGTAAAGAGTACCATAAGAATGGCCCAAAAATACTATCCAAAGAAATCCCATCCAGTACACTTTTAACGATTTCCATATCTTTGAACTGGTTGAATCCTACTGCAAAGATGATACCGTATAAAGCCATTTGAGTGACTGCCACTAGCAGAACTCCTGTTAGTTTTCCATAAAAATGTTTTTGTGCAGTGGTACTAGACAAGATCACTTCCATGATTCTTGTCCCTTTTTCTGAAGCAATCTCTTGCGCGATGATCTGTGCATACGTCAAGATGATGATGAATAGAATGATCGTTGCGACATAACTGACTGCATATTGAACAGCTGAGTTATCTTCTCCTATCGTCATTTCACCATTGGCGTCAAAACTGACTTTTTGTCGTGAAAATCCAGCCGGTTGACTTAATGCAGCCACTTCTTCAGGAGAGATCCCTAAGCTACTTGCCCGCATCATTGACTGTAAACCAGTCAACTGCTGTTGGATCAACAGTTGTGTTGCTTGGCCTAATGAGTTTTCACTAAATAATTCTCCGGATACTTCTCCATTATCTGTCGTGACTACCATGTACGCATCGATCTTTTCGTCAGATAACTTACTTTTGGCTTCATCCTCCGATGAAAAAGCTTCAAAGTGGAAATCCCCCATATCGGATTGACTCAAATAATCAGTGATTTGTTGGTCTTCAGCAATCACACCGATTTTATCTGTTTCACTGTTTTGTTGAGCAAAATTACCTGCTAAGTAAATCACACCCATCAAAACAAACGGGACTAATATCATAATAATAAAAGAAATCGATTTGACATTTTTCAAATAGACATCTTTTGTGATGATCCAAAATTTACCCATGTAGTTCACCTGCTTTCATCTTGAAGATTTCTTCTAAAGTAGGCGGTTGTTGATTGAACATTGGAATATAGCCAAATTGTGTCGCACGGGTAAAAATTTCTTTCCCTACATCTGGATGATCCAACGTGATTTCCAACGATTGATCCTCACGAAGAACCACTTTTTGGACCCCAGCGATTTCCTCTACTTCTTGTTGTGACAATCCAGACTCCAAAAATAGCTTTGTTCTGCCAAATGCTTCTCGAATCTCGTGGACTTTCCCATCTAGTACCATCTCCCCATTTCGAAGCATGATCAAGTGGTCACAAATCTTTTCAACATTATCCATATTGTGACTAGAAAAAATGACACAAGAGCCATTTTTCTTCAATTCGATGATCCCGTCTTTAAGTAGCTCAGCATTCACTGGGTCCAACCCACTAAAAGGTTCATCTAAAATAATCAACTTGGGTTCGTGGATCAGTGTTGCAATCAGTTGTACCTTTTGTTGATTTCCTTTTGATAAGGACTTAACTTTATCTGTTTTTTTCCCTTTTACTTGAAATTTCTCCATCCAAAAATCGATCTTAGGTTCAATTTCTTTTTTTGTTTTTCCCCGTAATGCGGCAAAATAGATCAACTGTTCTTGGATCGATACCTTGGGATAAAGCCCTCGTTCTTCAGGTAAATACCCAATGATGTCATAATCTTTTTCACTCAAATGATGGCCGTTCCATAGTACTTCTCCTTGATCTTGCGTCAAAAAATCTAAAATCAAACGAAAAGTCGTTGTTTTTCCTGCCCCGTTTTGCCCAATCAATCCCATGATTTTCCCATCAGGTATTTGAAAAGAAACATGATCAACAGCTGTATAACTGCCAAATGTCTTAACCAAATCCTTTACTTCTAGCATTTTCTCACTCCTTCATCCTAAATTCCTCTATCCTTTACTGTACGATATAAAATAACATATACATAAGAACTTATGTTATTGTTTTTTATTGTACATATGAAAATGATAGGACACTTTACAGGTTTTGTAAAGCGCCCTCAGTTCAATTTTTATGCAGTTTATCGAAAACATTTTGTGCGACATTTTTTGGTAGACCAATTTCTTGTAACTCCTCAATTGACGCAGCGGTGATGTTTTTTAACGATTTGAACTCTTTCAACAACATTTTTTTTCGTTTTGGCCCTAACCCTTCAATTTCATCTAAGCGCGATGCAAAACTATTTTTACTACGTAACTGACGATGAAACGTGATTGCAAAGCGATGGACTTCGTCTTGGATACGTTGCAGTAAAAAGAATTCTGGTGAATTTCGTTCAAGCGGAACCACTTCTAATTCATTCCCAAATAACAACTCATTGGTTTTATGCTTATCATTCTTAGCCATTCCAGCGACAGGGATATCGATTCCCAATTGATTCTCCAGTACATCCTTCGCTACATCGACTTGCCCTTTTCCCCCATCGATTAAAATCAGATCAGGCAAGGGCAGTTCTTCTCGTATCACACGTGCGTAGCGGCGGTAGATGACTTCTCGCATCGAAGCATAGTCGTCTGGTCCAACGACCGTTTTGATTTTGTATTTACGGTATTCTTTTTTTGCTGGTTTTCCATCGATGAATACCACCATCGCCGCTACTGGATCGGTTCCCATGATATTAGAGTTATCAAAAGACTCGATCCGAATGGGTGCTGGAATGTTCATCGCATTACCAAGGCGCTCGATCGCTCCGATCGTTCGTTCTTGTTTCCTCACGATCAAATCAAAGCGTTCGTTCAATGCCACCCTTGCATTTTTATTGGCTAGTTCGACTAATTTTTTCTTCTCACCACGTTTGGGCTGGATGACTTTTGTCGATAATAACGCCTCAACACTCGGTTGATCGATCGTATCAGGGATCACCACTTCTTTTGGAATGAAATGTTCATTTTCCTGATAAAACTGCCCGATGTATGTTAAGAAATCCTCTTCTGCTTCATTATAAAAAGGAATGATCGATACATCTCGTTCAATCAGCTTTCCTTGACGTACAAAGAATACTTGGACACACATCCAGCCTTTATCAATGGCATAACCAAACACATCTCGATCAATCAAATCAGTGTTTGTCATTTTTTGTCTTGTCATGATCGTTTCAATAGCTCTGATTTGATCACGATACTCTGCTGCTTTTTCAAATTCCATATTTTCTGCAGCCTTAGCCATTTTCTCTTTGATTTCAGCTTCGATCGTCTCATGACCACCATTCAAAAAGCGTTTGACTTCGTTCACGATACTTGTATATTCCGCTGGATCTACATCAAAATAGTAGGGACATAAGCATTGACCTAAATGGTAATAAAGACAAGGTTCTTTTGTCTGACTTGGTTTACACTTCCGTAATGGGAATAAACGATCTAAAATCTTTTTTGTTTCATTCGCAGCCCCAACATCCGGGTAAGGGCCAAAATAAAAGGCTTTGTCTTTTAATACTTTACGAGTGATCACCAAACGAGGATATTTTTCATTCGTGATTTTTAAGAAAGGATAAGTTTTATCATCCTTTAACATGATATTGTATTTTGGATCATTCTTTTTGATCAGATTGATTTCTAGCAGTAATGCTTCAATGTTGGATTCTGTCACAATGTACTCAAAGTCCTCGATCTCACTGACTAATCGCTCCGTTTTCGTGTTATGACTTCCAGTAAAATAGGAACGCACGCGATTTTTCAAGACTTTGGCTTTTCCCACATAAATGATCGTGCCGTTTTTGTCTTTCATCAAATAGCAGCCAGGCTGATCAGGAAGTAATGCAAGTTTATTTTTTATTCGTTCATTCATGGTGACTGCTCCTTTATATTTCTGATATCGCTATTATAACAGAGGTTGAGAGAGAAGTATCAAGCGAAGAGACATAAGAAAAATTTTGCGCAGTTTATTGTATAAATTTTTAAGTATCTTGTCTCCAAAAATAGATACTATTCTCTTCATCTATGACTTTTTTGTTCCACTTCTCTGTTCAGTTTCATGACTTGATTAGTCGCAAAAAAACCGAGACAGCAATCCATATGATTGTTGTCTCAGTCTGATGTGTTAGTTACTTAATCTTATAAGTGTTGGGCAATCATTTGACGTAATTGATCTTTTGATTGAACACCGATTGCTTTTTCTACTACTTCGCCGTCTTTTTTCAAAAGTAATGTTGGAATACTCATGATCCCAAATTGTTGTGGTGTTTCAGGATTTTCATCAACATCCATCTTCACGATTCTGAATTCGTCTTCGTCATATTCTTCTTCTAACTGGTCTAAAATTGGCGCTTGCATTCGACAAGGTCCACACCAAGTTGCCCAAAAGTCGATTAAAACTAACCCTTTATCTGTTTCTTCGTTGAATGTTGCATCTGTAATTACTTGAGCCATATCAAAGACCTCCATTTATTAGTCTATTCTAAGTATAGCACTATTGGTACCTAGATTCGAGCTATTTGCTTACCTTTAGTAAGCTTTATTTAAATTTAACAATTGTCGCACCATTGCCCCCTTGATTTCCAGGAGCAAAATCGAAGCTCTTGACGCTACGATGATTTTTTAAATAATCGGTGATCCCGGTTCTTAGTGCGCCTGTGCCTTTTCCATGAACGATCGTCACTTGAGGGTAGCCAGCCAAAATTGCCGCATCTAAATATAGATCGACTTCATTTAATGCTTCTTCATAACGTTTCCCTCGAAGATCAAGTTGATTGGAGACTGTCGAATGCGCATCTGAGCGAACCGTATGGATCACTCGTTGTTGTGGTTCTTTTTGGGGAGCGATCGGTGTCAATTCACTTTCCGAAACGTTCATCTTCAAGATACCGATCTCCACTTGCCATTGGTTGCCATTTTTGCGCAACAATGTTCCACGTTGCCCATAAGTCGTCACGAGTACTTCGTCACCTGGTTTCAATGTTTTCTGTTCTTTCGCTTTTTTCAAGACTTTATTTTTCTTTAATTGTTCTTCTTGATGCAAGTTAGCTAACTGTGATTTGGCATCGATCAATTGATGCTCTTTGACCGTACCTTGCCCCACTTGTTTTTGTAAATTGCGAATATCTGCGATGATTTTTTCTGCCTTTTCTTCTGCTTCAGAAACAAGTGCATTGGCTTTTTGTTTGGCTTTCGCCATTTCTTGTTCGCGCTCTTCAAAGAAGTAGCTATAAGCTTCTTTCAAATCATTGTACAGACGTTGCGCTTCATCGACATAATGACGCATCTCTAAATACTCTGTTTCTGCCATTTTTCGACGATTCTCTAAATCAGTGATCATTTCATTCAAGTCTTGACTTTCATCGTTCATCAATTGCTTGGCTTCATCAATGACTTGGTTGTCTAATCCTAAACGACTTGAAATCTCAAAGGCATTACTCCTACCTGGCACGCCGATCAACAAGCGGTATGTGGGGCTAAGGGTGTCAACGTTGAACTCCATGCTTGCATTGATGGTATTCGAACGATTGTAGCCGTACACTTTCAGTTCAGGATAATGTGTTGTTGCCATCACATAGGCAGATTTCTTTCCTAGATCATCTAAAATAGCAATTGCTAGCGCTGCTCCTTCTTGAGGATCAGTCCCTGCACCTAGTTCGTCAAATAAAACTAAGCTTTTTTCATTAACTTTGGAAAGGATATCCACGGTATTTGTCATATGTGAGGAGAAGGTCGATAAACTTTGCTCAATCGATTGTTCATCTCCGATATCAGCAAAAATATCTTCAAAGATCCCGATCTGACTTTCTTCATCCACCGGGATCGGTAACCCTGCTTGCCCCATCAATTGCAATAAGCCCAGTGTTTTCAACGTGATGGTTTTCCCACCAGTATTTGGTCCAGTAATGACGATCGCTTGATAGTTTTCCCCAATCGAAATATCATTTGGTACGACTTTTTCTTGATCGATCAATGGGTGTCTGGCTTGCTTCAAATCAACAATGTTTTCTATACTGATCGTCGGTACGATTGCCTTTAGTTCTTTCCCAAAGCGTGCTTTCGCATTCATCAAGTCCATTTTTCCAATGACATACGCATTGTGGATGATTTCTTGGCGATGAGGAGCCAACTCCGCCGACAACTCACTTAGAATACGTTGGATCTCATTGCGTTCGGCAATTTGATATTGACGCAAGCGATTGTTCAACTCCACGACTTGTTTTGGTTCAACGAATAGTGTTTGTCCCGAAGAACTTTGATCATGGACGACTCCGCCAAACACACCACGATATTCTTGTTTTACTGGAATAACATAGCGGTCGTTTCTCATCGTAATGATGGCATCGCTTAGGTATTTGGCATTTTTCCCACGAACGATCCCATCTAATTGTTCTCTGACTGCTTGTTCGCTTCTACGGATATTATGGCGGATCGTCTTCAACTCTGGAGAGGCATCATCCGTCACTCGTCCATCATCATCGATTGCTTCTTTCAAACGACGGCTCAAGGATGGGATAGCGACTAATTGATCTGTCCAAAAATAAAGACGCGCAAACTCAATCTCGCTATCTGCTAAATCATCAATAAAACGTCGCAACTCACTAGTAGTAGATAAGACACGAGAAACTTGTGCTAACTCGACCCCATTAAGATCCGCACCGATTTGGATCCGTTTCATATGTGGGCGGATATTCTCTATTTTGGGGATTGGGATGCCGCCACGCAATCGTTGGGCTTTTAGTCCATCTTCCGTTTCTTCCAACCAATATCTGATTGTCTCTGCTTCATTCACTGGCACAAGCTGGGCTAATTCTTCTTGCCCTTGTGCTGTGATCACAAACTGTCGTACTTGTTGTTTTACTTTTTCAAACTCTAATGTTTCTAGAATGCGTTTGTTCATTTTTTTCACCTTACTTTCACTAAAAAAGAGGCCGATAGATGGCTAAGCAGTCTTCAAGACTAACCAACATCTTCATAGCCTCTGTCATTGACAAAAAATCATCTCTTACTTAGTTAATCACTTGTGTCACCCATAGATCATATATTTTATTTGCTAAAATAGGTGTTCGTTCAACCATAAATGTTGCAAGATTATTGCCACTAAATTGGTTTTGGATAAATCCTACCGGAATAAATGTTAGTAAACGTAAAACTAGAACCAACGAAATATAGGTGATGATCACGGATAAAACCCCTCCAGCCACCCAGTCTAATTGCTTTAGTACAGGAATAAATGTCAACCCATGAGCGAATACCCCAATGAATCGTGTGACTAGCCAACCAACAAATAAAATGATCAAGAAAGCCACCCCTGCATAAAATGCTTCATCTAGTTTAAATGAAAAAGCTTGATCAAAAAAAACTAAGTTAGAATTGGCGGTTACCGCAGGATAAGGAATATATAATTGCAGATGATTGGCTAATGTTTTGTAATAGGTTTGTGCTGCTAGAAATGAGACAAAATAGCCAACCAGATAAATTCCCTGTAGCGCAAAACCACGACTGGCTCCAGAAAAAAATGCAATCAGCAAAATAAATAAAATCAAAAGACTAAGCATACATTCTTCCTTTCTCTTCTATAATAATATCAATTCGAAGATCTTTGTTTGATTTGACCTTTTCGTTTTTCATTTAGAATCTGTTGTGCTTCCACATGATTCTTGATTTCATGGTCACTTCCATTTTCTTTCAATACTGCTCGTGCTTCATTTTCAATTGCTTCGATTCGTTTGATCCGATTTTCCATTTCTGTGAATCTCACCATTTTTTGTTTCAGTTCTGTGACTTCTTTTATTAAATTCAAATTTTTTTCCTGTCTTTTCAATTGATCGGAAAATGCATTGACTGCTAATAAAATAGCTGCTTGTTCATTGTCTAATTGAGGGGACAATTCTTTCAGTTCAGCTAATTGTTCATTGATTAATTTTGTGACCATATCCATATGCTGTTTTGATTCTTGCCCGATAATAGTATACGTTTGGTCCGCAATCACCGCTTTATAGCGTGTTTTTTCATGTGCCATATGAATCTGTCTCCTCCTATTGCCAAAAATATTAACTAGTGTACCATATAGTTAAGCAATTAACCGTACACGAAAAACTTCATTATAAATACTTTACTATTATATGATAAACTTTGCAAAAATGCTATGTGTGCATTGATTTCAAATCAGCTAGATCTAGTCAAATACAACTTTTCTTACGACTGGATCGCAATAGGAGGAAAACATGAGTAACATTATCTTAAAGGTAACAACAAATCAATTGAACATGATGAAAGAGGCATATCGCCCATTTTTAGTACAAAAGCCGATTCCATATACGCATTTTTCCGCTAAAAAAAATGGCACAACGATCACTGCCTATACTTCTGGAAAAGTGATGTTTCAAGGTACCGGCGCTGAACAAGAAGCAGCGAAATGGGGAAACCCACTTACAGCAAAAAAATCGACACAAACTAATTCTTCTTCCTTACCCAAAGATCTACAAACACTATCTGTTTTAGGGAGTGACGAAGTCGGCAACGGTAGTTACTTTGGCCCACTGACTGTTTGTGCTGCCTATGTCGATCAAATACAATTGAAAGAATTACGCACGTTAGGCGTCAAAGATTCAAAAGAATTAAAAGATGGACAAATCATTCAATTAGCCAAAGTATTAAAGGAAACGATCCCATATCAATTACTGGTTCTGCCACCAAAAAAATACAATGAGATCCAACCTATGTATAATGCAGTGAGAATGAAGGTCGCTTTACACAATCAAGCTATCCATTTATTGTTACAAAAAATAGCACCAGTCAAGCCGGATGCTATTTTGATCGACCAGTTCACACCGGAAGCCAACTTTAAAAAATACGCTCGTTTAGAAAAAAATCAACTCACCGAAAAACTCTACTTTGTGACAAAAGGTGAACAATATCATTTAGCTGTTGCTGCCGCTTCGATCATTAGTCGCGCAAGCTTTTTAGAAGAGTTGGACAAAGAATCTGCTGAACTTGGTCTCACGCTTCCTTCTGGTGCAGGTACAAAATCCGACCAAGTCGCTGCAACGATTTTAAAAAAAGGTGGCGAAGCCTTGTTAGCAAACTATGCAAAATTGCATTTTGCGAACACAGAAAAAGCCAAAAAAATAGTCAACTAACTATCCGTTTTAGCTTGTTCCGCTTTTCTTTAAGTTCGATTTAAGTTTTGTTGTTTATCCTCATGTTCAAGAGGTGAAAACGATGAAAAAAATGCGAATTATTATTTTTATATGTCTGATCGGGATCATTGCTCTTTTCAAATTTGGTCTTAGCAATCAAGAAACAGATGCGAGACAACAGACAAGCAATAGTGTCTCTAGCATCATACAATCAACTGATTCTTCTTCAGAGGCCCTCATAAAAATCGGAAAAGAAGATGCTACATTGTATGCAGACTCGTCATTAAGTGAACCGCTAATTTCCGTCAATGCTGGTGAACTGGCCACGCTTCTTTCAACTACAGACAACGCCTACAAAATTACCACGAATGATGGTGAAACTGGCTATTTATCACTTACGGATGGCTCATCACTGACTCGCTCGACACAAGAGCTACCGAGTGACCTATCAGAAGCGGTGATCGTACTAGATCCTGGACACGGAGGCGACGATACAGGCGCGCTTAGCATAGATGGACATATAGAAGAAAAGACAGTGACACTCGCTGTTGCAAAACAGTTACAAACGAGTTTAGAAGCCGCTGGCGCAACGGTTTATTTGACACATGAAACAGATGACTACATTTCATTAGATGACATTTGTGCATTTAGCGAAGAAAAATCAGCTGACCTTTTTATCAGCTTACATGCTGATTCGACTGAATCAGCCAATGAAGCAGCTGGTACAACCACTTATTATTATTACAATAGTGAGCAACGTCTAGCGGAAACTGTTTCTGATGAACTGGCGGATCTGCTCATTACATCTCGTGGAACTGCTACAGGGAACTATCAGGTGTTAAGAGAAAACCTTCAGCCATCCCTCTTGATCGAAATGGGCTATATGAACAATGACGAAGATTTAGCTACATTGACTACTGTTAACTATCAACAACAGTTGGCGCAATCGATCACACAAGCGCTACTCACTTATTTCAATCAGTAATTTTTTTCTAAACGCAAGAACCTCGTTAGGTATTGATGTTTCATCAAGACCAACAAGGTTCTTCCATTTCATCAGCAACCAGTTGTCAGTACATGGTCACCGCTGAATCTGTTTATATTAAAACGATCTAATTGATCAATTCCCATGGTCCCCATTGTTGAGTACCAGGTTCATCGCCTTGTGTCCACCATTTCGCCCGATACGCATTTCCTAAATGAGTGACTCTATCACCCATAAGATAGACTGTTGAGGCATCCCATGCCGCATATCCAGGCACACTGTCTTCCAAGGTTCGAACGATCACTGGTTGACTAGCTGCCGAAACATTGTTTGAGGCATCGAATGCTTTTACAGTATACGTATACTGTGTATCAGGTGCTAATCCCGTATCTGTAAATGATGGCGTTCTTGGTTGCCCTACTAATTGACCATCACGGTAAACAAAGTAACCTGCTACTCGCTGATTATCGGTTGAAGCCGTCCAGTTCAACGTCACTTCTGTCGCATTGATCGTGGTTGCTGCCACATTTGTTGGAATTGACGGTGCCTCAACATCTGATGGGTCTGGCGCTTCTACACCAAAGATCACTTGGTGATTGATTTCAATACCGTCAGTCCCAATTCGTTGACTTAAAGTGATCGTGTCAATATGATCAACCGAAACCTGTGACGTATCAGATTGTAAACGGAAATCATAAGAAGCTCCTGGAGCAAGTTCTCTGCCATCATAAACGGTGGCTAGATCAACAGTTACCATGCCGTTCGTGGTAGTCACATCCCCTGCCTTGAAGTTACCAGAAGTTAACGTTTCATTACTATTCAACTCCAGCATAAGTTTAGGCAATTTGACTGTTTTCTGGGCAGCTTCCACAGCGCTTAGTACAGTAGACGTTTCTGTCAATGTTTCATTATTTGTCAAAGTGATTTCGTACCCGCTTACATTATTCTCTGTATAAGGCGTAATATCTACAGAGATATCTAACGGTGTGCTAACGATCTCGTGCTGTGGTAATGGCGTATTCCCAAATAATCCTTCTTTGATCGCATTCGTCAATTCATCACGTTTTGTACTTGTCGTTTCTTTGTCTTGTGATTGCATCCAAGAAATCACACCACCCAGTTCTTCTTCTTGCACATACTGGGTTTTGTAACCGATTGAACGTTCATTATCGAAACTGAAAAACTCGCCTGTTTCTGTACTGTACATATAAGGAGCCTTCGCTACATCATCCCAGTACTCAGTCAATCCACTCGTTGCACTGATCAAATCTGGAATATTTCGATATGGCCAGACACCTCCGGCTCTACCACCATCCCCAACGACTAATGGACTTTTATTTTTTGCACCGTATGTTGCCGTTAGGTCAGCATTTCGATTACTCTGTTCAGCCGTTTGGAACAATCCCGGCAGTAATGGATCATTGCCTTCTGCCACTTCATGCCAACCACGAGTATAAAAAGCTGCCCCAATCACGATTTTTTCAGCTGGCGCACCTTCATCCCTTAAAAACTGAACCGTTTGATCTACCGAAAGTCCTTGGTCATAATTAGGATCAGCAGGATTCCCATAAAGTGCTGTATGATGTCCACTGCGGTCACCCCAACCACCGTTCATATCATAGGTCATGATATTTGCAAAATCAACAACTTCAAATAAACCATCAATGTCTATCCCTGAAGATAATTTACTTTGAGATGCAGGCAGCGCAACTGATAATTCATAAGTTTTGCCTAGTTCTTCGCCTTGTTCATCAATCGATTCACGAATCTCATTTAGTAAAATGATGTAATTTTCTTTGTCTTCAGGTACTGCATTTGGCGTTCCTTCATCGTTAACATTGTCTACCAAGTCAGGTTGTCGAACATCTGCAGGATACTCCCAATCGACATCAACAAAATCCATATTCGTATATTTGATGAAGCGGGTAACGTTCTCCACTAGATTTTGTCGTTTCACTGGATCAGCCGCTACTTCAGAAAAATCACCTGATTTAGACCAGCCGCCCAAAGAGACACCAATTTTCATATTAGGATTTTTCCCACGTAGATCTTGGATCGCATTCAATATACCCGAACTTGCTGAATTCCATTGAACCCCTGTTTGTCCTACAGGCGCACCAACAGCAGCATCCGTATCTGTAAATTCTAAATCGCCATTACTATCAAAATCTAAAAAGGCAAAATTCAAATGAGTGATTTGATCAGCTGGAATATCTTTAGGATAGAAATTTCCTTCTCCACCCCAAATCGACCAATCGCCATAGTACATGACATTGCGATAAGGTGCGACCTGAGTTTCTCGCACCTCTTCAGCATGAACCTCTGGCGACTCATTAAATGCTGGTAAAGTCATTGCAACAATCGAAGAAAATAACAAAGCAACTAAACTAATACTCTTAATTCTTTTCATATCAATCTCATCTACTTTTTTTCTCAGTTTTTTTACGAAAAAACAAACGCGCCCAAATCACAGGTTAAAAGTTATTTTATAACTCCTTAAAAATTAGAAATCAGATAAATTTTAATTGTAAAAATCTTACAAATATGAATTTAACATTTATTTATTTTTAACGCAACTAATTGCAACCGATTACAATCGTCGTGTTTCAAGTTATTTTTAAACCATATTATTTTGTTTATTTTTTAACTAACATGTTTTTTTCAGTGAATTCGAGTAAATAAGATAAATAACAATGACAGAATAACATTATAAAAAAAGAACAAGGCAATCTGCCCTGTTCTTTTTTTATTTAAATTAACCAATTAGTTCCCATGGACCCCATTGTTCAGTTCCTGGCTCATCACCTTGTGTCCACCATTTCGCACGATAAGTATTTCCTTTATGAGTTACTACATCACCTAAATCATAGACTTTGTTCGCATCCCATTCGCCTTCAGCTGGCGGAGTTGTTTCTTCTAAAGTTGTGACAACTAATGCTTTGCTTTCTTCTGAAACATTTCCTGCTGCATCAAACGCTTTTACTGTATATGAGTATTCCGTATTCGCTGTTAACCCAGCATCAGCAAATGAAGTTGTTGCTGATTGACCCACTTGTTTGCCATCACGGAAAACATAGTATCCTGCTACTGCAACATTGTCAGTTGAACGAGTCCAAGACAATGATACATTTTTCTCACCGATCGTTGAAGCTTTCAAGTCTAATGGAATTGAAGGTGCTTCTGTATCTACTGGTGCTTTTTCTAACGTTTTAACAACTAATGCTTTACTGTCTTCTGAAACATTTCCGGCACGGTCAAATGCTTTTACTGTATATGAATATTCTGTATCTGCAGTTAAACCAGCGTCAGTAAATGAAGTTGTTGCTGATTGACCCACTTGTTTGCCATCACGGAAAACGTAGTATCCTGCGACCCCTTTGTCGTCAGTTGATTTTGTCCATGATAGAGAAACGTTTGTTTCACCGATTGTTGAAGCTGTTAGTTCTGTTGGTACTGAAGGTGCTTCTGTATCCGGTGTTCCTGGTTCAGTCGTTGAACCTTCACCAAAGATCACTTGTTTATTGATTTCAATACCTTCGTTACCAATTCTTTGGCTTAATGTGATTGAGTCGATATTGTCAACAGCGACATCTGCTTCAGCAGCATTTGAACTCAATCTGAACTCATAAGATGCACCTGGTGCGATTTCTTTGCCATCATATACAGAAGACAAATCAACGATTGCAGCGCCATCAACATTTGTTACAGTACCTGCTTTGTAATCACCAGCGCCAAGCTTTTCATTTGTCGCCATTGGAATCACTAATTTAGGTAATTTGATTGTTTCTTGTGAAAATTCAACTAATTTCAATACAGAAGAAGTTTCTTCCATTTTTTCATTGTTGGTAATTTTTACGTCGTAACCACTAACGCCATATTGTGTATAAGTTGAGATCTCAACATCCACATTCAATGGTGTGCTCTTGATTTCAAACTCTGGAAGTTTCTCACTACCTAACAATCCTTCTTTGATTGCATTGGTCAACTCATCACGTTTTGTTCCAGTTGTTTCTTTGTCTTGTGATTGTTGCCATGAAATGATTCCACCAAGTTGGTTTTCTTTTACATATTCAGCTTTATAAGTCACTGATTTTTCATTTTCGTAAGTAAAGAATTCACCAGTTGTTTCGCTGTACATAAATGGTGCTTTCGCTACGTCATCCCAATACTCTTTCAATCCAGATGTATTACCAAGTAACGTTTCAATATCTCGATATGGCCATACACCACTGGCACGTCCACCGTCACCTACTTTTAATGGATTTTTGTTTTTCGCTCCATAACTTGGTGTTTGATCGGCATCTTGACTTGATAATTCTGCTTTTTGGAATAATCCCGGTGCCTCTTCATTATCCCCTTTTGCCACTTCGTTCCATCCACGAGTATAGAATGCTGCTCCAATAACGATTTTTTCTGAAGCCGCACCTTTCTCACGTAGGTATTCTACTGTTTGATCTACTGAGAAGCCTTCATCATAATTAGGATCAGCTGGATTCCCGTAAAGTGCTGAATGGTGACCACTTGTATCTGACCATGCACCAGTTAAGTCATAAGTCATGATGTTTGCGAAATCGACAACATCAAATAGTCGTTTCACGTCGATACCTGAATCTAATTTACCTTGAGCTGCTGGCAATGCAACAGATAGTTCATATGTTTTTCCTAATTCTTCGCCTTGTTTATCAATTGTTTCGCGAATTTCATCTAATAATTTTATGTAATTTTCTTTATCTTCAGGTTTTGCATTTGGTGTTCCTTCGTCATTTACGTTATCCACTAGATCTGGTTGACGTACATCTGCCGGGAATTCCCAGTCAACATCGACAAAGTCCATATTTGTATATTTAATAAATTTTGCTACATTATCTACAAGGTTCTTACGTTTCGTAGGGTTTGCTGCTACTTCAGAGAAATCTCCTGATTTAGACCAACCACCTAATGAAACACCAATTTTCATGTTTGGATTTTTTCCACGTAAATCTTGAATCGCATTTAAGATACCAGAACTAGCAGAGTTCCATTGTACGCCCGGTAATCCTACAGGTGCGCCTGTCGCTGCGTCTGCATCAGTAAAGACTAGTTCGCCATTACTATCAAAATCTAAAAAGGCAAAATTCAAGTGAGTCAATTGATCTGCTGGGATATCTTTTGGATAAAAGTTACCTTCGCCGCCCCAAATCGACCAGTCACCATAATACATTACGTTTCTATAAGTTGCTTGTTGTTCTGTTTGTTGGATTTCTTCTGCATTGACGATAGACAATTCCCCAATTGTCGGAAGCGCCGTTGAGACAACAGAAGAAAATAACATCGCTGCCAACCCAATTTTTTTAATACTTTTCATTTTTAAATTCTCCCCTTTTTACACTATTCACTTTTCAAAAAACAATTATGTAACAAAATAAACACGAAAATATGTTATTCATCCCCCCTCTATTTCTCTAAAATAGTGAGTTAAACTCAGTGAAACTTTTGTTGCTAACAGAATATTATCACCTGAAAATGGCTTTTTCAACCGTTCTCCTAAAATTATTTAAAAAACAAATTAAATCACCTTGGTTATTTACCTGTTTTATAATCGTTATTATTAAAAATCTTTATATCACTTGCTTTTCACCTCTTTTTCTCAATTGCTAGAAAAATTAAATATCCCTCATTATTTTAATTAAAAAATAACAATTTGAGAAAATATAATAACAAAAAGGCGTAGAGGACAAGAAATTAAATTGATTTTTGTTTCTAATCTTAAAAATCAAATAAACGAAGTTCCAGAAGTAACTCCTTCATAAAAAGCCGAGAAACCAAAAATTTGAAAAACAATTTTTGGGTTTCTCGGCTTATTTCTCGGAGCTGGACACTTCTGTCCCCACCGCATTTAATCAGCTACGACACCATGAAGGTATAAATCGATCAGTCGTTCCACACTAAATGGGTTTTCAAGTGAATTAGAAGATTCGGTGATATATGGTGCTAACAGAAGAAAAAAGTGCTTTGCAGCAATTTCTGTCGTAACATGAGCGCGCATCAAAGATTGATTTGTCGAAAAAATCACTTCAAATGGTTCACGATAACTTTTTTTCCACAAGGTAAAAAGATGATTTCGTGTCTCGGCAGAAAGGTTTGATTTTAAATCATGGTGCATCATAAATAGGTCTAAAAGATGGGTATCGATCAGATACTTCGTCATTTTAGTCAAAGATTGTTTAAAATCAAGTTTGTTCTCTTCTAAGATTGCTCTTAAGTCTGTACCTACAGTACTCAAATGCTCTTCTAAGACTGCACAATATAACTTTTCTTTATCGCTAAAGTAATGATAAAGATTTGGTTGCGTGATTCCAGCATTTTTAGCAATCTCACGTGTTGAAGTTCCTTGATAACCTTTTGACATAAACAAACGATTGGCTTCTTTTAAAATTTTCTCTTGTGTATCCTTATTGTATCGATGGACCAACTTTTACACCCTCTGACTTATTTTTTTTCTCGAAAGACACCATCTTCTATCATAAATACTTTATCACATCTGTCAATAAGTCGGGTATCATGAGTGACCATTATGATTGCTTTATTTTTTTCCTTGGATTCTTTTGCTAAAATATCTACAACTTCTACTGCTTTTTCTGAATCCAAACTAGCTGTTGGCTCATCTGCCAAAATAATCGAAGGATCGTTATATAGCGCTCGAGCAATTGCCACTCTTTGTCGTTCACCACCCGAAAGATCTTCTGGATACTTATTAAGGAGTTTATCCACCCCAAGTTGTTGGAATAGTTCTTTTGCCTCCTCTTGTCGATTTTCATGCTTGATCTTATCGACCAGTACTAATTGTTTTTTGACGGTCAAAAATGGAACTAGATTGGAAGCTTGAAGAATAAATCCGATTTCCTTAAACCGTAATTTTACTCGTTTTTTCTCCGGTTGTTCACTGAAATCTTCTCCATTGATCTTGACGGTTCCTTTATTTGGTGTCTGTAAACCGCCTGCAATCGTTAAGAAGGTACTCTTTCCAGAACCAGATGGTCCAATGATTGCGACAAACTCCCCTTTATCGACACTGACATTTGTTTTTTTCAATGCTTGGATGGTTTGATCACCATCTTTAAAACTTTTTTCAACATCTATAAATTCAATTGCTTTCATTTCCCATTCTCCTTTCTATCCGATTGCTTTTAATGGATCAATTTTTACGATCGTTCTAACAGAGAAAAGTGCCCCTAAAATAGCAACGATCAACATCATTACACTAATCACGCCGAAAAACAACCAGTTACTTTGGAATGGTACAGCATCTGGTAGAACAAGTGAGGTAACGAACGTTCCAAACAATCCAAGAGCGACACCGAAAAATGAAAGTAAGAACGTTTGTGCAACTACTGAACGTGCAATAAATCCACCAGTAACGCCTTGGGCTTTAAGTACACCAAAAATATTGATTTTTTGCATGGTCAATACATAAATGAAAATGCCGATCACGATTGCTGCAATCACAATCAAAAAGCCGATCATGAAACCAAACGTCAATACTTGTGCATTGTACCCTGGTAGTTCATTGATAAATGTCGAAATACTGATTTTCTCTAGATCATCCGGTAAGCTATCCACATCTCCTCGCACGACCACTGCATTGATACGAGCATTATCAGTTGCATCTTGTTTCTCAAATCGTATCTCTTGGTACGCATTGATCGTTGTATAGACGACAGGAGAGACATTGAATTTGGCATTCTCAGTAAATCCAGTCAATTTAAATGTCTTGTCGCTTCCTGATAATTTGATCGTATCTCCAATGTCTAAGCCATATTCTTCTTTTAAACTAATATCACCGACTGCTTCATCATTTGACTGGAATTCTTCTCCTTCCACGATATTCGGCATGATGAATTGGTTTTGATCGATTCCAAAAAAACTAACATTGACTTTATCAGCATCTGGACGATCTGGACTCGTGACTACTCCAGGTGTTTGAGCTAAATAAGCGACTTGATCACCTTTCACTTCTTCTGCCATCTTTTTCGTGATCATCGACATCCCTAAGTTTGTATTGGCGTCTTTTGATAAAACAATGGTATCTGCCTCCCATTTATCTACAGCAGTTCGATTGTCTTGTGCCAACCCATAGGCTAATCCTGTCAAAAAAAAGACAAGGTACGCAATTAGAAACATGACGCCTGTCACTAAGGCATAGCGTAATTTTGAATGAATGATTTCATTTAATGCTAAAAACATAAAATTCCCCCTAAAAATTTATCAACTGATAAATATATCTTATCACTTGATAAATTTTTAGAGGAATAATCTGCTCAGAATAATCAATAAAAGAAAAAACAATTGAGTTGATCATATTCAATAAGGAATATGTCAGTCGTTTATTTCTAAGTTTCATCAAAAAATTGAGGTTAAAATCCCGATTCTTTTAGCTTTGGCAATAGATATTCTTTCGCTTGTAAGATCTGACTTTCATAATCCTTATCCTGACCACTCCACATTTCAATCAAGAATGGCCCTTCGTAATTTACACGTTTCAATGTTTTAAATAAGCCAGAAAAATCCACACAACCTTGACCAAACGGAACGTCTCTGAACTTACCCTTACTACTAACTGTTACTGGTTGCGTATCTTTTAGGTGGATCGAAGTAATATATTCGATGCCTTGTTCAAGTTCAATCGCCACATTATTTTCTGGCCACGCTGATAGATTTCCTAAGTCAGGATACACTTGTAAATAAGGAGAAGGGAGTTGTTTTTTTATCTCTATGAATTTACGAATGGAATTCATAAATGGGTCATCCATGACTTCAATCGACAAGATTATCCCAAACTGTGCTGCCTCTTTGATACTGGCACGCAATCCTCTGATAAACGCTTCTCTTGTCTCTATTGATTTTTTTTCATAGTATACATCGTATCCCGCCACTTGTATGATCCTGATACCTAACCGATACGCAAGCTGTATCGCCTTTTTCATCATAGATAAGGCTTTTTCTTGTTTTTTGACATCTACTGAGCCGAATGGAAAACGGCGATGCCCACTTAAACAAAGCGAATGGATAGCAATCCCTGAAACCGCTATCGCTTCTTTTAACTCAGCGATTTGTTCATTCGTCCAATCTAAACGAGCCAATCGTTCCTCGCTTTCGTCAATCGATATTTCCAGAAAATCAAACCCCAATTCTTTTACTGCATCTAACCGCTCTTGCCACGACCATCCGCTAGGCAGTGCCTTTTCATAAAGTCCGATTCTCATCATCTCATTCTCCCCACAGTCGCTTGATCTCCTTTTGGAATGCTTGGGCTTGTATGATAGGATCTGCACACGCCGTCAATCCTCGACCGACAATAAAATGAAAGATCGGCATCCCTTGGAAAAAGGCTAACGTTGAAATTGACAGCCCACCAGTTACTGAGACTTGAAAACCTAAATCGATCAATTGTTGGACGAGATTCAGATCCTTTTCTCCCCAAACTTCTCCAGCTAACAAGGCATCCCTACTTTGATGATAGACGACCTGAGAAATCCCAATTTCTCGCCATTTTTTTGCTTGTTCCATCGTCCATTCTCCGTATAGTTCTACTTGAAGTGCTTTGACTTTCTTTTGTGCGGCTTGCATGGTAGCTAGAGAGGCACAGCAGATCACTGTCATGAAATCTGCCCCAGCCTGCGCTACATTACCAGCCACAGTTTCTCCTGCGTCGGCACATTTTGTATCCGCAACGATCGTTTTTTCTGGAAACATTTTTCTCATACATTCGATTGGTTTGCTTCCTTCTTGAAGACAAAGAATGGTGCCTACTTCAATCACATCGACGATTTCTCCAATTTTTTTCACATCTGCCAATGCAGACGCTAACGTGTTATGATCCAGTGCAATTTGTAATTTTGGTCGTTTCATCTAATTCTCCTTTGATTTCAATTCTTTGTACATTGTTGTTTCTTTGAATTTCTCACAGATCTCAGTAGGTGACATCACATTTTTGATCCCCACGACCGTCACACCTCGCTCAATTGCTTGCATGAACATCGGCATAAAATTGAGTGGCGTAAAGACGACATCATATTGACTTGCCGAACTTTTACCTTCAGAGATCGGGCAATGATGGATTTTACTCACTGTAATATTTAATTCTCTCATTGCCTTTTCTACACTACGCATCATCATTAAACTTGTACCAGAACCATTGGCACACGAAACTAAAATTCTCATTTACTTTCCCTCCTATTAATTACTGTCTCCAAACTTTTCTTTATATTTTTGATAATCCTCCACAATCAAAAAATATCCTTCTGGATTTTTTCGATATTGTAGTTGCGGAATTAGCAACAAACCGACGACCACTAGTGCAACACCTGCATAACCAAAAAATTTCATCAAAACAGTAAAGACTGGCCAAGCAGTCGCCCAATCAAACATACCAATGTACCCTCCGTAACTAGATAACCCGATCCATGTCGCAAAGAGTGCAGAACCACCGACTTGGATCAGCCCAGATAAGAAAGGGAACAAACATGCTGCCTTGAACCCACCCCGATTATTAGAGAACACAGCGATGACCGCATTATCAAAAAATAGTGGGATAAATCCAGCGATCACGATCGTTGGTGATCGGAAGACGATCAATAAGATGATCATCAAGAATTGTCCTAATGCACCAAATAAAAACCCGATCGTGACTGCATTTGGTGATCCAAAGCCAAAAGTTGCAGCCACATCGATCCCTGGCACAGCTCCTGGTAAAATAGTATTTGAGATTCCTTGGAAAGATTGTGTCAACTCATCCACAAAGGTCCGGACACCAAGCTGTAAAATGGCTAAATACACAGCAAAGTTCAAAGAAGTGGTCAGTACGTAGAATAGAAAACTTTGTCCTGCCACCATAAATTCTGCCTCAATCAAGTACTCCTGTCCTAATACTAATAAGATGATGCCAAAGAAGAACAGCATCAATAAAGAAGTCGCCACCATGTTTTCGTTGAAAATGGATAAGAAACCCGGAAGCTCCATATCTTCAAGCTTTTTATCGGCTTTTCTATTCCCATTTTTTTTACGACTACTCTTTTGCCACCACTTCGCTAAGGTAGAAAATAGGTACACCCCAAACATCTGTTGGTGCGCAATCGCAAAACCAGCTCCGTCTGTCAATTCTTGTGTCACACCAACAGTTAAATTAGAAGCAACTGCCCAGTAACACCCTAAAATGATCCCCATAAATACTAATACTTCTACTCTTCCTAATTCAGGAAAACAGAAAAGTAAGATCCAAAAAGCTGTAGCTGCTTGCTGGATCTGGACATTTCCTGTCGTAAAAACAGCTCGCAACTTCGTATATTTTTGGAAACGAACTAACAGGATATTCAATATAAATGCAATCAATAATAAAATCATCACATCACTGAACGTTCGTCCAAAAGTATCCATCAATCCTGCATCTACAGCATTTTGACCAAAATAGGGATCAGTCACCATCGCCTCAAGATCAAAACGATCCTTTAAACCAACTAAGATCGGTCGGAAATTGTTTACTAATCCACCTGAACCAACAACTAAAATCAGATAACCTACAGTGGCTTTCAAAAATCCAGCTATACATTCGTATAATGGTCGGCCAAGAAGTATATACCCTAATAAAACGATCGAACCGATCAAATAAGCCGGCTGCGTTAAAATATTTGTCGCAAAATACGTCCATATCTCCATCAAGATAGCTCCCATATTTTTCCGTTACCAAAAACCAGAACAACTCCTCAAACGATGCGAGATATCATGGTTTTCATGTAAACGGACTCCCTCCCTTGCCTCGTATTTTTTAGTTGATAATTTATCTTTTATGTCTATTTGCTTTGTACCGAATGGTCCTCACTGGCCATACCTAGCAAGCAAAAGACTACCTCTACCTTATAGTGGCTCGTATTTCTCCATGACCATTTGATAATCTTCGATTGTTTCTGTCGCTAGTAATTCTTCGATCAACCCATCTTGCATCAGTAATTCTGATAATGATTGAATATTTTCTAAGTGTTGCTTTGGCTCTTTAGCTGCTAAGGTGAAGAAAAGGCTGGCAGACTTTGACCCTTCCTCAAAAGGAACTGGTGCGTTCATTTTGGTAAATGAAATCGTCGTATCGAAAACATGGGAGCCACCTTGCATGGCATGAGGCATCGCAACGTGCGGGGCGATCAGGATATATGCCCCATGTTCTTCGACATTGCGGATCATTTCTTCTACATATACATGATCAATGATTCTTTTTTCTAATAAGTGACGACTGCTCTCCTCGATTGCTACTCGCCAATCATTTATCGTAGTTTCTACATAATTGACTAAGTCATTCTCATAGAAATATCTCAACATATTTACAAACAGTATCAAGCAGTCAACCCGTTGTTTGACAATAGCGCATTCTTATCAAGAGATGACTTTGTCTTACGTTCACTTGCTTTGATACGTTCTCCCTCCTCGCTCTTGCTTTTGTTAAAAAATTCTCAGCTCAGCTGATTTATTGTCATATATCTCTTGGGCTCCTACAAAAATGATGGAAACGGCGTATCATTTTCTTGGGTGAAGACATCATGGAAGCCACGATCGAAATTGAATGCCAAGTCTTTTCTATTATCTGGGTACGTATACTTCCCACCCACTTGCCAAATATAAGGGGAAAACTGATAAGCCAATCGATCTTTTTTCATGCGCCATAATTGAGTGATCTCGCTAGGATCAGCCATAAAATTGGACCAAATATCATAATGGACTGGGATCACGACTTGAGCTCTTAACGATTCTGCCATTCTCAACAAATCACTGGCGGTCATCTTATCAGTGATGCCACGCGGATTTTCACCATATGCACCTAGACAAACATCGATTTGATGTTCATTGCCATGTTTGGCAAAAAGGTTGGAATAATGCGAATCCCCTGCGTGATAGATGTTCCCTCCTGATGTTTTGAAAAGATAATTGACAGCGATCGTATCCATTTCTTGTGGCAACTGATCTTTTAATTGCACATTAGGATCATCATGTGTGATCAATGCCGTCCGATCAAAGGCTTCCAGCGCAACGATCTCTACTTCATTGATCAAAGCGATATCGCCGGGTTTGACTACTTGGGTCTTTTTTTTTGGTATCCCCCAAGAGAGCCATGTTTCCACTACTGCTTTGGGGCCAATAAATAGTGCCTCCGGACAATTTTGATGAACAGCTGCGGCAGTGTGAATATCCAGATGATCGGAATGGATATGTGTCACCACTAATGCATCCACATTTTTGATCGCAAATGGATCGATCACAAAAGGTTGCGTTCGTAAATTTGGTTGCATCTTTTCTGTACCGCTCATACGCATCATCTGGTGGCCTTTTTTCATCTGTCCATTCCCGTGTGTTCGTTTTCCTGTCCCACACCATAAGTCACAAAGGATATTTGTACCTTCATGTGACTTCAGCCATATACCTGTACATCCTAGCCACCATATAGATACGCTTTTTTCTTTTACTTGTTCCATTTCGATTTCTTCGTTCAGATAGGTTCCCCATTCTGGAAAAGTCGAACGTAACCAACTTTCCTTTGTTACTTCTGTTATATTCATGTGCCATCCTCCTCTTTATTAGGTATATATAAATGATAAAGCGCTATCAAAGTGATTGGAATAGCTTTATATGACTGTTATTACTTTATGTGATCGTTTCCATTTTTTTATGCTCGTTTAGCTATAATTAGTCATATAGAGAAACAAATTGATTGAAAAGGAAGGATAACAATGAAAAATTCTCTGTTGACGATTAAAAAAAGACGTAATGAAATTCTTGATCTATTACAAAGGTACACAAAAATGACCACGATTGAACTGTCTGAAAAGCTTCACGTATCACTCAGCACTATTCGTCGAGACCTTAGATTATTAGAAGAAAAAAATGAGATTATTCGTGAATATGGCTATTGCCTCTTCAACTATGACAATCAAACAAATTTCGATCTTTCAGGACCAACGTGGATCAAACATCAAATTGCTCGTTGTGCTAGTCAATATATTGGAGACTATGCCACCGTATTTATCAATTCAAGTTCCACTGCCTTAGCTACACTCGATTATTTAGAATCGAATCACGTCACCGTCGTAACGAATAATTTAAAGGTCGTTTCTTGTGTCAGACAAGGAAATTATACGTATATACTCACTGGTGGCGAATTACGCGTACCGAAAGAAGTCTTGGTAGGAGATATTGCCGCTCGCACATTAGCAGATATGAATGCAGATGTCTGTATTATTGGATGTAGCGGAGTAGATTTAGAGAATGGTGTGACGACAAAAATTTTAAACGAATCTAAAATCAACGAATGGATGATCAAAAAGAGTATCAAATGTCGTATTCTTGTTGCAGACCATCGTAAGATTGGCCGGACTTCACAGTTTAAGATTGCCGATATTTCTGCCTTTGATTATTTGATCACCGATCAGCATTGTTCACCTAAACTTGCCAAAAAAATCGAACAATTAGGTGTCACTGTTATTCGAGTAAGTTTATAAAAGAAAGTAAATTTCATCAAAGTTGCTAACAGATAAAAAACAGCTATGATTCGATTTTCTTCTTTTAGTCGAGTATTCAAAGCGTGACTATACTCTTGCATAGCGGTAACTCTCCGTTCAGTTAAATAAAATAAAACAGATTATTTGCCTGTTTTAAAAACAAGGCGTAGTATAAAAATGTAAACGCTGACAAATTCAATATTATTTATTGATCGATACTACGAAAGAAGGTTTGTTTTATGGAAATGATTTATCAAGCTGGCTCACAAGAAGGTCAAATCAATTTTATTAATACAGAAGACTTAGAAATGGCGGCAGCTCAAGTGATTCCTACTGGCGGATACGGCTATATCAGTAGTGGTGCTGGAGATCTCTTTACGTATCAAGAAAACGTGCAATCATTCAATCATCAATTGATTATTCCTCATGTTTTAAAAGACGTGGAAATTCCAGATACAACGACTTACTTTGACCAAGAAACATTAACTGCGCCAATCATCATGGCGCCTATTGCAGCTCATGGTTTAGCTCATACACATGCAGAAAAAGCTTCAGCTAAAGGAGTTGCCGATTTTCATACGATTTATACGGCGAGTTCTTACGCTTCCTGTACATTAGAAGAAATCCGTGAGGCCGGTGGTCCAGATGCACCACAATGGTTCCAGTTTTACATGAGTAAAGATAATGGGATCAATTTAGATATTCTAGAGATGGCCAAACGTAATGGCGCAAAAGCAATCGTTTTGACAGCTGATGCAACCGTTGGTGGGAATCGAGAAACAGACCTTCGCAATGGCTTCACTTTTCCATTGCCAATGCCGATCGTTCAAGCCTATCAATCAGGGGTCGGACAAACGATGGACGCAGTTTATAAATCCTCCAAACAAAAGTTAAGTCCAAAAGATGTGGAATTTATTGCCGCTCATTCTGACTTACCCGTTTATGTAAAAGGTGTGCAATCAGAAGACGATGTTTATCGTTCATTAGATGCGGGGGCAAATGGCATCTGGGTATCGAATCATGGCGGTCGTCAATTAGATGGTGGGCCAGCAGCCTTTGATTCTTTGAAATATGTAGCAGAAGCCGTCGACAAACGTGTCCCTATCGTCTTTGATAGTGGTGTTCGTCGTGGTCAGCATGTCTTTAAAGCCATTGCTTCTGGTGCCGATCTAGTCGCGATCGGTCGTCCTGCCATTTACGGTTTAGCTCTCGGTGGAAGTACAGGCATCCAACAAGTATTCGACTTCTTCAAAAAAGAATTAGAAATGGTCATGCAATTAGCTGGGACGCAAACCATCGAAGATATCAAAAATGTGACATTACGGGAAAATCGTTTCTTCTAAATTGAGAAAATCTCAAATAAAACAAGCGCAGTTTCCATAATTATTTCGCACTTTTGAATCCAAATAAACGAACATCAAAAAAGCTTTTAAAAATAAGCAAGAAGACCCAAAAATTTGAATAAATTTCGGGTCTTCTTGCTTATTTTTCAGAGCTGTATGCTATTTATTGCACTCTGTATCCTACCTGTTTGGATGGATTTTCTAAATGTACGCTTCACCTTTTGCAAACAAAGTTGCTTCGCCACTGATCATCACGCGTTCACTTAACCACTTGCAAGTCAAGAACCCACCTCTGGCAGAAAGTTGTTGAGCAACCAAGTCGTCCTTTCCAAGCTTTTGTGCCCAGTAAGGAATCAAATTCGCATGAGCCGAGCCACACACTGGATCTTCATTGATCGTTAGTTTTGGGAAAAAGGTCCTAGAAACAAAATCTTCTTTCTTTCCTTTGGCTGTGACAATCACGCCGACGCCTTCTTCTAATTCCCTCATTGCAGTATAATCAGGCGTCAGCTTTGCCACTGTCTCTTCGTCTTCTAATACAAAAAATAAGTCCCTTGCCAGATAAGCCTCTTTTATTCTTGTGCCGATTGCTTGTTCGTATGCTGGTAATATAGCAATTGGTTGCGGTAAAATACTTGGAAAATCCATCGCATATTTTTGCTCTTTTTTTGTGACAACTAGGTTCCCACTTTGCGTTGAAAATGAAATCATGGATTCACTGATACCATAGAAGTGGAACAATACAAATGCGGTTGCCAAGGTCGCATGACCACATAAGTCGATTTCACGATCAGGGGTAAACCAACGTAATTCATAACCTTTCTCTTTTCTAACGGTAAAGGCTGTTTCGGATAGGTTATTTTCGATGGCGATTTTTTGCATGGTATCATCAGGTAGCCATTCATCTAACACAAAGACCGCAGCAGGATTTCCTTTAAACACTTCATTGGTGAAGGCGTCAACTACATAATAGGGTAAATTCATTTATAAACTACTCCTTTACTTTTTGATAAATATATTCGGCACAACATAAATCTTCCACTGCTAAGCCAACCGCATCAAAGATCGTGATCGCTTGTTCGTCTGTACGCCCTGTTTTCTGATGGGTGACTAATTCACCTAGAGAACCGAGGATGTTTGTCTGATCAATTTTCCCTTCTGACAAGGGAATCAAATAGTCGCCACTTTCCCTTTTGACCGCTTGGTAATCATCTACATACAATTGTCCAGATGCCATCAAATCACTCGTTAATTCACGAATCTCTGGTGTAAATGTACCGATTGCATTGATATGCGTGCCTGGTTTAACCTCTTTTTTTGATAAAAAAGCATGTTTACTAGGTGTTAAAGTACAGACAATATCTGCTTCTATAGTCGCTTCAGCCAATGTCGAGCAATCAATAAAACGCAGTTTTGGATAATTAGTTTGCTGTTCTAGGATAAATTGTTTTCGTCGTGTTTCATCTAAATCATAGACATATACACGGTGAATCTTTCGGACACAGGTAATTGCGGCTAGATGTGAAACTGCTTGTTGTCCAGTTCCGATCAATGTGAGTGTATCTGCTGATGGCTTTGCTAGATAATCTGTGGCTAATGCTGAAACTGCTGCTGTTCGTATCCAAGTCACGGCATTCGCATCGATCATTGCGACGGGTTGCCCGTTTTTTGAATCGAAGAGCATGATTTCACCCAAATGTGATGGTAGCTTTTGTTTGTGATTGCTTGGAAAAGCCGTGATGATTTTTGAACCAAAGTACCGGTTTCTTCCCAAATAAGCGGGCATCATCGCAAATACATTTTGTTTCTCGCCATCTGGTAATTGTTGGACCATTCGATTCTCTTGAGAAATCTTTCCGACTTGAAAATCTTTAAAACACTGTTCCATTACGTTGATTGCTTCTGTAAAACTAAAATGGGTGATTACTTTATGACTATCGATGATTTGCATATTTCCCCTCCTTTTTTCTATCCTAGCGCCCGAAAACAATACATTCAATGATATAATTGTATGGAATACAATTTTTGAAAGAAGGAACGAGTATGTCGATCAACTCTTATGAGAATTATCCACTGACTTGGCGTCCAGATAAAAAAAAGTTACATCGCCCAATCTACCAATCACTTATCACGCAGCTAGAAGCTGATATCTTATCAAATAAATTACAAAAAAATACAAGGTTACCTTCCCAAAGAGAACTAGCTGATTTTTTAGACATCAATTTCACAACAGTTGGTCAAGCTTATAAGTTGGGTCTAGAAAAAGGGTTACTCTATACAAGTATCGGGAGTGGGACATTTGTTTCCCCAAATGCGTTTACCTCCATCACTATTTCTTCTGATCAAGTACCTGATCATGTCATTGATTTTGGGTTAGTCAGTTCATTTGATGAATGCAACGAAATGATCACTCCTTTTATTCAAGCTGTTTCACAAAATCATGCGACTAACGGACTTCTTAGCTACCGTGAACCATTAGGGACAACCTATCAATTGACGATTGCCAAAAAATGGTTGGGAACACAAGGTGTCTATGCTTCAAGGGAACAGATTGCTATTGTTTCAGGTGTCCAAAACGGCTTGGCGATCACGCTAGCTGCTTTGTTTTCTCCAGGAGATCGTTTGGCAGTCGATCGCTATACTTATTCGAATTTCATTGAGCTTGCTCACCTTTACCATATGGAAATCGTGCCGATTGATTTTGATGCGGAGGGTATGCTTCCAGAATTACTTGAACAAGAATGTCGGAAAAAAGCAATCCACGGTATTTTTCTGATGCCTTCATGTAACAATCCTATTGGGTTTCAACTATCTGCAAAACGGAGGCAACAGCTAAAAGAAGTCATTACAAAGCAACAATTGATCGTGATCGAAGACGACATCCATTCTTTTTTGACTACCTATAATCAAAAAACACCCATTCCCTCATTCCAGCAGTTACTTCCTGAACAAACCATTTATCTTGCCGGAATGACCAAGTTTATCTGTGCAGGCATGCGTGTTGCCTTTCTAGTATTTCCCGATAAGTACAAACAAAACATCCAACAGGCGATTTTCAATATCAATGTCAAAACCTCAAGTTTAGATGCTGAGATTGTCACGCAAATCCTATGTTCAGAAACCGCACAGGACATACTCGAAACAAAATCCAGCTATACAAAACAAGCAAATGAACGATTCGATACACTTTTCAACTTGCCTCGACCGACCAATCCACTTCCTTTTTATCGAAATCTCCCTGTTCGAAATGATCTGTCTCCGAAAACGATCGAACAAGCTTTTTTAAATAAAGGGATTCGTGTCTATCATTCACATCGTTTTACGACACAACCGCAACATGATCCTTTTATTCGAATTGCTTTATCCTCTAATCCTTTGGAAGTATTAACGAAAGGACTTGAAATCGTCAAGAAAGAAATCGTGTACTTTCAACGATGACTTATCATATAAAATCAAAATGATCCAACTCATTCTTTTTGTTTTTAACTGCTCGAATCCCCATCGAGGAGGAGCCTATTTTTAATCATAGGCTCCTCTTTTTTCTATTGTCATATAAATAAAATTTATCATAACTACCTATTTTGACTATAGCCTTGAGCGAATCCTATACTTCGTATGTATTAAAACTTAGGAGGAATCATTCATGCTAACAGGGTTAAACTTATTAAATAATCCATTTTTAAATAAAGGAACTGCTTTTACAAAAGAAGAACGTAAAAAATACGGGATTGCCGGAATGCTTCCTAGCACAGTCCAAACATTAGAACAACAATCTGTGCAAGCATATGGCCAATACCTAAGCAAACAAACTGATTTAGAAAAACGTATTTTCTTAATGAACTTATTCAATACAAACCGCACACTTTTCTATAAATTGATGGGACAACATTTAGTAGAATTTATGCCGGTAGTATATGATCCAGTAGTTGCAGATGCAATCGAACAATACAATGAAATTTTCTTAAAACCACAAGATGCTGCATTTCTTTCGATCGATGAACCAGAATTGATCAAAGAAAGTTTGAAAAATGCCGCAGCTGGTCGTGATATTCGTTTGATCGTTGTTACAGATGCAGAAGGTATCCTTGGAATGGGTGACTGGGGAGTTAATGGTGTTGACATCGCAATTGGAAAACTAATGGTTTATACAGCAGCTGCTGGTATCAATCCAGCGCAAGTATTACCTGTATCGATCGATGCTGGTACAAACAATGAAGAGTTATTGAATAATCCGTTATATCTAGGAAACAAACATGCGCGTGTCGAAGGTGATTCTTACTATGAATTCATCGACCAATTCGTTTCATCTGCTACAGAACTATTCCCTGAATTATTGTTACACTGGGAAGACTTTGGTCGTGGCAATGCCGCAACGATCTTAGAAAAATATGAAGACAAAATCACGACATTCAATGATGACATCCAAGGAACAGGGATCGTCGTACTAGCTGGTGTACTCGGCGGATTGAATATTTCTGGTGAATCCTTGAAAGATCAAACGATCCTAACATTCGGAGCTGGAACAGCTGGAGTCGGCATTGCGAATATCTTATTAGATGAAATGATCCGTCAAGGTGTACCAGAAGAAGAAGCACGTAAACACTTCTATCAAGTGGATAAACAAGGACTATTATTCGAAGATACTGAAGGATTGACACCTGGACAAATTCCTTTTGCACGTAAACGTTCAGAATTTACCAATAGTGAAGAATTGACTAATTTAGAAGCTGTTGTCAAAGCAATTCACCCAACGATCATGATTGGTACATCTACTCAACCAGGGGCATTCACAGAAGAAATCGTCAAAGAAATGGCTAGCCATACACCACGACCAATCATCATGCCTTTGTCTAACCCAACAAAATTAGCAGAAGCAAAAGCAAAAGATTTGATTGAATGGACAGATGGAAAAGCATTAGTCGGAACAGGTATCCCTGCGGATGATGTGGAATACAATGGCGTGACTTATCAAATCGGACAAGCAAACAACGCATTGATGTATCCAGGTTTAGGACTTGGTTTGATTGCTTCAACAGCTACTCGTGTCAACGCTGAGATCATCTCACAAGCAAGTCGTGCATTAGGTGGTATCGTTGATGTCACAAAACCAGGGGCAGCTATTTTACCACCAGTTGCAAGAATCACTGAATTCTCACAAACGATTGCTGAAACAGTCGCTCAATCAGTCGTGAATCAACAATTGAACCGTGAAGAAATCACTGACATCAAAGCAGCTGTCGAAGCAGCTAAATGGGTGCCTGAATATCAAGATTTAGAAGCTTAATTCACGCTAGTCTCTTTCACAATAATTCGTTACTAAACAGTTCTGAGCAAAACGAGACTTAAAGTAAAAAATACGCATGGTAAACATCGAAGCCTTGGATCATTCGTTCACCGAGAAATAGGAAAACCAACTATTTTTCAACGAATTGATCCAAGGGGTGTTTTTTGCCAAGAAATACTGGAGCCAGTTGAGGAATAGCTTTAGATTATTTTCCAACTCATAGGGAACTCCTCTTACGTTAATCAAGGAAAGGATCTGTAAGAATGTTACATCAAGAACAAACGACTTCTACAGTCGTTAAGACAAACAAAGAAGGTTTTTGGGAAACAAAAATCAGTGGGGTCAGTTTACCTATCTATTTGATCATGGTTCTCGTTTTGATCGTTGCGATGGCATTAGGTAAATTACCAACAAATATGATCGGTCCTATCGCCGTGCTCGTCATTTTTGGGAATCTATTCCATTTTATTGGGACAAAAATCCCAATCGTCAAAAGTTATTTAGGTGGTGGTTCTGTTTTTGCGATCTTCGCTTCCGCAGCTATCGCAACCTTTGGTATTTTACCTGATTATGTCGTGAAATCAACTGAAAACTTTGTCAATAATATGGGCTTTTTAGACTTTTATATCGCTGCTTTGATTACCGGAAGTATTCTAGGAATGAACCGAAAATTATTGATGAAGGCTTCCGTTCGTTTTATCCCTGTTGCACTTATTTCTATGGTTGTTTCATTTTTTGCAGTTGGACTTGTGGGAATGTTGATTGGGAATGGCTTCGCTAATTCCGTATTATACATCTCTTTACCTGCCATGGCTGGTGGTGTAGGTGCTGGCGCTGTTCCACTATCAACTATTTATGCAAACGTCTTAGGAACAGATGCTTCTGCTATTATTTCACGTTTGATCCCTGCAACTGCAATGACAAATGTGCTAGCCATTATCGGAGCCGCTTTAGTGGCTCGTGCTGGACAATCCATGCCAAAATTGAATGGTAATGGGAAACTGATGGAAAAAGGCGATCTAGGTGACGGCAAACCACGCAATGTGAAACCTTCTATCCCTCAATTAGGTGTTGGTTTAATGGTCTCGATCACATTCTTTATTCTTGGCCAAATCTGTAATTTCTTTGTACCAAAAGTTCATGCTTATGCTTTCATGATCATTATTGTGGTCATCTGTAAAATCACCAATGTTCTTCCTGAATACTACGAAGATGCAGCAATCATGTTCAATAACTTGATTGTTAAAAACTTAACGGCAGCTGTTTTAGCAGGTATCGGGATTGCTTTATTGAATTTGAATGTTTTAGCTTCTGCTTTAACATGGCAATTCGTCGTACTCTGCTTAACAAGTGTCATCGTCATCTCCCTTGTCTCTGCATTTGTTGGTCGTCTATTTGGACTTTATCCGATCGAATCAACGATTACAGCAGGACTATGTAACAATTCAATGGGTGGTACAGGAAATGTTGCCGTCTTATCCGCATCAAACCGCATGGAATTGATTGCTTTTGCTCAAATGGGCAATCGTTTAGGTGGAGCGATCGTCTTGATCATTTCAGGATTTTTGATGCAACTATTTTCTTAATTCGAATAAATGTAAAAAAACTTCTCGATCATTATTCGAGAAGTTTTTTTGCGATGACCTTCATCATTCATTTAGAAAATCTTTTTTGAAATTGCTTTTGCCATTTGGTTGAATGATAGCCGATACGTTCATAAAAACGATGTGCCTCGTTGCGATATTCGCCAGAGTTTAGTCGAACACCAAAGTAGCCACGTTCTTTTCCTTGCTTCTCAACACTCTCCATCAATCGTCTGCCAATTCCTTGATGTTGCGCTTTTGAAGAAACTGCTAATGCTAAAATATTGAACAACGTTGGACTTAACAATGTTGCATACTTTTGGGCATGGACATATCCTAATACTTTCCTCGTCCCTTCTTCCTCATAAACATCAATGACATAGATCTCTGGCTGTGCCAAGATGTATTTTAATTGCTTCGTTGTTTCCGAAAGTGGCATCTCATACCCTAATTCTTCCTTATTTAGCTTGTTTATGGTTTCTGCATCCTCCACACGAGCAGTTCTGATCATTTTGGTCTTCCTTTCTTCTCTAAGGTTATATACTATGCTAAGGATAGTATGGATTTTTCTATCGAAATGAACCATGGTCAATTCCTTGATCAAAAGAATGATAAAAAAAGAGAAACCTTGTCATTTCAAGGTTTCTCCACTATTTTAATACTATTCTTCTTCTTCAGCCATGAAGTTAAGTTCATTGACGATAATTGAAGATAGTTGATATTTCAATGATTTTTGAATAGAACTACTCATTTTAAAGATGATAATTCATCTTGATTGGTTTTCTAATCGTATTCAAAAACGTATTCAAATTGCGTGGCGTGCTTTTGGTAGAAAAGACTGAAGAATCTATCAAAATAAAATATGTTACCAACCGATCCTTCCAATGACTCTTTTGGGAATCAAAGTAAAGGAATAGGCTTTATATAAAGATTTCATTTAACAAATTGCTATGGACTGACAGTGTATATTATCAGGTACTATCATCGAGAACGTAGCCAATATCATATCCAAAACAGCAGGTAGAGAAGTTATTTGAGGAATAAACTGTTTCTTTTAATAATAATTTTTAAATAGTAATGCAATGGAAGAAAAAACATTGGGAGATGGATCCAATCAATAAGAAGATTGTTTGTAGAAGTATTTCTCTCCTTTTAACAATATATTCATCCTCCAATAGTCTCAATTGAATTTTCTTGTTTTCATCTATGAAGAATTAGTCATATAAATCGCAAGAATACAATAATGTCGATTCACATTTCTATCATAATAGCTATAAAAGCTATCTTGTTTTACTTGATATTTTTTCAATAATCAAAAAGGAAGGCTGATTAGCCTTCCAAGCATAAAACTACATTGTGAACGGGATCTTTTGAAAAAACCGCATTACTTGATTCTAATTCTTTGTAGTATACTTTAGAATCATGATTTTCTTGTTTTTTCTCATATTCATTATAGTATACTGCTTTCATTAGTTTTACTAATTCTTGATTTTTTTTATCCATAATCATCCCATCTTTCTACTTCACACGTGAGTTAGCGAAAAAAATATGAATAACTTTTATTTGCTTCTGTTCTATACCTTCTAATTTTTGAGGATACAGATTTTCTCACTTCAAAATTGGATTTATACTTAACTGCTCTCTTTTTATTATGACATACTGTAGTCTTTTCATCAATAATTTCCTTCTGATTCTTTATTTCAATGTATCCTTTCGATTTTAGAAACTCATTTAGTTCTGTTGTCTCAATAAATTCCTTAAAGATTGGCCATGTTAAGTATTCATTTACTAAAGCAACATCATCCTTTCCTGATTGAGATGTTTCAGCTATTAATTTTTCTAAAATATCAATCGCCACTTTGAAATTATCATCAATTAAAGCTAAACACATTAAATGCTCATTTTTAGCAAGCGAAAAATCTTCTGATTTTCTAATTTGTTCCATTCTTTTTAAATTTCCCGTCCATTTGAGGCTCTGCAAATAGTTGACAGTCAATAAAAGCTTATTTGATGCATCTATTTTAGATGCATCCTTCCAAAGCATATCAAAAACTGAGTAAGCTATCTCATACTTCTCGCTCTTCAAGTAGTTAAAAGCAATATTGTGGAATTTTTTAAAAAAAATATTAAACTGTGTAGGAAAAAACTTCTTTACAACATAAAAAACTGACTTTATTGAAATAAGAAAAATAATATTCATGTTCTCTTCCAAATATTCCAAAGATACACTTATTTTTTTCCCTACAAGAAAGGCTTTTTTTTCATCACTTATTTTTTTTATACTGTTTAGATATCTTTTATTAATAACAGCATTATTATGAATGATTAAGTTTCTTCTTAAAAAGAATTCTTTGAATTTCTCCTCGTCTTCATCAACTAACTCTTTAAAAAATTCTTTAAAAGTATTTTTTCCAATATATTTTAGCCATGTAATTTGCGAACCTCTCATAACATCCTCAACGGATTTTTCAATTAGGTATTCTTTTGCTTCTTCTAAACTACTTAATTCAATAATTTGTTCAAAAGATAATTGCTTATCGTTTATTTTTGAAGAAGATGAATTGACTATGATAAAAGAAATTAGTTTTGAGTGTAGTGATTCAAAAGCGTTACTTATCGTAATTAATGATGTTTCAAATAATAAATGCCTTTGTCTAGTCCTTTTTCTACTCTCTTCCAAATAAATTTCAATCTTACTTCTCATTTTTGAATCTTTTAGAGATAAAGAAATAGAGTCATCTTCACTTAATTCAAATAGAACCCCTCTTTCTTCACTAGAAATCATTTTTAGCAATTTTTTGAGCAATTCGTCTGGAGCCCCTTCTTCTGGCTTCCCAAGCTCATTGAATAGTCTTCCGTTACTTTTTTCGTTAATATTTTTTAAATTGTCAATAAAACGTGCTTCATTTTCCTTCATTTCTATATACATTAGATTTAAAAGATTAAAGCTATCAAGAATACTTTGTTCTTCTTCATTTAAAATTACTTTAAGTTGAAAAGTCGAACCCATAATTTCATCAATTGAATTAATATAACTGTCAACTGCTTCCATCTGTTCAATAAAATTCCCTAAATCATCTAATAGACCTTCCATAAATATCTCCTTATCTCTATACAATTTATAAGTATACCCTTAACGACATATATCATCCTTATTATACCAACATTTACATGTGACATATAAGGGTGTAATATTAATAATTTAAATCCAGCTGACTACAAGTAGTCATTGAAGCAAATCTTCATAAGACACCTGTAGAATATCTTTGATGGCTTTCAATTGATCCAATTTAATATGTTGGCGGCCACCTTCAATCTTAACCAACGTTTCCCTAGTTATAGCAATTTTACGAAGCTGTAGGTCTCTAATCAGCTCGGTTTGACCAATTCCTTTTTCTAATCGGATTCGTCTAATATTGCTACCGATTACATTCTCTTTATCAATAATTTTTTCCTCTTTCAAGAATAGCACACCTTTTGGACTATAATTAGTCCTTTTTCTTATTAATCTTAAAGATTTGGTATGCTAAAATGGGACTAGTATTAGTCCATATTCGATTTTAAGGAGGAATTTTTTTGAAGAAATTTGCAATCATTCTAACCAGCGCTTTACTCATCGGAACTATAAGCGGGTGTACCACTTCTGACACAAGCTCTACAAGTACGGAAACTAGTACAACAACCTCAGAAAAGAATTACCCAATACATTTTTTTCCAGTTCCAGATGGTTTTGAAGCTTATTATCATGATAAAAAAATAGATGTTCCTTTATCAGAAACTGAATCTACTGAAAAGATTTTGCCAATTGAAATTGAAAGAAATCAAGACGATATAAAACTAAAAGCTGATCTTCCCTTACTGAACAGCACACAAATTGATAGACATGAAAATATTAAAGTTAATATTGAAAAAGGAGCATTAGCACAACTTTATACTGAAAAAGTTGAACAATTTTTTGAGGCTGGTGCCAATAAAGACTTTTCAAAAATAAGCGATTATTCGGAGAACTTTTTTAATGAAACCCAAGATGAAATCATGAACTCAACTTTTATGGCTGAAGATATGTACAATATGACATTAAAAAAAATAAAAGCTTACGACCATCCGTTAAATCTGACACTAAATAATGGACTGCTTTCTTTTGTATTAGCAGGTTACGTTGACTATGAATATTCACCAGATTATTTGGAGAAACCTCTTCAACACGAGAACAATGATATTAATTTTAGATTTGTCTACGAGTCAAAAAGTAAAACATGGTTAGTTGATCAATTAAGCACAATAAACACAAGCTTCCATGAATTACCTAAACCTGAAAATGAAACTGAGATAGTCATTAAAATCTTCTAAAAAAGAAGCGTTGAAGGAGAAATATTCCTTTCAACGCTTCTTTTTTATATGCTTAGAAACATAAATAAATTGTATACTTTCTTTTTAGCCCCTATTACTTTTCACGAAAAATATCTTTTTTCGACACTAGCGTTTCTCTACTTCTAATACTGTACACAGTTTTTGTATTATTGAAAAATTACTCATTATTTAGCATTAATCCACATCGTTTTATCCATCGACCTTCATACTAAACTACTTTAAAGTCATCTTCCTTCTCGTTTTTCATTAAATCAGATACATAAGCCCATGTACCCGTTCGTTGTAAATAAAGTTCTTCTTGTAGCAGCTCCCACTTTCTCTTATAAATCATAATGACGCCATCGTCCAATCCATTTTTAGAATCCCTAGTAATTTCTATTTCAGAATTTGAATGAACTACTTCTTGCAACACTTTACCTATATTTTTTTTGAAGTTTGTTGGAGTAATAGTATCCAAAATGAACACCTCTCTTCTCTATACCTCTATTATGAAGCGCCCATCAAATAAAGCAAGCGTTGAGGAATAATTCTTTCAACGCTTGCTTTATTAAGCTTTCATTTTGTAGTTTGACTAATACCAATAATCTGATCTCTAAACAATCGAAAAACTTCTTGTGGTTGATAATAATCTGTATCTATTTCAAATGTTTCTGAGAATAATTCATTGAATTTTTCTACTGAAATAATGATTTTACCATTCTTCTCTCGACTGTTTTCTATTATTTCTGCTTCTAATTCAAATAAATCTAGTGACGAACTAAAATCATAAATCCTGTCATATTGAACAAAAAAATCAAGAAAAAGTTGCTCAAACTCTTCCTTATTTATCACTAGTGTTTCAAGCGGAACAACTTTATTTTCATCAGCCATTCTTCCAATTTCCTCACTTTCATTTTCAATAATCACAAAAATGATATTAACTTAAAAGCCACTAACAAAATAAGCCTTACAAAGTAAAGGGTAATCCAACAAAAAAACCATTCGCTCTACGTACTACGATTTGGTATTCCTGCCTTTCACTAGGTAATTCATAATAGTAATTTATTGTTTCTGATTTACCATTTTCAATATACTCTGGATTATCCAATATCATAGCATACTCATAAAGTTCTTCACCATCCTTATTTTCAATCGGCCATTGTTGCGGACGTATCGGATTTTCTGTATCATTTTTCATTGTATAGGTCACTTGTAATACACGATTATGCTGTGAAAATTCATTTCTTTTTTCGGTCACTTCAATATTTTTAAATGTTAGTTCAACCCCATCTGCCTGATAAGTTTTACCTATTTTTAAATCTTTTGTTACAATTTTTATTGGCTTTTCTTCTGGAAAATGTCTGGCTTTAATTGTTAGATAACTTCCAAAAAGAATCAATCCTAGTAGCACTAAAAGAATTCCTTTAACGAGCCACTGAAACGGGAAGTAAACTTTAAACATCTTTTTTCTCCTCCGTTTTGTATTTGTTTTTTAGAGAATACGATAACTTTTGATCAATGTCATCCAGCTTTTCAATTACTTCATTACTTATCATTGATTCTAGTTCTGAAATTTTTTGTTCAAATTTAATGCTTTCAGGATCATTAAATTTATTATTTGATGGACTAGCTAACACTGGTAAATTTGAAACCATAACACGAAACATATTTGCCTTTGAACCAAAAATTCCTTTGTTTTGGTTGTAAAAATTGTTGAATATTTCTTTAGTTTCTTCTGAAGCCGAGACTTTAAAATATGGATAGTTCATTTTTTTCTTCCACCTTTCTTTTTTTGGGAGGGAGTCTGTAGGGAGCTTGCTCCCTCAGAGATTTACCCACCATCTGACTTGCCAGAAAGTAGCCTAGCGTGAGCGGGGCGGATTGACTGGCAAGTAGATGGGTAGCTGGCGTATGCCCTCAAAACCGCCTCTTTCCAACTCCCTCCGTATCGATGGGAAACTGGAAAGTCTACTGGCTAATTCCTTTAGAAATCCATCTCAAAATCTCGTTGTCTCCTTTGCTGATTTTCAATCATTTGTTGCGTGAACTCGTAATCCTTTTTAGCACGATACATTTTCACATCGTCATTCATTATGCGACTGATTTGATAGTGAATCTGTTTAGCAGAAGGTGTATGAGAACAATTTTTAAAGCCCTCAGCCGGTAGAAATAATTCTTTCTGATCTGTCTTTTTAACTAAAATTGTTTTACTTTTAGTACTACGTAAAGTTCTAAGATTCACATCAGTATGAAGTTTAATCGTGTATTCTTGATCATCTTCTAAAGATATTGTGTTTGCATAATGCTTGTCTACTTCTCGCAAGAAATCATCATATTTAATGATTTTTTTAGCACCCTCATGATCACTAAACTGCTTTTGTGCAATGGAATCTAATTCCACAAACGGTACATTTAACTCTCCAGTTTTATAATCAACCCCACTAGCTAACGCTATAATTTGTTCCGTATCTAGATCAACAAAATTATTCATATGTGTTTCTTCTAAATTCTTTTCAAGTCGTTCAAAAACAGATTCAAATGAATATTTTTTCCCTAACTTTCTTGCACTAAAAGTACGTTCGACATACTGACTTTTTTCTTTTCTAGATTGTCTTTCTCTCCCTAAAGTAATTAGCTCATCTCTACGCTCATAGAAATTTACATCTTGTTTGTAAAGAACATAGCCAAGTTTGTTATTTGTTTTTGAAAATTGATAAACTTCGATGTTGTATTCTTTTGCTAAATGATCCGAAAAACGCACAAATGAATTTGCTTCACAATTCTCCAACGTAGCTTCAATCGCATTTTGTACAAATTCTTGATAATTAATTTTTCCATTTTTCAGTTTACTTGGATCGTTTGAATAGAGATTCGTTCTCTTTTCTAAATTTTCATAGTACTCATTGTCTACAGGTTCGAGTCCATTTTCAACAAGCACTTCATCGTTAATTTTTCGCATTCGTTCTAAATCTTTAGGGTCAATACGCAACCTCTTACAGGTCTCCATATCAATATTATTAACAACAAGATGACTATGAAAATGATCTTTATCATTGTGACTTGCAACAATAATTTGCGAATTTGGAAAAGCTTTTTCTGCAAATTCGACAGCTATTTCGTGCATTTTCTCAATACTTAACTCTTTAGAAATATTCTTATCAAACGAATGGATAACATGAAATGCTTGTGCTATATCTTTAGATTTATTCATCCTGGTTCTTACTAAATTCATTTCTTGCAATGCTTCCTCACTATTATCACTACAATTTATTCCTGAAACTGCAACACATTTTTCTTTTTTTGAAGGATTAGCTGCATATTGTAATAGCGAGGATAAATTTTTCTTGCGTCCTTTCGATGTTATAGTAGCTCCCAAAGTTGTTTCACCTCATCTTTTAAACTTGCAATAATCTGAATTGAGTGAATTAAATTCCGATCAACTTTTTGGGAATACTCTTCTTTCGTACCCGGTCTAGTTTGCTTTTCTATCCAATATTCGAAATATTCTTTTTCTACTTCTGATAATTTAAAAAAAGAGGGGGCACTCCGATTGGACTCCAAAAAAATGTCATCTGGATAACTAATCATCAACTTTTTTGCTATGCTATTCGCAAGTTCATCTTTAAAAATGTTGTAACGGCTAGCATCAAAACTAAAATGTAGGCTCTTTTCTTTTTTATCTTCAGATTCTTCTCTAAAATATTTAGCAATGATATTTAATGCCTTTACCGCTTGATTCAAATTGTTACCAATTTGATTTAACTGTTTGGTTAAAACTACCCTATCATCTTCAGCTAACAACGGCGGTTCATATTTGAGTCCCTTTAACCGCTCACGGCAAACGTCTGCTCTAGAAATTCCCCTTTGTTTTGCAATCAATGTCAGTTCAAGATAAGTCTTTTTATCGACACGAAAATTTAAGGCCTCACTATGTTTGCGATTTTTTTCGTACATTTTTTGTTTATCATCCATTGATTATCCCCTCACATTTTTTCTAGAGAGCAACATTTGAAATTGCTCTCTATTTCATTTTTCATCTTTAATTCTTCTTGAATCATCAGTTCAATATAATTTGTGACCGTGATTTTTTCATTTGTTGCTTTCTTTACTGATTCACATAATTCGTCAAGTTCTAAGAAATCATGTGTACTAATCTGTAGAATTAATTGCATGACAATCACCTCTTTATTTTTTAAATAGACTATCAAACAGTGGATTCGGTTTATCAGAAATATCCTGAAACAGTGGATTATTTTCATAAGTAAATCGTGGACGTTTCTTCTCCTTCACTTCTTGTTCTACAATCACTTTTTCGTTAGGCCTTTCTTTTCGTTCCTCGATAATATTTATTTTTTGCGTCTTATCTCCCTGACTTGCTTCAGCTCTTGTTTCACGTACTTCTACCGTTCTTGGTTGATTTGACGCACTACTTTGTACATTTTCTCGTACATCTACTGTTCGATTTCCATTTTGACTACTTGTAGTATTCTGCAAGTTTTCTCGTACATCTACCGTTCTCGGTTGACTTGTCCCACTACTTTGTACATTTTCTCGTACATCTACTGTTCGATTTCCATTTTGACTACTTGTAGTATTTTGTAAGTTTTCTCGAACATCTACTGAGCGCCTATCTTGACTACTTGTAGAATTTTGTAGATTTTCTTTGACTGATTTTTCTAATCCGGTATTTGAATTTTTAGCTTCTTGGATTCTTTCTTTAGTCAACGCTTCTTTTTCGTCCATATTAGCGCCTGTACGCCCTTCTACACGTTTCCTTAACATTTCCTCACGATTCATTGCTTCAGGCGTGTATTTTTCTTCCTGTCGCTTCTGATTAATTAATTCTTCAGCAGACTTAGCTTGACCGTGCATAGCATTTTTACGTTCTTCAATATCTTGTTTAACTTTTTGCTGAATTGCACTTGCAGGATTAATATTTGATTCAGCATTATTTTTCATTGCTTCACGCATACGTTCAGAACTAGACATAATTCTATCAGCGTTTTCAACTTTAGCGCCATCTTTTCTATCCGAAAGACGTGTTGGCATAGAATCAGCATATTTTCCAGTTTCATCTTCTTTGTTTTTAGCTACTATAGGTTTGCTATTTTTATTAATAGCGGACACGGTACCATCATCTAAACCTTCTTTGAATTTATTCTTGGTATCATTAGCCATATCACGCATACTCTTAAATGGTTTTGTTGCTCTTTTACTAGCCATTGTAGCTCCATCCGAAGCTAAGCCTGATAATCCTCGTTCACGAGCATACCCAAGTGTTTTCCCCGTTTTATTAGCTTTTTGAGAAAGTGATTGACCAAAGTTGCGTTCAGGTTTTCGTTCTTCCCCTTCCGCTTGATCGTTTCCACCACTATTTTTCCCACCTTTAGATCGGTTCATACCACCTGTTCCTTTACGAAACAGCATAGCTCCCATGCCAAATGCTGAAGCAAGCTGGCCATAGCCTTCCTTTAAACCAATATCCACGCCAAAGTAACGCATGACTGTTCCACTACCCTTTATTAGAACGAACACGGCACAGATATAAGCAATTGTTTTTATAAAAATATTTGTTGAGATACCTTCGCCAGCGTTTAAATAATTTATGAACATTGCAAACATAGACAATCCGAATCCCTGAAAACCGACAGTCAAATAACACTGTAGAATATCTGACAAAACTTGTTTTGATCGTTGTCCTGTTTCTAAGTCAGTAGCAAATACTAAAACTCCGAGTACACGTTTAAATGCTAACTCGAGTATTGCTGTAATTATAATGAAAGCACTAAAAACATACGCTACCGCTAAAGCAATCAATCCAAATGAAATTCCCCACAGGTTCGCTTGATAGCGATAATATCCTGATTTGATACCATCAACAAAGGTTGACAAAAAATTATCTGAAAATTTAGTAGCAACAAATTCATTATCAGAATTTTCAACTAATTCATAACGCAGATTATCAGCTGTTGGGTTCTCTTTTTCCATTTTATCAATTACATTATCTGTCAATACTTGCGTAAGATCCGTTTTCCAGAAATTTTCTTTTGTTAAATTGTTCCGATCATTCGTTTTGTTAATCATTGAATACTGATCTGTTTTATTGATATAAGCTAAATCAGTGACCCCTTGTTCAATCAACGACCACGCCACGCCTTCATCCGAATCTGTAATCGTAGCTGAGTCATTATAAAAGGTTTTAGTAAACTCTATTCCGCTATTGATTAATGTTGGCATTAAAAGGATTAATGCTACTGACATAACTACGTTCATTCCAACCGATTTTAAGTCTAAAGTCCCTTTTCCAGTCACCATTTTATATCCAATAATCATTAGTGAGAGTACCATCAATCCAATAACAATTGTATTTAAAACTGACTGATAGACTTTGTTCAATCCGGTACTTTCTACAAAGCTAAACAAATCTAAAACCTTGGGAATCATATTTTGAATGCCATCGACAACAGCGAACATTGATTTTATGACAGACCAGCCTATCCACATACCGAACTGGCTGTAAAAATTTCCATTGTATTTTTTCAAATAATTCTGGTAAAGCGGATTAGTTAAAAAAACAGTTTGACTCTCAGTATCATCAAACCAATTGAAAATACTGCCTTCTGCAACGTTACTCGTAAAAATAATCATAGCTATGAGAACAAGAAAACTAATCGACAACCAATTAATTTTTCTCTTAATTACTTTCATTGTTACCTCCTTCAGCCCATTTTCTGAGACTTTCAGAGAGTTTCTGAGCTATATTTCTGTCAATTATGATATGAGTTACACATTTGTCATTTTCAGATCTTAAATCGAGAACCACTGTGTTGAAGCAGATACTCTCGATTAGTTCGAGAGTATCAGTGTTTTGATCAAGACACCAAATCTGATCTATTAGACGATTTTTAATCATGTTTTTTCTCCTTCTAACCAATTATGCATAGGTATTTTAGGTAACTCTTTAATTCCGAATGCATAATTGAATTGATCTGTAGTCTCTATATTTTCTAAAAGCTGATTTTTATATCTAATTTGAAGTCCATTTAGAAAAAATTTTGCGTAATCGAATAGTCCTTCATCTGTTTTTGCTTGAAAAACGCATGCTTTATGTTGTGTTATAATGCACTGAGCGTTAAGATACTGGGTATTTTCATATAAAAATTCAATGATTTTTCTGATATCTTCTGTATCTACATTAGCGTTTCTCAAATAGTGATACACTTGAAATAATTTTCGACCATTGTTATTATTTTCTTCATAAAGAACACTAACCTTAGTGTAAATCATCTTTATATTAATATCCTCTTCTTCCATAACGGGAGTAGTCTTTGATGTGTTCTGTGAAGTAGTCTTTGTATACGTATATACGAATTTGTACATACCTCTACCTTTTTTCAAAGAGACATATCTCTTTTTTTCGATAACCCTCTGACGAATTTTCGACACATACTCCTTTTTTTCGCGATCTAAAGCAGGAAAAGTAATTTCTATCAATTTATGTACATTTAAAACAATGTACATAACATTTGATAATGTAACTGCTCTTTGCTCATAATAAATATTTCTAAAAACTCTTTTGATAATTCCCTTTTTCTCTAAGTACACAATTGCATCTTTTATAGCTCTTTCTGATAATCCTGTTTTTTTGCTTAATTGCTTATATGATTTTTGCAAAATATCTTCAATAAATTTCTTTTTATATCCAATTAACTGACCCTCATCGTTAAAAATTTTTTTGGGTCTGTACCAATAAGTAATTTCTGCTAAGATAACTATTGCATTCAAATAGGGCTTCTCAACGCCTTTTTTCGTTTTTTTTCTTAATTGACCGTACCACGAGTGTGGAATTACATTTCCATCAAAATTTATTTCTCTAAGTTTGTCGACTACAGCATTTCCAGAAGAAAACACCTTTTCACCTTCTTTTTGATATAATAGCTATAAATAAAGTTTTCTCAGAACTTTATTGCCGAGTGTTCCTCCAGTCCGCAAACTTTCGGGAGCACTCTTTTTTATTTTTTTTTTAACATTTTTAATACCCTTTTCTGCATGTACACATTATATTGATCGAATTGGATTGAAGATAAATCTCGATTTTTTTTAATCAACTTTGCTACTCCATCATCACTCATATAATCACTTTCTTTTTCATATCAAAAGCACGCCACGCAACTTTTTTTATACTTCATATTCTTTGATAAATCTTGATAAATCTTGCTAATTCTTCTTTTCTAATAAACTGACAATCATTGATAATACTGACTTTCAATCCTTTTTCACGTATAAATTTCTTTAATGTACTTCTGCTCACACTTAAATATTCACATGCTTCTCCCAGCCTAAAAATTTCTTTGTTAAAAGAAGTTTCAATACGAACTTGATCAACAGCTTCTTTAGCAACTTGATAAAAATATTTGCGCAATGATTGATCCATTTCGTCTGGAAGTATCACTTGAATTTGTTGAACCTCCATAATCCCCCTCCTTCAGTTGTGTTTTTTCGCAACTTAATCAGCAAAAAAAATTTCATCAATGGTTATATCGTTTTTTACTTCTTTAAAAAGTTTTTTGAGCTTAACCTTTTCATTGTCACTAAATTTAATTTTACCTCGTTCCTTTAAACTATAACTCTGCTTACTAATTCCTATCAGTTTAGAAATCTGTTCTTGAGTCAAACCTAGCATTGTTCTATAGCCGCGAACTCTCATTGCAATTACCTCCCCCTTTTCCAAGTTATGAAATATTACAACTTAAATATTACCATAGTTTATCCCGATGTCAACCTCAGGTAATAAAATTGTGTAACTTCTTTATCATTCATGTTAAACTTAAATAGGAGGTGACAAGTAATGCCTGATGACAATAAAAATATTAAAATGATTGGACAACGCATAAGGGAAATAAGAAAAAAAGAGAATATGACATTAGAAGAATTCGGAAAACTGTTCTCTCCTACGGCTGATAAAGCTGTTGTAAGTAACTGGGAAAATGGTAAAAACCTTCCAAACTCAGAAAGAATTAAAAAGATTGCAGAAATTGGCGGGGTTTCTGAACTTTATCTTACGACTGGCGTCGATTCAAGCGTCACAGAATCAATGTATTTTCTATCCGAAGTAGCACTAGACTCTTTGGAACACCTCTCTAGCGAAGAAGTAAATAGAACAATTAAAAGCTTCGCTACGTATCTTAATGCAATTTCAAAAATTAATAATCCCGATGTAAAAGAAATATCGCTCAATCTTATTGGTTTGATTCAATTTTTATTAACTGGGAAAAAAGGAAACCGTGAATTATCCCCCACAGAGCTTTTCGAACTAAAATCTGTAATTGACCATTCGCTAAATGAAATTGTAAAAAAACATTTATCATAAATATTTTTCCTATCAAAAGCACGCCACGCAACTGATAGGAGGAAAAACAATGGCAACAATTAAACAATATGAAAAGAAAGACGGAACCAAAGCATGGTTGTTTCAAACTTACCTTGGAATCAATCCATTAACTGGTAAAGAAGTCCGTACTACACGTAGAAATTTTAAAACAAAAAAAGAAGCTCAAATCGAGCTTAATAGACTACTTGTAGACTTTGAAGAGAATGGACTTAAACAGGATACGAACGAGACTTTTCAAGAAATCTATGAACTTTGGTATGAAAGCTATAAAACCACTGTAAAGGAAGTCACTCAATTAAAAATTGAGATCAAGTTCAATAAATGGATTCTTCCAAAATATGGTAAATTCAGGATCAAAGAAATCACTGTAAAACACGTTCAGAAAATATTGAATCAATGGGCGAAAATGACAGATCAATATAAAGTCCTACATTCTACTGTAAGCCGTATTTTCAAATACGCAATGACTTTGGGGCTAATTACTAAAAACCCCTGTGAACTTGTAATCATGCCCAATAGAAATGTTGAAAAAAAGAAAGATACTGTCAAAATTTATTCACGGAATCAATTAGAAATTCTCTTCCAATACTTGGAATCAAAAAGAAGTACCTATAGAGCAGATTACGATAAAACGCTACTTCGCTTTCTGTTTTTTAGTGGTTGTCGAATTAGTGAGGCTTTAGCTTTGAACTGGTCAGATATTGACTTTGATTCAAACATCGTCACTATAAACAAAACCTTAAGTCAAACAAAATATGGGTACAAAATTTCAAGTCCAAAAACGAAAAATAGCTATGGTACTCTATCTTTAGACAATAAAACCATTAATTGGCTAAAGAAATGGCAAATCAATCAAAAAAGATATATGTTAACCCTTGGTATTACTGATCCAACAATGATTTTTTGTGGAATCTACAAGGAAATCATTACTAAACACGCTATTTATTCTCGTATGATCACAATCTGCAAGAACTCTGGTATTCCATTTCTAGGAAACCATGTAACCAGACACACTCATGCTAGTATGTTGTTAGAGTCAGGAGTTTCCATGAAGGAAGTTCAAGAACGCCTTAGACACTCATCAATCAAATTAACAATGGATACTTATGCTCATCTAACTAAAGAAACCAAAGAAAAAACCGTTGAAAAGCTTGCAGAACACCTAAATTTCTAGCGGAACGTATTCAATCTCGTATTCAAAACAAAACACAAAAAAGCTGAACCCTTATATACCAAGGGTTCAGCCATCATTTTAATACTATTCTTCTTCTTCAGCCATGAATGTATTGAAGACCTCTTCGATCATATCCCATTCAGCATCTGTTTCGATTTGTTCTAATTCGCCTTCTGTTCCGTCTTCGTTTTCAACGTAGGCATAGGCTTGTAATTCTACATCTTCATCTTCCGGTACGCCGGCTGGATAAAGCAATACGTAGTTACGACCAAATTCTTCTTGTCCATCGACTGTTAACAAGATTTCGTATAATGTTTCATTTCCTTGATCATCGACCAATGTGATATGTTCATGTCCTTCATGATCATGTGTATGATTGTGTTCTGCCATTAGAACCCCTCTTTTCATTTTTTAAAATAGTTGTTTTCCCGAACCATCTAAATAATTTTGTAAAATCATCACCGCAGCAAGCTTATCGATGACTTTTTTTCTTTTTGCTCTTGACGTATTTGCCTGTTCGACCAACATGCGTTCTGCTTGGACGGTAGTCAGTCGTTCATCTTGATAGTTGACTGGTAGAGAAAACATTTCTTTGATCTTTTCTCCGTAAACCATTGAGCTTTCTGCTCTCGGACCGATTGAATTATTCATGTTTTTCGGCAAGCCTACAACAAAACGATCTACTTCGTACTGTTTGACCAGTTCTGCCAATCGTTCAAATCCAAATTCTTCTTTATCTTCATCGATACGAATGATCTCTACGCCTTGTGCAGTCCAGCCAAAAGGATCACTAACAGCGACACCTACAGTCTTTGAGCCGACATCCAAGCCCATCACTCTCATAGATTCACTCCATGATTTGAGAGATAGTCTTTGACGATCACTTCCATGATTTCATCGCGTTCATGACGACGGATCAGATTCCTTGCATCACGATAACGAGGAATGTAGGCCGGGTCTCCAGAAAGCAAGTAGCCCACAATCTGGTTGATTGGATTGTAGCCTTTTTCTTCCAAAGCCCGATAAACGATCGCTAATGTTTCGCTGACTTCTTTTTTACGACTATCATCAAAACCAAAACGTACGGTTTCATCTGTAAAACCCATGATTCTACACCTCTTTCCGCAGGGTAGTCAAATTACCCTCTACACCCTTTATTTTACTCGAAATGTGGTAAAACTACAAATAAATATTCCAACTTCGCTGGAAATATAAAAATAATAATGATTTCTTATTTGATTGTATCGATTCCAACATTTATGAGTACACTTTCTTACAGTATACGTGATATTTAATCAAAAATAAGTCTTTTCTCTGTTTTTTCAAAAAATTCACAAAATATTCAAATAACGAACGCCTATGGATCATGTTTTCTTAGCTTGCCCCGTTTGATAGTTGATCGTATAACCGTCTTGCACATTATAGATAAACACATTGAACGAGATTTGGTTATCTTCAATGCTTTGGGCTTCTAACTGAACACCTCGTGCTACTAGTTCTTCCCCTTCAAAATGTGGTGTTACCCGATAGCGAACGTGATGATTGGTTTCTTTGATGTATGCGGCAATATCATTTTCATGTGCCAGCATATGAGGGGTATTCAACGAACGAGTCCCTGTCATCAAATTTTTGATGTTATTGTTTTGACCAGTTAGCTGAAAACCTATCAAGTGGCTTCGATTGTAAAGCCATTGTCCGTCACTCAATTTTTTTTGTTTCCAACCTGTAGGATCGATATAAAGAGACTCACGTTTTTCTTTAGGGAACATCTCTTTTCCTAACATGGCATTGGCTTGACCTACACGATTCAGTCGATCGATATCGGAATAACTTTCCCATGTTCCTTTATCTAAGCTCAGTTCTTCTTTTGTAAAAGTTGGCTTATTTTGATTGATTTCGATTTCTTGGTGCGTGCCGTCGTATTCTGGAACATTCGCCACTTGTGAGACTTGAGGTTTTGAATCAAATAAACCTGTCAGTTGTTGAACGAGATCAGAGTCTTTTTGCGTCGTTGAAATCCCTAATGCACCAGCTAAAAGAGCAACTGCGACTCCTATGATTGTTTTGGTTGTTTTTTTGCTCATGTATCTACTCCTTTATTCAGTCGAACTTCATAAATCTTAACATACGTTCCCCTTTTTTAAAATAAAGAAGTATTTAAATTCTTTCAACAATTCCTTCTTCAAAAATTATATACGCATGTTTAGTCTATTTCCTAAAATAAACAACCTAAATTTCCACGTGAAAGGAAATCTAGGTTGTTACTAAAACTTCATCACTCGATTCGATTGATCTTCTTATCTATTCTATCACCAAGTAAATACGTTTTCCGATAGGACAATTAGGCGCTCAACATCGATTCTTATTTCAAGTTTCTTTTACAAAGTTTGCTCTGTTCATTGCCTGTTCAATCATCGCGACTGTTGCTTCTGGGTCTTCTACTCCAATGATGAGACGATTGAATTCTTCATCTTTTAGTGTGATAACGACTGCGTTTTCTTTTCTTTTGAGGTCATAAAATACCTTGTTTGAATCTTGGACGAATGTTCCGGCAAAATAATGTCCATAGGCATCAACTCCCATTCTTTTTTCGCCAAATTTCGGTGTATCTTCCCAGACATCGGCATCCACAGTTGCGCCTAATACATTGGATAATGGTGTGGATATTTCATTTTTCAATGCCCACAGTTTTCGTACGCCCTCCATACTGATGATCAATCGATCATTTTGGATTTCAACTTTAGCCATTTTCTACTTCCCCCTGTCCGTAAGATCCGCTCGACGCATGACTCGATCAGCAATGATCGTTTCAATCGAACCTTCGTTTTTCTCTTCCAAAGCGGTGATTACCTTCTGTGCGACTTTCTTTACTTCGTTGTCATCTGCCGTACGTTCTAATAATGCGATGATCAATAAATCAATCAATAACCCATTATCGGTCACTCCATCTTCAGCTATATAGTTAAAGCAAGTCGTAAATAAACCAGCTTTACTATAATAAGCAGAGTATAAACTTCCTCGAAGCAAGCCAGTCGCTTTTACCAATTGACTGATCGACGTCCCTGCATACCCATTTTTGGCAAATATTTTTGCCGATTCTAGTAAAACTTTCTCTTCATTAAATTCTCTCGTTCTTCCCATAACTTAATTATGCCACATTATTGAACGATTGGTCAACAATTAACCAAAAAGCTTGATTTAGCCTAACTGTTGACTTAACACTTGGATCTCTTCTGCATTGCTCTCACTTGGATCTTATTTTACCTTTCACTGCTTATTTTTTTGATTCAAGTTTTCTTTTTATACGTTTTCCAATTTGTTTGTAGTAAAATAAATACAAGAAAACAACTATTGGAGAAAATGCCATGCCAGAAAGAGATTTAGATTTATTGCTTAATACCTGTTTATTGGCGGGAAAAATAATGACGGAAAGTAATGCAGAGATGTACCGTGTAGAAGATACGATGAGTCGGATCGCTTCTGCTTCTGGAAATTATCGCTTAGTTAGCTACGTGACCCAAACAGGACTATTTATCGGATTTGATCGGACTTCGACGATCCGCATGGAACAAATCACCAATCGAACGATCAATTTAGAAAGAGTAGTCAAGGTCAATAATCTTTCAAGAAAATATGTTGCCAATGAATTGACTTTGGAAGAACTATATAGCGCATTACAAGAAGTCGAGAAAGATCGTCGGATGTTCCCAGTATGGCTACAAATCATCAGCGCTGCTATCATTAGCGGGACGATCATGATTTTATTTGGTGGCGAATTGAAAGATTTACCGATCACATTGTCGATTGGTGGAGTGGGCTACATTGTTTATCTTTGCAGTTTGCGTTTTTTTAGAATCAAGTTTTTAGCTGAATTCCTTTCCTCTTTGATTATCGGCATTGCCGCTATTTTAAGTGTGCGTTTAGGAATCGGTCTCAATCAGGATTTGATCATCATTGGTTGTGTCATGCCGTTGGTTCCTGGTGTTCAAATCACCAACGCGATTCGTGATCTATTAGCGGGGCACTACGTTTCTGGTGTTTCTCGTGGAGCAGAAGCGATGATGACTGCGGCGATGATTGGTTTTGCAATCGCCTTTATCTTTCAAATCTTCTACTAAGAAAGGACTTTAGCCATGTGGCATGTATTGATTCAATTTTCTTTTAGCTTTTTAGCGACCGCTGCCTTTGCAATCATCACTAATGTACCAAGGAAAGCCTTAGTTTGGTGTGGTTTAGCTGGTGCCGTAGGTTGGATGATCTATTGGTTGTGTCTAGCTATGGGTGGCGGTGCAGCTTTAGGTTCATTACTAGGTTCATTAGGCGTTGCGTTTGCTAGTGATCTTTTTTCTAAACAACTAAAAATGCCCGTCACGATTTTCAATATCCCCGGTATGGTACCACTGGTTCCTGGAGGCTTAGCCTATCAAGCTGTTCGCAGTTTAGTTACAGGTGCTTATCAAGATGCGGCATTTTTCACTGTTCAAGCGATCATGATTGCTGGAGCGATTGCCTTAGGTCTAGTGATATCAGAAGTATTCAACCACAATATCCGTAGTTTTAAACTGAAACGTGAAGCGATTGTATTGAAGAGAAGAAAGAAAAAATGAGCGTTTCTCGCTTTAATCTTTTTTGTACAGAGCAATCATACTGTGGGATTCTTGCAAGCTTTAATAAAAAAAGTGATAAGAGAGGAAATTCTTACGAGTTTCATCTCTTATCACTTTTTTATTTGTGTTGTACATGACTACAACTTTATTTCGTTCATTTAAAATGCACGATACACATATTGATTTTCAGGAGCAGTGATTTTTTCTACTTTCGTCACTACGACTGAAGGAATCTCTCGCTTGAAAGGTTGATAAAAATCGGTTTGGATCGTTCCTTCGACTTTGTACCAGTCATCATTTTTCACAGTCATTCCTTCTGGCAGATGCGTCAACAATCCAAAAACCCCGGAATCAGCAACACAGTGGATGATCCCAAATCGAAAGAGAAAGGTATCAGTAGCCTTGTCATTTTTCGACTGATAGATAAAGCCTTCATAAGAGACTTTCTTACCAATGAATTCGCTTGGATAGTTGTAGATCAATTCCATGATCTCTAAATAATTATCGTCTGTGATCGCAATCGTTTGTTCATCTTCGTATTTGTCTTTTAACTCATTCATTTGATCTTGATAGTCGGATTTATTGAAATAAATACTCGTATCTGGTTTCAAATATTGCGTTTGCACTTGTGGATCACCGACAGATTCTTTGCTTAGTGGAAAGTTGAACCCTTTCGCTTCCACGATCGTTGTGTTTAAACTAACTGTCGGAAACAGTGTTCCTACAACGATCGGCAAGGCTAATAAGAGATAAGCAATCCAACGCTGATACGGTTTTGATAATCCGTGATCATGAGAATCATGGGACTCATGGACTCCTTTTTTTCCATCTGCTTTTACCCAAAGATACAACTGAACTAAGGCTAGTAAGGCAGATAAAACCATCGATAATACTGCCAAATAACGATAATGGACATTGATGTATTGATCTAAACGCCCTGAAACTTGAAGATACATCATCATTTCAAAATAACCAGATAAAATCAAAAATCGCAGCATGATTCTCCTCCTAAATAAATAGTGTAAAGCCGATAACACTTAAGGCAATCAGCCCGATCAATGAAACGATGAAGCGTGTGTTGAAGTAACGTTTCATCATCAATAGGTTTTTGATATCCACCATTGGTCCAAAAACTAAGAAAGCAACAACTGGCGCTGTTCCAAAAAGACTTAACAAAGAGGAACCAATAAACGCATCCGCCTCGGAACAAAGAGACATCGTGAATGCCAATACTAGCATGATCAAAATGGCTAATAGCTTTGTCGAACCTAACGTCAACATCACTCTCGTAGGTAAATAGGTTTGCATCCCTGCAGCAATCAAACCGCCAATGATCAAATAGCGGCCCGTATCGAAGAACTCATCAATCGAGTGAGTCAAGACATGGAGGATTCGATATCCCCATTTCTGTGGTGCGATTGCTTCCACTTCCTCATGCTCATGTGTATGGGAGTTAGGCTCAACCATCGCTGAATCAAATGAAGACTTCAAGATTGTGCCTTTTTGGATATAGGCCAACCAGACACCTACAATCAGTGCGACAATAAAACTTCCTAACATGCGCAGTCCCGCCATTTTCCAAGTATTGCCAAATGCAATAAAAGTTGAAAAGATCACGACTGGATTAATGATTGGCGCAGTGAGCATAAACGCAAATGCTGTGTGGACAGGAACCCCTTTTTTTACAAACTGATGAACGATTGGAACGATCCCACATTCACATGAAGGAAAGAAAAAACCTAAAATAGACCCAACAATAATCGATAAAAAGCGATTTTTAGGTAACCATCGTTTGACACGTTCGGGGGTCAAAAATACTTGTAAAGCACCTGAGATGATACATCCCAATAAAACAAACGGCAAGGCTTCGATAACGATCGATAAAAAAATCGTTCCCATCTGCGATACCGAATTTGGAATAAACGAAAACATATAATTTCTCCTTGTCATTTGAACTTCATTCGCCCATCAATATACGCTTTTCTTCAATAAAATACAAGAAAGCTTAAATTTTTTTCATAAGTTTAAGAAATCAAAAAAAGCTTTTTTATTGACATCTCCGTCATAAGGATTTACTTTTAGCACAGCTAAGATGAAGATTCAGGTAAAAAGAAGAGAGTCATTTGCCTATTTTCTATCTGTATACGACTGAATACTTTTTCACCATCGAATTAGCGATGTGCTAAAAGTAACCTTAAGGAGTTATCACCATGAAAGAAACCCATGATTTAACTGAAGTCTTAAAAACTATCCAAGAAGAACCGACTGTCGTGCTTGCGATTTCCACCCCCAATTGTAGTGTTTGTCATGCAGTAGTGCCAAAATTGGAACAATTATTGACTCATTATAATTTCCCAGCGTATCATTTAGATGCCTTCGAGATGCCGGAAGTAGCTGGCACATTCCAAACATTTACTGCACCAGTGATCTTGCTCTTCCATTTTGGAAAAGAAGTCGAGCGACAAGCCCGCTTTATTCAATTTGAACAACTGACAAAGCGTTTAGATCAATTAAATGAATCAAGTGATCAAATCGGCTACGATACTTTATTTGATCACTAGAAAAAAGAGCGACAAGTCATTTTCTACAAACAATGACTTGTCGCTCTTTTTATTTAAACATCCATCAAATAACGAGCTGTGATCGACTGTTCACAAGTAACGATTTTTTCTGGTGTTTCTTCATAAAGGATCTCGCCACCACGAATTCCCCCATCGATCCCTACATCGATCAACCAATCTGCCGCCTTCATGATTTCCAGGTTATGTTCAATGACGATGACCGTATTGCCTTTATTGACCAACCGCTCGATGATTTCTAAGATACTCTTGATATCTGCCATGTGTAAACCGGTTGTTGGTTCGTCCATAATGTAGATATTGCCTTTTTTACTTAATTCTTTCGCCAGTTTCAACCGTTGACATTCTCCTCCTGACAATGTATTTAACGGTTGTCCCAACGTCATATATCCTAGCCCTACTTCTAAAATTTGTTTCAATTTTCGTTGAATCGATTTTTCTTCAAAAAATGCCACCGCTTCAGTCACACTCATCGCTAATACTTCATCGATCGATTTCTCTTTTAATTTGTACTGATAAACTTCTTCTTTGAATCGTTTACCGCCACAGGCTTGGCAAAGGACCTCTACAGAATCCATAAAAGATAATTCCATTTTGATATGACCATGTCCTTTACAAGTTTCACATGCCCCTTCTGAATTATAAGAGAACAGTCCGGCAGAAACATTATTTTCCAACGAGAAGACCTTGCGGATATCGTTCATGATCCCTGAATAAGTCGCTGGGTTAGAACGAATATTCCCTGCAACAGCTGACTGATCGATATTGATTGCTTCCGGGTACTCCTTCGCAAACACACCATTCACTAAACTGCTCTTTCCTGAACCAGCTACTCCGGTCACTACTGTAAAAACACCTAATGGTACTCTGAGAGAAGTATTTTTAAGATTATGCAATGTCGATTTTGAAGTTTCAATAAACTTGTCTGTTTTTCTTGGCTCCTGTTTGAAATCTGTCATTTGTCCAAAAGCTTTTCCTGTCAATGTATCTGAAGCCAGTAATCCTTCGTAACTACCTTCATAGGTGATATACCCACCATTTTTTCCTGCTTTTGGTCCAACGTCAATGATATGATCTGCTGCTTTGATGACATCTGGATCATGTTCTACAACAATGACCGTGTTTCCTTTATCACGCAATTTGATCAATAGTTCGTTTAACCGATGAACATCTCGTGGATGTAACCCAATACTAGGCTCATCGAAGATATAAATGACGTCATTCAAACTAGAAGATAAGTGCTTGACCATTTTCACTCGTTGGCTTTCTCCTCCAGATAAAGTCGCTGGCTCGCGATCTAAAGAAACGTAATCTAACCCAATATTGATCAGATCTTGTAGTCGTGATTGGAGATTTTTCAACACTGGTTGGATCATTTCATCTGTGATCCCCGGTAAGATTTCTAATAGTTCATCCAGTTGCATCGCTAAGAAATCTGCGATTGAATATCCGTTGATCTTGCAGCCCAAAACCTTTTGATTGAATCGTTTTCCCTGACATTCTGGACATCTTTGTTCATCCATGAACGCTGCGATTTTTTTCTGGGTCGCGGCAGAGCTCTCATTGCCCCCTTTGATATTGGAACGATTGAAACGTGCCACTAATCCCTCATAGGTCGAACTCATCCCTTCCATATACAACGAATCGATTTTTTCTCCTGAAGCATACAAGAACTTTTCCATTTCTTCTGTTGAATAATCCTTTAATGGCTTATCATTGTCAAAAAAACCTGTGTTCGTGAAAGACTTCAATAACCAAGATCCGACTTTGTAGCCTGGAAGTATAATCGCTCCTTCATTCAACGATTTTTCTAAATCTAACGCTTTGTCTAGATTCAATCCAACGATCCGACCAATCCCTTCACACGCTGGGCACATGCCGTGAGGATCATTGAATGAGAAATTCCAAGCGGGGCCTAAATGGGGAATGCCAATACGAGAGAAAAGCAAGCGGATCAGTGGGTTGATATCTGTGATCGTTCCTAGTGTTGAACGCGAATTTCCACCTAAACGGCTTTGATCTACAACGACTGCCATAGATAAATTGTCGATGGCATCTGCTTCTGGCTGACTATACTTAGGTAAGAAATTCTGCACAAATTTAGAGAAATTTTCATTGAGTTGTCTTCCCGCTTCTTGGGCAATCGTATCAAAAACGATGGAAGATTTTCCCGAACCGGAGACACCTGTAAAAATCGTGATCTTTCTTTTTGGGATTTGTAAATCAAACCCTTTTAGATTGTTCTGTCTGGCATTATGTATCCTGATATATTCCTGCATTGCTGATCCTCCCGTCTGGCATTATGTATCCTGATATATTCCTGCATTGCTGATCCTCCCGTATTCCCTCGATTTTTTTGGTGAAGTATTATTATAACACAGAAACAATGTATCACTATAATAAATTTCGAAGCTTTCAGTTGTTCACCTATCAGCCTCCTAATTGAAGAGACGCCAATGAAGGAAAATATCACTTATTTTTATCTATTTCTAAAAAAGATCATAAAAAAACAAACTATTTTTTCTAGTGAATAGAAAAATAGTTTGTCATTGATGGTTTAACTTTTCTTTATTTCCGGTTATTCGTTGTCGTCATGCTCATGCAAGGACGCATCGGAATGCAAGAAGTAGATCAACGTTTGTAACTCGTTCGTCAAATCGACATTTTGGATCAATACTTCGGATGGTGCATTTAGTCGAGCAGATGTAAAGTTTAATATCCCTTTGACACCAGCTTCTGTCAAACGATTCACTACTTCTTGTGCTTTTTCGGCAGGTATCGTTAAGATTGCCACTTCGATTTGTTGGATCTTGATTTGTTCGATCATGTCATCCATTGGATAAACGGGGATACCATCAACGATCCGACCCACGATTTCTGGGTTCACGTCAAAAGCGCAGCTGACACGGATACTATTACTTTGGTGAAACTTATATTTCAACAAAGCACTTCCTAGATTACCGACCCCGATCAATGCAACGTTCGTCAATTGGTCATCATTCAAGGTTTTTGCAAAGAAATGCATCAAGTCCTCTACATCATAACCGTAACCACGTTTTCCTAGTTCGCCGAAATAGGAAAAATCACGACGGATCGTCGCACTATCTACTTGGACTGCTTCACTTAGTTCAGTTGATGAAACTTTTTTCTTACCTGCGTTATTCAAGATTCTTAAATAACGATAATATAAAGGCAGGCGTTTTGCGGTTGCCTTTGGAATTACATGGTCTTTCACTTCATTACCTCCACTGTATTTCTTCTCGATTTATACATCATATCAGTACTTACACAAAAAAATCAATTTCGTTGCTTGTATATTGTGAATTTTTATTCTTATTCTCATTTTCCTAGCTTCTCAGAACCTCGCAGTAACTATGAATTTGTGGTAGACTACAATAGAAAAAGTCCATGAAATTCTAGGATAATTCACAAAGTAGAAAAGAGGATTCGATGATACTATTACAAGCCAATCAAATCGCTCGCCATTTTGGCGCTGAGATTTTATTTGAAAATATCCACTTAGAGATCCAAACGGGCGCACGTATCGCTTTAGTCGGACGTAACGGCGCCGGTAAATCGACATTATTAAAAATCATTGCTGGCATTGAAGCCCCAGATGTAGGTAATATCGCAAAAAATAAAACAGCTACCCTTGGTTATTTGGCCCAAGATACAGGATTAGATTCCACTGAAACCGTCTGGAATGAGATGCTAAAAGCATTTGAAGAAGTGCGCTTGATGGAACAGCGGATGCGTGACCTTGAAGTATTTATCAGTGAAGGCACTCTTGACACGCCGGCTTATCAAGCCTTCTTGAAAGAATATGATAAATTGCAGCATGATTTTTCTGATAAGAACGGCTATAGTTATGAAAATGAAATTCGCTCTGTATTGCATGGATTCAAATTTGATCCGTCGTTTTACGAGCAAAGAATCGATACGTTATCTGGTGGTCAAAAAACAAGATTAGCTTTAGCTAGGATGCTTTTACAACATCCAGATATCTTGATCCTGGATGAGCCAACCAACCACTTGGACATCGAAACACTTGCTTGGTTGGAAAACTATTTGCAAAGTTATACTGGTGCCCTTCTGATTGTCTCCCATGACCGTTATTTCTTGGATAAAGTGGCGACTGAGGTATATGAACTAAGTCGGAAAAAGATGCGTCACTATAAAGGAAATTATTCCAAATATTTAGATATGAAAGCTGAACAATTAGCTTCTGATTGGAAAGCCTATGAAAAACAACAAACAGAAATCAATAAACTCGAAGATTTTGTTGCCAGAAATCTTGTCCGTGCGTCAACGACAAAACGTGCCCAAAGTCGTCGAAAAGCATTAGAAAAAATGGAACGGTTAGACCGTCCACAAGGAGATGAGAAACAAGCTCATTTTCTCTTCAACGTGGCGAAACCTTCGGGAAATGTTGTGTTGCAAGTAGAAGATGCCGCTATTGGCTATGACGGCACCATCTTATCTGAACCAATCAACTTGGATATCCGTCGTCAAGAAGCAATCGCATTAGTGGGACCAAATGGAATCGGTAAATCCACTTTACTAAAATCGATCATCCAACAGCTGCCTTTCATCCGTGGAAAAGAAACACTTGGTACGAATGTCAGCATTGGTTATTACGATCAAGGACAAGCGGAACTGCACACTAATAAAACGATTCTAGCTGAATTGTGGGATGAACATCCAACCGTTCCAGAAAAAGATATCCGTTCGATTTTAGGCGCTTTTTTATTTTCTGGTGAAGACGTTGAAAAAACGATCCCCTTGTTAAGTGGTGGAGAGAAGGCACGTGTCGCGTTAGCTAAGCTAGCAATGAATCAAGAGAACTTTTTGATTTTAGATGAGCCAACCAACCACTTAGATATCGACAATAAAGAAGTGTTGGAAAATGCATTGATCGACTATGAAGGAACATTGCTCTTTGTCTCTCATGACCGCTACTTCATCAATCGTATCGCCACTAAAGTCATTGAACTCTCAGAAAACGGAAGCAAAGTCTACTTGGGGGACTATGATTATTATTTAGAAAAGAAAAAAGAAGAAGAAGAAATTGCAGAACTGTTAGCAGCTGAACAACCTGAGGTCAGCACGCCTTCAACAAACAAATCCACTTACTTCCAAAGCAAAGAGCAACAAAAGATCATGCGGAGCTTGCAACGTAAGATCACGCAAATCGAAGAAGATATGGCTCAACTAGAAGAAACAGTGGATGAACTCGAACAACAGATGGTTTCTCCTGCTGTATTAGATGATCATGTCAAATTGAATGAATTAAATCAAGCGCTTGATGAAGCACATCAACTACAAGAAGAAAAGTTGTCTGAATGGGAAAACTTGAGTCTTGAGTTAGAAGAAATCGAAAATAATCAATAGACTCGCTCCTGTCATCCTTTTTAAACAAAACCGCTGAAAGCTGGCTTTATATCCTGCTTTCAGCGGTTTTACTTTAGACTTGTTGATATAAATCGAAAACATGTTTCAATTCGACAGTTACTGGAGAATGGTCTGGATTTGTTTCCATCAGATCTTCCATGAACACCCACCACTTTTGATTGATTGCTGTTTCTGGTACATGGCGCCATTTTTCTTCATCTTCAATCTCTAGATACCCAAAAAGAGTATTTGTTTCTGGATCAAGAAAAATCGAATAAGAGCGCGCACCATGTTCAGCCAACATGTCACGCATCTCCGGCCACAATTCATGGTGTCTTTTGAGGTACTCTGCTTCGTATCCTGGGTACAACTTCATTTTTACTGCTTTTTTGATCATTTTTATTCCCCTTTCACTGATTGTTCGATCTGCTCGACCCTAGCAATTATCATTTGGTTCTTACTTCTTTATTTTCCAATTTAAAGCAAGCGTTTACAATAGCAAAAAATAAGGATAATGGTGGCAGATTCACAGGAATTCATCATAGGACAAAAAAGCGACCGCGGTGGGTGGCCGCGGTCTAGGAGTTTATTTTTACTTGAGGAGTAAAAATGAAAAAGTATAGGGTTGTTGGTTGGTATGTATATAGAATAGAAGAAAAGTTTGAAGAATTTTCACTATAATATTTGTCTTTTGTTAGGATAATTCATTAAGAAAAAGTAAAATGCCAAGTCCTTTAGTTACTTAGTAACAAGATAATCATTCCATAGGATAAACTTTACACCTTGTTTTCCCCTTATCTAAGGTAGTTAAAGTAATCGGTTCGTCTACTTCTTACTTTCTTGCTTGCTTTTGCTTGTTGCTTTAAGAAACTTATTTTTTTTCGATTTCTGAAATTAAGTTTTCTTAGTTGGTTCCGAATAAAGACGAATCTTCTTCTATTATTCATTGATTTTTGTTTCTTTTGATAAATGGTTACTTTCCTATTCGCGATGATAATAGCCTTCTTATTTTTTTGTCTGGCGCTATTCTTGCTCGCATCTAGCACTGATGATAACTGTTTTTTTTGACTCTGATCATCTTTTGATGACGCTGTTCCTAATTCTTGGGGCTCTTTGTTTTTTTCTAGGATGGTCATTTTTCTATTTTGAACCATCACCGTTTCAAATACACCCACTCGTCTAGCATCCTGTTCTTGTTTCAGACGATTATTTTTTTCTAATACGCTCTCTGATGACAGGTTAGTCAATGAATCTTCTTGAACATTCGTTGATGGAATAGCGGCTTCTTGCTTGTCCATGTCTTTCAAATATTCTTGGATCATCGGATCAAGCATAAAAAAGCTAGGTTTCGCTCGGTGGCTCACTTCTTCTCTTACCTCATCCTTCAGCAGTCGATTGTACTTTGGATTCTTTAAGCAGAACTGAAGGATTCCCTTTCGTATATCAACGGTTTCTTCTAATGACTGAACTAATCTCGTAAGCACACTAGCATCGACATTTCCATCGATTGTTCGATTTTTCTGTTGCTGAAATTGCTCAAGTTTTTCTTTATCGATACTTAACCATAAATGTATATAATCCGATAAATAGAAATTTTTATCGTAATACTTAGTTATTTGATTAGTCAACTCATTTTGTCCACTGTCTTTGCAGTTGATTGCAATTTTTTCTGCTTGTTGGAGGCGAATGATGGCAGCTTCCTTACTTGACCAAGCCCCGTCAGGTATCTGGTGTTTTAGAATTTTCTCTACTTCTTCTTTGACCGTTTTGTCAAACTCATTAAAAGAAGTTTGTTGATTTTCAATCGTCAAGGTTGGTTCCTGATTTTGACTAAAGATATTCCTGATACGTTGGCTGATTCTCATAATATTCCTCCTTGTTTCTGTTGATAAAATGAGTATACAGTTTGTAAATCGATTCGTTCGCCTTTCTTTTCTTATACATGCAAAAAAAAGACTTGACGTTTTTATTGAACTTAACCTCTTCAAAAACAAGGCGCCATCCACAAAAATTTGAAACACAAATTCCGTGGATGACGCCTTATTTTTCGAGGTTAAATACTTCTGTATCGGTCTCTTGTTTTTCTTTTAATTTGGCGTATCCATCATGAATTACCTCACGCTTTTTTGCTCAGCTATATACTTCTTGCCTCGTTCTTCTCGTATATCCATATATCGCCAAACTTAGAAAGAATAGAATATAAATGACCAAGATGAGTATTTCCCTACTGTTAGCTCCCCATGTTTGTCCGGATTGAAGGTTTTTGATAATCGTCAAGACCCAATATTGCGGAGTAATCATCGATACGTTCTGCATCAATTCTGGCATCACCTCATGGGGGATCAAAGCACCCGATAGTAAACTTGTGACGGTAATCAAAATACTTTGCAAAGCCGCTGCCACACTTGTACTTGGTGCAAGCACACCAATCGCGATCGACCAACCTACCGCTAATAAACTAAATAGACTTAGTAGGCCAATCAAATCAAAAGCGCTTAACCCTGGGTCGATGTTGAATAGACTTGTCATGACGATAACTGCTAACATTACTTGGATCAGCATAGCGAATGTCGCAAAAATCGTTGTCCCGATAAAATACGTACTTTTAGCTACTGAAGTCGTCATCAAACGCGTATAAATTTTATTTCGTCGTTCTTGTTGAATCGTCGTCGTTCCAAAATTACCTGCTTGGAAAAGAAACATCATCAACAAAAAGCCAACGATTTGCACTGACATTCGTTCGGTCGTTGTGCTTTGATCTACTTGCTTGATCTCGATTTCTGTCGATTCTTTCAAGCGTTCCAGCGATTCGTCCTCCCCTTCAGCTTCTGCTAACAGATGGATACTAGAAACTTCTGCCAATGCGCGTTGGGTCAATCGGTCGATATTCTCCAACAGCTCCCCTTTTTGGAATGTTCGGAGAGAGAGTTTCGTATTTTCAGAAACATTTTCTTGATAACCTTTAGGGATTGTGATGACTGCCACCGCCTGTTGTCGGGAAAGAACCTGATCGATTTCTTCTACTGAACCAATTTCCTGAACGCTGACTCGTTTTTCCAAACTTTCAATAAGCAACTCACTATAGGATGAGCGGTCCTGATCAACTACCCCTATCGTCAGTAGATTCGTTTCTTGATCTCCATAAGCAAAAAGATAAAGGACGACACTCAAGAAAGGAATTCCTAAAAGAAACAAGATTTGCAATGGTCGATTTCTCCAAAGAACCAACCGTTCTCTAACGATCCAAAAGATATCTCTCATTAGAATACCTCCCTTTTATCTAAAATGACGACTGACGACATGAGTAAAACAAACATTAACCCAAAATTTCCATAGATACCTAACCCTTGTAAGGAATTGTTGGTCCACAAACTTTCTCTTACAGATGCTAAAACCCAACCTAATGGTGACAATCCCATCATTGTTTCATTCGTTGGAAAATAGGCACCACCTAAAAATCCAGTGAGTTGAATAAATATCTGGGTAATGCCAGAACCAATTCTTTTTTCATCACGGTCTCCAATGGTTTCTAAAAATAAACCGAGTGCGAGAAAACTGCCCATAAGTGCGATTAAGTTTAGGTAAGAAAAGCCAAATCTTAAATACCATGGAACATCAAATAAAAATTGAGAGATGAGCATCAAGACCAACACTACCAACATGCCAAATATGAAGTGTCCAGAAAATGTCGAAAAAATGATTGTTTTACGGCTAAGTGGCGTGACTAATTCTCTTTGCACCGTTCCATGCTGTCGTGCTTCTCGAAACATGCTCAGACCAATTTCAGAAAAATATAAAACAAATAGACTAATCATAGCAATCGCATAGTATTGGTAGGAAGATGCGCTTTCTCGTTGATTTTCTTGATCGACGACAATCGCCTCTGTAAACTGCTCTGCTGAAACTAGGCCAGTAGTTGGTGGCAAGTGCTGTTCCATAATGAAACTTTGTCGTTTGATTTCCTGTACGATTTCTACTAGATAGCTTTGTAGGATTGTTTTTTCTACATTGGTCAATTCCCGACTCTGCACTTCGATGCGATCGGAAAAATGTAAGTAAGCATCAGCTTCTTGTTGTCTTATATTCGCTAATCCTTCCTTTTCATTTGTCACTTCTTCAAAATGAATAGCACCTTCTGCAAAAGAACTTACTTGTTGGAATATTTCACGAACTTCTTGATCGTCTACCTGATATTGTACCGTCAATGGCTCCATATCAGAGGTTATGTCATTATTGAATACACCTTGGAGGACGGCCCCTAGAATAAACATCAACGTGATCGGAAAAGCGAGATAATAAATGTAATTGGATTTTTCACGAAAATTTTGTATCAGGGTCCGGATAATTATTCTTTCATTCATACTCACTCCTCCTAATCACGTAGATTACGTCCAGTCAAACTAAGAAAAACTGTTTCTAAATCTGGAGCTTGTTGCAGTACATCGACTACGCTAACTTCTTGCTTGATCAGTATCATTAATATTTGATTCAACAATTTGCTCTCAAGCACCGTCACGATCTGTACTTGCTGTTTGTCGAGTGAAACATTGATGATCCCGTTAATATTATTGATTTCTTCTAAATCCAGTGCCTCTGGATTCTCCACAGTGATTTGCAGATTGATTTTATCCGTGACGAGATTCACCAATTCTTCTTCACTACCGATAGCAATCACTTGACCTTTATCAATAATGACGATTTCATCCGCCAAACGTGCGACTTCTTCCATATAGTGACTCGTATAGATGATCGTCGTACCGTTTTCTTTCATTTTTTCAATGGCATCTAAAATATAATTTCTAGATTGTGGATCGATCCCCACTGTCGGTTCATCCATGATCAGTAAAGCAGGTTGATGGGCAATCGCCATTGCAATATTCAATCGTCGTTGCATTCCTCCAGAAAAAGCACTCGGTCGCTCTTTTCTTCGTTCATACAAATCAACCGTTCTCAATGCCTTTTCTACATTCTTTTTTAGTTCTTCCCCTCTGAGTCCATATAGCCCACAAAAAAAGCGGACATTTTCTTCAGCAGACAAATCATAATAAATCGCTAACTCTTGCGGAACAACGCCTAATTTTCGCCTAAGTTCTCTTTTTCGCTCGCTCATCTCTTCTGAAAACAACTGAACCGTTCCAGATGTCTTATTCAATAAACCAGTAATCATATTGATAACGGTTGACTTTCCTGCTCCATTTGGACCTAGTAACCCTAAAATCGTTCCTTCTGGTACTTCAAATGACACACCATCCACAGCAATTTTCTGTCCAAATTTTTTTGTCAATTTTTGCACACTGAGTATATTCATTCAATCACTCCTTTTCTTTATTTTATAAAAAAAAGAGAAACTGTAATAGTACAGTTTCTCATGATTTACGAATTAGAAATCTCATGTTCTTCATCAAAAGGTAATATCGTGGTGATGTGAAAACCATCCGTTCCATCGATCAACAATTTGCCGCTCAATACGGCTGTTCGTTCTTCCATTCCTACGATCCCCAGACCTTTACGATAGTCTATTGCACTTTTTCCATTGTTCTTCGATTCAAATCGTAAAAATTTTTGATACACATGTAAACGCACCGTAACCGTTGAAGCTTCACTATATTTCAACGTATTCGTCAAAAACTCTTTCAAATTCGCCGCTAATACTTGCCAATGAAAACGACTGATTTTATCTAAGGAACCGCTATATTGGAAATCCACGATAATCTGGTGAGTCTCGGAGAAACGTTGGAGTTCAGCCTTTACTTTATTGATGTTCAAGGCTTCATTCTTTGGTCGCTCGTCATGTAACACGTTGCGCACTTCGTTGATCGACTTTCTTAAGCGACCAGCAGATTGACTCAATAATTGATGCGCTTGTTCCGGTTGTTCTCGATTGATGACCTTTGCCGCCTCTATTTGGATCAAGCAACTCGTTAAGTCGTGCCCAAGATGGTCATGGATTTCATGAATGATCCGTTGTCTTTCTACTAACGTTGCTTCTTTTTGCATCGCTTCAGCATTCAAAGTGCTTTGTGCAAAGAGTTTTGATAATTTGTTTCGTTCAATCCGTAAAAAATCGGAAGAAGTAGTTAACTCTTCTTGTTGTTTCATCATTTTTTCCGCAGACCAAACGATACTGATCATCCCACTTACCCACAGTACAAAGAGAAAATAAAGTGAATCAGAGAGAAAAAAGCTGCCAACACTATAATTGATCAAGGCTACGACTAAAAGTAACCATGATTTTTGGAAGCAAAAATAACCTTGCAGCAAGGAAAGTGACAATAGAAAAATCGCTTGTTCGACAAAAATCAAACTCAATAGAACACTGATCAATTGCAAAGCAACAAACCAAGGCCGATGTTTCTGAAAACTTTCGCCTAAGAAAAAAAATGTCAACCATACCATACTTAAACTAATGACAAACATCAAAATGGTAGCGGATGTTTGATAGATCATCAACCCGATCAAACCAATGATCGATAGCAAGTTGATCGATAATTTGATTGTTTGCATCTACGTCATAACCTCACCTGTGAGAACATAGATCGCTAATTGCGTACGATGATCCAAGTTCAATTTTTTTAAAATCATTGAAAGATTGTTATGGACAGTTCCTTCACTTAAAAATAGTGTTTGCGCAATCACTTTATTTGTCATTCCTTTTGCGACGAGGTAGGCTATTTCTTGCTCTCGTTCCGTCAGTAAGGAGAGATCTGCTTCTTGATCATTCTTGTTACCTAATTGTTGCGTTGCCTTCACGAGGATTTCTTTCGAAAGGATCGTTTGTCCCTGTAACACACTCTTGATTGCTTGGATCACCGCTTCAGGAGGAGTTGTTTTCAGCAAGTAACCACTTGCACCGTTGCGTATCCCTTCCTCTATGTAACGATCTTCATCAAACGTAGTTAAAATGATGACAGGTATCTGATATTCTTCCGTAATCTGTTGCGTAGCAGTGACGCCATCCATTCCCGGCATTCGGACATCCATCAATACAAGATCGACTTGATTTTTTTCGCAAAAAGCAATAGCTGAACGCCCATCATGACAAATACCCACTACTTGAAAATCGTTTGTACTTTCTAAAATGATTTTTAAGCCGCTTGTAATCAGTGCACTATCATCTACTAATAAAATGTTTGTCATAGTGATTCTCCATTTTTTATTTTGAGCAAGTAGGAGTAACAAGCAATCAAATCAAAAAGTGTTGGCTTCTACTTACAAAGTAGTCTTTGCATGTGTTATCTTTTTTTGATGAGTTCATTTCTTTTGCCTCTCGTACTTGATCTTTTCTTATAGTATACTCGAAAGAATCAGCAAATAGAAGTTTGAGCCCGTAGGCGACGATTGTCTGTCGAATGACTACTCACTGATCTTCCCTATTCTTTTTTAATCAACGAAAAAAAGATTGAGACAATCATGTTAGTTCTCAGAAATAGTCCAAAACCTAAAAATCCGAAAAACAAATTCTAGATTCATAGAAATATTTCTTGACACTATACACAATTAGCTCAATCTTTATGTCACCACTTAATTATTTTTCTTACGCTTCAGCCAGCTAGCTAAAGCTGTACCTACCGAGCCAAAACCAAGTAATGCGAATGTACTAGCTACTTCGCCAGTTTTCGGTAGATTGCTGTCTCTGCCATTATTTTTTGTTGATGCAACATTTGTCGCTACACTGCCACTACCACCATTTGGAGTCGTGCCGGTTTGATTGTTGCCTGACTGATTGTTGCCAGAAGGAGCGCTGATGTTATTCCCACCATTTCCAGTATTCCCAGTGCCTCCCGACTGTGCTGTAGTAAGCATAATGGGTTCAGACTCTTCCCCTGCTAAAAAGTTGTCGCTCTCATCTGAAATTGCAGTGATCCAATAGGTAGTGTTGGCACTTAATCCTACAAAAACCCCATCTATCGCTGCTACACCATCCGCATAAGCTACTACTCGTGCAAGCGGAGTGGCTTGTGGATCTGTGTCGTAAATCAGGTAGGTCACATCTTGCAGCAATTCTTCCGCATGGTCATGGTACCAGTGCTCGCCTGGTGTATTTGGGGTGTCGTCATGGTGTAGAAGTGCAGTATCCGCAATCGTGATCACTTCATGGGTATTGTTTTGTTTTGCTAATTCCTCATCTATTCTCAGAAATGCACCGGCTGCTTTCGTGATTGCTTCGACATCAAAGAGATCTGTGACCAGATACTCATGATTCCCAATAGTCGGTAAGCCGGTAACCTCATAGTTGGAAAGGTTAACCGTGCCCCAATCAATGGTCCAGTTCGCTCCTTCGATCGTATTCGTTCCAGCAGCACTATTCGTATATTGGAAGCTTGCTTATTGCCAAATCACCTCATCTCCAGGTGCCACCCCAGTTAACGTCGGCATATCGAAATGATCAATTTCAGTCGTTCCATTGAATGAACGAGCAAAAACTGTCCCTTTTTCTAGAATGATCTCAGCCGGAGTCACTTCAATCATTGCTTTATTCCAATTCTGTCCAGGTTCTAATGTAGTGATACGACTGATTGGTGTAGCAGTCACTTCATAAATCCCAACACTAGAAATTTCCAAGATCAAATCCATACCATCGGCTGAAATGCTTACCCCATCCGCATTTGTCTCAAAAAGATAATCATCTGGATTTCCACCTCGTCCGAATAAAGAAAAGACATCAGTAAGTGGAATCTTTGTTTCTGCTCCACCATATGGCACTTGAAGCGTTTCTCCTAACGCATTGATCGGTAAAGTATCCATCTCGTTACCTAGTCCTAGCTTCGGATAATTTGTCGCAGTATCCCACACCCAAGTACTACCGAAATCCCAACCATTTGATTCATAAGTCGCTTGCGTGCGCAATTCAATGACATCTTTGATCACTTGACCACCAACTGGAACCCCGCCGTATAAAGCTTCAGAGTTATTATAGTAGTAATTATTGATATTCGTTCCACCTAAACCGAAATGATCGACATCGGATTCTCCAGTGACATCCCCCATCCCATAACTGTTTTTGATTGTTAAAGAGCCGGCATTACCGACAAAACCGCCAACAGCTTCAATGCCAGTTACATGTCCTGTACTATAGTCGCGTGCTACTTCAATCGCATATGGATGAATGGCCCCGAACGTTCGTTCTCCCAATAACATCGCCTGTCGCATAGGAATCGACTACTGTACTGTAGAAGTCGTGTCCACCAATCAAACCTCCCACGTTTTCACTTTCCGGGCTGTCAATGTTCCCAGTAGAATACGAGCGGCTGACTTTACCCCAGCTATTCAGACCAATTAGTCCTCCAGTATTGGTTGTATTCGCTGTGACATTTCCTGTGGCATAACTATCTACAACTGTATTTCCATTTACTCCGATCAGCCCCCCAACAGCTTGAGGATACATGTAAGGATTGGCATTAACTGTTATCGTTGCTGAAGAAGATGAGCGCGCAATCGTAGTACCTGCGACAGTATTCGCCATATAACCAACTAGTCCACCAATGTTATTCCCACTTGCTTCAATACTTCCACCAATAACAGTAGAATCAGTGACGGTCGTTGGTCCTTTAGATAGGTCATTGATTTGACCAATCAATCCCCCAACATTATTTCCGTAGAGCCCTCCCACAACCCGAGGATTTTCTAATGTGATCTCGGAAATCTTTGCACCGTCTGTCACACCGAAGAACCCACGATTATGCAGATCCCCAAGTTGTACCCCAGTATTCACTATCATATTACGGATCACTGTTCCAGGTTCAGCTGTAAAACTTCCAGTAAATTTTGTTGCTAAAGTTGTCCCATATCCAACAGGTATCCAATCTGAAGTGAGTGTAATATCATTCATCAATTGGTAATGCGCCGTGAGATCATTTCGCATTTCATTCAATTCAGCTTCAGTGGTGATTTGGAAGGGCGAGGTGAGAGAACCATCACCTGCTCCAGAAAAGTACGATTCAATGATCGTTTCGTTTTGCGCTTCCGTTTCTTCCATCACTGTCTGTTGCACTTCAACCAGTTGATCGGTTGTCTCGAGTGTTACATGGTCGTCTTCTTCAGTTACCACCACATGACGATCATCCTCCAGAACCACGACTTCCTCGGAAGACACTTTTTCATTTATGATTTCATCATCAAAGCTTTCTTTTTCTTCGTCTATTGGCTCTTCTTCAATAACTGTATGTCTTACTGGATCAATATCTTCTAGAACGTTTGCAAAAGTCGGTACTGTTTGCGTTAACACCATTGAACTTAAAAATATATTTGCAATAAGTTTTTCTTGTTCAGTTTAATCATAAATATGTCCGCCCTTCGCTCTCTAACCATATTTTAATTTATATACAAATTATCTCATAAAAAATTTGATAAATGAACTTTTTTTACTATCTAAGCAGCACCTATAATTAGAGAACTCCAATTATATTATAACTAAATGTTTTTTTATTTATGATATGAAAGTTCATGTTTACTTCATGAAACTTCTTGTTATTACTTTTTTACCAATAAGGAAACACAAGATATTAAAACATTGTTATGCAAAAAAAATCTTTTTTATTTTCCACTAAAATAAAAGTATGTCCCTCTCTGAATCGAGAGAACTTTCAATATCTTCTTAACGGCTTCCAGTTTAATTACTAATTTGTCGATCTCTTACTTCGTTTCATAGAATGATAATTATAATGTTTCCTAAAAATAGAAAAAACAACCGCCAACTTGCACATTGTAAATTTTACTCCTCATAAAATGATAAGGTTAATCATTGTTAATTCAGGCAATCAAAAGCGAAGGTGTCCGATAACCACCATGAATGATGATTCGATCAATCATAAAACAAATATTTTTTTTGTTATTTTATTTTGATAGTATTTTCGGATCTTTTAACTGACAAAAATAAGAAAAAAAGAAAAACAACCAGAAAATACACGGATGTATTTTCTGATTGCTTTCTTTTTCTTAGCAATTGATTTACGCAGATACAGATAAACAACTAACTATTTTTTAGATATTCAAAATATGAACCCATTGAAAAGGACGTAATCGCTTAAATTGATAGTGTCATTTTTCTAACTCTAAGTAACTGACCTTTTTGTCTTGATATAAAACAATCCAAACAATGATAGCTTTCGGTATGTTTACCGTTGCTTTAGTTGGTTTGGGTGTTACGATGCTGAAAAATGACAAAGAGAAGTAACCGTCACTTTAGCGAGCCGATGGTTTACTTCTCTTTGAGTTAACTATTACACTTGCCACTAGCTTTTAGCGGTGCTGTCAAAAGGGAACTGTTGACGCAGTTCCTTTTTTCGTTTTTATTATAGCACAACTCCAGCTTCTTCTTCAATTCTGATTCCTGATTCAGTGTATTTTAAGTGAACATACAAATTTTTCAAAAAAACATCCGTGTTTATCTAAAGTTCAAGGACTCTATCTAGGGCGATATGCTATACTTTTTGGGACAGTAAAGTTGAATGACGGTGGCGACTTTAAAAAGGTGGTGGTGCTTATGGAGATAAGTACTGAAATCGAAGAAAGGAGAAGCCTTTTGTCTGTTGAAACAGCGTTAGGGCTAATGATCAGTTTCGGTTCATTTACCGCTACTTTGATCTTTGGCATCCTAGCCTTGACCAACAAAAATGACAAAAAGAAATAGCCGTCACTTTTTCCCGGAGACGACTATTTCCAACTTAGAATAAAATTCTGTCACCGGGTTTAGCGGTGCTGTCAAAAGGGAACTGTTGACGCAGTTCCTTTTTTCGTTTTTATTATAGCACAACTTCGGCTTCTTCTTCAATTCTGATTGATATATAAGAAGGATTTATGGAGACAACTAATTGGCTGGACCAATAGATTCCGACTTAAAAAATGATTACTCAAAATTTATGACAAGCTTTTTATCCAATCCTTGTGCTAGTTCGATCACTAACTCAATACTAGGATTCATTTCACCTGTTTCAACTCGTGAAATGGTTGATTGAGGTTTCCCAATTTTTTGCGCTAATTGTTTTTGTGTTAATCCAGCACTTTTCCTTAATTCTGCTAGTTTTAACGCAACATCTAATTTATCTTCTTCAATTTCCATTAGATGCACAAATTCTTCACTTTTTTCCGCTCTTTTTTTTATATAATTTTGTACTTGACTCATCATATCCACCTCTCGTTCTTACTTACAAAATTGTCTCGCAACTTTCTACCTTTTTCTAACTCTCGTCTGGAAAGCTTATTTGCTTTCTTTCGAAACCCATGAGTAATAAAATATTCATTCCCTTTTCTTTGAAAATATATCCCTCTTAAAGCATTACTACTTATACTTGCTCGCACTTCATGTAGATTGCTCTCCAGTTTTTTTACCCACTTTTGCCGCATGGCTGTATGTATATCTGTTTTTTCAATTTTATCAATGATTGATAAAATTTTTGCAGCCTCCTTGTCACTCAATGAATCAAGGAAACTTTCAAAATCATCGTCCCACTTAAATTTAGGATGATTCAACTTATTTCCTTGTAATCATATCATTATATAGCGAATTAGCTATATTTTTCTACTATTTGTTAAAAACTTTTTTCTTTAGGCAAATCAAAATTGCATGTTTATTTTTCCCTTCTTTTCATGGTTGATTTATCCTTTACACAATCAATTACGCTAATTAAAGACTATTATTTTAATCTATATTGCTATCCTTAAATCAAAACAAAAAAAGACGCCTAAAAAGGCGCTTTTGGTAGAAATTTGAAAAACTGAGCTTCTAAAAGTACGAAAACAAAGTTTTTTGATCCTTGAGTTTTACCATCATTTCCGATACATCTTAAACTCTAAGAATAAATCATTATAGATTCCTAAGTATTCTGAACCGAGATTTTCGTAAACTTCAAGATGCGAAATCGTTTCATCAGATGGATAAAATTGTTCATCTTCGGAGATTTCCTTTGGTAACAATGCTTTGGCTGCTTTATTTGGTGTAGAGTAGCCGATATATTCTGCATTTTGAGCGGCATTCTCCGGATCGAGCATGAAGTTGATAAAATCATAGGCGCCTTCTTGGTTTTTAGCTGTTTTTGGCATGACGATGTTATCAAACCAAAGATTTGAGCCTTCTGTTGGGATCACATAATGTAAATGTTCATTTTCATACATCATATCTGCTGCTTCACCTGAGAAAGTCACAGCTGCTGATGCCTCTTCGTTGATCATATACATTTTGATCTCATCTGCAACGATTGCTTTGACATTTGGCGTCATTTTATTCAATTTTTGTGCTGCTTCGTTCAGTTCGGTCATGTCTTTGCTGTTCAAAGAATACCCTAAACTATTCAAAGATAAGCCCATCACTTCTCTTGCTCCATCAATCAACATCAAGCTGTCTTTTAATTCTGGTTTCCAAAGGTCATCCCAATGCTTGATTTCTTCTTCGTCGAACACTTTATCGTTATACACGATACCCAGTGTTCCCCAGAAATAAGGAATCGAATATTTATTATCAGGATCGAAATCCAAATCCAAGAAGCGATCATCGATATTGTTCAGGCCTTTGATCTTACTATGATCTAAAGGCATGACAAGTTTTTCTTCAATCATTTTTTGGATCATGTATTCACTAGGAATAGCAATATCATAATTGGTTCCGCCCTGTTGGATCTTGGTAAACATGGCTTCATTCGAGTCAAATGTTTCGTAATTGACTTTATAACCGGATTCTTGTTCAAACTTCGTGATCAAACTAGGATCGATGTAGTCTCCCCAGTTATAAATGGTCACGATTTTCGCTCCACTCATTCCGCTCGCTTTTTCTAATTGTCTAACACTGACAAGCAATACACCAATGATCAAGATAATACCGATCAGCAAAGATTGTAATTTTTTCATCGTAAACGAGCCACCTCCTCACGGTTGCGGCGATTTTTTTTCAATCGTTTTGGTCGGTTTTCTTTACTGATAAAGTAGTAGCCGATCACTAACACCATCGAGAACAGGAAGACAAGTGCGCTCAACGCATTGATCTCTAAGCTGATTCCTTGTCGTGCTCTTGAATAGATCTCAACGGATAAAGTAGTAAAGCCGTTTCCTGTTACAAAGAAAGTGACCGCAAAATCATCTAAAGAGTATGTGAACGCCATGAAATAACCGGCAATGATTCCTGGAGATAAAAACGGTAAAATGATATTTTTTACGACTTGGAAATTATTCGCTCCTAAATCTCTCGCAGCATCCACCATCGAATCGTTCATTTCTTGCAATTTTGGTAAGACCATTAAAACAACGATAGGGATACTAAAAGCGATATGGGAAAGCAAGACACTCTGAAAGCCTAACCCAAAGCCGATTAGCGTAAAGAAAATCAAAAAACTCGCACCGATGATCACATCGGGAGAAACAAGTAAAATATTGTTCATGCTCAATAGCGCCGTTCGTGCTTGACGTTTTTTCGTGTAATAGATCCCCATCGCGCCAAATGTCCCGATGATCGTTGCAATCAAAGCCGATAAGAACGCCAGCATAAATGTATTCAATACGATGATGATCAGTCGTGTATCCTCAAATACCGCTTGATAATTCTCCCAAGTAAAGCCGGTAAAGCTGTTCATCGTTCCGCCTTCATTGAAGGAATAAAAAATCAAATAAAAAATCGGTAAATACAATAATAGAAAGACAACTGTTAGATAGAGATACGACCATTTGAATTTTTTTCTCATGAGCGACCTCCTTTTTTCTTCTCACCAGTTAGTAACATCACAACGAACATAGCGATGATCAAAATCACGCCGATCGTTGAACCCATGCCCCAATTTTGCGTCACTAAGAAATGCTGTTCGATCGCTGTACCTAGCGTGATCACTCGATTTCCACCAATCAAACGTGTCAACATAAAAAGTGATAGTGAGGGAATGAAAACTGCTTGTACCCCACTTTTCACGCCGTTCAATGACAAAGGAAAAATCACTCGGCGAAATGTTTCAAAATTACTTGCTCCTAGATCTTTACTAGCACTCAATAATGAAGGATTCATTTCTTCTAAAGCATTAAAAATCGGCATGATCATGAAAGGAATCTCGATATATGTCGCTACGAATAAGAAGCTAAAATCAGTAAATAAAATCTGTTGTGGGCCAATGCCGACAAACTCGAAAAAGTGGTTGACACTTCCATGGATACTGAAAATCCCGATAAAGGCATATGCCTTCAACAATAAATTGACCCATGTCGGTAAAATGATCAACATCAACCATAATTGCTTATGTTTCAATTTCGTTAAAAAATAAGCTGTTGGATAGCTGATCAACAATGTGAATAATGTAATCAATAACGCATACCATACCGAATTGATCGTCATGGCGATGTAAGTTCCTGAAGTAAAGTACGCAGCATAATTGCTTAATGTAAACTGACCACTCATATCAAAAAAAGATTGATAGATGATCATCAAAACAGGCGCAATCACAAATAATCCAAGCCACAAAACATAAGGGATGGAATAGATCCTACGCATTGTTCTCATATTCTCTCCCCCTATTCTTCGTAGCTTTCCAAACGTGCATCGAAGTCTTCTTCTGACTCATTGAAACGCATAACGTGGATGTCTTCTGGTTCAAAGGCTAAGCCGACTTGACTCCCTTCGCGCGCTTTTTTCGTTGAGTGGACCATCCATTCATTTTGTTGCTCATCATAGCAAATGATCTCATAATGGACACCACGAAATAGCTGAGTGTCAACTGTCACGACTAATTTCCCTTTATCCGGTGTTGTGATCGTTAAATCCTCTGGACGAAGTACGACTTCAACTGGTTCATTGACGCGCATCCCACCATCGACACACTCAAATTGTTTGCCAACAAACTCAACCAAGTTATCTTCAATCATCACGCCATTGACGATATTGCTTTCACCAACAAAATCTGCCACAAAATGATTGATTGGTTCATCATAAATATCCACAGGAGTACCACTTTGGACGATTTTCCCTTTGTTCATCACAAAAATCTCATCACTCATTGCTAACGCTTCTTCTTGATCATGCGTCACAAAAATAAAGGTGATCCCTAAACGTTGTTGTAGTTCGCGCAACTCATATTGCATATCAGTACGTAACTTTAGATCCAAGGCTGATAACGGTTCATCCAATAACAAGACTTTCGGCTCATTGACGATAGCTCGCGCGATGGCCACCCGTTGGCGTTGTCCCCCTGACATCTCGCTGATCTCCCGCGTTTCATATCCAGGTAATTGCACCATACGTAATGCGTCTTTGACTTTTTTTTCGATTTCTGATTTAGGCATTTTTTTGATTTTCAATCCAAATGCAACATTATCAAATACATTCATATGAGGAAATAAGGCGTAATCTTGGAAAACCGTATTGACTTGGCGCTTATTTGCCGGTAGATCGTTTAGGCGCTTTCCTTCAAAATAAATATCTCCTTCGGTTGCTTCCGTAAATCCTGCAATGATTCGTAAAATCGTTGTTTTCCCACAACCAGAAGGCCCCAACAATGTATAAAATTTCCCTTGTTCGATCTCAAAACTGACATTCTTCAAAATTGTTTCATCATCATAGCTTTTTACGACCTGATCGAATGATATGATTGGTTTTCCCACTTTTTCTGCCCCCTATATTACAAGTATGATTCGGTTGCGACGATCAATACCTTAGTTTGTTTGTTTTGATGATTGCGTAATTGATGATGTGTCGTTGCCTGATAGTACATCGATTGACCTTTTTTTGCTACATACTCTCGCTCACCCAAGCTTAGCGCGATCTCCCCTTCTAAGACAAAGATAAATGTCTCTGAGAGTGAAGGTTCAAAGGTTTTATATTCACCAGCTGTATCGAATGTCAATAAAACTGGTTCCATTTCTTTTTCGTTGGAATCTGTCACTAACCATTCCAGTTCATAACCATTTTCCTCATCATAATAGACCGTTCGATCTTCTTTCGTATAAACGATTTGAAGGTTAGGTGTTTCTTGATGAAAAAAAGCTTCTGGGGTAACTCCTAATACTTCAAGGATTGAGAAAAATGTTTCCATCGATGGCGAACTTAAATCCCGCTCAAGTTGTGAGATATAGCCCTTTGATAAATCTGTCCGCTCCCCTAATTCTTCTTGTGTCAAGTTTTTTTGGATACGCAGATTTCGTAACTTCTCACCAATTTCCATTTGTCACTGTCCCCCTATGCGAAGTTTTCTAATAGTAAACTCCAAGTTTACTACCACCTGTATTAGTATACAAATTTCCGCTGAAAAAACAACCCTTTTGCTTGAATTTCTTTTGTACTTTTTCGGTTATCTCGACTTTTTTTTAGAAGAAATTAATCAGCAAACTACTAGAAAATGAAACGCTTTATGGTATGATTAAGGAAAATTTCGAAAGGAGTATCTTCTATCTAATGAATACATTCAAACAGTTTCAAGTAAACAACGAGCCTACTTTTCATACAAGCATCGTTGACAAAGAATTTCCTGAGCTGACTAATAATGAAGTTTGGGTAAAAATCGCTTACTCAGATGTCAATTATAAAGATGCGTTAGCTTGTAGTGAACATGGCCAAGTGATTCGTCATTATCCAATGACTCCCGGAATTGATTTTTCTGGTGTCGTCATGAAAAGCTTGGACAAACGATTTCAACCAGGAGATCAAGTTCTAGCAACCGGCTATGGGTTGGGTGTTAGTCAACCTGGTGGCTATAGCGATTACCAGAAAGTAACTGGAGATTGGCTCATCCCTCTTCCAGAAACGATGACCCTACGTCAGGCAATGGTTTTAGGCACCGCTGGTTTGACTGCTGCACTTTGCGTGAATGCTTTACTTACCCAAGGAATGAAAGCAGAGGACAAAGTGATCGTCACTGGTGCCTCTGGCGGAGTTGGTAGTGTGGCAATTGCCATGTTGCATAAAATGGGCTTTCAGCAAATCACCGCATTTTCTCGTAAAGAAGAAGCAAAGACTTGGCTACAGAAACTAGGGGCGACTCAAGTCGTTCATCCAGAAGCCTTTCTACCAGAAAAAAATAAACCGTTAGATAAACAACAAGTCGATTATGTGATCGATACTGTTGGGGGCGAACAGCTCACACGATTATTGCCTTTGATTGCTTATGATGGCGCAGCTGCTCTCTGTGGCAATGCGGGGGGCATCAAATTGACAACAACAGTGTTACCTTTTATTTTACGTAATATCCAGTTGATCGGTATCGATTCAGTCAATGTCCCACATGAGAAACGCTTGAATATCTGGCAACAACTAGCAGACCTATCTGTAACAGATCATTTAGTCGTCAATGAGATCACCTTAGATCAATTGGAAGAAACGACCCAAAAAATCCTTGATGGGACACACCAAGGAAGAACACTTGTCACTGTAGGTGAAACAATATGAAGGTATTGATCACAGCCGGTGGCACAAGCGAACGAATCGACCAAGTCCGCTCGATCACAAACCATTCGACTGGACGATTAGGTCAAGCCATCGCAGAAGTCTTTCTGGCTCACGAGACGGTGAGAATCGACTACGTGACGACACGTTCTGCTGTAAAGCCTACTGCTTCTGAGCATTTGAAGATCCATCTCATCGAATCTACTCAAGACTTATTGACTACATTAGAACGATTGATGCAAGAAAATACCTATGATGCCATTATCCATAGCATGGCAGTTAGTGATTTCACACCGGCTTTCAGTCTTTCTGAACAACAGTTTGCTGAGCGCTTGAGTAAAGAGGCATTGACCCCTGATTCACTGCCGGCATGGTTTGCAGAAACAGAACGAACCGCTAGTAAAGAAGCCAAGATTTCATCTGATACGGACTATCTCTTTTTGACATTGAAGAAAACACCAAAGATTATTCGTTCTTTACGCCAATGGCAACCAAATGCTGTCATCGTTGGTTTTAAATTATTAGTCGATGTCTCGAAAGAACACTTATTGGAAGTAGCTAAAAATAGCTTGATCACCAATCAAACCGACTATATTTTAGCAAATGACTTGACCCAAGTCAGTGAAACACAACATCATGGATACTTATTATCAAAAAATGGAGAGGTCATAGAAGCCGATACCAAGCAAGAGATTGCAAAATGTATCGTCACTGCGATTTTAAAATAAGGAGGAATTCACGATGAAAAAAATCCTATTAGGCGTATCGGGCAGTATCTCTGCTTATAAAAGTGCAGATATCACAAATCAACTAGTCAAACTCGGTTATCAAGTCGATGTCATCATGACAAAAAGTAGTACCAAATTTATTACACCTTTAACATTGCAATCCCTTTCAAAACGTGCTGTCCATACAGACGTTATGCAAGAAAACGATCCTTCAGTGATCAACCATATCGAGCTAGCCAAACAAGCAGACTTGTTTTTGATTGCACCAGCCACTGCAAATATTATCGGCAAGTTAGCGAATGGTCTAGCGGATGATCTCTTATCGACTGTTGCCATGGCACTTTTACCGGAAACACCAAAATTGATTGCACCGGCGATGAATACTAATATGTACCAACATCCGATCAATCAAAGAAATTTAATGACGCTAAAAGAAATCGGTTATCAAGAGATTGAACCTAGAGAATCCCTCTTAGCTTGTGGCGATTACGGAAAAGGTGCTTTAGCGGATAACCAAATCATTATCGACCAAGTCACACTTCTGCTGAATCAGAGGTCGGTCTAGTATTTAAGGAGTTATGATGAAAAATACCAAAAACTTTACTTTAACTGCTATGTTTTTAGCAATTATGATCTTACTCGCTGTCACGCCTCTCGGATTTATTCCGATTGGGCCGATCAACGCAACAACGATGCATATCCCTGTCATCGTCGCTTCAATTATTTTAGGTCCTCGGCTAGGTGCCTTTCTCGGTGGCACATTTGGTTTGATCAGTCTGATTCGCAGTACGTTCATACCAACACCGTTGTCTTTTGTTTTCTCACCGTTTATTCCGGTGATCGGCACAGATCAAGGAAGCTGGAAAGCCTTGATCATTGCCTTGATACCTAGAATCCTGATCGGTGTTGTTCCTTATTTCGTATATAAAGGAATACAGCGATTGACAAAAAACAAAGTTAGTCCGCTCTCATTGTTTCTCGCAGGGATCGCTGGTTCTCTGACCAATACGATCTTAGTGATGAACTTGATCTATTTTCTATTCCAACAAGATTATGCACAGGTTCTTGGGACAAATATCAATGCAGTCTATTCAGCAGTTTTAGCGGTCATCTTTACTAGTGGCGTACCAGAAGCAATCGTCGCTGGTTTAGTCACAGCTGCGGTATCTACCGTTTTACTACGAATGATTCATTAATGATCGGATTAAAAAACCAAAAAAGAGTGATGCGGTATGTTAGCTCTTTTTTGGTTTTTTTGTTGATAAGTGTTTAGTCCTGAATTTTTTATCTTTTGGTGTTACCATGATTGATACAGATATGTAGCGAAAGGATGAAGAAAATGAATATTTTTGTAGTAGGAGCAAACGGACAAATTGGGCGTCATTTGATCCAAAAACTGGGAACAACCGAACATCAAGTTTACGCGGGTGTGCGAGATGTTGCCAACCAAGCGATTTATGATGAAGAAAATATCGCTTATGTTCCCTTTGATTTAACTTGGTCTTCAGAAAAAATGACGGAAGCCTTTCAAGAGAGTGAACTCGTCATCTTTGCTGCTGGTTCTCAAGGAAAAAATCTTTTACAAGTTGATTTAGACGGCGCAATCAAAACAATGATTGCAGCAGAGCAAGCAAATATCTCTCGTTATTTGATGATCAGTGCAGCTTTTGCGGATAACCGTGAGAAATGGCCTGAGTCAATGACTGATTATTATATTACCAAATATTATGCAGACGAATGGTTGAAAAATCAGACATCATTAGATTATGTCATACTACAACCTGTAGCTTTGACGAACGACGAGGAGGTCACTTCGATCCAATTGACCAAACCAGACGAAAAACCAGCTCAATCGATTACAAGAAAAACGGTAGCAGAAGTTTTAGCAGCGTTAGTGGATCAACCAAACATTTCAAAAACAACTGTTGTTCTATCTGAAGGATCAGCTACAGTATCGGATGCCATCAAACAACTTGTTGAGGAGGCTTGATCATGCGTGGAATCTCTATGAAACATCCCGGTTCAGCAGACGTTTTGACTGAAGTGGATGTCCCTAGACCTATTCCAAAAGCTGGGGAGTTATTGTTAAAAGTCCACACCGCTGCGGTCAATCGTACGGATATCATGCGTCGCGAAAATACTGCACTTCAAGCGCCTTACCCGATCTTAGGTGTAGAGGTTGCTGGTGAAGTCATTGAAAACGCAAGTGACCGTTCTGAGTTTTCAACTGGAACAAGAGTCTATGGTCTAGTGAATTTAGGTGGCTATGCAGAATATGCCGTAATCCCAGCAGATCGAGCAATCCTCTTGCCCGATTCCCTTGACTACGTATCAGCCGCTGGTATCGCTGAAGTTTTCTTGACTGCCTATCAAACCTTGTATTGGTTAGGAAAACTCCAAAAAAATGAGACTGTCTTGATTCATGCTGGTGCAAGTGGCGTTGGTACTGCAGCGATCCAATTAGCCAAACAATATTCGCAAGCACGCATCATCGTTACCGCAGGTTCAGCTGAAAAGTTAGCCTTTTGCCAAGAATTAGGCGCAGATGAAGTAATCAACTATAAAACGCAAGATTTCGCGGAGGAAGTAAAAAAGATAACTGATGGGCATGGCGTTGATGTCATCTTAGATTTCATCGGTGCTTCTTATTGGGAAAAAAATCTGGCATCGATTGCTGTAGATGGTCGCTGGGTCTTGATTGGCACACTAGGAGGCACAACAGTCGAGTCTCTTGATTTAAGCGTTTTGCTGCAAAAAAGAATCCAATTGATTGGTACGCTATTGACACCAAGAAGTGATGAATACAAAGCAAAACTGACTCAAGAGTTTATGAAAAACATCGATCCTTATTTTGAAACCGGAGCGATCCGTCCAATCATTGATCGAACCTTTCCATTATCAGAAGCAAAAGAAGCCCATGAATATATGGAAGCCAACAAAAACGTTGGAAAAATCATTTTGACAGTCAGTGAAACTTAAAAAGAGAACCTAGGGCATGCGCCTTAGGTTCTCTTTTTATATCATTTCTATTATTGTGCAGAGACAAATTTTGCTGCTTGTTGTCCTGCTTGACGTCCAAAAATAATGATTTCCGCTACAGAGTTTCCGCCGATGCGGTTTTCACCGTGTAAGCCACCAGTGACTTCACCTGCTGCGTAAAGTCCAGTGATCGGTTGTCCGTCTTTATCCACAACTTCTGTGTTCGTATTGATTTTGATTCCACCCATCGTATAGTGGATACCAGGTGCGATTTTGATCGCATAGTAGTTTGGTTTAGACAGATCATGCTCCATGGCTGTCGTACGACCAAATGCTGTATCGTCTTGATTGGCAACTTCTTCGTTCCAAGTTGTTACTGTTTGTGCTAATGTTTCTGCTGGTAAGTTGATTTTCTCTGCCAATTCTTCAATCGTCTCACCTGCAGTTACATAACCTTTTTCATCATAAAACTCAATGGCTGTTGCGCGATCGCGTACCCCTTGGTCAAAAATCAAATAAGCAGATTTTTCTGGCAATGCAGTGATTGCATCTGATACTTTGTCTCGTGTATTCATTTCGTTGACGAAACGCTCGCCATCTTGATCGACTAAGATCGCTCCTTCACCACGTACCACTTCTCCGATCAAGAATCCTTCATCTTGTTGAACCGTTGGATGGATCTGGATCTTATCCATATCGACCGTTTGACCGCCTAATTTTTCAATCATCTTGATACCATCGCCTGTTGATCCCACTTGATTCGTCGTTACATATCCTTCCAGATCTGGACGGTAAGTTTGGATGTATTGCTCACTCGCACCGAATCCACCAGTTGTAACAACTACAGCCTTACCAGTGATTTCTTTTGGTTCTTCCCCTTGGACTTGGACTGTTACTTGGTTAACTGTATCTCCCGTTTTTTGGATATCTGTCACTTCAGTATTTACAAAAATCGGGATTTGGCGTTCGTGGACATTTCGTAATAACCCATCGACTAAATAGCCACCAATAGCAGAACCATCAGAAGGGCGATGTGTTCGTCTTTCGCTCATTCCACCAGTGATCGTCAAGTTATCTAATTTAATGCCATTTTCATCTAACCACTCGATTGCAGCAGCCGAATGATCGACAAAATAGCGTAACATTTCTTTATCATTTGTGCCATTCGCACCTGCTAATGTTTCTTCATAAAAGGCGTCGTTCGAATCAGTGATACCTTCTTCTTCTTGGAATTTTGTTTCAGATGCGTTCATTCCACTTGAAGATTTTAATGTATTTCCACCAGCAACTGGCATTTTTTCAAAAATGACTGGATTCAAGCCTGCATCTTTTGCTTCGATTGCAGCTGCCATACCAGCTCCTCCTCCGCCGACGATGATCAAATCATATTCTTCTTTCATATCAGCTGGATTTGTGTAAGTTTGAGCAGACGCTCCGGATGATACTTCTGTTGATTCTTTTGTGGAAGAGCTACTGGATGCAGATTCTTTTTCATCAGGCGTACAGGCACCTAAGGCAAAAATTGCTGTAACTGTCAGTAACCCTTTAATTGTTTTCTTCATAGTTGTCCTCCTAAAATTTAACACTTACCCCATCATAAGTGATAGCATTCACAAATTCAACCAACAATTTACATTTTCCGTACTACTGGTATCTCACTCTTTTATAAATAACCATTAATATTCCAAATTTTTCAAGTTTTCGTTAGTAACTATCGAAAAACAGTCGAGTTTCTTGAATAAATAGTCAGGCAAAAAAAAATTTTTTTTTTGATCCAAACAGAAGATTTGGGCTTTTTTCATTAGACAAGTATAATCGATATGAAACACGAAGGAGCTCATTTATGAAATTTATCAAACATTTTTTTTCAAAAGGGAGTAAGTCTGCTGGGAAGGTCACTCATGCGATTTACATCATTTTACGTATCATTGTGGTGGTCATGCTCGTCGACCAATTGATCGACCGGAACATGGGGAATATCATGCTCTTATTATTAACTTTATTATTGTTTGAAATCCCCTATTTACTAGAAAAATTACTAAAGATCCAAATCCCTAACACACTGGAAATCATCATCTTATCCTTTATTTTCAGTGCCACTGTCTTGGGTGAATTAAGTGACTTTTATGGCTACTTTTCACTATGGGACACAGCGTTACACGCACTAAGCGGCTTCCTAGCAGGTGGTGTCGGTTTTTCTCTTGTCTATCTTTTGAACAAAAACACGAAAACAATGAATCTGACGCCATTACTAGTCGCTCTAGTCTCTTTCTGTTTTTCCATGACCGTAGGGGTTTTTTGGGAATTTATCGAATTCTCTGCGGATCAAGTCTTGCAGATGGACATGCAAAAAGATAACTATGTTGATCAGATCAACAGTGTCAAATTAAGTGAGGATGGCAACACCGTATATAAGATCAAAGATATCCAACAAACAACCGTCACATATAAAGATGAGCATGGCAAAACCAAAGAGTATGTCATGGCAGATGGGTACTTGGACATCGGGATCTTAGATACGATGAAAGATTTATTCGTCAATTTTATCGGAGCCCTTGTCTTCAGCGTTTTCGGCTATCTTTATACACGAAACGATTATCGGAAATTTACGTTCATCCGGAACTTCATCCCTAGAAAAAAAGGTGTGACCACACGGATGGATACTGCTGGAAACAAAAAAGAGTAGCTGGAGAAAAAGTAAATTTGATTTTAGTTTTTTACCTCAAGCCCAAATAACCGGCTGAACCATAAGCGATAATAGTCAGAAAAAAGGTGAAATCCACAGAAATTCAAAGAGTAATTTTTGGGGATTACACCTTATTTCTCGTGACCAAACACTTCTGTCCCACCTTTTTTTGTTTTGTAGGATCAATAGCCATGACCTTTTGAAGTTCTGTTTTTTTGTCTGTTGTAAACCAGTCACAAAAACAATGATTGACATATTTATCTAATGAATGGCCTAAATCATTCGAACGATCAGGATAAATTGCTAGATTTGGCAGAAATACCTGCTTGGAATCCTAATAAGCTATTTTACGCTGGAAATGGACAAGTAATGAACGTGAGGTTCTTTTCCATGCGAAATTTTTGTAGTATTTTAGCAAAACACCTTGCATTTTTTGGTGATTCAACTATCTCGAGTATCTGATTGACTCTTATAACTAAATCATCTGGACGATTTGTTGTTTTTTTATTAACAGGATTATACACACAAACCTCTTTCTAAGTTGACCTATTATTTCTTGATATTTAAATAACGTTGGTATATGAACTAATAACTTTAATACCTTAGTGAAGGATTTCCCACTTAGCGATCAACCTAATAATTCTCTAACATTGAAGCAATTTGAAGCGTTAGGAAAAAAATGAAATTCCTTTTTGTTTCTATCCTTAAAATCGTGTATACGGTATTCGCAAGCCAACTCCGTCAAAAATAAGCCGTGAAACCCAAAAATTTGAAGAACAATTTTCGGGTTTCACGGCTTATTTCTCGGAGCTGAATACTTCTGTCATCACCTATTTTTTAGGTGCCTTTTTTAATTTTCGATGATAAAATATCTATCACCATTTCATAATCGGGATTTTCGCTACCATCAAATTTCTCAGGGATGAACGTGAAACCTAAACTTTGATAAAGTTTGATTGCTGGATGACTCCATGTCTGTGTGTGTAAATAAATTGGACTTTGTGTCGTTATTTGCTGAAAACAACGGAGCACTTCGATCGTCAAACTTCTGGCAATCCCTTTTCCTTGATGTTCTGGCTTGACCGCTAACCAATGAAAAAGCGGATATTCTTTCTCACGAAGCTTCCACCAAGCAGTGCATGTGGCAATGCGTTCACCTTGTTCGTTGACCACAAAATACATGCGCTTTGCCAGTTCTTCTGGATAAGGGGCAAAAGCTTGGTCAAAGTAAACCAGTGCTTCCTCCACAGAGTCAAATTCACCGACTGCTGTTTCAATGATTGCCCAATCCTGCTCTGCGCCTGGTTGATACTTTTCAAAGCGATACTGCTGATTCAAGGGATAAGAAGGCAATTCTTCATTGAGTGGGCGTGTCATCCAAATCTCTGCATAGGGCAATTGCTTATCTAACATCACGCCACCTACTTTCCTTTAGCTTCTTTTTTCACCAATGATCCGTACTTCTGTTTCTAATGCGACATCAAACTTCTCTTTGATCACCTCTTGGATATGGGCAATCAACTCTGTATAATCAGTTGCTGTTGCATGGTCGATATTGACGATAAAGCCGGCATGTTTTTCCGAAATCTGTGCGCCGCCCCATTTCAAACCTTGTAAGCCTGCTTCTTGGATCAGTTGTCCTGTGAAGTGTCCTTCAGGTCGTTTGAAGACACTACCGCATGAAGGGTATTCCAATGGTTGTTTTGCTTCACGCAATTCCGTCAATTCGTCCATCCGACCTTTGATCATCTCATGATCACCAGGTGTTAATTGGAAACGAGCTTCTAAGACGATGGCCTCCATCTTCTGTAATTCACTGTGGCGATAAGAAAAGGCCATTTCTTCATTTGACAGAGTTTGGATCGTCCCATCACTTAATAATAAATCGACTTCTGCAAACACGTCTTTGATCTCCCCACCGTAAGCTCCTGCATTCATGTAGACTGCACCGCCGATACTTCCAGGAATCCCACAGGCAAATTCGAATCCTGTCAAAGATTCTGCTAAGGCTGCATACGTCGTATCGATCAGTTTCGCACCTGCTTCTGCAATCACCATCGTGCCTTCAACGCTGATTTGGTTCATCTCTGTCAACATGATGACCACGCCGCGTATCCCACCATCTTGGACGATCAAGTTACTTGCATTTCCTAATACCAACCATGGCACTTGGTTTTCTCGACAATAGTCAACTAACTGTTTGACTTCTGATTTGGTTTTGGGAAAAGCTAAAACATCTACCGGTCCACCGGTTTTGGTAAATGTATAATGACTTAACGGTTCATCAAGCAACAGATTCAACTCTGGATTTTTTTTAACGATATCTTCTTTATTCACTGAGGACTTTCCTTTCTTTTCAAACGTCCCCATCATTCTATCACGCTTAAAACAATCTTGCCAGTTTTGCTCAAAGCTGATGACGATAAAGATTATTCAACATCTCCTCACAAAGTGCATGGCTCTCATAAATGTTGGTTTGTTTTAACTTTTCATTATTTGGCGTCGGTTGTTGGATTTCTTCAAAAAATCGTTCAACCATTGGCACAAAACCACGTTTGCTCAGCGTGGTTTCCCAATCACCAAATTTCTTTATTTCCACCGTATCTGGTTTACGGATGACTAATTCTGTCAGATCACTCAATTCATAGGTTCCTTGTTTGCTCGTTACTTGATAGGTTTCAGTATTTGCACCACTTCCAAGATCCATCGTCACAATTGCCATTTGGTTCGCAGTTTCAAGTTGCAACATCGCTACTTCCATAGATCCTTCCTTTTCTCGGATATGAGAAGTTGTTTTGATCACTGGTTCGTCTAATAAATAAACAGCCGTGTCCACCAGATGCAAGAACAGATCGTAAATGACAAAAGCAGTTGTTTCTTTTGCCGCAATGCGATTTTTTTGTAACTGGATCAACCGTTTTTCTGGAATCGCTTTTAATTCTTCGACCATTGGGGCGAATCGTCGGTTGAAGCCCACCATTAAAATCACTTGATGTTGTTCTGCCAATTCTTGTAACTCTTGGATTTCTTTTAGGTCGACACTTAAAGGCTTGTCGATATAAACATGGATATTATGTTCCAAACATTTTTTAGCTAATTGAAAATGAACGCTTGTTGCCGCATGGATCATACATGCTTCGATCTCCTCTTCAATTAAGTCATCCAAAGACTCATACAAATGAGCAAATCCATAGGTTTTCTTCAGACGATCTTTCGTTACCTGATTACGTGTCGCAAAATAAAAATCAACCATTCCTTGTTTCCCTGCATATGTGGGTAAATATGCTTTTTCGGCAATGTTACCTACTCCTACTACGCCAATTTTCATGGTTTCCCTCCTGCTATCTGTTATTACTCTTATCTTACACTATTTTTAATAAAAATGAGGTACAATATAATCGGACAGACTTGATAGGAAAAGGAGCGTGTTTTTTTGAAACTGATTTCGTGGAATGTCAATGGTTTAAGAGCCATCGTCAACAAAAATTTTCTAGAAACATTTAAGGAATTTGATGCAGATTTCTTCTGTCTTCAAGAAACAAAGCTACAAGAAGGTCAAATCGACTTGGATTTACCAGGTTACCATCAATATTGGAATTATGCAGTCAAAAAAGGCTATTCAGGAACAGCGATCTTCGCCAAAGAACCTGCATTGAACGTTTCTTATGGAATGGGCATTGATGTCCATGATCAAGAAGGCCGATTGATCACGTTAGAATATCCTGAATTTTACTTAGTCACTTGCTATACACCAAATTCACAAAATGAATTGAAACGTCTCGATTACCGTTTAGAATGGGAATCTGCTTTTTATGATTATTTAGAAGAGTTGAAAAAACAAAAACCGGTAATTGTTTGTGGGGATCTAAATGTTGCCCATGAGAACATCGATTTGAAAAATTGGAAAACGAATCAAAAAAGTGCCGGTTTCTCTATCGAAGAACGAAACGCATTGTCTCATTTACTTGATAATGGTTTTGTAGATACTTTCCGTTACTTCTATCCAGAGTTAGAAGGTGTCTATTCTTGGTGGAGTTATCGTTTCAATGCTCGAAAAAACAATGCAGGTTGGCGTATCGATTATTTCTTGACGAGTGAAGATTTGACACCTCGTTTGGTTGATGCAAAAATCCATACATCGATTCTAGGTAGTGACCACTGCCCTGTCGAATTAATTATCGAATAGTTAGGATAGCAACGGAAGAAATTGGGTTGTCCCGATTTTCTTCCTTTGATCCTTCACTGGCACCATATTTACTTGATACATAGTCTGAAAAAGCTATTTCTTTTCATACAAATCTATGTTATGGTTTATTTTTTAAAGGAGGCTTATTTGAAAATGAATTTTATCGCGATGGACTTTGAAACTGCGAACCACCAATCTCATAGTGCGTGTTCCTTAGCCCTTGTCAAAGTGGAGAACAGTCAGATTGTCGATGAATTTTATACCTTGATCCAACCGGAAACGCCATTTTTCTGGCGGAACATCCAGATCCATGGTATCCGACCCGAAGATGTCCAACAGGCACCTAAATTTCCAGATGTTTGGCAGAAAATCGAAAAGTATTTCCAAAAAAACCGATTAGTCGTTGCGCATAACGCCGCATTTGATACAAAAGTATTAGCTGGTTGTTTAGATTATTATCAGTTGCCTCAACCGAACTATCTCTCATTGTGTACCGTCAAAACAAGTCGCCGCTTGTTTCCAGAAATGCCAAATCATCGCTTGAATACAGTTTGTGAAAATTTGGATATCACGTTGAAAAATCACCATGATGCGTTAGAAGATAGTCGAGCATGTGCGGAAATCTTGTTATATCAGGAAAAATATTTTGGGACAGACCCATTGAAAAAATTAGTCACAGTGAAATAGTTCAACTAGCTAAAATAAGCTAATTCTTGCATTTCTATTGGTTGATTCCCTCGTACGAAAGAATCAAAGATGATGATAAATAAAGAACCTGAAAAGTGGACAACTATTTTTCAGGTTCTTTGTTTTTGAAATCAGTTTATTTTATGCTCGATCGTTCGTTTCATCTTGATTATCGCCAATGATTGACCTTGTCTTCTCGAAGAGTCAACACTTTGGGTTTCCTCTTGAAACCCCATTTTTTGATAAAGATTTATGGCTCGTTGATTGCCCGCCAATACGTCAAGAACCAACGTACTAAATCGCGCATTTTCTGTAGCCCAAATGATTGCCTCCTCTAAAAGAATCTTACCTAACCCCATTCCCCAATATTCTTTCAAGATACTGATCCCTATTTCGCCATGACGGGGCAAGTCAGGTTTGGGAGCAACAGAAACAACACCTACCACCTGTTTTTTGACACAGGCTAAAAATAATAAATGTTCTGCACTTTCTTTTATTCGAGACAATTCAGTTGCAAGTACCTCTTTACTTTTATTGAGTGAACGCTCCTCAACAACAAAATAATCCGTTTCTTGTCTCGCTTGGCGTAGCATCACTAACAATCCTTCAGCATCTGATTTCTCCGCTTCTTTTAACGTCAGTTCAACATCATTAGCCATGAGAATTCGCCCATGCTTCATAGATACGTTTTTCAAACTCTTGACTATTCGGTCCGTATGATTGGAATTTCACATATCTTTTTTCTAATTCTGTATCACTTTTCTCAATAATCAGTTCCAAATAATCTTCAGGTAAAGCATCTTCTAATAGATTTCCCCACTCAATGACTGAAAGTCCATCACCTTCAAAATATTCATCTAATCCCAAATCAGCACCGCTAGCAGCGACACGATAGATATCCATATGGTACAAAGGCATTTTTCCTTGTGTATATTCCCGAATGATCGTATAGGTCGGACTCTTGATCATTTGAACGATGCCTAATCCTTTTGCAATTCCTTTTGTCAAAGTCGTTTTACCAGCACCTAGATCGCCAGTTAACACTAGATTATCTCCCGGACGAGCGACTTTTCCAATGATTTCTGCTAATTGGTCTGTCATCGCCACACTTGTTAATTCAATCATCATCATTTCTCCTCATTCTTTTTTGTCAGTATAACGTGTAATCCAACAAAAAAAAAGAAAAGAGTCAGGAATCCTCAGCTCCCTAGCCCTTTTCTTTTTAGATCTACTGTTCGATTAATCTAATAATGTTTGTGCACCTGTAATGATTGCTAATTTGTAGACATCTTCTTCATTAGCACCACGAGAAAGGTCACTTACTGGTTTGTTCAATCCTTGTAAGATTGGTCCGATTGCTTCAAAGTTACCAAAACGTTGAGCGATCTTGTAGCCAATGTTTCCTGATTGTAATTCAGGGAAGACAAAGACTGTTGCTTGACCTGCCACTTTAGAATCAGGGGCTTTTAATTGAGCGACTGCTGGAACGTAAGAAGCATCAAATTGTAATTCGCCATCGATCGTATATTGAGGCGCTAATTCTTTCGCGATTCTTGTTGCTTCAACCACTTTATCTACTTCAGGAGCTGCTGCAGAACCTTTTGTTGAAAAGCTCATCAATGCGATTTTTGGATCGATATCGAATAGTTCAGCTGTTTTTGCTGATTCCACAGCAATTTCAGCTAATTCTTGTGCGTTTGGATTCACGTTGATCGCACAGTCAGAAAAGACATACTTTTCTTGATCTCTACCGCGAACCATGATCATAGCACCACTTGTACGACTTACACCTGGTTTTGTTTTGATGATTTGTAGTGCTGGACGTACTGTATCTCCGGTTGAATGGATCGCTCCAGAAACCATACCATCAGCAATGCCCATATATGTAAGCATTGTTCCAAAGTAATTGACATCTTTTAAGATTTTTTCTGCTTGTTCTTTTGTTGCTTTTCCATTACGGCGTTCAACAAAAGCTTCGACCATTTCATCCCATTTTTCATAATCATTTGGATTGATGATCGTGAAGTTAGATGTTTGGATACCACGTGCATTTGCTGCTGCTTCAATTTCTTCTTTGCTGCCGATCAAAATCGGTTCAACTAATTCTTCTGCTTTTAAACGTGCTGCTGCTCCTAAAATTCTTGCATCCGTTGCTTCTGGAAACACGATTTTGATGCCGCGACGTACAATTTTAAATCTTAAACTATCAAACAATTCCACAAGATGACCCCCAGTTATTTTTATTAACTACCATGATACACTATTATCAAAAAAAAGAACAGTTTTAAATTTCTGTATCAGTCAAATAATGGATAATAATTAAGTTTTTCACATAATCCGGAAAAACTGCACTATAACAGGAAAGTGCTGTATCATTACACTGTTTTAGGCAGTTGCCAATCAATCGGTGTTTCACCCAGAGCAAGCAACGCATCATTCGTTTTTGAAAATGGTTTTGAACCAAAAAAGCCACGATGCGCCGATAATGGGCTTGGATGTGGGGCTGTTATTATAATGTGTCGACTTTTATCGATCATTTTCATTTTTTCTTGTGCAGGTTTCCCCCAAAGAATAAATACGATCGGTTTGTCTCGTTCATTCAGCTTTTCAATGATCGCATCCGTCAATTGTTCCCAGCCTTTTCCGCGATGAGAATAAGCTTGCCCTTCTCTGACAGTTAGTACAGTATTCAACAGCAGCACACCTTGTTTGGCCCAAGTCACTAAATTCCCATGAGAAACTGGTTCGATCCCTAAGTCATTCTTCAATTCCTTGTAGATATTGACCAGAGACGGTGGTGTTTTTACTCCTGGTTGTACGGAAAAAGAAAGACCATGCGCTTGATTTACTCCATGATAAGGGTCTTGTCCTAGAATCACGACTTTGACTTCTTCATAGGGAGTCAGCTCTAACGCTTCATAAACATGATACATATCCGGATGGATTTTTTGAGTTGCGTACTCATTTTTTAAAAATATTCTCAACTGCTGATAGTAATCTTTTTCAAATTCATCAGCTAATACTTCTTGCCAACTATTGTGGATGATTTTCTTCAAATTTCCCACCTCCTATTTTCCAGAATAACTCACAAATTATTTGTTAACAAGTCAAAATCTTCCATCTTATCTCGCATTAGTATGTTAAACTAGGAGGGAGAAAAGGAAAGGAACGGTAATCACATGATCAAATTAATTGCCTCTGATATGGACGGCACTTTACTCGATGCACATATGAGTATCTCAACAGAAAATACTGAAGCAATCCGCATGGCAAATGAGCTGGGTATTGAATTTATGGTCGCTACTGGACGTAACGCACAAGAAGCACGAGCAGCCTTAGATGAAGCAGGAATCGATTGTGCGATGATCACTTTGAATGGCGCGCAAGTTTTTGACAGATCCGGTAAGTCGCTTTTTACAGTACCAATTCCAAGTCCCCAAGCCATGACAGTTATGGATATTTTAGATGCAAATGGTATTTATTACGAGGTAGCGACAAACCAAGGATTGTATTCGGAAAGCCAACCAAAAAGAATCGAAAGCTTTGCTTCTTCCATTGCGACCCATATGCCCCATTTGACTTACAAAATGGCGATCGCCATGGCTTCAGCTAATCTTGAACTCTTACACATCACTTATGTTGACAGCATTCGCGAATTACTACTTGATGATAAACTTGAAGTCCTAAAAATCATCTGTTTCCATACTGAAGGTCCACGTATTTTAGGCCCTGTAGGGAAAGAAATCAGTAATTTAGGCGAACTGGCAGTGACCTCTTCTGGTCAAAATAATCTTGAAGTCAACCATAAAAATGCTCAAAAAGGAATCGCAGTTGCTCATGTCGCTCATGAACGAGGGATCACTTTAGATGAAGTCATGACGATCGGTGATAATTTCAATGATGTCAGCATGTTGCAAACCGCCGGCGTTAGTTTCGCTATGGGAAATGCAGAGATCGAAGTCAAAGATTACGCTAAATACTTAACAGACACGAACCTTGAATCGGGTGTTGGCAAAGCCATCTTACGCGCAATCAACGAAAATCTATAGTTGTTTGAAGAAAGAGGGGAACAAATATGTCAGAATTTTTCATTCAGGAAAAACAGCTGAGTCGTGCGACCCGGACAATCGTCAAAGACGAAAAAGGCAAATCACTTTTTTTGATGGTCGGCCGCTGGGGAACGAAAGGAGATGCTTTATCTCTTTATGCCATGAATGGAGATCTAGTCGCTCATATCAAACAAATCAGTCTGACATTTGGGACACGCTTTGAACTTTATAAAGATTTCGAAAAAGTCGGTACGATGCAAAAGATTTTCAATTGGCCAGGAGATTTTTATTATATTCGCCGATTACATTGGACTGTTCAAGGAGATATCTATAATCATCGTTATCAGATCCAGCATTTCAATGAACCAATCATGGAAATGGACAAAGCAACCCTCTTTACCGGTGATTATTATGTCCTTGATATCCCTTGTGAAGAAAATGCGCCTATCTGTATCTGTATTGCTGCTGTCCTTGATTACTGGCTCTATCGAAAAAACAAAGACAAAGAAACACCTCTTTCTTATCGCTTTGATGTCAACTAAAAATAAGGTTGTGACAGAAATGTCCAGCTCCGAGAAATAAGCCAGAAAACTCCGAAAATTGTCTTTCAAATTTTTGGAGTTTTCTGGCTTATTTTTAAAGGAGTTACTTCTGGAACACCGTTTATTCAGGTTTAAAGGGATCAGACAATCGATGTCACAGCTTCGTTTTTTCTTTTACACCTGTTTTCTTCTATAGAAAAGAAGTGTCACTACATAGATAAGCACTGCACCTACCATGATCCACAAATTATTTCTTTCCCCATTTGTTTGAGGGAAAAGCTGTTGATTTTGTGATTGTACATTCTTAGTCGAAGGATCATCATTATTGGTATTTGATTCAACAGCTAGCGCTACTTTATTTTCACGTCTATCGTTCATTTGCATCGTACCTGATCCATCGCTTTCAACTGTTCCTTCTCCACTGATAACAGGCTCGTCAGACTCGTTTGTTGATGAAACACTACTAGCACTACTTGTTGTGGTACTTGTATCTGATTGCTTTCCATTTTTACCTGGATAGGTACTGCTTTCACTCGTGCTTGGCTCTGTACTGCTTTCACTCGTACTTGGCTCTGTACTGCTTTCGCTCGTACTTGGCTCTGTACTGCTTTCACTCGTACTTGGTTCTGTACTGCTTTCACTCGTACTTGGCTCTGTACTGCTTTTACTTGTGCTTGGTTCTGTACTGCTTTTACTCGTACTTGGCTCTGTACTGCTTTCGCTCGTACTTGGTTCTGTACTGCTTTCACTTGTCCTTGGTTCTGTACTGCTTTTACTCGTACTTGGCTCTGTACTGCTTTCACTCGTACTTGGTTCTGTACTGCTTTCACTTGTCCTTGGTTCTGTACTGCTTTCACTCGTACTTGGCTCTGTACTGCTTTCGCTCGTACTTGGTTCTGTACTGCTTTCACTCGTACTTGGTTCTGTACTGCTACTTGTTGTATCTGTCGTGTCATCATGCGTATTTGGTACAGCAAAAATTTCATTTGGGTCCCAACGATTTGTTGTAGCATTCAAGATCACATTTTTCCCTATGATCGTTCCATCTTGACTTTGATTGACTGTAATATCCGCACAAGGTGCAATAATCGTTCCTTGGAAAGGTGCATTGATTTCTAATTTTTCTGTTAGATTACCAAAATTCCAAGAAATATTGGCATCAGAAAAATCTTCTGTTTGATGATTGGAACGTTTATTATATTGGATCTGGGATTGTACCGAAAAATTAGTCGGTGCATCGACAACATTGATTATAAGCACTTTTCCCTCAGGATTGTTGATTCGTAAGGGGGTATTCTTTGCCAGAACAGAAGCAGCAACATTGATGACATAGGGCTGGTCCCCAACCAGATCTGTACAGTCAATCACACGATTATTCATATCAGGGAAATCATCTGGCGTATATGTTTTTAATGGATCTAATGACATCAACATATTTGATGTCAGCATTAAATTTTCAAACTCTTTGTTGAAATCAATATATTGAGCATCTTCTCGATCTTGATAGAACTCATCCACTGATAAATGATCCAATCTTGTTCCATTGACAATTATTTTATCGTTTTCCGTCGTGATCACATTGTTTGGTCCCACAATAAATTTATTCGATCGTTTAACAGAAGCCGCAGTTTCTGCTGAGCTAATGATTGTCTCAACGGATTGTGCATAATTGATCTCTTTATTTAAATCCCCTGTACTGATCGATGTACCGAAGTTATTCGTTGCTGATAAAACACTCGTTGCTACATTCCCCTCTGTATGCGCATTGATGGTCGTTTTTTCTTTTGCGAACACATGGAACTGAGAAGCAATCCCTAATACCCCATAATCACCAGTCAAATCATCATAAACACTTCCTGGATCTTGTGGAAGAAATGTCTCAGCAATTACTTGGATTGGAAAAAATAAATGGAGAAGCAAAACAGACATTAGGGAAAGATTCACAACTTTATTTTTGAACATTTTTTCATCTCTTTTCATCAATATATGAAATTTCATAACATAAAAACATTCGTAATTATATTCCTAAAAATCGATAAAATACATATTTTTCTGAAATTATATAGAAAAATTACATTAATTTCATACATTCTTCATTTAACATAACGTATAGTATTTATATTCTTTCACAATTATTTTTGAATTATGTGATATTCCTCACTTTTTTATTAATAAAAAAAGACACACCTTTTCAGGTATGCCTGCATTTTGTTAATCTGGTAAGCTTGATTGAGCAATAAAAACTCACTAGACGATTTTCTTTTGCATATGATCATACAGATGTCCACTAATCGTTCGTTCCCCGATTACTTTGAACCCATGGCGCTCGTACAATTTTCTAGCTTGCGGGTTTTGCTTATCGCAACTTAGTCCAATGACATCGCGGTTTTGTTTTTTGACGATTGGTGGCAATGCTTCTAACAAAGAGGAACCGATTCCTTGTCCTCTAAATTCTTCTGAAACACAGATAGAATCTAAATACCATTCATCAGGGAATGTTTCTCTATCCGTAAACATTTTTACTTGCTCATAAATGCCATGCTTTTGTAAGATTTTTTCTAACGGCTGGTCGATGATTGGTTCTTCTTCGTCTGTATAACCGTAAACGATTCCTGCTACCTTGCCTTCTCGCTCATCAACGATCCCTCTTGTATAGCTGTAACGATAGTCTGGGTCTGTAATGGCTTCTTCCAATACTTCTAATGTTTTTTCTTCACCGTACTTTAAAAGAAACGGTAAGTCCATATCTTTCAATATAACTAAAATAAGCGGAGCGATAGCTGCCGCATCTTCTTTTTTTGCATTACGAATCATTTCTGACACTCCTTTTTTTCATTTTACCATAATGAAATCTCAGAGCAAAACAGCTAATTCAAATAATCTTCAATTTTTTGTGTCACGAAATAACCATTCGAAACGATTGTTTTTGCTTCAAAACGACAGTAGGGGCAAACAATCGGCATCTCTTTTTTTACGTGTTCGACGATATGATTTACTTCTTCATAAGTGAATTTTTTTCCACAGTTTGGACAAACCATTTTTTGCATGATTCCCTCAATCCCTTCTTTGTTTTACACTTTTAGATTACTCTTATCTATAAAAAAAGAGAAGTGAAACCACTTCTCTTTCAAGCACTGATCAATACATCTTCTAAATGATTCATTCCATCGACGGCTACAGAATAATACAATTGACCACTTTTTGTCGTGATTTCCCAACTTTTTGCTTTCCCGTGATGTTTTCCGACTTTATGGACTGCTTCTTTCATTGCTGCCTGTGGATGTTTCACTTGATGGATCGTTTTCAAGTGAAAGAATTGCCCTGGTTCGTTTCGGCTTTCATCAACAACCATCGTCTTTCCTGAGATTGGATTCACTGTGATCACTCGATTGGGAGTATAAAAAATATATTCATACATCTTTTTATTACTTTGTTCTTCGTCTAATTGGTTGAACTGGATACGACTGACTTTCTCTTCATGGTACTCATCTCGCAAAATAGACACTGCCTTTTGCAATGAGATTTGATATTCTTGGTCACTGATGTCATCAAAAGAAAAGTTTGCATCCAATAGTCCTAACGAAGCCGCTAAGCTAACAATGATAGCAATCGATGCTGCAATGATTATTTTTTTCATTCCACTCTCTCCCCGTTTTTTTTTAGAATAACAAGAAATAGGAAAGAAAAAAATCGAATGAACGGAAGAAAAAGTGACAAATTTGTTACCTTTATTCGTGTAACTCCAACGGCAATCCGTCCGGATCAAAAAAGAAAGTCATTTTTTCGCCTGTAAAGGTATCGATACGGACTGGTTCAGTTTCAATCCCCAATCCTTGTAGTTCCGCGACTGTTTCTTCGATATGTTCCACTTTGAATGCTAAGTGCCTCAAACCACAAGCTTCTGGATAGCTCGGTCTTTTAGGTGCGTCTTTGATGCCAAAAATCTCAAGCTCCATATCTCCTAGTTTTAAATCTAGCTTATAATCGCCACGGTCTTCTCGATAATTTTCACGAATAACTTCAAAACCTAGCAAATCAACATAAAAAGCACGTGACTTTTGGTAATCCGACACAATGATCGCAACATGGTGAACGGTTGTTAAATTCATTCTCACACTTCCAATCTTTTTGTTTCCTTTATCTTATCAATACTTTTAGACATAGCATAGATTTTTCTCCCGCTGCACAAAAAAAGAGAGACCACATCAAATGGCCTCCTACTTTTCATCGTTTGAAAGTAAATGTTTCTCAGAAAACAATCAAATCGAATAATAACATATATTTTTTTAAAATGAAAGACTAGAAATAAATTTTAAAAGGAATACAATAATTTGTGTCTCTAAAATAAACAGACACTATATATTGTGTTTCAAGGAGTTTTTTATTATGAGTAATTATTTCAGATTTTTGATTCATCAATTGAAAGGTTGGCCTCAACAAAATTATTATCTATTCTATTTTAGCCTAGGTTGCCAAGTCATGACACTTGTGAATCAGCCAATCACTTGGTTATCGATCATTACCTTTATCGGGACAAATCTAGGGGTGTTATGTATTTTATCAATCAATGCCGCTAAATCAGTCAACGGTATTCTAGGAATTCTCTCTGCTATTTGTTTTATCGTCGTTGGCTTTTCTGCCAAAAACTATTTAAGTATCGGCGAACAAATTGCTTACATGGTCACATTGGATATCCCAGTTTTATTAAGTAAAGAATGGAATCATAATATGGCTTCTAAAATTCGAGAATTTAGTGGAAAAAGTTGGTTGATTGCATTAACCGGGACTGTTTTCGTTTACTTGATTTCAGGTTATTTGATTGGTACGTATACAGACGACCCTCGTCCTTGGATCGATGCCATTGCTTTTTCGATCAGTCTTTCTGCCGGCATCATTAGCTTCCTTCGCTACAACAATCAGTATTATTGGTGGCTTGCTTCTGGTCTTGCACAAATGGTCTTATGGTATGTTTCCTATACCCATGGGTCTGCTAGTTTAGCTATGTTTATCAATAGCTCTGTTTACTTGATCAATGACTTATTAGCCTTTACTGTCTCTCCTTGGTACAACAAAAAAGAAAGAGCGCGCATGCAGCGCATGGAAGCAGAATATTTTTCGCACCATGTTTCTTGATGGAAAACAATAAATAAACTTGTACTAGAAATTGGTTTGTTTTTCAAACCTCTTACTAAAGCGAGAAAGTCACCCAAAATAGGATGGGACTTTTCTCGCTTATTTCTAGGTATCGTCATACCAAGATTCTCTCAGCGGTTCGAGTCAACTAAATCAAATCCTTGAGCAACATTCTAATGTCTTCATCCATCGTTTGTATCACTGATTCCAATTCTTGGAATTTTTTTAATGCAAGCTGTTGTTCTGAAGTAAATACATAGTCTGCTTGTTCATATTCTTGGATAAAAGAGGCGACTGATTGTTTTTTGATTTTCTTTGCAAGTTCTTGCCATTCAGTTTCTGTCACAGTTTTTGTTGTAGCTTGCTGTTTTTCTTCGCGTTCTTTGCGTAAAATCTTTAGAAAACCATTTCTCATCACCCGAGGGATACTATCGAAAAAACCAGTTGTAAATCCATAACGCTGATATTGTTGCCAAACAAAATAATAAATTTGCGGTTGGATAAAACGCTGTTCTTTTGCTAATCGATCGACGTCTACAGCTTCATTCTTCGATCCTTCTCGCAGATTAGCGATAAACTCTGCAAAAAAAGCGACAGATGGTTGGCTTGTCTCAGCCATTGAAACAGATGACCAATCTTTTCGAAGAAATAGTTGATAATTAGTCAAGAACGCTTCAACATCTTTAGTCAAATCTTCTGAAAAATCCTCAAATAATGATTTTTTCTCAAGGATTTTTTTCGGCTTTTCTTTTGCCTGATAGCTCACTTGTTGGATGTACTTTTCCATTGCTTGATAGTCTGCCAGATAAATCGGTAACTGGGCATGACGAAATTCAGTGAGTCGTTTAGTCAGCTTTTTATCTGGTAAAATCGGTTGTTTCAGCCGGCGATTATGATACAACATTAGACAATATTCTTGCCAGAGTCGTTCAGGAAAGGCAATATTTTGTTGTTTCAGCCAGAGGATCTCATCCAGCGCTAGATCCACTTTAGTCATTCCCTGATTGATCGACGCTGCAACTGTTGGACTAACGTGCAAGTGTTCTGCAAAATGATTGATCCCTAGTTTTAATTCCTTACCCGTTTTAGGGGAACGAACGATGTATTGGACTTTCAGTTCACGGCCACATTCACAATAAAGTTTCTGTTGCCTACGTGATGTGCGATAAAATGGATTGATCTTAAAGTCAGAAAAAATCCAATCCGTTGCTGCTAAATAGTTTTCTTCCAAAAACCGTGAGTGGATCAAGTAACGACGATGTTGATCCATGACAATTCGTTGTTGTTTCGTCAATCGTTCATAGATTTCCCATCGTTGGCTACTTGTATATTGTTTGGAGATTTTTATTGGGTAGTGTTGCTTGATTTCTTTTGGGAACCATTCATCAAAAATTGCTTGCCAACTTTCATTCATACCTTTCACCTGCCTTTCTAAATTAAGAGAGTAAAAATAAATACGTTCAAAGAGCAACAAAAAAGCCGAAAATAATGTGAGCTATTTTCGGCTTTTCGCTTTTTTCATACGTGAAGCTGAGGTTGTGACAGGAGTGTCTTGCACTTGCTGCGCTTCAGCTAACTATCAGTGAGTTGTTCCTGCGTTACCTGAAATATCTTCTTTGTTGTTGACTGCTGCTTCTACCGCATAAGTCAATGAAGCCGCAATATCATCAAGTGACATTGCCGGTGTCCCTACAGGGCGATCGATGACTTGATCTGGTGAGAATGGTACATGGATAAAGCCTCCACGAATCGTTGGGAACTCTGTTTCGATCAAGTGTAACAATCGATACATGATGTCGTTGCAAACAAACGTACCAGCTGTATAAGAAATATAGGCTGGTAAACCATGTTCATGGACATTTTTTGTCATTGCTTTGATTGGTAATGAAGTAAAGTAAGCAGCTGGGCCGTCTGCTTCTAACGGCGTATCAAATGGCTGGTTACCTTCATTATCTGCAATACGTGCTTCAGCTAGATTGATTGCTACGCGTTCAAAAGAAATCGCTGAACGTCCACCCGCTTGACCAACACAAATCACGATTTCAGGTTGATGTTCTTGGATTGCTTCTTTTACGACTTGACCACTTTTACCAAAAACAGTGGGAACTTCTAATTTGATGATTTCTGCACCGGCAATCTCAGACGGCATTTTTTTGACTGCTTCATAGGCAGGATTTACTTTATCTCCACCAAATGGATCAAAACCAGTTACGAGTACTTTCATTTTTCATTCCTCCATTATTCTATAAAATGATGCGCTCAATTCATCCTTCAAAGATTTAACTAAACATTAAAATTTGATTGTTTCTCACTCGTGTATTTAGTACTTTCAGTAAGTCATTCCTATTAGAAGGACTCAGTGTCTATCTATTTTAACAAAAAACAGTCAATAATGAAATGCTTAGCTGTTCAGAAAAAGAATCAATCTTCTCCATATTTTATGGAAATCATTGATTCTTTTTCGCTCAAGATACTATTTAAATAAAATCATATAGATGATTTGGAAAACCAGCATGAATACAGCAACAAATAGTTGATTCTTGATCACGCCGTATTTATCTTTCATTTCTAACATCGCCACTGGTACTACGTTAAAGTTAGCAGCCATCGGTGTCAACAACGTTCCACAGAAACCGCATGTCAACGCGACCATACCGATCAATGCTGGATTAGCCCCTTGACTAAAGACAAAAGGTGCACCGATTCCGACTGTCATGACGGTGATTGCCGCAAAAGCATTCCCCATGATCACTGTAAATAGAACCATTCCTAGCGCATAGATGATGATACCAATATTGACATTTCCTTCTGGAACGATCGTACCGACTGCACTAGAAATCACGGTACCAACACCTGCACTCGTGAAGACCGCACCCAATGAAGCTAAGAGCATCGGTAACATACTTAAAGGACCGACTGTACCTAACATGTCTGAAGCATCATCCAAGAAAGTCGTTGGTCGATTATCTCTTGAAAAGAACATCAAGATCAACATCGCTACAAATACCCCAACACCTACACCGACTAAAGCACCTAAATCAGTGAATAGTGCGAATAAAATGGCAAAGATCCCAATACTCAATGCCGGAATAAAGATTTTCATCCCTAATTTATCTGACATTTTTTCCATGTATTCTTTTGATGGCAAACGACTTGCACCTTTACTCACTCTTTTGGTGATTGCTGGGATCGTCATCGCGAAAATCAAGATTCCGTTGTAAGTTGGAGATATCCAACGTCCAGCAGCAATCACGACTCCTAAAACTGTCCAGAAAAAGGCAGAACCAAATCGATGAGGATTACTTTTATCAAAGGCATTACGAAGGCCCGTATAGATCAAGACTAGTCCCATCAAGATATATAAGATTTCCAATAATTTTTCACTTAACAATATTTCAGAATTTGTAAAAAAGTTCAAAAAATCCATCTTATTTCTCCTTTCCTGAATAGTATTTCTTCGCTAATTTCTTTTCTTTTAGATAAAAATAGACACTCGCCACGACTAAAGCTGTGATTGCGACTGGTATTTGCACCAGTGCCAACTGTCCAAGAGTTACCTCGTAGCCTAAGTCTTTTAATGTGGATTGTACTAACAAAGCACCGGCCCCACCGATAAATAATACTTGACCAAAGAACCAACAAATATTTTCCATCGCTGAAGACATTCCTTTTAATTCCTCTTCATGTTCGGGATTGACGGTTAATCCTTTTGATTCAACGGTACCTAACGCCATTGGCATGATGATTGGACGTACAAAGCCGGCCACCCCACCAAAACTGACATTGAAAGCTGCAAAGATCATGCGGAAAACACCATAAATATCGATGATCATTCCAGCGGATACCTTCTTGAAACGTTTGATCAACGTTGCAGCAGACTCCTTCAGACCATTGCGTTCTAACGTACCAGTTGCTAACATAATAATAATAAAAATTGCCATTCCTCGGTTATTCACAAAACTTGTACCTAAAGTTTCCAGCATACCTTCTAGTCCTAATCCACCAGTAAATGCGGTCACGACTAACGCAACCATAACGATCAAGATCGAATCTAACTTGAAAGCAAAACCAAGAATAACAATCAGTACGCCTAACAGGCTAAGATAATTTTCCATCTGTTTTCCTCCTAAAAATTACATGATATTTTTTCATTATAAAATAAAATTGATTGAAAATATAGAGAATTCTTACAAAAAAAATAATATATTTTAAAAATTCTGTCAATTCCATAACAACAAATGACTTAGAGTCTTATTTATACTGCCGATTTTCTTGAACTACATAACATTTCTTTACATCTAACTAAGGGATCAAAACTGTAATGTTTGAAACTACTCATAAAAACAAATGAGACGTTTCTGAGACATTAGTCCTCTCTCCCCTAAAACCGAATAAACGACAGGAACAGAAGTAATCTCTTCGAAAAAACAAGACGCCATCCACAAGAATTTGAAGAACAATTTTTGTGGATGGTGCCTTATTTCTTGAGGCTGAACACTTCTGTCCAGACCTCGCCTCATTTGTTTCTTAATGAATAAAAGAAAAAATCAAATAAATGATCCATAAATGTAACGGATAAAACAAGTAAAAAAAGTATTTGTCGAATGCGCGTCCGGTTCCACCTAGTTTTCCATTATAAAGAATGATAAATGGGATGACGGTGACCATCATAAATTCATTATCAAACGTTAAAAATTGATACAATGATTGATAATCAGGCATTTGTGTGTAGGATAAAATTGCTAGACAAAATAAAATCAGCGTATACACAAAAATACCTAGAACCAATTTCCCTCGTTCTTTTTTCTCGCGGAAGAAATACATCAGCAACAACATTGGAACTAAATACAGACCACCTTCTGAAAAAGCAATCGTGATCATGACCAATAAAAGTGCTACTGCTACGAGCATTCCTTTTCTCCAAAGTGTTTTTCCTTTTATTGTAGAAAGAAGCCACATCAAGCAAAACAGCAAAAATAATGTCAAAAAGATATTATGTGGACCTAAAAATAAATAATAGTTTGGCTGATGATTATATTCACTGATGTAATTTCCTGTTAATAAATGATAGATGATATTTCCAATCGCTACTACGAATGCAGCTATTCCTAATCGTTTCGCATACTGATATTTACTATGCGTATACTTGAAACCTTCAACTAATAAAAATACAAATAATGGCGCAACAAAACGTCCCAACCACGAGACCCAAATTGGTAACCCTAATTGCATCCCGAAATAACTGTTGATATGATCAACGACCATAAAAACAATTGCTATCCATTTCAATTGATAGCTCGTCAACCCTTTCACTCTCATATATTCCCTCCATTTTTTTATGCCTCAAGGAATAAGTATAGGCAATCACTACCTATTTCGACCATCTTTCTCTCAACTTTTTCTCTTACAAAATTGTTTGTTTGGATCATCATTAAAACAAAATCTGCCTCAATGTGTCAAAATGTGACAACGTAACCATTCCTCTTCACTGAAATGAAACGAACAATCGCGGAAAAACGTTGTGAGAAAGTCACGTATCGTTTTTACTAAACAATCAGTGAATAGGCAGCATGAAAAAACACCTAAGAAATGACCTGAATCGGGTCGATCTCTTAGATGCTTTTTGAGTGATACAAAAGAATGGGTTTCAACTTTTGTGCGTTTTATAAATGCAATACTCCAGTTGCAAATAATGCCAATGCCACTACTCCAAAAATCGATACTAACGAAAGCAATAAATAATCAAGTTTTGTCTGTGGAACAGCTTGCTGTTTTTCTTTTCTTGCTTTGAGATAAAATAAGATACCTGGTAAAAATAATACAAGAACGAGCATCACTTCATTGAAAGCGACAAATAGCATTGCCCAAATTTGAAAAGCACTTGCTAATGAGCCAACCAAGAACTGGACCCATTCTTTTCTTTGATAAGATAGTTTCATTTGATACAATCCTAAGAATAACCACGTAAAGAAGATCGCTGCTGTTCCGAGGGTATAAGCAAAGTTATAGGCACTATCTGTAAACAGTAGCGAAAGTAAAAAGACATTTGTACATAAAGTCGTTAATACAATCGCATATGTCGGTGCGCCCTTTTTATTGACTTTTCCCCAACGCGCTGGCAATAAGCCGTCATCCGCCATATTGCGCATCGTTTCAATGGGTAAAATCGTCCAAGATAACCATACACCGACCAAGGAAATGATCAGTCCACCATTGATCACGACAGCTCCCCATTTACCAACCATCATCTCAAACACATAGCCCATTGCTGGTTGCGTTTGGATTGTTTGGAGTTCTTCCATCGTCATCGTACCGTAAGGCAACATCGAAACTAAAACATAGATCACGATCAATCCAAAAATTCCTAAGATCGTGGCTTTTCCGACATCTGATTTTTTCTTCGCTCGTGAACCCACCACAGATGCACCTTCAATTCCAACAAATACCCAAAGCATCACCATGATACAACTTAGGATTTGACTTGAGAAAGGAATCGACTGTCCATTGGCATTCAAGATGATATCACTTGAAAAATTATTGATGAATTGTTGCAATGAGAACGTGCTGATAGCAACAATGATAAATAAAAATAGCGGAACTAATTTACAAATTGTCACGATTGCATTGACGTAACTGGCATTTTCGACTCCTCGATTGACGAGCCAAGCATATCCCCACAAAAATATAGTACTGACGATGACCGAGGCGACATTTTGCCCCCCATCGAATACTGGAAAGAAATAGCCCAACGCACTCATCAATAGCGTAGCAAATGCCACGTTTCCTAACCAGCAGGTCAGCCAATAGCCCCACCCACTGATGAATCCCGAAAATCGACCAAAGCCAGCTTCGGCATAGCTAAAAATACCACCTTCTAATTCTGGACGTTTCTTATTGATATTATTGATTGACAAAGAGAGCATCATCATGGACGTCCCAACTAATACCCAGCTGAACAATGCTGGGCCACCAGCCGATCCTGAGATGTCGGTCATAATACCGAAAACGCCACCTCCAATCGCTGACCCAATCACTAAGGCCGCTAGTGGGATCAATCCAATACCTTTTTTCTGTTGCTCTGTGTCCATGTACGCATCCTCCAAAATAAACCGCTTTTATGCAAAGTATAGCAAAACTTCGTTTCATTTATTTTTTTCTAAAAAATTCTAATTGAAATTTAATTGTAACTATTTTTTTCTAATTATACAAGGAAAGCGACCGCTTCTCTTCCTCTTCTTATCTACCCAAAAAACAAAAAAATGCTATACTGGATAAGAATGATTGGAGGACGATATCATGAATATCTTATATATCTCAATTTCTGGTAACACCCGAGGATTCGTCAAAAAATTAGCAGCATTTGCTGTGGAACAACGTGAAAAAGATGCTTCACTTCCCTTAGTCCACTTGAAAGAGATCCATGAAAATAGCGACTTTGAAAAAGAAACTAAACCTTTCTTTGTGTTTGTGCCAACCTATCTAGAAGGAGGCAATGGCATTGACAGTGGTGACCAAGAAATTTTGACAGAAACCATGCGAGAATACTTGGAATATCAAGAAAATCATGCGCTTTGTCTTGGTGTTGTCGGTAGCGGAAATAAAAATTTTAACTATCAATATTGTTTGACAGCGAAACAATATGCTGAACAATTCGGCTTTCCTATGATAGAAGATTATGAATTACGTGGTACACCAATAGATGTTGAAAGAATCTACCATGCCTTAGTTCAACGATATAGAGCTTAATAAAAAGCGCAAAATCCTTTGATTTTGCGCTTTTTATTATTTTACACTTTCCACATCCATCACGGGTGTTTTTGCTGTTACTTCACCTGTATGTGTTAAAACAAACGTTAGGACATGTTCCATATTTGTCAGGAGAACCATCATAGCGGTTTCTTTTCCTGCCTCTTTGATCGCAGCTAGATCCACGTCCGCTATCATCGTATCTTTTGTGACAGCTTGTCCTTCACTCACTTTTATATCAAATGGCGTCCCACCTAGTTCCACAGTATTGACTCCCATGTGGATTAATAGCTCTAACCCATCAGCTGTTGTTAATCCGATGGCATGTTTCGTTGGGAAAATAGAGCTGATGATCCCAGAAGTTGGCGCATAGATATGACCATTCGTTGGTTCAACAAAATACCCTTCTCCCATCATCTTTTGAGCAAATACAGGATCACTCGCTTGTTCGATTGATTGCACTGTACCATCTGCTACTGCACATAATTGAACGGCTTGTGTTTGATTTGTTGAGTCAGTACTTGATGCTGTATAAACAGGTGCTTCTTCTGCTAATTCTTCTTTCGCTAATTGTTCTTTAGGAATCCCGAAAAAGAAAGTAGCTAAGAATCCGCCCGCATAAGCAGCTAATAATCCAAGGACGTAGCCAAACCATTTGCCATCTGAAATCAAAGGAATCAACGCTGCGCCAGAAGGTCCAATAGCAATGGCACCAATATTCCCGATCAAGCCAATCACCGCACCACCGATACCGCCTCCAATACAAGCAGTAATGAATGGACGACCTAAAGGCAATGTTACCCCATAGATCAATGGTTCACCAATCCCTAAAATCCCTACAGGTAACGCACCTTTGATCATTTCAGTCAATTCTTTGTCTTTCTTACAACGTACCCATAAAGCAAGCGCAGCACCAACTTGTCCAGCTCCTGCCATTGCTAAAATAGGCAATAATAATGTACGTCCTGTTTCATCGATCATTTGCACATGGATCGGAGTCAATATTTGATGCAAACCAAACATGACCATCGGTAAGAATAATGTACCTAATACAAATCCTGAGAAGGCACCACCCACACTAAGTACCCAATTGATCCCTCCTACCATACCATCTGAGATAAAACCAGCTAATGGCATGATCAAGAAAATCTCGATCAGCCCGATGACAATCAATGAAAGTGTTGGTGTCACAATGATGTCTACTGCATCAGGAACGATTTTGTGTAATTTCTTTTCAACGATCGAAAGCAACCAGACCGCAAAGATCACTCCGATGATCCCACCTTGTCCGGCAGCAAGTGGGGTTCCAGTAAACAGGTTCGTCAAAGGAGCTTCTGGATTCATCCCTGTCAACATGACAACCGCACCGATTACTCCACCAAGTGTTGGCGTTGCGCCAAATACTTGAGCGGCATTGATCCCAGTATAGATGACAAGATAACTAAACATCCCATTTTTAAGAATGTTCATGATGTCGATGTACTGTTGCCATGATGCGCCATCGATGGTTCCGGCTGTCACAAGGTTTGTCAATACTGCGGCAATCCCTGCAACGATCCCTGTACCAACAAAAGCTGGAATCATTGGGACAAATATATTCGAGATATCTTTTAAAATAGATTTGATTTTTGACGGTTTTTGTTTTGATTTTTGTACGTTCTTCATCTCTTGGGCACGTTCGTTGACCTTGTCTTTCCCTGATAAACCAGTTGTAACATTAGGGTTTCCAGGAATTTTTTCACCTAGTTTGACTCCTGCTTGGTCAACCATTTCTTGTGCGACTTTGTTTACTTTCCCTGGTCCGATGATGACTTGTAACTGTTCGTCCTCAACTACCCCTAACACGCCCGGTATCGCTTTCAATTTCGCTACGTCGACCAACGATTCATCAATGACCTTCATCCGAACCCGTGTCATGCAATGGACAACGCTGTCTACGTTGCCCATGCCACCAGCCCCAGCATAAATTTGTTTTGCCAGTTCTGTCAAAGTCAATTCATTTTTTGCCATTTCCTTTTCCCCCTTACAACGTTCGTTTTACAAAGCCGTCTGCCTCAGCTAGTTTTCTTTTTGCTGTCTCTTTGTCACTATTCGTCAATAACATAACGATCGCTAGTTTAACATTTTGTTCCGCTTCATAAAAGTATTTTTCTGCTGTTTCATAATCCACTTCTGTTGCTTCCATGATGATTCGCTTTGAACGTTCGACTAATTTGTCATTTGTTGGCTTGACATCGACCATTAGATTATTGAATACTTTTCCGATACCGATCATACTGATTGTAGAAATCATATTTAAAATCAATTTCTGTGCAGTTCCAGATTTTAAACGTGTCGAACCTGTTAAAAATTCTGGTCCGGCATCTACCTCAATAGGAAAATCAGCATGTTGACTGATTTCAGCTTCTTTATTACAAGAAATCGTGGCCGTCTTTGCGCCGATTGAACGAGCATAGTCTAAGCCACCAATCACATAAGGCGTGCGACCGCTAGCCGCGATACCTACGACCAAATCATTTTCCGTCAAGTTCAACTGGATCAAATCTTCTTTCCCTAACTCAAGTGAATCCTCTGCACCTTCAACTGCGACAGTCATAGCCGCTTCACCACCTGCAATCAAACCAACGACCATTTCAGGCTCTACACCAAATGTAGGAACACACTCGGCTGCATCCAGTACACCCAATCGTCCACTTGTGCCAGCGCCCATGTAGATCAAGCGTCCATTTTTTTTGAAAGAAACAATCGCGGCTTCAATCACTGGTTCAATACTTGGTAGTTCTTTTGCGATAGCTGCCGCCACTTCATGATCTTCTTGATTCATCAAGCGAGCGGCTTCAGAAACACTCATCTCATCCAAACCAAATGTCTTTTGATTTCTACGTTCCGTTGTTAATTTATCTAAATCGATCGTCATTTCTCAATTCCTTCTTTACATTTAAATTTATAAATCATTCCTGCATGGATTTGTTGGATCAATGGCAAATCAGCCGAGATCACTCGTGCCACACAATTGACTTTTTCATCTGCTGGTAAATCTTCTTTCATTAGTTGGATTTCACCCATATAGCGAAGATACGCTTCATTATCTAACGTGACCGTACCTATTTTCCGTTCATCTGTTAGTCGAGCAGGAATAGGAGGGATTTCTCTAAATCGTGCATCTGCACTACGTACCACAGCTTTAGCTTCATCTTGTCGATTCGTATGTGTACCTAAAATGATTGGACCAAATGTTGGGTCCAACAATGTCACATGCAATAAGATACCACCTGTTTCTTTATAATACGAAAATTGTTCCTGCGTGGTCAGCGATAGCCCACCGTCACCAATATAGATCAGATCCGTTCCACATGAAGCTAAGTCTAGCGCTGCTGCCAAAGGATGTTGGTAACGATGTTCTTCCAATGTTGGAAGTCCTTTGTATAAAGGCCCTCTCAACACTTCATCTCCTGGTACAAATCCTTGAATCGTAAATCCTTGTTCTGCTAACCATTGATTTTTTCTTTGGTACCACGATTTGTCTAACCCTGTTTCTGGGCGCGGATAATAATTGTGCCAAGCTTCCATCTGAGTAAAATCAGCACCTGCTTCTTTTAATTCTTGCACATCTTGTTCAGTGATCGTGCTTGCATTCAAACTGATTTTCAATTGATGAGACCACTTCGCAATCTGTTGGTTCGACAGGTGATAATCCATCCGCAGACCTGTCACACCAATCTCTTTTAATGGCTCAAGATTTTCTAAGGAGAACCCTGCCAACTCTAATGCCTTACCCGATATATCTACCATCAACTCTAATCCGGTTGCTTTTGCTTCTTGGCCAAGTTCAGTCAAACGCCTTTTATAAGCTGAAGGATCATCTTCTGGAATATGCATGGATGTAAAGATACCAATAAATCCCTTCTCTGCCATTTCATGGATATACGTTTTCGTTTCTTCGGACAACTCTTGATTCATAAATACAGAAAAACCAAACATGTACTCTCCCCCTTACCATGTATCCGCATTCATTTATAAATTGATTATACTTCGTATGAAATAATTTTTCAACATAAATATAAAATATATTAAATTTCATTTCTTGGTAGTGTAAAAAAAAACGAATCAATGAATTCATCTAAGCAACTAATCCAAAAAAGCCGAAAATAGTCCAACCTATTTTCGGCTTTTATAGATTATTCAGTTGATCAGTTCTGACAGAATCCTTTAATCAATTTATGTAGAATAAGTTTTTTGTGTTTCTTTGACTAACCTTTGTCTAAGGCTTTTTCTTGTTCGTCTAAAGCTAGCGACACTTTGTTGCCAAATTGCCCTTTGAGGGTCTCCTTCAATCCTGTACCTGCTGAAGAAATCGTGCGTTTTGCTCTATTTGTCTCATTCTTCCCAGATTGATTTGTCGTTCTTATTTTCAATCCCTTCTCACTTTTCAGCGCGATTCCAAGTGAACGAGTTAAGCATTTCTCCATATCTTTCTGATATTTCTCCCACCATTGATCAATCGTTTCAATCATTTCAAACATCTCAAAACCTCCATTCTTTTTAATCCAATTGTGCCAGTTTCTTACGATAGACCTGCTCGTTATCTTCTAGGTCAAGCTGGATTTTCTTTCGTTGATGGCGCAATTCCGTCGACAGATTCTCTTCTAAACGAGAAATCATGATACGTCCATAGTCAAAGGCCTCTTGTGGTTCAGAAAAAGAGTGCAAAATCAATCGGAGATCTTTGTAAGTTGCTTCCGCTAGCTCATGGACTTTTCTTTCTGTTGCAATCAATGCTTCTTCTTGCTCTGATAACCCTCGTTTCGTTGCTTGATATGTTTCATAAAGCTGTATTTCCTGACTCAATTTTCCTCTCCTCCTTTTATACACCAAACAATTGATTCGCTAATTCTTTGTCATTTGTCACCATTTCATTGATTTTTCGGGTGATTTCATCGGCGAGCGTTTGAAACTGTTCCGACATCTGATCGATCTGGCGGATTTTATCTCTAAATTCCTGTGTTGGCTCATCGACAATCTTCCATTTTGTACAATTAACTTCGGCTAATGTTTCAATTACCTCGTTGTACGTCAAATGTGGCGTATAATTGCGTACTCTTCCCAACCAGTCATTCCATAACTCTTCCAACTCCGTGATCCCGTTTTGGTAAATCACGCGAACATTGCTCATCGCCTCATCAAATTTACTTGCTGCGGTCCGTACTACAGCTAATGCTTGGCTATCCTCTAAATAAATTTTTTCTGATTGAGAAAGTCCGCCGCCACTTGCAGTCAGCTTCTTACCTAACTCTTTTAAGGTCAAGAATTCTTTGATTTGAACCTTGAGCCACTCATTTTCTTCTTTCAAACGCTTGATTTCATCTAGCGTATGTTCGCCACTGACTGCTAGTAGTTTGATCATTGCTTCGTTTTCCAAAAGCGTTTGTTGCCACAAAGTTGGGGCTAACAAGATCCCCCCATTGCCATCGACGTATACGATGATCTGTCCATGCTTATCGATATAATTTCCTTCTTTATCAACCCTGAATTGATCCAATGAATGCCCTGCTGTTTGCCACCCCGGGTTATCAATCCCAAAACTATTGATTGGAAGCATCCCTTTCCCACCAGTGAAAAGCCCACTCGTGACGACATCCGAAGTGTCGTAGATATTGATCAGGGTACCGTTGTGATTATCGAATAAGGCTTGTGCAAGCCCTGGTCCTGCCGCGCCGTACGTCACACTATCATAACCATTGATCGCTGCGACAAAAAGTGCTTTAGCGCCACCTAATGAGTGTCCTGTCGTTGAGATCGTATAGCCATCTGATTTGGGATACTGCTTTTCAATTTCACGGGCATAGTTCAAGGCAGAAGCAAATGCACCATTTGAGTGTTTATTACTTCGACCAATTTCCTCAAGGTTAGTATGCCAATCTTTGAGCGAAGTCGTGCCAGCATAGGCAATCGTCAGGTTTTTGGTGATGACGGAGTCGGGAAAGCCAGGTACTTTTTTTAATTCATCATGATTAAGTTTTTTGAATTCATCTTTAATTTCTGCTACTACCATTGCCTGTGTACTATTTTTCTTTGGTTTAGTTTCAGTACCGATTATGTTTTTATCGGTATCTATTGTATTTATAACAATATAGTTTTCATTTCTGTTTATCCTATCACCTACGACTAGATTACCATTTTCAACTTGATATACTTCATCTGAGAATCTTCTATTTTGATCCATTGAATTATATCCCTCCATTGTAAAATAAAATCTCTATTTCGTTTAGTTGATGATTGGGATATTCTAGCTCTTCTAAATAGTATTTATTACCAGGTTTAGTTTTACCTGAATCGATATCATAAATCCATTTATCAGTTTCAGCAGACTTGACACCTAATGTAGCAATTTGCTTATTTGAATCATTTATCAAAAAATGTACTTCTAAAAAATTCATTGGACTTACTGTATATCCAGTAAATTCTATTTTGTCTATATCTATATATTTCCTAACACTTACTACTTTTTCTACATATTCTTCTGTTGTCAAATCCCCATTACTATATTCTTGTGTAAACCTATCAGTTTCCTCATCATTGGTTGTATATAATCGATAGTTATTGTATACATAATTCGCCAGATCTTTCTGTATTTCCAGCAATTCTTGACGATCTCCTTCTCTTTTATCCATATACATTTTTCCTCCAATTCCTCCTAAAATAATTACTACTAATACACCTAACCAAAGTCGTTTCTTCATAGCTCCTCCTTTCAGATTCTATCTTGTTCTATATATGTTCAGACTAAGCTTCTCGCTTATTCTGGAATTTTTATGTAATATATATTTTTTTCATAGTTATGTACTTCTACAATAAAAGATAATTATATGAATAGGTAATACGTCATAACCGTTGATTTCTCTCACCAATTTCCTCAAGGTTTGTATGCCAATCTTTGAGCGAAGTCGTGCCAGCATAGGCAATCGTAAGGTTTTTGGTGATGACGGAGTCGGGGAAGCCAGGTACTTTTTTTAATTGCTCTTCATTGTACCCAAGATATTCCTCTTTTATTTTAGCAACTACCATTGCTTGCATACTATTTTTCTTTGGCTTAGATTCATTGCCGATTTTGTCTTTATTTGTATCTATTGTATCTATAACGATAAATTGAGTCCCTTTTACTAGTTTACCGATTTTTACTAGACCGTTTTCGATACGATATACAAATTTAGATATCTTTCTATTTTGGTCCATTAGTCTATCCCTCCCCTATAGTATATAATTTGATCATCAGGGAGTACAAGTTGAGTTTTTGCTTCTTTTTCAGTGATATAATAGGGACCTTCACCTGTACTATTAGTTATTGTATAAATGAACTTGTCTATTTCTGCTGACCTTGTATCTAACCATACTTCTTCTTGATAGACATCATTAACTGTGAAATAGATAATTAATGAATTCATTGGATCAATGGAATATCCAGTAAATTCAATTTTAGTTATCTCCTCATATTCTCTGACCTCCAACAATGCTTTCAAATATTCTTCCGTTGTCATTTCACCTTGTCCGCGGTCATACTTTCTGAAAATTTCTTCTTCTTTCTCCCGATTGTTTACATAGAGACGATAATTATTATATACATAATTCGCCAGATCTTTCTGTATTTCCAACAGTTCTTGACGATCTCCTTCTCTTTTATCCATATACATTTTTCCTCCAATTCCTCCTAAAATAATTACTACTAATACACCTAACCAAAGTCGTTTCTTCATAGCTCCTCCTTTCAGATTCTATCTTGTTCTATATATGTTCAGACTAAGCTTCTCGCTTATTCTGGAATTTTTATGTAATATATATTTTTTTCATAGTTATGTACTTCTACAATAAAAGATAATTATATGAATAGGTAATACGTCATAACCGTTGATTTCTCTCACCAATTTCCTCAAGGTTTGTATGCCAATCTTTGAGCGAAGTCGTGCCAGCATAGGCAATCGTCAGGTTTCTGGTAATGACGGAATCGGGAAAGCCAGGTACTTTTCTTAATTCATTATCACTAAGTTTTTTGAATTCATCTTTAATTTCTGCTACTACCATTGCCTGCATACTGTTTTTCTTTGGCTGGGATTCATTACCGATTTTGTCTTTATAAGTTCCTATAACGATATAGTTTGTTCCAAGAGGTTTATCGCCATAATTTACCTTGCCACTTTCTAATTGATATATAAATTTAGATAAGTATCTATTTTGATCCATTAATTTATTCCTCCTGTATAATAAACAATTTGTTCATCTGAGATATCTAGTTTTTTTTCTTCCTTTCTTTCATCAATAAAATACGGTCCTTTACCTCTACCACCAGTTATTCTGTAAATAAACTTGTCTGTTTCTGCCGATCTCGTATCTAACCATACTTCTTCTCGATAGACATCATTTAATGTGAAATAGATAATTAATGAATTCATTGGGTCAATAGAATATCCAGTAAATTCTATTTTGTCTATATCTATATATTTCCTAACACTTACAACTTTTTCTATATATTCTTCAGTTGTCAAATCCCCATTACTATATTCTTGTGTAAACCTATCAGTTTCCTCATCATTGGTTGTATATAACCGATAGTTATTGTACATATAATTCGCCAAATCTTTCTGTATTTCCAGCAATTCTTGACGATCTCCTTCTCTTTTATCCATATACATTTTTCCTCCAATTCCTCCTAAAATAATTACCACTAATACACCTAACCAAAGTCGTTTCTTCATATACGCTCCTTTATCTATGAATATCTGTTCCCTCATATTATTTTCTATCATAGGGTTACTCTCTTTTTTGTTATATACGTTTTTTCACTCAATTGTTTTTATGTAAAACTTCTCACTATGCCTATGGTCGTATCACTAAGGATTGATATCGGATGTTTTTTAATGAAAAAAGACATCTAAAACAGAAGGATTTCTGCTTTAGATGTCTTTATGACTATAAGATTATTCGCTAACTGTTACGTCGCCTGTTACTGATGCGTCGTTTTCGTCAAGTTTTGCTGAATCTTGGTATTCTTGTTTTTCAAATGTTACGTTACCCTCTACTTTTGCTCCGTCTAATACAAAGCCGTTCGCTTTTACAAGTACGTCACCTTTGATTGTTCCGTGAACGATATTTGTGTTTTCTGATTCAACGATCAATGTTGGAACAGTGATTGTGTATTCAGCAGTTACGTTACGGTCATCGTCTTGTGAGTACAAAGCAATTTTACGGTAGATGTCTGCACTTGCATCATCTTTGTCATGGAATTCGCCTGCGATAGTTACATCATTTGAGAATGTCACATCACCTGTTGCTGCAACGATCCAGTTACCGTCAGCTGACATTGCTTTTTCTAAAACAGCTGGATCATCACTGATTGAAGCTGTTGATACAACATCTGCTGAACTTTCTGTTGTACTTACTTCTGTTGTTGATGAAGCTGAACTAGAATTAGATGAATCATTGTTGTCAGCACCACAAGCTCCTAAAGCCAAAAGTGCTGTTGCTGTTAAACCTAATAAAGATAATTTTTTTGATAACATTAAATTTCTTCCTCTCTTTTTGTATTCCTATGAAATTATACCATGAAAGCGTACTTATGTGAAATAATCTTCATGAAAAGAAAAAATATTTTATATAGTAGAAAATTTACGATAACATCCTCTAGTTATTCTTGTTACGCCAAGAATAAAAACAGCTAGTCAAAGGTAACTAATTCCGTATTTTCAACAAAAAAGTCAAAGAATGTGTCATTTGCCATCGGATGAAAATAGGCATTGATGATTCGGATCAGTGCATTATGGCAAACAAGCAAGTAGACATTGTCCTCATCTTCTAAGCACTCTTTCAATAAAGGAGTGATCCGTGCATACACATCTAAAACCGATTCCCCATTTGGAAAACGTACCGCAAAATTTTGGCGTGCACGTTGAAAGTCTTCGTCTTCGCTAGGACGCCCATCATAATCCCCAAAATCCATCTCGATCAGTCGTTCATCCACTGTCATAGGTAGATTGACTTTTTTGGCTACCGCTTGTGCCGTATCTCTTGCGCGTTGCAAAGGGGAATGGATGATCTTGGTGATCGGTATTTCCAAGTTTACAACTTTTTCAGCGAGTTTTTCTGCTTGTTGTTTACCTTTTTCTGTTAATTCGATGTCTGCATGGCCACAAACTAAGCCTTGAGCATTCCAAGTCGTTTCGCCATGTCTAGTAATATATAACATTAGATAACTCTCCTTTATTTTATGCTCTTTCAATTTTATCATACAATTTCAGTCCAAATGGATCATCTGCTTGGAGTCGACGACGTTCGATTAGCCTTAGTGATTCAAATGTGTGTTTCTCTTCTTCTCAAGTCGATTCTTTTCGTTGCGACTTTTTCTAAGAATCGCTGGTCATGGTCGACGATCAACATCGCTGGTTTGACTTGTACTAAAAGCTGCTCGATTTGTTCTTGATTGAACACGTCCAGATAATTCAATGGCTCATCCCAGATATAAAGATCTGCGGATTGTGCAAATGATTTGGCTAATTCCACTTTTTTTCTTTGCCCCATACTCATGTTTTCAATGGAGGTATGAAACACGTCTCTTTCCATTCCTAATTTACGAAGATTATTTAAAAAGAGTTCCAAGTCTAGCTGATTCTTTTGCGCAAAATCTGTTAATGTTCCGGTGTTATCTTCATAGTTTTGGCGAACATAACTGATGCTGATTGTTGCCGGACGTGTGACATCCCCCTTGGATTGACCAGTAAATTCCCCAAGTAAATACTGGATGATCGATGATTTACCACTACCATTAGGTCCAGTTATTGCCACACACTCTTGTTGCTCGATGCTAAAGCTGATAGGATCGAATAACATCTCTTCATAGCCTAATTGTAGATTTTCTACTGTCAATAAGCGTTTATGATGCGACTGATTTGGGCACATATTCAATGAATCGATCGACTCTAGATCTTTCAATAATTTCTCTTTCTCACTAATTTGAGTTTCCATCCGATTGACGATCGCTTTTGAACGTTTCATTGTACGAGCAGCATCCGCTCCAATTGCGCCACGATTGACACGCCGTGCTTCGGTATCAATAAAGCCAACACGTTTTTTTGTTTTGTCTCCTTCTCGAGAGTTAGCCCACTCCGCTTTTTCAGCTGCGGTTTTTTTCAAACGTCCGACTTCTTTTTTGATTTTTTGGTTTTGTGCTAACTCAAATTCATCTTTTCTACGCTTTTGTTCTTCGTAGACGGAATAATTTCCTTGATAGATCACTAATTGACTTTTTTCGATGACCAAAAGATGGTCAACGACTTCATCAATAAACTGACGATCATGACTGACAACAATAAACCCTTGTTTTTTCTTATTCAGGTATTCAGCTACTTGCTGACGCCCAATCAAATCTAAGTGATTTGTTGGTTCGTCAATCAGTGGAAAATGTAGCTCATCGGTAAATAAGAGAGCCAGCAATACTTTTGTTTTTTCTCCGCCGGAAAGGGAATCGTAAGGGCGCCAGAGAATTTCCGGATTTGCCTGCATCAACATCAGCTCACGCTCGATCTCCCATAACTCACAATCTGAAACTTCTAACAACACATCATAGGTTAGTCGATTCGTTTCCCTGACCTGTTGTGGAAAATAGACAAATTCTTGTTGATGGGTCACTTGTCCTTGATAAGGTAGTTTGTTTTGCAAAATAGTTAATAACGTCGTTTTGCCACGACCATTTCGACCAATCAGTCCTAATTTCCATGTGGAATCAATATTTAAGTTTGCTTGATCGAATAACAGATCGTCTTGGCTGTCATAGCCAAACGTCAATTGTTTGATTTCGATTTTAGACATTTATCTTCACCTCGTTATAAAAAAGACCAGTCCTATTTTCAGAACTGGTCAAAGAAGATGAGTACAAAAAGAGACCCACTCATTGAAAACAGCCAATTCTGAAAATCTGCATACTATCCCCTTGAACGAACAAGGTATAGTTAAAATGCAGCTTCAACAAATTGACTTACTTTTTCAATGCGCGGATCCCTCACTTTGTCTTTATTTGCCACTAGGTTACCATAGGTGTTTTAAGACTGTCAACCAATAAATTATTGAAACAAGCCACTGATTGCCTGTGAAAGCAGTCTGACGTTCTCTAGTGTTTCTTGATGATCCAATGCCTTATCAAGAGAAGTTGGGCCAGTTTGGATACTAAATACACTAGGAAGGATCGTCGTTAATTCACCTAAATCTTTTTCCCGACTCCCACAGAACGCTACAACTTTTTTGTTGTGTTTTTTTGCCAAAGAAGCTACACCATAAGGCACTTTCCCATGAATTGTCTGTTGATCGATCCGTCCTTCTCCTGTAATCACGATATCGGCTGATTTGATTTTATCTTCTAAGTCTACTAACTCAGAGACAGTCATAAAACCTGCTTTCATCGTAGCCCCGACAATGGCTAGAGCGCCTCCGATTCCACCCGCTGCGCCACTGCCAGCGAGTTTATTCAAATCAATTGCTGTGCTTTCTTTGATTTGTTCAACGATCTTTTCTGCTTGGGCTTCCAAATATGCTAGAGTTTCTGGTGAACCACCTTTTTGTTTCCCAAATAGTTGAGTCGCACCCTGTTTGCCAGTGTAAGGACTCGTAACGTCCGCTGCGATCGTTAATCGTTGCTCGATTCGCTCTAATTGAGAGACGTCGATTGTCTCGATGGATAACAAAGGATTCCCTTCTGTAACGCCATTTAGTTTCGCCCCTAATGACTGCAATAAACCCAAGCCTCCATCAGAACAACCGCTACCACCTAATGTTACGATAACTTCGTCTACTTGCTGATCCAAAGCATCTTTGATCAACTCTCCTAAACCAAAACTTGAAGCTAACCGGATCGTTTGATCTGTCGGTTCGGTCAACAAGTCCAATCCAATGACTTCCGTCGATTCAATGATGGCTAACTTACGGTTCTTTTTTTGTGTCAGTAAATAACGACATGCTTTTTCCCGAAAGAGCAAATCTGGACAAAAAAGTGTTCGCCATTCCCCACCTAAAGTAGCGTAAATCACTTCAGCAGTTCCTTCGCCACCATCTGCGATAGGTTGATTGACTGTTTGTTCCGCCTCCCCCCAGCCTTGCAATGCTGCTTGGTTGAGTTCAATAGACGATGCGCTACCTTTAAACGAATCGATTGCTGCAAGTAATTTCATTCTGAGACTCCTTTTTCTGCGATGATTGAACAACGTGTTTTTCTTTAACTATATCATATCTAACGTGCTTCAATACCGCTATATTCATAGATAGAAAATACTTCAGGATCATAATCGATAAACCGCTGTGACCAATTTTCTACATCAAAAAATTCGATGATCTCACGATCGACGGTTTGATAAGGGCTATCTAAGAAGGCAGGAAGTTCATCCAAATTCCTTTCTTCCAACAAGAAAATATTTTGTGGATTGTAGAAACGATACCCGGAAATCGCTTTGTTATCAGTGACTAATTTTTTTTGGAAGAAAATAGATTCAAATGTTCGTAAAGTCACACCACTTTGACCTTCTCGCAACAATTCCAAAATACCGGTCGAACCATTCGTCTTTTGTAAATATTCTGTATAGGTCAGATACCCTTCTTGATCATTTCCACGACTTGGTAAAATATAAAAGTTTGTTGAAATACCTAACTGTTCAAATGCGGCTTGATAATCATCTGCTCGTTGTTTTCTGCCGTTATCAGTTGCTCCAAAGAACAGATCAGTCGTGACTTCAGCTTTTGGTAATTCCATCTCTTTTGAATAAAAAGAACTATTGTGTTTAATCCCTAACTCTTTTGCTTCTAAAATATCAAAATGGTAAATATCATCAATTGCTGGTTCTGCTTCTGCTTTCTTCAATAATTGAAGGTGTTCTTCTTTAAAATGGTTCCAAAAGAAGAGGATGATCTTCGCATTTGTGTACGGTCGAATACGAGAAGCAAATGCCACATCAAATCCATAATCTAAAAAAATAATTAGTTTATATTGATCGAGTTGCTGTTGGAACGATGACATAAAGAAATCATCCATCAAATCTTTTGCTGAGATGACGTCCATTGTTTGTACGTATGGGAAAAAATATAACGCCTTATTTTTCGCTATAAGCAATCGTTCGTGTTGGCTCATAGTTATCAACTCCTTATTTTTACTTACTCAAAACAATCCTATTAATTATGGGTTTCCTCTTATAATAGCCCTGCATGAAAGGAAAAAGCGAATGAAACGCTTTCGTTTCAAGTTATTTTTTATAGAAATATAACAATAATTATCAAAACAGATAAGAGTTCTATGATTGTTTCATTAAAAATTACAAAAAAGTTTTCAGAATAGTTGTAATTGTCAGACAATTTGTTATTATAGAGAATATTATTTTATAACCTATTTGTTTTTTCATTCATGTTTTTAGAAAAGAGGGTTTTTGATGGAAAGTACAGAACAAACAAAATTAAAAAAACAGCTAAGCTCCAGACACATCACGATGCTTGCTTTGGGTGGTGCAATTGGTGCTGGTTTATTCAAAGGAAGTGGTGAAGCCATTGGGATCGCTGGTCCTGCGGTCTTGCTTGCTTTTTTGATCGGTGGTGGTATTTTATTTATTGTTATGAGTGGTCTGGGTAAGTTAGTTTTAGACGGTGGGGATACACAACATGGATTATCTGGCTTGATTCGCCCTTATTTAGGTAATCATTCTGCGGATTTCGTCGACTGGGTCTATTATTCCATGTGGATGATCAATATCATCGCTGAGGCTGTAGCAGCAGCTTCCTTCTTACAATTATGGTTTCCGCATGTTCCTGCATGGTGTTTCATCTTACTTTTAGCTATTTTAACGACTCTGATCAATCTTTATTCTGTCCGCTTGTTTGCTGAAACCGAATATTGGTTGGCTTTTGCGAAGATCAGTGTCATTATCTTGATGATTCTTTTCGGGTTATATCTCGTCGGACAACAAATGTTAGGAACTGGAATTTTTCCTACATTAAGTCAATTGACTGATCACGGTGGCTTTACTCCCCATGGATTAAAAGGGGTCGTTAGTTCATTACTTGTCGTTATCTATTCATATGGTGGGTCAGAATTGATTGCAATTACTGTCAGTGAAGCGGACGATCCTAAAAAAGCCATACCAAAAGCGATAAAAGGGGTCATGGGCCGAATTGTTTCCTTCTATATTATTCCGCTTTTCTTATTGCTGATTCTTTTCCCTTGGAATACTTTAGCTGGTTCTGCGGTTAGCCCGTTCGTCTTGGTGTTTGAACAGATGAATATCCCTTTTGCTAGTGATATCGTGAACTTCGTCATTGTCTTGGCACTCTTTTCATCGATCAATTCTGGCGTTTATGCTTCTTCTCGTCTCTTGTTTTTCCGTTTGAAAGACAAAAAAGGCACCGCCAAGAAACTGGCAAAGTTGAACAAACATTATGTGCCACAACGTGCTGTATTATTTTGTACCAGCGTGCTATATCTAGGGGTCATCCTTTCCTATTTCGTAGGTGACAAACTTTTCGGTTACTTAGCCGGTTCTCTTTCTTATACGGTACTCGTGATTTGGCTAATGATCAGCGCTGCCGCTTTTCGTTTAGCATTGAAGAAAGGCACTTGGCAAGCCAAAAGTTTTAATTTATTTGCTTTGATCGCGTTAAGCTTGATCTTGATTGGGATACTCATGACAAATTCAATTGGTGTAACGGTCTTGACAGCTTTATTATATGCGGTGATTTTCTTTAGCTATCAAAAGAAAAAAGATGTCTTTACGATAAAAAATGAGCCTTTTTCTTCGATATGATTGATGGTAAAGATAGATAACTAAAACTTCCCCATGAACCAGCTAGAAAATACGAGATCACTTGATGGATCTTTGAGCTTTCTAGCTGGTTTTTATTAATCTTTTTAGAGAACTTTGAGCCTGAATGAACCATTCGTCCAAAAAGATCCCCCTCGTTTTTTTGCAACGACACTTGAACAGATGTTGTTTCACTTCATCGATACGTTCACTTGATAAGTCAATCCATTGATTATCCAAAAAAAAATAGCCCCCCGCTGATTGGGTGACTATTTTTTTGAGTTTATATCGTTTCCTTCACAACGTTCAATTGTTCCTGCTTTTCATTATTTTTTGCAATACCTAAACCAGTAATGGCACTGACCATTGAAAAGACGGGAGAAAGCAAACTGAAAAATACGAATGGTAAGTAGGTCATCGTTGGTATTCCAAACGTGCTGGCAACAAAACTACCGGCAATCCCCCAAGGAATAAGGTAATTGATGACTGTCCCTCCATCTTCTAAGGTACGACTCAAAACAGTTGGATCAAGTCCTGCTTTTTTGTATGTTTCTTTGAACGCATTTCCTGGTAAGATCACAGATAAGAACTGTTCACCGATAAACAGATTGACACCAATACTTGTCATTAGTGTCGTAAAAATCAGTTTAGGTATCGTCGTCATTTTCTTCGATACCACTTCCATAACTGTAGAGATCAACTCAAATTCGATCAATAAACCGCCTAATGAAAGCGTCAGAATAATCAAGGAAACTGTAGGCATCATACTTTCGATCCCACCGCGGCTAAGTAACGCATCGATTTGCGTGTTTCCTGTTTCAGATAGAAAACCAGATTCGAGGACTGTCGCTAGTCCTGAGAAGGAAGTGCTTGGATCTTGGATAAAAATCATTCCAACTGCTACGGCAATATTCAACAGGATCGTTAAGATCGCTGGAACTTTTTTCCAAGCACAAACCAACATCAAGAATAAAGGGATTAGAGACCAGATCGAAATCGTAAAGTTGTTTTCTAAAATAGTTGTTACATTTTGGATTTCTGTCAAGCTGGCACCTTTATCTGTATGTCCTAAAAATGCAAACAAAATCAAAGAAACAATAAATGCCGGAAGTGTTGACCACATCATATGTTTGATATGTTTAAATAGATCCGCATCAACAATGGCTGCTGCCAGATTTGTCGATTCAGATAATGGCGACATCTTATCTCCAAAAACTGCCCCAGAAACAATAGCACCGACAACTAATGCGGGGTTCAATCCCAACGTTGTGCCGATACCGAAAAAGGCGATACCGATGGTTGACATGACAGTAAAGGCACTACCGACTGCACTGCCGACAATGGCACACACAACAAAAACTGAAGGCACAAACCATGGGACACTAATGATGTTAAAGCCATAGACCATCAACGTTGGAATGATGCCAGCTTGGATCCAGACCGCAATCAATGCGCCGACTAAAATAAAGATAAAGATCGGGATGATCCCCGGTTTGAGACCGTTGATGATTCCTTCATGTAATCGATCGGTTGGCTGTTTCTTCACTACTGCGTAGACCATGACCATACCAATAGCAATCAAAATCGCGATATTCGGTGAAATCTTAAAGCCAACTACTCCGGCTGCTATCGTTGCAACGATAATTATTAATACACTCACTGCTTCTATAAAACTAGGTTTTTTTATTTTTTCCATATCCATTCTCCTTTTTTAAGTTTGTTACGTCTTAAAAAAGCTTCGATATCGAATGACTCCGCCACAATTCATCTGCGTTTCCTCCCTAAAAAAAAGACAAAAAGATCTGTTTTCAACTAAGGACGAATTTCTCCGCGGTACCACCTTAATTAAAAACAGATCTGTTTTTCACTTTGATTTGAATGATTTAATTGTTAAAACTTTTCCTGTAATTCATAGAATTGGCTTGGTCGGTTCGCAGCAACCACCGACTTTCTGAACAAAACACCAAAACTACTACTGGGTGAAAAGTGAACTTTCATGAAGTTTACCTGCATCTGTCCAATTTGTCAATCTAAATGTATTTTTTCTGAAAACAAATGTTTTGATTCATAACGATCTAGTCCTTTCACCCATCCATCATTTTCCGTTATTTTTTTGCAAGGATTGCTTGATGCTCCTGCTTTATTTTATCTAGAAGTTCTGGCTTTCCAAATAGATCTAATGCAGTATTTGCCAATAGTTCAGCAGCAATGGCAATCGAAGCTAGTCCTTTTTCACTACGAGCAGCTGCTTTAAATTCTTCCGAATGACCGGCGATATATTCATCAGCAATCGAGACGGTTGGTTGGATCGTCGGAATCACATGGCTCACGTTACCAACGTCAGAAGAACCTAGACTTGTTTGTTCTTTTGTTTCGATTTCTTCATCAGGTACACCTGCTGCATTCGCATGACTGAAGAACAGCGCATCAAATGAAGGCGTCACGATCACATCATCGACAGAATTTTGGAACAATCCAAATTCATAACTTGTTCCCGTACTCAAAGCCGCCCCTTTCACGATATTTTCGACTTTTTGATACACCTCATTCAATGTCTGACGATTTTTTGCTCGTAAGTAGAATCGACCTGCTGCGTATTCGGGAATCACATTCGCAGCGACTCCCCCATCCGTGATGATCCCATGGATATTGACGTCTTTTGGCAGTTGCAGGCGCAACGCATTGATTCCATTAAACACTTGAATCAACGCTTCTAAGGCATTCACTCCTTTATCTGGTGCGGCAGCTGCATGGGAAGCAACACCATGGAACTTGATGTCCACCGGGTCATTCGCTAATGATTCTGTCGTTTTGCCGTAACGATATGCGGGATGGACACAAAGTGCCGCATCCACATCTTCAAAGAAGCCTTCCCGTACAAAACTTCCTTTAGCTGATCCGTTTTCGCCTCCCTCTTCTCCAGGTGTGCCATATACCCGAATCTCTCCACCAATCTCAGCAATTCGTTCGCGCAAGACACTGGCAGCTAAGACAGAATACGTACCAAACAAGTTGTGTCCACAAGCATGACCGATTCCTGGTAAAGCGTCAAATTCTGCTAAAAAAGCAATCGTTGGTCCTGGTTTTCCTGAAGCGTAACGAGCATCAAATCCTGTTCGATGACCAGCAACATCTTTTGTGACAGAAAATCCTTCTTTTTCTAATTGTTTGATCAAAGCATCTGAGGAATAAAACTCATAATTACTTACCTCAGGATGGTCATGGATATCTAGTGCTAATGCTTGATATTCAGCTAATCGTTGCTGGATTGCTTCCTTAAAAGAATGTGTTGTTAAAGTAGATGTTGTCATATTGGCTTCCTCCAGTTTGCTTTTTATTTTTCACCAAATGTTTCCCAGGCAGGTACGCTTGATCCTTTTGATGTTTCTTCGATCACTTTTGCTGTTTCTTCCGTTTGATAGGTGTCAACGATCTTTTGATAGATTTCGTTATTTTCATCTTCTTTTCTTGCTACAATGATGTTGACATATGGTCTGGCACTGTCATCGACAGGTTCTAAAAAGATAGCATCACTCGTTGGGTTCAATCCTGCATCGACTGCCACACCACTGTTAATCACTGAAAGATCCACGTCATTCAATGCACGAGCTGTTTGTGAGGCATCCAGTTCAGAGATGTCTAGTTTTTTTGTATTTTCAGTGATATCTGAAGTAGTCGGCGTTTGGCCTTTCGCTGGATCAACTTTGATCAAACCAGCTGTTTGTAGCAATAGCAACGCCCGTCCGCCATTTGTGACGTCGTTTGGAATAGCTACTTTTGCGCCATCCTTGATATCATCAATGGATTGGATCGTATTGGAATAGATCCCTAAAGGTGCATTCACTGTGTTGCCGATCGAGACTAGATCCGTTCCGTGTTCCGTATTGTAATTGTCTAAAAAGAATTGATGTTGAAAAGCATTGAGATCGATCGAGCCATCTGCTAATGCAGCATTCGGTTGATTATAGTCGGTAAATTTCACGTATTCTAAGTCAATATCTTCTTTTGCTAAACGTGCCTTGACATCATCCCAAACGTCAGTGTCCTCTCCAATAATCCCAAGTTTTACTGTCGTTTGTTTTTTTGTGTCTGTTTCGGCATTGCCTTGGCTACAGCCAGCCAACCAAATAAGTGCAACAAAAGCAAGTACTGTATAACGAATGAGTTTTTTCATGATGATTCCTCCAGTTTAATGTGATATTTTTTTGATCAATAAATTGCTGATCCATTGACTTAAGAAAACAAGGATCAAGATCAACAAAGTGGCGACGATAGTCACGTCTGTTTGAAAACGATTATACCCACGAGAAATAGCTAGGTTTCCTAATCCTCCTGCCCCAACTGCTCCTGCCATAGCAGTCAAGCCAATGACATTGATGATCGTCAATGCAGAGACACGAATGATCCCTGGCAAGCCTTCGATCAAATAGACTCTAAAAACGATCCCTATTGGACTGGTTCCCATAGATTCGGCTGCTTCAATCACTCCAGGATCTACTTCTAACAACGCATTTTCCACTTGTCGAGCGAAAAATGGCACAACACCAAAGATCAAAGGGACTAAAGCAGCTTTCGCGCCGATCGTAGTACCGACTAAAAAGCGAGTCGTCAATGCCAGTAAAGAAAGTAAAATGATAAAGGGAATCGAGCGGACAACATTGATGACCTTGTCTAGCACCTCATAAAGCAAGCGATTTTCAAGCAATCCTTGGGGCCGTGTCACAACCAATACGATCCCAAAACCAAGACCGATCGCACCTCCGATCAACGCGGTCCAAAAAGACATATACAACGTTTGTTTCGTCGCTTCAATAAATTCATCGGGTATCAAATAGACATTAGGTAAATAGGTTTCTAAGAAATGGGTCATATCAGCGTCCTCCTTGAATCACTTTCATTTCCTTACTTGCGCCATTTTTTTGTAAAATCGTTGCTTGTACACCGGATTCAATAAGATAAGCCAAGGCTTTTTCTCGTTGATGGATCTCTCCTGATAAAGTAACGATCAATCGTCCTAATGGGGTTTCTTGTAATAGTTCTACATTGCCGTATAAAATATTCGCACTGACTTGGTATTTGCTATAAAGTTGTGCGATCAACGGTTCATTCGTTTGTGTGCCCACATAACTCAATTCCACTAACCATTTATTGGTCAACTGATCTGCAAAAGCACGATGCGAGCGAATCGTTTCTAATGCTTGGTCAACGTGGGTGGCTGTTCGGATAAACTCTTGCGTCAAAACTTCTTTTGGTGCACTGAAAATCTGAACGCTACTTCCCTGTTCGATCACTTCCCCGTTTTCCATCACAGCTACTTTGTTGCAGATTTCTTTAACGACTTGCATCTCATGTGTGATCAAAACGATTGTCAATCCTAATTGCTGATTCAGTTTTTTCAATAAAGCTAAAATCTGATGGGTCGTTTTTGGATCTAAGGCACTCGTTGCCTCATCACAAAGTAATACTTGCGGATCACTGGCTAATGCACGAGCGATAGCAACTCTTTGCTTTTGTCCTCCTGAAAGTTGTTTTGGATACGCAGTAGCTTTTTCTTCTAACCCGACTAATGTTAAAAGCTCATTAACTTTTTGACGACGCTCCTGTTTCGATTTTTTCGTATATTTCAACGAGAAATCGACGTTGTCAAAAATCGTGCGACTTTCCATTAGGTGAAAATGTTGAAAAATCATCCCGATCGATTTTCGTTCTTTTCGTAATTCTTTCGGGGATAGTTTTCCTAGCTCTGTTCCATTGATGATGACTTTGCCACTTGTTGGTTTTTGTAACAGGTTCATGACACGAACCAGCGTACTTTTCCCAGCACCTGAATAACCTACGATTCCGTAAACATCCCCTTTAGCAATCGAAAGATCCACCTGTTTCACTGCCTGGATCGTCTTTTCTTTTTGTTGGAAAGAAACATTTATTGCTTGTAATTCAATCATTTTTACTCCTCCTTCGGTTTGACGATAAAAAAAGGCATCCTCAAGAAAATGACTCATCACTTTCTTGAGGACGCCTTTTTGCGTGTTACCACCTCATGTTCAAGTTACACTTACATGTAACTCCTCTTCGAGTACAATCATACTCTAGCAAGCTAACGGTTGCGACCGTCACCGTCTCACAATTTTGCTCGGGGTGAATTGCTCAATAGCCATTTTCCAAACATGCCGCCTTGCTTCTTCTCAGCTACCGAAGCTCTCTGTTAAAGGTTTTTGTATTTGTACTTACTATTTCAACGCAAAAAATATAAAAAAAATCCTTTTATCAGCATAAATCTACTGATAAAAGGACGACGTATCGTGGTACCACCTTTATTCGGAAGTTTCCTTCCCTCGATCCAACATCTCTTGACGAGAGATTGGTTGTCCGTTTTAACGGTCAGACATTTCCGAACTTGCCTACTTATCGACAAGTTATTCTCCAAGGCCATTTTTCAACTTTTCTTACTTGACTCTTTCCACCAACCAGAGCCTCTCTTTGAAGTTTCCAAGTTTACTTTCCTTATCAACGAATCCATATTTTGTTGTTGAGAACACTTTATCTAAGTGAAAACAAAAAGTCAAGCAAGAAATTTAAAAAAATATGCACTCAGTCGATTGATCAATAAAAAAATCGTTGGTGGCACTGGATTTCCAGCCGTTTATTTTTTTCCTTTTTGTTTTTCTAACATCTCCAACACGATCAAAAGATCGGTACCTTCTGCTAAGATCGATAAATCTGCTTTTTCTCTTTCGGTATAAGCCCGATCAAAGCTTGAATCTGGAATCAAAACAACACCCATTCCTGCTCGTGATGCGGCGGTCGCACCAACCAAAGAATCTTCCACTGCAAAGGCTTCTGACGCTGTCAATCCCGACCGCTCTAGCGCAGTTAGATAAGGAATTGGTGAAGGTTTATTTTCAGACACTTCATCCCCAAAGGTATATGTATGAAAATAAGGCTTCAAAGAAAATTGATCCAAAATATTGTTTGCTCGTTTTGTTACCGTCGTCGTTGCGAGACCAAGAATGAGTTTTTGGTCATTCAATTCTTTCAATACTTCTTTTGCATGAGGTTTTAATTGGATAGCGCCACTATGCAGTTGTTGATAAAAATATTCTTCTCGTTTTTCGCGAACCTTTTGTACCATTTCCGGTGTTCCCGCCATTTTGATCAACAAATCATAGCTTTGTTTCCAATTTTTTCCACCCCATGTATCAACGATTTCTTGAGGTATTTCGATATCAAATTGCTTGAATCCCCATAGCCAACCGTCACGATAAGTTCTTTCTGTATCAACTAATAGTCCATCTAAGTCAAATATTGCACCCTTCATATCCACTGATCCTTTCAAAAAAACAATATCTGTAGTGTATCATGTTTTTTCATTCAAACCAATGGGATCTCAAGCATTTTTGTTATGAGTGGTAATTACACTCACCCTCCGTACTCAATTATTCGGATTCATTTTAGTTATTTTATTTCTACGAATCTTTAATAATTGATTCGTAAAATTTGCCCAATCGACTGCCCTTGGAGGAACTAACCAAATGATTTGGAACAAGTCTCCAAAAGAACAGATTTCTTTATCTGTCAAAAGTAGATCTGTTTCATCATCTGCCTTCGTTTGGTAGATGATATTCAAGTCAGAGATTTTCTGGATATTATTTTTGATCAACGCATTAAATTGTGGTCCAAAGGAAAAATCAATGCAAATACGGAGCGGTTTCAATTGTTGATCGATGGGTAATATATCCATCATCACTAACACATAATGAAAAAATAAAAATTCTTTTGCGAGCCAAATTTGCTTGTTCTTTTTTTGTTTTTTGATGTAATCTCTGCAAAACAAAAAATATTCTGGATACATTTCATAAAATAAGTGACATCCAGGTTGTTATTGTCATCAATATTTTCTTCTTTGAAATATTTGACCTTCAAATGCAAGACCGTCAGCTGTCTTCTGATTTCTTTTAGCTGATTCTCTGAGAGAATAAATGCTTGTCCAAGTTCTTCAAGAAATAAGTCATTCAAGGCAAGTATTTCCTTTAGTGTCACTCCCTCAATAAGTTCCGGCTCATTGATTGCGCCTTCGACAACAAGATAAGCAAAAATCTGTTGCGCTTCGCTATATAGCTCTTTTTCCGTATCGATCTTTGCCTCTTTTTCAAGCCAAGAAAATATGCTTCGAAAGAAATCATTAGTTTCTAACATTTTTTTATTGAATGTCAATTGACTTTTTTTATTCTCGGACATTCGCCAACCTTGCTTTATTCGAATCAAGCTGACTGAAAGAAAATGTTGGAGTTTTGTTTCACTAAAACCTGTAAAAGAAGCAGCGAATTTCGGTTCAAGCAACCGAATCAATTCTTCCACTGGTTTCGTGATCTCTGTTGGATAAACCGAATAAGCCCGTCCGTATAATTTGGTGAAATAAATCGTCACCAATCCACGTACAGAGCCTTCTTCCCCACTTAGTAAGAATTCTTTTGTGACTGTAAGTTCTTTGTCTGCTAATCTCGTACGCATGTCTTTCAGCTTTTGGTAGACGAGGGGATGACTGATATAATTCTTGATCGCATAGTCATTGACAGATTCGAACGTTTCAAAAAATATTTCTTGTAACATCAAAAAACCAAAGGAATGGCGGACATACATTTCACCTAAAATTGTCGAATTCCCTCGACCACTCTCAATCAGTCGGACGTTATTTCCTTCGAAAAACAGTTGAAATTCATCCGTTAGCCCATAGTCCACAAAATCATGTGACAATTCTTCCATTGACTTATTCAGCAGAAAATAAGAGATATCCAATTCTTCCAGCACTTTTTCATGATTTTCAATTAAAAGTGGCTTTGTTTCCAAATAACGTAGCAACTCTAACTTTCGTTGCGCTGGCTTATCTAAAAATAGTTTGAACATTTTGATTTCCTCTACCTTCTGGTTTTTCTCCATAGAGTATCGTAACTGAAAATAAGTAGCTCATTACTGCCATCTGACTATTATCTGAACTAGCAGAACCAGAACCACTCGATTGTGGCAACATCACTTGGCTATGAGAGTGATCATCAGAAAAAAATTGATCATCTAAGGTTATTTTACGTGATGTACTAGCAATCTGGCTAATAATATCGCCCTGGTTATCTAATAATTTTGTTTTGTTTGGTCGCTTTTTTTTAGGAATTGAAGAATCTTGATACGGTAATTCGGCTGGTGGTTGTTCTTCAACTTTCTGCTTTTCGTTATTTATAATTGCAGTATCTTGTGATTGTTCGGTGTGTTCAACCTCTGCTTCTTTCTCATCCGTTACAGGCCGTTGGGGAGTAACTGGTTGAATTTGGATTTCTTCTGTTGGATTCAACGGATCATAAATGATCGTTTCTGCATATATATAGTTGGAAGATTCAAAATAGACTGCCGCGAACAAAAGTGTTCCTAATATGGCGATTTTTTGTCTTTTCACTTTTCTCCCCCTTTTTTGATTAGACATTTTAAGTAAGTGAAACCATTCGTTTCCAAGTAAAAATTGTCTGACTGATCTTATTTATTTGATCAGTCAGACGTTTTTTTATCAGGGATTGATATTATTTATTTTCAGATTCGTCTTCATCTTTTTGTTTTTTTCTTTTCCAAAAAATAAATAGAAGTAAAAGAATCAATAATAATAGGATACCGAATAATAGATAGATCCAAGTATTGTCTTGTTCGATCGTCACATCTTTTTCGTTTAATTCCCTAGCAACTTCGCCTTTGATTTCAAAGTCTTTTTCAAATTCCCATTTATATTTATAGGTTTCCTCAGAGCCATTAGAAGTTTTGACTTTGTATTCTCCATCTTCAGCTTTTTCGCCGTAAGCAGTCATCTTCATCGTATACTTCCCTGCTTCCAACTTTTCACCATTTAAAGAAATGGGGTAAGCAAAGTGAGAATTTGGCGCCACTTGCATACTTTCGGCTTGGCTTTCGTACAGCACTTCAGCTGATCCTTTTTTCGTGATCGTTGTTGCTACATTCAATTGATTCAAGTAAACCGCTTGAGGGTTTTGCAAATGTACATTGATCACATTTCTCGCATTGACTTGTGCGGGTTCCACTTTCGTTGCTTTGAGATCAGGCTTGATCGCTGTCATATTTTGACGGATCAATAATGCAACTACGTAAGAGTACTCATTTTTGATGGCTAATCCTTTATCTTCGGAAGAAGAGTCCTGAGTGTCATCCGTTTTTTCTTTAAAAGTGATCCCGCCTGCCATGACACCATCAAATTTTTCTGCTGGCATCGTGACTGTGATTGGCACTGTCACTTCCGAATGTTTTGGTAACGTCACTTCTGGCTCTGCTTTCGCATAATCTTTTAAATTGTAAACCAAACTATTATCGGGTTCAATTTTATTTTCACCATACTCCACCACACCATTCAAATTAGTTGTTGCACTGTTGATCGTGGTTTCGATCGTGATGTCGTTGTCTGTGTCATTGCGTAATTGGACTTCGATTGTTTGTTGTTTGTCAGGTTCCATCAATAGATCGAAATATGTTTTTTCTTTATCGATTTGATTTTCAGGAATCACTGGGGTAACCGCAAAATTAAATTCTGATGCAAAAGTTGATTGGACTGGAACCATACTTAGCATGGCAACAATGAGGCTGACAATAAGGATAAATCTTTTTTTCATAATATTTTTAACTCCCTGATAAATTAGATGTTGGCGAGGCTATGACAGAAGCGTTCTATCCCTTCAAAGGTAACTAATATCACTGCGTTGCACCAATTTTTTTGAGGTCAAGACAAAAAGTTCTTTCATTTTTGCCTTGACCAGATTGTATTCGATTAGTTTCCTGGCGCATCTGTTAACGTCCAAGTGAACGTTGTTTGATAAGCTTTTGCGTATTTTGTCGTTGAACCTGGTACTTCTAGTGCAATACTATTTTTCGCGGTATCCACTGAATTTCCCCAATCCATCAAATACGTTCCAGCACCTTCACCATTTTTCGCACTCATCACTAATGATTCACTACCACTTGGATCTAAGCTGAAAGTTGCAACGCCTGTTGGTTTTGCTGATTGTGAACCAGTCACGACATTACCATTTGATAATGTGATTTTTGCACCTGTCAATTCTTGGTCTTCCGCTGTTTTGAATTGTGCATTTTGTTTTACTTTCAATGTCCAACCTGTTTCAGTTCCGCGGTTGTCAGATACTTGAACAAAGTTTGGTCCTTCTTTTTCAACATCACTTGCATCTTTATATTTTTGTGCTGCAGCATAGTATGTTTGCGTTTTAGACGTGATTTTTTGTTCACCGAAGACTAGACTTGAAGCAAAGTCGATCGACAATGGTCCATTTGTACCTGGATTTGGCTTACCATCAGGATTTGTTGGATCAACTGGCGTCACTGGTTGTTCTGGATCAAGTGGATCAACTGGATCAGTCGTCTCTGTATTTGGCACATAATTGATGACACCATTTGAAGTATACTCTCCACCATCAGCTGCTGCTACGCTAACTGTGCTAAATACTCCGCCTAATAACATTGTTGATAATAAGATCATTGGTGATTTTTTCATTTTTATTTTCTCCATTCTTAATTTCCTGGTGTATCAGATAGATTCCAAGTTAATGTTGTTGAGTACGTGACTGCATCTTTCGGCGTTTTACCCGGGATGGTCAATGAAACACTTTTTGTAACCATTGAGGATACGTCTTTATTTTTTGGGTCTTTCATTGTGATTGTCTCCACTTTATCCCCCCACGCTTCGATCCACGTGCCAGAACCTGCATCTTGTCCTGCACTTAGAACAATCGATTCTGCACCGTTTGGATCTAAGGCGATTTCAGTGGTCGCAGTCGGTGCAGCCACACCCTCTGCATTTGATTTGACTACCGGATCTTGCAATTCGATTACCGCGCCAGTCAACGTGTTGTTTAATGTGTCATCGTTCTTAAATTGACCGTTTTGACATACTTTCAATGTCCAACCAGCATTATTTCCTCGGTGATCAGACACTTGGACATAATCTGGTGTGACTAGATCCGAAAATGTGCCATCGTCATTTACATAAGTCTGTGCTTTGGCATAATAGGTTTCTGTTTTATTCGATATCTTATTCATGCCGAAATCAAAACTTGAAGCAAAGTCGATCGATAGTGGTCCTTTTGTACCTGGTTCTGGGTCGGTTCCATCTGGATTAGTTGGATGAACCGGTTTGTCTGGATCAGGGTCGATTGGATTGACTGGATCGGTTGGTTCCGTATCAGGTATAAAATTGACCGTACCGTTACTTGTATACTTTGCTTGATCGACTGCTTGGACGGTAACCGTAACTCCTGTCAAAAGACTAATGATCATTAAACCACTTACTGTTTTTTTCATACGATCCCCCAAAGTGATTCATTTTCTGCCTTTTTCTTTTATGGTGCTGGAGTAGATTTAAGGCTCCATGTCAATGTGGTGCTATACTCTTTCGCTAATTTGACCGTTTTACCTGGTACGTTAAGTTTTACAGCAGTTTCGCCTTGTGTGGCATCCGTACCAAATTTGTAGATCCAAGTTCCCATGCCTTTACCCGCGTCAGCAGTCATCAAGACTGATTCGCTTCCAGGAGTCAATGTGTTTTGTGTTACTAGATCTGGTTTGTATTGATCATCCATGATCGATGCACTTGCACCGTTACTTAAGGATAGTACTGCACCAGATAACTCTTCATCAGCAGCAGTTTTGAATTGACTGTCTTGCTTGACAGATAAGCTCCATCCTTCTTGTGTTCCACGTTTGTCTGTTACTTGGACGTAGTTTGGTCCGTCTGTTCCATCTTTGAATGTTTGGATCTGTGCATAGTAGTCTTTTGTGACAGTAGTGATTTTTTGTTTCCCAAATTGGAAGCTTGAAGCAAAATCAATTGATAATGGTCCGTTCGTCCCTGGATTTGGTCCATTTGGATCAGTTGGATCTACTGGTTCTACCGGACTTGTTGGATCAGTTGGATCAACCGGGTTTGTTGGATCGGTATCTGCTTCAAATGCGATCACTCCATTTGTCTCATAGCTTGCAGTTTCATCCGCAGCAAATACTGTGCTTGTTCCTACTAGTGTACTAAATAAAATAATTCCAGCTGTTAACAACGTTGTCTTTTTCATTTTTCTCTTCTTCTCCTTTTTATAACAATAATTATCAATACGATCAAAAGAAGGAAACTTCCAATAATCGTAAATTGTTTACTTCTGTATTCTCCAGTTTTTGGTAACTGTTTGCTATCCCCTTGTATCGCCTCTTGCTGTTCCACAGTTGCTCCATTTTTTTCAGAGGACGTTTGATCCTCTTGAGTAGAGCTGGGGGAAGTTGGCTCACCCACCCCTTCTTTGGAACTGCTACTTCCTGCTTCAGGATATTCATAGGTGCCATAAAATCCTGTAACACCCTCACTTTTGAACGATTGCTCTTCATCGGCTAGACCAATTGGCGTTTGAGTAAAAAGAAGTCCTAACAACACAAGGATCTTCCACCTTTTTTTCTTCATCTTTCCCACCTATTCTCTATCGTCGTGTTTTCTATGGGTTACCAGGTGCTGCAACCAATGACCATGATAATGTTCCTTGATAACTTCCGACTTTTTGTTTTTCCGGAGGAACAGTTAACTTGATTCCTTTGTTGTTCGTTTGTCCCCACTCTTGATTGACAAGATATTCACCATTTGTCGTCAGTGTCTTCTCTTCCACGATCACTGCATTGGGGCCGAGTACGGTATTCTTTGTACCGTCTGTAAATGAAAGTGTATTAGAAAGTTGGGTTGTCCCCGAAGTCAAAGGTTGTTTTTCAGTGACTGTCAATTGCCAACTATCCCGTTCAGAACCTCTTGTATCTTTCACGATCAAATCACCTTCGATCAATGGCCAATACGTTTGAGTCGTTGTCTTAACTTTTTGTGTCTCGAAATTCATCGTATTTGGTACTTCTTTAAGCTCTAATGTCCCTGTAATTGCTACATTGATTGTTTTTTCAGTTGTTATTCCATTTAGTTGATAGCTATACGTCGTTGAAACATTTTTTAAAACTTCCGCTTCTGTCGCATTCTTGATTGCTGAAAACGTTGCGTCTGTCAACGTTGGTACTTGATTCGCACTGCCATCGGCTAAGATCACTTGTGCCAGTGTTCGTTGATTCAACTCTTGTTGAGACGTCAACCCATTGGCATCAGATAAACTCATCCGAACATCTTTTGCATAGACTGCAAAACTGCGATCCGTCGAAATCGTTGCTTCATTTTTTACAACAATCAAGTTTGCTTGTTGTTCCTTTTCATTCCCTGTCGTACCGACTTTGTAATCAATGACATGTTTTCTGGAAACTTCATCTGCAGCTAGTGGTTGCTTGATCTCGTCCATCACATCAGCAGTGATCGAATCCGTAAAGAATGGACGTCCCTTCGCCTCCATCAATGTTAAAATCGATTGTTTATCGACTAAATCTTGTGCTTCTTTTTCAGAAATGATCACATTTTTAGCAGAAAGCTCAGCTGCATTCGAATACTTCACTTTGACTTCATAACTGTATTCGCTATCTGGCGATTGCCAATCGATCGTTGAAGAATCCTTTTGTTCAGCAATCGTTGTCGGGGTATCTCCTTTTTTTGAACTGATGATTTCTGCTTGGTACAACCATGAACCAGTTGTTTGTGTTTCTGGTTCAAAGCTTAATTTTGGTGTGATACCTTTTCCTGATGGAATCACCAAGCGTCCTTTTTGAACTTTTGTACCTGCAGTTTCTGTTCCCCATGCATTCAGGACTAATGGCGCATTTCCTTCTTTCACTTCACTGACGTCATGAAAAATACTTCCTTTGCCTTGAGCGATCCCAGGATTTTCTACTTCATAATCGATAACTGAACCAGGTATGGCGATACCATAACCACTACCGGATTTTGAGACATCGTTATCTCCGATGAAGCTTTTCCCAGTTGCTTTTTCAGTTCCTCTGAAATTCAAAGGTGTTAGCTTTGTTGCATTGGCAATCGTTGGATTGATTGTCAAAACTTGATAGGCTTTATTTGCACCGAACCATGTACCGGTACTATCTACTTGCGTTGCTGAATCTCCAGTAGTTGACTTGATCCAGACTAATTCATCTTTTGCAGGATCAGGAAACTCGACATCTGAAATATTGACTTTTCCTGTTCCAGGAATCGTTTCTAAAGTGGCTTCATCCTCTATAGTTAACTTAGCTGCTGAAATTAAGTTACTAGAAGTTGAAACGCCGATCCCAGCATTTTTTGACAGATGGATGTCCCCAAATGAATGATAGGTTGTTGCATGATTGGCAGCAGTCGCAGATAAACCATTTTTGATATTTCCGCCATTTGCCATTAATTTCAATCCGTTTGTTACATTTAATTCGGTGAAATTGACGATGCCTAGTCCAGTAAGATTGATTGGATCAGTTTGATAGTTGTTTGTACCATCGACAGTCTCACCAAAATTGAACACGACTTTGTTTGTACTAGCACTAGCGATCGTATTCGTAAAGTTATCACTCGCTGAACCACCGGATAAACCGTTGATGCTGACCGCTCCTTGAACATTAGCAGTAACATTACGCAAAATTTTCCCACTGCTGATATTGGAATACTGTGTAGCATACAGATTACCAATACTAGAACCCTCCGCTTGGATATTCATCTGGATCGAGCCATTTTTGGTGTACGCAGCATTACTACCACCATCCCCATAAATGCTCGCACCATTTAATGAATCCACACCTGGTTTGGTAAAGATATTCAACGTAATCGTATTGTCTGCAGATGTCCCCAAATTCGTGTTTTGTCCATATGGTCGTCCACCTGTGATATACGTATTACCTGGCAACTTGAATTCACCGTCATAGTTTCGTAAATCGATGAGTAAACTAGCATTTCCAAGTAGTGACCCATAGTTTGTGATACCACCAGAAAAGCCGTTAGAACCAGTTCGTGGAGTACCAGAGAAGTTCCCACCATAGATGCGATTATCTGAATTTCCAGTGACAGTATGTCCACCACTTGCGCCATAGGATGCACCCATTGAAGCATTAATGACGCCTTCATAAACGGTCACTCCTACGTTTCCGACAATTTTTTTGTCATCCCATCCGCCACCAGATAGGAACCAGTCTACTTGACCATCATTGACGATGGTTTGTCCGTTACCATACACACGTGTACCTGCATAGCCTGTACCTTCTAACGTATCAGCGATTCCACCATTTAATATGTTTGAGCTATTTCCTTCAATAACCCCTGAATAAGAACCACCATAAGTCCATCGCGCTACAGTATTATTTAATACTGTTTGTGTATCTCCTTTAATATAGATGTCCCATGTATCATTTGAAGCAGGATAACCACCTCCACCTACAACGTCCCAATCAGAAGCTTCCCCACGATTTTTCTTCGTGGTCGAATAGGCTAAATCGGTTGGCATTGATCCGGAATAGGCAAAGCCAGCTCCGCCGATTGAACCATCTGCATTAGCCGTTCCAACTTCAATCGTTGTGTTACCTTCGATGTAGCCACCGCGACCTGCTGCTGTTGTCCAAATTGCACCATTATTGAATGAACCACTGACTAATTTTGAGGTGATGTTACCGAAGACTTTGAACTCTGCTGCAGCTTTGGCTAAATCCGCTCTTTGTTGTGGTGTATACGCATCATAGGTTGTTTCATTTGATGCCCCAATCCCACTTTTATTGAATTTAACCACGTTATTGCCGGCGCCCCCATTGAAGTCATTGATTCCACCGGCAGATGGGGTTCCTGCTTTGACCGTATTCGTGATATTCCCAGTGACCGTACCGGTATAACGATTGCCGCCTTCAAATTCTGCCCGTCCAGCACTGTATAAACTACTATCCAAATTTGTTTCGATTCCGTCAGTTGAACGATTGGTTCCGATATTTCCTCGAGAGGACCCACCGATGAATCGTTCCCCTGCGCCGTACCAACGACCATAACCTGAAATGTTATTGGTTACTTTTCCACCAATATTCCCGTAGATGACACCACCATAAAAGGTACTTAATTGAAACCCTGTTGCACTATTTGTAATCCCGATAGTTGTAGATACAGTGCCCGTAACATTTGCTGTATTGGTCGCACTGGTTCCATTTCCACCACCGTACAAATTCGTGATTCGTCCACCCGCATTATTGATAATCGTAGAGACGTTTCCATCAACGGTACCAATATTAGCTCCTCCTGCTAATGTATTGATTCCCCCATTATTCGTATTGTTGATAACGATACTCGTATTCCCTTTCAGCGTGCCGCCATTTTGATTACCACCAAAGATATTCCATGTATAAGAACCTGTCGTATTGATGGTGATTACCGGATTCCCTACGACATCTCCTGAATTGGTTCCACCATAGATTGAAATACTATTACCGTTTGCTCCCCCATTCAAATTCAAGCTGTGTCCATTCATATAGAAGTAAGAGCCGGTATAGCTAATATTTCGTAAAGTAATCGTTGAACCAAAGTAAGCGTTCGCAGTAAAAGCAAGTGTTTTTGCACCAGATGGTACCGTTAAATCTTGTGTGATTGGATCATCTGAATGGCCAGTGATCACTAGTTTATTTACTTTATCTTTTAATGAGGCAAACGTAGCATTAGTTGCATCGACCGTACTTGGAATATTGTTAGCGACTGTTGCAGCTGTTAATGTGACGTTTGATCCAATATACATGACGTAATCTTGCATATTGCCCGCATGATACAAATCATTTAATGCCGCTTTTACTCCGGCATCTGATGCAGCATATGTCTGGTAAGCTTGCGTGCTATCTGTGGGATTTGGTACAACAAGTACTTTCGTCTTATCCGCGGTAGCAATCGTATCTTTGATCGAAGCATCTGTACTTCTCAAAGAGCGGAACGCCTGTTGTTTAAATACTGCTTTTAGTTGTAGATCCTTCGTCACTGTTAATTGGCTGATTTCTTCATTCGTATAGAGTTTGCCTTCAACTTCCCAACCGTTCAATGGTTGATCATCCGCAAAACTCGGAATATCATTACTTGCTAATTTTTCGTTTTCCTTCACTGTCAGTTCTTTAACTTCCGCTCCTGATTCGAATAAATGAGTGCTATCTGTCATAAAAGTTAAAGTAAAGTGTTTTTCTTCAGTCGTCGATTCTTGTGTCTGCGCCTCTGACTGTTTCACCTCCTCTTTTACTGATTCTGTTGTCTGTGTGACTGTCTCTTCACTTTGCATGGTTTGATCAATCGACTCTTCTGTTTGAGTTGTGGGTGATAGAGTGACTGAGTCATTTTCAGCATCCACTGCCTGCACGACGGTTGACAATGGAGAAGTTATTCCTGAAAAAAGAAGCATTGCGGCAACACACATAACAATATTTTTTTTCATCTTATCTTCCCTTCTGCTTCATACAACAAAATTAACTTATTGATAATTATTATTGCTTGCTTGATTCTTTTTGTATTGTATAATGTTAAATCCAGTTATTTTTAAAAAAAATTTCTTTATTACTGAAAAACGATTATTTTTTTTCAGAGCATTTTATTTGACTTTAAAAAATAACAAGCGATTTCAAAAAAATCAATTGAAAGTAAAAAAGCTGTTATATCAACGTTAATCATGTGTCGCTAATTCGCTTTATCACCCATTTTCTGCTTATTTAATTTTCTACCATGAAAAACGAATGAAATTTTCATGAATTATATTATAGTAAAGAACCAGTCATTTTTTTAAACGGCTATTTTTCCGAGTGCGTTTTGTTGTTTTTTTATTTCGAGTTTTGCATTATAATCTTATTTTTTTGTTTATACTCATCGAATGACCATGCGTAATCCCTTCAAAAATGAATACATTCTATTCCCAAACACCATTTTTCATAAATAAGCCATCATTCATAAAAATTTGTAAAATACAATTTTTCATGAATGATGGCTTATTTGTTTGAACACTTATGTTCCGACCTTAAAGGATCAATTTTAGACTCTACTATTTTCGACTCAAACCTCTGTAACAAAAATTTTATCTACCTGTCTCAACATTATTAGCTACCGATCTAAACAAACAGCTATTTTTATAAACGATAGCGCAACTATTCGTGACCGTAACCCCAACTACACTCACTTATCATTAGTTATTCGCTTAAATCTACTTAGAGTAACTACGACAATATATCATTCCCGCTTCTATTGAAGCCACGATTCCCAGCATACTCTTATGATCGTATTTCCCAAGAGTATTTCCCCGTCGGATTGCTTCAATTGATCCATTCTTCGCCCCCTTATCCCGTTGCGAGTCAAGAAGTGAGACAAATGATCCATTTGATTCAATGTTTGATCGAACTGCTATATCAATGGTTTATCGTTATCTAGTTTTTCTAAAAATCAAGCATTTTGAGTCTTACTTGAATCATAGATTTTCTTTATCCAACATAACAATAGCTGGCAACGGGTAATAATAGATTGCTTTTAAACAATCGCTCGAACACATTGTATAACGCTTGTTTCCGTTATATTTAAATATAATTTATTCTTTTTTGAAAAATTATTTAAATATAACTTACGCGAGTACTTGACTTTTTTAGTAGCGCAGAAAAAAAATAGATTAGGTATTTAAAATACCTAATCTATCAGCGTTTTACTATTGATGGAACGATGCAGCGATTCGCTAAAATTTTATAGAATAAGCGAACCATTTAAATGAAGTTTATTTTTTTATTGAAATCTTACCTGAAGGATGCTCAAATTCCCCGTACGAAAGTGCAGAAAAGATTTTCTTTTACAATAGTTCTCCAAATTTATTGATATAGATTTTTTTCATGAATGTAACTAATCCTAAATAAGCGATAACAGTCACGATCAACCAAATCCAATAGTTAGCTGGTAATGGTAACAATCCTAGTCCTTCACCAAAATTAGTAAAAGGAAGAACAGAACCTACCAGAATACCTAATGTTGTAATTGAAAACATAATAAAAGTGGCATTACTTTGCAAGAAAGGCACTTTAGGTGTCCGTAACGCATGTAACACTAAGGTTTGCGTCCATAAAGATTCAACAAACCAACCAGCATGGAACAATGCGATAAATAGAACTTGTTGTGAGCCAGTCAATGTATGGTAACTTCCACCAACCACTGCTGGACAAATCACAAAGTACATCAATAGATAGGTCGTGATGTCAAAAACGGAACTCGTTGGTCCGAAGTACACCATAAATTTGCCAATACTTGATGCTTCCCATTTTTTTGGTTCATGCAAATATTCTTTATCCATTCTATCCCATGGCAAAGAGATACAAGATACATCATAAATCAAATTTAAGAATAAAATTTGTAACGGTAGCATAGGTAAAAATGGAAGGAATGTACTAGCTACTAAGACAGAAAACATGTTGCCAAAGTTTGAACTAGCTGTCGCTTTGATGTATTTCATAATATTGCCGAAAGTCTCTCTACCTGACAATAATCCTTTTTCTAAAATCATCAAATCTTTTTCTAACAAGATAACATCCGCTGATTCTTTTGCAATATCTACTGCTGTATCTACTGAAATACCGATATCTGCGACTTTCATTGCTGGTGCGTCGTTGATACCATCGCCTAAAAAACCTACTGTGTGACCATTGTTACGTAAGGCAGTGGTTAATCGTGCTTTTTGTTGCGGATTCAATTTGACAAAGACATCATGTGCCTCAGCAACTTTTCCTAATTCCTTATCAGACATCTCAGCGATTTTCTCGCCAGTGATCAATTCATTGATTTGTAAGCCTACTTGTCGACAAACAGAACGTGTGACCAACTCGTTGTCACCAGTCAATACTTTTACAGCAACACCATGATCTTTCAAAGCTTTCAATGCTTGTTTGGTTGTTTCTTTTGGTGGATCAAGGAAAGCAAGATAGCCAATCAAGACCATTTCTGACTCATCTTTCACTGAAAATTCTCCAACGACACTTGGATTCGTTTTTTGCGCGACACCGATCACACGCAACCCATCTTCATTCAAGTCCTTCACTTTCGCCAAAACTGTTTCTCTTTGTTCAGCAGTCAATGGTTTGACTTCACCACCAAGGTCGATGTATGAAGAGATACTTAACATTTCTTCGATTGCACCCTTTGTGATCATTTGCGTTTTTCCAGCTGGGTCAGCCACCACGACACTCATTCTTCTACGTTCAAAATCAAAGGGGATTTCATCTACTTTTTGATAACGAATCTTCTCTGTATCTAACGTCTCAACTGCTTCATCGATAATGGCAACATCTAAAAGATTCTTTAATCCAGTTTGGTAGTAACTATTCAAGTAGGCGTGGCGCAGTACTCGGTCATTTTCATTTCCTTCACAATCCATGTGGTATTCTAAAATAATTTTATCTTGAGTCAATGTACCTGTTTTATCTGTACAAAGGACATCGATCGCACCAAAATTTTGAATGGCATTTAGATTTTTGATGACTGTTCCTTTTTTTGCCATAGCACTGGCACCTTTGACCAGATTTGTCGTAACGATCATCGGTAGCATTTCTGGTGTTAACCCAACAGCGACTGATAAACCAAACAAGAATGCTTCTAACCAGTCTCCTTTTGTAAATCCATTGATCACGATCACAGTTGGTGCCATCAATGCCATGAATTTGATCAACAACATGGATGTTTTTTGGATGCCTAATTCAAAGCTTGTTTTTATCGGTTTTTGTGATAAGTTTTGTGCCACATGTCCAAACATCGTGTCGTTCCCAACAGAGATGATGATACCTTCTGCACTACCACTGATCACATTGCTTCCCATGAATGCAATATTTTCATAACTCGTTTCGCTTTGTGTTCTTCCAGAGCACACAGTCGCATGTTTCTCAACGGGATAGCTTTCACCCGTTAATGCCGCTTGTGAGATAAATAAATCTTTAGCAGAAAGCAACCGCATGTCTGCTGGGATCATATCTCCCGCTGACAAACGAACTTGATCGCCACAAACAATTTCCTCCATAGGAATTTCTTTGTATTCACCATCTCGTTTTACGGCAGCTGTTACTTTCACCAATGATTTCAACTTTTCAGCAGCTTGGTTCGAACGTACGGATTGGATCAAGGTCATCGTGCCACTGACTAACACCATGGCAAAAATTATGATTACACCAAACAAATCTTTATCTGCTGGAGCAGCTAATAGATACTCGGTGATAAAAGAAATAATTCCTAAAGCAATCAATACTAATGTGAAAGGGGTGATAAACGCCTTGATCACTTCTACAATAAACGGCGTTTTCTTTCCATATGAAATACTATTATTTCCATAAGTTTCTCTTAAATTTTCTACTTGTTCTGAAGACAAGCCTTTTTGTGTTGTTTGAAATAAGTCAAATAACTGTTGCTTATTTTTACTAGCAAAACCAGCGTAGACTTTTTTTGTTTCTTTCTTTTTTTCCATCTCGTGTTCCTCCTTTGATCTTATCAAGCACACACTGATATCTGTTGTGCGCTTGATCGTTTATCTAATCAACGGAGACAGAGTGTTCTAAAGGCGCTGAGAACAGATAGATAATAGTCTCAACATACCAACGCTTTGTCTCCTTGTACACCGGACTTTCATCCATTTGTTCTCATCTCCTTTCGTTTACTTAAATTACTTTCTTGGCCGACTACTGGATACTTCAACTTCCCAACTTGATCACCCTCTAACACCTTTTTATTTGAAAAAACAGATTGGTGAGAAACAAAAAACCTTTCGCCAAAACTCAGCGAAAGGTCAAAAAAGTGCACAAAAAAAAAGCACGGATGATCTACTCGTTGAGTTTTGGCACTATACAACGTAAAAAGCAAAAGCGCTTTTAGCTACCTTATGAAAAGCCTTATCTCGACAATTCCTGTTCTACCCATTGGCGTCTCTCGACATTTTTGGGCAGTAGCCTATGTTTGTATAGGAGCCTCACCTAACAAATCTTATTCAGTTTTCCCTCACCTAATGTAACAACTATTGGCTGGAATGTCAAACACATTTTCAAAAAAATTGAAACTCTAAGGGATTCGTTTGTCATGTTTTCTTTCTCTAGGTATAATGAACCTATCACAACAGATCGGAGTGAAGGATATGGAACGTACACTTGTTATTATCAAACCTGATGGGGTAAGACGTCATTTGATTGGCCGAATCATCCAGCGTTTTGAAGAAAAAGGATTCGCAATCGCTGAAATGAAATTCGCGACGATGACTGAAAAACTAGCAAAAGAACACTATCAACATCTATCTAATCGAAGCTTTTTCGATGACTTGATCGACTATATGACTTCTGGTCCAGTCGTCTATCTGGTATTAACAGGTGAAGATGTGATCGATCTCGTACGCAAAATGGTCGGTGCAACAAAAGCAGCGGATGCCGTTCCTGGGACGATCAGAGGCGATTTTGCCTTACCTGGTACAGAAAATATCATTCACGCTTCGGATTCACGAGATGCAGCCAATACTGAGATCACACGTTTCTTTCCGCCATTCGATACAAAGAAAGTAGAAGATGCGAAAAAATAAATTTTTTGCTCACTGACTTTTTGAGTGCATAAATTTTTGATCATCTTATTGATATGCCAGTCCTTCTGTTAGAGGTCATGCTCCACACGTTTAGTGAGAAGATTGACTCAATACTAGAGGGACTGGTTTTCCTTTTGTATTAAGTCAAATGCCCACTAAATAGCCGCTTTCAGCAAATCTCTAGCGTTGTGCTTGGATAGACAATAGTTTTTCTTCTAATTCATCTCGCTCTTCTTTGCCTAAGGTATACTCGATCACTGCAAATAATGACTCAAACTCCTCTTTTTTGATGGGTTCCCCTAATGCGGTGGCGATCAATCGACGATAATAATCGGACATCAAACTCTCGTAAATGACTGCTGTCTTTGATTTCAAACCTAAACAACGATACATATCTTCATTGATGCTTCGTGCTTTTTTATATCTTTTTTTGTCGATATAATAGATAGTCAAATTCTTTAAAAAAAGAAACAAACACTGATCATAACCTGACTTCATTGCTTTACGCATTCGTTTTTTAATTTTCAAATAATTGTTTTCGATAAAGGAATCGCTAAAAATAAAGGGGAACTCTGCTAATAAGTCTAGTTCATATCGACCAAATTCTTTCAGTTTCATAAAGTAATCTTCGATCATTCGTATCTCATATCCCAAAAATTCCAATTGGATATCTGGCTTCACACTTGATTTCCAATACATATGTATATTCAGTACGAGATAGTAAAGATCAGCCGTTCGCTTAAATTGCTTGCGATTGTCGGCAATTTCTTTGTAGGGATCAAAATCATCCTCCTGAACTTTATTCAAAAGATTACGTGTTTTTCTCGTTTTCCGTGGTTCTTCCACTTGATTTCGTAACGATTCGTATTCAGTAAGTGTGATATTCAACCGATCAAGAAATGCCATCAGTGTTAAAAAAGAAATTTTTTTGATCGTACGATTCTCGATCCCCACAAGTGAAGTTTTTGAACAGATCCCTTCTGCCAATTGTGACTGTGTCAACTTGCGACTTACCCGTAATTTTTTGATCAATTCTCCATCGTGCATAATATGCCTCCTTTAGTGTGTGCATTTTCCAATAAGATCCTCTTCGTCAGAGCAACAACCGAAAAAGAGAAATAACTATCGAAATATTTATTGCATTCACTAATTAAGTACGCATAAATAAAAAAAATATTTGAAGAACAATAAAAAAACTTCTAAAAAGTGAAATTACAACTTTTTAGAAGTTTAGTAAGGTTGTGAAAGAAGCGCTTTGACCTGAACAGTAAGATGAAAAGACAGAAAATAGTTCCTCATATTTTTTGATTTTTCAGCTTAGTGTTGAAGGTCAGCTACTTGAACACCGTTGATCCAGGTTGTGAGAAAGCCGTTCAGCTCCGAATATTAAGACGAAACTTGAGGAAATAGCTTTCTATATTTTTTCAAGTTTTGACTTAATATTGAAGGAGCTGGTTTTCGAACACCGTTTATCATAGGTTGTGAAAGAAGCCTTCAGATAGCTTGCTCCTTCACCGACATCTAGCCATGTCTATGGTTTGTCCGCCGATCCATCCTCTGCAGGGTATAGATTGGTTGTTGTTTGATCATGATTTTTAGAATAGACACTTGTTGAGGCTGCACCTTTTTCTTTTTCAATTTGTTGGTTCCGTTGCACTTGATTCTTATAGTCATACTTTGCAGGATCGATCGTCGTAAATCCATTTGGCACATAGAATCGCAAAAGATTTTCTTGATTGAGTTTATCGGAAAGACTCAAAGCTGTTTTTACCTGATTTTGTTCTTGTGCGACTTTTTGTTCCGCTGCTTGGTTTTCTTCAAGTAATGCCCCTGTTTTCGTATCATAGATTTTTCCACCTAATACGGTGTAATCCGGCGCGACAAAATTCCCATTTCTGAATGCCACGACTTGATCATGTTGAGGTGAAAGTAAATCTGTACCAAAATGGATATAATTTTTGTCCTCGATTCCTAATAAATGGAGTAAAGTTGGTAATACATCGATTTCACCACCATACTCATGTTTGACTGTTCCTTTTGTATAACCTGGAATATGGAACATCAGCGGTACTCTTTGCATCTGCGCATTATCAAAATCGCCCCATGTTTCTGGATCTTTTCCTAGTGCTGAAGCAAGGTCTTTATTGTCCGTATTTGAGATACCAAAATGATCCCCGTAAATCACGAACATCGAATGGTCATAAATCCCAGAAGCTTTCAAATAAGTAAAGAACTGTTTGAGCGACTGATCTAAATAATGGGCCGTTCGCACATAATTATCAACGGTACTATTTCCTGTATTTAACGAAGGAAAATCAAAGTTTTTGTCATCTGTATAATAAGGGGTGTGATTCGTGACAGAAAGAAACTTCGCATAAAATGGTTGTTGCAAATGTTCGAGATAGTTTGCGGATTCTCGAAATAGATTTTTATCTAAAATACCATAGCCAAGCATCTCATCTGAATCATCGAAATATGAGCGATCAAAGAAATTATCATACCCTAGATTTTTGTATACATGATCACGATTCCAGAAACTACCGACATTCCCATGAAAAACCGCACTGGTATAGCCTTGTGTCTGATCCAAGATGGCTGGAGCAGCTTGGAACACATTATCTGAACCTAATTCTGTAAACAACGAACCTTGGGGTAACCCAAACGTCCCGGTTTCCAACATGTTCTCAGCATCACTGGTTTTCCCTTGTCCAACTTCATGGAAAAAGTTATCAAAACTGATTGTTCCCTGATCGGTAAAGAGACTATTTAAAAAAGGAGTGACTTCTTGTCCATCTACTTTCATATTGATCAAAAATTGTTGAAAACTTTCCAAATGCAATACGATCACATTTCTTCCTTTTGCAAGTCCAAACATCTCTGGATCAGGAACAGCGTAATGAGATTTGGTGTAATCGAGGACTTCATCTAAGCCATTGCTGCTTGCATGCGCTCTGACACTGCTAGTGATCCCTGTTTTTATCCCATCATAAATCGTATAGGCATCAAGTCCAAGATATTTGACAATATAAGAACGATCGAATGTCCGTTGCAATAATTGAGGGCGATTCGCTTCACTCATTGCCAGATTGCCAGAAAAGATCAACGCAGACAAACAAGTCACCGCAACCGCCACTGGCTTACGCACAGGGGGTGCTTTCAATGGTACTTTTTTTATAAATACGCGAATCAGCAGAAAAGCAAAGACGGCGATATCGATCCAATAAAGGATATCATGAGGCTTCATCAAAGAAAAAGAGCTACCAGACAATCCCTGGGAAACCTTGGAGAAACCTAGTGCTGATTTAACGGTAATGAAATCTGTGAACTCACGATAGAAAATAATATTCAAATATAGCAATAACGTGTTTAAAAAATCGATGATAAATAAAACGATCAAACTTGTTCTGACTTTCTTAAAATACAAAGAAATCCCAAAAAACAATAGCGTTGTCGCTATTGGATTGATCCATAAAATAAACGTTTGGATGCTTCCTTCTACGCCTAAAGAAAAATCAGTATAGTAGGCAAAAATCGTTTTCATCCAAAAGAAAAAGCCAGCAATCAAAACGATGAGTACTTGATGTTGGCCAATTTTTTTTAGTTGTGTCAAAGTCACCACTTCTCTCTAAATTATTGTTCCTGTCTATTTTGCTCCTAAACATTTAGTTTTTGCTAAAAAAATCTGTTTTTTTACTCTTTTTTATAAATTAATAACTGGTGTTCTATCGTTGCTTTTCTGCTTTCCGGAAAGTAACTGCTTCGAAAATAAGGCGGAATCTAGGCAAATTAAGACAATTTGCCTAGATTCCGCCTTATTGATCAGAGCTGAACATTTCTTGCCCCAACTCTTCAACTAGCTGATCTCAATATTTTTATGTTAGAAAATTTGAACTTTTTTCACTTGTTTATGCGCTTGTTGCTGTTACGGTCCAGTTACTACACTAGAATTAGTCGTATTGGACGTCTCTTCGGATGAAGAGGTGGTGGTTTCAGTTATTTCTTGGATTTCTTCTGTCGTCTTCCGCCATTCAGTCAAGCGTTGATTGACCATCTCTGGGTCTACTTTTTCAGAATAACTAGAAGATACCTTTCCATTTTTTAACCGTGCGACTTTCTGTTTATCTTCGGTCAAAAGCAGCACGCTCAAGTGCTTGTCCCCGTGTTGGACTTGCCTGATTGAAATGGCACTTAATACATCATTGACATTGATGAATTGATTTTTTTCCTTGTCTTTTGGCAGATAAATCTCTAATTCTCCCTTTTCATAGTTCGCTACAACTTCGTAGTCCGCCCACCAATAGGTTGAAAATTCTTTTTTGAATTCATCTACTGAAGCTTTATTTGCAATGGTTGTTTCTGGTTCTTTGTGCGCAAGATCAGCGGTCATTTTACCAGAAAATACTGCGGATAACATAAGTATTATAAAAAAGCCAATTAACCAAAAGAGAAGAAAAGGCCTTTTTTTTCGCATACCTTCTTCCACTCCCATTCAAATTTACCTAATCTATTATATACAAAAAATGAAACTTTAAGCGAAGAAATTAAAGAAAAAAATAAAAAATAACGCATATCGATGATGTAGGAAAGTGAAAATCCCGAGATCATTGTGAATCTCGGGATCATTTTTTAAATTAAAAAATTTCAAAAAAGAACAAATTTCTAATCAAACAGAAAAACTATTTGTATCAGCTACTTCTTTGAACCAGTAGCCAGATTTTTTGATCGTCCGTTTGCCATCAGCTAGATCGACTGAAATAAAGCCATAGCGATTTTTATACGCATTCGTCCATGACCAGTTATCCATACACGTCCACATGTGATAGCCTAAGCAGTTCGCACCTTCTTCGATTGCTTGATGCACATATTTTAAGTGTTCTTGGACAAATTCGATGCGATAATCATCATGGATCATTCCGTCAGCTTCAATAAAGCGGGCTTCATTTTCAACACCCATACCGTTTTCTGAGATAAAACAGTCGATGTTGCCGTAGTTGTCTCGAACATTGATCAAGATATCGTAAATACCTTTTTCATAAATCTCCCACCCACGATAAGGATTCATTTTACGTCCTGGCATTTCATAGTTATCAAAGTAATCTTCGGGCATTGGGCCATTTGTTGTATCGATTGCTGTTTCTTTAGCTTTGACACGGCGTGGCTGATAATAATTGATTCCTAAAAGATCCACCGTATTATTTTTGATAATTGCTAGATCTTCTTCCTGCATGTCCGGAAGAATCTCTAGCTCAGTTACGATCTCGATCAATTCTTGTGGAAATTCTCCTTTAACAGCGGGATCTAAAAATGAGCGATTGAAAAAGGCATCGGCGATTTGCGCAGCTTTCACATCGGCAGGATCGTTCTCATTTCTTGGATAACTAGGTGTTAAATTTAAGATGATCCCGATTTTACCGTCTTGTTTTGTTTCATGATAGGCTTTGATAGCTAACGCAGAAGATAATGCCTCGTGATAGCCAACTTGAACTGCTTTTTTCATATCCGACTCTTCAGGATAATGCCAACGATATAAATAACCAGCTTCGACAGGAACGATTGGTTCATTATGCGTGAACCATTTTTTTACCTTCGTTCCAAATAATTCAAAACAAGTTTTGGCATACGTTTCATAAGCTTCGACAGTTTCACGGGCGAACCAACCACCTTTTTCTTGAAGGTACATCGGCATATCGAAATGATACAAGTTAACAAATGGCTCAATACCATGTGCAATCAGTTCATCAAAATAACTATTATAAAATGCGACTGCTTGGGGATTGACTGCACCTGTATCATCTGGAATCAAGCGACTCCATTGAATAGATGTCCGAAATGAATTATGTCCGGTTTGTTTCATCAACTGAACGTCTTCTTTATATTTTGTATAGACTTGCGACGCTTTTTCCGGACCGACTTGATCAAAGAATTTTTCTGGCTCTTTGGAAAACCAATAATCGAAAATATTGTCTCCTTTATGATCGCCAGGTACCCGACCTTCTGTTTGTGGTCCACTTGCTGCAGAACCCCACCAAAATTTTTCTGGAAATTGATATGTTGTCATTTTTGCACCTCGTTGATTCTTTTCATTTATGTTTTTTTATGTCGCACATCTCAATACAGCAAACGTTTTCTCCGCTTACAACCATTATTATAAACCGTTTCCTCCAAAAAGACTAGACCAATTAGGATAAATAATAAAATCGAACCAATAAGACTAAAAATGTTTACTTCCCAGCAAACTTCTCCTGGAACCACTCTAAAACATCAATCGCTTCAAAAACTTACTTTTTGTAGCCATTTATTTCATGTTGCTGGATTCAATGGTATAATCACTTTATCCAATCTACTGGGGGCATTATTTTGAAAAAAACATTGATTTACTTTACGTTGATTTTTGCCTTATTCGCTTTTTCTGGCTGTAATCAATCAAATCACTCAACGGAAGAAACAACGAATACGACCACTTTTCAGGCGGATAAATCTGATATAACAAATAGCACCTATACACTGAAGGTCCGAAAAAACATGGACCTTGCCAATGCAGAGATCAAATTTAAAGACGACACGATGGAATGGACACGAACATATGCTGAGTCTGAAACTGATACAGCAAGCACGTCTCCAGAGAAAATCGTGTTAACCGATGTCAAGATCACAACTGAAAATGAGGAGTATACGATCGTTGGTAAAAAAGACGGTTCGACTCAGACTTTTCATTTTAGAAAAATCGGTAATTTTCGTATAGAAGATGATGAAGGTAATATCTATACGTTATAGTTTGAGTGCATAACATAAAAGTAGCAGTCGAGACAGAAATGTTTCATCTCGAAAAATAAGGCGTCATCCACGAAAATTGTTTTCCTAATTTTTGTGGATGGTGCCTTATTTTTCGAAGCGGTTACTGCTATTTCGACGTTTATTCAGTTTTAAAATATGCTTTCCCACTCATGTTTCTTTTCATTAGATCGTGCATCTTTTAGCCGTTTTTCACTATGAAAGCTCACAATGATGAGTCAATTTTCTGATACATGCTCATCACTAAAAATTCTAAGTTTTCTTAATTAATTTTGTTTCTATCCTGTGTTTCTGCTATAGTAAAGAAGCACTTGATATACTAAGGAGAAAGAATATGCAGACAGCAAATACTCAAGATTACTGTACCTGTACGACGAATCAAAATGTACACACAGAGATCAACGACCAAGGAAGAGCCAATTTTTGTGACCATTGCCATAAAATGATCGAGGGTTCGAATCAACCTTTTGAGTTTTTTACAAGCCGAGAAGAGTCGAACAAAGAAACAAATAGTTAAAAATACAAAAAAAGAGCGCGGAACAGAAATGTTTAGTCTCTAAAAATAAGGCGACAACTACAAAAATCATTCTTCCACTTTTTGTAGTTGTTGCCTTATTTTTTTAAGAGAGAACTTCTATCTCCATCGTTTATTCAGTTACAGGTTGAAAACAATCAGTGAATTTTGCTTTTGTCTCGCCTTACATAGCACCAGACGAATCTAATTGCTGCCCTTTAGCATGTTGATTGTCAGTATAATAACTTCCAGACTGCTGTTCTTCTAATTCAGCCAATTTTGCTTGAATCTGCTCAATCACGACTTGTGCATCTTCAGGTCTTTCAACAAAATCAAAGGCATCACCATCTATTTGGATTTTTGGACAAACATCAAAGTCTTCGTACCATTGATCATATCGTTCATTTAACGAGCGGTAATACTGATAGAGCGTTTCATCACTATCCAATTGTTCATAGTCTCGTCCACGTTTTTTGATTCGTGCCAACATCGTATCAAGAGAGACTTTGATATGCACGAGTAGATCGGGTCTTTTTTTAGGTGCAACATCATCTAATTCATGAAGCATCGTATCTAAGAGGTTATCGTATTGTTGGACTTCAATATCTGACACACGACCTAAATCAGCATTTAGATGAAACAATAAACTGTCTTCATAAATTGAACGGTCCAATACGTTATCATCATGGTTCAGTGCATTTTTCATAGCTAAAAATCGTTTATTCAAAAAAAAGATTTGTAATAAAAACGCATATTGCTCTGGATTAGAGTAAAACAAAGGTAGTACCTCGTTGTCCTCTACATTTTCATAAAATGGTGTTGAATCAATCTTTTTGGCAAGCATATCGGTCAAACTACTCTTTCCTGCGCCAATTGTTCCTGAAATCAATATCACTGACATCTAATCCCTTCTCATTCTATAAATATTCGCCTTTATAAGCACTTTTGGGTAACATCTTAAAATCATATGCTTGGATCGCTTCGAACGTTTTTACATATGAATGTAAACTTTGGGTGATCATCAAATTAGTAGGTACCGTTTCTTCTTGAAAAATGATGATCGGTTTGTCCATCATCGTGGCGACGCCTAATTCATAGGCAGTGCCAGGATCGATCGTCTGATGTTCAAAGTCTAGGATTGCTACAACTTGTTCTGCCGAGGCAAGTTCTTTCATGTCTCTCTCGTAGACTTCTTGCGCCCATCCGCTACTAAACATCTCATAATTACTGTGTTGATGGTGTCTTGGTGAGTAGAAACTATCCACCGTTGGATTGGCAGTCAATGCCGTTTCAACCTGAGCAATCCGCTCGATTTGTTCATCTGAAAAGAAAGGTCCTGCTAAATAAATATAACTCATTATTTAATCTCCTGCATCATTGATTTCGTTTGTTTTTCTGTTGCACATAATTGATCGATCAGCTCAAAAGGATCATTTGAAAAATAAAGATGATTGAGCCATTTCTCAGCCATAAATCCTTCTCTTGCAAAATTCCTAATCAATTCTTTCAATCCTGAATAATACCCATGAACATCAAGGATACCAATTGGTTTTTCTGGTACCAAGCCGATCGCCATCCAGGAGAGTAGCTGCGAAAATTCTTCAAGTGTACCTAGTCCTCCAGGAAAAACCAGCACTGCTTCCCCTTTTTCGAATAATAGTTCCTTACGTTTATCGATCGTTTCTGTTGGTATAAACGTCGTCACATCTGTTTTTGGTAATTCTTCAGAAAACAGCCCGACTGGATAAATACCTGTTACTTGTCCGCCATTTTGTAAGATCGTGCGACTAAAAACACCCATGATACCCGAATCTGAGCCACCATAAACCAATTCAATTTGTTTTTCTGCCATATATTTTCCAATCGTTTCAGCTAACAGAATATACTTCTGATCTTGTCCAAAACGTGAACCACAAAAAATAGTCAACTTCAAAAAAAACACATCCTTACTAATCGATCTACCTTTATTCTACTCTTGTTTTTTTAAAATAAAAGACTAGATTTAGTTGTATTTTAGTGTTATGCAAAATAAAAAACACTATATATAGTGTTTTGTCTTAGGGTAGCATTTCAATAGATTATGTTTTAATACTATTTTTTAAATAACTAAAAACTAAAAAAACGTATGGTCTTACTTTGTGATATTCTCTTTCTTTCGACTTTCTTGCGAATAACATTTGACTTCTGTTGAAGAAAGAAATCTATTTTATTTCTTTTGTTATTTTTATTTGTATCGATCAACAAATTCTCAATGACTGATCCGTTAGAAGATAGAAAACAGTCAAAACATGGCTGAGGTCAGTACGCATGACTTGCCTTGATCATTGATAAGGGTTCGGAAAAAGCGATAAACGATGTTGTGGATCATTACTTATTCTTTCGATCTTACTTCTGATCAATCGTCCTTGGGTATACGTGTTGGACAAAAAAAGAAGAGGGAACGATTGTCCCTCCTCTTTTGGCACAGTAAATAAAAGCCCATACATTTTATTCATTTAATCGACAAAAAACCTAGCAATCTCTTTTAAGATTCGATACAATGAACTCGGTCGATGGTTTCCATTGACTATGGCAAACTTGATTGGTCAATGCGTTGACTACTCAAGCCCTCAATTTTTAGCTGCCACTAAAAATTGGGGGGCCTTTTTTATTTGACTGTTTCTATCTGCCATTTATGATACTGATTCCCAGATGGAGAGTCAAGCGAATCTGAAAAGCTACGAAAAACTGTACCATTTTTCGCCCATTTTTTTGTATAACTTATTTTATCGATTTAAATCAATCGTTGGATGCGTCAATAATTGGTCCACTTGCTTTCTGGTCGTCAGTGGCACATCCCCTTGGATCGTGTGGGCTAAGCGTGAATTACCTAAAGCAAATTGGACGGTTCGATCCAATGACCATTCCTCACTATAGCCTAATAAAATCCCCGCAGCAAAGGCATCACCTGCTCCGATACGATCTAAACTATCCAGTGGATAAGCTTCTGTTTCGATCCATTCTGTCGAAGTCATCAGATAGCCACTTAGTTGTTTCTTTTCACTGGTTGATTGCCGTGTCGTACCAGCAAACCAGTCAATTTGGTAATCACTTAAAAATTCTTGGAACGAACGAATCTTGGCAGAACGACTGGAAAGGTCGATCGGCCTCTCTAATAATTCAGACAAATCACGAACAGAACCAAAGATGACCGTGCAATAGGGCAATATTTCTTGATAACGTTCCTTCATCACTCTTTTTTTATCTGGCTCTTGGTTTAGACTCGGACGAAAATTAAAATCAAAACAAACTTTTTTTCCTTTCCTATGCGCTGTTTTTGCTACAGCAAGCGCCACTTCCGCTGAATGCTCATTCAAACTCAAACTGATGCCACAGATGTGGACTAAATCAACTGTTTCGATAAAGTCCTCGATGGCATAATCAGCCACTGTAGCTAAGCCAAAAGAACTGTTTTTACGATTTTGATAGGTGATTTCTGTTGGTCTGATCCCATAGCCCATCTCAGCAAAATAAGTACCGATATGTTGTTCTTTTTGAATGACATAGGAGGTATTGATGCCTAAACTCTTCAAATTAGCTAACGCTGCATCTCCCAAACGATTGGCTGGTAGTGCCGTCAACAAGTAACTTTCCAATCCAAAATGTGCTAGATTACCAACTAGATTCACACCTGTTCCAGTATAAGCCATACGCAAAGTGTGTGTTTGTTCCAACATCAGATATTCAGGAGGTGTCAGCCTCAACATCACTTCACCAAATGCACCGATTTTCATGGTCACTCACCTGTTTTCACTAATTTTTTCATCATTTCCAACAACTGACGGACTTCCTGTGGTCGAGTGTCACCTGTCTCTGGATCAATGATCGAACTATAGACGTGGGGGATGATTTTTTTGACTCCTGCATCTAATGCGATCTGAACGATTTCTTCAAAATTCGTCAAATCGATTCCACCTGTTGGCTCTAAATAAAAATCAAACGCTGCACAAGCTGCTGCAACAGCTTCATATTCTTTCTTATGCGCCAATCCCTTCATTGGAAAATATTTGATCGAGCTTCCACCCATATCCTGTAACAAACGAATAGCTGTATCGATCGGTACCATCGCAGCAGGGCCTTGGCTACTTAAAGGACCAGTGGCAAGATTGACGTATCCTTCTTTTCCAGTTGGAGAAACTAAACCATTGACGATCGTGTCTGACTGTCCTAAGACTGCACGAGAAGCGCCAACACCTGTGAAAACTTGGTTGACATGTTGGGGTTGTAATACTTTCGCCAAGCGAGTCACCATCTGGCTTTGTTTTGGATCGCCGGCACCTAAGCCGATCGATAAGGCGTTATTTGTTGCTTCTTGGTATTTTTTCATGTCTGTGATAGCTGCATCATCACTCGGATAATTTTTAGATAAAACACCTAGTAGGATATGCCCTTCGGCTGCTTCATAACATTCTTTTGCATTTTCGACAGAATTGGCTAGCACATTCAAACAGATTCTATCTTCAAGATAATTTGGGGTCAATGACATCATGATTACTCCTTTGGTTGTAAGATTTCATTTAAACGTTGGATGATCTGTTCCATCTCTTTTTGCGTCACTGAGCGAATATCGAACTCAATGATCCCATTGTTCGCTTGGTACTCTCTGGTATAAATGACTGGGGCTTTTGCTTTTAGCTGCTCGATGATCGTCCTGGCAGAGCCTGTAACGACTTGGATGCTGGCACGATAGATTTCTCGCCCAGCTGGATCTTGGACGACTTTAGCCTTGATACCTGGCAACTTTTCCAGTGCTTCGACAAATGGCTGAACTCTTTTTTTCATCGATTCACCTGATTCACTACCATGTATCAAATAATCATCGACTGCTTGGACAAAGCCTAAAACATTTTCTTTGCCGATCTTCATTGATCGACCAATGCCTTGTGATTGCAGACGAACCCAAGAAACGAGCGGATCTTTACCAATCACCATCCCTGCACTTGGACCTTCAATCGCTTTGGCACCTGAATAGATCACTAGATCAGCGCCCAATGCGGTATATTTCAGTAAGTCTTCTTCGGCTGCTGCATCAACGATCAAAGGCAGTTCGTAGTGATTAGCCACTTTTACCGCTTCTGCCACATCCAACATACTTTTCTGTACGGTATGATGACTTTTGATGTACAAAATACCTGCTGTTTGCTCGGTGATCATCGCCTCGATGTGGTCAGGTGTACATTGGTTGGCATACCCTGCCTCAATGACATGCCCACCTCCTTGATGGATCATTAATTCCACTGGCACACCGTAATCGACATTGTGACCTTTTGGTAAAATGATTTCTCTGCGTTTGATCGTTTCGTCATAAGGGTGATGCACATGGTACATCGATCCTTGACCGATCACCGCAGCAACGGATTGAGCGATTCCAGCAGATGCGGAAGAAACGATTTGAACATCGTCTACTTCTAATTGTTTTGCCAAGTATACACCGGTTTTCTTCATCAATTCAGCCATTTCAAAAAAATGTTCGCCCCCAAAACGCTGGGCTTCTAACACCGATTCGCTCAAGGTGGACACGCCTAAGATCGTCATTCGACCAGAAGCATTGATCACTTCATTCAAGCCAAATTTCTCATGATTCACAGTCATAACTGACACCTCCAATAATAACGCTTACAGGGATGATTTGCTGTGTGGTCGTTCGTGTATTGCCATTCGAATCCATCAATTGTTTTTCTTGATCGAGAAACTTATAAATCGTAAAGTCTGCATCAAAGCCTTCTTTGATGTTGCCTTTTGTCGCTAGGTTGAACTGTCTCGCTGGTGCGCTGGTCACTTTTTCAAGGATTTCTTTCCAAGAATAACCGACAACGTAGAGTTTCTCCATCGTCGTTGCTAAATCATATACCGGACCATTTTTACGATTTCTGATATAGATATCTGTGCTGATCGAATCGGCTTTGATTCCCGCATGGAGCGCAGTTTCTGCCACATCAAAATTGAAACTATCAGTCCCATGTCCGATGTCGAACACCACACCATCAGCAATGGCTTTTTTGACGAAGGATTTGATTTCATTGGTCGCTGGATCAATGATGCCATTAGGCTTTCCATTGAAGCAATGAGTCATCACATCATTCTTTCCCATATGCGCTAAAATTTCATCTAAACGTGGAGGCGCAGAACCGATATGGACCATTAATGTTAATCCAGCATTTTGCTTTTGGATTTCTTTTGCTAACTTTAAAGGCGTAATCCCATTTTTACCCACGACTGTTTTACTCATCCGAGCTTTTAGCCCTACAATAAAATCAGGCAATTCTGTTAGTTTTTGATGAACCAGATCTGTTTGGATTTTTGATAAATCTGCCAACTCATCTTGTTCCACAATCCCCCATTTTGAAATATTCAATAAAGCAAAAACATTTGTCTTTGCTTGCTTTGCATATTCATAAAATGTATGGATGTTCTCCGCACCTGTCGTTCCAGCATCAATGACCGTGGTTACCCCTTTATCCACACCGATTTCATCGGGATAGTCGTAATATAATGTCATTTCTTCAAAACAATGGACATGATCATCGATCCACCCTGCGGAGAGATACTGTTCATCTGAAAGTACCAGTTCTTGTTTCCCAGATTCTTCGATATGCTTACTGATCAAGGCGATTTTGCCGTTCTTCACACCGATATCAACAGGTTCTTTGCCTAACTCCTGACTGTTTCTTATAATTAAATCAAACATGACAAACGCCTACTTTTCTTTAAATTTGAATTTTGACCAAGGGTGGACGAAGGATAGTAACAGTTGTTCATCCGCCACAATGGCACCCACTTTATTTTTTCTTGGATCTTGATGTGGCGTTAATACGATCTGTAACTCATTCTTGTATTTCCCAAAGGAATCATTTCCAATGACGACATCACCCACTTGAAACGTTTCTTCATTGTCATGAGGAGGATTAGCATCTGCTTGATACGTTTTTCTCACTTCTGTTGAACGGATCACTTGCGACGTGATATCTCCTCTGCGAACGTGTTGTTCGTTCAAAACGATTCCTCGTTCGACTTCATGGGTCTGAGGAAGAAACTCAATAGCAAAAACAGTTTGGTATCGATCAACTGTACCTAACGCTTGCAACTCTTCTTCTGAAGCATACGCATTGCCGATAATGACATCATCGATAAGATTAGTCGCAAATAAATGTTTAGCCGCTGGAACGACACCTAACTGGCGATGCATTTCCAATGTTGGTAAGCCATCGTTTACATCCCAAGGGCCGATTGTTCCCGTTTGAGAGGTAATAAAAGCGGCGGTACGGATGCCTTGGCGTTTAAATCGGCAACTGCACGTTTCAAAAAATTCATAAGGAAGTCCAGTTCCTGCTTGAGGATAAAAATTATGACACCCGTATAAAAACGGGGTATTCGCTTGGTGGCTCAAAATATTTTCTAAATAGGCCACATCATTACTCATATTCAATTCAATTGCTAACTGGTAAGGATTGTAAGTCAGTAGCGCTTCTTTTCTACCATCAAAGCCTAAATCTAAACGAATCCCATCTGCACCTAGTTCATGAAAAAAACTCATGTCATCATAAGAAATGTTCAACTGTTCGAAAATCGATGGTGCGACATCTAAAATCGTTTCAAAGCCAAGTGATGAAGCATATTCGATCAATTGTTGAAATTTCTGTTTGATTTGTTCTGTTTCCTCAGTCACTTCTAACATGCTCATAAAAATTCGAGTAAACCCATATTTATGTGCCATTTCGAGATAGGCACGATCTTCTTGCGGATTGCTATGATCAGGATAAAGAGAGATTCCTAGTGAACGTTTCATATTAACGCCTGCTTTCTTTTCTATTTACTCGTTCGTGATACCATCTGTGATCTGGACAGAGGCTTGTTCTGCTTGTTCTGCTTGTTCTGCTTTCTCCTGTGCCAACTGTTGTTTCTCAAATACTTTGAAGAATGGATAATAGATCGCCAAAGTGATAAAGAAGTTGAACACGACTAAGACACCCGCAACGACACTCCAATTGGTACTCATCCAAGCCGCAAATGGCGCTGGTATCGCGAAAGGCAGCCTTGCCACCATCATTGGCACTAAACCACTTACCGTAAGGACATAAGAAATTGTTGTCGTTACTAAGGGTGCGACAATAAATGGGATGCCTAATACTGGGTTCATGACGATCGGTGCACCAAAAATCATTGGTTCATTGATATTGAATAAACCGGGAAGGATCGACAGACGTCCTAAGCTTTTCAGATACTTGGATTTGGAAAACATGAACAGTACGACTAATGCAAGGGTCGTACCTGCCCCACCGATCCAGACAAACCATTGTAAAAATTGTTCTGTAAAGATATTTGGCATATCATGTGCATTGGTTCCTGCATTGAATGCGTCGATATTTTCAGCAATCGAGATATCCCAAAACGGACGAATCACCGGTCCCATGATAGCTGGTCCATGAATCCCTAATACCCAGAAGAAACAAATCAAGAAAACCGTAAGTAGTCCACCAAATAAACTGTTCCCTGCTAACACGCCTTTAAGTGGCATCAACAATTGACTCAAGAAACCATTCAAGTCAAAGCCAAGCAAATGACGGATGACCCAAAAGAAAATCAAGATCACTGCTCCTGGGATCAATGCGACAAAAGAATTCGTCACTTCTGGCGGCACACCATCTGGCATTTTTATCGTGATTTTCTTTTCAATAAAGAAACGATAGATCTCTACAGTCAAAATCGCTGTTACGATTGCCCCAAACAAAGAACCTGAACCAAGATTTGCAATATTGATATAGCGTCCAGCGGTTATCCCTTCAAGATCTTCCAACACTTGAGTTGGTGGCGCAGCTACGATCAGAAAGGACATCAAAGCTAAAATACCAGCAGTTAATGAATCTAAACGATAGCTCTTTGCTAATGAAGAGGCAATCCCAAATGTGGCATATAAAGCTAAGATCCCCACTGTATATCGAAATGGGATATCTAAAATTGCCCGATATGGTTCAATGACTGCTGCGACCGACGCAATCGGGATGTTCAATAATATCGTAAAAAATGAACCAACGATCGTTAATGGCATTGTCGCAATGATTCCTTTTCGAATCGCTGTCATGTGACGCTGTGTACCAATCCGATTCGCAACAGGCATGATTTTTTGTTCGATCAACCCTACAAATTTATCCATTTATTACTCCCCCTCATTTAAACATTATAATGTTTAAATAAAAGATAACATATCAACGATATAATGTAAACATTTTCATTAAAATATATGATTATTCTGACAAAAAGAGACTGAGACACCCAGCCTCTCCCACCTCCTGAAACCGAATAAACGGCGTGAACAGAAGTAACCTCTTCGAGAAACAAGGCGCCATCCACAAAAATTTGAAGAACAATTTTCATGGATGACGCCTTATTTCTCGAGGTTACACACTTCTGCCCCGACCTCATTGCGATTGTCTATGTTTCGTAGTTGATATGATAAGGATGTAGATTCGTATGATAAATTGCCTCTGAATACTCGACCACTTCTCGATCTTCCGTCGTTGATCGACGTACACGCTTGATCCCGATTTCTGAAGTCGTCTTTAATAGTGCTTTTTCTTCATCTGTTAAAAACGTGGCAGAAAAGTCATCTGAAAAAGAGTCGATAATGTGATTATTCTGTGTGAGCAATCGGTACAAAGATTCTTTATCAAATTCTTTTTGTTTCATTTTATTCATGTCTTTTGGTAAATAGTGAACAAAATAGATATATGGTTGGTCATTTAAATAGTACAAACGCTTGAAGCATACCGCAGCTGAACCAAACATCGAATATAATGGATGATCTTTTTTGATACTGATTTTTTCTAAACCAATCGTTTCTTTGCGAACCTCATATTGGGAATCTTTTAAGATCTGAGTAAAACTTTCGGCTTTAGATAAACGATTGTAAGGACGATTGCTTAATACTGTCGTTCCCCGACCACTTTTCTTTTCGACATATTCATCTGTAGCTAATAACTCGATGGCTTTTCGCACAGTGATTTTACTCACTTGGAACAATTCTTCTAACTCATTTTCAGTCGGTAACATACTCCCCACCGGATACTTTCCTGAAAAAATATCCTCTTTGATCTTGTCTGCTACTTCTAAATATAAAACACGCGTTCTTTTCATAGCTTCACCTTTCACCTTTATGTTAGTAAAAGAATAACATAAATAAACAAAAAAAAGAATAGAAATATTGATAATTGGTCTACCTATGTACAAATAATAAGCTTAGACATAACAAAACGTCTAAGCTTATTACCCTACTTTTTTCGTACCTTTGTTATATCCTTGTTTTAATAACATAATTACCGATTATAAAAACAAGGAGAATTTTATCAGAAATTTCAAATAATCATTAAATTTGTAAGGAATTTTGTGGTGAAAGGCCTTTCTATAAAAATGGCCCAGTCGTTATTTATCCTAATTCTTCGCCGTTCGTTTTAATGACTGCCTTGTACCAGTCAAAAGATTTTTTCTTGGTACGTGCTAACGTCCCATTTCCTTCATCATCAAGGTCGACATAAATAAATCCATAGCGTTTACTCATTTCCCCTGTAGATGCACTGACTAAATCGATACAGCCCCATGGTGTGTAGCCCATCAAATCGACCCCATCAGCAACTGCCTCAGCCATTGCTTCGATATGACGACGCAAGTAATCGATACGATAATCATCATTGATTGAGCCATCTTCTTCCACTTTATCGATCGCACCCAAGCCATTTTCAACAATAAACAGTGGTTTTTCATAGCGGTTATATAATTCATTCAACGCCACGCGCAATCCTTCAGGGTCGATTTGCCAGCCCCACTCACTTGCTTCAAGGAATGGATTCTTCACGCCGCCTAGTAGGTTTCCATTCGATGTATCGGCATCTGGATTGGTTTCATCGATAGCTGATGACATATAGTAACTAAACCCGATATAATCTACTGGATACTCTTTTAATAATTGGAAATCTTCTTCTGTTTGTTCTAGTTTTGCGACGTCAACTCCATATTTCTTATACGTACGTGCTGTATAGGCTGGATATTCGCCACGAACTTGCACATCTGTACAGAAGAAGTTGAACTCTTGATTTTGGATCAATGTAGCCACTTGATTGATCGGATTTGCATCAATACTATAGGTCGTTGCATAAATGATCATACAGCCTACTTGGATATCCGAACGCAAATCATGTGCGATCTTCACCGCTTTACTGCTAGCGACAAACTGATTATGCCATGCTTGGAAAATATTTTGGTAGTCACTTGCGCCATTGCTTTTGACCAATCCTTGACTCAATGCTGGGAAATGGAAAGCTGAATTGATTTCATTGAATGTCATCCAATATTTCACTTTGCTGCTGTAACGTTCTAACACTGTACGAGCAAAACGTTCATAAAACTCTATCAACTGACGATTTTTCCACCCACCGTATTCTTTTGCTAAATGTAATGGCATTTCATAATGAGAAATCGTAATGACTGGCTCGATATCATAGCTCAAGCACGTATCGATCAGTTCATCATAAAAAGCTAAGCCCGCTTCATTTGGTGTTTGCTCATCACCTTGAGGGAAAATTCGTGTCCAAGCAATGGAGAAACGATAACTTTTAAAGCCCATTTCTGCAAATAAAGCAATATCTTCTTTGAAGTGATCGTAATGTTCGATTCCACGATGATTCGGATAAAGGTATTTCTCCTCATCGATCGTCCAATCAAATTCTTCACTCCCGATGATTGCAAAACGTTGTTTACCACCAGGCATTGCATCGGCGACAGATAAGCCTTTCCCATCGCGGTCGAAAGCACCTTCTAATTGATTGGCGGCTGTTGCGCCACCCCATAAAAAGTCTTTTTTGAATCGTGCTGTCATGTTTGTTTTCCTCCTTTTATTTTACAATTGCCAGAAAATCTTCATTAGCAATAATTTCTTGTTGATCAAGTTCTAACACATCTGCAAAGTGATCGGTATTCGTTACGACCACAGGGGTGATCACGCTATAGCCTGCTGCTTTTATTTTCTCAATATCAAAGCGGACAAGCAAGTCCCCTGCTTTTACTTTGTCTCCTTGTTTGACAAATTTTGCAAATCCTTCACCATTTAATTCGACAGTATCCATCCCGATATGCATCAAAATCTCTACACCATCTGTGGTTGTCAAACCTACTGCATGACCTGTTGGGAAAATCGTCGTGATTTCGCCATCTGCCGGAGCAACTAATTCCCCCTTCTCAGGATCAATCGCAATCCCTTTTCCCATTGCCCCAGAAGAGAAGACTTTATCTGGTACTTCTGTCAGTGGTAAGACTTTTCCAGTCAATGGACTTTTCAAATTGTGACGTGCTGTGCTGATCGTATCCCCTGTGGTTGTTTCTGTTGCTTCTAATTTTTCATCTTGAACTTCTTCATCAAAACCAATCAAGTAAGTACCGACAAACCCAAGAACAAAAGCAACTGCTGTACCGATGATCGCCATAGTTACACTTGATTCAAGCGCTGGATCGGTACTAATAAATGTTGGGATGGTCAGTAAACTGATCAAACCACTAGAGAATGCTTTTACGCCAGCAAACCCGATGATTCCTCCACCGATCCCACCGGAAATACAGGCAACGATAAATGGTTTTTTCAAAGGTAAAGTCACACCGTAAACAGTCGGTTCAGTGATTCCAAAGAACGAAGTGATCATTGAAGAGATCCCTAATGAGCGTAATTTTGAATCTTTCGTACGTAAAGCCACACCTAATGCTGCACCACCTTGTGCCAAAATTGCTGGCAAAAGCATTGGCATCAAAACATCAAAGCCATATTGTTCGATATTCAAGAAGATGATTGGCACAAAGCCCCAGTGCATCCCAAACATCACTAATACTTGCCACATGCTACCCATGATGACCCCAGCAACTAATGGACTAAAGCTATAAATCGAATTGAACAACCCACCTAAGGCATTACCGATAACGGTTCCAATTGGCCCTAATACTAAGAAAGTCAAAGGCACCATGACTAACAAGACGATCATTGGCACAAAAATCATTTGTAAAAATTGTGGAATAACTTTCTTCACAAGTGGCTCAAACTTACTTTGTACCCAAACCGCTAAGATGATTGGAATAACAGAAGAAGTATAGCCTGATTGAGATAAGATCACTGGAAGACCAAAGAAATCAACTGCAACACCTGATCCTGCTAATTGCGTGATTGTTGGATAAACTAATGCCATCGCGATTGCTACGGACAAAAATTGATTGGTCTTGAATTTCTTTGCGGCTGTAAAGGCCAACATCACTGGTAGGAAAGTAAAGACTCCATCTGCTGCTGCAAACAAGATTTGGTAAGTACCACTATCTGCTGCCAACCAACCGAGAACTGTCGCCAGTGATAAGAAACCTTTCAATATCCCAGCAGCTGCCATAGCACCTAAGAACGGGGTGAAAATACTTGAAATAATATCGATCAAGCGATTCAAAGGATTTTTACTTGTATCCTCACTTTCTGAACTTGCCTCTTCGCCCAAGCCTTGTTCATCCACAATTGCTTGATAGACATCAGACACATTACTGCCGATCACGACTTGGTATTGTCCGCCACTTTGAACGACTTGGATGACATCTGGATCATTTTTTAATTTCTGAGTGTCGGCAATCGATTCATCTTTCAATTTGAAACGTAATCTTGTCGCACAATGCACTAAACTATTGACATTTTTTTCTCCACCTACGGCTTCCCAGACTCTCCGTCCTACTGCTTGATTATCCATATTCTGTCCTTCTTTCTTTTTGATAAAAATAAAAAACCTAGATTGAAAAAACGGTCACGTGATGAGACGTGTCCATATTTTCAATCTAGGTTTTGCCTGCTTGATCCAGTAACAATCCTTATGATTGGGTTTGTTTTTCTGTTACTACACGTTGGATGTGGATCGTCAGGTAGATTTGTTCCCCTGGTCCCATCTCTTTTTGTTGTGTTTGTATCAGGTATTCATTGATCCGTTCCACACAGCGAAACGCTTTTGGATATTTTCCTTGGACAAGCGCATAAAGAAATTCATCTTTCTCATCCGAAGCTTCATCTTTTAAGTATCGTTGTGTGAAAAATTGTAAATGTGTGATGATTCGTTGATAATTCAAGGAATCTTCGTCAAAGGCGATGCCGAAAAATTTACTGATGATACTTAGGATATCTCGCACCATTTTCGTTGCCGCCATCGTTACTTGCATGTCGCCATTTCCTTGTTCACTATTGACGAAATGAAAGGCTATGAAGCCTGCTTCATCCATTGGTAAGGTCACACCAAGCTTTTCTTCAACAAGTTGAAGGGCTTGTTTGGCTGCTCGATATTCTTTAGGATAAAACTTTTTTGTTTCAAATAATAAAGGATTCGGTAATTCGATGTTTTCCTTTGCTCGACTGATCGCATAATGGATATGATCGGTCAGTGTCAAATAGATGTTTGGCGATAATTGGATGTTTAGTTGTTCTTCGGCAAGGTCGACGATCTGCTTCACCAGCTCGACCTCTTCTAATGGGACATCTGCCATCAATTGTTGGAACTGATGCGTAGTAAAAGAATCTTTTAACACAAATTCTTTTTGGATCGATTCTTCAGAGATCGTATCGCCTGATTTTTTTTGAAAAGCAAGACCTTTTCCCATGCAGATGATTTCTTCGCCTAATTCATTTTTTGAAATGACGACGTTATTATTCAAGACTTTTTCTATGACCATCTACATCGACCTCCCAACTAAAAAATAAAAAAACCTAGAACCCGCCCGTAATTACTAGCTGAATTCTGGTTTTGCCTGCCGAACAGTAACAATCCGTTGTTTAACTACATTTACTATATCACTATTACATTCGTTATGCAACCCTTTTCATGGTTTTTATTTTTTCAAAAGGAGAAGAACTTTTAGCATTTTGTAACACTGAATCCAATATACATGCGATGAGAGTAACAAAAAAGGAGTGGGACATTCGTTCACCTCCCCCACCTATAACCGAATAAACGGCGGGAACAGAAGTAACCTCTTCGGAAATAAGGGTCTCCCTGAGAAAATATAGAAAACTATTTTCTCAGGGAGACCCTTATTACTTGGAGCTGAACGGCTTTTTCACAACCTCTAATAAACGGTGATCGAAAAACTGATTTTCATCACTAAGCTAAAAAATTGTAAAATATGAGAAGCTATTTTTCAATTTTCTATCTTACTGCTCAGATCAAAACGTTTTTCTCACAACCTCTTCTAAAACGTTCTCGTTGGCATGTCAAAGGCGTTTTTCATTTCTTGGGTGGCTTCTTTCATTGGTGTGATACTTTCGAGTTCTCCTTGGACGACTAGGCGTGTAATGGCATCCATATCACCACAAGTGATCAAGGTGATCAATTCTTTTCCTTCTTCGATGTTCAATAATTCTGTTGCTGAAGGGTCGACTTTTTCTTTGAATGTCGCTTTATACGTGTAGACGTTTTCCAAATCGACGATATAGATTTTATCCCCTAAGTTTAGATTTTCTAATGGAGTAAAAAGTAATTCCGGATTGTTGGCACGATGACTTGCTAAGGCATAGTTGCCTTTCCCCATTTCTTGATTTGGGTCTAACGTTCCGGCACCGTACAATAAGTTTGCATTATCTAACCCTCTAAAAATCGGCAAATTGATCGAGACGGATGGGACGGCGATACTTCCAATGACTGGTAGATCTGGTCGATTCAATTGGGCTCTTAACACCGCTTCTGAACTCATTGATTCAACTGAATCAAAGTCAAAGTTTGCCTCTTTTTGATTATTTTTGACAATATCATCACGAGTCACATTAGAGATAGCGTACGCATCTCCTGTATTTTTAACAAAAAAATCTTTGATCTGTTCATTAAAGATCAAGGCTAATCCTACTAATAATAGTAGAAACAATAGGAAATTGACCAGCCACTTTTTGACTCTTCCTTTTTTTTTCATGTATCTTCCACCTTCCACGCTTATCTTCCTATGATAATTCTGTATATTTTTCTTTGTTGTTTTTACTTTTTTCTACTGGGTATTTCTGATTGTTTTTTTCTAATTTTTCTTCAATGATCGTATCGATATCTAAATTTAGATTGTCGGCCATCATATAAGAGTATATCAACACATCTGCTAGTTCTTCTTTGATTCGTTCAAGCTGAGTGGTGGTGACTTCTTCTGGTTGCTTCCATTGGAATAACTCTAATAATTCTGAGGCTTCTAAAGAAATCGAAATTGCTAAATCTTTTTCATTATGAAATTGCCGCCAATTGCGATCATCTCTAAATTGATTGATTTTTTCCATGCTTTTTTCCATTGATCTTCTCCTAATTTTAAATCAAGTTACATTAATCATACCATGTTTAACGAAAAAATAGTTTAGACTTATTTTAATAATCTGTTCTATTTTTCAGAAAAAAGAAATATCTTATCGCCGGTTTTAAATCAAAGAAAAGGTTCATTTACGTCTCATCCACGCTAAGTTCACCGTTTGGATTGGTTGGTCGGTGCTTTATGTAAAACTGGGGCTGTGACATTCGTCTTCTCCAACTTAGAACAAACGCTTCTGTCACAGCCTCAATTTAATCATATGTTAGAATATCACTTTGATCCATTTACTATTGTTGTAAACTTGTTTTCAGATCTCTTACACCTGATAAAGTCATCAAGACGAGTAAACTGATTAAATAAATTCCACTCAGAAATAGAATAACAGCCGTCAAACTATAATGGTCCATTAGAAAGCCGATCACGATCGATGAAAAACCACCTACTGCTCGTCCTAGGTTCATGATAAAGTTATTCGCCGTGGCACGGATCTCTGTTGGATACAAACTACTGATGATCGCTCCATAACCACCATACATTCCGTTGATGAAGTAACCTACGACTACTGCTGCAGCAACTAAACTCCATTGACTGTGTGCAAGTACGAGTAAAAAGACAGACAAAGAGGAGCAAATCAGAAACAAACCAAATGCGAGGGTTGGACCAACTTTATCCATGATGATCCCAAACGTCATCATCCCTAATGACATCCCCAAAATCGTGCTGATCATCCATAAAGAGGAACCCGATACTGATAGACCTAATTGTGCTTGCATGATTGAAGGCAACCAATTCATCAAGCCGAAATAACCAGCAATCTGTACAGTAACCATCAGACTAAGACCTGTCGTTTGCCATGCCATGTGTTTCGTTTGGAACAAATGACTAAGCTTTGTCTTTTTCCCAGTTTCTTTTGTTTCTTCAAATGCCTCTGGTTCTTTTAGCCCTCTTCGAATAAACAAAACCATCAAGACCGGCAAGACACCGATGACATAAAGCATTTTCCAGCCAAACAAAGGAATGATCACTGCTGCTAAGATGGCGGCCAAAGCTGCACCAACTTGTGCGCCGATTGCAGCGACAGAAGATGCACGACCAATTTGTTTCTTTGAAAAGCTTTCAGAAATCAAAGACATACATGCGCCGTATTCCCCGCCAGCGCCGATTCCTGCGATAAAACGAAACAGATAAACAAGATAAATATTCGAAGCAAAATACATGAGTAAAGAAGCAATCGAGAATAAAATGACGGTTTGCGAAAATACTTTGACTCGCCCATATTTATCCGCCATCAATCCAAAAAAAATACCTCCAACGAGCATCCCTAAATTAGTGATCGTTGCAATCAACCCTGCTTGCGTTCCACTAATATTAAAAGTTGCGATCATTGAAGATAATGAAAAAGCTAAAAACATAATATCCATATTTTCTAAAGCAATACCCGCCGATGTTGATAATAATACCTTTCGTTGATACTTCGTCATTTTTCTTCCCCTTTTCTTTAAATCACCCTAAATTGTTAAAATCATATCCAAAATCCAAGAAAAAATCAAGAACTTTTTCAGTATATGCGAAAAAATTTTGATCCTTCTTTTGTAAACGAATGATTTTTCCAATGGAAGGTGCTGTGAATAAAGCCCTTTCTCTTTACACGCATGAAAGCGGATGCTATATTTCTTGGTAGAAATTGCTTACTATTGTTTTCAGATTGGAGTTTTTGACAAATGGACAAACAAGAATTTTTAGAACAAATCAGTCATGGATTGATCGTTTCTTGCCAAGCATTACCTGGCGAAGTTTTTTATTCAGAAGAAGGTGGCTTGATGCCTTATTTTGCACTAGCTGCAAAGAAAGCTGGCGCAGTCGGTATTCGGGCAAATTCAGTCAGAGATATTTTAGAGATCAAAGAGAAAGTTGATTTACCGATGATCGGTATCATCAAACGGGACTATCCACCTGAAAAACCGTTTATCACTGCAACGATGAAAGAAGTGGATGAATTAGTCGCCACTGGCGTAGAAGTGATTGCACTTGATTGTACCCTGCGTAAACGACACGATGGCTTATCGATCAACGCATTCATTGAACAAATCAAAACGAAATATCCTCATCAATTATTCATGGCAGATATTGCGACCTTTCAAGAAGGAATCAATGCTTATAAAGCCGGGATCGATTTTGTCGGGACGACATTGAGCGGCTATACCGAAGAAAGTGAAGAAACAGAAGGGCCTGATGTGCAGTTGATCAAACGCCTTCTTGAAGCAGATGTGTGCGTGATTGCAGAAGGAAAGATCCACACGCCCCAACAAGCCAAGGAAATCCAAGCGTTAGGTGTAGCTGGTATCGTGGTTGGGGGCGCCATTACCCGCCCACAAGAGATCACGCAACGATTTGTTGCTGCGTTAGATTGACAACACTTGAAAACAAAAAAACCACTGTCTTGAAGTAACGGTTCACACTGATCAGGGAATGGGACATTCGTTCACCTCCCCCACCTATAACCGAATAAACGGCGGGAACAGAAGTACCCTCTTATTATTAAAGTGCCCCTTCTTGAACTCCGTTTATTCCATTCTAGACAGTAATGGCGTACTAGATACTTTTTACCTACACAAAAAACGGTCTTTCAACACGTGCAAGGATGATCGCACGAATGGAAAGACCGTCTTTTCAGCCAGGGGGCTAAATAAAATATAGGATAAAAAAGAAAAAAATTTAGTTGGCTTTCATATGTGCATCGAGTAATAACTCGTCAGGAAATTCACGAACATTAGCCATGGCACACTCACCAAAATAATCTGGCCCGTTCTTCCCTTTAAAATCAGATCCTCCAAAACAGTGGATATTGAAACGATCAACTAATTCCTGTACTTTTCGTTGATCTTTCAAACTATGTTCTGGATGATATTTTTCGATACCATCAATACCAAACGAAGCCAGTTCAGGGATCAACTCGAAACTGTCGAGCTTTCCCGGATGGGCAACGACGGACATCCCGCCGCCGATCTTGATTGCTTGGATCACTTCGTAGACATCGATCATCTCTGCCTCTTCTTGACCAAAATCATTATATTTGAATAATTTACGGTAAAGATGTCCATCAATCGATGTATCGTATCCTGCTTTGATCAACGCAGACATGATGTGTTGTTTGTAAAGAGCGGTCGCCTGTTTCGCAAACTGTCTTACTTGCTCTTCTTTGATACGAAATCCTTCAGTTTGGATACGTCTCAACTGACGTAAGGTATTTCTTGTTCGCGCCGCACGCAACGGTTCACATAACTGTTCGATATACTGATAATTCAGTAAATTATACCCCAAGATATGTACCTGTTGCCGGCGTTTGAAATCATAAGCGGTCACTTCGATGCCTTCAATAAAATTGATTGGGGAAGGAGCGAAGACCTGTCTTATGTGAGCTAATCCCGCCGAGGTATCTTGATCTACGACGGACAGGATATTCATGTGATGATTCAATGCTAATTTGAGTAGTTCTTCTGGTGAACTGCTACCATCTGAAAAGTAACTATGGACATGCAAATCTGCTTTCACTCGACGTTCTCCTCTCCTTTTTTCCAGTCAATTTCATCTCAATCAAGCGTGAATGATATATTTTTTTCGTAGTCTGATCGCCACGACTTCTAAGATCGCAACTACTGCTAAAATCATATACACTAATACGCCGATCTCATGAAAATCAAAATAAAAACTACTTGTCATCGCAAGTTGGAACCCTAAACCACCCGCTCCTGCGGCGGCACCTACGGCAATCGCATTAGTAAAGTTGATCTCAAAACGAATGAACAACCAAGAAAGCAAAGCGGTCATACAAGAAGGTAAAATTGCTTGGAACACCACCTGCCACCAACTTGCCCCACATGCACGCAATGCTTCGATCACACCAGAATCGATTTCTTCAATACTCTCAGAAAAGACCTTTGTGAGGTAAGCAATCGTGTGAAAAGACATGCCAATGATTGCCGCATTCGCACCCAATCCAATCAAGATCGAGAAAATCATGACCCACAAGATCGTTGGCACCGCACGGATGAAGGACATCACTGTTCGGATCGCGTTTGATGGGCCTGAATGGCTGATATTTCTTGCTGTAAATAACGCCATCAAGAAGGCTGTCACACCTCCAAGCAATGTGGTGATCACCGCCAAACCTACCGTCATACCTAAAGCTTGGAGCAATGTCTCAAAAGAAAAACGTCCAGAGAGTCTTGGCTGGAGAAAAATCCGTTGCAAGTCTGTAAAAAATTGTCGCGTCGCATCCAGCAATACAACCTCGCCATAATCCATCGTGAGTAAGGTGTAGATCGATATACTAGTCAGTAGCGTAAACAAGACCCAAGGGACGATCCGATAGGTTTTCCACACGCGAATACGGATTTTCTTTTTAGCATTTCGTCTGATTTTTGTCGGTTGGGCTAAGACGGTTTCTGTCACCGCTAATTCAAGTTCACTTTGTCGTTGGACCATATCAATGAATCATCCTCCTAATTTTATTGGACGAAAGTTCCAGTGCGATCACGATGACAACGATCGTCAAGATGACCATTCCTGCCATATCGTAGCGAAATTTCTTATAATAGAGGTCAAATAGAAAACCGATCCCCGTTCCGGTCAATATGCCGACCAATGTTGCATCACGGATGTTGTTTTCGATCATGAACAATATCCAACTGATCAGCTTACCAAAGACCATCGGTAAGACGCCTTGAAAAATGATCGCAAAGTAAGAAGCACCAGTCGCCGTCATCGCTTCTGTGATACTTCCTGCCACTTCATCGATCGTTTCCATAAACGAGCGTGTCAAGTAACCGTACGTTGTAAAGGTGATGGCTAAATAACCAGTAAATTCATTTTGTTTGAAACTCAACAGTAGGACCATTGCCCAAACCACGATCGGGATATTTCTAAAAAAACTAGCAAAGACCCGTGCCACTGTTTTTGTTCCCTTATTCAGGCCAGTTGTCTCTGAACCAATGATTGCCGTGATCAATGAAAATACTGTGGCAGTCATCGTTGCTGTGATCGACAACAAAACCGTCTCAAGTAATTTAGATAAGATCAATGGCAAGGATTGGATCGAATTTTCCGTTGGGATAAAATTGGTGAACAACCAGACAAAACTCTGGGGAATCGCCGCAATAGCTGCACCAAATTGAAAGCCAACAAATTGTGAAAAGGCAACGTACACGACAACAAAGCTAAAGAGTGTCACAAATAAAAACTGCTTCTTTTTACGAAAGAGATCTTGATTCAGTTTTTTATCCATCCAAGCCCTCCCTATACTAACAATTCATCAGACTGATAAATCTGATTGATTTGATTTGTTGTCAGTTCATCTGGGTTCCCAGAGAACACGACATTGCCACTGTTTACGCCAATGATCCGATCGGAATAATCGATCGCAACCTCTACTTGGTGAAGATTCACTAGACAAGCGATATCTAATTCTTTCGTCACTTGCCGTAAGTAATCCATAACGACTTTCGAAGATTTGGGGTCTAAAGATGCAATCGGTTCGTCACATAAGATCAACGCAGGACGTTGCATCAACGCTCGAGCAATCCCGACACGTTGTTTTTGTCCACCACTCAATTCATCACAACGTGTGTAAGCAAACTCTGATAATCCGACTTTTTCTAACAAATCGAAGGCTTCCTGTTTTTCCTCTTCATTGTAGACACCAATCGAGCCTTTCACGGCAGACTTGTATCCAAGTCTACCGTGAAGGACATTCTCAATAGCTGTGAGGCGACTGACTAAATTATAATGCTGGAAAATCATACCGATTCTTCTTCTTTTTAAGCGCAAAGACTTCTTCTTTAGACGTTGCATGTCCTCATCTTCAAAGAAGACAGCCCCTTCATTGGCAGAAATCAACTGATTGATACAACGTAGAATCGTGGATTTTCCTGCCCCAGATGGTCCGATGATCGAAACAAATTCTCCTTTTTCTAGTTGAAAGGAAATGTCCTTTAACGCTTGTTTCCCGTTACTATAGGTTTTTGAAATCGAGTCTACTTGTAATAGCATGGCTCGTCCTTTCTACTTCGAGCGAAGTGGGTCATAGAAACTATCAGTGACTTCTACAAATTGTTCATCGGCTTCTTTCTGATATAGACCCACAGATTCTGAGTCTTTTGGTGAAAAGATCGCTTCATTATTCGTCACTTCTTCACTCATCATGGCTTGAGTGATTTTATCGACTGTTTCTTCATCCAGATTATCTTTGTTGACAACAAATGGTCCATTTAACACTGGGATCGAATGGATCACACGGACTTTTTCGCCTCTGACTGTATCAAATGGTGCCTCTGCATCAGCTTTTACTTGGTAAACGACACCAGCTTTGTTTTCTTCCCCCTCCACGACATCAAAATATTGAGCCATGTTCATAAATGCTGCTGCATCCGCATCTCCCTTAAGCAAGTTGACGGCAGAGCCTTGATGGGAACCTCCGAAAAGTACTTTGTTGAAGAAATCGCCATCGATGATCAATTCATCCGAACTACCAAGTCCAAACTGATCAACGATTGCTTGACTTGGTACTCTAAACCCAGAAGTCGAAGAATTAGAGACAAAGGAAAACGCTTTGCCTTCGATCGGTTCCAACGTATAGCCATCACCCTCTTGATACTCCGCTGTATCTTCTTCATTGACGACAATAAAACTGTAATAGACGGCATCTTCCAGAGTGCCACTTGCACCCGAATTTGTTAAAATCGCTTGAACATTTTCGTTTTTTCTATTTGCTTCAATATAGCCATCGGGCCCCATATATGCCAAATCTACTTGTCCGTTGGCAATGGATTCGATCACGATATTATAGTCCGTACTTATGACGATTTCGACGTCTCTACCTGTTGCTTCTGATACGATCGATTGGATTTCATTTCTTGATTGTTCAAATTCACTTGCTGATTCATTGGGATAAAAAGCAATCTTGATTGGCTCAGAAGAATGTTGACTTTCGCCATCCGCTTGAGCATTAGAATTACACCCAGCTAATAAAAATAAACCGGTCATGAAAAACATCGCACTAATAAGTTTCAATCGTCTTTTATTCCAAAACATGTGTGGTAAGCTCCCTTGTTTTTTATTTGGTACATCTTCCATTTTATGGACTCAATGTAAATTTCTAATGGACTTCGCGATAGGAGTAGATGAAGATTGTAAATCATTTGTAAAACAAGGGTTCTTTTCTTTGATCAACCAACACCTTGGTACATCTGCGTCTTTTTTTGAAATAAATGAAAACCATAAAAAATCCTCTTAACAAATTCATCCAATGTTTACAAAAAAACGCAAAAAATAAAGGATGACTCGGTTGATTTGTTTCATCATCGAGTCACCCTTTTCTATTTTTATCTTTCATATTCGTGGTTTTAGGTAGTTGGTCTAGTTGATTTTGTTTAATTTGATTCTAACAATAAACGGATAGATGAGACGGTAATACTTCGATCGTTACTGGAAGTTTTGTTCCTTCATCTCCATCGATATTTGTTGCCAGTTCTTCTTCGTCCACTAAAGAAATCACTAGTTTTTCTGCGGTCTGATACGCAAGATTCTCCGTTGTCGCATCGACCCCTTTGATCAAATCAGGCACTGCTTTTAAGGTATCAAAAAATGAGCGGTCTTTTAAATATACAAAATGAAGCTTGCCATCATTGATTTCTGCCTCTGGTAAGAGCGTCTCAAAACCACCGACTGAGTTTGTCAAACCAATCAGCAGTGTGCTACTTTCGATTTCTTCCTCTACGCCATCAGCTTCCACACGGAACGTATAGGATTGGGTATTCGTCAGTTGTTTGAAGCCAGAAATAAAATAAGCCATCTTTCCTAGTTTGGTTTTCTTTTCAGGATCAACGTCATTGATCGCTTCTGGAATCGTTCCAATGGCAACGACGTTCATAAAGTATTGATCATTGATTTTCCCGATATCTAACGGTTTCGTGTGGTCGATCGAGAATTGTTGGATGGCTTCTTCTGGATCAATCGGCATATTCAATGCTCGGGCTAGATCATTGACCGTTCCTAAAGGAAAGAAGCCAAAATTTGGTCGTTCCTCTTGCTCTGCGAGACCGCTGATTGCCTCATTGACTGTTCCATCACCGCCCATCGCAAAGACACTATCGACTTTTTCCAACGCCCCTTCACGAGCAAAATTTGTTGCATCGCCACTTTTTTCAGTGTGCAAGACTTGGACTTCCTCAAAAATGGTACGCAATTTATTTTCTGCCATTTCTTCATATTCTTTTGCTTTTTCTCCTCCAGAACTAGGGTTAACGATCAACAACGCTTTTTTCATCCGATTTCTTCCTTTCTTGTTTGTTCTTTCTCTTACAATAACATAAAACAAGAAAATTCTAAGGAATGATGCTATTGGGAAAAGCAACAAAAAAGCGGTAAATCCTGAATCAACAGAATTTACCACTTCACTTTTCAGATCATTTATGCGACAAAAAATACTGCCGCTTCAAAACGTGCCACTTGACTCATTAAACCTAAACTATTCAGAAGCACCGGTTATTCGGCTTTAGTACATTCTAGACCTTCTTCCGCACTCTCATGTAACGATACTTGAAATAAAAAATAGCCACTCACTTAAATTGATTATTTGCACCTATTCATTGTTACCTGAGATCATGAAGCCCGACCAGCCATAAAACCAAATAACCGGTACTTCCGAAATACTTTGTTTATTGCGATTGCCAATCGGCTGGATAAGTGACATAGATAAAGCGTGCTTCACCAGTTACTGAGAACTGGATACTCGTACTTTTCGGGATCAAGATCAATTCGCCAGCTTTTGCAGAGACTTTGCGTCCATCGATCAATACATCTAACTGACCAGAAATCACATAATCGATTTCATCATATTCTAACGTCCAATCAAAAGTCGTATCGGTCATTTCCATAATGCCACAACCTAGACGTGGGCTTTCTTGTAATGAAAAAAGATCTTTTGTATACACACGGTCAGCAGGGTTACCTGTATCAAGGCGATCTTCCTCAGAAACAGTCATTTCTGCTAGTCTAATGGAAGCAACACCACTAGGATCGACCTGTTTTGCCGGCATCAATTTTTCCATCACTAATCGTCGTACTAAGTTTTCGATCATTTGACGATCTAATTCTGCCATTTTCGCCACGCTCCTATTCTACGATCGTTTGCTCTTTCGTTGTTGTTTGCTCACTTACGGTTACTTCTTTTTCTTTTCCTAATAAACGATTGGCCATGAATACTGCGACAAAGATTGCAGTGATCCCACCAACGATTTTTCCAACCATCATCGAGAAAATCATTTCTTTCGCCACGCCCGCAGTAAAGCCTAAATGATCACCTAAAATAAATGAAGCAGAAACTGCAAATGCTACATTGATGATTTTTCCACGACGGTCCATATCTTTTAACATTTGGAACATTGGGATATTGTTTGCTAAAGTAGCCACCATGCCGGCAGCTGCAATTTCATTCATACCTAAAACTTTTCCTAATTTCATCAATGGTTTGTTGAACACTCGTGTGATGACAGCTACTAAACAGAATGCGCCAGCCAATGTCAACGCAATGTCACCCACTACTTCGATACCTTCTGTCACCGGAGCAATTCCTGGAATCAATGTGATGTCAACTAATTGTTGGATTGCACCAATGACCAAGCCAGCAATTGCGACGATTACTACACCTTTACCAAAGACATTGAATCCTTTGATCATTCCTTGTGGCGCTAACCATAGACCAACGATGATCAAAGCAGCCACTATCACGATCGGCAATAAGTTTGGTAAGATCATACTCATTGGCATACCAGCGACTAAGCCACCTGCTAACAAACCTAATGGAATCGTAATTATCCCGCTCAGCACACCTGTTGCTAAGTATTGTTGATCTTCTTTTTCAATGATCCCTAAGGCAACGGGAATCGTGAAAACTAATGTTGGGCCCATCATTGCACCTAGAATCGCACCGGCAAACAAGCCAGCTTGTGGATCATGTGCCATTTGTTGTGCTAAGGCGAAGCCACCCATATCGTTTGCTAACAAAGTCGTCGCAAACATCGAAGGATCCGCACCTAAGAATTCATACACAGGTACAACGATTGGGCTAAGAACTGTTGCAAGAACAGGTGCTAATGTGATGATCCCGACCATTGACAAAGCTAATGAACCCATCGCCATCAAGCCTTCTTCAAATTGTTCCCCTAAACCTAATTTGTTCCCGATACATTTATCGATCCCGCCGATAACCATAAAAAGAACCATGATATACATAATGATTTCATTGATACTCATCGTAAATCTCCTTTATTCTTCAATTGAATCAATCACACCGACAATCATTGCATCAATGGGTGTATCTGGATCACCAGCTGAAATTCTGGCTGCTTGTCCTTTGCTGATCAATACCTTGTCACCAACTCCGGCACCGGCATTGTCTGCTGCGACAATAAATCCGATTTTTGTTTCTTTCTCGTCTAGTACATCGACCATCAGTAGTTTCCAACCATTTAGTTTTTCATCTTTTCTGGTCGACCATAGACTTCCAGTCACTTCACCTAATAGCATCTGTGATCCCTCCTCATTTGAATAAACGATTTCTTAGCGCATACTCCTCTGCTAAGGGTGTCAACCGTTCCTGATTCATTAAATCTATTCCATTTGTTTGTTGTAGTCGCTGGATCAATTGCTTCTCTGTGATATACTTTCGCTTTGGCAACTCATTTGCTAACACCTTTTTTCGGCAAGCCGCTAAAAATGAGTCATAGCTTGCATTTTCTTCTTCGAAAAAATACATCCCATAACGTTGGCATTGCACTGTTGATTCAGTGATTTTCTTTTTCAGATGGTACTTCATTTTGTTTGGACTGGTCACTGACTCTGTTTGCAGAACCAAGACAGGCTTTCCTGCGAACAAAAAAGAAAGGATACTCGCCGTTTTACGATCAATCGGTAGCAACTGAGCAATCGCGGCCAATTGAGGAAAACTGACATGTTGGACGACTAAGCCATCGCTTTTCGTTGGATCTTGCGTTTCTATCCAATCGACCATCGATCGTTCAGCGAATAACGTTGTAGGATAACTTGCTTTTTCGTCCATCCATGCTAACTGATAGTAAGCTGCGGGCAATCGGTTCATCAGCATTTCGGTGACTTGCTGAATGACTTTTTCAATCTCCGTTACCTTCACGAAATCCCCTCCCTATTTACAAATGTAACCACGATCTCCTTTGTTCAAGCCACACGCATTTGCTTCATCGTAATCAATGTGCATATACGTCGCAAAATCTGGACTGACACGGACAACCACATCATCAAAGATCAGCGGACGACTTGCTTCCACACGTACTTTCACCGTTTGACCATTCACTACTTGGTTTTTGTTTGCATCTTCTGGCGTCATATGGACATGGCGCTTTGCCACGATCAACCCTTTATCTAATTGAACAGCTGATTCACCGTTCATCAAGACCACACTTGGTGTTCCTTCGATTTTGCCGCTTTCTCTGACAGGCACGCGACTGCCTAAAATACGTGTATCCGTCATCGAAACTTCGACTTGTGACTCCGCACGTTCTGGGCCTAAAATAACCACATTTTGGAATAAGCCTTTGGGACCTGCGACAGTGATCCGCTCTTTGCAGACATACTGACCTGGTTGGGACAATTCTTTTACTTTGGTCAATTGGTATCCTGGACCAAATAATGCGTCGATATCTTTGCGACTCAAATGCACGTGTCTTCCTGAAGCTTCTACTTCGAAAGAATGTTGTTGTGACTGGATACGTTGTACCACTTCATTGATAATTTCATTTAAATGATCCAATCGGTTCATCTCCTACTCATTTTTCGGCAGTTGAATCATACGTTGCAATTCTTCTGCCCATAACATAAAAATAGCTAAATCTGTCGGAAATTCTTCTAACAATTGACTGCTTTTCTCTATTTGATACTCGATCTCATTGATTGAATAGCGCAAGGTTCTTTTTTGCAAGGAGGAACGATACATCATTCCTGAAAGTCGTTTTGGATGAGTTGAGAGCTTTTCCCCATCCAATCGACTAAAGCTTACTAACCAATCTTGCTGATACTCTAAATACAACCAACCTTCGGCATAAATATCGTTTTCTTCCAATAAATGAAAGAAGAGTAGATTTTTCAGTTTTTTTATTTCTAAACAGATTTTTCGTCGCACACTGGGCATCAACGATTCTTGTTCAAACATAGGTTGCTTAGGTTTCTCCATTGGAGAAGAAACGAGGTTTTCTCGCATAAGCGGAATATGATGCTCACGTAAATAGCTAGAAGCTGCGGGAGTCAAAAGACAATCCTTTGGCACAACGAAAGTGATTCCTGTTTGTATTTCTTTTTTCCGAAACATGTGCCGTAACTGGTCTTCTGTAATCACACTCATAGGACGCTCTCCTTTCTCCAATGGATTATTTCCAAGCATTGATCTCGTCTTGGAAACAAGCCTATAACAATAATATCCACTTTACTTCCACAACATAGATAAACGGCATTCCAGAAGCAACTCCTTCAAAAATAAGGGCGAAAAGCCAAAAATATGAGAAAATATTTTCGGCTTTTCGCCCTTATTTCTCGGAGCTGAACCCTTCTGTCACAACCTCTTGTTTCATTTTAGATGTCTATAACGATGATTATTCAGCCACTTTTGGTAAAATCGCATCTACTTCAGTGTGAGGACGTGGGATCACGTGTACAGATAATAATTCGCCAACACGTTCAGCTGCTGCTGCACCTGCATCTGTTGCTGCTTTTACAGCCCCAACATCACCACGAACCATGATTGTTACTAAGCCGCCACCTACTTGTTCTTTGCCGATCAATGTTACGTTTGCTGCTTTCACCATTGCATCTGCTGCTTCAACAGCACCTACTAATCCACGAGTTTCGATCATTCCTAAAGCGTTTGTACTTGACATTATAATTTCCTCCTATTGTGTGTGTTTTCAATTAATATATATTACATATTATTGTAATCGAGCTAATACTTGGGCAACGAGTGTATCGATCAACTCATCTTTGTTGCCCCCTTGGTTGTTTGTTTCTTGGACTGGCATTTGAGCGCCAGCGCCAAATTCTTGACGGATGTCCGCTAGATCAGTGACACCGTAAGCGACATGACGAACATTGAATAGGTTTTCTACTCCGATATTGTCAGATGTAGAACTTCCACCAACGGCGCCACACCCTAGTGTCAACGCTGGAACTAAGCCAGTTGAAGCCCCGATTCCGCCTAATGAACCTGCGGTGTTGATCAACAGACGAGAAACTGGTTTTCTTAAGCCAAATTCACGAACGACTTCTTTGTTTTCAGTATGGATACACATTGTGTGTCCTGCACCTTCACCTTTTAAGATTTCTACCGATAGATCACAAGCTTCTTGCCAGTTTTCTACCGTGTAAAAAGCAATGATCGGTGCTAATTTTTCTCTTGAGAATGGATACTTGATGCCAACGTTGCTTTCTTCTGCCACGATCAGACGACGATCAAATGGAATATTCAACCCAACTAATGAAGCGATATGACGAACCGAACGTCCAACGATTTGTGGGTTCATCGTGCCGTTAGGTCGTAAGATAAAGCGAGACAATTTATCTGCTTCGTCTGGACTCAAGAAGTAAGCACCTTGTTTGATCAATTCAGCTTTGACTGCTTCACGATTGACTTTTTCCACGATGATCGACTGTTCTGATGCACAGATCGTTCCATTATCAAATGTTTTAGAATCCATGATCCGTTTCACCGCCATTGGGATCAATGCGCTACGTTCAATATATGCTGGACCATTGCCTGGGCCTACGCCGATCGCCGGTGTTCCTGAAGAATACGCAGCTTTGACCATCGCATTGCCACCAGTGGCTAAGATCAAGTTTGTATCTTTGTGGGTCATCAATTCTTTTGTTGCTTGCATCGTTGGTGTCGTGATCACTGAAACACTCTCTTTTGGTCCACCCGCAGATTCGATCGCTGAACGAATGATCTCCACTGTCGCTTGGATCGATTGTAATGCGTTGGGATGTGGGGAGAAGACGATACTATTCGCAGCTTTCAATGCGATCAATGCTTTGTAGATCACTGTTGAAGTTGGGTTTGTCGATGGGATCAACCCAGCAACTACGCCAACAGGTACGGCAATCTCCGTTACCTTTTTCTGTGGGTCTTCATTGATGACACCCACTGTTTTCGTATGTTTGAATTCTTCATAAACGATTTTTGAAGCAAAAGCATTTTTGATGATTTTGTCTTCATAGATGCCGAAGCCAGTTTCTTCATTCGCCATTTTCGCTAGACGTTCACGTTGTGCAAATGTAGCGTCTGAAACGGCTTTGACGATTTGATCAATCTGCGTTTGCGAAAATGTTTCTAATACTTTTTGCGCCTTTTTTGCAGCTTCGATCAAATCACGGGTTTCTTGGATCGAGCGTAAATCTTTATCCACGATGGGTCACTCCTTTAATTTCTGCCATGATCGCCTCTACTAATGATTGTTTGCTTGCAGATTTGATTTCTGATGGTTTTAAATGTTTCACATTCAATTTGTAAGCTTCTTTTCGTAGCTCTGCGACACGTTTTGCTTGTAACTCCGCACGACGATCGTTTGTTTCACTGATCTGGGTGGCTTCAACCTTCGTTTCGACTTTCGTCGGCTCGGCTGGTTCTTCTAAACGATCAGGTGTTACTTCAGTGACACGTTCTTCTGTTTTCGGTTGTTGAAAAAGGATGTGCGTCTGTTCATCCACCCGTGAAATCACATGATGTGAGATCAGACAGTTCAACGCCTTCGCTACGACGACCCCTGCATCGACTGCTGCATTCACAGCAGCAACATCACCACTTAGTTGGACAGTGGTTAGTCCACCTTTGATGATCTCCGCATTCAACAAGGTCACATCTGCGGATTTCAACGCAGCATCGCTGACACTGACAGCGCCTAAAAATCCGCGAACTTCGATCATTCCAATCGCATTCATTCGTGACACTCCCTTAGTAGCTCAACGGATTTTCTGCAATCCGTTGAACGACCTGTTCAAAAGCTGTACAAGCTGCTTTACATGCTGATTGACTACCCGTTAAAAGCGCCCCACCAAAGTTTGTTTCAGATGGTGGTCCAAAGAAACTGCAGATTTCAACATCCGCCGCTTTCAATGCTGCATCTAGTGCAACCATCGCTTCTAAAGGTGGCGCAATCAAGTAAGCAATTGCTTCGCCTTCACGAATGTTCGCTTCTTTTGATAAGTATCTTCCAGAACGAGAAACCACATGGGCAAAGTACACGATGCTGTCATCGTCATTTGCACTGATAAAGCTTGCTTCTTGTTCAATGACTTGTGTCACGACAGATAGTCCACTGGTGATCTCAGCCGGACTTGGTCCAGCAATGATCCCAATCACTTCACCCGCAAGTTTCGTAGAGGCATTCGCCGCTCCTGCATACATACTTTTTGCATAAACAACTTCTACTTCCGCTGCCTTTGTTGCTTCATCTAAAGCCACATAAGTCACATCATCACAATCTGATGTCACGATACCTAATGAGCGCATCCCTGGTGTCAACCCAAATTGCTCCGCTAATGCAGCATCTACATTAGGAATGACTTGAACACTTAAGACGTTTGCGCCTAAACGATCATTTTTCATTGATGTTTCTCCTCCTATTCGGCTTCTTTCAACTCAATACCAGATTTTTTCTTATCTAACATTTTCTTGATCAATTCCGCAATATATGCACCGGCCTCGACCGCTGGTGTCCCACCTTTATGGATGTTTGAGATCACTGTACGACGAGCTTCTGGCATTCCGACAGTTGGACGGTAAGCAACATACGCACTCATCGATTCTGCTGTTACAAGCCCAGGACGTTCACCAACTAATAAACAAACGACCTCTGCATCGGTGATTTCGCCGATTTGATCCATTGATGGTACACGACAATATTTTACGAATACGACTTGATCAAAATCTAAGCCATACATTTTCAAGCCTTGTTTGATTGCTGGTAGTACTTCTTTGATATTTGCTCCGATAGCCGCAGAACTTAATCCGTCCCCAACAACGATCTGTACTTTGGCTTTTGCGGTCGTTTGTTGTTTGATTTTTGTGCTATTTTCTTCGTCAAATTGACGACCAAAATCTGGACGAGTCAAGTATTCGTCTTTTGTTTTACAAATCGTTTGTGTTGAAATGAAGCCCATTTCCTCAACCAATTGCGGATCAACATCAGAGAATACGGCATCTTGTGCTGCTGCATGGTCCGCACGGAAACGTAAGGTAGAATCAGTCATATAGCGAGTGCCTGTACGTCCCACTCCGATACGAGCAGGTGTAAATGCCTTCATACGCAAGTATCCTGTTTCGTCTTTTGCATCTTTGACCAAAAGCTGTTTCCGCAGATCTAACTCTGTGATGTCATCGATCATCCCTTCTTCTACTACTGGCATGGTTGTTGTCATCGTATTTGTTGTTGCGGCTGGTGCTTTCGGTTGTTCTATTGTTTTTTCACCGGCTACCATTTCACTTAGCATGGAAGTGATCATTTCTTTCAATTGTTGTTCGTTCATTTTTTTCTTGCACCCCACTTATTTGATAAATACTGAAGCATCGCCGGCTAGGCTTGTTAATTTCCCATTTTCCATCAAGCCCATTTTCTCCATCCAACCTTCAAATTCTTTAATTGGACGTAAACCGAACAATTCACGGACTGTTGCTGTTTCATGGAAACCTGTCGTTTGGTAGTTCAACATCACATCATCCCCATGAGGAATCCCCATAATATACGTACACCCGGCTGATGTTAGTAACACAGCTAAGTTTTCCATATCATTTTGATCTGCTTTCATGTGGTTTGTATAACATACGTCACAACCCATTGATAAACCTGTTAGTTTACCCATGAAGTGATCTTCTAAGCCTGCACGAATGACTTGTTTTGAATCATACAAGTATTCTGGTCCAATAAAGCCGACAACAGTATTCACAAGGAATGGATCAAATTTCTTCGCTAATCCATAGCAACGTGCTTCCATCGTTACTTGGTCTGCACCAAAATGAGCTTCAGATGATAACTCAGAACCTTGACCAGTTTCAAAATACATCACGTTCGGTCCAGCTGCTTGGCCATTGCTCAATGCTAATGCTTGCGCTTCAGCTAACATATCCGCATTCAAACCAAACGCAGTGTTTCCTTTTTCTGATCCAGCAATGGATTGGAAAACTAAACCAGTCGGTGCGCCTTGACGCATGGCTTCCATCTGGGTCGTCACGTGAGCCAAGACACAGGTTTGTGTTGGAATCTCCCATTCGCTACGAAATTCTTCAAATTTATCTAAACAACGTTTCACGCTTTCTGTCGAATCATCCACTGGATTCAATCCGATCAGTGCATCGCCGGCCCCGTACGATAATCCTTCCATTACAGAAGCCATGATTCCGTCTACGTCATCTGTTGGATGATTTGGTTGTAGACGATTGGAGAAAGTACCTGCGCGACCGATTGTTGTGTTGGCTGTTTTTTCAATGTGGATTTTTTTTGCGCCTACGATCAAGTCCATATTTGACATCAATTTGCAGACTGCCGCAATCATTTCCGCAGTCAATCCACGAGAGAGATATTTGATTTCAAAATCTCCTGTTTTGTCTGAAAGGATATATTCTCTTAATTCGGCAACTGTCCAATGTTTGATCATGCCGAAAATACGCATGTTGACTTGGTCGATGATGATACGTGTGACTTCATCTTCCTCATAATCAACCACTGGATTGTTGAATAAATCGTTTAAAGTCAGATGAGATAGCACGACTTTGGCTGCCACTCGTTCTTCCGCAGAAGTTGCTGCCACACCCGCTAATTTATCTCCTGATTTTTCTTCATTTGCTTTAGCCAATACTTCTTTGACTGAAGAAAATTGATAGGTTTTGCCAAATAATTTTGTTTTTAAAATCATTTTTCTTGTCGCTCCCTTAATTAAATACTAATGTTTTGACAACTACCGGTAACACTGCACCTTCGGCAACAGGTTGACCAATATCGATATAATCCCCATTTTCTACTTTGACGGAATCAATGCAGATGAACGGATAATTCCCCGGTAAATACGCATATAATGCATGACCTAATGCTTTTGCCATGTCCTCGCCCACCATGATGACTAGTGGGATATTTTCATTGATCAAGGCAGATAACCCCCGAACGATGCCTTCCCCATATCGTTGGACGTCTGCGAATGTCGGATTCACGAGCCCCTTCATCGCTAAAGCGATTTGCGGTGTTTCTTCCAAACGATGCCAAGCCAGCTTTTCATTGATTCGCTCACCCATTGCTTCCGCAGGCAAGGACTCATCTTCTTGGGAAACTTTCAAGATCGGAATATTTTTGATTGGCAGGATCTGCTCATGATAAGCGATCGTACTGCCACTAATATCAGCGGTATGGGAACCTGCACCGACCACCGTTGCCCGAATCGTTTCATTACTTTGTAAGACTTCTTTTTCAACAAAAATTTGCGATTTTCGTAAAGCCGTACCTAATAACAGACCGATATCCCCATACTTGAATATATCTGTCACTTCTTCGATCAAGCAATCCGCTACGCCACCAGAAAAAGTGACGATTGGTAGTTCGCCATCTAGCCGTAATCCTCGGTTCGTAATGAATAACTCATAAAAGGGACTTCGTTCTCCGATACCCACACTATTCGCCAAAACTTTTACTAACTCATCGATCACTGGTTGGATGGCAGTAACAGAAGCTTTTGTTCCAACTTTCAAGGGTAATCTCAACTGCTCGACCATTTCTGTGATCTTTGGTGAAATATACGAAATATTCCCTGCTTGGTCGACCTTGATCAACCGACCACCGATATCAAAACAGGCGGTATCATCGATTTCCCCATCGGTGAAGACGACTAAATTACTCGTGCCGCCGCCGATATCGATGTTGACGACCGAAGCATGACGCTTTGTCGAATACTCTTGCGCGCCTGCCCCTTTTCCGGCAATGATACTTTCAAGATCTGGGCCAGCTGTCGCGACCACGAAATCTCCAGCAAAGCCACTCAGTGCTTGTAATACTTTGCTCGCATTGGCTTTACGAGCTGTTTCACCGGTGATGATCACCGCACCCATTTGGATTTGCTGCTTTTCTATCCCTGCTTGGTGATATTGTCGGGAAACAAACGCTTTGATTGCTTCATCATCAATCATTGTCTGATTGATCAAAGGAGTGAAGATGATTTCACTACGGTAGATCACTTCCTTATCTGAGATCGTGATCCGAGGAACAGAAAACGCAGAGGCGAAATTTTCGATCGTCAACTCAGATAAAACAAGCTGAGTCGTCGAGGTACCTAAATCGATCCCTACAGTAAGAATTTTTTCTTTTGCCATCTTTTTTCTCCTTTCTGCAAACAAAAAATGCTTAAAGACAGCCTAGAATCTCTTCTACGCATCTTTAAGCATCGTTGCTTTTTCACCGAACAACATCTTTGGTGTTCTGTTCAAAATAGAAACAAGTTTTTGTTCCTTTATTGGATGATTCAATTTTTACTTTTCCTTTTAGCTTATCTTTGATATAGCTATTCACGATCATCAAACCTAAACTGGTCTCTTTGTTTCGGTTGATATCGTAGCCATTGCCATTATCTGTGACAGTGATCGTAATGACTCTATTTTCGATTTCCCCGCTGACTTCAACTACGCCATTTTGATCTGCCTCAAAGGCATGATCAAAGATATTTTGGAGTAATTCGTTAACGACTAAGGAAATGGAAACCATTTGATCGCTAGAAACAGTGATCGTCGGATCAACGGTTAGATTCAATCGCACTTTCTCCGGATTGAAAATATGCCGGAAATTGTACATCACTGCCTCAAGCATTTGTCGCAAGGAAACATTATCTTCCACTTGCTTCGACAATAATTCATGTGTCATCGCGATCGCCATGATCCGGTTCACACTTTCTTTTAGTACTTTACTAGCCTCTTTGCTAGTGGTACGGCGTGCTTGGATCCTCAATAACGAAACGACGGACTGTAAATTATTTTTGACACGGTGATGGATCTCGCGGATCGCCACCGATTTTGAGACGATTTCATCTTCTTTCTTTTTCACTTCTGTATTATCTTGAATAATCATTGCTACTCTCGATCCTGCATCAATCCAAACTTTTCGAATATTAAAGTAATAATTTAAATACGCTGTCTCTAATTCGATCAACCGATTTTCGGTCTGATCGTTCATCTGATAAAGAACATATTCGAACGTTGTATAATCAAGGTAGAGATTGTCATAGTGTAAATCGTTGATCATTTCGCGATAGCCTAGTTTTCGGTATAATTCTTTGGCCCGATGATTTGCTAAGACCAAATTTCCTGTGGTCGTATCAAAAATCAAGACCGCTTCGGCTAACTGGTCCATGATTAGAGGATCAACTGTCGATTCGATTGCTATTGTCCCTTGCTCGTTTGACTGTAATTCTTGTCGTTCAACTGCCCCAATCGGTTGCTCGACTCCCTCTTCTACGATGATCACACCAATTGTTCGTTGTTCATTACGAATCGGAAAAATGTTTTGTTTGATCAAGCGATTCTCTTGCGTGACTGCTAACAAACCAATGCTATTCAAGCTTGTTTCCATGGTCCGTAAAACGCCAGGTTCATTTTTTAATAACGCTTCTTTTCCGACAACTTCATGTTTATATAATGAGGGAATATATTTTGGCTTTTTGTGATAGACAACTAATGCTTCTTTCGTCATTTCATTAAAGACATCGATGAACACATCTGCCATCTCATAATGCTTAGACTCTGCTAAATAAACACTCGTCCGACAAAGCTCTTGGATATCTGACTGGGTTAAGTTGGTATAACGCTGACATAATGTATTGATCCGTTCCATTATTCATCATCCATAATAATCAATTCTGCGATGTCACTCATCCGTGCGCGTTTGTTCATACTTAATGCGCGCAACATCTGATAAGCTTCTTCTTCAGAAATATTATTTTCTTTTGCTAAGATCCCTTTTGCCTTCTCTATAACTTTTCGTTCTTCCAATTTCAACTGTAGTTTATCGATCTGCTGCAGCAAGTTTTGGGTTTCTTTTCCTCTAGCGATCCCCATTTCAATGGTCGGGATCAATGATTTTGCATCTAATGGTTTTACCAGATAACCGATTGCTCCTAATTTCTTCGCTTTCTCCGTATTCTCATGATCACTGTAAGCAGAAAGAAACACGATACTCCCTGCTAACTGATCTTGGATGATTTTTTTACCGGATTTTAGACCATCTAAAATCGGCATTTGGATATCCATCAATACGAGATCCGGCTTGTTCTCTTTACAAACTTCGATTGCTTCAAATCCATCTGCGGCTTCCCCAACAACTTCATAACCAGCTTCCAGTAGAATATCTCGAGTGTCCAATCGTGTGATTGGTTCATCGTCTACTATCACAATTCTGCCCTTCATATTCAATACGCTTTGTCTCCCCCGAACTAAGTTCTTGTAATTTCACACGTCACAGAGAATTGCAAAATCTGTTTGAGTCCATCCAATACAGCATGTAATGCTGCTTCAACAGAACTCACGTCGCCAGAAATAACTACTGAACCAGAGAAACGATCGATAAAACCAATGGTAATGTCGCCACTTTTCGTTGCAATATCCACAGCGATGATTGCGGCTTCACTTGGCGTGATCGTCAAAATCCCTAACGCATTGCTTGTGCCTGCCGGTAATCCTAATTTTGTATAGACTTCCTTGTCGGGACTCGCAATGATGTGGGCTAAAGTGACTTGTTTTCCTGGGACGTATTCTTGGATCATTCGTTGTTTTTCTTCCAAACAAGACTCGCTCCTTCATTTTAAGCAATAAAAAATCCTCAATAATAAGCCATAAAGTGTTCACTTTACGCTTGTTATTAAGGGCCCCATTGCTCTTAAATTTTGAAGCACTCCGTTGTGCTCATTCATTATATGTTAACCTTTTCACGATGTCAATCTTTATAAAATGGCTTTTAATATTGTTCTAACGCCTTTTTCATCTGCCTTACGAGGATTCGTTCTCGTGCAACCATCTGCTAAGGCAGAGGTGGTAATTGCTTCTTCTTGTACTAATACTTCTTTTGAAGACAAGCCGTATTCACTCAACGTCGCTGGCATCTCTAATTTTTCTCGCAGCTGTTTGATCATACGAATCAAATTCTGCACACCTAAACGAGGATTTTTCGTTTGCGTATTGCTTATGCAGTTTGCTAATGCCGCATATCGTTCAGCCACTTTGATTTCAGTCACTTGACCATTTTCTAAACCACTATTGTAAGCAATCACTTCTGGCAGTAAGATCCCATTGATCCGTCCATGTGGCACATGTAAACGAGCGCCAGCTGCATGAGCGATTCCATGATTCAACCCTAATGAAGTTGAATTGAACGCCATCCCTGCCATACAAGAGGCTAAGTGCATTTGCTCTCTTGCTTCTTTGTCTTGCCCATTTTTGTAGGCTCGCTCTAAATATTCGAAAACTAAAACAACCACTTTCTCACATAAGGCACCTGCTACCCCATTTGCTTCTGTAGAAACGTAGGATTCAATCACATGGGTCAGCACATCCATTCCCGTATCGGCAGTGATTTTTGGTGGGACACTCATGACCAGTCCAGTGTCTAATATCGCTATATCCGGTTGGATCTCTTCTGTTACTAAAGGGATCTTCAACCCCAATTCACTGATCGTGATCACTGAGAAGTTTGTCACCTCAGACCCTGTCCCACTGGTGGTTGGGATTGCAATAAATTGGGCAGTCAAGAGATCCATTGTCTTTTGCCCAAAATATTTCATTGCTTTCGCTGCATCGATGGCTGAACCGCCACCGATTGCTACGATGACTTCACTTTGAAATCTTTCCATTTCTTTGATTCCTGAAACGATTTTATCAAGTGGTGGATCAGGAACAATATCACTAAATACGTGATACTGATTTAAATAAGTCATGACTTTTTCTACCAGACCATTTTCTACCATAAAGGGATCAGTAACGATGAAAACACGCTTATCTTTGACACTCTCAAGACTTCGTAACGCATCTTCTCCCACAATGATCTGTGTCGAGAATTGTATACTTTCCACGAACATTCCTCCTTGAAACCAAAATAAAAGAGGCTTCAAACCAATGGAAATCACAAGATCCATTTGTCTGAAGCCCCTTTGCTTCTTTTACAATCCATACAACAGTGTATGGTGTCTATTCTGTAATTATTAATCAACACATGCGCTGGGAATCAGCAGTACGCCATTGTACTTGAAATCTCTTTCCCCATTGAAAGACCAGCCCAATATTCCCATACACATCATCGTGCTATGTGTGGGATTGAATCAAATATTCTTGGGCTGACTTTCAAAAAACGTCATTTTTTTAGCAACACCCTGTTTTGCCTCGAAACAGTTTGCCCAATAATGAAAAATAAGAAAAGACCTGACTTAAAAGCTCGAACGCTTTATCACAGTGGCGGGACCGTGCCAGCATCTCACTGGCTTCCATTCGTATCTCTCATAAACATTTGATTAATCTAACAGCACTTTACCACACTGTTTGTGAAAAATCAAACACTTTTTATAAACCTTCTTCTTTTATCTTATGGAAGACCTTCTCTCCTCTTGTATAAAAAACATCCTCTTGCCCCATTTGCACATTCATATAACGCGCCAACGCATAAAAATAGTCAGACAAGCGATTCACAAACACGATCACTTCAGGATTGATCGCCGCAGTCGCACTTAAACGGACGATATGTCGTTCCCCGCGACGAGCAATTGTTCGCGCCACATGGACCATGCTCGCTCCTTGACAGCCCCCTGGTAAAATAAATCGTTCGATATCCGGCGATTGCTGTGTATAAAAATCAATCCGTTCTTCCAACCAAGTAACGCTCTCTTGTTGGACTTTCAGCGGTCGTCCATCTTCCAAGACCGTTGATAAATCAGTCCCTACATCGAATAAAAGTTGTTGTAGTTCTTCCAATTCTTTCTTAAAAACCTCTTGTTCTTTTGACAATTGACTGATCGTATAGCCCAACCATGAGTTCAATTCATCGATCGTTCCATAACTTTCCACACGATCTGAATCTTTCGATACACTATGACCGCCAACTAATTTTGTCATTCCCTTGTCGCCTGTTTTTGTGTAGATTTTCATGATTCTCCTCCTAAGTACTCAATCAATTCTGCTAGTCCCGTTTTTTCGACTGATGAGACTTCAAACAGCTTCGTTGCTCCAGCTGCAAGCAATTGTTCATGTACACGCGTCAACTCTTTCTCGTCTTTCACTAGATCAACTTTGGTCATGATCCCGATGACTTCTTTTGGAAAGATGTGGCCAAATCCTGGTGAAAAAATCTGTTCTTGGTCTAAAGCACTTTGCACCAAACCAATGACATCTGCTTCTGCTGCTGTTACAGTCAAAGCAGCGTAGTATTGGCGATGTAGAATAAATTCCCCTGGTGTATCGATCATCTCAGGATGAAATTCTACCGCTTGGGTCTTATCATAAACGATCGCTTCTCCTCGCAAGGCTTGACAAAGAGTTGTCTTTCCACAGCCAATCGCACCCATTAAAATGATTCTCCTCATTTACCTCTCCTCCATAAAAAAAGCCTAAAAAAGCAGAAAAAGCTCTACTTTTTTAGGCGTCATTGCCGTATTCATACGCACACATCGTTGTGTGCTTCTTTTCACTAGTGTAATCGCTTCTTTCAAGTTTGTCAAAATAAATCTTAGCATCTAACTATGTGAATAGTAAAATCCCTCACACTTATATTAAAATTTGAAGTTAACTTCAGATAGTCTATAAAATTGTGATTACTGATAGAAATCACAACACAAAGCAAATTGCCGCTATACCAATTGTATATATTGTTAATTAGTTGCTTGAACAATAGTAATAAAAAAAGGACCTCCACTTTCACTTTTTAGAATATATCTAAAATGAAAGTAGGGTCCATTTAATCACTTAAATTTCTAACGCACGATCGAGCGTGACATCATCGCGATCGTATGACGGTTTCCACGGATCGCACGGCTCATCGCCATGATATTTTCTACCGGAGCGATTCCCGAGTAGCCCGCATCCCCGATATGTTGGATATCCACACCACAAATTTTATTTTGGATCGCAATTTGTTTGATCGTGTCTGAATCGGATGATTCTTGGCTCATACCAATTACATTTGAAATTGAACTGTTCAAAAAAAGAAATTTCTGTTGAGAATATCACCCCTTCGATCGCACAATATTTAGATTTAGGAAAACATAACAAAAACATCTTTGTTGTTAGGAACTGGGCATATTTGACTGATTATACCCACTTTCAATACACAGAAAGTTGGCATCAAGTCGATTCATTCAAATTCGTTTTGTTGGCTGATCGGCCGATGAATCACTAATTGAGTCAAATAAAAATGCCATTGGAAGAGAGAACTCTTCCAATGGCATTTTTTCATTATCACTAATTAAAACAAAACAGTTGCTGGATCAATCAATTGCGCTTGAGCTAAGCTGTTGTCACGACTGATCTCAAAATGCAGATGGCTGCCTGTACTATTACCAGTAGAACCGACAAACCCAATGATTTGTCCTTGTTCAACTTCATCATCAACTTTCACAACGTATTCTTGTTGATGAGCATAAAGCGCTGTTGTGCCATCTTCATGTTCAATGGCAACATAATTTCCCCATGAAGGATGGAATTCTGCTTTGATCACAGTACCCGCTTTACTAGCATAGATTGGCTCCCCTTGAGGTGCCGCAAAATCTAATCCACGGTGGAATTCACCACCACGAGGACCAAATGGGCTAGAAATCGTATAATTTCTTAATGGCACGATATATCCTTCTTTATTCACTTCAGGTCCGGCAACTTCTTTGTCATATTGTTCTAAATCATAAGTTTCGATCAGACCATTTAGTTTTTCGTTATATCTTGTATCTGTTGCGTAACGGCCTGTTAAAAATTCTGTTGCTTCTTTATAAGTTTCTGCATTGGATTTCCAAGCACCTGAATAGAACTCACTATTTCCAGTCAATCCTTCAGTCATTAATTTAGCATAGTCTTCAAGACTTTCTTCATAGTTGGCATATTTTCTGAATGTTGCTTGGATCGTATACAATGTACCATCACCAGCATCTTCTTGTGTGGCAAAAGTCACACCATTGCCCTCGTGTGTACCTTTGATCCCAAAAAGATTGTAGTTAGGGGCTTGCGCCAACTGGCTTTGTCCACTAGCTGATTCTAAAATCGCTTGGGCGATCATCACTGATGCGTATAAATCATGTTCTTGCCCGATTTCTCGAGAAGATTCACCGATTTTGCGAATGAAGCTCTCAACTGATTCATCTTTTTCAAAATGGATCGATCCTTCATCCGTTTCTTGACTTGATGGTACAAGATCTTGAATCGGTGTAGTTGCAGAAGGTTGACGTACCTCTTGAGCAACTGGCGCTGCAGGAGCAGGCGTTGGTGCCACAGGTGCAGCTGGTTGTGTCGGCTGACTCGGCTGTGGTGTAGTTGGTTGTGTTTCTCCAGTAGAACCGCCAGTTGATGGTGGCGTTGGTTTTTGTGGCTGACTCGGCTCTGTCGGCTTCGTCGGTTCTGTTGGTTTTGTCGGCTCCATTGGTTTTGTTTCCTCCGGTGTGCTTGGCTCTGTCGGTTCTGAAGTATCAGGTGTGGTTGGTTCACTTGAATCACCAGTAGACGGTGGCGTTGATTCTTCTGTACCATCTGTTGTTGTATCTGTTGTGTTATCTTCACCTGTGGTATCAGACGAATCCGTCGTTGTTTCTGTTTGGGCTTCCGCTGTTACTGGTTGGTCCGCAGAAAAAACTTGTTCATCTGCTAATACTTGTAAAGGCGTAGTTAGTAACATTTGTGAAAGAAATACAAATGAAACTAATTTATACGTAGACTTTTTTTTCAATTTTCTTACATCCTTTTCTTTAGTTATTTTTAAGATACATGTTAGTTATGAATTTTTTGTTAAAAAAATAATAATTTTTATAAAGTAATAACAATTATTTATCTCATATTAATGCTTCGTTCCACTACTAATAACAAACGTTAAGTGAAAATATCTAGCGAACACTGAGATAATACGACAGACTTTTACTTTATTATAATTCATTTTAACAGGAATAAGAAGAGTTAAGCAGTCCATATTTTTTCATCATTAAGAGCAAAATTTGAACTTGACATTGATTTTTCCCCATTTTTTTTACCGAGTAATATCAAATAATCTATAAAAAAAGCCCTCCAAATATTGCTATTCAACTATTTGGAGGACAGTCTCTGCTAAATTTGCTATCGCTAAAAAAGATAGAGTAGATAACCATCTAAGTTGCGGTGGCTACAAAAAAATTTCAGGTAATTCTGGTAGTGCGGTGATTTCTTCATAATAACTAGCGGAAGCCTTATTGATTGTGAGGGTCTTTCCCTTCAGTGAGACAGTAATCATCATGGTAGAGCACTTTGCACCTTACTCCTTTAGATACGTCAAAAGCTAAAATAAAGGACATGCGACTTCTCCTTTATTATTTGATTGAAAAACCTTCACTGATTAATCCCGATTCAACTTATCTTTACACGGATTACCAACATACTTAAAACAGATTCTAGAATGGTAGTGTAGAAGCTCGTTTTATGATTCGGACTCAAAATCCGTGAGGTCATGTCCGAGCTTTCTTTCACTCTTACTATACTTGATGACAAAAAAATAGTGGGTAAAATATTTCGTCAAATATCTTACCCACCAATCTTAGTATGTTTAGTATATTTATAAGTGATCCAACAATTTCTGAAATTCCTTCTGTAAGCGAAGCAATTTCGCACGTGCAGAAGTTTGAGTTTTATCCTTCACTGAATAATAAATCTTAAACTTTGGTTCTGTACCTGATGGTCGTAGACAGAACCATGAACCATCTGTGAATATATACTTTAAGACATTGGAAGTGGGTAGGTCAATCGTAGATGATTGTTGATTTGGCGTCGTTCTTAGTGACGTAGCATAATCTTCTGTACAGGAAAGGACAAACTCTCCTAAATGCGAAAATGATTGTTCTCTCAGACGATCCAGTCGTTGGTTCATTTGGATGATTCGATCTTTCCCAGAAAAAATCTGTGTTTCCAAATGTTCTTCATAGTAGCCGTATTCTTCATACAGTTCATGTAAGCGATCAATCAAATCCTGCCCTGATAAATGGCGATCTAACGCAGCTTCCGCTAATAATACCGCCGCTTGGATCGCATCTTTGTCTCTAACAAAAGGGGCGATCAGATAGCCATAACTTTCTTCTATAATCGTTATATAAAACAAGAAATCCTGAGATTTATTACAATTAATCTCAGGATTTCTATAATTATTTAGTAATTTACAATAACCCTTCCCCCAACTTCTCCCAAATCTCACTCTGCTCCTGAAAATGCTTCACTAAATCCACATCAAAGATATCTTTGAGTAGTTTCCTTGAAGCTGTTTCCAAAAATGGGCCTTGCTTGATGACTTGGCCTGCTTTCATGAATAGGACTTGATCACTTAATGACAGGGCTAAACGGATGTCGTGGAAGACGCCAATGATTGTTTTGTCTTGGTTCTTGCCCCAGTCTTTTAAATAGCCAATGAGTTCGAGCTGGTGCTTGATATCGAGATGGTTATTGGGTTCGTCTAGTAATAAGATATCTGGGTCTTGGGCTAGTACTTTAGCTAGGAAGACGCGTTGCTTTTGGCCACCGGAAAGTTGATTGACGGGGTGGTCTTTCAATTCCAACAAATTGGTTAGTGTCAGGCACTCCATGACTTTTTCTCGGTCTTCTGCTGTGGTGACTGACCATAGTCCTTGTTTGATGTGCGTATAGCGGCCCATCATGACAGTTTCATAGACGGTGTAGTCAAAGGCAATGGTTGAAAACTGGCTGAGTAAGGCGACTTTGCGTGCAGCTTCTTTGCGTTTCATCGTGCGGACTTCTTTTCCATCGATCGTGATCGATCCTTCGTAGGAAAGGATGCCTGCAATTGATTTCAATACGGTCGTCTTGCCACAGCCGTTAGGTCCTAGGATACATAGGTTCTCACCTTTGTTCAGCTCGAAGGAAACTTCTTTGATGATTTTTACTGAGCCATAGCCAGCTTTGACTTGCGATAGCTTCAATGTCATCACTTTTCCTCCTTTAGCGGTAATTTCTGCTGACAAAAGGAATTTCTGCTACGTCGTCTTCTCGGTTGAATTTCAGCGCAATCATGAAGAAGTAACCCGACAATAAATTGAAAAAGTCTAGCAAGCCTGAATCGACTTTTTTACCTTGATAAAGATGGCGATACAGCAAACGAACGATTACTTTACAATCGACACGTAAAATATGAGCTAATGCACCTCGTTCACTTCCTTGAGGTAAGAAGAATGGTCCACTTTGGTTTGTTCTTTCTGCATTCAATTCATCGACACGACTCTTTAACCAGTCGACTTCTTCTTGCGTGATCGTCATTTTTGTACGCACGCACGCATTTGCATGGTAAACCAATTCACCGATTTTTTCTAACTCCTTGTAAAAAGGAGAATCTTCACACTTTGCGCGTAGTAACCCGATTTCTGAAGATAAGCGATCGGTGTGTAATTCATAATCGCAACGTAAATCATCTGCATCGTCTGCTAAAAATGGATAAGCCTCATAAGGACTTCGATAAATATCTTTCATAATTGTAAAACACTCACTTTCGTTTGAAATAAACATAGGCAAAAAAGGGCGCACCAATCAGTGCTGTAACAGCGCCGATCGGGATTTCTTGGGGAGATAATAGCGTTCGAGAAATCGTATCGCCGACGACCATCATACTGCCACCTAACAGTGCTGCTCCTGGAATGACCCAACGATGACTGGCACCGAAGTAACGTCGGATGACATGGGGGGCAATCAAATCAACAAATCCGATCACGCCGACAAATGAAACCGCACTTCCTGCAAGTAAAGCCGCAAGAACCATCACCCATAGCTTGATCGTTCGAACATCTACACCAGAGATTAACGCCTCTTCTTCACCTAAAGATAACACATCTAAACTTCTAGCAGAGAACCAAAGAGCGATTGTTCCAAATAGTAAGATAGGTAAAAAGATATGGATTTTTGCCCACGTGCTTCCTGAAAAGCTACCCATTTGCCAGAAGACTAATTGCTGCAAATGATCTTTGAACAGTGCCGTGACGATCGTCAACATTGCGCCCACAAATAAGGTCATAACCATTCCCACTAAAATAACTGTTTGGTTCGATAATTGCTGATCCAATCTTTGACTCATCGCCAAAACAATAAACACAGTTGCTAAACCAAAAATAAAGCCTGTCAGAGGTAATGTGAAATTCGGGAACAACGGTAAAGTGATTCCTGAAACAATGATCAACGCAGCGCCAAGTGATGCCCCTGATGACACACCTAGCGTATAAGCAGAAGCCAACGGATTACCTAATAAGGATTGCATGACCGTTCCACTAACAGCCAAAGCAGCTCCTACAAGAAACGCCAAAACCACTCTCGGCAAGCGAACCTGCCAAAGAATGGTGACAACCGTTTCATCTAGCTGTTTGTCTCCTCTTGAAAATAATGCTTGGATCAAGGTATCAAAAGGAATGGATACACTCCCGATTTTGATCCCAAATAATACCACGATGATACTTAAGACCACTGCTATCAGCAACCGACTTTGTTTATTCATTTTCCAACGATTGGTATTCATCAGGGTAGATTGCTAATGCCATTTCTTTTAAGGCTTTTGTCATATGGTGGTTTGGTAAAGAGCTCGCAGCGTTATCGATATAGAATACTGCTTCATTTTTCACCGCAGGAACGTCTTTCCAGTTGCCACGATCTAAGATTTCTTGCACTGCATCATCCAAGTAATTCACGTTCGTCAAAATCACATCTGGCTTGCTAGCAATCGCTGCTTCTTCTGTTACTGGAATCCAGCTTTCTTGATCCGCTAAGACATTTTCTGCACCTACAAGTTCGATCATTTCATTCAAGTAAACGCCTTTACCAAAGCTATAGATTTCAGGTAATGCGCTAATCTCAAACAATACTTTTTTCTTATCCGTAATCGTTTCACCAATTTCTTTGATTTCATCGATCTCTTTGTTCATTGTATCGACTAATTCTTGTCCTTTTTCATGCTCTTGTAAAGTATCCGCGATAAATTGGACATCTAAAGCAATATCTTCAATGGTATTACTTGTTGGAACGTTCACGACAGTAATTCCTGCATCTTTTACTTGTGACCAAACATTTTCAGAGCCATGCAGACTAATATCTGAAACATAGATCACTTGTGGGTTCAATGAAATCAATGTTTCTGCATCCACAGCCATCATATCAATTTGTGGCAACTCATCAATATCTTTTGTCATTGCTGGGCTTTGTGTGTCAACCGCTACTAATTGATCTTTACGTCCTAGATCATCGATCACTTGTGTAACTGAAGGAACTAAAGAAACCATTTTATCCACTTCTTCAGGAATCTCGATTTCTTCACCGCCACGATCTTTCGTCGGCAAAGCAACTTCTGAAGCTGTCGTTGTTTCTGCTGTTTCGCTTGTTTCGTTGTTATTATTTGAGCAAGCACTCAACCCAAAGACTACACTCAATCCCAATACAGCAACTAATTTCGATAATTTTTTCATCATCTTTTCCCACTTTCTTTGACTCATTTTTACTTTTCCCAGTGATTACTTTTTTACGATAACCCTTTCATTTCCATTTTCTTATCAAACAACTTTTTTTAAAAGTAAATAAAAACTGCCTTTCCTTTTACAGGAGAAGACAGTTTGATTGATCACACAAAAAAACGCTTGATCTTTCTCCTACAAAAGAACATGATTGCCGTTAAACCGGTCTCCTGACTTGGCTTCCATTTACTCCCAACCCTTCCAGAATTATCTGTGGTCCTATTGGTTTCATCCACCTTACAGTAGGTAGGTCTGTAGAGGACTTTCACCTCTTTCCCTGACATCTAATCGACTATTTTATTTTAAATTCACTTTTATTCACTCATTTATCTCTTGGAAATTTTAGCTCTATCAACAAAAGTATCTCCGCCAATACTTTAACATATGGATTTCATAAAAGATAGACGAAAATCAAGCGAAAAGAGCTACAAAATACATGAATTTCAACAAAAATATATTATTTTCTGTTTTTTAAAATGGTATTCATTTATACTATAAAAACTGACGACACTGTATCATTCGTTGATTTATCTAACGTTTTTTATTTTAATAAAACAAAGCTATTGATAGTCATTCCTATCATGTAAGTGTAAGATAAAAGGACAAGAATTTGCTAAAAACCATGCAAAAATTTCCTATGTTATTCATTAGAAAAAAGAATAGATTTATCAGATTAAGGCGATTCATTTTAATAATAAAGTCAAAGATTACATTGAGATAGATGCCGAGATCCAAGTTTTGGGCTATCTTTTCTACCTGCCATAATTATTATCCAGTACTAACCAATCGACTTCACTTTGTATCATTTACCATTTTGGCATTATACTCAAATAATTTCTAAAATAAGTCTACAGGCTGATGGATCGATTCTCCTTCTATGAGATTATTAACTTTACTAATTACCCATTAACTTAAGGAAAGAAGGCGGAAAATATGACGCAACAAATCGGGTTCTGGGAGTCCATAGTAGATATCTTGACTTTAAAACCAGTATTCTTGATAGGTCTACTGATTTTGGCAAGTTTTTTATTCTGGCTCACTAGAAAAAATAAAGATTCCTCTAAATTGATAAACATTCTATCAGCACTTTTACTATTTTATTATATGAGTTTCACATTCTTCAATGTGTTCGGTGTTCCTACGCTTCGTGAGTTGAATAGGATCAGTGGATTTGGTGAGAGTATTTTCAATCCGAATATCAATCTTATCCCTTTTATAGATGGAATAAATGCAGGTTATATTCTTAATATTCTTTGCTTTATACCCATCGGGTTCTTGTGTCCGTTAATTAGCAACAAGTATAGAAAATTCAGTTATTCTCTTTTACTTGGATTTGGTACCTCATTGTTGATTGAAATAAGCCAACTATTTACGATAGCTAGAGCAACAGACATTGATGATTTAATTTCAAATGTACTAGGAATGATTCTAGGTTATTTTCTGATTGAGGTCATCTCAAGAATGATCAATCATTCGTCAAACAAAATCCTTGATAAAACGTATGGTTTTTCATGGATGATTCCTGTATTGGTCGTTTTTATTGCTTTCGCTAATACATTTTTTAGTTAATGCTTAAAGCTTAATATCTTAGAAACAATTCCTCTATAAAAAAAATAAGAACCCCAAAAATTGTTCTTCCAATTTTTGGGTTTTTTGCTTTTTATCATCCTATTCCGTTTGTTTCAATCACACTTTTATACCAATCAAACGATTTCTTTTTGTATCTGTTTCCGGTGCCTTTTCCTTCATCATCCAAGTCAACATAAATGAATCCATACCGTTTCGACATTTCACCAGTAGAGGCACTGACTAGGTCAATTGGTCCCCAAGAGAGATAACCGAGACATTCGACATAATCTTCAGTGATTGCCTTTTTCATTTCTGAAATGTGGCGATTTAGATAATCGATACGGTAGTCATCATTGACAACATTTCCTAGTTCTAACACATCTTCAGCGCCTAGTCCATTTTCAGTAATCATTAACGGCAATTGGTATCTTCTGTACAACCAGTTCATCGTATAACGTAAACCAACGGAATCAATGGCCCAGCCCCAGTCTGAAAGTTCTAGATACGGATTTTGGATACCACCAAAGAAAGCTTCATTCTTTTTTTGTTCATTCGGAGTGACACTGGACATATAATAATTCAAGCCAATATAGTCGATCGTTCCTTGTTGAAAATCTTTCACATCCGTTTCTTGTTGTTCGATCACGATACCTTGCGCTGAAAATTCTTTTAATTTGTATTGTGGAAATTTGCCACGACACATTACATCCATTTGATACAATTCTTTTTCATTTTCCAGCAAGTTGTTTAACATCGTTTCTGGTTTACACGTTTCTGGATATTGCGGATTGATACCAAAGACACAACCAATTTTGAATTCGGGATTGATTTGATGGCCCAACTTAACGACTTTTGAACTAGCAAGTGCCGTATTGTACGCAATTTGTGCGATCGCTTGTTTCGGATTTTCGAGTTCTTCAAATTTAAGACCAGAAATATAGTACGTAAAAAATTCTGCCGCTTTCGAGTTCGGGTCTAAATGATTGATTTCATTGAATGTTGCCCAATAAGTTACTTTACCATTCAGACGTTCAAACAATGTTTCAGCATACTTTTCAAATAAATCGACTAGTTTGCGACTCGTCCAACCTTGGTATTTTACAATCAAGTTAGCTGGTAATTCAAAATGAAAGAACGTGATGATCGGCTCAATCCCATGTGCGAGCAATGTATCGACTACCTCTTCATAAAAGTTCAATCCTTGTTCATTTGGTTCTGGATTATCACCGTTTGGAAAAATCCGTGTCCAATCGATCGAGATTCTTAATGCTGTAAAACCCATTTCCGCAAATAGTTTGATATCCTCTTTATAGCGATGATAAAAATCAATCCCCGTATGAGAAGGATAAATGAATCCTTCTTTCAGTTCTTTGTGGATTTCTCGTGGAGTGTACCGGGTTCCTTTCGTGACTAGATCCATATTGGAAATTCCTTTGCTGCCTTGATCCCATCCACCTTCACTTTGATGGGCTGCAATACTACCGCCCCATAAAAAATCTGTTTTCATCCTTCTTACGCCTCCTAAATAATCACTGCTAAAATTTGATTCGTACTGTCATCAGCCAACGGTACAACATCCAAAAAGTCTGCACTATTTGTGACAACGACCATCACTGTTGGATCAAAACCAGCTGCTTTGATGGCAGAAAAATCAACTGTTGCCAAGACATCACCAGTCTTTACCTGATCGCCGACTTTTACATAACTAGTAAATCCTTTTCCTTCAAGGTTGACTGTATCAACCCCAACATGGATCAATACTTCTACTCCATCTTCTGTCTTGATCCCATACGCATGTTTTGTGGGGAAAACTACGGTAACTTCTCCTGCGATCGGTGCAAAAATTTCACCATTTTCTTCATGAGGAATCACTGCAAAACCCTTACCTAAAGCGCCTGAAGCAAACGCACTATCTGAAACTTGACTCAACTGGATGACCTCACCTGAGCTGACATTTTCCAGTGCGATTTGACCAGCTTTAGTCAGTGTTTTTTCCTTTTTAACATCTTTTCCTTCTTGTGGCATCCCAAGCCCATAGGCAACAGCTCCCGCTAGGAGAAATGCGGTAACGCATGAAATGATCATCCAAATAAAATTCGCCGTGCCACCAATCAAAAAAGCAGGTAAGCCTGCTAACCCCCAAGCCATTGTCCATGCTTTGACCCCAGCTAATCCTGCAATCAAACCGCCAATCCCACCACCAACGATTACCGCAATAAATGGTCGGCGATATTTTAAGAAGACCCCAAAAATAGCTGGTTCTGTGATTCCCATGACCGCTGAAAAACCAATCGTTCCAAATGTCGCTTTTTCTTTCTCTTTTTTCGTCTTCAAGAAATAACCAATCATCGCTCCAGCAACGGCAATATCTGAAATCGTGGCAGCTCCAGTAATCACTGGATCGTAGCCTAATTCAGCAAAGAAAGTCAATCCGATCGGGAATAGGAAATTCGCAGCCCCCAAGACGATCAAGAACGGTTGGAAAGCTGCATAAAGCATCACTACGATCCAATAACCAATGTTTTCAGACAACATCGTAAATACCCAAGAAATGCACGAACCAATCCACATACCAACCGGACCAAAAACGGTTAAGAGAACGGGCAATACGATCATCAAGGAAACTGCTGGAACAAAAAACAGCTGAATCGCTTTCGGCACTACTTTTTCTAACTGAGTAGTCACAAATTTCAACAAGGCGATCGCTAATAAAATCGGAATGAATGTATGGGAATAATCAATCACAGGTAATTGATAACCAAACAAACTTAACCCTTCCGCACCAGTAATATTTGAAGACATCACAGTTGTTGCTAAAACAGTCGCGACATAAGGATTGACATTCAACCTTCTAGCCGATGAAAAAGCGAAAAAGATTGGTAAGAACGTAAAAATCGACGTCTGTAATGTTTGAAAAATTTGATACGTTGGACTTTCCGCCGAAACGATTCCCGTCAAAGAAAGCAAACTCAAAATCCCAGCAATCATTCCTGCCGCAATCAACACTTCGATAATTGAAGTCATTGATTCAGAAACGACCGATAATACGGCTGTCGGGATTTTCTTCCATGATAATTTTTCTTTCTCAGAAGTAGCCTCACTCCCACCCCCTAAGCCTGTCAATGACATGAAATCATTGTAGACTTCAGTGACATGTGTACCAATAATGACCTGATACGCCACGTCATTAGAGACGACGTCAATCACTCCGTCTACTTCTTTGATTTCTTCTGTTTTCGCTAAGTTGCGATTATTTAACGTCAAACGTAAACGTGTGACACAATGGGCCGCAGCCACAATATTTTCTTTTCCGCCAACCAATTCAATAATTGCTTTATTTAACTTTTCATATTTCATCTGTTTTTTCAATCCTTTCTGTTAATCGATTGATGTGCATCATCAAATACGTTTCTTCATTCATGGAAAGATCTGCTTTAAATTGATGCTTGATATAAATTTTGATTTTTTGGACCGCTTTGAAAGCCTCTGGATATAACTGACTGATTTGTTGATACAATAAAGAGATACTTCCTTCTGGCTGTGTCAACTCACTTTTGATGATCCGCTGGATAAAGTATTGCAAATGAGTTGAGAACCGCATAAAGTTCGTCGAAGATTCATCGATTTTAAATGTATAGTGTTTTTCAATAATAGAGACAATATCACTCAATGTCTGCATTTCCAATAACTGATCAGATTTCTTATTGTCCCAAAAGTTGATGAAATGTAAAGCGATAGAAGCCGCTTCATCATTAGGAATACTTAGATTTTTTTCTTTCTCGATCATCTCAAGACTCTCCAGTGCGAGATCAAAATGACGATGATAAAACCGGCGAATATCCCAAATCAACGGACTTGCAATAAACTGGCTCTTTTCAGCCCGTTCTAAAAGAAACTCTAAATGATCCAGTAATGTTAGTGTTAAATAATCACTCACTTTGATGCCAAGTTTCCCCTCTGCATTTTCAATGATCCGACTAATCAAAAGAATGTCATTGGAATCCGACTTTGACAGTAAGTAGCTAAAATGCTCCAACATTTCATAAGAATCCAAAATATACATTTTCTCGATCTCGTCTTCTGAAACCTGTTGACCTTTTTTCTTTCGAAAGCCGATTCCCTTGGAAACAATAAAGACCTCATGTCCGCCCTTCTTGATCAATGCCACATTGTTGTTGATTATCTGTATTATTTTCACTTGCCCTATTCTCCTTTCCTAAAAAAAAGAACTCAAAAAAGATTTAAGGGCTTGTGCCTTAAAATCTTTTTTGAGTTCTGCCTGCGTTGCAGTAACATACTCGCATTTAATACTGCCGCGTATTAAATGGGTTCTTCTTTTTATTGATAATATAATTATATGATAAATGGGTTTTGCGGAAATGTCAACGTTTTCTTAATTGGTGCATATGGATATTTACTTAATTCAGTAAAAGTATGTTCTGATTACTTTATTATATCGAAAAATCAATCATCTTCATACCCTATCTCTGTAATGATAAAATCTTTTTTTAAATCATTAAAGTTTGCACAGATTTGCTTATCAATATGAAACAACTCACCTTTTTGATATCTTTTTATATTGTCTTTGACTAATACATCAAATAAAAATCCATGAAACTGTACAGATGAAGCTGGATTTAGTTTGAACTGAGGAACCTTTACAATTGTCGATTCTACACATTTATCACTATATTTTATTTTTTTATTGTGATAATAATATTCAATTGAATAATCTATTTGGCAAGATTCATTTGGTAATACATGTATATCAATTTCTTTCATCTGGTTTATAGATATTTCTAAATTCAAATTATTGAAAACATACAATTCTCTATAATCGCTAACATCCAGCTCAATCAAATTTATCCTTGGTAAAGAACTTCCTCCTCCCATTCCACCATAACAAAAAAGTCCTGTTTCTCTAATAAAATAGCAAACCATACATTCCGTTGAAACGTTATTTACAATAATTTTGTGAAACAATCCGATATAGTTATTGTTTCTCATGAAAATTTTCTTCATTTCAGATTCTAGGTTTTCTTCTAACACACATTTGATTTCTCCGTCCAACAATTGGAATTCAGTATTAAAAGATTGTATAAATTTTTTATTTCCACCTTCCAAGTAAGCATAAGTTTCTATTGTTACATATTTTTTTGTACTTGCCAAATTCCCATTGTTTACGGCATAAATTATGGACGATTGCTCATTTAAACCGTAATTAAATATAATTTCTTCATACTCATATTTCTTTAAACAATTAATATAAAATCTAGCTGTATTAATTAGAATATTTTTGTTACTTTTATTACTGATTATTGTTCTATTATGTATAAAGTTATACAAATTATCATATTTTCTAGGTTTATTAAACAATTTTTCTTTATAGTAGTCATTATCTAGTACAATATTTTGTTCTACTTCAGGTATTCGATTATTAATACTAGTGAAAACTTCAAATATTTCTCGTAGGTCAGTTAGTTTCATATTATTTACCTTTCAATTGCATATTCATTTTGATTATACACGATATATACAGACAATTATAGACTTGAGATAGCATACACTAAACCTATCTAAAAACAGTTACATTGTTTAGTAACCATAATTCCTTCGCACATGTATATATCTTTTTTTAGTAAACAACTATTCCAATGTGCTAATTGATTATATAAAAAAGAACCCTCACTTCTTCCTATTGACCAAATGAACGTCCTCTTTGCTCATTCCTTCTTTGGAAAGAAATAGAAATATTTTGACCTCAAAAAATCAGGTAACCTTCACGAAATTTTTCTTTATGCTTTCGTAGAGGTTACCTGATTTTCCAAAGAGGTTATTTCTATTCCCACCATTTACTCGATTTTATTTTTGTCTTAAACTCACTATTCTGCCGACATCACTGCCATTGTGATGTAGTTATAGGGTTGATTGAAGTGTTGCAAGAAGAAGAAGATATCAATAGTTTCAACTCGTCGATCGTTATACTTTTGCTCTATTAACTATATATAAATAAAAATATTTACATATACAAGTTTTTTCAATCCATAAAAAACTATTACTTACCTCAACAATTGATCCAGTAATTCTAAAATATCTTGTCGACCAAAGGCAATGACATCATTTTGAGGAATCACTTCACTATTTAACTGCAACAAACTAAGAAATTCTTTCATATTATCATGAACGGATTCTGCATCTCCAGTTCGTTAGCATTCTCTAGTGAACCTAATAGACGAGCAATATCATTTAAATGTTTTTTTATTTCTACTGTCAACTCTAGTTCAAAATATTTGGTACCAAATATTAAACCAACTATTTAAACTATCAATATATACTGACATTACCAAAAGTTATGATAATTCACATTATTTTTGACAAACCCCTTCAACTTTTGTATCTTGATTCAAAATAAAGATTAGGTGGAAATACAAATTAATAAGAAAAAGAAGCAAATACTTACTTTGTACAATCAATTAACTATCAAAAAAAGAACAACAGTTTTAAAGAGAAAAATTCATTTTACCTATCATTAATTTTTTCATTTTCTGATTCTAAGAATTGATGGAATCTTTCTATCAATTCTTTTTTTGTAGTAGGAACTTCTTGAGGCATATAATTTATGAAGCTAACCATATCTTCTGGATACCCATTGCTACTATAGAATTCTGCAATTCCATTTAACAAATCATCTTCATCATTCATGGTATCATTTAGTTTAGATAAATAAATAAATCTAAGTTTTTGTTCTTCAAATTTATAATCATTACCGCCTTCATCCACATTAGGAAAGTACTTTCTTTTCAATTCAAATAACACTGATTGTAATTCGTCAGGTTTTATTCCCCATGCAAGTTCATTAATAAAATCATCATCATTTCCCTGATCCATTAGCTCTATCGCATAGTCAGAAATTACTTTTAGATCGAAAAATTTTTGAATTACTCCAATATAGATAGTTTTCCAACTATAGTTCACATCTTTTTCTTTAAAACATGCTAAATTCATTATTTTCTCCTTTTATTTTTTAGGAACTTGATTTGGTTTTCCAGTCAACGCACCACCATTTATAAATCTTCTATGGCTTATATTACCATTAGGTTCGACAATCCATTCAAAAACACCTATTTTTCCATTGTTACTTCCTTCAATTTGAAAAAATCTTCTACTAATTCCATCTCCACCAACTAAAGAATACTCATTTGCAACAGTTGGATAATTGTCAACAATGTTGCTAAATCCATGTTCTTTTAGAACATGTGGAAATTCCTTATCTATAATTGGTTTGCCTAAAGGATCTTTTCCACAAATTGGTTTTATATCATCAACTGTTGTTCCACCCCCGACTCGCTTGCCATCTAACACAGAACTCTTAAATTCAGAAATAACTTTCTGAGTAGCCCCACCAGTACTCTCACTATTAGACTTTTTCTTGACACTCCCAACATCATCGATGCCATCTAAAGCATATTCAGCAACCTCAGCATTATCGTTTACTAGCTCTAACAACAAGTTGAAGCCATTCATACCAGTATCCTCTTCAATAGAATAAGCTAATCTAATTTTATATCTATCATTCTTTTTTTTACAGATTGCATTAACGCTCTCCAATCGCTCTCAGTAAAATTTCCTAGTAATTCTTCAGTATAGATACATCCATCATCATACCAAGAATCCTCTGAACTATCTTCAGATAATATTTTATCTAACTCATCATACATATTTTAACACTCCTTATTTACTAAATCCTATAGGAGGAGGTCCATTAACTGTTCCAGTAGGATAAGCACTAATTATTTTAGCTCCTTGTTTTATTACATCAATTTTGACGCCACAAATAATACTTCCATGCCATGTAGCACCATCACTAGTTAACTAGATTGCTATTACCAATAGTCTTTGAACTTTCAATGATTTTCGTATCAATGCAGCTCTCTGGAAATGCTGTACTGGTTTTTATTTTAATTTTTTATGTAACTTTCAGCATCAGAAATAAAAAAGGTTAGCTTCAAATCAGGATATTTTTTATCAAGTTCCCTTAAACAAGAGATGAATCTTTTACTTTGTAATTTTTCAGAAACATCAGCAAAAACTGAGCTAATCAATAATAAGTCTTCCTTAGAACAATTTTTCAAATAATTAATTGTTTTATCTTCACTCATAGATAGTATAGTGGTTAATTCTGTCCAACTTTTTTCAAGTCCAAAGTCGTCTTCTTCATGTAAACTTCTTCGTTCTTCTAAGTTTTTATTTATTTGATTAAATATATCCATAATTTTTTCTCCTTTAAATAGTTATTTATGGTTGTTTCGTGCCATCTGAAAAAATGGTTCCAATATTCCCATCAGTTTTTATTACACCCACTCGTACACCATTATAATCCCCAAAAATAACATCCCCATTTTGAGCACCTACAAAATTTGATTGGTTAGCAATATGCTGTGCTGCACGTTTTATCTCTTTATTTGTCCAATTTTCAGGAAACCAAGATTGACCTGTGCCTATACGTTTCGACGGTGTCTTGTGGTGTGGTACATTTCCAGCTCTGACACCATTAGAGTAAGTTTTTTCAATGTTTACTTCAAACCCATTTTCCTTTAGAAAGTCAATGTTAGCTTGGCCATGTCCCCCACCCTTCATTTTGGAAACTTTTCCTGTGGAAGGATTAACAGTAAAATCTCCGACATCAGCATGTTTCAAACTTTGTTCCGGAATTTCAAGTTTAAAGACTGTAGCTCCTCCCTCTTTCTCACTAAACGACTTTTTATTGACACTCCCAACATCATCGATGCCATCTAATCTCGAAGCACCTTTATTTCCATAATACGCCCCCATCACTGTGTCGCCAATATTCGTAAATGTTCCTGACCATGCAGCGTACTTGAATTTATTCGCTTCTTCTTGGCTGATTTTCTTTCCTGTGTAGGGATTGATTCTTATATTCGCACAAGCAAGTGTTTTGCGATTGATTTCTTCTAGACTATCTGTTTCTTTGATTAACTCAATCTCTTGATCGCCTGATTCAATAACCAAAGATACGTCTTTTTTTATTTTCTCAAAATAACTTTTATTTGTACCTTTTGGTAATGAGTATGAGCCCTCACTTTTGATTGTCGTATTATTTAATATCAATACACCTTGCATCGCTATCTTCAACTCATTTAGACTATTAGCAAATAAACCACTTGTTTGTGTATTGAAATCCTGTAGTTTTCTTAGTTGATTTTGTAAATGATCGATATCTTGTTGAAAGCTATCAGTCATTCGCTGCAAATCTCTTTCAACATTCAACAAGGTATCTAGTACACTTGCGATTGGGTTCAGTGTCGTTTGTAATCGGACGAAAAATAAGGTCTTGTCTACTGAGTTTTTCATTGTACGTGTGACTTGTATCTGTTGATTTAACTTATCTTCATTCAATTCGCCTTCACTTGCCACTATTTTATCGGCATTTTGGTATTTTTTCAATTCTTGTTCAATCTGTTCAATGGCATTTGTTGTGCGGGTGATCGTTGGAATGATCAAATCCGCAAACAAGCCTTTGCCTGCTGTATACGCCGCACCAGATAATTGCTTGCCATCTACTGCTGAGACAACTTTTTGACTACCCGATTTCAATTGACTTACAGTTTCTTTACCACTTTCTAAATTACTTTTAAGCGCAGACATAAAGTCTGAAGATTCACTACTGACATAAATCAATCCCATGAGAGCTTTCTCCTTTGCGCCTGTAATTCTTCTCGTTCCGTTTCTAATTTCTGAATGGCTTTATTATATGTATGATTTAATTCCTCATTGGCTTGTCTTAACTGACGTTGAAAAATATGTTGTTTTGTTTCATTATTTTTATGTAACCACTGTGTTGAGGTATAACCTCGTTGCAATGCCTCATGGTTTGATTCAGCTAATTGTTGAAAACCTCTTTGAAGTACATCTTGCAACTGAAGCAGTTTTTCTTCTAATACACGTTTTTCATTCGATAATTTTTCTTGATGTTTTTCTACTTTGACAATTTCTTGTTGATTTTTTAGCATTTCATCATTCATTTACTTACCTCCATTCAATCTCATACATTTGATTTGAACCTTCCTAGAAGTAATGATTTTTACCGCTTTAGAGAACATTTCGTTACTTCCAAGATATAAATCGTATCACTATCGACCTTTGCAAAGAAAGCGCATTCTACGTAAAGCTTACCAAATATACAAATCGAAAAACGAAAAATCTCATAAAATATAGTTTTGATATCATAATCGTTCAATTCGTTGTAATTGTTCTTTAAAGTAGAAAAAAATGCAAAAGAAAAACGCTTACGCCCTTTACCAAAAAACTATGCGGAGTGTCTCTCTCTACGCCATGCGATTGCAATGTTATTCAGTCACACATTCTACAATACCGTACCAGTCGGAGCGACCGCTGGCATATTGCAGCTTTACGAGATGTGGTCAGGCATGACAGCCTACAAATTCCACAGGGGCATTCGGTATATTTTGATTATGAATAGTATCAACATATACCGCCTTCTGCTACTCTCACGCGTTTCTTGTCTTATAGATTATTTCTAATCACTTCACGGCGAAGGACTTCTTTGGATGTTTCCGCCAGTGTGAAATGCCGATCCCTTAGCAAATCTCTTCACGGAGAGGCTAAGTCTTATCAACTTAGCTTTCTATTGTTGTCCCGACAAGTTCGCTACCTTACATTTGGTCACACTTTGCACACGATCTTTGCGTTCCAATGCTTTTACACTGGCTTTCCTCTTGTTACCAAGAATACTCACTTGATACGCAACAGTATCCCATTACGACATCAACAACGACTGATTCCCAAACGCTCCTTGACGAGTTGCTTAAACTCTCATACACAAGGTACTGCATTAGTTTTTTGATAAAAAGAATAAACCTTTTAATATTTCTAGGATAACTATTATCCCATATATTTAACTGACACCAACGATATCATTCTTTCTCGACTTTATCATGAGTTAAAAAATTTTTCGTTCCTTAAATTTAAAAAAACGAAAAAAAGTGGGACAGTCATCAGATATTTTCTGATGATCGTTCCACCCTCTTTTACTTGATTGAACGCATCAGCAGTTCTTATTGACAAAGAGACCGCATGATTCATTTACTTAACCCACAGACCCTTCCAGTAAAGGGATAATGTTTTCTATAAGTTTCAACAGCTTCAAAATACTGATATATCCACCTCTGTTATTTTAGATGGTTTCCTGAAGTTCTGATGATTTTTCGGGATCGGAGCTAGTTTGGATGTTAGTTTTAATAGACCTACGCAACTTCAAAAGTATAGCTCCGCTTCTTGCTCAAGAATCTGCTTCGTTTCCACAATTTTTATCAAAGACTCTCTAAAAAGAGCAAACTCTTTCTTTTCAAGTGCAGCTTTAACTTTTTGAATATATTCATTACTAACCTTTTTACGAACATTTGAATATTTTTCAAAAGTCGCTACATTCATTTTTAATGGTTGAATTTCAGGCCAAATCTTTTGAATCTGAAGTAATATTCGAAACCCACCTAAATCAATGTCACCCCAATGATACAGTTCAGAAAGATCTTCTATTTTAAGCATTTTAAAAAACAAAGTTTGATGTCTAGTTAAAAAGCCCCCAGTATAAATAATAAAAGTTTCGTGTTCTCTTTCATTTTGTATATACCAATAGTAATTAGCTAAATTTTCAATGGTAACAATCTTATTATAAAAACAATTGATTGTTTCTATCTCTGCCAACATATCAGCCCCTAAATAGCTACCTTTTGACAGGAATTCACAATTGACCTTCTCACCATTTTTCAAAACTAATTCAACGGGGCCTGTAAAATATAGGAGTTCTGGAGCGAAACCAATCCCTATTTGTTGAAGCTTTTCTCGATCGGTCAAAGTACTACTACAATCAAATAAGTAACGCGTTATTAGCTGTAACAGTTTTGTTTGGACATTTTGCTCAAAATATTTACTATCCGAAAATAAATTCACACTCAAAATACGCTTATCTATATTGGTTCCTTGATAATCATCCAGCAATTCTAGTACATTACAAACTTCACTTGTCTGTTTGGGTGATAAAATAAACTTCCAACTTTTCCCAATGCTGTCAGCTTCTCCCAAAATAATTGAAAAAAGCTCAAGCATCCATGGTGTCTTAATAGTTAGCTGTTTCTCTCGAAGTATTTTAATGCTTTGAGTAGCTATTTTATCTTTTGAGACACGTTGACAAAGTGCATAAGCATTTACCAAAGAAGCTTCTTCTGTAATTAGCCATATTTCACTAATCAAATTATTTTCTTCAAATTTCTCCCATTTAAAATCGATTACCTTTTCTTCTTTTAGTTTATTTATCACTTTAAAAAACACTCTTTTTTCAATAGGATCTTCTAATTTTCTACTTAATTTGAGATCTTTTTCCGGTTTATAAAGCACACGTCTTAGACTAACTCCATTTACAAACCCTACAGAAGCTTCATATTTATTCAATAATTGACTAAGAAGATACACATCATACTTCATAAGGTTCACCAATCATTTCATACAATGATGAAAACTCTCGTAATGTTGCCTGATTTTGATTTCTGAATACAACAAGTGCTTTATCTGCTTCTTCCATAATTTCAGAAATTTTTTCTGGCGGTGTTGAAAAAATCGCTTGAAGACCGAAGCCTTTAATCATTTGAATACATTGCTTGATTTTTTCTCCGTCAATTTTATTAAAAGCCTCATCCATTATAATCAGCCTAAGTGTATTATTCCTACGCGTGTTATTCACTCGATAAACTTGTGAGAATGCTGCTAACAATGATATATATAATGGAATTTGCGTTTCTCCACCAGATTTTTGCTCATAAGTTTTAGATAATCGTTGTGTACTATCTCCTTTTGTAACTATCATATCGAAGGTCAAATAAGTTTTGTAATCAGAAAAAGCTTGAATTCTACTCTCTTTACTTTGCCCATTATCCAAGTCGTTTCCAGATAAAATAGAAAATAACACTTCTATCTGTTGAGCATATTTACTTTCAAAAGCAGCACTCAATAAATTCCACTCTCCATTGTCCATTAACATTTCATCCATAATCATTTCATAATATTCTTTATTATTACTAGCCGCTGTAATTTTAAATCTATAGGTGTCCTCTCCAAATTTTCGATTCTTTAAAGCGTCATTAATTTCATTTACTTGCCGCTGTATATTCTCAATATTACTTTTTAACTTACCTAAAAATTCATACCTGAATTCATAGACAGCTTTTTCTTTGGCATCTTTAATATCCAATTCAAACTTTGGCAATTCACTATTCGTAAATTTTTCGTATTCTTCCAAATACAGATTAGACTGTTTAAGATTAATTGACAAATTTTCAGTAAACATTTGATTATAATCATTCATTTTTTCTCTTATTTTTTCTTCTAATTCATTAATACTCACTTGTGTTTGTTTCTGATTATTTTCGTAATTTGTAATAAATTTTTGATAGACAAGAATATCTAATTTATTAACTGCCACTCTATACGCTTCTTCAAAACTTGGTAGTTGTTGGCATGATTCAAATTTGGTTTGAAAAATTTTTTCTTGTGCCATGATTTTTTCTAAACATTGAGGAAGGAGGGTCTGATTTATTTGATTCATTGTTTCTTGGCTAGTATTTGAATTTGTTGTTATTTTAGTAATCTGAACAGTTAAGTCGCTTACTTCTTTATCCAAACGCTTGATTTTTTCATCTAACTCTACAAGCTCAGAGTCATCTAAATTATTCAACTTATTTTCTAACGTCTTTAAATCTGCTAATTTTTGATTCAGTTTCTCACTATCAGCATATTCAGTAACTATTTCACATGAATAGGAATCTTTTTTTTGATAATTTTCTACTTCTTTCAGAATAGTGAGTTTCTTTTCTAGCGTTCGTAATTCTTCTTGACATCCATTGAGTTTTTCTTGAACATCAAGTAGTTGCTTTTTAACAGCAGTACTTCCAATTGACATCGTCAAATTTTTAAATTGCAGCTTACGAGTAACAAAACCTTTATATAAAAAACCATCTATAGTAATTGAAGTAGAGAATTTTGCTAAACTAAAAATATCTTCACAAGCAATAACATGTCCCAAAAGAAAATTAATGTATGCTTGAACTAACTGATCACCTGTTTTTAATTTCCGCGCTAGTGAATTTTTTTTTGCATTAAAATGCTTTTTCTGTAATTTCTCTAAGTTAATTATTCCGATACCATAAATCTCTTTTTGCTTTTGAACGGACTGATAGTATTGTAATGCTTTATTATAAAATTTAGGATCAATCACGAGATAATATCTTTGCCCCCCAAGATAAGCTTCAACTGCTTTTTGCCAACTCTCTTCACCTTGTTTAAAGTCAATCACATCAGATAAATACTCAACCTGAGCGTTTTTATCATAGTTACTCAAATATTTTTGTAGTGCTTCCTTAAACACGCGTATTTGCTCTGGAACCATTTTAATCCCTTTTTTTAATCTTTCCTCCTCATTTAAAAGAACAGAAACTTTAGATTTAAGCCTTTTCTCTTGCTCATTAACGAAATGCTTGTAACTAACAAGCTCTTTTACTATCTGATCCAGTAAATCATTCATTTCAACAAATTTACTAATTAATTTCTGTTCTTGATTATATTTTTCAAATACTTTAACTAGATTTGTGATAGACGGAAGCTCAATTGGTAAAGCTTTGACTACTCTAATAAAGTATTTCATTAAAGCAATTGCTTCTTGCCCTTGCTCTGTTTGATTTTGAATCGTCTGAACCTGTTCATTCACGCTCTTTATCTGATTGTTTAAAAAAACTTTATCTTTTAAAACAACTAGAGAATCCCGCTTATCTCGCATCTCCTCTTTTTTTGCACCCAGCACATCTATTCTTTTTGAAGAATCAGCTATATCCCGAGTATTTTTTTCAATCTGTCGTTGATAGTTTTCAACATCGATATGATAATTTTCTTTTTGCTCTTGGAGTGCATCTAGCTTAGCCTTTTCAATGAAATATTCTTGGCGTAACTCAAGTAACTTGCGTTTTTCCAGCCCTTGTAATTCGCTCTTAATATCTTCCAGTTTAGCAACCTTACTTTTGATCTTATCACTTTCCTGTTCAAGATCATTATAACGACGAATACTTTTTTGCATCTCTTCTACATTAATAGGGCTTTCCGTTTCACTTACAAAATCGGTCAAAAACATTTCTATGTCTTTCACAGGGGTAAAACTAACAGATTGCTTCAATAATCTTCGATAGTCATCACGAATTTGCCCAAACAACCCAGCAATTTTTTTCCTATAATCTTTATCAGTTACAATTAGTGTGACCTTTTCATTTTCAGTTTTAAAATTATTCTCATAAATTAATTCATTTATTGAATAAGGTATTCTCTCTTCTTCATTAATAAAATAATCAGCTGGTAATTTAGATTTAGTTGTCAACCATTGTACATTAGGAGAACTGTGATCTGAACTACAATCTGCCACAAAACCACAGCAAAAATACTCGCAAGTCTCTTCATTTTCAAATTCTGCTACCAAATAACTAGTAAAGTTTTCCTCACGCAAATAGAAAAATCCATCCCCACCATCATCTCCGAGTTTTCCTCACGCAAATAGAAAAATCCATCCCCACCATCATCTCCGAGTTTTCCATACAAGTAACTTTCCAATGTCCGTCTAGAATTTTCATTGGCTGCCTTATTGAAAATATGCTTCTGCTTTTCTCCCAACAGAATAACATTCAACGCATCAATAATAGTCGATTTTCCTACTCCAGTTTGTCCAGTAATTAGAGTAATATCTTCAAATTCGACAAGCTGAAAATCATATGCTTGCCAATGAATTAAGAGTAATCTTTTTAATTTGATCATGAACTATTGCCCTCCCACAATCAGTTTAAGTTTTTCATCTAATCTTTCATTCGGCAACAACAGTTTAATTGACGGATAAATGATGAACATGGTATCAGCATCTTCCCATTTCCCTGACTTTTTCCCTAAAATTCCAACTGTTGATAAATAACGCAAACATCTACTCAGCGCTTGTAAATTAGGTTTCTTATCCTTAATACCATATTCCAATAACTTATCAATGAATTCGGCTACTCGAACAACAATTGTTGAAGAACCATTAAACTCTTTTATTTTTTCATCAAAAAATAACCTCAAGGCTAAAATATAAAGAGTTGTTTCCTTATCTAATTTTTTTCTAGCAGATGAAAATTGACCCTGAATGGAAATAACACTAATATCGCGGTTAATACGCACTTCGTACCCTCCAAACTTAAAATACTCCTCAAAAAGCTCAAATTTTTCTTCTATGAATAAATAATCTTCATCCCAGTTTTGTCCATCATTTTTGATACGATTAATATACGTACAGTTCAACAATCTAGTAACAGCCTTTTGAAATTTTAACACAGCCTCCGACGTCAAATTGTCGTACGCTTCAACAAAGTTTAACTCATACATTTCGATTCTCCTTTTTAAAAATCAGCTTTGGTAATTTATAGTAGCCATTACGAACATACTCCTTTTTGATAGCAACTATATAACCGCTTCCATTTTCTTCGTATCCACGAATCGCTCCCATAATAGTCAAGATAAACACCTCATAAGAACTAATTTTATAGTCTAAAGTTGAAATGGTTTCTTTCTCCTTTAGCAATTCTAAAATAAACTGATCGACCTTTTTCGAAGAGTACCTAGGATTAGCTAGCTTTTTGAATAATTGGTACTGCTCTTGCTCAAAACCATCTTCTTTTTTCTTAAACACTTCGATCTTCTTTCGAGTTTTATTACTAATATCTTCCTTCTTCTTTCTAGGTTCAAACAAGTACTCTTGATCAATGAGTTGAAATTCCACAATATTTGCTAAATCATAGGTTTGAGTATCTTTATCTGCTTTAATTTGATGAATCAACCGATCAATTTTATCTTTTAACTGAAAATCAGAACGCAAACGATATTGAATTTTTCCAATTGATTTTTCAGTATATTCATTTTTCTTATTGTCAATCTTATCAATCAAAAAACTGACATCCCGATAAAAATCAGCAATTCCATTTAAATACGTGAGAACCTGTTTCTCAGCTTCCAATTCAAATCCGGAAATCGATTGAATTTGATTTTTTAAATTCTGTGTAATTAATAGTTCGATTACCTCGTCACTATTATATTTAGTGATTAAAGTCAGGATTGTATTTTTAAAACGAGGCAGGGAATCTCTTGTTTTTAGAGGAAATAAGACTTGATCAATAATTTCTTGTTTGTAAATATCAAAATGTTGAGATAGCATTTCACTTGTAGATAAATCATCAACAATTTGGGTATACATTTCTGATAAATCGAAATAAGCATTTTGAATAGCCCGTTGTAATCCTTTTGTAGAAGTCCAAGCTGATTCGAGAGCTTCAAGTAGATTACTAGGATCCTCTAAACCAGTTTTTAAAGCAGAATAAGTAGAAAACACGTAGCTTGAATAAGAGGCCGATTGATTTGAATTAATTTCTCTCAATATTTGAATGAAACTATTTACATAACTTGGGAAAGAAACTTGCTGAGTAAAACCTTCCTCTAAATTAACTCTCAACCAACCTTTTTTTTCCAGTTGTCTTAAAATGCTTTGGACCAGCATTCTTAATGTCTTTATTTCTTCTTCATACTCATCTGCATACTCTAACCCATTCAACGTAACCCCCAACGAAGATAGATGGTTCTGAAGACTATCAACAACCTTATCTCGAGAAAAATAGATATTTCCTTGTAGTAAAGCATCAATATGGAAGAGAGACTCCAAAAATATTTCCTTGTGTTTAGAAGTTAAAATTTTAAAAAAATCATTTGGAATTTTGTTAAATACATTTGTCATCTGCTCACACATCATTTCATTTTATTGATTTTTTTGAGTAAATTATTCTTGGTACCTTTGGTAAGCTTTTAGATTATATGCTCTTATTCCTGTTATTAGTTCCTCTACACGTTGCGATTTCCCATGTCGTCAAAAAGATGGTACGCATAATCTTTCGCATTTTGAAGACAGGCGAACCATACGAAAAAACAAGAGGGTCGTCAACTGAACTTTTAAAATTTTTTAGACAGGCTAGGCTTATTTGTTATGCGCGAAAAACGTCTAAAAAAACCAGAAAAACTGTTAGTTTTTAGTTGACTTAATATAGTTTGTCTCCTTGTTTAACAATTTAAGTTTTTAAGTGAGTTTGAGTCGAAATTTTGGACAGATTCTAGTAGAGACAGCTTCGCCTTTTTTTGCTAACTATTCAAATTCCTACGTTGTTAGGATGGAACAGGTAAATAAAGCATAATACACCCCCCTTAGTGAGCGTTTTCACTTATGATACCATACTTTTTTAGTCACATTGTCCATTTTCTAACGTTTCGAATAAAAATCGCGGAATAGTTTCAATAATTTAAAAAAATACGTTTTCTTGTAGTAAAAATAAACAAAAAATCCTCATTCATAAAAAATGTGGAGCACAAGACTATTCATCAATGGTAATATTCTCAATATCCGTATCTGGTTGATCAAATTTAAGTGAGACTAAATCTTTTGTTCTGAAGGCTATAGACCATCCCAGATTCTCAATAGGAAAATAATTATACGTACTTTCATAAACTTGGGGCGCTCGTACTACAGTCGGAGCCGTAATTTCATAAGTTACCTCGTTTTGAACTGTACGCATTTGATATTCTTTGTTGGAGATTGCCTCATTGATTGTCTCATCATTTACATAATTGTCCCCAATCGCATACAAATCTCCTTCCACATTATATAATCCTGTATAACTAGAATCAGGGTAACTCACTTCATGAATAATAAATGAAAACTCTTCCTTCTCCGTCTGATTTCCTGATGAATCAGTGATAATATTGAAATAAAAATCTGATGGTTCGATATCAATTGGGTTCAAATTATTATCTGATTTCATCTTGGATAGGAATTCTTTTCCTGATTTTACTATGGAACTGTCGCTTTTCTCTAACAGCTCCTCCGCTATTGCAATATCTTCTCGTACACCTTGAACTCTAGCTGATTGATAATCAAATTCATCTTGCTTATCTTTTTCTAATATCTCTACATCTGTCATATTAGAGACTTCGCCGATAGTTAACTTAGTATTCTTATATCTGCTAATTTTATTATCCTTATCAAATACTAAAACAGACTCAATTGCTGTATCTTTTCCAAAATTATTTTTTGTAACATACCATAGTTTTGTCTCTTTACCTTTATCATTCATATATTCAGCAAACGTATACTTTCAAAATTGGGCGCTATTAATTATTTTATTTAGGCTTAACAATGCAAAAATAACTGCATAGTAGTTAAATCTCTCTAAAAATTTATATCCAAATGGTGTTACTTTATACACACCCAAAATAAAAAAAGCCAGAAACACCTTCAAATAGGCATTTCTAGCTTAATCAATACAATTACCCCACAGCCCCTTCCAATGACTCTTTTGGGAAGCAATGGAACGGAACAGGCTTTAAATAAAGATTTCATTTAACAAATTTCCATAGACTGACAGTGTATATTATCAGGTAATATCATCGAGAACGTAGCCAATATCGTAGCCAAAACAGCAGGTAGAGAAGTTATTTGAGGATTCAAGTTATTCTGCTTCGACCATGAAGTTGAGTTAATTAAAGATAATTGAAGATAGTTGGTATTTCAACAATTTTTGAATAGAGCTAATCAATTTATCGATGATAATTCATCTTGATTGGTTTTCTAATCGTATTCAAGTTGCGCGGCGTGCTTTTGGTAAGAAATTATAAGATCCGGTTAAATAAAAATAGCACCGAATCAATATTTTCTTATTCATGGAGTTTTGCAGAACTATATAAAGTTATACGCTGCTATTACCTCAAATCATTACCACAACTTGGCAAGTTGGCTGATTGAAGAATAGCAATCACTTTTTCATTAAACCCTTAACCCTCTATCGTCCGGCGGCTAAAACGTTGATATAACGGGATTTATATTCTATATTCCGGTAAATCGTCCGGTAAAGATGAAAAAATTTTATTAAAACTAGTTAACGTCAGTGGCTATCAGGTAATATCTAGTAGCTGTCCCTCGCCCCTCAGAACCAATTATGCCTGCTTTCTTCAGACTAGATAATAGTTCAGATGTGTAGCTTTTTTGCAAGTCTAGTGCATCTTGAATTTCTTGGCGGCTAGCAAGTTTCCCATCACTAAGATATAGGATAAACGAAATCACCAATCCCAATCCATAGTATCCAGCTTATACTCAATACAACACTACTAAATTAAAAATGTAACTATATCAAAAGAGCGTAGGATATCCAATATCCTACGCCCTTAAGTGTAGTCCTATTGTCTTTTCAGACATCAAACCTACACCGCTATTTGTATTAAAATATTAACATGTATCATTCTGTTTGTAAAGCAAAAGATGTGGCTATATATACTCTTTAATCGCTTTAATTTTATTAAATACATCAGTCCCAACTATTGTATTAAAAACAGACGTAGGAACGCTCTTTTGGAGTTCTCTTACTAGTCCCTCATAATCCCTAACTATGGCTTTAATCTCAACTTTTGTCATACCTATAGATTTCATATAAAACACAGACAGTGCTAGATATTCTGTAATCGTATTAAACGTACAATTAGTTGTACCCATTTGACTTTCAATATGTGAACGAATCCATGTAGGAATTTTAGAATTTTTAAAACGGCAATCGAATATAATATGATTGTGAGCTAATGCATTCCTCAACTCTTTTATTATCCAGACATGTCTTGAGAGCAGCTCGCCATTTGTATCATTAGGATCTAAAATTCCTAAGCTTTGTAGAATTTTCTTACGATCCCTTATATTTAGACATTGAAAAAAGGAGCCTAATGTTCCCAACGAAATAACTTCAAATACTGCCCATAAAGGGATTGGCTTATCTTTGTGAACAAAATTCTGAATTACAGGATTATCATTTCCATATTCAAATAAAATCGTAGTATGCATTTTCTTCCTTAATTCTAATCTTTTTTTCACTAAAAAATTGTAGTTTCGATCACTCGGATTCACAGTTTTATAAAAGTTTAGTTTTTTATCAAAAATAACTTCATAAGAACACTCATCTCCCGAAACTAAAGCATCGATAATATAATTTTTTATTGCCGTTTCAAGTTTCATAATAGGCGAATAAAATAAACTCTTCAAAGCCATATCAAAATTGTAAATGGCTGTAATTTCTTTAAATTTAGTAATAGGTAACTTATTATTCACATTTCGTGCAAAACGATATCCTTTATATCCATGATAGTAACCCATCATTAATAGATCTTTTTTATCTCTACTTCCACCTATATCAATATTATGGCCCACTTTTGTATCTCTAATGTGTCTCATCAGGCTATCAGTACTTTTTCCTTTTTCAGGCATTTAACAACTTCCTTTATTAGTTAATATTTTCAATATACAAAATTTCAAGCATCAAAAAAACTTTCATAATAGTTATAAGCAAAATTATATAGTATTTTGTAAGATCAATTGATAATTTCGTCTAATTTCTTCTCATTAATGCATTGAATTAGAAGCTAAATCATTAAGCAATTCATTAGTTAATACATCAAATACATCCTGTTCAATTGATGATTTTAATTCTCTCATATTAATAAATTTTTCCACGTTATCAAAATACCAGTTAAGTATCCCCATCTGATTAATTCTTGCTTGTTCAGTTTCATTTAAAGACTCAACGATGCTATCGTATTTTTTCTGAATTATTTTACGTTTCGATATAATATCAAGATCAAAAAATTGAATCGATTTTTCTATTCTAGAAGCCATGGCCACTCCCAACTTGCTCTTCATTTCACTTATACTTTCAAAATTCGATGTTAGTATAAAAATTGTATTAGATAAATCTACAGAATAATTCAAGTCTCTAAATACCCCTTCATCAAAAACTTCATAAAAAGCATTATAAAAATTTGGATGAACTTTATCAAACTCATCAATTAAAACTACATTACTTTCGCGAGAAAGCAAATCTCTCGCAAAAGAATCTTTACTATGCTTATCACCAAAAATATAGTTGTTAGCTTCTTCGGTCTGCATCATAGAAAATTGGATTCTTAATAGCTCACCTCCGAAAAAGTGGCTAATAGATTTAGCGAGCTCAGTCTTCCCAACACCAGATGGTCCGAAAAAATGTATAACTATAGGTTTATTTGTATTTTTTTTTGATAATTGATATAAACTAGATAAAACTGAAAATTTAGCATGATTTTGTCCAATTACTTCTTTTTCCATAACTTGATTAATAGCATCAATCTGATCAATAGAAAAGTCTTTATACTTTGAATATTCATATTCAAAGATATCTTCTGAATATGATGCAATTAACGACTCTATAACTCTTTTGGGAGGATTTTGCAAAATTATATTTTCAATCTCATGAGCTAAAGATATAATGTGTGAAAAATTAGAAATCACATGCTCCAATACAGAGGAAAAATCATTTTGCATTATTATCGAATACTCCACATACTCTTTTTCATCAGTATAAAATTTAATACTTTTATCTATATACCCTTTATTTGAAGCTCTTATTGTTTCATTATATTGACTTATTAATTCAGGAAATAAGATAGCATCATCTAAAGAAATCCCCTTACTGTCTAGAAAAGCACGATAATCTTTACTTGATCCATAAAAAATCGTTATTTTTTCCATTTATATAACCCCCGCTAGAAATACATCAAACATTTCCAGTTCTATACCTGATTCTGTGATATTTCCCGACTTTTTATCTTTCTCCCCATCCTTGATATTGTCTAGTTTAAAAAACTTAGGCTGTTCTTCTTTATCAGGTTCTAACTTTATTTCCTCATTAAAATTCAACTGATTTAATGATGCTTTCCCCACTTGAACACCATAGATTAACAAATCCATTCTAGTTAGGTCAATACTTCTATAATTATTCCTAAGAGCTTCTATATTGAATCTAAATATAACTTTTCGCTCTTCTTTTACTCCTAAAAATTCAAAATAACCTTTAGCCATTTTTATTGTCTCATTAAATTTTTCTATATTTAACTCTATTTCATCGGAGGTGTCTATCAGAGTCCGTCCATTCATCATATTTGTATAAGCTGAAATTTTGAGAAGCTCAGTTAATGAGCCTTTAGGTTCAGACAAAGTAAAACCAGAAAAATTTTCTATCTGACTATTCTCAGCATTGCAAACTGTTAAAAAATCCGACAATAAAGTATTTTGGATAATCGTTTTTGCCATCTTATCAGTATTATAAGAAGTTGACACATTAATTTTTCCAGAAACGTTGGCAGAAAGACCCGCGATAGCGGTCAATAAGGATGCGAACGGATTTAATTTAATATCTGCGCCACCAGAAGCTCCAATTCCTTTTTGTGTTTGACTTAACAGTTCCGTAGTTTTAACAAGACTACCCTCTTGCACAATTTGCATATAATCTGTTACTGATCCTTCATCGAAGTAAACAATTTTTTTCATATTTATTCCTCCGTAATCAAACATTAATGTATTATTTTATATCTAAAAGTTGCCACATAAGAGTATACCCTAACGTTACATATATCACTCATTATTATACCAGTATTTCTTCGTGACACATAAGGGTGTAACATAATAAATTTAAACGAAATGACTACAAGTAGTCATTGAAGCAAATCCTCATAAGACACCTGTAGAACATCCCTAATAGCTCTCAATTTATCTAACTTAATATGTTGGCGGCCGCCTTCGACCTTAACCAATGTTTCCCTAGTTATAGCGATTTTCTTGAGCTGTAGGTCTCTAATCAGCTCGGTTTGACCAATTCCTTTTTCTAATCGGATTCGTCTAATATTGCTACCGATTACATTTTCTTTATCATTATTTTTTCCTCTTTCAAGAATAGCACACCTTTTGGACTAAAATTAGTCCTTTTTCTTATTAATATTAAAGATTTGGTATGCTACAACGAGACTAGTATTAGTCCACATACAGTTTTAAGGAGGAATTTTTTTGAAGAAATTTGCAATCATTCTAACCTGCGCTTTACTCATCGGAACTATAAGCGGGTGTACCACTTCTGACACAAGTTCTACAAGTACAGAAACTAGTACAACAACCTCAGAAAAGAATTACCCAATACATTTTTTTTCCGGTTCCAGATGGATTTGAAGCTTATTATCATGATAAAAAACTAGATGTCTCTTTATCAGAAACTGAATCTACTGAAAAGATTTTGCCAATTGAAATTGAAAGAAATCAAGACGATATAAAACTAAAAGCTGATCTTCCCTTACTAAACAGCACACAAATTGATAGAGATGAAAATATCAAAGTTAATATTGAAAAAGGAGCGTTAGCGCAACTTTATACTAAAAAAGTTGAACAATTTTTTGAGGCTGGTGCCAATAAAGACTTTTCAAAAATAAGCGACTATTCGGATAACTTTTTTAATGAAACCCAAGATGAAATCACGAACTCAACTTTTATGGCTGAAGATATGTACAATATGACGTTAAAAAAAAATAAAAGCTTACGACCATCCATTAAATCTGACACTAAATAATGGATTACTCTCTTTTGTATTAGCAGGTTACGTTGACTATGAGTATTCACCAGATTATTTGGAGACACCTCTTCAACACGAGAACAATGATATTAATCTTAGATTCGTCTAAGAGTCAAAAAATAAAACATGGTTAGTTGATCAATTAAGCACTATAAACACTAGCTTCCATGAATTACCTAATCCTGAAAGTGAAGTTGATATGGTCATTAAAATCTTCTGAAAAAGAAGCGTTGAAAGAATGAGCTCTTCTTCAACGCTTCTTTTATTGATTCAATTTGCAATAATATTTGAACGAGTAATCTGATTTCTAAGCAGTTGTAAAACTCCTTGTGGCGGATAATAGAATGATTATAACGATTCTATATTGATATAATATATATTAACAAAAATAGTTTTTATTCGCTACAAACTAAGACAAGATCCACTATACTCAAGTAGTAACCGATTGGTTAAATTGGATTTACAAAAAGACACCGATGGATCCTCAAATTACTCCACGTGAATTTAGGCATACCCATTGTAGCTTATTGTCTGAAAGTGGTGCTTCGATAAAAGAAGTACAAGAACGATTAGGTCACAAAGATATTAAAACTACCATGAATATCTATGCTCATGTCACACCACAATCTATTAAGAAAACAGGTGACCGATTTGCAAAATTTATGGGCGAATAATTCCAAACGTAGCCAAAAACGTAGTCAACTATTAAAATGCAAATAAAAAAATGCTCGAAACGCTTTAATATCAACGTTTCGAGCAATGAAATAGTTGTTACCCCACAGACCCTTCCATCTCATAACTAAATATATATAGGTAATGTCAATTGATTTCAATTTAATAAAAGTCCCTATTTAACAGTAGTTTTTATGCCAAAACAGAAAATACGTTCCCCTTGATTTACTTACTTTTATATTTTTTTGTGGCAAATTTGTGGCAAAAATAATGTTATTGATATCATTTTAAGTCACTATGACTACATGCCTTTGCCGTAGTCAAGAAACATTGGTGGCTGTTTTAGTCCACAAAAAACACCCGCTCGAAAAGAGCGGGTTGTGAAAAAGCAATGTTGTTAGGTGATACAATAAGATTACTATCATTTTAATTATTATTCAACTGTTTTGGTTTTCAGTGGTTGTATCTATTTTTTAAAAGACAATCACTCTGAAAAGTAGCTATCTCATTGAAAACTAAGACCTTCGAGATAAGTAAATTGTCTTAAGCTATAACAATTCTAGTGACTCTCAAATGAAGCTTTCCAATCATACAGACCTCTTTATCTTTTAATTCCTTACGAAAATGTAATGAATAAATCGGACAAAAAAATGGTTAGAAAAAAATTTTTTATAGATAATTAAATGTATCAAAATTAGGAGGTATTTATATGCCAATACTCAAATCTGCTAATCCTTTAAAAGCAATCTCTTTATTAGTAATCGGTGCTCTTGGCACAGCTATATCGGTATTGCACATCACTTGTATCTATATCTTTCATATGGGTGTTGCAGATCCGAACATCCCTCTGTTTGGATCTTTTGAAAAATTTGCTTCTGCTACTTCATCTATCCTTCACATTTCTTCCGACAATCTTTATTTATCATCTCTCTCGTTATTTATCATTTTTTCAATTATTGGATTATTTTTCAATATCTTCACTAATAATAATAAATTGATTTCCATTTGGATTTTAGGAATAAATTTACTTTTTTCTCTCCCTACACTCTTTTATTTCTTCGTTGCATGGGGGATGAATCAGTAATTCTTCCATTGTTAGCACAAATTAAGAAATAGAAAGAGGGTTCCAAAATGACTAATAAAACAGATCGTTTATTAAGAGCATTGCAATCATATCAAGAAGTGTGCTGGATAAATCCAAATTTTGGAGAAAGAAAAACTTCATGTTTTACCCTAAATGATGTGATAGACGCTTCTAAACGGCTACAAAGGTTTGCTCCATACATTGCTAAAGTTTTTCCTGAGACTAAAGCTACTGGTGGTATCATCGAGTCAGAATTAGTTGAGATTCCTAACATGTTGGATAAAATAAAAGAAAAAGAACATTTCGAAACAAACAGTAAACTATATTTTAAATGTGACAATAATCTCCCTGTATCTGGTTCAATTAAAGCCAGAGGTGGAATCTATGAAGTTTTGACGTTTGCTGAAAAAGTTGCGCTGGATTCTGGAAAACTAACAATTGATAGTAATTATGCTATTCTAGCAAATGATGAATTCAAAAATATTTTTTCTAATTATTCAATCGCTGTGGGTTCTACAGGGAATTTAGGTCTTAGTGTCGGAATCATGGGAGCAAAGTTAGGGTTTCAGACGACTGTCCACATGTCTAATGAAGCAAAAAGCTGGAAAAAGCGTTTGTTGAGAGAAATAGGCGTTGTTGTCAAAGAGTACGAAGGTGATTTTAGCAAAGCTGTAGCTTTAGGGCGAGCAGAAACAGTAAACAAATTCCACAGTTATTTCATCGATGATGAAGCTTCAAAAGATTTATTTCTAGGATACTCTGTAGCTGCACTGAGACTACAAACTCAATTAAAAGAAAAAAATATTGAAGTATCTGAAGATCATCCTCTATATGTCCATCTTCCTTGTGGTGTAGGTGGTAGTCCAGGTGGAATTGCCTTTGGATTGTCCTGCATTTTTGGTGATGCTGTAAAAATATTTTTTGTAGAACCTACTCACGCTCCGTCAATGTTACTTGGCCTGTACACAGGATTACACGACAAAATTTCAGTGCAAGATATTGCAATCGATGGTAAGACAGCTGCTGATGGATTAGCCGTCGGGCGCCCCTCACATTTAGTCGGCAAGATCATAGAACCGATTTTATATGCTACTTCTACTGTTCAAGATGAAAGATTATATCAATATCTAACATTGCTTGCGGATAGTGAAAACATCTATGTGGAACCTTCATCCGCCGCTGGGATTGCATCATTTGTGAATATAAATCGAGCATTCGCATTGAAAAAAACTTGGATAAAGTCTGGCACACACATAATTTGGGGAACGGGTGGTAATATGGTTCCAGAAGAAGAAATGGCTCAATATTACAAAAAAGGATTGTCTTTACTTAATTTCTAATTATGTAACAATAACAGCAAGTTCAAGTCATTAATCTCGCTAAAAGAACATCGATAACAAAAATACTCAGTTATCGATGTTCTTTTTTTTGGCAATGCTGGGTTACTAGATCATCGCAGGCTAATCTAGCTTACATTTGCTAGATTATTATGATTTGATTCTTTGTTCGTAATATTTGGTTTTTTTCTATTTTGAGAATTGCTTTCATTTTTTGGTTTTACTTTTTGGCTCTTCTTTTCTTTACTATCACTTGACTGTTTATTCTCCTGTTCATTTCTCTTGTTATTAGATTTTTCTTTTTTCTTAGTACCATTTGTGTCACTACTTTGTTTTTTTCTTGGGATCTGTTGTGATTGCTTTGGCGAATGGCTCTTTGGCTTTTCTGACACTTTAGGACCACACGCTGCAAAACTAACTGTCGCTAAAATTCCTAAACATGCTAATAAAAATTTCTTCATATTGACCACTCCTATTATTTTTTTTTGGTACACTTAGAGTGTATAAAAAAGAATAAATTAAACGATGCCTATTTGCTTAAACCATTAATAAGAAACGCTTACATTACTGTCACATTACTTTTTAAACATCCATAGATATGTTTAAATAATTAAGAATATTTCTATTTAGCACTTTGCAGAAGTAAACAAATTCATCTCTTTACAAAATATGAACTTTTTATGAAATTTTTTTGTTTTAAATAGTTTCGCTAAATTTAGTTTTTTTGCTATCCGAAATGATTCATTAGCTCTAAACTTTTATAAAGAAAATTAGGAGGTTATTGTATTGAACGCTAATCGATTAAATACTTCGTCTACACCGATCATCTTATTTTTTATCAGCGGATTAGGTACACTGTTTTCTTTTTTCAATCTAGCTGATTTTCTAGTTTTTAATGTAGGAATATTGAAACCGTCAATGCCAATACATGTTTATAACTTTTATCATATCTTATCAGTATATGCTGCTAAACTTTTATTTTTTTCAGCCAATCAAATATATTTGGTTCTAATTGTTCTTACAATCACGCTTCCAGTTGTTATGCTCTTAATAAATATTAAACAAAATAACTTGAAATCAGATTCAATATTTTTACTCCTATTAAATCTAATTTTTTCACTTCCAATCATTTATCTACTATTTTTTCTTTAAATGAATGGTCAATTTCCGTTGACAACTATGAGTGAGAAAGCTAATCCAAAATATACGTATAGTCAAATGGACATTATATATTCTGTAAAACTAACTATATTATTATAGTAAAAAGACCCACTCCGCAGAGTAGGCAATTAAAAAAAACGTATGGTTAGAATTGTATAATTCCTTTGTTGTCTAAATTACGTATGTTATAATTAGTAAAGAGAGTATCGATATGCACGCTATAGACTTCCCCAAAAGTTCTAGCTATCGATACTCTCTTTTCATAATCACGCCTACAGCTAGTTTAAGGTTAACCTAATGATAATGCAAGCGTTTTGCTAGATTATGAAACATAAAAAAGACCCACTCCGAAAAGTGGGCAAATGATAATATCCTAATCAATGGTTTCAAGGACACTTTTAGATTACTATGATTTTATTTATTTTTCAAGTCATGTGGTTTTTTTGTCGCTTGTTCTCTTATAATGGTTAGGTGCCGATTGAAGATTTGAGCGAGTTACTACAATCGATTAAAAAACAAAAATTCCCTGTCTAACTAAGGACACGACTTCTAGTGTTTTTATTTTTTTGTTCTTTGCTTACTACGCTGATTACTTTTCTTCACTGCTTTTGCAGCAACAACGCTTGATAACAAACCGTCACCCATTACTTTATCTGTAGCTTTTTTTGCAACTTTATATTTCACTGCCGATTTTAGAATACTCAATAGCACGCACCTCCTCTTATACATTCAAATAATATGATAGATTTAAGAATTTTATATGAAATTTGAGATAATTTAACCATAAGTTGTAAAATATTGTTATATTATTATTTGAAGTGATTTTTATTTTCTTGATTTTTATTCTATACTTTTTAAGTTTCACGATGTTTATAACCGGTTGGATAATTCATCAGAAAAAACTTGATGTTGATCAATCGAATTGGAGCATATTTATGATATGTTGTATCCTATTTTCGCTATTAGTACTAGGCGTTGCAATCATGGGTACTTGGATAATGCCTGCTCTTCCTTATATTTAACACTCTTCACACATTGACAATGACTATTCGGAAGTATTGTTTTTATTTATTGTTCAAGTCATGTGCTTTGGAATTTATAACAGATCTGCTCGTTCTATATAATGCGATAAATAAAGATTGAGGATCTGGACGAATTGCTACAATTGATAAAAAAACTCAGCCAAGAATGGTTGACTGAGTTTTTTACTATGTACCCTGTAGGACTCGAACCTACGACCGGACGGTTAATAACTCGCCATATGCTCTGCCTAACTGAGCTAAGGGTACAAATTATTGTCAAAAGGGTCGTCAGAACTATTATCTGGTAGATAGTTTATTTATTATGGTAACAATCTTCTTGTCACTATGACTTAAATATATATAATCGTAAATATAAATAATGAAATAGTTATAGCTAAATTGTATCGAACAATTTTTGTTATTGTCAATGTTACAGATTATTCCTTAATTTAAATTTACAAACACTTACACATTCTTCATTCTTATTACATCTCAATAGTAGTAAGAACCAAACGCGAGTTCATGTAGATATAATAAAAAAACACCCGCTCATATAAGAGCGGGCAGCCTCAGGATAAAGAATCTTCTGAATGTGGATACTTAAACTTTACTATCATTTTAATTTAGATTCAAATAATATGTTCGTTTATGTACCCCGCTCCAAAGAGAGGGATGTAAAAAAAGCAATGTTGTTAGGATGATACAATAAGATTACTATTGTTTAATCTATTATTCAACTGATATAATCATTTTGCTGTCTAAAATACGTATAATATAATTATTAAAAAGAGTATCGATATGCACGCTATAGACTTCCCCAAAAGTTTTTAGCTATTGATACTCTCTTTTATAATGGCGCCTACGGATATTTTAAGGCTAACCTAAATTTATTGCAAGCGTTTTGTTTTTATGTTTTTTCAGATTTTCCCATAAAAAAAGACCCACTCCGGAGAGTGGGCTTGGAAAAATAAATCATAAGTATCTAGGACAACTTTAGACTACTATAACTCTATCCGTTGTTCAAGCCGTGTGCTTGAGGCGGTTAGATAAACACTTGTTCTTTTATTATTAGCTAGGCTATGGTAGAAAATCCAGGTGAGTTGATATAGTTAATTGAAGAACTTAAAACATGATATTTCCTAACGATTCTCTCCCAAATATAAAATACTATACTTAATCATATCGTAATCTACATAAAAATCATCATATATCTTAAAATTAGTGAGTGTTCTGACTTATAGCTAACCATTTGGTTAATTAAAATCTCCCTCTTCTCAAAGGTGAGTGAGAGGGTGCGCAATAAAATTTTGCCATATCTTTTAAATTATACACCGAAATAGCAGTTATTGAAAATTGATTATTTCGTATGATTAAGAATAAATCGGTTCGACATCAAAATGAACAAACATTATAATGTAAGCGTACCCAAATATTAAGGAGGTTTTTATATGTTTTCAAAGAAATCTGTTTTTGTTGCCGCTTGTCTCAGTCTCGTTTGTTCAGTTGTATTTTTTGCCTTCCCTAAAGAATCACATGCTCATGGATACGTAAGTACACCAATTAGTCGAGGATATCAAGGTCAATTGCATAATAGAGAATGGGGGTGGACCGCAGCTCATCGAGTTTATGGTAATGTCATTTCAAATCCTCAGTCTCTAGAATATCGGAAAGGCTTCCCTGAAGCTGGACCTAGGGATGGAAGAATTGCTTCGGCGGAAGGAGGTTTAGGTCAGATAAATGATTTTGTTTTAGACGAGCAAGGCGCAGATCGTTGGACAAAACAGCCAGTAAAAACTGGTAACTTAGATTTAACATGGACATATACGGCGCTTCATAGTACAACAAAGTGGCACTATTATATTACAAAACCGGGGTGGAATCCTGATGCACCACTTAACCGAGCAGCATTTGAAAAAATTGCTGAAGTATCTCATGATGGATCATTACCAGTTAGAGGCGAAACTCATAACATTACAATTCCAGAAGACCGAATTGGTTATCACATCATCTTGGCTGTTTGGGATATTGCGGATACCCAAAACGCTTTTTATAATGTGATTGATGCAAATATTACACCAGGGTTAGGCATCTAATTTATTCGTCCAAATTAATCCAAGCGATTCTCATTTGAAGAACAATTATAACAAAAGACCCTCTTACTCGAATCTGAGTAAGAAGGTTTTTATTATTCTTTACAAATCGATACAGTTATTTGTAAGTATTAGAGAAATTTTGTTTTTTTCTGATACAATAATTTATAGACATGATTAAAATGATTGAGAGGTATCCAAATGTCAGTAAATACTTATCAGCAAAAAGAAAAATCTCTCTTAAACGACATAGCTCGTTTGGAAAGAAATTTGGCAAACGAGCGAAAAAAAGATTGTTTCAAACCAATCAATTATTGCTCGTTCTAAAAATGCTTCAACCATTCGAACTAAGCAACGTACAATTGAAATAGAGACTAGAAAGCTTGTTCAAATTAAAAAGAAAATTGCAGACCTCTCTTCAAAGTTAGCAAGAAAGAGAAAAGAATTAGGTGATAATCAAATTAAACTTACCAAAGTAACACAGACAGAAAATGGTAAATTGCAAAAAAAATTACAAAACTCTTACGAAGAACAACTCAAAACAATGCGGCAATTACAGCAAGAAGAGATTAAAGTCATTCATTCGGATGTCTTAAATGACCCTTCTCTTTCTGATAAAGAGTATGATGTTTTTATCTCTTATGCTTCCGAAGATTCAAATTATGTTGATAAATTGGAATCAGCCTTTAATGATGCTGGATTTTCAATATGGCAAGATAGAAGAAGTATTGGCTGGGGAAACTCAATAAGACAATCGATTGATAATGGATTAATTAAATCAAAATTTGGCCTAGTTGTCATTTCTTCAGACTACATCCAAAAATATTGGACTAACTACGAATTAGATGGAATCTTAAGCAAAGAAAGTTCTACGGGTCGTCAAATGATTTTACCGCTATGGCATAACGTTACTAAAGATGAGGTTGATTCAAAAAGCCCTTCCCTTTCTAATAGATTAGCTTTAGATACCAGACTTAACACTATAAGCGATATTATTGAATCATTTAAAAATTTAATCGAATAAACCTAACTTATATAGCAAATCAACTAATCTGTAAAAATCATAAGAGCCTTTGCTATTCACTCCAACGTAGGGAAGCGGGTTAAGTCCTTTTTTTTCTGCAGCTTTTACCGACTCTAACGACCACGCCGGCTCATTACTAAGCAGAAGTTTCATTAATAAATTTTGATTAAACTCTAACCGTTTGATTTTATTTTCCAGCATATCTATTTTTAATCTCTCGTCCAAAATAAATCATCTCCATCTCTTTATGTATTTTGCCCTACTCTCGTAGGGCAATTTTTTATCGCTTAGGAATCGTCAAAACATACTCAGGGAATCGAATGTCGACTGTTTGTCCATTGATCGTATTTCCAATCGGATCGTTTGTTCGTCGTAACATCGGAAAGACTCTTTTCCCTGCAAATTTTCGGATATCTAGTGTGCCATCCAAGCCAAATCGCAGGCCACTAGGTAATCCATATGCTGCATTCACATCATCTCTGATAATACCGGCTGATTTACAACGTCCAATTTCGACATTCGGATTGTCGGCATCCATCCAAAAGACGTATCCCTGATTTAAATACGCTGCACCATTTTGCGGAACCAACCATCCAGCAATCCGGAATGTACCTAGTCGTAACTCGTTGAACACTTCTAACTTACCTACATAGTTCCCACTCGTTTTTGGTGGGCTCACTAAAATAATTTGATCATGCGTTAAGTTATTCCCAGATCGTAATCGTTCACGAACCGTATTCATATTGATACCTGGACAGATATTCGAGGCATGGCCGCTGAATTCGTTATGCCCTAGTACATCGTTGACGGATAAACCAAAACGTTGCATAGCCGCCTTTGCTCGTTCTTCAAATGCTTTTTCTTGTTCAGCTGTAAATGAACTATTCCCAACAAGGCAAATATGGTAAGTTGGTGTATTATGTCCGCCCACACCATTTGTAACATCATTATCGAAGTAACACCATTGAACGGTACCATCGCGTAAAATGATTTCATGATACCCGCCTGTCCCCCAGCCTAATGTGCCATTCCAATGATTCTGAAATGTCCAAACATCTCCAGTAGGTGTTGCAGAATGGTGACGAGCAATTTTAGTTACTTGAGAAACATTTCTTTTGGCATTGGTTGGTCCTAAAATTCTTGAATCGCCTCTTAAATCTTGGATTTGTGTCATAAATCAATTCCTCCTAATTTTTCGTATAAAAAAACAGCCCTTGGGCTGTACAAACTGTAGATAAATTATAGTTTCTTATTAATTCTAATAGTGAAATAAAAAATACAATCCATCAGTTCACTTCCCATAACTAATGGATTGCTAGAAAGTTACTAAATTGATGTTTATCTAGCTAAACTCATATATAAAAGCGGATACGGATTACCTTGCTCATCAACCTCTGTTCTTTTATAAACTTCAAACCCCATATGTTCATAGAAACCTTTTGCAAGAGGATTTTGTTCATTAACTGCTAAACTATTAACCGAATATTTTTCTATCCCATATTCAAGTAATTTTTTACCTAAACCCTTTCCTCTTTCTTTCTTAGAAATAAAAAGCATTTCAAGATGTTGCTCCGCAATCCCCATAAAACCAATAGGTACTTGATTTTCGTTTTCTACGATAATTAAACGGGGTATTTCTTTTAATGCCTGTGGTACATACTTCTTAATTTCTTCTATTTCATTATTTGATAAGAAAAGATGTGTTGCTCTTACAGAACTTTCCCAAATTTTTAATAACTGTTCTATCAATGCCGAATTTCTGTCTTTCACTTCTATAATTTTCAATTTATTTCCCTCCGAAAAATTCTAATCTGCTTAATTATATCAGAAAAAAACAATTAAAATGAAGTGCTTTATGCTCATCCAAAATATCTTCGTAACGGCATGATGCTAATGAATATATCTAAAGTCTGAACCAACTTTCTGATCAAATTTTTTTCTTTGCTAATTTGTCATTCTTCCGACTGAATGACACTGTTTCCTAAATCAAATAATCCGCCAGCGGCTAACCCTGAAACAGCTCCAGCCCATGCGTAGATTGCTAAATCTTGTGGTGCTAAGGTCATTGCATAAAGCACCCCTAACAAAATACCCGCAATCACATTGATCACGGGTAAGAGTTTGTAATCCTTCATTTGTGTTTTAATTAACCCTGTGACACCGACGACTAGTGGTGTAATAATACTTGAAGCAGCTAAGATTTCTGTCATGTTATTTTCTCCCCTTTCCAATTTGCTTAAAAATAGATCTGATTTGTTCTTCAATAATTGAAAGCCGATTGCCATAGTCAATCTGACTTTTTTCTACACGGATGATCGTCTTTTCTAACTTTCCTAACGTGTGATCAAGTTTCGTGAACATCGCATAAAATTTCGCCACACCCACCATCAATGATCCACCGAGTGTAAGGATTGCGATCCACTCCCCGATTGTAATTTCCTCCATAAGTAACCTCCTTTATATCAAACTTCTCGAATTTCCCGTAAAACAGCCTTTAATCCTTCAGAACTCACATTCCCACCATGTCCCCGAATTGAATTAGAAGAATAATCCACTTGAATTCTCTTATTGATCCAGTTACTACTAGAATTCAATATTTGACTCACATGTAAACCTGCTCGTTTAGGTAAAAATTGTGTCGTAAAATCATAATTCCATGCTGAACCGTTAGCGTAAGGTGCCCAGATCAGTAATAGTCCTGAATTAAGATCCTCGAATTTTTTAGAAAGTCTTATGATGTGACTCGTATTCATAGTCAATATTCCTGTCCAAAGGGGAAGACTTTCAATGAGCGAATCATTATAATTTGTTGTGTTCTTTGTAATGATGGCAGTAGTTCCTGAAGTTGTATAACTACACAACGGGAATGTAACTACCCTATCCCCTGCTAAAGTATTTCCATTAATTAAATGGTTAACTGCCTCTAAACGAACCTGATTATTTGTCCAAGAGTAATTCTCACTATCTGCTGGAAAATCATCAGTTGGAATTACCGATTCATTTAAATCAATCGTTAAACAAACGTACCCACTTGAATTTGCTGGAAGAGTAATACTTTGTGCTTCTTTCACATATACCATTCTACCTTGTATAATCGCACTACCACTGGCAACTCTTACATCCAAACCACTGGAAGATAATTCTAATCCTTGTTCATAACCAGAAATCACATAACTTCTTTTTCTTGCTAAAGCATGGTACATTTTCGCATCATTTTCAGCACTGATTTTTATATTGTCAAATTGATATCCATCTACATTTCCAGCCATCAGTCCACCTCTTTAAATGTCAGTTCAGGTAATCCCATCTCAACCAAAACTTCTTTTACTTGTTCACGTATGATCTTTGGAACATCTTCAATATTTTTCTTTTCTTTTATGATTAACGTTGCATATACAATGACCATTATCTTGTACTCCTTTTTTAAAATAAAAAAGACAATCCTACATCTCAGCCTGTTGAGATAAGATCGCTTTGACTTCTTTCTGGATTTTTTTAGGTACATCTTCAATTTTTTTTAACCCCTTGTTGATTAATTCAATATATATTTTTATCAAGTTATCCTCCTCCTAGAATCAATTCATATACTTCTGTTAAAGCTAACTGAGTTTCTGTTAGTTGCTCTTCTTGTCTTTTTACATTTTTTTCTAAATGTTTATAAAGTACTTGAAGATTATCAACCTGCTCACTAAGCACACTATTCTCTAACTCTTGCCAGCGATTTTCTGTTGGAACAAAAAACTGGTTGGCTAATTCAATTTCCTCTATCGGTGGAACATCAGTAAAAGGGACCTGAATTGGGAAATCATCTGAGACTTCTAGCTCTTTTCCACCAGTACGTCCATACTGCCAAATTTTTTTCATTTCATACCTCCTCAACCTTACTATTGTTTGTGGGTGCAGGTGCAAAAACTAATGCATGACCTCGAACTGCTAGTCTCTTCACTAACGTTGTTGGCGAATCAATAAAACGGACAATCGGTTTACGAGCATCATCAAAATTGTTTGATACAGTAATATGATAAGAACCAAATCCGCCGTCTGTGTAGTCTGGTAAACAGGAGCCACCAATCCAAATGTATCCGCCAAAAATATTCGGAACATCAGGATAAGTAAAGCCCGGATGACCATCATTTCCAACGCGAATTGTACTTCCTCTTGCCCAACCAATTGAATTCGAAAATTCTAATGTCTCCCACGCAAGCCACACACAGCCACCTAAATACACCGCACCATGATTTTTATATTTATCAGTCGCTACTGCTTTCGCGTACTCAACACCTATATTTACACCATTAGACTGTAAACCGCTCAAAAAGTTTTTAAATCCTGGTACCTGCTGTGGCTCATTTAGACTAACTGTTTGTAAGATTTTAGAATCCAAGTACTCTTCAGTGATATCCCAGCTATAATCATTTGGGTTACTACTATCTTTCAAACCTTCGCCAAAATATTTATATTCCAAAATATTCGGAGTGGCTATATCACCTTTTTCTATTTTTAATGAGTCAATCGTTACTTGCCCCATTGTTGCTTGAGGAAATTGATAAATTTGTAACGTGCTAGGTGAAACACTCCCATTCAAATTAGCAGATGTTGGTGTGAATGTCAGTCGCCAAGTATCCGCAACTCCTTCTACTATTTCCATGTCACCAATATTAGAGGTACTATTCGGACCAGTCGTGTATACCCTGAATGATTGTGGACCTAATTTGGTTCCTTTTAAAGTTAAGGTATATGTTTGGTTAGCAATAAATGGTTCAATCATTTCAGCAGAATATACTAAATACTGTCGACTACTTATCGGGAAAGCTTGTTCTTTATTTGCTAGGTTTTTGTTCAAGGAAATCTTTGAAATCTGGTAAGGAGCAATTAATAGATTGGGTTGATAAGGCGTAACAACCGCTCCTTCTTCTATCTTTATATTTCGAAGAGAAATTTTCCCCTTAATTCGACTCGAGGCTGTAACATCTTGTAAGACTACATACCACTGTTGAGGCAGTGTAGTCGCATAAGTGGCTATTTGCGTACCACTAATCGTGTGCCAGATATTAGTAGCTGTCGGGAGAGGTCTAACTGTAGATAACATAATATTTCCACCTGGTACGTAGGTATTAGTTAATCGAATATTAGAGGCATCTCCCTCTAAACCTTCATGTAACATAACCTCAGCGCTAATTGTGTATCTCTTTCCGTTTTTAAGAGCGGGTAAACGCATGCTTGTATTAAATTTAGTTAGTTGTGCAGATCCATCTAACGTGAAAATGATCTCGCCATCTGGTCCATCTTCAACCGTAGCTCCATTTCCCGATGTAAAATGAGCAGCTGTAATCTTTGGTAGCAAATTGGCATTCCCTGAGTAGTCGTAATTACCGAAATCAATACTGTTTGAGTACATCCGTTTTAGATTACCTAGCTCGTTGATTTGTTTGCTTGTCTCGTTGACTTTTTCATTTAAATTTAGAACTTGTTCGTTTAACTCTTTAACTACGTTCTCAATACCCTTATACTCTTGTTCCTTTTCTTCAATAAATAATCGGAAACGATTATCAAAATCCTTTAGTTTTTCATCTAGCAAAGACACATAAAGCGTTGCTTGACCTTGACTGATATCGGCATCATTTTCAACTTTTATTCGAAAGCTCTGTGTTGCATAACATTCTCCGTTTTCTCTCGTCACACGAAAGAACGCTTCCTTGAACTCACCTTGGACACTAAAATTTTCACGACTAAATTTATAGCTGATTTCACCTTCAGTAGGATCTAAAATTGTGGGCACGCCAGTTGTGAATGTGCCATTTGCATTTGTTCCATAAAAAACTATTGTACATCCATTGAGATTTATTGTTGATCCGTCTGGATCTAATAATTTAAAGGGATAATTTATAAATCGATTATCCCCAACTCGACCAATAATGGACTTTGAGAGCTTTCGTCCGTTACCGCCTAATTTAAGTTCAATAGGCTCCATTACTCCACTACCTTTCTTTTATTCATCAAAATATTCACTTAATCGACTTCGAATATTACCAAATGTTAATTGCATCTTGTTCTCAGTACTATTTACTCGCCAAGCAGTTAGAACTGATTGATAAATTGTATTTTTTATTCTTACATTCGCTAATAATCCAGTTTCAATTTCTTCAACATCAATATTTTTTGCTTGAAACATAACTTTACAATTGATTTCATGTGAATAAGCATTTCCTTTTAGTTCACTATTTGCAACTTCTAAATATGTGGGTTTATCTTCTAAATCCTGATCATATATATATACCGTATTAACAGTAGGTCTAATAATTTTATTGCTGTTTGGATTGTTAGTGACATTATTATCATTTTCTAAATAGTAGGTAGCTAAGATAATTGGATGGTCCATACTGTTAGTTGCTTTATCAACAATTAACAATGCATTCTCATTCCCAACTCCTGGCTTTTTTACCCAATAATCCCAGTCACTAAATTCTGAAGAATTATCCATTATTTGAATACTTTGTTCTATTCTTTTTATACCAGTCTGTATTCTGCCTCCTGAGATTGCTTTAACATACCACTTTACGTTGTATTTCCTAAATCCATTAATCAAATAGCTATTAATCCTTCGAGAATTTAATTCAATTGCTTGATAACTATGAGCTGTATCACTTTCAACATCAATACTTAATGTTCCATTTAAATTCTTTGTACGGTCATTTAAAAGGTAGTTAGTGATGATTGATTTAGCATGAGATTCAAAGCTATTCCCACTTGTTCTATAAGTAGGGAAATAACTATCTCCAAGGCCCATCAACCCACGACAACGGATTGTTTTATTATCTTGAGAGTCGACTATCCCAAAATAAGCGTATTTTCCACTAGGTATATACTTTGCTCTTAGCCAATCACCTTTTTCAATTTTTATATCTTCTGTTAAGGTGAACTCACTGGTCAGTTCACGATTAACTTCATCAATACCAAAGTCGAACTCTCCACATATATATTCTCTAGGATAGGGAGTTAGATCCCAACGAAATAAATGAACAGATATAATCATTAAAACAGATCAGCCTCCTCATAAATCGCTATTTCTACTTCTGCAGTACCGATATGAAATACTATTATTGATTCTCCGACAGGCGCATGAACAAACCCGTTTTTAGTTATATCTTGTTGTTGATAGACCGAAGACTGTAATCCATTCTGACCTATTAATATAGCAGTCCTTTCTTGAAATAAACTAGAAACAACCAACTGCTGTTCTTCTTGTAAAGTTAGAAAATAACCATCTGAGCTAATTAATTTTGAACCTTGGAATATTTCCCAACGAGGGTTTACACAATAACCAGTTATTTTTATTCTTAGCGGAGTCAGATGATTTTTTTCAGCAGATAAATAGAGGGAACGATTATTAATTCGATAGTTCCCTTTTTTCTCATGTGCATTTTGAGTATAGACATACGGACGGACATAATTATAGACTTTTCCATGGGCATTAACATTTATATTTTTTTGATGAATTTTTGCATACTTCACTGTATACCAAGGCGATAATCGGTCAATTATAATTGATTCTTTTAAAAACCCGCCTTGTTGTATAGAAGATTTCGATAACATAGAAACTGTAATCAGTGCTCTTTTTTGGCCTGCGTCAGTAGTATAAATTAAATAAAGTGGACTAAAGGATAAAAATTCTACAAAAGAATAATATACTTGATAGGCATTTTCATTTTTACGACGTCCAAAATGAAAATAAGCTTCAAACTGATGTTGTTTCAATACGTGCTTTTCAATTCTAGAATGCCCATTTTCGCTCAAATAATCAGTTTCAAAACCTATTCCTAAACCATTTACATTAGAAGCCCTTAAAGAGTGCGTATTATCTATAAGCCAGGTATCACCATGACTGTTTTCAATTGATAGATGTTGCATTAAAATCCTCCTCTCGCCATCGTCTTACCGATTATTTTTGTCAGTCCATTAGTGTCTTCAATCATTACTATCTGTTCTTTATTTGCCAAATCTGTTAAAGCTTGTGCAATTTTGGAGGTGTATGGGGATTGCGTACTGTATGATTGATTAATAATTTGTGTACCTCTAGCTTCCATACCCATACTTGAAGCGCCTAAAGCTATTTCTGGGGTAGTGATCCTCAGTATTCCTTTTGATAAATTATCTATCGATTGATATGCTACATCTGCATACTTATCAATTCCCACAGCTACACCTTCTGGTATCCATCGACCAACTTCTGATGCCATCACTCTAGATGGACTGTTAATATCTAATGCTTGTTTCATTGTATTAGCAACCTGATTGGCAATTCTATTTGCGGTTGCCAATACAGATGCTGTACCGGCATTTAATCCAGCATTCAATCCAGCCATAGCATCTCGCCCCACTCCATTTAGCTGGTTAGGCAATCCTGAAAAAGCCGATACAACCGCCAAGCTAGTTCTTGATGCAGTTGAAACAGGTTGACTTGCAGATGAATTCATTCCAATATTTAATGAACTAATTGCGTTGCGACCTGTCATTTGCATCTGATTTGGCAACTGATTGAAGGATTGTACAATCCTATTTGATATATTTCTGGAAGTTGCGACAACCTTGCTCGACTCTGCCATCATTCCTGAATTCAACCGACTCATAATATCTTGACCAATCGATTGAAATTCACTTGGCGTATTAGTAAAGGTACGTATCAAATTGCTATTCAAAGCTTTCACAGTAGCTAATTGTACTTGCGATCCACTTTGGAAACTCATATTCATAGAATTCATACTATTGGAAGCTACCATAGGAAGCGCACTCAACGCGTTAGCTACATTAGGAACAACTTGATTAAAACTTACTGTCATATTTTTGATACCAATGTCAGTTTGTTTTACCATTTGGTCAACCAACTTATTTACTTCAGCAACAACCACTGGACTAGTAGTTGCGATTCCCGTTGCAAGACCTTCTCCCACTGCTTGTCCGTACTCAGCATAGATACCTTGGTTCATATGGCTAGATAGTTCATTATTTGGAGTGTCTGCGACAGCTTTAGCACTTTGTTGCACAGCCTCTTGACTGCTATCAATCCCTTGTGCTATCCCTCGACCTACCTCTGTTCCACTTTCCTTAGTTTTTTCTGTAGTCATCTCAGCTTGAATAGTATTTTCTGGTATCATTCCTATAGCTTTGGCTGCTAACTCAACATCAGCATTAGATTGATTAATTCCTTCACTTAATCCTTTACCTGTTTCTTTACCAGTCGGAATATAACGATTTGCTTGTATGGTTTCCTGAAACATTGTTTCTGGAGTTTGTGCTACTTCTTTAGAAGCTTCTTCTACTGAAGTAATATTATCTAAAATTCCTTGCCCCAATTTTGTTGGTGGTGCTGTACCCATTGAGGCGTAGTCTGTTTGTTCTAGTTGAGGGCCCATAACTCTCTCTGGCGTTTGAGCAACTTCCTTTGCTGCTTCCTCTACTTTGGCGGTTGCCTCTACCATCCCATCCCCAATTTCTTCGACAGGTTGACGTCCCCACTGTGCAAAGTCTCGCCCCTCTGTTCCTCTCCGTAAAGATGCCTCACTTTTTTCTGGAATTAATCCAAATTTTTCAGCAACAGTTTCCGTTTCTTCACCAACGATATTCCCCATACTCGCCATCGCTTGCTTCATCGTTGCATCCGCAGTCCCATTTAAATCACTAATGTGCTGTTGTGCTGTTTCTGGTAATTTACCTAATTCAAGATCTAAATTTTCAACAAACCACGCCGATTGTTCAGCTGACATTTTTGGTAGGTCCTCCATATGAAGACCCATTTGTTCCAGCAGTTTTTTTGTATGTTCTCCACCTAACTCCGCTAATGAACTAAGATTTAACCCCATCTCATCTACCATCTGTTGCGTTTGTAATGCACCTGCTGGACCTAATTTTTCAAGTTGCATAATAATGCCATCATCTACACCGGCCTTCGCCAAAATGGCAACATTGGTAGACCACGTTCTCATAGCTTCAGCATTTTTTTGTAGATTTTCTTTCATTTGATCTAAGCTTATCGCTTCTTGTTGTTCAATCTGCTTAAAAGCATTCCCTGATTCTTCTACCAGCTTTTTGTACATGCTATTCATAGATTCCAAGGCAGCTTGTTGTGCATCAGATAGAACATTCCATGAAGTAATCATCTGAGAATTAGCTTCTGAGACTGTCTCTGCGACTGCTCGCCTTTTCTCTTGCTCCTCCGTGTACAATTGATTTCGTTCAGATTGATTTTCAACAAGTAAACTTTGAAGTTCATCTTCCTTCTGAGACAGTCCTTCCAGCGATTCTTTAACCTTTTTCTTTCCATCCACGCCAGATTCTGAGGCTTCTTTCTCTAATCTCATACGTTCTTTGGCTACTTCAGTTAATGAGGATTCAATGTCTGCAGCTTCTTGATTCAACGTCTTTTGTCGTTCGGTTAGCCGATTGACTTCTTCCATTCCTTTAGAAGCTTCAATCCGTTTGTTTATTTCTTCTGTGGTTGCATTAAGCAAGCCTGTTTCTTCGTCGTAAGAGAGATTTAGACCAGTCACTGAATTATTCAGTTCGTCAACTGCATCAGCCATCAATTTTTTATCCGCAGTCGATTTATCTTCAATTGCAGAAAGCCTTTGTAATTCAGTTGCTAAATCCTTATTTCTTTCTGCATTCGACTCGATCACTTTTGCCTGTGACTCAAATTCTTTTGCACTGGACTGGGTTGACTTTCCGACATTATCTAGATCGTCTTTTAATCCATCTAATTCACTAGCTAATTCTTTGGTCTTTTTACGTGTATCTAAAAAATTTTTTCCCATTATGGCTGCAGCTACACCAGCTGCTCCTAAAACAGCTGCTGTACCCGCGACTACTGGATTCAATAGAATGCTAGCTGCTGCCAGTGCCTTCTTCGCTGCTGCAGAAGCACCAGCAGCAATCGCATAGGTTTTTTGGGCAGCTGCTGCACCTTTTAGTGAAGCTGCATTGGAAATGTTTGCTGCAACAACCGCTTTAGTGGTGGTGGCGTTCTGTAAGTTGAGACTGATTCCCAGTTTTGTAGCAACTGCATCAACTTTTTTGGCCATTGTCGCACTAGAAGTTGCACCGGTCAGGTATTTCAACATCTGAACATAAGATGCTGTAGCAACTGCTGCTTTCTGTACAATAAGTAGTCCACCAAAGGCAGTTCCTAGTCCAATAATTACAGGTGAAGCCGTCACAGCTGCGTCTTTCACAGCAATAACCCCACTGGCCATCGTATCAACAGCCGAAACAACAGGAGGGATTACACCAGCAATCCCATTTAGCGCACCTTCAAATGTTTTACCAAACCCTTGAATATTTTCTTTCATCGAGCCAAAACGTGTTTCTGAGAATGCCTCGTCCATAGATGCGATAATGTTGGCCGTTCCTCGGCTTGTTGCAGTAGCCATATTGGCAAACGACCCTGCCCAAGTATCACCAGCTTGTTGAGCCATCCCAGAAACCGATGTGAATTCATTACCACCATCACGCATCGCCTGTTCAACCGTATCAAAAAACTGATTGGCACTAATTTCGCCATCACGCAACGCATCACGAATGCTCTGCATACTCATACCAGTCGCATCTTCATAGATTTTCCAAGGATCTACTCCACGGCGAACCATTCGATCCATTTGAGCCATGTTTACGGTACTGGTGGCTCTCATTTGGATCATGGCATCCATTACGTTATCCATTGTCTCCGCTGCACCGTCACCATACATAGCCACAGCGTCACCCCAGATTTGATAACTTTTTGTCGATTGTTCCAGTGAGCCGTTTTGCATCACTAAACGTTGAACGGTCTGAGCCGCACTATCCAGCATGTAGTTTGTACCAACAACGACATCTCGAACGCCTTCCATCCCTGCAGCTGCTTCTTCTGAACTGCCAGTTAATCGAGTCATCGTATTTTCAAAGTTATTCAAAGTATCAATACGACCAAATGCACCATCCAATGACCCTTTAGCCATAGACAATGCAGCAGTCGCACCTTTGGTGATCAACATTGCAGCACTCAATTTGCCGACGCTGCCAGTTAAGAGATTCGCACTAGGATTAGGCTTTTCAAAGGAATCGCCTAACTTATTTCCTGTTGTATCTGCGTGTTCTTGAAGGGCTAATAAATGTCCCTTCATTACATCAACGGCAGATCCTAATGCACTTGATCCACGTTTTGCGCCGGCTTCAATACTTTCTGAAATGCTCTTGCCTGCTTTAGTTGCTGACAATTCAACAGGAGGAACCATTTGTGCAGAGGACTTTTCTATTGACCCAAGTGCGCTAGCTGCTTGTTTTGAGCCTGACTCAAACGAATCCCCGATACTTCTGCCTGCCTTTGGTGACGTCGCTTCAATACTTGCTAGCATATTACTACTTGATTTTCCGATACCATCTAAAGAGCTCGTTGCCTCTTTAGCACCAGACTGGAAGGATCCGCCAAGCTCTTTTCCGATTTTAGGTGCAGAAGATTCCACGGAAGAAACCAAGCTTGTGACTGATTTAACGACACTGTCATTGGCCTGATTGGCATTTTTGGCACCAGAATCAAAGGATTCACCCATGATACGTCCTGACTTAGCTAGTTCAGTGCTCGTTGTGGCGGTTAGGTCCGCCACTCCTTTAGCCACGCTATCTGTTGCGGTATTAGCGGCCTTAGATCCCACTTCGAAGTTTTCACTTAATGATTTCCCAGCTTTGGCAGTAGCCGTATCAGTCGATCTTCCCAAATCAGTCATCGACTGTTCAACTGAATCCACTGCTTGATTAGCTACTTTCGCTCCTGTCTCAGTATTGGCACCCATATTATTACCAATCTTTTTTGTAATATCATCAGCATTTTTTCCTAACTGTCCAAAGTTTTTTTCAATTGAACTTATTACATTAGGAACCTGCTTGGCGTCGACATCAATCAGAATACTTATTTTGCCATCTTTAGTCATTATCTTCCTCCTCTCTATCAGTATTTAAGGCATAGTATCTTTGTAAATCTGTCATATCTTGCTTATATTCTTCTGAATCATTATTTCCTGGTTTCCAAGCTCGAATCTGCATAATTCGTTTAAGTGGGGTGTCTGAAGGCAGATTATGTAAAAGAGCTCTAAATTTGGACCAAGTCAGTATTCCCTGTTTATCAATTAAATCGATGTTATATGCTTGGATAAAAGAAGCGTAAATAGTCTCTGCATCCGCTGATATATCTATTAATTGTTCGTGCTCTTCCACAGAAAGTGGCTCTCCGTAAAAACTATATTTAATGAACGGTGGAACTTCCTTATGGATAAATTGGTCGTAAATAAATATCCATAGACTAAGTGCATCCTCAGATTGATACCAACCTTCTCCAATTAATAAATCTAGACATAGACAAGCTTTCTCATAATCAGTGAATATTGCCTCGTTTAACACATCAAAAGCATCTAATACAATATCAAATGACAAATTAATCAAATACTCACGTTCTTTATAAAAAAAGGAAGTGACTTCTGGGTCATTTAACCTCATGTCACCACCTACTTTTTATTTGCTACTTTTTGCTTTTTCTTTTTCTGAAACTCTTTGGTTAACTTTTTTGCGGCAAGCTCTCTATCCTTTTGTCTTTTCTTTTCTTGTTGTTCGACTTTTTTACCAATAGCTTTGATAGTTGGTTCATAAGCACGTTCAAGTGCATCAAAATCTGGTACACACTCATATAATTTTTTAAATGTTCCTTTACCAAAGAAAAAATCATATTGATATTCAAGAGTCCCTTTAGCATGTTCTATGACTGTTTCAACATTAGTTTCGTGGATAGAATCTTCTTTAAGTTTTTGTTCGTATATTTCGAATTCCTCATAGTTTTCTTCTACAATAATTCGTTTTAAATTTTCCAATGAGCTATCAAACCAGATTTCAACACGCTCACCAGTAATTGGATTTGTAAATCCTACTGGAAAGCCAGAGAGTTCAATATCGATATCAAGTGTTTGTTTCATAATTACCTCCATATAAAAAAGAGAAGGCTATAAAGCCTCCCCCAATATTTTAGTTAGTTCGTCTTTTTTAGCATTTGACGGGTATTCTATATTTTTACTATCAAGTGTTTGTTTTAATTCTGGCATAGTTAGCCCAGTAGCTTTCAGTTCTTCTGGCTCTGGGCTGTCTGCTTTGAATAAGGTTCCCATTTAGGTGTAGTATCATATAGAACAGTAAATTCAATATTACCAAATTCAGTAGCCCCTCCAGTTTTCGTTTGAGGACTTGATAAAGTTGCAATTCCTTCCCTTTTCTTTTTGGGATTATCTCGATCATCTGTTACTCGAAAACCAATTTTCCGATCATCTCCAAATAAACCAATCATTTCATCAATTAATTCAGATGCTTCATCACCCTCAAAGTATTCACCCGTAAAACTATAGCCTAGTCGATGAGAGGTGATCGTTTGCTCTGGTTCTCCCGACCCATCAAAGAAACCGTCTCCATCGTCAACTTCTTCTTGTGAGGCATCAGAGACACTCTTAATTTTTTTTAAACGAACCCAACCATCTTCAGTAATTTTTCCATCTTTCAATTTTTGAATTTCAAATCCAATTAGCGCAATTTTTTTTCGTTTCATAATATTCCTCCTATTTATCAAAATATAATGTTGCTTTGATTGCTAATCGATAATACAGAAATTTTTTGTCGTCATAACCTGTAAAAAAAGGTTCATCTACAATTGTTATTCCAACAAATTGATAACTATTGTTACTAGATGGAATATCTTCTTGTTCTTCTAGTAACTCACCTAGTTCAATCATTATCCGATCTGCATTTTCACATTTTGTTTTATAGACAAATTCATAATTTAGTTCTTTTTGTTTTGATCCATCCATAAAAGTTTCGACCGTTTTACCTCCAGGTAATGCGGTTAGACGCATCGACTCGTCTTTATCTAAAGAGTGAATACGGACTGGTACTGGTACTTGGTTCGATACTTCTAGCAACTGATCAATAAAATCCATTACCAATTCGCTCCCCTCTTGAATGCTTCTAACCAACTAGACATAAATATAGATTTTGCTTCTTTATCCCAATATGGACCAGTTCCCGGTGTAGTATAATTAGAAAATATTACCTGTGTTCCAAACTTATTTGTAAACCCTCCGTGATAATGAGCCAAAGCATATCGAGCATTCCAAGTAATCTTTTCTCCATTACTTTCAACAAAAGACATATCTCTCAAGTGTTGGCTCCTCATAGGAACAAATCTTTCATTCATATCTAAATGAGCTTTATTTGCCATTTCGTGCCGTCCATTTTGTATAGATGAATGACTTAATTTTATTTTTGCTCGACTTAAATCAATTCTTACAGATGCTCCCATTAAACTACCTCCAATTCATAAGCGAATGGTTCAGGAGAATCAACAAGCAACGGAACGATTTTTGTGATTGTGTATTGTTCGCCAAAGATTTCAATTTGATCTGCAACTGAAAACTCCGGTAATGGTCCAGTATATTTTTTCACCATAGAGATCAATGCATTAGGCGTTTGTACTTTCCCATCAATATCCCTCGGCTCAAATTTGACTGTGTCATCAAAGCGGACATGATCAATCACAAGATCCTCTTCAAGAATTGGCTCACCTCGTGGACCCATTCCGTTTTTCTTGCGATAGATCATCGCATGAGGAAAAAAACGTTTTGGTGGCATTCTCATCGACTCACCCCACGATATAACAGCCCTGTGCCAGATAACTGCAGCATAGCGTCCCCAGAAAGCAGGGATACTTCGTTTGTCGATGACGAACCACCTTTACCTTTAGAAACGCTCATCCGCCCAATGGACCAGCTGTCAGGCTCTTGCATGCCGAACGTTGTAGTGGCTTCAGCCTCATGCATGTACTCAATTTGATAAGCAACAGCCAACTTGAATGCATCGCGCCGCATCGGAATATCTGACTCGAGATCATTCCGATGATAAAAACGTCTTGTTTGAATGTCCAACAATGCACTGGCTCTCCTGAGAAGCTTCCGGAAATCTTTTTCGGTCAGTTCTGTTTCTTTGTCTACCAAGCGTTTATACTCTTTAAGAGACAAGTAGCCACATGGATCGATATTTTCCTGATCGTCAAAGATTTCGTTCAACGCCTTACGTCTTATTCGTTCCATGGTTTCACCTCCAAAAAAGAGAGTGGTTATTCACTCTCTTTTAACAGCTCAATTAATTCTGGTTTCTTGGCAGCAGATGAATACTCAATGCTAAGACGATCTAACTCAGCTCTAAGCTCATCAACTTTCATGTCATCGATGACTAATGATTTACCTTCTACCCCAGACTTCCCCGGTTCTTCCGGGGTCATGCTTTTGGGTCATCATAAGAGATATAGATTGCTGGACGTGCTTTCTTAAGTACTAAGCAATCGTAATAATCCAACCCTTTGATGGTGTCACGGTAACCGCCACGATCCTGGTCAGCAGAGACCAAATCAATCGTATTGTACTTCTCGATTGGCTTAGCAACGGTAATAGGCGTCATAATGAAATTAATATGCTTGTCTTCATCGACCTGCAACCGATTCTTAGCAACCTTTTGGATGATGATGTTCGTGCCATCAAGCATCTCGACACGACGATCGATACCGTTAAATTGAACAGTGTTGGTGGTAAAAGTTTTAGAAACTCCATCTGCATTCTTCAATGCTTTGTAGGCATCACTAGACATAAATGCCACAAACTGACCAATGACTTCTGTGTCAGTCATGTACGCTTCAGCATCGTCGAAGCTATCTAAAATATTAGATTTAGTGATTGTTTGTTTGACCGTTTTTCCTTTGTAAATCTTATCAGAAGTATCAAATCCAGCTTCAAGCAAACGAGCAACAGCGGTTTGATCTTTCTCAGGAATCGTAACCAATCGAGTGTGCTCTTCAATGACCGCACCTACTTGATAGGCTGCATTTTCCGATTGATCTAAGCGATCCATGTCGTAGCCCATCCAACGTTCCTTTTCCAATTTTAAAGTTGACTTCTCAACTGAGATATTGTTCCGTTCATTTTCTTTATTTCGCTTATAATCGGCAGCAGTAAATCCTTGCATTTCATTTACACGAACTTCATGAGTCCCCACAAAATCAGCTTCTGTAATATCTTTTGCCCCTTGTGTCAATACTTCCCATACTTGCGACTCAGCTGCAAATTCCTTGTCGATTTTCGCTAAATCCTTACTGTCTAAAATTACTGGCATTTAAACCACTCTCCTAATTATTTTTTGTTCTTGCAATATTCTCTGCTAGATTATCTTTCCAGCTTTTTTCTTTAGGTGGCTCACCACCACCTGTATTACCAGCAGCCACAAACTGCTTTTTCTTTGGCTGTGGTGCAGGATCGCTTGATTGAAACAAATAGCCTTCATCTTTTTTCAGTGAGGCTACTTTATCATCTAATCCCTTGACCCCTTCGTCAGTCATTTCCAATTCATCTGCCTTCAACAAAGCTTTCACAGCTGTAATGTTCTTAGCTCCAGCTTGTGTTAAAGCTAATTCGATCGCAGCGTTCTTACGATCTGCTAGTCTTTCAGCGGTTACGATTTCTAACTGATTTTTATAGTCATCAATTTGTTTTTGCAGATCTTCATTTCCACTGTTTGATGCTTTCAACTGCTCAACAAGCGCATTTGCGGCGGTTAAATCTTCGTTTGCAGTTTTTAGCTTTTGAGACTTATCGTTAAAATCAGCTTTAGGCACAGCATTTTTCGGAAATTCTGATTTTATTTCTTTTGTCGCTCCGTCTAGATCAAACTTCCCATCCTCTCCGACGTGTTTTGATAAAATTTCTTTGATCCATTCCATGATTCATTCTCCGTTCCTTTTTATTCTGGTTGGTACCAGTTTAGAGTGTGAGTTATACCGCTCACTCGGTAGATGAACAGTTTAATGTCATATTCAGGACAAAATAAAAGCCTAGCAAGCTAGACTAAACAAACCAAAATCCTCAAACTTCAAAGCAAGACCAATTTCATAAAATGTTAGTAAGATTTCAGATAAGCTCAATTTGCTTTAATCCCCCACCATACTTTCTCCTTCTATGAATACACTTGCTCTTTCGAATAATCCCGACGTAACAATTGATCATGCTCATTGATAAAAGTACGCAGTGCTGCTTGACGTCGTCTGACCAGTTGTTTGAAGTGCAGAACATCTTCTTTGTTGTCCATTGTCGTTGCTCCGTTCAACTGCCGCTTGGCACGACGAATAGCGACTTCCATGCGTCGTTGCTTGGCAACCAAGTCTGCATTGTCAATCGCTTGCTTTGGATCATACTGCTTCATGTGAATATCAAGATCCGGATCATAGATTTGGATGTACAATCGATGTCGACAATTAATACCTTGGGTTCCGTCAGGCTCACCGTATCCATGATCATAGATCGATGGAATGTGCCGTAATTCTTCCGGCGCATCCTCTTTACGGACAAGCAATACCCATCCGCCTTGGATATGGGCACAGTGTGGTCGTGCAGCCATATGGCTACTCATAATTGCTGTGACAATGCCATGCTCTAACCCTCGCTTAAGTCGTAGATCCTGATAAACATGGTGAGTTGTTGTTTTCAAAACCATCCGTACGTAGCGCTCAAGGCTCCATTCACGCCCTGCCTTGTCGACAAAGGTCGTCATCACCCCTTTTTCCACCATCGCATAGATCGACTCTCTAAGTGCCTGTTGTGGCGTTTTTGTGCCTCCGATGATTTTGGCCACAGTATCGTTTAAAACTTGTTGATACATCTTAGCCAGTGGATTATTCGGATAATTAGTGTCGATCAGCGTTTGATTGACATGATTGTCGAGATCTCGCCATTGCTGATTAAGATACGACTCCATCACATTGTCAATCTCAGTTCGTGATGGCGGTTCTTTTCCAGTTTGTTGAGATAAGTTTTTGTCAAGATCTGAAATGACTTCAAACCCCATATCCACGATGATTTTACGTAGCTGATCATAAGAATACTGACTTGTTTCATTGACTAATCGCTGCAAAGATTGTTGATTCAATAAATTTAATTGATGCATCTTTTCAATTTTCCAATGAAAAGCGTTGTCCTCATTCAAAGGCGTTCGAGTTGGCATTTTCAAATGCTTAACAAGCATCCTCATGATCTCATCTTCCATCGCCATATAAGCATCTTGAATGTAAGAAGCCTCAATATCTAACTGGTTAGGTGTAATGGCCATTCAATCACTCCTCGAAGTCTTCGTATCCAGAATCTCGTATTTTACCAGTAGTCTCATCAACTACATCTAATTGCGCTTGTCGGTAAAGATCTTTTGCCTTACTTTCAGGCAACTTCATTATTTTGGCTAAAGTTAACCATCCGGGAATCAGCCCATCATTTTTCAGTTCACGATAATAATCAGATTCTGACTTTTTATCTAAGAATATGCCATCATCAAAGTTCACACCTATCTCTTCACGATTTGGAGATTCACCACTAAATAGTGGTTTCCCATCAACTTCTGTGGCTCGACCTAGCTCACACAGCGCTAGCACAACATCCCGAATGAATTCCTCTAATTCGGTTGTTTGTTGGTTCCTTGACTGATACGTTTGCGAGTTCTCGCTGATTACCTCAGTTGCCGTCTTATTCGTAGTACGTACCCCGGCACCATCGAAAACGAACGTACCAGTCGACAGCCCCACTTCCATTTCTAGAAGTCGCAAGCGATGATTAATTGCTCCGATGTATTGTTCTGTTCGAATATCATGAGTTAAATCAGTAATTTTAAATTCATCAGGGTTCGTACCAGGAACAATGACATAGAAGTCATCATCTTTATCAAAGGTTAATTTCGTTTCGCCTGTTCCCTTGTCAGGAATTCCACTTAGCATAGATTCAGGAAAGGCCGCTCTTCTCTTTCCCACGTCAATTTCATGATCGAACGCATCAAGTGCTTTATTTAATCGATCAAGTGTTCGTTTACAGTTATCGTACACACCAACACCAAGTGGTGAGTATGGGTTGATATTGTTAAAACCTGCTGTCTTAAAATAAGAGAAGATTGGACGTTCAATTTCTTCACCATGAACAGCCGCCTCAAACTCTTCGTACTGCTTTAATGTGTTTAAAGATACTTGCATCCCCAACACATTAGATTTTTCACTTTCGTATAGTTCCATAGAGACCCAATACTCACCATCGATCCACTCATGGAATTCTAACAAGGTATAATAGAACGTTTTGTTCCCTTGGGTTTTGATCGTTTTAAATGCCATTGCACACTGACTGATCTTATTTGTACTGCTTTCCAATGGAAAGAAGGCATCCGGGAGCGCCCATGAAAATTCCACTTGTCCTGATTGATCATTGAAATAAGGTCGCACAACTAAGCCACCAAGAGCCATTGCTGGCTCAAGATACTTACTGAGATTACGCTTGAAGTCATTATGTTGAAACACAGACTCTATCCAAGTGCTGGCTTCATCATATTTTTTTGATTTATCGTCTTTTCCGATCGTGATTTCTGCCTGTTCATTGAACATTACCTTCGCATACTCAGAAGCAACCTTGCGGGCCATATTGATATTCGCCTTTGCTCTCTGATCAGAATTACAATGCGTGTACCCTTGGTAATAAAGCAAGCTGTTTTGAATACGATCATATTCTTCACGACTCATTTGAATCTTTGGATGATCTAAAATACTTTGTAGCTCTTTTTTCGCTCCTATCGCAACCGCCCCCTTTCCAAAAACTCTTTTTATTGCTTGCCAAAATGACACCTGATCACCTCCTACTAAAGAACATAGCGTTTCGTAAAGTAATTAATCGCATAACGACATTCGTCTAATGCATGGTTGTTTTTATCCACTGGGTAGCCAGAATCATTCCGAACGTACATTCCTAATTCTTTGATGAAATGATAGTGACCATACTTGCCATCATGATCGTAAAGAAAAAAGCGTCCTTTTGAAAAGGCGCTTTGCGTTCGTTCAATCCCTACTTCAATTTTAGTGCCATTGCTGGTTACTTTATCTTTTGAGTTGTTATCTGCTTTTGTTGTGACAATACCTAAGACACGTAATTCCTCACTCAATGACTTACAGGCTGGATCAACAAAGAACTTTGAATGCTTTGGTAGCCAAGACCACTCTTTATAACACCATTCTTTAAACTGCTTAATTTCCTTGGCATACTCGCTCATTGCTTTTGTTACCCCTGTATCAGTACCGCTATGATAGAAGTTGGCCATTCGATAGAGATAATACTTTCCGTCTTTCCATGTAACGAGATTTAAGGAACAGGTAGTTGCATCACTTTGTCCGCCGTCTGCACTAAAGAATGCTTCTACAGGCTTGCCGATGATTCCCTTCGACAGATGAGTATCTTCGTTAAACATTGAATAGATCACACCTTCAGGCATCACACGATCACCTAGCCAATCTCGTTTGTAAAGATACTCGGAGACTTTACATTCCGCTTCCCATTCTTTCAAAGCTTGTTTCGTTAAAATAGGATTATCTTGTGGTCGCCAATGACGAAACTTAAAAGACCCAGTTTCTATAAAAGGTTTAAGAGTTTCTAGGTTCGGATGATTTGGTGCTGGCGGATTCTGTTCAGCGAGATGATAACGAAAACTAGAAGCTTTAGTCCGACGAAAAGCCTCCTCTATGACCGCTTTGTTAAGCAGATTGAATTCCAAAAAAGTGACAGTTCCAAATGACATACCAGTGATAGCGCCGACAGCATTTACTTTTCCGCCGCCTTTATAATAGATCCGCTTTTCTCCCTCTGGAAGATTGATCCATAAATGATCCCCATGCTCATCGTGTCGAATCTCAGCACAGCTGGCAAAGATATGTTCCAGTCCGAATCCTTCACAATCCATAAACATTCTGTAAGCTTGTTCTTGGTTGTAAGCAAGTACAAGATGATTGGTGTCGGGATGTCCTGCATAGATCAGCGCCATCTTTTGTGCATCTGACATCGTTTTTCCCGAACGAATCGTTCCCTCGTTCAATTCCATCCGAATTCCCTTGAGCGATTGGAAAATATTCTCTTGTTGCTTAGTCGATAGTTTCAACCGGCTCATCTGCATCACTCTCCTCATCTTTCTTTATTGGGCCAATAAGCGATTGACCGATATCGATAAGGCCCTGTACTTTATTTTGCTCACCTTGTTTCAGAATAAGTTTAGAGACTTTATGTTCGAGAATATCCGCTTCAAAGGCTAGCTTCCGTTTCTGCTCTTCCATTAATACAACTTTTCCTCCTAATAGAGATAATTCATTTAGTTGTTTAATCGATTTTGTCAACTGGTTACTAATCCGAGTTAGCGAATCTTCAATTGAAAGAATATCATCAATTTTACGGTATACTTTTCTACTTACTTGGATATCTTGCATTGCTTCACGTTTGATTTCTAGCTTTTTGCCATCTTTTTCTATGGGAGTTTTTATTTTTCTTAGCTGTTGTAGTCGCTCAACTTCTTCCTCATTTAGCCCTTCTTCGGCTTTTTTGATTCTTTTCATCATTCGTAGCTGTCGTATCTTCAATAACCGTATTTCTTCAGATAAAACAAAAGAAGGATCATCATCCAAACTTGAATAGATGTCCTTCTCGTCATCACTTAACGTATCAAAGAATATTGTTTCATATTCGCCAGTTTTCAAGGCGTTCTTATTGCCTGATGGCGGTGATGCGCTGCTATTCCCTTTATTCCCTATGGCATTCTGGTTACCGATAGGTGCGCCACCTTTATTTGCAGTACTACAATGATTATTTGAAGTACTACATTCATCTTTTTGCAGTACTTCATTCCATTTGTCACGTGATTTCCATGCTGAAATAGTTTTTTCTGGGACAGATAACTTTTCAGAAATTTCTCGGTTAGTTATTGTTCCATTAGACTTTTTAAACAATTCGAAAGCTTCATCACGTCTTGGATCACGCTTTCTTGCCATTCAATATACACCACCTCACAATCTGATTAGGTTGAGTTTTGTTTTTCTAATTCCCTTCTTTAGCAACATTCCATTCTTGCTTTAGATATTTTCTTATCTCATCTCGAAATTCAATAATAAGGTCACTACTTCTGGTATCATCTTTGTAAAAATTCCCACTATTTACCTTCTTTAAAATTTCATTTATAAATTCCACAATCTTTTCATTCTCTCCATCTTTATCTGGACCAAAATAAATCATTAAAAGATTTGCAGCATTGTTCAACTGAACCCTGATTTTTTCTTTTTCTTTAGCATCTACTACATCATCATAAGAAGATAAAACTTCCTCATCAGGTTCGACATCTGCAGTCATAGTTACAGTATTACTTTCTATATTTCCCACTCTAACATTTGTCGGCTTTCCGACAATTCTTTTAGGTGAATACTCTAGATACAGCAAACAATTTGTAATAAAATCAGCAGATTGGACACGAACTTGTGTAATCCACTCTATTCTTGCTTTTGCTTTCAAATTAGCATCTATTTGTTTTTGTGTTAGTTTTTCTTGAAACTCTTGTTCTCTAGCTAAGATTTGAACCTCAAAGTCTTTTTGACTTGCAAGGACCATACGTTGAGTCTGTTCGTTTTCTTCACTTTGTTTTTTTGTATTGTATTGATTGTATATTGTTATACCAATAGTACCAATTAAGGAAATACCCACACCAATTAAACTTAGTACACCATCGCTCATAAAAATCAACTCCTAATATATTTTAGTTAAGTATATCAGGAGTTTAATGCAATTTGTTAATCATTATCGATATCCTTTAACATCAAATCAGCTTCGATCAATATCTTTAAATCGGAAACTTTATCTAACTTGATTTGTCCTGACTGGAGATTTTTAAGCCATTTCCCCAAAGCGACACGAATGATTTTTTTATATTCTTGAATGGACTCTGCTTTCTCCATTGCCTTTTCAATCTCATAATCCAAATCAAAGTTTTCGTTTTCCATTGTGTAAGCACCCCGCATTTGTTAGAATGCTAAAAGACACAGAACTGTCTAGAAAGCACGCGCGTGTGGTTTCTGTGTCTTCGGGGGCTTACGGTCCTTGTTGAAGTAGTCGAGTGTTAGCGCACTCGGCTTCTTTTTTATTCTGAAACTAAAATTGCTTCGTTGCCTGTTGCTCGTTCCCATCTTTCAATAATTACATCACAAAATAGAGGATCTAATTCGAGAGTATAACAAATACGTTCTAACTGGTCACAGGTCATTAATGTACTACCTGAGCCACCAAACAAATCTAAAACGATATCCTGCCTTTTAGAACTATTTTTTACTGGTATAGCAATAAGTGATAGTGGCTTTTGCGTCGGGTGATAATATGCATTCACATCATCTTTGGGAACTCTCCAAATGGTTGCTGGTAAATCTTCTAGTAAGTCGTCTTGCCAAACCGTTGTCTGTTTCCTATCTCCGTACCACGTAGGTGCATATCTGTCCTTATGTGCATAGAAAACTGGTTCATGTTGCCACCGATACTGACTCCAACCAAATGTTGCATTATTTTTAACCCAAATACACTGCGACCGAACTATAATTCCTGCGGCATTCATGCTATTTTCAAATTCTCGCTGATAAGAAGATCCATGAAAGACATAAATTGCCGAGTTGTCTTCCATTGCATTAGCATAGTTGTGGAATATAGATGTTAAAAATTGATCAAACTCTTCATCACTCATGTCATCATTCATAATTTTTTCTCGTCCAGATTCATTTAATTCTTTATTATCAGATTTCACCGCTACATTATATGGTGGGTCAGTGACAACTAAATTCGCCTTTTTACCTTGTAGCAATCTTTCGACGTCGCTCGCTTTCGTAGCATCGCCACATAATAAATAATGCTTACCCAGCTTCCATAGTTGACCATATTTAGTTCTAGGATCAGAATGATTTTCTATAAATTCATTCACTTCGAATCCATCTTCTATTACAGGCTTTTCGGTATCTTCTTTATACTCAAACGCAGTAAGTAATTCTTCTACTTCTTCCGATTCAAACCCTGTTAAAACAATGGTTTCATTTTCTAATTCTTTCAACAAAACAGAAAGCTTTTCATCATCCCAACGACCAGTAATCTTATTGAGAGCCACATTAAGAGCTTTTTCCTTATCAAGTGGTAAATCAACGACAGATACCTCTATCTCTTCGTATAGCCCCAAATCTTTAGCCACAGTAACACGTTGATGACCGCCAACGAGATTTCCTGTATGTTTGTTAAAAATAGGTGGATCAACAAAGCCGAATTCCAAAATGGACTGTTTTAACTTCTCGTATTCGGCCATACCAGGTTCTAACTTAACTCTCGGATTATAATCAGCAGGCTTTAAGTCCTGTAACTTCATTACTTCAATTTGCATTTGTATCCCTCGAATTCTTGTTAATATTTTCTTCAATATGTGATTCATTAAAGTAGCCATATCCACAGTATCGAAGATTATATTTGTCAATTTCTTTCGGTGTCGCTTCTCTGGTCATTTCTACAATGGAGTATTTCTTTTTGATCTGAACTGACTGGACGACTCTAACTAGATCACCTTCATTCGGCTGTGGATACCTATTAGATAGTGATACGTACCAGTAGTTTCTCATCACGTGGCCTTCTCTCTATCTGAGATCAAATCATTGTAAAGAGCAGTAGCTCGTTCCTTTCCAACACGTAATCTACGTTGAATAGTTCCAATCGTAAATACTTGACCTTGACCAACTTCTTCAAAGCCCTTCTTTAATTGTTTCATTTCCTCAAAATCTTTATCAGTGTATTGTTTCATGAGTTCATTCCTCCTTAAGACAAAATAAAAAAGACCTCTCAACGAGCGATCTTATGTAACTACACAGAGAAGTGTGTTTGATTTTCTTATAAATGGGCAATAATGATTTCACTAGACATTAATGCTCGTTTTTTGTAAACTGTTTTTTACTATAGTCATTTGCCTATACTAGCGGAAACTAGTATAGGCTTTTTTGATATAATTTGATTATTGGCCTCTGACGCATCTTGGATTAGTGTGTAATCTTTCTCCAAATTATTTGCCTCGTTTTCATAATTCCCCCCTAAGATATTGGTAGAAAGACTCTGTAACATCCAAGTTTATCTCATACATTCTAAGTGACAGACTTGTGTAAACAGTCCTCCCTAGACAATACACTTTGATCAAATGTTGTAAAAAAATATAGCTTGTATTGCTTACGAGTCTTTACCTTGTCCCTTCTAATCATTCATCTGATTTAACTTTTTCATGACTTTTTATCCTTTCGCTGTATAATAGAGTAAAAAAGAGAGGTAAGTAAAATGCCTTACTATGTGATCAAAAAGAAAAAGTTAAAAATATCGAATAATCGATTCGTCATTCACGAATGCACTTGCCATCGTATTAAACAAAAAGATGAAATCACTGCTATCGGGTATCATACAGAACATAATGATGCTCTTCTCTCTATTAGCTTAAAAAGACCCTCAGACGAATTTTTATTTTGTAGCTTTTGTTGCAAAACTCGAATTATAAGTAAATAGGCCCTACAATCTGCCAGATTTGATACCGGCAAATTTTTTTCTCAAAACAAAAAGCTATCCTTTATAGGACAGCTTCTCTAATATCTTTTAACTTAACTACAGCTACCTTATTGCTGTCGTCCACTAACTCGACGACTGCTGTTCTTTCTAAAATATTACGAATTTTGATTTTATAAAGTTCTTTTTCTCCGACTACTTTAGCCATGTAGATGCCATCTTTTTTCAATTCACTAGTTTCTAACATAAATCGTTTCACCTCTGAGAACATTTTCCATACAGGATAAACAATTTTTGATAATTAGTAAAGCATGTTCATATTGTAGATACAAACAAATCCAACAACCTTACACAAGCCTGACAACCGCTTCTCTTCCCTACCACAGCCTCAGTTGCTATTGTTATGGGTCAGATACTTATTACACTGACCAGTGTTAAATAAGTCCTCCCAAAGGCACTGGAGTGGGATTGCACTACACACAAGAACCTACTAGGTTCTCACGAGGTTATTCACATTGACCGTTGCGTCTCCTACTTCCGCCACAGCGACATAATAAGAATAGACAGCAACATATGAACTATCCGCAGGAGCTTAACCCCACATCCTTTAGTTTATTTGCTGCTGTCTATCGACGCTTAATTGTGGAACAATAACAAACGATGTTTCTATTATTTTTATTTTGTCGAAATCCTGTTTCCTAATCTATCGACAATATCATATTAACACGCTTTTTCGTCCAAAAAACCTACAATATCCCTACAAAAACCCTACAAAAATTACCGATACTTGATTAATGAACCTTTTTTATATGCTTCGGCAAATTCTATCAATGCATTGGATTTTAGCTTTTCTACGTTTTTCTCTCCATACCCCTGTATTAGTTGACCTATTTCATAATTGGAGTGCTTATTAACATCACAGAAACTATAATAGAGTATTTGACGACTGATAAGACTCAAACTCATCAAGGCTACTAAAATCGCATCTCTTTCTGCTTCTAGGTCCATCATTTGAATAAGCGCATCTTCTGTTTTGTTGCCGTGTTTTGGTGAACTAGGCATGTCAGTTATAATCGGCGACTTAATATCTATCAATGAACGACCTGCCATCCGCTCCAACCGTCGGAAGTTTTTCAACACATCTCTCGCATTACATCTTGTCTGCCTAAAGTCTACATCTCTTAGTAATTGCATTAAGTCAAAGCACTCCTTTTTGTGATATAATAAACTTGTCGGATTTATTAGATCAGTCGGAGCGATCCGGCTTTTTTTATACCTATGATTATGCTAAGCTTTTCAAGTAGCGAGGTTACGCTCGTTACCCATATACATGTTGAGCTGTCTGGCGGAAAACAGATGGCTCACTATTTCAATATTCTGCTAAGGACAGCCAGTGGTCGGCTGTCTTTTTTATATTTTAATGAGAAACTTTACTTATATTTTTATCTTTATAACGAAAAATGCTACTATCTAATGATAATAAACCGTATAGGAGATGGTCGAGTGACTATGTGGAGCATGCTGTTATTTTGGATTCCCGTTTGTATTGGTGTTGTCGCGTTTTGTTACTTTGTCAAACACTCTAGAACAAATAAGCTCCTCATGTTATCTTTTTTACCTATAGTATTTTTTATTGTACAAATTGTTAAACATACCTATATTGAATCGCAAGAAATATTCATTTTTTATGTGGTAGGTTTATTTATCTCTGTGGTCTTTTTCATAATGATACTTTCCTATTTTTATAGAAAATAAATTTTTCTCTTAGAAGTACATTCTTTCGCTGTTTATATAGTCTTCATATCCACTAATCGAGCAACTGCAATATTCGCTTTGCTCTTTGCCAGTCCTCTATAAAATTTGTTACTTTCTCAAATTTCATTGTTGATCCGTCTTTATTCCATATAATTAAGCTTTTAGCGTTTTCCATCTTGACACTCCTATTCCAATTGTTAAAAATTTTTGTGCTACTTGCCTCTAGACAAGTAACTTTTTATTCGTTTGGTTTCTTCATCGAAAAACTTTTGCAACCATTTATTAAGTATTCTTAAATGGAATTTCATTACGAGAAAGGAAACAAAAAAAGAAGTTATTGTAGAGACTAAAATGACTATTATCAATCCCCTCATCCTTCCACCTCTTTCACTGGCACAGCAAATGGCCAGAAGCGTTCGTCATTCCCTTTGATTTCCTTTTCAGTAAAAGTTGGAATATGTGCTTTGTTATTTGTATAATCAGCGTTTCCTTCTTCATCTAAAAAAGTATATTTCCATCCACCTTTATTTTCACTCAATATCACATAATACATCGGCTCTTTCTCGACCTCGTAGCCATCTTTCATGCGAATGAGTGTTTCGATTGGATTTTTTTTCGAATTGGCAAACCATTGATGAAATTCATTACGATATTCTTTGCAAATCTCCATCGCTCTAACACATTCGTAGAATATTGGAATTTCTAAATTATCCTTTGCATCCTCAAACCACTTAGCTACAAACTCAGGCAACACTGGCTTTTGCTGTTCCTCCTTCATAAAAACTAACCAGTGAGTTTGACTCCTTTTATTTCCAAACAAAGGGCTATATGGTTCAACTGCTTTCAACACGTCTTTGAGTTTTACCTGGTTCTCATTCCATTTGAAAATCAATGTTCCACTAGGTTTCAAGACTCGCATACACTCTGACATACCTTGTTTTATATCTTCTGGCCAGTTCTCTTTATCTAACTGTCCGTATTGACCTTTCATAATCGAATTCTGGCCAGCCCATTTTAAATGTGGCGGATCAAATACAACTAAATCGTAAACATTATTTTCAAAAGGCATGTCCCTAAAATCAGCTACAACATCTGGTTTCACATTTATTTTCTTTCCGTGGATCTCGTACTCTTCTTCTCGTATATCCATATACGTTGCAAAACTACAATCTTTATCGAACCAGAACAAACGACTACCACAGCATGCATCTAATATTTTCGGCATTCATTCCACTTCCTTTTAAATGCTTCTCTCTTCTCCGCCTTCTAAATAAATGATCCCAGATTTCTTATTAAGGCTTACGCATCTGATTTCTTGATTAGAACCTCTTTCGTAGCCAGCATCTTGATAACTCTTTTCGTAATAATCCACGGGTGAGACTAAGACTTCCGCTTCTGGGTTAAGTTGTAGAATTGGTATTAATTGTTTTGCTTTCATTTACTGTTCTCCTTCATAAAAACTAACCAATGTGTTTTTGTTCACTTGCTTGAATATATCTGAGTTTCAATCTTATTATTCGTCTCTAAATCTCTAACGTGTTAGCGTTAATTTGTGGGGGATTTAGGGGGTGGCTCATTTGTTTATAACTGCAAAAGTTATCTTTTGGGTGATAGTTATTCTTTTCGTCCTAGTTATTTGTAGATTTGCAAAATGTAATGCTCAATGTTACACAATGTTTCTTTTTGCATGTCCGATTTTTTATTTTATAATTAAAATATTTAACTATGGACTTGATCAATCGTTATCTGTTTTTATTAGATATTTGATTGGCCTATTTCTCGCAGTTGTTACTTTTATCGCATATCTAATCTATCGCTTTAAAAAGTAACAACTAAACCAGTCTTTATGGCTGGTTTCTTAGTCTATTGCTTCAATATTTCACTATTCTCGTACATATTTCCGATGACCCTTACATAAGGCTTTAGCCTAGCTAATAATAAATCTCCGGCACACCATGTTAAGTCGTGTTGATTCCATCCAACTACATAATTGCCTTCGATTTCTATTCCTGCACCACTATCTTCTTTTCTTTGAAATGGATGATTTTCGACCGCTACAATATCCCCAGCAAAAATCTCCACACCGTTCTTATCTTTCAGTCCTGTGGATTGCATGAGTATGGTATCGACTTCAAAGCTGTACCAATCACCTCTACCGTTTTCTATGGATAAATAGCCTATATTATCGCTAAAATCTATTAATTCAACTTCATGCATTGACTTGTTTTTCTTATCCCATGCTCGAAACTTCGGTGTCATTTGCTGTCCTCCATACTCTCAAAAATAACAATAGCCTTTTCTATGCCTTTTCGTTCTTCGCCAGTAGCGCATGCGTATAGATAGCTTCTTAATCGACGAATGGCTGTACTGATCGATATTCGTTTCATTTGCTGTCCCCTTTCTGTAACTTACCATAAATGGAACATCTACGACGAATTGCTTTTACTCTGCGTTCATTTTCGAGCGTAGGTTGTATTTTATATGCTCTTTTTGCACCCTTTAGCTAATTTCGAGCACCTCTTAATGCATCTGAATATAATTCTTTTGGTGCATCCATTTATTGTCCCTCCTACTTATTTTCTGTCATGGTGAAAGGTACAATGCTCTCAGGCATATAGTTGACTTCATATTTGTATTGGTTCACTTCAGCGCCAGCGAGATCTTCTATCACGTACATATTGAACTGCGTCATATTGATTAAATGCTTTTTGTAAACTCCTTCTTCCGTTTCGACTAGTATCTCAAGCTTTTCAGAATTACTAGTGTTTACCGAGATTCTTCCAATAACCTCAAATTCTACTGTGTTAGATAATGTGTTCATAACAGCGACACGACGAATTACATTGAAGTTATCTGCTTCTTGGCTTACGTTATGAGACACTTTCGTAGCTTGACGACATGCCGATAAACTAAAAACCATACCTATAGTCACAATTAACATTATTAGTTTTTTCATTTTTCTTCCTCCAAGTATTTGAATGTTCGTTTCTTAACGTCTGTCGTTTCCCTTTTTGCATACGTATATATCGTGCTTGGCTTCAATCCTAGCTCCCGACCGATATCTTCACATAATCCCTGAACTAAGATTTTTCCATCGTGATATACGGCGATTCTTTTCCTTTTTTGATTTCTTTTTATATACTGATTTTTTTCTTTATCTGGAATATTTTGTTCACGCCACTTGGCCCAAACCGAACCACCAACGCCAAGTGCTTCTTTAATGGCTTTGACAGTGTAACCAGTTTTTCGTAGTCTCTTATAATCTTCATAGGTGAATGTTTCAAAATTCATCTTTTGCAAAGGGTGTGAGTCGTCCATCGTGTCATAGTCAATGAAACCTCGTATCACCTGAACCTTCTTAAGCTCTTCGTCTGTTAGATCCTCAACGGATCGACCTCTCATTATCTGCATCATCTTTTTTCGATATAAACGTTTTTCTTGCTTAGATAAACTCATTTGATCCTCCTTCGATTGTGCATACCTCTTCAAACTGTCTGGTAATACGCTCAAGCGCCTTTTTATACTCGATAATACTTTTTATCACGTGACCTTCTCTCAGCACGTAGTCACGCTGTATGGCTCTTAAACACATAGTCAGTGTTTGATAGTAACCAATAAAGGAAGTCGATTCTTCCTGCTCGCCTTTAGCATTTTCGGTATATTGGATCTTTCCATACTCATCACGTACGGCACGTGAGAGAACGATATTTTTGCAATCACTTGTAATTGCGATCCGATAGTCCTCTATTCGCATGTCTAACATTCATCCTGTGCCTCCTTTAATATTTTTAGTACATGTGCTAGTGCGCTCTCACGTCCTGTATGAAACGCGTTGAGCCATTCATCGTCATAAGCTAAACTTCGTCTTAACTCTTCGACACGCATCATTTCAAGTTGTGCAATAAATTGGTTAACAGTCATCTTCTTTCTCCTCTTGAGCTTTCTGTGCCAAATATGCTTCGAAACGTGCATTGATTTCTTCTTTTTGTTGTGGATCAAGTTCTTTTTCTTCTTGCGATTTATTTGCCCATTCTGGCAATTTCTCACGACGGACATTTTTTTGATAATTCCGACTTATAGACTTTACTTGCTGACTTTTTCGCATTTCTTCTTCTCCCTCAATGGCAGATTTACTAAATAGTCGTTTATTAAAACGATTCTTAAGGATTCCTTCTAGATAATTCCATCGACGATTATTATTTTCAATTGCTGTATTTACACCATGGATCATCCAAGCATCTGCTTGCTCAATGGTTAGGCCTGCTTCTTCCAAGTCTTTTAACCAAAAATTGATATTATCCCCCATAGTATTCCCATAAGGACTACCAAACCCATTTTTTTCAATATACGAATATATTTGAATCGAATACTGTTTTAATTCAGGAGCATCTTGTTTTTCTTTGTCTTTCTCTAACTCTTTCTCTAACTCTTTCTCTAACTCTGGGCGACCTTTTCCAGACAACTTCTGGACATTGTCCTCCCTTGCTCTTTGAACTCGTTTTTGTCTTGCATATTCTGTTTCTGAACCTACTAATTCGCTTAGTTGGTTGAGATATATCTCTCCACTATCTAATATTTTTATTAATCCAATTTTATTGAATAGATCCATAGCGACTTTCACTGTGTCTGCATTTGAACTTGTCAATCTTGCCAAGGATTCAGGATCGTAGGGAATCATTAAATTTCCTACATTTCTAACTAATAGACCTTCTGTTTTTAAAGATTTGAGACAGAGTTTTAGATAAAACAAGCAATATTCCTTACCGTTAGGTTGTTCTTCTAACCATTCGATAGTATCTTCTTCAAAAAAATCTTCTTTTAATTTGAGCCAGTAATAACGTTTCTTTTGTTTGTCTGACAATTCAATACCACCTTTTTCTTATCCGCCGATATTCAATTTCTTGATTGTTTCTTGATTCAACTTAATCCCTTTGATTTGATACTTGTTCTTAAAATTAGTGACACCGATTTGATGTTTTTCTGTGTGGTGTATTCTGCAAAGTCCTGCGTAAGTGTATTCTGAATGATCAATTTTCTTACGTTTTTGTCTACCCAACGCTTTATCGAAATGATCAATGTCAGCTCCTGTTCTTCCACAGATACAACAGACTCTTTTCGTAATACACTTGTAGAAGTAGTATTCTTGATTCGCTGGTAAGATTTCATATCCTTCTTTAAAAGGAATATGATGTTCAAAGATGAAATCTAAGATGATATTTGCTAGGATGTTTACATCGCTCACAGTTGTATTCGATTCGTCTTTGAGGCTTATTTTCCGCCCTGTGACACCTTCAAAACGAAAGTAGAAGAATTCCTTCCAGAAATCTGTTGGCGTGCCTGTATCGATGAATATATCCCCTATGAGCGCATAAATGAAGTTTCTTTGCTGGGCTGTGAAGCGACGTGGATCGATAAAACGCACTTCAATGATCCGATCACCTTCATAGCCTTCGTACATTGTTCTTAAACGTTCGATGTTTACTTCTTCGTTGATTGTTGCGCCAATGTAGTTGCCCCTAAAATTCTTTAGTACTGCAGAATATGAATCGATTAATGGTTTGAACACTCATATCACTTCTCTTTTACTTCTTCTTTGTATTGGTCTTCTAACCAGTTAACACCTCGTTTCAGAACACCTAGATCACGTTTAGTCCATTTGCTATCATCCGCTGTAATAGAAGCCGCATCAGTCAACGCAACAATTGCTTCATCAATTGTTTTTTCATACTTATTAGCAATAAGCTGTAAAGCATCCAAAAATAGTTTTTTACTTCGCTGACTCGCAGTTTCTAGCATTGAAACATCCTCTGGCATATCTTCACCGGCAAAGATATATAAACCAAGACCGAACATTGCGAGGTTTTTTACTAGACAACGCATGATTGTCTTGTTGATATCGAACATAGTTGCCGCTTCAACTCTCTTTTTAACTTTTCCAACAATTTCTTTTTTCTTCGTTTCGTTATTCCATTGATAGTCATTAACTTCATAGGTGTACGGCTCATCTTTCATTGCCTTGTTTGCTCCGTCCATCACTGGCAGCCACATATCACGCTTTACTCCAGTGACTGTGATACTGGTAAAGACCATGTACCCTGTTTTCTCATCAAAAAGATAAGGGCGATTTGTTTCTGGATCACGATAGATTTCGTAGTCTACCTCTTCACAGATCTTACTGACTTCTGCCCACGCCCATGCCCAAGATAGATAAGTCAGTTTATTTCTTTTTTCGACCACATCATTGACGGTTATCTTGTATAGGCTATTGAATAATTTGTTATCGGTGCGTTGCGTTCCTTCACTCATCGAATTCTTCCTCCATTTCAGCAATGTATTTTTTCCCTTGTCCGTAGTATGAGATATCGATCAAATTTCCCCTCTCGTACTCTTCAAGCGCATCAATCAAGCCATCTTCGATGACGTAGATATATTCTGGTTTATTTGAATGTTTTGATAGATGGATAAGATAGACATGGTCATAGATACTCACAAAATTCCCCAGATCATCTTGATCACATGCTAGTTCTTCATCCGTCAAAAGATTTCGTCTAATTTTTCGGTTATTTGTTCCTTTAATATTCATTTTTCCCCAATCAGGGTCAGTCAAATATTGATCTAGAGTGGAAAGTTCTTTTTCCATGTGTTAACATCTCCTTAGATGTGTTTTCTTTAGTGACTCTATGCTTGCAGGCGGAGTCACTTTTTTTGTATTTTTTCTCCACACTTTGAACAATACGGTCCATCCCATGGATGACACTGTTGTAGTAACTTATTGTTAAAACGTAATGTATAGCGACAATCCGGACAATAAAAAACATGTCTGTAAAATAGATACTCTTTTATTTTTTGTCTTAATTTCATTTAATTTCCTGCCATTTCTTTTGTTTATTGATCACCTGTTGACTTAAGAAAGTTGACTTATTGTCACGCCACCATCTATCAGCAATCACCTTTCCTTTTTTCAAAGCTTCTTTTCGTTTCATATGTTCTCCTTTCCTTGGAATCTAATAGGTTCATCAAAACCATTAAACTTGCGAAAATACTCCCTCCCACTACGCTGTAGTGCGCTACTAGTACGAGTAAACCTAAAATGACTCCGATAAAAAGCGTGTCTGTCTTTTTCATAGTCTTATCTCCCTATTTTTAATTTCTAACTTGCGTAAATCTTCAAGCTCATTCGCAATCAGCTCTGCTTGTCTATCTGAAAGCTCATCGGCTTTTCTGAGTGCTGCACGATCATCCTGTAATTCTTTTCTACGTAGCCTTATAAGATTGATAATTTGGTGTTCTTGTTGTACTGTGTATGCCATCAAATTACCTCCTATATATCCGTATTCAGTGTCGAAAATTCGCAATTCTATCTACGACATCAAATTTGATTCCTCCTCATCCCTGCTTGTGCAGGTTCTCGTTATTGTTGTGCCTATGAGATTCTTCTTTTTGGTATAATTTAATTATCAGCACTGCAATGCTGAAATAATCGAAAGGAGAATACTAATTGAAAAAATATATAATAAGCTTTCGTTATCTTGAAGTCGCTGACCCAGAGCTAGCTATCAAGATTCGCGCAAAGATTGAGTCTTTGTCACCCGATACATGGATTCACGTTTTGGAAAATCAATTGTTAGTTCAATCTGAAAAAAATATTGAAGAAATATACTCGTATCTATCATCAGAGCTAAAAAATGTACGACTTTCAATTGCACAATTTGATAAGATTTTCATAAACGATGGTTTTATGAGTGAACTTGAATCCCGTAACTACTAGAATCTCGCTCGCCTAACATAATCTTCGTACAGAGCGATGTATTCTTTTTTTGAAATTGGCGGCCTTTCAAAAGTCATTCCTGAAAAAATAGATGACTGTTCATCAGAATCTGTTACTTTTTCAACATTCAATTCATGATGCTCCTTACTTCCTCTAATAGTAGGGAGCGTTTTTACTATTTCTTCTGCAAACTCTAGCTTTTCAACTAATTCCTTTGCATCTTTCAATTGCTCTATGGTTAATTGGATTTTTTCACTAGTTAGGCAAACAACAGCATCATCCTCGTTTATGACAGTTGAACCCAAATCTCTTGCAGCATTTAGAAACATCTCAGCGCCTTCCATCATCGTTTCCCACACTTGCCATTTTTTCTCTAATTTTTTATTGATTTTCATTCTGTTACCTCCTATGCGAGTTGTTTTTGTTCGATTAAAGGAAGTATTCCGTTATCCTTCAAAAGTTGATAGATAAAAATATGACCTTGTTGTGTCCACTTAGTACTAGGTTTCAAATTCTCGCTACCTTGTACTGGGATCATATCGGTATGTGTGTAGCCCTTGTCTTGGTGTTTGCGATAAAGTAACCAAGCATTACCTTGACGGTACTGAACACCTAAATCATGCAATAGATTGTTCATCTTGGTTGCGCTCATGCCGTAATTTTTAGCTATGATACTGATTGTCATAAGGCTTTTGTTTTTTAAAATGTTGTCATAGTACTCCGCTTTGGGTTGTAACTCATTTACCCGTTGTTCAGCGACTAATCGTAAAGCACGTTCCTCTTTAAGTTTGGTTGCTACTCCGATAAGTAAATCTGGGTTATTTAGCAACTCATCTGTTGCATAAATACCGTGTTTACGGATTGCTGGTAGGACTTCGCTTGTCACCCAGCGTTTGAACTTTTTTGCTGACGGCAAGTTGCTACCAAAAATCAAATCATAAACTCCACTTTCGTTTATTAAAGTTGGATACTGGTTCCTTCCTAATTTATCTTTAAAAGATGGGGTGGTGTTTTGGCACCCTATGATTTTGTCTTCATTTTCAACGTGTTGTTTTAAAGCGTTATTCGAATCTTTAAACCCTAACGCTGTTGCAACATCTTTCCCTACAAAATATGGTTCATCATTTGCTAAAACCGTTCGAACCTCGTTTTGTTCGAAATTAAAAATTTGTGGTTGATTCATTGTGTTGCCTCCATTCTCTAATACTCTGGTAAATCATCAAATAATCGTTTTAAAAACGGGCGGATATTCTCGGCATCGAAAAGCCATTTACCATCTGTGTCTTTTTTAGCTAACTTGTTTTTCCGAACATATGGGTCATCGACGATGTACTCCATTATCCATGCTCGTTTACGACGAGTAATTTTTTCCATGTCAGCAATAGTTAAAAACTGTGGTCGTAGATAATGCTCAAACAGTTCTCTAAGGTATGCGTCTGCATATTCTTTCCAGTACGCGTCATCAACCTGAATATCCACCGTCACTGACTGTCTTTGTTGCTGAAACATAGATTACGCCCCCTTTACTATTGCAATCTGTAAATCGTTGGCGATTGTACGTTTGTATGCCTGGGCTTTAGGACCTTTTTGAACACCTTCTACAATTTGCTTGGCGTATGTCGGTGAAGTTCCGATTAATTCTCCTAGGTATTTCCAGGTTTTATCTTGACGTTTCATTTGAATCAGGACCATTTCATGAAAATCTTCAATGACCATAACGTCACCTTCTTTCTTATTTTTCTTAAACGTGTTTAATAATTTTGATATAATTCTCATATCAGCGAGTGGTCCGCTGAAATAATTGATAAGGTGGTGATTTACGTGAAGAATGTTTACGCTAATTTACTTGGCGAATGGCAAAATCTGTCAGCAGATCCTAACTGCGTCATCGGAACTAATCATTCAGATCCCAACACTTGGTGGAGAGAAGAGGGACATGAACTATTCAATTATGACTACATTAATTTGCATTTTCGTGGCCAAGACTTCCGCATTCACCCGTCATTCATTCAAATTGTCACTGACAAGAATTGATTGCAGGTGATTAGCAGTTCTGTTCAAATCAAGGTCTCTGAATGTTAAATTTTCTTCATATTCATGGACCTTGTTTTTCAACGTATTGCTCACAACATCTGAAACCAATTCCCATTCCGCCAACGTCATCTCCTCGCCTTCATGCAGGATTGTATTTATATTTTCTTTAGTAACCATCTTTCTCACCTCATTTCTCATATAGTTAAACTAGAAATATAGCTAGAAATTAAACTAATTATTGACATTTTTAAACTATAGTGTAAAATAAAACCATAGCTAAATAAGACTGAAAAAAGCCTATAAATCAGTATTTCTAAGTTTACCGACCTCGAAATTTTTTGATTTTTATTGGTGCTATTTAGTTTTGTTTCTAGCTAAATAACTAGCTTATGAATACAGTATATTAGACTATAGATTAATTGTCAAATTATTTTTAATCAAAAGTTTAATTTTATGTGTTCTCTATTGAGGAGAATCTTGAGATGACGGTATTTGATAGAGTAAAAAAACTAGCTGACAAACAAGGAATTTCTATAAATACTTTAGAAGAACGAACTGGATTCAGCAAAAATTACTTGTACTCTTGGAAGAAAAAAGTACCTAGTGGCAATAATCTAAAAATTATCGCTGACTACTTCGGCGTAACAACTGACTATCTACTAGGACGCACAGACAACCCTAATCCAATACAGGAACGTGTGCCTGACGATTTAGACAAGATGCTCGACAACGCTATGACTTTTGGTGGTAAACCACTGACCGATATAGACAGAGCGGCAATTCGCGCTTATATAGAAGGTAGACAAAGTTCGAAGTGAGGTGAGTGTATGCAGTTATTAGAAACGGTACTTAATGAATGTGGCGTAGGTATTGCTTATGTTGAAATGGAATCAGATGGCTGCTATATCGAAGAAGAGCATATTATCTTCGTTAACTGCAGCCTCTCGCAAGAAGACAGAAGAAAAACAATTTATCATGAAATAAAGCATGTTGTAGATCACAAAGAATTTATTGAGCTCTACAAGATATTTTATTTCAGAACTAAAATGGAATATGAAGCTGATCGCTTTATGATTGAGAATTTACTCTACGATTTTTTATCTGAATGTCATATCGATCCATATCAAATAAACATTTTTTCATTTATGGACTACTATGAACTAGATTACAATTGCGAATCTACTATCAGAAATCTTATTTTAGAAATGGTAAGAAACGAAGTTGCAGTTTAATTATTATTTTTTTGCCTGGAAAACGAACATACATTCTTGAAAAGGGATTCATTATGTCCGAAAAAAATTTGACTATACCAAACGGTTTTTTACTACAGAATGAAGCAAAATTTAATATTGACATGGATAACTACTTAAATTTAATACTAACAAATGATGTTTTGTCTCAAATAGAAATATCCGAAGGAGATATTGCGTTAGTAAAAAAACAACAGGCTTTCAAGATAGAGAGTTAGCCGTGTTAGAGTCCTAGAATGTCTAAGAAAGGTGTTGATTATCATGGCTAGTATCAAGCAACAAGAAAACGGAAAGTGGCGTTTTCGTATTCGATATAAAGATAACGGAAAATTTAGAGAAGTTTCGAAAAGTGGGTTTAGAACAAAGAGAGATGCACAAGCTGCGGCAAATGAACTTGAAAGACAATATAATAACGGTGTTCAGATTGGAGCTAATAACATATTAATGGCCGACTATTTGGAGGATTGGCTCGAAGTTTACAAAAAACCAAATATCAAACAATCAACTTATCTTAGGTTAGAACGTTCCATAAGACTTCATATATTACCTACGTTTGGAATGATGAGTTTAAAGGAAATAACCCGTACAGATATTGTTAAGTGGGTAAATGACCTAGATACCACAAAGCAACAAACAAGAAACACAATTCGATCAAATCTAAATGTGTTACACGATGCATTAGAGACTGCAGTATATGAACTCAACTATCTTGAAAAAAATGTTGCTAAAAAAATAAAACTCCCAACCGCTAAAGAAGAACAGAAATTGAAATTCTATTCTAAAAATGAGCTTGCTCAAATGTTAGAATACTTATCCTCTTATAAATTAGGTAAATACGCTCATTCCATTCAATATTACGTCTTATTCTACCTGTTAGCGAGTACTGGTCTCCGATTAGGCGAAGCTTTAGCGTTAGAGTGGTTAGATATTGACGGAGATAAATTAACAGTAAACAAATCACTATCTTACGATGATCATAACAATTCAATAATTACGCCACCTAAATCAAAAACAAGTATTCGTACGATCAAAATTGATGATCGTCTTGTTCATCTGCTAAAGAAACATAAAATAAACAAGAGTGAATGTATTTTGAGGTATCGATCGTACGATAGCCCAATAAATGAATCTATGGTATTTTCTAACGAAAACGGCAACTATTTGCGCCATTCAGTTGTTAGAGAATTTTTCTATAAAACATGTGAACGTGCGAATGTCCCTGTACTTTCCCCTCATGCTTTGCGGCATAGCCATGCAGTTCATTTACTAGAATCTGGGGCAAACATAAAGTATGTCAGTACTCGACTTGGGCACAGCACTATAAGTGTGACTGCTGACATTTATATGCACATTACAGAAAAAATCGAAGATGATTCTTTAAAACTCTACCAAAACTATATGAACGAAAAAGGAGCACTCAAAGAGCACTCCTAAATTTTTTTATTATTTTTGTGGCAAATTTGTGGCAAATGTCAATCACTCACCCCATGAAAAGCTTGAAATCATTGGTAATTTAACCTTAACCAACGCTGCCTTCCATCTCATAACTAATCAACCGGTTCAACTCTACCGCATATTCCATCGGTAGTTCTTTTGTGAATGGTTCGACGAAGCCCATGACGATCATTTCTGTGGCTTCGGATTCGGTCAAGCCGCGGCTCATGAGGTAGTAGAGTTGTTCTTCTGAGATTTTGGAGACTTTTGCTTCGTGTTCCAACGAGACTTGGCTGTTGTGGATCTCGTTGAATGGGATGGTATCAGATTTGGACCATTCGTCCATGATGATGGTATCACATTCAATATGAGAGATCGAGCCGGCACTGTCTTTTGCAAAGGTGACTTGGCCTCGGTAGTTTACTTCGCCGCCGTCTTTTGAAATTGATTTTGAGACGATCGAGCTTGAAGTGTTTGGTGCGTTGTGGATCATTTTTGCGCCTGTGTCTTGGATTTGGTTGGCTCCGGCAAATGCAATGGATAGCATGGTGCCTCGTGCGCCTCGTCCGTCTAAGTAGACACTTGGGTATTTCATGGTTGTTTTGGCTCCTAAGTTGCCGTCAATCCATTCAACAGTTGCGCCTTCGTAGGCTTTTGCTCGTTTGGTTACGAGGTTATAGACGTTGTCTGACCAGTTTTGAATCGTTGTATAGCGGCAGTAGCCGTCTTTACGGGTAAAGATTTCCACGATAGCTGCGTGTAGGCTGTTGCTTGAATAAGTCGGTGCCGTACAGCCTTCGACATAGTGGATGCTGGCGCCTTCGTCCACGATGATCAACGTACGTTCGAATTGGCCGGTGTTTTCGGCGTTGATTCGGAAGTAGGTTTGTAATGGAACATCGACTTTGACGCCTTTTGGTACATAGATAAACGTCCCCCCAGACCAAACGGCTGAGTTTAGTGCGGCTAGTTTATTATCTGTTGGTGGCACGAGTTTTGAAAAGTATTCTTTGAATAGTTCAGGATACTCTTTCAATGCAGAATCTGTGTCGGTAAAGACGATGCCGAGTTTTTCGAATTCGTCTTTCATATTGTGGTATACGACTTCTGATTCGTATTGGGCTGAAGCGCCGGCTAAATAAGCACGTTCGGCTTCTGGAATACCAATTCGTTCAAAGGTTTCTTTGATTTTTTCTGGTACGTCATCCCAATCGCGAGCAGGTCGGTCACTTGGTTTTTGGTAATATTTGATGGCATTGAAATCAATGTCAGATAAGTCTGGTCCCCAGTCTTGCATGGGCATTTTGTTGAATGCTTCCAGAGATTTCAAACGGAACTCCAACATCCATTCTGGTTCTTCTTTGATCCGTGACATTTCTCGAACGACTTCTTCGGTCAAGCCTTCTCCTGTACTAAAAACGGGTTCCACATCGTCGTGGAAGCCAAATTTATATTCTTCTAATTCTGGTACGCCCATTTGCTCACTCCTTTTCCTTGTGCTCATGATGGACGGTTGCAGTACCGTCTTCTTCCATTGCTTTGCCTAGTGCTTTCCAGGCAAGTGTTGCGCATTTGATACGCGCGGGGAATTTTGCGACACCACTTAACATGGCAGCGTCCCCTAGTGATTCAAGCTCTGCGACTTCTTTTCCTTGGACCAGTAGTAAAAAGTCGTCCGTCAATTGCTCTGCTTCTGCAATTGTTTTGCCGATGACCGCATCGGTCATCATTGAGGCACTGGCTGTGCTGATGGAGCAACCACTACCGTCAAAGGCGATATTATTGATTTTGCCGTCTTTGATCTCGACTTGTAATTCAATGACATCCCCACAGGTGGGATTGTTCATTTCAATCTTATTCGTTGATTCCGTCAACGTGCCACGATGATGTGGATGGGATGAATGGTCCAAGATCACGTGACGGTAAAGATTGTCTAATTTAGATAGGGCCATGTTGGAAAAACTCCTTTGTTGCGAGAATTGCTTGGACGAAACGATCGGCATCTGCTTTTGTGTTATAAATGTAAAAGCTGGCACGAGCTGTCGCTGCAACCCCTAGATACTTCAATAATGGTTGGGCACAATGATGACCGGCACGAACGGCGACGCCTTCCATATCAAGGGCTGTCGCTACATCATGGGGATGTAGATTCTCTAAATTAAAGGAAATCACGCCTGTACGATGCGCAGGGTCTTTTGGTCCATAGATCGTCAAGCCTTCGATTGCTTGCAGTTTTGGTAAGACATAACCAACAAGTTCTTCTTCATATTGATGAATGCCTGCTAGACCAATCGATTCAAGATAATCGATGGCAGCGCCAAGTGCGATCACACCGGCGATGTTTGGTGTGCCTGCTTCAAATTTCCAGGGAAGTTCTTTCCATGTGCTGTCTTGTAGGCCAACAAAGTCGATCATTTCTCCACCGAATTCAACGGGTTCCATTTGTTCCAACCATTTCCGTTTTCCATATAATACACCTGTTCCGGTCGTTGCGCACATCTTATGTCCGCTAAAGGCAAAGAAGTCACAGTCTAAAGATTGGACATCGATTTTGATGTGTGGGGCAGATTGTGCACCGTCCACTACCAAAATTCCGCCTTTTTCATGAACGATCGTCGCCAACTCTTGGATCGGATTGATGACACCTAATACATTAGAGGCATGGGCGACCGACACGATCTTGGTTTTTTCTGTAATGTTCGAAGTGGCATGTTCTAGATCAAGAAAGCCTTCTTCGGTCAATTCGATGTATTTCAAAGTAGCGCCAGTTCGTTTTGCCAACTGTTGCCAAGGGATGATGTTGGAATGATGCTCCATGTAAGAGATCACGATTTCATCACCGGCTTTGACAAAGGCATCGCCATAGCTTTGTGCTACCCAATTCAAGCTTGTGGTCGTTCCACGAGTGAAAAGGATCTCGGCGGTCTCTTGAGCATTTAAAAAACGACGAACTTTTTCTCTGACAGCTTCATAATCATGGGTTGCTCGCTCAGCTAATGTATGCACACCTCGATGGACGTTGGCATTGTTTGCGGAATAATAATGCGTCATAGTCGCTAACACTTGTTTGGGTTTTTGCGTAGTCGCTGCATTGTCTAAATACACCAGGGGTTCGTCATTGACTTCCTGAAATAAGATCGGGAAATCTTGACGGATACGTTCTGGAGAAATCATACATTTAACTTCCCTTCAATAACTGCCACTAGTTCTTTGCGCACCGCTTCAACTGGGATCGCAGTTAAGACAGACCCTAAGAAGCCACGAATGACTAAACGTTCTGCTTCTTCTTTTCTTAAGCCTCGACTCATCAAATAATACATTTCTTCCGGATCGACACGTCCAACACTTGCGGCATGTCCTGCTGTAACTTCGTGTTCATCGATCAAGAGGATCGGATTGGCATCGCCTCTGGCTTTATCTGAAAGCATCAAGACACGGCTTTCTTGTTGGGCATCGGCACCTTTGGCTTTTTTCAAGATGTGTCCAATACCGTTGAATGTCAACGTACCACGTTCGCGGATCACACCATGTTGCAAGATATGTCCAATCGTATGTGGGGCTTTATTTGTCACCCGGGTATCGATTCCTTGCGTTTGTTTTCCTGAACTGATTGCCACGATCTTGACTTCCGCATGTCCGCCTTCACCGACAAGATCTGAATCAAAATCAGCGACGATATTCCCATCGTTCATCACTCCGATTGCCCAGTCCACAAAAGCATCCCGTAAGATATGTCCACGACGGTTCATATATGCTGTGACATTTTCGCCTAATTGATCGACTGCTGCATATTTGACTTTGGCACCGGCTTTGGCGATGACTTCAACAATGATATTCCCAGAGACTTTTTGTAATTCTTCTCCAGTTGTGTGGAATCGTTCCAAGTAAGAGAATTCACTGTGTTCATCTGCGACGATCAAGACGTGTTTAAAGAAGTGTTGCGAAAATGCGCCTTCTTGAATAAACAGGGATTCGATCGGTTCTTTAATGACTACGTTTTTTGGTACATATAAGAACAAGCCACTATTCATGAATGCCGCATGAAGCGCAGTCAATTGGTCTTCGTCCATTTCAACCGCTTTCGTCATGTAATATTCTTGGACTAATTCAGGGTATTCTTGCATTGCCGTAAATAGATCTGTAAAGATCACTCCTTGTTCTGCAAGGTCTGCGGATAATTGCTCAAAGACAGTCAAGGTACCTTGTTGCACGACTAATGGATTGTCTTTCATCGCATCAAATGCCGCAACATTTCCAGATTCAGGTGTCTGATCATTCAACTCATTGATTGAAAACAATGGCCAACGGTGGAATTTCACACGTTCGATATGGGGCAATGGTAGTTCATCTGCTTTTTTCAGCGCCTCTTGACGAAGCGTCGTCATCCATTCCGGTTCACCTTTACTGAATGAAAAATCTGTAACAGCGTCAAGATGATCGAGCCATTTAATGTCTTTCATAGATGTGCTCCTCCTTACGCTTCTTCTTCTTTGTAGTCGATTCCTAATTCTTTACTGATGCCAGCATATCCTTCGGCTTCTAGGCGTTTTGCTAGATCTGCACTACCAGTCATCACGACACGACCTTCCATCATGATGTGGACGACGTCAGGTGTGATGTAGTTTAACAAGCGTTGGTAATGAGTGATGATCAAGGCACCAAAGCTGTCGCCACGCATTTCGTTCACGCCTTTTGCCACGACTTTCAGTGCATCGATATCTAAACCAGAATCGATTTCATCTAAAATCGCAAACGTTGGTTCTAACATCAAGAGTTGTAAGATCTCGTTACGTTTTTTCTCTCCACCAGAAAAGCCTTCGTTCAAATAACGTTCAGCCATTTCTTCTGGCATGTTCAAAAGTGCCATCTTTTCATCTAACTTTTTCAAGAATGACATGACAGAAATCTTGTCATCTTCCGGACGTGTCGCATTGATCGCTGCACGCATAAATTCGGCATTTGTGATTCCTGGAATCTCACTTGGGTATTGCATGGCTAAAAACAGACCTAAACGTGCACGTTCATCTACTTCTAGCTCTAACACATTTTGCCCATCAAAAAGGATTTCTCCTTCAGTTACTTCGTAATTCGGATTTCCCATAATTGCAGCAGACAAGGTCGATTTACCTGTTCCGTTTGGTCCCATGATGGCATGGATTTCCCCTGTTTTCATTGTTAAATTCACGCCTTTAAGGATTTTCTTGTCCTCAATCGACACATGTAGGTTTTTTATTTCTAAGACAGACATGTAGTTCCCCTCCATATTCTGATTCGTTCTCACTTATTTTAGACTAATTGAGAATGAAGCGCAACGCCCCGACCAGTTAAAAATGTCATAATTTTGATTTATTGCAAATAAAACATCATTTTCAATTGATAATCTTTATAAACTGAATAAAATAGTTTTGTTCGTTTTTTCTCAAAAAAAGTCTAGGAATCATTCCCAGACTTTACAGGTTTTATTTTGCATCCGCATCGACAGATTTTACGGAGCCTTCCCATTGTTCTTCGATCCATTGACGAACATCTTCTTGATGCAAGACTTCAATCAATTTTTTGATCTTGTCGCTGTCTTCGTCACCTTTACGTGTCGCAATGATGTTGACATATGGTGAGTTATCTTTTTCTAGTAATACCGCATCTTCTAATGGATTCAATCCAGCGCCGTAAGCAAAGTTCGCGTTGATAGCTACTAGATCACCTTCATCATTTTGGTAGGTAGAAGCCAATAATGCTGGATCGATCGTATGATTGAATTTCAAGTTTTTAGGATTTTCATCGATATCATCAAATGTGGCTGTTTCTAAATCAACGCCGTCTTTGACTGTCACTAAACCAGCGTCTTTCAAGATCGTGATGATCCGTCCCCAGTCAGATTCTGAATTTGAAGTAATGATCGTTGCGCCATCTTCTAATTCAGAAATGTCTTTGATTTTTTTTGAATACAAGCCCATTGGTTCGATGTGGACAGCACCCGCATTGACAAAATCATAGCCTTTTTCGTCGATTTCTTTGTTCAAGTAAGGGATGTGTTGGAAATAGTTCGCATCGATGTCGCCTTCTGATAATGCTTGGTTTGGCAAGACATAATCGTCAAATTTGACGATTTCCAAATCAATGCCTTCGTCTTTCAAAAGAGGTTTCACATGTTCTAAGATTTCCGCATGTGGTGTTGGTGATGCGCCGATTTTCAAGGTTGTATCGTCGTCTGATGCGTTTGATGAGTCACTACTGCTTCCACCGTTTCCACATGCGGCTAATCCAACTGTCAGTAAAAGCGTTGCTGCAAATCCAAAAATTTTCTTTTTCATATCCTATATCCTCCTATTTCCTACTATCTTTTATCTGTTTTCTTCGTTAAGAAATCCCCGATTCCTTGAACAATAAATACAATGACTAAAATAATCAAGGTAGCGACAAAAGTCACTGTTAAATTACCACGTTGGTAGCCTTCTTGCCAAGCCAAGCCACCTAGACCGCCGGCACCGATTGCACCTGCCATGGCAGTAAAACCGATCATCGAGATCGTTGTTACAGTCAAACCTGAGATCAAAGCCGGGACACTTTCAGGTATCAAGACTTTCCAAATGATTTCCCAATAGCTCGCCCCCATCGCATCTGCGGCTTCTAAGACCCCAGGGCTGACTTCGCGAAACGCGATTTCTACAAGTCGAGCGTAAAAAGGAGCAGCGGACAACACGAGAGCTGGAATCGCTGCTTGTGCGCCTAACATCGTTCCCACGATTGCTTTGGTAAAAGGAATGATCAAGACCATCAAGATCATGAATGGTGTCGATCGGAAAATATTACTAATGATCGAAACGATGCCGTAAATGATCCGCGCATACGGTTTGTTTTTGCGACCGATCGAGTAAAGGATCAAGCCAAGGATCAAACCGATGATGGTTACTAAGACCATGGAGATCAACGTCATGTATAACGTGTCCATGATGGCTTGTTGCATCGTCTCCATGTTGATTTGGCTGAAATCAAGGTAGGTTTCTGTGAAGCTTTTATCCATGATGGATCACCTCCACTCCAACGCCTTGCTCTTTGATGAAGTTTTCTGCTTGGTCCAATTCGTTTTCCTCTCCGATCATCAAGGTAGTCAGTGAACCAAACGAGCCTTCTTTAGTTTGCTTGATTTTCCCATATACGACGTTGATATCCACATTGTAACGACGAATGGCTTGAGAAATCACTGGTTCGTTGGCGTTCGTTTCGTTGAAGGTCAATGTCACTAAGCGACCGTCTGGATTTTCTTTGATCAACTCTGCCAATAATTCAGTGGATTCAGCTTCTGGTTCGATGTCTTGTTGGACGAAACGTTTCGTGACTTCTTGTTGCGGATGACGGAAAACGGTCAACGCATCGCCTTCTTCTACGACTTGCCCACGCTCCATCACTGCCACTTTGTTACAGATTTTGCGAATAACGTTCATTTCATGAGTGATCAAAACAATCGTCAAGTTCAACTTTTTATTGATTGCTAATAATAAATCTAAGACCTCTTCTGTCGTTTGTGGGTCCAATGCACTTGTCGCTTCATCGCAAAGGAGGATTTCTGGCTCATTGGCTAACGCACGAGCAATCCCGACTCTTTGCTTTTGTCCACCGGATAATTGGGACGGATAAGCTTGTCCTCGTCCTTCCAAACCGACTAAACGGAGCAATTCTTCTGCTCTTTCTTTCCGTTGTTGTTTCGATACACCGGCTAATTCCAAAGGGAACTGGATATTTTCTAGTACGGTACGTGACCACAATAGATTGAAATGTTGAAAAATCATGCCGATTTTTTTACGAAAAACGCGTAATTCTTTATTTTTTAATTTAGTAATGTCTTGGTCGTTGACAATTACTTGACCATCTGTAGGTAATTCCAAGCCGTTCAACAAACGAACTAACGTACTCTTACCAGCACCGGAATAACCGACGATGCCGTAAATGTCGCCTTGTTCCACTTGTAGTGAAACGTCGTTGATAGCGTGGATCGTCCCATGTTTCCCGCCAAATGTTTTCTTGACATTCGTCAATTGGATCAATGACATATCGTTCACATCTTTCTTTACTTATTTTCTCTTAGACAACAAAAAAACTTTCGTCCTTTGCGTTTAGCAAAAGGACGAAAGTTTAGACTTCCGTGTGACCACCTTGATTCGCTGCTATTTCACAATAACAACCTCGTTCAGTACTTGACGCTAGTCGCATACTGCTGTGCTATAACGGGCACTCCCGTAGTCAGTTTGCTTGCGCTCACTCACTCTGCTCTAAGACCATCTTCCATCTCATTTCCGTTACCCTTTCACAGCAAACCGGGCTCTCTTGAAACATCTGTGACATGTACTCTTCTTATCAAAGCTTTCAATATGATTGTTTATGATTATAGCAGTTACAAGAATCAGTGTCAAACATTTATTTGAACATCGTGTTTCTTAAAGTGCGTCGAATTCTGCTGCATCGACATCTTTAAAACTCAATAACCACGCAGTCATTTCATCTTCATCGTTCAAAACAGCGATATTCTCACTGATTTTTTCATTCACAGATGAGACTGTTCCAGATAATGGACTTGCAAATTCAGTGACTGCTTTTTCTGCTTCTACTTCAACTAGTGCATCGCCTGCTTGATACGCTTTACCGATTTTTGGTAAGTTGGCAAACGTGATCTCACCTAGATCTTCTTGCGCTTCTTTTGTCAAACCTACACAGTATTCTTTTCCATTAAATAAAATCCAAAGGTTATCTTTCTTCTTTAAGTGTTTCCCAGCCATTTTAATTGAATGCTCCTTCGTATATTTTTTCATTAAAACCGATTGTGACCAGTTGATTGTCTTTGACGATCAATGGACGTTTGATCAACATGCCGTCCGTAGATAACAGCTGACTTGCTTCTGTGAGGGATAATTCATCGATTTGGTCTTTTAGACCAAGTTCACGGTACTTCATCCCGCTTGTATTAAAGACACGTCGAAGCGGCACATCGGAATGCTTCAACCATGATTCGATCGTTTCTGCCGTAGGCGTATCTTTGACCATGTCGACCGCTTGATACGTTACTTGATGATTGTCGAGCCAAGCCTTGGCTTTTCGACAAGTGGAACACTTTGGGTACTCATAAAAAGTAAACAACTTACGTTACCTCCTAGAATTTTTTACCGGTGCTTCATTTTGATAACGCATAGATAAGATCAATCCGATCCCAATCATATTCCCTAAGATCGATGAACCCCCTTGACTGATAAACGGCAATGGAATCCCAGTTAATGGAAGTAAGCCGATATTTGCGCCAATGTTTTCAAAGACATGGAATAAGAGCATCATGATCAATCCACTTGCGATATAGGCATAAAACTCATTGTTCGTATCGAAGCAGACACGTATCATACGATAAATCAATACAAAATACAAGAAAATGACAAATGCGCCACCAATAAAGCCAAAATTCTCGCCAATGACAGTGAATATCATATCCGATTCTCGGACTGGCACGTAAATGTTGCTGACGTTAAAGCCTTTTCCGAACATCCCACCTGTTCCGATTGCTAAAATCCCTTGGGCGGGTTGGAAGCTAAAGCCCGACGTATCATGAAATGGATCGAGCCAAGAATCGATTCGGGCAAATTGGTAAGATTTGAACCCAACAGTATATAGGAATTCTCTTCCTGATTCTGTGGTCACAAGGAAAATCGTTCCTGCCCCCACAATAAATGCTAAAGCAAAGATCGGACCAATGATTTTCCAAGAAATCCCTGACATCAAAAAGACGCCACCAAAGATCGCCAGAAAGACGAGCATCGTCCCAAAGTCTTTTTGCGCCATGACTAACGCAATCACAGGAATCGAAATGATCAACATCTTTGCAATCAGCCAAAAATCAGATTTGATTGTGCGAACTTTGACTTGCGTATTGTGCTTCGTTACGATCAACGCCAGCATCAAAATATAAGCGATCTTCATCAGCTCGGCTGGTTGAAATGTGACACTTCCAAAACGGAACCAGTTTTTTGAACCAGTACTTGCCGCCAGATTTTGGTCGTAAAATCGTAAGAGCAACCCCATGACAAGCAATCCTAGTCCATAGAGATACGGTGTCAATTTCCAGATCCATTTTGAATTGATCCGCATGACGATTGCAATCGCTACTGCTCCCACAAGGTACCAAATGATCTGCATCCCGACACCTCTTGTCACAGAAGGACCGTTTGGATCATGTGTCAATGCAACGTATAAGGATAAAATCCCAATCAAACATAATAAAAATACTGGTAGAATGACTCCGTAATCAATGCGGTTATCATTCGAAGTTTTTATTTTTTTTTCCATTTTTCATCCCTTTTCCTAAAAACCATACTGCCCTATATTATAGCTGTCTCCTTCTATAAATGAAAGCCAAAGCAAATGAGATTTGCGAAAAATTAATCTTATTCATTTCTCTTTATCCTTTCTTAAGATAAAAACGAAAAAAACGCTTATTCAAGGGAGAAGTTCTATTGATTCCGTCTGATATTTTTCATTTTTTCTTTTCCTTTTTATAGAAATCCAAGATCTCATTTCCTACTTCTAATAACCGTTCAGAGGTCAAATGGGTCCGTTGGATCAAATAGAACTGACGAGATTCAGCTAAAGGTTCAACGTGTATCCCTTTTGGTACTGCTCGTTTGGATAATATGGATCGTCCGATTCCTTCTTTCAACATCGCCACAATGACTTCATTACTTTTTACAAGCATTTTCTTCCCTTGGATATTCTTTTCTTCAAAATAACGTTGCGTGTAATGGAACACACCTGAAGAAGATTCCCTGACTAGCCATAGCTCACTCTTAGGATCACCTGCAACGACCAACGCATCTTCAAGTAAAGAAAAGCGTTGTACTCCGGTTGTTTCTAAAGGTTTTTCGATAAAACCAAAATCAGCTTCATGTTTTGCCACTTGCTCCAAACTCTCATGAGAATTCGCAAAAGCAATCGAAAACTTGATTTTTGGAAAACGCACGATCAACTCTTTCATCAATTGAGGCAATAAATACACCGCAAATGTATGGGAAGCGACGATCCGACACACTTCTTCTTCATTTTTTTCATCCGCTAATTGTTGTTGTGTTGTTTCCCATTCTTCCAATAAAACCAATGTTCGTTCATAAAGCAAATCCGCTTGTTTTGTCGGTTTCATCTCTTGTCGTCCATTACGTTGGAAAAGTTCCACCCCAAGATCCCGCTCCAATTGTTTGATTTGATTGGACACCGCAGGTTGAGACAAATAGAGTAATTCAGCGGTTCGCGAAAAATTTCTTGTTTCATAAACGACACGAAAGGTTGTTAATAACTTAAACATCTAACCACTTCCATTACCTTTTTTTATAGTAACTATAATAACTATTTGATTTAAATATATCAAAAAGACTCTATAATGAAAAGTGTAAGGAACAGGTTGTGGACCTTCAGTTACACACACCTCACAGCCTTCCAGACAGCTTACTGCAACGATAAGGAGAAGCATCCATGCGATTTGTTTTTTCCCATTGAAAAACTTTACTATTCTTCGTAACAAGCAGTTTTCATCGTTGGCTACTTATCGTTGCAACGAGTCTGTCCTTGATTATCAATAAAAAAGGAGAGTAATGTATGAAGCATTTCTTGAAGATTGTTCCGATCCCGATTTGTGGGTTGATCCTTGGATTGACTTCTTTAGGGAATCTTTTAAAAGACTATCATTTGACACATGTAGGGAATTTTGTAGGTGCGATCGGTATGCTTTTGATGCTGTTGATCATCGGCAAACTGATCCTTTTATTTGAACACACGAAGCAACATCTATATGATCCAATCGTCGCTTCCGTCTCGCCGACCTTTACGATGTCTTTGATGGTCATCTGTACGTATTTTGTTTCTTTCAAATCAATTGCGCCAATCGTCAAATTGATTTGGTTAGCCGCAGTGATCTTCCAAATCATCTTGGTTCTGTACTTTAATTACCATCATGTAGTTAAAGCAGACTTGTCAATAGAAGCAATTTTTCCAAGCTGGTTTATCGTGTATGTTGGTTTTGGTGTCATCACAGTAACTGCTGGAAACTTTTCTCCGATCCTTGGAAAGATCTTCTTCTGGCTTTCGTTAGCTTGTTATGTCGTACTACTACCAATCATCATCCATCGAATTTTCTTTGTCAAAAATATGGCGCAACCAACCTTGCCATTGATTGCGATTCTTGCAGCACCTGGTTCTTTGTGCCTGACAGGGTACTTAAAAAACTTTGAAGACCCAAATTTGGCCTTAGTCATGACGTTGTTCCTTGTTTCGCAAGTACTTTACTTTATCGTTTTAGCCATGTTACCACGTCTGTTATTGCTTGATTTTTATCCAAGCTTTGCAGCCTTTACTTTCCCATTGGTAATCTCTGCTACAGCAATCTCTACTGCCACTGCTTATTTCCATCAATTAGGGTTTGCTACAGGGATCTTAGATGGATTGAAAGTCATCGAGTGTTTGATTGCCTGTGGCATGATCGCTTACGTCTTAGGACACTATGCCATCTACTTGATTAAAGAACACAGTCAACATAAACATCACCTTTCAAAGGGATTGATAGAATAGACTTCACCTTCTGTCTTTTTCACTTAGTAAAAAGGCAGAAGGTTTTTTTGTATTCACGAAGAAACAATTAAATGATACTATATTTTAGAAAAACTTTTTCTTAAATGAAAGGAAAGAATCAAATGAATGCTTTATTCACTTATATAAAAACGCTGAAAAAATTTGGTGGCCGAAAAATCTTACCCGGACTACTACTCGCCTTTTCTGTCGCAGTCATTAGTCGGCTACTGGGACCCTTTGTCCCTCAACTCGGTGCAGGAACGATTGCGATTTTACTTGGTATCGTCTTAGGAAACACCTTGTTTAAGCAACCTGAACTTGCGGTGGGTACCAAATTTGCCGAAAGTAAACTATTAGAATGTTCCGTTTTCTTGCTTGGTGCAACTGTGACGATCCAAACGATTGCACAGATTGGTATCAAAGGTGTAACTTTCGTGTTACTCCAAATGACTGTCACGATTCTTGGTGCCTATTTCATCGGAAAAAAACTATTGTTCAGCGATACATTTTCCTTGATGATGGCAGGTGGAAACGCCATTTGCGGTTCTTCAGCCATTGCTTCGATTGCTCCAGTGATCCATGCAGATGAAGAAGAAAAGGGCCAAGTCATTACCTTGGTCAATCTTTTAGGAACAGTGATGATGTTGACACTTCCCTTTTTAGGTCTCCAACTCTTTGGTGATCAACTGATCGAAAAAAGTGCACTTATAGGTGGTACTTTACAATCCGTTGGACAAGTCGTTGCTGGAGCAAGTCTATTAGATACTTCAGTCGTGCAATTTGCAATGCTGTTTAAAATCATGCGGATCATGATGCTTGTGGTCGTGGTCTTCCTCTTTGAAAAATTTATGAAAAAAAAACAGCCGGCCGTCTCTTCAACGTATACGCCAAAAAACCACAAACGAAAAATGCCACTTCCTTGGTACGTTTTAGGCTTCTTGATCGTGTGTTTAATCAACAGCTTCTTTACCATTCCCCATGTGATTGATCAAAGCGCTAGTTTTATTAGTGGTTGGTTTGAGGTCACTGCATTAGCCGCGATTGGCTTACGTTTGGATTTTGCAAAGTTCATGAAAGAAGGAAAACGATTCTTGACGTATGGATTGACTGTGGGACTTTTACAAACGATCATGGCTTTATTCTTTATTTGGTTGATCAAACTATAAGTAAAAATAAGCACCAACACCTCGGAAAGATTTTCTATTTCGAGGTGTTGGTGCTTATTTATCTGTGCTGTCAGCTAGTAGTACAGCCTAATGAGCTAAAATATTTTCAAGCACTAATAGTTGCCGTTTGATCACTAACCCATTTTCAGCTTTCCCCATATACCCAGTCAATTGTCCATTTTGCCCAATCACTCGGTGACAAGGAATAACGATTGGTAGAGGATTCAAACGATTGGCTTGACCAATCGCACGAGCTGCCTTTGGTTGCCCGATTGCCTGTGCCACTTGTTTATATGTGCGACTTTGTCCATAAGGGATTCTTGTGAGCACTCGCCAAACCTTTTGTTGAAAGGCTGTTCCTCTTTGGAAAGATAAAGGTACATCGAAAACGTGTCTTTCACCTGAAAAATACTCTTCCAGCTGTTGTTTTGCCAAGGATAAAATCTGAGCATTTGCTTCTTCATTTTCAGAAATTCGTTCAAAAGAGACAGCTGTTAATCCTTTTTGATCGGCATCAAGCCATAAAGGACCGATTGGTGTTTCAATTTTCATTTTTGTCCGCCTTCCTCCTCACTTATTTTATTTATCATCTATGATTCAAGAAAAAAAAGCAACCTAAAAGTTTATTTAATGCCATAGAGATGGTACACTGAATAAGGCGCTTATAACATCTTTTATTTTTGTTATTTAAGCATACTTTTATTTATATAGGTTATATGAAAAAAACATGCTTGAAAGGAACGAAAACATGAAAATATCAATTGTCATCCCTTGTTTTAATGAAGAAAAAACTGTCCCACTTTTTTTTGACGAAGTCGAAAAATTTCGTGGCGATTACGAGTTCGAGTATCTTTTTATCGATGATGGGTCAAGTGATGGCACATTGGCTGCCATCAAAAAATTAGCGAATGTACATGAATCCGTTCGTTTTGTCGCTTTTTCACGAAATTTCGGAAAAGAAGCTGCACTATATGCCGGCCTGCAAGCCTCTACAGGAGACCTTGTCACTGTCATGGACGTCGATTTACAAGATCCGCCTGAATTATTACCAGTGATGATCGATAAAGTCATCCACTCCGATATCGATTGTATCGGTACACGCCGTTCTACTCGTGAAGGTGAACCAGCTATCCGTAGTTTCTTTGCGAAGAAATTTTACCAATTGATCAATAAAATCAGTGATACTGAAATGATTGACGGTGCAAGAGATTATCGCATGATGACTCGCCAAATGGTGGATGCGGTCTTAGAATTAGCGGAATACAATCGCTTTTCAAAAGGACTATTCAGTTGGGTAGGATTCAAAACTGAGTATCTCTCATTTGAAAATCGCGAACGCGTTGCCGGTGAAACGTCTTGGTCATTTTGGAAATTATTCAACTATTCAATTGATGGGATCGTCAATTTTTCTGACACGCCATTGAACATCGCCTCATTTGTTGGTGCATTATCATGTATCGGTTCAGGAATCGCCATATTATTTATTATTTTACGTGCGTTATTATTTGGTGATCCAACTTCCGGTTGGCCTTCACTCGTCTCGATCGTTTTATTCATCGGCGGAATCCAACTCCTTTGTCTTGGCATCATTGGGAAATATATCGGGAAAATCTTCCTAGAAACGAAAAAACGCCCAGTCTATATCGTACGGGAAACTGAAAAACAAAAAGCCCACCAAATTGGGGAACAAACAGATAAATAAGTAATGAATGAAGCTATCCTTTCAAATTAGAGGGTAGCTTTTTCTTTTATGATAGCCAGTTAAAATAACTCTCATTATAAAAAATATTTTAACTGATTGCGTTTTATCTATCCATTCATTGCGTATACTTATAGATGATAACGTTTTTATCTGTTAATTATAGCTGATAGCATTTTTTATGTTAGATTTTTGACTAATCCGTAAGAATGGAGTTATTACATGGATAATTTTTTAGTAATAGTTGCTTACTTTTTTCTCTCTCTTCTCTATATATTTTTATTCTCATTGGCTTTTTTTTTTTGAAAATGGAAAAATATCGTAAACAAATCTTCGAGAATAAATACTTATTACCAGATATTGAATACACAAAAGAGTATTATTTGATTACGAAAAGAAGTAATCTATTTGTTTTTACTGGCTTAACTTCTTGTATCATAGCTGGCATATTTTTGATAAATAACAAATATTACTTAACTTTAGGATGCGCCTTATTTGCTGTACTCTGCTTACACTTATCTCTAGACAAATGGCGATACTTTAAAAGAACAATCTCTCAAGGTTACCTAGTAACCTACAGAAAAAACTATATTCTATCTATTTTTTTACAGAACCAGAAGAGCAACAAAAGATTCTTTCTAGGCAAAGAGTCATGCTTGTACTCGCATACCTAGGAGCTTTTTCAGCAATTATAATTGTAAATTGTATTCTTTGTTCTAAAATTTTTGATTTGTAAGAATGATTAAGTAAATTTCCCCTGTAAGGCACTATGCAGAAAGTTATTCAAGAAGCTTTACATATTTATAAAAGAGGAGAAACAGCATGCATAATTTCTTGGTTATGACCAGTTATTTTTTTCTATTACTTATGTTAATTACATTAGTATTCTTAAGCTACATAAACACTAAGATAGAAGTGTTCAAAAAGACAGTAATTAAACGTAATATTCTGAGTTTCAGTACAGCTGAAGCAAATGAATATATTCCGATTCTTAGAAAAAGTAATCGTTTTATACTTTTCTCATTAATTTCTTGTATTTTGTCAATTTTTTTTATAACCGAGAATAACATACCTTTCTCCATACTATTTATTATCCTAGGTATAATTTTTTGTCTTGTAGCTTTACAAAAATGGCGATATTTAAAAAAAACAATTTTAGCAGGATATTTAATCATTACTAAAAAAAAGAATCATTTTACTTATTTTTTCACTAATTTAGAAGAGAAACAAAAAATCCTGTCCTGGCAAAGCAAAATGATCTACTCAGTTTACTTGATATTTATTTTTGGTTCCTTGTCACTGTTTATTGGTTTAATGACTACAGTTTAACAAGATAAACCAAAGTGCTTTTCAACTTTGATTTATCTTGTTTCCTGATTGTTATGCTCCAATAAAATGAGAATATATCCCCATTAAAGTGATACCAATTACTGCTAGTGCAGCAACAACGGTTGAAATAGAACCAGTAATACCAACAATAATTGCTCCTATAGCACCTATGATAGCTGAACCGTACGCATAAAGCAGTACAACGGCTGTGGTTGATACCAATACCCCAACAATTAGCTTAGTATCCCACTCAAACGTCCCATTCTCCAACTGTTCTACGACGTCCTGATAAACTGGATCTGGTAAGGGGGAATCAACAAGCGGACGTAAGTAAATCTCAATCTCTAATTGAAATTTGGATGTAATTTCATGGTCTCCGTGCTTCAACTCTTTCTCAAAGGTCATCAAGATACGTGTACCTATTAACCCTTCTTTCGTTGCTAATCCAACTGCAATCGCTCCATTATCTACTTTTGGTCCAAGTTCGTTGATGACATCTTCAAAACTTTTTGTGTCTCCTTTAAGATACTCACTGTATTCCACGATCGACTCAGTGATTTCATTGTAATAAGGAGACATATCCACTTTTTTATCCTTCACTAATACAGAAATCCCATATTCTTCTCCTGAAATAGACCACTCCATATGAGGTTTCAAATAGACCACGTAATTTGGTGCTGGCTCTATACGTACTTCTTGTTCAAATTCAAATGCTGTTTCTGCTACACCGAAATTTTTATACAGCTTCAATAACTCTCTTTTCGCAATTGCTTCTGGCGATACAGAAAAAGATGAAATACCTCGATCTCTACCTGACACAGCAACTTTATCGATACCTACTCCCGCTGTGGTCAGTTCAATAAACTGATCAAATGCCCATTGTTTAGGCATAGGAAATCCTAAATTACCACTAAAGCCTGAGGACATATTAGATACAAAAGCTTGAGTTGCATAACTCGCATCAATGATTTTCTGACAAACATTTCTAGTACCATAAACGCCAACATTATATGTCTGGTCTGATGAAAGAATTGACCATACTCCCGCAAAATAAGGTAAGACGGTTCCGGGGATATTTCCGTCTTGAATATCCACATCACATGCAAAATAAATGGTTGTTCCTAAAGGAAAACCTAAGTTATATGCTGCTTCAATCGCCAGTTTTCCATCTTTTAGGCCTTGATCTTGCGTGAAATAAGATTCATACCAACCGCCATCTTGGTAGATAGGAAAAATAGCTAAGCCAACTTGTGTAATTGCTTCTATCTCTTCGAATGATAAACTTTTATCACGTTCGTCGGCTCCTGTTCCAACCGTACCTGTCAAGTAGCGTCCAACAATCGAAAAACCTTGTGATTTCAAACCTTCCGCTGTTTCTTTAGTCAAAATTGTCGAGGTGTCAAAGGCCTCTGCTGAACGATTCGTGTTCCCGTTTGATGTTAGTAAACCTTTCATCACGGTTAAATCCGACGTTTGATTATACGGTGGCAATACCATAAACTGTCGGAAAGCAAGAATTTGCTCCGCAATATATGACGTAAAGTTTCCTGAAAAATCACCTTGTTTGTTATAACCGTTCACATAAAGACCGTATTGCAAAATTCGAACAAATGGACCGATGTCTCCTTGATTTAGTACTGGGGTACCCGCTTCAGTCCCAGGACCATAATTACCATTTGCTGTATTTGTATCCATACCAATTTCTGCTTGAAGACCATAAATCAATGCTGTATTGGTTTGACGCTGATAAACGCCATCACAAGGCAAAATCCCCGTATATTGCCAGTACTCTCGATTCAATCCTTGTTGCATCGAGCGAATCGTCGCATCTCCACTTGGTACTAAAACAAAAGCGCTCATATCAAACAAGGCTTTGGCCCATGTGGAATCTAATGTACTATTGACTGATTCAAATCCTGCGGCAATTTTTAACTGCTTTATTGCATTGTCATTGTCCGTTGTGTAAATGGTATTAAACTTTCCAGTTCCCATTCCTTTACAACGAAATGCACCATCAATCAACTTTACAAAATTACTTTCATATGTGTTGATTAGATTGGGGGTGACTTCTTTATCCCATAAAGCAGAAGTGGTAGCACCGAAGTTATCAACTAATGTCGTAATTCCTAGTTCATGTTGTACCGCTCGAATCAATCCATAAATCGTATTCCATCCAGTATAACCATCTTCCGGTACTGAACCAAAGCCTGCTACATTTCCATATGTCTCATTCAACCATTGCTGTACCTCTAACACCCAAGGATCACGTGTTTGTTTTGCTTTCTTATCCATTCTTTTCACTCCTCAACATTATTTTGATTCGAATCACTTAGATATGTTGAGATTTTTTAGAATTTGTGACAGTATTCAGGAAATATTTTTCTTGAAGCAAATATTTTTTTAAGCGTTTCTTCATTCTCTCCACTCTTTTACGCACTGACGGATGGTAGTCCTTTTCTGAAAACATGATTTTCGCTGCTTCAGAACAAGTAAACCCTTCAACTAGCAATGAAAAGAAGAACCCATCAAGTGGTTCTTGCTTTTGATAATTACAAACCATCTCTTTTAAATCGATAGTTGAATCAATTTCCACCGATGACTGACTCTCTATAAATCCAGGATCTAAAGATTGCCAACGCCCAGCATCATAAGTAATCCCATTTTTGTCATTCTTATTGTTTGAACTTTTTTTGTAAAGACGCCATACATCTTTCTCAGCAATTGCTAAGCGATAGAGAAACAAATTTTTAAACTTCAACTCTTTCTTCTTTCTTTCCAGTCGATAATCTTCAATCGCTTTCCATGTAGCTAACAGATAAGTACTATAAAAATCTTCAAAAGGTATGTATACGCCCAATTTCTCTGCTGAAATTTGGGCATTTTTAGCACTTTTTTTTAAATATGGAAAAAAATCTCTGAGTATTGCTTCCAGTAACTCTCCATTTTGTTCTATTACATACAAATCCACTCTTTCTGTTATGCTTATCCAAAAACTCATCATTAGCCACTCCATTCATTCTTTTGAAAGGATATGTCGATAAGTTGAATAAATCTGTGACATAGAATCTACTCTTTATTTTTCTATTTTTTGGATATTAGCTGCCTTTTTTTAATTTCTGTTCAATCGATTCGATGATCTGACGAAAATATTTTGTTAGATTTGTTTCTGCCATATTCTCTAAAATACTTCCGATTTCCGTCAGTACTAAGAATGTTGTAAATACTTGCACTAGTGTGAATTCAAGTTGAACATTATTTTTTGATAGAACGATGTCCACGACGCCTGTCAAAATCAATAAAATAAAATGACTAAGCTTCTTCCACAGACCTTGCCAGCTCAAATTAGAATACCAAGTTCTTTGTACTTTCGCTTTTAGCCAACCAGTGAATAAATCTAATAAAATCAACAAAAAGAAGATATGAATCAATTCTTTTTCAGTTTCAAATAAATGTATAAAAATCTCCATTTTACTAAACATTATCTCCCTCTTAACTGATAACTTCGCAACATTTTTCGTAATAGAATTTACGTGAAGCTAATCCATTGTATCCACCATTTACTTTAAATGTCACTTGTTCAACAGTAGGTGATAATAAACAGAAATCATTCATCCCATTGACCTCCCACCAATAGCCAGCACTTGACCAAGGATATCTTTCAGCCACATAAGTTACTCCTTGATTGACAACTTCTGGATCTGCGATTGATAAAGAAAACTGTGTATAATTATAACGACCAGTTAGTTGAATAAATCCTGCCCCTTTGAATTTTCTACCATCCCCACTAAAAACATTTCCAAGGTCACTACGCCCTTCATAAGCTTCTCCAGAAGCAAGTTCTATGCGCCATTTCCCACAACCTGACTCGTGACTACACTGGCTAATAAAATGCTGTAAAGGATTAAGTTCAGTGATACGATACACGTTGATGCACTGATTTAAATCGTTGATTATCTGCTCTGAAAAATTACTCCATCCAATTGCTTCAAGTTGGCTCCTAGTAATCTTTCGCGTAAGTGTATCATTCGACTCTTTCATGATCATCAGCTCTTGCCCAACTAAAATAAAGTCAGGATTTTTGATTCCATTCCATTGTTGTAATTGACTAACTGATACCCCAAATTTTTCACCAATCCTACTTAACGAATCTCCAGATTTTACAACATACTTCATTTTGATTCTCCTCTCAAAATTTTTGCGTATTTAAATACGTTTAATATGTCGATAAAATGAAGAAAATTGTGACAAAAAAGCATCGGCAGAATACCGATGCTTTAAATCGCTTATTTATTTAATGACTTATAAATAGATTGAGCACAAAAAATACTGGTTTATGGAATTATTTTTTTCATAGGATACATAATGACTTGATGTTCTTTCACTTCCTCGCTGAATAAAAACAATCTATCTGCTTCGATCCTGTACTTATGATCTTTGATCACATTTGCATAGTTCACACTTGCTGGATCTGGTTCTAAATAGAAGTTATCTTGATTAACTGAATATATTCCAGCATACTCTATCAGCCCAGACAGATTGATTCGCTGTACTTCACCTGATTCATTGAAGATCAAAATACCCCCTCCCTCCAGTTTCCAGGAATACTTAATCAAGAGATCGTGTAACTGGTCGTGGGAAATATCGCTTTTTATTTTTAATTTCTGATATGCTTCATCGAGTTTTCCCGGACCAGGAAAGGCTTTTTTATATTCCTCGAATGTTAAATCGTCTGAATCAGCTATTTCCTGTGATTGAGTGCTTTCTTTTGTTTCCGGAACGCTGTCACTCATTTCAAATTGTCTTGTATTTGTTTCGCTACTACAGCCAGCCATTAGTAATAGAAATAGCAGGATGGATATTATTCGTTTCTTCATTCTAGTTTGCTCTCTTTCCCGTCATTTCAAAAAAATAAAGAAGACAGAATATCAACGGCTTATTCAAATAATCAATTTATTTAATTCAAAATCCGAAAATTTATTCCATCTGCCACACTATTTGTTGAACGTGCGACATTTATTCTCAAGTGACTAAAAAATGTATAAGAATCGCTAAATGTGTTCCATCCACAAGCGGCTAAATTTTGATTTAACGTACCAATTCTTGTTGTCAGATATTCACTCCAATAACCTGTAGCTGTACTGTAGGCTCTAGGTGAACATACATAAGCTTGTACTTGATAATTCGTATAGCCCCCGTTTAAGGAATAAAAGTACCACGCATTACTGTCACTACTTACATATCTTTCTTCTCCGTTAAATGCAGATGCATTTGCAATCCAATTAAAGTTATAATTAGCGGCTGTTCCTTGACCGGCTAAGGGATCGTTATCGATAACATATGAATCGATCCGTGGTTGTTTAGCTAAATTAGATTTTTTTACACTAGTTGAAGTTTCATCTCCTGAATATTGTTTTTCTTTTGGAAATCTATATTTCTCTAAGTTGTCATTTTTTATTTCATCTATATCTCTAATTGACACTTCCGAATCAAAATCAATCGTATCCACAATTAAATAATTGGTTATTACGGAATCAACAAAACCTTCAAGCTTAAGAATAACCCCTGTTTCTTCATCAATCCACGCTTTAAAATTTTGAGCGTTTAATTTTATCCCTAATTCATCTGGATACTCTCCTTCAATCATAACAACGTCCCTACCGAGTAGCTTTTCTGTCTGAATAATTTCCCAATGATTATAGAGAGAAAAAAGTTGAGCACCATAAAGTTGTGAAAAGACAGCATCTGCCGACATAGATAGCGGTAAAACAGAATCTCGTTGATTCAAAACCGTTTCTCCTGAAGCATTTTTTGTTAATCGATTTTCAATTGATTTCATTTTATTTGCTTGATTTACATCAACATTGTATTGACTTATAAAATAGTCTTTTTGTTTAAAATCTATATCAACTAAATTATTATTTTGGGATTTATCGTAGATGATTGCTTTTTGCTCACCCGTTGTTTCATCTTCAAATACCTCAACAAATTCTTCATCCAAAATTCCTTTAGAAAAGTCCAGTTTTGCTTGTACTTGATACTCCCTGTCAGATAAATTCCCATATTTTTCTCGAAAAGATATACTTACCCTATCGTAAAAATCGGCTGAATTAACTACCTTATTGGCAATCTCACTTTCCTGTTCACTCAATTGATTGACTTCTTGTGCAGAGACTGCATCACAAAAAGTTACTATTCCAATCACCGCCATAAAAAATAGCATTTTTTTCATTTTAATTCCTCCTTAACCTACAATTATAATTCATTACCAAGCATACTTACTTTTTTTGATTTCAGAAGATATCTTCACCAATAGAATAATGTATGTAAACAAAATATAACTTCTTATTGTATATATTTATATAAATAAAAATATGTGATGTTAGTTATTTAAAATTTATCTGTTCTCCGTTCATTTTTGCTCATTTATTTTACTTTTATGTAAACACCCTACCTAGTACCAGTATAGTATAAAAAAATAATGGCTTTTGATACTGCTATAGAAATTCCTCACTCATATTAACTAAATCAAAAAATGCCAATGGTTTTCGAATTTTTTATCACTTTAAGTTGCAAATCATGATACGGCACAGGCAAGGCTTTTTAATGAAATGAAAAAGAGCTCACTTCTGTTTTTGTCATTTATTCGGTTTTAAGGTGAAAGACAAAAGTTAATTTTGCTTTTGTTTCAGATCAACCAATCATTCTAAAATTTCTCTTTACATCGTTTGATAAAAAATTCAACTAATTTATTCAACTAATATAAAAAAGACTATAAACAAAACTCTAGCTTTAAGAGTTTGTCTACAGTCTAAGACTCATGCTAGATCATATAAAGACAAATTAGTATGAACCAAATGATTGTCACCAATCGTTGTTAATTGGAAGAATTCCTCAATATTCTTTATTTTACGATTTCTAAACGATCAATACTTAGAGTATCAACTCCAATCTCAGACGAAAGGGTGATTTCCTGCGATCCTTTCGGTAACTTCATGCGGACTTGTAGCGGTTGATAATATTCGGAAGGATACACATCCACCAACTGACTTGCTTGTTTCGTTTCGATCTTGATCCGTATCGGTTCATTCATGATAAGAGGATCCTTCGTTTTGACATAGACAATCACTAGAGATTCAGTTGCTTTCTCGATCTGCGGGGTAAAAATGATTTTGTCAGTAATTGACTCAAATCCTTGTACGACTTTCTTAGAGAGTGCCGCATCATCCTCGACAATCGCTAAATCACCTTCAAGCAACGCACGACTGGCGGGTAATCTCATCCGATTCGGCTCAGCTTTTGGTAACGCTTGAACATGCCACTCATCCAAAGGAGCTTCCAGTAGGACTTTATCCTCTTGATCCCAACCAAACTTTTGCAAGCGGATCGAACGGTCCCAGCCCGAATGATCCCACCGAGCAGCGTGATAAATCAACCAGTCTTCAGAACCATCTTTTGATTTGGCAAATCCATTATGACCAGGTCCATACACAGTGTTTGTCTGTTGGAAAATCGGCTCTGGTTCCTTTTGCCAATTGGCTTTTTCTAGCGGATCATCAGCTACATCTAGGGTCATAAGACCTAGCGCATAATCGTTGTCCCAGCTCCCACTCGCAGAATATACCAAATTGACTGTCTTATCTTTGGTTATCACTTGAGGGGCTTCATTGATCAATGGCGTTTGACGCATTTCCCATTCATATTCTGGTTTTGAGATAAGCCGTTTTTCACCAACTACTTTTGTAGGAGAAACCATTTCCGCTAAATAAAGATTTTGAGCAATATTTTCATATCCTTCCCAACCAGACCAAAGGAAATAGCGTTTGTCATTGATCTCTAAGACGGTGCCATCAATCGCAAATTTATCATCCATCCCTTTGATCTCTTCCAATTGCCACTCACCCATGTAAGGATCTTTTTGATGATTGACTAATGCGTACATACGATGCGTTTCTGAAGGGTGATTAGCCGCGAAATACATCACCCAGCGATCATCTAAGTAATGAAGCTCCGGTGCCCAGATGCTTTCAAATTCTTCCGGTATTTCCCAGATGATCTTTTTTTCACCGGTTGCTACGAGAGAGAGGTTTTCAGCACGCCATAGCGTTAAGTTATTCCCAGTCGTTTTGGTATAATAAAAGTAAGACTCCGTTTGCAAGATCCAAGGATCCGCTCCATCATTATCGATAATAGAAGTAAAATCGGACACTTCTTCCCCCGTATCAGTTCCAGCCCCACAACCTGTTATCACAAGCGCAGCAAACAGGACACTTACACTACTGAGCCAATCCACTGATTTTCCCATCGGACATCGCCCCTTTCCACAACAATGGGATTATTCCACCTGCGTTGGATGGAACTGATCATTGATTTCTTTAATAGCTGCTAAATCAACTTTCGGTTGTCGGTCATAGGTCAGTAGCCCATTGATTTCTTGCTCAACATCTGTCAATTGGGTATAGCAATAACCCCAAAGTCCGATAGAATCATAAACAGCCGTCATTATTCGTTGATAATCCTTCAAGAAATCTTGTTTATTCTCCACTGAGGTATAACCCCAACCTGGTTGTCCAGAAACATCAAAGCCAATACCGCCAAACTCGGTTAATAAAATAGGCTGATCCTGATAAGAAAATCCTCCAGCGAAAATCGGCCATGGTGTTGATACTCGATTCACCAATTTTTCTCTCGTACTGAGACTGTCTTTAAAGTACAGATATTTTTGTCGTTCAGATTCTTGTCCATGAGCATAATTATGAATCGCACAAATATCTGTCTCCGTCATCGCCCAACCATCATTTGAAATAACCAATCGTTGCTGGTCTAGTGAATGGATGAAGTGATACATTGCTTGAGAAAAATGCTGTTGTTGGCGATCAAAAGAGATTTTTGGTACACCCCAGCTCTCGTTGATCGGTACCCAAGTGACGATCGAAGGATGGCTATAGTCACGAGTAATGATCTCTGCCCACTCCTGCATCAAGCGCGTCACAGAAAGGTCGGTATAGATCGCCGGTGCTGCACACTCGCCCCAAACCAGAAATCCCAATTTATCTGCCCAGTATAAAAAGCGCGGGTCTTCTGTTTTTTGGTGTTTACGACAACCGTTAAACCCCATTTCTTTTGCTAATAAGATATCTTGTTTAAATGCTTCATCCGTAGGGGCAGTCAACAAGCCATTAGGCCAATAGCCTTGATCAAGAACCAACTTTTGATAGTAAGGTTTGTTGTTTAAGTAGATCATGCCATTTGCTGTCTGTATTTTACGCATACCAAAATAACTTTTTAATTGATCGATTGCATTTCCCGCTTCCTTAAGAGTCAATTCCACATCGAATAATTGCGGATTTTCGGGTGTCCAAGACCAGCCTTCGTGATGAAAATTGGTCCGGAAAATTTGTTGTTGAAAAATATCGACTGCAAAACTTAACTTAGAAGTCACAAACTCTGCAGCCCCACTGATGACTAAAGCACCTTTAAAATAGATTTGATACTCTAACACTAATTGTGGCTTTAACTGATTCAATTCAACATCGATCATCACGGCGCCAGCATCAAAATCACTAGTAAATTTCACTTGATGCAAGTGGGTCGCAGCAACTACTTCTAGCCAGACCGGCTGCCAGATCCCCGTTGAGTTTGTGTACCAGATCCCTGCTGATTCTTCTTCCCAAAATTGTTTCCCACGTGGAATGCTTTCATCAAAATGCGGATCGAATGCTCGCACACTTAGTATCTGCTCTTCTCCCGTCACAAGAGTATCCGTAATGTCAATATCAAAAGAGGTGTGCCCTCCGCAATGATTTTTCACATGATGTCCATTGACAAATACATCGGCCTCATAGTCCACTGCACCAAAATGTAAAAGGACACGGCTTTCTTCAGGAACCTGTACATTGAAGGTCCGATAATACCATACAACATCATGAACTTCTCGCTGATCAATGCCACTTAATGCACTTTGATAGACAAAAGGAACATTGATCTTGTAAGCATAATTTGCTTCATTTGTGTACCACTTTTCTTTCAAACCAAGATTTTGGTCATCAAAGGCAAATTGCCATTCACCATTTAGGCTTAACCAATTCCCTCTCTCAAATTGCGGTCTCGGGTATTCTTCTCTAATCATATTTCCTCCAAAAAACAAATTATTTTATACCACTTTGCAACGACATCGACGCCATAAAGCTCTTTTGCGCCACCAAATACAATAAAAAGGTAGGGATCAAAGCCAAGATTGCACCAGCAGTTCCAATTCCTGGATAGGTCATGTATTGACCTTGCAGCAATTGCAGCCCCGGTGTGATCGGTAATTTATCAATATCGTTGATCACGATCGATGGCCACAAGAAGTCATTCCATGAGCCAGTAAAACTAAACAATGCAACCACAGTCAATACAGGTTTGATCAGCGGTAAAATGATATAATAAAAAATTTGAAACTCATTTGCCCCATCGATCATAGCCGATTCATCCAATTCTTTGGGAATTCCTAAAATGAACTGTCGAACGAGGAAAATGTTATAAACACCTGCTGCTCCAGGTACGATGACTGCTAGAAATGTATTTGTCCAACCTAGAGTATCAACGATTTTGAAGTTCGGGATCAAATTGACCACTCCGGGAAACATCATGGTTCCTAACAATAAAGCAAAAATAACATCTCTTCCCTTAAAAGTGAGTCGTGTATAGCCATAGGCCGCAAACGAGACGATCACCATAACTAATAGGGTATGTGAAGTTGAAATAATCATGGAATTCACAAACCAGCGGAACACAGGAGAAGAATCATTGCCCTGTAACAAGCTCAAAAAGTTAGCAAGTGTCCAATCTTGTGGAATCAAACTGAACCCAACCTTTTGAATCTCTGCCTCTAATTTAAATGAGGTGAAAATCGCCCATATCAAAGGAAATATCCAAATGACGCACACGATTGCTAGTAAAATAAAGGCAATCCTTTTCCCTAGTTTGTTTTCTCGCATCTTCTTCCCTCCTATCTTTCCATTTTTTTGATGACCAGAAATTGCACAATCGAAACTGCCATGATCACAAAACCTAATAGAATGGCCATCGCTGAAGAAATGCCTGCAACCGAGGTGCTACTACCAAAGGCATTTTCTTGGATATACATCATCAACACCCGAGTGGAATTATTGGGTCCGCCTCCCGTCAACATTAGTGGCTGACCATAGATATTAAACTGAGCGATGGTCGTCATGACCGTTGTAAAGATGAGTTGGTTGCGAATACTAGGTAAAGAAATACGGAAAAATTTAGTAACACTATTCGCACCATCTAATTCCGCTGCTTCTAACTGTTCTTTTGAGACGCCATGTAATGCAGCCACATAAATAATCAGATTCCCACCTAATGTCCACCAAATCGTCACAATCAAAATAGCGATCCAAGCCCATGGTTGAGTGCCCACAAAATTGATATCGATGCCGAATACTTCTTTGATTGGTCCAAATGATTTACTCAAAAGAAATCCCCAAATGATCATGACCGCAGAGATTGCAAATAATGTAGGTAAATAAAGAATCGATTGAAAAAAACGCATCAATTTTGGTTTAGTAGACAACGCAACTGCTAATAATAAAGGGATCGCGATACATAGTGGAACTGAGATTGCCGCAAAAAACAGCGTATTTTTCATTCCATTAAAAAATTGCGTATGATATAACGAGTCTTGATCAAATAAAATTGTTTTAAAATTATCAAATCCGATAAAAATCGGCGTACTGAACAAATCCCATTCAGTAAAAGAAACATAAATCCCAATAACTGCCGGAACTAAAAAGAATAAAAGAAAAAGGAGCATATGCGGACCAATAAAAACGACTGGCCAGGCATTTAATCTTTTTTTCATCAATACACATCCTTCTCTGTATTTCTAGTCAACCCTTCAACAAGAAACGACTGTGACAGCAAATTAGCCTACCCATCGGAATTCCTAGCCATCAAAAAACCGACTGAATTCTTTTTACGGTCACTCTTCCTTCTGCCACAGTCTCCAAGTGAGGATATTATTTCATCTTTTCTTCTACGACTTTTTGGATCTCACCAAAAGTTGTTTGGATATCTGCTTTTCCTGTAATCATATCCCATGAACGATTATCATATTCACTAAAAATGTAAGATAAGCCATCAACCGTGTTGACAGAAATTGCCGCTTGTCCTTTTTCTGTTTTCAACAAGAATGATTGTGGCATCTCCACATATTCTTCATTGTCTAGCATTGCTAAGGAAGTTGGATTTGCGCCAGATTTGACCCACTCTAGTTGGTTTGCTTGTAACCAAGTGAGAAAGTCGATCATACTACTTTTCTTTTCATCCGAACGTTCTTGGCTCGTTTTAAGCATCGCAAACTGATCGACGCCTGAACCTTGAACGATATGTCCAGCATCCCATTGCGGCGTAAATGTCTGACCCCAAGTGAAGTCACTTATTCCTTCCATATTACTTAACATCCATGTTCCTTCTGGAAGAAAAATCAGCTGTTGGTTTGCAAAAAGTTTGTTTGCATCTTCGCCATCTGGGACCATATAGCCGGCATCATATAGCGTTTTAAACTCTTGAACGGCATTGTAAGAAATATCATTATCGATAGCGATGTTTCCTTGTGCATCTTGCCATTCTCCACCCATTTGCTGGTAAAGATTAGAATAATTTTGCATGCCCCATGTATAGCCAAAACTATAAATACCATCTGCTTTTGCTTTTTCCCCAGCCTGTCTGATTTCTTCATATGTCACTACGCCATCATCCAATGCTCCTGGAACATATTTATCCACCAAATCTTGGTTGTAATACATCACCCACGAACCCATCGTTGCTGGAATCCCATATTGACTATCCTCCACCACACCAGTATCCCAAGCAGCTTCTACATAATTTCCACGTGTCAATTCAGTTCCTTCAATCATGTCATCCCAAGTCTCAAGCATCTCTTGGTTCTTATACGTGGGTAAAGCTTCCGATGCAATCAAAGCTAAATCTGGGACGCCTTTGCCAGATTTTCCAGCAGTCGTCAACTTCGAAGTAAAGGTGTCACCTTGCATACTAACTAACTTTACTTTAAAGTCTGGATTTGTTTTATTGTATTGATCAACCGTTTTTTGGATTTTTTCACCGTCCGGTCCCGTCGTCGAAGACCAAAGCAAAATTTCCGAATCATTGCTTGAACTATTACTTCCACCACAAGCAGCTAAAAGCACCGTACATAATAAGCTTGTTCCAACTAAAACAATTAATTTTTTTACTTTCAATTTCCACACCCCTTTTATTTAACTAAAAAGTAAAATGATACCTGATTATCAATAAACATAATTGTTAGACTATCGTCCACCAATGTTTACACCGTAAAGTTACTATAAAAATAAAGCGCTATCAATATTATTTTAACAAGCTTATTACGGTGGATTCCATCATTTTACAATTTTGTAAATCCAAAAGCATGTGATATAATTAATCCATCTTTTCATTAAACTAATTAGTATAACGAGGTGATAGCTATGGAATTGGATTTAACGAAAGCATCTTTACCGATCTACGAAGCACTCGCAAATGAAACTCGCTTAGCAATTTTAAGAGAATTAGGAGATAGTAAGAAAAGCATCAGTGAAATTGGGCAAAAATTAGCGATCAGCAATGCTTTGATGACAAAGCACATCCGAAAACTTGAACAAGCACAGTTGATCAAAACAGAAAAAGGATCGGGGCAAGACTGGAAGAAAAAATACTTATCTCTAAAAACTGATTTCATCAATATCAATTTCCCCGCAAAAGTGTTTCCGCAAATGAATTTAACCTCCCAATCAGTGAAAATAGGTCACTTTACCGATTTTGAAGCTAAGCCTTCCTGCGGTATGGCGACGAAAGATCGATTGATTGGCGCATTAGACGACCCTAAGTCTTTTCTTGACCAAGATCGTGTTGATGCGAGCATCATCTGGCTAAATAATGGGTTTCTAGAATACAAAATTCCAAATCCTTTGAAAACTGGTGAAAAAATCGAGTTATTGGAAATCAGCATGGAAATCGCTTCTGAGTTCCCAATCTCTAATAACTATTGGCCAAGTGATCTTTCATTTTACTTAAACAACCACTGCATTGGTAAATACACCATTCCAGGGAACTTTTCAGATGTTAGAGGTTCCTTGACTCCAAAATGGTGGATCGATGAATTTAGTCAATATGGATTACTTAAGCATTTACGCATCAATCGCTATGACACTTCCCTCGATGGAGAGAAATTAACAGATCACAACCTTAATGAAATCGACTTAGATCATAGTGACTTTTTCACCTTTAAAATCGCTGCGCCTGCTACTGCTGAAAATGCTGGTGGTTTGACTATCTTCGGCGATCGCTGGGGGAACTATCCTCAAGATTTATTATTTAATTTTTACGTATCTGAATGACCTATTTTTTCTTTATCCAACAAAAAAAGGACTCAGCAAAGTGATCAGAACTGACCTAATAAGCCGAGACAAAATTAAAAAGTACCTACTTATTAAATGCATATTAACGAAGAAACGTGTCTGGGAAATTAATTCTCTTGCACCACCTAAACCGAATAAACGGTTAATTAAAAGAATGGACTTCTTTCAGAAGAATGTAGATGATCTCTCCTAGCCAATTCTATTGCTTGAAACGACCAATGCTTGGCAAGCCCTTCATTTATGTTCTTTTAAGAATAGAAACAGGACTTCTCGTTTGGGTTCAAGAAGTCCTGAATTTTTTTATAAATCTAGTTTAACGACTTCCTTGTTCTAGTTTCTTTATTTCATCATGGATGGCAAAAAGTGCGCTCCTTTTTTCAGGAAACGCACTTTCTCCATATTTTTTCAACTTCTTGAACCTATACATATAAGCTATTCGCGTGAACTTCTAAACATAAGCCAGATACCCGCTTACCTTTAACTTTTTTATCTCGTTTATTATACTAAGTTCCATTTATTTGTATTTGTTACTATCCTATCTACCCCAAACTCTCCGTCAATCGCCGCAATCCTTCTTCCAATTTCTTACGTGGGCATCCCACGTTCAATCGCAAAAAATTGTGACTAGCTTTCCCATATACTTCGCCTGACATGATCGCAACCTTGCCTCGTTCGATCATTCGTTGCTGAAGTTCTTCCATAGTGAATGGGAGTCGGGCACAATCGAGCCACATCAAGTAGGTGGCTTCGCTTTTGGTCACGATGATTTTCGGATGATGTTTTTTAAGGTACGCAGTGACAAAAGCAATATTATCATCAATGTACTGATTGAGTTCACTGACCCAGTTGTTTTCTTTTTCATACGCCGAAATCGTAGCAACTAATCCAAAAACACTCGTGGAACCGAGGCCATCAGCTTCTTTCATCTGTTGTAAAAACCGCTGGCGCAAGGACGAATCTGGAATCAATCCGTAAGAAAAAATCAATCCAGGAAAATTAAATGTTTTACTTCCTGATGTGACGACTGCGACATTTTTTTGAATCAATTCTGTCAGTGGTTGATGGTGTTGTCCCTTTCTGAGAATATCCATGTGGATCTCATCCGAAATAATGAACACCTCGTTTTTTTGAGCAAGCTCGATGATGTTCACTAATTCTTTTTTGGTCCACACTCTACCTGTTGGATTGTGGGGACTACACAATAACAAAATTTTATTCTCCGGTTGCTCAAATTGGCGCCTCAAGTCCTCAAAATCCAATTTATAGGCACCTTCTTGATAAATCAATTCATTGCTTACCAGTTTGCGGCCATTCCCAGCAATCAGTTTATAAAAGGCATCATAAGCAGGCGTTTGGATAATCACACCTTCTCCCGATTCGCTTAATAAACAAATCAGTTGCTTGATGCTATAGATGACGGAAGGACTGTAAACCAACCAGTCCTCGTCGATCTGGTGTCCAAAACGTTCTTTGTACCAGTGAGTGACTGCTGATTTGAAATCTGTGTGATTCCAACGAGTATAGCCAAAAATTGGATGTCTTAACCTTTCTTGGAGCGCAGCTTCGACGCCTGTTGGTACTTTAAAATCTGTATCAGAAATCGTAAATGGCAAGAGATCATTTTTACCGAAGCGGTCTTCAATATAATCCCATTGCGTACAATACGTCCCTTTACGATCGATTTGTTCATTGAAAGACATCTTCTACACTCTCCCGATTTCAGAACGACAAGATGTCGTCCAGTTGATTTCTAACAGTCGTCACTTTTGTTCCTATAATGACTTGTACATTCGTATCATCCAAATGAACCACGCCTAATGCACCTAATTTTTTCAGTCGGTCATCATCAACGATCGATCCGTCATTCACCACTAACCTTAGACGTGTGATGCAATTATCTAAAGAAGTGATATTTTCAGCACCACCTAAAGCAGCCAAGATTCCTCGTGCATCAACTGTGCCTTTTCCTTTATATGTTACTTCTTCGTCTGTATATTCTGTCTCAGCAGTTATTTCTTCACGTCCTGGAGTCTTTAAGTTTTTGCGTAAAATCACTGTTTTAAATGTAAAGTAATAGATACCAAACCAACAAGCCCCCACAACTAAAACTAACCACCATTTAGTATAAGTGCCTTGCATGACCCCAAAAATAATAAAATCTAGGATTCCGCCATCGGTATTCCCGATCGTTACGCCCAACAAACTCATGACCATAAATCCGGCACCAGTCATCAACACATGGAATCCCCATAAGAGAGGACTGACAAATAAGAAGAGAAATTCGATTGGTTCAGTAATTCCTGTTACAAAAGTAGCAATCACACCTGAAATCAATAATCCCTTGATTTTTGCACGATTCTCTGGCTTTGCGGTTTGATACATCGCTAAAGCCGCTGCGGGAAGGCCAAACATGAATGTCGGCATTTTCCCTTGTGAAAGAAAAGCAGTGGCGCTCGGTGAAATCGCCAATCCTTGTTGCAATTCATTATAAAAAATATTTAGTGCGCCAAAGACTTCTTGCCCATTGATGACCTGACTTCCTCCAGCTTCTGTAAACCGGATCATCGATACTAAAATATGATGTAAGCCAAATGGCAATAAGAGTCGTTCTCCAGAACCGAATAAGAACGGGCCAAATGCACCAGAGCGTTGGATCAAATTTCCGATCCCAGTGATCAACATGGCAAAAAGTGGCCAAACCATCGGAATCAACACGCCAACAATTGCTAAAGTTACTGAAGTAATGATGGGTACAAAACGTGTCCCTGAAAAGAAGGCAAAACTATCTGGTAATTGGAATTGATAAAATCGCGTATGGAGCTGATAAACGATTAGCCCGACAATGATCCCTCCCAGAACACCCATAGATAATGTTTGGATACCAAAAACCATTTCTTGACCAGCTTCACGTAATTGTTCACTTGCTGCCAATTGATTCGTTTCTTGCAAATAAAAATTGATCGATAATTGCATCACTACATATCCAACAAACCCAGAAAAAGCAGCCACGCCTTTTTCTTTACGTGCTAAGCCTAAAGGAATCGCCATGGCAAACATCACAGGTAAATAGCTAAAAGCAAAGCCACCAATCGTCGACATAAAGCGAAACATCACCTGTAACCAAGCAGCACCTAAAAATGGAAAAGCAGTAATTGCTGATTCAGCGGAGAACGCACTCCCAATCCCTAAGAACAATCCCATGAAAGCTAACAGTGCGACTGGTAACATGAACGTTTTGCCTAACCCTTGAAAAATCTCCATCCAACTTGCTTTCTTCCCTTTTTGCATCCCTTTTCCCCCTTACTCTATTTCTTACCCTTAAAATGTAAGCGACGACAAAGGCGGTTGCAATACTTCCTGTCCATGTAGAATGGGCATTCATAAATTAGAATCTCCATTCTGAGAAATGACTTGTTTCGCATAATGGATCATCAAAATATCTAACAAGATATCCATTGAAACTCTTGGACTCAAATCAATATTCTGATGATAGATCGTCAACATTTCTGCAATAAATGCGACCGTCGACAATTCTTCTAAAGAACTTGTCGGTTGACCAATAAAAGACAGCAGAGGAACATTTCGCTCCTTTAATCGTTTAGCATAATCGAGCATTCCTAATGTTTCCCCACTATGACTAATAAAAATAGCAAGATCTCCTTCTCCTAGTTGTTTACTCACTGCTAGCAATTCGTCCCAATCGGTTGAATGCCCCACATTTTTACCAAGAAAATGCAATTTTCGATTCAGGGAAACAGCGACCGGAATACTTTGCCCTACAGCAAACAGTTCAATACGTTGTGCTTCTTTAATCATATTGACTGCGCGATCGATTTGTTTCGGCTCGATTTTTTCTAACGTCTCTGTAAACTGACGAAGGATTTCATTGATCAATGGTTTGAATTCATCCGACACATCAGTAGAACCACTCGTTTCTTCTAATGACCGGTAACTTTTAAGGGCAAACTTAAATTCTTGAAATCCTTTAAAGCCAAGCTTTTTTGCCATTCGAGTAATAGTCGATTGGCTGGTAAATGTTTCACTCGCTAATTCTTCGGCTGTCATGGAGGAAACTTTTCTTGATTGATGCAAACAATAATCTAAGATATTTTTTTCCACTTGATTTAATTCAGAAAATTTATATTGGATTCTCTTATAAAACTGATTCATCTCTTTCTCCTATTCTGGCAGTTTTTCGCCAATGAACGATATAGTCTGTTTTCTTATCTATTCTACCGGAGAATACGATGGAAAACGAGTCTACAGTTAAATTCAGACATGCAAAAAAATCCACAAAAATCGGTAATATGATTTTCGTGGATTCTGTGTTGTTCTTTGAAACAATCCATTGATATGACTATTTATTTTAATAATTTTGCAGCTGCTTCATCTAAAATCACTGTGATATCGGGATGAGTCATCAAGATCGATGCAGGAATCTGCTCTGTTACTGGTCCTTCGATCACTTGTTTGATGATCTCTGCTTTATGCTCCCCGTTAACGATCAATACTAACTGTTTCGCTGCCATGACCGTCTTTGGCCCAAATGTCACAAAGTAATCACCAGGTTCTTCTCCCAGATGTTCTTTTAACGATTCATACATCTGATCTCCTGGAATGACTGGAATGCTATAAGTCTCCTTACTAAAATCCGTATATCCAGGCATGTTTCCACAAAAATGACCATCTTCACCAAGCCCCATCAAGACTAGATCCAATCCACCCGCTTGCGCCATTCGTTTATCCACATCTTGATAATTATCAATAGTCAGTTCATGGATATTTTCAGTAGCGACCCCTATAGGATCATAAAGGGCTTCTTTCAGTCCTGACATAGTCAGACCATACTGCTTGTCCTTTAATGCCACTTCATCAAAATTATAATAATGGATCATCGATGTATCCATCTGTAATTTACTAAGCGTCTCCACTAAAATCTCGTACGCCATCTTAGGCGAATTTCCTGTCGTCAAAGACAAATTCACTCGTTTTTTCTTCAACATTTTTTCCAAGACGATCCCCGCTGTCACTTCACTAAGCGTTTCATAATCTTTTGCAATCACTAAATCCATTGCTGTCCACTTCCTTTCACTCATTTAGTTAAAGTGTAACAGTGTCAGGATGTTTTTGATAGCGTTTTCTTAAAAATGAATCAAAATATATAACATTAATATAAAAAATAAACGTTTTTTTAAGGTAATTTTTTCTTATTTTAGATACACATAAAAAAACAAATATTTTTTTACATATTTAAAAATATTTGATATTATTATAATGGTTTTTTATCACATTAGCTTCATGAAACAGTGGTAATTTCTATCACTCAAACATATTTTTAAAAATCATGATTTTAATAATCTTACATTTAAACTTTCGACGTCGATGCTGAGATATTACGAGACCCAAATGACATATCTTCCAAGGGAAATCATGAAATATATCAGCAATATGAAAAATGTGTTGAGTAAAATATTGTAACATTACGGAACTTTTAAATATTATATATGTATAGAAAGAAAACAACTAATATACGAAAAAGTCCGTGCTGCAACACGGACTAATTACTTGTCTCTGAAATAACAAAGTATATTATAACAAGAAATGAGGAATTGTAAAATGGCAAAAAAAGTAATGGGACAAGATGGAAAGATGTATAAAGTAACTAAACCTTTCTATAAAAAAGTTTGGTTCTGGGTACTAGCAGTAATTATTATCGCAATTATTGGCGGTTCATTAGGTGAAAGTAATAATAAAAATGGTGGAGAAAAGATATCCGCACAAAATCAAACTGAAACAACTAAAACTACTCAATCATCGAGTAACGCTATTGAATTCTATAAAATTGGGGATACTGTTAAAGTCGGGGATGCTTCATACACTCTCAATAGTGTTGAACTAACTGACGAAAGAAATCAATTTGAAGATGAACAACCAGCAAACGTAGTCAAAATCAATTATACTGTAAAAAATGAAAGTGACTCAGACATTCCTGTAGGTGCCGATGTGGAAGTGTATGGATCGGACGATAAAAAATCTGAAAGCTATGCGAATGAAAATACCTTGGGGTCTGTTGCACCAGGAAAACAGATGGACGTTATAGCCCATTTTGGTTTAAATCAAACAGGTGATATTGAAATTCATTTTTCTCCTTTAGTATCATTTGAAAAAGCAGCAATATTCAAAGCAACAGTATAAAACACAAAATACACCGTCAATATATAGGTATAAACCTTTATATGACGGTGTTTATCTAGTGTGCCAACTATAGGAATCAAACCTACACGTTACTTGTAAAGGGAATTGACACTACAATTGCTAAGAATAGTGAAATGAATCATCAACAAAAATAGATGACTAATGATTATTTCCCCCTCATAACTGATTTGAATCTAAGGTTAGTATATCCGCAGTAAAATCATCATATTTAAAAAAATAATAATTCTTAAATTTGTTGTGAAAGAGAAATCATCTCAATTAACCCTTGAGCAGCTTCACTACCTTTATTTCCTGCTTTCGTACCTGCTCTTTCAATTGCTTGCTCAATGGATTCTGTGGTTAATACACCGAACATCACGGGAATATTGGATTCTAGGTTAATATGTGCGACACCTTTTGCTACCTCATTGGAAACTAATTCATAATGAGTAGTTGCGCCTCTGATCACTGTCCCCAACGTAATCAACCCATCATAACTATCCTTTTTGCTGAGTTTTTTGGTAATAAAAGGAATTTCAAAAGCTCCCGGTACCCAATATATATCAATTTGTTCTTCTTTAACGCCATGTCTTTTTAAATTATCCAACGCTCCTTGTAACAATTTTTGATTGATAAATTCATTAAATCGCGCGACTACTATCCCTATTCGAAGATCCTTTGTAGAATAATTTCCCTCATAAATCGTCATGTCTTCACTCCTTTATTTTTATACTGATAAATAATGATTGAACTTATCTTTTTTTGTTTTTAAATAGGCTTGGTTTTCCTTTTGTGGAAAGGTTTCAATGGGTACTCTTTCTACAATCGTAATTCCATCTTTTTGTAACTCTGTTACTTTATCAGGATTGTTTGTAAGTAACCGAATAGAAGTTGCACCAATTGATTTTAAAATGTCTGCTGCAAAGTGATAATCCCGTTCATCCGGAGCAAAGCCCAATTCAATATTTGCTTCATAAGTATCAAACCCTTGTTCTTGCAATTGATAAGCTTTTAACTTATTTCTCAATCCAATTCCACGACCTTCTTGACGAAGATAAAGAATAGCTCCAGTCCCCTCTTCTGCAATCATTCTCATTGCTTCATGTAACTGTTCACCACAATCGCAACAATGAGAACCAAAGACATCACCAGTTAAACATTCTGAATGAACACGGACTAATGTAGGAGACTGACTATTTTGAATATCTCCTTTTGTTAGCAATAAATGCTCCAGCTTTTCTCCATCTTCATAAATAGTCAATTTGAAATCACCATAATCTGTCGGTAAATTTACTGTTATATGACTACTTTCTTCTAAAAAATTTACCAACTCTTCAATAGTGATCAAGGGTAATTGCCATTCTTTAGATAAACGTGTCAGATCTTTCATCCTTGCCATCGTCCCGTCCTCTTTCAGGATCTCACAAATATAAGCGGCCTCCATACTATTAGCTAATTTGGCCAAATCAATTGCAGCTTCGGTGTGTCCTCGACGTATAAGCGTTCCACCATCTACACTAATCAAAGGAAAAATATGTCCTGGTCTAAGAAAATCACTTGATTTCGAATGAGGATCAGCCAATGCTTTAATGGAAGTAGCTCGATCAAATGCTGAAATACCAGTTTTCGTATGTTTATGATCCACACTAATCGTAAAAGCTGTACCAAACGCATCAGTATTATGAGTTGTCATTTCTTCTAAAGATAAGTGTTGCGCAATCTTCTTAGATATTGGCGCACATATTAATCCTCGACCAAATTTAATCATGAAATTAACCGCCTCAGGTGTCACATATTCGGCTAAACCAACTAAATCTCCTTCTGATTCTCTATCTTCATCATCAGCTACAATGATTAGACCGCCCTTTTTCAAAGTCTTTATTGCTTCAGTTATATTACTCATAGTAAGTCCTTCTCCTTGTACCTCTCAAATTTTTTTCTCTGTGCCTTTACATATTTTCCAACGATATCCGTTTCTATATTCACAAGATGTCCTACACCTAAATTCCCTAGATTTGTCAAAGATTTGGAATGTGGAATCAGACTAACTGAAAAGCTTGCTGCTGTTGTATCCGTAACTGTTAAACTTACTCCATTAATTGCAATTGATCCTTGTGGAATGATTTCACCTTCATATTTGGTTGGGTAAGCAAATGTCAAAACTAATGCGTTTTGATTCTCTATTTTTTTGATCAATCTTGTAACAGTATCAATATGTCCCGAAACAAAATGGCCTTCAAAGCGTTGTGTCATGGAAACTGCTCGTTCTAAATTTACCCTATCTCCAACTTTTAAGGTGGAGAAAGTGGTCCTTTTAAAGGTTTCAGGCATTATTTCAGCTCTAAAAAAAGTACTTGAAACCTCAATAGCAGTTAAACATACCCCATTGACTGCCATACTATCTCCAATTTTGTAATCACGTAGGACACTATTGGAAGTTTGAAAAGTGAGTTGGATCATTTGTTGCTTTCGTCGAATTTCTTTGACTGTTCCTTGTTCAATGATTAATCCTGTGAACATTGCTTTCGTTTCCCCCTAACTCGAATGTCTTCTCCAAGCTGTTCAACTTCCAAAAATTCTAATTGCTGGTCTTTAGAGACTAAACGTTCACTATGAAAAGACATCGGACTTTTTCCACCAAAAAGTTTGGGTGCAATATAACTGATGACTTCGTCCCAGAGACTTTCTGCTAAAAAAGCATCATGGATTTTCGCTCCTCCTTCTACGTACAACGACTGAATACCTTTCTTTCTCATGGTCTCAATAAAGAATGGAAAAGAAAACTTAGGTGTATAAAAAATGGTTACATGGGAAAATAGTTCCTCTAGCTTAGGATTTTCCGTAAATATCCAGACCGGACTTGTTGTCGTTTGAAAAAGATCGAGTTTAGGGCTTTTAAGGATCCGTCCTCTACGATCCAAAACAATGCGTACTGGCGGGAAGATAGTTTCAACATCAGGTAACAAAAGAGGGTCATCAATTAGAACGGTTTCGCTCCCTACCACGATTCCTTGATATTCTCCTCGCTCTTTGCGAACTCTTGAGATTGCCTCTGAGCCTGTTATTGAGTACCTAGAATCTTTCTGCATAGAAATTTTCCCATCTAGTGTAACAGCTTGTTTTAACGTGATGTAGGGACGATCCATTTCAAAAAAATGGTTATAAAAAGGATTCAATGCTCTACATTTCTCTTCTTCTACGCCTACAATTACTTTGATTCCATGCTTTTGTAAAAATTTTCTGCCTTTTCCTGCTACTAAAGGATTTGGATCAAGTTGGCCTATGACTACCGTTGTGATACCAGACTGGACAATGGCTTGCGTACAAGGTGGCTGTTTTCCTTGGTGGTTACAAGGTTCTAAAGTAACATATAATGTTGAATCAAACAGTTCTTCGGGGGAACCACAATTTTGAATAGCATTTACTTCAGCGTGAGCCTCACCATAATGTAAATGCGCACCTAGTGAGAGTAGCTTTCCTTCTTTAACAATCGCAGCTCCAACTAATGGATTGGTAAAGGTCTTTCCCTTTCCTTTTCTTGCCTCTTCAATCGCAGCTAACATGAAAGACTGGTGCATATCAATTCCCCCTTTCAACAAAAAATGCCCTGCGAATTTAATCACAGGGCATAACTAAATAAACCTAAAGATAATCGATTTTAATACAAATAAAACCGATCTTCAGTCGATTTTTCTTCTCCCATCCAGACTTTAACTGTCGGTGCCAGATTTTCACTAGCTCAACCACAAAAATGTGGTTCACGGACTTCGAGTAAACTCGTCACCGTCGGTCGGGAATTACACCCTGCCCCGAAGAAATATTCAATTCGTTTAGAGTATATTCTTAAAGCTCACATGTGTCAACCTTAAAAAAAACACATAAAAATAAAATGTAGGTTAAACATAACCACTTAATTAGTGTTAATTGCATGAATAGAATACGATTATATGCCTATGAAATGGCAACTAATAGAATATTAAAAAACTTTTTGACCTATGATTAAAATTCGTTTAAAATAATTCGAAAATGCAAGTAAAATTTTTTATTTTCGTGTCTCATCAATCAAAATGAACAATTGGAATAAAATTATTGTAAGTAGGCATTTTTAGTCATTCACTTTTCAAAAAAACAAAAAGCAGTCATATCGAAGGCGTAAAAACCTTGATATGTCTGCTTTTATCGTATGCCAGCTATAGGGATCGAACCTACGACCTACGCGTTACGAGTGCGTTGCTCTACCAACTGAGCTAAGCTGGCGTTTCCAAGAGAAATTATAGTCGTTATGTTAAGAAATGTAAAGGGGTAATGTGGAAGATTTTTCTACTTTCATGATTTTTTTCAAAAAATGTGCTATAATTATAGATGAAAGGCAGGTTTTATGAAAATGGCAACTTTTGGAAAATTTGAAACAAAGGTCGAACCGTCAGAATTTGGAGAAAAATTTACCACTGATACACATGTTACCTTTATGATTCACGGAAAAACGCAAACCGGAACGATTTCCAAGCAATTGAAAAACTCTGCTGTTGTTGCAATTGATGAAACTAATGAGAATACCGATTTGATGGCCCAAAGTAAAGGCGTCGTCATTATCAATTACAAAGATATGAGTAAGATTTAGTTTTTTCAACCATCCATCAAGTGGATGGTTTTTATTTTGACTGAATGAAATAAAAAAAAATCTGGGAAAATCCCAGATTTTTTGTATAGCTGATTTTTCCTATTTAGTACCAAATAAACGGTCGCCAGCATCGCCTAGACCAGGAACGATATAGCCTTTGTCGTTTAATTTTTCATCTAATGAAGCAGTATAGATATCAATATCTGGATGTGCTTCTTGTAAGGCTTTAACACCTTCTGGAGCTGCAACAAGGCAAACAAATTTAATGTTTGAAGCGCCACGTGCTTTCAGAGCATCGATCGCCATGATCGCTGAGCCACCTGTCGCTAACATTGGATCAACTACGAATAATTGACGTGCGTCGATATCTTCCGGTAATTTAACGAAATACTCGTGCGGTGCCAATGTTTCTTCATCTCTGTATAATCCGATGTGGCCGACTTTAGCTGCTGGGATCAATTCTAAGATTCCGTCAACCATTCCAATACCTGCGCGCAAGATTGGGATAATGGCTACTTTTTTACCAGACAATGTTTTTTGTGTTGTTTCTGTGATTGGTGTTTCGATGACAATGTCTTCAAGTGGCATATCACGTGATACTTCATATGCCATCAGCATAGCGATTTCATCAACAACCTCACGGAAAACTTTTGTACCACAATTTTTGTCGCGAATAATCGTTAATTTGTGTTGGATCAATGGATGGTCGATTACTTGAAATTTGCCCATTTTTTTGTCTCCTTTTTCTCTCGTTTCTTTTTAATTGTAAAACAAAATCACTGACTTGACTAGTCTAACCCGTCATTTTCCTAAAGAAAATCAAAGAAATAAAAAAACAAAGCGGTGTTCTTTTTAAAATCAGCAAAAAATAACAAAAACGCCTGAAAATCAGACGTTTTTTGTTATTTTTCTAATTTATTAATGGATAAAGATGACAAAAAACAACTAGTTTTTTAGCCATTCTGTGGAAAGAGTCATTGCTGCTCGTGTCGCATTGGTTTGGTCCATCGCATTTACCATGACAAAATCATGGATGATCCCTTGGAAACGTACTTGCGTAACTTCCACACCAGCTTCACGAAGTTTTCTAGCGTATGCTTCTCCTTCATCTCTTAACACGTCCGCTTCACCAGTCAAGATCATTGCAGGTGGTAAACCTGTCAATTCTTCTTTACTTGCACGTAGAGGTGAGGCAGTGATTTCTGCTCGTTTCTTTTCATCTGTCGTATACTGATCCCAGAACCATTGCATCCCTTCTTTTGTTAAGAAGTAATTCTCTGCGAATTGGTTATAAGAACCTGTATCGAAATTTGCATCAGTTACAGGATAATATAGTAATTGTTTTTTGATTGGTAATCCTTGACGTTGCTTTGTAAGGATCGTCATCACCGTTGCCATATTCCCACCTACGGAATCCCCAGCGACTGTCAAGTTCTCAAGATCCAAGCCTTTCGACTCAGAAAGCGCCGCAAGTTTTTGCAAAATCGCGTAGTTTTGCTCGATGGCAGTAGGATATTTTGCTTCTGGCGAACGACTATACTCAGGAAAAATAACGATCGAATTTGTACGAACAGCCAATTCTCGAATCAATTTGTCATGTGTCTTGGCACTTCCAAATACCCAACCAGCACCATGTATATAAAATATGACAGGTAATTTTTCTACATTTCCTTCAGGACGGATAAAACGCACATTGATTTGTCCCCAATCATTGGTATCCATTTTCAAATCCTCGATATCCACAGGTAATTTTTCCACAGAAGAACTTTGAACTTCTTCTAGAAGATCACGCCCTTCTTCCGGAGGTAATTCATAGATACGCGGGTGCGGTGCATTAGCATCACTAAACTCAATTGCTTCTTTTTCTAATGAAATTCGATCAGTCATACGGATTCCTCCCTAAATTGAATGCAACAAATAAAATTACACCTCATATACTAGAGAGCAACCAGACAAAAGTCAAAAAATCAGATTGAAAGAGGTTGTGAAAGAAGCGCTCAGCACTAAGGCATAAGACAGAAAAATAAAAAATGGCTATTTCATTTTTTATTTTTTTTGCTTATGACCGAAGTGTTGCTTCTTGAACACCGTTTATCCAAGTTGTGAAAGAAGCGCTTTGACCTGAGCAGTAAGATGAAAAATCAGAAAATAGCTTTTCATATTTTTTGAGTTTCCAGAGAGCCATCTAACACTTCAACAATCAGAAAATAGGTGAGACAACCAAACAGCTACATGCCTGGTTGTCTCACCTTTTTCTATTCTCTTACCTTCTTATTGATGACTCTTAGTTATAAACTATTTATTTTTTATATAATGGAAATTGCTCTGTTAATTCACGGACGCCTGCACGCACTTCTTCTAATTGTGCTTCATCATCTTTTGCCTGTAAGGCTTTGACGATCAATTCAGCTACTTTTGCCGCATCTTCTTCGCGGAAGCCACGGGTCGTAATTGCTGGTGTCCCAATACGGATACCGCTTGTTTTGAATGGGCTTAGTGTTTCAAAAGGAATCGAATTTTTATTGACGGTGATATGAACACTGTCCAAAATCGCTTCTGCTTCTTTTCCGTTCAATTCTAAGTCACGTACATCGATCAAAATCAAATGGTTATCTGTGGCACCTGAAATCACTCGGGTACCAATCGATTGATTGAATACTTTTGCCATAGCTTTTGCATTGGCAATGACTTGTTCGCTATATTCCTTAAATTCAGGAGTCAATGCTTCTTTAAATGCAGCAGCTTTTCCGGCAATCACATGCTCCAAGGGGCCACCTTGGATGCCTGGGAAGACTGCGCTATTGATTTTTTTCGCCAGCTCTTCATTGTTCGTTAAGATCATCCCACCACGAGGTCCTCGTAATGTTTTGTGAGTAGTAGTTGTTGTGATATCGGCATAAGGGATTGGGCTTGGATGGACACCCGCTGCAACTAAACCAGCAATGTGTGCCATATCGACCATCAATTTTGCCCCAACTTCGTCCGCGATTTCTCTGAATTTTGCAAAATCGATCGTCCGACCATAGGCACTTGCTCCTGCTACGATCAATTTTGGTTGATGTTTTCTCGCTAAGATGCGTACGACATTATAATCAATGACTTCTGTTGACGGATCTACACCATAAGCAACGAAGTGGTACGTTTTTCCACTAAAATTGACTGGAGAGCCATGTGTCAAATGTCCGCCAGCAGAAAGATCCATTCCTAAGATCGTATCCCCCGGTTCAACTAACGCAAGATATGCAGCTGTATTGGCTTGTGATCCAGAGTGTGGTTGAACATTGACAAAATCGGCACCAAATAATTCTTTGGCACGGTCGATCGCCAGATTTTCAACGATATCCACAAATTCACACCCACCATAATAGCGACGTCCTGGATACCCTTCTGCGTACTTATTCGTTAAAATACTTCCTTGTGCCGCCATCACAGCTTCAGAGACAAAGTTTTCAGAAGCGATCAGCTCCAGATTGTTTTCTTGTCTTTCCTCTTCTTTTGCGATTGCTGCCCATAAATCAGGGTCAAACGTTTTGTAGTCTACCACAAACAACAACTCCTTATTTATTTATGTGTCAACTTCTCTAAATTTCAAATGATTGTTCAGTTTATTTGTCTTTTTTTGATGTTGACCAAACATTACTAGCTAAGAATACGAACATTATTTCTTAAATAGCTATTTTAGTTTGTTTCCTAGATTGTATCACAGAATGATTTTGCAGCAATCACTTCTGGTTCATTTTTTATAATAATTTTGTCCTGCGGCTTTTTTCAACCGATTCATATAAGCAATACCTAGCCCTTCTTCAGGTGCAACTTGTACTAGAATCAGATCAAGAGCTAATCGATCATCATCTAAGCCACGTAACCCCGCAAACAACCCTTTCGTTGCTGCCTCTACTGAATCATCGTAATACATATACACAGCTGCGACATCCTTGCGTACCTGATCAGCAATTGTTGGTCCAGCTAAAACACCGGTACGTAGTTTTTGCTCTTTTGTCCAGATGATCGCCTCTGGCCAATCCTTTTTTTCAACCATTAGTACTCGAGTATCAGGTGAGTAATGTTTGTATTTCATCCCCGGTGATTTCGGTGTTTCAGATTCTTTGACCAAATGGCGGTCTGTCGCCACTGGACTTTCAATGACAGCTTCTAGTTGCTCTTTCGTGATTGCTCCTGGTCGTAAGATCATCGGCGGTGCAGATGGGTCACTCAGATCAAGTACCGTTGATTCCACACCGATCCTCGTCGCCCCATCGTCAATGATTCCTGTGATTTTTCCATTTAGATCATGAAAGACATGGTCTGCTGTTGTTGGACTCGGTTTACCTGAAGTGTTGGCACTTGGCCCGACAAGTGGTACACCTGCTAATTGGATTAATTCTAACGTTTTCTTGTTATCTGGCATGCGAAAAGCAGCTGTGGATAAACCACCAGTGACAATCCCTGGTAAACTACCTTTTTTGATGTGAAAAATCAAAGTCAGTGGTCCTGGCCAGAAGTTTTTCACAATTTGTTCTGTTAATGGGTGAAAGTTGTCCACATACTCTTTTACTTGTTCGAAGGAGGCGACATGGACGATCAATGGGTTGTCTTGTGGTCGACCTTTCACTGTAAAGACTTGTTTGACAGCCTCCGGTAAAAGGGCATTAGCTCCTAATCCATAGACAGTTTCCGTTGGAAAAGCCACTAGATTTCCTACTGCTAATTCCTTCGCAGCTTCATTCAATTGTGTTTCATCATATTTAATTGTTTCCACAGTCTATCCACATCCTCTTTTTTCAAAATCCTTGTTTTATTCCGTTTTTTCAGGTAGTTATACACAAATTGTTGATAACTAGTTTGTCAATAGTGGATAAGCATGTTGATAACTAAAATATTCGTTTTCATCCTTATCAAATCAGTGTTTTTTTATTATAAAAAAACAGAAAAAAATTTTTTCATCCACAAACTAATTGGTAACAAAAATCATTCGATCATTTCCTGCCATATCTTTTTTGATCCGTACTTTTTTTGTCGGAAAGGCTTGCTCCATGATTGCTTTGACAGCTGCTCCTTGTTGGAAACCAATCTCTAAAAAAAGTTGTCCATCGCTAGCTAATATTTGTGCAGCTTCCTTTGCGATTTTCTGGTAGATCGCTAAACCATCTTCTTCAGCAAACAATGCCATCTTCGGTTCATAGGTTCGTACACTCTGATCCATCACCGACCATTCTGCTCGACTGATATAAGGGGGATTAGAAATAATGACATCAAAGGTTTGATCCAAGACAGGTTCCAACGTATCACCATGATAAAAATTGATCGTTGTTTGTTCATGTTCTGCATTTTCCTTAGCGACAGCTAGTGCTTCTAAAGATAAATCAATTGCTGAGACTTGCCAATTTTTTCTAGCAGCTTTCAAGCTGATGGCGATTGCTCCAGTTCCTGTACCGATATCCACGACATTTAAGGTTTCTTCGCTTGTTTTTGCCAAACACAGTGCGACTAATTCTTCGGTTTCTGGACGAGGAATCAAAGTTGCTTCCGTGACTTTCAAGCGGTGATCAAAAAATTCAGCATAACCTAATAAATAGTGGGGCGGATAATGTTGCACTAGTCGTTGCATATCTGCATTGATCATGGCTTGATCCTCGGCTGTGATCGGTTCATTCATTCGCATGAGCCAATCCAGTTTCGTCCACTGCTTTCGTTCAAGAAAGACAAACTGGATATTATACCCTTCTACTCCTTGTTCTTCTAAAAAAGAAGAAGCCCGTGTGAGGACTTCTCGATAGGTTTTATCCATTTTGCATCTCTTCCAACTTAGATGTTTGGTCGTACACGATCAATGCGTCGACGATCTCATCTAGTTTTCCTGCTAGAATCTGATCCAATTTTTGGATCGTCAAGCCAATACGGTGGTCGGTCACGCGATTTTGAGGGAAGTTATACGTACGGATACGCTCTGAACGATCCCCAGTCCCTACCGCAGATTTACGGTTCGCATCATATTCGCTTTGTGCTTCTTGTTGGATCTTGTCGTAGACGCGCGCACGTAAGACTTTCATCGCTTTCTCACGGTTTTTCAATTGTGAACGTTCATCTTGCATCGCCACCACGATTCCAGTTGGTAAGTGAGTCAAACGTACCGCAGATGCTGTCTTATTGACATGCTGTCCACCGGCTCCAGAAGCGTGGTAAATATCGACGCGGATATCCTTGTCAGCCAGATCGATCTCTACTTCTTCTGCTTCAGGCATGACAACGACAGTTGCCGTTGATGTATGGATACGTCCTTGAGATTCTGTTGAAGGGACACGTTGGACCCGATGTGCGCCACTTTCATATTTTAATTTCGAATAGACATTTTCACCTGAGATCATCATGATGACTTCTTTATAGCCACCGATCCCTGTCACACTTGCTTCCAAGACTTCTGTTTTCCAGCCTTGGCTCTCTGCGTATCGTTGATACATCGAGAAAAGATCCCCTGCAAATAGTGCGGCTTCGTCGCCACCAGCGGCTCCGCGAATCTCCATGATAATGTTTTTGTCATCGTTTGGATCTTTTGGAAGTAACAAAATCTTGATTTTTTCTTCTAGTTCTTCTTTTTCTTTTTTCAAATCAGCTAATTCTTCTTTAGCCATCTCTGCCATTTCGTCGTCTAACTTTTCGCCGAGTAATTCTTCTGTATCTTTGATCCCTTGAACAACTTCCTTGTAGCGACGATAAACTTCAACCGTTTCACGTGTATTTGCTTCTTCTTTTGAAAGCTGCATGAAACGTTTCGTATCTGAAATCACTTCTGGGTCACTCAGTAGTTCCCCAAGCTCTTCGTAACGGTCTTCGATTGATTGTAATTGATCGTACATGCTTAATCTCCTTCTGTGATCATCAATGGATGAAAATAGTGTTTTCGACATACGGGATAATAGGCTTCATTGCCACCAATTTGGACTTGATCTCCTTCGTACACCGGTGTTCCGTCTATATAATGTAAATTCATCATTGCTTTTTTATGGCAAAACCAACAGATCGTTTTCATTTCTTCGATTTTGTCTGCATAAAGCAATAAATATTTCGATCCTTCAAATAATTCATTTCTAAAATCATTTTTTAATCCGAACGCCATCACCGGAATATTGAGTTCATCAACGATTCTCGTGAATGCTAAGACATGTTCTTTTGTTAAGAACTGCGCTTCATCGATCAATACACAGAATGGTGGATGTTCCATCTGCTGGATGACTTCAAATACATCGGTCGTTTCAAAAATGGGAATTGCTTCACGTTTCAGCCCGATTCTGCTTGAAACTACGCCAACGCCATCTCTTGTATCGATTCCGCTGGTCATCAAAACAACCGGTTTGTTTTGTTCTTCATAATTATGTGCGACTTTTAAGATCTCGATTGTCTTGCCGCTGTTCATTGCGCCGTACTTAAAAAATAGTTGTGCCATGTCCTCATTCACCTTCCAGTTTGTTCCTATGGTATTATACTTGATTTTCAATCATTTTTACAGTGAGAATTTTCGAAGCGAGATTTCCCTAGTGTAAATGTTGGTATTTTCGTTATAAATCAATAAACTACCCGCACTTCTTTTGGTATAATCGAATGAAAAATAAAGGAGGGCACTTATGTCCGAAATATTCCACCAAATGGCGAACCATTATGATACCCCCGAACGAATACAATTAGCTGCTACGATTCGTTCAGCTGTTGAAAAAGAATTTTCTGCACAGACTCATGACCAGAAATTGATCGATTACGGTGGGGGAACTGGTCTTGTCACGTTACCTTTGCCTCACGTTTTAAAGAAGTGATCATTATAGATTCAGCCGCAGGAATGCTAGCGATGGCTGATAAAAAAATCAAAGAGGCAAAACAAGCAAATGTACGAACACTTGAATTGGATGCTACAAAGGATTTGCCGGCAGAGAAAGCCGACATCATCTTACTATCTTTAGTCTTGTTGCATATTCCAGAAACGAAAGTCATTTTAAAACAACTTTCGCAAATGCTTCATCCAAGCGGAAAACTTTATATCGTTGACTTCGATAAGAACGAAAAGATCCAGCATCCAAAAGTCCATAATGGTTTTGACCACGAGGAGTTAAGAGAACAATTGAAGCTTGCTGGATTTAAACCACTGTCAATTGAAACATTCCATCACGGAAAAAACTTGTTCATGAAACAAGATGCTTCTTTGTTTTTGGCTATAGCAATCAAAGAATAAGCATTTTCTATTTCTATAAAAAAACCTTTCATAAATACGCAAAGTGTCTGTGACATTAGTCCTCTTGTAACACCTAAAACCCAATAAACGGCGGGAACAGAAGTAATCTCTTCGGAAATAAGGCGCCATCCACAAAAATTTGAAGAATAATTTTCGTGGATGGCGCCTTATTTCTCGAGGCTGAACACTTCTGTCCCGACCTCTTTTGATTATTTTAATTGAGTTCGTATTTGTTTAGTTCTTCCACTGATCAATTAGTTTGAACTATCTGTCGAAGTACTTGTCGAAGCTTCAGTTGAAGCATCGGTTGAACTTTCGCTTGTGGATGGTTCCGTCATCAAGCCACTTAGTACGTTTTTGAAATCTTCATCTTTGATTTTTACATTTGCTTTTTTCAATTCATTACGCACAGCTTCTTGTTGGAATGTTGGATCTGCTATTTTTGTCTCTGTTGCTATTTTTTCTAATTCATCTTTATATTTCGACATATCATTGCCTTTTTCTTGTTGTTTGACCATTTTCACAAGATAATATTCCGTGGCGTTCGTAGAGGAATTAGTCGCTGTGATAACATCAGATACTTCCTCATTTTTAAGTTTGAATGCTGCTTGTTTGACTTCTGTTGGCACACTTGTAGATTGCGAGTCAAAGGTGATTTCTCCACCCTTTTCTTTTGTCGCTTCATCGGTCGATTTTTCTTTGGCGATTTTAGCAAAGTCGCCCCCTTCATCGAGTGACTTTTTGATTTCCTTGGCTTCATCTTCGCTACTTACTTTGATCAATTGTGCCTCTACTTCTGGATGGAAGTTTTCCCACGCTGTTTTAAGATCTTCATCCGTCAATTCGACATTCGCTCGTAAACCTGCTTTGTAAGCTAACCCTCTTTTTATTTCTTCTTTATAAGATTCAGTTGTATAGCCCGCTAATTTCAATTGCGAATCGAAAGAATCACCGAGTGCTTCTTTGCTAGCGTTGTATTCTTTATCTACATCTTCAGCCGTAATTTTGTCGCCATAATTTTCTTCAAAAATCTGGAAGATGATCAAATCTTGGACAGCGGTCTCCGCACCCTTGATTTTTTTCAAGTGGTCCACTAGTTCCTGCTCTGAGATGGTACCGCCTTTATACGTCACTGCAGCTTGATCTGACGGATTTGTTGAACATGCAGAAAACAAAACCAGTCCTGATGATACAGCTAATATTGAGATGAATTTTTTCATGCTGTCACTCCTATATATTTTAATAGTTATTTATATCTATGTGTCTTTCACTTTAGCCTTACTTTATGAACAAACTTTGAAAATAACGTGATTTTATAAAAAAATTATACTTGATCACTTGTTGTTGTAGTTTATATAACAAAAAAACCTCAACATTCCAAACGAATGTTGAGGTTTTTTCAGGGTATATCTTTACTGTTTAGAGTTATATCGCTATCGCATTACGTATCATCGATTAAATGATATTGATCTTATTCAACGGCCAATAGCGGAAAACGACTTTACCTTGGATCAAGTCTTCATCGACTAAACCAAACATGCGGCTGTCTTTTGAGATCAAACGATTGTCGCCCAGTACCAAGTATTGTCCTTCCGGAACAGTGAATTCAAAATCACTGGTGAACGTTTCAGCATTTTCAGCTTGCGATTGGAAGGCTGAATTATAAGAATATTCCTCTTGTAGTTTGTCTTCTGAAAATTCTTTTTTATACTCATCTAAGTAGGGTTCATCTTGCTTTTCCCCATTGATGTATAGTTGATCATCTTCCATTTTCACAGTATCGCCTGGCATCCCAATGATTCGTTTGACGATCATCCGTTCTTCATCCCCAGGTTCTTTTGTTGTAATGATATCCCAGCGGTCAAAATCTGAGATTTTAGATGAGATCAAACGTTGCCCATCATGTAACGAAGGGTCCATGGAATGACCACTCACTGTGACTGGTGTGAATACATAGACTCTTGCCAAAATGATGGCGGCTAAAACAACGATCAAGATTCCCCAATTTTTCAAAAAGTTTTTCACTTTATACCTCCTATTAACCAAACATTTTTATGTTATTTTTTATTTATTTGTTAGCTATTCTTTATTTTACATTTTTTATCAATTAAAAGAAAGAATAAGTGTCGGATCGTGTTGGGAATAATCCGTTTTTTTTTTGAAATGTTTTTTTGAACTTCATGTATCTTTCATATTAGAGCGAAATAAATACTTGATGGAGAAGATTTATCCTACACTTTTGATTTTTTTCTTCGTTGGCTTCGACTGTATGTCACTTCACCTTCTTGTTCTTTTGGTTGATTTTTCTTGATGATCAACTTCAAACGATAGGGTTCATGGTATCTAAGACCATCTTTGACAAAATCACCGCCTGCAAGGAATAAGCCTACGGGTTCAATATGATCTTCTGGCGAGTCGACCTTGATCGTTCCTACTTTTTCCATGCTGGAATAATTACGACCTATACTTAATTGATAAGTTTTGTCGGAGACTTTTTTCACATAATAGTAGGGATAAAGTGTATTTCGATCAATCAAGAAACCGTCCATTCGACCAAGTTCATTGACCTTGATTTCCCCTTTTTCAATCAAATAACGCATATTCTCTGCTAGTTTCAATTGGTAGTCTTCATCGAATAGAACATTGGCTTTTTCTGTATTGACTTTGTCGATATTTCCGTTGTTCCCGCGAACCGTTTCTCCTTCAATATTGAATGCTTCATCAGGTAGATATTTTACGATCACTTGGGTCACATCGGCTTTTGAATTTTTATCAAAAAAGTAATAAAACACATTTAGAACAGTGAAATATAAAAGAACTAAAAATCCTAATCCGTATAAAAAGAACTGCAAATAGTTTTGATTTTGCCATAATCCATAAACAATCCGTAAAAGGTAAACGGTCGGAATCACACTTAATATAGTATAGCCTCGGTTCAAATATTTAGGACTGATATCTAAATATCCTAAAAACTTGTGTATCCCATTGATGATATCTAATATAAATGTCATTCTTCATCACCTGCCTGTTGATTATACATCTGTGTTTCAGCGGATTGCTCTGTAGGTGCATTATTTTCATTTAGATTGCCTTCACTTGGCGTAGAAGTACTTGGCGTTGTATTAGGCGTCGTACTGCTTGGTGTAGTGGCACTTGGCGTCGTACTTGAACCGCTGTCGTCCCCTTGATTTTGACTAGTCGAATCGGTCGTATATCCTGTATTTCCTTCATCCACGGAACTTTCTGGTATTGAGTTTTGGTTGTATGTAGAATTGGTTGTGTCTTGTTCTACAGTCGTCGGTGTTGTTTCTACCGTGTCATTCGTTTGCCCTGTTCCTTCATTGGTAGAAGTCGTCGTAGTCTCTGTGGAACGACTTGGTGCACGATAGCTAGAACTATTAACAATGCCTGTTGTGGTAGCAACAATCGTCGAAATCGTCAATACAGCGATTGGCTTTAATATAGGTGCTACTTTTCGCATATTCTCTCATCCTTTTCCTTGTTGCCGCTTGAAGTCTTGATCCGTTTGGCAAAAATTGATTTTTCTCACACGTATTCTTTAGTTTTACCATAAATTTCTTATTTTTTTCTTATTTTTTCATGAAACTTTTGTGTAGATTACTCAAATGTTGTTTTAGTCGTAATCAGACAGTCTATGACTAGTTGATACACTTCATTTTATCATGGATCTCCCTCCAAGTTGTTTCGCAAAGTCATCTTTATTATAAGACACTTTTCCAATAACTAAAATCCTAGTAAATTTTAGTTTTATTATTTCTTTGTGTATTTATTTTATTGTCGGTATACTGGAAGAAACATCTAACAAGGAGGATCGAATTTGTGCAATTGAATCTTTTTTTCCGGAAATGGCGAAGGCGTAGTGCAAGATATGCTTCTAGTCACTTTTCTTCTATTCAAATTATTGTATTTTATTATATTTTAATGACTATGATTTCTTTGGGCTTGTTTTACATCCCATTTTTCCGAAATCCGGGTAGTCATGCTTCATTTATTGACATGCTTTTTATGGCTATCAGTACGATCAGTGTCACTGGTCTTTCGACATTTGACATCCACGCGATTTTTAATAACAATGGCATTATTTTACTCGAAGTGTTGTTTCAAGTGGGTGGTTTAGGGATCATGATGATCTCAACGGCATTTATTATCTTTTCTAAGCGACGGATCACCTTACGTCAAAGACAATTGATCATGACAGATATGAACCAACCACGTTTATCTGGTATCGTTCGTTTGATTCGGATCACTTTTGTCATATTGCTCTGGTTCCAATTGCTATTTGGTGCCTTGTTCTCCGTTTATTTTTATATTCGCGGCTATTTCGATCATTGGCACGAAGCCATTTTCCATGGATTTTATCAAGCTATTTCCGCGGTCACAAATTCGGGATTCGATATTACTGGTGAGTCGATCAAGCCATTTGAACATGACTATCCATTTTTATTTATGATCATGTTCCTGATTTTCATTGGTGGAATCGGTTTTCCAGTATTGATGGAGTTTCGAGAATGGCGCTTGTATCGAAAAACAAAAGCCAAGATTCCTTTTCGGTTCTCTTTGTTTACAAAACTCGCCGTCCTCGCTTTTGTCATTTTATTTGTAAGCGGGACTGTCTTGATTTTTTTACTTGAAAAAAATCACTTGTTCAAAGATCTCCATCCTAGTGTCCAGTGGATCAATTCAATGTTTTATTCCATGACAACTCGTAATGCGGGTTTACAGATCCATGATCTAGGAGATTTTCAAATCACCACCTTGATCGTCTTTTCCTTATTGATGTTCATTGGTTGTAGTCCCAGTTCTGTCGGCGGGGGTATCCGAACCACGACTGTGGCGATCATTGGCCTTTATCTTTATTCATTTTTGAAAAGTGAAGATAACATTAATATTTTTGGTCGTCGAATTGATGAAGATGATGTCCGAAAATCAGTAGTCGTTTTTATGCTCTCCTTAGGGATGTGCTTCTTCTGTATTCTTTTTTTATCTGCCACGGAGAAACAACCGCTGATCTCAATCATCGTGGAAGTGACTTCTGCTTTTGGGACAACGGGGTTATCGCTAGGAATTACCGGTGATCTATCAACAGTCGGTAAAATCACGATCGGTGCGTTGATGTTTATTGGACGTATCGGGATGTTGTATACATTAATGTTATTTGTGCCAAAAGAAACACGAGATTTAGGTTATGAATATCCTACTGAGAAAATCATTATCGGGTAAGCTAGTCTATCGTTACCATAAAAAAACGATATGTAAGAAGCAAGGAAGCGATCGTTTTTCGTTTTCTTGCTTCTTTCGTTTTTGTTTTGCGAACAGTATAAACTTTTGTAAAATAAGACAAAGCAATTTAACCTTTTTTTCAACATATGGTATGATTAGTTGAATTTATTTGTAATTATGACGTTTTGGAGGTTACATAATGGGAATACGCAGTCAATTTGCGATTGCAGTTGGTAAAACCGCACAATGGGGACTAAAAACCTTTTTTAAAGGAGGATCAAGTTTACCTGGTAAACTTGCTTTATCGATCGATCCTCATATTTTAGATACATTAGCAAAAGACTATCAAGTCGTCGTCGTAACTGGAACAAATGGAAAAACATTGACGACCGCTTTGACCGTCAATATCTTACGACAACAATTTGATGAAGTCTTGACGAACCCTACTGGCGCCAACATGGTCCAAGGAATCGTTTCGACTTTTTTACAAGCAAAAGCCGGAAAAGGCCAAAAGAAATTTGCGGTGTTAGAAATCGATGAAGCCAGTCTAAGTAGAGTGACTGAATACATCAAACCTGAACTATTTTTGTTTACAAACATTTTCCGTGACCAAATGGACCGTTACGGTGAAATCTACACCACGTATAAAATGATCGTTGACGGTGCCGCAAAATCGCCAGATGCTACGATCATCAGTAATGGCGATTCACCGATCTTCAATTCAGTTGAGACCGTCAACCCTAGAAGATATTATGGATTTGATCACGAAGAAGACCATGAACAGATGGCCCACTACAATACAGATGGCGTGTTGTGTCCGAAATGTCATCACATCTTGCACTACAAAATGATCACTTATGCAAACTTAGGTAAATACTATTGTCCAAATTGTGACTTTAAACGTCCAGAACTGGATTATCGTTTGACAGAAATGAAACGAATGGACAACAAATCAGCTGATTTCGTCATTGATGGCAATGAATATGGCATCGAAGTTGGTGGCATGTACAATGTCTATAATGCTTTAGCAGCTACTGCGGTGGCTGAATATTATGGTGTTGTTTCTGAAAAAATCAGACAAGGCTTAGGGTATGACGAAAAAGTATTTGGTCGTCAAGAAGACATCGAAATCGATGGCAAGTCCTGTACCTTAGTCCTAGTCAAAAATCCTGTAGGGATCAACCAAGTCATCGACATGATGGGACATGCGCCGTATCCATTTTCACTAGTAGCCCTCTTGAATGCGAACTACGCAGATGGAATCGATGTGAGTTGGATCTGGGACGGAGAATTTGAACGCTTTGCAGATATGGAAATCCCTGCTGTGATTGCTGGTGGCGATCGCCACACAGATATGGCACTACGTTTGAAAGTAGCGGGTATCGCTGAAGATAAATTGACACAATCAAAAGAATTGACTGATGTCATTGAGAAAATCAAGCAACTACCGACGGATCATGTCTATATTTTAGCGACCTATACAGCTGTCTTACAATTACGAAAAGAATTAGCGAGTCAAGGCTTTATCAAAGGAGGCATGAATCGTGGCTAACTACGAATTACGCATTGCCCATCTCTATGGGAATCTGATGAATACTTATGGTGACAATGGCAATCTCTTGATGCTCCAATATATCGCCAAAAAAATGGGGGTCACTTCTCATACTGAGATCGTCAGCATCCATGAACCCTTTGAGGCAGATAAATATGACTTAGTTTTCTTTGGAGGTGGTCAAGATTTTGAACAAATGATCATTTCAAAAGATATTCAAGAAAAGAAAGAATCATTGACTAATTACATTGAAAATGATGGTGTCGTACTTGCGATTTGTGGCGGTTACCAACTACTTGGTCATTATTATATGGGCGCAAACGGTGAAAAAATCCAAGGAATCGGTGCGTTGGATCATTACACCTTAAGCCAAGAGAATAATCGCTTCATTGGTGACATCGTGATCCACAACGAAGAGTTCAACGAAACCTATTATGGATTTGAAAATCATAATGGTCGAACATTTCTTGGCGAAGGCGAACGCCCGCTGGGAAAAATCGTCAAAGGTCAAGGGAATAATGGGGAAGATCAATCAGAAGGTGTCATTTACCGCAACGTTTACGGCTCCTATTTCCATGGTCCGATCTTAGCACGTAATGAACATCTAGCGGAGCGTCTCGTTCGCTTAGCATTAGAGAAACGTTATGGAAAAGAGCTTGATCTACCAACAGTTGCCGCAGCTCCAATCAAGTAAACAGCGAAAAACCTCTAAAAATATCTAAGATATTTTTAGAGGTTTTTTTTACAATCCACTTGTTTATTCCATTGATCGTATCAAGAATCAAGCTACTTGTTTCGCATAACGCATCACATTTTGCTTGATGTTACTGATTGTTGTCGGATCATGGATACCTGTGACTTCTTGGATCAACTGATCCATATTTTCTCGCACTTTCATCTCTTGCAGTTCACGACTTTGCTCATCTTCAGGATCATAGTAGTTGAAAATGATCCCCATCGTAGCTGTCAAATGTGGACAAGTCAAATTGTATTCTTGCAATTCACGAACCGGACGAGTAAAGCGTTCTTGATAGCCTAACTTCCGTAAAGGCGTTCGAGCTACCCGAGTGATGGCATCTGAGATATATTTATTTTGGAAACGTTGGATGATTTTCTCAATATAGGCTTCATGTTGTTTATTATCAAAGCCCCATTTTGCTTCCAGTAAACTTCCTGTTTCTTGTAGTACTGATTTTAGTTGGGCAACGACTAACGAATCTTGCATTGCCTCATCGATCGTTGCATATCCCAATAATGCACCGGTGTAAGCTACAGTCGCATGCCCTGTGTTCACACTAAATAGTTTTCGTTCAATATATGGTTCCAAATCTTTGACGTATAGTACGCCATTTAACGAAATCTCTTTATTTTTTCGTTGCGTATCATCAATGACCCATTCTTTAAAAGGTTCCACTTGCACAAACAAAGGATCTTCATGTTGTTGCATCGGCACGATGCGATCCACTGCTGCATTCGGAAATCCGATGGACTGATCTGCAAAGTGGGTATCTGACAGATATTTATAGACTTCCATTTTTAGATGCTCAGAGCCACCAATCATATTTTCACAAGCGATGATGTCTAGCGGTTGCTGATTGCCCTCTTGTTCTCTTTGCTCGATCCCTTTTGCAATCAGTTCAGCAATGAATGGTAAAATATTGGGACCGATCGCTGTGGTCACAAGATCTGCTTGTGCTATTTCTTTGATCACTTGTTCAGGCTGTTTTTGGTTGTTCAATCCGCGAACGCGTTCAACGACAAGTTGTTTTTTCGATTCGTCAGCTAGTTCGATCGTATACCGGCTTTTTTCATTTAATGAATCGATGATCTGTTCGTTGACATCAACAAAAGTGATGTCAAACCCATTCTCAGCTAAAACTTCTCCAATAAATCCTCTGCCGATATTTCCGGCACCAAAGTGTACTGCTCTCATTCGTCTTCTCTCCTTAGGCAATTGCTAGATTGTGTGTGACTTCTTCTTTACTCAGTGCATCTGCTAATTGGACAACATTGTCCATGTCGCTACAATAAAGAGCGATTTGTTGCACTAATTGCAGATGTTCTTCTCCTACGCCAGCGATACCAAACAAGACTGTCGCAATCTTTTCTTCTTGTTCAGTCCCGAAATTGACACCATCTGGCACTTGGATCACACAGATCCCTGATTTTTTTACGAATGCTTTGGCTTCATCTGTTCCATGAGGGATCGCGATAAAATTCCCCATATAAACGGATAACATCGCATCACGTTCCACCATTGCGTCAATGTAGGGTTCTTCGACACAACCGGCTTCCACTAATTTTCTTCCACAGTATCGGATGGCCTCTTCCTTTGTTGCAAAAGCCTTATTCAACTCGATCATATCAAATGCTAATTCAGACATTTTATTTCCTCCTTATGCTACTTTTTTCAAATAGTGAGCAATCGTTTCATATTTTTGTGGACTGACCATCGTCGCCACTGAAAAATGAAGTGAATGCGGTGCCACTGAACGTGCTTCCTCAGACAAGGATTCTCTTGAAACGATCAGTGTATTCGGTTGCTCCGTCAACTCATCAATATTGATTTTTTTCAGAGGGATCTCCAATTGGTTTTTCTTCAAAATATCTTTCAATAAGGACAATCCCATTGTCGCTGATCCTGCACGATCGTCATGAACAAGTAAAATCTCTTTGATATCTTTTAATTCAGATAAATCCAAATCATCTGTTGGAGTAGTAGAGAGTGGTTGGCTTGGCTGTGTTTCTTCCTTACTTCCTAATGCTTGGATGATTTCATCATACTTTGGTGAATTTAAGAAGTTTTCTACTGCAACAAAATGAGCATGTGGCGCTTTTTGTTTTGCTCGTTCCTGCAACTCAACTTGAGTCACGATCAATACGTCTGCTTCATCAGATAATTGACTAACGGCTTGATTCGTCACGAGTTGAGGTAAGTGATGCTCTTGGACTTTTTTTCTTAACAAGGAAGCACCCATCGCACTTGACCCCATTCCAGCATCACAGGCAAAAATGATTTTTTTGATCGCTGATAAAGCTGGTTGTCCCTGACTAGTAGTTCCAGTTCCTTTCGCTTGTTGTTTCGCTTGACGAGTCGCTTCCACTGATTTTTCAAAATCTTCACTTGTTTCTTTCGCATCAGCTTTTAGAATGACTGCAGAGATCCCAAAAGAAACGGCTGTTGCAGCGACGATCCCTAAAATAACTGGTAAGTAAGCACTCAATGGTGCCATTGCTAAAATGGCAATGATCGAACCCGGTGAAGCTGGCGCACGTAAGCCTGCATCCATTAATTGGAAAACGAAACTACCTGTCATCCCACCAAAAATCACTGATAAGAATAATAACGGTTTCATCATTACGTATGGGAAATAGATTTCATGGATTCCACCTAAGAAATGGATGATCATTGCACCCGGTGCAGATGATTTTGCCGCGCCTTTGCCAAATAGTGTGAAAGCTAACAATACACCTAGACCTGGTCCAGGATTAGCTTCCAACAAGAACAGGATCGATTGACCGGCTGTAGCCACTTGTTCTGTTCCTAAAGGAGTCAAAATGCCATGGTTGATCGCATTATTCAAAAACAAGATTTTCGCTGGTTCGATAAAAATACTCGTCAATGGAATCAAATTTGCATTTAAAATTGCTTCAACACCTGTTGCCATCGCTTGCGTCAGTGTATCCACCACTGGACCAATTGCAGAAAAGCCGATCAATGCTAACGCAAAACCGATTAATCCTGCAGAAAAATTGTTGACCAACATCTCAAACCCTGATTTGATATGTTTTTGAAACACTTGATCGAATTTCTTGATGGCAAAGCCACCTAATGGACCCATGATCATGGCACCTAACATCATCGGAATATCTGTCCCAACGATCACACCCATCGTCGCAATTGCTCCGACGACTGAACCACGATCACCACCGATGACTTTCCCTCCGGTGTAGCCGATCAATAAAGGAATTAAATACGTCAACATTGGGCCGACCATCGTAGCAAACGCTTCGTTTGGTAAATAGCCATCTGGAATAAATAATGCTGTCAAAACACCCCAAGCAATCAACGCACCGATATTCGGCATCACCATACTAGATAAGGTACTTCCTAACTTTTGTACTTTTGCTTTGAATGAAATTTTATTTTTTGGTATCGTCTCTTCCACTTCAATCGCTCCTTTATCTCTTTCTTTAACCAAATTGTATCCGCTTACCATTTAGATAAATAGTCGGATTTTGTCACAATCATTTGTGCCAAAACATGGAGTGATCCAAATGAGTGATTTGATGAAAGACTTCTGGTACTAATTAGAGACGCTGATACAATTATTTTCTTCATTTAAGGGAGCATTTTATCTGTAGATACCTACGAAAAGGCACATCCTCGTGATCTTTTGGACTCTTTTTTACAAAGTAAGGTTTTTATTCCATTGACTCTCCTAATCGAGCCAACCGTTCTTCCCAAAGCATTAGATTTTCAGACATATCGGCTGACGCCTCATAGAACGTAATGAAATCTAAAATAATCGTTCCTTGCTCTATGTATGCCGCCATCACCGCTTTTAATTCTTCCGTTTGGATTTGTTCAAATGCTTCTTTCGCTTTGTTCATTTCTTTTTCTTTCAACCAATCAAGACTTTTTTCAAAATAAAACTGATCCAGTGCTAACGTGATCTCCTGATGTTTCAAGTGGCGATTCAACACAACGGCTTCTTGTACTTGTTCCAGCTCCAAATAAGCAATCGCTAACTTGGTTTGGCGCTTTTCCGTCAATTGTTCCACGTGGGTCGCAATCACTTTTTTCCAATCGTTTTGATAAAAAGCCAGATCAAAGGTGGCATTTCCTGTTGGCTTTTGCTCATTCAACTTCTCTACCCAAGAAAATTCCTGTTCTTCCACTAAGTGATCGATCAATTGCTGATACTGAGTGGGATATTCTTCCGCAGCTTCTTCATATGCGCCTGCTTCTACTAATGACTGCCATGAACTTTTCTGATTTTCTTCGGTTGTCGCTTGCTCATTATTCGTTCTTTGTTCAACAAACAAACCGACACCTTGAATCACAACAAAAACGATTACTCCACTAAGAAGTAATCGCTTGATGATTTTTTTCCAATTGATTTGTAACAACTGATTTTTTTTCAGTGTGTTGCTTGAATGAGAGAACTGACTCTTCTCTTTTGTATTGGCTATTTCTTGCTCCCAGTGTTGACTTAAGATCTCTTCAATCTCCTCTGTCAAAGGAAATTGAAGCACTTTTTCTATCATCATTTCTCCCTTACGATCATAAATACGTATGCGACATTGTCCTTGTGTGTTTGCCAGCAAGACTCGTCGATTTTCAGTTTCTAAATCTTCCAAAGCCTGAAACAAATCCAACTGAGTCTCTTCTACTTGTAAGTGATGGATCTGATCGATGATTACAGTTTCTTTCGCCATACGTTGTCACTCCCCTCATTCATTTTTGTTGCGTCCATTTGTAAGGTCTTCCTTACTCAATCATTGTATTTCCATAAAAGAAGACAGCTGTTCGAGATCATCCAAGACATAGCGATGATTTTTAGTGTCATAGAGATAAGTCAGTTTGACACCCTCACGATGGCGAATATCTTTTTTTACAACTCCGCCTTCTTCATTCAATAAAGACGTCGTAAAATCAACCAAACAGAGGACTTCAACCATTTCCTCGTTCGTTTGTTTAAAATAATGCTCGCTTTTGAGCCAGCGACTGAAGCCAAAACGCTGTGGACTATGCGTTTTTTTACCTTGTTCTGTTTTTACTTTATCTTTCATCTTGTTAGAAAGAGCATCAACATATGCAGAGTAATTGTCGCCGACTGTTTCAAACGTATAATAAGCTTGTAAAAATTCTCTGACTTGTGCTTCCGAAAGTTGTCTGGATTTTTTTTCAGAGGCTTGTCTTTTTTCTTGTGAACGAAAGACAAGTGACCTACCAACACTAAAAGTCATGCTACCAAACAGAAAGAAAGCTAGAATGAGACAAAGGAAGCGGGATTTTGCATTCATTTTTTTTCTCCCAACAATCGATAGAAATAAACAGGCGCCAGCTGGAAATCACCTGCATAGCCTTCAAATGGAGTGATGACGATATCGCCTTCTTGACCATACCCTCGTGCAGTAGCAGGTGTGCAATGAAGGATCGTTTTACCACCATCATCTAAAAATAGCCCTGTATGGCCGTAACTACCTAAAGAGTGTCCTTTCTTCCCCCACACAAACAAGTCACCGGCTCTGACATCTTCTCGACTGATTGGCATCAGGAAAGTCCCTTCCAAAGAATACAATGTCTCAGTGCTACCTAGTGGCACAGGCAAGCCAACACTTCTCATCGCCCACAGAACAAAAGAAGAGCAATCATGATAAGGAAAGGTGCCTCGTTCAAAGCCTTGTGAGTACTGAACGTTTTGACGATACAATGTTCTGGCTTGTGTCAACACCTCTTGACCCACTGTGTGATTCGATTGCCAGAGTAAGCTCATCTCTTTACTGCCACCTAGTTGTACAAATAATTCTTTGATCGTCGGTACCCAGTATTGGTTTAATCCCAGGGGATCATTACTTGCACCTACAGGACAATACACACTTCCGAGTTGCTCGACTGTCAGCAGTCTTTGGTTCACGATCAATTGGTTTAGTGTTCGAGCGGTGGCGGCAATCCCTTCTTCAAGTGTGGCGTAGGAAAGCAACTCATTTTCTCGCATCAAGCCACCTGGATTGTTCTTTTCTCGAATTCCTTCGCTCGTCCCCCAAGCAGTTTCGTGGATCATGATGGCTGCTAGAACAATGGGGGAGATATTATTCTTTTTAGCTTCTTGGATAATCGTTTCTGCATGGTCACTAAATGCGTGACAATGCAGTAAAATCACTTCTCGAAATTTCTGTCCATTAAATGTAACGTCCGTTTCAATGGGATCAAGCTGTGTCTCATTGTTATCGACTACATTGGGGAGATAAAAAGCTGGATTGACGATTTCACCTTTTTTCTGGTAAGACAGATGCAGTTCCTCTTGTTTTACTCTCCCGATCTCTGTCCCCACCGATACCATCTGTCCTTCAGTAGCTGTTAGATCTACATCATGATAAGTAATGGTTTGATCGTTCATTGTGATGGTTACGTTCTCTCGGTCTCTTGTAATTTCTCCAGCGATCACAGCGACTATGCTTTCTTTCGGTTCTGTCTGGATGAGCAGTCCTTCAAGTAAGCTTTTTTCTTGATTTGTTACGTAATAACCAAAGCGTTGTTTTATGCGTAAAGAGTCTGTTTCTTTCAATGGATTGCTTAATTCAGTCAAACTTGCATAAAGACCAATTTCTGCTAACAGCTGTCTGCGTTCTTTCCACTCCGGCGTCCAAGTGATCACTTGCGACAATGATCGTGATGTTAATTTGATTTGACCTTCGTTACTGTCTACTTGCCACATCTGTTCATGCAATCCTTGGATCGTTTCTTTGAGAACATCTGGATTTCCTAATTGGTCTTCACCATAAGCCATGTCTAAATAAATCAGCACCTCTTCAATATCAGACCTGATCACGACTTCATTTGCAGCCACTACTCGTTCATTTACTAGAATCAAACTCTTAGTTGAGTTTAATTCTAGTGTCAATTCCACATCCAATTCGGTTAAATATTTCCATACCTTCGTCAATTCAAGCTCATTGATTTTGATCGTGGCAGACGAAACGAAGCCGATCATACTGAAAAAGAGAAAAAATATGAGAATGCTAACACCAACAAGTAGGTAAAGGCTGACTTTGCTACTGATCGAAGTTTTATTTCCAAGTAAAGAGAAATCAACTATTTTTGTCTGATATGCAAGCATGACTCTGCGAGGATCTTTCGTTTTCCTACGCAGAAAATGTCTGTTACTCCTTCGTTTATTTCGTGATTTCACGGTCTCTTCAATGCCTACATCGTTTTTTTTCATGGCGATACATCCTGTCGTAATCTGTGGCGTTCGACAGGATCAGTGGTGATCAACTCATAAAGTTTTGTTGTTGGATCAACAGTGTTGGAAAAAGGGACAATGGCATTGCCTGCCCGTATCAATCCTGCGCCTTTGATTGGATTGAGTAATTGTCTTTGTTGCTGATACGAAAGATTGAATAAGGAAGACAGCTCATCTAAATCACTTTTCGCTTGTTTCAACATAATGATAAATTCCGTATTACTTAACATTCGGCGTGCTTTATCTGATAATAATAAGGTTTCGACATTTTGGGTAATACCAGTGGCAATCGCACCCCATTTACGGATTCGGCTCCATAGTTCAAAAAAATAATTTTCACAGTAAGGATCATTTAACAGGAGTTGCATTTCATCAATATAGATCCAAGTAGTGATGCCTCTGTCTCGATTGCGAACGACCCGATTCCACACTTGTTCCAAAACAACCATCATCCCAAAAGTTTTCAATTGATTCCCTAGTTGTTTCGTATTGTAAATCACAAAACGTTTATTTAAAGAAACATTAGTTGGTTTAGAAAACATCGAAAGTGAACCATCGATATATAACTCTAAGTCTAACGCCAATGTCTGCGCCTCTTTTTCCGGTTGTTCTTTTAAAAGCGGAAACCAATCTTCCGCCAATGTCGGCGCTGATTTTTCTGAGATTTTTTGAAAATTGAAATACGTCAATCGCGTGACACGATCAATGATCGATCGTTGTGCCGAATTTAACCCAGTTGGCCCACCGATCAAGGCTTCACAAGCAGTTAACAGAAAGTCAGATTTCAATTTTACTGGATCTGCCTCTCCTCTCAAGTCTTCTGAAATATCTAGTAAGTTGATGAAGGTATTGGTATTAGGGGCGATATTGATGATTTGAGCATCAAAATCATTGCCGATGATCGTATCTTCATCTTCCGGATCAATCGAAATGACTTCATCTTCGGGATTTTTAAGTAACGTCGTGATTTCTTCATATTTTTTGGCTACACCTTTGCCTGAACCAGAGCTACCTAAAATCATGCCACTCGGCGTGTTTAGTTGCTTACGATCGATCCTTACACTATTTTTGGTCATTTCATTTTTCCCGTAATATTTGCCATCTATATGATTAAGATCTTGCGCTGAAAATGGAATAAAAATCGCTGTACTTTCTGTCGTCAACGTCCGTTGTTGTTCGATCCAATTTTTTCCTAAAGGTAAGACCGAATTGAATCCTTCATCTTGTAGATAGTCTAATGCATTGAAATGACAACGATTTTTACGCCCAACATGTTGGACTTGTTCCGCAATATCAGCAAGTTTTTCTTTGGTCTGAGATCGGAAATAAACGAGGAAGGTAACAAAATATAATTTTTGACCGGTTTTGACTAGATCGTCTAATAAAGCTTCGGCTTCTTTGATACTATTGGTCAATTCATACGGAATATTTGAATAAGGATCATAGCCTTTTTGTGTCGCTTTTCTTTCAGCAGTTGTTTTGTCCCCTTCCATATAAGCTTTTTTAATTTGAACCAACTGATTTGCTTTTTCAGAATCCACTGGTTCAATGTGGATCGATAAACACAACTCTTCGCCAATATCCATTAATTCTAAGATCAATCTATCTGAAAGTTTGGTGGGGTAATCTTTCAAATATAGGACTTGGGCATACTCTGAGCCAATTTCGATATAGTCTTTTGCTTTAAAGCTGAAACTTGCAGGGGTAACAACTGCTTTTGTCGACAAACGGCTATAAACTAAATCTGTATAATTGAACTGGAACCATTCATTAGGTTTGATCAATTCATGGAGCAGTTGCAACCGTTCTTTGCCAGAAAGTGTTTGACTACTTGATTCGATTTCCGAAAGACTATGACTAAGTTGTTGTTCGATACGTGTCAAGGAATGCTTGGCTTGGTCATAATCAGTAGACTGCGTGCTGAAGGTCAATAGATTTTGTTTGCTAAAATTCGTTCCTCCTTCTGTCATGGTTCGCCGCAGCATTTCATTCAATTCTCGACGGTAGATGTCCTGACTCTCCCCTGTTTCTTTATAGAACAATTGCTTTTCCAGTTCCTTTTGTTCCATTCGCTTTTTTTTCAAGGTAATCGTTAGATGCGTTCGTTCATCACAACTATCTAGTAAAGTACAATACCCTTGAAAAATAGCTTGTTGGTCTTCTACAGGTGCAATTTGGTAATTGACATCTGAAAACTGGATACTTTTTGAATAATATCCGGAAGCAAGTTCACAAATTCCACTTTCGTACATTTTTTCATAACGAATCTTCCTTTGTGCATGTTTGGCTGGTGCTGATTTTCGTTCTTTTTTTCCTCTTTTTTTCTTTTGCTTGTGTAATAGTTTGGTTAAGGAAGACTTTTTAATTCCCTTGTTCACTTCGATATTTCTCTGTTTTACTGTTTTTCCTCGTTGAAATCCCTTCATGATCTTCCTCCAAACGAGCATTTTGATATGGATAGTGCTTTGTTGCGATAAGATGGCGCCAACGGATAAGGAGATATTTTTCTAAAGGTAACTGATTTTTTTTGATCCAACCCACCGATAAAATCGGACTAGTAAAAAACATCAATACAATTCCTAGATCATCAATTGAATAGCCCCAAATAAAATGATTAAGTAGGCCGACCGGTAAAATCACGATTAAAGCCAATGCAATAACGATAACCTGTCTTAAAGAGAAGCCAAAAAAGATCTTCTCTTGATACTCTTTGATTTCTTTTCTGATCACGACTTCAATCGCCATTTTTCACACTCCTTTTCCCACTCAGGCCGCAACGATGATCGCTTTCGACCATTTCATGGTGTAAAACAAACACATGGATAGCGCCAAGCAATTACCGACGATCGCACTGATCACTGCAATCATCCCCTGCGTCTCATCAAATGAAAAAATAGTACTCACTAGTAGTGGATAGATATTCAACACGATAAAAAGCAATACACCTTGTAAAGATGCCGCACCAAATAGTTTTAAAAAATTCTTTCCGACATGCCCGATTTCTGTATTCACTAAAGCGACAATCGGTAAAGGTGAGATACTCAAATAAAGATACATTTCCAAAAAGCGTAAAAAGATCAGCACTTGAGCAAGGACGCTAACAATGATCGATAGAATCAAGGGAACGAGTAAGATCATCAACAACACCATTTTTTCAAAAAAACCTAGCTGATCGATCTGCTCCATCACGTTGAAGATATCCATTGTCTGATCCGTCACACCTCGAATCTCCAATTGATTGATTCCTTGACTAACAAAAATACCTACATCCATAATGGCATTGAGGAAAACCATCAAGTGGCGTAAAAGCAGTACGGTCAATCCGATTTTGATAAACAATGGCAAAAAAAGATCCAGTCCACCAAACTCTGACTGCTTGCCATATAGTCGATGTGCGAGTTGTTGAAATTCGATCAACAATAGAAAACCTAATAGGGAATAAGCAATAGGTTTGACGACACTTTCCATGATCGTCACACTGTAACGATAGATTTCCGGCAGATAATGTTCGAGGTTTTGTAAAAGACTATTTTTATGATTCGTCGATAAACTTAATTGTTCTGCAATCGTTTGTAGCAAAAATTCGATCGCACCGTCCATTCTTTTTCGCTCCTCACATTGAAATATTCGTGATCCACGCACCAGCAGCTAAAATCACTGCACCCCCAACGATTTGAAAAATGGCATGTTGCATCCCTGGCCCATTATGCTCTTTGATTGCAACGCCTAATTGGATAATGCCCCAAACGGTCAGTAAGCTTCCTGCAGTAATCACCCCGTTGGAAAATAAAGACATTGCTTGATTGAAATAATCCATTTATTTCTCCTTATTCGCTCAATTTCTCTGGCATTTCTGGATTGTTGTCTTGAATAATGACATGAAAAGATACTGTCGTTTCTGTAAATGTATCTTTGACCGTCAAATAAACAGGATAGCTTCCAGGTGTATCCCAAGCGATTTCTTCTATGATCTCAACATCTTCTATTCCAATACTCTCTTCACGATCCGAAACGGAGATCCCTGCTAATAAATCTGGCTTTTCTTCGCCTACAATGATTCTCTTATCCTCTATCCCAGAAAATACAGGTGGTTCATTGATTACTTGGATGCTCCCAAAGGTTTTGGTGATCTCTCCATGTGTATCTTGGACTTGAAGAGGAAAACGATAGGTATTTAATCGGGAAGTGTCGATTTTCTCCCAAAAAGGCAGATCGATTGCCACATGTAATTGCTCAACCGGATCTTCACGATCTGCAAGAACTAGTTTTGCTAGATAGCTTTCTTTATTCAGTTCACTAAATACAGGAAGAGTCATATGCGTATTTGTAATCGTCGGCGCTTCATTTGTTAAGTGAACACGGATCGTACGCTCTGCCGCTCTTTTGCCATACCGATCAACGACATTCCCAATTCTTACGAAGTAGTTTCCTGGTACATATGGGACAAGATCGGATGCCAAGATATTGTCTGAAGTAAGGTTGATCGCACCATCTTCTTGATCATTTGCGGAGAAATAATCAAATAAAGAGAATGATTGATCAACAGGTAAAACGAGCTGGTTCGGCCCCGCGATTATTGGTGCTTCATTGGTGATCCTCATATTACTTATCAGCTTGGTACTTGCTCCAAATTGATCAGTCACAGAATAAATCACTTCATAACTGCCTTCTTGTTCTGTTTGGAGTGTGGTTTGTACTTGAACTTCTGAGGTCAATTCACCATCTTCTTCATCATGAGCAGAAATGCCCGCTAATAAGTCAATACTTGAACCAATCGTGATGTGGTGACTTTGTCTTACTTGCTGAATGATCGGAGAGTGATTAAACAGAAAGGTGACTGTCGCAACACTCACTTTCCCTTTTGAATCAATTGCTGTGATCTGCATCACTTGGTAGCCAGATTCATTAGGATCGACGGGCGTATAATGGATCACTGGAACGGGATCACTTCCTTGAACAACAGTAAAATAGGTAAAGGGATCAATTGCTGTTCCTCTTGGTAAGATCTGCAATGGAGCATTTGCATGGACGTAAGGACCTTGCCAATGATTATCGCTCTCTGGAATTGCTGAAATATTGGATAGAGTACCTTTTTGTTCGTTTTCTTCGAAGCGATTCGTGAGATTGCTTCTTGATTCTGTATTTTCCCGATTTTGAGAGACTGTTGTGGCTTCAAGGTAAGCGATTCTCAGCTGATTGGTTTCATCCTTGATCATTGCTTCCGTGGGAAGATCCAGTGGTTTTCTAAATTGAGAAGCAAACTCAAACAAATGAGAAGAATTGTTTTCTTTTTTGAAATAGCTCTCCTCTGGTGTCTCCATGCTGATTGCCTGTTTCATTTTGCTTGAAGTAGGGCCAGCTGTTGATGGATCTTCTGTTTGTTGTGTTTTACAGCCGCTGACGAACAAAACAACTGAACAACTGAATATGAACAAGCCAAATCTCATGTATTTTTTCCTTTTAGTCATTCAAACCACCCTTTTTTTGTTGATAGATCAAAAGACCACTCACTCCTAGAAATAAACTACCTAGCCCTACTAGAGAAACAGAAGTACGACTATTTGTTTTAGGTAAATCACGAGTATTTTCCTGCTTTTTCGTTTCTTCTTTTTCCCCTTCTTTTGGTGTATTGAAATGAACAGTCTGTTCTTGATTCGTCAAATCATCTTCACGTGCTACCTCATTTTCTTGCTCAGACTCGTAGTATAAAATGTGAGTGGCAGTCAACTGCTCCTTGTCTTTTAGCGTATTGGCTTTCAGCTCAAGAAAAACTTCAAATTGATCTTCTTTACTCTTTGCTGTGTAGGTTGAGATTGCTTCGTTGATGAGTTCTCCGGTGTCACCTTTTCGGTACTGGGTCACTACGGTATACACATGACCGACTTCAATGGCTGCTCCTTTGATCCAGACTACGTCTTTCAATTGATTGTCTTTGGTTGGATCAAGCTCCTTACTTCCGTCGATTGCTGTGAACAAACTCGTCAATGCTAATTTTTCGCGTTCGTTATAGGCTTCTAATACGATCAACTCACCATCTTTTTCAATAGTTACTGAAAAATCTAAAGGTTCTTCTAAAGGTAAATACCCTTCCAATGGTTTTCCTTCAATAAATTGATAGGTCCCATAGGGCAAATCGCTTACTTCGATTTTTCCCTCATCATCCGTGAGATATTCTTCAATAAATTGAAGGATATCCCCGCCATTTTCTGCTTTTTCTACCTGATATAAACCAAATGGTACTTGCACCAAAGGTTGTTCATTCAAGCGATCTCGTTTGATCAATTCAATGGATTGTCTTGCTAAACGGTTAGGGACTTCTAAGCGAATCAATGCACTATGATTTTCTGCTGTTACACTGAAAATCAATGGTTCTTCTAACGGGAGATAGCCTTCTGGCGCTTTGACTTCATGAAGCTCATAGCGATCCACGCCCCAAGGTAAGCTCTCTGTTGTCACTAATTCCCCTTTTTGATTCGTTTCAAAAATCTCAGTTTTTTCTGTATCATTCGGACGTGTCATTGCTACAAATGCCCCTTGTCCATCATTCGCCCAAGTATCAAAAATCTTGAATTGTGCGCCAGCATAGGGAATTTGTTGTCCTGTTTCTTGATCGATCTTGATGAGATGTACGCGTGATTCGATGATTTCATCTTCTAATAAAAAGAAATGTGTGTAGCCTTCCTCACTGATCGTCACTTCAAATGGTTCAATGATCAAATAGCCATCCGTTCCTTTAGTTTCAGCGATCGTATACGTGTCATAGGGTAAATCGATAAATTTAAAGTAGCCGTTTTTTTCAGTGACTTGGACATATTCTTTTCCTGTGGTATGAGCGGTGGCTGTTAGTTCGATTCCTTCGAGTGGTGGTTTATGATTCGTTTGATTGGATGTTAATGCGTGTAAAATTTCGAAGATAGAAGTGGGGATAAGAGGTTTTGAACCAAATTTATATCCTTCGACATGTCCCTTGATGACGCGATCAGTGACTGTTTTGCTATGAACAGCCACCGTTTCATTTTGTCCTGCGTAAGTCAAATGTATAGGATAGATGGTCGGATCTAAGTTATATCCTTTCGGTGGAATGGTCTCTTGTAAATAATAGGTTCCTAGTTTTAACCCTTTTAGCTCAGCTGATGCACTTCCATTAACCTCTTCCATCGTCAATTCCGCCACTGTTTCTCCGTCTTTGTCCGTTAATTTATAGACAGCTCCGATCAATTGGGCACCTCCTTGAGGCTGATTGCCTGTTTCTGCATCTTCTTTGATGACCTTCAAATTAGCTGTCTGTTCTTGATTAGCTAATGTGATACTCGTCAATTCATTCACTTTGACAGTGACAGTCTGGGGCGTTGGATTTAAAACGTAGCCTTCTGGCGCTTTGATTTCTTGAATCGTAACGACCGTATCAACGAGTAGATCATGCCAAATAGCAACACCATCAGAATCTGTCGTCAATTCTTTTATCTGTCCATCCGCAGTCGTGAAACAAAAAATGGCGCCTACTAATGGTTGTTTTGTTTGTTGATCGACTTTGCGGATACCTGCATGTCCATATTTTTGCACGCGTAACTGAAAGGAGGTTCTTGTCAGCTGTGGCACTCTACCGACTACCATGTTTTGTGTATAAGGATGTTGGTACACGACGATTGCTCCTTGATAACTACTGGGGATATGATAATCAAATGCGATTTCACTTGTCGCCGGTGCTTCTTTCGATGCAGTGACTGTTACTTGATTACCTTGCTTTTCAATGGTTACTCCATTGATTTGTTGAACAGGCGATGAGCTATAATTTGAAAATGCTCCTGTTGTGTCGGTCAATATTTGGCTTTCGCCGGCTTTTATATCCAATATTTGTCCATCAAAACTCGGTTGGGTATAGAACCGTTCCACTTGTTCCATCACTGTTCGTTTGAATGTTTGGTAATCGTTCATTGTCAAAACACCAGTAATACTGGTGGGGGTGATTCCTTGTTGCTCCCAAGCAAGGAGTTGCGTCATCAATTCTTTTTCCATCGTGTAGTTTGTCGCAATCACCCCATAGTATTTAATCAAAGAAATTTTCTTCAATAATTCTGTGTTTTGAATACTTGAAGTATACCCGCTATTTTCTCCAATATTCAGCGCTACTCCTTGTTCCAGACAAAGCGCAATCTCTCCCTTCACTCGCTTGCCGTACCAACCAATTTCTCTGCCACCATTAGATAGATGGATATCGATATGAGGGATATGGATCGCTGGATCAACAACGACACTTTCATTTGCAAATGGATCAGCCAATCTTGGAGAATATTCATGGATCGCCGCTTCAATATAATTCGTCGAACCAATAGTAATCAATTTCCCAGTGGCCCTTTGGACTAATTGATAGTTTTTTTTGAAATTTGTCCAGCTATTATCCTGTGGGATTGATTGTTCAGCTGTACGTAAAGTTTGATTGGGATCAGATGCAGTGATTTGTTGATACATGGGTAGGTCAGGCAATGTTTCTGCCGAGACTGGTCTCACTTTCATTTGAAAAAAAATAGTGATTAAAATAATGATTGGTAGAATCAAAAATAGTGATTCAGAGGATTTCTTCATTCTTTGGCTCCTTTCATTAGTGGAATAGATCAACTGGGAACATGTGCCCTTCTCGTCGTACCTCCTTCACTATATAATTACGATTTTGGCGAGATTCTCCCAAAAAAATAGAAAAAAAAACGACCAATCAATTGATTGGTCGTTGCGTATTTTACGTCAAAACTCCTCAGCTTGTTGTAAGATTTGTTGGATTTCCTCTACTGTTTGAGCATCGCTCAATGCCATCACTTGATCGACATCGGAACAAAAAAAGGCGAGTTCTTGTAAACTTGTTAGTTGTTGGTTTTCTCGCATGATCACTGCAAATAAAATCGTTGCGATTTTCTTTTCTTCGTCGATACCAAAGTCAACGCCATCAGGTACTTGGAACAAAAAAATACCTTCTTCAACAATCTGTTCATCTTTTGCTTTTCCATGAGGAAGTGCCACAAAGTTGCCGATATAGACACTTGCTGCTTCTTGGCGAGCAACCATCGCATCGGTATATTCCTTTTGGATCACTCCTTTTTCAAGAAGTTGTTCCCCAATCTGCTGAATGGCTTCTTTCCAGCTACCAAACTGTTGGTTCAACCAAATATGTTCAGATGGAATCTCAAGCATCAATAGAGCCCCCCTTTATTTTTTTATTTCATCGATCAAAATTTTAGATAACAACTGATAGATGATTGCCTCATTTCCTGATCGAAAAATCTCAGTATTCAAATCATTCATGATCAATGCACCACTTATTTTCCCAAGTAACTTTCCAGTAGCTTCATCAATTGGAGACGGGGCTAACATCACTAACATTCTTGATAAATCAACTTTCGTTTTGTCCATTCCTTCGATTTCCAATACTTGCTTCAATTGAAAAATACAGAAGAAGGGTTCTGTGACCTCAGAACTAGAAGTATGGAAAAGCCCCATGTTGGTATGAGGTAAACCGATCGGTGCTTGTTGATATCTTTTCATTAAACGCTGATAGACTTTTTCTTTATCTTGGACCAACCCTGTAGGTAAATAGTCGAAAATATCCTTCAACGTAGCTTCTACTGTTTCTGGATTGTCTAATTCTTGAATGAAGAAGTGCTGAAGTAATCGATTGATTTTGCTCATCATCAACACCGTTTCTTCATAAGTATCTTCGATAACAGAAGGTTGATCAGCTAACCGGATATGTTCCGTTCGATGGGCTGTCAAACGAGCAAATTCTGCTTTTAATTGTTTGATTTCTTCCTCAAGAAGTAATGGTGAAACTAATAGATATTTCCCCTCATAGCCACTTAAGATCGAAGTAGAAATGACGAGATCATACTCTTCTTCTAAATTGATTTTCTTTAGATCAGCAATTCGATAAAAATGGATATGTTGAACAAATGGGAAGTACCTCTTTAGTTTTAACTCAAGCATACTTGTCGAAGCTAATCCACTAGGGGAAAAACCAGCGATTTTGATCGTGCTGTCCTTTGGTGTTTTTTCTAACGAGTTCGCAAAGTGGAGAACCATATAAGCAATTTCTTCTTCGGATAGTTTCTTTTCTTGAAAAATCTGCTCGATTCCTTGACGGATGGCTTGAGCAATCTCTTGATATTGAACCATGATTTTTTCTAAAATTGGATTAGTCAATTGTTCTTCTTGAAGTACCGCTCGAGAGAATACTCCTGATAAATGGGTCAACAACATTTTGTAGAGTGTTTCATCTTGGTAGAATGGATTATTTGTTGCTTCACTCACTACTTGGATCAACTGTTTCACAAGATAAGCGAGTTGCGTATCAAATGTTTCTTCAAAGAAATCCTGATCGAAGGAATTCGAGAAGTCATTTAATAGACTAGCAAAAAAGACGATCTCATTGACTGGATAAAGTTGTTGCGTTTCCTTAGCGATTTTAGAAAATAAAGCTTTGGCGATACGTAATAACTCTTTGTTCACTAGTCCAGTGTAGGTTTCATTCGTCAGCACGTGATTTTTTTTGACACGGTCGATCGTAATGCTGAGTATCAAAACTAAATGTTCCAGTTTCCGGTCACTTAATTCTTTCTTTTGCTGGATCAATTCTTCTCGTACCACTTGACGCGCCAGTAATAAACTATCTGTCGTGATAAATTGAAAAAAGAAATTCGTTGTCGTATCAAATTCCAGCAAGTGAAATATTTCATACGCATTAATCTCCAACTCTAAGATATTCGCGATCAGCAATCTTCGGTATTTTTCCGGTCCAGTGATTTCATAACCACGGTTACGAGTGATAGATAATGGTAGCTGTTTCATACTGGTTTCGAGTTGCTTGATATCAGCATAAAAAGTCGTATTACTAATCAAATACTTTTCTAAAAAATAACTTAAAGACAATGGTTCTTTCGTGAGTAACAGCTCTAATAAAATTGCATGTTGCCTTTCAGTTGTCGATAATTCCATCTCTTTTTCGTTCAGTAGTTGGCGCAGTTGTGTCATTGTTTCAGGTGTCGCTTCAATCATAAATGATCCGCGGGTTATTTTTTTCAGCGAAGCATTTACTTCCTTGAGCGATCGTTCTAATTGCTCCAACTCGCGGTATACAGTCCGTTTGCTGACACGTAAAACATTGACCATTTTTTGTATAGAAACGGGTGCTGGACTATTGATGAGTTCTGTCAATAATTCTTTTTCCCTTGGTGACAAATACATCTTAGTCCACTTCCTTTACTAATGATAGATAGGCTTTGGTACTGACAAAATGATCAATGATCAACAAATGCTCCACTTGTTGTTCCAGTTGATACGTCTTTGCCATTCTTTCATTCGCAAGATATACCACTTCTTTTTCGGGTACTAGGTCTTCAACGGCTGTTTTTTCTACAGATAGATCGACCTGATATTCCTTGGCTAGCTTCATTAAAATCGTCATCCCCATCGTTTGTGAGCCTCGTCGATTTCCTTGGTATAAAAACACAACTCTGGTTCTAGGTTGTTTAACTTCTTGTTGCTTTTTGATCTGAGGTTCACTGTTTATTTCATGAAGTTGCTGCTTGATCAATGGTAGATACGACTCAACTTCTAAAAAATGTTCGACAGCAATGATCTGACTCTCTTTGGCTTTTTCTTGTGCTAAAGATTGAAAGGCACTTTGTACGATCACCAATTGTTTCTGATGATTCTTCAGACTATAAATAGAGGTATAGCTTATAGGTATATCTATCCCTTGCGCATGCAGTTTTTTCTTCAAAATGGCTGCGCCCATTGCACTAGAACCCATCCCGGCATCGCAAGCAAAGATGATTTGGTTGACCGCTTCATGATTCATCAGTTGGCTCCTTTCTGGGAGGATCGATTCCACAGGTTTCGTTTTTCTCAATAACAGTATGGCACAAATAAACGTAGCAAGCGCACTGAGAATAATACCTAAAATGACACCTGCTAATTGTGAAGGTGGTGTATTCCCTAAAATAATCACCAATGAACCTGGTGAAACCGGAGCATTCAACCCACTAGCAAACAGTTGGAACACAAACGTTCCTGTTGCTCCTCCAATCATAACGGCAAAAAAAAGCGCAGGTTGCATCAAGACAAAAGGAAAATAAATCTCATGGATTCCTCCGACAGCTTGGATCATCAATGCTCCACCTGCTTTGACACTTTTTTCTCGATCAGCAGCAAACAAGAATGCACTTAAAATCCCTATTCCTGGCCCAGGATTGGCTTCCATCAAAAATAAGATCGAATGCCCCGCATGTTGTGTCATCTCCATTCCTAAAGGTGTCAAGATGCCGTGATTGATGACATTATTCAAAAATAAGACCTTTAACGGTTCCAACACTAAACTGACCACTGGTAACAAATGTTGTTCAATGAGCCAATAAACAAAGCGTCCAACATAAGACAAACTACCTTCAACAATTGGTTGGATGACCAGTATGCCTAACAGACAGACAACCCCACCGATTAGACCGATCATCAAGTTATTCAGCAACATCTCATAGCCAGGTTTGATTTTCGGCGCCAACCAACGATCCACCCAGTGAAAAATACCTCCCGTGATCAAACCGATGATCATCGCTCCGAATAGTTGTGGAAGATCAGAAACTACTATCATACCGATGACAGCAATCCCACCTGCTACAGCTGCTTTTTGATCAAAAATCTTTGCTCCAGAGTAACTGATCAAAATAGGCAATAACAGATAAATCAGCCAATCACTGACATGTGCAAGCGTTTGATGCAAATCACCTGATACGATATTTGATACAATCGATAACAAACCCCAAGCAATAAAAATACTTAGATTTGGCATGATCATTTGTTTGAAATAATGTAGTAATTGACGAAACCAGGTTAATTTCGCCACTGCATTAGCAGGAAGCGCATTCAAATTCTCCCCCACGTTGATCACCTGCCCTTTCTACTTCAGCAGACTGCGCTTATGCTTTTTTCAGATAGCTCTATTCTAACAGTTTCCGTTATCTATTTTCCACAAAAAAATTGGGCAAGTAACCGTAGTTACTTCCCAATTTTTTAAAATAACGCTTCTAACAAAATATCTTATATCAAAACAGTCATCGTTGCGGCAGCTAAGATAAGGACCAAGCCAATGATCGTGACAGTCATTTCTTTTTTCGTTTTCTTTTGACCTAAGAACCAGATACCAGTCAAGGTTGCTAGAACAACAGAAGTTTGCGATAGGATGAAGCCCGTTGCCAAACCATTCATATTTGGTTGTGCAGAAATCAAATAGGTCAATGCAGCAAAGGCAAAAAAGAAGCCAGAAAAAATTTGTTTATAAGAAACAACTTCCGTAAATGCTGATTTTTCATGCCCTTTCATACTTAATACAGCGGTGTAGATGATCGCCACTAAGACCATCCCCATTGCTTGTGGCAAGAAAGCGTGCATTCCGTCGATGGTTGTTGCTTGAGGTGCTGCGGAATATGCCCAATACCCAATCTCTCCGACTGCTAATAATAAAACCGCTTTTTTCAGTAGACTGCTATTTTCTTTGGTTTTTTTCTCAGTCCAAACAGTCATCCATGCGCCTAAAATAATCAAGATCAATGCTAATCCACCAAGAATCTTCGCTGTCGTTCCTGGCCAATTGCCTAGCGCAAAAACACCCCATAATGAAGCCCCAAGTAATTGAAAAGCTGTGGTGATAGGCATTGCACGTGACGAGCCAATCAGTGTGAAAGATTGAAAAGTAATGATTTGAGCAGTCGCCCAGCCTACACCGGAAAGAATAGAAAAGACAAGATCCATTCCAGATGGCAGTGCTATGCCATTGATCAGGGCAAAAATAAGTGCGAATATCAAAGTTCCTATTGTTGATCCTAAAATCTGGTTCACAGGACGTCCACCGATCTTCGAAGCAATCGTTGGATAAAGTCCCCAACCTAGTAATGGTCCTAATCCGATCAATAATGCTGTTGCATTCATTTATTACATCTCCTTTTTTAGAATACGACGCCACTTTCTAACAAGATATTCGCATAAGGAGTCATCTCACCTGTGCGAATAAATGCGTGACAATTGTTTAACTCGGTTTTCATTTCACTATGCGGAATAAACGTGATCGGTGTCTCCGGCATTTCTTTTTGGATTTCTAGAAGGATGTCAGGATTCTCTTTTTTGATTTCCTCTGCTAGATAAATACGTTGCACCTCTAATTCTGACAACACATTGCGTAAGACTTCCATAAAGCTAGGAACCCCTTGCGTGACTGCTAAATCGATTTTTTCAGTGGTCATAGGTACAGGCATTCCTGCATCTCCAATACTCAATTTATCAAAATGTCCCATTTGTGCAATCACTCGTGAGATATCAGAATTGATTACTTTCGTTTTTTTCATTATTTGTTCATCCTTTCCTCAATCAGATTAATTCATGTTTATACGGAATAGAAGGCTGTGCACCAAAACGTTGAACAGTCACAGAAGAGGCTTTATTACCATAGCGGATTGCTTCTTCTAGGTTACTGAAGTCTTTGGCTAATACACTGCTCATCGCGCCAATAAAGGTATCCCCAGCAGCCGTTGTATCTACTGCATGGACTTTAAAAGCTGGTACGATCCCACTAGCGCCGTCAGCAATATCATAATAAGCGCCTTTACTTCCGATCGTGATGATCACCGCTTCAATACCTAATCCATGAAAGACTTGTGCCGCCTCTTTTAGACTTTTTTCATCGGTAATAGTAATGCCTGTTAAGATCTCCGTTTCTGTTTCATTTGGAATGATCATATCCGTTACTGCTAATAACTCGTCAGGAACATTTTCTAGCGCCGGTGCCGGATTCAAGATCGTTTTCACGCCAGCTTCTCGAGCGATTTTGAATGCTTCGATCGTCGGTTCTATAGCGCTTTCAAACTGAGCAATAATAAAATCACTTTTTTGGATGATTGTTTTATTTTCTTGTACTTGTGCTACGGTAAACGCATTGTTTGCACCAGCATGGATCATGATACTATTTTCACCTTGGTCATCAACAATGATATACGCTTGTCCAGTCGCTTGATTTTCTAATGTCGCTACACCAGATAAATCAATTTCTTCTTGTTCAAGTAATTCTGTCATCGTTTTTCCTGCTTCGTCTTTACCCACGCCACCAATAAAGTAAGTTTTTGCCTCCGAACGTCTAGCAGCAACCGCTTGGTTGGCTCCCTTTCCTCCACCAGCTGAAAAAGTTTCTTTCGTATGGATCGTTTCTCCAGGTTTTGGCATATAAGTCACACGGATGGTTCGATCTAAATTGATGCTTCCGATAACTGTAACAGTATTCATCGTTTTCCCTCTCCTTTAACAAGAAAATCATTTTAACGTTCTATTAAAACGTTTTAACTCTACGAGAAGAATATAACATATTTTGTAAGTGATTTCAACAAGCAACTTTTCATCGATAAAACTAACTGTAATTGGTACCTTCTTTGTTCTTATATCACTAGATCAGTGATAGCTCATCACTGATCTAAAAAAAAGCGCCAACCAAAAATAGCAAGTCCATTTTCGGTTGGTACGCTTTATTGTTATCGCTGAACCTAGCAACGACAGTTTTATCTTATTATTTTTTTCCTGGCTCAGAAGCGATGATCGAAAGTTCTCCTTGAACTTTCCACTCCGTGATATCGCTTGGTAAGATCGCACTTGTTCCTTTTTCTAGTGAGTAGGTTTGGTTACCTATCACCAATTCTCCCGCACCATCAATAACTGTCATCAATGTATACGGTGCTTGTTTTTTAAAGGATGTGATCCCTTTGATGTCCCACTCGTAGACGTTGAAAAATTCTGTTTCTACGTAAGTGACGATCGAAGAGTTCCCTTGACGGATCTCTTTGATCTGTAATTCAGGAGCTTTTGCTGGTACTGTTGTTACGTCGACTGATTGTTGGATGTGTAATTCCCGAGTGTTTCCTTGGTCGTCTTTGCGATCATAATCATAAACACGATAAGTTGTGTCTGAACTTTGTTGTGTTTCTAAAATCATGATCCCTTTACCAATTGCATGGATCGTTCCACTTGGTACGTAGAAAAAATCACCTTTTTTGACAGGAACTTTTTTCAATAAGTCATCCCAGCGACTATCTTGGATCATTTCGGCTAATTCTTCACGTGTTTTTGCATGATGACCATAGATGATCTCTGCACCTGGTTCGGCATCAATGATGTACCAGCACTCTGTTTTTCCTAGCTCTCCTTCATGTGCCATACCATAAGCATCATCTGGATGGACTTGAACAGATAGATCATCTTCTGCATCTAAGATTTTGATCAATAACGGAAAAACTGGTTCTGTTGGATGGCCGAATAATTCTTTATGTTCTTTCCATAGATCATCTAGTTTCCAGCCTTTGAATGGGCCATTTTCAACGACACTCACGCCATGAGGATGCGCACTGATTGCCCAATCTTCCCCAATTTTATCATTTGGGATATCAAAGCCAAAAACAGTACGTAAGCGACTGCCTCCCCAGATTTTTTCTTGAAAAACAGGTTTTAAAAATAATGGTTCTTGCATACGTCAAACTCCTCTCAATTTTCAATTGCTATTATAGCATTATTTTCAGTGTAACGCTTTCTCTTGTAAATAAATTTCAATGATTTCATCCCGACATTTTAGATATTCTTCCCGATGATCGTTTGGATGTAGGCGATTGGACAGAAAAATGAAGGCTTCTTGATCGATTGGGTCGATCAATAGAAATGTCCCTGTATAGCCTGTATGGAATAGTAATGGATGGCCATCCTTTTTATCTTGTTTTAAATCCCATCCGAGTGAGCGACCACCTTTACCAGTTGGCGTATGATCAGCCAATAAGGAACGGATGGTTGTCTCTTCCAAAAAATGACCAGAATCTAACTTTCCGTATTGCAGATACATCCGGACAAACTTCTCACAATCCGCAAGATCAATAAATAGACCAGCATTACCTGCATGTTCTGCTAACACTCGTGCTTTTGGATCATGGGTCAAGCCATGGATCACCTCACCAGAAGGAAGTTGTTCAGTCGGAACGATCCGTTCTGAAGGACGTGGTAAGAATAAGCTATTCATCATTCCTAACGGTGCTAGTACTTGCTCTTCAAAAAGCTCGACCGCCTCTTCCTGGAAAATCTCCTCTAGCATCAATCCTAAAAGAATCGTGCCTGCATCCGTATAGCGAACTTCGATTCCTAATTGATCGCCTGGTTGAAGTTTCAAATAAGCTTCAATCAATTCTGTTTGTGATAGACGATCTCGATCAGGAATAAATGTCTGGATGTCTGAGGTATGTGTCAATAAGTGGCGAATCGTGATCGTTTGATTCTCAAAAGTCGGCAAGTACGTATGCAAAGGTTCATCTAATTCAACTTTCCCGTCTTCGATCAATCGCAAGACCAGACTTGTCGTTGCAATCACTTTTGTCAGGGAGGCTGCATCAAAGAGCAAATCTTCGGTCATTGGTCTGATTATAGGAATGATCTGCGCATCACCTGCGATCACTTTTTTAATCTGATCCCCTTTCATAAAAGCAGCGACGACCCCTGGATAATATCCCTCATTCATTTTTTTTAGTATATATTCTTTCGTTTTAGCGTACATAGTTTCTCCTTATTTATCTCTGGATATGCTTGTTTGCTCCCCAAGCATAATTCTTTCTTCCATAAGAATCAATTGTTTTTCTCATTTATCCCAGTATTCAGTGGCTGACATAAAAAAGCAGGAAACTTTCAGCATCAGCTGAATTTTTCCTGCTTTTTCCAACGGACGAGCAATCGACTGATCCTAGCCACTGTTCATTGGATAACATTAGTTGCTTTTGTTTCGTCCACGAACCACCATTCGATGCCAATTGCATCATACAAAGTCAAAACTTTTTGTTTTTTGTCAATGTAAAAATCGATCGTTTCTGTGTTCAAATGTGCAATCAGACGTTGCATACTCTCTGGGTCAACAACAAATTTCAAAAAGTCTAATCCTAAGATTTCATCAGTCGGTAAGGCAATCACTGGACTCTCAGCTTGAGTCAGTCCTACATGAAAATCACCTTTATTCAAGATAAATTCTTTTTCTTCCTCTTTATGCACAGTCAGACCTAAAAGCTCTGATAAAAATTCTCGTTCCTTTTCCATATCTAGTACATTTAGGTGGACTTTTTGGAAATAAGTACCAGCAGATAATTTCTTAAAGCGTTCATTTGATTGTCTTAATAGTGCTTCTTGGTCTAATTGTTCCACCGCTTGTTCTTGTGAAGTATGAGTCTCTTCATGATAGATCTCTAACATATTGCCTTCAGGATCTTTCAATAAAATACCGATTCTGCCATCACTTTCCAGTGCTTCTTCGATCGTTTGATTCGTTTGGCGAATGCGATACAGCACATCTGCCATTTCTTCTAATGTTGGAATGATCAAAGAAAAGCGATTGAGCTTTTTGATTTCCCCAAAGTGATCATTTGCTCGTGGACTTTCCTCTAATAATAACATCTCGCTGTCATTTTCTACTGTACCGAAAATCGCTAATTCATTTTCTTCTCTCTTTAAATCGAAACCAATCGTGTCTCTATAAAACTCGATCATTTTATCACGGTCTTTTACACGTATCGCAATACTTTTCAAATAAGTAGTAGACCCCAAATCAAAAACTTTCATAATTTCTTGCTCCCCTCTACGTTAAGCTTTATTTTAACGATGCTTCTCTTTTCTTTCAAGCAATATCTTATTTTTTGTTGAATTAATTCTCAGATTGTCTTATTTTTTAGCTAATTATCAGAATGGGAAGGGAAAATCATTCTATATGTAAGAAAAGCGGCGAATCTTTGATAAAACTTTTTTATCTTTTTAAACGCCGCTTTCCCATAATCCTATAAAGATTATTATAACTTATTTTATCTTATTATGAAGCTTCTTCTGTAAACTGACTATTATACAGATCAGCATAGAACCCATCTTTTTCCATGAGTGTATCATGGTTTCCTGTTTCAACGATCGATCCTTGGTTCATCACGATAATATTATCCGCATCACGAATCGTTGATAATCGATGCGCAACTACAAAACTTGTACGATTTTTCAATAAACGGTTCATCGCTTTTTGAATCAAAATCTCCGTACGAGTATCGACACTTGAGGTTGCTTCATCCAAGATCAAGACATCTGGATTTGCTAAGAATGCTCGGGCAATCGTAATCAATTGACGTTGACCTTGTGAGATATTGCTTGCATCTTCATTTAAGATCGTATCATACCCGTCAGGTAATTTGCGGACAAATTCATCGACATGGGCAGCTTTCGCAGCTTCGATCACTTGTTCATCCGTTGCATCATCATTTCCATACTTGATATTGTCATAGATCGTTCCAGTAAATAACCATGTATCTTGTAGTACCATTGAAAATTGCGCACGTAATACATCACGAGAAACATCTCTCGTATCGACACCGTCATACCGAATGCTTCCGCCTGAAACATCATAAAAACGTTCCAATAGATTGATCAAAGTCGTTTTACCAGCCCCCGTCGGACCAACAATAGCGACCATTTCACCTGGCTTCACATCCAAATTGAAATCTTTCATCAATAAGTGATCTGGCGTATAACCAAACTGCACATTTTCAAAACGAACTTTGTACGGTGTATTTTCTTCGACTGGTAAACCAGATTTTTCATTTGTCATCTCTTCTTCATCTAGGACTTCAAAGACACGTTCAGCCGAAGCTACTGTTGATTGGATCGTATTCATCAAGCTTGCCAATTGTGTGATCGGTTGAGAAAATTGTGTCGTATATTGCAAGAATGCTTGTACATCCCCTAATGCCATATTCCCATTGGCTACTTTGATCCCACCAAGCACAGCCACAAAAACGTACCCTAGATTTTTAACAAAATTCATCAATGGCATGATGATTGCAGAAATAAACTGTGCTTTCCAACCAGAGGCATATAAATTTTGGTTTTCAATCTCAAAAACTGCTTGGTCTTTTGCTGTATGGTTGAACGTTTGGACGATCGTATGTCCAGCATAGGTTTCTTCGACTTGGTTGTTCAATAATCCTAAACTCTTTTGTTGATCCGCAAAGAAAACTTGTGATTTCGGTGCAATGATCATCACGATGATCAAGCTCAATGGAATCATCAACAACGCCACTAATGTCAGTTGCCAGCTGATGGATAGCATCATAACGATGACCCCGATCAGTGTGACCGCACTTGTGACAAATTGAGTCAAGTTTTGTTGTAACGTGCTGGCGATATTATCCATGTCGTTGATTGCTCGAGACATGATATCCCCATTCGTATGTGTATCATAATAAGAGATCGGCACACGATTCATTTTTGTCTCTAAATCATGTCTTAACTCATATACCGTACGTTGTGACACGCGAGTCATAATGAACTGTTGCAAGAAGTTGAACACGGCAGAAATCAAGTACATGACAATCACTGTCGCAATGATTTGACCAATTTTGTCAAAATCAATTGGGAATTTCGTGACTTGTTGCCCTTCTTGCATTTGTCTTGCGCCAAGCATCACACCGTTAAAAATTTCTGTGGTTGCTTTCCCTAATACTTTTGGTGTCTGGATTTGGAAGACGACAGCTGCAATCGCTAAGACAAATACAGCAATGATCGCTACTAAACGCTTAGACATATAGCCGAATAACCGGCGAACAGTGCCCCAAAAGTTTTTTGGTTTTTCTCCTTTAGCACCAATGTTACGTCCTGGTCCCCCACCCATTGGTCCTTGAGGAGGTCGATTGTTTCCTTTACTCATGCTAAATCCTCCTCTCTCAATTGTGAGTTGACGATTTCTTTGTATGTTTCATTTGTTGCTAGTAATTCTTTATGCGTTCCTTTTCCAACAAGTTTTCCTTCATCTAATACTAAGATCGTATCTGCATCCATGACGGTACTTACTCGTTGCGCCACTAAAACGGTGATACTTTCTGTCATATTTTCTTTTAGTGCTTGACGGAGTTTCGCATCTGTTTTAAAGTCTAGTGCTGAGAATGAATCATCAAAGACATAGATGTCGGCTTCTTTTACTAAGGCACGCGCAATGGCTAATCGCTGTCTTTGTCCACCAGAGAAATTTCCGCCGCCTTGTTCGACATGACTATCTAAACCATCTTCCATTTCAGAAACAAAGTCTTTTGCTTGGGCGATCTCTAATGCTTTCCAAATCATCTCATCTGTTGCGTCTTCTTTCCCATATTGCATATTCTCACGAATCGTTCCAGAAAAAAGGACAGCTTTTTGGGGAACAAATCCCATCAATTCACGCAAGTTATATTGCGTCATATCAGTGATGCTCGTTCCGTTAATCGCGATCTCACCCGATTCAATATCATACAAACGTGGGATCAGATTTACTAAAGTCGTTTTTCCTGAACCTGTACCACCAATGATAGCTACGATATCGCCAGATGACGCTTCAAAGTTGATATCTTCCAACGCTAGTTTTTCTGCGCCGTGGTAACGGTAATTCACCTGTTCGAATGACAAACTTGCGTCTTTTCCAGCTAAAGCAACCGTTTCTGGTTGTTCTGGATCAACGATACCCGCGTCTTCTTCTAGTACTTCATTGATCCGATCAGCCGAAGCTTGGGCACGAGGAACCATGATAAAGATTGCTGATAGCATCATGAAACTAATCAAAATTTGCATCGCATAAGTCATGAAGGCAATCAGATTTCCGACCTCTAATGTCATATTCGCTATGTAGTGCCCACCAAACCATGTGATCGCTACGTTCGTCCCACTCATGATCAACGTCATCAATGGCATCATCAATGCAACAATCGTGTTGACTTTGATTGCCGTATTTGTATAATCCTTATTCGCTAAATCAAAACGATTTTCTTCAAAACGTGTTTTGTCAAACGCCCTGATGACACGTACACCGGTTAATCCTTCACGAAAAACAAGGTTTAAGCGGTCCGTTTTCTTTTGCATGCTCTTGAATAGAGGAACAGCAAAATACATAATACCACCGATCAAAATGATCATGACAGGAATCACGACTAAGAAAATTCTTGTCAGTTGATGGTCCTTTTGATAAGCAAGGATACTTGCCCCAACAAGAGTGATCGGTGCATTGATCATCATCCGTAAAAACATTTGCATCACCAATTGGATCTGCGTCACATCATTCGTTGTACGAGTGATCAATGAAGCTGTTCCATACTTGTCGAATTTGTCTTTCGTCAAATTTTCGGCTTTTTGATAGACTTCTGTTCGTAATTGTTTTCCTAACTTTTGAGATTCTCGTGTAGCAAAAAACGTATTGGCAATGGCGGCTAAAATACTGATCAAAGAAAATCCGATCATGACAAATCCCGTCTGCCAAATATAGTCGACGTCACCTTTTGCTACGCCTTTGTCAATAATATTAGATGTTAACGTTGGCAAATACAGATCTGCTAACACTTGAATAATCATAAAGACCGTTGCAGCGATTGCTGAGGTCAATGAAATTCGTTTGACAATTTTTAGCATTCGTTCCCCTTCTTTCTATTTATAAGCGCCATCTTTTATCCATGACAGTTTTAGATTGAATTCTGCAATGGCTTGTTCAACAGAATACTCCTCAGAGGTTGAAAATGATTTATAGGCATGAGCAATCGTTGTAAACAGTGTACTCATGACTAACTGAAACAATAATTCCATTTCATGGTCATCTTTTACTCTAAGATTGGAACGATCAATCAAACCAATCAACTCTTTGGACGCTTTTTTATGATTTTTATGTGGTGATGGACGATGTCCTTGTGGATGCGGCACGACTTTTCGTGAGGCACGGTAATCCATGTGCATAAAAAGATGTTTATAAAACGCGGCATTTTCACCTTCTAGAATATCTCGAATCATTTTCCCAAAATAAAGTTCAAAACCGATAAATAAGTCTCCATTCGATTCTTTGATTAGTTGGATCATATTTTTTGTACTATCGCTACGAACGGTTTCAAAATAATAAAAATAAAGATCTTCTTTATCTTCAAAATATTGATAAAAACTACCTCTAGAGATCCCCGCAAGTTTCACGATTTGTGCAATCGAAGCTTCATTCAATGGTACTCTTGAAAATTCGACCCTGGCAGCTTCTAAAAGTCTTTGCTGTTTTTCTTCAGGTAGATGAAAAAAAGTCTGTGTCGGCATCGTTGATTCCTCCCTACATAAAAATGACACACCGTCATATGACACCTTGTCATTATAACACCATCTGATTGTTTTGCAAGTCATTTACATTTTTTTTCATAATTATTAAAAAAAGAATAAATCGAGTAAAAAGATTTGTTTCTTCTATTCTATACATCTAAAATAGGATCATTATATAAAAAGGATGAACGCCATGATCAAATCAATAACCGTCCACGAACTCTATTTCGTCTATCAAAAGAAGGATGTTGTAATTCTAGATGTCCGAAAAACGAATGAGTATATAAAAAAACACCTAAGTCATTCGATATCCATCCCTATTACCAGTTTGCCAGCCCAATTAAATAATCTCGATACAAAAAAACAGTACTACATTGTCGGAGTATCTAACCATTCAGCACAAGAAATCACTAGTTACCTAATAGAAAACGGATTGCAAGCAACTTATGTGATCGACAACATGAAGTTATTTGAAAGTCGTGAATTAACTAGTCCTCTTTGATCGTACTGGAAAATAACTTACTTTTTATCAGTAAAAATACTTGATAGCCTTTTCTGTTTCAAGTAAACTGGTATTGTTAGCAGTAAAGTTAACAATTACGACTAAAGGAGAGAGATTATGGCATCAGTATTAGTAATCAAAGGACATCCACTAACTGCACAAGAATCACGTTCAGTTAACGCATTAACTAGTTTTTTAACTAGCTACAAAGAAAATCATCCAAACGACGAGGTAACTGTTTTAGACCTTTATCGTGATGATATCCCAGAAATTGATGAAGAATTGCTTTCTGGATGGGAAGCGCTTCGTGCAGGTGCAGATTTCTCTAGTCTATCTGAAAACCAACAACAAAAAATTGCTCGTTTCAACGAATTGACAGAGCAATTCCTAGCAGCAGATAAAATCGTTATTGCCAATGCTTTATGGAATTTGAACATTCCTACAAAATTAAAAGCTTGGTTTGATACAGTCAATGTTGCTGGTAAAACTTTCAAGTATACTGAAAATGGTCCTGTTGGCTTAGTTACTGGTAAAAAAGCACTACACATCCAATCAAATGGCGGAATCTACAATGGACAAGATTTTGCTTCTCAATATGTAAAAGCAATCTTGAACTTTGTCGGCATCGATCAAGTCGACCAATTATTTATCGAGGGGATCGACTATACACCTGATCGTGCAGAAGAATTGATGCAAGCTGCCTTAGATAAAGCAACTGCATTCGGTAAAGACTTCTAGTCACTATTAGGTAAATCTTTCTCTTAAAATGTTGAGAAAAGAAAAAGGATTTCATGAACATTCACAATAAATGTTCATGAAATCCTTTTTTATTTGTTGCAAAGTGGCTGATTTGCGATGCTAAAATTCATTAATAACCATATCTAATACTAGAAATAGCCATCAGTTCACGTAGCTTTTCGGATTGATGCTCGTTGAGAGAGGCGCCATCTTTTTTCAATGCATTAGATATATCTAAGTTCATACGGCTTAGAATGAACGGCACTGATGCTCCATCATTTTGTAATTTTTCTAGATAAGCGTGTAAAACCTCTCTAAGCGATTCATTTCCAAGGTCTAACGCTAAATCAGCTATCAATTCATTAATGATTGTTTCTGCTGTTTTGCGTCGATCGTTTCCACCAGAAAACCATCTTAGATGACTCATTCACTGTTGCTCCTTCTCTTAATTTCAAGGAATATTACTATAGTCTTACGCAAACTAAACCTTGGTTGAAATCAGATGTTATTAAAAGAAAGAGTTCAAAAAACATCTATTTGTTTTTTGAACTCTTTCTTGAACCAACTAAATAGGCAATGGAGAATCCGAAGAACATACCTAAAGTAATCCACCATTTGAATGGACGATTTAATAGATAGGATAAGCCCCAGTTTAAAAGTAGTGACAAAAGAAACGCACCAAAAATCATTTTCAACTCTTTCATGCGTCTCCCATTTTTATCGAACTAAACAGCTTTGGCATGCTAGCGTGTTAGTTCAAGATAAGATAGAAATCATTTTACTCTCGGCTATATTTCCTTCTTTAATTTTCAACATTACGAACATAGTCATCAAAATACTGGATCAAATCACTTTTGATCTTTTGGTATTCTTCTTCACTATACTCTTTGTCTTCGATTTTTCCTTGAAAAAACGGAATCTCTAATTCTTCGCGTAAACGGTCTAATACTTCTTCTTTATTCATGTCACTACTCCTTAATCAAAGTAAACACAGACACACTCAGGTGCATAGATGTCTTTTTGGATCAATGTCAATTCTCCAGTTGTAGCATCACGTTTGTACAAGGTAAGATTATCCGTATTCTGGTTGGCAGATACCACGTAATCATTTTCTGGATCTAAGGCGAAATCTCTTGGGAAATCTCCTTCAGTTGAGATTGTCTGTACGTGTTCTAAATGTGAACCTTCTTCATTCACAGCGAATACAGCAATCGAATTATGTCCCCGATTTGATGCGTAGACAAAACGTCCATCGTTTGAAATACGGATGGCAGCCCCACCATTTTCTTCGGTGAATCCTTCAGGCAATGTGCTGATTTTTTGCACTTCTTTGAATTCGCCTGTTGTTTCATCATAGGAAAGAACACGAACTGTACTATCTAACTCACCAAACAAATAGACGAATTGATTATTAGGATGAAAAACTAAATGACGTGGGCCGGTTCCTGGCTCTACTTCTAATACAGCTTTTACAGCTAATTTCCCATTTTCATCGACATCATATGTGTACACACGATCAGTTCCTAGATCACAGACAGCTAATCGTTGGTCAGGTGTTAAGTCTGTGTAATGGACATGGGCATGATCTTGGTTTTTGTGTGGACCAGTCGGTTCTTGATGAAAGACTGCATCTGTCGCCTCTAAACTACCGTCTTCAGTGATACGATAAACATTGACTTCTCCTTTATGATAATTTGCGCCATAAACCAGTTGGCGTTGCTCATCGACTGTCACGTAACACAAAGGTGCGCCGGCTTCTGTTACCGCATTCAAAAAATTATATGAATGATCGTATGCACCGACTCCACCTAACCCATCGACACTTGTTACTGTGTAAAGATTACCTGCATCGCTTTTTGCCACATACGTTGGGCTATTTTCTTTTGTCACTAACGTTAGATTCTCTAAAGTGCCTTTATCTGTATCTAATTCGATTTGATAAATTCCTTCACTTTTTCGTCTTGTATATGTTCCTAGAATGATTTTTTTTATCATTTTGATCCTCCTCAAATTAAGAATTCTAATTTATTCTATCATACATCCATTCATGTCGTTAATCAAAGAGAATATGTTATACTGTTTTTGTAACCATAGAATCATTGATTTTTTAGGAGTAAAGGAGAGAAATGAGATGACTCAAGCAACGATAACAGAAATTGGCACGTCAGCAATCAATTCAGAGGAACCTATGCTGATTTTATTCGATCAGTCGGCAACATCCGCGTTGCGTGACTATACGATCATTCAAGAATTTAGTACAAAAGAGAATTTTTCACTTAATCAAGGTGATCAAATTTCTTTTGATCATCAAGAATATACCATCGAACATGTTGGTCCGTTGGCCAATGAAAACTTAACAACGGTTGGTCATGTGACTCTGGTTTTTGAACAACCACCAGCAGGTGACAGAATCGTCAATGGAATCTATTTGTCCCCTTATCAACTACCAGAAATCACTGTCGGCACGACCATCGACTATAAGCAGGTGAACTAATGGAAGAGGATAAAAAAAGAAAAATCAAACCTGTTTCATGGTTTTGGCGTTGGTTTTTGAATAATCAAGTAGTCACGGCTTTATTAGTCGTTCTTTTGGTCTTACTGATCGTTTTCTTATTTACGAAAGTCTCTTATCTTTTTGAGCCCATTTGGCAGTTTCTAGCGATCGTTAGTTTACCGATCATTCTATCAGGTATCTTATATTACCTGATGAATCCTGTCGTCGATTATTTTGAAAAGAAAAATATTCCAAGGCTCTATAGTATCATCGGTTTATTTATACTTGTTGTCGCTTTGATCGTCTGGGGAAGTGTAGTGATCATCCCGAAAATCCAAGAACAAACCGTCAGCTTTGTCAGCAATTTTCCACAATACGTCGAGACCATCGATGACAAATTAACCGAGATTTTTCGTGATCCACTATTCAGTCAATTTAGAGAGCAACTGGAAAATACAGGCGATCAGTTTATGAATTCTGCTGGCGATATTTTACAGAATCTATCAAAAAGCACCGTTCAAAGCTTAGGGAGTTTTGTTGGCGCTGTAGCTACGATCGTTGTTGCCGTATTGACGATGCCGTTTATTTTATTTTATCTGTTGAAAGATGGAAAACAATTAGCACCTTATTTGGTCAAGTTCTTACCCACTCGTATGAGAGTGCCTACGTTAAAAGTCTTAGGTGAGATGAACAGCCAAGTCTCTTCTTATATTCGTGGACAGCTGACTGTGGCTTTCGCAGTTGCGGTGATGTTCATGATCGGATTTGCAATCATCGGGTTAGATTATGCTGTCACTTTAGGGATCATTGCCGGTTTCTTGAACTTGATCCCTTACTTAGGTTCATTTTTAGCGATGATCCCTGCGGTATTTTTAGCCATCGTTGCAGGACCGATCATGTTGGTCAAAGTATTGATCGTTTTCGCCTTAGAGCAAACCATCGAAGGCCGTTTGATCTCGCCACTTGTACTTGGCAATCAGTTGTCGATCCATCCAGTGACGATTTTACTTGTCCTATTAACATCCGGAAAATTATTTGGTGTGGTCGGTGTGATTTTAGGGATACCTGTCTATGCCGCAGCGAAAGTATTGATTTCTCACATTTTTGAATGGTACACTACGATTTCTTCCCTTTATGAAGAAAAGCAACAAGAATAAATGAAAAGCCGAGATGATCGAGAATAGGAACCCTATTTTCAGTCGTCTCGGCTTTTTGATTATTTCATCAATAAGTTAGTCATTTTTTGGATTGCTGCGGAAATATCATCTGTCGCTTGGTCTTGTTTTGCTTCTGACGCATCAAATTGTTCAGCGTTGATGCCTTTTTCTGGTTGGATGCTTTGAGTCATTTCTTCACAACCAGCTACATAATTTTTGTAGGCTTTTTCAAAGTTCTTATGGATACCCATTACTTTGGCTGGTGGACGCAACGTACTGATTTTCTTTAGCATATTGCGATATTTTTCAGTACCTTGGTCAAATAGCTCAACCGTCTCAACAAGCTCGGATCGCGTTAGTTCAGCTGTTTTCTTTTGATCGATTGCTTCTCTGATTTTTTCATATTTTGGGTGCATCGTTTCGCCGATTGCTTCTGTTTCTTTCACGATTTTATCGACTGTCTGCACGTAATAACCGAGATTCGGTAACATAGGTTTTCCTACTTTCTTCTTTTTCTTTCTCTATTTTACCTGTTTATTCTAGTAGAAAACAAGTCATTACATCAATAAAATGTTATTTTTATCGTTTATTTTTCATAAAATCCTGCATCCAAACTATATTGTTCTCCTGAAACTAGATCATATTGGATCAAGCGATACGCCTCGTATACTTCCTCTTGCGCCTGATTCAACTGAGCTTCTTTTCCCCATTGGCCATTTTGAAAATACAGTTCTCGTTCGAACGCGGGAATAGCCGACTCCATTTCAAGCAGTAATTGATAAAAACCAGTGGTCTTTTGATTCGTTTGTTCTAAAAGATTCGCTGCAAAATAAAAAGGGCTAGTGACAGCATCATTGGTTTCACCTTTCTCTAACTCACCTGCTGTATCGAACATGAGAAACTCTGTCTGATGTAAGGCTTGTTTCTCATTTTTATTTTTGATCTCGTCCGAATAGATCCCCGGTAAATGATCTCCCCAAAAAACGACTAGTGTTCTTCTTGGCGTATCTTTCAGCGCTTCAGTGAATGCTTTCAATGCTTGACTACTATAGGCAATATCTTGCAAATAATTGTTGAGTGTATCTGTTCCAGTATCATCTTCTGTTGTAGCCGAAAAATCTAATTGCGAATACTTGCCTGCATAAGGCATATGGGTCTGCATCGTGACCAAATGGACAAACTGAGGCGTTTGCTCATCTTTTAATAAGTCTAAAATTTCTTTATAGGCAGACTCATCTGAAATATATGGATTATTATCAATGGTATCAGTGTAAGTCATATTTCCCTCGCTGATAAACGAATCAAACCCTAGCGTCTGATAGACATCTTCACGTTTATACATCGATGTATTATAAGGATGGATCGCCGTTGTTCGGTAGTTTTGTGCATTGAGCGTGGAAACAAGCGATGGTAATTGATCCAGCTTGGGAACGAGCATCGTATATGGTGTGGTCATTTGACCATTGAATAGCGCCATGGATAGACCCGTTAAGGCTTCAAACTCAATATTTGCTGTTCCACCACCATAATTTTGCGAAAGCATTCGGCCACTATAGGTTTGATTTGCCACTTCACGATAGTCAGCTAAGGGATCACCGGTCACCGTGACACCATTTAGATGACTTGGATCAGAAAAGCTTTCACTCATCACATAAATGATATTTGGCTGCTCATCACTTGCTGTTTGATTTTTTTCGTCTGCGATTGCTTGATATTTTTCAGTGATTTCATTGATTTTTTCTTTTGAATAACCTTCTGGTCGTTCCATCGGTTCAACTTTTAGATTGTACAAAAAGCCACCAATAAATCCTGTATTATAATAATTCATTTTTTGACTATAAGGAATCCACAAAGCCGTTTGATTATAAGCTTTACGCAACAAATTATTGGGATTATTGAAGTTACTAAAATAACCCATCATTGCAACGGTCATGATTAAAGTCAAGATACGATAGATTTGGAATGTTCGATCTTTTTTGAAACTACGGACAATTGCCCAGACCACTCCACCAAAGGCAAGGATCGCTAGTAGAATCAACCCAATAAAAATCGGTGTTCCGGTCATGTCTTTGAGTAAATTGAACTCTGTGATCATCTTTAAGTCATCTGGATAGATTGGTTCTTGACGATAGCTCATTTTCAAGTAATTTGCAAAACCTAATATACCGATACTTACGAGATAAAAAAGCAGACCAAATAAGTAAGAACCCGCGAAAGCGACCATAAATAAAAAGACAGTAAGTAATACGAAACAAGCAAGTAAAAATTTTTCTGTGTGCCATGAAAAAGCAAATTTCAAGGCTAAATCAACTGAAAGATTATTCTGGCACCATTGTAAATACAAATTACTTATAAGTATCACTAAGACTGTTACTACCCCCAGAGTAGTGATTCGTAGAATTTTTTGTTGTTTGGTTGAAAACTTATCTAAATGTTTGTTCAAGAGAGCGCTCCTTCACTTTTTCTAAACTACTTTAACGCCTATTTTATTCTAGTCGCTTCACAAATGAAAGTAAAGTTCAAAAAACAAGTAGTCTGAACGACCAATTTTATAAAAAAATAAATAGAAAACAAAAGGAATGAAACTGTGTCTTAGTCTCTCCAGCTCGCAAAGAATAAGCGGTAATAGCCACAATTTTGAACAACAAATTGTGGCTATTACCGCTTATTTCTTGAAGGGCTTTATTGAAATGATGCTCAAATATCAGCCGAATACGCAACTGGTTCACCAAAAACTGGGAATCCCTCTGTGTCCCACGAAAATACTTGTGCGTTGGCATGACGATTGGGATTGTTCAGAGGATCGATTCCTTCATTTTTTTCTGGTCGTGCATGGTAAACTAATACATCTTCTTTGCCATCTTCTGAGAGAGTAAAGGAGTTATGTCCCGGTCCAAACTGCTTATTTTTCTCCGAAGAGACAAAGACAGGTTCAGGATTTTTATGCCAAGAATAACCGTCAAGTAGATCCGCTGACTCTTCTGCCCACAGCAAACCCATTGCATAATTTTCATCCGTGGCACTCCCCGAGTAAGTGATGAATATTTTCCCGTTACGAACCAGTACGGCTGGTCCTTCATTGACTGCAAATCCTTGCTTTTCCCAAGAAAATTCTGGGATGGCTAATAATAGTTGTTTTCCGGTCAGTGTCCAAGGATTTGCCATTTCTGATAAATAGAGATTGGAGTTTCCCGGAATACGCGGGTCTAATTGCGCCCAAACATAATACAACTTTCCTTGATGTGTAAAAGTCGTGCCGTCTAAACTAAACGTGTCTGTAGCAGTGATGATTTGCCCTTTTTCTTCCCAATCAGTATTCATTGGGTCAATGGACGTGTTTTCAAGAACGAACATCCGATGGTGATGATCCCGATCACGAATCTCTGCATGATCACTGGCTGCAAAATAGATATACCACTTTCCTTGGATATAATGGATTTCTGGTGCCCAGATCAACTGACTCATGGGTCCAGTTTTAGGTGCATGCCAAACCAGTAACTTTTCTGCATGCTTCAAGCCATCGATCGTTTTCGCACGTCTCAATTCGATGGACTGATAACCAGGTAGAGAACCCGTCAAATAATAGTAGCCGTCCGTATGTTTGTAGATCCAAGGATCGGCTCGTTCAAGGACGATTGGATTAGCATAAGTTGTTTTTTTCATAAAGGTTCCTCACATTTTTTTAGTCTGATGACATTCCAAGAATATGCTTCAAGCACCATATGGATCGTGTTCTTTTCATTTACATCGATTACTTGTTCTATCGGCTGGATCGTATTCGGAGCGTCTTTCGTATTTTTATCTAGTAAATGATCACTTTTTACGACTAGTTGGACTGCTTTAGTCTCCAGCTCAAAATCATGCGTTGTCGTAATGGACACTTTCTCTTCTGTGCGATTCACTAGAAACAGTACGATTTCTTGCTCATTTTCGACAACTACGCTATCAATGATCGGCACTTCTTTTCCAGTATCACATTCATATGTGGGACAAAACGTTTGTTGATCTAATACAGTGCCTTTCGCATATTTTGCCAGATGTTGCATCACATAATAGGTCGGATTTACCCATGCGATCCCATTTTTCTCTGTTAGGATAAGCGGGATGGTATTGACTAAAAGCGATTGGCAAGCAATTTTGACACGATCTGCATGCCGTAAAATCGCAAGACCTAACGTGCCGAACAGTAATGTATCTTCCATGGTGAACTGGCACCAATCGATTGGTGACCCCTCTTGGAATTTTTGATAGGTTTGTTCTGGTTGGCTATGAACATTCCATTCATCAAAAGCTAAGTACATCGTCTTGTCACTGCGTAGATAGCCTTTCACATAGTCACACGTCGCAATGATCTCTTCGATTTGTCGATCAAACCGTTCCGCTTTAGCTAAGTAAGTTTTGGTATCTGCTCGCTCATTTTTTGGAGGTTTAGTCAAATCTTTTTCGTCATATTTATCGATGTAATTATGCAAAGCAATATAATCAACGTTTTCATATGCTTCTTCTAAAGCGATTCGGTCCCATTCAGGATAAGACGCTAAGCGTGGCGTCGAACTACCGACTAAAATCGTTTCGATCGATTCATCGACTAATTTCATCGCTTTGGCAGATTCATTGGCTAACCTGCCATACTCATAGGCACTTTTTGCGCCAATTTGCCAAGGACCGTCTAACTCATTTCCTAAGCACCAAAGTTTCACGTTAAAAGGTTGCTCTTGTCCGTTTTGTTTGCGTAACTCACTCCAAGAGGTTCCTTGAGGAAAATTACAATACTCTACTAGATTACGCGCATCATCGATTCCTTTTGTGCCTAGATTCACCGTCATGATTGGCTCCGCTTCTACCATGTCTAACCATTTGAAAAATTCATGTAGCCCGAATGTATTTGGTTCGATTCCTTGCCATGCAAGATCGATTTTTTTTGGACGCTCGGTGACTGGACCAATCGTATCTTGCCAGTCATATCCTGAAGTAAAATTCCCTCCAGGATAACGGATCACCCCTAAAGACAGTTCTTTTACATAAGAAAGCACGTCCTGTCGAAAGCCATTCTTATCCGCGGTCGGATGTTCTGGTTCAAATATTCCGTTATACACGACACTTCCCATATGTTCAACAAAAGAACCGAAGAGTCGTGGACTGATAGCTCCTTTAGAAAATCCTTGACGTACCTTTAATTCAACTTTTTTCATTGCCACACTCCTTTCCTATTTATGTTTCCCACTAAATGATTGATCAACCACCAAACCCCACCTGCTAATACAAAAATAATCGGCGGAAACATAAACACAAGCACAAGAAAAACTAATAATATGCCACAACATACAAGATTCTTCAAAAAGTTGGTCAACACCCACAACGTACTTTCTTGAAAAAGTTCCTTTCCGGAAAGAGCGTCATTTTGGGCAAGAGAACTACACCAAGAAAGTAAAAACATCGTAAAAACCAACATTGTTACATACCCACAAATCACTAACCAAATAGCAGATTCTTGCAAAATAAGATTCATCGCAAAATAACTGATGATGGTCACGCAACTCATCACTAATTGAAGGAAAAACTTACGCTTAAAGCCCTGAAAAAAGGAATAGCAAACATGCCCTGATTCGCCATTCTTCCATTTATTCAACGCTGTAAAGACCCCTGTTGTGGCTGGTACTACTGTGACTAAAGGCAAAGAAACGACGACCCATAAAATCCCTAATAAGATATGATCGGAAATTTGGATCAATTGACCATACCATTTTGTTTCGACTAATTTCATCTTCTCACTCTTTCATGCCAGACATTGCAGTTCCTTGTACAAAGTATTTTTGAGCAAAAATATAAATGATCAACAATGGCAACATCGAAATAACTGTTCCTGCCATCACCGGTCCATAAAATGATATATTTTGTCCGGTGAATAAAGCTAATCCTGCAGGTAACGTCCGCATTTTCGAACTTGTTGTCAAAATCAGTGGATACAATAAATCATTCCAACTGTTCATCAACGTAAAGATTGCTAGTGATAGAAGTGTTGGCTTGCTCAAAGGCAACATGATCTTCAAGAAAATCTTGAACTCACCTAACCCGTCAATACGTGCGGCTTCTTCCAATGAATCTGGTAAAGTCACAAAAAACGACCGCATCATAAATATCCCAAAAGCAGTAGTCATCCGAGGAATGATCAATCCGGCATACGTATCTAACATACCTAAAAAGTTTGCTTGGATGAACAGTGGGATCATGAAGACTTGAAATGGGATCATCATCGTTAACAAAACAAAGTAAAACAACACCGATTTCCCTTTGAAGCGCATCCGAGCAAAAGCATACCCTGCAAGAGAATCAAAGAAAACAGAAGTGATCACTGTCCCACCTGCAAAGATCACTGTGTTTTTGATGTACTCTAACAACGGAATAGTCGTCCAAACCTTGATATAATTCTCAAAGGTATATTCATCTGCAAAAATTCTCGGGGGAAAAGAAATAATGTCTTTTTCATATTTGAACGAGGAAATGATCAACCATAGAAAAGGAAAAGCGATAATCAATAATACGAGTAACATTCCGACGACACGCAACCATTTCTTTCCATCAAACTTTTTCCGACGATTCGTTGAAACTGCTGTATAACTTTCCGAAAGCATATTATTACTCCCCCCTATTTCATCTGTTTTTCTTTTCTTGACATATATAAATTGGTCGAAATTGCCAGCACAGCTACAATGACAAACAGTACTGAAGATAATGCGGAAGCATAGCCTAACTCATATGGAGCGGTGAAGCCGCGACTATAAATGTATTGGACAGCTGTTTCCGTTTTGAATTGTGGTCCGCCGTTCGTTGCCACATATACTTGGTCAAACACTTGCATGGAACCAATCAGGTTGGTCAAGATACAAAAACCAAGAGATGGGACGATCTGCGGTAACGTGATATTAAAGAATTGTTGACGATTGGTTGCTCCATCCATTTGCGCTGATTCGTAAAGCGAAGGGGAGATTCCTTGAATAGCAGTGATCAGGATCGTCATCGTGACACCGAAATTTTTCCAAACCGTCATCAGCGCAACTGTTGGCATTGCTAATGTTGGATCACGGAAAAATTGTGGAATCGGCAAACCTACTTGTGAGAAAAGGTAAGGGATAGCCCCAACGTTTGGGTCAAGCAACATTGAAAAGATGATTGCAATGGATGTTAAGGAACAAATAACAGGGATATAAAAAGTTGAGCGACAAAAGCGATTGAAACGAGTATTCTTTGACAAGATCACCGCAGCTAATAAACCAACGATAATCTGTGTTGGTGTTTCAAGTAAGGTAAAATACAACGTATGGAAAAGTGAATTGACCGCACGTTCATCCCCAAAGATCCGCAAAAAATTATCCATGCCTACGAACTCTCTTGAAGTAAAAAAGATGTTCAAATCAGTAAAACTGATCGCAAATGTACCAATCAGTGGCACCACTGTGAATAACAGTAGAATCAAAAAGGATGGCACTAAAAACAAATAAGCCGCTCGATCCGGTCGGTTCCAGTATCTGGTGAATGCTTTCATTTCGTCTATTCCCCCTCTTTCTTATTCGATGGATTCCTTGATGAACAGTTCAAGCGATGAAAAATCAGCCCAAGAAAGGAAAGAAGTTTTTCTCGAAAAAGGAAAGCGAAAGCAATAAATATGTTTTTGCAATTTATAGGACTTTCGCCTTATCCTCTAGGAGATTCCTTCTATTTCTTTCGTTGTTTTGATTTCATTGTGAACTGTTACTCGATTATTCCTTCAATAGATCATTGATCTGATCATCTGCATCATTCATGAGTTGCTCTGGATCTTCACCAGCCAACAATTTTTCGATCAATGGATTAATGATGTCATTATTGATTGCTGCGATTTTCGTGAATCCTGGTAGATAAGGTTCAGCATATTCCATTTGTTTGGATAGTTCCGATACGATAGGATCATTCTTCACTTCTTCATCTTCTGCGACAGATGATAAGTAGGCAGGGAAGCCATTTTCAATACTCCATTTTTTACCGATTTCACTTGTGTTCCAGTATTTTAGGAATTCATAGATTGCCTCTTTTTTGTCACTATCTGTACTTGCTGGGATTGCATAACCAACACCATCTAAAATCGCTGTTTTTTCACCGTCCGCACTTGCTTGCGGTAATGTCGTTACACCATAATCGATTTCGTTTGCTTTCAAGCCGTTATTCAACCACGGTCCGTTGATGATGATCGATAATTGTCCAGCGTTCATCAAATTATCCATTTCTGCTCCTGAAATCGATTCTGGTCCTGCTTTATCGACATGGATCATTTTTTGGATGGCTGTTAGTGTTTCAAGATTTTCTGGTGAAGCAAACTCAGATTTTGTATAGTCATCGCTGACAAGTTTTCCTCCATTTGCCTTCATCCAGTTATAAAGTGGTGCAGTACCGTCTTTATTGAAGACAAAACCTGAGACATTTTTACTACTATCGGTCAGTTGTGGAGCCATCTCTGTTAATTCTGTCCAAGTAGTTGGTGGTGTTGTTTCATCCAAGCCAGCTTGTTTGAATAATTCTTTGTTCCAATACATATACATCCCTTGTACTTGCATCGGAATAAAGTATTGCTGATCATCCACCATTCCTAGATCTACCGCAGTATCTTTGAAATCTCCTTTATCCACACCGTCATATTCCCAGAAATCATCTACAGGCTGCACAGCCCCATTCTCCACATATTGAGCAAAATCAGCGTAGTTCAGTGCAACAAAATCTGGCGCTTTTCTCGAAGAAATAGCCGTTGGTAATTTTTCATTCAAATTAGCCCATGTCATCACATCCATCTCAATCGTGATGTTTTTGTCATTATTCTTATTAAAATCATTGACGATCTCTTGTAAGATCTCTCCGTCAGAAGCTGTAAACCCATTCCAAAAAGAGAGTGTGACTTCTCCGTCATTTTTACTTTGAGAAGAAGCACCACCGCCACAAGCACCTAATATTCCAGTCGCAGCTAACAACAATGAACCAATCATCAATTTTTTTCCTCGCATCTCTATCTCCTCCTTATTTGTTCGGGGTCAAGCTTGTACGGATCACATTCCAAGATAACGGTTTCAATTTGCAATTCAACTGATTTTCTTTATGTTCGTAGGCTTTTGAAGACACAGGTTTGATTTGCTCATTTCCTGCTTGATTGACCGCTTTGATTTCATAGCCAGACATCTCTGAAAAATCAATGACTTCCTTAATCTTTAAGTCAGAAAATTGTAGATCTAAACTCATCTCTTCTTCTCCACGATTCACTGCAAAGATCACCAACTCATTTTTTTCTTCATTCAGCACCGCGATACTTTCTAAATATGGAACTGTATCAAATTCACTCGTTGCATACGTATCGACAGTGATTTCAGGTCGTAAAGCAATACCTTGCCCTAAAGTCGCGACTTGCATAAATGGATAATAGATTGTTTGACGCCATGCTTCACCGTCTTCTTCTGTCATGATCGGAGCAATTACGTTGACTAGCTGCGCCAGACAAGCAATTTTTACTCGATCAGAATGTTTTAACAAAGTGATCAATAAACAGCCCAATACTAAAGCATCCTCAAAATTATAGTGATCTTCTAATAAAGGTGGGGCCACTTGCCATGGCTTGACTGTTTGATCATGTTCTGTCGAATGATACCAAATATTCCATTCATCAAAAGATAGATTGATTTGTTTCTTGCTGTGTTTTTTCGCCTTGATTGCATCACACATCGCAACAACACCAGAGATGAACTGATCCATATCGACTGAACGAGCTAAATAATTTTTCAAATCATTTGTTTGATTGCCATAATACTGATGCAATGAAAGATAATCGATTTGTTCATAGGCTTGATCCAATACAGTCAATTCCCACTCACCGAACGTCGGCATTTTACTATTCGAGCTACCACATAAAACGACTTCGATCGATTCATCGACAAGTTTCATTGCTTTTGCTGTTTCTTCTGCCAGCCGTCCATACTCCGCTGCTGTCTTATGACCGATTTGCCAAGGACCATCCATTTCATTGCCTAAACACCACGTCTTGATCGCAAAAGGTTCGGTTTGTCCATTTGCTATTCTTTGATCACTCCAATAAGTACCACTAGGATAATTGCAATATTCTACTAGATTTCTTGCAGCATCTAAGCCACGTGTTCCAAGATTGACAGCCATATTGATCTCAGCGCCCACTTCTTGACACCACGCAGCAAATTCATGCACACCCACTTGATTTGTTTCTAAAGATCGCCAAGCAAGGTCTAATCTTTTCGGCCGCTCCGTTATAGGCCCCACACTATCTTCCCAATTGAACCCAGAAACAAAATTCCCACCTGGATACCGGATCAATGGTACCGATAATTCTTTGACTAGCTCCATAACGTCTTGGCGAAATCCCTTATCATTTGCAGTCGGATGATCTGGTTGATAGATCCCTCCATACACTGCACGTCCCATATGCTCAATAAACGAGCCATACAAACGACGATCGATTTCCCCTATCTTTTGCACACGACTAACTGACATTACAGCTTCCATATGTCCCCTCCTTTAATTTATACATGAATCATATCTTTCTTTGAAAGCGTTGTCAATAATAATATTATTAAATATAAAAATATTTTTACATTATAATTAACATAAATGTTAATTATATATATTAGTTTTATGATATTAACCTATAAATTAATATTTATGTTAATATATAGTTAAACAAAAACCTAAATAAGAGGTGAAAAATCATGCAACTCCAAATCAATGAAGAATCGTTACCTGTTTATGAAGCTTTAGCTAGTAAAACAAGGATAAAAATCATCCAGTTACTTTCAAAAAACAAAATGAATATCAAAGAGCTTGCCCAAGCACTCGGTATCAGTAGCGCGATTACAACAATGCATGTAAAAAAACTTGAAGAAGCAAATATCATCAAATCTGAAAAAATAGGCCAAAAAAAAATTTCCAGCTTACGTGTCGATAAAATCAACATCACGTTTCCAGAAAAAATCTTCAATGCCTTTGATACGAAAGAAACATCGATCCCTATCGGTCATTATACCCGCTATTCGATTGAGCCGACATGCGGTCTGGCAACGATCCATGACTTTATCGGCAAAGTCGATGAACCACGTTATTTTGCCGATCCACGACGAATGGATGCTCGGATTCTGTGGTTTACAAGCGGATTTGTTGAATATCAAACACCAAACTTTTTAAACGAAGAAGATACCTTGGAAATGTTGGAATTGTCCGTTGAACTATCTTCCGAGTTTCCCTTTTCGAACGACAATTGGCCATCGGATATCACTTTCAGCCTAAACGGTGTGGAATTAGGTAACTGGACAAGCCCAGGAGATTTCGCAGACATTCGTGGAAAACATACCCCGGACTGGTATCCAGATAATCTAAACCAATACGGACTATTGAAAACAATCCGTATCACTAAACATTTGACCAATATCAACGGCGAACCATTATCTGAAATCACGATCAATGACATCCCAAGAAACGAAGACGTCTGGACCTTCCGCATCGAAGTCAAAGAAGACGCCAAAAACGTCGGTGGCTGCACCCTATTCGGCAAAGGCTTCGGCAACTACGACCAAGATATCAAGATGAAGGTGTATTATAGTTAAGGTTGTGAAAGAAGCGGTCAGCACTGAGTAATAAGACAGAATCATCGAAAATGGCTTTTTCATTTTTGATGGTTTTGACTTATTATTGAAGTGTTGCTTCTTGAACACCGTTTATCTAGGTTGTGAAAAAAGCGGTTTGACCTGAGCAGTAAGATGAGAAATCAGAAAATAGCTTTCCATATTTTTTGATTTTTCAGCTTAATGTTGAAGGTCAGCTTTTTGAACACCGTTTATCATAGGTTGTGAAAAAAGCGGTTTGACCTGAGCAGTAAGATGAGAAATCAGAAAATAGCTTTCCATATTTTTTGATTTTTCAGCTTAATGTTGAAGGTCAGCTTTTTGAACACCGTTTATCATAGGTTGTGAAAAAAGCGGTTTGACCTGAGCAGTAAGATGAGAAATCAGAAAATAGCTTTCCATATTTTTTGATTTTTCAGCTTAATGTTGAAGGTCAGCTTTTTGAACACCGTTTATCTAAGTTGTGAGAAAGCCGTTTAGCTCCAAGTAGTAAGGCAGAACTTGAGAAAATAGCTTCTCATATTTTTTCAAGTTTTGACTTACTATTGAAGGAGCTGGCTTTCGAACACTGTTTATCTAGGTTGTGAAAGAAGCGGTCAGCACCGAATAATAATATCAATGAAAAGGAGTAATTTTATGGCTATCTATTCAAATAGTGTTATGACAGATTCACCTTTATTATTTATTTCCGGACAGACACCTCAAAAAGAGGATTACATTCCCGATGGTATCGATGAGCAAATACAAATCGTTGTTGAAAAAATAAATTCCATCATTATGGATAACGAAGCGAGTACCCAAAATATTGTCAAAATGAACGTGTATTTAACTGATGCTTCCTTTTTAGGATCACTTAGGACGACACTTATAAAACTATATGGAGAAAATAAACCAGCAATGACAGTAGTAATAGTAGCTGGATTGATTGATCCAAGATTCAAAGTAGAAATAGATGCTATTGTCGCTATCAAATGATTTTCTTAAGGAACATCGATTTGTTTCAGACTGTCAAAGAGTGTCAATCAAGTATAGCCGATCCTATTTTGTTTCTTTCAATACTGACTCTTCCAATGTGGAAAACTTATTTTTTAAGCCTTCTTTTCTATGAGAATGAAGCAAAGCAATAAAAATCTTCACCTTAAAAATACACTGGAGAACAAAACGCGAATACAAACAAAAATAAACCGTTAATCCCTTGATCAACAAAGGATTAACGGTTCATTTGATTCGTTTATTTCACTTTATTTCCAAAAATCATCAAAGATCGAAATTGGCAAATGACGTTTATGCTGTGTTTTATTCCACCATTGCTCGATTTTTTGTTGTGCATCTACTGGAATTTCTTTCCCTTCCAAATAGTCGTCGATCTCATCATATGTGACACCTAATGCGACTTCATCGGCAATCATCGGCTTGCCTTCTTCAAGGTCAGCTGTTGGCACTTTGGTATAGAGATGTTTTGGCGCGTCTAAAGCCTTCAACAATGCTTTTCCTTGGCGTTTATTCAAGCGGAACAATGGCAAAATATCTGCCCCACCGTCTCCATATTTTGTAAAGAAACCAGTAATATTTTCAGCTGCGTGGTCGGTTCCGATCACAGCCCCTGCGCGTTGTCCAGCAACCGCATATTGTGTGATCATTCGTTGGCGCGCTTTGATATTTCCTTTATTGAAATCACTGATTTCCACACCTGCTTCAATCAATGCTTGCGTTTGCGCATCGACAGCGGGTTTGATATTTACACGTAATTGGACGTCTGGTTGGATAAAGTCTAACGCCGCTTTGGCATCTTCTTCATCTGCCTGTTCTCCATATGGCAAACGTACACCGATAAACTGGTAACTATCATCTTTCGTTTCTTCCCGCATTTCTTCCATTGCCAATTGTGCTAAACGTCCGGCTAAAGTAGAATCTTGTCCTCCACTGATACCTAAAACCAAGGTTTTTAAGAAGGGATTCTTTTTCAAATATTCTTTCATGAAATCGATACTCACACGAATTTCATTTTGAGGATCGATGACTGATTTCACGCCTAATTCTTCGATGATTGCTTGTTGTAAATGATTCATCTTCCATTCCTCCTATAGTTCACTCGTTAATTGTGTGACGCTTTTTTTCATTCGTTCCATGATTGCCATCTTATGATTCCAGCAATCTGTTGATAGATCCACAGGATATTTTTGCGGATTCAAATCACGTTTGTATTCTTCCCAAAGAGAATCTAAGTTTCCTCTGGTATACTCTTTGATTTCTTCTAATGTCGGTAAGTCATAGACTCTCGTTCCTTCAACAAAAATATCTTGTAAAATTGGCCGAGCTGTAAAATCACGAACAGTTTTATTGATAAAGGTATGTGTCGGGTGGAACATGAAGATCTCTTCTTCTTGTCGAGGATCTTCGTCCCATAGTGTCACATAATCGCCTTCTGATTTCCCATCAAAGTTACGAGTGATACGCCATACTTGTTTTTTACCTGGTGTAGTAACTTTTTCTGCATTGCTAGACAATTTGATCGTATCGATCATTTCACCTTGTTCATTTTCGATGGATACCAGTTTGAAGACTGCACCTAAAGCCGGTTGGTCATAGGCGGTGATCAACTTTGTTCCCACGCCCCAAACATCGATTTTTGCTTTTTGCATTTTTAAGTTTAAAATCGTCGCTTCATCTAAATCATTTGAGGCATAGATTTTTGCTTCTGTAAAACCAGCGGAATCTAATTGTTCTCTGACCCGTTTCGAAATATACGCCATATCACCACTATCGATACGTACGCCTTGGAAATTGATCTTGTTGCCAAGTTCTTTTGCCACACGGATCGCACTAGGAACACCCGATTTCAAGGTATCGTAAGTATCCACTAGAAAAACACAATCTTTATGTGTCTTTGCATACGCCATAAATGCTTCATAGTCATTCCCATAACTTTGAACAAGTGAATGAGCGTGGGTACCGCTTGCTGGAATCCCGAAAATTTTCCCTGCACGAACATTGCTCGTTGCATCTGCTCCACCAATATAAGCAGCACGAGTACCCCAAACCGCAGCATCCAATTCTTGCGCACGGCGTGTACCAAACTCCAATAATGGATCGTCACCGATCACTGATTTGATACGAGCCGCTTTCGTCGCGATCAACGTTTGAAAATTCACCATATTCAATAAGGCTGTTTCTACTAATTGACAATGGGCTAATGGGCCTTCCACTTGGATCAATGGCTCATTCGCAAAAACAAGTTCTCCTTCACGAGCGGAACGGACAGTCGCTTTGAATTTGAATTCACGTAAATACGTCAAAAAGCCTTCCGGATAAACAGCCATTTCGCGAAGATACGCAATATCTGTATCAGTAAATGTCAAGTTTTCTAAATAATCCACTAATCGTTCTAACCCTGCAAAAACAGCATAACCATGATTGAATGGCATCTCGCGGAAGTAACATTCAAAAACTGCATGTTTATCTGCTCTATCTAGTTCCCAGTAAGTCTGCATCATGTTGATCTGGTAAAGATCCGTATGTAGCGTCAAACTGTCATCTGAGTAAGTTGTCGTCATCTTTTTTATTGCTCCTCTTAGCCAATTTTCATTTCTTATCCATTATAACAAAAAAATACCCTAGTAAAAGAAATCTTGTTTTATTTTGTACAAAGTAAAGAAATAAGATAGGAGATTGTGAGAAAGCCGGGCAGCTCCGAGTAGTAAGGTAGAACTTGCAAAAATAGCTCCTCATATTTTTTGATTTTTCAGCTTAATGTTGAAGGTCAGCTTCTTGAACACCGTTTATCCAGGTTGTGAAAGAAGCGCTCAGCACTGAGTAATAAGACAGGAAAATCAAAAATGGCTTTTTCATTTTGGATTTTCTTGGCTTATTATTGAAGTGTTGCTTCTTGAACACCGTTTATCTAGGTTGTAAAAAAACGCCTAAATCCCAAAGATCAAACTATCTTGGAATTTAGGCGCTTTACTTCCTATCGCTTATTCAATTTAGGATCATCCATAACTTTCTTGCTGTATTGATCGAGCTATGCAATCGTTGCGATGGCTTGTTCTACAATGACGATATCCTTATTCGGCCGTTTGAACTGAACACCCGCTTCTTCTAATTCTTGCTTGACACCTACATGGATATTGACCGCTGATCGTTCTGTTTTCAACACTTTTTTGATTGCATAATCAATTTCCTGTTTAGTGATTTTCTTTTTTGTATTGATCATCACTAATTGGACTTGATTATAGGTATCGATCAACAAAATCTGTGTACGATCTAAAGAAAATAGTTTATAAAATCGAATAGCAGAATTTCTAAAAAAGAAATCAACGATTTTTGGATAAAAAGTTTTGATATTCAAGTTGCTCGTAATCGGAGTTTCAATCAGTTTCATACTTTTCCTCTTTTCTTAATTTTTTTACTCAATAAAATAAATCGCTTTCATAAAGACGATAAAAAAACAATTTGATTTCCCTCTCTTCGTTTAATAGTATAACATATAATCAATTAGATAAAAAAGATGATTTTTCACTTGACCTTCTCGTTACGTCAAGGATTATGCTAGTTTTGTCAGGAGGGAAAACAATGGAATACACAATTAAGAAAATGGCACAGCTCTCAGGCGTAAGTAGTCGTACACTACGTTTTTACGATGAAATTGATTTACTCAAACCCAAACGGATCAATTCAGCTGGTTATCGTATCTATGGTTCTCAAGAAATCGATCGTCTACAACAAATTTTATTTTATCGATCCTTAGATTTTCCACTGAACCAAATTCGCGAATTATTAGATGATCCTACCTTTGATCATCAACATGCACTCATCGAACATCAGAGAAAACTACTAGAGAAACGAGCAGAAATTGATACTCTCCTGGCAACCGTCCAACAAACATTAGCACAATTCAAAGGAGGAAAAAAGATGACTGACCAAGAAAAATTTGAAGGATTAAAAAAACAAAAAATAACTGAAAATGAAACAAACTATGGCACAGAGATCCGTGAAAAATACGGAGAAGAAACGATTGATAAAGCAAACGAACAATGGCAAAACCTTTCCCAAGAAAAATACCAAGAAATGCAAGAAGTTGAGCAACAATTACTAACGAATTTAACGTCTTATCTGTCTGACCAATCAAATCAGGCACTTGCAAAAGAAATTTTTGATGCACATAAAAAATGGCTATTATTTAGTTGGCCCACGTATCAAGCAGAAGCCCACAAAGGATTAGGTATGCTGTATATCTCAGATGAACGTTTTACTGAATACTATGATTCTCGCTGTGGTAAAGGCGCCGCTATAGCATTGAATGAGATCATTCAAGCTCATGCATAAATAAAAAAAGACAAATCCACAAAAAGGATTTGTCTTTTTTATTTCACGGACGTTGAATAAAAGTATACGGAATCTTTACTTGTTCGACTGTATCATTCAAAAACAAACGAAAAGCGGTTTCACCACATTGTTTCAAATGGTGATCAATTGTTGAAAAATTTAATAATTCACTGATCAGCATATTTTCCCTACCAACAATTGGTATTTTTTGTTTTTTGTAGCTTTGCAGGATTCCCGCTGCTACTGTGTCTGAATTCGTGAAAATGCCATCAATTCCTCGTTCCTTAAAAAATTCCCCTGCCATTTCCCCATGCTCGGTATCAATACACTGCCAGTAGACATCAGCTTCATTAAAGTCAGGAAAAATCTCTTTACACAGTTTTAATGTGATTTTCGAATTGTAACTCATTCGACCGGTTCTTCCTAAGGTGACACCTAAACGTTTGACACCTTGATCTTTTAAAAAGGATAAGCCATCAGTAATCGATTGTTTGCGATCAATATAGACACTCATTACTTCCAAGTCTTCGATCTTTTCGCAAAAGACGATAGGGCCATAGCGTTGATAATCAAGCAACAACTCTAAGGGATTTGCTCTTGATGTAATGATCAATCCGTCAAATGCTTTCGCCGCAAACTCTTCTAAATATTGTTGTTCCCGTTTTATTTGGTAGTTTGTTGGCAACAACGTCACTTTATAGCCCTCACTAAAAGCGACTTCAATGATTCCACTGAGCAACTGATCAAAATATGGGTGATTTGTGTAAGGTAAAATGACACCAATATTTTTAGTTTTTCCAGAACTTAGTTGTCTGGCATTGGCATTCGGTACATAATTTAATTCTTTGATCACTTTCAAGATCTCTGTTCGTTTCGCTTCATCGACATAAGGATGTTGATTGATGACACGGGATACCGTCGAAACAGAATATCCTGTTCGTTTGGCTATATCTCGGATGTTTGCCATGACTACTGTTCGCCACCTATACAAAAAGATTTTCTTGTAGATAGTCTACCACAGCAGGTCCACATTCGAAAAATTGATACAATGTTCCTTGGTCATAGAAACTGATTCGTTGACCACCCCAATAATTATCCTTGGTCAAACCAGAAATATCTGCTAAATTGATTTTTTTGATCACCGATCGATTAAGGCCTTGAAAACTAGACAACACGAGCATGGAATCTTTAAACTCAACAAATGCGTAAAAACATTGATTCTTGGTGCCTTGCGTTGCTTTGATATAGGTATTCATAAGAAGCCCTCCTTTATTTATGCTTTGAGTATACGGTATGAAACGCGTCTCATAGCAAGGAGTTTGCTTCTTTTATTCTTCTGGTTCACCTAGATTAGGATCTAAACGGTTTGCAGCCAAGATAAATGGTGCCCAAATCAAAGCAGCGACTAAGAGATTGACGATCGTCAAGACAATGGCACGCCAGTCACCTGCGGTTGCTAAGAACCCACTGATAATCGTTGGCATGACCCAAATCACATTTACCACCACTGGGCGAACAAGGCCTGCCATTGTCGCAAAGTAAGCAATGGTTGCCGTTACAAGTGGTGCGACGATGAATGGGATCATCAACAATGGATTCAATACGACTGGTAGACCAAACATCACTGGTTCATTGATATTGAACAAACCAGGAGCAATCCCTAGCTTACCAACTGTTTTATAATCGGCACGTTTTGATAAAAATAAAATCATGACGATCAATACCAACGTTACGCCGGCACCACCAGGCCATACGAATGCTTCAAATGAACCTGCTACCCATTTGAAGGGGATTGGCTCATTATTTTGAAAGGCATTGGTATTTTCGACCATCGCTGTACCATAAAGTGTCTGTAACACTGGTGACATGATATTTGTTCCATGTAATCCAAAGAACCAAAGCACATGAACAAGTAACACGATAATAAACACTGCGCCATACCCTTGCGATAAATTCATCAAAGGTTTTTGAATCGCTTCAGAGATCCAGTCAATCAATGGTACTCCTGCTGTTTGTCGGAAGATATAATTGATCGTTCCCACAACATATAAAGAAACAACTGCAGGAATGATTGCGGCAAAAGCACGTGCAACTGCTGGTGGCACTGATTCTGGCATTCTGATAATAATTTTTTTACGCATCAATAGTGCAAAAATGATAACAGAAATAAAACCAAAGATCATAGCTGTAAAAAGACCAGAACCACCCATGTATTTCCCAAAGTTGAAATAACCCCATGCGCCCATCGAAAGCGTCTGTCCACCACCATCAGTACCATCAGCAATCACGCCGCCTGCGGTAGTGATCATGTCCATAGCATCTTGTGACAATTTTTCTGGCAACGTCAAAACAGCTGTGGCAGCATCAGGTAATCCAATAATAAATGCAACTAAAGATACAATACTTCCTGATACAGGGTCCACTTCATATGCCTTTGCCAAATTTGCGCCTAGTGACAATGCGAATACGACTGCCATAATCGCTAACGTCCCATTCCAAATCAGGCCATTGACACCAATTACTGGTGTAAAAAAAGTCGTAATGGCATTCCCTTCACCTAGATACGTGTTAGGAAAATCACGCATAAACGCATTCAATAGCACCGCAATTGCCCCAGCCATCGTTGCCGGCATGGTTCCAATAAACGCATCACGTAAAGCAACCAGATGCTTTTCCGAACCAATCTTCGTGGCAACTGGCAAGATATATCTCTCCATCCATTCCATCAATTTATTCATTTTCATCCTCCTACAATTCGATCTTCCATCATTATGAATGCGTATACATTATAATGATATCACAAATATAGCATAACTTTGTGAACTTCGCTAGCGAAAGAGTGAAAGAAATGTTAAAGGAAATAAATTTTCTTCCATAGATTGAATCGATGAAATAATAATACAACAATTTGATGATTGGCTTGTCAATTTAGTGATTTGCCCATTTTTTATTTACAATATGAATGCACAATCTCATTACGTCACACTCAATTTTACCCTGTTTATGCTTTTTTCTAAGAAGACAAAAAAAAGAAGAACCTTGATTGAACAAGGTTCTTCTGGAGTTATTACATCATGCCGCCCATCATTGATGGATCCATAGCTGGTGCAGCAGGTGCTGCTGGTTCTGGTTTATCTGCCACAACTGCTTCAGTTGTTAATAGTAATGCAGATACAGATGCTGCATTTTGTAATGCTGAACGAGTTACTTTTGTTGGGTCAACGATTCCGGCTTCCACCATGTTTACCCATTCACCAGTTGCTGCATTGAATCCTGTTCCTAAATCAACATTTTTCAATTTATCAACAATAACTGATCCTTCATAACCAGCATTTTCAGCAATTTGGCGAATTGGTTCTTCTAATGCACGAGTAACGATCTTGATACCTGTTGCTACGTCGCCTTCTGCTTCGATCATCGCTACTTTGTTGATCACGTTCACTAATGCTGTACCACCACCAGAGACCATGCCTTCTTCAACAGCAGCACGAGTAGCGTTCAAAGCATCTTCAATACGTAGTTTCAATTCTTTTAATTCTGTTTCAGTTGCTGCTCCGACTTTTACGACTGCTACTCCGCCGGCAAGTTTCGCTAAGCGTTCTTGTAATTTTTCACGGTCAAAGTCTGAAGTTGTTTCAGCGATTTGGTTTTTGATCAATTGAACACGTGCATCAATAGCTGTTTTATCGCCTGAACCTTCAACGATCGTTGTGTTGTCTTTATCCACAACAACTTTTGAAGCATTTCCTAAGTTTTCGATTGTTGCATCTTTCAATTCTAATCCTAGGTCATCTGTGATCACTGTACCACCAGTCAAGACAGCAATATCTTCTAACATTGCTTTACGACGGTCGCCGAAACCTGGTGCTTTTACAGCAACAACATTGAATGTTCCACGGATTTTATTCAATACCAATGTTGGTAATGCTTCGCCATCCACGTCATCAGCAATGATCAATAAAGGACGTGATTGTTGTAAGATTTGTTCTAATAAAGGTAAGATATCTTGGATATTTGAAATTTTCTTGTCAGTGATCAACAAGTATGGATTTTCCAAAACAGCTTCCATTTTGTCGTTGTCTGTTACCATATATTGTGACAAGTAACCACGGTCAAATTGCATACCTTCTACGACATCTAATTCTGTTTCGATTCCTTTAGATTCTTCAATTGTGATGACACCGTCATTGCCGACTTTTTCCATTGCATCCGCAATCAAACGGCCCACTTGTTCTGAACCAGAAGAAACAGCCGCAACTTGTGCAATAGCCTCTTTTGAGTCAACAACAGTTGAGATGTTGTGTAATTCTTCCACTGCTGTTTTAGTGGCTAATTCGATCCCACGACGAATACCTAATGGGTTAGCACCAGCTGTGACGTTTTTCAAACCTTCACGGACAATTGCTTGAGTCAATACAGTCGCTGTCGTTGTACCATCTCCAGCGATATCATTTGTTTTTGATGCAACTTCTGAAACTAATTTTGCACCCATGTTTTCAAAATGATCTTCTAATTCGATTTCTTTTGCAATCGTCACACCGTCATTTGTGATCAATGGAGAACCATATGATTTTTCTAAAACAACATTACGGCCTTTTGGTCCTAATGTCACTTTTACTGTATCTGCTAATTTATCTACACCACGTAACATTGCTGCACGTGCATCTTCTGCAAATTTTAATTCTTTTGCCATTTTTTCGTCACCTCATCAATTATTTTTGTTTTGTACTTACTCAACAATCGCCATGATATCTTTTCCAGAGACGATCAAATATTCTGTTCCTTCAAATTTCACTTCTGTACCGGCATATTTTTCAAACATTACTTGGTCGCCTACTTTAATAGCTGCAGGAACTTTTTCACCGTTTTCTAGCAAACGTCCCTCACCCACTGCTACAACTGTTCCAGTTTGAGGTTTCTCTTTCGCTGATGAAGCTAAAACGATTCCTCCAACAGTTTTTTCTTCTTCTTGCGCGACTTCAATGATGACGCGATCACCTAATGGTTTTAACACGATAAATCCCTCCGATAACTCTTTTTTTGAATCCATTAGCACTCTATCACATCGAGTGCTAACCTACATTTTTAATAATACTCATTCTCCTATTCTTTTGCAAGCTTTTTAAATCATAGAAAAAAAATTTTTAAAGAAGATTGTGAAAAAGCCGATCAGCTCCAAGTATTAAGGCAAAATTTGAGAAAATAGCTTCTCATATTTTTTCAAGTTTTGACTTAATATTGAAGGAGCTGGCTTTTGAACACCGTTTATCATAGGTCATGAAAAAGCCGATCAATACTAACTGATCAGAGAAACATCTTGATATGGTATAATGAACAATGGATAGTGTTTAGTAACACAGAAGTTGATTAAGCTACTAAGTTTCTTCAATTAAAGTTCAACGAACGGTTGCTTTTCCTATATTATTAGAGCAAGAAAGAAAGTTACACTTGGCTTTTCACTTAGCTCAAGGAGGTTTCATATGTCATTAAAAAAATATAGCTTTTTTAGCATTTTTTGTTACGGGCTAGTATTTGTCTCGCCTTTACTTCTGACATCTGTCGGACTTGTAAATTCAACGTCAGGTTTGATTAATGCTACAACAGTTGCGTATATCTTAGGTGCAATCATTCTGTGGTTCTTGTACTTCAGGCATAAAGAACCCATAGAAATCGAAGCAAACGTACCAGTTGCTTCTCGCTCAAAAATCATTTTATATGGAGTAGTTGGTATCTTTATCGCTCTAATTTTACAAAGTATTGCGGTTATGATCGAGAGTTTCTTTTTTGGAGAAGTCTCTCCATCTGAAAATACGCAAAATATTATCCAACTGATTTTAGATACTCCTGCTTTTATTATTGCTACAACTATTGCCGGACCAATCATGGAAGAATTTGTATTTCGTCGCAGTATTCTTGGCATCGTTGGTCACTATACCAACTTTTGGGTAGGTGCAAGTGTTAGTTCCTTGCTCTTTGCATTAGCACACAATGATGGGCATTTACTCGTCTACTTCTTTTTAGGATTTTTCTTTAGTTTACTATACCGATCCACTGGACGAATCTGGGCACCAATGATTACCCATATTGGTATGAACACTCTAGTTGTCATTGTACAATTGGCATTGCAACAAGGTTTACTGTAAAAAATAAAAAAAGCCTGTGACTTTCATCATCAGGCACTCCCTATAATAAAATAAATAGCATTCAGGAGGTAACTCCTTACGAAAAAAGCGGTAAATCCCAAAAATTCCTTCAAATTTTCGGACTTTACCGCTTATTTTTATGAGCCGATCACTTCCGTCACAACTGATTGATCAAATTGAAAATAATTCTGTTGCAGCATCCGGGTCAGTGTCGTACACATTGAAATCATATCCCACACCTAGATCTTTTTCCTTAAGAACATTTTCCATAGTCAAATGGGCCAATTCTTTCATATTGTTTTCTTTACTTAAATGGCCTAAATAGATTCGTTTTGTACGATCGCCAATTACATCAGTCATCACTAATGCACCATCTTCATTCGATAAATGACCACGATCGCCTAAAATACGTTGTTTCAAATTCCAAGGATACGGCCCCATACGCAACATCTCTAGATCATGATTGCTTTCCATCAAGTACCCATCAGCATTTTCAATGATCCCTCGCATATGATCACTACAATAACCCGTATCCGTCAGCATGACAAATGAACGATTCTCTTTATGGAAACGATAAAATTGTGGTGCAGCTGCATCATGAGAAACACCAAAACTCTCGATATCTAAATCGCCAAATGTTTGGACTTTCCCCATCTGAAATAAATGTTTTTGTTCAATTGGGACATTTCCGATCATCGGAGCCATAGCTTCCCATGTTTTTTCATTTGCATAGATATCTAAATGGTACTTACGCGCCAAAACACCTACCCCATGAATGTGATCTCGATGTTCATGTGTCACAAGAATACCGTCTAATTGATCGGGCGTCCGACCGATTTGTGCCATTAAGGAAGTAATTTTTTTCCCACTCAGTCCTGCATCTACCAGAAGTCGCTTTTTGTCACTCTCGATATATAATGAGTTTCCTGAACTCCCACTTGCAAGGATACTGATTTTAAAAGCTGTATTTCCTTCAGCCATTTTACTACTACTTCCCTTCTTACTTTGTAAACTTTTTTCATTATACCTACTTTTTTAATGATCTTCCACCTTTGGGATCGAATTATTTGTAATAATCGTATTACTAAATGCATTGACCGTTTCGATCTGATAAGTCTTATCCGGCGTTTCAATTGCAACATACCACACCGGTACATACACATTTTTCTCTCGTACTTTCAAAATACGAGAGTAAGCCAGCTGACGCCAAAGGATATTCGATCCTCGAGAGATTTTATTATTTACATACAATGTATTAATAGCTTCTTCTTCCGTATGCAATTCTGTTTTTTCTCGCAACTGTTCAATATTCGTTAAGTGGGTTTGAGTATACTTCAAAATGCGATACTCATCCCCCTTTTTTTCGAGGGAGAAAATAAGTTTAGCTGTATCATCATAGAATGGCAATCCTTCATACGTTTGGCTCGCTGTGATTTCAGGAGAATCACCTTCTAATACAGAGAAATTTTTCATATAGATATACTCATTACCAAATAAAACATCTTCCTCGTTATCCAAAAAATCATTGAGTGAACTTGCTATGCGATTTGGATCAAGGACTTTGCTTTCAGATTCAGAGTCCGATAATGTTTTAGTCAATATATTATCATTGATCGAAACTCCACTTTCTAATAAACCACGTCGATTATTATCTTGGCGATACTTGAACAACGTTTGACTCAGTTCCGTTTCTTCCGCACTTAAATAGTAGCCTTGCTTACTTTCAGAAGAGAAATCACCCGTATAAGTAATATCATCATTTGCTAACCGTTTTTTGATTGATTCTGTCTGATCTGAGCGTATTACCGTATGCTCTTGGTTGATCGATTCATGATAACTACTAAATAAAAAAACATTCAGTCCTAGAAAGGCGACGAAGAAAATCCATTCAATTTTTTTGAAATCCATAGTTACTCCGCCTCCTTCTCAGGTAGTTTGGTCAATAATTCATTTGCAGAATACCATTCTCCTTGATATTTCACATACCACTCTGGGAATAGATCAACCACCCGATTTGTTTCTTCGATGTTTTGCCATGTATAGCCAACAATAATCAACTCGATTTTCGATTCTTCTGCCCCATTATCTACTAATTCCTGATATACATCGTCGGTGCTAGGCAACTCGACTTCTTCATCTGAAGGAATCGGGACTTGGATGGTATTTAAACTCGTTTGGATACTTACTTGATTATTGACTTGCTCATTACCGATTTCGATTGCAACTTTTCCTTTACTGTCTGAACCAAATACGGGAAATCCTTCTACAAAAATACGATAATCGATTGTATTCTTATTACGATCAAAATATCGAACATTGCCTAACGCGCCACCTAGTTTGCTGACATAAGGAAAACTGTCCGTAAAAATATTGTTTGGTTCATCAATCGTCGGTAAATCTCCTCTAAAATCGACGATCTGATTTTCTGAATGGATCGTCATTGTTTCATTGCCATCATAAAAAATCAATTCCGTACTTTCATCATTGTTTTTAACCGCATCTGGCTGGGAAAAAAAAGCATTCCGAAAGACGGTGTATGGTTGCTGAGATAAGATATAACTGTATTTTTTTAGTTTCATTGGTTCTTTGATACTGTGCTGTGTTTCAATTCTTTCTGGCGTTCTGAATACAGGTGTCCAGTTGACATCTGAAGAATTCAAATCATGTTCTATTTCTTTCCAATCCATCGATAGACTGGCTTCGTAAATCGTCCGCTGATCATAATCAATAAAACTAACTTTTTCGTCTTTTAGATCAAATTGGACACTCGTAAAATAGACATCTTCATTTTGGACTGAACCTAGATCAATATTCAAACCAAATGCTTTCACATAGCCACTGAGTAGATAAGGTGCGTTATAAGAGAATTCGATTCCTTCATTGAGAGACTTCTTTTGATTGAACTTCTCTTGGTCTGCTTCCACGACTTCTGTCAGCTTGCCAAAACGAGCACCTTCGATCAACCCATGTATTTGAGAAATCAGGTTCTCACTATTCGTTTCTTTCACTGTATCTGTTTGAAACCATGCGAGGTGTAAAGGCAAATAAATTTCTGATGCTTTACGATAGCTTTGTGATTCAATCACTTGTGAATTGCTCTCTTCTAAGTTGATTGAAGTTTTCCCTGCTGGACTCAACCAAATTGCATAAGAGAAGTACAGGCTTAATGCAACCATCAAGATCAAACCAATTCGTATAAATTTTTCAGAAATCTTCATTCCCACCATTCCTCCTCATACGGTTCATAAGGTAAAGAAATATAGAAGGTTGAACCTTGTCCCTCCTTACTTTCTGCCCAGATTGCGCCACGATGTGCTTTCACTACTTCGCGAGAGATTGCTAAGCCTAATCCTGTTCCACCTTGCGCTCTAGCTCTTGCTTTATCCACTCGATAAAAACGTTCAAATACACGATTCAAATCTTTTTTAGGGATACCTAGCCCTTGGTCTGTAATACTTAAAATCACATTGTTATGTGTTTCAAGCAACCGGCAGGTGATTGCTCCCCCATCGGGTGAATATTTGATTGCATTGTTCATGATATTGTCAATAACTTGAATAATTTTATCTGTGTCGATCTCGACCCACAGATCTCGTTGCGTAAATTCTCGACGGATCGTATAATTTTTTTCTTGATTACCTACCATCATATCAAAACGATCTAACACAAAATTAACGAGTTCATTAAAATTGACATATTCTAATTGTAATTGAGTATTCCCCGTATCCATGCGAGATAGGTTCAGTAGATCATTGATCATGCGGATCATACGATCGGTCTCATCTAAGGTCACTTTTAAAAAGTTCGGTGCGACTTCTTCGTCCTTCCAAGCACCCTCACTAAGTGCTTCGATATAACTACGCATACTTGTTAAAGGCGTACGCAACTCATGGGAAACGTTCGATACGAACTCACGACGTTCCCGTTCTGTTTTCTCTTGTTCCGTTACATCATGTAAAACTGCAACCAACCCACTGATAAAGCCAGATTCTCGACGGATCATCGAAAAATCGACGCGTAAAATCATCTGGTCAGCTTCTCTCGCTCCAGTTGATCGATCTAAAATCATTTCATTCGGATCTTCTAACAGTTTTCGTAACGTGTATTCTTCTTCAATTGCTAAAAGGGTCAAGATTGACTGTCCGATTGCTTCTTCTTTTTTCAAGTCTAATAATGAGACAGCCATATCATTGATCGTAATGATCTTCCCTCGACGATCGGTTGCGATAACACCATCTGTCATATGTGACAAGACGCTATCTAACCGATTTCGTTCAGCTTCCATTGTATCCTGCGCTTCCTCGATCCGTTCTGCTAGTTGGTTGAACGTTTCAGCCAACTGACCTAATTCATCTTGACCATGGACCTTTACTTTACGGCTATAATCACCACGCGCAATGCGGATCGCTTGCTCACGCATCTCACCGATCGGTTGCGTAATGGAACGTGCGACCAGAACAGACACAACCATTGAGATAAATGCAGCAATTAACGAAGCCGTAAAGAAAATTAGTGCTGTATTATTGATTTCTGAATATTTTTGTTCGATATCACTTTTGACGTAAAGAGCCCCGATGACGGCGTCGCCGGTCGGGGACAAAATCGGTTGAATATTGATATTTACTCGTTTTCCGTCATCATCTAATGCGACATATCGTTTGGTTGTAAAATCATTCATATCGACGTAATCATTCTTTTTGCCGACTGAACCTTGTTCGCTTACCTCTGTCGTTGCTCGAATGATGCCTTTTTCATCCACGACACGGATCTCAATGATATCACTTGAAGCACTGGTCTCAATAAAACGCTTGATATTCCCATTGACATCATCGATAGTCGCACTTTCATTGCCTTTCCCATTCAGTTCTGGACTGATCGTTGTCGCTAATGTTTCGACTGTTTGGTTCATATCTTTGATAAAGGTATTGATCGTTGAACGTTCCAATCCTCTAATAAAATAAGCACCTATAATTTCAATTGAGATCAGTAAAATCAAAATAAATGTAATAGCTATTTTGAAGTTTACTGATCGAAAAAAACGGACTTTTCCTTTCATCCAATTACTCCTGTTCTTGATTACGCAAGTAATACCCTACGCCTCGGCGTGTAACTAAATAGCTAGGATGACTTGGATTATCCTCGATTTTTTCACGCAAACGACGAACGGTCACGTCTACTGTACGAACATCACCAAAATAATCATAGCCCCAAACGGTTTGTAACAAATGTTCCCGTGTCATGACTTGACCAATGTGTTTTGCTAAATAAAAGAGCAGTTCAAACTCACGGTGAGTCAATTCAATCGTTTCGCCACGTTTCGTCACCATATACGCATCGGGATGGATCGTTAAGTCCCCAATGATCAGTTCAGAAGGTGTGACTTCTTCCACTTCTTTGGTAGCAGAAGCGCCACGTCGAAGATTTGCTTTCACACGTGCCACTAATTCACGATTAGAGAACGGTTTGGTCACATAATCATCTGCTCCCAGTTCCAAACCTAACACTTTATCGATTTCAGAATCCTTAGCTGTCACCATGATGATCGGCATATCAAACGTTTTTCGTACTTCACGAGCCACTTCTAAGCCATCCATTTTTGGTAACATCAAATCTAGTAAAATCAAATCAGGTTCCACTTCGGCTACTTTTGCTAAAGCTTCTTCCCCATCATATGCTGTATAGACGTCATAGCCTTCTTTTGCTAAGTTAAATTTGACGATATCCGAAATCGGTTTTTCGTCGTCGACAACTAGTATTTTTTTCATAAAGAGCCACCTCTTAGTTAGTATTGTCATTCTGTTCTATTATACCGCATTTCTTATCAGGTTTCATCTTTCTAAAAAAATAGGAGGTTATTGATAAAAATTGCATGATTGAACAGGCGGATTCAGATTCCTACACCCCCCCACGAATCTCACTTGTCGCTTATCAAAGTATGCAATTAGATGATTATAAAAATAAACCGCTAACTCGGAAAAGTTATAGCGGTTTATTCTTGCTTCATTGACTAAAGATCCGTATAGGGTAGCTCAAATCAAATATTTCATACATAAAAAACTATTTCGATTATTGAGAGTCACCAGAAAACATGCCAGTGATCGAATCCCATATGCCACTAAAGAACCCTTTGATATTTTCCCAAAGCCCTTTTGATTTTTCTTGAATTTGCTTGCTCGCCTCAGTCAAGTCTAATTCTTTCACGAAGTCTTCAAAAATATTTTTATCTTTCATTTCACTCATCAACGAAGTTATTTCTGTGACTTGATCGCTTGTCATTACATCTTCTAGTCCATTATCCTTCAGAGCTTTTTCTACTGTCGTTTGAATATCCGCTTGTGTCAGCTCTTTGCCGTCAGCAGTCTTAGCTGCTAACTCTTCTTTCGCTTGCTCCTGTGCTTTATTTAATGCTTCATCGGAATAGCCATCTTTGTCTTTGTTTTCTTCTGTGATAGACGATAAAACATCCATCTCATTTTGAGCCACGCTGACACGGTCTTGATTAATGATGCCCCCTGACTCTTCAACGATTTTGTACACACCAGCTAAAGCACCTGAACCATCGATCGGTACTGCAGATGCGACCGTCAATTTTGCATCGGTAATCCCAGCTGTTAACGCTGCATTTTGATACTGAGCGGCTGTGATTCGTGTGATATTTTCTGGTGTCGCGATATCAACAGTGATCCCTTCGCCTTCAGCGAGCGTCTGCATACGTACAGAACTATAAACTGCCCAGTCTTTGGTAAATCCACCGTCAGGAATATAGGACATCAAGTCTGTACCGGACGTTTTATAGATCGGTGTTTCTCCTTTGATCCCTAATTTATCTAATGTATAAGTTTCTTGTTCTTTCGTTAACGCATTACCGATTGCTACTGCATTGATCTGTAATCGTTCACTAGAGCTGGTTGTCGTTGTTGAATCGGAAGAATGCGTAGCAACTGTCGAGTCGACCGTTCCTGAAATTGGGACAATACTTTGCGTTGTTGCTGTCTCGTCTGCTAATACGATTGGTGTTGCTAGTAAAACTTGGCTTGAGACCAAGAGAGTGGCAATAAGTTTTGTTTTCTTCATACATAACCTCCATGTAGCTGTTTTCTGTTTTAAACATTGTACTATAAGGTCTATAAGATAACCTACGCCTCAAGGCTGATTTGAAAAGAATCTTATACTATCTTTTAAGATTACGAGTGTTTTCTTAGCTATTCCAAACTTTTTAGACTTTATCTTTCATCAAAAAGCCCAACCTCCGAATGTATCCGAGTGTTGGGCTTGGGCTATCTCCTTATTCTTCTAAGCTTCCTAGTTTCCCATTTGTATGAATCGATTTTTAATAGCGTAATTGTAATAGGATCGGCGATTGATTTTCTAATACTTCTGTTTCGGCAAAGATAACTTCTCCTCCGTAACGCATGACTTCATAAATGATTTCATTGACGATATCTTCGACGTAGCCTTCGTCACTCGGTGAGATATCTACTAATTTGACTTGATGATCTCTAATCACCGCCTCTTGATAGTAAGCGTGATCTACAATCAATTTTTGCCCTTTTCCTTTAATTACTTGTCTGTAGATGTTGGCTACATCACGCTCTACACGCCCTTGGTTTTCCATTCCTACTATAGTGTGTAGTATCGTCTCTTTTTGATGACGAATGTATTCGTGAATCACCTGATTTGCTTGCTCTCCTATTGCCAACTCATTTTCGCCACTATCAACTGTAAAGTTCCCATAGATTTCTCCAACAATCCGTTCATCTTTATGTGAAATCTGTTTATATGTCGCAATATTTTCTGTTGTTCCAGCTAAAATGATTGGGTGTGGATGACGATTCAAATAAGGTTGTAACTCAGAATCAATCCATTTGAAGAACTCTTTTTTGTAATTCGTTTGAACACTTCCCATTGAATTCAATACGCGGTCTTTTGCCCAGTAGCCTTTATTCCTGATTGGGAAATGTGCGTCTTTCACTTCTTGTATCAGCGTATCATCTACATATTCTAGTAAACGTGAACAATCCATCCCAATCGTTAACACATAATAATGGTTCATTTTACTTTCACTTCGTAAGATTTCTTTTGTATGGAAATACGCATCAATAACAAATTGACTCTCCAACACAAACGGTACTTCGATTTGTTCATTGACGCTTGGCGAAATAAAATAGACAATGCTTCCTCTTTTATGCGTAGGTTGAAAGTCTTTTAACACTTGATCGATTTTACGAATCATTGTTTTCGCCGCTGTTCCTTCCCTTTCTTCCAACTCTAAAATAATCTGTTTTACTAGATTTTTTAACACTAGTTTGTATTTTTCAGCACTTTTCTCGTCATTTGGCATCCCTAACATGATCGTTACCGCTGGATTTTCTCTGTGGGCACTTAATTCTAAATAATTCATTTTTAAACTCCTTCTTTCTACCTAAAAATAAACTGGCATAGTGATCAATCGATATGATCCGCATTTCTATGCCTACTTTAATGATATTGGTTAGAGCGATTCTAAGGTCAACCTAATTTTTTATACAAAATCAAAAATGCCGGAATTGTGTTTTTTCTTCTCCAAAAACTCTTGAAGCATGTTCCATTAAATTCAAAAATTAAATTTCCCCATAAAAAATCCCGCCCTAGAGAAGTCAGACGAATATCTAACTTCTACAGAGCGGAATTCTATTTGCGATTCTTTTAGTGTCCACTATTTTTTTCTAATTATTTTAGATAAAAAATAATGCTGTTCTTTGATGATCACTTAGCTTCGATCATATTATGGTTCAAGTATTTGCACACCGATCCCTAATAAACCTGGGCCAGTATGGACAACCAATGCCGGTGAGATTTGTCCAAAATAAATCTCTTGGACATTAGGGAATTCACGTTCAAAACGAGCCTTCATTCCAATTGCTTCTTCTTCCGCCGCACCATGTGCGACTGCCAAGTTGAAGACTTTTGCATCCCCGACAGCTTCTTTCACATAGGACATTGTCTTGTCTAAACTTTTCTTTCTGCCTCGTGCTTTACCTACTGTATAATAGATGCCCTCTTCATTACAAGAGATGATAGGATTCAATTTTAAGGCATTTCCTAAAATTGAGGCAACTAGACCGATACGTCCGCCTTTTTGCAGGTATTCAAGTGTTGCTACATTGAAAAAGACTTTCGTTCGTTCAGCTAATGCAACTAATTCATCGATCAGCGTGTCCCATTCCATGCCATCTTCGATCCATTTTGCAGCTTGGATTGCTGTAAAACCGGCGCCAATACCAATATTTTTAGTATCTAATACATGTGTTTGGATTCCTTCTTGTTCTTGTGCGACAAGACGAACCACATTATTCGTCCCGCTCAAACCACTTGAAATAGTGATTGCTAGAACTTTATCATATCCATCATTTTTGATTTGATCAAAAATCTTAGTGATTGATTCTCCATCAGGTAACGAGGTACCCGGAATTTCCTCAGGTAAACGCTTATAAATCTCTTCAGGAGTAATATCGACTTTATCTGTATATTCTCTATCTTTATAAATGATTTTCAAAGGGATCACATAAATATTGTACATATCGATGATTTCTTGTGGCACATCTGTTCCTGAGTCTACTAAAATCGCAATCTTATTCTTCATTTTCTTTCTCCTTTTTTGCCTCTTGTAAATATTCGCTTTCTAAACTGATCGTTTTTTCTGCTAGTAGCTTCATTGCAAAAGAAATCGTCGCTGAACGTACAGCAACATATTCTAATGGAAGTTCTTGATTCAATAATTGTTCATGTTGTTTTCCTTGGGCTAATTGACTGACCATTCGTATCGCATTTTCTTGTTCATCACAAAAAAGATTGTATGCTTCACGGATGCCCACTGTTTTTCCTTGAAACAAAATTCCTTCTTTGATTTCAGGAATCGTCAACACTTGTTTAAGCGTTGTGATAGCAATCAGAAATGCCACATGTTGTTTGTTGTATCGCTTTTTGATTGGCGCCGGTACTAAACCTAGTTTCACATAATTATTAACCATTGAAGAAGTTAACAAAGGATGTTTTTCTCCTTGGATAACTGGTGATAAATGACGATCTACTAGTGTCTTGACTTGATCCATGTATAGCTCCAAGTCTGGAAGTTCTTCCCAATGTGGTAAACGAAACGTTTCGATACTGACAGCCCAATCAATTAATTGCTGACGCATTTTTTCCATTATGAAAGCTCCTTTAATATTCTCATTAATATCTTATCAAAGTTTTCAAAAACATTCAATCTAGTTACTCAAACTAGATAAATTAATAACAAAATCAAACATCGATAACAAGCGTTTAAACGATGCTTGTTCTAGATTCTTCTTGGAATAAAAAAAGACCCGCCATTTTCATGACGGGAAAAGGAGTAAAAAAATGAAAAAGTGTTATGGGTTGTTCTTTTGCAAGAACTTTGTTGGTTGGGATACATTTATCATAACGGTCATTTATGAATAAACTATGAATGAATTTCTAGGAAGTAGTAAAGTTTTCGTAGATTTTTTATTGTACGTGCCTTGCATTTTAAAATGCTTAGTGCTACTATAATAAAGTACTTTTTCATATGGGCCGTTAGCTCAGTTGGTAGAGCAGCTGACTCTTAATCAGCGGGTCGCGGGTTCGAGCCCCTCACGGCCCATTGGGTGCCAAACCCACGTCACCAGTACACTCTTGGCTACTTCGGTAGTTTGGAAAAGAGTGTGCGTGGTGACATTTTTTTGTTTTAAACCTTTTTTAGATTACCTTGAAAAAGGCATACAAGGGAGTCATTATGCCCTGTTGATCATTGAGATGCTTACATGATTATCATTATCTTTCATACTTATCTATTTACTCCCCAAAACATTTCGCCTCTAAGTAGTTAATCTATGCTCTTTTCAAGAATCAAAGTAATTCGGTCTAACTTTTTAGGAAGAACTCCCACTTCTCAGACGTCTTTCAATGATAGATTGCTGCCATTTTTTATAAATATTAGAAACCCTTTGATTCAGCCTCCCTCTTTTTCCCGTTAACTTTAAACTAACTTAATAGCACTTCGTTAGTTTATTTATCAACAAGGAGGTATTAGATTTTAGTAACTGTTTAAGTCCCTTCAAATCCTTTCCCTTATTCTTTTCGTTTCTTTTTGCTCCTCCAATAAATACCAAAAAAGCGTTCCATCAACATTTGGTTAACGAAACGCTCTATACATTGTTAAATTATGAATTCAGGTGTTCTTCATTTATGATGTTCAAGAATAGATCACTTTTTCTTATTAAGATAGCTTCCCTATCCACTCCATAGAAACATTATATTTCAGTGTTCTTTTGGGTTATCTTTCTATCGATCCTATTCCTCTTTGTTTTCTATCAGTACTCAAATTGGCGATAGTAGCGTCGAATTTCTAGCGGGTGGCAATTCATTTGTTCGACATAGGCATCAATCCGCTGTGTTACGCAATGCATCAATAAGTGAGATAGCACTCGGCCACGATATTTCTCACTTATTCCTGAAACAGGATAATCCTTCGTATCGATCAATGTATAGTTTGCACAAATTTTTGGCAACAATTTAGCAACTCTTTCTGATAATGGGCGTTGTTCGTCTTCTCCTAAAAACACGGTGACAGGTGTAGTTTCATCAACGATTTCCAACGTTCCGTGAAGAAACTCAGCAGCATGGATCGATTTTGAACGTAACCAGCTTTGCTCCTCCCAATAGCACATAGCATAAGAATAGACAGCACCCCATTGATTTCCTGCACCGATAAAATAATGCATCGCATCGTGACGATGTTTCTCCGCAAATGCTCGCCCAAATTCATCCGCCTGCTTTTCAGCTTCTACTAATCCTTTTGCTAAATATTGATACAATTCTCGATAGTAGGCGTCGTAATCAGGAAAATCCCCATGGTTTTTCATCAATCGATCGGCAACCATAAAGAATTTGATTTGTTCGGTTCCCGGTGCAGGATACGTGATGACATGATCACATTGTTCCGCCAAAATACTGCCTTTTGAATCAATAAATCCTAGTAATGTCGCTCCTACTTTTTTGATTTCTTCAACTGCTTTAACCACTTCTTGTGTCGTTCCAGTAACAGAGGACAAGATGACTAACGAGTCTTTGGTCAAACGACGGTTGCCGGTTGTATAATATTCTGCCGCATGTTGGACGTAAACCGGTAAGTCACTTTTTCCATTAATGTAAGTGACAGCTTGCATCGCAGAAGCATAGGTACCGCCAATTCCTAGATAATAGATGGCGTCAAAGCCTTTTTCGTCAATGGCGTCGACTAATTTTTCAACTTCTGGACGTAACGCTAACATTCCTTGGATATCATCAATTTGTTGTTGTTCATTAAATTTCAGCATCTTTTCCACCTCTAAATTTTACTTTTTAGCACTTGATCAAAGTCATCAAAAATACGTTTACTCAAATCGATCCCTTTAGCAGCAGCCCCGAGAGAGGAGAAAATTTGGAACGGAATCACTAAGAGCAAAGAAGAAAAAGTTTCTTCACATGCAACATCCAGCCCAAGTGTATCGGGATTCTTTGCCGCTGCTGTGGTGATCGTATAAGCTTTTCCCACATGGGATGCTAAATAATCATGCAACAGTTGGGCTCTTGATTGATTCGGGCTTGGTGCTTCAATAAAGAAAAGCACATGTTTATGGTTTGCTTCAAGATACGGCCCGTGCATATACGCTTCCAATTCAAATCCTTGCGAAGGCACTCGAATCGTTTCCGTAAATTTCGTTTCAAATTCTTTAGCGGTTCCCCAGTTTGGCCCATAACCGACTGCCACAAACCGATTCGCTAGTTTAAAAATACTTGCGTTTTTCTCAAAAAAATCAATTGTCTTAGCAATGACCTGAGGAATGGCTTCAATCATTTCCTCTAACTGATTTTTGATCATCGACACTTGGTCGTCGGATAATATACCTTTACTGTAGCCAATAGATACCCCCATTAAATAGAGTTGCAATACTGTTGCTACATATCCTTTGGTCACGAATCCAACGGTCTCGATCCCAGTTCCTAGATCAATGCTTTCGTTAACTTTTTGAGCAAGGGGACTTTCGGGATCACTGCTTAAACCGATCGTATAAATATCTTGCTTGGACAACTGCGCCACTGCATCTATCGTAGAAGCACTTTTTCCGCTTTGTGAAACCGCCAAAACTGTTTCGATATCTTTAGAAAGATTTCCGTAATGGTTAAAGTGGTATGGCTCTTCAATCGTGACAGTGATCTGCGCTAATTTCTCCATTGCGTACTTTGCTGCTAAACAGGCATTGGCAGAAGAGCCCGTTGCCAAAATCAGTAAATTCTCGATTGCAGCTCTTTTTTCTTCTTTTTTAGGAACAAACCCCTGCAAGATCTCAACTAGTGTTGCTTGCTCTTCTTGTATATAGTCCATCATCGTTGCCACAACAATTCCTCCTTAAAAGAGTCCAATCAAGGATCCTAAAATACCTACGACTGCTAATCCCAGCAGAATAATTAGCGGTTTGACTTCTTTTTTCAAAAGATAGAAGACAGCCCCAAAGGCACCCAATGACAATATTTTCGGAACGATATCATCAAAGATGCTTTGAACCGTAACTGCATTTTCTCCTGAACCAATCTGCAACGGAATGTTGATATCGATCATCGTAGCGGTCATTCCTCCTACGACCATCAAACCAATGATTGCAGCACCATAGGTTAAACTTTCCATCAAACCGTTTTCCTGAATTTTCTTTAAAAATCCTGTCCCAAGTTTATATCCCCAACCAGTCGAAAAATAACGAAATAGTAGATGAGGAACATTGAAAATCACTAGAAACAGAATCGGACCTAGGATATTTCCTTGTAATGCCAATGAAGTTCCTACCCCAGTAGCAATTAGCCGCAACGTTCCCCAAAAGAAGGAATCACCGATTCCCGCTAAAGGCCCCATCAAAGAGGTCTTGATGTTATCGATCGCTGAAGAATCAAAATTTGGATCATTGACATTTTCTTCTTCCATCGCCGCATTGATTCCTAAAATAAGCGTGACGATATGCGGGGTCGTATTGAAAAATTCCAGGTGACGTTTCAACGCATCGGCCATCGATTCTTTTGTTTTGTAGAGTTTCTTTAAAATCGGAATCATCGCATAGACATAAGCTAGGTTCATCTGTCGCTCATAGTTCCATGAGAACTCCATTTGAAATGAACGCCAGAAGACACGATTCAACTCTTTTTTGGTAATTTCGGATTTCTCATTAGAAGTCTTCATCATCATCTAGTACCTCCCCTGAAGTCATTTGAATAGATTGCCCTTGTCCACGAATGTTTCTTAAATTCACGACTACAACAGCCGTTATTGCTCCGAAGATTGCAATCCCTGTAACAGGAATCTCTAAATAAGCTGCTAATGCAAAACCTAAAAAGAAGTACGGTGCAACTTGTTTGTTAATCAGTAACCTAGCCAACATGGCAAATCCAAGGGCGGGAATCAAACCAGTTGCGGCAGATAGGCCGTTCTGTACAAAGGCTGGAATCATAGCCAATAATTTACTAATCGTATTGCTGCCTACCATAAAGGAGATCGTCACTACAAGGGCTAACATCAGGGATAAGCCAAAACCTGCTAATAAGTGCATTCGTTCTACACCTTTGTAGTTTCCATCAGCCGCGTACAAATCGGCTTTTTGGTTCATCATTGGGATAAGCAGCCCCAAGTAAACATTTTTCAAGATAAGGGTCAAGGTAGCGATTGGAAGTCCCAACAGTAAAGCCGTCTCGGTTCCCGCTCCTGCCGTAATTGCGAAAGCTGTGCCCAGAATCCCTCCGGTTACGACATCTGGTGGAATAGAAGCACCGACAGAAAACGAGCCAATAAAAGCTAATTCAAGTGTTGCACCCATAATAATTCCAGTGTTTATGTCCCCCAATACGATTCCTGTAAACAACCCAGTGACAATCGGACGCGACAGTAATGACGTTCCTAATGCGTATTCAGACTGCGCAATAAATGCAACAATTCCAAGTAATATTGCTTGCAGCATCTCTTTTGCTCCTTTCTTTATAAAACATCTTCGACAGCGACTTTTTTATCCGAAGGTACTTGACGGATATCGATAGCGATTCCTTTTGCAACCATTTTTTTCAAAAGTTCTTCTTCTACTGGTAAAACATTGACTGCTTTGCCAATATTTTTAGAGCCTTCTTTGGCTTTGATCCCACCTAAATTGATTTTGTCGATCTCTGGACAGTTTTCTGCTAACTTATACGCATCTTTGATGGAATCAACTACGATGAATAATTTGTATTTATCCGTCACACCGCTTTGCAGGGCATGAATTGAATCCTCAATTGATTTGATCACCAGTTTTACGCCTTGCGGTTTTGCTAATTTGATCGTTGTCTTACGAATATCATTTGTCGGTACATCATCATTGGCAATCAAAATACAATCGGCGCCTAAATTTTGGGTCCAAGAAAATGCGACTTGGCCATGTAATAGCCGATGATCGACTCGTGTCAAAATAATCATGTCGTCCCTCCTAAAATTCTTCTTCTTCGATTTCTTTTGCTATACTATCATTGCAAAACTGGATCATCTCTTTCGAATTGGCCAGCGTTTGGTGGATCGTTTCTGAGATTGCACCTCCTCTTTGAAATTGTGTCGTCAATTCAATCAGCAATGGCAAATTCAAACCTGTAATCAAGTAAAAATTTGGTTGTTGGATATAACGCAAAAATTCATTGTTCACGCTACCACCGAAAATATCTGTGATAACGATCACTTCAGAATGTTTATATGTTTGCATCAAGGTATCCACCGTTGTCGTCAGATCAAATGTTTCTTCCACATAGCAGTCAATCGCAAAGACTGATTGTTTTTTACCGCAGATAAGTTCTAACGAATGTAAGATTCCTGATGCAAATCGTCCGTGTGATGCTAAAATAACGATTTGTTCCACTGCTTTCACCTCACTTTGCTCCAAGTTACACTTTACTAAACGCAAAAAGCGTGCCAAAAAAAGTGGCACGCTTTTCTTATTGATTAAAAATCCGCTTCACCCATTGAATAATCAGTGTTTCCAAATAAAACATCATAAATGTAGCAAACTTCAGATTCCGGTATCGCGACACTGTAAACCTTCTCAATGACACTAAACGCTTTTTTGATTTCATTCAGCTGTTTTTCATGACACTGGAGTAATGTGTCGCTGGCATGATAATTATCAATAGCTTCGTTTCGAATAAGGCGCTCAATCAAACAACTCGTATGGACAAACAACGCAAGTTTGCGATCATTGGTGATTCGTTGCTGCCACATGCGTTCCAGATCTCCCGCGAAAAATTCCATTTGGGAAATTACTTTTTCTGTATCTAGAATCGTGACCGATTGAATCACTCGATCCAATGAAAAGTTTCTTACTAATTGATTGTTCACGTAGGCAATCATCTCTTCATCCAATTCTTCCTTTAGCCAACTTAATAACACTTCTGTCCCAGCGCCTGAAATCAGTTCTTCTAAAGAAATAAAGGGAGCCAGCTCTTGGCGAGGTTTAGTGGTTCCTATAATACCAACAACATCATAAGATGTTAATATTTGTTTCATATGTTCACTATTTTCCAAATGGTTGAATTCATAAGGAAGGATCCGAATCTGTAAATGATCAGGAATACTTTTTTCTAATAAGGTGGAGATTTGAACAGCGGTTCCAATTCCAGTCGAACAAGTCGTAATGACAACTTTCTCTTTTTTAACTTTTGGAAGAATGATCTCCCATTCATTTTGGTGGTAAGCATTTACCCGCTCAGGAATCTCTCTCAACGAAACGTGCTGCTGAATGCATTCTCCGACAGCGATGGCTACACTTGTCGTTACATTGTTCATCATGACAATCGGTACCGTCAATTCTGGGATATATTGATAGACTTCTTTCAAAGAACCCATGTCGAACAAGACAACGAGTCCATTAGATACATCGTTTTTCTGAATATATGCAGTGATCCTTTCCGCAATTTGCTTAGGAGTAACTTCTAATGGCATATCAAAAGATTGAAAAAACGATTCATTCAGTAAACGGTTCGCAACATTTGCGATACTGCTGGCAGTTGCATAGCCATGGGCTACTATGATGCTTCGTGGAAGCAACGTTTCTTTGGAATATCCCATATCATTGATATAAAGTGCAAAAATGATTCGGTCCATACTCGTTAGTTCAATATCCAATGCTTTTTGCACTAGCCCTAACAGATTTTCGGTGTAGCGGTCACTTGTAGAATAATGCTTTTTAACACTTTTCAATAGGTTTTCTGTCAATAAAAACTTTTCTTGATCATCTGGCAGCCATTCCACATTTCTCCGCAGCCATAAATAATAACTGATCGTATAGACCATGCTGCCGTTAAAGCTGATTTGGAAGGAATGCTCGATCTGCTCCATCATTCGCTGGACATGCTCGGTCACAAAAATCATTGTCCGTTGCTTTTGTTCTTGCTTATGATCAAACAATAAATTTTCGAACAGCCTTTCGATTACTTGAGAAATAGGATCAGCGGCAGCTGCAAAGTCCTGCCCTGTCTGGACATAATTGAGTAGGATCTGTTCATACGTTTGAATGATCTGTTGTTGTGCGGGTTCACTTTCCACAGTCAACTGCTGGATTTGCATTTGCCCATCAATCAGAACTGGTTCCATCGTCGCTAGTTCATTGGGTTCATCTGTTAATTGCAGTAAATGTTCTGGTAAATGATAGACCGTGACCGCTATTTTTAGGGCTCCCCGTTTTAGACTGGCGGTGTAGCTTTTGGCGGTAATGATTTTTATCGTGCTTTTCAATTCCCCGACGTTTCCCGAAAAATGACCGGTTGTCAGGATTTCGATCACTTGAGGTGAGATTTCCAAAGGCAGGCCGATTCGTTTTTGTTCCTCATAGAACGCTTGCAAAATCAGCTGTTTCCGTTCGGAAATCGTCCGTTCTACCAAAGCAGGCAGTGTTGCTTGAATTGGGATTCGTCGCAAAAAGGTTGTTAGAAATGTTTGTTTCAAATCTTCAGTCGTCGCAAACACCAGCCGACAATCCACTGGGGTTGACCGGCTCGTATCCCCCATTCGATAGATAACCCCCTGATCCATAAAAGTGAATAATTTTTCCTGTCCTTCGGCATTCAGTCGATGAACTTCATCTAGGAATAGTACCCCCCCGGCTGCTGCTTCAAATGCACCTCTACGATTTTCTTCTGCTCCAGTGAAGGCTCCTTTCACATGTCCAAATAAATTACTCGTCAATAGCTCATGGTTATTGGCATACTGCGCACAATTGATCGTGATCAGCGGAGCATCGCTCTCTAATAATTCATTTTCCACACAATAATGATGGAACATTTTTACAAGAAAACTCTTCCCAGTTCCACTTTCCCCCGTCAGCAAGAAGGGAAGCCCACCATTTGGATAGAAGGCTGCCATCTTGATCTGTTCAATCACTTCTGCCAGACTACCTTTGCTACCGATTACACTGGAAAAAAAATCTTCTTTTCGATCAAAAAAGGGCTTTTCTGCTCCAACAGCAGCTAGACTATCATATACGTTTTGGGTTAAGGGATAATTTTGGATTTCAAATGCCTGTTTATGAAAAAAATACACTGGCCGGGTAGTAATTTTTACTAGATGGCTTTCTTCCGTTAACTGATTTAAATAGTGACTGATCGTGTTTCTCTTGACTGAAAACTTCTCGGCGATATCCTTTGCAGTAAAAATATCGCTTACATTTTCGATAGAGAAAAAAGCTGTTTGATTTTGTAAGTAAGCAAGTAATTGTTCTTTCATCGTCGTTCTCCTTATCCTCTTTATCTGATTATCATAACTTAACAGGCTAAGACTTACTATACAATGAATAATAGAGCAATTATTCTTTTAAACCACAAAAAGTAGCATCCTGAATAACGATTGCTACTTTTTATTCTGTATATAATACTTATGTGACAGTCAGTAAATAGTTCTATTACTATTTCCGATTCATTTATGTTCGCTTAACACTATTAATTTCAATCCGATAGCACTATTCACCACTTCAACTTCAACTCCATCTTTTACCATATTGGTGAGGATCAGTGGTCCCTTATTTTTTTTGATCCAAGCGCCAATTACCCTTATTAGAGTTCGATCCATTTTTTTCAGTTATTTTTGTGCTGAAGTCATGGGCACGTGACATAAGTTAACTAGTTACGCTTTCCAGATTTGACTTTACACAACTTATTAGTCCTTATTGACAAAGAGCCAGATTCTTGCTTGTTTCGCATTAGTAAACAAAGAGGCTCGTAAGTACTTTAATAAGACTTACGAACCTTTTTCGCTTTTCTGTCTCATAAGCGGACTCACTACTTCGCGTCACTTTTTCTCAGTAGCGATCATTCCACATACAATGTCACAAATTTTGCATGGTCAATCTTTTCAAGAGTGACGGCATTATTTTCCACCAGAAGTGCTTCTTTCTTAGCTTCTTTTAGATTGACTGTTTCTACTACGTTCACTGGATGGTTGAATGTGATAGTCGCATGTCCCACTTCATCTAAAAGCCCATTGTATAGACGCAAAATGTAACCTGAACGCTCTTCCGCCTTTTTCAATACACTCAAGGTTAGATTGCCATTGATCTCAAAAAGACTAAAGTTTGTCGGCAAAGTTGGCTCAACCGATCCTAAAGTAAAAATCAATCGGGAATTCAGGAATTCTGCGTATTGATAAAGAGTGATCGGTGTTACTGCTTGTTTGGCACGTTGTGCGACATTTGCTTGGTCAAATCCCTGAGCAAAGTAAGCAATGGAGAAATCAAAATGCATCGTTTTGTGGCACTGTGCAGCTGGTGTCTCAATCACTGATTCTCCTGAAGCACGCCCTGGGCGATACAGTAGATTCTCTTTCCCCATGAAGCCATAGGTCCGGAAAATGGTTAAGCGAATCGTATCAAACGCTTCTCCCACAATCTCATATTCACGTACCCCTTGGGGCATGACTGCTACGCCATGGGACGCATCGAATAAACCGACAAAGGATTGACAAGTTTCTATGGCAATCGGTTGCTCATTCCATTGCTCTTTATTGGTTTCCCAAAGGGCCATTTCTTTTTCAAATACAACTGGGCGCTCCAACGTACCAAACTGTTGGTCAGCAAGCGAAAATTTCGAGGAAATCCCAGTATTAAATAGCACACATACCCGATGACTGTCCACTTGTTGGTTTTCAACCGTTAATTTGAAATCAATTTGTTGTGATTGTTTTTTCAACACCATCGTCAATTGGATCGGCAGTGGAGATGAGACTTTCTTTTCTGCACGTTCAGCTAAATCCTTCGGAACCTTCAACGTGTAAGCTACATGGATTTTCTGATAAATCTCTGATTGCTGAATGGTGATCGTTGGTTGCGCATCAATTGATGAAATCACAAAATCTTTCACAGGTGGTGAATAATTGAATGAATCACCATCGTCGCCATTTTCTTCAATGATCCCTTGGTTTTGGTAAAGCACTTGATTGGTTTTATCAAGAATATCCAAAGAACCATTGTTATTGACAGTGATCTGATAGTACTCATTTTCAACCGTATTGGTTTTAACATCCTGCAATGGTGCGCTTGTATCACCTTTCAAATCAACCGTCAGCTGGGTATACCCCATACTCGGCACATCCGTCGTTTCTAAGGCAATCTTCGCTTTATAGACTTTCTCCGGCAAATAGATTTCCTTGACTGGATTTAAAATATTTCCTTGATTCAAAACATACTCCGTTTGGTCGGTAAGCTCTAAAATCGTATAAGGCAACGCCTGACCAGCTTGATCAAGAATCGCAAACTCTTTTTGTGGCAAATAAACCTCTGCTTCAATGACCCCATTGCGCCTTGTATCATAGGTATTGAAGAGCGTGAAAGTAATTTCTTGTGCTTGTGGGTTATTGATTGCAGTAGAAATCTGTCGTAAAGTCAATTCGACAAGATTCATGGAAATATCTCGCGCCTGCTTATAGCGCATATAGATATCTTCATTGGTCGTATCAGAAACACAAGAACCAATGGAATCATGCGCCGCATTTTCAAACATTAACTTCCAAATCTCTATGACTGTTTCCACGGGGTACTCAAATCCTAATTGCATGGCCATCGTTAAGATAGGCTCCATGACATTGACTAAGTAATGTTGGATCTGAGTGTTCATCGCCTTCAAATCAGGACGTGAAGAAAAAATCGTTTTATGGATTCGCATCAATTTGCCATTGATCAGTTCACCGGCGATTTCTTCCAACTCAGGATGGCCTTCTTTGACTGCGGCAATGTATTTTTCAATCGTTGAAAATTGTAACTCATACTCATCCTCATAAAGTTGATTCATTCGATCAACTAATTCTGGAAGATTTTCTCTGACTGGTGCTTGGTCGAAACCATTTGGAAAATACACTTGATCGGTAGCACTGCGTCCCCAAGTCGTTTTAAACGGTTCTTGATGTAAGAACTCTGCTAATTCTGCTTCTCGTTCTGGAATGGCACCGCCAATGTAGTACCCACTTGGGATCTGGTAGACATTGACCACCGAACCATCTTCTCCACGCCATTTGTACTCTGTATATTTAACGTCGTCATCACTGACACCACGCCAAAACATCGTATCATTGATACCAAACTCACGATAGATTTGTGGCATACTGGCTGCTTGGCCGAAAGAATCTGGGACGTACCCAACATTCATGTATGTCCCGAAATCTTCACAAATTTTCATGCCGTATAACATATTCCGAACAATGCTTTCTCCCGAGATCACTAATTGATCGGTTTGAGTGTACCATGGGCCAATGATCAACTTCCCTTGTTGAACAAGTTGTTGAATCCTTTCTTTGTCCTGCGGACGCCACTTCAAGTAATCATCTAACAGCGAAGCCTGTCCATCTAAAATGAAGCTCTCATAGGGATCATCCTTTTCTAGTTGTTCAATGACTTTTCTTAAATTGTGCATCAAATAGATTTTCGAGCGACTTGTAGTAAAATACCATTCGCGATCCCAATGACTGTGGGGTACGACATGTACTGTTTTTTTCATTCAATCATTCCTCTCCCGTTATTAAAAAAGGCACGTAACGATGGTTGTCGTTAGTGCCTATTAATTTTTCTCAATTTTTTTACCATCTGGTACGCATAATTTGTTCCTTACGTAAAATATTTCGAATTTTGCCATTTTCGTACAAGCTAAAAGCGTTCTTAGAAAATCATCTGCTCGTGCCTTTTCTTTCGCTACTATTTAGCTAATCGGCTTTGTTACTCAATTTTCAAAGCTCAATTCAATATCATCAAGCGTAATGTCTTCTTTTTGTTCTTCTTGCTTATTGAAATTCACAAATAAAGGAGCGACAAAACCGATGAAAGCAGCTCCTGCAAATAGTCCAATCAAATACGCCCAACCGTTCCCAACAGTGAAGAAGCCATAAATCCCTCCAACAGGCGGCATTTTGTCATACATTCCTAACGCGATCCCCAAACCTGAAGCGATTGCTCCTCCCAACATGTTGATCGGTACAAGCCGTAATGGATTGACTAATGTAAAAGGAATTGCTCCTTCTGTGATTCCGATAAAGCCCATAATAAAGTTATTACGGCCAGCATCCAATAGCTCTTTATTGAATCGATTTTTGTGGAATAAAGTTGCTAAGGCGTATCCAAATGGCACCGCACAAATCGCAACATTTACGATAATTGCTGGTAAATACACACCTTCAGCTAGTAAAACATTTCCTGCCATCCAAGCAGCTTTGTTTACAGGCCCCCCTAAGTCAGAGCCAATCATTGCCCCCATGATGACTGCAAGCAAAATTTTGTTGACGTCGTTTTCAATCATGGTTCGAATCCATTCAACCAAGCTAGTATTAATCCATGCCAATGGCTCAGAGAGTAATGCGCCCATGACGATCGCTACGGATAATGTAGCAATCAAGGGTAAAATGACCAGCGGCATCACTCCAGCAAATGACTCCGGTAATTTGATATGTTCTTTAGCCCACTTCACTAAGTATCCTGCTAAGAACCCAGCAATAACTGCCCCTAAAAAACCAGCATTTGTGCTAGAAGCGACCGCACCGCCGATAAAGCCGGCCCCTAAAGCAGCTTTATCTCCAACAGAATACGCTATAAACCCAGCTAAGACAGTATTGATCAAACCGATTCCTGTCCACCCTACTTGTTCAATCAAATAAAGCGCATGTTTAAAGCCTTCAGTGCCAGCATAAGGATCTAAGCTTGTTATCCCCATACCAAGAGCAATCATTTTCGGAATGGCAACAACTAGTGAAGCGCCAATAATCAACGGCAGTACAAAACTAATTCCACTCATCAAGTGGCCTTTTACATCTGCTAGAACTCTTTTCATCATCCTTGCCTCTTTCCTTTAGTTTGCGTTTCTTTGTTCCACAGCTGCGACACATTTCTTTAGCACCGCTTCCGGTGCTTTGATACACGTATTAATATTTACCCGAATTTGCGGTTTTCCTTCAAACCGTTCCATCCCAACAACTTTTTGATCAGTCGCTAAAAGTAAGAAATCTGCTTCTTTTGCTTCTGCTGCAGTGATCTCGTTGACTTGCCCTAACGAACCTTGCTGTTCGATTTTGACCTCATAGCCCAGTTTCACACCAGCTTTTTCTAAAGCTTTTGCGGCCATCGGTGTATGTGCCAATCCTGCTGGACAGGCGGAAATCCCTACTATTTTCATATGATTTTCTCTCCCATCATTTCCTTTTTGATCAATTCTGCTAAATAAGCTTTATCTTTCGATTGTTGAATCTGCTGGATGAATGTATCTTCAAGCAACGCTGTTGCTAGGCGACTCAACATTTGCAAATGCACCGTTCCTTCATCTTTTTTAGGAACCATCAAAGCAAACACATTTTTGACTGCAGAATCATCGAAGGTTTCCCATTCGATGGCTTGTTCTAAGCGAATAAACAAAACGGTCGGTTTCAAAACCGGTTCAGCTTTTGCATGCGGAATAGCAAAGCCTTCTTGTAAGCCAGTTGAATATTGTGCTTCCCGTTCAATGAATGCCGCATATGTGTCTGTTGCATCGGTAACGATTCCGGATTCATAGGCATGATTCGCAATCACGTGAAACAGTTCTTCTTTTGATCTAACAGCCACATTCAAGAGAATATTTTTTTCCTGAAAATCCATCTCATCTGCTCCTTTCCTTTATTCTAAAACCATCATAGTAATTCGTGTGGTTTATTTTCTGTACACGTTTAATTTACGGTTTCTGATACACGATGTAAACACACCAAATTTCCAATTCAAGTGGCAATCATTAGTAAAGCGTTTTCCAAAATGATTGCCAACTCTTCTGGAAATTTTCAGTACTAGTGAAGCATTTCATTCTTATTCTTTCTATTGTATGATGAGGAAGAGCACGGAGGTGAAACAATTGTCAAAACTTGCTTATCAACGATTAGATGATCTATTGGAAGTATTAACTAGACAAACGGTGCCGCTACCAATGAAGGAGTTAACGAAAAACTTCTCGATTTCTGAACGAACGGTTCGGACAGACATTGCGAATTTAAATGATTTATTAACAAACGTGGGAGCCTCCATCAAGTTGATTCGAGGGCAAGGCTATTTGTTGTCCATTGGTTCAAAAGAACAATTTCATGACTGGTGGACAGAAAGTATGTCAACCACAGAGTTCTTTCTAACCACTAGTGAAGAACGACAAACCTACCTACTTTTCCTATTATTCAAGAATGAAAACCCTTTATCCTTGGATGATTTTCTCGATCGGTTATTTATTAGTAAAAACACATTTTACTCATACTTAAAAACGGCTCGAGACAATTTAGCCACCTATCACTTAAAAATAGTAAATCGACCAAATATTGGCTTTGAAGTCTTGGGTAACGAATTCGCCAAGCGTCAGGCTATCAGTGATCTGTTAATTGAAAAAGATCTACAAGAGTACTTGATCGGTTTTACAGAAATGGAACTTGAGTTGTTTGATACGATCAATCTAGTCCACTTACAAGAATTGGCATTAAATCATCTGGCATCCTTAGACTTGTTAGACTCTGACTACTATCATAAAAACATTCTTTCTCATTTTGCTTTAGCAATCAGCCGCTTTATAGCTGGCCATGAGATCAACGAATTTCCCTTGCATGTGCCTGCGCTCAAAAAAGACGCCCAGAAAGTAGTTGGTCATTTCTTAGAAGAAATCGATCATGCATTTGATATACAATTGACTGCAGGAGAAAAACAATACTTTATTTACTATCTTGCGATGAATGCACCACGTTTAGTTGAAACTGGCGATTCAAACGATTCTTCCACAGAAACTGCTAAAGCTATCGTCGAAGAATTACTAACTGCGATCAAACAGACGTCAAACTATGCATTAGAGACAGATAAGATGCTAATAGAAGATCTGACTTCTCATATAGAAGGTTTTATCAATATGAATCTAATGGATGCACGCCGCAGCAATCCATTACTGGCAACGATCAAAAAATCTTTTCCACAGGCTTATGATTTATGTTTGACCCATTTAGAAACGGTAAGCATGAAACATGGTTTTTATTTTTCTTCTGATGAGATCGGTTATATTGCTTTGCACATCGCAGGTGCTATGGAAAGGAGTTCTATCAGAAATCATCATAAACATCGCGTCATCCTTGTTTGTGGAACCGGTCGAGCCATGAGCCGTATTATTGAAGCGAAAATCATCAAGCACTATCAAGAAACGGTCGAAGTCGTTGATCGCTTTTCTTATGTTGAACTACAACAATGTGATCTTTCTGCAATTGATTTTGTAATCACAACCGTTCCATTAGAGCTGTTTTCTGTTCCTTCAATTTATATCAACATGGCACAACTAGACAAGGAAATCAGCAAAATCGAATCGTTCATTGAAACACTAAGCGAAGCAAAAAACGGCATCTATTCATTGTTTCAAGAAGCATTTTTTCTTCATGAAAATCATGCAGATAAAGAGACCCTGTTAGAGAAAATGGCACAGCAATTGTACCAAAAAGATTTTGTGCCAAAAGATTTTTATGACAGTGTGAAGAAACGAGAAGCAATCAATCAGACGAATATCAACGAGTGGTTAGCTATCCCCCATCCCATGACATTGATGGCGAAACGCTCGGTTGTTTCAGTGGCAATCATTCCAGATGGCGTTGATTGGGGAAATGGTGACTTGGTTAGATTTGTCTTTCTCTTTGCGATACAAAAAAACGAATATGAAGAGACAGAAGAAATCTATAGTCTTTTATTAGAGTTGATGGATCGTGAAGATGTTCAACAAGCAATCTTGCAAAAAAGTGATTATCACCACTTTTTGAGTTGTATGAAACAATTATAAAAAACTGGGAACACCGCTAGTAGCTTTACACGTCTAAATCAATCAGATGACTGGAACAGTGTTAAATTTGGCACAATGATCTTATTAGCTCATGCAGCTGATTTATCACTTGATGGATTCGTTGATTATTTACAGACAAAAAAAGAGTCTTCTGCCAATTAAATGGTTGAAGGCTCTTTCTCTGAAATCAACTCACTGGGTTTTCATGCTTGTAAAGCAATCATTTTTTTGATGGTATGGAGTACCGCATCTTCATCGTTCGACTTTGTCACAAATTGTGCAACTTCTTTGATTTGCTCAAAGGCATTGCTCATCGCAAAGCTGTAAGCGGCACATTCTAATAACTCGACATCATTTAGACCATCGCCAAATACCATGGTTTCTTCTGGTGTGACGTGGAGAATTCTTTGCAATTCTGTCACTGTTGTTCCTTTATGGACATTAAGATTTGAGATATCGATCCAAGCGGCTTCTGAAGCAACGATATAGGCTTTTTTTTTTAATTTTTCCAATTGTTTGACATGTTCAAAACAGTTTTTTTTTCGGATCAAACACGGTGATTTCCAAAAAAATGACTTTACCGAAACAGTTTTTGTTTCAATAAAGTCGATTTTTTTTTATTTATTTAGTTTTTCCAACTAGCAACTTTTTCTTGGTTCTTATCGATCCATTCTCTTGCTGCTTGTTGTGGATCTTTGCCGTTGTTGATTTCCAACATGACTTCTTCCATGTCTTTTTCTGTCCAGTTGAATTTATCCAACACAGCGTATGCTTCTGGTTGATCTTCTTTTAAGCCTTGGCGGACGATAGTGTGGATTTCTTCCGCATCTCCCATCGCATTTTTTGGATCTTCTAGATATTTCAAGTCATACTTCGCAAACATCCAGTGTGGTGTCCAACCAGTAAAGACGATTGGTTCTTGATTTTTGATTGCTTGTCCTAATGCAACCGTCATTGCACCTGAAGAAGAGGTCTCAACTGTCCACCCCTCCAGATTTGGATATTGGGCAATCGTATTTTCTGCAGCATTCACCACACCTGCACCAGGTTCGATACCGGTGATTTTTTTGCCTGCTTCATCGGTTAGATCCGCAATCGAGTTAACATCCATGTATGCTGGAACAGCTAATCCGACTTTGGCACCTTTCAAGTTTGCACCTAGATCATCGACTTGATCTTTGTATTGTTCATATTGAGAACCATGAGTCTTAGGTAACCAAGCAGCCACCATTCCATCTGATTCTCCTTTTGCAACGGATTCCCACATGATCGAATTATCAAGAGGTGTCACTTTCACATCATAGCCCATCTCTTTTAAGACTTCTGCTACGACATTTGTTGAAGCAACTTCTGTATCCCATTCCACATAAGAAAGATTGATCGTGTTTGTTTCTTTTGTTGAAGAACTAAAACTTCCAACACCGATCGCACCTAATAAAACAACGACTACTGCACCAATGATCACTCCTTGGCGCTTTTTATTTTTTTGTTTCGCAGTACCTGCTGCTTTTTGATCATTTGGTTGATTCAAGTGTTGCGTAAAACGGTCAATGATAATGGCTAAGATCACCAATGCTACCCCATTGACAAAACCATTTCCGACTTGTGCACGTTGTAAAGCAGAAAGGACACCACGACCTAAACCAGGCGCTCCGATCATTGAGGCAATCACGACCATTGAAAGAGAAAGCATAGTTGTTTGATTGATCCCTGCCATGATCGTTCCTTTTGCTAGTGGTAATTCAAGTTTCACTAGTTTTTGCCAACTCGTACTACCAAATGAATCAGACGCTTCTACTAACTCTTTCGGTACTTGGCGAATACCTAGGTTCGTAAAGCGAACAGTTGGTGGTAAGGCAAAAATCACTGAGGCAAACACCCCTGGAACCATACCAATTCCGAAAAAGGCAACCGCTGGAATCAAATAAACAAAACCAGGCATTGTTTGCATAAAGTCAAGGATCGGTTTAATGATTCCTTGCGCTTTATCATTTTTTGCCATGAGAATACCAAGAGGTACACCAATGATGATCGAGATCACACTAGATAGTAAAACCAATGTGACAGTATTCATCAAATCTGTCCATAGCCCTTGATTATAAATGAACCATAAGCCAATCAAAGTAAATAATGTCAATCCGGGACGTTTTTTTGAAATAAAGAACGCTGCAACTGCCATTAAAAGAATAAATAGTGGTGCTGGTATCACTAATAAAAGATTCGTGATAGCTGTCATCACTGCTTGACCAATCGTTTGAAGGAATGAGAACAGTCCTGCGAACGTTGTTGTCAACCAATCAGTGATCGTTTCGACCCAGTCAGCGACGGGTATTTGATAGTTCAATAGATTATTCATGTTCGCTCACCTCACTTGTTGCTGCTAATGCTTCGATTACGCTACCTCGGATAATAACGCCTTTTAATTTCCCGTTATCAACCACGGCTAATGGAGTCGGCGAATCATAAATAATATTGAAGATATCACTAACTAACATATCTTTACCGATCACGGTAACATTTTCATCAAGGAAATCGATCAATGGACGTTTTTGACGTCTTGCTTCTAATGCTTGATCTGCTGTAATGATCCCTTTTAAGTTACGTTTTCTATCAACAGCCATCAACATGCTGACTTCTTCATTACGCATACGTGTCAACGCAACGTTTGGACCATCTGATTCGATGTTTGTTGTTAGTGCAGGAACCATGATGTTTTGCGCCGTCAAGACTTTCGAGCGATCGACTTCTTCAACGAATTCTCTCACGTAATCATTGGCTGGATTAGTCAAGATTTCTTCCCCAGTACCGATTTGCATGATTTCTCCGTCTTTCATCAACGCAATGCGATCCCCGATACGCAATGCTTCATTTAAATCATGTGTGATAAAGATGATCGTTTTTTGCACATTGGATTGTAGTTCCAATAACTCATCTTGCATTTCACGACGAATCAATGGATCAAGTGCTGAGAAAGCTTCATCCATCAATAGGATCTCTGGGTCATTTGCCAATGCTCGGGCTAACCCAACACGTTGTTGCATCCCACCAGATAATTGACTAGGATATTGATCTTTAAAGGATAACAAGCTTGAGTTCTCTAACGCTTTTTCTGCTTTAGCTTGACGTTCTTCTTTAGGAACACCGCGAACTTCAAGACCGTATTCTGTATTTTCTAAAATCGTACGATGTGGGAATAGACCGAAGTTTTGGAACACCATGTTGATTTTGTGACGACGAACTTCGCGAAGTTCTTCTTTGCTAAGTGTTGAGATGTCTTCTCCATCAATCAAGATATTGCCAGATGTTGGTTCAATCAAACGATTCAATAGACGGATCAAGGTTGATTTCCCACTCCCCGAAAGTCCCATGATCACGAAGATCTCACCTTCTTGTACATCAAAACTCGCTTCATATACACCGACAGTTGCGCCGGTTTTTTGTAAAATCTCTGTTTTCGATTGGTGCTTTTTCATCATTTCCAAAGCAGTTTGTGTTCGTTTACCAAATATTTTCGTTAAGTTTTTGACTTCTACTTTTACCAAACAAATTCTCCTTTGTATGTAAATTCATTTTTCTTTCTGAAAAAAGTGACCACACTACGATAACATCATGTAGTCACTTTGTCAAAATTCAAGCATCTCTATTCTTAGTGAAACTATACAAAAAAATGGTCAATCCCTTATCAGTATAGGGATTGACCAAAATTAGAATTAAATGAGATTTTTCTTATCCGCTCGTTCACTGCCCATCTGGATAAAAAAAGTTTGTCATTCGTTGCAGCGTATACTCGTTCCCAATAAAGTGGACAGTATCCCCCGCTGAAAATTTAGCATATGGACCAGGCGAGACCAACAGTTCTTGATCGTGGGAAATTGCAATCACTGTTGCACCAGTGGCTTGCCAAATATTCAATTCGCTGATGGATTGGTTTAAGTGAGCCGCTTCCTCTGTCAAAGCAAGTTCAAAAGGCAGAAGTGGGTTCATCTTATGTATTCGTTTCGTTTGGCTCACCAGTTGATCCAATAGTTGTGAAAAATGGTTCAATTCTTCTTGTTGTTTTTTCACGCTTTCCATGATTTCTGCTTTTGTTTCTTGGATCGATTGCACATCTTGGTATTGTAAAAGGAAATCCTTTGCTTTTTCTTTAGATGCTACAAACGCGCCACTGCCATGACGAACTTCCATGATCCCCAGATCGACCAAAACATTGATTGCTTTACGAGTCGTCTCTGGCGAAGCGTTATACGTGCTTGCTAAAGTGGATCTTGCATGGATCTTCTCGCCGATTTGATAACGATTTTCTACGATTCGTTCAGCCAAATCAACAGCGATCTGTTGATAACGTGGGCGAACCAGTTTGGTTTTTTCACTCATTTTATTCTTCCTCTTTCATCTACTTGTCAGCTAACATCTTACTATGGACGCTTCAAAGAAGCAAAAGTAAACTTGTTTTATTTTTTTCTTCTATACAAGAAATCCGGTAGTTATCAGTTGATTTCTCAAACTAAACAGTTCGTATCACTCACTTCGAGAATAAAGCGACAACCACGAAAATCAAAAAATTTTCGTGGTTGTCTTTTTGTTTCTTGCGCTAAAAAATAAATTTCATTTAACTTGTAAATTTTTTCAAATAGTCACTACTTACATCAAAATGACGGCTAGGAAATTCTGGGAAATAAAGATCACTTGCCCACTGCCAAGCTGCTGTATCTGTATGCAAAGGATTTTTATCAGAAGGATCGTAGGGCCACTGTGCAACCCAACAATTTTCTTTTCCTAGACGTGTCATATCCAATTTGTTTTCGGTGAACCAAGAAGCACTCGAATAGTGGGCGACGTTTTGATAGCCTCCCTGTTGGATCGCTTTTTGGAAAACCAATGCATTATCTGTCACTTTGTCCACGTTCATCTTTGGATTTTCGCTATCGTTGACAACAACAGTTGACGATGACAGGTTCAACTCTTTCATATAATCCAATAAAAACTGAGCTTCCCCTTTTGTGTCAGCTTCTTCATTGAACCACGCATAATGATAGACACTTACTTTTAGGCCTGCCGCAACGGCTGAAGCAATCTGTTCAGGAGCAAGCGGATTTTTATACGAGTCTCCTTCAGTCAATTTTATGACTACCCCTTTAATGCCGTAGGTTTTCATCGTTTGAAATTCTTCACTCGATATCTTGCCATTATTGGAAGATATGTCAATAAAATCTTTAGCTGGTCTGCCTGGTTCTGCAGCGGAGATTCCTGAATCGTCTGTCAGACTTCGAGTGAATGACTCTGAGAATTGGTTGCTGCTACCTAACACATGTTGATTTTTTTCAGTAATCGTAGGTTTGATTGGAATCGAAGTTGCCTGTGCTGTTCCTCCAACGTAAACTAGTAAAGTAAAACAAATAACACCTACCCATTTGACCATTGTACGCATCTTGGATCGCTTCCTTTTATTGAATTTTCAAAGCATCAACAAGACGTCCTGTTGGCTCTATTTAAACAAAAATCTAGGAATAAAAAAACAGATAACATGACAATTAACCAATTTTTAAACATAACATCGTTATTAAAAATTAAAAAAATATTGTTAGTTCAATTTTTACAACATTTATCATCTTACTACTATATATAGTGAGTACTCTTTTGACTTTTGCTATTTTGATTCGGGTTTCTCTTTTCGATGATCCTTAGACACTTCATGATCATTTTTCGTTTTGTGAAAAAATTTCTATCTCTAAAATGTATAAATACCTTTTTCTTCTGGTTTTGATCTGCATTTATTTCTCTTCTTCTTTCCATCATTTTGCATACCTTTTTCGTTTGTGATTTTTCGATCGAACATTCATTTATTGGCAAGCAAAGGTTAAAAAAATATTTTTTAACGGAGTTTTCCACAAGCATTTCTGTATTAATACAAGCGAATCTGCACGAGATACTTGTTTTCATTGTTTTTCAAAAACCACAAAACATAGTATTCCACAATTCCCACAACACAAGATGTAGTGTTTGTTGATTGACTTTTTTACTAATAGATTTATACTATTGATTATAGAGAAAACACACGAGCAAGGAGGCAAATAATAATGAACGTAAAAATCTTTTCAAAAAATAATTGTATGCAATGTAAAATGGTGAAACGCTTTTTAGCTGAAAATAAAATCGACTTTGAAGAAGTAAATATCGACGAGCAACCTGAAGCAATCTCATGGTTAAAAGACCAAGGATTCCAAAGTGTTCCGGTCATCACTTCAGACGCAGCGACTGTCATTGGTTTCAGACCAGATCAACTACGTCACTTAGCTAGCTAAGAATCATTCAAACAGTTGTCAAATAGATCGAGGATTTACTTGATCCTCTGCCACCATGGATTTGATGGACTTACGGATATTGTCCGTAACCTCCCCAAATCCTTTTTTACAGCAATGAACACCACTATATCTTGTGGTCAAACACGTATCATCAAAATCAAAAAGAAGGTTGGGCGTATGTATGAGTCTTAAAAATCTAAAAGATGTCAGCTACTTTAAGCTGAACAATGAAATCAATCGACCAGTCAACGGGCAAATCCCTTTAAATAAAGATAAAGAAGCTTTAGCTGCTTTTTTTGAAGAAAATGTCAAACCAAATACGATGACGTTTCCAACAGTGATCGACAAAATCCAGTATTTGATCGACAACCAATATTTAGAAGCAGAGTTCATTCAATTATATAGTAGTGAATTTATTGAAAAACTTTATCAATTCCTATTCGAACAAAACTTTACATTTAAATCATTCATGGCAGCCTATAAGTTCTACTCTCAATATGCGTTAAAAACAAATGATGGTTCTGCCTACTTGGAATCTTATGAAGATCGTGTCGCATTCAATGCGTTGTACTTTGCGAATGGCGACGAAGAACTAGCCTTAGCTTTAGCTGATGAAATGATCCACCAACGTTATCAACCAGCAACCCCTTCATTTTTGAATGCTGGACGTAAACGTCGTGGTGAACTTGTTTCTTGTTTCTTGACTCAAGTAACGGATGATATGAATTCAATCGGTCGTTCGATCAACTCTGCCTTACAACTTTCACGAATCGGTGGTGGTGTTGGGATCACACTTTCTAACTTACGTGAAGCCGGAGCGCCGATCAAAGGATACGAAGGTGCAGCTAGCGGTGTTGTTCCAGTCATGAAATTGTTTGAAGATAGCTTTAGTTATTCGAACCAATTAGGACAACGTCAAGGTGCGGGTGTCGTTTATTTAAACGTCTTCCACCCAGACATCATGATGTTCCTTTCAGCAAAAAAAGAAAATGCAGACGAAAAGATTCGCGTGAAGACTTTATCACTTGGTGTGATCGTCCCAGATAAATTCTATGAATTAGCACGTAAAAACCAAGAAATGTATCTATTCAGTCCTTATAGTGTGGAAAAAGAATATGGTGTGCCATTTTCTTACGTAGATATCACTGCGGAATATGACAATTTAGTCGCAAATCCAAATATCCGTAAACAAAAAATCAAAGCCCGTGATTTAGAAAATGAAATCTCTAAATTACAACAAGAGTCTGGTTATCCGTATATCATCAATATTGATACGGCAAATCGTGAAAATCCTGTAGACGGTAAAATTATCATGAGTAACTTATGTTCTGAGATTTTACAAGTACAGACACCTTCTGTCATCAATGGCAAGCAAGAATATGAAGAGTTAGGGACAGACATCTCATGTAACTTAGGTTCTACAAACATCGTCAATTTGATGGATAGCCCTGACTTTGGTCGCTCTGTCCGCACGATGACTCGTGCATTGACGTATATCACAGATGCTTCAGACATTGACGTGGTTCCACCGATCCAAAACGGGAACAAATTGAATCATACGATCGGACTTGGTGCCATGGGACTTCATACTTATTTTGCCAAAGAGCAAATGGAATATGGTTCCGAAGAATCAATTGATTTTACCAATGTTTATTTCATGTTGTTGAATTACTGGACACTTGTTGAAAGTAACAATATCGCACGTGAGAGAAAACAAGTCTTCCATAATTTTGAAAAATCAGCTTATGCAGACGGCACTTATTTTGATAAATATGTCACTGGCGAATTCCAACCAAAATCTGAACGAGTTGCTGCTTTGTTTGATGGTATCTTTATTCCGACTGCCCAAGACTGGGAAAACTTGAAGCAAGCAATCATGAAAGATGGTTTGTATCACCAAAATCGTTTAGCTGTAGCACCTAATGGTTCTATTTCTTATATCAATGATACTAGTGCAAGTATCCATCCGATCACTCGTATGATCGAAGAACGCCAAGAAAAGAAAATTGGGAAAATCTATTACCCAGCGCCTTATTTATCAAATGAAACAATCCCGTATTACACTTCTGCTTATGATATGGATATGCGTAAAGTGATCGATATTTATGCCACAGCACAAAAACATGTGGATCAAGGAATGAGTATGACGTTGTTTATGCGTTCAGAAATCCCAGAAGGTTTGTACGAATGGAAAGAAACGACAAAACAATCCACACGTGATCTAAATATTCTAAGACACTACGCTTTCCACAAAGGAATCAAATCGATTTATTATGTACGTACGTTTACAGACGATGCAGAAGAAATCGGCAGCAACCAATGTGAAAGCTGTGTGATCTAATTTCACTTAGTGATAGAACCCGTTACTGGATTTTAATAAAGGAGCATTCTCATGTCAGAAACTTATTATGCAGCGATAAACTGGAATGAAATTGAAGATATCATTGATAAATCGACTTGGGAGAAATTAACTGAGCAATTTTGGTTAGACACACGTATCCCTTTGTCAAATGACTTAGACGACTGGCGTACGCTTTCCCAATTAGAAAAAGATACAGTTGGTCACGTATTTGGTGGATTGACTTTACTTGATACCGTCCAATCAGAAAGCGGGATGGATCAATTACGTAAAGATGTCCGCACGCCCCATGAAGAAGCGGTATTGAACAATATCCAATTTATGGAGTCTGTCCATGCGAAAAGTTACTCTTCGATCTTCAGTACATTGAATACGAAAAAAGAAATCGAAGAAATCTTTGAATGGACGAATACCAATCCTTATCTACAGAAAAAAGCGGAGCGTATCAATGAGATCTACAAAAACGGTACGCCGTTAGAGAAAAAAATTGCGAGTGTCTTTTTAGAAACCTTCTTATTTTACTCAGGATTCTATACACCACTTTATTATTTAGGAAATAATAAATTAGCCAACGTGGCAGAGATCATCAAGTTGATCATTCGTGACGAATCTGTCCATGGCACGTATATTGGCTATAAATTCCAACTAGGTTACAACGAATTACCTGAAGAAGAACAAGAAACATTGAAAGACTGGATGTATAATTTGTTATATGAATTATACGAAAACGAAGAGCGCTACACAGAAGAATTATATGATCCAATCGGTTGGACGGAAGAAGTCAAAACATTCTTACGCTACAATGCAAATAAAGCATTGATGAATCTAGGAATGGACCCACTATTCCCTGATACAGCAAACGATGTCAACCCAATCGTGATGAATGGGATCTCTACTGGTACAAGTAACCACGATTTCTTCTCTCAAGTCGGAAACGGCTACCTATTAGGTAACGTAGAAGCGATGAAAGATGAAGATTACTTGATTGGTTTAGACTAAACAAAAAAAGAGCTTGGATATTGCATCCTCGCTCTTTTTTTGTTTCTCTTTAACCAACTACCAACCTTAGTTCTGCCTATTTTTTATCTAAATAAAGATGTGCTGGATACGTCATATATTCGACAGGTTGCAATTGATCGATCGTGACATAGCCTGCGTTTGAATTGATCACCGTAGGTATCCGGTTAATCAACGTAGCGCACGTATGCTTTGGTGTATCTGGTTTGGTCACTTCAAATTGCATACTTGGCGTTCCTTCGATCGACCAAGTACATAAATCGCCTTCACCTGTCTGATAGACTTTCCCAGTACAACCGACTTCCACCACTGGACCTTGTACCGTTTCAATCGTTGCAACGGCAGACATGCCGATCGCTTCGCCTGCTTTGATCGGCCGTTCCATTGTTTTCGATGGAATATCTTTATCTAAAACGATTGGAACGTTCTTTTGAGCAATGCGTTTGATCGTCCAACCCATTTTGGCACAGATGGCTTCTGCGGTCATCCAAGAATAGGAAGGCAAATCGGTTGCATTGGCAATTTCTTTGTCAAATTTTACTTGATCATAGCCCACACCATGCGCTTCCGCTAACGCTTTCCCATAGTGTTCGACATCATAACTAACTTCCCCACTGATTTTTTGTACATCATTCATGCCAGCAGCCAGCAGCGTTGGAAACAACACCCAGTAAATATCTTGCATTCCTGTTCCTGAAATCGTAACGTTGTTGGCTTTTGCGATTTTATCCAAACGATTGGTTTCTGCAACCGAAGTCGTCCAAGAATATAAAGCTTCTTCACTGATTGTTAAAACATTGACTCCATAGGTCAAGGGTATCTCTAAACTTGGCATGAAATCTTTGATATAACTAGCTATCGTGACTAATGCCACATCGGCATCACAGTTTTGAAATACTTCATGGGGATCGTTAGAGATTTTCACTCCTAAAGCTTGGTCATATCCTAAATATAGCCCCAGATCCTGACCGATCGCCTCTGGACGATTGTCTACAGCTCCAACGATTTCAATATCTTTTGCCATGGCATATTTGATAATCTCTTTCGACATTTTTCCACAGCCGACTTGGACCATACGAATTTTTTTAGTCATTGTATTTCCCTCACTTTTTAGAAAATTTTTAAACGAGCTCACGAATATCGTCAACGGTTCGCTCAAAGACTTCCCCCACTTCAGGACAGGTCAGTTTTCCTTTATAGGTACCGATTCCTGGTAGGATCTCTGGATACGTTTGGATGACTTCTGTCAGTGATTGGGAGGCTAAGCCCTTGATATATCTCATCGTGACATTCGTTAAAGCTAACGTAGACGTTTGAGGAACTAAACCTGGCATATTCGCAACCGAGTAGTGGATCACTCCATGTTTAACGAAAGTCGGTTCTTCATGGGTGGTTGGCTGGCTTGTTTCAAAACAGCCGCCTTGGTCAATCGCAATATCCACCAAGATCGTTCCTTCTTTCATCTGCTTCACTAATTCTTCTGTGATAAGATGTGGGGCTTTTTTACCTGGTAATAAGACTGAACCAATCACGATATCACTAGTCAATGCCATTTTCTCAATATTCGCTGGGCTTGAGTAGAGGGTTTTTACTTGTCCATTAAACATCTCTGACAATTCACGTAAGCGGTCGACATTGATATCTAAGATCGTCACATCTGCTCCTAATCCGTGCAAGTAATGTGCCGCACTCACTCCGGCGATCCCACCACCTAAAATAGTTGCCTGAACCGGTAAAACACCTGTTACACCTGAAATCAATTTTCCACTTTGCTTCGCTAAAATCTCCGCACCCAATAGACCGCCTAAACGGCCAGCGACTTCACTCATTGGTGCGAGTAATGGGAATGCTCCGTTTTTCGTAACCATTTCATAGGCAATCGCTGTTGTTCCAGACTTGATCAATGCTTCAGTCAATTCAAGATTTGCGGCTAGATGCAAGTACGTAAACAAAATCAAATCGTTTCTAAAGTATTGATATTCTGATGCTAGTGGTTCTTTGACTTTCACGACGATTTCTGCCGACCAGACTGTCTCTGGATCAGCTTTGATCTGAGCGCCAGCTTCACGGTATTGACTATCTGTAAAGCCTGATCCTTCCCCTGCACGTTCTTCTACATAAACGATATGACCTGCTGTTACTAACTCTTTGACTCCTGCGGGTGTCACGCCTACACGTTTCTCTGAATTTTTGATTTCTTTTGGTACACCAATGATTGTCATATTATATCCTCCTTTGAATTATTGTTGCTTTTGCCACTTCTCAAAGCCCATATGAATCGCATCGAATAGTTGATCTGCGTTTTCCTTTGAAAAGGTCAACGATGGTGAAATGATAATCGTTTGTAATTCATCACGTAGCAAGACGCCTGCATTGATGGCATAATCAGCCACGGCTTGTACATTCTTTGCTGTTTGTTCCACATCATATTTCCCTGTATTCTCAAAATCGATAGCGATCATCAAGCCTTTTCCACGAACATCACTAATGCAGTCATATGTTCCTTCAAGTCCTTTTAGACGTTCCAATAAATATGCACCGACTTCACGGGCATTTTCAACTAAATTTTCTTCTTCCACAATACGTAAAGCTTCTAATGCTGCCACACAGCCGAGCGGATGTCCACCGTAAGTATGCCCATGGATAATGACATTAGCTCCATTGGTCGCTGATTCGATGCCTTCAACGATGCGTTTGTTAAAAACAGTAGCCCCTAGTGGAACATACCCAGAAGATAATCCTTTCGCTAGAACCATAGCATCTGGTTTGATGCCCCAGCCACGACTACCAAAAAGATGTCCTGAACGGCCAAAACCTGTCACCACTTCATCTGCAATCAATAAAATATCATAAGTATCACAAACCTCCCTTAAAGCTGGCCAATAAGAAGTTGGTGGAACGATGATACCGCCAGCACCTTGGATCGGTTCAGCAATAAATGCAGCAATATGATCTGCGCCAATCTGTTCAATCGTTTCAACTAGTTCAGCGATACAGTGTTTTGTCAATTCTTCTGGATCTTGGCAATTCCATTTATTTTTCTTCAAATGCGGGGAAGAGACACGTACACAATCTTGTAAACCTGGACCAATAAATTCCCGATAGATTGGGTTGCCACCTATCGACGTTCCACCATAATGCATCCCATGATAGGCTTTTTCCAATGACAGAAATACTTTCTTTGTCGGTTTACCTACTGCTTGCCAGTATTGTCTTGTGATTTTTAAAGCAGTATCTACTGAATCACTTCCTCCAGAAGTAAAGAATACTTTCGCCATCTCTTCTTCTTGCGTCATTTGAATGATTTTTTCTGCCAAGTCATATGCCTTGGGATGGGCAATATTCGTAAACAATTGATAGTAAGATAATTTTTCCATTTGATCAGCAATTGCTCGGTTCATTTCAGGGCGATTATGACCAACGTTCATACACCATAATCCACCAACACCATCGAGTAATTTTCTCCCCGTATCATCATAGATAAAATTCCCATCTCCACGTTCGATAACGATTGTTTCTTCTTCACTTGCTCGAGTATCCGTCATCGGATGCCAAAAATACTTTTTCTTGCGATTGTTCATATTATTCTCTCCTTTATCTGCTTTCCTGTTTACATGTTAAGACTAAAGGGTAGAACAACTCTAAGGTCAATCTTTTTTTTATTCTTTTAATAAAATCGCTTACATTAAAAAAGTAAAAAAATCACTTATATAGAAGAAAAAATACTTTTGTGATTTTATTTGTAAAGCATATTGACCTTATAACGATTCTAACCTCTAGGATGTAATTGAGGAGGAGTGGTACACATGCACAGCTGATTAAATAAAAAAATTAAAACATTCACAAGAATTGAGGAGGAAAATTTAAATGTCACTATCAGAAACATTAAGCAATGTCATCAACATGGAAATTATCAGTGCGATCACTTCCACACTGTTTATTATATTATTAGGTTACTTTTTAAGAAAGCGTGAGGTTTTCTCATCAGATGTCGGAAAGACTTTGTCTAAGGTCGTCTTAACTGTCGCAATTCCTGCATTAGCTTTTAATTCGTTTATGCAGGAATTGAATGATGAAGTATTGAATCAAGGAATCAACATTTTGATTCTCGGAATATTAGTCCACGTTTTCTTGATTTTTCTAAGTAAATTCTTCTTTTTTAGATATGCACCAAATAAAGAAGACACATTGCGTGTACTCTCTATTTTCGGGTCAACAACATTCTTCGGTATTCCTGTCGTCGGTGCAGTTTTTGGCGCAGAAGGGATTTTGTACGCATCGATTTTTAACATTGGTTATCGTATCTTTTTATACTCTTATGCTTATCTAAAGATGAGCGGATTGAAAATGGCACGCAAGAATATTAGAGAAATGATCTTGAACCCAATCGTATTGGCAACGTTTATCGGATTATTTATTTGGCTCTTCCAAGATAGCTTACCTCAAATTGCTCAGTCTAGTTCTGAATCTGTTGCTTTTTTAAGAATCGATCAGACGTTGCCATGGCTATTTAAACCTTTGACGTTCCTCTCTAGTTTAGCCTCCCCACTCGCTTGGTTGGCAATCGGGATCACATTAGGCGATCTGCCATTCGGAAAAACCCTCAGCAGTCACACCTCTTGGTACTATTCATTCATCAAAGTCATTGTCTTCCCACTTGTGATTTTACTTTCAATTTTACTGTTGAACGCAATGAATATTTTACCAGTGAATTCAGTTGGTCTAGGTACGATGATCATTATGATGGCTACTCCAGCTGCAACAGTTGCGGTTGCTTATGCCATCAATTTTGAAAAAGAAGCAGTACTTGCCTCTAACGCCTCTTTACTTTCTACACTCTTCTCGATCGTCTTAATCCCTATCTGGATCATCGTCTTAAACTTGATTGGAAATTAACCCACATTATATAATTAATTAACGAAAGGAAACTATACTATGAAAAATTTAAATGTTGTATGTTATGGTGTTCGCCCTGCTGAAAGATCTCTCTTTCAGCAGTTGAATGTCCACGGATTCAACTTGAAACTAGTAGAAGATTTATTAAATGAGACAAATTACGCAGAAGCAAAAGGAATGGATGCCATCATCGTTCGAGGAAATTGTTTAGCAAATCGCATGAATATCGAACGCTTTGCCCAATTCGGGATCAGGTTCCTCCTCACGCGTACAGTGGGGACAAATCATATTGATTTAATGGCAGCTCACGATCATGGAATGCAAGTCGCGTATGTACCATTTTATTCACCAAATGCAATCGCTGAATTATCTGTTACTTTAGCAATGATGCTTTTACGTAGAACAACTCATACAACGAATAAAACAGCTGCTTATAATTTTACGATTGATCGCTTTATGTTCAGTAAAGAAGTCCGAAACTGTACAGTTGGAATCGTTGGCGTGGGGAACATCGGACTAACAGAAGCAAAACTTTTCAAAGGATTAGGCGCAACGGTGATTGGTAATGACCTATATCCAAGTGAAGAAGCAAAAGCATTCATCGAATTTAAGTCGCTTGATGACTTACTGGCAGAAAGTGATATCGTCAGTATCCATATTCCTTACATCCCCGGTAAAAATGAACGTTTCATTAATAAAGATTTTATCGAAAAAATGAAGGATGATGCGATTTTGATCAACACTGCTAGAGGGGAGTTACAGGATAATCAAGCAATCCTTGATGCGTTGACAAGCAAAAAACTATCTGGATTTGGTACAGATGTCTTGCCTAATGAAGCGCTGATTTTCAACAAAAATTTTGATGAAGATCCCTTATTGATCGATGCAACAGCTAAGGCGCTGATCGATATGTATCCGCGAGTGATCATTACTCCACATATTGGTTCGAACACCGACGAAGCAGTATCTAATATGATCGAAACAAGTTTTGACAATCTTTATAAAATGTTCAATCAATTGGACTGTGCCAACACGCTTCCCACTCAGGCTGGGTAGTCGCCATCAAAGAATCAGCGATCCGATATTGCACCGAAGTGTTTAGCCTCATGAAATAAGGCGATAGCTATAAAAATTGCTCTTCCAATTTTTGTAGCTGTTGCCTTATTTTCGAAGTGGTTTCGTTAATTCTTCCCGTTGATTTGTTTGTATGGTGACAGACAAAAGTGAATCTTACGTTTGTCTTAACTACTTTCCTTTCGATCATCACAAAAAATAGTAAGACAGAATCCCCAGAAAATCAAAGAATGCTTTCTGGGGGTCCTGCCTTATTTCAAAGCTGAAAATTTCTGTCAAACCTCAATTATTTTTACTCGTGTATTTTTTCCTTTGCTGTTAATGCAATAGAGTCATACATATGAGTAGTTGGCTCGTTGATCAAAGTTGCTAGGTATTTCCCTACAGTTTGTCGGCTGATTTCACCAATGTAACTTTTTCCGTTTCTATTCTCGATACGAATATCCTCAACAATCTCTTTATCGGTTAACCAATTAGGACGGATGATGGTAAAGTCTAGATGACTGTTCTCAATCAAATCTGCTGCAATACGCTGGTCCCCTAAATAAGTATCAGGATCGCGATAGTCGCCCAACTCTGCAACTGCTTCTTCGTCATTGAAGTCAACTTCACCGTAGATCCCAAGTGTTGCCATCCAATATACGCGTTTGATCTTATTCTGGTTCATCGCCTTGATCACATGTTTAGCTAAAGGCACCATATTGTAAGGACCTAAGCAAGAATAAACGATATCAATGCCTTTCATTGCATGAACCAAATCATCTAGATTCATCGCATCACCAATGATACTTCGCTCCTTATCAAAGACTTTATCCGGATTTCTCAAAAATAAAGTGACATTCACAGTAGGATCATTTTTTAAAAATTCATAGCTATATTTAGCAATTGGTGCTGATGCACCAAGGATCAATACGTTTTTTTTCAATCTATTCCCACCTCTAGTTTTGATTTTTTACTTGTACAACGCTCCTCCTTTGATAAGATGAGTAAAGTATAAGGCTTAGAACGACTCTAACCGCAAGTATTTATTCGCATCTTTTATTACAATCAGTATGATTCTCAAAAAAGCATCTATTCCAGAAAGGGTTTTAGTTATATGAAAAATACGCAAAAAATAAAAAAATTATTAACCGCCTCCATCATTGCAGGAACCGTTTATGGTCTTTTAGCGCTACTTACAGGATTGATGATCAATTACAATGTCCTCTTGCTTGATGGTGTCTATACGATGGTCGGTGCGCTGATGTCTCTGATCGCATTATATATTGCTAAGTTTATCCAGACACAAGATTTTGAACGTTTTCCATTTGGAAAGGAATCACTGATGCCCTTGGTTGTTTTTATCCAATACAGTGTCATCCTATTGATTTCTTCCTATGGCCTGATTGAGTCTTTTTTCAGTTTGCTTTATGCAGATACCTACGTTGATTTAGCGATTGGTTTGCCTTTTTCTTTGTTTGGGACATTCTTTTGTTTTGTCTTTTATCTTTATTTGAAAAAAAATCCGATCAATCATTCCTTTTATAAGGTGGAGCTGGAACAATGGCGCTTCGGTTTTCTGTTCAGTTTAGGAGTCGTGGTCTCGATCATCGTCTCTGGTGTACTAGCAAAAACGCCATATCTTGCAATCACCCAATTGATCGACCCTGTGATTTCCATTGGAATCACCATTTTCTATATTTATCTATCAGTGACTGAAATCAAAAGTGCCACATTAGAACTTACTTATGCACCCCCAAAATATGAATTGCGCGAAAAAATATTGTTAGTAGTTGATAAGCTCTTGCAAAATGTCGCTATCGAAACCTATGTCTTACGAATCGCAAAAGTCGGGGATCAAGTCATTCTTGAACTAGATATCGTGATTTTACCCGACAGTGAATTAGATAGTATCCGCGCGCAAGATCATCTAAGAGATAAACTCAACCGCAAAGTAACTGAAGGTTTCTCTGACTATTCTTTATGGTTGAATATCAACTTTATCGGTGATCTCAAGTGGGCTTAAGAAAGAGCGTACTTTATAAAAAAACAGAAGCTCCTCCAATACGAAAACGATTGGGAAGCTTCTGTTTTTTTCAATTGTTCTGTGTTTAATTATGACTTAGAAAGGTAGATCTATTTAACAACAATCGTTTTACTTTCAAACTGTGCGAAGTCAATGGTGAATGTGTGCGTTTGACTATCATAGACAATCCCTTCACTCGTAGACACCACGTCAGTAAAATCACTTGGTAAAGTAAGTGTTACTGGTTCAGTTTGTTGCGTTGGATTGGTAATTGTATAAACTGTTTGTTCTGCCTTCGTTTGTTTTAGTAAAGAAATTGGTTTATTCGTTTTGATCCCTGCCATTTCTCCGCCTTGTTCTTGCCAAAAATTGATGCCTAAGTAACCAGAGGTTTTCACTTCGACTGCTTGGATTTCTTTGGTATTTTGCAAAATCGCAACTGGCTGTTTTGCTGCATAATCTGCTAATTCCGATTGAGTCTTGCCGGGCAACATCACATAAGCATATTCTGCATCTTTTGGTTGCTGTCCATGATTGATTGAGAAGGTGCGGTAGTCACCTGTATAGGGTGTATCACTAGGAAATGCTTCATTGATTTCTCGATAAGTACCTGTACGTGTCTCACTGATCACATCGACTGTTTCCTTTTGTGGGAAATAATAACCGATCGACGCATGTTGATGATCTGATTCTAACAATAACCAAGATGTCTCCTTCGTTTGTTGTGACTGATCAATCATTCCTGTATCCGAAAGTACTTGATACGTATACGAATCATTTAATAAACGATTATCGACAATTGTTTCGATTGAAGCAGTTGTATCTCCTGTAATACCGGCACCTAAGGCAATGATTTGCCCATCCAATGTAAACCATGACTTCTTCCCTTGTACATTCATCGGTAAGGTCGTTCCATTATTCTTTGTTCCTTCTTTGTTAAGAGCCATTCCTACTACACCTTGATCTCCAGCAACGGCACCGCCTACCCATGTTTCATTTGAAGTCACTGTAGTAAATGCTGAAATTTCATCTGCTAAAGGTACTGTATCGATGGTCGTACCAGGTAAACGATAAGGATCGATTGTTGGCCAATAACTCGGACCGAATTGGACTTGGTCATCATTGTAAAGATAGATCATCCCGTCAGACGTATGCCAGCCTCGTTGATTTTCCAGATTTCCTGCTTCAAATGAAGAGATTCGCTTCGAATACATGCTTAATCCTAAATGGTAATTCTCTGTTCGTTGGACAAACCGATCCATTGCATGGTACATCTTTGTTCCGATGAACGGTAGTTGCTTACCCATCACCGTGGTATTAGCCAATAGCTCCGTTGTCATCATCAAATCATTGTAATCTCTCGTATTTGTCAAATAATAGTTAGGATTAGACAACATCCAATATTTCACTGCTTCTTGTAAAGCTTTTTGCTGTGTTTCAGGTGCAAATTTCGCCACGATCATTAAATTGTACATCGTTGTCGATCCGTAACCCGTTTTTGTCGCTGCTGGTACTCGAGAAATGGAGCGACCATTGACTAAAGGCAACATTTCACCTTGATACACTAATGGGATAAATGCCGATTGTACGTTATCAACAAAGGACTTTATTTGATCAGCTGTCAACGTATAGCGAGATTCTTTGACGATCGATAAAATTTGGCCTACGCCTTTGACTAGTACATTGCCATAAGAGCCTGTATAAGGGATCGTTTCATGCTGGATAAATGAACCATCTTGATAAAATCCATCTCCATGGGTCACCAATTTAAAGACATCTGTGATACTCTCAACTGCTTGTGTAACTTTCGCTGGATCATTTTGTAAGAGACCTAGTCCTAAAACAGTTTGCGCTAAATCTGTGCGATTCGCACCAGTCGTTGAAAAATTTGGTATAAAATCAAGCGCGACAAAAGTTCCTTGTGGTTTTGTGTAGAGTTGTTTAAATGGATCGGGTACATATTTACTCAACACAGCCGTATACTCTTGAAGTTTCTCCTCTGGTACGTCTTCATCCAGCACCATCAAAATTGCCACAAATTTTTGAGCTACTCCGATTTGCCAATCCCACCAATTGCCATGATACTTTGTTCCATCATAGCCTTTTTTTGTGATCATAAAATCTAATCCACTTTGAATCGCTTGACTGATGACTTCATCTTGATAAAAACTTGTCCCATTCGTTCCATATGCTAACGCTAGTTTTTGCAACTTTGTAAATTGCGTGGTTAAATCTGCCGAAGCGGTATTCCCAGATTCTAATGGCCACAGATACGTGCGGTCAGGATCTTGATTCATTGTCTCGTAAAGTTTTTCTGCTTCGTCAGAAAGAGCGTTTACATAATTGGCAATCGCTGGATTAGCTAAATCGGTCGTTGTTGACACAAGTTGATCTTTCCAGTTTGCTTTCATTGTTTGAAATTCTTCTGTCGGTTCTTCCACTTGCAGACTATTGACCGCTCCACTACGCATGGAATAAATAGTTAATTTACTCTCATTCCCAAATAACCGAATCCCTGAATAACCTGACCAGTCCCCATTGATCGTTGTCCCATCAGAATAAAGAACTTCTTGATTTTCATACAACAAACGGTCGTTCAAATATGCTTGGAACGATGTTCCTTCATATCTTAGTAACAATTTATAGGTTTGTCCTGAAATCAGTGTAGGACCTTTGATGGCTGTCAACCATTTCCCCCCAGGCTGCCCCAATTGCCATTCACCATCGCGCATATAGGCAAACGATTGCCAGTTCGATGTCGTCTGATCGTTTCCTCGAAAAACTAGTCCAAAATTGGTCTGTCCCTCATATAGAAACGTGTATTCTAGATCACCTGAGCTACGGACACCTGCATCTAATAATAACGACACAGACTCAAATTGTTGATTGACTTTCTGGTTTGCGATCTGTAACCCATTCTCGTTGGTATATTTATCTGCTTTTCCAACAATGTCTTGCCAAGTACCCAAATGCTGCGAAAAATCTGACTCATAGTTCCCTGATGTCGTATTTTTTTGCATGTCAGTCTGTGTTCCTTCTGCACCGACTTGTTGACTGTACCCTAACCCAATACCAACGAATAAACTACACCCTAATGTCACCACTAATTTTGTTGACCAACGCTTCATTTTGTTCTCCTTTTTGATTATAGATATTTTTTGAACTAAAAAAATCTGCAAGAAAGGCGCATTCTTATTTCGAACGATTCTTTCTTGCAGATCGGATCACGACCTTGCGATCACTTCATTCATTTTTTATGAATCATTTAAGCTAAGATCCCGGCAGCACTTAATGCAATCGAAAGAATCAAAATGATCCAGATCACGCGAGTTGAATTCAATTTCTTCTGACCTAACATCCAGTAAGTCAATAAGACTAATAAAACCGGTACTAATGAAGGTAAGATCGCATCTAATGTATCTTGAACAACTAACTCCACCCCATTTTGTTTGTAAACGAAAGGAACCGTTGCTTTGATAACTGACGGAATCAAGGCACCAATAACTGTGATCCCTAAAACAGTTGCTGCGTTGGTGAATGCTGTTAGTTTATTTTTCAGAGTCGTAACTAATTTAACTCCTTGCTTATAGCCAAGTGGTAATAATGCTGCTCGTCCAAAAAGTAAAGCGATATTGGCAATGATCCAGATCACACAGCCAACGACTGATCCGCTTTGTGCCAATGTACCTGCGATTGAACCAAAAATCGTTCCCCAGATGACATGGAATAATGAATCGCCTACCCCTGCCAATGAACCCATCAACGCTGTTTTCAACGCGACAATCGTATCTTTTGCTTTGTAACCATCTTCTTCTTCAATTGCCACATCGATCCCCATGATCAAGTTCCCAAAAATTGCATTCGTATTGAAAAATTGATTATGAGTATTCATCATATCTTGTAATTGTGATTTGTCTTCCCCATAGAATTTTTTCAGTACAGGTAAAATACCATAGAGATAACCGGTACTCATCATACGCTCATAGTTCCAATTCAATTGGCTACCAAGGATATAGCGCCAACTGATGACATTCAATTCTTTTTTCGTTAACTTTTGATTACTCATCGCCATCAAAACCTCCTTCAAGTGTTCCAGTGGTTGTCACTGTTTGAGCAGTTGCTTCTTTTTCGTTATCTCGTTTGAATACTAGCAATGCAGCAATAACACCAACGATTGAAATACCAAGCATTGGTACTTGTAGATATGCTGATAAGAAGAAACCTAAAAGTAAGTAAGGAATATACTGTTTTGCTGGTAAATAATGTAAAAGGATGGCCACACCGACAACTGGTAGTACGCCACCTGCTGTACGCAATCCATTCATCAACCATTCAGGTGTATTTTCTGTGATTGTTGAAACTGCCGCATCACCGACTAGTAACATCAATAAGATCGGGATTGCTCGAGAAAGCCCCCATAGGAATGAACCAGATAATACTAACCGTGGGATACTGTTGATACGCATATCTTCAATCGCACGATCGACACGGTGAAGCAAAAAGACATTACAGAAGCGAGCAACGACATCAAGCTGTAGCATCAGTAATGATACTGGTACAGCTAGACCAATCCCATATTCCGCCCCTTTACCAGAAATAACAGCAAACGCCGTTCCTAATACAGCGCCAGTGAAGAAGTCGGGTACAGATGCACCTCCAAAAGCCGCAATCCCTAAACGCATCAATTGAAGGGTTCCCCCTACCATCAAGCCAGTTTCTAAATCTCCCATGATCATCCCGGAGATCATTCCCGCAATGGCTGGTTGCGTCAACGTATTTGAAATAAGTGAATCATTGATTGCAATAAAAGCATAAACTGTAATAAGAATAATTTGATACATGGCTAAATGTTGCATGATTATTTCCTCCTAAATCACTTTCTTAGTTTTTCCATAAAATCGATGACTGGATCATTTGGTACCAGTTGAGCGGTCACTTTTATGTCTTTGGCTGCGATTGCTTCAAACACTGCTTCCTCTTCTTTCATGACCTTGATGCTTTTCGTGATTTCTCTCGCACCTTCTTTATGACTCATGTTTCCTACATTAATTGCAGCCAGCTCACCGCCCGCTTCTAAATACCGCAAGACATCTGTTGGATTTTTAAAAAGTAAAAAAATACGTTGCTTGCCATATTTGCCAGATTGAACATTTTTTGCCGCCGCAGCAACAGTTAAAACGGATAGCCGCATAGATGTAGGCGCTGCCATTCTTAATGAAGATTTTTGTAAAGAATCCATTGCTGCCTCATCATTGATCACGATGATCCGTTGTGTATTCAAACTTGTGGACCAAATTCCTGCAACTTGACCATGAATCAAGCGTTCATCAATCCTTACATTGACAATATTCGCTTTGCCTTTAAATTCCTTATATTGTGCTAGATCTCCCTCTGCGGCTTGCGTTTCTTCCGCTTCCGTTGCGATCATCTTGTTTTTGACATCTACGATACCCCCGCGTGCCAAATCGATCAACGCCTCGATCGTTGCTTGTGGATTAAGGGTCGCTTCCATGACTAAAGGTAAAGACATCCCAGCAATAATTGTAACTTCTTCATCTTCTAGGTAATTTTTTAGCGCTGTGTTACATGGTGTCCCACCTAGCAGATCTACAATAATCAAGGTCGAACCGTTAAGGGCTTTCATTTTCTCAGTTAATTCATGTTCAAATTGTAAATTATCGCCATCTGGTCTTAAAGAAAGTGTGTGGACATGTTCTTGCACGCCAACGATCATCTCTAAACTGGCTTTGACTCCATCGGCCATGCTACCATGACTGACCAATAAGATATTTCTCATCTCTCTTCCCCCTTAAATAAACATCTAAGCTACTTAACATGTTAGCTATTGATTACGTACACTATATCACATATTAACTCAAACGTAAACCTAACATCTTAACATATTATATTTTTTTCTTAAAAAATTTAGATCCAAAATTAATCCATTGCCACAAACAAGTTAACATGTTATGGTAAGATTAATTGAATACCGCAAAAAAAGGAGGTCTCATGTGGTGATTCCCAAATATGAACAAATTAAGCAAGAATTATTAGCTGAAATCAAAAATCATTTATTTGTTCCTGGAGATAAGTTTTACTCAGAAGCAGATATCAAGAAAAAATATTCTGTCAGCTCGATCACAGCCGTTAAAGCATTGAATGAGCTTACAACCGCTGGCTATCTCTATCGCGTCCAAGGGAAAGGGACCTTTGTTTCTAAATCAAAAGTCTCTCAATCAGTCAAATTCTCAGATATCGAATTACATTCATTAGATAAAGAGAAGGTCAAGGTCGTTTCGATAGAAGAAGCGCAAGAACCTGAAATTTTAGAAGAACTTGGACTACCAAAAAATGGTTCTTATTATCGCATCAAACGAGTGCGATATTTTGAGGATATCCCTTTCCTTGTGCATATCACTCATCTGCCAAAACGTTTGGTCAAGGAACCTATTAGTAAAGACTTATCTCAATACTCCAGTATCTACGAGAGAGTGAGAAAAGATTTTGGGATCGACCTCTTCTCTCTTTCATCTGTTGAGACGAATGAAATTGTCTTTCCCGATGATCCAGAATTATTGAACTTGTTAAAGTTAAGCTTTCGCGAACCAGTCGTCAAACAAGTCAAGCATTCTTTTCTTGCCGATCGAAGCGTAGCCGAATATATCATTAGTTATAAGCACTGGAAATATTTCAAAACAAAAATCGAAGTAGAAGCAGAATAAGTAGAACGGTAATAGCCGTAATTTCGCACCCATTGAATTAAATAAGCAAAACCAGAAGGAATCCATCAGACCGTTCTTTGAACGTTTTGTGGATTCCTTCTTAACTATATATATCTATCCATGATCGGAGTTACCTACTTTAAAAAATAAATAAAGTTATTTATTTTCCGATCTTTCTGTTTTTTTATTTTGCCATTCGCTTTTTCTGATTATTTAGGTTATACTAGTTTAAAGTTAATATGTTAACAAATTAAGAGGAGTGGTATGATGGGATTACAACAAACAAAAGATTCCCTTATTTCCATAAGTCAGTCTGTCGATAGCGCCTGGCTAGCGAAGCAAATTGATTGGTGTTGCCAAAAAATCGAACATAATATGACACGCTACGGTCTAGATTTTCCGTCGGCTTGCGCAACAAATGGGATCTATCGGATCAAACCTAATGATGACTGGACGAATGGCTTTTGGACTGGCATGTTATGGTTGGCTTATGAATGGACTGGCAAAGAGAAATTTCTCGTACGTGCTATGGAAAATATCCATAGTTTCAAAGAGCGTTTAACCACACATCACGTATTAGATCATCATGATATTGGTTTCTTATATAGTTTATCTGCTGGTGCAGGCTATCGTTTAACCAACAGCTTATTATGCAAAGAAGAATTGCTTCAAGCCGCAGATGTCTTACTTGCACGTTTTCAAGAAAAAGGACAATTTATCCAAGCCTGGGGCGCGTATGGCGATCCAAAAGAGTATCGCTTGATCATCGATTCATTGATCAACTTACCTTTATTGTTCCAAGCTTCTGAGATTTCAGGTAATGATCATTATCGAGAAGTAGCAAAGAAACATTACGAAACAGTGTTACGTACCGTTGTTAGAGAAAACGCAACAACTTTCCATACGTATTATTTTGATCCTTCAACCGGTACACCAACTCACGGTGCCACACATCAGGGAAATAGCGATGCGTCGATTTGGGCACGTGGCCAAAGTTGGGCTGTTCTTGGGATTCCTTTAAATGAAAGTTATTTAAAAACTTCGTCTTTACCTACAAATTATGAAGCAATCGTGGATGTCTTTTTGGCACATTTGCCAGAAGACCTTGTTCCTTATTGGGATTTTGATTTCACAGATGAACATCCTTCTGACAAAGATAGTTCAGCCTTAGCGATCACCGCCTGTGGATTATTAGAAGCCGCAAATATGGAAGCGTATCCTCAGTCTGAAGAATTAGCGAAAGGAATGCTCTACCAATTAGGCGAACATTACACATCTTTGTCCGAACCTGATAATGAAGGTCTATTACTACATGGCGTATATGCCCATGCAGAAGGTAAAGGAATCGATGAACCTAATCTTTGGGGCGATTATTTCTATCTAGAAGCTCTGATGCGTTTAGCAAAACCCTCGTGGAAAAAATATTGGTAAGGAGAAACCAACATGCAAACTTTTGAAATAAAAGAAGACTTTCTTTTAGATGGGCAGCCGATCAAATTGATCAGTGGCGCCATCCACTATTTCCGTCTTCCTCAATCGCAATGGGAAGATAGCTTATATAACTTGAAAGCATTAGGCGCAAATACTGTCGAAACCTATATCCCTTGGAATATCCATGAACCCAACGAAGGACAATTCAACTTCGAAGGAATGAATGATTTCACTGCTTTTGTTGCACTTGCTCAACAACTTGGCTTGATGGTCATTTTACGCCCTTCTGTATATATTTGTGCAGAATGGGAGTTTGGCGGTCTACCCGCTTGGTTGTTAAAAGAACCAGGTATTCGTTTGCGTTCGACGGATGAACGATTTATGACAAAAGTCAAAAAATACTATGATGTCTTACTGCCCAAGATCCTCCCTTTACAAATTTCAAACGGTGGCCCTGTTATCATGATCCAAATCGAGAATGAATATGGTTCTTATGGGATGGAAAAAGCGTATCTACGTGAAACGAAACAACTACTAGAGAATGCCGGCATCACTGTTCCTCTATTTACTTCCGATGGCGCTTGGAATGAAGTATTGGATGCTGGAACGCTGATTGAAGATGATGTATTCGTCACTGGTAATTTTGGTAGTCATTCTAAAGAGAATAGTGCGGTCTTGCAAACCTTTTTTGAGAAACATGGGAAAAAATGGCCCTTGATGTGTATGGAATATTGGGATGGTTGGTTTAATCGCTGGGGCGAGCCGATCATCAAACGAGATGCTCAAGACCTAGCGAATGAAGTCAAAGATATGTTAGAAGTCGGTTCTTTGAATCTTTACATGTTCCATGGAGGCACCAATTTTGGTTTTTATAATGGCTGTTCCGCACGTGGAAATACCGATTTACCACAATTGACAAGCTATGACTACGATGCGTTACTCACTGAAACGGGTGAACCTACAGAAAAATATTATGCTGTCCAACAAGCAATCAAAGAAGTTTGCCCCGACGTATGGCAAGCAGAACCACGTACAAAACAATTAGAGTCTCTTGGTAGTTACCCAATTGATACTAGCGTTTCTTTACTAAACACAAAAGAAACACTAGCAAAAGCGGTACCTACCGCATATCCTATGACGATGGAACAAGTCAGTAATGGGTATGGTTACGTCTTATATTCTTTGGCATTGAAAAACTATCACCATGAAAACAAAGTGCGGATCATCGAAGCAAGTGATCGAGTTTCTGTTTATGTGGACGAAACCTATCAATTGACGCAAGACCAAACAACGATCGGTGAAGAGTTCATGATCCAAGGAAAGACAGAAAATGAAGAAATCCAATTAGATGTACTAGTAGAAAATCATGGAAGAGTCAATTATGGCTCAAAATTGAATAACCCGACCCAAACAAAAGGGATTCGTGGCGGAATCATGCAAGATATCCATTTCCATCAAGGCTATCTACATTATCCTTTGCCACTATCAGCCGAGCAACTTCAGCTGATCGACTATCAAGCTGGCAAAAATCCAGCTCATCCTTCGTTTTATCACGTATCATTTAATATAGCCGAGCCGATAGATACGTATATCGATTGTTCCAACTATGGTAAAGGAGTGATTTTTGTCAATGGGATCAACCTTGGCCGCTATTGGAATCGTGGACCGATCTATTCACTTTATTGTCCAAAAGATTTCCTTAAAAAAGGGGAAAATGAAGTGGTGATTTTCGAAACAGAAGGCGTCGAGATCCACTCTTTAGATTTTCTCGCAGAACCGAAAGTTGAGCAAAGTGTTTGATAATGATAACTAAACAAAGACGAGAGTCATCATCTGATGACCCTCGTCTCTTTTCGTTGACAGTTATTCATGTTCTAATTCAATTTTCTTGGGTTGTTCTTCTGCTGGAACTTGTTCAAACTTCCGCAATAAATAAATCTTACGAATATTCAATACTAATGTTTTGATCACCGCATACACAGGGATACAGATCAACATTCCCATGATGCCAGCAACACTTCCTGCACCGATCAATACTAAAATGATCGTTAGTGGATGAATGTTCATTGTTTTTCCGAAGAGTAATGGCTTGATCACATTGCCATCCAATTGTTGGATAACAAGAATGGATAACGCCATGTAGAGTGCTTGAAATGGCGAAATAAACAGTCCGACAATAATAGCTGGTACTGCACCAATAAAAGGGCCAACGTACGGTATGATATTCGTCACTCCGCAAACGACTGCCAGCAACAAACTATACGGCTGCTTGAAAATCGTCATTGCAATAAAACTCATCACGCCAATGATCACTGCATCCACAATCGTGCTACTGATATAAGCAGATAGTGTTTCATTCAACTCTCTGACCGTTTGGCGTAATTCTCCTCGAATTGCTTGAGGAAAGAAAGGCGATAACGCATCGATAAATTTATGTCCATCTTTGAACATAAATAATAAGATGAATGGGACAGTAAACAATAAAATAAAGAATTGCATCATAAAAGAAAGAATTCTTGAAACGCTCCCTGTCAGACTAACCAACAAGATATTGAACAAGTTGCTCAACGACAAGTTGGCAGACGCAAACTGTTCTTCTAGATTCAATGAACGAAACTCTTCTCTTTGCATGATCTCAGTCAACCAACGACTTGTTTCGTCTGCATATGCAGGGATACTTCTGGTTAATTGCACTGCTTGATCAACCAATTGAGGCAAGATGTTCATGATGGTCAAAAAGACGATCACTAATAAAACGATCAATGTCAATAGATAGCCCAACACGCGTGGTACTCGATGTTTTTCTAAAAACAAGACAACTGGATTAAACATGTAATAGAAAAATCCAGCAATGATCAACGGCATAATGATTGCAGATGCCATTCTTAAAATCGGGTGAAACACATTTGGCATACGTAAAATAAAGAAAACGCCAATAATCGTTAAGACTAATTCCACTGTCCAAAATAACAATTTTGACTCTTTGAACCTTGAATACATAGATATCCTCCAAATTTCATGCTTACAGATACTCTTATTTTATCATTTATTCATCGGTAAAGCGCTATTTTTTCTTTTATTTCTTGTTATTTAAAAAAAGTGGTTACTTAGGTAGATAAACTAACCAGATGTAAGTTAGTAATATTTTTATACGTGGATAATTCTTCGATCACTTCTGCATACGTCAATCCTTTTGGTAAATCGATCGTATAAACATTTTTATAAATACGGTAATCATCCACAAATTTTACATCAAAATTGACATCCTCGATCGTAATGTTTCTTTTTTCAAAATAATCATTCAAGAAATCCTTGGTTTCTTTTCGATGAATAAATTGGATCACTAATTTTTTCGTTGTTGGTACATGGATGATGCGCTTCACTACAGTCAATGCAAACACAATACCGACGAAACTAGTGAGTGCAATGGCATAAAAACCCATTCCGATTGCAATACCCAATCCTGCGATTGCCCAAAGTGAGGCTGCGGTCGTTAACCCAGTCACTGATTGTTTCGTAACAATGATCGTACCTGCTCCTAAAAAGCCGACGCCACTGACAACTTGTGCAATCAAGCGAGCTTCATCTGAACGGAGGGTCCCAACTAATTCAGGATACTCTAATGCATTTCTCAACGCACCACTGGCAATTTCCACTTGGATCAAGGCAATAATACAAGCCCCCATACAAACCAAAATATGTGTACGCATCCCTGCTGGACGGTTTTTATATTGTCGCTCAAAACCAATTGCTCCGCCAAAAAGCAATGCGATACTCAATCGTATAATAATTTCTGGTATGGATAAAACCATATCCTCCATGAATATCCCCCCTCCTATCAAATATAGCACGACTAAAAAAAACAAACAAAATATAACTATTTTTTATGACCTAAAAAAAAGCCACTGTGCCAGACCATCTGATAAAAACCAGATGATCTCCAGTGACTGAAATCTTTTCTATTATAATTTGCTTGCTGCTGCTTCATCAACAATGACTATCACGTCATCATGATTTTGCAAAGCACTTGCTGGCATATCTGTGGTAACAGGTCCGTTGATCATTCCTTTGATTGCTTCTGCTTTACTTTCGCCATAAGCCATCAAGACGATTTTTTTACCGTTTAGAATTGAGCCGATTCCCATAGAAACTGCTTTCGTTGGGACGTCTTCCACTTTATCAAAGAAACGTTTATTGGCATTGATTGTTGATTCAGTTAAATCGACAACACTTGTTTTTCCATCAAATGGAGCACCAGGCTCATTAAAACCGATGTGACCGTTTTGACCGATCCCTAAAATTTGGATATCGATTGGATGTTCTTCAATGATTTGGTCGTAGGATTGACAAGCTTGATCTAAATCAGCTGCTTTTCCATCAGGTACGAATGTTTCTTTAAATGGTTTCTTGTCAAATAATTCAACATTCATAAAATGGCGGTAGCTTTGATCATCTGAGCCACCTAATCCAACATACTCATCCAAGTTAACAGAAGTCATGTTACTGAAATCCATGTCGCTTGAAGTCATTTCTTTATATAAAGTGATTGGCGTACTCCCTGTTGCTAAACCTAGAACTTTCGCACCATTTTCCATTCCATTTTTAATTATCTCAAAAGCTTTTTTTCCGCCTTCTTCAGCATTTTTCACACGAATGATTTCCATAACGATTACTCCTTTTGTTTTGGTATAGCCCAATTATAGCACCTTTATTTCAAAATGACAATATCTGTATAGACCAAATATGCCATAATTATCAAAATATTATTGATTTCATCAAAACGTAACTAAAAGTTCCAGAATCAAAAAAAACTATAAAAGTCATCCATCTCTAATGGCTTTCATAGTTTTTTTGTCAATTCATAGTACTAGCCTTATTCCTATTTAGGAATCTAGTGATTGTTGGATGTTTTTTCTGCGAGTAGAGAAATAGTATTGAAAAATAAACGCGCACAATTGGAAAATCAGTCCCGTAACAGTCACACCTACCCAACCATAATGCTGCCACATCATTGAGCCTAATAAAGAGCCTGTTGCTCCACCGATAAAGTACATAAACATAAAAATCGTGTTGTTGCGGTTACTTGTTGCTTCGCCAAGACCTTGTACTCTGCTTTGATTCGCTACTTGCCCGAACTGGTTCCCAACATCTAATAAAATGATTGCAACTAATAGGACAGCAACATAATCACCAGCAATGAATAAGGCTAGGAAACTGATTGTCTGCATCACTAAGCCCATGCCAACGATTCTTCTTTCTGAATAACTATCCGCCAAGCGGCCCACGATCGGCGCAGCTACTGCTCCCGACAAACCAAAGATTGCCAAGATCCCTGCTTCAAAAGTTCCCCAACCATAGGCTGGACTACTGATATAAAAGATCAGCGTTGACCAAAAAAGCGAAAACGTTCCAAACATAAAAAAGCCATTGATTGCAGCTTCACGCAACAATCGTTGCTCTTTGACGAGTTTCGGTAAGCTTTTTAGTGAAGCAAGATAAGAGACTGTTGACTCTTTTTCCAACGTTCCTTGTGTTCTCGGTAATTTTAAATAGAGTAGCACAGTGAGCGCTCCAACTAGGCAAAGGGCAAATAGGTAAACACTACGCCAAGAAAACCAACTGGCAAGAAGTCCTGAAACAGTTCGAGAGAGCAAGATGCCCATTAGTAAACCACTCAATAAGATCCCCATGGTTTTTCCTCGCGCTGCTGGTCCTACAAGTACGGCGCCGTAAGGAATAATGATTTGCGGAACGATCGATAGTAGACCAATCAAGAAAGAAGCAACTGCAAATAGAGCAAAGTTTGGTGCGAAAAAGGCTGCTAATAAGGATAGTGCAGATAATCCCGCCATGCGAATGATCAATTTAGGTCGATCGACAACATCCCCTAATGGAACTAAAAATAATAATCCTAATGCATAGCCTAACTGAGTCAGCATCGTCAACAAACCCACAGCACTCGTATTGACTGATAAATTTGCCGCTACTTTTGTGCCAATTGGTTGGATATAATACATATTTGCGACGACTACTCCACAGGTGATCGCTAATAATAAAATCAATGATTTCGAAAGCGGTGTTTGCTTATTCATTTCCATCGGATTCCCCCATTTCCTTTCTTAGTTTACAACTTCTTAGAATAATTGAAAACAGGGAGGCTCAAATAAAATAAATAAAGTTATTTAACTAAATGTTTTCTTCGATCTCGATAGATAATGACCACCAATACTGTTAAAACTAACACACTAGCGACCAAAACAAGTGCTTTTATATGTTCCCCATGAAACAATGCTTCTCCGCCACACGCATATAAAAGGGAAGATGGCACTACGCCGATAAGGATCGATAATAATAACTCACGAACCGAAAGATTTAAGGAGGTTGCGGCAAAGTTCACGACAGAAGACGGAATCACCGGTACCATATAGCCGATCATGACTCCTATTTTTGGATGCTTCATCCGACGTATTGCTTTGACCCAACGATTCTCTTTTTTACTATGATCCATAAAGGATAAATGTTGCATCAAAACGATCGATAAGATATTTCCAAGTGCATTGCCTGTTACATTGATAACTGTTCCTAGAAATGGACCATAACTTAGGCCGACGACCACACCGATCACAGAAGTAGGAATACCTGGCACCGCACACATCAAACTGATCAATAACGTCAAAATAAACGCAGCAGATACTCCGTGTGAACGAATTTCTCGCATCCATTCTTTGCGACTTGCCCGTGGATCTAGCAATAAGTGGATATCTGGTCGATACTCTAAATAAAGTTGATAGCCAACAAACAAAATCAGCAGTAATCCTAAACCAATCAGTGTATTACGTATATATTGCTTTTTCATAGCGACTTCTTCTCCTCCTCAGACTTACTCACTGTTAGTGTATCATTAGATGAGGAAACAGAACAAACGTGATACTTAAAATACCAGACTTTCAATCACTATTATTCTAAACATGCTGAAGGCAATACAATTCGCTCAAAAAATACCGGAACTACTCATGTTAAAGTTTCGGTTCATAATCATGAATAGAAAAGATTTAATTACTTTTATTTTGCAATAATTCACTACTTTTAGTTTACCTTGGTGGCTTTAATATCTGGCTTTCTAATTTTTCATTTATTAATATTTCCTATTTCTTTCTACATCGTAAGAGGATTTTTTCGATTCATCAGACTTTACTATCAGAGGATTTATTGTACATGAAGTCTATAGCTACGTTTAAATTCAATATTTGCCATTTTCATCACTGCTTTTATTGCTTCATCTGAAGAGTCGAATTCATACTTACTCTTTTCGAATCCCTCTTCAACTATTGTATATCGTTCTTGATCATAACTGATAAGTAAATAGCGATCTTTTTTGAACGTAAGAATTTTTAACTTAAAACAATCCTTCGATTTAAATTTTCTTTTCAAAAATTGCTTTAATTGCTTTTTACAAATCATGTTCATTTTACTATGCCTCTACTTTCTTCATAGACTTAGTAATTCTGTGATTTTTATTGAATCGATGGACAAATCTATTTACTTCTTTATCAAATAATTCTTTTTTTAACGTTCGACTAATATAAAAAACTTGTACCTTTTTATCCTCTATCATAAAAGCAATTCGAAAATTTTCTTTTCCTAAGCGGATTTTCATTTCATAAATTGATTGTTTTACAGGTGTAACAACAAGTTTGATTCGATAAAAGTTGTGTGTCAAATACTCATTCACTTTATATAAGATTATTTCTTGATACCTTTTTGATTGATTCTCAGAAAATATATTCAGAATTTCTTTACTGACTTTAACTTCATATGTCATGCCTATCCCTTCTTACATATATTTTTAAAGTCTATCTATCCACACTTTCTCACTGATAACCTTTATAAAATTAAGCATGTGTTGTCCTTCTATTGCTTTGTCTGATTAAAGTTTCAATCATTTTCACTTTTCTATGATAGTGATATTTGCTTTTCCACAAGTTAATTCTTGTTCTAATATTGACTTTATTTGCAATGCACATTCTTTTGAAAATGGTTCAGCCTCTTCCCATGATCCTAATAATGGATAATTATGGCGTACCGTTTTAACATACTGTTTATTTTTTACTCCTCGCGTTTGGACTTCTACATAATACATAACTATACCTTCTTTGTTAAATTATTTATGTAAAGGCTACTCTTTCAAGCAGCTGAGAAAAAGTGGCAGAAAACACAGAAGCTCTGGTGAGACTAATTGAGGGTTGCAACAACAAGCCTTTTGTCCTAAAAGTTGGATAGAAGATCATGCACCACAACATAATTATAGTCTATAAAAACAAGGCTTTCTATTCGTTTTAATTATATATGTTATAAAAAATGCCATCCGAAGATGGTTAGCGCATAAGCTTTTACCTGTATTATAATTTTATAATTATTGATGACTTCTATTCACTTCAACCGCTTTAATATCAAGCTTTTAATATTACTAATAGTTTCTGTGCTTTAATGAAAATTACTATCATTTTTAGTTACTCCACCAAAGTATAGCTCAAAAACCCACCACTTTTTCAATCAAATAATCCTATGGAGGGGATAAACTATCAATTGTTGAGTTCTTCTACTCCTTTATGCAAATAAGCATATATAAGGGTTTTATTTTGAAGAATTTATGGCAACGTCCTATACTTAAATTATCAAATAAAAAGGACGTGAAGATAAATGTCAGATTTAGAACACAAAGAAGAAAAAGCTTTAGACAAAATTGTTGCTACAGTCAATAAACTGGATAAAGAATTAAATGAACTTGATACGTTATCTGAAAATCCAGAAAAAAAACACAACCTAAAAAAATGGTTAGTTGAACGTAAGGCGATTCATGAAATCAAAAAAATTCTTCATGAAGCTGATAAATACGAAAAATATGATGAAAAAGAACTTGATAAAGAATTTAAAGAAATTAATGATCTATTACAATAATCTGTTTAAACGACTCATTTTGAGTCGTTTTTTTTATACAAAAAAACGACCAGAACGAGTCTGGATAATAGTTGAGTTACAAGAAGATTGTACACGTACCCAAATTCCTTTTAGCTACCGTCATCTATCGCCAACTATATCTAATTACGAATAAGTTTTAGTAATATACTTGATGAACACCTTTCTTTTCTGCAACTCCTCATGGTCAAATGGTTTTTATGTTTTTACTTGTGTTGCTACGGTTTAGAACTAGAAATAAAAAGCATTTCAAAAAACAAAAAAAGGCTAAAAACCTTAATCAATAAGGTTTTTAGCCAATCAAAAATCAATAAAATTATTTAACTGTTACAGAAGCGCCAACTTCTTCAAGTTTAGCTTTTAATTCTTCAGCTTCTTCTTTAGAAACGCCTTCTTTAACTGGTGCAGGAGCGCCATCAACTACAGCTTTAGCTTCTTTCAAGCCTAAGCCAGTTGCTTCACGAACTGCTTTGATAACTTTAACTTTTTGGTCTCCAGCTGCAGTTAATTCTACAGTGAATTCAGTTTGTTCTTCAGCAGCAGCACCGCCACCAGCAGCAACTGCAGCTACAGGAGCAGCAGCAGATACGCCAAATTCTTCTTCAATAGCTTTAACTAGGTCGTTAAGTTCTAGGATAGTTGCTTCTTTTAACTCAGCAACGATGTTTTCAATGTTCAATGCCATTTTTGTTTCCTCCATTTTAAATGTTCTTTTTTTATTTATTGTTTATGCTATGCGGCGATTAAGCTGCATCTCCATCTTCTTTGTCTGCGACTGCTTTGACAGCGTAAGCCACGTTGCGGACTGGCGCTTGTAGTACAGATAGCAACATAGATAGAAGTCCTTCGCGGTTTGGCAATTTTGCCAATGCTGTGATTTCTTCCAATGTAGATACTTTACCTTCGATAATACCGCCTTTGATTTCTAATGCTTTTGCTTCTTTAGCAAATTCGTCCATGATTTTCGCTGGTGCTACTACATCTTCGTTACTGAATGCAACGGCTGTAGGGCCAGTGAAAACTTCGTCCATGCCTTCTAGGCCGGCTTTTTTCGCTGCACGTGAAAGGATTGAGTTTTTGATAACTTTCATTTCAACGTTAGCTTCACGAAGTTGTTTACGTAAGCGAGTTACTTCATCAACAGTTAATCCACGGTAGTCAACTACGACTACAGAAGCTGCTTCAGTAAATTTTGCACTTACTTCGTCAACGATTGCTGCTTTTTTTGCGATAATTGCTTCACTCATTTTTGAGTTTCACCTCCTGAATTTTGATGGAAGAGTTTTTTACGACTGAATCGTTTGTTCATCATCTAATCACTGCGTTCTTAGTGATTCTACTCGCTTGCGCTCGAAAGGAGACTCCTTTCGCTCAACTCAATGAGTATTGTTCATCATCTAATCTCTTCGTTCTTAGTGATTCACAACAAAAAACTCTATGCCACCGTAGACATAGAGGGACTATTGAATATATTCAATAAACGTCCTCGGTAGGAAATTAAGGCTACGCCACCTACTGTCTTCGGTACAAGTTAATTATTAACCTCAACTAGCTTAGCACGCTAAACTAGTTGAGTCAAGAATTATTTTTCAGTTGGATCAATCAACGTTCTAATCGTTGGATTAGAAAGAAGCTTGGTCTACATGGATACCAGGTCCAAATGTTGTTGTTACAGTAATGTTTTTCATGTATTGACCTTTAGCTGCAGATGGTTTAGCTTTCACTAATACATCATGGATCGCAGCAAAGTTTTCAACTAATTTTTCGTTGTCGAAAGAAACTTTACCGATTGGTACGTGGATGTTTCCAGCTTTGTCAACGCGGTAAGTTACTTTACCAGCTTTTACTTCGTTGATTGCTTTTGTTACGTCCATTGTTACAGTACCAGTTTTAGGGTTTGGCATTAAGCCTTTAGGTCCTAATACACGTCCTAGACGACCAACAGTAGCCATCATGTCAGGTGTTGCAACAACTACGTCAAAGTCAAACCATCCGTTTTGGATTTTTTGAACCATGTCGTCGTCACCAACGAAGTCTGCACCAGCTGCTTCAGCTTCTTTTGCTTTGTCTCCTTTAGCAAATACTAAAACAGTTTGTGTTTTACCAGTTCCGTTTGGTAATACAACAGCTCCACGAATTTGTTGGTCTGCTTTTTTAGGGTCTACGTTTAGACGGTATGCAACTTCAACTGTTGCATCAAATTTTGCAATGTTTGTTTCTTTCGCTAATGCTACTGCTTCAGCGACAGAATAAACTTTACTTGAATCCACTTTTTTCAATGCTTCTTGCATTTTTTTGCTCTTTTTAGCCATTTTGGTTCCTCCTTGATTGTGGTTATAACGGTTGTACCTCCCACGTGTCCTATACCTTTCAATACAGGGCCAACTGAGAAGCTACTTTCTTAGGGTGTAGATTATTCTACAGTGATCCCCATGCTTCGTGCAGTTCCTTCAACCATGCGCATTGCTGCTTCAACGTTAGCTGCGTTTAGGTCTTCCATTTTTAATTCAGCGATTTCTTTTACTTGATCGCTAGAAACTTTAGCAACTTTATTTTTGTTTGGTTCGCCTGAACCTTTTTCGATTTTCGCTGCTTTTTTCAATAATACTGCAGCTGGTGGTGTTTTTGTAACGAATGTGAATGAACGGTCTTCGTATACAGAAATCACAACTGGAATGATCAAACCTGCTTGATCAGCTGTACGAGCATTGAATTCTTTTGTGAATCCCATGATATTGATACCCGCTTGACCTAGTGCAGGACCTACTGGGGGAGCTGGAGTTGCTTTACCTGCAGGAATTTGCAATTTAACGATTTTTTCTACTTTCTTTGCCACGAGACATACCTCCTTAAGTCCGTGATGTGGTTAATTGGAGATGCATATTTCTCCTCCCACGTATTGTCAGTTGATCTTAAAACCAATTGACATATCATGTACATAACGAATGCACACTGATACAGTATAGCAAATTTTTCTCTTTTTTCAACAATTTTTTCTGATTATTTTCACCTTTATCCAAAAAAAAGCTAAATATCTGGTTAAAACGTGAAGAAATCTCTTTATAAATCGCTTATTTATGCTAAACTTACGCCTGTATGAACCTAATACATATTATATATAACAAATAAGTTCTTCTATTCTAATGAGGTGAAATAATGAAAGATCTAAAATACAGAAGTGTATTTGATATTATTGGTCCTGTCATGATTGGACCGAGCAGTTCGCATACTGCTGGAGCAGCAAGAATCGGAAAGATCGTCCGTAGTATTTTTGGTGATCAACCAGATTCTGTTGACATCTACCTATATGAGTCTTTTGCCAAAACCTATCGTGGACATGGTACTGATATTGCCTTAGTTGGAGGATTATTAGGCATGGAACCTGATGATTCTCGTTTAGCAGATTCGTTAAGGTTGGCTCATGAAGCAGGTATGGAAGTATTATTCGTACCTAAAAGTGAAAAAGCCGATCATCCTAATTCCGTCAAAATGTTGTTGAAAAAAGGCAGTCGAAAGCTTTCGGTTACAGGCATCTCAATTGGTGGGGGTAACATCCAGATTTCTGAATTGAACGGCTTCAAGATTTCATTAAGCATGGGAACACCTACCTTGATCATCGTCCACCAAGACGTTCCTGGCATGATTGCTAAAGTCACCAATATTCTTTCAGAAACCAACACCAATATCGGTACAATGACAGTTACTCGCGAGTCAAAAGGCGAAAATGCCATTATGATCATGGAAGTGGACGATCCTCAAGTAGAAGATACCGTAAAAAAACTAAAACAGTTACCAAATATTGACAGTGTCAATTATTTCGAGTAAAGGAGCAGACGAGGTATGTTTTTATCAATTGAAGAATTAGTCCAACAAGCACAAGACTACCCTAGCGTTGCCGAATTGATGATCGCAGTTGAGATGGAGATGAGCGGTCGTTCTCGTGAGCAGATCATCAAGATCATGGAAAAGAATCTACTCGTGATGGAACAATCTATCGCAGAAGGAAATGCCGGCGTAACTTCTGTCACAGGAATTACTGGCGGCGATGCCAAAAAGATGGACAACTATCTTTCTAACGCTGATTTTCTTAGTGGCGAAACAATCTTGAACGCGGTTCGTAATGCGATTGCTGTGAACGAAGTCAATGCCAAAATGGGATTGATCTGCGCAACGCCTACTGCGGGCAGCGCAGGAGTTGTCCCAGGTGTCTTGATGGCCGTACGTGATCGTTTGCAATTAACCCATGAACAACAACTCGACTTCTTATTTACAGCTGGCGCTTTTGGCTTGGTCATTGCAAACAACGCATCAATCAGCGGGGCTGAAGGTGGCTGTCAGGCAGAAGTTGGATCGGCGAGTGCGATGGCTTCGGCTGCCTTGGTTTGTGCGAAAAACGGCACAGCTCACCAAGCCGCCCAAGCGGTGGCAATCACGCTTAAAAATATGATGGGTTTGATCTGCGATCCTGTAGCTGGTCTCGTCGAAGTCCCTTGCGTTAAAAGAAATGCTTTAGGTTCGTCACAAGCATTCATCTCAGCTGATATGGCTTTAGCTGGCATCGAAAGCGTGATCCCACCTGATGAAGTAGTCGCTGCCATGTACCAAGTGGGCAGACAAATGCCTTCGATTTTCAAAGAAACAGCAGAAGGCGGACTTGCAGTGACACCTACCGCGAAACGACTAACTAAAGAAATCTTAGAAAAACAATCATAGTTACTTCTTATATCAAAAGCTGAATCAGACAATGCACAAAAATTCGTTATCGCCAAAGATATGCCGAATAACCATGGCAGCAAATTTGCTGCCATGGTTATTCGGTTTGTTTCTTACATCCTCTGCTTTGCTTCAAACACAAATTGCCCCATTTGTTCATAGAGATCCGCTTTGATTTGTTTAAAATCATGATGGACTAACTGATGATCACGTACGAGTTGTCTGCCATCCACCCATACATGGGCCACATTGGAAGCATTCGCTGAATAAACTAAGGCAGAATATGGATCAAAAATCGGAAACATATTCACAGACTGCGTCTCAACTACAATAAAATCTGCCTTGTTCCCTACAACAAGCTGACCAGTCTCTTTAAAATCTAACAATTCCGCCCCACCTCTAGTGGCTAAACGGACAATTTCCTTCGCTGGGAAAAGCGCACGATCTTTTTCAAAGGTTTTATGGAAATTGGCAAAGAGCTTCATTTGTGCAAAGAGGTCTAAAGTGTTGCCACTACTTGGACCGTCTGTACCTAACCCGACAGTTAACCCCGCAGACAGCATGGCTTTAACTGGTGCTACACCTTTCGCTGATTTTGTGTTCGCGCCGATACAGTGCGCAATTCCGACTTGCTCTCCTGCTGTAGCGACCAAGGCAATATCTGCTTCTGTCATATGGATACAATGGGCCATGATCAACGGTCTGTTCATAAAACCTAAGTCTTTTAATAACTCGAATGGCGTTTGTTGATACTGCTTCACTAATTCCTGCATTTCATAGTCCATTTCTGCCACATGCAAGGTGATCGGCACATCGAATCGTTCACTCAATTCAACTGTCCGCTTCAGCCCTTCATAGGTATTGGTATTCGGCGCATGAGGAGCCAACGCAGGCGTAATCAATGGATGATCTTTCCACTTTGGCAGGAATGTCTCACAATAAGTCAAGCCGCCAGAAGGCTCTACATTATCACACACAGGCATATCAATGATCGTTTCACCAAGAATCGCACGAATCTTAAACTGATCACATACTTGCGCGACTTGATCTTCAAAATAATACATGTCACAAAAAGCTGTCACACCACTAAGCAACATTTCACTAATTGCATATGCTGTACTTGCTGCCACTAGCTCTGGCGTCATGAACGCTTCTAATGGAAATAAGAACCGTCGTAACCGATCTGGCACATCGTCTCCTAAAGATCGAAAAGGAATCATCCCAGCATGGGTATGTGTATTCACAAAACCTGGCAACAAGATGCCGCCTGCTCCATCGATGACTTCCTCCGCAGAAGCTATCCCTTCCTGCCATTCTCCTATCTCAATGATACGATTTTCTTCAATCCGTACATACCCGTTTTTGTATTCAGTCAGTTGATCATCCATCGTTAGAACGTGGACATTTTTTATCAGTGTACTCATAACAAAACACCATCACTTGGAAAAACCAGCGGATAAAATTCCTGTGTTTTCGTATTCATCATTCCTTTATCTGTCATTTTGATTGCAGGTGAAACTGGTAGTGACAACGTAGAAAACGACATGATCTCATTCATGTTTTTATAGCCTAGATTTTGCATTTCTCTACGCACAGTTTTTAAGTCTTGGCCTAACTCTTCAATTGGCGCTTGTGAAACGATCCCGCCAATCGGTAGCGGGCAAGTTGCTGTTAATTTGCCCTCTTTAACTACCACATAGCCACCTTGTAATTCCAACAATTTTTGCTGAGCCAGCAGAATGTCTTGGCAGTTATTCCCCATCACCATCACGTTATGATGATCATGCGCCCAAGTCGTCGCAATACTTCCTGGTTTTGAAATGGGTTCTTCCATCAAAGCATACGCCACATTGCCATTCTTTCCATAACGTTCCATCACGAGCAATAAGGCGCAATCTGAATTTTCCCAATCGAGGTACCCATCTTTCACCGGAATTTTCTTCGTGATCCGTTCTGTAAATGTACCAACCTCATGTTTACGAATAACATTACAACGAACACTTGCCAAATCCGTTTTGACTGGCAACCTTAGATCGTCTAAAGAAAGCTTTTTACAATGGACCGTTTGACTGTATGAAGTAGGAAATTGTTCGATTTTTTCTGGATAAGTGATCGCCTTACCTTGCCTGTAGACTTCTTTGCCCGATTTAAAGACCGCAGAAATAGCGAATGTGGATAAATCATCTAACAAAATAAAATCAGCCATTCGTCCAGGTCCAATCAATCCACGATCATTCAAACCCATTCTACGTGCAGGCGTATAAGTCGTCATATAGATCGCTTGTTCGATCGGCACCCCCGCCTCTACTGCCTTTTTCAAATTTTCATTTAAGTGACCAGTGAGTAAATCGTCTGCCATCACATCATCAGTGATGAGACAAGCATAGTCATAATATTCATTTTCTGTGATCACCGCCATATTTTCCGGTGTGATCGACTTGTTTTGGAATTGGATGAACATGCCGTTCTCAATTTTTTCTGCTAAGGATTCCGGAAACTGATGCGTATGATCAGAAGAAATCCCGCTATACATAAATGCTGCCAATTCTTCTTCGTAAATTTTAGGACAATGTCCTTCTAACGGCATGGTCGGACGTTTTTCTTTACATAGGTCAATAATTTGGCGAATCAGCGAAGTTGGTTCATGGGCAATGCCGTGAAAATTCATGGCTTCGCCTAAACAAATCACTTTTGGATTGTCTAACAACTTTTCTGTTTCAGCTAACCCAATGATGCCACCGGTAGTTTCTAGTTCAGGTGTAGTGGAAGGAACGGACGATGGGATTGCATGGAAAATATCTAATTCCGTTTCTGCAGCCATAAATTCAGTCAACCCTTCAAGCCCAAAAACATTTGCCATCTCATGCGCATCCGCAATCACTGTAGTCACACCAAATGGTAAAACGGCCTTTGAAAAAATACTTGGCGTAGTCATTGAACTCTCAATGTGCATGTGGCTGTCAATCAAGCCAGGAATCATGTATTTCCCTCGGCCATCAATTTCTTGAAGGATCTCCAAGTGACTCAGATCCTTTGTTGTGATGTAATAAAATTTTTCACCGCTGACTGTGACATGTTTCTTCTCAAAACATTGTTTGGCTGTGTTATACACTTGTGCATCTCTAATCAGTAAGTCAATCTTCACATTTTTCCCTCACTTTTATTGTCCTTAGACAAGAATAGGGGGCTGTGCGCTTCCGACACAACCACCCCAATGTTTATTTTTTCAATGATTTCCCGTTATAGGAAAATGTTTATTGGTTGATCAAACGATTCCAACGATCGATCCAGTCAGTCATTTGACTATTCACGAAATCAAAGTCAATATTTTTTGCGCGATCAGCAACTGCCCCATACGTCATATTACCAGCTTCTTCTTCACTCAACTCCACTTTATCATTCGTCGGTGCTTCATTTAATGAAAGTGCCTTTGTTTTTTGTGATTCTTCGCTAATTCTATAGTTGATGAATGAGTAAGCCAATTCTTTATTCGCTGCTTCTTTTGGAATATTGATCGTGTTGTAGTTCGCATATGTGCCACTTTCTGGTACAACATACTCGATCGTATCAGAATCTCCTTTGACGATATCATAAGCAAAATCCATCACGATCGCTGCTTCGATTTCTCCTGCTTGGAACATGTTTGCTAAGTCAGAAGATCTTGCATAGGTCTTAACGATATTTGGTTTCAATTCTTCTAAGGCTTCAAATGCTGCCTCACCATTGTCATCTTCAATCGCTACACCCGCATGATCACTTGCAATATACATCATCAAAGGACCGGCAGTCGTAGTAATTTCCGGGATCGAGATTTTTCCTTCTAATGCTGAATCCCAAAGATCTGACCAGCTAGTAATTTCTTTTCCAACTTTTTCTCTGTCGTAAACGATACCTACACTGTTTACAGCAATCGGAACACCCGCACCACTATCAAAGACTTCCTTCGCTCCTTCAGTTAAGTCCGCTAAATTCGGGATTTTTGATTCATCTAGTTTTTCAAATAATTCTTGAGAAGCGCCATCCGCTGAGTTCGCTTGCGCTAACTCAATCACGTCGATTCCTCTAGGATTACTGATTAATTTGTTGAAGCGATCGCCACTGTTCCCTAGATCCATTGTGATCTTCGCATCGAATTCTTTTTCAAAAGGATCCATTACATCGCTTTTCACGATATCTTCACTTAAACCAAATGTTGATACAACTAGATCTTTTGACTCTTTCGCTTCGGATGAATTAGTTTCAGATCCTCCACCGCAAGCTGTCAATACAAACATACTCGCTAAAACTACTGAACTTACTAGAAAGCCTTTTTTCACTGATTTTTCCCCTTTTCTTTGCTTATTTATCTTCCAAAAGAACGATTTTATCTTTTGGGAAATACAGGTTGATTTGATCCCCTGCTTGGTAAATTTGTTTATCCGTACCGTTTACTAAGAACTTACCTAAAGCCGTTGTCACTTCATACTGGTAACTTTTCCCTAAAAATGTTCTGACTTTCACTTCACCTTTTACAACGTTATGTGTCGCATCAGAGGCAATCTCGATATCTTCGGGACGGATCGTCGCTACTAATCGTTCTGCTATCGGTTGCTCATAAGGTGTCTCAATGACATTCCCTGCTGCTTGATAGCGGATGCCTTCGATTGGTTCAACTGGAAAGAAATTTTCAAAACCGATAAAATGTGCAACAAAACGAGTTTTGGGATGCCGATAGATTGTTTCCGGTGTATCATATTGCTCGATAACGCCATTATTCATGACCGCGACTTTATCCGAGATCGAAAAGCATTCTTCTTGATCGTGGGTCACAAAAACTGTTGTGATACCAAGTTGTTGTTGAATACGTTTGATCTCGATCCGCATTTGGACACGTAGTTTAGCGTCTAAATTACTTAATGGTTCGTCTAAGAGTAGTAACTTAGGTTCAATAACCAATGCTCGAGCCAATGCCACTCGTTGACGTTGCCCACCTGATAGTTGTTTCGGGTAACGATCACCCAACTGTTCTAAGCCACAGATTGCTAACATATCTGCTACTTTCTTGGCGATATCCGCTTTATTTTCTTTACGCAATTTCAAACCGAAAGCAACATTCTCAGCAATCGTTAGATGAGGAAACAACGCATAGCTCTGAAATACCATACCAAAATTACGTTTATGCACAGGAACTTTCACTAATTCTTGATTTTCCAGAACAAAAGAGCCCTCATTCGGCGAAATCAATCCAGCAATCACACGTAGCGTCGTTGTTTTACCGCAACCACTGGGGCCTAATAAAGAAACTAGCTCTCCTTTTTCCATTGAAATAGACAAATCTTCTAATATATTTTGTTTTCCGTCATAACTCACACGGATATTGTTCAAATTTACAAAACTCACGGTTCTCCCCCTCATAGTTTCCAGTCATTCTCAAGTACGGTTCGATTTCTTCACTCAATAGTTAAGCGATTGAAGCCAATCCTAACGTTTTCTCAATAATAAACATCAAGAAAACGGTTAATACCATGATCATTACTGAAATCGCCGACACAGTCGGGTCATACGTATATTCAATGTAGCTCAACAATGAAGTGGGCAACATCGTTACTCCTGGTCCAGATAAAAACATTGAAACTGGTACATTATTGAATGAGTTGACAAAAGCCAGCATAAACGCCGCAAATATTCCAGAAGAAACATTTGGTAAGACGACTTGCATAAAAGCGCGGGTTTTGGTACAACCCAACGTCCAGGCAACTTCTTCAATCGAAAAATCTAATTGCTCCATGCTTGAACCTACGACGCGAATGATATACGGTAGGCTGATCAAAAAATGACCAATCAATAAAGCTTGGATCACCGGCAAGTTAAACTTGATCACAATGTATTGGAACAAGGAATAGCCGACAACGATACCCGGAATCATCGTTGGTGACAAAAAGAAATTTTTAAAAAGCTGTTTACTCTTCATGTGGTAACGAGAAAGTGCGTAAGAAGTCGGCACGCCTACTAATAAAGCTAACAGAGTAGCCCCTACGCCAATACTTAAACTCAATTTAAAGCTATTCATAAATGTTTCAGAACTTAGTGCTTTCTTGTACCATTCTAATGAGAATCCATCAATCGGAAATTGTATCGTCGATGATTGTCCAAAAGACGTTACAACAATAATCACTAATGGTAAAAACAAAAACGCAAAAACTAATACTGCGATGATCGTCATCCCTTTTTGCTTACGCATGATTCATTTCCCTCCGATCTAAACGTGCAGCAATCATATTCAATCCTTTATTCACCATCAGAGTCGTGATGATCATGATCAATGCAATGACACTTGCTGAAGTCCAATCACCTAAAGTCGATGCTTTCTGGTATAAGAAAGTCGCCATCATCATATTTTGGTTCCCACCTAAAAGTTGTGGTGTCGTATAAGCCGTCAATGTGCCTGTAAATACTAAAATACTGCCAACGATCACTCCAGGTATACAAAGCGGCATGACAATTTTATAGAACGTTTTAAACGGACTCGCACCTAACGTTTCGGCAGCTTCCAATGTTTCTTTCTCAATATTTTCCATCACGCCAACAAGTGTCATGACCATGGTAGGTAAGAATAAATAGACAGACCCGATAATAATTGCAAACTCCGTATATAGTAAGGCGATGGGTTGTTCGATCAGTCCTATGCGAATCAAGAAATTATTGATTACTCCTGTCCTTCCTAAAATGTTGATCCAAGCAAAACTACGGATGACTGAATTGGTCAATAATGGAAACATCGTCATTGCCATCAATAAACTTTTCCACTTTTTACCCACACCTGCAATAAAATAAGCAGTTGGAATACCTAAAACGGCAGAAATCAACGTCACAATGACAGAAACGCGAATTGTTCGAAGAAAAATCTTCAAATTGAAATCATCTGTCAAAAAACTGGTGTAAGCACTTAGACTAGCACCTGTTTCAGTAAAAATAGTTGGCCCTATAATATTGACCAATGGCAAAATCATAAAAAATAGTAATAAGATCGTTCCTGGCGCAATGATCAAATACGGAACATTCTTCCTCATTGTTCTCCCCCTCATTCGTGTTCTGTCTCATTATAAGAAAAAATACGAACATTTTCAAGAAAACTTTGTAATATATTCAGAAAAAAACATGAGTTATATGAAAAACATCGTAAAAAACCTGCGTTTATCCGTTTTATACAAAAAATACTCGTATTCATTTTATTTTTTTTAGTTATCTATGTTTATCCGCCAAACGATTATTAGTAATTAATGCGAGTTAATTATCAAAAGTGTCGAGGAATACATCTCATACGAAACAGAAAATCGGTTTTCTGGAAACCCAAAAAGAGCAATTACCGAACATTCACCCAAAAACGTTCGTTAATTACTCTTTTTATTCGACTCAACTATTCCATAAAAACTGACTAACTTCTCGATCCACTTCTTCATTTTCATGAAGCATACTATGTGAAGCACCTTCACCTTCTTCGACCTTTTCCATTACAGGGTTACCATGTTGTTTCAATAAGGCGTAAACTGCCAATGCACTATTCAGCGGAACAGTTCCATCACTTAGCTCTACTTCACTCAACTGCCCTGCAACTAATAAAAATTGTGTGTCGGTAGGGAGATTCCCTATCATTGTTTGATAATCTTGATACCTTGAAGACACCACTGTTGGCCCATTTTCGAGTAAATCAGCTAAATTCTGACCGCTATCATCAACAAAGTCATTGAACGGTGCGCCTAGTGCTACAAACTTTTCAACTTGCGGTAAAGTTGTTTCTTGGCCATACGTGACTAGATAACGGAGGCCGCTGACTCCACCCATCGAATGTCCGACAATGTTCACTTTGTTGATTTGATCAGTTGTCTGCAAATAAACCAGACATGCACGAATCCATTCTGCTTGATTCCACTCATTATTTTCATTGTCTTCGAAAAGCACTTGGATCATTGGATTGGTTGCTTCTTTTGATAACTCCCCTTGCGCTTGAACGTTCCCATTAGTATCTACAGTCAATGTCAATTCTTGTTGCCCTTTGCTTTCTCCTTCTAACCGATCGATCATTCCTTTGAATGAATTCACTGTTCCTTTATATCCGTGAACAAATAAGGTAGGCACACTCCCCTTTTCTACGGATTCTACTTGGCTTGTCCTCGTTGTTTCAGTAGAGGCAGTTTCTTTTTGGCTCTTGTTTTCTTGCGTTTGACAACCAGAGAGGATTAGCAGTACCAGCAACACCATGCCACTTAGCACCCGATTAAAATTCACTTCATTTTGTTTTATCACTTTTCTCACTCCTTTCATTCAAGACAAAAAAGAGCTGAGATGACTAGGCATCCCAACTCCTCCATTATTCTGATCACTGTTTAGTCGATTTTATCTACTTGATCAAAATCAAGCTCTGTACTTGTTTCACGACCGAACATGTCAATGTTTACTTTTAGTTTTTCTTTTTCTTCATCGACTTCTGTCACTTGACCTTCTAATCCAGCAAAAGCTCCTTCGATGATCTTAACAACTTCGCCAACTTCTACTTTCAGTTCGTTTTGACGTAAACTCATACCGATTGAACGTAAGATATGATTTACTTCTTCCGGTAATAAAGGTGCAGGCTTACTTCCTGCTCCGTGAGAACCAACAAAACCTGTAACGCCCGGTGTGTTACGGACAACATACCATGAAGCATCTGACATGATCATTTCTACTAAGACATATCCAGGGAATGTTTTATGAACGATTTCTTTTTCTTTCCCATTTTTCACTTCAGTTTCTGTTTCTTCAGGAACAACGACACGGAAAATAAAATCAGCCATTTTCATACTTTGCGCACGTGACTCGATATTTGCTTTTACTTTGTTTTCGTATCCAGAGTATGTATGCAATACATACCAATTTTTTTCAAAAGATTCCATTGAAGGCTCCTCATTTCATTTGTAAAATAAAAAAACCTCAGTTCCCCGAAGCTTTTCCTCTCTTTGATTATAGCACCGTTTGCTGGTTTTTACTAGTGACTTATTTTTAGTTCTCTAGTAATTTAAAAAGCGTTATTTATTCTTATTTTGGTGCAGAAATTATATTATCTACTGTTTTTTTGAAAAAAAAATAATTCCTTAAAAAGCTTATTTTATAAAGATGAATCAATAAATTTTTTTATTTTTTGTTATTCAGCGAAAAGGCATAGGAAAATACATACCCATGTCAATATTATTTATTCCTACAATGTACAATTATAGTCATAAGGCATCTTATTGAGCTTTAAAGAACTTTACGAGAGGAGGTATCCCCATGGAAACAATTAGACAACTCATTGCAACGGTTTTTGATTGGTTAGATTCTCTCGCCTTGATTCTCTCCTGTCTCACTGTTTTCTTTTTAAGTTTAAAAGTCTCATCTTTAGAAAAAGAAGTAAAAATACTAAAGGATACTTTTGAAAACCATTCAAAATAAGAGTCATGTTGTATGAATCAATACATATCTACATTTTCAGATAGTCCGATCAGTTCAAACTCTCCCTAAATAAGCAAACAAGAAATCTCTTTTAGCCTCATATATTAAAAATATGTTCAATCTCGTATTGTGTTTCAAATCTATGTAAATCAGCTAAAAATTCATTCTTCAACTTGCTCGCTCCAATCAATTCTAATCCCATAATAAAATCCTTTATTTTATTACTGACAGCCTCTCCTTCGATGTGCGCAAGTACAAGTTGATAAAACCGATGATATATTTCAGTTTCTCGCTGAAAAATAATTCTACGTCGAGTCTCACATAGTTTTTCCAAATAATACTTAGCTAATTTTAGCTCTTCTCTTTCAATCATCAGTAAAAACACATTATTATAAATACCTGATAATATGGAATGGAAGCTCTCCAACTCTCCTTTTTTCATCACATTCTTTTCTACTTCTTTCAATCGCTGTTTGATGTAACTTGTTTCAAATAAATAGATGAGAGTAGCAAAAGTCGTCATTTCAAATCTTCCTCACTCATCGATTTTCTCTAAATAATCAGATAATCTTTTCAGATAGTTAGTATCTTTTTTATTTAATTTTTTTACACCACCGATTCCCTCATACCACTTATAAGTTTTGACAGCAAGATAATTTCTTATGACGACTAAATCATCTGAGTATTCTACTTCTTGGGCTAGTTTTTTTAATTGATAATTGATTGCACCACTATTTTTTTCTAGATTTCGGAATATTTTCTTCAAACTCAAATTTTTTTGAGATACTTTATCTCCATCAAGATAAAACATGAATTCATCGATCGTCATATTCAAGCGTTCTAATAATTCTAAAAAGACTAATAATGGTAAATGATTTTTCCCATTCTCATATTTAACTAACGTTTCCCGCGAAACAATTCCATCGGCTAGCTTTTTTTGAGAGATGCCTCTGTCAACACGCATTTTTTTTAATAATTCATGAACTTCCATATGTTCCTCCTTACTTATCAACTAGCAAAGCAAAAGAATCATCAATGATTCACAAAAAACTTGTTGAAATTTCACGGTTACTATCAAAAAAAATAGAGCTTCCAATTGATTGATAATCATGGATAGCTCGCCTTTTATTTAGATAAACTTATTGAATTATTGCAAGATCCATGCAAACAGACTTTGGATCGCTGTATCCATCACGAAAAACATTAGTCCGAAGATGATCGATGTCTCGATAACGACTAGTGTATCTTTACGTAATTGTTTTTTACTTGGCCAAGTCACTTGTTTCATTTCATCTTTTACACTTTTAAGAAATTTCATCGTAAGCCTCCTCCTTGTTATTTTGTCTCTTTATGTAATGTGTATTGATTACAATATTTACAAAATTTGTTGATTTCCAAACGCTCGCCGCTTTTTCCTTCACTAATCGACTTAGTATAGTTTCGAGAACCACAAACGGAACATGCTAATGCCGCTTTTTTCTTTGCCATCCGTTTCCCCTCCTCACTGAAAACCAAATTTATACCATACTACATTATCATGTAAATTATTTTATGTCAATTAGTGATCATACGCTCTACTGTTTTTATTTTAGTTATGATATGATTACTTAAAGGATTTTAAAAATGAATAATCTGGAGGTATGACTATGCTATTAAAAACTCTTGTTTACAAGAAAAAAGATTTGACTACCGTCTCTGAGACAAGCAACTTGGAAGAAGCACTAGAAATTTTAGAAACATCCGGTTACCGTTGTGTACCGATTCTTGATACTTCCGGAAATATTTTCCGTGGGAATATTTATAAAATGCACATCTATCGTCACAAAGCAAATGGCGGCGATATGACTTTACCAGTCACTCATCTATTGAAAAACGCAACAAAATTCATTTATTTAGATACTTCTTTCTTTAAAGTATTCTTTACGATCAAAGAGCTTCCATACATTGCTGTACTTGATAGCCAAAACCATTTCTATGGGATTTTGACACACAGTACCTTACTTGGTATGTTGTCTCAGTCTTGGAGCGTAGAACAAGGAAGCTACGTCTTGACGATTGCTTCGACAGGTAAACAAGGTGACTTAGCGGCGATTTCAAAAATCATCGCAAAATATAGTAGCATTGCTAGTTGTATCACTTTGGATATCGAAAAAGATGAATACATCCGTCGTACCTTGATCACTCTACCAGCTCATACAGAAAAAAGTGTCTGTGATTCGATCGTCAATCACTTAGAAAAGAAAAATTACAAAGTGATCGAAATTGAAAATTTACAAGATACTGATAAATAAAAACCTGTTTAGTGGTTGATATTTACTAACTATTTTTCGAAAAATCATATTTCAAAAAAGCCAGAAATCCCAAAATCATTTACGACTTTTGGAATTCCTGGCTTTTTTACTCGATTAAAAACAATCATACACGATCGTTGAATTTCACTGCTTGGTCTAGATAATACATCAATGGCGCAGAAACAGCCATCACGATAAATTCACTTAACGCAAGTGTACCATACGTTGTCCAAAACGCTTGACCGCCAGTTGGTACTAACATATAAGCAATCATAAACATACTGATTGTAAAGAACGCTGTATTTAATGCTAAGCGCACTTTGACATTTTTCACTTTATTTTGGATAAGTGCCGTTAGCCCTAATGCAAGTAGTGTTTGACCACCACCGAAAATCACATCCATGACACCAAAACCATAAATGGCATTATAAACAATCACGCCACCTAAGACACCCCATAATAATTTTCGATTGAATACAACTAAATGATTCAAACTTTCTGAAATACGAAATTGGATTGGCCCCGAAGACACAGGTGCTACCAAAATCGTTAACGCTAGATATAAGGCCATGATCAGCCCATTAATAACGACTACCATCAGTCGTTGCCTACTCTTTGTTCTCTCCATATTCTATTCCTCATTTCTCCTAGTTTTGTTAATGCGGGATGGTTGATGAACCGCAAGGCGTATTATAACATAACAATTCTAGATTACAACCTTCCCTCCACCCCACCATTTCAGCATTTTTACCTTACCCTGAAAAGATTGTTATAAAAAATAAAAGAAATAAAAACAAGCAAGACACCTCGAGTAGTTAGCGCAAGACCTTATTGAACAGCCTCGTTGAGAGATTGAGGCTTGATAGATAAAGGAATCGCACTCTTCTTATCAAAAAAATGAGTGTCGCTGTTGACTAATACTCTCCAGACAATTCTTTGTTTCTATCTTTTACCTACGTTTTTTCGTTTGTTCTTTATTGTATTTTCTAACTTAACTTCTTTTTCATTTCCCCAAACCTCTGCTATAATAACCAAGATTGTAATTCTTTTGACAATAATGACGAGATGCTTTGTTGAACCTTCAGTGGTTGACTCTATTATTCAACCACTGCTTACTCAGGGTGAGACGATTTAGTAAAGCATCGCTGATCTATTTACATGACTAAAACCACAAGTATTCACAGCTGTTGATTAAATCTGACACTGCTTGCTCTCCTTTTGACTATGTCGCCTTGCTATCGTATGTTAATGAGAACTCATGAAGGAGCCCGACAAGACTTGTTTTCTCAACTCAGGTACACGATACTTTGGTGCATTCCAGGAGGAAAAAATGAATTTTCATTATCACCTATTAATCAACCAAGCTGCTGGTAGCGGAAACGGAAAGAAAACAGCGGATAAGATTTTACCAATTTTGGATCAAAAGAAACTTTCCTATACGGTTCACTATAGTGAATATAAAGGGCACGATGCCCTTATAGCGGAACATTTAGCCGAAGATACCCTCATTGAATGGGAAGAGGATATCGATGCTGATACTATCGGATGGTACCCACTTCTCATCGTCATTGGAGGAGATGGTACGCTTCATCAAGTCCTGAATACGTTTCATCATTTATGTGTATCTTTTCCTGTCGGCTTCATACCAGCCGGCTCAGGCAATGACTTTGCTCGTGGAATTGGGTTAAGTAGAGATCCAGAAAAAGCTTTAGAAACGATTTTAGCAACCAAAGAACCACAAAAAATAAATGTGTTGCATTATGAAGAAAAAGTAAACGATCGCGAAGGGCTGGCACTCAATAATTTCGGGATTGGTTTAGATGCAGCAATCGTTCATACTACGAATCATTCCAATGCAAAAAAACGATTGAATAAGTATAATTTAGGCTCGCTTTCTTATATTTTTTCTTTACTATATGCTCTTTTCTCACAAAAAGGCTTTCCGATTCTTGTAGATATTGGTGGGAAACGTGTGAATTTTAAAAAAGCCTTTCTATGTACGGCAACTAATCATCCTTATTTTGGTGGAGGAGTATCGATTGTTCCTACTGCAGATGTGACCAAGCCAACTATCGACTTCGTGGTTGTTGAACGAGTAAATCTATTTAAAATCGCTTGGTTGCTTCTTTTATTATTACAGAAGAAACAAATGCACTCGAAGTATTTCCATCACTATACAACAAGCAAACTTCGAATTGTTTCTACTATTCCCCAATATGGTCAAGAAGATGGGGAAGATTTAGAAAAACAATCGTTTGATTTACAACTAACAAATAAAACACAGTTATTGTGGTGTGAAAAAATAGTAATGAGGGATGAACAGTCAGCCTCTTGATCTGTGGAAGTTCTTCAGATGGAGCATCTACCTTTCCAATGAAAAGACACCCGAAACGTTAGCGTTTCGGGTGTCTTTTCTGGGCTGATACTTCACACTTCCAACTGATGTTGCCTGTTTATGGTCGAATGTTCTCCATACCGATCATTGGATCAATCCATTGCTGTTCCACAGCTTCGGTTGTGAGAATGTAATTATCAGGTAATTTTGGCGTTTCAGCTTCTTTCACTTCATTTTTTTCTTCTTCGATGGCAAAAAGCGAAACTTCCTGCGCTTGGTCAGTTGCCTCTTTACGGTCCTCTATTTGTTTTGTTGGCTCAGACACTTGTTCAATGGCTGCCGAATACGTTCCTTCTTCAAATGGATCATCACCTGTCAAGGAATCTTCATAAGCGGCTAATTTCGTACGCAGATTAAGAGTCATTTCGTTATCTTCGATCCGCTTCTTCAGTGTCGTCAATCGAACAGCGGATTCGTTTTTTGCACATGTCAAATATGCTTGCTCTTCCCCTAACAAAATCAATAATTCCTTACTACGAGTAACCGCTGTATACAACAGATTCCTTTGGAGCATTCGTTGGTATTGATGAACCATCGGCAAAATCACCATCTTAAACTCGCTACCTTGGGATTTATGGATCGAGCAACAATAAGACAGGGTGATCTTATTCCATTCATTTCGTTTGTAACTCACTTCATTGGCATCAAATTGGATGACGAGTTCGTCCACCTTATCTTCCGAATCTTTTGCTAAAACAATTCCCGTGATTACCCCCATGTCACCATTGAACACATTTAATTCTGGCGTATTGACCAAATGGAGTACTTTATCCCCAATTCGATAAACTGTATCATTCCAGTGAACTTCTTTCCGATTCCCACCGCCTGGATTGAAAATATTTTGCATCATTTTATTCAAGGCATCGATACCAGCTGCACCGCGATACATCGGTGCCAACACCTGAATATCTTGTGCAGTAAATCCTTTGTTTTTCGCCTTTTCCACGATTTTAGAAATCAATGGTTCGATTTGATACGCATCACTTGCAAAGAAAGAGCGATCCTTTTGATTTTTCGTAAAATCTGCTGGCAATCTTCCTTCTTTGATCTCATGAGCCAAAGGAATGATACTTGAGCCATCGCCTTGACGATAGATCTGATTCAATTCGATTTTAGGGATTTGATCGATTTCTAATAGATCATGCAAGACTTGCCCAGGACCTACTGATGGTAGCTGATCCTTGTCCCCTACTAAGATCACTTGCATATTCGTAGGGATCGCCTTGAACAGTGTATTGGCCAACCATGTATCAACCATCGACATTTCATCGACGATCAATAAGCCACCGTCTAATTCCTTCGTGCTGATTGAAGGGGTTTTCTCACGACCATTCAAACCTAAAAGCCGGTGGATCGTACTAGCTGGCAAGCCAGTCGTTTCATTCATCCGTTTAGCAGCCCGTCCTGTGGGTGCAGCTAAGAGGATCGGAAAAATCTCTTGTGTATATTTCGTCGGATCAAGATCTAAGCCGTTTAACTCTGCAAACAGATGAACGATGCCATTGATCACTGTAGTTTTTCCAGTTCCTGGACCACCAGTCAAGATAAATAGTGGTGAGCGAATCGCTTCAGAAATCGCTTCTTCTTGTGAATCCCCATACTGGATACCAAACATTTTCTCAATTCGTCGAATATTCTTTTTAATTTCTTTTGGTTCGTACTTGATTTCCTTTTTTCGACTCAACAAGCGTTGGATCGAATTGCCAATCCCCCATTCAGAAAAATACAAACTATTTTCATATAGATTCGTTTCTTCTTGTTGGATCTTTCCCTCTTCCACTAACTGAATAATGACAGTCGCTACTTGATCCGGTTCGATTTCGATTGGACGACTTGATTCCAAGATTTTGATCGTCTGCTGCAATAAAGATTCAGCAGGCACATAGGTATCACCGGTTTGGATCGCCTGTTGGAAAATCTGGTGCAAGATCGCTGCTCTGATGCGTCGTGGCGAGTCAGCAGCAATGCCGATTTGTTCAGCTAAGTTATCTGCACGTTTAAAGCCGATTCCTTCAATCTCTTCGACTAATTGGTAAGGATTTTCTTGAATGATATCCAACGCTTCATTTTTGTAAGCTTGATAGATACTAAAGGCTAATTGACTCCCAAATCCGTAACGGTTCAACCCCATGATCACTTGATCCATTCCATGATTCAAACGGATCGTTTCAGCAATCATTTCTCTTTTTGGCTTCGTTAAACCTGAAATCTGTTGCAATTGCGCAGGATCTTCGATGATTTTTTCAATCGCATCTTCACCAAGCAGTTCCACGATTTTCTCTGCGGTTTTTTTTCCGATACCGGGAAACTTGTCACTTGATAGGTAGTTGACGATCCCGTTGGCTGTCGTCGGCTTTTCCTGTTCGTAACGCTCTACCTTCAACTGTCTGCCATATTTAGGATGATCAACTAGCTCACCATAAAAACGATACACTTCGTTCTCTTGGATATCGCCAAAACTACCAGTTGCGACAATTTCTTTTTCCCGATAATCAACACTTGTTTCACTGACTTGGATGAGCAATACTTTATAAAAATTACTAGGATTTTGAAAAAAGATAGCGGCAACTGTGCCGACAAAATAAGGCATTTCTTCTGGCTCCATCGAGGCCGCCTCCTTTATTTATAGTAAAGGCTCTGGCTGTCCATTACCTAAAAAATCCACCTGATTCCATACTTTAAGGTCATATGGTAACAGATTGTTTGGTTCTCCTGTTTCTAAAATCGTCAAGCTACTATTGAATAAACCGCCCATTTCTCGTAACTGACCTAATTCTTTACCAGTCATCCACTGGATCGCAGCAGTTAAAGAGGCACCATGCCCTACAAATAGAATAGGCCCTTGATGTTGACAGACTGCATCCGCAACAACGGCTTCGATTCGCGTGATTGCTTCGGTGATCGGCTCTCCTTCAAAAGGTGTTGGATCATATTTATCTAAATGATTTCGTAAATTAGGTAAGTTCTCTGGAAATTTTTTGTACATCTCTTCGATCGACTGTCCTTCCAGTTTTCCTAAACCTAATTCTCTTAATTTATCTGTATAAATGATTTCTGTCGGATGGTCCAATTCTTGATTGATCCCTTTTGCTGTATCTCTTGCACGTTTTGCCGTACTGCAATAAATAGCTTCAAAAGGAACAGACTTGACCATTTGGCCGAATGTCTTGATCTCCTCATAGCTTTGAGGTAACAACGGTGAGTCTCCTTGGCTTCCTTGAAAGCGTCTTTCAAGATTCCATTCCGTTTTACCATGTCTTGTAAAGTATAGTTCCATAGATGTTAGACTCCTCACTCCGTACTTGTATATATATACTATCATATAGGATTTTCCTGTTGGACCGTGTAGAAAAGCTTGTTTCTAAAAAATAGAGGCTTTCGCCAATTGAATATCGCTAAAAATCGACTGTAAAAAAACTGTGCTATCGTTTATGTAGTCTTGTTTTCGATCAGCGATGTTCACGAAATATACTTCATCCACACCCTCGATCAAGGAAATGCAAAAGGAAGCTCCTACTCTATCAAAACGAAGGTTGAGCAGCAAGAGAAACTATTTTCTCAACTTCGTCTTCTTAATAGGAGCGAAACCTCTCTTTACAACCTTTAGTCTAGCTTATCATTTTCGTAATGATGTGTTAACTCTAAATTTGGGAAACCTTGTTGACGCAATGCCTCATACACGATCATTGCCGCTGTATTCGATAGATTCAATGAACGGACGTGTGTATCATTCATAGGGATACGTAAGCATTTTTCTTCATGCTCGCGCATAAAGGGTTCCGGTAATCCAGTTGTTTCTTTCCCAAACAAAAAGAAATGCTCTTCGCCATCTGCAAAGTTTTCATCACTGTATACTTTATTCGCAAATTTGGAGATCAAATGTAACTTTCTATCGCCTAAGTAAGCCATAAATGCTGGTAGATCTGCATGATACGTGATATCCACATCATGCCAATAATCAAGCCCCGCTCGTTTCAGCTGTTTATCATCTGTTGAAAATCCTAGTGGTTCGATCAAGTGTAACGGTGTGTTGGTCGCTGCACATGTTCGTGCAATGTTTCCTGTGTTTGCAGGAATCAAAGGTTCAAATAAAACGATGTGGTTCATACTATTCATCCTCTCATGTATATGTGAAATCCATTTTAGACTAAATCTTAATTTTTGCATAAAAAAAAACGTATCAACTCGGTGTCAGTCACTGCGAGTCGTTACGTTAGTGAAGCTCTTTTCACTATCTTTTATCAGAACAGGAACCTGATAAAAACCAATGAAAAAACAACTTGTTGCTACTATATCACCATTAAACGCTTTTTGCAACCTTAACTCTATAATATTCTTATTGGAATCGTTTTCTCTTATTTCCTTTTAACAATTCTACGTCAATTGTAATTTTTCTAAGGGGTTCTTCCATCAGAGCCTCTTTTATTTCTTTTGCTACTTGCCATTCCAGTGGCGACATTGCCAAGAGATCACGGCGATTTTCTTCAGGAATCGTAAATTCATACGTCACACGTTGACGTTCCACTGACGCCATTGATTCCATGAATTTGTCAACAACACGTTCGTTAGAATAATGGTGTTTTTCTGGCTGATCTGGATAAAAAGCTTGGCGTAATTCTTTTAAATAGCCTGATTGTGGAACGACTTTTAATACCATGCCGTCATCTGCAAGTACTCGCTGAAACTCTTGATAGTGAGAAGGCGAGAAAATATTCAATATCGTCGAAAATTGTTGATCCGCAAAAGGCAAATTCGTTAAATCCGCGACACACCAAAATGCTTGCATCGGCTGTTCAGTGGCTGCATAGACACCTTCTTTCGCGATATCAAAGCCAATTGCTTGTTTTAATGGTTGTAATTGATCGATGGCCGCCAAAAAGCTCCCTTCTCCACAACCGACATCTAGAACAGTCGCATCACTTGGTAGATGCTTAGCTAACTGTTCGATCAATGGTTGATACATACCTGATTGGATCATTCGTCTTCTTGGAGCAAACATACCTTGATCATATTCGGTTTTGATTGCGTGAGATAAAAAATACAACGTTCCCTTTTTAGATAAATCAAAACGATGATTCTTTTGGCAAATAAGCCCATTCGTGGTCGATAAAAAGGATGCTTGACATAACGGACAGCGGAACATTTGGGCATTCTCTGATAAAAATAGTCGACTCTGGTCTATTTTCTTTAACATAGTGATTATTCATTCCTTTAAAATACGTAGTGAGATAGTCATATAAAGATAAAAAACTTTCTTTAAAAACATTCGTTATCCGATGTTGCCTATCATGCTATCCCCTTCATCTTACCGTTTGAAGAGCGCTTTAGCAACTGTAAAAACTATGGTATAATTTCAACAAAAGTAGACATAATAAAGGAGCAAGAATATGATCAAAGAATTTTGTGCGGAGAATTATACATCGATCCCGTTAGCCATCGCAAATGGAGCCAATCGGATCGAATTATGTGACAACCTAGCAGTAGGTGGCACTACACCAAGTACTGGTGTCATTGAAGAAGTATTGAGCTACGCTAATGAAAAAAGTGTACCTGTCATGACGATCATCCGACCACGTGGTGGCGATTTTGTTTATAATGATATCGAATTGAAAATCATGCACACTGACTTGATTGAAGCCAAAAAACTAGGAACTGATGGTGTAGTGATCGGTTGCTTGACTCCTTCTGGTTGGTTAGATGAAGAAGCACTGGAAGTCTTGATCGACTCCGCAGAAGGCCTACAGATCACCTTCCACATGGCGTTTGATGCGATTCCTCAAGAACGTCAATACGAAGCCATCGATTGGTTGGTTGAACATGGCGTTCATCGTATCTTGACACATGGCGGTGTTGCCGGTACAAACATCGAAGATAATTTTGCACACTTAAAACAGTTGATCGCTCATGCAGACGGTCGAATCATCATTTTACCTGGTGGTGGTATCACTTCAGAAAATGCACAAGTAGTTGCTGATGCTTTAGGAGTCCACGAAGTCCACGGCACCAAAATCGTTCCTTTATCTGAATAAACAAAAATAAGAGGTCGGGACAGAAGTGTTCAGCCTCGAGAAATAAGGCGCCATCCACGAAAATTGTTCTTCAAATTTTTGTGGATGGCGCCTTATTTCCGAAGAGGTTACTTCTGTTCCCGCCGTTTATTCGGTTTTAGGTGGTACAGAGGACTAATGTCCCAGACACTATTTTAGCTCTATTATCTTACATAAAATACCTCATAAACAACGAAGCGATATTGAAATAGATCAATACACTGGTCAAGTCACTCAAGGTCGTAATAAATGGCCCGCTGGCAACGGCAGGGTCAAAGCCTAAACGATCCATCAACATCGGGATCAAACTTCCCGCAAGATTTGCCACTGTGATCGCAAATAGCATCGCAATACCAATAACAAAGCCTAGAATAAAGTTCTGCTTCCAAAATCCTACGATCAAGAAGATCGTTAGGCCAGTCACAGCGCCGGTCACTAAACCCGTCAATACTTCCGCCACGATCAACCGAACAAAGCCCTGATCTTTTTCATCTGGAATCGCTAGGCGACGTACAGCGACCGCTAACGATTGTGTACCGGCGTTTCCAGCCGTCCCTGTGATCAAAGAAATAAAGACAGCTAAAATACTTGCTTCACTGACCAATTCTTCATAATGACTGATCAAAGAGGCAGTTGACATACCTAAAAATAATAAAGTGATCAACCAAGGTAAGCGGCGAGAAGCTGATTTTACTGGATTCTCATTGATTTCTTCGACGTTGACCCCCGCCAATCCAGAATAGTCACTCGCGGCTTCATCATCGATAACGTCAATGATATCATCGACAGTCACGATCCCTAATAAATGATCATCATAATCCGTGACAGGCAACGCAAGAAAGTCGTAGTCACGGAAAGTTTGTGCCACATCTTCTTGGTCATCGCCTACGTGAACAGATAATACCCGTTCACTCATCAAATCAGAGATCATCGCATCATCATCATTGACGATCAAATCACGCAACGAGATAACCCCAACAAGTTGATTGTCCTGATTGACTACATAAATGTAATAGATCGTTTCTGCCACATCTGCTTCATTTTTCAAGACATACATCGCCGAACGAACGGTTTGGTTCGCAACGATCGAAATAAATTCGGTCGTCATGATCGCCCCAGCCGTTTCATCTTCATAATGCAAGAGGTCTTTGATCTCGCTCGCATCTTCTGCTGCCATCAAGCTAAGATATTTCGCCACTTGTTTCTTATCTAATGTATTCAACAAATCGACCGCGTTATCGGTATACATCTCTGAGAGCATTTCCGCAGCATAACTAGGACGCATTTCTGCTAAATATTCCTTCATATATTCGTTATCTTCTTCAATGACATCGAACATATCCGCCAATTCCTTTGGCGAAAGATAGGTATAAATCTGTTGACGATCTGCTTCCTTAAGGGATTGATAGAATTGCCCCTGTTCGTAGATATGCATCTCCAAGAAGTTATTTCTAAAATCTTGAATATTGTTTTCTCTTAGATCTTGAGCTAACTGGGCAAATCTTTCCTCTAATTCTTGATTTTCGTCCAAACCAATCTCACCTCACCTTAATCTTCAAATCGTTTCACTATTGTTGCCATATCTTTTGCTAAAGGCTGTTTGAATGCTAATAATTTTTCTGTAAACGGATGATAGAACTGTAAGTCATAACAATGCAACGCCTGTCTAGCTATGTCTTGATCCATCCTTCCCCCATACATGTCATCGCCTAAAAGAGGACACCCGATCGCAGAAAAATGCACTCTGATCTGATGTGTGCGCCCCGTATGCAATTGGATATCAACGAGTGCAATCTCTGCTGATCTGTTTTCTAACCAGTATTCCGTTTGCGCACTTTTCCCCGTAGAAGAAACTTTACGTTTTAATAATGATGTCATATCACGAGCAATTGGTAAATCGATCTGCCCATGCGCTTTCAACGTAGCCACATCGCCACTGACCAAGGCTTGATATTTTTTGACGAACTTCTTTTCGCGAAGCTGTACGTCCAATTTTGCATGCGCAAAACCATGCTTTGCAAAAAGCATCAATCCTGAAGTATCTCGATCTAGTCTAGTCACTACGTGGATCACCTGATTTTCATAGCCTTGTTGTTTATAATAAGCTTTCACTCGATTCGCCATCGTACCGGTAGGATGGTATTGTGCCGGTATCGAGGATACTCCAGCTGGTTTATTGACGACTAAGAGGTGTTCATCTTCATAAACGATCTCGATCGGTGTTTCGTCTAAAAGAACCGTTTCATGCTCGCCTTCTGCTGGAATCACAATGGTTACCTTATCATTTTGAGCCAAAGAAAACAAGACGTTCTCAACCTGATCATTGACCATGATCGTGCCGCCTTGAAACTTGATTTTCGCTAGTAGCCCTTTTGAGATCCCTTTTTCTTTTAAAAAATATTTTACTTGTTGCGCTTGCTCTTTTTCATAGATCCATGTAAACTCCATTGCTAAACCTCACCAATAAAGGCATCTTTCACACGGTGCCAAAAATGCATATGTCGATAAGAAGCAAAGTGGATTCTTTCTTCTGCAATCCGATAATAAATGGCTCGTATATTATTTTTTGAAACGTCCAATTGATCAATCGTCACCAAATAATCTGCGGTATTCTCTAAACGAATTTCCACCCATTCATCTTGAGCAATGACCATCGGCGCACCTAGCGTACGAAAAACGCGGTTATTCAATGAAGCAATCTCTGCTAATTGAAATGCATTGATACTTGGATGGATCACAGCCCCACCAACACTCTTATTATAAGCAGTCGATCCGGTAGGCGTAGATAATGCCAAACCATCACCACGGAAGCTTTCAAATAGTTCGTTTTTGATATACACATCTGCTACCATCGTTCGGTTAGAACGCTTGATTGTCGACTCGTTCAAAGCAAAAAAATGTTGATCAGGCTTATCATCTAAATAGCTGATTCGAACGTCCAGCAACGGGTAGCTGACACTTTGCTCACGATTAGTTTTCAGGCTATCGACTAGTTCTTCTAATTCATAGTCCCGCCAGTCCGTATAAAAGCCTAGATGCCCTGTATGGACGCCTAAAAAACGCACATCGTTCAAAGCATGGCTAAATTGATGGAACGCTGCTAATAGCGTCCCATCCCCACCAACTGAAATCACTAACTCTGGCTGTTGATCGTCGATTTTGATATTTGCTTGAGCCAAAAGATTTTTCAATCGTTCGGTGACTGCTAATGTTTTGGGCTCCTTGTTATGAACGATCGCTACCTTCATCTTTTGCCTCCTCATGTTTATTCTCTTGATTGATCAATGAGCGATAATAGGCATCTTCAGATTTGCCTCTGCCATGTGAGAATAACCGTTGTGCTTCTTGGATTTCTTCACGAATATTCGACATTTCTTCGTCGAGTTGATACGCGGCTTCCGCTGCACGTTGTAATCGTTCACTCATTTCTTCCGGAAATACACCTTGATATTTATAATTCAACGAATGTTCGATCGTTGCCCAAAAGTTCATCGCTAACGTTCGAATTTGAATTTCTGCTAAAATTTTCTTTTCACCACTGATCAATTGGACTGGATATTCGATCACTAAATGATACGAGCGATACCCACTCGCTTTTTTATTGGTGATATAATCTCGCTCTTGTAATACTTTCATGTCTTTTCGGTTACGGATGATCTCAACCACCTGATGGATATCTTCTACAAATTGACACATGATTCTTAGCCCAGCAATGTCTGACATTTCTTCCTCTAAACGCGCCATTGGGATATGACGCAATTGAGACTTGGTAACGATGCTTTCTACCGGTTTGACCCGCCCCGTCACAAACTCGATTGGGACATGGCGATTTTGTTCTCTAAATTGTTTACGTATTCCTCTTAGTTTTACTTTTAATTCTGATACTGTTTGTTCGTAAGGTGCTAAAAACTCTTCCCAGTCTCGTTCCATAATCTATACCTCTACTTTGTTAACATTCATAGATATTCTAACATATAAACATAGTTTTTTTGCACCTTCTGTCTTTGAAGTTGACCAAAAACAAAAAATTAGGCAAAATAAAAGAAAAGGGGCGAAGCCAATGACTGAAATGTTAGAGATCGAATTTAAAACATTGCTAGCTAAGGAAGATTACACGCGTTTGCTTTCGCACTATCAACTTACAACGGAATCCTTCCATATCCAAACCAATATTTATTATGACACGCCTGATTTCCAATTAAAACAGCGTGGTTGTGGCTTACGTATCCGCTTATTAGATACCTATGCGGAGTACACGTTAAAAACGCCAGCTGCAGAAGGAAAATTGGAAACAACAGACACCTATACGCTCCAAGAAGCCACTAAAATGATCGAGGATCAGACACTGCCACGAACGGGCGCTGTTTTAGAAAAACTTCATGAGCTATCGATCGACTCCAATCAATTGTTCGAAATCGGAGAACTGACGACTAAGCGTGTTGAATTTCCTATTGATGAAGGCTTGTTAGCCATTGACGAAAGTTGGGGGGAACAACTTCACGACTATGAATTAGAATTAGAAGTCACTGATGCTGCCAGTGGAAAAGTAGCATTTGAGCGCTTCCTTCAACGTCAAGGAATTCCTTATCATCCTTCAAAAAATAAAATCCAACGAATGTTTGAGGCCAAAAATTAGAACTCTATCATTTTCATAAGGCTCATGAGTTCATTTTTTCGGGATTTTCTGGTAAGTTATACGTTGTGAATATTATTCATGATTTGCATAGAATCTAATTTGGGGGAGATTCGTATGATCGAAATCTATTTTTTTGTTAATCCATTGGGGAAAAACTGCTTTCATTTAGAGCAACAGCTCGTTCAATTTATTGATGAGGAATATGGAAAGAAGCCGAAAGACAAAGTACAATTTCGTTTTCTACCACTAGTTAACTTGCAGACAATCGGGGATGTCATGCAGACTAACGGGATTTCTCAAACTAATCTTGAAGAGCGCAACAAACTATTTTCCATTACTTATTCAGCCGCATTAGATTGCAAAGCTGCGCATTTTCAAGGAAAGAAAAAAGGAAGACAATTTCTTAGCCGTTTACAAGAAGCAGTCAGTTGTAAAAAAATTCCATATTCTCAACAGCTTTCTGAATCGATTTTTTCAGAAATTGGAGATCTAAACATGTTCAAAGAAGATCGCCAATCTGAATTTGTCAAAGAAGCATTTTTCTCAGACCAAAAAATGGCCCGTGAAATGGGAATAAAGAAACATCCATCTGCTGTTGTTTATAATTATAATCGTGAACAAAATTTTGGAGTATTAGTTGAAGGCATGAACAGTGTTCGCCAAATCATGGCGATCTGTCAAGGAAAAGAAGACAGCTATCAGCTGTTTGAAAGCCATCCATTGCAAGCAACGAATCCACAACTTCATTCCGGAAATAGCCATTTATCTTTGCTTTCAAATTAAATAATAGATGTGTGTATCACACAAAATAAAAAGACACAAAACAAGGTAAACTGTTTTATGTCTTTTTTACTATTTTTTCAAATCAAATATATTGTATATGGTTAAACATTTCCTACAATATGAATACGGAACCTTTGACTTGACGTACCACGACCCTCTCCTTCGGTAGCAACTAATTTCTGACCTTGTGAAGGAGCCCCATTTTCAATATCCAGTACTTTACCTGTTTCAGTATTTTGTAATACAAAAAGTCCATCACCTAAAAGTTCATCTACACCTACTTTATACAATCGCCAATTTGAATTTAGACCTGTCGTTGCAATTCTTGGATTTCCTTTGCTATCAAAAGATTTTTCGGATACAGATAAGGATGGCTGATTTGATAAACCCGTTGAACTGATGAGGATCAGTTGAGAGAGTGTACGTCTCAGTAGCAACATTATAAAACATATTCCATTTTTGATTCCATGAGTTAGCACTATTATATATAATCACTTGGTCTAAATTGCTTTGATCCCAATCCAATACCATTCCTCTATTCATTTCACTTTGAATCTTTACAACTTTGTTGTTAAAGTAGTTAGCAACATTAGATCCTGGTATATTTTCTTCTATGCCTGCCGAGACTGTTTGATTTCCTCCTACTACTCCTAATGCCGTTACTACAAACGCTCCTACCATTAACTTTGTGAACACTTTCATTTTTTATTCCCCTTTTTTGTTTTTGTCTTTTTTCGTTTTTCTTCGATTTAAATGAAATACAGCTAGCGAAGGATCAAAGGTTACCTACTACTCTAAGAATAAATCGTTGACTAGCAGTTCCAGTACCCTGTCCTTCACGTGCGACTAGGCCTTTCGTGTCGTACGGGCTACCATTTTCCAGATCCAATACTTTACCTGATTCAGCATTTTTTAAAACATAAACACCAGCACCCACAGCATCGCCTACTCTGTACAGTTTCCAATTTACTTTTAATCCAGTCGTAGCAATCTTTGGATTTCCTTGACTATCAAAAACTTTGTCAGATACAGCCAATTCTGCTGATCTGATATAGCCGTTGATCTGGTGAGGATCAGTTGAGATAGTATATGTATCAGCACTAGAATCATAAAACATATTCCATTTTTGATTCCATGAGCCAGTATTATTGTACATGATTACTTGGTCAAGATTAGATTGATCCCAATCCAACGCCCTTCCCAAATCCATTGCACTTTCAATTCTCACCACTTGATTTTTAAAGGTGTCCGCAACATTAGAACCTGGTATGTTTTGATCCAAATCTGCCGAGACTGTTTGACTTCCTCCGACTACTCCTAACGTCGTTGCTACAAATGCTCCTAAAAATAATTTTGTGAACACTTTCATTTTTTTGTTCCCCTTTTTGTTTTTTTGTTTGATACAAATCGATTTGTTGAACACAGTATGCCATGTTTTTATTTAGTAAATTTATTTTGAGTGGTAATACAACACTATTTATTTTTTATTTAATAAGTGCGTTAATTATAATAAAAAGCACTTATTTTATAGGCTTTCTTGCTTTTTCACGCACAATGAAAAGTAAATTTACTATGAATTTTTTCATGTTTTTTATTTTTATTATTAAACATAAAAATATATTGTTTTTCAACTGTATAAAAAAGAGAATCATCGGTTACTTGAAACACCTACAATTCTCTAATTATTTCTGTTAAATTATAAATGATACACACTGCCGGACTAATTTCCTTAAACAGCAGACTGATCCTTCTTTCTTTTTTTATTGACAACAACTAGTAAAACCAAGCAGATAAGAAGACTAATGATTCTCAGTGCAGGAGTAAATAATAGGAAGATCATCAAATTAGAAAACCCTTGAACAATGGTAGAATCCGATTGATACAATTTGATCCAAAGGCTCTGCAAACACGCTCACATGGCGATAGACATATGCAGTAAATAAATACATAGCCACACCTACTCCTACTATAAGGATATTTTTTATTGATTTCGACAATTTCTGTTCCTCCATCTAGTGTTTATTGATCGGATTTCTCTTTTTGTTTCCATAATCGATCAATAAAAATTTCTTTGCTCTAACTAGAAATCCATTTTATCTTTAAATAACAAATCATAAAAAATATGTACATGTTTCTTTCTAATTAGAAAAGCTGTAGACATTCATATATCATCTCCTAATTCGTTAATCAACATTCTTCATCTCCTCACATTTATAACATAAGACAACATATTTATCCTATAAAAATCCATTGTACTACTAATAGATCACCCACTCAAAAAAGGAGTAAAAAAGGGTTACCCTCTCATTACTCCTTTTCGCTATCAAATAATCGTAGTCAATACGCTGACTTATTCCATCATCTGCTTTTTGATCCCCGCAACATCCAACCCAAATTCTTGTTGCAAGAAATCTGGTGTGCCAACTTGACCAAAACGTTCATTGACACCGATTCGTTTCAGAGGAACGCCAATCCCTTCTTCTGCAAGAACTTCAGCGACTGAACTACCTAAACCGCCAGTAATCGAGTGATTCTCAATGGTTACGATTTTTTTCTTACCAATTGCTTCACTGAGGATCAACTCTCGATCAATCGGTTTGATGGTAAACATATCGATCACTTCACAGCTGATTCCTTCTTCCATCAATTGTTCGGCTACTTGCAATGTTTCAGAAACGAGTTGCCCTGTTGCAATCAGCAGATAATCCGTCCCTTTACGCAAAACATTTCCTTTGCCTAATACAAATGTTGAACCTTTCTCATAAACAGGCGTGACGCCTTTACGATTTCCTCGTACATAATGGATTCCTGACATTTGATGAAATTCTTTGATGATCCATGCCATTTGTACGTCATCTGCCGCATCACATACTACGGAATGAGGGATGGCTTTCATTAAGGCCACGTCCTCCCAAGTCGTATGAGTTCCCCCATTGTGCCCTGCAGCAAATCCCGGATCTGAACCATAAATATTGATGGTATTCCCGCCGTAGCCACCTGAAATAAACAGTTGATCAAATACCCGGCGTGTCGCAAATGGACCAAAAGTATGGATAAATGGTGTGTACCCCGTTAAACTTAATCCTGCTGCGACGCCAACCATATTGGCTTCGGCAATTCCCATATTGATAAAGCGGTCAGGGTGTTCCTTTCCAATCGCTGTCCAACCACTTGCAGATCCTAGATCAGCATCTAACGCAATGACTTTCTCGTCTTTTTCCATCAATTCATTGATGGTTTCCACGACACAAGTTCGTAATTCTTTTTCGATCGCTGTCGATTTAGTTAAATGGAACATCCCTTATCGCATCCTCTCGATTTTTTCTTCTAATGTTCGGATTGCTTGATCTGCTGCTTGATTGACTTGTTCCGTATTGAATTTTACGGAATGATTCGCGCCTAAAGTTTCAAAATATGGAACCCCTTGTCCCTTCACGCTATCAAGTACAAGACAAACTGCTTGATCAGTCACTTCTTTACATTTGTTGATTGCAGCATCAATCGCTTGTATATCGGAACCTTTTACTTTTAAGGTATAGAAACCGAATGCTTCCATTTTTTTCTGTAAATCGAACGGGTCAAGGATGTCCTTTGTTTCTCCATCTAATTGCTTTTTATTATCATCGATGATCACGATACAATGATTTAATTTAAAATGAGCGATATATTGGAATGCTTCCCAACACTGGCCTTCATTCAACTCTCCATCTCCCACGATCAAGTACACATAGTTGTCTTTGTTAGCCTGCTTAAAACCTGTAGCGATCCCCGCAGCTATTGAAGTCCCTTGACCTAAAGAACCCGTAGTTGCATCAACACCAGGTGTTTTTTGGCGATCCGGATGAGAAGGCAGTCTTGTTCCACCTTCATTGATCGTCAGTAACCATTCTTTGTCAAAATAACCAACATTTGCTAAAGCACTGTATAACCCAGCTCCTGCGTGTCCTTTAGATAAGACCAACCGATCGCGTTCTTCCCATTGTGGATTTTTAGGATCGACCTTCATCTGCTTACCGTATAAGACGGCTAACAACTCAACGATCGAAAATGAACCACCTAAATGCCCTTGCCCCATATGTTTGATACTGATTAATGTATCTAATCGTATTTTAGTTGCTAATAATTCCAGTTCTTTTAGCTGCTCTTCCTTGATGGTCAAAATGATCCCCCCTTACTCTGCGACTGTATCTGATTTTTTACTTTTCTTTAAAAGTGTCAAACCGATCAAAACAGCAAGCACAGCGACCACACCAGAAATAACTGCAATTTGTCCGCCCATATTTGCTAAGTTTCCTAAAAAGATTCCTGAAACACCATAATCTGTATCTGAGAAAGTCGAACCTTGGAACCCGAGATCGCCCATTACTGGCATCAACAAGATCGGCATGAAACTAATGATGATCCCGTGGATAAAGGAACCGATGACCGCGCCACGTACGCCCCCAGTGGCATTTCCATAAACACCGGCTGTCGCGCCACAGAAGAAATGAGGAACTACGCCAGGAATGATCACTGTTGTCCCGGTAAAGACCATAATCACTAAACTAACTAATCCACCAACAAAACTTGTTAAAAAGCCAATCAATACGGCATTTGGTGCATAAGGGAACACGATTGGACAATCCAACGCTGGAATCGAATTCGGTACTAATTTTTCAGAAATTCCTTTAAATGCAGGAACGATTTCAGCTAAAATCAAACGTACACCGGCTAAGATCACAAAAACACCTGCGGCAAATGAACCCGCTTGTTGTAACGCATAAATAATATAATTCGTGCCATCGCTCAATGTGGTAGTAATATAGTCACTTCCGGCAAACAACGCAACGATCACATAGACGATTGCCATCGTAATCGTGATACTTACTGTTGAGTCACGTAAAAAAGCTAACCCTTTAGGAAAATTGATGTCTTCTGTTGATTTTTCTTTATTTCCAACATATTTACCGATCAAGCCACTCAATGCGTAGCCAAAGTTCCCTGTATGACCTAAAGCTACAGAGTCATTTTTTGTGATTTGACGTGTAAACGGTTGTGCGATTGCTGGAAAAATCGTATTACAGATGCCTAGCGCTAACCCACCGAATAAAATCAGACTAAACGTACTCATTCCTGTTACACTTAAAATGACTGCAATCATACATGCCATGTATAACGTTGCATGCCCTGTCAAATAAATGTATTTGTACCGAGTGATTCTCGCAATCAAAATATTGAATGCCATCCCCGCTAACATAATAAGTGCTGTATATGTTCCATAGGTAGTTAGAGCTAACGCTACTATCGCTTCGTTATTAGGAACAACTCCTTGCATATTGAATGCGACTTGAAACATTTCTCCAAATGGCGCCAACGAACTTTCTATGACCCCTGCACCAGCTGTCACAACCAGAAATCCTACAAAGGTCTTGATTCCGCCTTTAACAGTCGTTGCCACATCTTTTTTCTGCAACATATTCCCCAATACAGCAATCAATGCCACTAAGATTGCTGGTGTACTCGCAATATCGATCAATAGATCTAAAATACTATTCATTTATTTTTCCTCCCCCAAAAAAATTTTTTATAGTAATCCTTTTTGTCTACATGTCTCCGCTACTTTTTCTTTCAATTCATCTAGATCGATGATACTCTCCAACACGACGATTTCACCTAAATGTTGTGCGCTATCTGCTAAATCTCTACCGATAAAAAAGACATCTGCTAATTCTGGTGCTGCACTTCCTAGATCGTAATGAGCAACTTCCACTCCACTTACCCCTAGATCATTTAATACTGAATTGATATTCATCTCCACCATAAAACTGGATCCTAATCCTGAACCACATACTGCTGCAAATTTCATTTTTCATCTTCCCCTTCTTTGATTACATGGATGATTTCTTCTACATCTTTCGCTTCGAGTAATGACGCTAAACGTTCTTTATTCGACAAAATTTTCGTCAAGCTAGCTAAAGCTTTCAAGTGCATCTCGTTGTCCACTGCTGCTAAACAGATAAATAATTGGATGGGATGCTTTTCATCGTCGCTCAATAAGACTGGATCAGTTACCTTCAGTAATGACATCCCAATTTCTTTCACTCCATCTTCTGGTCGTGCATGAGGCAAAGCAATTCCTTTTCCGATATGGATAAAGGGCCCATGTTCCATGACCTTTTCGATCATCGCCCCCACATACTTTTCTTCGATTTTATTGGTCGTTAACAAAGGCTGAGCTGCCTCGGTGATGGCTTCTTGCCATGTCAGTTGTTTGTCCGTAAATTGTATGGTTTCTTTTGTTAATAATTCTGATAACATCGGCCGTTGATCTTCCCTTCTGTTCAATTCTTTGTTTATTTTTCTCTCGACGATCTGTCGCAGTTTCCTCTTTGTCATTCCCTCTTTCAAATCAATATATGGAAAAATCACTTCCAAAATTTCTTCGATCGAATGCACACCTCTTTCTGAAACATAAAATGCTTGTTGGACCTTTTTAACTAATTCATTTTTTTCTAAAGGAGTCATGATGGGTTTCACAACATAACTGGTCACCGGTGTTTTTAGTGGGACACTGGAAAACACCATATCAATGTCTTCCGAAAAACGAAGCATCTGATATTCTTCTGTTGATCGTGCTGGCAAAAATTCGATTTGTGGAAATAGCTCTTGTAATTCCGATTCCATGATCAAGCCAGAGCTGATGCCACTCGGGCAGACGATCATCGCCTTTAATCGTTGGTAATGATGTCGCTCCTTTTGTTTTCTGATCTCTCCACCAAATAAAATCGTAAAATAACCAATTTCTGTATCCGGAATCTCGCCAACTAATTGTTTGAGTGGATAAAGCGCTAAACGAGTCAATTCAAATAATTCTCGATATTGGGTTTTGATTTCATCGATCAACACATTATTCAATGTGAATCGATAGCGGATACGAAAATAAGCGGGAACAAGATGATAAAAGAAATTCATCAATAATTTCCGATAGTCAACAAACCGGACAGCGGATAAACGTTCCATCTCATGGATGACCTCTCTTGCACATTCCAATAAAAATTCTACAGAGTGATCCTCGATATCGCCTTGTAAAACAGTTTTTAACAGCACAGTCAAATAGCATTCTTCTTCTACTTGATTTTTGATTTGACCAAAATCTGTTAAAAATTTTTTGCTTGCTTGATAGACATTCAAAGAGGTCAGCATCTCTTTATCTTTTTCAGTTAGAAAAACTGCTTTTTTTGTGATCCGTGACAATAAAAAACTAATAAAATACAACATTTCCTCAAAACGACTAGGAACGATGATTAAATCAAATTCCTCTAAAATACGAAGCAGGCGGTCTCTCACCACAACATAATTCGTTCTAGAAATGCCATAGATCCCTTCAAAAAGTAACCAGTGGCCGTTCTTGGTGTCTGTTAGTACTCCCACAGTTGAATAAGCTACGCGGCGAACATCAAGTTCAGCGCCATCTATGTAGAAGCCTTTTTTTCTCGAATAAATCAGTCGAATGTCTTCCTCTTGGAGTTTCATTCTTAAATTTCTGACATCTTTTAAAACTGTATTCTTACTTACATTGAATAATTCTTGAAAATAATAAACAGATAAGTCATCAACCATCGAAAAAGCAAGAAGATAGATCAAGGCTTGTCTTTCCTCTTCAGAAAAATATAGTTCCTGTTTTGACACTTCGAAGAGGACTTCAGACCATCGTCGTCGAATCGCCTCTGGAACCAGTATCTCCTCTCCAGAGATATTTATTTTTTGCCCTAGCTTTTTTTCACAAAAATGATTGATTTTTGTTAATTCTATTTTTAGAGTCTCTTCCTCCAAGTTCGTCAGTCTTATCAATTTTTGTCTGTTCGTTTCCTCAAACAGATAACTCAAGCGGTAATTGATCATTCCCGTCCCCCCATTTCAACTATAATGACTTTTTACTGGAAACGCTATCACACTTCAGCCCAATTTGACTCGTGCTTTTTCCATTTTGATGGACCGAACAGAGTCAACGACGCAGCCGTGTATTAAAATTAAAATAAAAAAAGTAAGTCACCAGAAAAAAATCTTGCAAAAAGAAACAGCGAAATCCCAAAATAGGAAAAACGATTTCCGGATTTCACTGCTTATTCAGTTGCCTATTTTGGCACTCCCTTTAACTCTCACTTAGCAACAATAGCAAGCTCGTTTTACGCTGATTCAATCTCGTCGAATCAGTTTTCGATCCTTTATTTCATAGACTTGATCTGCCACTTGTTGAACAAAATAAGGGTCATGCGAGGTAAACAAAACAGTTCCATGATATTGTTTCAAAAAATACTCTAGCGCATTCATTGTCCGCAGATCAATAAAATTAGTCGGTTCATCTAGAATCAATACGTTGGAAGGCTTAGCAAACAAGGTTGCTAGTGACAGCCGTGTAGCTTCTCCTCCACTTAACGAACAAACTGATTGTTGGATAGCCTCCGGTGAAAAGCTTAAATGGTGTAGCATACTTCGGATCAAACTTTCTGGATATTCGGTCTGACGCATCAAATACTGTAGGACGGTCAGATCCTCAACATAGTGATAATCCCTTTGCTCATAGACAGCAAAAGTAACTTTGGGACTAAGCTTCACTCCATTTTTTTGCTGTAAGATGTGTCGTAATAAACTAGATTTCCCACTGCCATTCGATCCAATAATCGCGATATTTTTCCCTAGTGCGAAGGCAAAGTTAACTTCATCAAGCAGGATTTTTTCATCATAATGGATCGTCACTGATTCACCTACGACTGGGAACTTATTGTGTAAAACAGTTGTTTCTGACTGCGGGAAATCAATCGGATGCTTTTTTTGTACTCTTGCGACTTCCGTTAATTTTTCTAAACGTTTCTCCATTGACTTCGCCGCTTTCATTATCCCTTTTTGACCACTTTCTTTTTGTTTTGTTCCTGACAAACGATCAGGTTTCCGACTGTTTTTATTACTTCTGCTTTTTTGATTGGAAGATTGTGCCATTTTTTTGGCTTGTTGCTCTTTTTTGATCATGCTATTTTCTAATTTTTTACGTTCTCTCAAATAGTCATCATGCGCTCTTTCTTGAGCAATTACTTCTTGTTCTTTTTGCTTTACATAATCATCATAATTCCCTGTATATTCTTTGATCGTATGTCCCGATACTTCCCATATTTTGTCAGCTAATTCATTGAGAAATAAGCGATCATGGCTAACAAAAACTAAGGTTCCATAATAATACCGAAGTTCTTCAATCAACATTTGCACGCTTCGTTGATCTAAATGAGTGGTTGGTTCATCTAACAACAAACCTGTCGTGTACGTAGATAATACTTGTGCCAAACGATATTTCGTTTCTTCACCACCACTAAAGTGAGCCATTTGATTGGGAACTCGGAAACGGCTGAGTAACTCAAAATCGATTTCTTCGACTAGATGCTGACCAACGGTATCGATCTGTGCAAAATATTTAAAATCAATCCTTCGATCTACTCTTCCTTTTTCTGGTAGGATTTCTCCAGCTAATAATTTAAGTAACGTCGATTTCCCGCTACCATTATCTCCGACGATACCGATCCGCGCATTCTCATAAATCGCTTGCTCATTGATTGTTAATACTTCTTTTCCGTTATACGTAATCTCAATCTCTTTTAATAGCATTGCTAATGCTTCCATTGTTTGCACTCCTTTTGTGCAAATGAACATCCTTCTAACGGAAACACAAAAAAGAAGCAGCCTGTGAAAGACTGCTTCTTCAAGAATTTTGTCCATACTAAAAAAGCATAGAAAAAAAGCAAAGTTCCCGTGAATTGTCATTTACAAGTTATTTTTAAACGATTCAATTAATTGTTTAAAAATACTTGATCCAAATAAAACAACCACATGGCACATCGCTCCTTTTCTCTAATTACATTTATTTTATCATGATTGAAACCGTTTGACAAACGGTTTCAAGGTTAATGAAAGATACTATATTGAGTAATTAGATGGTAGCATTGCTTCTTGACCTCTGATCTATTCAAACTCAAGAACTATGTGATGACCAACAGTGATTTGATTGCTTTTCGTTCATCCATTGCCTCATAAGCAGCTTGAACTTGATCTAACTCGAATTGTTGCGTAAAGACTTTACCTGGTTCGATTTTATTTGATAAGACTGCTTCTAATAGTGCAGCTCGGTCGTGAGTCGTCACAGCCGCAATCCCTCCACGTAAACCGATATTACGATAAAACAAAGCGTTCGTATCCAACTCATCTACGTGAGGGACGCCAACACGTCCAACAACCGCACCTGGTCGGCCTACTTTTACAGCCGTTTCAACTGCTTGTTGTGTCCCTACACATTCTAACACTGCATCTGCGCCGGCACCTGTTAATTTCATGACCTCAGCGATTGCTTCTTCTCCACGAGCCGCAATGATATCCGTTGCTCCAAATGTCAAAGCTAGCTGTTGACGGTCTTCATGTCGACTCATCGCAATGATTTTTGATGCGCCTAACAATTTTGCTCCAATGACTCCACATAACCCTACAGCTCCATCTCCGATCACAACAACTGTATCTCCTTCTTTCACCTCAGCACTCACTGCTGCATGATAGCCCGTTGCCATAACATCTGCCAACGTAACAAAAGAATTTAACATATCATCGGAATAATCTTCTGGTTTACCAGGGATTTTTACTAACCCCCAATTCGCATTGCGATAGCGAATATACTCTGCCTGATACCCTGTTGAACCTGAAGTATCTGATAAACAATCACCATCAAACCCAGCTAAACAGGCCTCACATTCCCCACAACCATGGGTAAAAGGCACAATAACAAAATCACCCGGTTCAACGTTTGTAACATCTTCTGCTACTTCTTCTACGATACCAATCGCTTCATGTCCCGCAGCAGATCCTGCTTCTTTTTTAGAGATACCACGATACCACCATAAATCAGAACCACATACACTTGCACGTACCACACGAATGATTGCTTCGTTCTCTTGATTCAATTCTGGCTTAGGCATTTCTTTGATAGCCATTTTCCCTGGCTCTAAAAATACTGTTGCTTTCATAGCTTCCACTCCTTAGATTAATTGCTTCTAGTATATCCCCTTGAGTCAACTCCAAGTCAAATAAAAACAATTATAGCCAGTCTTTTTCCAATAAGCCGGAAGAAAATGAACTCGCTTTTATATACTCGTTATGGTATCATAACTCTGAAAAGAGAGCGTTGTATCAACAACCCTCTCTTCAGATAGCACCGTTTTACTGGTGGCTAGCTTGGTTAGTTACAGAAAATAACCGTTAAACTCGCCAAAGTTTAAGGAGCGGTTATTTTTTGTTGTCTTTGTCGCTGACGATCAAGACCAATGTTGCAAACGACAATGCAAACGACAATGCAAACATCAATGCCTCAAACACAGACATGCTTATTCCTTTCTAGGAGAAAGCCACAGATCAACAATTGTGATAGGTAAGTCTTTGTAGTTATCTCCAACTTTTCCCCCACACCACACCATGCATGAGAGTTTCCCCTCACATGGCGTTCCATCAAATAACTATTCTTTAATCGCTTCTAAATTACATTTCTTACGATATGTATTTATCTTCTTCAATTGTTTTCCATCCAGTTGAAGATTATCTACATACCATTTAATCGTCATGTTAGTTGTTGCATGAATTAATCTATGCACTTCTTTGGACACTATTACTAAGTTTTTATATTCATCCGTTCCACCAAGGTTTCTCGGAAGAACGTGATGACAATGAACCCTTTCTGCAAGGAGAAATTCACCTGTGATAGCGCAACACCCCTTTTGCATGGAGTATTTGGAGATGCGATTATCCATGTATTCCATGCTATTGTATTCAGTGGTGGAATACATCAGGGCATTGATTTCCTTATTAATCATATTATCAAGATATTCATGTTCTAATAATTTCCTGCCTTTGGCAGTATAGTTGCATTTCTCTTGAGTAAAGTTCAGGGCATTTTGAGTTTTTATGTCAGCAATAGGGTAGAGGTTTACTTTTTGAATCTCGAATGTACGATAGTTATTTTTGAAGTATTTCTTGTAGGTGATACTCTGGTTTCTGGGGACACCCCGCTTGCCAGTAGTTTTTAGACGATTGAATATAGTCTTATTAAGACGATAGGCAATTTCTCTGAAGTCTGTATTTACATGAGTTGTAATTCGGTAATAATTTTGTATCCCTAAGATGTATGAGTTGTATTTAACAATACTTTCGTAAGTCGGAGATTTTTGTATATTGATAATATGTTGTCTTAACTTTTCCTGGATTGTCTTTTTCTTTTTGTAGGATACAGATGTGTTGGCAACATATCTACTTCTCTTTTTAACTGCTTTAAGAGAGAATCCTAAAAACTCCGACTTATTTCTTCTCAGATTAGTAATCGTAGATTTTTCGGGTGATATATCAAGGTTCAATCTGTCTTTGAGATAACCTCTGACTGCGTGGTAGATACGAATTGCTGATTTGTGGGAGTTGGTGAAGACTTTGAAATCGTCTGCATATCTTACGATATACATTTGTTTCAATTTAGAAGTCCTTTTTAGAGCTTGTACTTTTCCGCCTTTTTGTGCATAGGTGTGTCTTGTTTTCATTTCTTCCCATTGGTTAGCTATCCACCAATCTAAGTCATTCAAAACAATGTTGGATAATAGTGGTGATAGAATACCTCCTTGTGGTGTGCCCTTCGCAGGTATACCCTCCCCTTTAATAGGCGCTTTTAACATTCTGTATATTATCGCTAATATTCGTTTATCCTGTATACCAATGTTATACATTTGCTTCAAGAGTTTTGAGTGGTTAACATTATCAAAGAATCCTTGTATATCAATATCTACTATATGGTGTAATTTACCTATATTAATAAAGAACATACTTCTAGCCATTGCATCATGTGTACTTCTATTTGGTCTAAAACCATATGAGTGAGCGTAAAATTTCGCCTCGCATATAGGTTCTAATACCTGTTTAATACATTGTTGTATTAACCTATCCTTCATGGTTGGTATGCCTAATGGTCTTTTCTTACCATTAGATTTAGGAATCCATATTCTGCGGACTGAATTAGGTTTATAGTTATTAAAATTATTTCGTATCTCTTCGATAAATTTCCCTTCATTTTCATACTTGTAATTATCGATTGTTAGCCCATCAGTGCCACAAGTTTTTGCCCCTGTATTCGACTTTATTGTTCTATATGCTAGTAAGATATTTTCTCTAGAAGTAATAATGGAGTATAAATCTATCCCCTTCGTATTACCTTCTTGGCTTCTTTTATAAAGTTCATCGAAAGTATCTTGCATACCATAGTATTCCGCATATCGTATAGCTGTACTTACTGGTGGTTACCTCCTTTGGTATTTGTCCCACCGTCTTACTCGACCTTGTAAGTTTCATTTATGAAGCAGTTAAATGTAATTATATGACTTGGGACTATCCCTCCACGTTTATTATACGTTTCAACGGTACTGTGTCCCTACTCTCACAAAAGTAAATGAATTTCGGTTCGTAGAACCTTATATCAACAATTCCGTTAGTAGCCGTTATATGAGTGTCTTTTGCTTTCCATGTTCCAATTAACCTAGCTATGCATATAACCTTAGGTGCTCACTTTGAGCCTGTTAACTGTATATCCTCATTGTTGGATATCTCGAATTTCATACGCCTAAATCTTACTTTTCGATAGATAACCTTCGTAATCGAATATATTCATTTCTGAATATTGGTGATGTAGACCCTTACATTCGCAAGTTCGTCAGTTCTATTTTGAACATTCTCACCCTAGATACTTTATAGCACTCCGACCTATCACTACTCGACCACCTCTGGTTCGCATTTCCTCAGCTTGACCTGTTAGGATAGTTCTCAGCCGACTTTACCTAGCTTCGCACCCTAAGTTGCTACTACAACTCAACGCACGTAGGAGTATCAAGTGAATGGTTTCAGCTCAACATGACGGCTTTCATTCCCATTCTCGGTTAATTAGTTGTAATTATCTTTTAGATAATTCTCCCATTTCATGCTTATACACTTATAGGGAAACATGTCACACTAGGCATCACCTCTTTTCTTAAGGTTAGCCACCGCATCAACTTTACTATCCCTGTCAGTATACTATAAACCGAAAATCCAAACCTTAATTTTTAAATTCTCATGTTATTTTTAACAGTAAAAACCGGAAAAGTGTTGAGCGAGAAACTCACACACTTTTCCGGTTTTTGGCAGGATCAGAACGGACCTAGAAAGATCCAATCAATAGATCACTCAACACATGATTTCTATAATTCTTCCACTAATGCTTCTAATTCATTTAATCGTTGTTCAAACACGGCCATTGCATCTTCAATATAAGCTACTTGGGTCATGTCCACACCAGCTTTCTTCATTACTTCTACTGGATAATCGCTGTTTCCTGCTTTTAGATACGTTAGGTAAGCATCTAATGCGCCTGGTTCTTTCTCCCAGATTTTCTTCGCTAAAGCAGATGCAGCAGAAAATCCTGTTGAGTATTGATAGACATAATAATTATAGTAGAAATGTGGGATACGCGCCCATTCATCTTTGATTTCTGGATCTTTTTCAACAGCTGGACCATAATACTTAGCATTTAATTCGCCATAGCTTTCACTTAGGTACTCACTCGTCAAAGGTGTTCCTTTTGCATCTTCTTGATGCATGAAGTGTTCAAACTCTGCAAATTGTGTTTGACGGAAAATTGTTCCTTTAAAACCATCTAAATAATGATTCAAGACATAGGCACGAACCCGAGGATCTTCTTCGGTCGCTAATAAATGTTCGGTCAAAATATTTTCATTTGTTGTTGACGCGATCTCGGCTAAAAAGATTGAATAATCACCATAGACGAAAGGTTGGTTCGAACGTGTGAAATAGCTGTGGACACTATGTCCCATTTCATGGACCAAGGTGAACAGTTGATCCAACGTATCATGCCAGTTCATCAGAATGTAAGGGTTGGTATCATAACTACCAGAAGAATAAGCGCCACTGCGTTTCCCTTTATTCTCGACTACATCGATCCAACGGTTTGAAAATGCTTCTTTTACGACAGCCAGATATTCTTCTCCCATTGGCGCAAGTGATTCAATGGCTTTTTCTACTGCTTCTTCATACGTAAATTTGATTGGTGCTTCACCTAATACTGGCGTATACAGATCATACATATGCAATGTATCTACGTTTAATAGTCGTTTCCGTAGTTCCATATATCGATGCAATAACGGCAAATGTTTGTTCACAACAGTAACTAAAGTATCATACACACTTTCAGGAATATGGTTATTGCTTAGTGCAGCTTCTCTGGCAGAAGCGTATCGACGTGCTTTGGCTTTGAAGTTGTGCCCTTTGATATGCGTCCCAAGTGTGGAAGCAAAAGTGTTTCTAAATTGTGCATATACGCTGTATAGTCCTTTGAACGCCGCTTCACGTACTTCACGATTGGTACTTTCTAATAATTGACCATATACACCATGCGATAATTGGATCTTTTCACCATTCTCGCCAGTGATTGTTGGGAACTCTAAATCAGCATTATTCAATACTGCAAATGTACCACTTGAAGCACCAAAGATTTCTCCGGCTCCAGCAAGTAATGCTTCCTGATCTGCTGACAAGATGTGTGCGCGGTTATCAACCATTTGTTTGACATAATGACGATAAACTTCTAATTTTGGTTCTTCTTCAAAATATTGCCAAATTTGCTCATCAGAAAGTTGCAATACTTCTGGCTCATACCAAGCAATTGCTTCACTCACTTTTGAAAGTAAACTTCCAGCACGAGCATACAATGCTTGATATGTCGTATTTGTCGTATCTTGGTCATTTTTTAAATGGGAATAGACATAAATAAGCTCAACTTTACGATACATTGTTAAGACAAATTCAAGCGCCTCCAAAAATGCTGTTGCTCCATTACCTAATGTTCCTTTATAATGCTCAGAATTTTTTAATTCTTCAGTCAATTCTTCGTACTTTTTATCAAATTCTTGATCGCTTGAAAAGATTGGTGTTAGGTCCCATGTCAATTTTTCAGGCAAATCTTCTCTATTTGGTAACTTCGTTGTTTCGCTCATCTGTTCCACTCCTTTTGTTCATCTTTGCAACTATGCTTTTCTGAATAAAAAATAATAGTTACTTTTTACTTACTCTTTTGAGTTTATCATAACTCTTTCATGTTTTGTATATGGAATTCTTCTCTGATTATTATTTTTGTACTAAACGTTTACACTCTTCATAAAACAATCGATAAATTTTTTGTTCATCAATCAAAGGAAATAACCACTCATTTTTATATTCCTTGATTTCCTGATACCATTTATCGAAAGAACTTGTTTTCTTATCATTCTCTTTGCATTTCATCTGTGAAAACAGCAACCGATAAAAGAATACTTGTTCAGAAAAAAAGCAAAAGAAATCACTTCCTTCATAGAACCACGATTCAAGATAAAGCACATGCTTCTTTCTTAGATAGCACTGTTCTTGTACTCCTAATACTTTTTTATTTTTTCGAATGATTTGTTTTGCTATCCAGTCTTTTGTTTTCACGGAAGAAGAACTTGGTATTTTTCGCAATGAGCCACTTTCGACTTCTAATACTGTTAATAGCTCTTTCTCAAAAAAGGACCAAGAAGATTGTTCAAACCTGATTTTCCCCGATAAGTCTGTGAAGATCTGACTATATAAGTAAACCCTTTGCGTAGACCAGTCGATTTGCCAAAAGTGGAGCTGTCGTAAATCGTCGTAGTAGCAAAACTTTTTTTCTAATCTTAAGCAATCGTTCCTTTTGAAAAATTTCATTCCTAATAGCCACCAAACAACATACCCATTTGCTTTGTAATTGATCGTCCTTTCGATCATTCGCTCATAAGACAATGGAGAACATTGGATCTCAAACGCATGATGACCAACCAAGATATCCGGACGTTGCATCAGTTGTGATAGATATCCTTCCATTTCTACTCTTGGATAGCTTTTTTTCAACCATCGGAAACATTGTCTTTTTAGATTAAGATGCTCTTCAGATTCCGCCTCACTAAATACTTGGCAGTCCGAAGTATCATGATGGAAAAAATGGGCGATTCTCTTCATTCCTCTTTTTAAAAACACTTGATTCCCACAGTTTGGACAATAGTAGTCGCACTCTTTTGTTGCATCAGTTGCTAAAAAAATAGACCCTTCTTTGTCTTTGGCGAGTAACATCGACTCACTTCCTTTCATTAGATAAATACGCCAACGAAAAAAGGTCTCAACAAATGTTGAGACCCTCGACAAAGCATACCTAGCAATGTCAACTATCGCTGTGTTAGCCTATCCTATGCTTTATTCAAAATAAAATTTTACTCGTTCCAGAGCATTACGTTCCATCAATTGCTGCCCATATTCATTCAATGCTTCAGCTGTTCGTGTACTTTTCTCAGCGAATTCTAAAATACGTGCATATTGATTTTCAACATCGGTTTGATTTAGATTTTCCATCCAAAAGTGAACAACTAAATAATAACGTTCTTCTAATTGGTATAGATCTGTCCAAGCTGATTCTAACTGAACATCATTGGCAAGCTGGATCACTTGCTCAAAGTCATTGAATACAAAGATTGCTCGTTGTTCACTTGCAGTAGTTGATTCTGTTAAGTCGCTTTCCTCTTCATTTGCAAGCATTTGACCTTGAAGAAACTCACTAACATCTGCGCTATTCAACGTCGATTCATTGTTTTGACCGATCTCTTCGTCTGGCATATTCTTACTGATAAACAGCTCTAGGCCATCCCCTTTTGGCAAAACTTGGAAAGTGACAGCTTCGCTACTTTGGAACTCCTCTTCAATATCCACTTCTTCTAAGATACTATAAAAAAAGTTTTCAATTTCTCTGTGGTTACCTAATAAATCTAAAAATGAGACCCCACGTTCTTCTAGGTCATCATGACCAATCATTACACGAATCGTATTCTCATTGATATGTTCCATTTCCATATGCTACACCTCACTTTATCCCAACTATCCATATAGATTAATTGTAGCGAAATAAGAATAAATGTAAAGAAAAAATCATTAAGTCCTAAAAAAACACAATTTATTTTTAATAAAAAAAAACTTAGAAAGACATCACATCCTCCTAAGTTTCATTCTGTGTTTTCTATAAACCAGCCATTAGCTGGGCTTGACGTAATTCTAATTGACGAACATCTCGTGGTAAGAAACGACGAATTTCATCTTCATTAAAGCCGACTTGTAGACGTTTGTTATCGATCATAATTGGTCTACGTAACAAACCAGGATTGTTTTGTACGAGCTCTAAAAGTTCTTGTAATGGTAACTCATCAAGATCCATGTTTAATTTTTGGAAAACTTTTGAACGGGTAGAAATAATTTCTTCTGTTCCGTCTTCCGTCATTTGTAAAATTGCTTTTAATTCAGAGCTATTAAGAGGTTCTGAAAAAATATTTCGCTCTACAAATGGAATCTGATGCTCTTGCAACCACGCACGAGCCTTTCTGCAGGAAGTACAACTTGGGGAAGTATATAGTGTTAACAACGTGCATCACTCCTTTTTGTGATTATAGCCACATTTTTGTAACAGAAGATCCTGAATATCTTCCATCTGTTTCTATTATACCTAATCAACATTTAAATAGCTAGCTTTTTTTTAAATTATTTTTTAAAAAAATGAAAGTTATCTAAGACAGATATACAGTTAAACCAAGGTTTCTACTTAATTTTGAGTAAAAAAATTAGAGTTTTCAAATACTTTTACAATACAAAAAACACATAACACAGCACAAAAATCTGTACTAGTCTTTTTGAAAACTTTAAAAATGATAGCGTTTTTTTCACATGTAATGTTTTTTATTTATTTAATAACAAAAAAAATTTAAAACTCAGAAAATAAAAAAAACTAAAAAAATGTTGATTTTAACGCCACTATAAAATTGAAGTAGCAGATGCGTTCAACGGAAAAGTTAAAACCTACTAGCCAGCTTGCTAGTTAACGTTATTTTATATTTTGCTAATTTTATTTTTTCTGTATTAAAAAAACAAGTTATCTTTTGTTTTATTTATTTTTACTATTATAATCCATTTGACAAAGTGGAAAATAGATTTGTTGATTTCTTTATAATAAAATTAATTATTTTTAGTTAAAAAAACTAAAATACACAAACCTTATTCTGTCAACTAATAAGAAATATAGTAATAAAAACCTTTAAATCTCAACGTTTTTATCACCTTTTTTTTGATACAATAAGCGAGGATTTGTGAAAAGATAGAATATTGAAAGGCGTGTAATAATTTGATTAAATCAGTTGTATTTGATGTTGACGATACAATGTATGATCAGCAACAACCATTTAAGAATTCAGTTCAAAGCGTGGTACCTCAAGTAGCAGAAGAAGATATGCATGGATTATATATCCGTTTCCGCCATCACAGCGATGAGAATTTCCCAAAAGTCATGGCTGGAGAATGGACACTCGATTATATGCGTGCACACCGCATTAGTCAGTCCTTGATCGATCTAGGTTATTCACCTATCTCTGATGAAAAATGCTTAGTTTTCCAAGAAGTCTACGAAGAGGAACTAGCAAATATCTCTCTTCATCCTGAAGTAAAAAAAACACTTGATTTTCTTAAAGAAAAAAATATTCCATTAGGGATCATCACCAATGGACCAACTGATCATCAAACAAAAAAATTAAATCAACTTCAATTAACAAATTGGATTCCTGCTGATTGTATGCTAGTTTCTCAAGCAACTGGCTTTCAAAAACCAGAAAAGGAAATCTTCCAATTAGCCGAGAAAACTTTCAATATGTCACCTAATGAAACACTATACGTTGGCGATAATTACGAAAACGATGTGTTAGGTGCTAAGAGTGCCAATTGGCAGACGTTATGGTTCAATCACCGCAAACGTTCCATCAACGAGCGTCCAGTGTGTGATGTAGAGATCAACGAGTTCGATCAACTGCTATCCGCTATAAAAACTGCTGTAGGAGAAGCTCAGCTTGTCTGATCAAATAAGCATTTGCGAATAAATAAACAAGAAAAACCAAGGAAGATCACTGCGCAGATTTGCGTGGCTATCTTCCTTGGCTTATTTACTGTTTCCTGTATAAGAGAGTAATTACTCAATAAATGATCTTTACGCTTTATTCGTCATTTTCACCAATACTTAGAATCAAACGAATATCGTCTTCTGTTAGTTTCGTCAATTGTTCTTCGTTTCCTTGGATTACTTTTTGGAACAATTCTCGTTTTTCTTGCTGTAAGGAATCCATTCGTTCTTCGATTGTTCCTTCAGCAATCATTCGCCATACTTCAACAACATTTTTTTGTCCAATACGATGGGCTCTTCCAGCAGCTTGTTCTTCGATCGCTGGGTTCCACCATAAATCATAAAGGATGACTGTATCTGCGCCAGTTAGATTTAACCCAGTCCCTCCTGCTTTAAGTGAAATAAGAAAGACATCTTTTTCACCCGCGTTGAAAGCATCGACCATGGTTAAACGATCTTGTGCCTTTGTACTTCCTCGTAAATAAAAGGTACTTAGCCCTAATTCAGCTAATTCCTCTTGAAGGATCGTCAGCATACCCGTAAATTGGGAGAACAACAAGACACGACGGTTATTTTCTTTTGCAGCTAGTAATAAATCTTTTACTTGTTCTAACTTACCTGATCCACCTTGGTAGTCTTCTACAAACAAGCGAGGATCACAACAAATTTGACGTAAACGTGTCAGTCCTGCCAAGATGCCGATCCGATTCTTTTTGAACGACTCTGAATCCATAGCTGATACTTCTTCACGCATTTGTCTTAAATAAGCAAGGTACACTGTTTTTTGTTCTTCCGTCAACGCAGAATAAAGATTCATTTCAGTTTTTTCTGGTAAATCTTTGAGAACTGTTTGCTTATCTCGTCTTAAAACAAAAGGTCGGATCATTTGCGCGATTTCATCTGTCGTCAATTCTCTAAAACGTGTCCGATTCGGAAAGAATCCCGGCATGATCGTAGCAAATAGTGACCATAGTTCTTCAAGGCTATTTTCGATTGGTGTCCCACTTAAAGCAAAGCGCTGTGGAATATGCAACTCTCGTAAAGCTTGAGCAGTCTTTGTGCTGCTATTTTTCACCATTTGCGCTTCATCTAAGACTAAATAATTAATCGTCGATGATTGATATTCAGAAAGATCCTGACGTAAGCTCGCATAAGAAGTAACACGAATATCTACTTTTTCAGCTAACAAAGTTTCTCGCTCTTTCTTATTGCCATTGATCACTTGGACACTCAATGAGGGTGCAAACTTTTTCACTTCGGCTTGCCAGTTATAGATCAAACTCGCCGGTGCTACGATCAAGGCGTCCAACGCACCTTTTTCTTCTTTCTCCGAAAGCAGAAAAGCAATAGTCTGCAACGTTTTCCCTAGACCCATTTCATCAGCTAAAATGCCACCAAATTGATAATGACCTAACATTTTCAACCATTGGAAGCCTTGCTTCTGATAGTCTCTAAGCTCTGCTTGCAAATTCTTTGGTAAAGTGGCTTTGTAATTCGTAGGATCGATCAAGTCTTGAGTCATTTGTTGGAAAGAATCGCCAAAACTAGCATTACTTCCTGTAAATTGTTCTTTGATCATCAATCCTTGATTTTTTGGCACTTGGATAACGCCATCGTCTGAACGGATCGTATCTCTGAATTGTTGTAGGATTTTGCTTGTTTGTTGGAATTCTTCTGAATCAAACGATAATACCTGTCCACTTTCTAAGGTATAAAATGAATCATTTCTTAACAAACTCTGCAAAACATTGTCGATTTCATGCTCGTCGATTCCTGTCACATCAAAGCGGATATCTAGCCATGATCCTGTTTCTTCTACTTCGATCTGTGGTTGGTGTTTTTGTGCATCTAGATATAATTCCCGTAATTTTTTTCCTATACGGACTTCTCCAAATTGACGAAAAACAGCTAATTCTGTCCGGAAAAACTGATACAAAGCTTCACCTTCAGGTAATGGACGTTCGTAGCCCGTTTTATTTTTCCGGTAACGGTACATACGAAACAAATCAAGGACCCGCTGTTCTTGCGCCGTATCTCTCAATATTTCGGTAGTTTGCTCAGCAAGCGTTTCATGTCGTTCATCTGTGGAGAACACAACATCTCCATATACAAAATCGATCCTTGCTTGAATTTGCCCTTTCATTTTTTTAAAAACAAAGACAAACTCTACTGGAATATCTGCGACTTCTGCTGTCACTTCATCATCAATAGCAACGGTTCCTATCTGATCTAAAAGCGGTAAAATTTCTTTAAATAAAGAAGACAATTCTTTCTTATGAAAGGCAACTTCTGGCTCTTCAAAACGTTTCATCAGTTGTTTCCAAGTCAAATAGATCGTCTGTTGCTGTTTAGTCAAATGATAGATAGTACCTTGTCTGATCCCCCACTGATAGTGAGACAAGAACAAATCAAAGTCACTTACGGCAGTCAATTGATACTGTGTTTCTCTCTTCTTGACTTGAAAACTTAGCGGTTTCGTATCATCTGAAAACTGGATGCCATGATAAGTTTGATCATTGATCTGTAGTTTCAAACGTGTCGATTGATTCATACGCTCTAACAAAGATTTCGATTGATCGATTGGCAAAAGTAAGTAACGCTTGTCTAATTTCCCTTTTACCAAGACACCGTTTGCGCCTAATAATGTTTGTGTCTGTGCAATACCTGCGAATAGCTCCATTAGTTGTTGATCTTCTTGTTGGAAAACTCGGTGCTCTAAACGGAATTGATACTGTTTATTGACCGTATAGTTTTCTTCTTCTGTATACGCCTGTAGAAATTCATAAATATTTTTTACGATGTATGTCTTCTTAGGTGTTTCTAGAAAGCCCACACGTAGATAAACCGCCAAAATAGAAAGTTCTGGATGGTATTGATTGGTTTCGATCTGTTCGACATGATAATCGATCACTAAGGGTTGCAAGGATTTAGTAGAAGTCTTCCCTTTTAATCGGGCAAATCCTTTTGTCAATAGTTCTCCTTCACTGGTCTTTTTCGTTGGTTCGATCATTTTTTGATCTTTCTGCATGATACGAGAAAGTTGTTTCGATCGTAAATAAAGTTCTACTGCAACAGTGTGCTTGCAATAATGATGTTCTTCCCAGTATGGGCATTGACAGTAGTCGATTTCTTTTGCTGTACCATCTAAATCAACTAAATACAGCTCGCTACCTAAAACCTCTGCATGCCACACATTATCTTCTTGATCTGGGACAACCGATAACACACGGTCTTCTTGCAAATATTGACGCCCTCTTGCAATGACTTTTTCCGGAATACTCCATTTCATTGTTATCAATCTCCCTTCTTAACCAAAATGGTAGTGTATTTCACTCTGTCCACTACCTTTTGTATCAATTCGTATTTGTTGCAAGACACGTTCTTTCAACTCACGTACATGGCTGATGATCCCGATCATCCTGCCTTCGCTTTCAACTGTTTCTAATGCTTCCATCGCCATTTCCAAGGCTTCTTCATCCAGTGAACCAAACCCTTCGTCAATAAACAATGCTTCGATCGTGATTCCACCAGCTTGCGCTTGAATCACTTCTGCCAAGGCTAAAGCTAATGATAATGCAGCAATAAAGCTTTCGCCTCCGGATAAAGTATGCGATCCTCTGGTCGTTCCTGCTTCATCATCGTACACGTTGATCTCCAGGCCAGTCTTTCCGCGGTAGCTACCAACTTCTTCATCTAATTCAAACTGATAGCGGCTTTTTGTCAATCGTATCAGATGTTCATTAGCGACTTGCAAGACTTCTTGTAAATAAACTTGCAAGACATAACGTTCAATACTTGTTTTTTTAGGATTTTCGCCATTCATTGTCTGTGATAATTGTTGCAACTGGATCAATTCATCTAGTTGTTCCTGACTATTTTGATAACTTGTAGTAAATTCCATGATCACTTTCTGATTGGTTTTATACTCTTGTTGTAAGTGATAGATCAATTGTTGTTGCTCTTCAATGTGTTGTTTGATTTTTTCGATTCGTTCACTCAACACTGTCAAATCTTGGGATTTTTCATCATAAGTGACATGTGCCAATTGTTCTAAGCGAGTGGAAAGAACCAACTGTTTCGTTTGATAATCCTTGATCGTTGTTTTTCTATTTTCGTATGTGACTGTTTCTTTTAACAACGCTGCTATTGCTTCTTGCGAAGAAAAATCAGTGTGTTGCTCTAAGAAACTAGAGATTTTCCGTTGTTCTTTTTCATATTGAGCAATTGTCTTTTCGATTTGTTCAGTCAACGCTTCGATTTTAGTCGTCAAAACAGCTGATTCTTGCTGGAGTTTCTCACCTTGGGCCATTTGCTCTTCCAATTCTTGCTTGCTCTTGCTCGACTGTTCGGCTAATTGATCAGCTTCTTTTACTAAAGTATCAAGGTCTTCTGCTCCTAATTGTTGACTCAATCCTGCCATCTCACCTTGGAGTCGTTGGATTTTTTCATTATGGAGCATTTGTTGAGCTTTGATCTGTTCACTTTGTTCTTTGTTGCTGGCTAGTTCTTCCATGACCCTTACTTGTGCTTCTTCTGCTTTTTTGATTTCCTTTAAACGAGCATTGAGGGTTTTCTCTATTTCCGCCAACCCTTGAACAATATCTTCTTGGACATCTATTTGGAAGGTGGCTTTTAACTCTGTGTTCAAATAAATTGCTTGTTGATCCAACTGTTGACTCATTTCCACTTGTTGCTGGCTTAAACGAGCAAGCTGTTGGTTGATTTCTTCGATTTCTGCTTCTTTTCGACCAATTTCTTGATGCGTTTTTTCGATCGATTGTTCTGCTTGGACCATTTTTTCTTCAAGCACAGCTAAGTTTTCCTGCACTGATTCACGATTATCCGGTGTCAATGGATGCTCCGTTGCACCACATACTGGGCAAGGTTCACCAGGTATCAATAGGGTTTGTAAATAAGTAATTTGTTGCTTTGCCCAGTCGCTTTTACATTGATTGAACTCGTGTGTTTGTTGTTCAAGTAATCGTTGTTTTTCTACCAATTGCTCTGTTGTTTGTTCAAAGTACTGATGATTTTTTACTAGTTCTTTGTCAAGGTGATCAAGGTGTTGCTGTTGTTCACAGTAACGTTCCCCTTCTAAACGTAAACGTTCATAAACCAACTGTTTTTCTTGTAGTTCCCCTTGGGTTGCTAAAACGGTTTGACTCGTTTGTTGTCTTTCTTGAAGGATCAATTGCTGATCTGCCAGTTGTTGGATTTCTTGCTGTAACTCACTGACTTTTTTTTCCATTACGGAAAGTTCCGATTGTTTTTCTCTGAAAGTATCGGCCACTGGGATCAATCGTTGCTTTTCTTGGAGCGTTTGACTCATTTTTGCTATTTTTTGTTCGAGATTTTCTCGTACGTCCGCCTGTTCTTGCCATTTCTGTAAATCACTTGTCACCTTATTGCACGCAATAATTAGTTGCTGTTTCTCACTTTCCTGTGTGGTAAGTGATTCTTGATATTCTTGGCTACGTTCAAGCGGTGTGCGCAATTGCTGAGCAACTTCATAATGGGAAATCCATCTTTGGTGCTCCTCGATCACTTGTTGTTGCTCATTGAGCACTTGTTGTTCTGCTAATAATTGTTGCTTTTCTTCATAAGCAGATTTTTGATTTTTCCCGTGGTAGTAATCCGTCTCGCTGATTTTTTGTTCTTCTTTCAGTTGCTCTAATACTTCTTGCTCTGAGGCGAGCCTTGTTGAAACTTGATCTTGATACTCTTTCCACTCATTGATCACTGTCTCAAAAGATTGTAGACCAGCCGGTTGCTTCTCCTCATAGGAACTAAATTGCCTTTGCAATAAGACTAATTCTTGCTCTAAATGATCCAGTTCTTTTTGCTTGTTCTTGGCTTTTTCTTTCAATTGTTCGGTGAATCGTTGAAAGAATTGTGTGCCGAATAAGTTACGTAAAACTGTTTCTTTTTCACTACTAGAGGAAATCAAGAAATTCCGAAATTCTCCTTGCGGCAGTAAGACGATCTGTGAAAATTGTTTCGCATCTAAATTCAATAGTTCTTTGATTTCTTGATCGACTTCACTACGTTTTGTTAATTGTCGAATTTCTTTTCCTTTTTCATCAAAGATCGTTAAACTGACTTTTGCCGCCTGTTTTCTCATGCCCTCACCCTTGCGTTTAGCTAACAATTGTTCAGGCTTACGTTCGACTTCATAACGCAACTGTTGATGTTCAAACGAAAAAAAGACACTCGTTTCGTCTTCTGGTGTCGCAAATAATGACCGCATCTCTTTGCCAGACCGCAACCTTCCAGATGTTTCTCCAAAAAGCGCATAAGTCATGCCATCAAAAATCGTTGTTTTGCCAGCCCCTGTTTTTCCTGTAATCAAAAACAAGGCCGCTTGGGTCAATTTTGAGAAATCAATCGTTTCATCAATAAATGGGCCAAAATTTTTCAATCGTAACGTCTGTGGTTTCATACTTGATCATTCCGTTTCTGTGAGTTCTTGCAACGTTTCTTCTAACCAGCTCATTTGTTGTTCTGTCATCGGTTCATCCACCATTTCGGTAAAGAATGTTTCCGCGAGTTTCTTTGGTTGCTTGATTTCAAGTGTCTGTCGTTTGCTTGTGGAACGATGCCGTCCATTGACACGTTCGACACCAAGTATTCGAGGATAGATTGCTCGTAGTTGGTTCATCATGTTAGGAATAACTGCGCGATCTTTTAAATAAATCTGCAAATAATTTTCTCGGTTGATCGTATGGTAAAAACTTGGGTCTAATAATTCTTTAAAACTAGCAGTTACTTCAGCGATATCATACAAAGGTGTGATTTCTTGAAAATCCAACACCAAGGTGTCAGTTAGATCAACGATCCAAACACCTGTTTTCTGATTGATCTCTGAAAGTGAGAATTTAAGTGGCGAACCACTGTATCTAGCATTTTCTTGTTGCAAGGCTGCTTGATTATGAAGATGTCCTAAAGCGACATAATCAAATGGCTCCAATAAACTACCTGGAATCGCATCTAGTCCGCCCACTTCGATTTTTGTTTCTGAATCTGATTTCTTACTACCCGTCACAAAAAAGTGGCTGACCAGCACCTGTTTTTTTTCAGGATCAAAAGCGAGTTGCATCTGGTCAACTACTTTTTCCATTGCTTGTTGGACCGTGCGGATCGTATCATCTTCAAAATAACTTCTAGCAGAGATTGGTTCAAAATAAGGCAATAAGAAAAATTGAGTATTTTGATAGTCGATAGGTTGGAAAGCTTCAGCAAATCGGGTGTGTAAAAAGAATTTTGTTTGGCTGAACCATTCAGTTCCAGCAGATAATCGAACACTGCTATCATGGTTTCCTGAGATAGCGAAAATCGGGAATTTTTCGTTCAGGTTCCAGTCGATCATCAATCGATTGAATATCTCTACGGCTTCTACGGCCGGAATACTTCGATCATAGAGATCACCTGCAATAACGATCGCATCCACTTTTTCCTTTTTCGCAATCGTTAAAATCTCAGATAGTACATGTTCTTGCTCTTTAAGTAAATCGTAGCCCTGCAATTTTTTCCCTATATGCCAATCAGCTGTATGTAAAAAACGCATCTCATCACCTCAAAAAAATATCCTTCTTACTATTATAACACTTCCATCAAGGACATGACAGCTAGAATCAATTACAAAAAGGGGATTTTATAACAAAAAAAGCGATAAAGAAGCGGTGTCTTAGACAATCCGTTTCTTTTATCGCTCATCGAATAAAGAACAATTATTCTGTTTCATTCTTTTTTATGATCTCATATTTAAAATCAGGATTTACTTCCTTGTCTAGTTTATCAAATGCGGCTTGTGTGCGTCGCTCGATTTCTGCCATTCCTTCCTTGTCAGTTTTTTTGATATCTGACAAGTCGATCGGTTCACCAAAGCGAACAATCACTCGTTTGCGTTTGAATAGATCACCTAACGTGAGAGGTCCTTGATACACAGCTGGAACGATTTTTACTTTGGCCATTTTGGCAATTAACGCCATTCCACCTTTCAACTCAGTCGCATGTCTTGTCCCACTTGGAAACATGATCAATCCTAGATCGGTTGATTTTAGAATCTTGACAGGTGTCTTGATCACACTTGGTCCCGGATTGTCTCTTTTGACTGGAAAAGCATTCGAGCGTGTTAAGATAAATCGTAAAACAGGGTTTTTGAACAATTCTTCTTTCGCCATAAAACTAAACGATTTAGGTGATGCAGCAACAGCGAGATACAACGGGTCCCACCAAGTGCGGTGTGGTGCAACAAGTATGTAATTCTCGTCTTTTGGTAAGACTTCTTTATTTTCATAACGGGCATTGCCATTGATGACAGCTAAAATCACTTTAACGAGCCCGCGCATAAATCGATAGAACATATCCTCTTCCTTTCTTTACTTCTCGTTCCTATAGTATGCCTAAAAAAGACCGATTTGACAAGTTCTCTTGGTTCTTTTGAACAAAAATAGTATACTACATACGATTAGTTTTTTCATTTGGAGGGAATTAGATGCTTCACGAACATGAACGTATTGACCAATTATATGCAAAAGATATTAAGATTATCCAAAGTTCCCAAGTTTTTTCCTTTTCTTTAGATGCTGTATTGCTTGCTCATTTTGCTCGTGCGCCAAAAACCGGTCAAATCGTTGACCTTTGTTCAGGGAATGGTGCTGTCGGACTATTTTTAAGCAAACAAACACAGGCAAAGATCGATGCAATCGAACTACAGCCACGCTTAGCTGACATGGCTCGACGGAGCATTTCCTTGAATCATTTAGAACAACAAATGACCGTGCATACGATTGACTTAAAAGAAAGTTTATCGGTTGTCAGACACAACTCTTGTGACTTAGTCGTCTGTAACCCCCCTTACTTTAAAGGCTTACCTACAAACAAAAAAAATCCAAATGAGCATCTAGCAATTGCCCGACATGAGATCCATACAACGTTGGAAGAAGTGATCCAAATCTCCGGCAAGTTATTAAAAACAAATGGTCGCTTAGCTCTTGTACATCGCCCAGAACGTTTCTTAGAGATTTTGACCCTTATGCAAACCTATCAGATTGCACCGAAACGTGTTCAGTTTGTTTATCCTAAAGTAGGCAAAGAAGCAAATATTTTATTGATTGAAGGAATCAAGCAAGGAAAAGCCGATGGTTTCAAAGTGTCTCCACCTTTGTTCACCTACGATACGCAAGGTGAGTATACCCCTGAACTCCGTGAGATGCTTTATGGAGAATAACCATTACTTTTATGTGTTGCACTGCCAAGATAATACGTTCTATGGAGGATATACCACCGATTTGGCTCGTCGTTTACAAGAACATAATAATGGCACAGGTGCGAAATACACACGTTTGCAAAAAAGACGTCCTGTAAAAATGATCCATGCAGAAGGATACGCTACAAGAAGTGAAGCCACAAAAGCCGAAGCCGCGTTCAAAAAACAAACACGTCGGCAAAAAGAAACCTATTTGAAGACACACCCTTCTCTTTCTTTACCTGATCAAACGGAGTAAAAAAATTTTAGAGAAAAAGAATGCCTCAACGAAAGATCGGAGAACGATTTTCGTTGAGGCACTTTTTTATAAGAGTTATCCTACTGCTCAGGTCAAAACATTGCTGTCACAACCCCAGTTTTTATTCACTTACTTGAGTACTATCAGATAGAGTGTCGCTCGTACTAGTCGAAGCAGTCTCACTCGTTTTACTTGTCTCTGATTCTTTTGTTCCACCTAATAGTGCTTCACTGACTAGATGGATATAATTCAACATACCATCTGGATTTGGATGGACTTGATCGTCATAGAACCATTCACTGTGACCGTTACTATAACCGTACCAATCAATCACTGTCATGTTATCATATTTCTTTTCCATTTCTGTGAGCATGGCGTTGACTTCATTTTGCCAGCGCTTCGTTGGTACGCGAACATTGACCCAGTAAACTTTGCGATCCCCGATCGCGTTCATCAAGCTATCAAATTGCGCCTCAGAAAAAGAGCCATTTGTTCCTAACCCAATTAATACCGTATCTTTCAATAGATCCCTATTTTTCAATTCTTCGATATAAGGAAGGCTTGTGTAGAGTTGACGACCGACATCGCCATCTACGACTACTTGCGGATATAGTTCTTTTAAATCTGCCGCAGCATCTAACATGACTGAATCACCAAATGCAGTCAGCTCTAGTTGTTGGGCTTTTTCCCCTTGCGCTTTGGTCAAATCATATTTATCCAAAATCGCTTGGTCAATAGGTGCTACATTATTGCCTTGATTATTCTGACTTTTTTCAGCTAGTTTTTTACTTTCAGCAATATTCTTTTGTAATTGCTCTTGGTCCGCTGTCACAGCATTTTTAGGTGCAGTGACGAACCCGACTAAGGCAATCGCTACGACTAAGGTTCCAGGGACCACCCATGGCTTTTTCCAACTGAAAATAGGTTTGGTGAACCAGCCTTTGACGACGCGAAACGTTTGGCTATAATCAAAGCGTGCCAATGGACGTTCGATAAAGCGGTACGACAGTTCACTGATCAATAAAATCAATGTGATTTCAATGACCGTGTGTAACAACACATGATCAGCGATACCTGATACTTTCGCTTCGTAAAAAATCATTACCGGAAATTGGTACAAGTAGATCCCATAACTTCGTTTACCGATCCAACTAAAGACCGGATTCGTCAACCAGCGATTCAAGCTCGCACCGGGATGAGCTGTGACTGCCACAAGAACCATACATAAAAGACTGACTAAAAAGAACCCGCCATAATAGATAAAGCTCAAATGGTCATCTAAGAAAAAGAAAAAGAGGATCAAAATGATCAACGAACTAAAACCCGCTAAATTCAATACTTTCTTTGCTTGTTTAGGGATATTTTTCTTCAATCGCGTACTTGGCCAAACAAAAGCCAATGCACTCCCCATCCAAATCGAGAACAAGCGAGTATCTGTCCCATAATACACACGGGTAGGATCGCCATTTGGCGAGTACAACACCATCATCAAAATCGCTGAAGCAATGGCTGTGCCCATAATGACATAAAAAATATTTTTTTTCTTACGGACAAATACCATGAGTAATACAAAAATGATCGGCCAGATCAGATAGTTCTGCGCCTCTACTGCTAAGGACCAAATATGGGTAAATGGCGACTCATTTGCAAAACGATCAAAATAGGATAATCCATTATTGATCTGCCACCAGTTATTGACATAGAATAAACTGCTGAGTACAACGCCCCGAAGATTATTCAACAATCCTCGCTGGAATAGCGTAATATATGCTGATGCAGTAATAAGCAAGAAAACGAGCCCAGGATACAGTCGTTTCATTCGCCGAACGTAAAATTGCCAAATATTGATTTTTCCATTTTGTTCCCACTCTTGTCGTAAGAGATCGGTAATAAGATAACCTGAAACGACAAAAAATATCGGAACTCCGAGGTAACCACCCTTCATACTTGTTGGCAACAAGTGGTATAAAATAACCCCGATGACCGCTAATGAACGAATCCCATCGAAGCCCGTGATATACCGGCTATTTTTTAATCTTTTTTGTTTTTCCATTCAATATTCCAACTTTTCATAAACTTTTTTCATTCGTAATATACGTGCATTACCAAAAAATAGCAAGCAAAAACTTCATAAAAGTTGCCACTTTATACTATAATCCCATAGTTCATCAAAAAAGAACACATTTTTAAGTAACTTTAACAAAATTTCAAATATAACAAGTTGGCTAATTGTTGCTTGGATAGGGTTTCATTATTTTCTATTATTTTTCGTTGATGGGCGAGAAATAATTGAATGATATCTACTCTTAACAAGGATAAACATCTATACTCCTTGGTTGCAAGCACTCTGTCACTCCTTTTCTATGATCACTTTAATAACTCATTCCTAATTATTACAAAAAAACATCACCTGTCCTTTAGCAGACAGATGATCGTTCTCTTTCGTATCATATATTTAATTTTTGAACCAAAGCTTCAGACATTGTTTTTGAAAAATTTATCCCTTCATTTGTTGCGCGCACATTTAACCAATGAGGAATTTTTATTGTCTTTTTATCTAGTTGGACATCTTTTAAGTAATCATTTAGATCCACAGAAATCAAAGTAGCAAATTCACGCTCAGAATCAATCGAAAGATCATTGATATTAGTTGGCTTTGGCAAAGGTTTATTATTCTCAACTAAATCACCGAGCATGATCCCTAAAGCATCCGATGCAACTTCTAACCCCTCGATAATATCTTTTGATTGTGTCACTGCTCCTTCGATATCAGGAAAATAAATTCCATATCCAACAGGATCCTTTTCAAAAATAGCTGGATAAACTTTTTTCATTCATCTCCCCTTCTTTCGTAACAGCACAGCGGGCTTAAATGCCCACTGCTTTTCGAACAGAATCTTCTACTCTTCTAGATAACTCTTTTGAATGGCTAGTAAGGATAACAGGTCTAGGATGATCCTTTTTAGTGAATTTCCTATGTGAGCCCTTCCCACCTTTCACTTCAACAAAGCCAGCATCTTTCAGTAGCTTTTCTGCTTCTCTGATTGTCATGGGCATTGCACATACCTCTTGACTATTATATAATAATACGTGCTGGGCGTACTGTAAAGTTGCAAACTATAGCTTCAACGAAAATAAAAATTCTCTTAAATTATTTTTAAAGTGAGCACATCCTATTATGTAATACTAGTCAATATCTATAATTTCAACTTGTTATTTCCCATGTCGTCTTCTTCAAAGTTACGAAAAACGCCAGAAATTTTTTTAATAATAATTCTTATGACATTCTGCATTCCTAATCGCAGCACACGAATAAAAATACTTTGTGTTTAATTGTATATTTAAAATAAGTGGGGAGGGAGAATCAGCAACGTTAAAATGAAAAATAAACTAGATTGCATAGTAGTTTGTTTATGCACTATTCATATCAGCAGATCGAATCACATTTTTTTGGTTTCCAATTAATATGAAAGGCTAGTTATTCATTGAAATTAATGTTATTTATGATATAATTTAGCTACAAAGAAGAATTCTCATAGCTATAATCAAAAACCACTAGCGTGCAGGCTAGTGGTTTTCTTTTACGTTTCTATACGAATTAACGGGTAGGCTTACTGCCTTTTTTGGCAATTTTACAATCAAGCCATTGACAGAAGTAGTGTGCAGCTACCTCTGCTATGATTGCAAAAGTAAAATCAAGAAGAAACTTCATAGCTATAACCTCCTCCCCTTGCCAGAATAGGCCGGGGTAGCAGACAGCACAATTATTATACCATAACTGAAAATACAAATTTTAGTGTTGCCACTGATAGTTTTAGTGTCATTATTCTACAAGTGGCTACCGAAGTAAGAGAAAAAAACTACACTTTTTAACTTTTTTCAAAATAAGTGTTGCCATTTCAATTTTATGAACTCCAGGTTGTAGCATTTCCTCTGAAAATCCATCCCTTTCAAATGTAGTACCGTCTTTTGATTAAAAGGCTAGAGAAATTAATTCGAAGATATCCTCTTTAATGATTTGATCAATTTCCAAGTATTTAATAAGTATCTCTCCTTGTTTTGGAGGTTCGTTCGCCGGCTTCAAAACAATTCAATTGCACAGACAGATTGCTAACGGAACTGTCGTTAGATGCGCCGATTCTATTATTATGTGTTGAGACAAAAACAGGAATACGTTTAGAAATATCTTGTAGGACAGTATTTATTCTGTTGTTTAAAAACATATTATCAAAAGAAGACTCAGGCTCATCAATAAGAAGTAGATCCTATTTGAGTGAATCTTCTATTTTTCTGTGAAAATTATATTCTGCTCGTTGCTCCCCAGAAACGGGATTCAGCTCTTTGTTTAATATGTCAATTTGCATTTTAACAAAGTATTTTACAAAGTCAGCATGCTCTAAAATATCTTTATTTTTTAAGCTTGTAGGTAGTCAAATAGTTGATCATAAAATTTAAAGACTTCAATAAAGGAAGTTCGCTTTTTGATTTTTTAATTGTAAAATCGTAAACTTCGGTTTCGTTCAATATCTTATCTTTTTGTAGTTCTTTGGTTATGTTATTGCACTCATTTATCATTTTTGTATCAATCAATTATTGTCACTTGTTTTAAGATATCTTCTTGCATATGTTTAGCAACCAAGCTAGGAGGAATTTTTTCTAACCCGTCTTGAACAGGTACATAGTCAAGGAAATTACCAATCGTCGTTAGGCCTACATCATCACTAGCCAATTCTACTAATCCAATTTGAATTGCATTGTGGCTATCTAAGATCAGGTAAGTGCTTCATATGATCATACTTCATAAATCTTATGAAAGAAGACGCCTTTTGTCTGTTGAAATATCGATAGCATAAATGATTATTTTCAATTCCTTAATCGCAACAATCATTTCTGGTATTCTAGCGACAAGAAGATCAAAAAAACACAGCGATAACCATTCAGTTATCCACTGTGTTTTATCTAACTAGTTTACTAAAATCTAAATCCCATCTTCATAAAAACGTCCGAGAATTTGAACATTTTCCGCAATACTGACAAATGCTTGCGGGTCAGAAGATTTCATTGCTTCACGTAACAAAGGAAGCTCATAGCGAGTAACGATCGTCATTAAGACTGTTTGTTTATCGTGCTTGTACGCACCTTCTGCTTCATTGATGATCGTGATCCCACGACGCATACATTTTTGGATGGCTTCGATCACTGCTTCAGGATGTTTAGTCACGATCATGACTTGCATCTTTTTTTGTTTCGTATAGACGACATCCGTCACTTTACCACTCACAAAAATCGACAAAGCACTATAAAACATATACTGCCAGCCGAAGAGCAAGCCCGCTACGAAAACAATCAGTGCATTGAAATAAATGGAAATCGAACCGATGGATCGACCTGTTTTTTTACGGATCGTAATACTCACGATATCTAATCCGCCAGAAGACAAACCATTTTTTAATGCTAAACCAATACCAACCCCATTGACGGCACCACCGAATATCGCACAAATGATCGGATCAGTCGAAAGAATCGTTTGTGGCAAAAGATGGATACTAAGCGAGGTTAATGTCACAGTGATAAATGTAAAAATCGTAAATTTCTTTCCAAGTTTAAACCAAGCTAAAAAAAATAACGGGATATTCAATAAATATAATGTGGTTGAAACAGGGATTTCAAAACCAATCACTGATTTAGAAAGGGTCGTTAAGATTTGTGCAAGACCGGTTATCCCACTTGAATAGATGTTTCCTGGTTGATAAAAAAAGTTCAATGCAACTGAAGCAATCAGAGCATAGACGATCGACACCGAAAGTTTGGTCGTATAATCATGATACGCCCAATTTTCGAAAGTTTTTTTCATGAAAAAAGCCTCGCTTTATCTGGTATGCCCTTATTATATGATCTTTTAGAATATAATCAAGAGACTTCTTTGAAAAAAAGATTGGAAATTCCAATATAAGAGAAAAAAAGGTTGCTCCAGTGTCACTAGCACGAATCAATCGCGACTTATCAGTGACTCCTTCACAACCTTGGTATTCCTATGAAAATAACTTCTCTTTCTTATTTGTTATTCAACATCTGTAACATTGATGTTCAATTCAAATAATTGAAGATCAGAAACAGTACTTGGCGCATCACTCATGACATCAGCTGCTTTACCATTTTTAGGGAAAGCAATCACTTCACGAATGTTTTCTTCACCTGCAAGCAACATCACAAAGCGATCAAGTCCCAAGGCAATTCCTCCATGTGGTGGGAAGCCATAGTCTAATGCACTTAATAAGAAACCAAATTGCTCTTCCATTTCTTCTTCAGAAAAGCCTAGTGTTTTTAATACTTTTTCTTGTAATTCTCTTGTATGGATACGTAACGATCCCCCACCTAATTCATAGCCGTTCAAGACGATGTCATACGCTTCTGCGTAGACTTTTGCCGGATCAGTTTCCAATAACTCGACATCGGATGCTTTAGGCATCGTAAACGGATGATGCGCGGAAACATAGCGGCCTTCTTCTGCTGAATATTCAAATTGTGGCCATTCTGTCACCCATAAGAAATTGAATTTTGATTCGTCGATCAAGTCTAATTCTTTTCCTAAGCGAGAACGAATCGCTCCAAGAGTGGCTGCAACGATTTCTTCTTTGTCTGCACCAAACAATAAAATATCTCCAACTTCAGCGTTTGTTGCTTGGATCAATGCTTCAGATGCCTCGCCCATAAATTTCGCAATAGGCCCTTTCAAGCCATCTTCTTCTACTTTTAACCAAGCTAGTCCTTTTGCGCCAAACTGAGTGGCATATTGTCCAAGATTATCTAAATCTTTACGTGAATACTTGCTTGCTGCATTTTTCGCATTCAGCGCTTTGACCACTCCGCCATTTTCAAGTGCCATTTGGAAGACTTTAAATTCAACGTCTTTCACAACCGTGCTCAAGTCGATCAATTCCATGTCAAAACGTGTATCAGGTTTGTCACTTCCATAACGGCTCATTGCTTCATCATATGTCATACGAGGGAATGGTAAAGTGACTTCGATACCACGTACCTCTTTCATCACTTTAGCAATCAATCCTTCTGTATAGGTTTGGATTTCTTCAGCGGTCAAGAAAGTCGTTTCAATATCGACTTGTGTAAATTCTGGTTGACGGTCGCCACGTAAATCTTCATCACGGAAACAACGAACGATTTGATAGTAACGATCAAATCCAGCATTCATCAATAATTGTTTGAACAACTGTGGTGACTGTGGTAAAGCATAGAAATGCCCTGCATGGATACGAGAAGGTACTAAGTAATCTCTCGCGCCTTCTGGTGTTGATTTGCCCAAATAAGGTGTTTCAATATCCAAGAAATCATGGTCATCCAAGTAATGACGGATTGCTTTCGTTGTGTCGTTGCGCAATTTGATATTGTTCGTCATTTTTGGACGACGTAAATCAAGATAACGATACTTCAAACGAATCTCATCACTGATCGTTTGTTCATCCTCAATCAAGAAAGGTGGTGTTTTGGCTTGATTCAAGATAATGATTTCATCCGCGATGATCTCAAATTCACCCGTTGCCATTTTAGGATTGATTGCCAATTCATCCCGATTTTTTACTGTACCTGTCACTTCAATGACATATTCACTACGGCATTTATCTGCGATTTCCCATGCTTCTTTATTGATTTCTGGATTAAAGACAAGTTGAACGATCCCTTCACGATCACGTAAATCGATAAAGATCACGCCACCTAAGTCACGTCTTTTTTGTACCCAACCTTTTAATGTAACTGTTTGTCCTAACTGCTTTTCTGAAACCAGTCCACAGTAAACTGTTCGTTGTGCCATCATTTTTCCTCCTGTTCAGTAGATAATGTCATTTCATCATAGACTTTATCAAAGTGTTCATAAATATCTTCTAGTGCAAAGCTTTTCTCTGTACGATTAGCCATTGATTTGACGTTGATCGTTTGATTTGCTAGTTCATCCGCACCAATCACCAAGACCAACTTCGCATCGGCTTTGTCTGCTGTCTTAAATTGTGCTTTGGCTTTACGTCCCATAAAATCACGATCTGCGGAAAAACCAAAATCACGGATTGCTTGAACGATTTTCAACGCTTCGATATTTGTTTCTTCGCCTAGTGCCACCACATAGGCATCTAATGTATTCATTACAGGGACAGCTACTTCTTCTGCCTCCATCGTTAATAAAATACGTTCGATCCCCATCGCAAAACCAAATCCTGGTGTCGCTGGTCCGCCTAGTTCTTTGACCAAGTTGTCATAACGGCCACCCGCACAAATCGTTGCTTGTGCGCCCATTTTAGGTGCGTCACTCATCACTTCAAAAATCGTATGCGTATAATAATCTAACCCACGAACCATATTGCTGTCGATTTCATAAGGTACATCTAACGCATCCAACATGGCAATCACTGTATCAAAATGTGCTTTTGCTGTTTCACTTAAATAATCTAAGATTGAAGGCGCTTCTGCTACGAATTTTTGATCACGTTTGTCTTTACTATCCAATACACGCAATGGATTTTCATGTAAACGACGTTGTGAATCTTCGCTTAATTCTGCTTCAAACGGTACAAGGTAATCGATCAACGCTTGACGATACGCTTGTCGCGTTTCTTGATCGCCTAAAGAGTTGATCACTAAACGGATTTGACTGATTCCTAATTGTTCGAAGAAGTCTAATGCCATCACCATGCTTTCAACATCCGTCGCAGGATTGTCTGAGCCAAATGCTTCGACACCGATTTGATGGAATTGACGTAAACGACCTTTTTGCGGGCGCTCATAACGAAACATTGGTCCCATATAAAATGTTTTGTAAGGTTTTGTATATTCTGGTCCAAATAATTTATTCTCAACAAATGAACGAACGATTGGTGCAGTTCCTTCTGGACGAAGCGTAACATGACGCTCGCCTTTGTCATAAAAATCATACATTTCTTTTGAAACGATATCAGTCGTATCCCCTACACTACGAGCAATCACTTCATAATGCTCAAAAATCGGCGTGCGGATCTCATTATATTGATAATCTTTAAATAATAAACGGGCAGTTTCTTCAACAAATTGCCATTTTTCAGATTCTCCAGGTAAAATATCATTTGTTCCTTTTGGTCTTTGGAAGCTCATCTTTTTCTCTCCTTTTCTTCACGCTATGTAATCAATGCAAACAAAAAACACCCTTGTTCGCCATGAACAAGGGTGAATGATTATTTCATACACGGTACCACCTATATTTGAAAGATTGCTCTTTCCTCTCACGATTAACGCTCGTTTACGGGACGGCTTTGCACGCGTCCATCTCCAGAGTGTCTTTCAGAAACTACTTGTTTTAGATCGCTCTCAGCCACGACGATCCTCTCTTATAAAGCATTTAGTTACTTACTCGCTCTTTCATCGATATTTAGATATTAATTATAACCTACTAAAAACACAGCGCAAAGTCAAGTAGATTCTTATTGATTTCTTTTTTAAAGTCATTTTGATTTAGCTTTTTTTCTTTTTGATTTAGACTAAATAAAAAAGGAGGTAAAAAAATGTCAGAAGTAAAAATTGGTCATTCTCAAGTATATGCCGAAGCAATCGGCTTAGGTGCAAATGCCGTCGGAGGGCACAATCTTTTTTCAGGATTAGCGGATGAAACTGGAAAAGAAGTCGTCAGAGCTGCCTTAGATAATGGCTTGAACCTTATTGATACTGCTTATATTTATGGCGAAGGTCGTTCGGAACAATTGATTGGAGAAGTCTTGCAAGAACCGGCTTATGATCGTTCCCGTATTATTATTGCCACCAAAGCAGCACATCTTCCAGATCAACCGAAAAAATTTGATAACTCTCCTGAATTTTTGAAGAAATCAGTCGATGAAGCGTTAGAACGTCTGCAAACAGATTATATCGATATTTTTTATATCCATTTTCCAGATGAAGCAACACCTAAAAATGAAGCAGTTGCCGCTTTACACGAACTAAAAGAAGCAGGGAAGATCCGTGCTATCGGTGTGTCTAATTTCACTTTAGAGCAATTGAAAGAAGCCAACCAAGACGGCTATGTCGATATCGTACAAGATCAATTCAGTTTGATCCATCGCACAGCGGAAAAAGAATTATTCCCTTACCTCGAAGCTAACGAGATTGGTTTTGTGCCTTATTTCCCACTTGCTTCAGGTTTATTGACTGGCAAGTATGATCTAGAAAGTCCAAAACATTTTTCTGAAGATGATCCTAGAAAGAACAAACCAAACTTTCAAGGTGAACGATATGAACAAATCATCACAGCGGTCGATCAACTCAAACCGCTTGCTGAAAAGTACCAAGCAACTACTGCTCAATTAGTCTTAGCTTGGTATATCGCGCACCCGCGGATTTCATTTGTCATTCCTGGCGCAAAGAAACCCGAACAAGTCGCAGACAATGCCAAAGCTTTGGATATTCATTTATCTTTAGAAGATGCCCAAACAATCGATCAGTTATTCCGAGAGTTTAAATAATACTCAAAAACAGCCACATCAAGAAAATGATGTAGCTGTTTTTTTATAAATGATACAGTAAGCCTCGACTATTTGAATAGGGCTAAAATTGGTTGAAAGAAGTTAATTTTTGGTTGAATAACTTCCATTCAAATTAATCAAATCTATACATAAAACACTATTTATAGATGTCATTTCGATGACCAATTTGTACGATCAAAATCGTTATCACTTCATCATCTATATCTGCAATGATCCGATAATTCCCCACTCTATAACGCCATTCGCCACTCCTATTCGCTACTAACCCTTTACCATATTGTCTGGGGTTATCTGTATTGATAAGATTTTTTTCTATCCATGATAGTATCAAAGAAGCTTGAAATTTATCCATTTTTTTCAATGCTTTTTGTGCACCTTTTTCATAACGGACAAGATATTGCTTCCTCATAATCCTAGTTCTCTTTTCATTTCTTCATGCGAGATACTTTCATCAAGACTCTTATGATCTTTCATCGCTTTATTATAGATATCCATATCAATCTGATCTTCTAGCGTTTCTAATAAAGTTGTCCTTGCCAATTCTGAAACGGTCATTCCATTCAAATCAGCCATTGCTAACATAAATGCTTTTTCTTCGTCTGATACACGAAACGTAATATTACTCATACCTTGACACCTCCTGTATACATTTGTATTACATATCTATATCGTAATACAAATGTATACAACTGTCAATAAAATACTGTATTGCCCCCACGTTACTCTTTATATAACAATCCTCGACTATTTGGATAAGTCGGAAATTGATTGAATGGAATCGTCCAGTCTTGTTCTGGCACAGAAAAGGCAAAACGATTCACTAATTGATCGGAAAAAACGCGTAAACTATGCAACGTGATCCATTCACCTGCGCATCGGTGCATTTTTCGGAAGTCACCGCCACCTTGTGCAATCATCTCATACTCTTCTTCATAAGAGATTTTTTTCGCTTTACCAATATACCGTTTGATCAAAAATGCCTCTGGTGAATCCACTGTCCGTTCATCATGATTTGTTCCATACAAATCTAAGATCACCCAACTGTCTTTAGGGATGCGATAGCCGTCTACTTCTACATCTTGCAAAGCAAAGGCGGGTAACATTGGGAAAAATGGGTAATACCGACGCATCTCCTGAATAAAAGGATCTTGCAGTTCCTTAAAATCGTTTTTTAGTTGTTGATAGAGATCTGGTCGGCTGAAAAGAGCATGCCCCATCAACGCCGCCCATACGGTCAATGCCACGGTCGGCCGAATGATATTCAATAATTCTACCGACGCAATATCCAAAGGCAAAAGATTACCTTTAAGGTCAGTCGCATTCGCAAAAGCATAAAGCGCTACATTTTCTTTTCCGGCTACTGGATTTTCTCGTGCTTCTTCCAACAACTCTTGTGCCCATTTTTCTGATTTTTTCCGATTTTCTACACCTTTAAAATGATCGAGTGGCGAAGTGACTGTCCCACTGATCATAGAGATCTGATAATCTGCCAGTTGGTTGATCTCTTCTTCTGAATAATCCGCTAAGTTGATTCCTGACCATTCACAGATGGCGGTAAAAAGTACTTTTTTACTCAGGTCAAATAACTCAAAAGTACCATGTTGTTGTTCCAATTCATGTGCCAATACTCGATCCAATATTTGATGATAGTCTTCCATTCGCTCTGGTGTCATCAAATCCATAAAAATTGCTTTACGGTGATGATGCTCCGCGCCATCTAAAGACTGCACACCGTCCTTTCCAAATAATGTTTTTTGGACCATTTTAGGCATTGCGCCTTCTCGTTTGAAATTTCTTGGATCATAAAAATGTTTCGCTGCCTCTTCTCCATAGATGATCACAGCTTCCTTATTGAATATCTTTGCTTTCACAACAGGTGATTGGGCTTCTTCTCTTAGCTTTCCAAGCATTTTGTAGCCCTCGTTATAGTATTTTTTGATTTCGGTCATTTTGATATCGACCACGGGAATTTCTTGCATATTTTTTGCTCCTCCTAATAAATAACTTTAGATATTATTAGGATACTCCTTGTACAATAAAACTGACAAAAGAAGTGTTTGAGACAAAGCCATACCATTTATTTCTCTTGAGCTGCCTAACCTCGAATAAAAGGCTTCCTCATCACTAATAAGATTTCATTATAACGTTCTGTGACTCTGTCATTCACCTCATTCCTTCGTCTAGCTTTGTAGTCAACTCGTGAAATGCCTCTTTGAACCGCACGTCTTTTCTAGCATGTTTGTAAAAAGACAAAACATAGACATCATAAAATAAATTATAGCTTCTAAAGGAATATTTTACTTGCAACTAAAAGATATAATGGCATTCTAAAGTAGTGAAAGGGACTTCTTTGATCAATTTTTTGTCTGGTATTGCCCAGTAATCAAAGCCATTATCATAGCGGTGGGAAAGTATCTCGTCTATCGTTGTCTGATTTCTCTCATCTCAGTAATACTAACGAACAAAAAATAAAAATGGCTGCCAAAATGAGGGAGAATAAAAAAAGTCTGATTTTGAGAAACTTCATCAAAATCAGACTGATCTTTTTTATTCATTTATCATTTATTTTGAGAATCAATAATGATCGTCACTGGGCCATCATTCACAAGAGAAACCGCCATATCTGCACCAAATTCTCCTGTTTCAACTGTGATTCCTCGTTGTCTTAGCCCTTCGTTAAATGCTTCATATAAAGGAATCGCTGTTTCCGGACGTGCTGCTGCGATAAAACTTGGTCGATTGCCTTTTTTTGTGTCTGCAAAAAGAGTGAATTGAGAAATACTCAACAGCGCTCCTTTGACATCTTCAATACTTAAATTCATTTTTCCTTGTTCATCTTCAAAGATACGCATCTGGGCAATTTTTTTGATCAAATAATCGACGTCTTTTTGCGTATCTGTATCATGAACACCTAGCAAAATCAACAAGCCATGATCGATACGCCCCACTTCTCGTTCGTTGATCGACACAGCTGCTTGACTCACTCGTTGGATCACTGCGCGCAAAGTACTACCTCCTAGCCATTCATCCGGCGTACGCTATATACATCCGGTACAGTCTTGATTTTATCGACAATACTTTTCAAGTGTGACAAGTTACGTATCCCTACTGTCAAATGGATCGTCGCCATTTTGTCTTTATTCGTTCGTGCTTCGACACTGTTTAGATTTTTAGTCATCGCATTCACTGTCTGCAAGACGTCATTTAACATGCCCGAACGATTATAGCCATAGATCTCTAAATCAGCATCATACTCTTTGTTCGTATTTGAAGTGTCTTCCCATTCAACGTCAATCAACCGTTCTTCCACGTTTGGTTTATCCGGTTGGACATTCGGACAGTCTTTGCGATGGATCGAGATACCACGTCCTTTGGTGATATAGCCCACGATGTCATCCCCTGGTACAGGATTGCAACAACGGCTGATCCGGATCAACAAGTTTTCAACACCTTGGATGACGACGCCACCTTCATGACGAACCTTCATTTTTTCAGGCTCTTTTTTAGGTTGATTCATCAACTCTTCTGCTTCTTGTTTTTGTTGCTCGATTTTTTGTTCTTTCCGCTCTTTTTCAGTCAAGCGATTAGCCATCGTCAATGGACTTACTTCGCCATAACCAATCGCAGCATACATATCTTCTTCTGTTTGAAAATTCAAGCGTTCTAATGCGTCGTGTAATTTATTTTTTGAAAGAATCTCCTTTGGTACAAAACCAAGATCCATAATACACTTCACTAAAGCTTCATGGCCCTTCGTCACATTTTCGTCTCGATCTTGCCCTTTGAAGAAACGCTTGATTTTATTTCTCGCTTTACTTGTGGCTACTAATTTCAGCCAATCACGACTTGGTCCAAATGAATTTGGTGAAGTCAGAATCTCGATGATATCACCATTCTTCAATTTGTAATCTAATTGGACCATTTTCCCATTGATTTTGGCACCAGTCGTTTTGTTCCCGATATCTGTATGGATGCTATAAGCAAAGTCTAACGGTCCTGATCCTTTAGGAAGTTCAGTCACATCGCCTTTAGGAGTGAACACATAGACTTTATCACTAAAGATATCGCCTTTCACACCCTCCATGAATTCAGAAGCATCGTAACTTTCATCTTGCAATTCGATGATCTCATGGAACCAACTTAACTGTTTTGTCATCCCATCGGGTTCAACTTTGTCGCCTTTTCCTTCTTTATATGCCCAGTGAGCAGCTACCCCAAACTCAGCGATTTCGTGCATTTCTTGGGTACGGATCTGAATCTCGACAGGGTTGCCAGCTGGTCCGATAACAGTTGTATGCAACGATTGATACATATTCGCTTTAGGCATCGCGATATAATCTTTGAATCTACCTGGCATAGGTTTCCATTTCGTATGGATCGCTCCTAGTACTGCATAACAATCTTTGATCGAATCCACGATCACTCGGATTGCCAGTAGATCATAGATTTCATTGAATTGCTTCTTTTGGTCTTTCATCTTACGGTAAATCGAATAGATGTGTTTCGGGCGACCATAGATCTCTGCAAAAATCCCCAATTCTTCCGTTGCTAAACGGATATCCTCCACTGTACCACTGACATAATTTTCACGTTCTTCTCGTTTTGTTTGCATCAAGTGAACGATTCGATAATATTGCTTTGGATTGAGATAACGCAGCGCCGTATCCTCTAATTCCCATTTGATTCGACTGATCCCTAAACGATGAGCAAGCGGTGCGTATATTTCCAATGTTTCTTGCGCAATGCGTCGTTGTTTATCTTCCCGCAAATGCTTTAACGTACGCATGTTATGTAAACGATCGGCTAACTTCACCATGATTACACGTAAATCTTGAGCCATAGCTAATAACATTTTGCGGTGATTTTCCGCTAGTTGTTCTTCGTGGGATTTGTATTTGATTTTCCCTAACTTCGTCACTCCGTCCACCAACATTGCCACGTCGTTCCCGAAGGCTTCTCTTAAATCTTCTAAGGTTACTTCTGTATCTTCTACCACATCATGTAAAAAACCAGTGGCAACCGTATGGGGGTCCATTCGTAGATCTGCAAGAATCCCTGCAACTTGGATCGGATGGATGATATAAGGTTCTCCTGATTTACGAAATTGTCCCTCATGTGCAGTGGTCGCGTAGTCACATGCTTTTTGCACAAAAGCGACATGTTCAGGTCCCATGTATTGGCTAACCATCTTAATGACATCAGGCCCTGTTAATATTTCTTCTTTTGGCATGGGAAACATCCCCCTTTCTATTCATAATCAAAACAGATATTTTTTGTCGTGAGAAAGCATTTTTTTATAGCTTAGGATTAAATAATTGTTCTTATTATACCGATTGTGTCAATGATTTTCAATTCCGTACAAAAGGCAAAATCCCACTTTCACTTTGAGGGATCAAGAAAATAGGAAAATTCATACATTTGTTTTGTAGAAGATCGTTATCCCTAACGATTAACTCGCCTATTACTTGCTAAGTGCTTGTAATTCAAGTTGGAAACTTGCGGCACTTAACAAATACAATGGCGCAGTTTCTGTTCGTAGGATTCTTGGACCAAGACCACAAAGAATGCCACCTTGTGATTCGAAATGAGCGATTTCTTGAGGTGATAATCCGCCTTCTGGGCCAAACACTGCAAGGATCCGAGTACCTGGTAAAACAGATTGCAGTATTTTGGCTAAATTAGCGGCTTCCCCTTGTTTTGCTGATTCTTCATATGCAACCAGAAGGACATCATACGAACTGAGCGTCTCATAAAATTGCTTTTCTGTCTCCATTAAAGATACTTGCGGTACGACTTGGCGATGCGACTGTTCCGCCGCTTCCTGTGCAATCTTGACCAACCGCTCTTGTCGCTTTTTGCGTTTTTTGGTATCCCATTTAACGACAGAAGCAGCAGCAGGAAATCCCACAAACCCGTGAGCGCCTAGCTCTGTCCCTTTTTGTACGATCCAATCCAACTTATCCCCTTTAGGATATCCGCTAGCAATCGTGATCTTGCAGGGTAATTCTTTTTGAACACTTTCTTTCGCCACTTCGACTAAGAAGACTTCATTCTCCTTCATTTCACTGATTTCTGCAATGATCGCGATCTGGTCGTTAAATGCTAAATAGACCTGATCTTTCACTGCCATTCGCATAACTCTTACCATATGGTGATAGGCTTCACCCTCTATTACAAAACGCTCTTGTGGTCGATAAGGCTCATCTAGAAAATATCGTTGCATTTAATCCACCTCAGGCTTTTTTAGCATAATGGCATACCAATCTTTTTGTTGGAACACTTGATCGACAACAAAACCTTGTTCTTCCATCGCCGTAAGAACCATTTCTTTCTTCTCTTCAATGATTCCAGAAACGATCAACGTCCCAGTTTGTTTTAGTAAACGCCACGCATCAGGAATCATCAACAAAATGATATCTGCCAAAATATTAGCTACGATCACATCGCTCTCGCTCTCGATGCCTTTTAATAGGTCATTGGCTGACACATGCACATCTTTTGCTACTTCATTTAGGTCCATATTTTCTTTTGCTGAACGTACTGCCACTTCATCGAGATCATACGCATAGACTTCTTTTGCCCCTAAATGCTTCGCCGCAATACTCAACACTCCGGAACCAGTACCGACATCTAAAAGCGTTTCTCCACCTCGCAAGGTCGACTCCAGTGCTTGTAATGTCAAAGAAGTCGTTGGATGCGTACCTGTTCCAAACGCCATCCCTGGGTCTAATGTAATGATTTTTTCTAATGGATCAGTCGTTTGATAACTTTCCCAACTTGGTACGACAGTTAGTAGACGTGTGATCCGAACCGGATGATAATATTTTTTCCAAGCCGTTGCCCAATTGCTTTCTTCGACTTCACTCACCGTCACAATGTTCTTACCGATCGCTAATCCAAATTCGGGTAATTTTGTCACACGTTCTTTGATAAAGGGTAAAATTTCCGGTAAAAAGATCGTTTCAGGGAAATAAGCCATCACGATGGCACCCTCTTCAATCGTTGTAAAATCTTCTTTTGTCAGGATTTCTCCATAAGGATCAGATTTAAAATTTTCGACGTCCAATGAATCTTCGATCGCGACACCACTCGCTCCTGCTTCCATTAAAATATTTGCGACTGCTTCAACCGCTTCACTCGCCGTTTCGATTTTGACTTCATTCCATTTCATATACGTTGCTCCTTAATAGCTGGGATAGGGTAGATATACATCTTTTTCATTTTGTTGTTTTTCTTCGACTAAACGTGTGAACACATGGTTGTCCCATTTCAATTCAAAGACAGCCGTTTCGTCTTCTGCATCTAAAAAATCTAAAAGATCACTTTGACCTTGTGCTAATACATCATTCAAGTAGTCAATCAGTGCATCGGCTACAGAACTCGCTAACCCTTTCTTTCCTTCATAAGGGATCACTGCCAGATAATCTTGCTCATCAAATATAGATTTTTCTGGGTTGAATAATAAGACACCATCTTCAAATTCAATGATTTCTTCTTCCGAGACAACACCTTGGGCATCATCTAATTCAAAATGTGCCTGATTTTCTGCAAATAAACGTACCACGATCTCAATCGTATGGTTTTTTGTGTCCCAATCTAACGCCACATCATAGTCTGTGATCTTCTTTTCAATGGCTGTATCAAGGTAATCCAATATTGTTGTTTTCTTCATTTTGTTTCCTCCAACCCCAGTCTTCATCGACTTGGTTCTTTTTTTGTAATGAAAGATACGGATTTCCAGCAACGACAAAACGCAATGGTTTTTCCGTCCATTCTCCTTTATTCGGTATACCGATTCTAGGCAACGCCAATATTTTTTTTGGTAGCCGTTTTTTCTCAAAAACCAAACGCAACGAGCTATCACGAATCGACTGTCCATATAAATCTGGTGATAGACCTAAGGCTGCCACTAATTTCCCTGGACCATTACTAATATCAGGACCCGCCTTCCCTTTGCGATTCAGGCTCATTTGCTCAATCCCCTCCACAGGCTCAATGGCACGGATCATCACTCCTTGTGGTACTCCTTCAGGTTGTGTGATGATATTTAAAATCAAGTGGGTGTGCATCGTGTAGAGATAGATCGTTCCTGGTTCTTCATACATTGCACGCACTCGAGGCGTACGCCGCATACCATAACTGTGAGCAGCCAGATCTTCCGGACCTAAGTAAGCTTCTGCATCTACGATATAGCCCCCTAAGCGCTCATTTGGTGTTTCATATTCCAGATACATTCCTAGTAAATCTTTTGCCACTTCTGCCGTTGTTTTATTTAATAAAAGTTCATCTAATTGTTTTTGATTTGTCATTTGCTTCACCACCTTTATCATACACAATATTAGGCAAAGAAGCTATGAAAAAAGCGGGTCAACGAGTTGGCGATTACCATTGCTGAACTAGAGAAACCTATTTCTAGCTTCTCGCCCTATTCTGACTATTCCTCCGCCTTTTGCGCCCCTTTATCCTATGAGATATGTTATAATAAACGAACGAATAATCTAAAGGAGGCAGACTGATGCAACAACCATTAGCCTATCGGATGCGTCCGAAAAATATCGATGAAGTCGTTGGCCAACGCCATTTAGTTGGTGAAGGTAAAATCATTCGCCGAATGGTTGATGCAGAAATGTTATCTTCCATGATTTTATATGGACCACCCGGCACAGGAAAGACAAGTATCGCTAGTGCCATTGCTGGCTCAACTAATTTTGCCTTTCGGATGTTGAATGCCGCGACCGATTCTAAAAAAGATCTACAAGTTGTCGCCGAAGAAGCTAGAATGAGCGGTACTGTGATTCTTTTACTTGATGAAGTCCATCGATTAGATAAAACAAAGCAAGATTTTTTACTTCCGCATTTAGAAAACGGTCGTATCATCTTGATTGGGGCAACCACTGAAAATCCTTATATCACGATTAATCCAGCAATCCGTAGTCGGACACAGATCTTTGAGGTAAAACCGTTAGACGAAGAAGATATCCAATTAGCAATTCGTCGTGCATTGTCCGATAAAGAAAATGGCTTAGGAGAATCATCGATTAAAATAGATGAAAATGCCTTGCTTCATCTATCTCGTGCCACTAACGGTGATTTGAGAAGCGCACTTAATGGCTTGGAACTTGCTGTACGTTCCACTAAAAAACAAGAAGACGGTACAATTCATCTCACCCTCGCGATTATCGAAGAGTGTATCCAGCGAAAAGCATTGACGCATGATAAAAATGGGGATGCTCACTATGATGTGATCTCCGCATTTCAAAAATCCATTCGTGGGAGCGACGTGGATGCTGCATTACATTACTTGGCGCGTTTAGTCGAAGCTGGGGATTTAGCAAGTATTTGTCGTCGCCTGATGGTGATTGGCTACGAAGATATTGGCTTAGGCAACCCTGCTGCTGCGGCTCGAACAGTCAACGCTGTGCTAGCTGCCGAACGTTTAGGTCTACCAGAAGGTCGTATCCCTTTAGCTGATGCAGTCGTCGATCTTTGCCTTTCACCAAAATCCAATTCTGCCTATACCGCATTAGATACAGCCATTGCAGACATAAGAGCAGGAAAGGCAGGCGAAGTTCCTGATCACTTAAAAGATAGCCATTATCAAGGGGCCAAGTCATTGAATCGAGGTGTAGACTATCAATATCCTCATAGCTACGAAAATGCTTGGGTCGATCAACAATATCTACCTGATAAACTGAAACATACACAGTATTATCAACCTAAAAATACTGGGAAGTACGAACAAGCCTTAGGACAGCAATATCAGCGCATTAAAGAATGGCAGAAAAAAACACAATAACCACCGTCATTGAAAGCGTTCAAAATTATTGAGCGCCCACATTGCTCTTTTTAAATCCATGTGCTACTATAGAAGTGGGAAATCTGTGATGTTCGAATTGTCCTCTTTGTGTGTTGACCGAACATTTTTATTGATATCTTGGGACCTGTCTTGTGTCACAGCTGGTAACATGCCTTATCATTTGGTAGTTCGATGCGACGACCATGGGACCCACCTGCTTGAATTCGCGGGATCAATACTACAGGACAAACAACGGCATTAACGGAGATTACCATTTTTTTACCTATTAAGAGGCAGTACCGATTTATCGGTGCTGCCTCTTTTATGGTATGATTGGTTTTAGAAAAAGTAGGAGTGGATACAATGATTCGTTTATTGATGGCGATTGCCGCCTTATTGCTATTATTTGTCAGTTATTACTTATTTAAAAAACAAACGATTTTTTTCGTTCTTATCGAACAGAATAAAAAGAATCAAGATTTTCTAAGTATTTTCGGTTCGATCTACGCATTTTTAGGACTTCTAGGACTCGTTGTCGTAGCAATCAATCATCGTTTTTTTGCATTACTTTATTTAGTCATCGTAATTGCTGTTGCCTCTGTCTTCAGCATCGGTTTTGCCAAAAAAATGACGAAACCTGACAGTAAATAATTCTCATTTCTTTGAATTTGCTTTACAATAGAATTGTAAACCAAGTATCTTTTTTGAAGGAGTGAATGCTGATGTTACAACAATATAGAAAAATCATGGTTGCGGTCGACGGTTCTGAAGAAGCCGAATTAGCGTTTAAAAAAGCAGTAAACGTTGCTTTAAGAAATAACAGCGAGCTTTTATTAGCTCATGTCATTGACACACGATCTTTCCAAACTGTTTCATCCTTTGATGGCATGTTGGCAGAACAAGCAACAGAAATGGCCAAGCAAACACTAGCCGATTATGAGATGAAAGCTAAAAAAGCTGGATTACATCAAGTGACAACTGTGGTAGAATACGGTTCTCCAAAGCATATCATTGCTAAAGAAATCCCTGAAGACCATGAAGTGGACTTGATCCTTTTAGGTGCAACTGGACTCAACGCAGTCGAACGTCTATTTATCGGTTCTGTTTCAGAATACGTTATTCGCAATGCAGCATGTGATGTTCTAGTCGTACGTACAAACTTAGAAAATCAATTACCAAAAAAAGAAGATAAGTAATTATTTCATAAAAAGCATTGAGAAATAAAAATTTCTCAATGCTTTTTATTAGTTAGATTCTGTCTTTGAACGTAGCATGAGCAATCTTTCTTTGCTGTCTACTGTGCCTTCTGTAACAAGAGTAATTGATTCATACGATAAAGAATTGGTAATAATCACCATTACCGTATCATCATAGCCGGCTTGCTTGAGCTTTTGCTGATCAAATCTTCCCAACAACTGGCCTTTCTTTACCTTATCTCCTACCTGAAATTCTGTCGAAAACCCTTGACCATTTAATTCAACTGTATCAATACCGATATGGATCAAAATTTCTCCACCAGCATCTGTTTTCAACCCATAGGCATGTTTCGATTCATAAACAACAGTCAGTTCACCATCGGCTGGAGCAAATAAAAGTCCTTCCGTTGGTCTGATTGCTATTCCTTTCCCCATCATTTCTTGAGAAAACACAGGGTCATTTACTGCTTGCAGTGATATCAGTTCACCAGAAACAGGAGCGACGATTACTTCTTCTATCACACGTTCCTCCTCTTCTTTTGCATCACTCGGTACATCTGCTGTTTCCGGTTCTTCACTAGCAAGTAGGTATGCATGTTTTTTCCCATAAAGATATGTTGTAGTGAAACCAACGAGTAAACTGATCAGGATACCTATCATGAAAAAAGGAATCTGATTAGGCGTAATTGAAATAAAGCCGATGACGCTGGCGGGACCTAAAGCAATAGCAAGTACATGGAAAAAACCGATGAACATGGAGGAAATCCCGGCAGCAATCATTCCACAAATAAATGGAAACTTTAATTTTAGATTGACACCAAAAATTGCTGGCTCTGTAATTCCTAGTAAAGCAGAGATGCTAGCAGAAGTTGCTAAACTTTTTTGCTTTGTATTTTTAGTCAATAACATGATGGCAAGTGTTGCTGCCCCCTGTCCAACGTTTGCCATTGAAGCAACTGGGAAAATAAATGTTCCTCCCGTTCGAGCCACATCAGCCAATAAAGATGTTTCAATTGCTGGAAAACTTTGATGAAGACCAGTGATCACGATTGGTGAATAGAACAAACCAAAAATCCCTAAACCGATTGCTCCGGTTGTTTGATACAACCAACTCAATCCTGCTGTTAAGCTGTCTCCGACTGTTTGCATCACTGGACCAACCACAACGAATGTCAAAAAACCTGTAATGATAATTGCTAACATCGGTGTAAATGTATAATCAAATGCATTAAGTAAACGTTTATGGAAAAATTTCTCTAAATTCGCCAAAATCCATGAAACAGCTAAAACTGGTAAGACCGATCCTTGGTAACCTGCTTGAGCAATGTTTAACCCAAAAATATTCCAATAAGGCATTGTTCCTTCTGCCACAGCATTTGCTACGCTGTACCCATTGACCAGCTCCGGCATCACCATCGCCATTGCCATTGCTGCTCCTAGATAAGGATTGCCACCAAATCTTCGCGTTGCTGAAAAACCTACTAGGATCGGGAGAAATGCAAATGGAGCAGAAGCCAGTAAATTAATAATGCTAGTCACATCTTTTAAATTAGGATACATCTCAATCACTGATTGTGGTCCGAATAGATCTTGTGCGGTCAAAACATTATTGATTGCCATCAATAACCCACCTGCGACTAAAGCAGGAACAATTGGTACGAATATATCAGACAGTACTTTGATCAAGGACATAAAAGGATTCTGTTTCTTCCCTGATTGTGCTACCGCTTTCAAATCGTCAGTCGATGCTTCTTTTGTACCGGTCAGCTGGATAAGTTCGTCGTAAACATTATTCACATCACCTGCGCCTATAATGATTTGGAATTGATGGTTTGCTTCAAAGGTTCCTTTTACTTCATCAATGGCATCTAGTGCCTTTTGATTCACTTTCGCTTGATCTTTTAATACTAAACGCAAACGAGTTGCACAATGTGCGGCAGCTTGGATATTATTTTCCCCTAGTGCGTCATTGATTTCTTTTGCCACTTTTTTATAATCCACTTTTTGTCCCCCCTATATAATCTAAACATCAATTTTTTGTAACCGTTATCCTAGCTTGAGTATGCCACGACACTTCATAATTGTCAAACGTTTATCAAAAATAAAGCTTATATTTTATAATAAATAACTAGAGAGAATGATAAAACAAACAACAATAATGATATGCGTTTGACATTAATGCTGGTTCGAGCTATTCTATAATAGAATACGTTTACAAGGAGTCGTACTTATGAATAATAATTTTAAATGGACACGTCAACTACGTTATCAAGCTTATCAGGCGTGGCCTCAAGAGTATCAAACACTGTTAAAGGAACAAGTAGCTCATTCTCCTTGGCGTTTGGATTACCACATTCAGCCACCTTCTGGTTTGTTGAACGACCCAAATGGTTTTTCTTTTTTCAACGGCAAATGGCACTTATTTTACCAAGCTTATCCGATGGGCGCTGTTCATGGGTTAAAATCTTGGTACCACTTGACTTCTAAGAATTTAGTCGATTGGCAAGAGGAAGGATTGAAACTTCTACCCAGCACATCATATGATAGTCATGGCGTCTATTCCGGTTCAGCACTTCCGGTTAATGACAAATTATTTTTGGCCTATACAGGCAATGTCCGTGATGAAAATTGGGCACGCACTTCGTATCAGTTGGGTGCATGGATGCAACCTAATGGCGAACTATCCAAATTAACCACCCCACTGATTTCTAAGCCACCTTACGGCTATACACAAGAATTTCGAGATCCTCAAGTGATTTTTTATAAAGACGAATATTTGTTATTGTTGGGTGCACAAAATCAAAATAAACAAGGGGAAATTTTAGTTTACCGTAGTCCCGATCTAGACACTTGGTCTTACGCAGGTCCTTTACAATTTACGCAACAATCGATGGGATTTATGATCGAGTGTCCTAACTTAGTATTCATTGACGGAAAAGCGCTATTGCTCTTTTGTCCACAAGGCTTAGAACAGTCAATTTTGGAGTATCAAAATATATACCCGAATGCTTACATCATCGGAGAAGCCTATGACATCGAAACGAATCAACTTACCCAACCTTCAACCCTTAAAAACCTTGACGAAGGCTTTGATCTTTATGCTACTCAAGCATTCAACGCTCCTGATGGTCGTGCCTTAGCAGTTAGTTGGATCGGGTTGCCTGAAATCAGTTATCCGACTGATCCATTTGGCTGGGCTCATTGTTTAAGTATCGTCAAAGAGTTGACGATTGAAAATGGGACACTCCATCAACGTCCTGTAAAAGAAATGAGTCAATTACGGATTGATCCGCCATGTTCTTTGAATCATTCAGTCTCACAGATAAATACCGAGCAAAATCGCTACGAAATCAACTTAGAGTTTAAAGAAAATCAAAGTGGAAAAATTCATTTATGTAGTGATCCCATGGGAAATAACGGATTGATCCTCTCTTTCGATCGCAGGCATGGTAAAATGAAAATAGATCGTAGCTTATCAGGAGAAGTATTTGCAGAAGATTATGGTGTCACAAGAGAATTTACAATTTCACAAGAACCTTTGTCTTTACAAATCTTTGTTGATATTTCTGTAGTCGAAATCTTTATCAATGACGGTAAACAAACGGCTACTGCCCGAATTTTCCCTTCAAGCGAACAGACCACACTCTTGATCGAATGTGACCATGCCTTCTCAGGAACGCTTTGGAAGTTACGTAAAATGAATGAATAGAGGGTAAGTTAAATGGTTGTTAAATTAACCGATGTAGCCAAAAAGGCTGGAGTCTCACCAACCACTGTATCACGTGTCATCAATAACTACGGCTCATTGAGCCAAAAAACAATCGATAAAGTAAATCAAGCAATGAAAGAATTAAATTATCAACCCAATTCATTGGCTCGTTCTCTTCAAGGAAAAAACACCCAATTGATTGGCTTGATTTTTCCTACAGTTGCCAACCCTTTCTTTGGTGAATTAGTCGAACAATTAGAAAGTAAGCTATTTGATTTAGGATACCGTTCAATATTATGCGATAGTGCAAACAATAAAGAAAAAGAACGAAACTACCTCAACATGTTAGCTGCAAACAAAGTAGATGGTATCCTTGCTGGAGCGCATAATCTGGGTATCCAAGAATACGAAAATATTGAACTACCCATTGTCTCCTTCGACCGCTATTTAGCAGAAGGAATTCCAATTATCAGTAGTGACAATTTACGTGGTGGATACTTAGCTACCGAAAACCTTTATTTAAAAGGTGCCAGAAACATTGCCATCTTAACTGGCTCCCAAGAATCAAATTCACCGACCAATCAACGATTGAATGGATATTTGGCATTTATGGAAGAATTCCAGTTAGAGCCGCACGTGTTTCATTTTCATTCTACTGCCCGCTCAACTGCTTTAAAAAATTTAGAGATCAAACGGATTTTAGAAATGGAAACAATTGATGGTTTATTTTGTACAGACGATTTAACTGCTATTTTAGCCTATAATCTCTGTCAAGAGTTGCATATTAAAATTCCTGAAGAAATAAAAATCATCGGGTATGATGGAACAAAAATGATTCAAAATTATTTCCCACAGCTCTCGACCATCGCACAACCAATTACAGATATTGCTGACATCTTAGTCGACCTAATGCTCCAACGGATCCAAGATCCAGAGAAACCACTTGAATCCAACTATGTGTTGCCAGTGAAATTGATTCAAGGAAGCACGACATGAAACAATCAGCGATTTGAATGAAAGTATATCTTCTATTTTCCTATTACTAGAAGATATACTTTTCTTAGGCGTTGCTTCTAGCTTCGTTCAGCTGATTTAAATTAGGCAAAAAACCAAAAAGAGCTGGACAATGTCCAACTCTTTTTTTAGAACCCTTATGTTAATCTGACTAATTTCTTAGCGTCATCCAAATTAACGCAAGCGTTCTACATCACGTGCAATCATTAATTCTTCATCTGTTGGGATGACTAATACTTTGACTTTTGAGTCTTTTGTTGAGATGTCTAACTCTTCACCACGTAATTTGTTCAATTCTGGATCGATTTCACAACCAAACCATGTCATACCTTTGATCACTTCATTACGCACATGACCATCATTTTCTCCGATACCCGCAGTAAATACGATTGCGTCAACGCCGTTCATTGTTGTTACATAGCCACCAATATATTTACGGATACGGTCAACAAACACATCATAAGCCAAACGGATTTCTTCTTTATCGTAATTGTTTTCAAGGTCACGCATATCACTAGATAGATTTGTTAACCCTAAAAGACCAGATTTTTTGTTTAAGATATCAACCATTTCATTGATATCGATCGATAATTTTTCCATTAGATAAGGTAAGATCGCTGGATCGATATCACCAGAACGAGTACCCATCGTTACACCTGCTAATGGCGTGAAGCCCATTGATGTATCAACAGATTTACCACCGTCAACAGCAGTAATTGAAGCACCATTTCCTAAATGACAAGTAATGATTTTTAAGTCTTCGATTGGTTTACCTAACATGTCTGCCGCACGTTCAGAAACATAACGGTGACTTGTTCCGTGGAACCCATATTTTCTCACTTTAAAATCTTCATAGTAAGCGATTGGTAAGCTGTACAAGTAATTGTGTTTTGGCATAGTCGCATGGAAAGACGTGTCAAAGACAGCTACACTTTGGATATCTGGCAAAATTTTCTTAAATGCTTTGATTCCCATTAAGTTGGCAGGATTATGCAATGGCGCAAATTCTGCTAATTCTTGGATGCGTGCCATTACTTCTTCATCGATGACTACAGAGTCACCATAAGTTTCTCCACCGTGAACGACACGATGTCCGACACCTGTGATTTCATCATATGCGCCTAAAATATTTAATTCGATCAATTGGTCTAATAACATTTTTACAGCAACTTCATGATCATCAATATCTAAGATTTGTTCAAATTTTTGGCCTTCACCATATTTGATTGTAAAAATTGAATCATTTAATCCAATTCTTTCAACGATTCCTTTAGCGACTACAGTTTCTTCTGGCATTTGGTATAACTGCCATTTTAAACTTGAACTTCCAGCATTGATTGCAATTGTTTTTGACATGTTACTCTCCTTTTTGGTAAATAGTTATAAGGAAGCTGATTTCCAGTTTTTAAATTCGTTAAAAAACTTCGTCACCTTCTCTGGCTCTTTTAGTGAATCAAGTTTAACAAGCAGTACTTCCTTGGTTTGTTTTGCTTGTTTGCCTTTTTTCTGTAAAATCAAAATACTTTTTTGTGATTGCTTATTTCGGAACAACTCATCCGGCAATTGGATCATACCTTGAAGATAGCCTTCTTCTTTAAACCATTTTTTAATGTCCTCGCTTTGCTCTGTCTCCAAGAAATTGCTTGGCATCAAGAATAAACCGAAACCATCTGGCTTGACGTATTTCATTGCCTGTTCCAATAAAAGATGATGAGCATAACTGTGACCTTCTGTCGCGCTTGTCAAAAAGTCTTGCGCTTTTTGATCATTCGGATAAAAGCCGATTGGCAAGTCACTGATAGCGACATCAACTGGTTCGATCAATAATTCTTGTAATCCATCTTGGTGAAAGTATTGAACACTCGCTTGCGCCAACTCACTTGTAGAAGCCGCGACAGAGAGTAGTGTATCATCGATATCCACACCAAAACCTTCTGTATGGTATCCAGCAATGTTTAGGTTTAAAAGAACTGTTAATAACAAATTGCCCATTCCTGCTGAAATATCCAAGACACCGATTTTTCCTTTATGATCAGGGAATAGTTGTTCGATCAAGAAAACAAACAAGAAACCAATACTATCTGGTGTCAATTGATGGTTTGCTTGTAAGTGCTCGGTTTGACTTCCCTTTAACAAAAGCAACTGCGATAAACGACGCCACTCTTCCGGTTCAAATGATAATTCACTCAGTTTTTGATAAAGTTCTGAGATCTGTTGGGTTGTCTTTTCATTTGGTACACCATCTACTACACGTACTTGATAGTTGTCTCTTAAATTTTCGGCATTTTCAACATAAGCTTCTAAAAAAGAAGTTCCCAATGCGTTTTGTAAAAGCTGAATAGCTTCCAGGTTTTGCTCAAACCCTTGTTCCATTTTTTCTGGTAACATCGTGCGCCTCATTTCTAGATATATTATAACAATTATTTTACCTGTTTAATTCTAACGAACAATCACTAAAATTTCAATCGTTTTCATCCTTTTTCTTTGTGAAATAGCGAACATTCAACACCTTCAAAACAGCTGTATTATAGAAAAGAACGGTTATTGCTTTGGAACCTCTTAATCTGTAGTATTTTCTGTATCAATGATTCGCTCTGTAAATTCAAATTGGAAAGGTGAAACAGTTATTACTAGCTCCACTAGGTCCTGTTTGACTGTATACTGGACCGTACCTACATTGTAATCATACTCCCCTTTGCCTTGCTCTTCCAACTGATTGGATTCCATCAGAAACATTTGCTTGATGATCTTTGCTTGGTAATATTTTTTTATGCGTAAATAACTGTCTATTTTTAGACGATAACTTTCAAGTAATCCTTGCATGAAGAATATACATAATAGAAAAAGAGCCAAGCTCGAAAACAACACATTTCCTTTTAACCGCTTATGTTTTTTGCTTTGTCCAAATACCATACTTGTTATCTCCATTCATAAATTCAACATGCAGTAAAATCACTCGATCTTCTTCTTTGAATTGGACATGCTTAACACCTGTCAGCATAGGCTGATGGCCACCAGCAGTTCCACGTTTTCTGATCATTTGCTGATAGCCTTCTATGACGAACGTTTTCTCGTTTTCATAATATAAGCGATTCTCAATGATCGAAATACTTTGACTTGAAGCAAGTTCGTTTTCGAATTGAGCTAAGAAAATTAACCATTCTGTTTGTTCGTCTTTTTGAAAAAATGTATTCAACTTTTCGCTTTGTCGAATAAAGAGACCAAATGATAAAAGAATCGTATTTAGAATAAGTAATGCAATCAGACATTCAATCATTGTAAAAGCAGATACTTTATTTCTTCCGTTCAATGGCGATCACTTCATTTCCATCATTGATTGAAACTTTTCTTATTCTCTGGCTTTGCGTATCGATTACTGTAGTTCCCCGCTCCCACTCTGCTGGTCTTGTCGGCAACTCTCCATATCTACGATAGTTTCTCACGTCTTCATACAATGTCCTCAATAGAAGAATTTCTCGGTCTTTGGTTTGTTCTTGTTGGATCAAGAACAAATTACCAGAACTCATAATATAAATACTCATGGCTGTGATCATTAGCGCGGTTAATGATTCAAGCAGTACAAAGCTAGCTAGATTGGATTCTTTTGATATAACGACCACCTCCTAGTTGGAATTGGTAAATGATTCTTTGTTTCTTTTCTGGCCAATAAAATTCATACGCCTTCAACGAGCTTTCGTTCCCTGTCTTCGCAGCATAAGTAATCGGTGCATGACGTTGGATGGTCAAAGCTTCAGGGATCGGCAACACTTGCCACTCCATTGATGAGTAAGGAGGCACCTCAAATAAAAGACTATGACGCTTTGGATCATAATAAAAAAGAGTAACTTGTTGATGGATAATAGCACTTTGTTGTACGAGATCGATCCTTTTTTCTAGCTGATCAAAAAAACGATGGATCGATTGTTCTTTTTCTAAAGAATGGAATGAGAGGACAGGAAAGATAAAGAAAGCAAGGGAGACAATCAAGACAATAATCGTTTCTGCTAAAGTGTAAGCTTCGGTGAGGTATTTATTAGTTCTTGCGATACGCATCGGCATGTTCCTGTTTGATGTATCCTTCTCGTAATAGTTCATCAATACTTGGGATCTTTCCATCATTTTGTAATGCGTAAAGTTCACTTTGAGCATCAATCAGTTGCATAACTGCTTCACGACCTTCCTTATTGACATGATCACGATAACGAGAAATATTGGGGATAAATAGTAAAACTAACGCACTAATGACGAGTAAGACGATCAACATTTCAATCAGTGTAAAACCTTTTAGACGAGCCATTCTTTTTCTATTCTTCATTTTAGAACCTCCTCGATATTTCCATATACTGGCAACAAGATAGCCACATAAATCAGCAAAATCAATACAGCAATCCCTAAAAAAAGGACTGGTTGGACCCAGTGCAACCAACGATGGATTTTTTGAAAAAATTCTTTACGTGTCAAATCACTGTAAAACAATAATTCTTTACCTAAATTTCCTTTGGCTTCTCCTTGTAGTACGATTCGACTAAACTCGGTCGTCAAAAAACCGTATTGCTCAAATTGTTGCGCCAAAGGAATACCTAGTTCGAGCCCTTCCATTAATTGATACGCTAAAGACTGAACCAAACTTCCTTCTTTAGTTTCTTTCAAACAGCGAATAATTTGTTTCAAGTCGAGGCCTTCATAAAATAGTTTGCCTATTTCTAGTGCTAGATAAGCTGATTGATAGGAACGATAGATCTTTCCTATCATCCATTGCTTACTTATCCACTCACTTCTCTTGACAACTTCCAACTTTTTCAAGCGAAAAAAAATCATTGAACCACAAAAAATACTACTACCAACGGCACCTAAGAATAGCCAAGGACTTGTTTGAAGCAATCGAATCCCCCAATGTGTCGTGGTGACCATGTCGGTCTGAAGCAATTGTGGCAAGACGAACTCACTTAGACTGACTAAAATGCCGACTAAAAAGACCAACAATACCAGTGGATAGCTGATGACCTTTTTTAAGTCTCTTCGAAATTGTTCAATCAATCGAAATTGTTCAGCGATGCCCTTTAAAGTTTCGACTAAATTTCCATGGACTTCTGCCAGTTCCACCTGTACGAGTTGCTCTTGCTTAAATCCCAATTGCTGAAGGACAAAATGAAAAGATTCGCCAGCTTGAAGATTTCTTTTAGCGAAATGGACATAAACTTGTGGTATCAGTTGCAGTAATTCCAATAAATCAATTGCTTGCTGTAAACTAAAGCCATTCAAGAGTAACTCACCGATCGTTTGGATAAAACGAGTTTGTTGTTTGTGATCCATCTTTTTAAAATGGATAGGATTGCCAAACATTTTTTTGTGCCTCTTCATAGCTAGCTCTCCATTCTTTTCTTTCGATTTCATTGTCAGAAAAACAATAAGACCACAATGCTGTCAGTTGTTCATTAAAATCAGGCAGCAACTCTTGATAGATAACGCCGGACAAACATTCGTCAAATCCATCGTTTCTCGTTAGTTCTTTCATCCTTGCCACAGTCCCCTTGAGATCTCGTGCATGGACGGTAGCAAATACACGATGGCCCGTCAACGCTGCCCGAATCGCTGCATCTGCTGTCTTCTTATCTCTGATTTCACCGACAATCAATAAATCAGGACGATGACGTAAGGCTAGTTTTAATAGCTGATCATAAGTCTGATCGATTTTTTCATTGACTTGTAACTGTAAAAACAATGGCTCTTCAATTTCTACTGGGTCCTCGATCGTGATCACTTGTTCCTCATTCCTACGAGCAAGGTGATACATCAATGACGTTTTACCAGAACCGACCGGTCCACTAAACAAAAACAATCCACGGTTGTTCGTACTCCGCTCAATAACTTGCAAGTCTTTGGGGACAAAACAGCGAAAACTTTTTTCATTCAATGCATAGAGTATCCGGATGACTAAGCTCTCTCTTTGTAAATAATCACCTACGGACGAGAGTCTTAATCTTATCATTCGTTGATCCACTAAATAAGTCAGTGAGCCTAGTTGTGCTTTTCTTCTTTCACCGATATCCATTTGTCCCAGGTACTTAAAACTAGCGATCAATTGTTGTCCAATCTCAAGGGAGATCGATTTTTGGAATGTTCGTCTTTTACCTGTACGAAAATAAACCTTAAAATCTTCTACATATGGCAAAATATAGATATCTTGCACTTTATTTTTAGCTCCTCCATAAATGATCTCATTTGCTAAATCTTTTATCTTCATTTCTTTGCCCTCCAAGAAAATATACGTCTTTTTAAGATGAATCGTTTATTTTTACAAAATTTAATGAAAATCATAGGTTAAATCCGAATTTATGTTATACTAGTAAAAATTTATTTGGGGAGGTTTCAGAGTGGATTCGCACTTAAACAAACACATTGCAGTTGCAGGAAAAAAACAACCCGCTGATTTAGTTATCAAACATGCAAAAATCGTCAACGTCTTTACGAAAACAATCATGGAGGGTGATGTCGCTGTCTGCGACGGAAGAATCGTAGGTATTGGGGAATACGAAGGTACGACTATCTATGATGCAAAAGGACAGTATTTAGTTCCTGGTCTGATCGATGGTCATGTGCATATCGAAAGTTCTCTATTAGCACCTAAAGAGTTTGCGAAAATCTCTCTATTACATGGTGTGACAACAGTAGTAACTGATCCTCACGAAATCGGTAATGTCGCCGGAAATGTGGGCCTTGAATTTATGCTGGCAGATGCAAGAGAGACACCAATGAATATATTCATCATGCTACCTTCATGTGTGCCTGTCACACCATTTGAAACAAGTGGCGCTGTCTTAGATGCAAAAGCACTTGCTCCTTTTCTTGAGTATCCTGAAGTACTTGGTCTAGCTGAAGTAATGAACTATCAGTCAGTCGCTTCAAATGAGCAAACGATTATCGATAAATTACAGCTGATGCATCAAAAGAACAAAAAAATCGATGGCCACGCCGCAGGAATAAACGGAGACGACTTAAACGTTTATTTAACTGCGGGCATTCGAACAGACCACGAAGCAACGACCGCCCAAGAAGCGGAGGAGCGTTTAGCGCTAGGAATGTATTTGATGGTTCGAGAAGGAACCGTAGCAAAAGATCTCCAGGCACTCTTACCTGCTATCACACCAGACAATTCACGTCGCTGTTTATTCGTGACTGATGACAAATTGATCAATGATCTTGTAACAGAAGGTTCCATCGATCATATCGTCCGTGAAGCCATCTTGGCGGGCATGGACCCACTACAAGCCATCCAAATGGCTTCATTGAATGCGGCAGAATGTTTTGGCTTACAACATTTAGGGGCAGTTGCGCCAGGCTATCAGGCAGACTTTTTCTTAACAGATGACTTGAAAAAGTTGCCGATCAATACCGTGTTCTATCAAGGAGAAACGGTTGTGATAGATGGACAGTTGGTCCCTGAAGTTACAAAATTAAAAATTCAGCCAGCGATTGATGCATTACCAAAAATGACAGTTGCACCATTTGGTCCACACTCTTTAGAACTAGCTTTATCTTCATCAACCGCTCATGTCATAGAAATCATTCCAAATAGTTTGTTGACCAACGATTTATTGGAGCAAGTTCAAGTCGATAATGGTTCTTTCACTCCTTCAGTGGCAGATGATCAACTAAAGATTGCTGTCATCGAACGACATCATGCTACAGGAAATATTGGTCTAGGAATTGTAAAAGGATTCCAACTAAAAAGGGGGGCCTTAGCTACTACGGTGGCTCACGATTCACATAATATCGTCGTTGTAGGAACAAATGATGAAGATATGTGCTACGCTGCTGAACAATTAATCCAAAAAGGCGGCGGGATGATTGTTGTAGATCAACAAACTGAATTAGCTTGTTTACCATTACCTATTGGCGGTTTGATGTCACTCGAATCTTATGAAACAGTTAATCAGCAATTACTGAACTTGACTGACCAAGCACATCATTTAGGCGCAAGTGAAGCATTCGATCCATTCTTGACACTTTCATTTTTAACGTTATCAGTTATTCCTGAATTGAAAATCACTGATATGGGGCTCTTCTCTTTTTCAAAATTTGACTTGATTCCCGTCTGTGATCAACAAGACTAAAAAAATAAAAAAGAAGAGACAAGAACTTACAGTTCCTACTCTCTTCTTTTTTCTATTTGGTTTTGTCCACAAACTGTGCTTCCACACGATAGATCCGTTGTCCTCGAGAAGAAAACTTCTCTTCATATTCTGTCATGATATTGTCTTCAAAATCACTTTGATGTAAATCAAGCCAGACTTTTTTTAGACGCATCCCGTATTGTGAAAAACTAGCCAACGAATATTCAAACAATCCTTGATTATCTGTTTTGAAATGAATTTCGCCATTTGGTTTTAGGATCTCTTCGTCAACAGCTAAAAATGTACGATACGTCAAGCGCCGTTTTTCATGTCTCTTTTTAGGCCATGGATCTGAAAAATTCAAATAAATCTGATCGATCTCATTCTCTGAAAAGTACTCAGTCAAAGCAGAACCGTCCACGTGCAATAATCTTAAATTAGGTAATGGTTCCTCCAATACTTTTTCTAAAGCAATAGACACGACACTTACTTGCATTTCGATCCCAATATAATTGATTTCTGGATGAGCTTTGGCCATCCCAGTAATAAACTGTCCTTTTCCCATGCCGATCTCAATATGGATTGGTTGATCATTGCCAAATAATTCTTTCCATTTTCCACGCCATTTTGTTGGCTCACTGATGACGATCTCTGGATGAGCGGCTAGCATTTCTGCTGCATTTGGTCGGTTGCGAACACGCATCTTTTTCTTCCTCTCTATTCCTATAAAAGATTGTTCCTTGTATTTCACTGAATTTATTGTAAACCGCTATTGGTATTACCCCTAAAAATAAAAAAATCAACTGAATATCCGAGCTTAACCACTAAAAATTCGTTTGAGTTGTAAAATCTCTTCATTCATTCGTCGATAATCTTCACGTTTGCAGTAGCGTGTGATTTCTTGTAATAGGTTCATCACCGCATACCAATGTAGTTTTTCTAAAATTTCATCTGTTGGTCGGATACCGTAGCTGATCAACCACTGATTCCAACTAGACAATGGCACGTAATTTCCTAAAATAGTCGCGATATCTACCGCTGGATCAGCGAACATGATTGAATCCCAATCAACTAAATATAAATAATTTTTACAGACTAACCAATTCCGATGATTGACATCTCCATGCACGACCGCTAATTTTTCCTTGTCTACCGAAGGAACTTGTTGGCACAAATAGCGATAAACGAGTTGTAAAAATTGATTGTTTTTTAAGCTATCCGGCAAATCTTGTTCATAATATTGCAGCATTTTCTGGGGTGTCAATACTCTACCACCAATTCGAGAAAGCATGGTTTTTAAAGACGTTGAATGATGTAGATGATAAAGTACATCAATGACATCATTTCTTTGGCCAATCTCACTAGGCGTCAACAAGCGGCCTTCCAGCCATTCTTGTGCGGTCAAGGTATCGCCATCTCCTGTTCGCTTAGTCCACACTAATTTAGGCGTAATGCCTTCACGAGAGAGTGCAGCGAGCATTGGCGTTGTGTTCCTCTTGATAAAAACTTTGTCTTTATCACGCATGCCTATGTATGTTTTTCCTGTGTCACCTTTGATGGGGCGTAACCGCCACTCTTGGTCTAACTGAAACTCCATCGCGCATTCTCCCGTCCTCTACTATATGTTTGCAGTATCTATTATTCTAGTCGCCCAAGTCTTGAACGTCAAGCACATATACGTTCTTTTTCTATGTTTTGCCTTCTAAAAAACCAACTTTTATCAAAATAAAAAAAGTCCCTAGTGATTTCTTCCTATTAATAAGGTTTAATACATCCTTTTTTGACCATGGAAAAAAATAGGAAAGTTCGAAAAAACATAAAGTAATTTCGGACTTCCCCACAATTCTTGTGATCTATTCTCGTAAAATAATAAAATTTTTCTGCTTGATTTCTCAAGGCTACTCCGCAACCTTCTTGAGCCGCGATGGCACGTACCATTTGATCAAGAGTCCGTTGACAACAAGATAGACTAAGATAGGTAGCCATCTCTCATTTCCATCAAGAACAACAGCAGCGATCACTCCAAATAAAACAGCAACAAAAGTCAATAACCACGTCAAAAGACGTTGGAGTGCTCCACTTTTTTGACTCTGTGGGATAGGATACAATTGGACCAAGATCATATAGCGAAACTGACTGTATAACGGTAATAACTGAAAGCCAATCAAATATAGAAATAATGAGCCAATACCTAAAGTAAAGTATAGATCGTTGATTCCGGCGATAATGATCGAGCCAATCACTGTCAAACGTACGTACAAACCAATAAAGTCTGACCCTCTAGCAAAACGTCGAACAAATAAATAAAAATACGTGTTTTTCGTTTCTTTCTTGATTCCTCGTAACACCGGATCAAGATAACGGCGCCTTTTGACTTTCGCGGTGATCTCCGGCACATCTGTAAACAAATTGATGAACTGATAGATTTGGTGCAAACGTTGTTTTTCTAATTGGATCATTTTTTCCCAGTCCAAATGAGCGGACAGTTTTTTCCATAAGAACCCATAATAGATCCCAGCTTGAACAGATGAAAGAATCAAGCCCAACCAAATATTCCCATAAAAAGAAAGAAGTAAGATCCCAAATGACGAGACCCACCAACCATATTTAAACAGGTTTTTACGTGTTTCTTCCATACGATAAAAATCTACTCGCTTCACTTGTAAATGACTAGACTTCAAACTCCATAGTATAAGTAGATAAACAAAAAATAGCGAAAATGGTTGTTGCGTTGAAACCACAACTAACGGCATCGCAAATCCACACACTAATCCTAGAAAAACCATAGGAAAAATACAAGAATAACGAAAAGCTCGTTGCAAATAGCCTTTCATTTCTTTTTCTTTCGGTAAAAGAAAAACTAAATCTGCCGGCTCCGCAAAAGTCGCGATTTTCCCAACGATCAAGCAAATCATCCAAATCAATGAGACGATGATACCTCCCATCGAAAAAGGAGCTTCAAGTGTTTTTAGCCAGTTAGAATAATAAAGGCCTAGACCCCCAATCAAAAATAAACAGACTAATACAAAATGGTCGTTGAATACATAGCGTAAATATTTCATCATTTTTTTATGATGTTTTGCTAGTCTTTTTTGAAAAAAATCATTCATAACCTTGCTCCTTCGTCAATGCGATGTAGATTTCATCTAGGGATGCTTCCGGCATTCGAAAAGCAGTTTGCAACTCTGCTAACGTGCCATCTGCTCTGATTTCTCCTTCATGAAGAACAACAAAACGGTCACAATATTTTTCAGCAGTGGCTAAAATATGCGTAGACATCAAAATACCCGATCCTTCATTTTTCATCTCGACCATTAATTCCAACAAAGCATTGATTGCCAACGGATCTAGCCCTAGAAAAGGTTCGTCAATGATATACAAAGATGGTTCAATCAAAAAAGCACACAAAATCATTACTTTTTGTTTCATCCCTTTTGAAAAATTCGCTGGAAACCACTCTAACCGATTGGACAAACGAAACGTGTGTAACAACTTTTCTGCCCGTTTCATCGCGATATCCATTGGAATGTTATAAGCCATCGCCGTTACTTCAATGTGTTCTTTTAACGTAAGTTCTTCATATAATGAAGGTGTTTCTGGAATATAACCAATTTGTTTACGATAATTTTCTACATCCTTTTTAAGGGATAATTGATTGATCTCGATTTTGCCTTTCGTTGGTTCAAGCAAACCGATAATATGTTTGATCGTTGTACTTTTTCCTGCTCCATTCAAACCAATCAACCCAACCATTTCTCCAGGTTGAACGTTAAAACTGATATCTTTCAAAACAGGTAAATGACCATAGCCACCTGTAACATGTTCGATTTTTAAACTCATATTTCTTCCTCCGTTATTATATTATCTTCATTATACCACGAAGCAAATCACGTCCAATTATTTTTTACGTGCATTCTCACGAACTTATGTTAAAGTTGAGGTAACGAAATTTGAATAGAAGAAAGGTGTTTTTATATGGACAATTGTATTTTTTGTAAAATCATCAATCAAGAGATCCCTAGCTATAAAATCTATGAAGACGAGAAAATCTATGCGTTCTTAGATATCTCTCAATCAACTAAAGGACACACATTGATCATTCCTAAAGAACACGTAACTGATATCTTTGATTACAACGAGGAATTAGCCAGTGATGTCTTTGCCCGTATCCCAAAAATCGCTCGTTCCATCGAAAAAGCATTTCCGGAAATGGAAGGTTTAAATATTATCAATAATAATCGAGAACTAGCCTATCAAACTGTATTTCATTCCCATATCCATTTAATTCCGCGTTATAGTAAACAAGATGACTTCTCCATTCACTTTGGAAACCATCAAGCAGATTATACAACGGAAGAAATGACTGCTATCCAAGAAAAAATCAAAGAGCAGGTGACGATTCATGGTTAAAAATTTTCTAAAAGGATTAGTATTCGGTGCTGTTACCGGTGCAGCAGCAGGATTATTATTTGCACCACGTAGTGGAAATGAGACCAGAGAGAAATTGATTGCAGAATTAGATGAAGCAACTGAATTAACCAACGAATTAAATAACAGTTTGAATCATTTTAAACACGCGCTATCTGAAACAAAAAAAACAGCTGAAACTGTTATTCCACCTTTTCAAGAATCAATCGAAAAAGACCTTGAAAATTTCAAATTCCAAGCAGAACCACGAGTGACACAAATCCAAGAACAAGTAGAAAAACTTTCGGCACATTTACCTGAAAGCTTGACAGACGTGCAATAATGATCAAAAATCAAGCGCTTTTGATAACTATATGTCTTTTTCATGTGCCTAGATGTATGGAATGTGACAAAAATTTGAATTTTGTTTGAAACTATCAGTCAGAACGTTTTTATTCGCTCATAGATATGGTATAGTAATATTTGTGAAAACCAATAATAAATTACAGGAGTGCAAAACTTAAATGAAAAAGAAAAAAATAATTTTAGCTGCGACAAGTGCGTTAGCTATTCTAACACTAGCAGCTTGTTCTGGTGGCGGGGATACAAACAAGGATATCGTAACCATGAAAGGCGGCACAATCACCGTTGCTGATTTTTATGAAAAAGCAAAATCTGAATCCGCTAACCAACAATTACTTCAACAAATGGTGATCTATGATGTATTCAATAGCAAATACAATGATAAAGTTTCAGATAAAGAAGTAGATGCTGAATATAATAAAACAAAAGAAACTTATGGTGACAGCTTCGAGACACAATTAGAATCTGCAGGATTTACAGAAGAAAGCTACAAAGAATTCCTTCGTAATAATCTTGTCTTTAAAGCTGGGATCGAATCTCATGTGAAATTGACAGATGAAGACTTGAAGAAAACGTGGGAAACATTCCATCCAGAAGTAGAAGCACAAATCATTAAAGTTGCTAGTGAAGACGAAGCAAAAGAAGTTAAGAAATCAGCTGATGACGGCAAAGATTTCGAAGAACTAGCGAAAGAAAAATCAACAGATACAACTAAAGACGATGGTGGTAATATCAAGTTTGATTCAGAAACACAAACTGTTCCATCTGAAGTAAAAGAAGCTGCTTTCAAACTTAAAGACGGTGAGATCTCAGATGTGATCACTGCAACAAATCCTTCTACTTATGCAACAGAATACTATGTCGTTAAAATGGTGAAAAACCAAGATAAAGGAAATGACATGGATAAATTCAAAGATCAATTAGAAGAAATTGCGACTCAAGCAAAAGTGAATGACAGCGAATTTACAACAAAAGTAATCGGTGAAGAACTAAAAGAAGCGAATGTAAAAATCAAAGATGACGCATTCCAGAACATCTTGACACCATTTACTTCAGCTACAACAAGTACATCTTCAACTGAAGACTCAGCAACAGAAAGCTCAGAAACAAAGAGTTCTGAAACAAAATCAACTGATTCTACTGAAACATCAGAAACAGAGCAAAGCACGACTGAATCAACAAACGAATAAATACTATACGCTTCTACACATTAAAAATAAATGCTAGAAAGTATTTAAAAAATGGTTTAGGAAGAGAAAATTCTTCCTAAACCACTTTTTTGAATACGATAAGTTCTCATTATTCATCTCTGCTAACGGAAAGTAAAACATTCTTTGGGTTCATAAAAAAATGTTTAGGGACATAGTTCTCTTTGAACCAACTAAAAGCGAATAAATGTTGGGAACAAAAGTTCCCTCTTCGGAAATAAAGCGACATCCACAAAAGTTTGAAAAACAATTTTCGTGGATGTCGTCTTATTTATCGAGGCTAAATACTTCCGTCTTGCCCTCTTTAAAACTAGTGAGATGCTATCAATAAATTGTTACGTATCTTTCATTGTCTATCGAACAATTACCATCATTTCTGTTTAGGTACATAAAAACTACGATTATCTAACCCAAATATTCGATCTGTATATTTCCCTGGCTCTGTTTGACGAATCGCAGTAGTCATCATTTGCATTGAAGCATCGATCGTGTCGATTTGGTGTAAGACTTCAGCTTCCATGATTCGAGGTCGAACAGGCGAACCATATTCTAATAATCCATGATGTGATAGAACCATATGACGTAAGATCAGCACATCTTCTTCTTCCTCACTGATTTTCAACGCTAAACAAGCTTTTGTTATTTCTTCATCAATTAAAACTAAATGCCCTACTAAATTACCTGCTAATGTGTATTCTGTTGCCATTGAGCCAGACAACTCGATTACTTTCCCTAAATCATGTAAGATAATTCCCGCATAAAGTAGCGGGCGATTCAATTCAGGGTATTCATCAGCAATCGCTTTACCTAAGTGTAACATCGATACTGTGTGATAAGCCAATCCACTAGCAAATGCGTGATGATTTCGTTTTGCTGCTGGATATTCAAAAAATTGTTTTTGGTATTTATTGAGTAAATAACGTACGATTCGATTCCAATGTGCATTGGTGATCTCAAATAGCAATTGGTTGATTTCTTCTTCCATTTCTTCTTTTCTCAATGGTGCTCTTTCCATGTACAAACTGGGATCACTCGGTTCATCAACTTTTGTTAAACGCATATGCAAGATTTTAACTTGAGGGTTTCCTTGATAGACCTCGCGTTTACCATTTAAAAAGACAACTGTTCCCGGTGTAAATTTTTTGATCTCGTCCTCTGATGCATCCCAATATTTGCCATCAATTGTTCCTGATGTATCTTGAAATGTAAAAGCGATAAATTTCTTACCGTTCTTAGCGATTCTTACATCTGCATTTTTGATCAAAACGAATTGTTCGAATTGTTCATCAACGACTAATTCACGTATTTTTTTCACTATTTGCACCTTCTAACTTTCTCACAGATTGTTCTAGCTCATGATAATAGCTTACCATTTCTTGATCAGAAGACAAGCAGATTACTTGATAGGTTTTGCTAAATTCAGCTAGTAGTTTAGCTAAACGGTATTTTCTCTTATGGTCGTAGTGTAGCCAGCCATCATCAATGATCACTGGACAGATCGAACGTTTCGCTTCCAAAACAAGATATGCAAAACGCATCGCCATAATCATCTGATCCTTTGTCCCTGTCGATAGTTCATAAATTGGAAACTCATCTGTACCATTTGTTAATGTCAATGTATCGTTTTTCAATTGTATTTCTTGGTACTGTCGATCAGTTAGGATACTTAGATAGTCTCCAGCTAATTTGAGTAACTGTGGTAATTGCCGTTCACTTAATTCTGTCGAAAGATCACCTAAAAATGTCCCAGCAATCACTAAGCCTCCCCACTCTTCAAATAAAGTTTGTAGTTGTGCTTTTTGTAGACTTTCCTGTTGATATAATTCATCTAATGTCCCGTCTTGTTGTAATCCCTCAATTTGCAACTGCAAACGTTGACGTTGCTCACTCTTCCTACTTTCTTCCCTCTTTAGTTCTTGCAATCGTTCGGATTCATGAGCAATCTGAGTCTGCAACTGGCTATAAGTAATGACAGTTTTAAAAATTGGGGAAAGAATATGCGTCAATTCTTCAAAACGCGCTTGTTGTTGCTTCGTTTGCTCCACCTTTTGTAAAAAAATCGGTACTTCTGATGGGTAAGAAAGTTCTGCTCTAGTAAATTGTTCTTTGTATTCCTCCAACCACATTTTTTGTTTCTTTTTCAATGCGTTGATTTCTTGTTTCAATAAAGTATTCTGTTGATAACTTCTAGCATATTTCATTTGTTCCATCTCTTGGATGAACGTGGTTAATAGCGCCATTTTTTCCGAGAGAGATTTATGTTGGAGAGGTAGCCATTCTTTTGCTAGGTCAAGTTCCCCATCTATCTGTAAGAGTTGTTCCTGTATCTCACGTTCTCGTTGTTGCTTTTTTTGGAAAACAGCATAAAGCTTTTGATAATCTGTTACTTCTTGGCCCTCATTTTTCATCGTTTCAAGCGTGTTCATTATTCCTAATGAGTGATGATAGGCAAAATCAGCCACTGATTGTTCCATTTTTTGTTGCTTTCGTTTATTCTCATTGATTGTTTGAGTAATCTCTTCTAATTGTGCCAATACAATATCCAGTTGTCCTAGTTTCTCTTGCCATTTCCCTTTGATTTCTGGCAAATTTTGGTTTGTAGTGTTCTTAGGTTTTCTACGAGTCAACGTATAGCCAACCACTCCCAAAGCAAGCAATGGCCCCAATATTTTTCCAGGCATAGGTAAGATTAAACCAATCACAGCTAACACTAACGCACTAACGTAAAATTTGAAAAAGGATTGTTTTTCTGGAACATCCTGGGTCGGTCTTGTTTGGATCAGCGTTGGATGGGCTAGTTCTAATTCATTGATCTCTGCTTCTAGTGTTTGTTGCTGTTCCTTCACAATATCAAAACGAATCGCTAACTGACTGTGTTCATCATTTAATTGTTGCGCCATCGTATACAAAGAACGCCACTCTGGATCATCAATAAATTCCTGTGGTCGTTGCAATCGATCCCAGCGCCAACGTTGTTCTAAGATTTTCAATTCTGACGCTGTTTCCCTTGTCTCTACTTGCAGTCTTTGCCACTCATCCATTAATTGCTCAGTTGAAAATTGCTTTTGCTGTAGTGCTTTCAACTCTTGTTCTTGTTCTAAATAAAAATAATAACGTGCAGACTGTTGATCCATCCCACTATGTCGCTCTAACGAAGCCTCAAGTTCTTCCAGACGTTCGTTCATTTGTTGATAACGTTTGGTAAATACTTCTAAATCTTGTATTAGTGATTCATCCGGTACTTCAGCTAGCATATTTTTTTTCAGTGATTGCCACTCTTCATATAAAGAGAAATTCAATTCTTGTTGATGATACAGCGTAAGTTTTTGATTGATTTGTTCGATATCATGCAATAAGAGCTGTTGTTGTTCTGCTAGTCGTTGTTCCTCCATGATCCATTCACTATAGATCGCCTCTTGTTCTTGCTTTTGATGAATCTTTTCTTGTAGTTGTTTCCATTCATTTAGTCGCTGATTAATCACTAATTTTTGACCTTTTCTTTTAAACAACTTATCAGCTGATTGATAATATTCTTGTCTTTTTTGAAAGACATGAGAACTCCCAGTGATTCCTAATGAAATCAGCGCATCATGTAATTCTTTTTCTGTTAAATGAGCAAGTTCACTCAGTTGTTCTTGTTGAAATGTAAAAACCTGCTGGAATAACTCTTTCGTCAAAGGTGAAAGTAGTTTTTCTAAGAGTTCATCACTTCCACTTTGGCCATTACATGTGACCTTCGATTTACCTCTATTTTGTTGTTTATATCTCTCAACATAAATTTCTCCATGTACAGGATGATTCAGCCATAATTTCCCACCATATGCAGAACCGTCTCTCGGTGTGTAATCTTTCTTTTTCTTCCCTTTTGATGGAAAACCAAAAAGGATTGCTTGAATAAATTGATAAATTGTTGACTTTCCCGCTTCATTTTCACCGTAAATCAACTGATTGCCAGAGGTAAAATCAAAGGTTTGCTGACGCCACTTTCCAAAAGCTGCTATTTCGATTTTTAAAATATTCATTCAGTACCCCCCTCAAACAAAAAGTCTTGCCGAATGATTTCTTGGGCCTTTTGTATCGTAGATTCTTGAAAGTCCGGTAGCAGATCCAACACTTTGATTGCCTCTTGATTTGTGTAGGCTTCATGTAATATATGCTGAAAATCTTCTTTTGTTTGGTAATTTTCGAATAGTTGTTCAAACATCAATGTGGAAGCAGACAAAGAAATTTTTACCTTGTTATCTCTTTCTAAAGTAGAGATGCGCCAAATAACTAAATTCGAAAATTTCCTGTTTGTTTCTTCCTTCAAATAATCTAATAATTCTCCAGAATAAATACGATCCAACACTTCCTGATCTAAGTGTTCATAATCAATGATCTCAAATTCAATGAGAGTCATCTTATTGGGTTCAACTAATTCTTGCTGGATTTTCTTCAATACATCCGTCGTTTGTTTCACTTCTCTGAGAGAAATTTGCTGACGTTTCCAATAAACTTCTGCAACTTTTATAGGTGTTGTTCGACAAGATGCTCCTTGAAGTTCAACTAAAACTATTGAAGTCGCAGGCTCTTCTTTTTTTGTATGACCTTGTGGTGCACCAGGATAAAGAATGGTCCCTTTTTCATTTAATTTAGTTGGAACATGGATATGGCCTAATGCCCAGAAGTCATAGCCTTTTGCTTCCATTTGATTTGCTTGAAATGGTGCATAATTCCCATGAGTTGACCCAGTTTCACCATGATAGAGTCCAATATGGTAGTCGACAGCAAAACGTTGGGGAAATTCAGGTACTTTTTCCTCAGTGATCCATTGTTTTGTGTAACTAAAACCACTGAGTGCAATCGTTTCGCCAGCATCCGTCGTCATTTGCAGTGTCTCTACAGTTTCCGAAGTAAACAAAGAAAGATTCTCGGGAAATTCAAACCAATATCTCTCTTTTTGATAAAAATCATGATTACCAAATGTTAAAAAAACTGAGATATTGTGTTCTCCTAAGCGCTTGATTTGTTCCGAAAAATGCTTTTGGATCTTTAGCGAAGGACGATTCTGGTGGAAGCTATCCCCTACCAGTAAAACAAAATCAACCTGATGTTTGATTGCCTGTTCCACAATATTTTCAAGTACGGTCAAATTAGCCCGTAATAATTTCTTTTGAACTTTTCCATCGATTCCCACTAATCCTTCAAATGAACGATCCATATGCAAATCTGCCGCATGAATAAATTTGACCATTAAGCTACTACCTCCCTATATATAAGATAATAAAATATAAGTTTGTCTGTAACGCTTTACTAAAACAGATCGATATCTGTTGACATTTTTTGTTTATACATGATTTATCATAACATTTCCATTGCTTTTTTTCAGCAAAAAACCGAAAATTTGTTCGCATCCAGACAAAAAAAAACAGCTGAACTTTCGTTCAACTGTTTTCGTTTGCGTGGCGGCGTCCTACTCTCACAAGGGGCAACCCCTCACTACAATCGGCGCTAAGAAGCTTAACTTCTGTGTTCGGCATGGTTACAGGTGTATCCTTCTCGCCATCGCCACCACACTTGGTGTTATCTATATTGAGTAAATCTTGTTCACTCAAAACTGGATTTGAAGTATCAGTAAGAAACTCTCCGAGTTTTTCATTTTATTTTGGTTAAGTCCTCGATCGATTAGTATCAGTCCGCTCCATACATCACTGTACTTCCACTCCTGACCTATCTACCTGATCATCTCTCAGGGATCTTACTTTCTTAAAGAAATGGGAAATCTCATCTTGAGGTGGGCTTCACACTTAGATGCTTTCAGCGTTTATCCCTTCCCTACATAGCTACCCAGCAATGCCCTTGGCAGAACAACTGGTACACCAGCGGTAAGTCCATCCCGGTCCTCTCGTACTAAGGACAGCTCC
>NZ_JBIOSV010000001.1:2645000-2725000 GCF_051714945.1 Enterococcus sp. AZ080
TATACGTAACATCCTATAAAAGATGCTGGGTTCCCCCATTCGGAAATCTCTGGATCATAGCTTACGTACAGCTCCCCAAAGCATATCGGTGTTAGTCCCGTCCTTCATCGGCTCCTAGTGCCAAGGCATCCACCGTGCGCCCTTATTCACTTAACCTTATCAACCTTGCGGTTGGGTTTTGATCTTTCTTCTAGCGATAGAAGTCCAATCAAGAAAAATAAGCAATTGAACTTATTAAAAAACTCATTCAACGCGGTGTTCTCGGTTTGTATTACTTACATTTTTACTTCAATATCCAGTTTTCAATGAACAAAATTTTGAGAGTAGACCTCTCAAAACTGAACAAAGTATCGACAAACGTGTGTAGTCTCCGTAATATTCCTTAGAAAGGAGGTGATCCAGCCGCACCTTCCGATACGGCTACCTTGTTACGACTTCACCCCAATCATCTATCCCACCTTAGGCGGCTGGCTCCAAAAAGGTTACCTCACCGACTTCGGGTGTTACAAACTCTCGTGGTGTGACGGGCGGTGTGTACAAGGCCCGGGAACGTATTCACCGCGGCGTGCTGATCCGCGATTACTAGCGATTCCGGCTTCATGTAGGCGAGTTGCAGCCTACAATCCGAACTGAGAGAAGCTTTAAGAGATTAGCTTAGCCTCACGACTTCGCGACTCGTTGTACTTCCCATTGTAGCACGTGTGTAGCCCAGGTCATAAGGGGCATGATGATTTGACGTCATCCCCACCTTCCTCCGGTTTGTCACCGGCAGTCTTGCTAGAGTGCCCAACTAAATGATGGCAACTAACAATAAGGGTTGCGCTCGTTGCGGGACTTAACCCAACATCTCACGACACGAGCTGACGACAACCATGCACCACCTGTCACTTTGCCCCCGAAGGGGAAGCTCTATCTCTAGAGTGGTCAAAGGATGTCAAGACCTGGTAAGGTTCTTCGCGTTGCTTCGAATTAAACCACATGCTCCACCGCTTGTGCGGGCCCCCGTCAATTCCTTTGAGTTTCAACCTTGCGGTCGTACTCCCCAGGCGGAGTGCTTAATGCGTTAGCTGCAGCACTGAAGGGCGGAAACCCTCCAACACTTAGCACTCATCGTTTACGGCGTGGACTACCAGGGTATCTAATCCTGTTTGCTCCCCACGCTTTCGAGCCTCAGCGTCAGTTACAGACCAGAGAGCCGCCTTCGCCACTGGTGTTCCTCCATATATCTACGCATTTCACCGCTACACATGGAATTCCACTCTCCTCTTCTGCACTCAAGTCTCCCAGTTTCCAATGACCCTCCCCGGTTGAGCCGGGGGCTTTCACATCAGACTTAAGAAACCGCCTGCGCTCGCTTTACGCCCAATAAATCCGGACAACGCTTGCCACCTACGTATTACCGCGGCTGCTGGCACGTAGTTAGCCGTGGCTTTCTGGTTAGATACCGTCAAGGGGTGAACAGTTACTCTCACCCTTGTTCTTCTCTAACAACAGAGTTTTACGATCCGAAAACCTTCTTCACTCACGCGGCGTTGCTCGGTCAGACTTTCGTCCATTGCCGAAGATTCCCTACTGCTGCCTCCCGTAGGAGTTTGGGCCGTGTCTCAGTCCCAATGTGGCCGATCACCCTCTCAGGTCGGCTATGCATCGTGGCCTTGGTGAGCCGTTACCTCACCAACTAGCTAATGCACCGCGGGTCCATCCATCAGCGGCACCGTAAAGCGCCTTTCAAAACGAAACCATGCGGTTTCGATTGTTATACGGTATTAGCACCTGTTTCCAAGTGTTATCCCCTTCTGATGGGCAGGTTACCCACGTGTTACTCACCCGTTCGCCACTCCTCTCTTCCCGGTGGAGCAAGCTCCGGTGGGAAAAGAAGCGTTCGACTTGCATGTATTAGGCACGCCGCCAGCGTTCGTCCTGAGCCAGGATCAAACTCTCATAATATGCTAGTTCCTCACAGCGAAAGCTGATGTGGAACTGTAGTTCGAAATTTACTTTCGAACATCATATAGTTCATTTGTTAAGCTCAATTGTTTGCTAGCATATTGCTTGCTTGTTAAAAATGTTTGTTGTCTTGAATTGAATCAAGACGCCCTACACATTTGGTTTGTCTTACTTTGTTCAGTTTTCAAAGGTCTACGTGATAATTGAAACACAACTGTCTCAGCTTATCATTTGTGATTGCCTTAGCAACTTTTATATCTTAGCAAACTCTCGAATGATTGTCAACTATTTTTTAAAAGTTTTTTGAACTCGTTTTTCACGAGATCGTTTTAGCAACTCACTTATCATAACTCACCGTTTGTTATTTGTCAACATGTTTTTTTGTTTATTTCTTAATAAAATCAACATCTAAAAACTCATCTCTCATAACCAACTTCGTTATATTATCACATGGAATTATGATTGTCAATAAAACTTTTAAACAAATTTCATGATTGTTTTCATGTTTCAGCAACGTTGACTATACTATCATTAAAAAAAAGATTGGTCAAGGTAAAATTTAACTTTCACTGCACCTAATCTTTTTTTTATTTATTTCATTCCATTTCTATTTCCTGATAGTTGAAATAATCAAAATCAGCATAGCTCCCTCCTCTTACGTTTAAATCATGCACACCAATACCAACAAAGTTTCCTGTAAAACCACCTGTTAGTGTCTGCACATCAATTTCAGCACCGATTTTTTTCCAGTCTTGCGAACGTTTCACATAAAATTGTCCAAAAGTCTTTTCAACAACTACTTTAATCACTGTCTCTCTTCCTCTTAGCGGATAAATTTCAGGCCTAATCGTAACATGACCGTCAACTGCACTAAGTAATCGGAGACACTTCCCTATCTTTTCATCCCAGGTCATACAGCAATAATAATAATTTTCTTCATTTAGAAAAAGAAGCAGCCCAGCCATTTGGTTGAAGTGCTTTGGCTCATATTCCATCTTAGTTTGTGCAATAAATGAAAACGTTGTTTGCCGTATCGCTAATAAGTGTTGGTCAAACGTTGACTGCAGTGATTCTCCTGCGAGCATTCTTAGATAGCCATATCGGCTAGTCAAATCCCACCAAGTTATGTTTGGTAAACAACGACGAGCGTTCCAACTTTTTTTCATTTCACCTGCAAAATCATCAAAAAAACAAGAATTGATCTTTTGGATCACTTTCTCTTGTGTTGGAATGGTGACGATCTCTCTTGGTTCATTTCCTCCTTCTTTTATCCGCAACCAATAGTCTTCCGTCCAATACACTTCTTGAATAGCTGTTTCTCTACCTAAGATAGCAACACCTTCGATAGGGCGAGTACAAAGATGGACTATATACCATCTGTCGAATTCTGTTTGAACTAAACTTGCATGTCCCGCACATTGTAAACTTGAGCTTGGATAACCACTTGCTGTCAACATTGGATTTTGGGGATCGACTTTGTATGGTCCTAACAAATCACGACTACGACACACGGTAACAGCATGTCCACTACCAGTACCACCTTCAGCAGTCAGCAAATAATAGTAATCATTGACATAGTAAAGATGAGGTGCTTCGGTCTTTGCGAGTTCGGTTCCTGTAAAGATCGTGTGAATCGACCCGACTAGTTGTTTTTGTTTTGCATCATATTCTTGAATGACGATCTCTGCTGATTTATTAGGTGTAGTTAGTCGAAAATCCCAGATTTCATTCAAAAGCCATTTCCTACCTGTACGTGGATCATGAAAAAGCGAGGGATCAAAACCACTACTATTTAGATAGATTGGACTTTCCCAAGGTCCATTGATATCCTCTGCGATCATCATGTAATTGTGGGTGTCTTTAAAAGGACGTGTTACGCTTTTAACCTCTGTATAAATAAGATAAAATCGCCCAGCTGAGTAACTGATTTGTGGCGCCCAGATACTTCCATTGATTGGATGACCCTTTAACGATACTTGATCAGTTAAAATATCTGTTTTATGTTCCCAATTAATCAGATCTGTCGATTCATATACACGAATACCTGGTAACCACTCAAAAGAAGAAACGATCACATAATAAGAACTACCCACTTTCAAAATATTCGGGTCCGGATTAAATCCTCGAATGATTGGATTGACTACTTTACTTTGAAACATCCGATCTCCACCTTTGCTCTATTTTTTGGCGATACATACTTGAACCCGCTGCTAATAGATAGAAAAAGACAAAAGGGTACGCAATGAATTGTGTACCGAACAACAGCAGGACTCCTGAAATCAAATAAATGAGTGCCGCCATCGGACTTGCTTTTCCCTTCAACGATAGATAAAGAGCCAGACACAGCCCAACCAATGAGAGGAATAGGCTAACGCTAAACAACCCCGTCATGCTCCGTAGTGACTCAAAGGTTTCTTGTACACTACCAAAGCCCTCTAATGAGAGAGCTTGGTATGTTTCTCGGAAATTTGAAAGAGACATTTGATTGAAGGTCACAGCAATCCCACCAAAAAACAACAAAGCGGTAGACCCACCGATCAAGCCAAAAGTTATTTCCCATTTTTTCGTCATCTAATCGACCTCCGTTTCCACAGTAACCCATGATTCGCGACAAATTCCCCTTTGATACCTATTATTTTTTTCATAAAAGCGTGCTGTTTGTCTGTTTTGTTTCTCATCCCAGTCATGCCAGCCACTTTGGTAGACATGCGCTCCTACATCACACTCTTCAAATGTCACCTGAGCATACGGACGCCAAGGTCGACCTAAATAGATAGAAGGTGCCTCGTAATCTGCGATGATTGCACACCTAAAAAAAAGAAAACCTCGTTCTTGTTCTTTTACCGTTGAAGCGGCTGTGATATAACCATTAGAAGAACTAACCAAACTGTGGATGAAACAGCGGTAAAACAACGCATCTGCCCCACCGAAAATAAAGTCCACCGTCCCTTCGATCCAACATCGTTCATAAGATTGCCGACAATACTTACGCTCCTTTAACACTGGGGTAAAAAATGGGCGACCATCTTTTTGAATCGGAGGCAACGGTCCTGTGCATAATGTATCTTGTTGCCCGCACAACCGACAATTGATCAACTGGACTTGATGGGCATAATTGAATAGCGCGACTGCTTGACCTACTTGTTCTCCTGCACCAGCGTTATTGATGATTTGTATATTTTCGAGACGAATATTTTCTCCTTCAAGAAATAGTGTCGCGGTTCGAAATGTTTCTCTTGCTTCACCAGATGAAAGTGTTTGTTTCGCAAAACGGCATCCAACAATCTTTACTTCTCCTTGTCCAAACATTTGGAAATTTGACAGCCGACATTCGATATATTCATGATAGACCCCTTCTCGAATGATCATGGTCTTTTTTACGTAATTCGGCAATGAGCTAAGATGAGCAATTCCTGCTTGAATGGTCTGATAGTCTGCTTTTCTTGGAATCGGGTCGATCACGATTTCTGTCTTCATTATAGGTACTCCTTTAAAAATGCTTGCCACTTCATTCGCATATCACGTGTTTCAAAGTGTCCACCATTTAAAGAGTATCCTTGAAAATTCGTTGGCACTCCCAATTGTTGATAATACAAATCTAGCTGTTTATTCAAGCGACAGACGCCTTCTGTTGGACACATTCGATCGTTTTTTCCTACTATAGTGAGGCGTTTACGAGGAGCAATTTTTTGCTGAATAGCTAGGGTCGTATACTCCGTCAATAAATCAGGAACATAATAATAGTAACCGTGGTAGTCTAACATTTGATGTTTCAAGAGTGTTTCAACCTCTACTTGGCTAGCTAGGTCAATACATACTTTCACACGTTCATCCAATGCACTTGTCCACCAACTTAATAGTCCACCCATAGATAACCCGATCGTTGCGATACGTTGTGTGTCAATATCTTCTCGTGTTTCCAAGTAGTCGATCAAGCTTAGCACATCAAAGATCCGCATTCCCCAAAGTGTTCGTCCTGTTAATAAGAATCGCTTAAAAAGTTCACTTTCAGCAATTCCGCCGCGTTCTTCAAATCCCCAAGCATCAATCGCCCATATACCATACCCCATACTCGTCACGGCCTTTGCAAACGAAGGTTCTACAAAATAAGATGCACCTGCTAGTAATTCACTTTTTCCTAGTGAAAAATCACCCCCATGTGAATGCAGATAGATCACAGCAGGCAAAGGTTCCTTCTTTTTTACTGGATAAACATAAATGGCAGAAACAGGTTCAAGATCATTTAATATCAATTGATAATACTCAATTATTTGATCATCGATGATTTTTTGTGATAAACAGCTACCACTCGGTCTCAAGCAACGTGCGTCTTTCCCTAAGTACTCGATCAACTCCATTTTATTTAAGTTCCTTCTATAATAGATACATTCTTTTTATCCAACTCTGTCGATCGCATACGTTTAATTTCGATATCTTCCGAATCTTCAATCATGATTGCTGGTCCTTCATGATAATCGATCGTGATCTGCTGGAAAGAAATATGCTTACCAAACCGCACATAAAATCCTTGTTGGCGCATGGGTTCTAAACCTGTCATCATAGCTGGCACGCCCGCTTTTGCATCTTTTTCCATTGATATATCGACATGATCGAAAGAAATGTCTTGAACCGCTTGTTCTGCTAGACCATAAATAAATCCCGCGGAAGCATGAACATTTCGAGCAGTGATCGATGAAAAATGAACACGTCGAACTTGTGGCGTTCGCTCATCGATTGGATACACTTCCTTGTCCCAGACATAAGGATCTTTGCCACGAGGCCCGCAAAAATAATAAAGATTGATGACAAACGGACACAGTACTTGGTCCATGATCAAATTAGTTACTCGGACATCTTCGATCATCCCACCTCGACCTCGGCGTGTCTTTAATCGAATTCCACGATCGGTTTGTTGGAATACACAGTTCGAAATCGTTACATTCCGAATCCCGCCACTCATTTCACTGCCCAAAACTACGCCACCATGACCGTGTACCATCGTACAATTAGTGATCGTGATATTTTGACAAGGCACTTTATTAACGGCATCCTCTGTCCCTGCTTTGATCGCAATACAGTCATCGCCCACATCAATATGGCAATTACTGATATGCACATTATGACAAGACTCTGGATCAATACCGTCTGTGTTCGGCGAATCAGCAGGATTACAAATGACTACGTGATCGATAGTCACATCTTGGCAATGATTCGGATGGATCGTCCAACTTGGTGAGTCGACCAACTGGATATCACGAATCGTTACTCGTCGACAATGATCAAAACCAAGCAATTTTGGTCGCGGGTACTCAAGTATTTCATGCTCCTCTCGAAAAATGCGCCACCAGTTAGGACCACTACCATCTAATTTCCCTAAACCAGTGACAGCAATATTTTCTGCATGTTGCGCATAGATACATGAAGCATAGACCTTTTTAGGTACCCCCTCCCAGCTGGATAAAATGGCTGAATACTGGGCTGGGTCATCTGTAAATTTCAATACTGCTCCAGGAGAAAGATACAACTCCACATTACTTTTCAAGCACAATGGCCCCGTTAAAAACTGCCCACTTGGAATGGTTACTCTTCCCCCACCTGCTTCTGCTACTTGATCAATGGCTTGTTGGATCACCGTCGTGTTGAGTATATCGACTGAGGCACCTAAGCTTAAAATATTTATCACCTAGATACACCTTCCACTTCTACTAAGGCTTGCAAAAAAGCCCCAACACCTTTTTGATCATTACATACGATTGGCTCACTAATATAGTAGGCATAAGAACCATCTCTTTGGTCCGCCCCGCCTAGACCTGCAACTTGGCAATTTTTATTCAGATTCAACCAGCCTTCTTTTGTTTCCAAAACAAATTCATCAAATAAGCCTTGATAAGATTTTTTCAACTGAGGAAACCACACTTCCTTCTCCAATATTCCTATGCGAATCCCCTTTGCCATCGCATAAACGAACATGCTGCTTCCTGAAGCTTCTAGATAATTACCTTTACGGTTCGTTTCGGTTGTTACTTGGTACCAGGTGCCAGTTTCTGATTGATAAGGTAACAATGCTTCTAATGTGGATGTCAGAATCCGCCCCAATAATCGACAATCCACTTCTTTATGCAACAACTCGTAAGTATCAACACACGCCATCAAATACCAACCAATTGAGCGGCTCCAAAAATGATGAGATAATCCAGTTTCTGTATCCGCCCAAGGTTGGACCTTTTTTTCATCCCACGCATGGAACAATAAATTCGTTTTTGAGTCGAACAATCGCTGATAACTGATCTCGAATTGACATAAAACATCTTGATAGTCTTTTTTCGACGTAAAGGTTTGGATATATTCCGCATAAAAAGGCGCTCCCATGTACAATCCATCTAACCATATTTGCCAAGGATAGATTGCCTTATGCCAAAATACACCTTCAGATGTTCGTGGGTGATTCAACAATTGTTTGGCGCAAGTTTCTGCTGCTTTGCGATATTTCTCATCTCCTGTTTCTTTATAGAGTATAAAGAACAGTTTTCCGGTATTGATATGGTCGATATTGTATTCTTCTAATTCATAGCCTTTGATCGATCCATCTTCTTGTACGAAGTAATCAATGTTTGTTTGGATGAAGTCTAAGTACTTCTTCTCCTTTGTTTTCAGCCATAACAACTGAAATCCTTTCAAAACAACGCCATAATCATAAGACCATTTTTGTTTATATCCTTTATCTAGATACAAATAGGGTGTACGCGCCATAATACTATCTGCTAATTTCTCTGACCAATTCAATCTTCTTCCTCCAATCAATCATTTTAAGAGAGAAAGGGTTGCGGTTGGAATGGTTACAGCCCTTTCTTGATATATCTACTATTGCTGTGCAGCTTTATAAGCCTCTTCGTATTCTTCAGCAATTTGATCGCCACCTTGGGCACGCCAATTGCTGATTGCTTGTTTGAATCCATCTTCATCTATTTGTCCCATAATATATTGGACAGTTGCATCGATCATGATTTTTTCGATTTCTGAACCGACTTCATTGTTTTTCTCTGAATCTAATGGAACCGTTGGATCTAACACAACAAACTGTTCATTTTCCTTGACTAATTGATTGGATAATTCTTTCTCTGGATCAGCATCTTTAAACGAAAATGTGACTTCACTTGGTCTTGAACTAGACAATGGTTGCACTTCCTGTTGCCAAAGATCCATGTCGATATATTCGATTGCGCCATCGTCTTGCAATTGGTAATGTGTTCCTTCAATACCACCTGTCATCAATTTATACATATCTTCTTCTAATAAATCATCGACAAACTGAAGTAATTTCTTCAATTGTGCTTCATCTTTGACCGAGGATTTAGGAAATGCCAATAATCCCCCTACGCCATTTCCTTCTGACCACACATGATAATCCCCATCTTCACCATCTGATATTTTATTTACTGGCACAAGCTCCATCTCTGGTTGAATATCTTTCCCCATATTTTTTAGGTTTTTGATATCGATCATCCCGGTATAGATCCCTGTCTTACCTTGTGCAAATTGTTCCTGTTGGTCTGTCTTTTGAGTCACTGCAAAGTCTTGTGCTAAGTAACCGTTTTCAAATAAATCTCTAGAAAAATCCATCGCTTTCTTATATTCAGCTGTATCAAATTCGGGAGTAAATTTTCCGTTGCTCTCTACTTTCCAACCATTTGGTGCGCCGTAATACGAAGTGAATAATTTGAAGCTTGTATAACGGATATCACTTGGCGCGCGATCGCCAAAACCAACCGTATCATCGACACCATTGCCGTCTGGATCATTTTCTGTGAATTGTTTTGCTACTCCATAAAGTTCATCCAATGTATCTGGTACTTCTAAGCCTAGATTATCTAACCAATCTTTCCGGATAACTAAACCTGCACGAGCATAGTCTTTTTGCATAGGTACGCCATACAATGCACCATCGATACTTGCCGCTTCGATTCGATCCTCTGATATTTTACTTAAATTTTTATAGTCAGCTAAATAATCAGACACATCCCAGAAAACACCGGACTTCAATGCATTTCGTACAGAGGAATTTTTTAGCATAGCAATTTGTAGTGTCACGATATCTCCCAGCTCATTTGAAGCTAATGCAGTGGTCAACCGTTCCTCTTTTGACGCATCAGGAATCCAGTTAAACGTCAATTCTGTATTGGTTTTCTCCTCGATTTTATCAACGATCGTATCATTAGGTGGTGAAGCTGTATGTAAAATGTTCAACCACGTGATTCGCGTTTTCCCATCCTCTGTATCTGCGGATGTGTCACTTGAATCATTGCCACAAGCTGACAAAGCAAGTATGCTGAGTAAACCGATCCCTGCTGTTACTAACGTTTTTTTCTTCATAATTGTTCTCCTTCACTGAATGTATTTTTATCTATTGCTACTTCTTTCTTTTTAAGACGATCAAATAGTTGCACCGCTGTCCAAGTGATGGCAAAAAAGAAGAAGCTACTCCCCATGAACGTCAACATACCCGGCATCAAGCGAATAATTATCGCGTAACTGCCAATAATGATCAACAGTAAAACGAGTGAATAATGTAACTGAGAAAAACCGAATAAAAAAGCCATTTTGATTTTATAAAACATCCCTTGCCATTGGTAATGGGCCATAATTGGGAAAATATATAGTGCAGATAACACGTAAAAAAAGCTAATGACCAAAATCACAACGCGTAAATGCCAATTTTGGATATAGGCAAGATCTACGTATAAGACGAAAGCAACTGAAAAATACAACCAACTGATCAACAACGTTTCTTTGTAGTTTTCTTTAAAATAGTGAAAGTACGTCTGTGTCAGTGGAAAATCCTCAGATGAGCGTAACCACTTCCGGATTACTGAGACCATTGCGTAAGACGCTGGACCAAAAGTGAATAGTCCGAGACCCAAAACAACTAATATTCCCCACAAAAAATTTAAGTAAATGAGTTGCAGGAGTCTGATTAATTTTTTATTTGTACTCTCTAACTTTTGCAACATCTGTTTGCTCCTTTTCTAGTACACACCGTCTTCACCCAGTTTTTTTGCTACCTTGTTCGCAAGTATGACCATAAACAAGCCTACTACACCTTTGAACAAGCCCATTGAAGTACTAAAACTTAATTGTCCATTTTTCAATCCAGCAGTATAGATATATGTATCAAAAATCTCTGCCACACTGCGATTCAATGAATTGAGTAGTAAGTACATATGCTCAAATCCTAGGTCAAGTGTTTGACCTATTTTCAAAATCAACAAGGTAATGATCACTGGACGGATCGCAGGTAATGTCACATGCCATGTCTTACGTAAACGTCCTGCGCCATCCATTTCGGCTGCTTCATATAATTGCGTATCTACTGCGGTAATCGCAGAAAGGTAAATGATTGTTGACCAACCGAGTTCTTTCCAAATCACCTGTCCAATGTAGACTGTTCGTGTCCAATCAGGTGATGTCAAAAAACTTATTTTATCTAACCCAATACTGGCCAAAAATTCATTGATGACTCCACCGTCCACATTTAAAAAAACATAGGTGATCGAGACGATGATGACCCAAGACATGAAATGTGGAATGTAAATGATTGTTTGGATACTATTCTTGAATCGCTTGCTGGTTACTTCATTCAATAGAAGCGACAGAATGATCGGCATTGGGAAAAAGACAAAAATATTCAGTCCAAACAAAATCAGCGTATTCCTCAACAACATAAAAAATGTTGGCTCAGTAAATAAACGAATAAAGTGCTTGAAACCAACCCAAGGACTCCCCAGAATCCCCAGATAGGGTTGATAGTCTTGGAACGCAATCACTAAGCCACCCATAGGTAAATATCTGAAAACAATGAAATAAAGGATTCCTGGAAGAATCATCAAGTACAAAAATTTATTCGTTTTGATTCCAGCAATCGTCTTCCTTCTTCTTTTTGTTCGTTCTTCCTTTTTTGATAAAGTAATTGAACCTAGCTCTCTTTTTACACTCTCCATAAGCCCTCCTTGTTAAACATTGTGTGACTTTATTCGCTATCCACAGCATAAAGGAAGAAAAGTGATTCCGTATATAATCATTTTCACTGACGTAGGTAACTGGCGATCATCACTTGATTAATCACTTTTCTGCTTCATCTGTTTGATTTTTTAGGAAATGCCCGTTCCATCTATATGAAACCTCCTGATTTACCCTCCCTAAAAAATGATTATGTACGTAATTTCAAGCAGATGATAGATTGGAGGTACAAAAATACTTATGGTTTAAAGGAGGGTTCTCTCTAAATGAAAAAAAGGTTTCGCTTGGAGAAAAAAGCTTTACGATTTTTAATTCTATTTTTCTACTATTATTAGCTTTGATCTGTATCGTACCGTTTTTAAATATCATCGCCACTTCATTTGCTTCTACACAAGAAGTCGTAGCAAAAAAATTCATCCTTTTCCCGACTACGTTTTCTTTAGATGCCTATCGTTACATCTTATCTACACCAACGATTTTTCGAGCTTTAGCTGTTTCTATTGGTGTTACTGGGCTTGGGACAGTCGTCAGCATGTGCGTGACTTCATTGATGGCCTATGGATTATCACGTAAATATCTTTTTGGGCGAGGCTTTTTTAACTTTATGGTTGTCTTCTCCATGCTCTTTAGTGGTGGAATGATCCCGACATTCTTAGTGGTGCGCTCTTTGGGGTTGATCAATTCGTACTGGTCGATGATCCTACCTGTAACTGTCAACGCCATGAACATGATCATCATGCGTAACTTTTTTCAAGCTTTACCTAATAGTTTAGAAGAATCTGCCAAAATGGATGGCTGTACTGATTTTGGGGTCTTTTTCAAAATTATGTTGCCTCTTGCTTTACCTTCTATTGCGACGATTTCACTTTTTTATGCTGTGACCTATTGGAATACTTATATGACGGCGATTTTATACATTAACGATTCCTCAAAATGGCCGATCCAAATCTTGTTACGTCAAATTGTGATCGTGTCAAGTGGAATGCAAGCAGAAAGTAGTGCTGTCGATATCATCCCGCCGGCACAGACGATCAAAATGGCCGTCATTGTAATTGCTACAGTGCCAATGTTGGTTGCTTATCCGTTTGTTCAAAAGTACTTTGTGAAAGGGGCATTGGTCGGCTCTGTCAAAGGTTGACCCTTTCACACTTAAAGATACGCGTAAAAATAATTATTCATTTAAATAGCACGATCTAAGAAAAATTCATTTTTCAAAGATCGTGCTATTTCTCGCAATCGAAACAACTATTTTTCCTAAGTAACTTATGTAGGACTTTAATGATCGACGTTCACTAAGTTGTCCTCAACGGTTTTTCTTACGGTACTCACCAGGAGTGACGGATTCTTTCTTTTTGAAAAAGCGAATAAAGTTTTGTGAGTTACGATATTTGAGTCTTTCTGCAATTTCTTTCACGGATAACGTCGTTTCTTTCAACCATTTCTTAGCGATCTCTAAGCGGTAGTTCTGAATGAAATCTCCAAAGTTTTCACCGGTTTCTTTCTTGAACACATTACTCAAATAGTTAGGATTATAGTGCAGACGGTCTGCCACCATGTCTAGTGATAGATCACGATCGTATTCGCTATAGATGATATGGATCATTTTTTCTGATAACGATTTAAACTCTTGCTCCGTGATTTCTTGAGCACTTTTTGTGATTGGTTGAACAAATTGTTCTAACAGCAATTGTTCAAGTTCTTGAGAATGATAAGTATGTAATACCTTAACATATATTTGCTTCAATTCTTCAAACTGCGTAATATTCACACCCAATAGTTGTCCCAACTGAACAAATTCATTGACTAACCGAATAGCTACAACTTCTCGATTCAATCGATTTTTATTTTGAGTGAACATCTCAATGATCAATTCGTGAAGAAGGTGACTGACGTGTTCGTCTCCTGAACGGATGGCTTCAAATAAACGATTTTGTTGTTTCATCGGATATTTGATCAATGTCTTCTCCTGCTGCTCTGAGATGATTTCATGGTAGAACACAATTGAATTTGGTCCAGTGTTTACCCGATGGTATAAGGCTTCTTTCGCTTGGTCGACAGATTGCTTACTGTCATTGAGCGTAGTAAAACATTCACTGATCCCAATGCTAACAGTCAATTTGAGATATTCTTGAATCATTTTTTGGATCTGACGACAGTGATCCATTACTTTTTTATTCGCGAATTCTTCTTCTTTAGGAATTCGATAAATCGTTGCTTGCATTTCTTCGTTTAGCACGATAGGAATCATTCGTTCTTCTTTAGGAACGATCTCAGCAATCATTTGGTTGATAGCCAATAGCAATAAATCTCGTTCTCCTCCATGGCTGTCTTCAAAAAGATCGATCTGCACGATTGCTGTATAGTAACATTCATTTTGCGAGTCGTAGTTGAACTGCCGTAACCGTTGATCCAACTCCCGTTTTTCCACACGATTTCTAAAGAGACTCAAGACAAATAATGTTTCTAGTTGTGGTTTCTGAGTAATCAAATTTGCACTCAATAGTTCATTTTCACCAATTACTTGGCTCACTGACTGAACAACGTTCTCTAGTTTCTTTCCAGATAAGCCTTCCGAATGAAGATTCAATCGGTCTTGAATCTGGCTGATAGGACGAACATATCGCTCAGAAAAGATATAGGACAAGCCCCCTACTAAAATGATCAAAGTAAAGGATACAGTAGCTAATCCGATTTGCAAGTTTCGGACAGTCGTACCTATAGTTGCAGGATCGATCTCTAATTGATACTGCCATTGATTGTAATCAGATTGGAGCAAGATGAAATTCCGACCATTTCTTTGAACCACTGTTGGTACATTCGCTTCGATATTTTGGACTGTTATCATCCCTTCTCTTGATGATTCAGCATCAGTAAAAAGTATCTCTGCTCCATAATAGATCGTTAAGCGGTCTTCATTGCTTCGTTCAATGATTCGTTTCAGTGCCTGATGGTCGATCGAAGCAAAACCTAGCGCATACTTTTCACTGACTGCTTTAGGTAATGCAACAACCATTTCAATTCCATCTGGTTGTTTCGTCCAAAAAACTTGTTGATCCTGATGGACGTACTGGGCTTTTAAATCAGTCACTTCTTGTGGTGATAGTTGATTCAGCGACCCATTCACGACACCCCAACCGCCTTCTAGGCTGACTAACTTGAACGCATTTTCCTCCATTGCGATCGTTTCAATAAAATTAAGTTCTTTTCGTACTTCGGAATAAATAGTGTAGTCGGTATGATTCAAAGGAGATTGAAATATTTCGGAGAAGTTTTTAGTGGAGCCGTATGTAGCGAAAGAGTATTCAATCGTCCGAAACTTCCATTCTACATTTGTTTTGATTTGTTTCAATAGATTTTGTTTATCTAATAAGTAGTTCTCTTCAATCGATTCATAGGTGTTGGTATAGATAAACAAACTAAAGCCAACGACCAGTACCACACCGATAATAAAAAGCGGCATAAACATTTGATAAAACAACATTTTGTTCCTCATTTAGCTTTCTCCCCCTCCAGAATTAAAAGGCTTACATTTTATGTAAAATTGATTATCTTCTAAAGCAATGAGTATCTTCACTCTTTCAGATTAACATACTACTATTTAAAAACATAAGTTTTTTTGAAAGAGCAAAACCTAACGATAGCAAGCTATATTGACTAAACCTTCCATTCATATTACGATGAATGCGCTACCAAAAAAATTGAACCTAGCATGAAAATCAAAAATAGATTTAGCTATAAAAAAAAACATAAAATCTGTCAAAAAGAAGCATGAAACCGTCATAAAAATAACAAGCATTGATAATTCTCGTTTCGTTCCAGAGATTTTTATCATAAAATTTTTGTCTCACAGAAAGGAAATCATTCGATGGAAAGATTAACTAAAAAGCAATACCCTAAAAACCAAGCTACAATTACTTGTCTACAGTTTGGTGAAGGAAATTTTATGAGAGGATTCGTTGATTGGCAACTTCAGCAGTTAAACAATCAAGGACTCTATCAAGGAAATGTTGCAATCGTCCAGCCACTAGCTCACGGCTTAAGTGACAAGCTGGCTGAACAAGATCAGCTCTATACGGTTCTACTTCAAGGGTTAATTGATGGCAAAGTCATCGATACGACAGAGCCGATCACTGTGATCGACCGTACGCTCAACCCTTACGAGCAATGGCAAGAATTCCTCGCATTGGCAGAAATCGATGAATTAGCCTTTGTTTTTTCTAATACGACAGAAGCTGGTATTAGTTATCATGAAGCCGATACTCGAAATGATATCCCTCCAACAAGCTTCCCCGCAAAATTGACTGCCTTTTTGTATCATCGATTCAAAATGAATAAAAACGGACTTACGATCATCCCATGCGAATTGATTGATCGCAATGCAGAGCTTTTAAAAAAATTCGTTTTACAGTATGCAAAAAATTGGCAGCTTGAAACAAAATTTGTCAATTGGCTACACCAAGAAAATCATTTTTATTGCAGTTTGGTGGATCGGATCGTTCCTGGATTCCCGAGAGATGAAATCGATGAATTGCACCAACGATTGGGATATGACGATCAACTGTTGGTCAAAGCTGAACCATTTATGTTGTGGGTGATCGAAGCACCAGAGGAATTGAATGAACGCTTACCATTGAAAAAAGCAGGTCTGAATGTTGTTTTGACTGATGATTTGACGCCTTATCGTGAGCGGAAAGTCCATCTACTCAATGGTCCTCATACTGCAATGGTGCCGATTGGTCTACTGTCAAACGTCTCAACAGTCGAAGAAGTCATGAAAGATCCTCTGCTATCCGATTACATCAACACATTAGTGACTAGTGAATTGATCCCAATGTTACGCTTACCCGAAGAAGAATTGCTGGCGTACGCTAGACAAATCAACGAACGGTTCTTAAATCCTTTTGCACATCATCAATTACATGCGATTGCTTTGAACAGTGTTGCCAAATTTCAAACACGATTACTACCTATTCTAAAAAAATACATTGAAAAAAGGGAAGCGCTCCCTTCCTACCTGACTGTCTCATTTGCTGCCTTGATCTTGCTTTATCGTTCCGATCATTCGAAAATCCAGGTAAACGATGACCCTATGGTACTCGCTAGCTTCGCTGAAGCTTGGGCTGAGCCAGAGACTGCTGTCCTTCAACTATTGAAAAATCCAACGCTTTGGGGCGAAGATCTATCCGTACTTCCTGATTTAACAGAAACAGTTTCACTTTACGTGAAAGAGATCGATCAAAAAGGCATTCGTAACGTATTACATGAATTGAAAGGATGAAAAAAATGACTGATCCAGATTTCTCCACTCGAATCATCCAATTACACCCACAGGACAGCGTTGTCGTAGCTACTACCACGATTCCAACGAATACAACACTTCGCTTCGATGATGTTACGTTAACTACCTTTGAAGAAATCCCCTTAGGCCATAAAATTGCTTTGTCTGATTTGAGCGCAGGGACTGATGTGATCAAGTATGGCTATCCGATTGGTCATCTCTTGACGGATGTCAAAGCGGGGCAATGGATACATACGCATAATATCAAAACAAATCTTTCTGGTGAGGAAAGCTACCAATACCAACCAAAATCACGCCCCATCGTCTATCCACAAGAAAATCGCACCTTTCAAGGCTATCTTCGTGAAGACGGACAAGCTGGGATTCGCAATGATCTCTTTATCGTTCCAACCGTTGGCTGTGTCAATGGAATTGCTGAATTGATCATCCAAGAGTTTAAAAAACGACATGCAGATGACAATCCTTTCGATCATCTCACGATTTTAAAACATCCTTATGGTTGTTCTCAACTAGGTAAGGACCATGAGAATACGAAAAAGATCTTAGCTGATGCCATCCATCACCCAAATGCTGGCGGTGTGCTTGTATTTGGATTAGGTTGTGAAAATAATACGATACAAGAATTAAAAGCTAGTTTAAATAAATATAACAAACAACGAGTAAAATTTTTAACTGCCCAAGATGTCACTGATGAAATAGCACATGGCGTATCATTACTTGAAGAATTAGCAGAAATCGCACGAAGAGATTTCCGTGTTCCTGTTCCTCTGGATAAACTAACGATCGGTTTGAAATGTGGTGGTTCGGATGGATTGTCAGGGATTACTGCCAATCCATTGCTAGGTGCCTTTTCTGACTATTTGATTTCACAAGGAGGTAGCACGATCTTGACGGAAGTGCCTGAAATGTTTGGTGCCGAACAAGTACTGATGGCACGAGCAGAAAATCAAGAAGTCTTTGAATCGATCGTTCGTTTGATCAATGATTTCAAACAATATTTTCTCTCTTATAATGAACCAGTCTATGAAAATCCTTCTCCTGGAAACAAAGCAGGCGGTATCTCTACCTTAGAAGACAAGTCACTTGGTTGCACCCAAAAAGCAGGAAATTCAACGGTAGTCGATGTGTTAGCCTATGGTGATAAAGTACGTAAAACTGGGCTGAGTTTACTGGAGGCACCCGGTAATGACCTTGTTGCCGCATCTGCGTTAGCTTCTGCTGATTGTCAACTCGTCTTGTTCACCACAGGTAGAGGAACACCTTTTGGTTCTTATGTTCCCACGCTGAAAGTATCAACTAACACACCTTTATTCGAACGAAAACAACATTGGATGGACTTTGATGCTGGTGAATTATTGACTCAATCCATGGCAGAGGTCTTACCTTTATTTATCGATAAGATCATCCGTGTTGCGAGCGGAGAAGAGACAAAAAATGAAGCCAACGACGTAAGAGAACTAGCTATTTTTAAAAATGGTGTCACACTTTGATTTTTCTTATCACTACCTAATCTGAAATTGAAAGAAGTGAAGTAAATGTTTTTATCTGATGATTTTTTATTAACCAATCAATGGTCAAAAAAACTGTACCATTCATCTGCTGAAAAAATGCCGATCATCGACTATCACTGTCATCTATCACCAAAAGAAATTTATGAGAACAAACCTTTCACTAATTTGACAGAAGCCTGGTTGAGTGGCGATCATTACAAATGGCGTTTGATGCGAGCTTGCGGGGTTCCTGAAGAAAAAATCACTGGTCACGCCTCAGATTACGAAAAATTTTATGCTTGGTGTCAAACGGTGCCGAAAATCATAGGCAATCCTTTGTATACTTGGACACATCTTGAATTGAAACGTTTCTTCCAAATCGATTTACTGATCAATGAAGAAAATGCCCTTAACATTTGGGAACAAGCAAATAAACGTTTAGCTGAACCAGCGTTTCGGCGACGAGAGATGGCGAAAAATGCGAAGGTGACTGTCATTTGCACAACAGATGACCCCATCGACGAATTAGTTTATCACGAATTATTGGCAAAAGAAGAACCTGATCTCAAAGTATTACCAGCATTCCGTCCCGATGCTGCGTTAAATCTCACCCACGAGGGATTTTCTGAATGGTTGTCAAAATTGTCTCACGTAATTGGCAAACCAATCGCTGATTACACTTCTTTGATCACCGCATTGAGTCAAAGGATCGACTATTTCCATCAGCATGGCTGTCGCCTATCGGATCATGGATTAGATCGCTTGTCCTATCATACAGCTTCGGAAAATGAGCTTGAACAGATTTTCCAGAAAGCATTGACGAAAGAAACACTGACACAAACAGAAATTGATGCTTATCGAACGGAAACACTCAACCGGCTGATCACTTTATATCATGCGCATGGTTGGACGATGCAGTTGCATCTCCATGCTTATCGTAACTGCAATACCCAAGCATTCACACGCTTAGGGCCAGATACTGGTTATGACGGAATCAACGATCAACCACTAACCAGCCACCTGCAACAGTTATTGGATCATGCCGATCAAACCAGTCAATTACCAAAGACAATCCTTTATTCACTCAATCCAAATGATTATCCCTTACTTCTTGCTCTGATGGGTTGCTTTCAAAAGGAAACCGCCGGAAAACTTCAACTCGGTTCTGGTTGGTGGTATAACGATACCCGAGCAGGCATGCGTGAACAGATGACACAACTTGCTGATGGCGGTGTTTTAGGAAATTTCGTCGGTATGTTGACGGATTCTCGCAGCTTTCTCTCTTATACACGACACGAGTATTTCCGACGCGTTCTCTGTGAGCTGATCGGTGAAATCGTGGAACGAGGTGAAGCGCCCGAAGACATCCATCTTTTAGGAACCTTAGTGGAAGATATCTGTTATACAAATGCGCGAAACTATTTCGGTTTTTTTGAGGAAGAAGAATGACTATGCAAACGATCCATATCGCAGGCGACTCCACTGCTTCGATCAAACACATGACTGCTCGACCAGAAACCGGCTGGGGAGAAGTTCTTGGTAAATACTTCCAGCCTAAGATTCGGGTAAACAATCAAGCAAAAAATGGCCGTAGTTCAAAATCATTCATTGAAGAAGGACGATTCACTCGCTTGAAAGAAGAATTTCAAGCGGGGGACTTTTTGCTGATCCAGTTTGGCCACAACGACCAAAAAATCACTGAAGCAAAAGGAACAGAACCATATGGTGGGTATATAGATGCACTTGCTATCTATGCACAAACAGCCTTATCCTCAAATGTACAGCCAATTTTCTTGACCCCTGTCACGCGACGCCTTTACTTGAAAAATGGGCAATTAGATCCGAACTGCTTAGGAGAATATCCAAAAGCAATGAGGCAATTCGCAGAAAAAAATAACTACCCCATTTTGGATGTTTTCACTCGTTCACAAGCAACTCTTCAACAGTATACGCAAGAAGAAACAAAAAAGTTCTACTTGCATTTACCAGTTGATACTTATGAAAATTATCCCTCAGGACTTTGTGACAACACTCATTTTAGTCCAGAAGGCGCTGCTTTAGTCGCTCAACTCGTCGTTGAACTACTAAAAGAAACTGATCTTCCATTAGTAAATTATCTTGATACTCCTCATATCTAAAACTTGATTCAAAGGATTTACAATTTTACCCAGACAAAGCAAAAACTTAAAGCATACAATATGCTTTAAGTTTTTGTTTTGTCTATTAAATTAGGACTCAATGATACGATCAAAGGCTTTGTGTTCGATCATTATTCTTTTGTTTTTCCGCTAATGAAGGTCTTCTAGCCGTAATTGCCAAGCTGACGCCCTCTTTTAATTTTTCAAACATAAAAAGATCTTTGTTTTCTACTTGTAGACTTTGGCGGATTTCTTGGAAGATCATTCGTTGGTCTTTCACTGTATAACGTGCATATTCGTGAATATAGCGATGAGTTACCATAAATGAAAGAAGAGCAAAAGGCGTGTGATTCTTTTGTTTTTCTGTTAACCGCTGATATATGACTCGATCCAGTTTTTCTGCCCAGATCAAACTGTTTTGATAATGCTCGAAATGCGTTTTTGTGGATACCCAACGAAAATTTTTATCATAGGCCCATGAATCTTCGACAAGCTGATGTTTCAATTTTTTTAGTGTCTGTAGTAACTCTTTTGTTCGTTTATGTAGGATAAATTGATTGAAAAGGGCTAAGTCAAAAGGTTTCGTAACATTCAATTCTTTAATAGGTGCGGTAATTTCGATCGTCATTTTCTTTGGCATAGGTTCACATCCTCTCGTTTGTTTATCGGTGCCTTTCTGCAACTTAATGATAACAAAGGATGATCCTTGCCTGTCCATCACTTTTTCTTCTGAAAGAAAAAATTGTTTTTCATAAAAAAACTGGCATGAAATCCTTTAGAGATTTCATGCCAGAAAGTTATTTTGTTGGTGACTATTCGCTGTACAAGTCGCGTACTGGTGTCATGATGATACGGTTTAAATCGTTGATGATCGTGCTGAACCCTTGTTCTTTTTGCATCAAGTCATTGATGACTTCTTCTGTTTGGATTTTCATTGCCATTTCTTGCGCTCTGGCAGCATCTTCATCGCTGAATTCTTGTCCGCTCATTTGTTTTTCTTGTAATTCGATCTGCATCGCTTGGAAATCTTTGAACAGTTGGTGTGCTTCTTCATTCGCTTTTACTTTTGCATAAGCTTCTTCTAGCTCTTTGAATTCTTTTAGTTCACGAATCTCACGTTCGATTTGATTTGCACTATCATAAATATTTGACATACGACGGCCTCTTTTCTTCTATTTAATAAACTCTATTGTAACATGAGGTGATTTGTTTTCAAAGTGCCTACTCTCCTTGGAATCGACGCCATAGATCTCGTGTTGCATCACCGATACCTTGTACGCCTTCTCTCAGCATATCGCCAAAATTCCTTAGGCCATCTTTTGCTTGTTCGCCATAACGATCTAAATTGTCTTGCCAGTTCCCCTGATTCTCTTCATTGGTTTGTGAATTATCTGGTACTTGATCTGCTGGGACGACTTGACCGCCGGTAGCATAGGCATCCGCAACATTGAATCTTGTTTGCTCGGTGTAAGGCAAGATGCCTTCTGCTGCTGATTTGAAGACTTTCCCCACCACATTGCCACTTGTACCTTCTAAATAGTGAAGTTCACTCGTTTCTTCAAATCCCAACCAAGTAGATATGACTACATCTGGTGTATATCCAACGATCCATTGGTCATTCGCTTTTGTAGCATCAAAATTCGTTTCTGTCGTTCCTGTTTTCCCTGCCACCGTATAACCATATGGATTCGCTGCAACACCCGTTCCATTAGAGAACGTACCTAGTAACATGCTGGTCATTTGATTCGCCGTTTCTTCGGAAATGACCTGCTTTGGTTTACTGTTGGTATTATCAACGATGACTGCTCCAGTAGAGTCAACGATCTTGGTGATCAAATGCGGTGTATACATCTTCCCATTATTGGCAAATGAACCATAAGCCCCCGCCATAGTCATAGGAGATACCCCATTTTTCAAACCACCTAACGCTAACCCATAATACTTGTCTGAATCAGCTAAAGGTAAGCCAAATTCTTTTGTCTTATCAAAGCCTTTTTGAAGACCGATCTCATGAAGTAGCCACACAGCTGGTAAATTCAAGCTTTGAGCAACTGCTTGATACATCGGTACTTCCCCTTGATAGGTCCCATCAAAGTTGTGTGCATCATAATAAGATTGTGGTTTATCTTCAAGAATACTTGACGGTGTATAGCCAGCTTCTAACGCAGGTGCAAACACACTGAGTGGTTTGATTGATGAACCAGGTGAGCGTTTCATCTGCGTTGCAAAGTTGAATCCTCTAAAGACATGTTCCCCACGTCGACCAACGAGCGCTGCAACCCCTCCTGTTTTCGGATCTAGTGCAACTGAACCTGATTGGACCATGGCACCATCTGTCGCATTTGGAGGGAATAACGCATCATTTTGATAAGTCGCTTCTAGTTGTTGCTGATAATTCTGATTCAATGACGTATAGATTTTATAGCCTTTGTTCATGACATCTGCTTCATCTAAGCCATATTCACTAACAGCTTCATCAATCACTGCATCAAAATAATAAGGATAACGATAACCAGACTCCGAACCAGTATACGTATCATTCAAATAGTGTGTGATGTCCGTCTGAGACTCAGCAGTTGCTTGTTCTTCACTGATTTTACCATTGTCTGCCATCACGCTTAACACCGTATTTTTCCGATTATTAGCATTTTCTGGATGATCGATTGGGTTGTAGATACCAGGACCCTTCAACATCCCCGCTAACGTAGCAGCTTCAGACAGCGTGACATTGTTAGCATCCACTCCAAAATAGCGTCTTGATGCATCTTGTACACCCCAAACCCCATTACCAAAATAGGCATTGTTCAGATACATCGTTAAAATTTCTTCTTTGCTGTACTTCTTCTCGATCTCAATCGCTAGAAAAAGTTCTTTCGCTTTTCTGTCAAACGTTTGATCTAGTGTAAGATACGCATTTTTGGCTAACTGTTGGGTAATGGTACTTCCGCCACCCCCGCCTGTACCACCAGATGTGATCATCCTTACTGCTGCTCTGGCAATCCCTTTGATATCAAAACCAGGATGTTGATAAAAATTCCGGTCTTCGGTCGAGATAACGGCATCTTGGATCAGTGGAGAAATCGCATCTAACTCCACATAAGACCCTTTTTGTGCATACAACGTCCCCGCCTCTTCGTTGTTTTTATCATAAATCACGGTCGACTGACTCAAACCAGATTTCAGTGTTTCAACATTCGCTTGTTTTGCTAATACAAATAGATAAATACTCGTGATCAATACGAAGATCAGTCCGATCAGTAAAATCAACTTGTTGATATGATATTTTTTCCAAATGCGCTTACGCCATCGATGGAATTGTCCGAGGTAAGGCTTAATCCATCGCCAAAAACTGATGAGCGCAGTTTTTATTCTTCTTAACATGCTCTGAAAATCCATTCACTTCTTCTCCTGTCTATTGATCTCATTCTTCTCATTTTAACATAACTAATTATGCGTGACGTCCTGCTTGAGATGTAGGTGTACGCTTTGTTTATTCACAATGTGGATAGTTTAGCATATGAAGTGAAGGAATTTTTCCATTTTTTTCTTAAATATCTGTTAAAAATGTTACAATGAATCTGAATTTCAATGAAAGGTGTGAGCATGTGGACATCACAATCACGTTACCTGAATCTCATCCAACCATGACGATTCGAGAATTATTAGAAAATGAGTGGCTTGTACCAAGAAAAGTCCGACACTTTTTACGTATACGTAAAAACGTCTTATTGAATCGCGAACCTGTTTTATTCCATCACGAAGCAAAAGCTGGAGATCAAATCACTTTGCACTTCGAGGAAACTGACTATAGTTACCAAGAGATCCAATTGGGGGAAGCAACAAAAGTCAGCGTGTTGTATGAGGATGAGCACTTGATCATCGTCAACAAACCAGTCGGTATCAAAACGCATCCGAATGAACCGACAGAAACGAATACGTTATTGAATCATCTGGCTGCTTACTTAAATCAAAAAAAGCAACGTCCATATGTCGTTCATCGATTAGACAAGGAAACGAGTGGAGCTGTTCTATTTGCTAAAAATCCTTTTATTTTACCTATTTTAGGTAGAATGTTGGAACAGAAAAAAATCTACCGCCGTTATCAAGCCGTTGTTTGGGGTAAACTTTCTCAAGATGTAACAATTACAGACAAAATCGGCAGAGATCGTCATGATCGTCGCAAACGAGTGGTTGATCCAAGAAATGGGCAACCAGCCATCACACATGTCCAAGTCGCCGAATTTTCGGCAGATAAAACAAAAGTCTATTGTGTCTTGGATACAGGACGAACCCACCAAATCCGCGTACATTTAGCAAATCAAGGCCACCCCATTGTTGGTGACCCGCTCTATCAAACGAAGTCAGCGAAACGTTTGATGCTCCATGCGTTAGAACTCCATATGCCCCATCCATTTACACAAGAAAAAATCATTGCACAAGCATTGCCGGGATTATGGTAAACACTTGAAAATAGTCATAAACAAAAAACTGAGAATTGGGAACTTAATACGAGCCCAATTCTCAGTTTTTTTCTGTTTCTATCAAAAATATGAATTGACAGTAAGCGCATACATGCTAGACTTACATTAGTATGTATATAAAAAATATCAAGGAGATCATTCATATGAATATTGAAATAACTAACCTTTCGTCACAAATTGCTGTAGCAACCAAAGCGACTGCTGTTACTATGGAGAACATGACCGTTGCAATAGATACTGGCTATGAAAAATTGATGCACGCTGTTGCTGAACAAGGTGCCCAACTGATTGGCGCCCCCTACTGCGCTTATCTGAATAGCAACGAAGACTTTACCATCTTTGACATTGAGTTAGGGATTCCTATCAATACAGCTATTTCTGCAAGTGATGAGGTGTATATGAGTCAAACGTATGGTGGAAAAGCCGTTATCGCCACACATCAAGGTTCTTACGCCACACTTAAGGCAACATACGAGGCAATGCTGGTTTATCTCCAAGAAAATCATTTGGAAAGTACAGGCGTTTATTATGATTACTATCTAAGTAATCCGCTTGATACACCGGAAAACCAATTATTGACACAAGTTGTTTTTCCAATCAATTAAGTTCGGATTCATGTTGCTCCAAACCAGTCTCATTTGCAACAATTATTTCTTGTACATAATGCTTCTATGACCAATAGAAAATAGTTCAATTATAATTTCAGAGTCAATTATATTTGTTAGTATGCGATAATTCCCAATGCGGTACCGCCACTCACCACCTTGATTTCCAGTCAATCCTTTACCGTGTTGTCGAGGGGTGCTGGTCCCTTCCAAATTTTTTCTAATCCAAGCAACGATTATTCTTGCCTGATTTCGATCCATCTTTCTTAACTGTTTCTGCGCTTGAGGCATATAGATAACTTTATACTTCAGCTAAGAACTTCTCCATGCCAGACTGAGAAATTCCCTTCTCTTTTTTCTTTTTAGAAAGTGCCATTGCATCTTTTAATAATTTTAAATCAATCTCATCTTCGATTTTATCAAGTACTGACGTCCTGTAAAGTTCCTTCAATGATGAGTTATGTACTTTAGCATATTCTGCTACTAGTTTGTTTTCATCATCTGGAATTCTAAAGGTAATTGTGGATTGCCCCATAATCTACCCCTCCGCTCTAATTTGTAACAACATCGTAATAAAAAATACATTCTTTTGTCAATACAACTTTAGTACGTAATATATAGAATAAAAAAGAACGGCTACCAATAATGACAGTCGTTCTCTATACCTATTTTTATTCAAGTTTCCATCTAAAAATTAAAAGTCGCTATTTTCTTCTTAGATTTATGCAAATTCATTTCCTTCTCGATGTGCCTTTTCCGCCAATAATAAACTGCCGATGATCCCACTTTCATTTGGCATGCCCCATTGAACAATATACTCCTCTACTGGCGGCGTTTCCATGTAACCAGCCATCAATGTCATAAATTGTTCTCTCACTTTTTGTAGTAAGTGTGCTTGATTCATGACACCACCACCTAAAATGATTTTTTCTGGCGCTAATGTCAATGTATAATTGACTAATGCTTGTGCAAGATAATATGCTTGGATATCCCAGACAGGATGATCCTCAGGTAAATTTTGTCCCTTGATTCCTGTACGTGCTTCGATCGATGGTCCAGCCGCTAATCCTTCTAAACAGTCTTTATGGAAAGGACAAGTTCCTTCGTAGTCGTCTTCTGGATGACGTTTGACCATGATGTGCCCCATTTCCGGATGCGCACTTCCAGAAAGAATATCGCTATTCAACACAACACCGCCACCAATACCTGTGCCGACAGTCAAGTAGATGCAACTGTTTTTCCCTTGCGCCGCCCCTTTTAACAATTCACCATATGCCGCAGCATTGACGTCGGTTGTCCATGCCAAAGGAACGTCGTATCGTTGTTTGATGCTTCCTAAGAAATCAAAATCTCGCCATCCTTGTTTAGGCGTAGCTAAGACATAGCCATAGCGATCATTCGTTGGATCAATACCGATTGGACCAAAGGAACCGATTCCAATTGCTTCTAATTCAAAGCGATCAAAGAAATCAAACACTAACGCCAATGTTTCCTCCGGTAAAGTTGTCGGTACACTGATTTTTTCAATGATTTCTCCCTGATCTGATACTGCACAAATAAATTTTGTTCCACCTGCTTCTATTCCACCATACATCAATTATTCCTCCTCAAAGCCGACTGTCCGAATCTCATAAGGCTGGAGCATTTCGTCAATCGTCTCTTGACATTCTTCTTCAAGGAGATTCAACCGTTTGCCTTTTTTGCCATTTTTCGTCAAATGCAACGATTCTAAATGACTAGACATATTGAATCCTCTCGCTACTAGTTTATCATTAAGTTTGCTTCGTTTCAAAGCAGTAATTGCAAACGTTTCCCCTTCAATTGATAAATATTGGTTTTTCGGTGATAGTTTGCCTACTTGATTGGACAATTGCTTTGTCGAAAATGGAATTTGAGCTGCATAAGCATGCTTGTAGGTGGCGAATTTATCTTCTCCTGTATGGACCTCTAAACTGTAATCGAATTGGTGAACACCTAAACACTGTGCTTCCGGTGTTGGGAAATAACCCCAGTCGCCCATCTCACCGACGCAACGCAGTAATGTCACCGCAATGGTTTTTCCATCCAAGATTTCATATTCATTCAAACCAAAATTACCAATCGTTATCCCTTGGGTTGCATCGCCTAATTGGACAAAGGCATGTTGATGCTGGGGATTGATCGGGTTCTCCCAACTTGCAGAGACTTGGTTTGGACGAGCTACAACTTCAAAAATACTATCTGCTTCGTGTTGTTCCACATGTAACTTCGTTGGGAATAAGACACGTAAGCGATGATCTTTCATCTGATTGTCGATGGTTGTTGTAAAATCGATCTTTTTGCTCTCTGCACGCAACGTAATCAGTGTTGTGATTGTCAGTGGCTTTGTTTCTTTTGAGCGTTGGGCTTGCCTAAAGCGGAACTCTCGTACCATTTGTTGCTCTTTTTCTAACCGATCATCTGCAGAAATAGGGATGTCAATGGTTTGAGTTAGTTTGATTTGAGCGATTTTAGATGTATCCTTGATGATCTCAACAGTACTTCTCGGTTGGTCTTTTGAAAGAATCGCTTGTTCATTCTTTGGTTGCTTGAAGATATATTCGTTACCGATGTCACCGACGTCTTCAAATGTCAATAACTCTTCAAATTCTTGCCCGCTCGTTTTATCCAATAAGGTCAATGTCCCATTTTGCTCAATGGATACATGCACGAATTGATTTTCAATACAGCGTCCTGCTTGAGTAATCATCGACTCTTGTTTTTCATCCGTTGCTCCTTCAACTAAAGCGAATGTTTCCCATGAAAATGCAGGCATTTCATCAATTGGTAGCTCAATCGTGACATATCTTGCCATATATGGCACTCTAAAGCGATCTTTCGGTAAATCATAGCCAAATGATACAACTTCTTCAGAAACCAAAGCTGGGATCTGTTTTTTTTCAGACGTTTCAACATGGTAGTATTTCTTAGGTTGTTCCGCCAATTCTTGATATAGCTCCTCTGGAATACCTTCTGCAAATCGTTTTCGTTCCAACTCTAAAGTGATTACGGCTGACCCTGTTTTGGGCATTCCTGCTGTATTGAAAATAACAAAAGGATAGCTTTGCTTCGAAAATCCACTGGTATCAATAGCTGTTGCCAGTTGATCCAATGCTTCTTGTGCTAAAAATCTCCCCACTTCATTGGCTTTTTCAAAACGCGGAATCATTTCTCGATGAACGGAGTCAACTGAGCATCCGCAAATGCTATCATGAGGATGATTTTGCATCAGTGTTTTCCAAGCGTAATCTAATTGATCGTGCGGATACCTTCCTGTCACTTCATATGCCATCGTTGCTAAAGGTTCTGTGACATTTTCAAGTTGACGTTGTACTTTTGTGTTCCACTGTTTGAGGTAAACTCTCGCAGAAGCTGTATTGGCTAACGTATACCAGCCATCGGTTTCTTGACTCGTCAATTCTCCTTCAACTGAGCCAAGATCCTGAGGAAGATCCTGTTGTACCGTTTCTAGATAATCAGTAAAATTGGAATGAATGAATTCATAGTCAGGATACAATTCATTGGCTAATCGAATTGCCTTTGATATATCTTTTTGTACAGGTTGATGATCCACTCCATTCATCATCAATAAATGGTTGGTTGACGCATATTGCTCGGCATCTGCTAACTTCTGATCCCAAAAACGAATCGCAGCTTCTTTCTCAGCTGGAATCTCATTCCCGTTACTGTACCAGTTGGCAAACAATAACCCAAAGATCTCCGTTTGATCAGGGCCTTTCCACCACATCTCAGAATATTGTGACGAATAGTTCTCAGCTTCTAGTACTTGATTATCAAAGCCTATCGGTTTCACCCCACGACCAAACGCAGCAGCTTCTAGTCCTACTTGCTTCATCATTTGTGGCGTTTGTCCCATATTGCCAAAAGTATCAGGGAAATAACCTAGCATGACCGGCGTTCCCCATTTGCGACTTTCTTCCATACCGATCAACATATTCCGAACATTTGACTCTGAGCTAATTAAAAAATCATCCTGTAAAATATAAAATGGTCCAATCCGTAATTTTCCTACATCGATGGCTTGTTGGATTGCTTCTCTTTTTTCAGGACGTACTTGTAGATAGTCATCTAAAATAATGGTCTGTCCATCTAAATGAAAGCTGTTGAAGTCTGGATCGGTTTCAAACAGCTCCAACAAATCATCCATTAACTCCACTAATCGCATGTGATGTTGCTCATATGCCATGTACCACTCACGATCCCAATGGCTATGAGAAATGATATACACTTTTTTCTTCATATCTATTCTCCTCCTTATTTTTCCACTCGGATATCAAAGTAATCCATGACTAATTCACAAAACATCATGTTTGCCCAAGAAAACCATTCTCTTGTGTAGTTTTGCGGATTGTTCACATCAAAACCTTCATGCATCAAGTGTGTCCCTGCATCGGTCGCTACTAGTAAATCAAGGATTCGTTCTTTTTCTTGTTTGTCTTCTGTCGTCATTCCTTCCATCGCTAGGGCGATTGGCCAAATATAATTCTCGGGCGTATGCGAAGAACCAATTCCTTTTGCATACTTCCCTTCATAAAAGTAAGGGTTCTCTTTACTTAACAAAGTGTTTCGCGTATTTATATAGTGTTCATCTGTACTGGAGCAATAACCCAAATAAGGTGCTGAAATCAAATTAGGCACATTGCTATCGTCCATTAATGAGGCATTCCCTAAGCCGTCTACTTCATACGCATAAATCGTTTCACCTTGTTGATTTTCGATTTTTCCATAGGTGGCAATCCCCTCTTGGATGGCTGTTTTTAAGTCGTTTGCTTTTGTAACGATTTCTTGGTCTTCAAGAATTGAGGTGAAAATCTCTTCCACATATCCTAGAATAACTACAGCAAACATATTGGATGGGACAAGATAGCCATATTGACAGGCATCATCGCTCGGACGAAATCCTGACCAAGTCATACCCGTGGGCGCAATCGCCGATCCACGTCCCTCGTTGACTAACGTATCTTCTTTTCTTGTGGTGTCTCTTGTAAAGGTGTAAGGCGATTGTCGATGGTCTTGTTCTACTTGAAAAACTTCTAAGATTTTTTGAATCCCCTCAATAAATGAGTGGTCAAATTGATCTGTACGTCCGGTATTCTTGTAAAGTAAATAAGCTAGTTGAACAGGGTAGCATAAAGAATCGATTTCATATTTTCTTTCCCAGATCCAATCGTTCATTTGAGTGTGATCGGTTTGATGCCCTGCGCCATTTGCTTGTTCATTGAACGCATTTGCATATGGATCGATCGTGATATAGTAAAATTGCTTTTTGACTAACCCACTGATCATGTCAGCTAAATCTTCATCCTCTTTCGCAATTACTAAATAAGGACGAACCTGCGCGGTGGAATCACGTAACCACATTGCAGGGATATCTCCTGTGAGTAGAAAAGTTGTCCCATCCTCTTGCCGTTTGACTGTGGTCAACAACGTATTCGCAAAAGCCGAAGAAAAATTCTTAGCCCAATCTGCATGCTCTTCTCCACATTTTTGTATGATGTCATCCATAAATTGCTTCACTGAATTAGGTATATCTTTATAAGCCATATTATATAAACTCCCTTTTGTTTGATATGTCATTATGAATTATACCTGCTCGTACTATAAATGTCTACGCTTTCAATGAACTTTTTTCTATTTACTTTTTCAAGTATTATGCTATGATTTAATTATGATATATCATTAAGAGGTGTAATTATGGAGCAACCATTATATAAAACAATATTTTTAGCGCTAGAAAAAGCAATACATGATGGAACTTTACCTGTCGACAGTCAAGTTCCCACTGAAAAAGAACTATCCCAACAATACAATGTTAGTCGGATCACGTCCAAACGGGCATTGACAGAATTAGAACAACTAGGATTGATTTATCGTGTACGCGGAAAAGGAAGTTTTGTTAAAGCTCCCAAAAAAGGTGTTCCTTCACGTAGTCTCTCTACTCATAAAAGAATCTTATTTCTTTTGCCTTACTTGTCTGATTTATCCGTGGGTGACTTTACTCAGGGCTTGAATCCAATCATGCAAGAACATCAATTCGAGGTCATGATGACGACTTTAGATTTTTTAGAAACAAAGACAGCCAATGATTTGATGCAAGAATTTGATGGCTTGATTTATTATGCTTTTGAAATAGATCAACATCTTGACTTGCTTTTTGAGCTTTCCTTAAAAGACTTTCCAGTACTCATGCTAGATAAAAAAATATATGAGTTACCTTTTCCAACTGTCTTATCGGATAACTTTCAAGGTGGTTCTTTAGCAACCAATCAATTGATTGAACAAGGTCACAAAAAAATCGCTTATCTTTTTGGTGATTTATCCCATCCACAATCCGTGAGACAACGCTATCTCGGTTATCTTGAAGCACTGAATAAAGCAGAGTTATCGTTCCATACTGCATTAAATGATCCAATGGCGACCACTAATGAATTAGCTAACTATATTCATACACATAACGTTACAGCATTTGTTTGTGAGAATGACTTAGTTGCAATTCAAGCAATGACTACGTTAAAACAATTGGGTTACACCATTCCCAATGATTTTTCCGTCATCGGGTTCGATGATATCCAAGCTGCTGCTTTGGTTGATCCGCCTTTAACAACGATTGCCCAAGATTTTCTCCAATTAGGCGAATTGGCGGGCAAAGCGATGATCCAGTGGTTACAAACAAAAGAAAAACCGGCTGACATCAAACATCCTGTTACTTTGATCCAACGACTATCGACAAAGGAGTATACACATGGACATTCAACAAATTGATACACGTCATGGCACTGCGAATCAAGCCAACTTTTCTAATGGGAATTGCCTGCCTTATACAGGCGTTCCTTTTGGTATGAACTATTTTGCCCCACAGACAAATGAACAAAGAGGTAGTTGGTGGTTTCACCCCGATGACCGGATTTTCCAAGGTTATCGTTTGACTCATCAACCTAGTCCTTGGATGGGGGATTTCAGCCACTTTTTGATGACTCCGTTCAGTGGAGTATTACAAGAACCCACGGTGTTCCATGCCCAAAGTTCGTATCGCCCAGAAGAATGTACTTTTTGTCCCACCCACCTTTCCATTGACCAATTGCGTTACGGTATTCAATCGACATTGATCCCTAGTATGTATGGTGGCATCCTTTCCATCACTTACCAACAAAATGATAGCGGTTTATTACTAGCGTTTCCTGGCCGTTTCCGTCTTACTGCAAAAGATGCCTACACACTAGAAGGCCAAGTCACTCATTTTGCGGGCGCAGAAGATCCGAATTTCACTTTTTATTTTGTTTTGGGCTTCGAACAGCCTCTGACAACTAGTGAACTCGAGTATTCTAGCGAACAAGCAGACACCGTAGCTCTTTATTTTGGTCATATCAAGCAACAGACGATTCGGCTAGGGACGTCATTCATTAGTAATGAACAAGCTCACCACAATTTGAAACAAGAGCAAGAAAAACAAGAAAAAGACTATCTTTTAGACAGTCAGGAGCAATGGCAAAACTACTTTGATCGAATCAAAATCAACCATCATGATCAAAAACAAATGCAAACGTTCTATCACAATTTATATCGGACATTCCTATTCCCACAAACTTTTTACGAAATTGATCCAGAAGGAAAAAAAATCCATTATGATACCACTAGTTGTACAGTAAAAAATGGGATTCTTTATACAAATAATGGGTTTTGGGATACGTACAAAACGGTTTACCCACTCTTTTCATTGATTGCGGTCGAAAAATATGAAGAGATGTTGGAAGGTTTTTTAAACAGTTATCGAGAAACTGGCTTCTTACCTAAATGGCTTTCTCCAGATGAACGAGGTCTCATGCCTGGAACATTGATCGATGCAGTGATCGCTGATGCTGCCATCAAAGGTATCGGCAGTCAGAATATGCCGGAATTTTTAGAAGCCATGAAAAAAGGAGCGACAGTTCAAAGTGATCAACAAAATTATGGTCGCCAAGGGACAATCGATTATTTAAAGTATGGCTACGTGCCAAACCATTACCATGAATCGATCAATCACACACTTGATTATGCCTACAGTGATTTTTGTATCAGTCAAGTTGCTCAAACACTAGCTGATGTTGAAACAACTCATCACTATCAGCAACAATCCATGAACTATCGCAATGTTTTTGATACAGAAACTGGTTTTATGCGTTCAAAAGACTGCTCAGGAAAATTCCGTCCTGATTTCTCCTCTATCTCTTGGGGCACAGATTACGCAGAAGGAAGTGCATGGCAAAGCAGTTTTGCTGTTTTCCATGACTTTGCAGGTCTGATCGAAGCGCATGGTGGAAAACAAGCTTTTGAGAACAAATTAGTTGAATTATGTAATCAACCGCCTAAGTTTGAAGTCGGTGGTTATGGGTTTGAAATCCATGAAATGAGTGAGATGGCAGCAACTGAATTTGGACAATTAGCCATCTCTAATCAACCAAGTTTTCACTACCCTTATCTTTTCCATTACCTTGGGAAACCCGAAATGGCACAACCTTTGATCAAACAGTTGCTTACGCAACTTTTCGATGCATCACCTACTGGCTATCCTGGCGACGAGGATAATGGCAGTATGGCCGCTTGGTATATCTTTAACAGTTTAGGTTTTTACCCAGTTACACCTGGAACCGGTGAGTATGTCATTGGTATCCCACTGTTTGATCAAGTGATCTTAACACTTTCAAACGGCAATCAATTGACTATCCATGCTACGCCTAACCAGCCCCAACAACAGTTTATTCACCATGTAAGTCGAGATGGCTACACTTATGAAAAGCTATATTTTACTCATAAAGATTTACTAAACGGTGGCACGATCAACTACCATTTAGGCATTGTTCCTCATACTAAAACTTATTCAGAGGATAGTTTGCCTTATTCTTTAAGTCGCCAAGAATAATATCAGTGGTTCAGCTAGAAAAGAAGCGTGGTTAAGGAAGCTTACTCTTTAGTTAATTCCATTTGCCATCGTCTTCAGCACTAATTTTAGAGAATGTGCGACTCCATTAGGACTTTATTGAATGATTGATTTCACTCATGACTCGTTGTTTACAGATGACTCGTTGAGATGCTATACTAAAGAAAAGAAGCGATGCGCTAACATCACTTCAATGTAGCCGCATGACGGTAGCAAAATTATTTGGAAATTCCCCGTTAAATCTCGCTAAGGTTTATGACGGGGTTATTTTTTATCGTTTTTGCTGATTGTCAGCATAATGCCAACAAGCGCAAGCATCAACGATCCAAACTGGATCATCAATGCCAGTGCTTCCGCAACAGACAAAAGGTTACTCCCTTCGTTGAAGTAGGAAAATGCTCATAAGCATCACCCTCTGAGCAGCTACCATCATAAACAATCTACATGGTCCATTTTAACATAGAACCCATCACATATTTTATATTTTTTGTTTTTTTATATGATTTTTTTCACTTATTCAATCATATAAAAACAGAGATAATGAGATGTTAAATCTCACGATCTCTGTTTTTTTTCAGATGAAACTTCCTTCTGTTTGACTTTGATTTTCTCGGTATTCTGAAGGCGACTGTCCAACGATTTTTTTGAATAATTTTGAAAAATAGGTCGTATTATTATAGCCGATTTCATTAGAGATCTCATTGATATTTTGATTACTATGGATCAGCAACCATTTTGCTTGTTCCATTCTTAAGTGATTCAAGTACGCAGAGAAGCTTTTTTTAGTTTCTTTTTTAAACAGTTGTCCTAGATACATGACATTCAGATGCAAATGTTCTGCGACTTCTTTCAAGGTTAAAGGTTCTTTATATTTCTCATGTAAGATTTGAAGAACTTTTTCGACATTTTGACTATATTTTTGATTATGCTGATTTTCCAATAAAGATAGTAGGAGTTGATGCAACTCTTGGACAGATTTTGCTTGATTGATTTTTTGGATGCCTGTTAAGTATTCATCATCTTCTAAACGGATCAGCTCACGATAGATATCCATAAATAATAAAAAACTGAAATGACGGATATCTTCAGGCGACATGACCGCCTGTTGGAATTGCTCGAAAAAGTCAGAGATCATTTGTTGTGCGAGCGCTAATTGACCACTTTTCAACACACGACTAAATGATACAAAATCAATTGATTGTTTAATTTCTGCTTGTTCGGCATAGAAAATACGTTGATTTTGATCCCCATAGAATTGATGTAGTTGTAAATTATCTTTAGCATGCTGGAAGCTTTGCGGTATCGTTTCCGGATCACAAGATTCATCCCCAATACTGATCAGCCAATTCTCACACATCAGCGACTGTTCAACAAAATGGCTAAACAATTCTACTGCCTCCTCCTGAAGCAACAAAACAAATAAAACAAGTTCTCCATAATTCCGTTGGTAATAAAAAGGTTCTTTTCTTTTTGTCAGCCACTGACTGATTGTCGTTTCAGCCTGCCTAGGTACTTGTGCAAGTAAGACACGTCGCTGACGCTTGCCTAGTTTTTCTAAAAGTTCTTCTTCACTAGGTTCATCCAATTCATCATTCAACCATTGGCTAAATAGAATTTCTTGGTACACTTCTTGTTGATTTTTTTGTTGTCTTCGATGATCCAAGCGTTTCTTGACGGTTTCAAGACTAGTAATCAGTTCTGCTTTATTAACTGGTTTCATCAAATAATTAACGGCGCCTAACTGCATCCCGCTTTTTAGATAATCAAATTCTTGATAGCCCGATAAGATCATAAATTCAAAAAAATGTTCTTTTTGAGCAACTTCAATAAATTCTAATCCATTCATCTCAGGCATCGTTACGTCTGTGACAACTAGATCAATTGGCTGCGTCTCTAAAATCGATAGTCCCTGCATAGCATTTTCTGCAGTAGCAACAACGTTAAATCCTAAATTTTGCCAATTGATGATTTTTTGTAAGCCAGCTAAGATCATATATTCATCATCAACTAGTAGTACATTATAAGTCATCAGCAGCTCCCCTTTTTATTTTAAAAGTAATATGGATCGTTAATCCACCAGTTGCATTTCTAGCTAGGATCATCTGATAACTCGGTCCAAAACTAGCACGCAACCGTTCATTGACATTTTGTAAGCCGATCGATCCACTGAGTTCTACTTTGTTTTGCGCCAACTGTGCGCTGATTTCAGCTAATCGCTCTTCCGTGATTCCTTTGCCATTATCACGAATCAAAAGATGAACAAGTCCATTTTCTTCAAATACTTTTACACTCAATGCGTTATCAAAACGAGTAAAATCAACGCCATGTTTAAAATAATTTTCTACTAATGGTTGGATGATAAATTTCGGTACTTCAATCTCTTCCAATGATGATTCAATCGTGAAATGATAGGCGATACGGCTAGGATAACGCATTTGATAGAGGTACACATACTTCTCACAAAAATCCAATTCTTCTTTTAAATGAATCGTCTTTTCCTGGTTGGTGTTATTACGTAATAATGCAGAGAAAGCATAGACAACATCTGCTAGTTCTTCACTACCTTCACTGATGGCATACATTCGAATATATTCCAATGTATTGTATAGAAAATGCGGATTGATTTGTGCTTGTAATGCGCGCATGTGCGCATCTTGTTGTTTGATTTCTAATTTGTAGATATCTTCCACATATTGATTGATACTGCCTAGCATCTCATTGATTCCGACTGATAGGTCTTTTAGCTCGTATTCAGTGATACTAGTATCCACACGAGTATCTAAATTCCCTCTAGCCACTTCATCCATGGCTTCCATGACACGATCGATTTGTTGAGAATAACGTTTGAACGTCTTGTATAAATATAAAAGCAATAAACCATCCAATAAAATGACGCCAATAATTAACGGTGCTAAGCTTTTTTCTGTTACTTGGCGAACCGTACGCTTATCTAATGTGGCTAAAATACGATAATCGTCGGACACCTCTTGCGATTGGATAAAATTCGATTTTTCTAATTTCTCCACTGGTAATGTAGAATCCGCTTGTAGGGTCTGATTGATCAACTTTTCCTGCTTAAAGATTCGTTCTTTGCCCAGTGCTCGATCATGAAATGTATACAACCGATTACTCGTTCCGGAAATCATGTAAAGAGATAATCCATTAAACGTATTTAAATTCGTCAGCGCTGCATCAAGTTCATCTTTATCAAACCCTACAAACATACTGCCAATTTCTGCGCCACCTTGTGTAATCGTCATTTTGATATAAAAAGCCTGTTTTAATTGTGGCGTTCCCTTCTTGACTATCCCGCCTTTGTTCTCTCTAGTGGACTCAAAATATTCTGGTAATTGGTTGAACACAAGGTACACACTACTTACCTCTTCATAATTGACATACATATCACGAACTACGTTAGGGAATGAAAGAAAATCAGCAGATTGTCGTTGTCGGTCGTACGCATACATCAAATATTGATCGATCGGTTTAGTTAAATAAGTGGTGGTATTCTCGATTTTATCTGAATCCCCTACAAATTGATCTTTGATCACTTTACTTAACGTTGTTTTATCACTAAGCGTTCGCAACGTACTTTGAACTGCGTCATTCACTACTTGTTGTGCTTGAATTTGTCTTTGGATGAATGTATGCACACTGATGATGATCGTTGCAATCATCGTCAAAGCAATCATCATGATCGCATATTTACGCAATAAACGGTTTAACAACGTTCCTTTTGAAAAGATAAAATCTAACCTATTCATATGTTTCCAACTGCAAGTCCAGATTTTCCCGCCATTGTTTGGTGATCGTTCCGTTCCAAACTGTAAGTAACCCAATCAAACCAAATAAAATCAACCCTTTATAATTCCACGTCACCCAAAGAATCAGACCACTGCCAAGGATGATTTTTAAGAAAGTTGAAAAACTTGCGAAACTGGAAATCAAGCTCAACTTCAGCAGATTTCTTAAAGTCATTTGATAGCCACTATCTAAAATCATACTATATTGATACGTCGCATAGGCGTACAACATGCTGAACAGTATAATAAAATCAACCACTAAGAAAAGAATCCCTTGAATCTGTACAGATAAATACAAGTTATAACTAAGCAAAAAAAGACAAGCCGAAAAAAGACCAAACAATTGATTTCCTCGCACGAAGGACTGTTTGAACATCTGCCAACTTTCGCTGATCGTGATGTCTTTATATTCGAAACCATGGAGATAAAACTGTTCATTGACAACTTTCCAAGCTGGCCCGATTCCTAAAACGACGCCGCCACACACAGCTAAGCCCCAAAAATACAATGTCAATTTCATGATGACCCATACGCGTATGAATACTGTTTCCAATGCTCTACCTAACACAGGACTTCCCCCCCTTTTATTCTTCATCATATCCTATTATACAAAAACATACTGTAACATTGAGCATATTGGAACCTTTAAAACCAAATAAATGGTCTTCGAGGAGCAATACTTCGGTTATCAGCTAGATAACCGATAGTCCAGAAGTAGCTTCTTCGTAAATAAGGCGGAATCCACAAAAATGCAAGAGCAATTTCCGTGGATTCCGCCTTATTTCTCGGAGCTAGATACTTCCATCATAACTTCAGTATTGATTAATTGTTCTCTTGTCGGAATGTATCATATTGTTTTTGCATTTCTGTCAGTACTTTGTCGTATCCAGCTTTATCTAAGGCATCCATTAGTTTTGGTAAGGTTTCATCTGGATCGACAGTTCCAGTGTTCAATCCATCAAGGTATTGATTCATGACATTTGAGATATTACTCAATTCAGTTTTTACGCTGTCTGTATTAAAACTGAAGCCTAAGATTGGAGAAGTTTCAGCTTCTGCAATCGATTGATCTCTTTTAGCGATCATTTCATCGGTAATCGTATCTTGTGTATAAAGAATCTTATTGTTTCCAGTATTCCAAGCAGACATGTGTGTTTTTGGCTGATAGCCGTCTAATAATTTTACTTTGTCATCGCCAACTTTTTCCCATGCCTCTCCTTCGATTCCCCAAACCAAGCCGTTAAGCAATTCAGGATCGCTATTCAATAACGCTAAGAACTCTACTGATTTCTCTTTGTTTTTTGATGTATTAGAGACAACAAAATTTGCCATTTGCGCTTGTCCTGTTGATTTCAAAGGAACAGTAATTGGTTTCGATACTAATTCTTGATTTGCAGCATTTGTTAAAATCGTATCGCCGTAATCGTATGGTCCTTGTGTTTCTCCACGCATCAACCATGTATTACCTTCTAACGGATAATCTTTGTTACTAGTCGCTGCATCACTAGGGATCAATCCTTGATCATACCAACTATGCATCGTCCGTAACAGTTCGATGTAATTTTCGTTGTCATATTGATTAATGATCTTTGTTTTGTCGCCATTCAAATCAACCGCAAATGGCAAAGTATTTCCTAATGGATAATCGAAATCCCCTTGTACTTTAAATCCTTGCCCAATGGCAAAAGCCGCTGTATTCGGTTCTTTTTTATGGAATTCTTGTAAAACTTTTTCTGCATCTGCATACGTTTCAATACCATCAATCGATAAATTGTGTTTATCTAATAATGGCTTATTGAAAGTCAACACTTGTTGTGCAAAGACATTGGCGTTTACAGGGAAGGCATATAATTTCCCGTTGACCAGATTGCCTTTGATATATGCTTCATCCAAAGAATCATACGCTTCTTTTCCATATTTAGGCGCTAATTCAGTCAAGTCTGCAAACGCGCCTTTTTGTGCATTTGATACGTAATTGTTGGCAAAAGCGATATCGTAATTTTCACCGGATGAGATGATGACGTTCATTTTCTTCTCATAGTCGCCCCAACCAATATAATTGATATTGACTTTTACACCAATTTTTTCTTCAATACGTTTATTTGCGACTTCCATCAGCTGATCAAGGTTATCTGGTTTGTCACCGATCTGGTACATTTGTAATGTCGTCGTATCACTGGCCGCTGCATCGTCCTTGTCACCTGAACCGCCCCCACAAGCTGCTAAACTGATTGCTGTTAGTGCTGAGAATCCTGTAAAAGCTAATTTTTTCCATAACTTCATATCTTTTTCCTCCTATTTTAGTGCTTTATTCTTTGACGCCGCCAATCGTTAACCCTTTAACAAAATGTTTTTGGAAAAATGGATAGCTGATCGCAATCGGTAATGTTGAGATAACAACGATTGCCATACGAGCAGACTCTCCAGGAACAGAAGCAAGACCGCCGGCTAACTGACTACCTGCTCCAGCATTTTGAGTAAGATATTGGATATTGCTTTGAATCTTCATCAATAAATATTGCAATGGAACGAGATTATCGTTTTGAATATACAGTAACGCATTGAACCAGTCATTCCAATAACCTAAAGCTGCAAATAAACTGATTGTCGCAATTCCTGGAATCGCTAAAGGTAAGACGATTTGTACAAAAATCCGAAGTTCACTCGCCCCATCTATCCTAGCAGATTCAATGATCGAATCAGACACCGAACGTTTAAAGAATGTTCGCATCACGATAATATTGAACGGACTGACTGCCATCGGTAAAATCAATGCCCAAATCGTATCTTTCAGTTGTAATAAATTCGTCATCACTAAGTAGTTCGCAACCATCCCTGGTGAGAACAACATCGTGATCAAACAAAAGACTGTAAAGAAACGACGAAATGGAAAGTTGGATCGAGAAATAGCATAAGCATATAAAGAAGTTGCTGTACTATTGATCAACGTTCCTACTACTGTCACAAGAACAGTGACGAAAAGAGCCTGAAAAATTTTGTTTTGCATCTGGTCAAACAAAAAAGTATACCCAAATGTACTAAATGTTTTAGGCCAGAAACTATACCCTTGTGTGGACAAAATGGATTCATCTGTAAAAGAGATCGCAATTACAAAAATAAATGGTAACACACAAGAAAAAGCAAAAAGTGCAATCAAAATATTGGAGAAAAAGTTGGTGGTTTGACTAAACGAGCGGATCTCTACTCGTTGAACTTTCTTTTTATTCATTTTTCTCCTCCTTAGAACAATGCCGATTCGCTGTCAAAACGACGAGCAATCGTATTGGTGATCATTAATAAAACAAAGCCGACGACTGATTGATACAGCCCAGCTGCGGCCGTCATACCAAAGTCGCCAGTGGATGTCAGCCCATTATAGATATAAGTATCTAAAACTTGTGTCACTTCATAAAGCGCTCCGGAATTTCTTGGGATATTATAGAACAAACCAAAGTCCGCTCGGAAAATATTTCCAACTGCTAATATCGTCAAGATCGTCATCAGAGGGACCAATTGTGGAATCGTCACATGTTTGATTTGTTGCCACTTGCTTGCGCCATCCACCATCGCTGCCTCGTAATACGTCGGATCGATTCCCATAACTGAGGCAAAATAAATGATACTGTTATAGCCGATCCCTTTCCATGTTCCAATAAAGACTAGAATAAATGGCCAATATTTAGGATCATTATACCAATTGATTGTTTCTCTCCCACTTGCTGCCAACCATTGATTGAAGATCCCTTTATCTGGACTTAAAAACGCATAGACAAAGTAACTAATGATGACCCAAGAAAGGAAATAGGGAAGCAATGACATGGTCTGGTATACTTTTACCAATCGTTTATTTCGCAATTCACTCATAATGATTGCAAACACGACAGATATCAAAAGATTCAGTAAAATAAATGTCACATTATATAAAATCGTATTTTTGGTAATCAGAAACGCTTGATCAGAAGAAAATAAAAACTTGAAATTCTCCAATCCAACCCATGGACTCTCTCTTAAACTGGCAAGAAAGCCATCCGCAGAAATATGGAAATTTTTAAACGCAACGACATTCGCTAATACCGGGATGTAAAAGAAAAAAATCATCCAGATCATCCCAGGGATCGCCATTAAAACAAGCGCCTTATAGCGCCATAAATTCCCAAAAAAACCTTTTAACCCCTTCCTTTTTCTCATATAAAAACTCCTTTCACCTCATTCGCACTGTCATTATAGCGCTTTCAAAAGATATAATAAATGAACAAATCATAGGGAAAATGAAACAAATTATAGAGAAGATTGTAAAAGAATCATTTTGATCTGAGGTGTGAGACAGAAAAACGAAAAATAGCTGTTTTAGGTTGCCATCTATCATGATTTCAATAAATAAACAAAAAAACTTACAGGATTGAGTAGTATACCCCAATCCTATAAGCTGTGTTTTCAGGCTCTATTTACTTCTTACTTGTGCCAATTCATCTGGTGTCATTTGGCGATACTCTCCTAAAGCTAAATCTTCTGGCAGAAGAAAATTCCCCATACGTATCCGTTTCAAGTAAGTGACTTCTTTGCCAACGGCTTTTACCATCCGTTTGACTTGATGGAATTTCCCTTCATGTAAGATCAAGCGGATACGAGAAGTGATTGTTTCTTCATCGACTGAGTCAATGAACAGTTTTGCAGGCAGTGTCTGTTCATCTCCATCAATGAGTAATCCTTCTGCAAATGCTGACACATCTGCTTTCGTCATCACACCTTTGACCTCTGCCAAGTATTCTTTTTCTACGTGTTTTTTAGGAGAGAGTAATTGATGTGAAAACTGTCCATCATTGGTCAGGATCAACAATCCTTCTGTATCTTTATCTAACCGACCGACTGGAAATAGATCTTCCCGAAAATCTTCATCAGAAAGTAAGTCGATGACGGTTTGATCATGATTATCTTGAGTTGCTGAAACTACGCCAGCTGGTTTATTCAAGATATAATAAAAATCTTTTTGATAATGTAAGGATTCATCTAGATACATCACCGTGTCTTCGGTTTCTTTCACTTGATATTTATCACTTTTAATACAGTTTCCATTGACGGTGATCAAGCCTTTTTTGATCAGCCCTTTGACTTCTTTGCGGCTGCCAAGACCGATGTCAGCTAAAAATTTATCTAAACGCATGTGATTGTCCCCTTTTCAAGCAATGCCTGTCTTATTTGATACGTAACCGTCGGCGTAAACGAATCATCCCTTGACGTCCTAATAACTTATCTGCGAGACGAAGCTTCAGTGCCAGATACGTATAAACCAAACCACCCACTCCGGCGACTAAAACAATTAATATTAGTGATTGGAACTTACTGTCTTGGCTCAAGAACATCCCGAAAATCATTTTCGTCAGCCCTGCTGCAAGGAGCATCAACAGAGTAAGAATAAAAATCAATAAGGTGCGGCGCCATACAAATTTCCGATTGAAGCGAGCCACTTGATGGATTTTCTTTAGTATCAGTGAACAAGAAACGATAAAACCAATCATCGTTGCGAGCAATGGTCCATATACTTCAAAAATACGGATTGCTGGATACTGCAAGACTAATTTTACGAGAAACCCAACCAGTAAGTATTGGATCGCCGCTTTGTTTTCAAACATCCCTTGAAGCATATTCGATACAAGCATATAAAGTCCTAGAAAAAGACCGACAAAACTTGCTTGGATCAATACTTGGCTTCCTAATTGATCTGGTGTATAAAATAAAGTATTCAAAGGGTATGCCAAGAGCATCACACCACACGTTGCAGGAAACATAATAAAGGAAAACAACTGTAAATTACTGCTTGTTAATTTTGCTAGTCCACGACGATCCTTGATCGTTACCGCTTCCGTGATCAAAGGTAAACCTGTCGCAGCAATCGACGTCGCTAAAGCAATGACGACCATTGTCAACTTGTCAGGATTCGCACTGAAAATTGAAAAAAGATCCAATAATTGGGCATTGGAATATTCAGTGGTATCCGACATGATTTTAATAAATGTAAATTGATCGACTAATTTAAAAATCGTGATCCCTGATCCTACGATGATAAAAGGAATCGCTTCTTTGATCGTATCCAACAATAATTCTTTCGTGGCAATGGTCACTTGGTTTTCACTGTACTGCACACGAGCTGCTGTATACGCTTGATGTTTCTTCAAAAAATATAATAAGACAGCCAAGCTGACGATCATCCCAATAAATGCTGCAAAAGTCGATTGGGTCACCGCAGTTACGTAGTCCCCTGACAGGACTTTCATGATGATGAATGTAGAAAGCAACAGATAAAATACGCGCGCAATCTGCTCAACGATTTGCGAAAGTGCATAAGGCATCATTTCCTGATTCCCTTGGAAGTATCCTCGAATAACACTCATACAAGGAAATACTAATAGTGCTGCACTTAATGAGCGCATGATTGGAATCAATTCTTCCCCACCACCAGAGGCACGAGCTAACCAAGGCGAAGCAAAATACATAAATCCTGCAAAAAACACCCCTAAAACAGCCATCATTTGCATTGCTCGTAGAAACAACCGGTGAGACGTCCCGTATTCATTCAATGAATTGTAACGTGCGGTTTGTTTCGCAATGGCAGCTGGAATCCCCGCAGTTGAAATCATTAAGAATAACGCATAAATATTGTACCCCATATTGAATAATCCATTGGCAGCCTTTGCATTTTCGCCCATCCAAGCATACCAAGGAATAATATAGACTGCGCCCAGTAATCGAGAGATCATATTACTTGCAGTCATCCAAGCAGAACCTCTAGCCATTTTCTCTTGAACTGTCAAATTTTCTACTGCTGGTTTTCTTTGATTAGTCATTGATCAGATTCCAACTTTCTTCAAAACATTACTCATATTTTAAGTGTAAATCCACAAAGTAGCAATCTTTTTATCGGCTTTTTTTATTTTATATCAGTTAAAGTCTTTACATAATAACTGTTTTATTTTGATTACAGAATGCTCTTGTTCTCTATCCTCATTCTTTGGAAACTGGCTTATTTTTTTACCAAGGGAGTATTTTCTGTTTTAACATCTTCATTCAATTCACCGAACGAAATTAAAATGTGAAAAAATCGCTTAATTTCTCAGTTGCTTTCTATTTATTTTATTATTTTTAATATATTGGGATTTCTGTAATGAATTATCTCCATCTATTTTTAGGTCCTTTCCTATTTTTCGGCCTGCCTATTTTTTTGATCTTTTCAACTAATTTTCATTTTTACTTAAATCGTCTGTTCACGAAAATACGTAACAAAAAATATGCTATAATAAACCAAATAAATACAAAGTGAGGGATGATTCAATGAGCTTCTCCTTAGAAGATATCCGCAACTTATTGTTAAAAGAAAATCTGTTAAAAGAATTTGTATCACCACAGGGGTGGCATCTGTATGCTCCAGAAAATAGAGTATTCAAGAAATTAAGTTATGACTCACGTCAGGTCGATGCTGAGACATTATTTTTTTGTAAAGGATTAAATTTTAAAGAAGAGTATTTAACTGCCGCAATTGCTCAAGGGCTTAATTACTACGTGGCTGAAGAACCTTATGAGAACGAAGCTTGTGGCATAATCGTGACCGATATTCGCAAAGCAATGGCAATTCTTTCCATGGCTTTTTATGATTATCCACAAAACAAGATGCTAGTCATCGGATTTACTGGGACTAAAGGTAAAACCACCGCTGCATACTTTACCAAGGCCATTCTAGACCATACGACTAACTATAAAACTGCCCTGTTTTCAACAATGAATACCACATTAGACGGCAAGTCTTTTTTCAAATCTAATCTGACAACACCGGAATCACTCGACTTGTATCGCATGATGGCTGAAGCAGTAGAAAACGGTATGACACATCTTGTCATGGAGGTTTCTTCTCAAGCCTACAAAACGCAACGTGTTTATGGACTCACTTTAGATGTCGGGATTTTCCTAAATATTTCACCCGATCATATCAGTCCGATCGAACACCCGACGTTTGATGATTACTTTTATTGCAAACGTCAACTGATCTTAAATTCAAAAAAAGTGATTTTAAATCGTGAAAGTGATTACTTTGATTTATTAGTGGAAACAGGACAAGTCCACGGTATTCCTGCCATCACTTACGGACGAGCAGATACTACAGACGTTCAAGTGAAAAGTTTAGAAAATCAAACGCAAGCGTTCGAATTGATCACACATGGTTCTGAATTACCTGTTGAAGCAGAATATACGATCAAATTAGCTGGTGGCTTTAATCAAGAAAATGCAGCTAGCGCAATCATTGCAGCGACATTAGCGGGTGCTTCGATTTCAGATGCCCAACAAGGACTAAGAGAAGCTAGGGTTCCCGGACGCATGGATCAGTTGACCCATAAAAACGGCTCCCATATATATGTTGACTATGCCCATAACTATTTAAGTTTAAAAACATTATTAGCATTTGCTAAGAGTGAGCATCCTAATGGCCGTGTGATCGTCGTTCTAGGAAGTCCAGGAAACAAAGCGATTTCCCGCAGACAAGACTTTGGAGAAGTCTTGTCTGAAACAGCCGATGTCGTTTTCTTGACCGCAGATGATCCTGCTTTTGAAGATCCACAAAAAATTGCAGAAGAAATCCATGCAGCGATCACAAATACAGCACTTGCTGTTCATTATGAAATGGACCGTCCGACTGCGATCCAACTAGCATTAGCAGAAAGCCAGCCAGAAGACTCTGTTGTGATTGCTGGTAAAGGCGTGGATGCCTATCAAAAAGTCGGTGGCGTAGATGAACCTTATGAAGGTGACTATGACATAGCAAAACGCTTGATTGAACAATGATTGATTTACAGAAAAAGCAGATTTTCTAATTTAGACACTTAACAACAACTAAAAAACCAACTCATCATGAGCTTTCCTTTTTTATGATGAGTTGGCTTTTTTAGTTGGTTAGTTCCATGATTTTTGACGAGAGGGGAAGTGAATGATTTTTTCTGTGGATTCTTGTCTTTCAATATTTTTGTATGAGCCTTTGCTTTCAAATTATCGAGAGACTGTCATTTCGAATCATCGGCTTTGCTTGTATAGATACTCAAGTTTTTTTGTTTATTGGATTTGTTTCTTTCATTTCTTTTACTTGTCCTCCTTTTTCTAAACCTCTTTATTTCATACTTATGTCTAGTATACGGAGGATTTCCCACATATTTGTCCTTTTTTTCTGTTATTTGATATAAATATCAAGCATCATTGAGTTGCCATCGACCATTTTTACATCTTTTTATGACTGTCCATATATGAACCAGGCTATTCCCCTTATTTTTAGAATGTTGCACTTTTGACTATCTTGGTAATTGAAATGTCGCGGCTTGCTTTAAGAGGGGGAGCAACTGTTTTCTAATATTCCCTTGCCTTACTTTGATCGTGTTCTCCCTCTAGAAGTAACTTCGTAGGTTCTATTGACTAATAGATATCTATTTTTTTGTATACAAGGTTATTTTTTACAAGCTTCCCCCAATTTTCTCATTATTCAACATATATAGGCTTTTCTTTTTTCATAACAACTCACTAAAAAACTCAGTTACCATCTCTAACGAATGGCAACTGAGTTTTCTTTTGAATCACTACGCCACTGAACCTTCTCTTGCTAATTCTGCGGCTTTTTCTTGTTCTTCAGTCAATAATTTATTGTCATAAAACTTGATGAATGGCAACCAGATGATAAAGCCGAGAATCGCACATAATACGGCTAAGACAGCGGCTTTCCAGTCACCTCCACTACCAACAAAGGCGCCGATCCCTACCGGTGAAGGCCAAGGCATTTGGGCTAACATTGGTCGAACGATTTCTAATTTGATAGCAAAGTATGCTAATGATGCGGATGCCATTGGTGCTAAGAAAAACGGTACTGCCAAGTAAGGGTTATAAACGATCGGCATCCCGAAAATGATTGGTTCATTGATATTGAAAATCCCTGGTACTAATGAAGCTTTTCCTAATACTTTTAACTGATCGGATTTTGCCATAAAAGCAATAAAGATAATTAATCCTAATGTCGCCCCAGAACCACCAACTGTTACATAAGAGTTATTAAATTCGCCGGCTAAAGGATAATTTGCTCCTTGCGCATTTGCTGCCATATTCGCTAAAACGATTGGTGTCAAGAATGAGGTAATAATGTTCGCCCCATGAATCCCTACGATCCATAACGCATGGATCAAGAAATAAATAATCATGATCCCTATCCACGTATTCGTCAACTCTGTTACAAAACCAAATGGAATAGCAATCATTTTGAAAATATCTGTTCCTAACGCAACTAATGTGCCATTGACAAGCATCACCACAAAGGCAATCACAAACGTTGGGATCAATGCGGTAAAGGAACGTGAAACCCCAGGTGGTACAACATCTGGCATCTTGATGACCCAGTTGCGTTTCACACACATACAATACAACTCAACTGCAATGTAAGACATGATGATGGCGGTAAAAATACCTGAAGTACCTAGACGCTCGACAAATGCGCCCATACGTACACCACTAACAACAGTTTCTGCATCGGTCATACTAGAGATCAAGCTGATTTTTCCGTCTGAAATGATCAACTCTGGGATACACATGAAGAAAGCAAAAACAGATAATAGCGCACCAGTTAAAGGATTGACATTCAGTGCTTGTTCATCTCTTTCGATCGACGTTAATTCATAAGCAAATACAATAGCAAAATAAATAGATAATATCCCCATCGTCATCGTATTGACGATCATATACAAGTCGCTGACTTTAAAGAAAGTTGCATTGAAAAATCCTTCTAAAAACGGAAATGGTAACGGTAAAATATTCAAAACTAAAAACATCGAACCTACGATCGTAAAGGGAATCGACGCCATCCCAGCAGCCATTACTGCGCGTACGATCTTGAATTGTGCCACTTTCCCCATCGGTCCCATCAAATATTTCTGTAGAAAATCAAACATCTATTTACTCCCCTTTCCAAAATGTACTACACGTTCATACTCTTTGATTCGTTGATAGTGACGATCCGTATTTGCATGGATTTTATTCAAGCGTCGCTGACAAAACAGACAGATCAGTAGCCCACTAGCAATCACAAACAGAATCAATGCTTGTCCATTTGAACCATCCGCCATAAAAGGAAACAATTGAGAATATCCTGGTGAAAATACTGCTAATAGGAGAAATACATTGGTTACCGCTTGCAATCGGAAATAAGTTCGAGTAACCGTTGCATTATTTTTATGTGTACGATAGAGTGCCACTTGTTCTGCGACGACTGGTAAAAGAAAGAATAATAGCCCTAATGGTAACCAAAACATCTTGCTACTCGCAAGGAGTAAGGAAACCAGCCAGTAAAGATTGGTAAAAAAGAAACCAGCTGTCAAATAGCGAATGATCAAATAGCGATTAAAATATAAGACTTTCAAACTAAATGCTTTTTTCTCTAACTCCCGTTGTTTTTTCTCAGCTTCACTCATTTTCCCACCTCCGTTCTTGTTTATTTTTGATATAAGTAACTCATCTCTTTTGCCACTTCCAACAAAGTCATCGTCGTCATCAGATGATCTTGCGCATGGACCATGATGATTTCCATTTCGATCTTTTGCCCACTTGCATATTCTTTCAATAAATGCGTTTGTGACCTATGGGCTTCCAAAATCTCCTGATTCGCTTCATTTAGCTTTTCTTCAGCTTCTGTGAAGCTTTCTGCTCGTAACAAAGCAAATGCCTCGTGGATCAATGTTCGTGCATTGCCACTGTGAAAAATAATATCAAATGCGGTCACTTGGAGCTCTTCACTCGTCATTTTCTCCGTCATCAAGACGCCTCCTTAGTAAATCATTTTCATAAATTGTTGATTAAAGTTTTCAAACGTTGGTTCAGCTAAAATCAGCTGCTGTAGATCCAATCGATCAATAAATTTTACGATTGCCTTCGTTACAACAGTGATTCCTTCATTCTCGATACAAGAAGGAGAGACTAGAAAGACAAAATGGAGCGCCCCTTGTTCATCCCATGCCATCCCATCAGGAATGATCCCCACTGCAATTTTAGCAGTAACCCCCACTGGGATCGCTGGATGCGGGACAACTACTTGTTCACTGAAAATGATTTGCCCCATTTTCTCACGACGTTCGATTTGGTGAGACATCTCAGACGTATAATTCTCCGTTTCATCTTCTTGTAAAAGTGCCAACAATTCAGCGATCACTTGATCTTTTGTTGGTGCTGAAGAATAGACTTTAAACCATTTTTTTGAAATCTGCTCTTCGTAAAATGCCCTCTTTTCTTTCATGAGTGAGACAGTTTCTTGGGGCTTCACGAAACAACTTGGGCGATGTTCTTCAATCACTTTACGGATTTTTTGAACATCTTGATCATTCAAGAAAACACTGACATGAAGAACAGGGACTTTGAAAAACATCGTTGATAAATCAATGGAAGAAATGATCAAATCAACATTTTTTAACGACTGTTCATCGATTTCGTAATAGCCTTTCACTTGATTCACTGCAATATTTTTTCCAAATTCACTCAATACTCGATTCTTTAGCAATTGCGCACTTCCATAGCCAGTCGCACAAATGATCAATGCCTGTAGTTTACAATCTACCTTATTTTTTTCAATTGCTGCCATTAAATGAAGCGCTAAATACGCCCATTCATCCTCATTGATTTTATAACCTTTCAGCGAAGGCATTTGACCAAAATAGTATTTGGTTAATTCAAATGCTCTCGGATCTTCTTTTTTGATTTCTTTTGTTAAAGGATTTTCCAGAGCGATTCCTCGCTCTAAGCGAACCAGCATCGGTTCTAAATGATTGAGTAAGCCATTCCTGAATTGATAATCCTCGACGATGGACTGCCCCAGAACCTGAGCTAACTCTTTAAGAACTGACATTAACTCTGTCACTAACTTCTGATTCTCCCTTTTATGGTTTTGATTCGATTTAGCCATCAAATGTAACGCTAAATAAGCAATTTCATCTTTTGGGAAACGAACATTCATTATAGACTCGATCCGTCTGGTTATCTTCTTAGCTGCTTGATATTCGGTCTCATGGATTTCTTCTCCAGTGATTTCAGGTACTTGTATCTCAAAACCAGCTCGCATTCGCTTGATTGCCAATGCTAAATGTAACGCTAAATTTTGTATCACAAAATCGGACACCTTCAATTTGGATTCACGAATCTCGTCCAAGATGACGATCACTAATTCTTCAAAATTGATTTCCTTGAAAAATTGACTGTTACCGAGATATTCTTTTAAAGAATTGGTATACTTATTTCCAAAAAAGGTATCCATGATCACATGTCGCTTGTCCTGTTCTTGACCCTCGATCCACATTCCCTGCTTATGTTTCGACACAATTTTCAACGAATATTCGGCGATCTTCTCTTTGATTTCTTGGATATCATTCACTAAACTCGAACGGCTGATATATAACTCTTCTGCCAAATCATCGATCACAATTGCGCGATCTTCCAAAAGTAGTTTATTTAAAATGTACTTTTTTCGATCTTCTGAATCATAAAACTCAGTCACCTGATCACCATATTCGACAGTTACTTCTCGTTGCTTTAAAAACAGGGCAAAAGCAAGCTTGTTGTTGATCTCTAGTTGATACCCTTGCCCTTGCTTGGCGATGAGTCTTCCGCCATTGTTTTCGATCACTTCATTCAATGTTTTTAAATAGTTGCGAATCGTACGGTCAGATAATAATAATTCAGAAGCGAGGTACTGGCTCGTGAGGTATTCTCCTTGATGATCAATCAATTGCCGCAATAACTCTTTTTCTGTTTGTTTCATTATTATCTTCCCCTATTCGTCTATATATTTTCCTCAATCAGCTCCGCTAATTTTTGGATACCTGTAGGGATAGGAACATACGCTTGGAATGGTATACTTACGACCGGTTTCCCTACTGTTTTTCCTAGTTTAACAAATTTATCCAAGTACATTGTGGTTTGAGGACTGATCAAGAACAAATCGAAATCACTTGTCTTGATTTGGTTGTCCCCTTCAGTTGCAGAAACCGCATCAACAAATACTTCTTCCCCTTTTCCTTTAAAATATTCTGTTGTTTTTGATGCCATCATCGAAGAAGACATTCCTGCGGCACAAATAATCAATGCTTTTTTCATTACGATCACTCCTCTAATTTTTTAATTGGATTTCTTACATTCACTATAAAATGTAATCGCTTTCTTTTCAAAATAGATTTTTCCGTATCGCTTAGGAAAATAGTTATAAGATTACGTACAAAAAAGAAGTCACACAGTTGTGCAACTTCTTCTTATCAATTACTGCGCATGGAAATTCAAACGCATACTGTAGATTGGATTCAAGGGATCATCCAAGCCTTCAAAATCAAAGTTTTCACCAACTGTGCCAAATAATGAGAAGGAGAAAGAAGCACTATGCCCTTCGATCGTTCCTAATTCTCTGCGGTTATTGAGGTTTTTTCCTGATGAGATCAACATGACTTGATTGTCATTCAAATTGTTTTTTACCCCAAGATCGATTTCTGTTAGTTTTTCCGTAGCGGATTGACTAACGACCGAACTCACTGACACTTGGACCGCTCGTTCCGCATTGTTTTGGATCTGATATGTTGGTGAGACGATACCATTGCTTTCTTTACTTTCTGCAAAGGATACGTTCACAGGAATCGTCACATCAATGTACTCGGACGTATCTTCTAGAATCGTGACTTGACTGTTCAGTGTCCGAACATTGCCCGCTTGGTCTGTTAAGGTGATCGTTACACCATGATCGCCTACCGCTAAATCCGCAAATGCGACATTATTTTCATACGCAACTTCGACTTGAATATCTGGTGACAATGACCAGTTATCCGTTGGATCCCCATCTAGAAATTCACGAGCATCTGATACTGTTTGTCCTTTTGTGAACACCAATGGATCTTTTAATGTTCCGTCGGGTGCTGTGGTATCTAGTATCCGTGGCATGATATTTTTAAAGACATATTCATTCCCAGCTTCATCGGTTGCTGTGAGATCCATGTAATAGGTATTGTATTCAGTATTCGGCTCTAAACTATACAAGGGATACTGACTTTTCAATTGAATATTTTCTAACTCTGACCAATTGTCCGCTAAATCATTGATCAAGGAACGCAACTCTTCTTGAGTAAAATCTCGATAACGATCGGCCTCAAAAACGGTCCAAGTTCCTTTGACGCTTCCTGTCGGCGCTTGCGTATCGATCACTCGATAGTTCACAGGATATTCCGTCTGATTGCCTCGGATATCTTGTAAACGGACTTTTGCATCATAGACGATCATCGAAGGTGCAACATTGACGATACTCACAATTTCTCCTAAATCATTCCGCAAAGAAAGATCGATTTGATCTGAGGCCGTCGTATTATCCAATGGATCTTCAGTAAAGAACTGTAATAGATCGTCTCTCGTCAATTCATCTTTTCTTCGTGCTTGGAAATCGACAGGTTGGGTTACGACATTTCCTGTCGGTCCTTCGTTGTCTCCTGCTTTGAATTTAACTTCGTGAGGACTTGACTGATTCCCATGTCCATCCGTCAACCGGATGTAACCGGTATATTCCTTGAATTCTAAATCATCTAACTCAAACTCGTTGCCTTCACTATCCACTAATTCAATGACAATATTCTGTGGCAATGTCCAGTTATCACTAGGATCTCCATTTAAGAACTGCAACAAGTCTGTTCGTGAAAAAGTATTAGCTGTATGACTCGAAAAGTCGATGACTTCATTTTTAAAATTGGCTGTTGGAGCGGTCGTATCGACTATCTTCGGCATTGTTCTACTAAAGGTATACTTATTCCCCGCTTCATCGGTTGCAGTGACGTCCATCGGATAAAATTCATCCGGTAAATTCGGAGCGTAATTATACAAGGGCAGACTTTTCAATTGAATATTTTCTAACTCTGACCAATTATCCGCTAAATCATTGATCAAGGAACGCAACTCTTCTTGAGTAAAATCTCGATAACGATCGGCCTCAAAAACGGTCCAAGTTCCTTTGACGCTTCCTGTCGGCGCTTGCGTATCAATCACTCGATAGTTCACAGGATATTCTGTCTGATTGCCTCGGATATCTTGTAAACGGACTTTTGCATCATAGACGGTCATCGAAGGTGCAACATTGACGATACTCACAATTTCTCCTAAATCATTCCGCAAAGAAAGATCAATTTGATCTGAGGCCGTCGTATTATCCAATGGGTCTTCAGTAAAGAACTGTAATAGATCGTCTCTCGTCAATTCATCTTTTCTTCGTGCTTGGAAATCGACAGGTTGGGTTACGACATTTCCTGTCGGTCCTTCGTTATCTAGTGTAAATTTGACTTCTTGTAAGTTTGACTGATTTCCTCGCTCATCTTCTAAACGAATATAACCTGTCTGGATAGCATCTGATGATTCTAAATTTTGTAAGTTTATCACTGTACCATTTTCGTCAACGAGTTGAATGATGATATTTTCTGGTAAGGTCCAGTTATCATCAAGATCATCATTTAAAAACTGCATGAGATCTGTTCGCGAAGGAATCTCTGTTGTCACTTCAGAAAGATCGATTGTCTCTGTTTGTACTGTTCCTGTTGGGGCTAATGTATCAACAATAGCGATTCTTATTGGTGAAACATAGCCAGCATTTAACGATTCATCCGTAATGGTAAAGCCATCTTGATAAGATGTACCTGGTCTTAACTCGGATAAGTTCCGTTCATAAGTCACCTTTATGTTTTCTGAATATGTCCAATTATCACTAAGTGTATTTATTGCGGATCGGAGCTCTTCTTGAGTGAAATCGCGATGTCGATTCGCTTGAATGGACGTCCACGTCGTTTTTGCTGTTCCAGTAGGAGCTTCGGTATCTACGACTGTTGCGTTTGTCCAAAATTGTGTAGGACCTGCGGTCGAATTGTTATCCTGAAGATACACTGGTATTCTATTACTGTAACCAGGATACCAGCCGTCTCCCAAACTAACCGTGGAATAACTCCAACTACCTGTACTCGGTAATGTATGGAACCAGCCTTGAATGACTGATTGAGGAAGACTCTGACTTCTCGTCGCCTGAACAGTCACATTTTCATAAACACCCACTGAAGCAACCGGATTGATAGTCAAGTGTGCAATTGTTTCCCCTGTATAATTGAGCTCCATCACTTTCCTTGGTGTAGCAATATTCGGAAACTGCGTTGCGACAACCGTTGAACCTAGCACTACATTTCCACGAATATCTAATGATATCGCTGTATTCCCTGTTTGTGTTCGTGTAACTGTGAAATTGATGGTTGCAGTATAGTTAGCATTCTTTGTCACTGTTGCAGAAACCTCAATAGCTGAATTACTTGATACTATATTATTCAAATCATAAGTATTTTGGTGGGTCGAATGATTGCCGTAGTACATCTGTGTGTAAAATTCGTCCGGCATTCCTGCAGGACTGTCAGTCGCAATTGACGAAATCCATCCATTACTGCCATTGATTCTTTCAACTAAAGAGTGAGTCGGTACAGTAACTGCGAATGTTGTGGATGAACCTGCAGCTGTATTTAAATCGATTGTTCGATTAATTGCATTTTGTAAGATATTTTCTAGATATGAACTTCTACCGTGATTAGTCAACTCTCTAACATTTTCTGTAGACAAATTCAATCGCCCCAAATAGCCAGATAAAAGACTTTCATCAAGTGGAGGCACTGCTTGTGGTTCCACTGTCTCTAGGGACTCCTCTGTCACTTCTGCTTGTGGTTCAGGTTCCTTCGGTACTTCTGATAGCTCTTCGTGAATCATTGATTCTTGTTCTTCGACCATTTCGGTTGTTGCTCCAGACAAGTCGCTTTCTGGTTGTTCTTGTGTAATCTTTGCACTAGATGTCGGTTCATTTTCTATAGCCATTACTACTGAAGGCATCAGCACATGTTGAAACAACAGAAACGATGCAGCGATAATCCTTATTTTTTTTGCTTTCAAAGTTTCTCTCCTCTCTCTTATTTTTTGACAATACATTTCATCATCGATCTTTTTGGATAAAAAGAACGTTATAAATAATCGTCTAAAACAAACTGCTTGATTATAAATTCTCTGCAAAGTACAGCTGTAGAAAAAGATATGTAGTTAGCTCAGGCCCCTTCACAAAAAATATTGCTAGCAAAAGCAAGATCATTTATATGAAATCAATCATCCACTCCTCTCTACAAAGTAAAAAAATATACACATCCTATAGATATTATCTATAATTTCAAAATACTAATAAAATCTTTTTTTACCGTTAGCAAGGTAAAAAAACATCCTACACATGAACTTCAGTTGATAACTATTTTTTTGACTTTACCTTTTACTTGTCTACACTAGATTAATTACTATTCCTTGAACAAAAAGGGATAACTATTATATAGAGTAAAAATATGAAATCATCACTGATAATAAAATTTCCCTCCGATGGAAATTTATAAAAAAAAAACACATTCTCATGAAATCCAAATGATTTCCATGAGAATGTGGCATCTCGTTTTTACTTTTTTTCTATTGGTGCTTACTTATTAATTTGCGACGATGTTGACTAATTTATTTGGAACCACGATCACTTTTCTGATTGTTTTTCCTTCTAGTTGTTCTTTGATACTCTCATCGTCCATCGCTGTTTTTTCTAGTTCTTCTTTTGATAAGTCACGTGCGACACTGGCTTTTGCACGAACTTTTCCATTGATTTGGAAGACCACTTCTACTTCATCTTCAATCAAAGCAGCTTCATCATAAGTTGGCCATGGTGCATAAGAAAGATCTTGTTCATTGCCTAGGATCGCCCATAGCTCTTCACCGATATGTGGCGCGATCGGCGCAAGTAATTGTACGAATCCTTCGATATATTCATAAGGTAAGGCATCGACTTTATATGCTTCATTGACAAAGACCATCAATTGAGAAATCGCTGTATTGAAATGTAGATTTTCGTAATCTTCTGTGACTTTTTTTACTGTTTGGTGATATACTTTATCAAGTTTACCGTCATTCAGTGTCGTGATACGATCACGCATTTTATTGTTTTCGTCCACGATCAAACGCCAAACACGATCTAAGAATTTACGGCTACCTTCTAAGCCATTTTCACTCCAAGCAATCGATGCGTCTAATGGGCCCATGAACATTTCGTAGAGACGTAACGTATCCGCACCATATGCTTCTACGACATCGTCAGGATTGACGACATTGCCACGAGATTTAGACATTTTTTCGTTGTTTTCTCCAAGGATCATTCCTTGATTGAACAATTTTTCAAAAGGCTCTTTTGTTGGTACCACGCCAATATCGTAAAGGAATTTATGCCAGAAGCGAGCATACAATAGGTGAAGTACCGCATGTTCTGCCCCACCGATATAAATATCTACTGGTAACCATCGTTCTAGTTTTTCATAGTTAGCTAATTCTTTTTTATTATGTGGATCGATATAGCGTAGGTAATACCATGAGCTTCCTGCCCATTGTGGCATCGTATTCGTTTCACGACGGCCTTTTTTACCTGTTTCAGGATCAACGACATTGACCCACTCGTCAATGTTTGCTAATGGTGACTCCCCTGTGCCACTTGGTTGGATATTGCTTGTTTTTGGTAAACGTAGTGGTAATTCTTCTTCTGCTACTGTTGTCATTGTGCCGTCTTCCCAATGGATGATCGGGATTGGTTCTCCCCAATAACGTTGACGAGAAAATAACCAATCACGCAAGCGATAGCTGACTTCTTTTTTCCCAACGCCATGTTCTTCCAACCATTGATTCATCGCCTCGATGGCTTCTTCTTTGTTCAATCCGTTCAAGAAATCAGAATTGATATGCACACCATCTTCTGTGTAGGCAGCTGTTGAAGTATCGCCACCTTCGATGACTGGTAAGATTTCTAGATCAAACGTTTGTGCAAACTCGTAATCACGTTCATCATGTGCCGGTACTGCCATGATCGCACCTGTGCCATAAGAAGCTAACACATAATCAGCGATCCAGATAGGGATTTCCTTGCCATTTACTGGGTTGATCGCATACGCCCCTGTAAATACGCCGGTTTTTTCTTTGGCAAGATCTGTTCGTTTAAGATCTGATTTTTTCGCTGTTTCTGCGATATACGCTTCGACTGCTTCTTTTTGTTCTGGAGTTGTGATCTCACGAACTAAATCTAACTCTGGTGCTAGCACAGAGTAGGTTGCTCCAAATAACGTATCTGGACGTGTAGTAAAGACCGTATATTCTTTATCTGTGCCCGCCACTTTAAACGTGACATTTGCTCCGACTGAACGTCCGATCCAATTACGTTGCATTTCTTTGATGCTTTCGGGCCAATCCACAAGCTCGAGGTCATCGATCAAACGATCTGCATATGCGGTGATTTTCAGCATCCATTGACGCATTGGTTTGCGGATGACATCATAGCCACCACGTTCACTTTTGCCATCGATCACTTCTTCGTTTGAGATCACTGTACCTAGTTCAGGTACCCAGTTCACTGCTACTTCTGCTTCATAGGCTAACCCTTTTTCATATAATTTAGTAAAGATCCATTGTGTCCATTTGTAGTACTCAGGGTCTGTTGTGTTGACTTCACGATTCCAATCGTAACTAAAACCAAGTGAATTGATTTGGCGACGGAAGGTTTCAATATTTTTTTGCGTAAATTCTGCAGGGTCATTCCCTGTATCCAATGCGTATTGTTCTGCTGGTAGTCCAAATGCATCCCACCCCATTGGATGTAACACGTTGAAACCTTGACTACGTTTGAAACGTGCTAAGATATCTGTTGCAGTATAGCCTTCTGGATGCCCAACATGTAGACCTTGTCCTGATGGATATGGAAACATATCCAACGCATAGAATCTTGGTTTGCCTGGTTCATCATGCGTATTGAAGGTGTTATTTTTTGCCCAATATTTTTGCCATTTTTTTTCAATTTCTTTGTGATTATAGCTCATCTTGAACCCCCTATTTTGATGTAATGATCTGTTTTTCTTTTAGCATCTGGCCTTGAAAAACAAAAAAATCCTATAAAAAGATTGCTCTTTTTATAGGACGTAATCTACGTGGTACCACCTAATTTTGCCTTACTAAACAAGGCCTTGAACGTTGTAACGGTCGTCACCGCCTCTGCTTACTGGGAGAACTGTTCAGCAGGTGCAACTCAAAGGCGAGTTCAAAAGCGTCCGTACACATTTTCACCAACCATGTGCTCTCTAAAACTTTCGACTTTTTACTACTTCCTTTTCAAACGTTGATCAACTAAATTTTTAGTAGCTTCATAGTAACAAATATTATTGAATCAATCAACTATTATTTCAGTCAGATCGATTATTTTGCAACGATCAAACTTTGTCCTGGGTAGATAAAGTTGTTTTTGATGTTGTTCCACTCGATCAATTGCGCCATTGAGATGCCATGGCTATCAGCTACACCCCAAACGGATTCACCTGCTTTGACCGTGTAACGTTTGCCATCATTAGACGTAGGTGCTGCTGTTGTATTTCCTTTTTTCACGACCACTTTTTGGCCTGGATAAATGAAATTATTTTTGATATTGTTCCATTCAATCAGTTGATCCATCGTGATGCCGTGTTTATCAGCTACACCCCAAACAGATTCACCTGCTTTGACCGTATAGATCGTATCACCAGAGGTTGATGTGTTCGTTGCTGCTGACGTATTCGGTGTGCTTGGCGTAGCTGCCGGCGTTGTTGTCGGTGTAGATGTTGGTGCTGCTGTACTACCACCTTTTACGATCAGTTTTTGACCTGGATAGATGAAGTTATTTTTGATATTGTTCCATTCGATCAATTGGTTCATCGAGATCCCATTTTTATTTGCGACGCTCCACACCGATTCACCTGCTTTGACCGTGTAGGTGCCTGATCCTTGGCTTGCTGTGTTTGAAGTCGTTGGATTATTCGTCGTTGTTGAAGGTGCTGGACTCGTTGATACAGTGCTTGATGCGCCACCATTTGAAACAACCAACTGTTGTCCTGGGTAAATAAAGTTGTTCTTGATGTTGTTCCATTGGATCAACTGGGCCATTGAGATACCGTGGGCATGAGAGACACCCCAGACAGAATCACCTGCTTTGACCGTATATTTTGCACCAGAAACTGAAGCACCTGTACTTGGTGTTGATGGTGTTGTGCTTGGTGTCGATGGTGTATTTACAGAAGCAGACCCACCATTAGAAACGATCAAGCTTTGTCCTGGATAAACAAAATTATTCTTGATATTATTCCATTGAATCAATTGTGCCATTGAGATGCCGTGAGCATTCGAGATACCCCAAACAGAGTCACCTGCTTTGACTGTATAACGCGTACCGGACGAATTGTTTGTTGTTGTTCCAGCAGAACTGCTACCTGCAGAAGCTGTATTGTTTCCTGAATTTGTTGTTGAAGATCCGCCAGCTGTACCACCTTTGATCGTCAATTTTTGTCCTGGATAAACAAAATTATTTTTAATATTATTCCATTCAATCAATTGTGCCATTGAGATGCCATGAGCATTTGAGATGCCCCAAACAGAATCACCAGATTTTACTGTGTACGTCGTTGAACCAGTAGTCGTACTTCCACCAGTATTTCCTGTATTCGTGCTTCCTGTATTTGTACTTCCTGTATTTGTACTTCCTGTGTTACCTGTATTAATCGTATTGCCGCCGCCAGTCGTCGCACCACCGCCTGCATTTCCAGTTGCTGGTGTGTCATATTTAGTCAAGCCATACGTCATGATAAGATTGTTTAATTTTGTCGCATAACTTGGGTCCGTCGCATAGCGTCCTGTCAAATGGGCAGTAGCATCCGTATAAGAACGAGTATTACTCTTCCAAGCACCTGCATAGTAGTAGCCATTACCAAATGAAGTATTTCTAAGTACATAGGCATTGTCACTAAAAGACTCTGCGAAAGAAGGATATTGACGGAAAGGTTCTTTTTTCGTCACCCATTGGTTGTTCAAGAATTCAAGCGTGTCCATATAAACAGTTTGTCCTTGGTAGCTTCCTTTGATCCCAAATAAGTTATGATAAGGTGCACGTGATAATGTACTGCCACCCCAACCACTTTCGACAACTGCTTGAGCGATCATTACTGAAGCATACAAATCATTCGCGTTTGCGATTGGTTGTGCAAATGTGGCAATTTCTGTGATAAATGCAGCGGTATTGATCCGAGAGTTCATTTGGATCGGTGTTTCATCCGCATTGACAGCGACTGATTGTAATACTGGTGCTACAGCTGAACAGCCCACCATTGCGGTTCCGACGATTGCCGCACTTCGCTTTACTTTACGGTAACGCTTCGCTTGTTCCAGACGTCTGCGTTCTTTTCGTCCTACTAATTCCTTTTGCATATACTATCCCCCATATTTAATTACTTTTATCTAGCCTTATCAATAATTATAACTTCTCTTAATATTTATTAAAAGTTATTTAAGACTATTACGTTGTTTTGTAATCTTTATGTAATCTTTCGTAATTTTTTGATTTGACGCTTTTGTTAACCCTTTAATCAAACGATTCCTAGTTATTAAATTATATATGACCACCTATTTTTCAAATTAAATATGTCGGTTATATTACTTGAGGGTTGCTATTACATTACAACTTGCATAACAATATATTTTTATTCATTGATCCAAGTGAACAGGAATAGAAAACTCTTGTTTTTCGTTCTTATAATAAATGCTATAATGATTGGGCATGAAGGAGGAGTTAAATGAAAAATAAAAGAATCTTCCAAATCTCAGCCGCAAGTTGCTTCTTGCTTTTTCTAGCGTTGAGTCTACTTGTCTTATTTCGTGTGGATCTATTGTCTAGTTTTGACCAAACGCTGACCCATTGGATTCGTATTCCTTATCCTGATTGGAATCCATTTCAGCGGTTGATCACGACATTTGGAAATGCAATAACTGTCATTTTAGTATTTGGATTAGTTGCTCTTTGGTTATGGTTCAAGAAAAAAAGAAAAGAACTTTATTGGTTTACCCTCAATTTTGTGCTAATTGCTGGGATCTTAAATCCACTGATCAAGCTTTTAGTGATGCGTGACCGTCCAAGACTTCAACATTTAGTTGTCGAAACGACGTATAGTTTTCCAAGTGGACACGCTGCAACGAGTATGATCTTGTATGGCACACTGATTTTTTTGATGCCATCCTTGATCAAGACGAGAGATTGGGCATGGATGATCCAAGTATTGTTAGGTTTACTGATTCTGAGTATTGGCGCTAGTCGTGTCTATCTGGGTGTCCATTATCCTAGTGATATCCTCGGTGGTTATAGCTTGAGCCTGTTTTGGTTATGCTTGACTTATCCTTGGTATATCCAACAACGCTTGCCATTTACACAATCAAATAGGAAGAGGGGATTTTAATGGAATTTCCTTATGCTGAAGGAAATAAACGTTACCATTCTTGGAATTATGCGTTACGCCATGAATTTGGTGGAAAAATTTTTAAAGTACCGATCGATGGTGGCTTTGATTGTCCCAATCGTGACGGAACAGTTGCCCACGGTGGTTGTACCTTTTGTAGTGTTTCTGGCTCTGGTGATATGATCGTTGCTCCTGAGGAGCCACTACCGATCCAGTTTCAAAAAGAAATCGATATGATGCACAAAAAATGGCCACAAGTGAATCAATACATCGTTTACTTTCAAAATTTCACGAATACCCATGCGCCTGTCGAAATCATTCGTGAACGATTTGAACAGGTCATCAACCTACCAGGTGTCGTTGGTTTATCAATTGGTACCAGACCAGATTGCTTACCTGATGAAGTCGTGGATTACTTAGCTGAATTGAATCAACGTTTATACTTATGGGTAGAATTAGGCTTACAAACGACTTATGAAGAAACCTCTGTCCTGATCAATCGGGCACATGATTATCAAACATATCTAGACGGTGTTGCGAAATTACGGAAGCACGACATACGTGTATGTACGCATCTGATCAACGGATTGCCAGGAGAATCATTGGATATGATGCGGGAAAATGTTCGTCGCACGATCTTAGATTCTGATATCCAAGGAATCAAACTACATTTGATGCACTTGATGCGTAAAACAAAGATGTTACGTGACTATCACGAGGGCAGACTGCAATTGATGAGTCGAGCCGATTATGTATCTGTCATTTGTGATCAATTAGAAATGATCCCACAAGAGATCATCATCCATCGTTTAACTGGTGATGCGCCTTGGGATTCATTGGTCGGGCCAATGTGGAGTTTGAAAAAATGGGAAGTCTTGAATGCGATCGATGAAGAAATGATTCGTCGCAATAGTTATCAAGGAAAGTACAATATTCGAGAAGGAGTCAAAAGCGGATGTTGAAAACGGCACTTCATTATAGTCATACGCTATTGGAGGAAATCATCCAACCAGGAGATTATGTGATTGATGCCACGATGGGCAATGGGCATGACACTTTATTTCTTGCAGAAAAAGTCGGAAAAACTGGTCAAGTATATAGTTTTGATATTCAACAACAAGCATTGGAGTCCACGCAACAAAAATTGTCAGAGAATGGCTTATTGGAGCGGACGACACTGTTTTTACAAGGACATGAGACCATTGGTGCGGTCATTGCTGAACAACAACCGATCAAAGCTGGTATCTTCAACTTAGGCTATTTACCCAAAAGTGATAAATCCGTCATCACGCTACCTGAAACGACAAAAACAGCGATGGAAGAAATCGTGAAACGTTTAGTTCCACAAGGTCGCATGATCATCGTCGTTTATTATGGTCATCAAGGTGGCGAAGCAGAACTAGATATGGTACAAAACTTTTGCCAAGCATTGCCTCAAGAACAATTCAATGTTTTGAATTATCAATTTATCAATCAAAAAAATAATCCTCCGATCTTGTATTGTATCGAAAAAAAGAAACGCCACAACTAATAAAAAACTCCTTGTCTTCTAGTATGATAAAACTGAGAAGATAAAGAGTTTTTTCATTTTTTAGCAGAACCTAACGACCAATTAGAATCCCATTTTCTTAATGACCCTCACTTGATCACATTTGAGCTATGATTTGGTGAAATACTGTTTTAGCACACGAATGATCAATATTGTTACACCTGCCGCCAAAATAAAACTGATGATGGCTATTATTATTCCTAGAGCCCCCATCCTATTTAACAGTTACGACCAAATTATTTGAGCTATTAATTGATGCTCTTAACCAGCCACTCCATCCGCCAAAATCCCATATCGGAGTTCCAAACTCGAAATAATAAGTTGCTTGTTTTGTGCTATCTCTTTTCAATGAACTAGATTTCACACTGACCCCCACATGATAGTACCAAGGATCATAAGCACTACTAATACTATTACTACTTACTCTAATATTAAAGCCGCAATTAAAAATTACTGAATAATAATAGATATTCCATACTCCATTACCTAAACGTAAATGGTTATCAAACACTGGTTCAGCAACAATTTTCGCTGTTGTACCACTTGCCAAATGTATTTCTTTAGTCTGTACCATGTTTTTTGATAAGTCAAATTCTACTACACTACCTCCTTCTTCTTTTACAAGAACGGCAGAATCATTTGCTTCTACTAGCGGTTGCGCTTCTACAATTTTAGTTGGCATGAAAAATATCAATATCAGAGTGATTGCTATAACACTAATCAAATCGATTACTTTACTAAATTGCTTTTCTCTCCACATCTTAAGTTCCCTTCTTTCTTTATCACATTTTTCATTTTTACTGCATGGAACATTTCCAACCACTCCTACTAACGCTCAAACTAGATTTAGTTTTATCCTCCTCATTTTTATATGTATATAAGTATGACATGCAGTCTTCATATTTATATGCAAGTGAAGTTAGGATGAGTTCATTATGCATGGGCATGCAACTAAATGATGTATTAATAGTTATTCTGCTATAATTAATTATATCAACTTTAGAATATCGGGAAATTTTTCTTTTTTCTTTAAAAAAAAATTTCATACTATATATTCTCTGATTTATTTTTATAAAAAAACTACCTCACCTCAATAAACGAATAGCCACCTCATCTAAAATTGGAGATTTCAAATGTGCTATAAAATTATTTCGGTCTGTTTCGGACAAGGGAAGTAAGATGTACTCATGAATCTATTCTTTGATTTTATCTTTGTAATCACGGCAGAAGTAACCGCTCATTACATCTGCAAATGGTTTGATTGTAGAATTGCCAAAAAAAGACAGTAAGCCTACCCGTTAATTCCTATTGAAACGTAAAAGAAAACCACTAGCCCGCCAGCTAGTGGGTTTTGGTCGTAATATGAACCTGTTCTTTGTTGAATAAATTATACTATAATACAATTAATATTCCAGTGTGTCTGTGTATTTAGAATAGAAATTCATCGTCACTTCTATTGATCAAATGATTATCATGAGGAATACTTGACTAAGTTCTTTTTATTTTGCATAGTGATGATTTCTAAAATCATTGACCTGACTTAATAAGAAATCACAGATTCACTTTCTAATAACTGAAAACTATTTGCCATAACTTTTGTTACATAAGTACGGGAGCCTTGCTAATTTTTCAAGGTTCATGTTTGGATTCATCCAAACACGCCAATCAGACTGCATGACATGAAAAACACCAAACCAAGGGCTTCTTGATTTGGTGTTTTTCGACTTCCATTTGAACATTCGTTACACAATGACGGGAGTGAGACATTCGTTCTCTCCCACCACCTATTCAAACACAAACTGATTATGATACAACTCTGCATAGAAGCCATCTTCTGCTAATAATTGATGATGGTTTCCTTCTTCGATCACTTTGCCATCACGTAAAACAACGATGCGATCAGCGTTCAGGATCGTCTTCAAGCGATGGGCGATCACGAAACTTGTCCGACCTTTGATCGCTTCATCCATTGCTTTTTGGATTCTTGCTTCAGTTACTGTATCCACGTTACTTGTTGCTTCATCTAAAATCAATAAGTCTGGATTCGTGATGATTGTTCGCGCGATACTGATCAATTGCTTTTGCCCCGTACTGAACAAATTATTTTCCTCAGAGACGTGGGTATCATAGCCATGTTCGAGCGTCTGGATAAAGTCATGGATATTTGCTTGTTTCGCTGCGCTAACTACTTCTTCATCCGTTGCATCTGGTTTACCAAAGACAATATTGTCTCGGATCGTGCCAGAAAATAGAACGGATTCTTGTAGAACGATGCCGACATGTCGACGCAATTCGTCTAAATCATACTCGCGGATATCTGTTCCGTCAATGCTCACAGAGCCACCGTTCACATCATAGAAGCGATTCAACAAGTTCATGATCGTTGTCTTACCTGAACCAGTTGGGCCTACTAAAGCAACCATCTCGCCTTTATTCACATCAATGGAAACATCATTTAAGACTAATTTCTCTGGACTATAGCCAAAATCAACATTCGTCAATGATAAGCCCTTTTCGATCCCCGCAAACGGTTTGCCGTTTTGTGGTTTCACTTCATCTTTTTCAGCAAACATTTCATTCAGTCTTCGCGCTCCAGTGATCGCTAACTGGATCATACTGTAGCCAGAAGAAATTTGCATCAATGGTTGATAATATTGTTGGGAATATTGGACGAAAGTAACTACTAATCCTAGCGCTACTGAACGTTCCAAATCACCATTCAACGCTAACCAGCCACCAAAGAAGATCACGATCGCTGTGTTGACTAAAGACATACCTTGCATCATTGGGAAAAGTAACCCTGAGTATGCTTGTCCTTTAAATGTTGCTTCACGAACAGTTTGATTATGAGCTAAGAAACCTTCGATTGTTTCTTCTTGCAGACCATTCGTGATGATCACGCGTTGCCCACTGATCTTTTCATCCATATAACCATTCAATTTACCGACTTCATCTTGTTGGATGTCGACATATTTGCGGGCTTTTTGAATGACTAGGACAGCAATCAAAATCGCGACCGGTGTAGAAGCAATCGTCGCCCAAGCAAGTTGGACATTTTGGCGGAACATCATGATCAAGATACCAACTAATAGAACCGCATTCGTGATCACTTGAAGAAGTGCTTGGTTCAAACTATTTTGGATATTATCCAAATCACTAGTGAAGCGACTAAGAATCTCCCCATCTTGATGGGAATCAAAAAAGCGGATCGTTAATTTTTCTAATTTATTGAATAGACCAATACGCATCCGGTTCGTTGATTTCCCGACCACTTGTGTAAATAAAATACTGTAAATAAAATTTGCCGCACTGGCTAAAACATAAAACATCAAAAGCTTCCAAATAATCGAAAGGAAATTGCTTTTATCATCAACACCTTGCATCAAAGCAGTAATATAATTTGCTAATTCTTGGAAAGCTTCCCCGATATATTGAGGTGCTTTTACTTGTAAGTAAGTTGCTGCAATCACAGTAATAAAGATAAAGAAGAAGGAAACCTTGTACCGCTTTAAATAATGATAGAAAAACTTACTTGCTTTAATCAAATCAGTCATGGCTACTCCTCCGTTCCTTTTTGAGTTTCAAAAATCTCTTGATATACCTGATTGTTTGCAACGAGTTCTTCATGCGTTCCTTCACCCACTAGTTTTCCTTCATCTAGTACCAAGATGCGGTCTGCTTTGACAACAGAAGCAATCTTTTGAGCGATAACGATCGTTGTCGTGTCTTTTAACTCACGATCAAGGGCTTCGCGAACCAGTTTTTCTGAACGGGCATCTAATGCACTGGTACTGTCATCTAGAATCAGGATTTTTGGCTGACCGATCACACCACGTGTGATAGATAAACGTTGCTTTTGTCCACCAGAAAAGTTACTACTACGTTCTTCGACTGGTGCTTCATAACGATCAGCTAATTTCTCGATAAATTCTTTGGCTTGAGCGATAGAAGAAGCATTTTCCATATCCTTTTCTGTTGCATTCTTGTTCCCTTGACGTAGATTCTGGGCAATCGTGCCTGAAAAAAGAATCGCTTTTTGTAAAACAAACGAGACGGTTTTTCTTAAACTATGTTCATTCACTTGTCGTAGATCAACACCACCAACTTCTACTTTCCCTTCCGTTGGATCGAACAAGCGTGGAATCAATTGTGCTAAAGTTGACTTTCCTGCTCCAGTTGCCCCAACAATACCAACCATTTCACCAGGCTCGATCGAAAAAGTGATATTTTTGAGTGTATCTGCATCATCACCAGGATAACGGAAAGACACGTTTTCAAAACGAACAGAACCAGTCAATTCTTGTTCAGGTACATCTAGATAAGTTAAATCTGGTTCAGTATCTAAGATCTCTTTGATCCGTTTTAAGGAAACAGCGGCTCTTGAGGTCATCATCATCATCATACCGCCGATGATGATCGCCATCATGATCTGCATCAAATAGTTCATAAATGAAGCAATACCACCAATCAGGGTTGGATCATCTTTTGCAAGATCACTGACGAAGAAGATTGCTCCCACCACAGCTAAGTTCGCAGCTAACATAAATGAGGGGATCATGACTGAAAATAATGTTCCAACAATGATATTGTGCTTCGTTAAATCTTCACTGACTTTACTAAATTCATTCAACTGATTTTCTTCTTGGACAAACGATTTGACTACTCGAATCCCCATTAGATTTTCTTTTGCGATACTATTAACTTTATCGATCAGTTTTTGGATGATCATAAAGTGCTTGCCCATACGTGTAAAGGACAGTGCTGTGATCAAGAATACAGTAACGATCAAAAGAACGATGATCCACCACAACTGAGGCATTGTTGCCATCGCAAGAATAAATGCACCAATAAACAGAAACGGGATACGGAACAAAGATTGCAAAGAAATCATAACTAAGTTTTGGATCTGCGTAATATCGTTCGTTAAGCGCACCACTAAATTTCCAGCAGAAAACTGTTCAATATTACCAAATGAGAAGGTCTGGATCTTGCGAAACGCTTCCTCCCGGATATCTGCACTGACACCCTGTGCGACTTTAGCAGAAAATATCGTGTTCGTGACTCCAGCTGCTAAACCTAGGAGTGCTAAACTAATCAAAGAAATGCCAATCGTGCGCATTTCATCGCTGTCTTCTGTAATGATTGCTTCTAATACTTGTTGCAACAACTTAGGTTGCCAAAGCGTAGCTGTCACCATAAGTGCGACAGAAAGCAAAGAAACAAAAACAGCTAATCGATAGTTTTTTGCATGTTTTAAAATAAGCTTCATATTTGTGACTTACACCTCTCTTTTTTTATAATAAATCGTCCTATTTTATAATTCGTAAAAATAGACCGACTAACAATTTACCATGTTTGAAAAAAGAAATCAACCTGTAATTTTTTAACGCTGGAACTACTTTTATAATAGAAAGAAACTTTAAATTATCTGTTTTTAAATACACCTTCTTTCTTCTTGAGTTTATCTTCCTCTCACTATAAAAGGTACGTTATAGAATTCTTCTTTATTATGCTTATTTCCAATCCGTTTAGCACCTATCTTGCTCGCCACAATAAAAAAGAAGTGATCTTGATCGATCACTTCTGCATTTCTTCTACCATTCATAAGTAGACTTATTCTCGTTCTCTTGTCCAAGGGAGATCTAAAGATAAACTAGCGGCAAATTCTTTATAGGCTGTTCTTTCTTTCTGTCTTGTAGCACGGCGTTCCTCGTACCCACTGCAAACTAATTGCTCTTCCTCGGTTTCAGGAATGACATGTGGCACCGTAAATTCTTTTTCAAGGTTCATATGTGAAGGAACCGCAACGAATGTCGTAAAGCAAGTAGCAGCCAAATAGCGTTCACCTGTCGTTAAGTTTTCACCGATGATCTTCACAAAAACCTCCATTGATTTCTTATGGGCACCGGACACATAAGATTCCACACAAACGGAATGATTTTCATGCAAAGGCTTCAAAAAATTCAAACTATCTAAAGAAGCAGTGACTGCCCCTCTGCGACAATGACGGGTGACCGAAATCGATGCTGCATCATCGATCATTGCCATTAATTTCCCTCCAAAAAGATACCCAAATGGATTCAAATCAAAGGGAAAGATCCGATGTGTTTGGATAACCATCGAGTCTTTGCAATACTTTGTTTCTTCCATACGGTGTCAGCTCCTTTTGTTGAACAACCAAGCGAGCGCTCGTTGGATCCATTGATCCCAAAAAATCCAATCATGTTCCCCAGGACCATGTTCAAATGTCACATCGACGTTGTTTTCTTTTAAAATTTCTGCCATTTCTTGGTTGGCTTGATAGAGAAAATCGGATTCACCACAAGCAAGATACATACGTGGTGGTTCTTTGTCACTTTTTGCTAAGGTTTCAACAAGGTAAGCTGGATCATTTACTGAACCTTGGATGCTATCTAGTGGACCAAAAATTCCTTCCCAGAACTTGGCTTGACGGATCATCAATAAGTCGTCCATTCGATTACCAACCGACACCGCACCTGAGAGAGAAATAATAGCTGAGAAACGTTCGGGCTTTGCTAACCCCAATTTCAACGCACCATATCCACCCATTGAAAGACCAGCTGCATACGTTTTTTCTCTTTTCGTTGTCAGTTGTGGGAACAATTCGTGACAGATTTCTGGTAATTCTTCTGAGATAAACGTCCAGTACTTCATATCATACGTTGTGTCTGTGTACCAACCTAAATCCGTTGATGGCATGATGACGGCTAACCCGTAATCCGCCGCATATCTTTCAATGGAAGTCCGCCGTTGCCAAACACTATGATTACCTCCCATACCATGTAACAGGTAAAGCACTGGAACATCCGTCAGATTTGCCGATGTACTTGTCCCAATCACTTTTTTGGTTGTCTGAGGTAAGATCACATTTAGATTGACTTCCATTTCTAATACGTTTGAATAAACATTTGCTTGGATAAATGCCATATGTTTTTCGCCTTCTTTACTTTATTCAGATCGTTTTTCTGACAACAATCTGTAAATTTACTTGTATTCTTTTATTGTAGCATTTTTTTGACGAATTAAAAATGTTAGCCCTAGCGCGATGATGACTAATAATAAGCCTACCAGATAGACTTGGTGTAACCCATGATACAAAATTTCTCGTAATGGTGTTAATATTTCTGCGTCAATCATTTTTGCTGTTTGTGGATTGACTAATTTGTTCATGATGTCCGGATCGTCTGTCAATTGTTTGGCAGCAAGTTCAGCTTGCGTGACTCGGTTGATCAATAATCCAAAAACTGCGACCATCACTGTTTGCCCAATGGTGCGGACTAACGTATTAAACGAAGTGGCAACACCCATTTGTTCTGAAGGCACACTGTTTTGTGCGCTGACAGTCGATGTTGTCATTGTGATCCCTAAGCCGACACCGATGATCGTTGAAATCAGGAAGAACCATAAAAAATTACTTTGAAATGGCATCAGCCAAAGTCCTGCACCACCGACAATGGTGATGAACAACCCGATACGTAACACTCGATAGGTGGTCATCTGGGTCATCCACTTACTTGCTAAGAACGAACCAACCATCCAAACAAGAGAAAGTGGTGCCAAAACTAATCCACCAATTGCCGCATTAAGTCCTAATACTCCTTGCATCCACATTGGGATATAGACATCGATCCCCATTAAAAAACCACTTGCTAAAGCTGCTGCTGCATTCACAACGACAAAAAGCGGGTTTTTGAATAGGTGAAGCATGATGACAGGATCTTCTGCTCGTTTTTCGACGAACAGGAATAAGAAAAAGAATAAAACACTACCTATTAATAATCCCAACACAAATGGTGTCAGCCCTTGATCACCTAGTAATTGAAAACCTAGTAACAGCAAAACCAACGTAAACATCAAACTAAAACTACCTTTAAGATCCATTGGTTTCGCTTCACGAGTTGTTTTTGGTTCATTGAGATAGAGCCAAATCAGCACCATCAGTAATAACCCGATCGGCACATTGATGAAGAAAATCCAGTGCCAACTCAATGCTTCTACAATAAACCCACCAGCTAATGGACCAAACACACTAGCGATTCCCCAAGCTGAACTATTCAACCCTAACACTTTTGCTCGTTTTTCAATCGTGTATAAATCGCCAATGATCGTCAATGCGACTGGCATCATTGCTCCTGCACCCATCCCTTGAATTGCTCGCGAAATAATCAAGCCAAGCATAGATTGAGAAAGCCCACAAAAAAGTGAACCGATAATAAATAATAGCGTACCGAAAATAAAAATAGGTTTTCTTCCAACTTTATCTGCAAGTTTCCCATAGATGGGTGTCAACATGGCATTCGTCAATAAATAAATCGAAAACACCCAGTTCATCATTTCCATGCCGTGCAGTGAACCAACGATCGTTGGCATTGCAGTCGTAACGATTGTCCCCTCAATTGCCGTCATAAATGTAGCGATGAACACGCAGATCGTTACGACTTTCACGTTTGTTTTTCTTTCCATTCTCAAGCCCACTCCTTATCGTAACTTCCGTTATTTAAATGGCATCATCTGCCTAATAAACTTCGACTCTGCTAAAAAAGCCAAAATACTCTAAAAGTAGCATAAGCTACTTTCGAATATCCCGGCTTACTGGTCTACATTTGATGTGCGTCACACGCAGCGAACACATTCAATTCAAACATAAATTATTTAGCTAAACTAGCTTTTAATGCATCTACTTTATCTGTTTTTTCCCATGGCAAGTCAACATCTGTACGTCCAAAATGACCATATGCAGCTGTTTGTTTATAGATTGGACGACGCAAATCAAGCATTTCGATGATTCCCGCAGGACGTAAGTCAAAGTTTTCTCTTACCGCAGCAATCAACGCTTCTTCTGGCACTTCTGCCGTTCCAAAGGTATTGATTGAGATCGAAACAGGTTGAGCGACACCGATTGCATAAGCCAATTGGACTTCTACTTTACGAGCAAGTCCTGCTGCTACGATATTTTTCGCAATGTAACGTGCCGCATAACTTGCTGAACGGTCAACTTTCGTTGCATCCTTCCCAGAGAAAGCACCGCCGCCATGACGGGCATATCCACCATACGTATCAACAATGATTTTTCGTCCTGTCAATCCAGCATCTCCTTGAGGTCCGCCGATCACAAAACGTCCAGTAGGGTTAATATAATATTTTGTTTGTTCGTCCAGTAGTTCTGCTGGAATAACTTCTTTGATCACTTTTTCAATGACATCTTGACGAATAGTTGCATTATCAACTGCATCATCATGTTGTGTCGAAATAACGATCGTATCAACTCTTTCTGGTTGTCCTTGGTCATTATATTCTACAGTGACTTGTGATTTTGCATCTGGGCGCAAATATGTTAATTCTTTTGATTTACGCAATTCAGCTAAACGTCGTACTAAGCGATGACTTAAGGCAATTGGTAATGGCATCAATTCTGGTGTTTCGTCCACTGCAAAACCAAACATCAATCCTTGGTCACCAGCGCCGATTTCATCTAATAAATCTCTTTCTTTTTCGTCACGGATCTCAAGTGCTTCATCCACCCCTTGAGCGATATCTGGTGACTGCTCGTCAATTGCTGCCAATACTGCTACAGTGTCACCATCAAAGCCGAACTTTGCACGAGTATAACCAATCTCTTTGACTGTCTCACGTACTACTTTTTGGATATCCACATATGCTGTTGTAGAGATTTCGCCAAATACTAAAACTAGCCCCGTCGTTACAGACGTCTCACAAGCTACTCTTGCATTTGGGTCTTGTTCTAGGATCGCATCTAAAATCGCATCACTGATTTGATCAGCGACCTTATCCGGATGTCCTTCTGAAACAGATTCTGATGTAAATAAATGTCTTTCTACCATAATTATGATTCCCCCTAGTTAAATTCGGTTACAAGGCATCTCCGTTCGTACGGATCCTCTCGGGAACTTGCAACGAGTCAAGTATAGCAGATAAACAGATTTTACGCTCGTTTTTTCGTAGTTCTTTAGAAAAAAAATGGCAACTTTCAATAATAAGCGACATTTAACCTCAACTGAGTTAGCAAGCTGACGCAAAAGCTTTTTACCTATCTTTTATTATACTAGTTTGCCTATCCTTTTGATTATTTTGTCACCGTGACTTGCTTTTTACATTTGGTTTTCTTACTAAAGGAACATTGATTTTTGACCGCCGATGCCTGTTTGCTGCGATGAATCATTGTAGCAAATTGGTTGGTCAAAGGAGCCGAAGCACCTGTTGCGACTCCAGCAGGCGTCAGCTGGGATTGAGAAACTTTAGCAAACGAATCGACGGTTGACTGACTCTCTACCTGATAGGAACATGTTTTGGATTCGATGCCAATCCGTTCGCAAATGTGACTTTCTATTTCTTTATTCTTTTCTACAAGGCAAGCAATAAAATATTTAGCCATTTCTTTTGCTACTGGGATCTTGATATATGGCAGTCTTTCTTCTAGCATTTTTAGTTCATTGACGTTGCTTTGCAATTCTTTGTATAAATCAGAGGTTGCTATCACGCAGATTTCTTTGCCTAATAATGTACCTGTTGGTCCCACAGATTGTATGATTTTTCCTTTCAGAAAGCAATCAAAAATAAGCGGGATTCTCCCCCCATTATTCATTATTTCATCAATATAAAGATCATTACCAAATAAGATGCGTATATCTCCGTAGCGAGAGTATTTATGTAAATCTCCATTTCCTGCCTCACTTTGTTTCGATTGATTTTTTCGATAAATATAATACCCAAAGAGATAGTCAAAATTTAAGTTCCATTCTTGATTATCTCCCTTCATGGCTTCAACAAATCGACGTTTCATCTCTAAAGATGCGAGGTCTTGCACTTCCGTATTCCATTTAGGCGTTATTCGATCCGATAGCTGTAAATCAAATAGATCTTTTTTACAATGGAACAATGCCACTCTTAGTGCAGCTTCCATTTCAATGATCCCACAATTACCTGTTGTTTGAGGTGCGAGTTTTATCGTTGGGATCTCCTTGAATCTATGTGAGAGTGATTCGATTCGTTTTAATATCCCATAGGGTTTAAATTCATAAAAATCTCGCGCAGAGAACAGCACTCGGCTGAACTCTTGGATTTTATCCATCGGTATTTTAACGTAAGATAAAGCACCAGTTTTCAGTGTTTCTTCTTTATCTACTTGCATCACCATGAACTCATTTTCTCTCTTATATACAATCAAACCTGATATGTGTCCATTTCTTACCGGATCTAGCGTCTTAAAACAAGCTGGAATCAGTAAAAAGTCGGTTGAATCATTATTTCGTAATTTTTCCAACATACTTTGAATACTATTTGCCTGTTTTAGTTGATTCAGTTCGTTTGATTGGTTTAAAGAAGTAATAATATTTGCTTGCCTTTTTTCATCGATAAAAAAACCATCTTTATCAGTTTCGATCATTTTGATATAGGTCGAAAAAAGTAATTCATAAACCTCTGGAAAAAGAAAACTATCATCATTTCTTTTTAACGATAACGTTAAAGCGAGCATGTCCATCCTTCTTGTAAAATCTTGTTTTTGCTTTTGTTTCAATTCTTCTTTTTTAATAAAATTACTCCGATCTTTTTGTTCTAAGTTCATTGGTAGAACCTTTTGCCATTGACTTTCTCTTTTCAAATCGGACTGCTTTCTTTGCATCATAATCCGCCGTTTTATTTCGCTGTTGATATCGTCATATCGGTCATCCAACCTTGAAAGGATACGTTTTGTCATTTCTTTTGCTACAGGACTTTTGATCATTGTTAACCGATCTTCATACATCTGCATCATTATTCCATCAAGATAGAGTGTTTCTGTTAACTTTTTGAATTTGACTTGAGTAAGCACTTGATCATACAGTAACGCTGTCGGCTGAACTGCCCATTCAAGTCTATTTTTTAGGATTGCTTCGTTTGAGGTTTGATCTTTTCCATTTGTAGCGATCATTGTAAGGATATAAGGGTCCCTAGCAAAAATATTTTGTATACTTCTGTTCCACCATTCATGTTGGTTATTACTCGGTAAGAGTGGATTTATCCTCTTCTCCCCTATCCGATATAAGTAATAGTCAAAAACATGATCAAATACTTCATTCCACGTTTTATTCTCTCCTTTTACTGCTTCAAGAAATCTTTTTCGCATTTCTAGATTCGCCTGATTGACAAAAGGATTCCATACAGGCGTTACTTTTCCAGCAGTATCCAATGAAAAGATATCGGTTCTGCAATGAAACAATAGGACTTTTAATGTATCTTCCACTTCCTTCGTTTTGCTATGATCCATTCCTTGTCTTCCTATTGTTAAAGCAGGGATTACTTGGAAGCCCTCAGAGAGCAACTCGATGTCCTTAAGTAAAGAAAATGGTCTGGGATTTAAAGAGTCCCGTTCAAAATAAATGATTTTACTTAGCATTTCTGCCTTTGCTACTGGAATCTTCGCATAAGATACTTGACCACTACTGAACTGTTCTTCGCTATCTACTTTGACCACAATCAACTTATTTTCTTTCTTATAAACAATCAATCCAAAAAACTGTGGAGAAACGTGTTCATCTTCAACTAGATTCGTCAATACGGATAAAAGCATAAAATCAGTTGGATCATCGCTCCTCATTTTTCCAAAAGCCTCCCAAAGCAAGGTATGATTCTTGTATGTAAGAAAATCCTGTGATCGTTGCAATGACTCAACCACTTTTGATTGTTTTTGTTTCTCTAAAAAAAAATGGTCAACATCGGTCTCGATCATTTTTTTGTAGGTCGAAAAAAGCAACCTATATTTTTCTAGTGAAATTAACTTTCTATCTTCGTTTAATGATAATGTCGTCGCTAACATGTCTAATCTTTTTATAAAATCATTTTTATTTCCACTCGTTTCTCTAGTTACCTCATTCACTATGCTACCTCCAATGATTCTATTATTTACATACTCATCCACCTCTAAGAGTATAGTATTTCCGCATTTAAATTTTTCCCACTTATTTTGAAATCACGAAAAAGTGCTTTTTCATAACATCTTAGCTCGCCATAAGAATCACCTCATATCAAACTAGTAGCTATGACCAAAGTGCTGTAAGCGGATATGAGCAAGCTATTTAAATAGTTTTTTTAGTAAAAAATATAAAAACAACTCGCTTTCACTTGGCATAAATTCAGTTCAAACTCATTCATGGCTCTCGTCGAATACCAAAAAAGAGCAATACGTCGATTATGCAGTCTGAACCGCCCCCAAAAGTTAGACCAAAAATCTATTTTTTTGGTGATCACTACAAAAATCATTCAAACCAATTTAGTAAAAAAGAGCAAAAAAAAAGATACTCTCAAAAGTATCTTCGATGACCCGTACGGGATTCGAACCCGTGTTACCGCCGTGAAAGGGCGGTGTCTTAACCGCTTGACCAACGGGCCAGGTAAAAATATGAAAATAATGGGCCTAAATGGACTCGAACCATCGACCTCACGCTTATCAGGCGTGCGCTCTAACCAGCTGAGCTATAGGCCCATAAAAACTAAAGCGGGTGACGAGAATCGAACTCGCGACAACAGCTTGGAAGGCTGTGGTTTTACCACTAAACTACACCCGCAGTATGGCGCGGGACAGAATCGAACTGCCGACACATGGAGCTTCAATCCATTGCTCTACCAACTGAGCTACCGAGCCAAACGGTTCCGACGGGAATCGAACCCGCGATCTCCTGCGTGACAGGCAGGCATGTTAACCCCTACACCACGGAACCAATGTTTTTAGTTTTTAATTGCGGGAGCAGGATTTGAACCTACGACCTTCGGGTTATGAGCCCGACGAGCTACCAGACTGCTCCATCCCGCGATAATATAAAAAAGGAGGATAAGGGATTCGAACCCTTGCACGGTTTTACCCGCCTGACGGTTTTCAAGACCGTTCCCTTCAGCCGGACTTGGGTAATCCTCCAATATAAAGCTAATGACCCGTACGGGATTCGAACCCGTGTTACCGCCGTGAAAGGGCGGTGTCTTAACCGCTTGACCAACGGGCCAGATAAAAATGAAACGGAGAAGGAGGGATTTGAACCCTCGCGCCGGTTTCCCGACCTACACCCTTAGCAGGGGCGCCTCTTCAGCCACTTGAGTACTTCCCCAAAACCATTAAGATTTTGAATAAATGGGCCTAAATGGACTCGAACCATCGACCTCACGCTTATCAGGCGTGCGCTCTAACCAGCTGAGCTATAGGCCCATAAAAACTAAAAGCGGGTGACGAGAATCGAACTCGCGACAACAGCTTGGAAGGCTGTGGTTTTACCACTAAACTACACCCGCGTGGCGGTCCCGACGGGAATCGAACCCGCGATCTCCTGCGTGACAGGCAGGCATGTTAACCCCTACACCACGGAACCAATGTTTTTAGTTTTTAATTGCGGGAGCAGGATTTGAACCTACGACCTTCGGGTTATGAGCCCGACGAGCTACCAGACTGCTCCATCCCGCGATAATATGAAAAGGAGGATAAGGGATTCGAACCCTTGCACGGTTTTACCCGCCTGACGGTTTTCAAGACCGTTCCCTTCAGCCGGACTTGGGTAATCCTCCAATATGAAATACAACGTCGCTATGGACCTTGTAGGACTCGAACCTACGACCGGACGGTTATGAGCCGTCTGCTCTAACCAACTGAGCTAAAGGTCCAGGCTCTTAAATAATCGCGGCGGAGGGGATCGAACCCCCGACCTCCCGGGTATGAACCGGACGCTCTAGCCAGCTGAGCTACACCGCGAAAAAAAGTATTCATTATTTAAATGAAATGGAGCCTAGCGGGATCGAACCGCTGACCTCCTGCGTGCAAAGCAGGCGCTCTCCCAGCTGAGCTAAGGCCCCTTGAAACTATTTACTAATCGGGAAGACAGGATTCGAACCTGCGACCCCTTGGTCCCAAACCAAGTGCTCTACCAAGCTGAGCTACTTCCCGTAAAACTAACGCGCCCAAGAGGAGTCGAACCCCTAACCTTTTGATCCGTAGTCAAACACTCTATCCAATTGAGCTATGGGCGCATATTTGTAATGCCGAGGACCGGAATCGAACCGGTACGGTGATCACTCACCGCAGGATTTTAAGTCCTGTGCGTCTGCCAGTTCCGCCACCCCGGCGCGTAGTACATTGGCAAAGCGGAAAACGGGGTTCGAACCCGCGACCCCCACCTTGGCAAGGTGGTGCTCTACCACTGAGCTATTTCCGCGTATTTACGATGCCGGCTAAAGGACTTGAACCCTCGACCCTCTGATTACAAATCAGATGCTCTACCAACTGAGCTAAGCCGGCGTAAAAAATAGAAACAATCATA
>NZ_JBIOSV010000001.1:2727500-2945575 GCF_051714945.1 Enterococcus sp. AZ080
AGCCCTAAAGCTATTTCGGAGAGAACCAGCTATCTCCAAGTTCGTTTGGAATTTCTCCGCTACCCACACCTCATCCCCGCACTTTTCAACGTACGTGGGTTCGGTCCTCCAGTGCGTTTTACCGCACCTTCAACCTGGACATGGGTAGATCACATGGTTTCGGGTCTACGACTACATACTCAAACGCCCTATTCAGACTCGCTTTCGCTGCGGCTCCGTCTCTTCAACTTAACCTCGCATGCAATCGTAACTCGCCGGTTCATTCTACAAAAGGCACGCCATCACCCATTAACGGGCTTTGACTTGTTGTAGGCACACGGTTTCAGGTTCTATTTCACTCCCCTTCCGGGGTGCTTTTCACCTTTCCCTCACGGTACTGGTTCACTATCGGTCACTAGGGAGTATTTAGCCTTGGGAGATGGTCCTCCCGGATTCCGACGGAATTCCTCGTGTTCCGCCGTACTCAGGATCCTCCTAGGTGCCTTCCAAATTTCATCTACGGGGCTTTCACCCTCTCTGACTGACTTTTCCAAGTCATTCGACTATCTGAAAGAACTACCATATTGGAGTCCTACAACCCCAATGAGCAAGCTCATTGGTTTGGGCTTTTCCCGTTTCGCTCGCCGCTACTCAGGGAATCGAATTTTCTTTCTCTTCCTGCAGGTACTTAGATGTTTCAGTTCTCTGCGTCTACCTCGTATACGCTATGTATTCACGTATACGTAACATCCTATAAAAGATGCTGGGTTCCCCCATTCGGAAATCTCTGGATCATAGCTTACGTACAGCTCCCCAAAGCATATCGGTGTTAGTCCCGTCCTTCATCGGCTCCTAGTGCCAAGGCATCCACCGTGCGCCCTTATTCACTTAACCTTATCAACCTTGCGGTTGGGTTTTGATCTTTCTTCTAGCGATAGAAGTCCAATCAAGAAAAATAAGCAATTGAACTTATTAAAAAACTCATTCAACGCGGTGTTCTCGGTTTGTATTACTTACATTTTTACTTCAATATCCAGTTTTCAATGAACAAAATTTTGAGAGTAGACCTCTCAAAACTGAACAAAGTATCGACAAACGTGTGTAGTCTCCGTAATATTCCTTAGAAAGGAGGTGATCCAGCCGCACCTTCCGATACGGCTACCTTGTTACGACTTCACCCCAATCATCTATCCCACCTTAGGCGGCTGGCTCCAAAAAGGTTACCTCACCGACTTCGGGTGTTACAAACTCTCGTGGTGTGACGGGCGGTGTGTACAAGGCCCGGGAACGTATTCACCGCGGCGTGCTGATCCGCGATTACTAGCGATTCCGGCTTCATGTAGGCGAGTTGCAGCCTACAATCCGAACTGAGAGAAGCTTTAAGAGATTAGCTTAGCCTCACGACTTCGCGACTCGTTGTACTTCCCATTGTAGCACGTGTGTAGCCCAGGTCATAAGGGGCATGATGATTTGACGTCATCCCCACCTTCCTCCGGTTTGTCACCGGCAGTCTTGCTAGAGTGCCCAACTAAATGATGGCAACTAACAATAAGGGTTGCGCTCGTTGCGGGACTTAACCCAACATCTCACGACACGAGCTGACGACAACCATGCACCACCTGTCACTTTGCCCCCGAAGGGGAAGCTCTATCTCTAGAGTGGTCAAAGGATGTCAAGACCTGGTAAGGTTCTTCGCGTTGCTTCGAATTAAACCACATGCTCCACCGCTTGTGCGGGCCCCCGTCAATTCCTTTGAGTTTCAACCTTGCGGTCGTACTCCCCAGGCGGAGTGCTTAATGCGTTAGCTGCAGCACTGAAGGGCGGAAACCCTCCAACACTTAGCACTCATCGTTTACGGCGTGGACTACCAGGGTATCTAATCCTGTTTGCTCCCCACGCTTTCGAGCCTCAGCGTCAGTTACAGACCAGAGAGCCGCCTTCGCCACTGGTGTTCCTCCATATATCTACGCATTTCACCGCTACACATGGAATTCCACTCTCCTCTTCTGCACTCAAGTCTCCCAGTTTCCAATGACCCTCCCCGGTTGAGCCGGGGGCTTTCACATCAGACTTAAGAAACCGCCTGCGCTCGCTTTACGCCCAATAAATCCGGACAACGCTTGCCACCTACGTATTACCGCGGCTGCTGGCACGTAGTTAGCCGTGGCTTTCTGGTTAGATACCGTCAAGGGGTGAACAGTTACTCTCACCCTTGTTCTTCTCTAACAACAGAGTTTTACGATCCGAAAACCTTCTTCACTCACGCGGCGTTGCTCGGTCAGACTTTCGTCCATTGCCGAAGATTCCCTACTGCTGCCTCCCGTAGGAGTTTGGGCCGTGTCTCAGTCCCAATGTGGCCGATCACCCTCTCAGGTCGGCTATGCATCGTGGCCTTGGTGAGCCGTTACCTCACCAACTAGCTAATGCACCGCGGGTCCATCCATCAGCGGCACCGTAAAGCGCCTTTCAAAACGAAACCATGCGGTTTCGATTGTTATACGGTATTAGCACCTGTTTCCAAGTGTTATCCCCTTCTGATGGGCAGGTTACCCACGTGTTACTCACCCGTTCGCCACTCCTCTCTTCCCGGTGGAGCAAGCTCCGGTGGGAAAAGAAGCGTTCGACTTGCATGTATTAGGCACGCCGCCAGCGTTCGTCCTGAGCCAGGATCAAACTCTCATAATATGCTAGTTCCTCACAGCGAAAGCTGATGTGGAACTGTAGTTCGAAATTTACTTTCGAACATCATATAGTTCATTTGTTAAGCTCAATTGTTTGCTAGCATATTGCTTGCTTGTTAAAAATGTTTGTTGTCTTGAATTGAATCAAGACGCCCTACACATTTGGTTTGTCTTACTTTGTTCAGTTTTCAAAGGTCTACGTGATAATTGAAACACAACTGTCTCAGCTTATCATTTGTGATTGCCGTAGCAACTTTTATATCTTAGCAAACTCTCGGATGATTGTCAACTATTTTTAAAAAGTTTTTTTGAACTCGTTTTTCACGAGGTCGTTTTAGCAACTCACTTATCATAACTCATCGTTTGTTATTTGTCAACAGTTAATTTTGTTTTTTTCTTTGCGAAATCAACGTTTATCTATTGTCGTTCACAAGCGACTTGGTTATCTTATCATGTGTTGCCCCACACGTCAAGAACTTTTTTATGATCATTCAGAAGTTATGAAACTTAACTTTTGAACAAATAATAATATACCAACTAAAATCTTATTGGTCAACGAATTTTTTTGTGTTTTTTCAAGTTTTTTAGTTATACGATTAATATGATAAAAAGCGATATAAACATTCGTTTTTTACATGGTATAAAGAGATTGAAAACCTTTATCTATATAAATCATTCGCCATTGCAACTGTGCTGAAACTTCTATAAAGCAGACCCATTTCTAATGGTTCCGTTTTCTTTTTTTATAGCTATCTTATCCCTTGCCATAACTTTCTCTGAATTGGTTCATTGATACGCATTTACTTAAAAATTAGTTTCAATAAAGTCTTAAATATAGAACCAGATTTCAAGCAAAGTTATCTCATTTTTTTCTCTAAAAAATAAACCGACAGTAGCTAGAAATAAAAATCATTTCTGGCTATTGTCGGTTTGGTTCCCTGAACAGGTTGTTTCTATTTATGTCTCAGATTTAACGCATGGTTGGGAACAGTAATACGTCACGGATCGATTGAGCATCGGTCAATAGCATGACTAGACGGTCGATTCCGATACCTAGTCCGCCAGTTGGTGGCATACCATATTCTAGCGCTTCTAAGAAGTCTTCGTCTAAACCATGTGCTTCATCGTTTCCAAGCTCGCGTTCTTTTTCTTGCGCTTCAAAACGTTCTCTTTGATCGATTGGATCATTCAGCTCAGTAAAGGCATTAGCAAATTCTTTACCTGTGATGAACAATTCGAAACGGTCAGTAAAACGTGGGTCTTCAGGATTTTTCTTCGCCAATGGAGAAACTTCTACTGGATGTCCATAGACAAAAGTAGGTTGCACTAAGGTTTCTTCCACAAACGCTTCAAAGAATTCATTGATGACGTGACCAACACCCATTGCTTCTGTCACTTCAACTTGGTGTTCTTTTGCAATCGCTAGTGCTTCTTCTAAGGTCATTTCTTTCCAGAAATCAACACCTGTATGCTCTTTGATTGCATCGACCATATGCACACGTTTGAAATCACTCTCTAAGTCAACTGCTTGACCTGCATAAGTGATTTTAGCTGTTCCTAATACTTTTTCAGCTGCATTACGGATGATACCTTCTGTCAAGTTCATCACATCTTGAAAATCAGTATATGCAGTGTATGCTTCAAGCATCGTGAACTCTGGGTTATGGGTCGTATCGATTCCTTCATTACGGAATACACGGCCGATCTCATAAACTTTTTCCATACCACCAACGATCAGACGTTTCAAATGAAGTTCTAGCGCAATACGTAGATATAGATCCATATCTAACGCATTGTGATGTGTGATAAACGGACGTGCTGCTGCTCCACCGGCTTCATTATGCAAGACTGGTGTTTCAACTTCGATATAGCCGTTCCCATCTAAATAGCGACGGATCTCACTAATGATTTGACTGCGTTTCATGAAGCGGTCAAAACTATCTCTATTACTTACTAAATCAAGGTAACGCTGTCTGTATCGTTGCTCGATGTTCGTTAATCCATGATATTTATCTGGTAATGGACGAAGTGCTTTTGATAAGATGACGATTTCAGAGGCTTTGATCGATACCTCACCTGTATCAGTTTTCATGATTTCTCCAGTTACGCCAAAGAAATCTCCTAAGTCAGCATGTTTGAATACTTCATAAGCTTCTTCACCTACTCGGTCTTTGCGTACGTAGATTTGGATTTGGCCTTCTCTGTCTTGCAGATGGGCAAATCCAGCTTTACCTTTTCCACGGCGTGTCATCATACGGCCAGCAACACTCGCTGTCAATGCCATCTCCGCCAATTCTTCTTTTGTACGTGGATCAAATAATTCGTGCAATTCTTGGGAATTATGTGTACGCTCAAATCGCTTACCAAATGGATCGATCCCATTTTCTCTCAATTGCTCCATTTTTTCACGACGAACAATCATTTGATCGTTTAAATCTTCTAATTGATTTTGTTGTTCCTCAGTCACAAAAGTTCCTCCATTCTCATCTTATTCTCTTCCTTATAATGCCAATGAAACGCAAAAAAAGCAAGCCGAACTTAGTGTTTCGGCTTGAATTTCGCAAAAAACTTAGAATAACTTCCTAAGATTGAAGTGATAATTTTTCACTTTTTTCAACCAATTGGTCAAGCAGTTCATTGATTTCATGCTGTTTCTCAGTCTTATTGATCGCTAATTTGATCTTGGCTGCACGTGAGATACCTTTTAGATAGTAGGAAGCGTGAGTCCGAAACTCACGACAGGCGATGGTTTCTCCTTTTAAATCAACTAAACGTTCTAGATGTAATTTTGCAGTAGCGATTTTTTCGCGTGCGGTTGGTTCCGGAATCAGCTCTCCAGTTTCTAAATAATGTTGTGTCCGATGGATCATCCAAGGATTCCCTAAAGCAGCGCGGCCGATCATGACGCCATCGGCACCCACGTATTCCAACATGCGTTTTGCATCTTCTGGCGTTTTGACGTCCCCGTTCCCCATAAAAGGGATCGTTAGATGTTTTTTGACTTCCTTTAACACTTCCCAATTGGCTTTTCCTTCATACATTTGCACACGTGTTCGTCCGTGCATGGCTACTGCACCGGCTCCAGCTGCTTGAGCGGCTAATGCGTTTTCGACAGCAAAAACATGTTCTTCGTCCCAACCAATACGCATTTTCACAGTAACTGGCACATCAACTGCCGATGCAACTGCATGAACCATTTCATAGACTTTATCAGGATCTAATAACCATTTTGCACCTGCTTCAGCTTTGATGATTTTATTGACTGGGCATCCCATATTGATATCAATGATATCTGCTGTAGTATGTTTCTCAACAAACTGTGCTGCTTCTACTAGTGTGTCTTTGTTCCCACCAAATATTTGCAAACTTAATGGATGCTCCGTTTCGTCGATATGCAGCATTTCCAATGTTTTTTTGTTGCGGAAATGAATACCTTGGTCACTGATCATCTCGCAAACGACCATTCCTGCACCAAATTCTTTGACGGTTACACGAAATGCGGCGTTCGTGATCCCTGCCATTGGTGCTACAACAACGCGATTCGGTATTTCAACGTTCCCGATTTTCCATGTGTGATCCACTTATAATCCTCCCAAGGCTTCTGTCTTCAATGCTGCTAGGTCATCTTCTGTGTAGGTATACTTACTATTACAAAATGAGCAAACTGCTTCTGCGCCATGGTCTTCATCGATCATTGCTTGGATTTCTGCTGCGCCTAAAGCAATGATTGCTTCGCCAAACTTTTCTTTCGAACAATCACATTTAAACTGCACAGGCATTTTTTCTAGTACTTGCAATTCGTCTGTTCCTAACAATCCATGCAAGATTTCTTCAGGTGTCAACCCTTCATCTAAGAGTGTAGAAATACGTGGTGTTGTTTTCAGTTGCTCTTCGATTTTCACAATCGTTTCTTCGTCTGCTCCTGGCATGATCTGGATCATAAAACCACCCGCTGTTTTGATGGTATCATCCGTATTGACTAAGACGCTTAGCCCTACAGCTGAAGGGATTTGTTCTGAAATCGCTAAATAGTACGTGAAATCTTCAGCTAGTTCACCAGATACAATCGGTGTTTGTCCTGAAAAAGGTTCTTTTAACCCTAGATCTTTTGTCACACTGAACATCCCTTGTGTCCCTACTGCTCCACGTACATCGATTTTTCCTTCTGCGTTCAGCGGTAAACTCAGGTGTGGATTTTTGATGTACCCTTTGACATCACCTTTACCATTCGCATCAACAACGATCCCACCTGCAGGGCCATCGCCTTGGATGCGTACTGTTAATTTGTCTTCTCCTTTAACTGTCGCACCTAGCAGCAGACTGCCAACTAATGCACGGCCTAATGCTGCTGATGATGTATGCCAAGTATCATGGTGTTGCTGCGCTTCTGCGACAGTATTGGTTGCACGAACAGCATATGCTCGAACAAACCCGTCATTGGCTAATGCCTTTACTAAATAATCTTCCATTTGTATGTAACCTCATTTCCCGATTTTAAAACTCATAGTGAATCATACTAGTAACTTCCAAATTTTTCAACTTTTGAATTTGTAAATTCTACGTTTCTATTTTAATTGTCAGACACAAAAAAAGAGCTGCGACTTTCGTCACAGCTGCTTTCTTTATCTATTTTGATCATCTGAATGATTTTGTTCATCCGTTGAAGTCGATTGATTCTCATCATTCAACTCTTTTTTCGCTTCATCAAACTCATGTTTTTCTTCTGCTTGTTTTTCCGCATCTTTTTCTTCTAGTGCACGTTTTGCTTCTTCAAACGTTTGCGCTTCTTTTTCACTAGGGAAGTCTGCCGATTCTGCTCCTTCAGGCATTACACCTTTTTCAAAGAGAGATTTGATTGCTTTGGCATCCAATGTTTCAAATTCAAGCAGTTTTTCTGCGATCAGTTTGTGTTGCGCACGGTGTGCTTCGATGATTTCATGTGCTTTTTGATGTGCTTCCATCAAGATCTTGCGTACTTCTTGGTCGATTTCAAAAGCAACTTGTTCTGAGTATGCTTTCGTTTGACCATAGTCACGGCCTACGAATACTTGGTGGTTTCCTTCATATTGGACAGGACCTAAGCGATCACTCATCCCATACTCTGTAACCATACTTCTTGCTAGTGCTGTTGCTTGTTCAAAGTCATTTGATGCACCAGTAGATTGAACGTTGAAGATGATTTCTTCTGCGGTACGTCCACCTAGTAATCCAACGATTTGTTCAAACATATCTTCTTTTGTCATTAAGAATTGATCTTCTTTTGGTAAAGCGATCATATATCCACCAGCACGTCCACGCGGGATGATTGTTACTTTATGAACGACACGGGCACGACTCAAGACAAGCCCAACGATCGTATGACCTGCTTCATGGTAAGCGACCATTTCGCGTTCGCGTTTGCTGATGACACGGTCTTTCTTGGCTGGTCCAGCAATCACGCGGTCTTCTGCTTCATCGATATCAGAAGCATCGATTTTTTTCTTGTTTCGACGAGCAGCTACTAATGCTGCTTCGTTTAAGACGTTTTCTAAATCCGCACCAGCAAAACCTGGTGTTTGTTGTGCTACGACTTTCAAATCAACATCGTCAGCAATTGGTTTGTTTCTTGCGTGAACTCGTAAAATCGCTTCACGGCCTTTGACATCTGGACGACCAACTAAAATTTGACGGTCAAAACGTCCTGGACGAAGCAAGGCTGGATCTAATACGTCTGAACGGTTTGTCGCTGCAATCACGATCACGCCTTCATTTCCATCGAATCCATCCATTTCAACAAGCAATTGGTTCAGTGTTTGTTCACGTTCATCGTGTCCGCCACCCATACCAGCGCCACGTTGACGACCGACAGCATCGATTTCATCAATAAAGATGATTGCTGGAGCATTCTTTTTCGCAGTTTCAAATAAGTCACGAACTCGGCTTGCACCGACCCCAACAAACATTTCAACAAAGTCTGAACCCGAAATAGAGTAGAATGGTACGCCAGCTTCACCAGCAACTGCTTTGGCAAGCAACGTTTTACCAGTTCCTGGAGGTCCTTCTAAGAGAACTCCGGCTGGAATACGTGCGCCTAATTCAATGAAGCGTCTTGGATCTTTTAGGAACTCAACGACTTCGACAAGTTCTTGTTTTTCTTCTTCCGCACCCGCTACATCAGAGAAACGAACGCGATTTGCTTTTTTGTCGGCTTCTTTTGCTTTGGATTTCCCAAAGTTCATCACACGGCCTCCGCCGCCTCCGCCGCCACCTTGTTGTCCCATCATCATATAGAAGAAGAAGACGATGATCACGATTGGCAAGAAGCTTAATAGGAGTGATACCCATACGCCGCTACTTGATTCTTCTCTGATCGTAGTTGCTACGTTGTTGTCTTTTGCCAACTCTGTGACTTGGCTCAATGTTGTATCGTTTGGCAAAATAATCGTAGTGAAGTGCGTAGTTGATGTCTCAGTAGTACCTAGAATCGATAGACCACCACTATTTGCAACTGTCTGTTGTTCTTTGTATTCACCTGAGATCTTATACACACCATTAGCAGGTTGCACCTCAAAGTTTTTGATTTTGCCTTCTTGTAATTGTTCAGTGAATTTTGAGTACTCGATATCTGACGACCGTTGGCCATTGTTACCAAAAATAAAGTAGACGACCATTACCATCGCTAAGATTACGAGGACATAATACAAGGCATTTTTCATCATGCCATTGTTTTTTTTGTTCATAGTTGTCCTCCCTATGCGTTATTTTTACTTGATAAATCTTTTATCAATCCTGACCATACTATTGTAACATAATTTATGAGAGATAGATGATTAATTTGATTGATAAACGCTCGGTTTTAGTACACCGATGTATGGAAGATTTCGATAGGCTTCTGCATAATCTAATCCATAACCTACCACAAACTCGTTTGGCACATTGAAACCAATGTAATCCGCTTCGATATCTACGACTCTGCCTTCGGGCTTATCAAGGAGTGTCACGATTTTGACTGAGTTTGCTTTACGGTATTTGAATAGATCGACTAAATAAGCAAGTGTTCTTCCGCTATCAATAATGTCTTCGACAATCAATAAATCACGGCCTTCCACATTCGTATCCAAGTCTTTTACGATTTTTACTTCACCTGATGAAACAGTTGCGTTACCGTAACTTGAAACATCCATAAAATCCAATTCTAGGTAAGCATCGATCGAACGGATAATGTCTGCCATGAATGGGACAGCACCTTTCAATACACCAACAACCAACGGATTTTTATCTTGATAATTTTCAGTTAACTCTTTTCCTAGTTCTTTACAACGAACTTGTATCTCTTCTTGCGTGATCAATACTCTCTCGATATCTTTTTCTAACATCAGGTTCTCCTTCCAATTGCTTCTTTTTGATATTTGTAAAGAAGTATGTAGTGTATTTTATCAGTTTCTACACCAATACTCAAATAAGAATGGACAAAAGGGACTAGACTCCATAGATTTCTCCCTTCATCTATAATAACCCATGAATTTTTTCGTTGTGCAACAGATATTTTTTTATCGATAAAATATCTTGACACTCTTTTGTTCAACGTCTCCGTCAATTGGATACGATCTCCCGGTTTTCGCCGATCGACCCAAAGCGATTGTTCGGCGGATAACCATAGATCATGAGTGAAGATTTCACCTGTTTCATCCAATTTCCAATCTGGAAGTTGGTCGGGTGTGTAGATCCCTAACCATTCCGACTCTCCTAACTGAATGGATTGATTCGGTATGATTTTTAACGGAGTATTTTGGTGGTTGGTTGATCGTTCCTTTTTTCTTTCATAAAGATAAAGTACTTCATAGGAACGTTCGATCACCCAGCGTTTGCCCAGATCAATCTGCCATTGTCCTGCGGCTTGTTCACATTGTTGTAACAACGTGTCAATCTGTTTTTCTTTGATCGTCACTTTCGTAATTGGAAAAACGTAATCAAAGAACGTGTAAAAGAAGAAGTAACGTTCAAAAGATTCCAAACTTTCGATCACCTTCCACGGAATAGATAAGCGCTCTTCTCTATACGTAAGATGTTCCGTGATCATCTGATGAGTATTTTTTCGGATAAATTGTTCTGCCCATTGGATTTGTTGCGAGAATTTTTGGAAATGAGCCATCGCTTGGGTATTTTCTTTTTTCAATTGTGGTACGACTAAATGACGCAGTCGATTACGTTGGACAGTTAGTTCCTGATTGGTATGGTCCTCAAAAAAAGGTAAATCTTCTGCTTCCGCATACGCATACAATTGTTCTTTACTAAATGACAACAACGGTCGAATAAGTCGCCCACCAGCAAAAGGTTGCGTTTCCTTGATTCCCGCATACGTACCTAGCTGCCCACCACGAATGATTTTCATCAAAATCGTTTCCATTTGATCATCCCCATGATGCGCTGTCATCAATGTATCATAATGATAATCTCGTACGATCTCATCAAATTTCTCATACCGAAAAGCTCGAGCAGCCGTTTCAATTCCTTGTTCCGCGGGATTCTCCCATACTTTTAAGTGGAAAGTAAGATTGTTTTTATCGCAAAAGTCAGCAAGATAGGCTGCTTCATCCGCAGAAACGCTCCGTAAGCGATGATCGATATGGACAACCCCTAGCCGAAAGCCAATTTGTTTTTGGGCGGTCATTAAGCAATCGAGTAAAACCATCGAGTCTACCCCACCGGAAACAGCAACTAGTATTTTCGCATGTTCAGACAGATAGCCACGGCGTAAGCCTCTTTTTATAAATGCTTGTTTAAACTGACTTGCTCTTCTATCCATTGGTGTCACATCCTTTTACAAAATAAAAAGAGCGGACAAAAGTCTGTGACAATTGCCTGCCCTTCAATTTCGCTTAGCTTAGCTACGGCGACCGCCACGGCCTCCGCGTTTTCCTTCTGTGTTGCGTTTTAAGGAAGTCAATCGATCATCGCTATCTTTTAAAAATGAGCTCATCAATGAATCGAAGTCTTCTTTTGTATTGGAAGGTTGGCTGCGAGAAAAAGATTTTTTCTGCGGTGCGCGTCCTCGATTATCTCGAGTTTCTTTTTGTGGATATCTCTTTTGACGATTTTCATCATTAGTTTCTACTGGTTGCTCTTGTGCTTTGCGGATAGATAAACCGATTTTCCCATCATCATTGACTGTAATGACTTTGACTGTTACCTCATCACCAACGCTCAATACATCATGAATATCCTTGATATAACCGTTTGATACTTCACTGATATGAACTAACCCTGTTTTGCCAGCTCCTAAATCAATAAATGCGCCAAAATTTGTGATTCCTGAAACTTTTCCTTGCAGTTTTGCTCCTACCTCGATTGACATAAAAAAAATGTTCCTCCTAATTATTTCCCTTTTTTTATATTACTGCTTATTGGGCAGTTGTTGAACTCGTTGTTTGTTCATCGGTGTCTGCTGAATTATCTGTCGTAGATTCAAGTATCGGGTAGACTTGCTCCCCTTCTTTTGAATAGAAAAATTTGCTTCTAGCAAGTTTTGCTACGTAATCTTCATCTTTAAGCAATTTCACGTCTTCTGTGAGTTGGTCTACATCTTTATTGATTTGTTGTAACTCTGTATCTGCTTCGACTTTTAATTCATTTAAATGATTCATTCGTTGCATATCATTAAAAATTTGGAAACCTATTACAGCGAAAATGACCAAAGCACCTAAAAAGATGGCTGCTAACCTGCGTCTACGAAAAATCAATTGGCGTTGTTGTTGTTGAAATTCGACATATTTTTTCTTTGCATACTCTGTGTCTAGTGCAGCGATTTTATTGCTTTTGTTTGCCACCTGTATTCGCTCCAATCTTTTTTGATTGTCATTCTTTATTATACCAACATCCTGAATGCTTGTCTAATCTATTTCGCTTGTGTTTTGTACTCGTGTTTCTGACAAGACTTCATACATTTTTTGTGCATCTTCTTTTTTTGTTGACTCATGCAACTCTGCTACCTTGATTTCCATCGTCTTGTTGCCAAATTGGATGTCCAATTGGTCTCCAACCTTGACATCACTGGAAGATTTCGCTAGTTTGCCATTGATTTTGATTCGTCCTTTATCCGCCACTTCCTTAGCGACAGATCGGCGCTTGATGATTCGCGAGATCTTTAAAAATTTATCTAGTCGCATCTCATGTCCTCACTTTTCTTTTTTTATTTTTTTCAAACGTAAGATTTTCTTACCAAATGGCAGTAACAGCCATTCACGGATCGTAAATAATTTTGTCCAGATCACTGCATATACAAATGTGACTACGCCTATAATGACACCGCCTAGGCTGGCAAAAAGAGCAGTCGAGCGATGGCTCACTGGACCAAACAATAAGTTTAAGAAGCCATAATACACAAACAACGCTAAGACCATCCAACCTAAACATTGGATCAATTTCTTACCAAATTTTCGTTCGTGCCAAAAACTATTGATTGCTGGAGTTTCAGTACGGACAAAATACCATAAAGTCACTGATAGTCCAAGTAATGTCGATAAACTAGCACCGACTGTTCCTAAATAACTCGTGAGAAGCGGTGTAGCTAAAGCTTTAGCAAGCAAGCCCCAACCAGCACCCTTTAGTGAGGGGCGGAAAGAGTTTTTACTTTGAGCAATGCTTTGGTACGCTTGAATAATTGCAGTTAGTCCAATGGAAAAAACAAATAGAACTAGTGTCATATTCCCAGCATAATCTTTAAACAATGCGTAATTGATATAAGGCAACAATACAGCTAATCCTACTGAAGCTGCCAATGCTAATGCAGTCGTCAGACGCAAGTAAATTTTTGCTGTGGAATAAAATTGTCCTTTGACTGCACTCGTTAGGTAGCGTGTCAATGCGGGTAAGAACGTAGCACTTAAAGCTGTAGCAATAACTAATCCTAATTGAACTAACGGTTGCCCACGATCATATACTCCTTTAGCTATTTTAGATGCTTGCTCAGATAAACCATAGATTTGTAACGCATTCTTAACAAAAAAAGAATCAATCAATTGGAAGAAGATCAATAGACCACTATAAATGGAGACTAATCCCCCTTCAATCAAGAAACGGCGTACGAGTGATTTCGCTGGCCTTCTTAAAATCGGAAAGTGGCGGAAGCTCAATGCACCACCATGGATTTTTTGTTCATAATAGTACAGTACACCATATGCACATACGCCACCAAATACTGCGCCACTCATTGCCGCTGTGCCTGTTTGATAGACTGTCCAGCCTAATCGCTTAAAGGCAATTGCGCTAAAAACAATGATTGCTACACGAACAATTTGTTCCACGACTTGCGAAACCGCTGTGGGCTCCATTAAAAATCGACCTTGAAAATTCCCACGATAATAAGATAGTCCTGGCATCAACAAAAACGTGAAGGAGACGATCCGAATCAACGGCATCAGTTGTTGATCCCCCATCATAAGAGCGATCCAGTGACTAAATGAAAATACGAAGAGCCAGAGTAAAAAGCCTGACCAAAAAACAAGGGGATAAAGATTTTTCAATGCTTGTCTTTGTTCGAAAGGGTCTTTTTTTTCTGCTACATATTTAGAGATAAACTGGGGTAGCCCCGACAAAGCGAGTGTCATCGCAATACCATAAATAGGATAAACTTGTTGATAAACATAAAAACCTTCATCGCCCACTAAGTTTTGCAATGGAATCCGATAGAGTGCGCTGAGGACTTTTGCTATAAAGGAGGCAAGCGTCAACACAAAGGCACCATGCATCACTTGACGCATTTCTTTATGATCCAAAGGTTCAGCCCCTTCCTATGCAGTCGCATATTTCTGTTCGCGCAATGCTTTGACAAATTGTTGGATTTCTTGCAACCAAACAGCAGTCGTTGTTTGAGGTGGCAAGGTCAAACGAATCATCATTTGTTCTTTTTCCACACCAAGTCCTGCTTTTAATTTTGTGGCAGTCAGCGCTTCAAATAATTGTTCAACCGTGTAGCGTTTTGTTCCCACTTTGCTCAACTTGAACACGATGGTTTGTTGTTGCTTACGAATCATCTCTAGCAATGCACGATCGCCATCCATTTTGATTTGTCCAATCGTCAACAAATGCGCGACTTCTTCAGGATATTCACCAAAACGATCCAGTAGATCTGCTTCTAATTCTTCCAACATCTCTTGTGAATCCAATTCGCGAATCCGTTTATAGATTTCGATTTTTTGGCGTTGATCTGACACATAACTTTCTGGTAGATAGGCATCGACGCCTAGATCGATCTCCACAGAAGTTTTTTCTATTTGCTGATTTTTACCTTGTTTACGAGCGACTGCCTCACTCAACATTTGAGAGTACATATCAAAACCAACAGCATCGATAAATCCATGTTGTTGCGCCCCTAGCAAGTTACCAGCACCACGGATCGATAAATCTCGCATCGCGATTTTAAATCCTGAACCCAATTCCGTAAAGTCTTTGATTGCTTGAAGACGCTTTTCGCTGACTTCATTAAGGATTTTTTGCTGTTCGTACATAAAATAAGCATAAGCGACACGATTGCTTCGTCCGACACGTCCTCGTAATTGGTAAAGCGTAGAGAGTCCCATATAATCGGCATTTTCTACGAAGAGTGTGTTTGCATTTGGAATATCCACACCAGTTTCGATGATCGTCGTCGTCACTAAGACATCATACTGTCCCTCGATAAAGTCGAATAATGTGTTTTCTAGTTGGACTTCCGTCATCTGTCCATGCGCATAGGCGATTCTCGCTTCGGGAACTAATGCTTGGATTTCTTCTACTTTACGTTCAATCGTTTCTACACGATTATATAAGTAGAAAACTTGTCCCCCACGTCCCATCTCTCGCTGAATCGCTTCTCGGATCGCACCTGGATTTTTTTCCATCACATATGTTTGGATCGGATACCGATTCGCCGGTGGTGTTTCAATCACCGATAGATCCCGTACGCCTAGCATCGACATATGCAGCGTTCGCGGAATAGGTGTCGCTGTCAAAGTCAGCACATCCACTTGCGCACGCAATTGTTTCAAACGTTCTTTGTGTTTTACACCGAAACGTTGTTCTTCATCAACGATTAATAGTCCTAAATCACTAAATTCAATATCTTTTGACAATACACGATGAGTACCCACAACAATATCTAGTTGTCCTGTTCGTAATTCTTCGATCGTTTCTTTTTGTTGTTTCTTTGTTCGGAAACGACTCAGCAAACCAACATTCACTGGGAATCCCTCAAATCGTTCCAACATCGTTTCGTAATGTTGTTGCGCCAAGATTGTTGTCGGCACAAGAAATGCCACTTGTTTACTTTCTTTGACTGCTTTAAAAGCGGCACGTAGCGCAACTTCTGTTTTCCCATAGCCGACGTCCCCCACAAGTAAACGATCCATCGGTTTTTCTTTTTCCATATCTCGTTTGATTTCCGCCGCACTTCGGAGTTGGTCATCTGTTTCCGAATATGGAAAAGCATTCTCAAATTCTTTTTGATAAGAGTCATCCGGACCAAATGCGTATCCTTTTTCTGCTTCTCTGACCGCATACAATTGGATCAAGTCATCCGCAATATCTTCGATTTTTGAGGAGATCTTACGTTTCGTTTTCGTCCATTCACTACCACCGAGTTTGTTGATTCGTGGTGTTTTCGATTCCGAAGCTACATATTTTTGGATCAAATTCAACTGCGTGACAGGAATAAATAGCTTATCATCATTTTGATAAATGATCGTCATATAATCTTGGTGGACACCGTCGACCTCTAAGGTTTCCATACCGATATATTTCCCGATCCCATGATTCGCATGGACAACGTAATCTCCAGCTTTTAATTCGTTGTAGCTTTTTAGTCGTTCTGCATTCGTTACCGTTTGACGACGTGTCTGTTTTTTTGTTGTCTTTTGAAAAATCTCTTTTTCCGTGATCGTTACGATTTTTTCTTGCGGCAACTCAAAACCTGTCATCAATGCGCCTTCGACTAATTGGACTTGTCCTTTGATCAGTTGGTCTGCTTCTGTTTCTACCACTAATATGTCTTCGTCACGCAACATTTGTTCCGCCTTACGGATACGTTCTTTCGTTGGAATGAAGATGACGACTGTCTGCTCTTGTTTGCGCCAACGATCCATTTCCGTTTTCAGCAATGGCATTTGTCCAAAGAACTGTTGCATCGTGCGATACTGGAACTGGTAAAGTGCTTGGAACCTGAGATTTCCCATTCCTTTTTGGAATAAAGAGAAAAAAGTGGTCGCAAATTTTTCTTTTTGGATGATCCCATGTACGTCTGCCACAAATTGTTGTTCAGAGAATACGCGTAACTCACTGATTTTTTGTGTATGCCATTCCGCTGCTTCTCTCTCCATTTCGCGATTCGTTTCCATGATTCGTTGGTAATCGTCCACAATCAGCAAGCTATCTTGGGGAAAATAATCCAAAATCGATAAATGTTCAGGATACAAAAGATCCGCATAGAACTTCGCTTGGTCTGTCGGGACATTACGTTGCCACTCCGAGATCAACTGACCGAAATAGTCATGCAAAAATTGTCGTTCAGTAGGTTCTGCGGTCGTTGCTAATTTCTTTTCTAAGAGGTTTTCTATTTTGTTGATACCGTCAAGCAGATTCTCTTGAGAATAAATTTGTTCACTTGTTGGTGGCAACCACACTTCTTCGATCTTTTCAATCGATCGTTGCGTATCAGCTTCGAAGTATCTCATGGAATCAATTTCGACATCAAATAATTCCACACGAACAGGGTATTCAAATGTCAAAGGATAGATATCGACAATACTCCCTCGCATACTAAATTCCCCAGGTTTTGCGACCATCTCTGTCCGCTCATACCCCATCAAGACGAGTTGTTGCGGTAATGAGTCCACGGCGATCTCGTCGCCAATCTGCCAATGTAATTGGGCATTGCTCCATGTTTCTTTATCAGGAAGACGTTTGTGCAGTGCTGCCACTGGAAGAAGATAGATTCCTGGCTCATCTTGTTGCAAACGATTCAACGTCGCTACACGTTCAGCCCGAGCTTCAGGAGAAGAAAAAGCCATTTCTGCGGAAAGCACTTCATCTACTGGAAATAAGTGGATACTTTCAGCTGGCAGAACGTGTTGCAGATCCTCTGCCAATTGGTTGACGTAATATAAATTTGGCATCAGGATAATCAGATTTTTATCCAGTTTTTTAAACGCATGTGCAAACAACAACGTCTTAGCAGATCCAGCTAAACCTGTAATCAACTGTCTAGACATCCGTTGTTCAAGATTCATGGACCATTCAGCCACTTGAGCATCTTTGCCAATCAATTGGATCATATCCATCGTTTCATTCTCCTTTCTTAATTAAATTGATTCATTGTATCTATAAAAGAATGGCCATCCAATAGAAATTCAACAGCAGCGACTGATTGATCGATGCTTTGTTCGATCAAGGGTTGCGTCTCTTTACTAAAGGGACTGAGAACATGTTGGACGACTGTTTTTTTACCTTCTGGTCGACCAATACCAACTTTTATTCGATCAAAGATCGTACTATCCAAATGAGAGATAATACTCTTGATCCCATTATGTCCGCCTGCACTTCCTTTTTGTCGTAAACGGATTTTACCGATTGCTAAATCTAGGTCATCATAAACAACCACCAACTCTTCTGGATAAATCCCAAAGTAAGTCATCAATGGACCAACCGCTCGGCCAGATTCATTCATAAATGTTTGGGGTTTGACTAATAAAATTTTCTCACCTTTGTGGAAAAATTCAGCTACTTCTGCTTCAAATGTGTTTTTCTTAAAGGTCGCTTGGTGTTTTTCAGCCAAACGATCCACCACCATAAATCCAACGTTATGCTTTGTATGTTCATATTTCTTTCCTGGGTTTCCAAGCCCTACGATCATTTTCATTTCTGCGCTCATCCAATCTTATAAACAGCACAAAAGGCTGGACTGCTCATAGGCGGTCCAGTCTTTGACTCGATTTTTTTATTATTTTAGCTCCTATTAGTATAACACACAATCCTTTGTTACAGCTAAAAAGAGAAACTTAATAAATGAAAAAATGATTAAAATTATAATTCAAAACTAATGAAATCATTGGTTTTGCTAAATAGTGAAATAACGCACATGTAAGCTTTTACATATGGTACAACCTTGTTATCTGTTATATTTTGTAACCAAATAGCGTGACAGCAGGCTTTTTCCATGTTAGCATAGGCATGGGAAAAACAAATCAATGGAAGGATTGATATAAATGACTGCAAACGCAGAAAAAAAAGATCATCAAAAAGTAATACTTGTTGGAGACGGTGCTGTAGGTTCTAGCTATGCCTTCGCTTTAGTTACACAAAATATCGCTCAAGAAGTTGGTATCATCGATATCAATACAGCAAAAACTGAAGGAGATGCGATCGACTTATCACACGCTCTAGCATTTACTTCACCTAAAAAAATCTACTCAGCATCTTATGCAGATGCACATGATGCAGACTTAGTCGTTATCACAGCTGGTGCACCACAAAAACCAGGTGAAACACGTTTAGATTTAGTAAATAAAAACTTAAAAATCAACCGCGAAGTTGTTACACAAATCGTTGACTCAGGTTTCAATGGTATTTTCTTAGTTGCTGCTAACCCAGTTGATATTTTAACTTACTCTACTTGGAAATTCTCAGGGTTCCCTAAAGAGCGCGTAATCGGTTCAGGAACTTCACTTGACTCTGCTCGTTTCCGTCAAGCACTTGCTGAATTAGTTGACGTTGATGCACGTAACGTCCATGCGTATATTTTAGGTGAACATGGAGATTCTGAGTTCCCAGTTTGGTCACATGCCAATGTTGCTGGTTTACAAATCTATGAATGGGTGAAAAATAATCCAGACGTGGATGAAGAAGCAATGGTCAACTTATTCTTCGGTGTACGTGACGCTGCTTATACGATCATCGAGAAAAAAGGCGCAACATTCTACGGTATCGCTGTAGCTTTAGCACGTATCACTCGCGCGATCTTAGACGATGAAAATGCAGTTCTTCCATTATCTGTTTATATGAATGGTGAATATGGACTAAACGATATCTATATCGGTGCACCTGCTGTCATCAACCGTCAAGGTATCCAAAAAGTCATTGAAATTCCATTAAGCGACAGCGAACAAGATCGTATGGCCGCTTCAGCAAAACAATTAAAAGATATCTTAGATGAAGCTTTTGCTAAATTGGATGCTGAATAATTAATTACTTGAGACGCTATCGTTCTCACTAAAAAAGAATACACGTTGTTCCAGAAGTAATGTCTTCGAAAACAACCTCATCTTCACAGGGAATCCTGAAAATCGACCTTCCATTTTCTAGGATTTCCTGTTTTTTTATACACTTCCGTATATAAAATCCTTGCCTAACTATCGTTATTTTTCTAAGCAGTATGTTAATTTTTATATAAAGAGGGACATCATTTCGTCTTTTACTGTAAATTATGCTATGATAGAGTCGTTACACCCTATAACTATTATTATTAAGGAGTTGCAGATATGACAAGATCTTCTCATCGAAAAAAATCAATGAATATTGGTTTGCTTTCTGTTCTCGGTGTGATTCTAGTATTAATCGGCTTTTACACCTACCGTAGTACATATTACACGAATCGTTTTCTTCCTAAAACGGAAGTCAATTCGATCAATGTAAGTAACCTGACTATCGACCAAGCAAATGACAAGCTAAAAGAAGCTTATTCCAATAAGACGATTTCAATCAAAGAAAACGGAACGGTTTGGAAAGAGATTGCAAAGTCCGATCTTGGTTATAAAAAGGATTTTTCAACTGATCTAGCTTCCATCTTGAAAAACCAAAATGCTTGGACTTGGGGAATGAACTATGTAGCTGCGGCCGAAAAACAAGAAATCGATCCACTAAGTGCGGAACGGGAACAACTGGATCAAACGATCGAGACATTGTCTACGGAATTGACTGAATTGAATAAAGAACGTACGCCTACTGCCAATGCAACGATTGAAAAGTCTGGTGACTCATTTAAAATCAAGCCTGAAGTGAAAGGGAACACGGTCGATGTCGAAGCCGTTACGAAGGAATTGACAACTGTTGTCAATGATGGAAAAGATACAATTGATCTGACTGAGTTCCAAAAAGAACCAACGGTCACATCTACAGATAAAAAGTTGACTGAGCAGTTAACGACAATGAATAATATCGCTAAAGTAAAAGGAACTTACAGTATCAATGGTGAAACAGTTACGATCCCTTCTTCACTCATCGTTGAATGGCTCACCTATGAAGATGGAAAACCTGCGCTTGATTCAGAAAAAGTTCGTCAATATGTTAGTGAACTTGGCGAAAAATACAATACAAGTACGAATGATACTAAATTCAAAAGTACCAAACGTGGCGAAGTAACTGTTCCTGCTGGCACGTTCAGTTGGACGATCCAAACAGATAGCGAAGTAACAGCATTAACAGAAGCGATTTTAGCAGGACAAGATTTCACACGTTCACCAATTGTTCAAGGTAGTACAACTGCCGACCACCCATTGATTGAGGATACGTATATCGAAGTCGATTTAGAGAATCAACATATGTGGTTCTACAAAGATGGGAAAGTAGCACTTGAAACAGATATCGTTTCAGGAAAACCTTCTACCCCTACTCCTCCTGGTGTCTTTTATGTCTGGAATAAAGAAGAAAATGCAGTATTAAGAGGAACGAACGATGATGGTACACCATATGAAAGTCCAGTGAACTATTGGATGCCAGTCGATTGGACAGGTATCGGTATCCACGATTCGGATTGGCAACCAGAATATGGCGGCGACTTATGGCGAACTCGCGGTTCTCATGGTTGTGTCAATACGCCACCAGGTGTCATGAAAGAATTATTTGGAATGGTTGAAAAAGGTACGCCTGTTTTGATTTTTTAATCGTAACTACTAGAGCACAGTTGCAGACACGCAACTGTGCTCTCTTTTTTACTTTTTCTTCTTTATAAAAGTAAATAAAATACATATAACAACTGCAGTCAATGCCCCCATCGAATCAAGCATGACATCTTGGAACATTGGTGAACGATCGCCTGTCAACATTTGATGGAACTCATCTAGACCGGCGTATCCTGTCGCAGATAACCAAGCAAGAACCCCCGTTAACCACCAGATTTTCATTTTCGGGAATACACCTAGATACAGACTACCTCCTAATAGAAAATAGGTACCAAAATGGGCGCCTTTTCTTAAAAAGAATTCAATGAATTTGCTGTATCCAGAATGGTCGATACTGATAACACTTTCTCCATAAGTAAACTGGATACCTGATAATGCTTCTTTAAAGGGTTGGTTTGGGAACCACGCATCAATTCTTGAAAGTTGCGATTGTTGTCCATAGGTTTGCGAGGAGCTATAAAATAAAATAGCCATGATCATTAATGCAAACACTAAATAAAAATTTCCATTTTTTCTTTGTTTTTTTAAAAACTCCATAAGTCACCTCTTCTTTCTATGATAGCTTTTTTTTCATAAAACAACAATAATTTCTCCAAGACTTATTCCTTCTTTAAATGCTATACTAGAGATAGTACCATAAATATGAAAGGGGTTTTTTGATGACTTATTCGCTTAACTGGGATTTAGATTCTATCTTTCCTGGAGGAAGTGCTTCAACTGAATTAAATGAACGTTTGGCTCAATTAGAACGACAAATAGAAACATATTACGAACAAATCAATCAATGGTCATTTTCATCCGAAGATATCGATTCTCTTGTGACGATTTTGGCACTTCAAGAAAAAGTAACCAATGGCTTCAGCCAATGTAATAGTTATATTACTGCTTTATTATCTGCTAATGTAAAAGATTCCGATGCAAAGATTTTATCTGGTAAACTCTATGCTTCATTACCACGTTGGCAAGCAGCAGATACGATCTTATCGAAAAAATTTGCAGAAATATCTGACAATGAATGGACACACTTGATTGCTCAAGATCAATTAGCTCCGATTGCTTTTCGCATGAACGAAATTCGTCGCGATGGCGCACGCTTGTTATCTGAAAACGAGGAGCACATTATCAATACATTATCTTTGGATGGTTTGAATGCCTGGAGTAGTCATTATGATACGATTGTCGCTAGCGTGACTGTACCATTTGAACAAGAGGGAGAAATCATTGAATTATCTGCTGGTCAAGCATTCAATAAAATGATGGGTGATCCTGATCCAGAAGTCCGCAAACAATTATTTACAGCTTGGGAAACTGCTTGGCAAGAAAAAGCACCTTTATTTACAGACACTTTGAATCATTTAGATGGGTTCCGTCTATCCACCTATAAACTACACGGTACAACAGATTTCTTACAAAAGCCTTTAGAATATAATCGCTTGAAAAAAGAAACATTAGATGTAATGTGGGAGACGATCCAAAAAAATAAACAACCCCTTGTCGATTACTTAACAAGAAAAGCCAATCTTTTCGGTAAAGAAAAAATGGAATGGCAAGACCAAGATGCACCGATCATTCTAGGTGATATGAAAGAAAAAACCTTTACCTTTGATGAAGCGGCAGCATTTATCATTGAGAATTTCAATAAATTCAGTCCTAAAATGGCTGAATTTGCTCAAGACGCTTTTAACAAAAGTTGGATTGAAGCAGAGGATCGTCCTGGCAAACGACCTGGTGGTTACTGCACCGAATTGCCTGAAACACAAGAATCTAGAATCTTCATGACTTATAGTAATTCAGTCAACGAAGTCGCTACTTTAGCCCATGAGTTAGGTCACGCTTTCCATAGTAGTACGATGTGGGATCTTCCAGCGTTGAATCGTGAATACGCGATGAATGTTGCTGAAACAGCAAGTACCTTTGCAGAATTGATCGTAGCTGATGCAACACTTAAAGCGGCATCAACAAAAGAAGAAAAAATCAATTTGTTGGATACGAAACTACAAAATGCTCTGGCTATGTTCATGAATATCCATTCTCGTTTTATCTTTGAAAATCAATTCTATACTGCTCGACAAAAAGGACTAGTCGCAGAACAAGAGATCACTGATATGATGATCGAAGCGCAAAAAGAAGGATATGCAAATGCATTATCTACTTATCATCCTTATTTCTGGGCAGCAAAACTACATTTCTTTATTGATGATGTACCGTTTTATAATTTCCCTTATACCTTTGGTTACCTGTTCAGTTTAGGTATTTACGCCTATGCTAACGAGCAAGGTTCAAGTTTTGAACAAGAGTATATCGACTTACTACGCGATACTGCTTCGATGACAACGGAAGAATTGGCTCAAAAACACTTAGGTGTAGACTTAACGAAACCAGATTTTTGGCAAGCAGGTATCAACATGGTCTTAGAAGATATCCAAAACTTCATGGAATTGACGGAAGAATTTATTTGATCATGCTTTCTAAGCAAGAAAATTTTAAAGGATCGAACAGACAGTTACCAAAAACTGTTTGTTCGATCCTTTTTAGTTTCGTAAAAAAAGAACTAACTCACTTTAGAGTTAGTTCTTCATAAATTACATACTTACAGCAAAGTCAGGTGCATACCATTGAACTGAGCCAATTTTAACACTTTCGCCCGGTTGTGGTGCGTGGATGTATTGTCCGCCACCTAAAGAAATTGCTACGTGGTAAGTGCCACCAGCTGCTCCCCAGAATAATAAGTCTCCAGCTTTTGCTTGAGAAACTGAGATTCTAGCTCCTGCTGATTCTTGAGGTACAGTCCAACCACCGATGTCACGACCAGTTACTTGTAGGTACACATAGCGTGTAAATCCAGAACAATCAAATCCACTTGGATCTTTTCCACCCCATACATAAGGAGTCCCAATGTATTTCATCGCTTCAGCTACAATCGCTGCTCCATTAGTAGATGGAGCCGTTGGCGCTGGAATTGAGGGTGCCGGTGTTGATGGCTCCGGCGTTGATGGAGCTGGCGTTGATGGAGCTGGCGTTGATGGAGCTGGTGTTGATGGCTCCGGCGTTGATGGTGTTGTTGTTTCTGGAACAGATGGTGTAGTAGTAGATTCTTCTGTTGAAGATTCTGGTACACTGCTTTCAGTTGTTGAATCTTCTGTTGATGTAGATGATTCAGGAACTGAAGATTGTTCTGTTGAAGATTCAGCACTTGATGATGATTCTGAAGTAGCTGATTCAGAAACTTCTGTTGATTCTTGTACTGATGAAGAAGAAGCTTGTTCTTGCTCTTGTGCTGCTGCAGCGGCAACTGCTGCTTGTTCACGTGCTTCTCTTTCAGCTTGTTCTTGTGCTGCTTGTTGACGCGCTTGCTCTGCTAAACGAGCTTGTTCACGAATACGTGCTTGCTCTGCTTCAGCTTCTGCTTTTTGGCGGTTCAAGTCTTCTTTTTTATCTTCTGCTGTTGCTTGTTCAGCCGCTAAAGTAGTTTTTAGGACATTTAAATCAGCTTGTTTTGATAGTAAGTCGCCTTTTTGTGATTCTAAAGCCGCTTGGTTTTCTGCTAACTCTTGTAGCTTCGCTTCATTTTCAGCTTTTTTATCTTCAACTGCCTGTTTGTCTTCTTTTTGTTGTTTCACTAAGTCTTGGTTCGCACGTACAATTGATGACATTGCTTGAACGCGTCCGATAGCATCTGAGAATGACTCAGCATTCAATACTGCATCGATGTAGTTAGAGCTTGTACCTTTAACTTGTGTTTCACGTGCTTGCTCTTGGATCGTTGCTTCACGTTTTTCGATACGTTCTTGTAGATCAGCAATTTCTTGTGTCAATTGAGAAGACTCTTGACGTAATGTTGCTTGATTAGCTAATAAAGTTTCAGCTTTTGTATTGATGTCAGCGACTTGACCTTCTAATGCCTCGATTTGAGATTGGGCACTTGCTTGTTGGTTTTGTAATTCCGCAATTTTTTGATCTTGTTGTTGTATTTGAGAATCAAAATCTTCCGCCGCGGCTGCGATCGGTGATGCTACGGCAGTCAAGGCCATTGAACTTACCATTACTGCTGATATTAAACTCTTTTTCACTCTTCATTCCTCCGACTGGCTTAATTTAATAAATATCTAAAAATATTTAAGTCTTTCTTAACGATAACAAAATTGTACCATAGCTGTATGTCAATGAGATAATAGTTATGTTACAAAAACATTTCAAAACAACTGATTATAATGACAGAAATGTAAGATGACATGGTTATTTTCATAATACATTTTTCAATAATTAAATAATGTCCGTTTTAAATTAAATAAAAAAAGGCTGAGACATTGGGCCTCTCGCACCACCTAAAACAGATTAAATGGCGGGCACAGAAGTAACTTCTTCGGCAATAAGGCGCCATCCACAAAAATTTGAAAAACAATTTCCGTGGATGGCGCCTTATTTCTCGAGACTAAACACCTCTGTCCCGACCTTCTTTGAATAGCTTCTTTAATGGGAATACAAGTAGAGCGAACAATACCATATTCAATAATAATGTTGGGCCTAAATATTTAGTGATAAAGTACGTACTATCTACACTCGCAAGTTTGAATACCATTTGTACGATCAATGTAAACAACTCATAGCCTGTGATGAAAATAATGAGGCTAAAAAACTCAGTAAAAATATTTACATGGATGACCGATTTCATCCCATACATGATAAATACTAATAAAGGTAAAGCAACTGCGTAAATACCAATCACACCAATATAGTAAGAATCAAAGATAATACCTAAAACTAATGTCGTGATCAGTAAGTAGCGTTTGGAAAAACTCAAACTGCAAAATAGTAAAACCAATATCAAAAGATGCGCACTTGCCATGTAGTCACCGCTCGACCACCTGATCATCATTCGGGTAAAGTGCCCATCGATCAACATGAGTAGGAACAGGAGGATCGGCAAATAAATGGTCATTTTCTCTTTTTTCAGCATGGACTATTCCTCCACAAGACGTTTGATGATCGTTACTACTGGGAGATCATACATATCCGCATAAGGTTTGACATAGACTTCGCGATCTAGCCCATAACTATCTGGTTTTGTTTTGATGACTGTACCGATTTGTAGATCTGCTGGCGAGTTGCCTCCAAGACCTGATGTTTGTACTACGTCGCCCTCTTTGATTTCACTGTCACCTGTTAGCTGTGTCACAACTAGCGCTTGTAACTTTTCGTCATAATTCTTGAGTAAACCGAAAGATTCTCCGTTTCCAGAAGATACGCGAACAGGAAAATGGTTGGAACTTACATTTGATGAAGTCAGCAATTCTACTTTAGAAGAAGTGGCATTGACTTCAATGACACGTCCGACTAAACCTTTTTGCGCCATGACTGCCATATTGACTTCGATTCCATCATTTGATCCTTTATCGACGACTAATAGATCTTGCCATGAGTCAGGTGAACGAGTGATCACATTTGCTGTGACTCTTTCATAACTCGTCAACGTTTGGCTTAAATCGAGTTCGCTTTTTAGTGCATCGATTTCTTTTTGCATGTTCTTGTTTTTTTGAGCTATCTCATCATAGCTGTCGATTTTTTCTTTTAACCGTTCATTTTCTGAATAGGTGGTGAAAAGATGATGTACTGAATCCACGCCATTTTGGACCCATTTGACCGGAGCAGAAATCGTCCGATCGACAAAAGAGACACTGTCGTTCACAATAGATTGGAAGAAATTGGGCTTTCCTTCATTCGCTCGCTGGGCAGCTGTCACACTTAGGACCGTTACTACAATAATAACGATGACTAAGGTAATAATGATATTTTTATTAGGATTGAACTTCTTCACAAAGACACCTCGAATTAAATTAGACTCTTACCTGTAATTTTATCATTAAATAAGGGGAAACAAAAGGCTCGACCCTTCTTTTAAGCTTTTTTTAGCAAATAATTTAAACTGTCATTTTTCCGCTTCATTTCTTTTGCTACTTTGTCCTGAACCGATCCATCAATCTTTACTTTGGATGACTGAAATGATTCCTTCAGAGAAGCTGAAGGATGCTTTGTCAGTGACAAATTCATTGCTTGCATAAGAAGTTGGACGAGATACTTCCTCGTTTGATAGTTGATATTTGCTGTCAGATAATGTCAATTGACTAACAGGTGTCAAACAACAGTAAGCCAAATACTTCATTTCAGGAATTTTTTTTATCTCGTAAGCTCCTGGTAGATAGTAAGTGATTACGTTTTGTTTGTCTTGTATTTGGATCTGTCGTATAAAGGGTTGAAACCGTGGTTCTAATGCTAACCATAGATTAGCTAATAAATGATCTAATCTTCCACCAGTTGCACCGATCAGTGTCACGCTTGCTTCTGGAAAGTGTTCGAATGTCTTTGCTAAACCTAGCTGAGTGTCCGTATCGTTTTTCTCTGCTGGCGCTTGGTGTACTTCGACAGCTTTATCGGATACTCGTTGATATTCCGAGGAAGACAATGAATCAAAATCACCGATTGCTAGATCTAATGAATAGCCTTTTTCAAGTAAATAGAGTGCCCCACGGTCAATGCCCACGTATTGATCAAATGATTGCTGTGACAAGTCTGGCCAATTTTCTGGTGATCCGCCTGCAACAAGTAATACTTCCATTAGCCTAATGCCTTTTTCAATTGATCGATTTGAGCTGCTGGATCTTCTGCACTATAGACATAGGAGCCTGCAACAAATACGTCTGCACCTGCTTCACGACAAATTTTTGCAGTTTCTGGAACGATTCCACCATCCACTTCGATTTGATAGGTCCAATCGTTCACCTTGCGTAATTCCGCTAACTCTGCGATTTTATCCACTGTTTCTGTAATAAAGCTTTGTCCGCCAAATCCTGGATTGACTGTCATCACTAACACTTGATCAACTAAAGGCAAAACATGCTTGATCATTTCGATCGGTGTACCAGGATTGATAACGACCCCTGCTTTGACATCTAAATCTTTGATCATCTGGATCGCACGATGGATATGTGGTGTCGATTCCACATGGACCGTAATGATATCTGAACCTGCTTTTGCAAAATCAGCAATATAATTTTCAGGATTGATGATCATCAAATGAACGTCTAAAGGTAGTTTTGTGACCGGACGGATTGCTTGCACTACATTCGATCCGAATGTAATGTTAGGAACGAATTGGCCGTCCATTACGTCCACATGGATATAGTCTGCTCCACCTTTTTCTACTCGTTCAATGTCTGCTTGGAGATTGGCGAAATCTGCGCTTAAAATCGATGGTGCTATTTTCATAAAAATACCCTCCTACTTTCTTCTAGTTTCTTTTTTGTTGTACATCGGTTTACGGTTTTCAACTTCTTGCAAAAATTGCAAGTAATTGTCATAGCGAGTCTGTGCAATTTCTTTTGCCGCTACTCTTCGTTTGACTTCACAATCTGGCTCTTTTACGTGCATACACTCTCTAAAGCGACAGTCTACAGAAGCATCGACAAATTCAGGGAATTGTTTGGATAACTCGACAGGTTCGATGACTAAGAAATCAATAGAACTGAAACCTGGTGTATCGGCAACCAATCCATCATAGAGTGGTAATAACTCGACATGTCTTGTCGTGTGACGTCCACGTCCCAAAGAATCAGATATTTCACCTGTTTCTAACTCAAGCTCTGGTGAGATTTGGTTGAGCAACGTCGATTTACCTGCACCTGACTGTCCCATGAAAACAGTCAGTCTTTCTGGAAAATAGCGAACTAATTCATCCGTGTCACCCTGTGTGCGAGGGACGATCACTGGATAGCCGATTTTTTCGTAAGTCTCTTTAATTTCTTTTATTTGTGTAGAATCGACAGCTAAATCCGTTTTCGTCAAATAGATCACTGGCTCGATCGATTCATATTCCAACATGACTAAAAAACGGTCGAGTAGATTATAAGAGAATGTTGGTTCGATCAAACTCGTCACAACAACTCCTAAATCAACATTTGCTACTGGTGGTCGTACTAATTGATTTTTACGTGGTAAAACTTCTAGTAGATAGCCATCGGTCTTGTTTTCACTTTCAAATATGACTTGATCGCCAACAAGGGGCGTGATCTTTCGATTACGAAAATTCCCTCGACCTCGTGTCTGATAGGTCTCTCCATCTTTATATACGTAATAAAATCCACTTATTGCTTTTCTGATTTGCCCTTTAATGAAACCCACCTCCATTTTTAGTATATTTTACCATAGGACAGCAGAAGTTAGGAGAAATCACCAAAAAATAGACCTAAGAATTTCCTCAAATGCCGCCGACATTTTGAATTCTCAGATCTATTTTTTTCATTATCGTTTTAGTTCTTTTAATTCTGTCTACTAGTCACTATCCGTCGAGGACGGTGTGGTGGTACTACTACTAGTTGTTTCGGAACTTGAACTACTGCTTGAACTGCTAGAAGAACTGCTGGAAGAATCTTTTTCAGAACTTGATGATGCTTTCGCTGGGTCTGGTCCTTTTGAGTAAATCACATTGACGATCGTTCCTGATGTGATTGATGCACCTACTCCTGGATCTGTACGGATCACTTTGTCTTTTTCTACTGTATCTGAAAACTCATACGTTTCATGACCAATGTAGTCGGCACCGATACCAGATAAGTAACTTTGCGCATCACTTTTCGTATAACCAGAAATGTCATTCAGTGTCTTCGCATCTGGTCCTTGACTCACCACGAAACTAATAAATGTCGCATCCGTCAATGGTTCCCCAAAACTTGGTGACTGACTGATGATTGCACCGGCTGGGACCGTATCACTATAATCATTCGTTGCACTGATATTCGTATAGCCATTCGTTCTCAAAATACTAAGAACTGTTTCATAGTTTTGTCCGGTGTAATCGCTCATCGTCGGCTGACTTCCTTTACTAACAGTAAAAGTAATCGTATCTGATGTGGGATCGACTTCTGTTCCTTCATCTTCTGATTGCGAGATGATATTTCCACTAGTGACCTCATCACTAAATTCTTCTTCTTTTTTGATTCTACTTGAAGAGAAACCTAAATCCAGTAGCTGCTTGCGCGCTTCATCGTAAGACATACCCGTAAAATCATCGAGTTGGATTTTCTTCTTACCTGTACTGATATAAAGCGTGACTTCACGATTTTGTTTCACTGTTGTTCCTGAGGCTGGATCTGTTTTGACCACATTTCCTTTCTCAATCGTATCGTCAGCAATTTCTTCAGTGTTCGTTGCTACCTTTAATTTTGCTTGTGTCAAAGCTTCTCTTGCTGAAGCTTCGGATTGACCCGAAACATCGGGAACCGTTACTTCTCCTCGTCCACCTGAAGCAAATAAAATCGCTGTCCCAATTCCTAACAAAGCAAGCAAGACCAGCAAAATGATCCACCATTTTTTTCTTTTTTTAGTCTTTACATCTGGCATTGTTTCTTCGGGATCTGGTAATTCTTCCGCTGGTTTCTCTTCGGGAAGAGGCATTGACTTAAAGGAATCTGGCATCGGTGTTTCTGCCGTCAGTGGTGTCAATACTCTTGTTTCGTTGTCCATCGCCTGGGGTTGCCATTTTTCTTCGTTTGCTCGTTCTAACGACAACACCGTTGCTAGGTCATCTGCCATTTCTTCTGCCGTTTTATACCGGTCGACAGGTTCTTTGGCTGTTGCTTTCAAGACAACATTCTCCAATGACTGAGGTGCCCCTGGATCTAACTCTTTGATTGAAGGCAAATCATCCTGAAAATGTTTCAGTGCAATGGTGACAGCTGATTCCCCATCAAAAGGAACGCTTCCTGTCAGCATTTCATATAAAATGATCCCTAACGCATAGATATCTGATTGTTTTGTCGCCATACTACCTCTTGCTTGTTCTGGTGAAAGGTAGTGAACCGAACCAAGCATCGTATTCGTTTGGGTGATCGATGTTTCCGATAAAGCAATCGCAATACCAAAATCGGTGATTTTCACAACACCTTCATTATCGATCAAGACATTTTGTGGTTTTAGATCTCGGTGGATGATTTGATGGCTATGTGCTAAAGAAATCGCAGACAAGATTTGTTGCATGATGTTTACTGCTGTTTCATAAGGAATCGGATAGTGCGTTTGGATATAACGTTTTAAATCCATTCCCTTTACATATTCCATAACTAAGTACTGCATGTTATCTTCTTCACCGACATCATAAACACTGACGATATTTGGATGAACTAATTCGGTTGCCGCTAATGCTTCTCGTTGAAAACGACGGATCGCCGTTTGGTCATTTTGGAAATCAAAGCGTAGGACTTTGATTGCAACATCTCGATCTAAAATCAAGTCATGGGCTAAAAAGACATTTGCCATACCGCCACTACCGATGTTACCGGTAATTTGGTAACGACCATTTAATTTTCTTCCTGGCTCAATCATGCAACATCCTCCTTGTATTCAATAAGAAGAACGCTGATATTATCTGCTCCGCCAGCTTCATTTGCTTGATCCACTAATTGCGTTACTTTTTCTGATAATGATCCTTCTTGATTGATGATCGTACCGATCGTTTCTTCTGACAGCATATTCGTCAAACCATCCGAACATAGAAGCAAACGATCTTGGAGTTGCCAAAGATACGTTGCAACATCGACTTCTAATGATCCTGGCATGCCGACAGATCGAGTCAAGATATTCTTACGTGGATGATTGACGGCCATTTCTTCGCTGATTTCACCAGATTTGACTAATTCATTTACTAAAGAATGGTCTTCCGTCAAGCGAATGATCCGATTATCGCGAAGCAAATACGCACGACTATCGCCAACATTGGCAATCGTGAAACGTTCCTCTGATAGGGCAGCTGCTACGATCGTTGTTCCCATTCCGTTATATTCAAGCTGTTCTTGTCCTAATTGATGAATCGCGCGGTTTTCTTCTTGGATCGCTTGGATAAACCACTGCGCGATTTTTTCGTCATCAAGTAACGCTTGCTCTTCCCAGGCTTTCCCTAAATTTGTGACGGCCATTTGACTAGCAATATCGCCTGCGCGGTGCCCACCCATGCCATCTGCTAAAACCGCCAGCGTGAGACCGACTTGGTTTTCAAATACACTGACATAATCTTGATTCGTATTACGTCTTCTTCCTACATCTGATTGATATTCAATCTGCATACTTTCACCTCATTACTTTTTGCGCAAACAACAAATGAAAAAGCCATCTGTATAAGATTGATGTGGATACAACGTCAACATCTTATCCTTGATTGATGATTGTAGCACAGGATCAACTAAAACATCAATCTTCTCAAAATCAGGATGTCGTTGTAAAAACGCTGAAACAACTTCTTGATTCTCTTCTTTCAAAATCGTACAAGTACTGTAGGTCAATATTCCTGAAGGTTTAAGAGCCGTAGCCACACTTTCCAAAATAGCTAGTTGGATAGCCGGTAAATTGGCTAATTCTTTTTCATTATTTTTATAACGAATATCTGGTTTTCGGCGTAACAAGCCAAAACCGGAACATGGAGCATCTACTAAAATACGGTCAAATTGTTCTGCTTCAAACTGTTCTTTGACTTCACGTGCATCCATTTTTTGTGCGAACACTGCGTTGGCAACTCCTAAACGGCGAGCGTTCTCTTCCACTAGTTTTACTTTGTGGTCATGGACATCTAGAGCCACGACTTCTCCTCCACAAGTTGGATCAAGGAACGTGGCGATATGGGTCGTTTTGCCACCAGGGGCAGCGCAGGCATCTAGTACATGATGTTCTGGCTCAATCTGCATCGCTGGTGCAACAAGCATCGAGCTTTCATCTTGGATCGTCATCAAGCCATCGTGAAAAAGTGTCGTAGAGGCGAGTCTGCCCTTTTCAGCAATCACACCATATGGGCTTATTGGACTTGCTTTTACATCTAGTCCTTCTTCTTTCAATTGATCCAGTGCTTGTTCACGCGAAAGTTTACGGGTATCAATACGGCCACTCACATGACTTGGTTGATACAATGAAAGACCTAACCTTTCTGTTTCCTCGTAGCCGATTTGGTCAATTAAGCGCTGTGTCAGCCAATTCGGCAGACTTAATTTAACGGCTAAACGTTCGACTTCATCTGTGATAGTTTCCAGATCAGGTTTTCCTTGACGTAAATAATTTCTTAATACACCATTCACAAATTTCCCTGTGCCGGGGTTACCTTTGATTTTTGCAATTTCTACTGCTTCATTCAAAATTGCATGATCAGGTACTTTATCTAAAAATTCGAGTTGATAGACAGACAAATACAGCAAAGTTTTGACCCAGTCATCCACTTTTTTTGCATTTGCAATCAATGGCGCAACATAAAATGTAATCAAACGATGGCGACTGATCGTTCCATACACTAGTTCTGTAAACAGACCGATATCTTTTTGGTTAAGGTCGCCTTGGTTGATCATCTCATTCAACAATAGATTGGAGTATGCTCCACCTTTGTTGACACGCTCTAATGTCATCAACGCCATAAAGCGAACCGAACGTTTCATTTTTTTTGGTATTTTCGCCATTATTTCACCTGCTGTCCTACAGCGACTTGTTGTCCACTGCCATTTAGGAATTCTTGTATTAGTTGTTTTGCTTTACCGGCAGGTTGTAGTTCTTTGATCGATAATACCGTCTGTTCCCCACAAGCTACCCATAATTGTTTTTTATCTTTATGGATGATAGTTCCTGGTGTTTCAGATGTCGTTTCATCTGCCAACACATCTACTGCCCAAAGCTTCCAGCGTGTTCCTTCATAGGTTGTAAAAGCAATGGGCCATGGACGCATGCCACGAACTTGGCAGTCGATTTCTTCTGCTGTTTTTTCCCAATTGATTGCTTCTTGTTCACGTGTGATATTCGGTGAAAACGTTGCTTGGTCCTCATTTTGAGGCGTAGGCGTCAATTCGCCAGAAATGATCTTTGGTAGTGTTTCTAGCAATAACTCTTTGCCTAATAGACTAAGTTTTTCAAACATCGTACCGACATCATCTTGTTTAGTGATTGGTAGGCTTGCTTGTGAGAAAATACCGCCCGCATCCATTTTCTTGATCATCTCCATAATCGTTACACCTGTCTCTTTTTCCCCGTTGATAATGGAATAATGGACTGGTGCACCCCCACGATATTTTGGCAACAAAGAGGCATGAACATTGATTGCTCCATGTGTTGGAACTTGCAATAGTTTCTCCGGTAAGAATTGACCAAACGCTGCTGTTACCAGCACATCTGGTTGCAAATCAATGATTGTTTGCATTTCTGGAGAACCCGTGATTTTTTCTGGCTGTAGCACAAGAAGATCGTGCTTCAAAGCCGCCACTTTCACAGGTGTTGGGGTAATGATTTTTTTTCTTCCCACTGGTCGATCAGGTTGTGTCACGACAGCGACGATCTCATACCCTTGGTCGATCAGCCCTTCTAGTACAGGAACTGAAAATGCTGGGGTTCCCATAAATACGATTTTAGTCATCTAAATGTTCCTCCATGTATTCTTCGAGTTTTTCTTCGGGGATTTGTTCGATCATTTTATCGATAAATAAAATCCCATCTAAGTGATCGATCTCATGTTGAAAGGCACGTGCAAGATAGCCAAACGCGGTAACTTCGATTTCCTCTCCGTCACGATCATAATATCGAACTGTTACTTCATCTGCACGTTTGACTGTACCGTAGACATGCGGAATACTTAAGCAACCTTCCACATCGATACTTTCTCCTTTTGCCTCGATGATCTCAGGATTGATGAGTTCAAATTTATCCCCTTCATCGACTTCAACAATAGCGATCCGTTGATTTTTGCCGACTTGCGGCGCGGCGATGCCGACGCCGTCATTTGCCACCATTGTTTCATACAAGTTATCTAACAAGACGATAGTCTCATCAGTGATCATATCGATTGGTTGGGCTTTTCGATTCAATTTTTTATTTGGGTGGATCATTATTGGATAACGCATAGTGTTTCCTTTCTTAAATAAAATGTAGCGGCTCGTTGTCGATCGCAACAAATAGATTTTGTCGCTGTTCTTTTTGACTTTGATCCAAAATTTCTTTCAGGACGTTAGGCAGTTCTGGTTCATGTTTATATTTGATGATCAGCTGATAGTAATAGCGATTTTTCACACGTAAAACGGTGCTAGGTACCGGACCTAACAGAAGGCTGTTCGTTCCTAATACTTGTTTTAATTGACTGGCGATCTGAAAGATTTTTTTGGCTGCGACTTGTTCTTCTGGATGACTCGTCGTGATTTTCACAGTGAAGTAATAAGGCGGATAGCCTCCACGATGGCGTACATTCATTTCTTGTTGATAAAAGCGTTCATAATTTTGTTCCTTTGCTAAAGTTACCGCATAGTGATTCGGATTAAATGTTTGGATCACGACTTCCCCAGCTTTTTCGGCTCTTCCTGCCCTTCCGGAGACTTGTGTCAATAATTGGAAGGTATGTTCACTAGAACGAAAATCTGGCAGGTTCAACGAAGTGTCTGCATTTAGAACGCCGACTAAGGTCACATCAGGAAAATCTAACCCTTTTGCGATCATCTGCGTTCCTAGTAGAATATCCGCTTGTTTGTCCCCAAATTTTTGTAAGATTCGTTCATGCGCGCCTTTTTTTCTGGTGGTATCCACATCCATCCGCAAGATTCTTGCTTGAGGATACAGTGCTTTTAACTCTTCTTCCACTTTTTGTGTTCCCGTTCCATAATACCGGATCTTGTTTTCCCCACAATTTGGACAACGATGCGGGATCGCTTCTTCATGTCCACAATAATGGCAACGCATCGAGCGAGAATCCATATGGAGAGTCAATGAGATATCGCAATTTGGGCAAGGCAAGACAAAGCCACAATCTCGGCACATCACAAAGGAAGAATACCCTCGTCGATTCAATAGAAGAACTGTCTGTTCTTTTTTCTCTAATCGATCTTGGATTTTTTCTTGTAATAATTGAGAGAACGTCGATGTCTGATTCTTTTCGAATTCTTCACGCATATCAACGACTTCGATCTCAGGTAATTGCGCACTCATTTTCGCACGCTGACTCAAATGCAACATGCGATAGACCCCTTTTTGTGCACGGGCTCTTGATTCGAGGGAAGGTGTCGCGCTCCCCAAAACGATCGGGCAATGATGGTAATTCCCACGCCATATAGCTAAATCTCTGGCATGGTAACGCGGGGTTTCATCTTGTTTATAGCTCGATTCATGCTCTTCATCAATGATGATCAACCCAATGTTCTCTAGTGGGGCAAAGATCGCTGAACGTGCACCGACGACGACCTGCGCTTCATTGCGCTCGATTTTACGCCATTCATCATATTTCTCACCTTGAGATAAGCCACTATGTAAAACTGCGACGGATTCTCCAAAGCGCCCTTTAAAACGTTCGACCATCTGAGGGGTCAATGCGATTTCAGGAACCAACATGATTGCTGTCTTCTTCTCTGCCAAGACATCAGCAATGGCTTGAAGGTAGACTTCCGTTTTCCCACTACCAGTAATTCCTTCAAGTAAAAAGGTTTCATTCTTTTCCTGATGACAGGCTTCAATGATCTGCTGAACCGCCGATTGTTGTTCTTCATTCAATTGTAAGGCAGTCGTTCGTTCAAATACCCGATCTTTATAAGGGTCACGATAACTTTCGACTTCTTCGATACGCAACCAACCTTTATCTCTACCTTGATTCAATACGGCAGAACTGACTCCTTTTTCTTTGAAATAAGCAATAGGCATTGGTTTTTCCATTTCTGACAAATAAAGAAGTAATTCTTTTTGTTTTTTCGCATTTTGCCTCAAGGTGCCCCAAGCTTCATCGAGTTGTCCTTTTGACAAAAGAGAGTGAACGACACGGATCGTTTTCACTTTGTTTTTTGTATGGACTTCGTAACGGATATCAACTAGCTTGTTTTTACGCCAACGGATCAATTGCGGTAAGATCCCAGTTTCTTCCGCTTCCTTCCAAGAAATCTCTTGTCTACCTGCGAAAAATGCAACGACTTCTGGTTCATCGGTCACTGGGTAAATGAGCTTATCGTATTCTGCTTTCATGACACTTGGTAGCATCGTTTGTAAACAGGTGATTTTAAAAGCATACGTAATGGTTTTCATATAGTCGGCTAACCTCATCAACTCTTGATTGACAACAGGTGCCAGGTCAAGTAATTGAAGGATTGGCTTTAATTCTTTTTTTATAGGTTGTTCGTTGGCTGTCAACGCCATCACAAAGCCTTGGACTTGGCGATTGCCGTTTCCAAATGGTATCGCTACACGCATACCGACTTGGATAGCCGCTTCCATTTCAGAAGGAACCAAGTAGGTGAATGCTTGGTCGGTTTGCATCGTTGGTACATCGACAATCACATCCGCAATAACAGTCATGGACTCCTTCTCCTTTCTTCATCTTGGTTTTAAACACAAAATGGCTCTTGCCTATTTTACTAGAGATTCCTTGTTTTGTCTTACTTTCTGCCAAATCCTAACAAAAAATTAACGCAGGAAAAAAAAGAGCCTAGGAACATTTCCCAAGCTCAAATCTTTTGCTATCCATAAGCTGAATAGTGAATTGATTTTATAGTTTTTGCTCGTCACGGATACGAGACTCTAATTCTTGTTGTGCACGGTCTTTTTGCGCACGACGTTCTTCGTCTTCCATACGTAGACGTTCACGTTTTAATTCAGGATGTGGATCACTGATCACATTTCCTGCTTCGATTTCTTCTAAAGCTTGTCCAACGCTTTTGACAGAATCAAATGAATCCATTGTTGGTTGTGCTTTTGCGTCTAATTCATGTGCACGTTTACTTGCTAAGATCACTAGAGAATATTTTGAGTTCACGCGATCTAATAATGAGTCGATTGAAGGTTTTAACATCATAAGACTACATCTCCTTTAACATTTTGATATATTTTCCGATGACACGATCGACACGGAAATGTTCACTTGCAATAATATCTTTGATTCGGTTGACCGCTAATGGAACTTCATCATTGACAACAGCATAGTCATACAGTGCCATCATCTCGATTTCTTCCTTAGCGACTTTCATTCGTTCTTCGATTACTTCATCTGCATCTGTCCCACGCCCAACGATTCGTGATTTCAATTCTGCTAAATCTGGGGGCGTCAGGAAAATAAATACGCCGTCAGGTACTTTTTCTTTTACTTGTTGTGCACCTTGGACTTCAATTTCAAGAAAAACGTCTTTTCCTTCGTCTAAGGTTTTGTTGACATACGATAGTGGTGTACCATAATAATTCCCGACATATTCTGCATATTCCAACATTTCGCCTTTAGCGATCATTTGTTCAAATTCTTCGTGGCTTCGGAAATAGTAGTCGACTCCTTCAACTTCTCCTTCACGCATCTTGCGTGTCGTCATCGAAATCGAATATTGGAAATCATTATCCTCACTCTCAAAAATTGCTTTTCGCACTGTGCCTTTTCCCACACCGGATGGACCAGACAACACGATTAATAATCCACGCTCTGACATGACGACGTCCTTTCAACTAGTCTTTTTTATACTATTGCTTATTTTGCACTTTTTTCTTGCAACTTTCAAGGCTATTTTTTTATTATAGCTAGAAAACCTAGAAAAAGCTAGTCTACTTCCCACTAAAGAGTCCGAGACAAAAGTAAAAATTACTTTTGTTGGATACCTAAAAAATGAATAAACGGCGGGAACAGGAGTAACCTCTTCGGAAATAAGCCTGCCTAACGGATAGGTCATCAATTAGACAGGCTGGACACTTATTCAATATTTTGGATTTGCTCACGTATTTTTTCTAAAATCGTTTTAGACTGAACGACATGGTTTTTGATTTCGATCGCGCTTGATTTTGAGCCGATCGTATTGATTTCGCGATTCATCTCTTGTAAAAGGAAATCTAGTTCTCTACCGATGGGGTAATCTGCTTCAAGTAACTCTTCCAATTTCTGCGTATGGATGATTAAACGGTCGATTTCTTCATGGATATCGCCACGCTCTAAAAGAATCGCTATTTCGGTCAATAAACGATCTCGCTCAACTTCTGCACCAAGAAAAGCTTCTAATTTTTCTTGGTATCTCGTCTGAAATTCTTGCTCATAAATCTCGACAAAGTTAGCTAATCCAGCAATATTTTGTTTTAATTCTGCGGTTTGTTGAAGTAACACGTTCGCCATGGCTTGGCCTTCTATACTCCGACTTTCTTCGATTGAACGAAGTGCTGTTTGCATCGTTTCTTTCGCTAATTGTGCAAGTAATTCTTGATCCTCTTCCGTTGCTTCAGCAATTGTCACAAACTCTTCGTTTAGTGCAAAACGTTCGATCAGTTTACCGATCGACAATGCGTTCGCTTCGCCATACCTTTCTTTAATACCGGTAGTCATCTGTGTATAGAGCGTATCGATCAGTTGCCAATTGATCGTCACTTTTTTATCTTGTTCACCTAAGTATGTTAAATTAATAAAGACATCGACACGTCCTCGACTTAACTTCGTTTTGATCAATTGTCTCAATTCATTCTCAACAAAGCCTAATACTTTAGGGCTACGTATCTGGATATCTAAAAACCGTTGATTGACGCTTTTGATCTCGATTTCAAGTTGATAGTTCTTTTTTTCGCGGATGGCATTGCCAAAGCCAGTCATGCTCTTCATGCGACAGAGTCCTTTCTTTTACATATTTTTAATTGCTTTTTGTAACTCTTCAAACTCTTCGTTCGTTAATGTTAGTCCCTTACCCATTTTTTCATGGTCCGGTGCCCAATCCCGCAAGTCAAATTTTGGTGGTCTGCCATTCCAACTCACTAAGTTCAATTCTTTGCGCCATCCCTTATTGTTTTCAGATAAAACTGCAATTTCTTCTACGATCTCATATGAGAATTCTTGTGCCATTTTTATTCCTCCTTTAGATGATAAAGATAGAGATACATCAAAGTTTCTACTGTATCTGCATTGAGTTGTCGTTGTAAGCGATCACTCTTTTTTTCTTTCACGTATTGATAGATCGCGTGTTCCTTCATTACGTGTATTTTAGCATTTCGTTCCAGTTTTCGAAACTTCAACCATTCGCTGGCATTTAATTGTCCAACCTTTTTTAAAAATGCTTCATCAATTTTACTTTCTTGGCAAATGAGCGGTAATATTTCTTCGACGGTATACACTTTATTCGGTAAGATCAATTTTTGTTTCGCTAGTAGCTCAAGCATCGCCAATCCGCATGTTTCACTTGTGACCCTGTCTTTATATACATTACGCAAGTCCCGCCAGAATTTTTCTTTGTAAAAAAAGGATACGTCTAAATCAAGTGTTTCGACTAAGAAACGTAAGAAACGTCGCCAATAACGTTCAGCTGGCTTTGCTGTTTCAAACGTATACCAGTTTCCTTGATAGATCCCTAAACATTTTTTAGCCTCTAAATAACCTAATTGGATATTCAATTGGTTTCTTTGTCGCTCAAAAACTAAGAAACCACCTAAAGACCAGTTTGAACAACATTTCCAGGTCACCAAAGCATCAGGTTCCTTGTATTTTTTTGTCACCCCAGGTCCTTGGACATCGACAATCAAGACTTCGGTTGCACCTTGTTGGATAGCAACATCTACTGGCACGTTATTTCGATAGCCCCCATCAACATATTTTGATCCGTCAATCTGACGATAAGCCATGGCAGGATAAAAAGAAGCAGAGGCGAGGACCCAATCGGCGATTTCTGTTGGTGCTAATGCTTGGATCCTTGTAACTGTTTCTTGAAATTCTGGGATTTTAGTTGCGATTGTATAGAGTTGCGGTTTTTCTGTACATTGGATTTTTTCCGCATCTAGGTACTGCTCTAGTAATGCTTCCAACGGTGCAATCGAGGTTCCTCCTTCGACTACTGCACGACGTGTCATCAAGCTGGCTTCTTGGATATAACGTTGCCTCAAATCTTCTGATAAGGCAACCTCTGGTAAAGCCAATACTTGATTGGTTGACAGTTCCTGCCACAAGTCAATGGCTTGTGGCAGTTGATCCTGAACGACCAAAGCCCCATTTAGCGCACCTACAGAAGTACCAGTAACGAGTGAAATCTCTAGATTTTCTTCTTTCAATGCTTTCCAAACACCTATTTGATAAGCACCATGAGCCCCTCCTCCGCCTAAGACAAGACCGGTATGATAGGATATTTCCTTCTCAAACGATTGCGTTCCCAAATAACCACTTTGGTGGAAAAGGTCGATCATGTTCGGTGAGATTGAATGATCAAAGCGGACGAGTCCGTATTTTTTGAAAAAATAACGAACCGTACTTTCTAGCAATAGGAAAATATCGGACCACTGCCAATATTCTTCTTCAATCAACACGTTGGTATAGATCAATTTTTCATTCGTTATTTCTGCAGTAAAGTAAATGTTCAGCCTTTTCGATACGATCTTCCATGCCTGTTGTTTTTTTGCCTGTTGCCAAAAATGTTGCCGGCTTTCTTGATGTGTAGTAAAAAAACTAAAAAGTTGTTTTGCTTGCTGCACTCGATTCTGCTGATAACGTTCCGACCAATAGACTTTTTGAACTTTCATAGACACCTCGGATTCTCTTTTTCTTTTATTATATCAGTAATCAGAAAAAAAGGGTGGGGGTGAATAGTCATCTGATAACAGTGTTATATATATATAAATTTTTACTCTATGTTCATCGTTTATTCATAAAAAAAAGTTGCTTTGTAATCGAATTTTAAAATAAAAGAAACAAGCTTTTTTTCAGTAAATGTTGTAAAATGAAAGGGATGAGATACAGGGGAGGAGGAGCATGATGAGTGATTCAGTATATGTACATATCGATACAACTAGTAACGCCGTTTTGACCAAAGGGCTGACTATCAATGATTTTTCAAATAGCATCGTGCATTTTCCTCAAAATCTACTTTTGTTGGACCCTTCCGCATCTGCTGGAGAATATGAATCACACACAGGCTTGAAGGTCATTCGTGGAACTGAGAATATCCAAAGATTTTTCCAAACCGTTCGCAGCCGTAACAACAGTACGGATCTTAAATGGATCGATTTTACGGATTTGACGATGTTAAAAGAATTAAGCCCTTTAGAAATCTCAGAGTTGCTTTATTTTGGTCATATGAAAACACATCTCCATTCACCTTTTTTCTATAAATTACAAAATAACTTTGTTTATTTTGATTTGAGCGATCATCTAGGTAGAACCTATTATCGTTATTTAGATGAATTTTATCGGATTTTTGCCAACAAGTTAAGCACGATCTTGGCGGGAAAAATCAACGAAAAAAAATCATTCTTTCGAAAAGAGATCCCTGTTGAAAAAATCAGTGTGGAGATACTGAAAAAGATGCGTAATTTGATGCAAGAAGGAATCATTTTTTCGTTTGATCAAGCAGGTTTGGTCGATGACAAGTATGAGATCCCGATTTATGTCATTGAAGATTACGTTTGGAAATTAAAAGGAACACGTTACTTGGAAGAAAAACCGGTAGCTGTTCTCGTCTATCATGCCACTCAACAACGTTGGCAACTAGACGGCAACGTTTCTGATTTTGTCTATAACACATTTGTATAATGACAGTCAACTCCACTAAAAAAGCGTAAAGGTCAGCTGCCTTTACGCTTTTTTTTAATTTTTACTTTTACGTACCTGCAACCCTTCGGCTACAAATAAAGAAGGAACGGTCTGTTCAATACCTAATAGGACAATAGTTGTTACAATCCCCGTAGCTAACCCACTAGCGCCATTCATGACTAAAGAGAACAACCATGGATTCATTCCCCATAGTGCGAAACTCCCCCAAAAAGCAACCCCAGCGACAAAATGCCAGAAATATCTGGCAGTCACACCAACGAATGTCGCTAAAATAATCGTTGAGGCCATTTTCTTACGATTGCCTTGCAGATAACTCTGTTGCATTCTTTGCGAAAAAATTCCTGCAACGCCAGCAAACGTAAACGCGATCGGATACTCGATCAACACTTGGATGACACTCAAGTAATAGACAGTCCCCATGGGAAAATGAAGGATTCCCCATAGAAAAGCCGATCCCATACCAGCTTTCCAACCCCTTCTCAAGGCAAATAAAGTTAAAGGGATTTGCCCGAGTGAGATTTCAAAACTACTACCTATTTGTAGAGGAATCATCGACAACACTAAAGATAATGCTGCGACGATCGTTCCCTCGATCCAGACACGATGATTCTTATTCATAAAAAAGCTTCCTCCTTTATAATTGGACATCACAAAGGAGGAAGCAAGTTTGTTTTTTTACAAACAGCTTCGTGCTTTCACACTAGCTATTCATTCACAATTCCTACGCTCGCATAACCGAAACAGGTACGAAGGGTTTAGAATATATTCAGTCTCAGCCCAAAATGGACTCCCCTTTGTGATTGTAATTATTTAGTTTTTATTTTCCTTTATCTTTTTGTTTCAAATAAAGGACTAACTGGTTTGTTTTCATGGATACGTTTGATTGCGTCACCCATCAAGCCACCAACGCTTACTTCGTCAATCTTATCAATTTTGCGATCTTCTGGCAAATAGATTGAATCCGTTACAACTAAGCGCTCGATTGCAGAGTCTTCGATTCTTTGTAAAGCAGGTCCTGACAACACAGGATGTGTACATGAAGCATAAACGCTCACTGCTCCAGCTTCTTTCAAGGCATTAGCAGCCAATGTGATCGTTCCAGCTGTATCGATCATGTCATCGATCAAGACACACGTTTTGCCTTCTACTTGACCAATGATATTCATCACTTCTGCCACGTTTGCTTTTGGACGGCGTTTATCGATGATTGCAATTGGTGCTTTTAAAAATTCAGCCAATTTACGTGCACGAGTAACACCACCATGGTCAGGTGAAACAACGACAACATCATCGCCTTGAATCCCTTTTTCTAAGAAGTAATTCGCAATCAGTGGTGCGCCCATCAAATGGTCGACCGGAATATCAAAGAAACCTTGGATTTGGACTGCGTGCAAGTCAAGTGTCAACATTCTTGTTGCTCCAGCTTTTTGGATCATATTTGCCACTAATTTTGCAGTGATTGGTTCACGCGCGCGCGCTTTACGGTCTTGACGTGCGTAGCCGTAATACGGCATTACAACGTTGATCGTTTTGGCACTTGCACGCTTCAATGCATCGATCATGATCAACAGTTCCATCAGGTTATCATTTACCGGACTACTTGTTGATTGAATAACGTATACGTGTGAACCACGGATACTTTCTTCGATATTGACTTGGATCTCACCATCACTAAATTGAGTGACCGATGATTTTCCTAATTCAACCCCAACAGCTGCAGCAATTTTTTCTGCCAATGGACGATTTGAGTTTAATGCAAATATTTTTAATCTTGGATCAAAGTAATGTTTGGACATGAGGACCTCCGCTTTCTTTTTCACAACTCTACTACCTAATAAATACTAGTCATATTTGCCGAATAAATCAAGTGATTTTGCAAAAAGTATCAATTTGAATATGGGAGTTTCTTCGCGTATCCTTCTTTATTGACTTGTCTAGCGCGTGCGATTGCCATCGCATGTTCAGGAACATCGTTAGTGATCGTCGAACCAGCAGCGATACATGTATTCTCTGCCACGTCTACTGGCGCCACAAGATTCGCATTTGACCCAATGAAACTATGGTCACCGACTGTTGTATGATGTTTTGCTTTTCCGTCATAATTGACAAAGACGACACCACACCCCACATTGATTTCTTCACCTAGTGTTGCATCCCCGACATACGTCAAGTGACCAACTTTTGTGTTTTTGCCTATTTTTGCATTTTTCACTTCTACAAAGTTGCCGATATGGACGCCTTCTGCAATTTCTGCTTTTGGACGTAAATGGGCATACGGTCCTACATCTGCTTTACTTTTGACCACACTGTGTTCGATCACTGAGTTTTCGATGACTACTTGGTCACCGATCTTGCTATCAACAATACGTGAATGTGCACCAATAAAACAATCTTCACCAATTTCTGTTTCTCCTTGGATCTGAACGCCCGCTTCGATCACTGTATCTGAACCAATCACAACATCTGCATCAATATACGTAGTTGCAGGATCAACCAAGCTAACGCCATTGACCATATGTTTTTTGTTGATTCTTTGGCGCATCAACTCGTTTGCTTTTGCTAGTGCCATACGATCATTGACACCCATACACTCATCGAAATCTTCCGTCTGATACGCAGCAACTGGATTTCCAGCATCTTTTAGGATCTCAACGATGTCTGTTAAATAATACTCGCCTTGTGCATTGTCTGTTCCTACTTTATTCAACGCTTCAAATAACGCTTTGTTATCGAAACAGTAAGTTCCTGTATTGATTTCTTGAACTAACGCTTCTTCTGGCGAAGCGTCTTTTTGCTCAACGATTTTTTCAACGATTCCTACATGGTCACGAATGATTCTGCCATAACCTGTCGGATCTTCTGCTTGTGCAGTCAAAATCGTAGCACTTGCATTTTTCCCTTGATGGTATTCAAACAAGTTGTTCAACGTCTCAGTTGTCAATAAAGGGGTGTCACCACTGATGACTAACGTCGTGCCTTCCTTACCTGCTAAAAATGAGGCTGCTTGTAGTACCGCATGACCCGTCCCAAGTTGTTCCGCTTGTAACGCATACTCGCTACGTTCGCCTAGCTGAGCTTTGACTTTCTCTGCACCGTGACCAACGATCGTCACGATTTGATCAGGGTTTGTCTCACTTACACGGTTGATGATGTGTTCGACCATCGGTTTCCCAGAAACAGGGTGTAGGACCTTGTATAGTTTTGATTTCATGCGAGTACCTTTACCCGCGGCTAATATGATTGCATAACGTGCATCCAAATGTGTCACTCCTAAATTACGATTTATTATTTTTAGTTTAGCCCAGTCGCTCTTTTTTTTCAACTAAACGTTCATTTTAGCAACCAGGACGCAAAAAAAGAAGAGACATCATCCATCGCCTCTTCTTTTTCCATAGCACCGCTATGTTCGTTGTTTTATTCTTCGAAATAGTTGCCTGGTACTACAGTGATATTTTTCGTTTTTGTATCCACATCTTTGACGTAAAGTAGCGACGTGTAGTCATTGATTGCGCGATGTCCGTTGAATTTTGACTCCGCAAACACAGTGATACCGACAAGCTCAGATTCAAATTCTTCAATCAAGCTCTTCATTCCGTTCACTGTTCCGCCGCCTTTCATAAAGTCATCGACGACAAGCACGCGAGAACCACGTTTCAAACTTCTTTTTGATAGTTCCATTTTTTCGATCCGTTCAGATGAACCTGAAACATAGTTCACACTCACTGTAGAACCTTCTGTAATCTTAGAGTCACGACGAACGATGACAAACGGTGCGTTCAAGTAATAGGAAACGGCTTGAGCGATTGGCACCCCTTTTGTGGCTACAGTCATTACAGCATCGATTTTTTCTCCTAAATATTTTGAGGCAATGATTTTCCCTACTTGACGTAATAGCTCAGGTTCTCCTAATAGATCAGATAAGTAAACATAGCCTCCAGGGAGTAAACGGTCTTGTTCAGACAAGCGCTCAGCTAGCGATTCAACATATTTCTTTGCTTCTTCGTAGGAAATCTCCGGAATGAATAGAACACCTCCGGCTGCACCAGGGATTGTTTCAAGCGTTCCGTAACCTCTTTCTTTAAATGTTTTTTTGATGATTCCCAAATCTTCACTGATCGAAGATTTAGCAGATTCATAACGTTCGGCAAAGCTTGTTAATGAAATCAATTCATGCGGATGATCTAATAAATACTGTGTCATATCGACAAGACGCTCACTGCGACGTACTTTCAAAAATTCCAACTCCTTTTTCCAACAAATTTTATCGTGTTTCATTATATAAGTTTTTTCGGGAAAATTCGAGCATTTTATCCAAAATTAAGAAAATAGTTCGGTATTTATAAAAAAACAGGTAACTATTTAAGACATTTGTTTGTCTAAAATAACTACCTGTTTTAAAAATAGTGGTCTATTTTTTCCTTCTAATTCCTAATAAAATACGTTTACTCAAGTTGACTAATAAGAATAAAAAGATAAATACTAATGTGATAGTTGCCCCTGGCGGTGTATCCAAGTAGAACGAACTAGTTAACCCAGAAAGCATACCAATAAAACCAACGATGATACTGATCAATATAACAATATTGAAGCTTTTCCCTAAACGCATCCCGATTGCTGCTGGTAAAACCATAATAGCAGAAATCAGCAACGCGCCTGCTATCGGGATCATGACAGCGATTGCTACCCCAGTAATGATATTGAACATCATTGACATCCAACGAACTGGCAGCCCATCGACATGAGCGGTGTCTTCATCAAAGGTTAACACGTACATCGGACGTTTGAATAAGAAAAACAAAAGACCGATTACTGCAAACAAAATACCTAGGAATAGAACTTGTGGCCAAGTGATCGTCACAATCGATCCAAATAAATAAGATTGGATGCTCGTGGCAGAATTACCCCCACTCAAATTCATCAAAACTAATGCAAGCGCAAGTCCTCCTGCCATTAAGATCGCAATGGAAATCTCTGAATACGTACGATACATCGAACGTAGGTATTCTAAAATGATTGCAGCGATAACGACTACCACCATTGTGGTCATCGTTGGATTGAGATTGAGGAAAAATCCTAAGGCTACCCCTGCTAAAGAAACATGAGACAGTGTATCTGCCATCAACGATTGCCGACGTATCACTAAGAATACTCCTAACATTGGTGCGATTCCTGCAATAAAGATCGCAGCAAGAAATGCCCGCCTCATGAATTCATATGAAAGCAACGCCATTGAGAATCCTCCTTTCTCACTAAACGGATTTGTCGATCCGCATATTGTTTGATGTCTTCGTGATCATGAGTGATCATCAATACAGCTTTCCCATGGTCGTGTGCGCTATGGCGCAACAAACGATAAAATTCATTTCGTGATTCTTCATCCATTCCAGTAGTTGGTTCATCAAGTACAAATAAATCTGGATCAGTCGCAAAAATACGTGCTAAACTGATTCGTTGCTTTTGACCACCAGACAGCTCACCGATCCGACGATGACGCATATCCCACATACCAACAGATTCTAAGGCACGCTTGACATGCTCATGGTCTTTTTCGCTTAACCGTTTGAACCAACGACCTCTCGGATATCTGCCAGAACGTACTAATTCTAAGACTGTACTAGGAAAACCCGCATTAAAGGAAGAAACTTGTTGGGGAATGTACCCGATACTTAATTTGTCTCCGTCCTGATTTTTTCCTGCAATTTTGATGGTCCCTTTAGAGGGTTTCAATAACCCCAAAGAAGCTTTGATCAATGTAGATTTTGCCGCCCCGTTTTCACCAGTCAAAATCACAAATTCACCGGCATCTACATGATAAGAAACACCTTCTAACACAGGTTCTTCATCATAATAGAAAGTAAGATCAGCTATTTCTATATAACGCACATAGAGGACTCCCTTCCTTTACTTTATGCTTTCTTTTAATGCCTCTAGGTTTTTCTCCATGGTAGAAATGTAGGTTTCACCCGCTTTGATTTGTTCATTCGTCAAACTCTCAAGAGGATTAAGTACTTCAAGTTTTACACCTGTTTCCTTTGATAATGTCTCTGCTACTTTAGATGACGCATTTTCTTCAAAATAGATAACTTCGATTTTATTTTGATCGACAAAATCTTTCAATTCAGCCAATCGACTAGGCGTCGGCTCTTGATCCGGTGAAACTCCTGAGATGGCTACTTGTTTTAGGTCGTAGCGATTTGCTAAATAAGCAAAGGCAGCATGTTGCGTCACAAATGTTCGATTGGTTGCACCTTTTAATGCTTCTGTATAGTTCTGATCCAATGCTTCTAATTTTTTGATATAAGCTGCGGCATTTTGGTCAAATGTATCTTTCTTATCTGGATATTTCTTGCCGAGCTCTGTAGCAATCGTCTGTACTTCTTGGATCGCTAATGTTGGATCTAACCAAACATGAGGGTCATAGGCATGATCATGCTGATGTCCTTCTGATTCTTCGTGCTCTTCTTCATGCTCTTCTTCATGCTCTTCTTGTGACTCTAGACGTTCAATTCCCTTAGCGGCTTCGATCATCAACGTTCGATCGGTATCGACCGTATCTTTCAATGAGTCAACAAAAAATTCCATATCTGAGCTGTTATAAACAAAAACATCTGCATCCGCAATGGTTGCACTTTGTTTGGCACTTGGCTCAAAATCATGGGGTTCCGTTCCTGCGGGGATCAATAATTCGACCTTCCCAGTATCACCAACGACTTCTTTCGTAAATTCATACATCGGGTAAAACGTTGCGACAACGTTCAACTCATCTTGTGCCGATTCTTGGGTTGTCTGTCCACACGCTGTAAATAGGAAAGCTCCTATTGCTAAAGATGCGGCTAATAAATATTTCTTCATATATGCTCCTTTCAAAACAAATCGTAATATTACGATTTATCAACGAGGATTAATGTACCAAATAAAAAAAAAACAGTCAATAGTTTAACCTGATTTTCTGATTTAAATGCAAACTTACCATGTAAATCGGAAAACAAATGAATTGCCCGTCATATCAACAACGAACGTAATTGTTTTCTTTCAACTTTGGTCAAAAAGTGGCTGTTCCACACTATTATTTTATGTCCCGAGAACAATGAACGAATGGTTGAGATTGATAACAAAAAAGAAGGTAACGATCCTTCATCTTCTAAAACGAAATCAGCGGGAAAGATGTCTGGAATATTAGTCCTCTCACATCTCCTAAAACTGAATAAACGGCAGAAACAGAAGTAACCTCTTCGAAAATAAGGCGCCATCCACAAAAATTTAAAAAACAATTTTCGTGGATGGCGCCTTATTTCTCGAGGCTAAACACTTCTATTCCGACCTCTTTTACCGCTTATTTTTCGAATCTGACTGCTTCCGTCATGACATCGTGTCTCTTTCATACGTTTATAGCGTTCTGACAAGATAAACTTCCTCACAAAAACCTTTTAATCCGTTGTAGACGCGTTGTGCTCTGGAATAGTGTTGACAAAGGGCAAAAACAGTTGGTCCACTACCGCTCATCAGGGCCGCGTCTGCACCATATTTGATCATTCGCTCTTTAATTTGATGAATGACCGGATGGCGTTTTCCTGTCACATCTTCAAGACTATTCCCCATTTTCGTCAACATTTTTTGATAATCTTGTTGTCGAAGCGCATCAGCCAACCCAGGAATATCTTGATGTTGGATTTTTTGCGTATCGATTTCTCGAAAAACAGTTCGTGTCGAAACACTCATTTTAGGTTTTACCAAGATAATCCAGCAAGAGGGCATCGCTGGCAACAATTGGACGATTTCTCCCTTTCCGCCTACGTAAGCTGTTTGGCCATAAACACAGTAAGGAACATCTGTCCCCACTTCCAAGCCGATCTCTGCTAGTTCTTCTAAGCTACAGCCTAACTCCCATAACCGATTGATCCCTCGCAACGCGGCAGCACAATCTGTACTTCCACCACCTAGGCCAGCAGCGACAGGAATATTTTTTTTCACAACGATTTTTACGCCTTTTTTGATTTGATATTTCTTTTTCAACAACAAAGCTGCTTGATACACATTGTTACGCTGATCTACCGGTAAAAATGCTTTATTCGTTTCAACAATGATCCGATCTTCCGATAGCTCTTCAAAGAACAAGTGATCAGCTAAATCTACACTTGACATCACCATTTTCAACTCATGATACCCATCTGGTCTTTTATATAACACATCCAACCCTAAGTTTATCTTCGCTGGTGCTTTTTCAATCAATTCCATCCTCTCACCCATTCGAAAAGTCTAAGTCGAAAGTATTCTATCATAGGGGAAAATAAAAGTATAGCTTCCACCAACATGCGTAAACACTTTCCTCACAGCTTTACAATCATTTTTACAATTCTGTCAGAACTTCTTCTGCTAGACTTGTTCCTTTTTCTTTCCCTTTGCCAATCAATAAGAAAAGCTGCCATGTGGCTAAAGTAAAACTACTTCCTTTCATATATGCAAAATAACGGCCTTCCCAATGAGTAACATACCTTTGTTTTTCTTCGTAAGCTAATTGGAATGAGTAAAAGAAATTCCCGTAATTAAAGATGATCCTCATCACTTTTTCTTGTAAGAACGAGAAATCAGTTTCTCCGACATTTGCAAGTGGAGCCAGTCCCAGATTTGCTTCTGCATACCCATTTTTGCGATAGACATCCAATAGATTTGCAAGTAAGTAATCACCTAGACTATTCGGCTGGTTCGGCAGATACCGCAATAAATCATACCCCGCTTGGCGGTCATTGATTGGTTGAGATGTAATAAACCCAACGATTTTCTGCTCTTTCCGAACAATACCAATACCACTCATCAAGAGATAATCTTTCTCAAAATAACCAACAGAGAAATGCTTCTCACGAGAACCATCCAACCATTTTTGAGAAACTTCTTGGATCGGTTCGAGCAACTCTTCAGGTAATTGGTCATACCAAGTAAAATGGTAGCCCTCATTCGTCAAACGTTGTAATTCGATCTGCTTTGTGCGCCAGTGTAGCGCATCTGAAGAAAGATCAGTAATTGCTGCTTCGCCAACTTTTGCAAAGTGAAAACCCGCTTCGTGAAGCATGACGACATAACTTTCGGATACTTTATAAAAAGCTAATTCATAGCCAAAACAATCGGCTTTTTTCAAAAACTCATGCGTAGCTGTACGTATCTTCGTTGGATCACCAATCGGATCACCAAGAACAAAACATTTATTCCCTTTGATTTGGTAACCAAACACTACTTTATCTTGACCATTTTCCTGATAATAAAAATAAGTATATCCAGGTAAGTGCAGATAATGACTAGCTGCCGTTCCACCATAGGCGGTCAAAAGGCGATTTAAACGCATTTGATCCAGAGGTTCACCAAACCCTGTCTCTGAAGCTAAATATTGGTACAATGCAACTAACGCAAGTAATGAGATCCCTAAACCAATCAGTCCTGAAAACCAAACATCCTCAGATGGAAAGAGAATAAAGCGATTCGCAGTTAAATCACCTACCCAAAAACTTCCACGGTGATAGCCTGCGATTGCATAAACAATAAATAAAAAGCCAAACAAACACGCATCAAATATGATTGCTCCCCAAGAATAGACGAACTTTTCACGATAAAACTCTTTTCGGGATAACCACACCGCTAATAAAATCAAAAGGTATACAACAATCAATTCCCATGATAAGGTTCGCATCACAGTGTTGATGATGCCAAAAGCGAGTAAAGCAATCGTAGGAATAAATGCTTTTTTGACTTTCATCGCTAAAGCTCTAGCTAGTCCTAACAATAAGAACCCAACCAGCAGATTCAATGACTGATCTAAAAAATCAAACGAAAAGGGTAAGAGTATTTGAAACAACCGACTGACAGTCGAAAGATTCGTGATCGTTGAAAGTAAGACCATCATGATTCCCGCAAAATAAACGGCACACACTAACACCAAATGAGCAATTTTTTGAAAAAATAGTCGGGGAATATTATCTAAAAACCGATTGATTTTGACACCTGTGTGTGTCAAAAATAAAACGATCCCTGAAAGAAATGGTAGAACATAATAGAACAAACGATAATAAAGTAACCAAACAAGTGCAACATCTTGCCGCACGCCAAGTTGACTCATTCCTAAGATCATCAGCACATCAAATGTTCCTACACCACCTGGCACCATCGTCAACATCCCAATCAATGTGGCAATGATAAACATAGGGTACAAGGACCATACAGAAATATCTACAGCCATCAAGCGCCCAATCAACAAGAAAACCACTAAGGCACCGGTCCATTGTCCAAAGGAAGCCAGCAACAAGCCCAGTAAGCCTTTAGGATAAAATTCTACAAATAGCGTTTTACGTTTCAAATAGGCAAACAAAAAGATAAGCGGTGCCAAAAAGCTACCACCAAATAACCAAATCCAATAACTGCGAAATACACTATCTGTTTGAAGAAAGAAGACATTGATGAATGTCACTAATGACCAAATAGAAAGACCCGTCAATAGAAACAAAGCAACCTTAGAGACTGTTGCCAACACCATTTTCCGATTCGTGTGCTTGCCATAAAAACTGGCGCGCAAGCTTGCTCCGACAATCCCTCCGAATCCTGCCAAGTTATTGATCGTATTCGTGATCCATGCAGATAACAAAAAGTCTTTACGACTCATTTTGGGCTTGCCTTGTTTTTCCAATACTCGAATCGTTACCCAATCATAAAGTAACATCGGCATCACACCAATCAAACCTGCTAATATCATCCATGCTAACGTGACATGACTTTGTTGTTCCATCGTGTGCCAGACATCTTGCCAACTCATCCCATGGGCAATGTTTGCGACTTGATTCGCCACAAAAACAAGGATCGATCCAAAGAAAATCAGCTTCAAAATCAACTGATGTGCTTTCACCCACTGGATCATTATCTGTAATTTATTTTTCACCGGCACCCTTCCTCACCTGTAGACTTTCTAAACATATACACTCATGTTATCTTATTTACATTGATTTTTCCACTTTGGGCATTAGGTTGTGAAAAAGCCGTGAAGCTCCAAGTAGTAAGACAGAACGTGGGAAAATAGCTCCTCATATTTTTTCACGTTTTGACTTACTATTGAAGGAGCTGGCTTTTTAATCGCTTTTATTCCCCCAGAAAAATCCGCCATTCACTAGCTTCACACTCACTGTCCTCCCCTTATGTATACTCTCCTTGACTTCTTCAAAATCAGTTCGTCTCTCGACTTGCAGGTTATGAGAAAAAAAGCTATGCTAAAAACCAAAGGAGAGGATTACATGAAAATCGGATTTATCGGTACAGGAAATATGGCACAAGCAATTATTCATGGTATCTTAGCAAATAATCTAGTGGCTAAAGAAGATATTTTTGTTTCAAGCGGTCATTATGAAAATGCCCAACGCTTTGCTGGTAAAGTTGGGGTCAATGCTTGTCAAACCAATCAAGAGATTGCTGAAAAAGCAGAAATCGTTGTTTTGGCAGTGAAACCAAAAATCATCGAACAGGTGTTAAATGAATTACGCGACCATCGTAAACAACAGTTGTTTATCTCAATTGCTTCAGGAAAATCGCTTGCAACACTAGAACAAGCACTGGATCCAGAAGCTGCTATCATTCGTGTGATGCCCAATGTCAACGTGAGTGTTGGCGCGGGTGTTTCTGCAATCTGCAAAAACCAAGCAGCAACAAATGAACAGTTGACACAAGCGACACAAATCTTTGAAGCGATTGGTAGTGTCTACCCTTTAGCAGAAGATGATTTCAGTACATTTATCGGATTGGCTGGAAGCTCCCCTGCTTTTATTTATATGTTGATCGATGCAATGGGACGTGCAGGTGTTTTACATGGACTACCTAAAAAAACAGCAACAGAAATTGCCGCTAAAGCGATTTTAGGTTCCTGCCAAAAGTTCCTAGCAAGCGATGAAAATCCTTGGGAATTAGTTGATCAAGTATCTTCTCCAGGCGGAACGACAGTTGCCGGTGTCGTCGCATTAGAAGAAGCTGGGTTTATCCCTGCAATCATCACAGGGATCACGAAAACAATCGAAAAAGATAAAGAAATGTTGTAAACGAAGAAGCGATGCAAGGATAGACTGAAAAAAATAAAATTTAATATTGTTAAAACAAAACAAGCCGAAGAATCCTAAAACGCCTGTGCCTACTTCTGGATTCTTCGGCTTGTTTATATTGAACAATTGCTATTATTTCTTGTTTCGCTGTGTAAACAAAATTACCCCATATAAAATTAGTATTCCTACAAGTATTAATATAGCGTACAAAAAACGTGTAATCTCAAATTTTTCAACCCCAAATGAGCTTACTATTTTAGGTGGTAAGTAAAAACACAAGAAGAGAAGAACCACATATTGGATTTTTCTTATCCTAGTTTCATTCTTAAACGGTTTAACGGATAAAAATGGAACGCCAAAAACATAGCCTAAACCACTGGTTGATATTAGTATGGATTTATTTCCTTTCAATAAAAACTCAACCAAGCCGATAAAGACTAATACAAGTAAAAATATAACTAGTAATTTAACGATGTATTTCTTCATAAGGTTAGTCACATCGTTCGATGCTGCGTTCCATGATATACCGTCCATGAGTCATTCCATACTTCTCGAACATATAATCCAATCCAACCATTACCACTAGTGTCTAAAGCCGATGCAATGGCTGCTCCACTAGATAGACCATATGCCCCCATATACTCAAGTAAAAATTCTGCTGCAATTGTTGCAATACCAAATACACCAGCTGTAAAAGTAATTAAAGACGCAATCCCTATATTTACTAGCGACCCAAATATATTTTTCCCTACAGCTAAATTCGTATAATTCCATGAGGTATATTTCAGCCTTAGTAGATTATTTGAGAGATCATCTAACCCATTTTTTTCACTATTTTCGACTATCAATGGGTATTTTTCAGTTATTTGTCTATATTCACCATCATTATTTTTTTCTTTTTTCTCGACAATCACTTCACTACCTGTTCTTGTTACAGCCATTGTTTCTAATGTTTGTAAATTAGTAACCTCTGCGGCCAATACATTATTGTTTCTATCTAGCAACTGAATAATATGCTCATTGTTTTCATCGAATTGATTAATCTTAGCAGTATTCTTATAAGTGATAACCGCATCATTAAATAAATCCGTTTGATAAGATTTAGCCTCTGTCGTTGTTTTTTCTTGATACTCCGAGGCAAATACTGACTCATTAACTCCTAAAACCGAAAATACTATAACACTAGCTAACGTACTGATTGTGACAGATAAGGTAATGATTTTAGATTTAATCATTTATACTCCTCCAACAATATTTTGTGAGAAATCTCTCTAAATATTAAACCACATATTTAAAGCCCTACATTAAATAATTTATGTTTTTTTATTATTGACACAACAAACGCAATAAAATACTGATAAAAAAACACTAAATCACTTGCTTACACCAGAAAAATAACTATAAAATAGTTATTTTAAAATTAAATAATAACAATAATATATAAAAATCCTTATAAATTCACTTTTTTCTGTTACCTTAGAACTGAATAAACGCCGAGAACATCCGTAACCTCTTCGAGAATAAGACCGCACATTTTTATGCTTACTGTCTTAGTAATCGAAGAGGTTGTTCTTCATATTTTAGCTGATACTTACAGTAGTAAAATTATACTTTATCTCTATGCTATTTTTTTTGGCTAGTGTCCTTTACTGTTCGTTTTACAGACTAACCTGTTTTCCCTTCACGATAGACTGCTGGTAAGTGATTGTCGCGTTGGTCTCTTTACTAACCTTTTTGCCATGACTTATGATCTTTGCAGAATCTACCGCTCCATCTCTTGTTTGAGCAGGTACTTCTGTCGACATTTTGGTACTGCTTGTTTCTTTTCTAAACGTTTAGCTTGTTCAATCACTAAAAAAACACCTGTTTGCATCGTCGTTGCACCACTAAACAGCTTACTATCTCCTAATCCTTCTTCTTTTATCTCTCTTTTGACGCGGGGGTTATCGTGGAACTCATTTTTATCCTCACCCCCTCTCATGATCCTTGCAAAATTCGCTACTTCATCTCTTATTTGAGTAGATCTTGTCGGCGTCATTTCAGACAATTCTTGCTTTTTTTCTAAATCTTTGGTTTGTTCTAAAACAAAGAAATTAACTGTTTGCATCATTGCTAACACAGTGAATAGCTTGCCATCTCCCATTTCCTCTGCCTTTGTTTTTCTTTTGACACACGGTTGGTTATAGAACCTATTTTGATTGGCAAAATCTCTTATAATCGTTGCAAGCAATTGAGCATCCGTCAATTTGAACTTAGTAAATAATAAAGGGTCTGTTTGAAATGCTTTGATGACAGTTTTTTTAGATGACTGAGGGGCATTTTGCTTTTTTGCTACCGCTGTAACAAATTGATCAAAATTAAGAGGTTCAAAATACTCTGCGTAGCGTGCAAGAAAATCATCTTTCACATGTTTGACCACTAGGCAAAAATCCAATAGACGTTAGCCCATATTTAACAACATCATATGTTCCTAAAACAATGTGTGTAGTTTCATGCGTAATCGTAATCTCTGGGGGTGCTGCCATTTGGATTCCTGATAAAATTTATGGTCTTCTATGGAAAGCATCCGCTACAATAATGATGCGACACTCAGCATCTTCTTTCAATACAAAGGCATAGGCTTTCGGATCATCATTACTAATGGAATAATAGGCATGTGTCTTCTCATCTAGCACAAAATCAGTCGAAACGACTCAAATATTTTCAAATCCCCAGTCTGCTGTTCGACGCAAACATTGTTCGCCTTTTGTTGCGATCGAAAGAAGTCGCTCGACTGATTCCTTTAAAATCTTCTCTTATTGAAAAGAAGGTGGTATATCAAGGAATTTTCTTAAGTATTGACCTTCGACTGTTTCTGCGATTTTATCTACTTTTAATAATTCTAAACACACATCTTTGACTAAAGTCAATAAAAAAAATGACCCAACAGACTAATCTAATCTGTTGGGTCATCCTATATTTTAACTATTTTTTATTTCGCATAATCGGTTGCACGAGTCTCTCGGATCACGATTACTTTGATGTGTCCTGGGTAATCCAGATCATCTTCGATGCGTTTACGGATATCGCGTACTAAGCGTACCGCGTCTAAATCAGAGATTTCTTCTGGTTTGACCATGACGCGTACTTCACGTCCGGCTTGGACAGCAAAACTTGATTCAACACCGGCAAAGCTGTTTGAGATCGTTTCTAGGCTTCTCAAACGACGGATATAGTTTTCCAATGATTCGCTTCTTGCACCTGGGCGAGCTGCTGATAATGCGTCTGCAGCGGCAACTAGGACGGAAATAACAGAAGTCGCTTCGACATCGCCATGGTGAGAGGCGATCGCATTGATCACAACTGGATTCTCTTTGTATTTCGCTGCTAGTTCTGCACCGATCTCAACATGTGAGCCTTCAATTTCATGGTCTAATGCTTTCCCGATATCATGCAGCAATCCCGCACGTTTCGCCAATTGGATATCTTCGCCTAACTCCGCTGCTAAGATTCCTGATAATTTCGCTACTTCGACCGAGTGTTTCAACACGTTTTGGCCATAACTTGTTCGGAAATGTAGACGACCCATGATCTTGATCAAATCTGGATGAAGCGTATGTGCGCCGACTTCAAAGGCTGCTTCTTCTCCATATTCTCGAATCCGTTCGTCCATTTCTTTGCGTGATTTTTCAACCATTTCTTCAATACGCGCTGGATGGATCCGTCCATCTTGAATCAGTTTTTCTAATGTCATTCGTGCGATTTCTCGACGAATTGGATCAAATCCTGAAAGAACGACTGCTTCTGGTGTATCATCAATGATCAAATCGATCCCTGTAAGGGTCTCAAGGGTCCGAATGTTTCGTCCTTCACGTCCGATGATACGACCTTTCATTTCGTCATTTGGCAATGTCACGACAGACACTGTCGTTTCAGAAACTTGATCTGCTGCACAACGTTGGATAGCCAATGAGAGCAAGTTCTTCGCTTTGCGATCTGCTTCTTCTTTTGCACGTTGTTCTGATTCTTTTACCATCAAGGTCAGTTCATGATTCAACTCTTCTTCGGTTGATTTCATGATTACTTCTCTTGCATCTTCTTTCGATAAACCAGCAATTTTTTCTAATTCTTTTTGTTGATCTTCAATCAATCTTTCAACGTCTTTTTCTCGCTCTTCAATTAATTGCTGTTTTGAACTAAGTGCCTCTTCTTTACTTTCAAGTGAGTTTTCTCGTTTTTCTAACGAGTCATCTTTACGATCTAACGTTTGTTCGCGTTGGATCAATCGATTTTCTTGAGATTTTAGCTCTAATTTACTTTCTCTCAGCTCACTTTCAACTTCAGAACGATATTTCTGATTTTCTTCCTTAGCTTCCAACAATGCTTCTTTTTTTAGAGTTTCTGCTTCTTTTTTTGCACCTTCAAGAATACTTGCAGCTGATGTTTTTGCACCAGCAATTTCTTTCTCATGACGTGACTTCGCAACCATAAACCCTAAACCAAGACCGACAATTAAACCGATGATAGCGAGGAGAATGTTGAGTCCCATTAAATCCACCTCCATACTATCTTTTCCATTTTTATCATCTACCAATTTCTATGATAAATTATTCTAAACTATAAATATGCTGTTGCATATGTGCATAAAAACCTGCACAAGTTTATTCTAATGTTTGTTTCCAGTAGTGTCAACTTTAAATACGAAAAGAAACGGCTTCCTCGTTTTTCAAAAAAGGGAGGTTTTGAGCGAGTGATGACTTATTTTTTTGTGCTTATTCTAGAGAAAAATAAAAAAACATCCGGTAGTTATTAGACTACCGGATATCCGCTTATTTCTTTATTCATCTAGTGGTAATTCTTCTTGTGCTTCTTCTGGTACATCAACTGGTTCACCGATGCCATAAGCTGCACGCACTAATGTAGATACTTCAGCCATCATCTCTGGATGATTTGACATATAGATTTTCGCGTTTTCACGACCTTGACCAATGCGATCTTCTTTGTAAGAATACCATGCACCACTCTTGTCAACGATATCTTTTTCAACTGCCATATCCAATAGCTCGCCTTCTTGAGAGATACCTAAGCCATACATGACATCGACTTCAGCGATTTTGAATGGTGGCGCTACTTTATTTTTTACGACTTTGATCTTTGTACGGTTACCGACAATGTCCGTTCCTTGTTTCAATTGTTCAGCACGACGTACTTCCAAACGGATCGTTGCATAGAACTTCAGCGCACGTCCTCCTGGTGTGATTTCTGGATTACCGAACATCACGCCAACTTTTTCACGAATTTGGTTGATGAAAATCGCGATCGTTTTTGTTTTGTTGATCGATCCTGACAGTTTACGTAAGGCTTGAGACATCAAACGAGCTTGTAACCCTACGTGTGAGTCACCCATCTCACCGTCGATCTCTGCACGTGGTACTAAAGCTGCTACTGAGTCGATAACGACAATATCTACTGCACCACTTGATACTAAAGCATCAGCGATTTCTAATCCTTGTTCTCCTGTATCCGGTTGAGAAAGGAGTAATTCATCGATATTTACCCCTAATTTTTGGGCATATTGTGGATCTAAGGCATGTTCCGCATCAATAAAGGCGGCAGTCCCACCATTTTTTTGGACTTCTGCGATTGCATGAAGTGCAACCGTTGTTTTACCTGAACTTTCTGGACCGTAGACTTCAATGATCCGTCCACGAGGATAGCCACCTATCCCTAAAGCAACATCTAGTGCAAGAGAACCACTTGGAATTGTCGAGATTTGTTGGTCGATTTTTTCGCCCAGTTTCATGATCGAACCTTTCCCATAGTTCTTTTCAATTTTTTTCAATGCAGCATCTAAGGCTGCTTTACGATCATCTGCCAATACGATAATCCTCCTTATTTTTACGACTCAAAGTAACATTTCATTACGTTTATAATATCTTTTTTATTTATAAAAAGCAAGCGAAAACCGAACAAATATTCGCATTTATTTTTTTCTTAATAGTTGCTTTCTTAGCAGATCAAATCCTTGCATAATCGCGCTATTTCTGATTGCCGAACGGTCTCTTGTGAAGTGACATTCTTTTGTTTCTACGCCTTCTTTTGATGCAACGGCAAGCCAAACTGTACCCGCAGGATGTCCTTCTAATGTGTCGGGTCCCGCTACGCCAGTAAACGCTACGGCATAATCTGTACCAACGAGTTGGCGTGCTCGAATCGCCATTTGTTCGGCGCATTCTTTACTGACTGTGCCAAACTGCTCTAACAGGTCTGGATCGATGCCTAAGAGCTTTGCTTTGGTCTCTGCTGAATAAGTCACAAAACCACCAGAAAAGACTTGAGAGACGCCAGGAATCGCTCCTAGTGCGGATTGAAAGCCTCCGGCTGTCAAACTCTCAACTGCTGTGACTGTCTTCCCCTGTTCTTTCAGTAGATCCACGACGGCTTGTGGCAACGAATAGTCATCCCCATAGCCATAAAAATATTCACCGACACGGGCTTGGATTTTTTCTTCTAGTGCGTGCAACGCTTGATTCCCTGCATGGATGTCTGACGTTTTGACGGTCAATCTCAGTGTGACTTCATTTGGTTTGGCATAAGGAGCAATCGTGGGATTGATTTGTGTAGCAATCAAGTCTTTTAGATCGGTTACTAATTGTGATTCACCAATGCCATAGAAGCGCAACACTTTTGAGATCAGTTTTTCTTCTGAAGGGAATTGTTGTTCTAACAAGGGGCGTACTTGTTCTACAAACATCGGCTTCAACTCACTCGGTGGCCCAGGAAGTAAAAGATAGGCATTGCTTTTCGTTTGATAAAACGTGCCTAACGCTAAGCCAGTTCGATTAGGTAATGGTGTGCCACCTTCAATGATTTGGGACTGTTGTAAATTGTTATCCGTCATTTTTCTTTTTGTCGTTTCGAAAAATGCCAACAGTTTCTTGTAACCTTCTGTATTTTGGATCAGTTTTCTATCAAGGTGTTTTGCAACAACTTCTTTTGTTAAATCATCTTCTGTTGGTCCTAATCCACCACATAAAATGATTAGTTCACTTCTTGATTCAGCTAACTGGAGTAACTCCTCCAAACGAGTCGGATTATCCCCGACAACTGTGTGATAATAGACATCGATTCCTAGATCTGCTAACTGTTCTGATAAAAATGTCGCATTCGTATTCACGACTTGTCCAAGTAATAATTCTGTTCCTACTGCTATGATTTCAGATTTCATATTTGATCGCTTCCTTTAGTTGAGGTTGCTTTTGCAACATCTCTATTTATCTGTAAATCAGTCTTTGTTCGACTAATTATCTCTACCAAATAGTATACGCTATTTGCTGATAGAATCATTTCTCCTTGCTCAATTTATTCTTGTGATTGCGTCTATGTCAAAAAAATAAAAATCAGACCGGAAATGACCGATCTGATTGCAAGGTTCACTAAGTGACTCTATGATTTTACATGGATCCTTTGAATACGCCACGATTCTTGATAAAGTAATCGACACCTGAATAGATGGTAAAAATCAGACAAGCGTATAACATGATTTGATCAAGGGGTACATTGATCAAGTTGAATGGGATATTATTGATGAATAATAAAATGATCGCAATCATTTGAGTAGCTGTTTTTACTTTTCCAGGCCAAGCAGCTGCCATGACTTCCCCGTCCTCGACAAGCAATAATCGTAACCCTGTTACAGCCAACTCACGACAAACGATGATCGCAATCACCCATGCTGGCGCTTTTCCTTGACCTACCAACATGATAAAAGCTGTCATAACTAACATTTTGTCTGCTAATGGATCAGCAAATTTTCCGAAGTTCGTCACTAATCCTCTGGAGCGAGCAATTTTCCCATCTAGCCAATCCGTCACACTTGCTAAAGCAAAAATGATGGCACCTACTAGCTGAGTGATCGCTAATGACGTTGTTCCTACCGTTAATTGCCCCCAATCTAACGGAAGGCCGACGACTAAAATAAACACTGGAATCATACAGATTCTAAGTACAGTTAATTGATTTGGTAAATTCACAAGAACGACTCCTTTCTTTCCTATTTTACGTCAGTCCAGCAAAAGTTTCCACCAATAGTCTCTCAATTGCTAAACAAATCTTTCACTACATTATAACCTACTATCTAAACAAGAAAAGAGAGCCCAACACGAGATTCCGGCTCTCTTTTACACGGTTGATGTTTAAACTAGTTATTCTGCATACTGCAAGGAAAGCGAAATATTCTTCAGACTCGTATTATTTGGGCCTGCGTTGATAGGCAGTTCTTCACCATTTAATTTGACCGTTGCATTACTCGCTGCTCCAAGTGTGATCATTGCATTTGTCGTATTTTCTGGAAGTTCTGTTGTTTTTGTATCATTGGCAACCAAGGTTTCTTGATAGTGATAGTCAAACGTATTGTTCAATTGGACACCAATCCAGACACGTTCACTTGCTGTAAATTCCAATGTGATCGGTTTTTTCGCATCTTTTACCTCGATTGAAAGCGCACTTCCTGTGTCTTGTCCCGGTGTGATGATCATTTTTTTCTCTTCTTCTGTTGATTTTGTTGTCGATTCCACGGTCGATTCAACCGTTGATTCACTTGACTCCGGTTCTTCTTCCGTGATCGAACCATCGACAGATACCGTTGAAGCTGTTCCACCAATGATCGGCTCCGATTGACGGTCTTGCCATGACATATATGCCACTACTGTGATAATTGCTACAGCGACTAATCCTAATAAAATCACTGGCAGACTTGTCCAGAATTTTGTTAGATTCTTTTCTTCTTCGTGCATGGCTTTTCTTGAACCACTCACTGTTTCTGGTTCTGGTCGTTTTTTGATGATCTCATCTGCGAAAGATTTTTTCCCATCAAAAACATCCACTAAATAATCACCATCTTCACCAACAGCTTCTGCATATTGACGAATAAATGCACGAACATAAAATTTACCTGGCAATTGATCAAATTCGTTTTGATCGATCGATTCCAAGTAACGTTTTTGGATCTTCGTCATTTGTTGTAATTCATCTAATGATATTTTTTTGTTTAAACGGGCTTGCCGTAATTTTTCCCCGATGGTTTCAAAAGCCACTCGTTCATCTTCTCCAGTCTGTGTATTCTAGTCAGAAGGTGCTTTCTCTACTGAGGATCGACCATTTTTTCTGACTGCTTCTCATTGAATTTTTGCTTTATTCATGCTCAATGTATAGTGTTCCCTCTATATTGATCAATCTTGCACTCAATCTACTTAAGAATACCACAAAGCGAACTTACTTTGGACAACATTTCATCTGTTTTAAAGTGAAATTTAAAACTTTCTTTTATTCTTACAAAAAGCATGACGAAACAGCGAGTATGTCCAATAAATTCAGAGTTTTTTTACTGTTTCACTTTTTTGGCTGCATATAAAATTCACTAAATACATCAGCATTGATAAAAGAGCGTCCTACTTGAAGAAGATCCGTCATCTGGATTGATTCAATGATTTCTGGCAAATCAAACAATGTTTGGTCACCAAATAGACTTTGTGTAAATTGATTGGCGATGTATTCGATGGAGTTCAATGATTGGAAATACTGCCCTAACATTTTCTTTTTCAATAAGTTCAAGTTTTCTTCTGTGATTCCTTCGTCATGTTCAAAGTTCAATAGAATCTCTTTTATTTTTTTTACTGCTAGTTTTGGTTGGTCCGAATCGCCACTGAAGTCAGCAAAATGAAATTCACGATCTAAACTAAACTCAAAGCCAAAACTATCATCAATAATTCCTTCGTTGTAAAGGGCTAAATAGTTTTGTGCAGTTGGGCCTAAAAGTAATTGTAGTAACAAACGAATCGCTGTTTTATATCTGAGCAATTCTCTCCCATTTTCAGGTAACACATCGATTCCTTTGATCCCTAACACAAATTTTTCTCGTGTGATCGCTGCTTCTAAGGTACTTATCGGCAGAACATCTGCTTGATTTTCGGGAAAGAATCGTTCGATTTTTTGAGCGGGTGGAAATTCTTTGGTAGCTTGATTGTGGCGAATTTGCTCCATCAACTGTTCTGGTTCCAAATTACCAACTACAAATAACACCATATTGCTTGGTTGATAAAAGGTGCGATAGCAAGTATATAGATCCTCTGCTGTGATGTCAGCAATACTTTCCACCGTTCCTGCAATATCGATGTGTAATGGATGATTGGGGTATAGATTGTTTAAGATACCAAAGAATAACCGCCAATTCGGATCGTCTTCATACATCTGGATTTCTTGACCAATGATCCCTTTTTCTTTGTTGACTGTTTCTTCAGTAAAATAAGGTGCTTGAACAAAATCAAGTAAGGTCAAAAGATTCTTTTCTACCTGATCTGTCGTTGAAAACAAATAGCTGGTTTTTGTAAAGCTCGTGAACGCATTCGCTGATGCTCCTTGTTGACCGAACAACTGGAACACATCGCCTTCTTCTTTTTCAAATAACTTATGTTCCAAGAAATGCGCGATCCCATCAGGAACTTTCACTTTTTCCGTTGCATCATAGGGAATAAATTCATTGTCGATCGACCCATAGTTCGTACTGAATAAACCGTATGTTTTGTGATAATCGTTTTTTGGTAACAAGTAAACCGTCAAACCATTCGGTAAGACTTCGTGATACAGTGTTTCATTGATTTGACTGTACTCTGCTTTATGCATTCTCTTCACCTCCAGCTAAAAAGAAAATTGCTTGTAATTCGATTTGGTTTGCCACTTCTTGAATATCTTCGATCGTTACACGTTCCATGCGAGCCAGCCATTCCTCGTCCGATAGTTCAGTATCAGGAAGCCAGTGTGCTAAATAAGCGGATTCGATTGCAGCTTGTGGCGAATCCAAAGACAACAAATAGTGATTACGTAACATTGCCTTGGTTTGTTCAAGCTCCAATTTAGTGACTTCGCCATTTTGTAAACTTGCCAGTTGTTGATGGATCAAGTGCAAGACTTGATTACGATTTTTGGTCTCAATGCCTGTTTGTACAGTCAATAACCCACGAAAAGTATCAACGTTGCTAGACGCATAATAAGCTAAGCTTTCTTTTTCACGTACATTCATGAAAAGTTTGGAGTGAGGGAAGCCTCCGAATAAGCCATTAAAGACCATCAATGAAAAACGTTCTGGCTGATCGTAATAAACATTGGTTTGATAGGCTAGGTTCAGTTTGGCTTGCACCACTGGTTCTTGGATTTGTCGTTCCTTGATCACGTTGTTTTGTGTTTGTTGATAAAAGATTTCTGGTCGTACCACTTTTCGCTCAGTGAAAGGAAGCTCTTTTAACGCTTCGATTGCCATTGTTTCTTCGATATCACCCACTACAAAAATATCCACTTGGTCTTCTTTGATCATACGTGCATAATATTCTGCTAAGGCACTTGATGTGATATTTTCGAGTTCTTCAACGGACCCCATACTTGGGATTTTTTGTGCATCTGACTGTTCAAAATATAATTCTTGTAATGCTAATGAAGCCATTGTTTGCTTATCTTCATTTAAGCTTTCCAAATATTGCTTTAAGTTATTTTTCTCTAAATCAAATGTTGCTTGATCAAATGTTTGATTTTTGATGTTAGGGAAGAATAATACCTCTTTTAAAAAGGAAACGGCATTCGTCAAAATCGTGCTGTCATTGACATACGCACCATTGACGAAACTGATTCCCGCATTCATCCAATGTAGATTGCCTTTTTTCCGAACAGAAAAACCGAAACCAGCTCCATACAAATCAGCTAATTTTGCACTTAATTGTGTCTGATCCGGATAGTTCAAGCTATTCGTCTCTAATAAACTACTCAGTAATGAACGTTTGGTGACGATGTCTTTTTCTAAGGCTGTGGTGAACCGTACAAAAATACGGATCGTTTTAAATTGTTTGGTTGGTAGCACATGAAGGTTGACACCTTCTGTCAATTGATAGGCCATAAATAACTACTCCTTTTTGTCATGATCCTTGGATCTCTTAGCGATGATCGTTGTTGTTTCAACGACATAAAAGTTCTCTTTTTTTGTCCAATTTTTTTAAAAGTCACTTTCTAGTATAGCATACAAGTGATTGAACGAACGTGTGGGGATATTATTAAGCGTGTTGTTTTTACATTTTTTTATTCTTCGATATACTAGGATTAACAAGAAAGGAGAAAAACAATGATCAAAGAATTTAAAGAATTTATCATGCGAGGCGATGTGCTAGATCTAGCTGTCGGTGTAGTGATCGGTAGTGCTTTTACGGGCATTGTGAATCAAATCGTTCAAGGTCTGATTACTCCCTTAATTGGTTGGGTCGTTGCAATGATCACAGGTACCTCTGATTTGGATGGTGCATTGTCTGTTCTTGATTGGTCACCTGCGAAAGGGGTCACCTTTTCTTTTGGGAATGTTATTAGTGCAATTATTACATTTGTCATTACTGGTTTTGTTCTATTCCTAGTGGTCAAAGCAGCCAATCATGCGAAAAACTTACGTCCAAAAGAAGAAGAAGTGGTGGAAGACAAACCCACTGCGGAAGATTATCTTAGTGATATTCGCGATCTATTGGCACAACAAACAGCTGAAAATAATGCACGCCCCACTGCCCAAGCAACTTCTGAGAGCACGGATCCTAAAGCGTGAGATAAAAAAAACAGAAGGAAATCCTTCTGTTTTTTTTATGCTTGTTTTCTCATGTCTAAGTGGGGGATTCCATCTTCTAAATATACTTCTGAGATTGCCTGAAAACCAAAGGATTCATAAAATGATTGTAGATATTCTTGTGCCCCGATCACGATCGGACGTCCAGGTGCATTGGCTTCGATCGCCGCTAATGTTTGTGCCACGATTTTTTGTCCTAACCCTGACTTGCGATGCGCCTGATTGACCAAGACTCGTCCAAAATGAACTGTGTCTTCTTCTGCATAAATACGTGTATATGCCAAAATCGTACCATCTTCATCTTTAAAATAAGTATGCCATGCGATTTCATCGATCTCATCGACTTCTTGGTAAGGACAATTTTGTTCAACAACAAATACGGCGATTCGCTCTTTCACGATTGCATAAAATTCTGCTGTTGTTAGTTCTGCAAATTTTTTTACATAATGCTTCATCATCAGGACCTCCGTTCTTTCTTGCTAATAGCATAACGAGTTAGATACAAAAAAGCAAACGAACCTCATATATAATCTAGGTCCGCTTGCTTTTTAAACTGCTTCAGTTAAAAATTCGATCTCAACTGTTCGAGTAAGTACATCTGAATAACTGTAAGATACTCGTTCAAATGAATTTTCTTCAGGATCTAAGTCTACGACAAATACTGAAGGATAGGTTTCTGTTAAAACGCCTCGGCGTTCCGTTTGACGCTTTCTTCCGGTCTGTGCAACCAACATGATTTGGCTGCCGATACGACCTTCTAAATCTTTTTTGATTGTAGCTAAAGTTAGTGGCATACAATTCACCTCAATTACTATCATACCATATATAGTAAAATTTTTCAAGTTTACCATATCAAAAAAAGAAATGCAATAGAAATAAGTAAGAAAAACATTAGTAATGCTATAAAAAATCACTCATTATAATCTTTCAGATGTTTTTTTATCTTATATTTCACTCGACCGTAAGCGCTTTTTATTTGCTTCAGATCCATTGATAATTCTCTCTCCATCTCGCTAAAATCATTGCCTTGCATGTAATGTTGAAAGATTTTTGCCTCTTTTGATGAGAATTTGATATCACAGTCCTCGAAAGCTTCTTTTAATAGTAATTGTTGCATCGCAACAGGTTCTTGGATGGTGATCTCGGCTAAAAAATCTGGTCCTTCTGTCGCTATTTTTTGTTCAATAGAAATTTCATTTTTTTGGTCTCGACGTTTTAGCGCGTTTTGCTTACGCAATAAAGAGTAGATTTGGTTACTGATAATACTTTTGTAATAACTCCCAAAACTGACACCTTTATTATTTTCGTACGTTTTAAGTGCTTGATATAGAGCAATCCTTGCTTCTTGTTCCCAATCTTCACTTACATAATTCCTTAGATAATAAATATTTTTCAACCGTAATAATAACGGGAAATATTTTTGATACAGCATAGAAAATGCTTCTTCATCTCCATTACGGGCGGCGCACAATAACTCCTCGGACATAAAATAATTCCTCCATAACTTTCGATTATGGAGGAATCTTACCATCAATTCATTGAATAACTAATCGTATCTGGCTGTTATTTTTCTTTTCTCATTAAATCGTCCAATTTTTGGGACAATTTTTCTAATTGTTCTTCATTCCACGGAGAATTTCGTCGAAAATCAATAAAACGCATATTTATATTATCTTGGGTAATATTTTTTTCTGTTTTTTTGATTGTTTTATATAATTCGTACGCGGAAGTTCGTAAGGCACCTTGTGAAAAAATCACCCATTGTTCCGCTAAGTCACTCGTTGCGACAGTCACTTGCGTCAAACGAGTATTCAACTCTCCAGCGATCCGCTCGATATACGTATCTGCCGTTTCATCCTCTTTTGTGAAAACAACTTCTAATTGGTATTTTCGATAATTTTGTTGGATACCCGGCACTAATTGTGCATCAAAGACAACGATTACTTCTAGGCCTTCATATTTTGCATAATTCGATAAACGATGCAACAAGGCTTCTCTGGCATCCGCCATTTTATCTTGCTTTTTCAGTGCCACTAATTCCGGCCAAGAACCGATCATATTATAGCCATCGACGATCAACAGCTGCTTCTTCATGCCTTATCCCCCCTGACGCTGAGAAAAAGCCTGATACATCAGTAGCCCAGCCGCAACACTCGCGTTCAAGCTTTGAACATGACCGACCATAGGGATCGTTAACAACTCATCCATTTCTTTCTTCAAGCCTGCACTCATGCCACGACCTTCGTTACCGATCACTAACGCTATCGATCCTTTTGCATTCCATGATTGGAAATTCGTTCCTTCCATATCCGTTCCGAATACCCAAAATTGTTGCTCTTTTAGCTGCTGGACAGTTTGAACTAAGTTTGTCACACGAGCCACTGGCACGTATTCAACGGCGCCTGTCGATGTTTTCGTCACGATTGGCGTGATTCCGACTGCGCGATGTTTAGGAATGATGACACCATCCACCCCACTGGCATCTGCCGTTCGTAAAATCGAACCAAAATTGTGAGGATCTTCGATACTGTCCAAGATCAAGAAAAAGGGTGTTTCCGTTTTGCTCTTCGCCTGTTCCAATAGTTGATCCAACGTCAGATATTCATAAGGCGTGATGGCCAATACCACCCCTTGATGAACACCACGATCACTCAGTAGGTCTAATTTCTGCTTAGGCACCCACTTGACCGGCACCGATTGTTCTCGAGCAATATTTTTCAACTCTTCAACCTTGTCGCCCCGTGAATCTTCTTGGAGGAACAATTTATTTCCACGACCTTGTTGCAAAGCTTCGACTGTCGCATGATGACCAAATACAAAATTGTCTTCACTCGTTGTGTCCTCTTGACCAACATAAACTGTTTCCTTCTTGGCACTACGTTTCTCATTGCCTTTTGTAAAACGTTGAGAATCTTTTTTGTTTCGTTTTTGATAATTACGTTCTTTATTTTCTTTCCTCATGGGTTTCACCTACTTTCTCAATACACCAATTGATCAATTCTTCCATACGTTCGGTTTGTTTTGTTAGATGTAAGTAGCCCATCAAGGCTTCAAACCCTGTTGCAACGCGATAAGTGGTAATATCCGCATTTTTTGCACTCGTATGGCTTTTGGCATTTCTACCCCTGCGATAGTAAAGTTCTTCATTTTCTGTTAACAGGTTTTCTTGCAACATTTGTTGGATCAAAAAAGCTTGTGCCTTTGCCGAAACATAGTGTGTCGCTGCTCGGTGCAGTTTATTCGGCTTTGTTTCACCTTTTTCAATCAAGTAATCTCGAATATAGATTTCGTAGATAGCATCTCCAACATAAGCAAGTGCTAAACCATTTAGTTGTGTATAATCTCTCATGCTTCTCTTCTCCAACGAGTACCTTGTGGAGTGTCATCTAACAAGATACCTTTTTCTTTTAATTGGTCCCGAATTTCATCACTACGAGCGAAATCTCGGTTTTTTCTGGCTTGTGTTCGTTCTTCGATCAGTTGCTCGATTTCTTCATCCAACATTTCTGCTGTCGTAAATAAGATACCAAAGATCGACAACCATTGGGTAAATAGTGCCTCACTTTTGGATAGGATCGTTTTGGAGACAGTCGGTTGTTCCAAATACGTATTGATCCATTTTGCTAATTCATAGACAACTGTGATGCCGTTAGCCGCATTGAAATCATCGTCCATTTCTTTGATGAATCGTGTCTCTAATTGTTCCAGTTCTGTTACCTGTCTCTCATCTTCCGACTGGGCTGCTACCGCATTTTCAAAACGGAAGTTTAGATTATCAAACGTATTTTTCAATCGCTGTAAGTTTGTCGCTGCTTCTTTCATCGTTGCTTCACTATAGCGAATCGGTCGACGATATTGTGTGGTTGCCATAAAGAAGCGTAACACTTGTGGGTCTACCTCTTGGATCATTTCGTGGACAGTGATAAAGTTCCCTAAAGACTTACTCATTTTTTGATCGTCTTCACCAATCGTCACATAGCCATTGTGCATCCAATAGTTCGCAAATTTTTTACCTGTTTTCGCTTCACTTTGGGCAATTTCGTTCTCATGATGAGGGAACTCCAAGTCTTGTCCACCACCATGGATATCGATTGTCTCACCTAAATGTTTCGTTGCCATCACGGAACATTCGATATGCCACCCTGGACGACCTTCGCCCCATGGCGATTCCCATGAAATTTCGCCTGGTTTTGCTTTTTTCCACAAGGCAAAGTCTAAAGGATCTTCTTTTTGTTGCTGTTCTGCGCCAGTACGTTGACTTGCACCAATCTCTAACTCGTCTATTGATTGATCACTCAATTGACCATAATCAGTAAATTTACGCGTACGATAATAAACATCGCCATTCGATTCATAAGCAAAACCTTTGGCGATCAATATTTGGATGAACACACGAATATCTTCCATGTGATCCATTACTCTTGGATGGCTCGTTGCTGGCTGCACATTCAAGGCTTTCGTATCTTCTTCAAAAGCTTTGATAAAACGATCAGCAACTTCAGGCGCCGTGATCCCAAGCTCATTGGCAGCCTTGATGATTTTATCATCCACATCTGTAAAATTCGATACGTAGTTCACTTGATATCCACGGTATTCCAAATAGCGTCGAATCGTGTCAAATGCAATCGTACTTCGGGCATTTCCAATGTGGATATAATTATAGACAGTTGGTCCGCAAACATACATTGAAACTTGTCCTTCTTTTAAAGGAACAAAAGTCTCTTTTTCTCTTGATAGCGTATTATAGATTTTTATCATTCTCATCCCCTACTTTCTCTCCATTGATTCGGACAACTTTTGCTGGTATCCCTACTGCTGTTGCCCCATCAGGTATATCTTTTAAGACGACTGCGCCTGCACCGATTTTCGCATCTTTTCCTATGGTGATCGGTCCTAAGATTTGGGCATTGGCTGACAACATTGCGCCTTTTTTGACGGTTGGATGTCTTTTCCCCGTTTCTTTTCCAGTCCCCCCTAAAGTGACACCATGAAACAAGACGACATCATCTTCGATTTCTGCTGTTTCTCCAATAACGATTCCCATACCGTGATCGATAAATACACCCGTTCCAATCGTCGCTCCTGGATGTATCTCTATTCCCGTAATAAATCGCCAAAATTGGGCATTCATTTTGGCAATCAAATAGAGACGATGGCGATATAAATAATGGGAGAAACGATGCCAAAATAATGCATGTAGCCCAGGATAGGTCAAAATGACCTCTGCTGTGGTACGCGCTGCTGGATCATTTTTCTTTACGGCAATGACAGCTCGTTTGAACCATTCCATCGACTTCCTCTCCTTTCCTTTTTCGACTGTATGTAAGAACAACGAAAGACAACTAAAAAACGTCTTTTAATAAGTTTCCTTATTAAAAGACGCTATGAGGCGTGGTTCCACTTTTTTTCATAATCAAATGATTATCTCTAACAGGTAACGTCTGCTATTCGTTCTTCGCTACTTTCAAGGATTGAGATTGATCAACCCCCTCTTCGCAAAGACCACTCCCAGAGGCATTTCAAAAAAGAACAATTGACAACTTACACCACCCGTTGACTCTCTTGAAACCATTCTTTTTTTACTTCTTTCTGTTCATCGTGTTTAGTTCAATACTTGGTTTAAATGTGCTAAAGATTTTTCTTTTCCTAACAATTCGATTGTTTCTGGTAATTCAGGTCCATGCATTTGTCCTGAAACAGCGACACGGATCGGCATAAACAGGTTCTTTCCTTTTACCCCTGTTTCTTTTTGTACTGCTTTGATTGCTGCTTTGACTGTTGGTGCATCTACCACTTCCATTTGAGTAAGTTGTTCTTTGAAAGCTTTCAACACAGTCGGAACCGTTTCACCCGCTAATACTTCTTTGGCTGCTTCATCTAATACAGGATGTTCGTTAAAGAATAATGTTGATACTTCAACGATTTCCGCTGCATAACTCATTTGTGGTTGGTACAGACGAACAATTTTTTTCACCCATTCGATTGTTTGTGCATCTGGATTTTCTTGCACACGACCATCAGCGATCAAATAAGGTAAACACATTTCTGTCAATGCATCTAGATCCATTTCTTTGATGTAATGGTTGTTCACCCATTGTAATTTTTTTGCGTCAAATGCTGCTGGTGATTTGCTCAAGCGCTGTGGATCAAACATTTTGATCAATTCTTCTTGACTGAACAATTCATCTTCACCGACAGGCGACCAGCCTAGTAAAGCAATAAAATTGAACATCGCTTCTGGTAAGTAGCCTAATTCACGGTATTGTTCGATAAATTGTAAAATCGATTCATCACGTTTACTTAATTTTTTGCCCGTTTCAGAATTGATGATCAAGGTCATATGCCCAAATGTTGGCGCAGTCCAACCAAATGCTTCATAGATCATTAATTGTTTTGGTGTATTCGCAATATGATCATCCCCACGTAATACGTGAGTGATCTTCATTAAGTGATCGTCAACAGCTACCGCAAAGTTATAGGTTGGCATACCATCGCGTTTTTGGATGACATAATCCCCACCGATATTGTCTGATTCAAAGGTGATATCTCCTTTGACCATGTCGGTAAACGCATATTCTGTATTGCGCGGCACACGGAAACGAATCACTGGTACAATACCTTCTGCTTCTTTTTTCGCTTGTTCTTCAGGTGACAAGTTCGCACAAGTCCCAGCGTAGTGAGGCATTTCGCCACGCGCACGTTGCGCTTCACGTTCTGCTTCTAATTCTTCTTCTGAACAATAGCATTTGTAAGCACGATTGCTTGCTAATAACTGATCGATCCATGGTTGGTAGATTTCTTTTCTTTCAGATTGACGGTAAGGACCGTATTCACCTGGATTTTCAGGTGATTCATCCCATTCCATCCCTAACCATGCAAGATTCTCTAATTGGCTTTTTTCGCCATCTTCAATATTTCGTTTTTGGTCAGTGTCCTCAATGCGGATAATGAAATCTCCATCATTGTGACGGGCAAATAAATAATTGAATAATGCAGTTCGTGCATTCCCAATATGCAAATGCCCTGTTGGACTTGGTGCATAACGTACGCGTACTTTCGTCATTTTCTTCCTCTTCTTTCAAACTAGACTTTGAGACGCCAAAAACAACTGACAATACAATATCTTATCAGATTGTTTTGGGTTGGATCTCCTTTAGCGATAAATGTTGAAATTTAAAGCTACTCAGCACAAATTTTACCTTTTATACGTTAAATAGTAAAGAGATTATGAAAAAGTCATTCAAATCTACGTAAGAAGGCGGGAATCGAAAAAATAGTTTGGCCTACTTTTCAATCCTCGCCTACTCCACCTAAACTGAGGAAACAAAAACCATCTCTCTAAAAAATCTGACGATGTCTAATTGCCTCATATTTACCATATTGCGTTTTTATTTCGCTTTTTTCTCATTTTCACGCTTATTGTCGATTCCTCTACCCGCATGAGCAGGTTTTGCAAAGATCATTCGTCCAGCAGCTGTTTGTAGTGCACTCGTTACCACGACTTCGATCCGTTCATTCATGTAATGTTGCCCATCTTCCACAACCACCATTGTACCGTCATCTAGATAAGCCACTCCTTGTTGACGTTCTGTGCCTGCTTTGACCACTAGTACATTCATATTCTCACCAGGGATAACGACTGGTTTCACTGCGTTAGCAAGTGCATTGATATTGAGAACAGGTACATTTTGAAATTCAGAGACTTTGTTAAGATTATAATCATTGGTCACGATGACACCATCCAATAGTTTTGCCAATTTGATCAGCTTACTATCTACTTCACTGATGTCTTCAAAATCACCATCATACATCTCAACTGAAATACCTTCTTCTTTTTGTAACGCATTCAAAATATCTAGTCCGCGACGTCCACGTACCCGCTTCAGGCTATCGCCAGAATCAGCGATATATTGTAATTCATACAGGACGAAATTTGGGATCATCAAGGTTCCTTCTAGAAATCCTGTTTTTGTAATATCGTAAATACGTCCATCAATAATGACGCTTGTGTCTAAAATTTTATATTTATGAAAATGATCATCTAATTTGCGTTCTAATAACTGACTTTCCACCTGACTAGGTGTTTCTTGCTCCACCTTTTTACTTCTAGGTCCAAATATTTTCTTCCATTCTTCGATGCGGGTCGTTCCCATTCGCAAGCCCAAATAGCCAAGGATCACCATCAATAAGATGGGTAAAACACTGTTCACAAAAGGTATTTCAATATTGTAAAGCGGCGTTGAGATCACAACCCCCAACGTTAGGCCAATAATTGCACCGATTGCGCCAAATAAGAGATACGTCAAGCTGACTTCACTTAATTTTTCTTCAATTTGCTTGATGACTGCTGTTATATGTTTTGCCAATAGCAAAGATAATAGAAAGAAAATAAGTGCACCTAACAAGCTATTGGTAAAGGTGTTATTCAGCCATCCATTCGTCTGTTGACCGACCGCCTGCCAAGCTGTAGGTAAAAAAGAAATCCCTAAGCTGGCACCAACGATGATCATCAGTAAGGTGATGACACGTTTTTGCATCCTGTTTCCTCCATTTCATTTTGATTTTAGCGAAATACTCGTCTAAGAGTTTCATCAAGTGTAGCAACACCTACGACTTCGATACCCTCTGGAATATTCCAACCACCTAAATTATTTTTAGGTAAATATACTTTTGTAAAACCTAATTTTTGTACTTCTTTGACTCGTTGTTCAATTTGGTTGACTCTTCTGATTTCACCAGTCAGACCGATTTCTCCAATAAAACACTCCGTTGGTTGCGTTCCTTTTTCTTTGTAACTAGACGCAATACTGACTGCAATCGCTAAGTCGATTGCAGGTTCATTTAATTTTACCCCACCAGCTGCTTTTAAGTAAGCATCTTGATTTTGCAACAATAATCCTGCCCGTTTTTCTAAGACTGCCATGATCAATGACACCCGATTAAAGTCTAAACCAGTCGTTGTTCGTTTGGCATTTCCGAACATCGTAGGCGTGACTAAGGCTTGGATCTCAACCAAGATCGGACGTGTACCTTCCATGGCGACAACGATCGCTGAACCTGTCGCCCCATCCAATCGTTCTTCTAAGAAAATCTGTGAAGGATTGGCTACTTCTTCAAGGCCATGGGTGTGCATCTCAAAAATACCGATCTCATTGGTGGAACCAAAACGATTTTTGACGGCACGCAAAATGCGAAAACTATGATGTTGCTCACCTTCAAAATACAAGACCGTATCAACCATGTGCTCTAACATGCGCGGACCTGCAATCGAGCCTTCTTTCGTGACATGACCTACTATAAAGATAGCAATACCGTTTGTTTTTGCGATTTTCAATAGCTCAGCTGTGGTTTCTCGCACTTGACTAACACTACCAGCGACACTCGTAATATCAGGTTGAGTCATTGTTTGGATCGAATCGATGATGACATAATCAGGTGAAATTTGTTCGATGGCTCGACTGATTTCATTCATATCTGTCTCTGCATACAAGTAAAACTCTGTGTCGATCGAACCTAATCGTTCTGCACGCAACTTGATTTGGTCCGCACTCTCTTCTCCCGATACGTAAAGGACTTTTCCACCAATAGCAGCCAGTTGCTGTGATACTTGCAAGAGTAAGGTGGATTTTCCGATACCAGGGTCGCCACCGATCAAAACCATCGAGCCAGGGACCACACCACCGCCTAAAACACGGTTCAATTCTTCTAGCTTCGTCTTTACTCGTGGTTCTTTCTTAGGAACCACCTCAGCAATTTTTGTTGGCTTGGCTTTTTCTCCGGTCAAACTCGTTCGTACTCTGCGGTCCGTTGTATCTTGTTCGATTTCTTCAACCATGGTATTCCATTTACCACAATTTGGGCAACGTCCTAAAAATTTAGGCGACACATAGCCACAATTTTGACAAACAAATTGAACTTTTGCTTTTTTGGCCATTTCGGTGTACCACCTGTCTTTCATTTTACTTTTCTTGAGTTAAAGATAACTTAAATCTACTTTGCTTATTGGTTGGATGAACCAAATCCACCTTGACGAGCATTAGCGGTTTGATCTTGGTCCGCTTTTAAGAACGGTAGGAAGATTCCTTGCCCAATTCTTTCCCCTTTTTTGATCACTACATCTTTGAAACCAAAATTCGTGAATTGGAACATGATATGCCCTTCATTTGCTTCGTTATTATAATAGTCACTGTCGATCACGCCGACACCATTCGTCAAAATCAAAAAACGTTTTAATGGATTGCTCGAACGATTGGCTAATTGTAAGAATTCATCCTCACCCATATACGCTTTGATTCCTGTAGGCACTAAAACGGGTTTGATTTTCTTTTCCTCTGCTGACATTTCAGAGATCAGCGCATCTGATACAGCTGTTAGTCCTTGCTTGAACCCGGCTTTCCAAACACTTGGAATCACCACATCTTCTGCTGCTTCAAAATCATAACCGGCAGCGTGATGAGTCGCTCTTTGCGGCAATTGGATCTGTTGATCCTGATAACGTGTAATTACTTCAAAACCTCTTTTATTCACCGAATCCCTCCCAGAGTAAACTAGTTCTATTTTAACATACCAAGCGACTGAATACCCAAAGTTAACGAATTCTTCATGAAATTCCTTTCTCTATTTAAGAAACAAATTTATTGATTTTTTGAAAAAAAGTTTATTAAAACATGACTTTATGATTGAAAACAAGTAGAATAGAGCAAAATCATTTCTGTGTAAAAAAGATTAGTTGAGGTGCACCATGCGAAAAGAAATAATAGAAGCAAAACGAATCATTATAAAAGTAGGAACAAGTACGTTGATCTATCCAAATGGCAACATCAATTTGGGTGCGATCGATCAACTCGCTTTTGTTCTCTCTGACCTTCGTAATCAAGGCAAAGAAATCGTCTTAGTCTCTTCCGGTGCAGTAGGTGTTGGGATGCACAAGATGAATCTAGCAAAGCGTCCTAATACGATCCCCGCACAACAAGCGATTGCAGCAATTGGACAAGCTGAATTGATGAATATCTATAATCAACGGTTCAGTGCCTATGGTCAACAAACGGCACAAATCTTAGTGACGCGAGATGTTATCGATTACCCTGAAAGCCGAAAAAATGTTGTCAATACGTTAGAACAGCTACTAGCAATGGGAACCATTCCGATCGTCAATGAAAATGACACCGTCGCAGTGGATGAATTAGATCACTCCACCAAATTTGGCGACAATGATCAGTTATCTGCGATCGTTACCAAACTGATTGCCGCTGATCTACTCATCATTCTTTCAGATATCGACGGTTTTTATTCGGATAATCCAACCATCAATCCTGACGCTGAAATGTATCAAACAGTTACCGCGATCGACGATGAACTGATGGCCCAAGCAGGTGGTGCTGGTAGTGCCTACGGAACTGGTGGGATGGCAAGCAAACTAAAAGCAGCTTTAAGGATCTTTGAAGCAAATCGTCCGATGATCTTAGCAAACGGAAAAAATCCAGCAATCATTTTTGATATTTTAGCTGGAAAAGAAATCGGCACATTATTTAAGGAGGTTTTATAATGACTGATCTTAACCAACTTGGGATACAAGCAAAAAAAGGCGCGCGAGAACTTGCTTTGATGCCGACTAAACAAAAAAATGACTTATTGTTGCAAATGGCACAAACAATCAAGAGAAATCAACTAGCCATTCTTGAAGCCAATCAAAAAGACTTAGATCAAGCGACAGAAAATAATATTAGCGAAACAATGCAAGATCGTTTACGGCTAACACCAGAACGCATCCATACAATGGCGGAAGAAATCATTAAAGTGGCGCAACTAGACGACCCAATCGGAAAAGTCGATCACATGTGGCAAAACGAAGATGGTTTATTGATTGGCAAGAAACGTGTCCCTCTAGGTGTCATCGGCATGATCTACGAATCACGTCCGAATGTGACAACTGATGCGGCAAGTCTCGCATTTAAATCAGGAAATGCAGTGATTTTACGTGGTGGAAAAGAAGCCTTCCATTCCAATCAACTGTTGGTTGAATTACTTCAAGAAACATTGGGAAATGCTGAAGTTTCGCCTTACGCGATCCAATTCGTGGATGATACCTCTCATGAGACGGCTGCGGAATTGATGCGATTAACGGATTATTTAGACGTATTGATTCCTCGAGGTGGTGCTTCGTTGATCAAACGTGTGAAAGAGCAAGCCACTGTACCAATCATTGAAACGGGTACCGGCAATAACCATATCTATATCGATAAAGAAGCACAATTAGCCATGGCCGTGGATATCATTGTGAACGCCAAAACATCTCGCCCTTCTGTCTGTAACGCTGCCGAGACTTTGCTGATCCATTCAGAGATCGCACCTTTCTTCTTGCCATCTATTGAGCAAGCACTGGTTGAACATGGTGTCTCTCTACATGCAGATGCTCACGCGTTAGATTATTTAGAGACCGCAACCTTAGCAGACGAAACCGATTGGGATACAGAATATTTGGATTATATTTTAGCGGTTAAGATCGTTGATTCTTTGGACGAAGCAATTGAACATATCAACCGTCACAATACACAACATTCCGAAGCTATCGTGACGGACAGTTACACAGCAAGCCAACGCTTTTTAAATGAAGTTGATGCAGCTGCTGTTTACGTCAATGCGTCCACTCGCTTCACGGATGGTTCAGTATTTGGCTTCGGTGCAGAAATCGGTATTTCTACACAAAAACTTCATGCTAGAGGTCCAATGGGGCTAAATGAGTTAACAACGACGAAATACATCATCTATGGAGATGGACAAATTCGTAAATAATGTTTCACGGGAAACATTTTATGTGCGAGTTGTCTTTCATAATAAAGTTACGTAAAAATCAGATTATTCTTTATTAAAAGAAAAAAATAAGACGACATCCACAAAATTTTAAAATAAATTTCGTGGATGTCGTCTTGTTTCTAAAGAGTGCACACTATTAGTACATTCTCCCTTGATAGACTATTCTTCCGTTAATTGATCAAATAAAGAAAAGCCATCAAATGTTTCTCCATCGTAATAGCGCAATAATTGTTCACTCGTCAGATTTGTGGTAGTTTCTTTTTCCTCTTCTGATTCAAGAAGAAGTTGTTCACGATAGATTCGGTAGGTCTCTGCTAATTGTTGTTGCATTTTTATCCTTGAATTAGCCTCCGCATTGATCGTCGGAAGCTCCTTGATCAATCCCCGATAAATCAACTGTTCATCTACCCATTCAACAGGTAGTTCGACCATCGTCAAACCTACCTCTTTAAAATATTCTTCGATCATCATCTAAGCCTCACATTTATGTCTTGCTTGCATTTTAGCTTATCTAACTGAAAGTTGCTAGCGACAACATAGAGACTTCTTTATTTATTTTTGGATCGTCGCCAAAACTGCACGTGAAACTGGACCGACAAATAATAACTGTAACGGCAACGCCATGATCACATTCATTTTCCAAGCTGTAAGATAGGCAGAAAGAAATTGTTCTGGAATCCCTTGTTCAATAACAATACCGAATAATGACATACATGTCACCATACCTAAAACCATGAGACATGAAATCGTAAGGATCATTTGCATTTTATTTTGTTTATTTATAGGTAGTTTGAAAGCAATCTTTTTTGCGACTACTCCTACGATAAAAACATCTAAGATAAATGCCACGATAAATCCTGGTATAAGTCCTACGAATAAGTTTGATACATGCAACGCATTATGTAACCATAGATTATAGATACTCATCCCTAAAACCATCAGAAAACACATCATTGTTGTAAAAATAATTCCTTCTTTTTTGTTTGTTGGCACTTCAATCACTCCTTTTCATGAAAAACAGCATAGCATAAATGAAAATTTTTCGTAAGTTTTTATTTTATTTTTTTCATTGAGCTATATTTCTTGACTTAATTTAGAAAATATATTGGAAAATAATTAAATTTACGATAGAATAATATTAGTAACACCGAAATAAAAATAACATTTTCTTATCAATCAAATAAAGAAAAGATTATAACCAGGAGGATATTTGATGAAAGTAAGGATTTTGCTTGCATCGATAATGTTATTAAACGCATCATTGTCGCCATGTATTGCTTTAGCAGAAACAGTAACAAACAATAATCAGCAAACCGAAACCACCTCAAGTTCAATCACCGAAGAAAAAACAACGAATGTAATATCTCCAACTACCATTTCAACCACAAATGAAGAGATACCCCCACCCAGCACTGACACACCAACTATAATAGGAACTCCCCAATTAATAGGAGAAAGCTATAAGGATGGTGTCAGTAAACCGAAACGAATCAACGTATCAGCGACTGAAACTATGCAACAAACATTTATTGAAGATGAGGAAAACAAAAAAACAACACACAGCTACATTGGTGGAAACACAATCTATGAAATCAATTCCACAGATGTGCAAGTCCCTAACCCCCGAACTACTGATTCATCCACGATCCAGTTAGCTGTCTACACTGGAGATGTCTCACAAACCAAACAAACTTTAGCTTATTATCTTGCACAACAGTTTAAAACTTATCAACTCTCACTCGAGAATCTCACAGATATTCTTTCAATTGATCCAACTTTAGCGATCAATGAAGATAGTTTGTTTGCTTTGATCCAAGAGTATTATCCGCAGGTCACAGAAAAAACCACTATTCGAGAAATAGAAGATTTAACTGATCAATATGGGAGTGTGCAACAACAATCACTAACTGATACATTTAATCAACAATCTAATGAAAAAGTATTCTCTGGAAACATTCTTTTGAGTCGAAAAATCGCATTATCCAATCAGGAAACATTCTTTTTTGTCGAAAGCGCTACGCAGTCCGGTTGGATTTTTGCAGAAAATTTAACTTATCATGCTTCTAAAATAATAAACCTTTCTGAAAAAGGAAAATTAACAGAAAATCATGCAAAAATTTATTCCACTTTAGATGATGCATGGCTTGAAAAATCTGCAATGCAAGCTGATCTTGAAACACTTTATGAAATAAATCAACAAATACAAATCAATAACCGTTCATTTTATAAAATATCCCATGACAATGTTGTGGTGGGGTATGTTGATCAGAACGACTTCAACAAATTGGGACAAGGTGATCCAGACACAACTGAAACAGAAAATATTACACCTACTATACCTTCGAATAGTAGTGTCAATGATACAAATCATTCACCTAGCGAAAGAAGAACAGAAACTTCAATTAGTTACTCAACACATGTGCGTGGACATGGGTGGATGCCCACCTCAAAAAATGGTGAGTTGTCTGGCACAGAAGGACAAGGACTACGCATTGAAGCAATACGTGCCAATCTTACTTCTTCCCTTTCTGGTTCGATTGAGTATAGTTCCTATGTTGAAGGAACTGGCTGGCAAGACTGGGTAGCAAATGGAGCAATATCAGGAACGGAGGGGCAAGGTCTTCAAATAGAAGGAATTAATATGCGACTCACAGGAGAATTGGCTGAAAATTATAACCTTTATTACCGAGTTCATGTTCAAAAACTTGGTTGGCTACCTTGGGCAAAAAATGGAAATCCTTCTGGAACATCCAGTTTTGGTTTCCGAATCGAAGCCATCGAAATTCAATTAATTAGCCGCTCCCAACAAGGTCCTGAACTTGGAGATTCTTACGTCCAAAGAGCATCTATAAATTATTCCACGCATGTACGCGGGCAAGGTTGGCTTCCTGAATCTTCGAATGGGGAAATTTCTGGAACAGAAGGACAAGGGTTACGTATTGAAGCGTTACGTGTCAATCTCTCTTCTGCCTTTTCTGGATCAATCGAATATACTTCCTATATTGAAAATCATGGTTGGCAAAATTGGGTAGCAAATGGAGGGATATCGGGAACAGAAGGACAAGGTCGTCAGATTGAAGGAATCAGGATACGACTGACAGACGAACTTGCAACACATTACAATATTTATTACCGAATCCATGCTCAAAATCTAGGCTGGTTACCTTGGGCAGAAAATGGAAATAGTGCTGGTACATTGGGGTACGGTTATCGTATTGAAGCAATTGAAATACGTCTGCTACCCAAAGAGCAAATTGGGCCACCAACGGGTGAATCTTATGTTGAAAAAACCCCTTCTGTCTTAGCGAACGCTCACGTAGCTTCTAGAGGATGGCTACCAGAACAAACAGCCGAGACACAAGTTGGAACGGTCGGACAAGGACTTAGCTTACAGGCACTTCAATTAAAATTAACGGAAAACAGTTATGAGGGTGGTATCGTTTACCAGTCCCACCTGGCACATCGTGGTTGGGAAACTTCATGGATTCAGGAAGGACAAACTTCAGGGACCGTTGGACAAAGCTTAGCATTACAAGCTGTCCGAATTAATTTGACCGGTGATATCAGTCACCACTATGATATTTATTACCGTGTCCACTCCCAACACTTCGGCTGGTTAGACTGGGCAAAAAATGGAGAATCAGCTGGCACACAAGGTTACTCGTATCGTGCAGAGGGCTTACAAATAAAACTAGTCGAAAAAGGGCAAGCTCCCCCAGGTCAAACTGCTCGTGCCTTTCGAATTGCACCACCTAAGGTTTTCTTTGATGGTCATGTGTCTGGTATTGGTTGGGTCAATCGCAATGGTCTAAGTAATTCAATCAATCATGCGAATCAAGGGCGGCAATTTGAAGCAATTCGTGCACAATTAGAACAAAGTGATTACTCTGGTGGAATTAGATATGATTCACATATTTCATCAAGTGGATGGACAAATCCTGTTGAGAATGGAGCAATATCAGGTTCGGTCGGACATAGTCGTGCACTCCAGGCCTTCTCTTTTCAACTAACAGGTGAATTATCTGAAAAATACGATATTTACTATCGTTCATTCGTCCGTTCACGCGGTTGGTTAGGTTGGGCTTCAAATGGTCAAAAAGCAGGCTCAGTTGGAATGAGTCTACCTGTCGAAGCAATTGAAGTCACGATTGTAGAAAATGATCGAAAACCAGCGGGTTACCAAGCAAATCAACTGACCATATTAGGTCAAATTGACACTTCAACACCAGAAGGAAGATTTGTCAATTCTATTACACAAAGTGCAAATCGAGTTGCTCCAGCATACGGATTATACACTTCTGTCATGCTTGCTCAAGCAATTCTAGAGACCGGCTATGGCACTAGCTTCTTGGCACGCAATGCGAACAATTTCTTTGGAATGAAGTTCAAAGATGGGGAAGATGAAGGGAAATATGATTACGTTTGGCATGTATCCAATGAAGTTGTCAACGGGATCACGATACCTGTCAATTCTAAATTCCGTGTCTATCAAAGTACCGATGAATCTTTCATCGACAATGCTGTGAAACTGAAATATGGCGTACCTTGGGACCCTGTTCGCTATCGTGGAACTTGGAAAGTTAATACACGTTCTTATCGAGATGCGACCCAAGCCTTAACTGGAACATATGCAACTGATCCAAATTATGGAACAAAATTAAACAACATCATTGAACGTTGGCGTTTGGATCAGTTTGATTGATCTGATCTTTTATAAAAAATATCTACTTGACATTATTTAAAAATGCCAAGTAGATATTTTTTATTTATTAATTCGCGTAAAAGCCGATTCCCTCATATCTCCAACCTAATGGTGTCAAAGAATCTCTTTCTACTGAACTTAATGTGTAATGATGTGTTCCGATAGTTTCATTTGGGTTAAATAGTCGATAAATTGGTTTAGAACCTCCAGAATAAAAACTTAGCCCTTCATATCTCCAGCCTAGTGGTGTAAGGAAGTTGATTTCTGACTGAGCCATTGTATAATGATGATCCCCATTATTTGGATTATACAGACGATACACCGGTTGACCACTATTTGGTGCTTGCCATGCAATTCCTTCGTATTTCCAACCAACTGTTGATAAATAGTTTTTCTCTCCCGCATTTAATGTGTACAAATGTTGCCCTGTACTTTTATTATATAAGCGATACATCGGTGAAGAACTAGAGTTTGGCGTATCATATTGTGTCAAATTATAGGTTTCAATAATACTATTCAATATTGAACCATAGTTTGGTGCTGTCGCGTAACGACCTGTTAACCATGCTGTGGCATCTTTATACGAAGAGGTATTACTTTTCCAAGCACCTGAGTAATAATACACACCCGATTGGAACGAAGTTGTTTTAAGAACAGTTACATTATCCTGTAAAGATTCTGCGTACGAAGGATATTTACGAAAAGCGGCATTTACAGTGATCCATTGCCCATTTACAAACTCAGAAGTTGGCATTGTCACGGATTGCCCATTATAACTTCCCTTTATTCCAAATAAATTGTAGTTAGGTGCCGAAGCTAGCGTACTTTTCCCCCAGCCACTTTCAACAATCGCTTGAGCGATCATAACTGAAGCATATAAGTCATTCGCGCTTGCTAAGGTCTGTGCACTTGCAGCAATGCTATCAATGAACGCTTGTTGCGCATTTGAAGAAGCACGTGCTGAAAATGCTGCTATGCCAGGATTTTCAAATTGTGATAAATCCGCTTGATGTGTGTGTGTTAGTTCTTCCCCATTTGTCAGAGGATTCGTAATAGATTCAGTTTGTTCCACATTTTCCGTAGGCTGTTCTGTCACATCGTCTGCTTGTGTCGAAACGGTGGTTTCAACAGAATTATTTGTCCCTACTTCTTCTGCAAGTACAGTAAGGTTGGTAGTCACAAGACTACTCAGAACAATTGCACTAAATAATAAATTTTTTGCTTTCATTACTTCTCCTTTATTCTTAAAAATAAAATAATTTAATGTGTTGCATATGATAACAGAAATATACACTCTCTTTAAACATCATACACTTTTTAATTATACATAGATTTCAACATTTTTCAGTATATAAATTCTTAAGATTTAGAGGAGTCTTTATGCCATTTTGTAACTTTCTATTTTTGAAGTCGATGATTATTGGCTCAAATCAAAAAATAAAAAACTCTTAGAGGCTTGCCGGCATAGTTTAGAAATACATCTGCTATTTCCAAACCCATACGCGTGCTCTAAGAGTAACATTCCTATTAAATTTGGTAGAAAAAACTAGTCCTTAATTTAGATACCTAACTCCCTTAACCCATCTTCTATCGAAGTCAATTCGCGTCCTAATACTTTTGCAAAATCATCAGAAGTTACATCTAACTGATTATTGCGAATATCATTTTGGATTGCAGTCGTCATTTCTGCACCACCTTGAGAAAATCCCGAGGCTGTTAGTTTGTCTGTAAATTCATCTGGAGCCAACGAAAGGATGTCTAAAGGTTTCCCACTTACTTTAGCAACTTGTTCTGCCAAGGTTTGATAGGTGATTGGTTTTCCAGATAATTCTAAGAACTCAGGATAATCCATTCCTGTTAACACTTTTGCAGCTACTTCTGCATACTCTCTCTTTAACGCCCAACCGGTTTTCCCTTCGCCAGCTGCATAAACAAACTGACCAGTTTTCAATGCTACTCCAATCAATGGCATCTCATTTTCTAAGTACCAGTTATTTCGTAAAAAGGTATGTTTAATACCCGATTCTTTGATGATTTTTTCTGTAAATTGATGGTCTGGAGCCAGGATACTAGTCGAATGATCTGCATCCGCAAAACTAGTATAGGCAATAAAAGAAACCCCCGTTTCTTTTGCTGCTTCTACAACATGTTGATGTTCAGCTTGTCGGTTTCCCGGTACACCTGATACAAATAATAGACGATCGATGCCTTGTAGCGCCTGTACCATCGTCTCGCGATCAGCATAATCGCCGATGCGAACTTGAAGTCCTGCTTCAATTAATTTCTGTGCCTTTTCTTCATTACGAGCAAGGACATAGATCTCCTCCAATGGAACCAGCTTCTTTAATTCTTCTAAAGCGTAGTGTCCAAATCCTCCAGTTGCTCCTGTTACTAAATAAGTCATATTCCCACTCCCTATTGATTAATTATTTTTGTTCATATAGCTGTACATTTTTAAAATACACCATTATCATAAAGAGTATGCTAAGATAAGTCAAGAAATCAAGTTGAAAGGATGGATTTTAATGAAATATTCTCTACAATTAAGCGATGCGATCCACATCTTAGCTTATATCCACATATTTCAAGGAACTGATTTACTTTCAAGCGACATGATTGCAAGTAGCATTGAAACGAATCCAACAAATGTTCGAAAAATCATGAGTCAATTAAAAAAAGCAGATCTTATCCATACAACAAGTGGGAAACCAACACCCGTACTTGCGAAAGCTCCCGAAAATATCAATTTATTGGAAATTTATCGAAGTATTGAAGGCAACACAAATTTGATCCAAGTAGATCCAAAAACAAATCCGAATTGCGTGGTAGGCGCTAATATCCAAGAAGTCTTGGCTGCAACTTATTCTCGATTACAAAAAAAAGTGGAAGAAGAAATGGCAGTAATCACTTTAGATGGACTCATTAAACAGATTGCATTATCAGAAAAAGAGAAACGTCCAGAAAACCAGCCGCTCGTGGAAAAATTTCTTTAGTTTGATGTAAATCAGAGTCACTTTTAGTTATCTAAAAATTAAAATAACAGTTTTATATTATTATTAATTTTATAATAGATTAAATAATCTTCGTACTGGAAAAAAATTGCTGTTTTCTTTTTATTTATTCGGTAAAATTAAACTATGAAGATAACTAAAGGAGGAAATTTTATGAAAGATTGGAAAAACGATTTTTGGGAATCTGATTTAGATCATGGCTATGAAATGTTTATTGAAAAACGCGTTCATGGATGTTTGTTTACACAAGAAAAAATCATCGCAAAAGTCACAGAAGAAAACAAGAAGGAGTATGACATACTTATCCAATTAACAGATGACAACCAATTCTATGGTTTGTCTTGCAGTTGCTCCCACGAAGACACAGGTCATTGTCCTCATGTCGTGGCTACCTTATTCAAATATGAACAAGAAAAAGAGCAGAGAAAAGCAAATGAACTGGTCAAGTTGATTTCTTATGCAAATGAACAAGATATTCAAGACTTTCTATTAATTATTTTAAAAGAGAACCAAGAACTAGCTCAACGATTCCAAGAACATACTGCAATCAAAAATATGGACGATTACGATAAAATGATTGTTATTTTAGAAAAACATACCCATTATTCTGGAAGCAATATTCATGATCGCACACTTCAAAACATCAATAAAGAACTGTCTGAATTTTTAAACAGTCTTATTGATACATCCATCGCAAAAAAACAGATCCTTCATGCATTCGAATTAATGAACAGAATAGTTGAACACTTTGACTTAGCAAAGGTACATAATGTAGAAAATGATATCAGCCTTATCATGCATCAATGGTACTCTCTATGGAAAAAATTACTTAGACATGCGTCTGAGCAAGAAAAACAACGAATATATTCTAAACTTTCGGCTAAAATAAATAACGCAAGCCAATCTAGTTTTTATATCCAACAAATTTTACATGAAGAATTCCCTGAACAGTTCTCTGATCAGGATCAGCAAAAACTTGATCAAACATCTGAAAATAACGGACACTTAAACTATAAAAACAAACGATTGCTATCCATTCGCCAAATGGAAAATTTGAATTATACAGACAATCAAATTCATCAACGTGCACGCGAAAGCTGGCAATCTCCAACTATACGTTCACAATATATTGACTATCTGATGCAAAAGAAAGCATATGAAGAAGCAATCACTGTTTTGAATGAAAGTATTGTATTAGATCAACACTCTTCTGATATGGTCACCTTGCATCGCTATGCATTAAAAAATCTTTATCATAAACTAGGGGAAAAAGAGCTGTATGCGGAACAAGTCTTGCATCTTCTATTAGAGGGAGAGACCGTTGATATGAATTTGATCCATCAATTGAAAAAAACATATTCGATTGATCAGTGGGAAGAAGTACGTGAAAACTTATTTGAAAAATTAAAATATCGTACAGACGTTGGATTGTTTTATTCAAAAGAAAGACGTTATGATTTATTGTTGGATTATGTCCTCAAGTCACCTGGACTGGAAGAAGCAAGTCGCTATTTTTCTTTCTTGAGAAAGCAATTTCCAGAAGCGCTTCTTCAAAAATATGAATACGAATTACGGCGGATGGCTGCTGAGACAACTACACGTTTACGGTATCATAAAATGGCTTTGTTGATCGCCGAAATGGCCACCCTTCCAAGTAGCACCATCTCTGTTCAATTACTGATCAAAGAACTAAAAGAAAAATACCCACGCAGAAAAGCGATGCTAGAAGAATTGAGAAAATTAGAAAAAACGTATAAATAATGTAGCAATAGCGACCCTATTCACAGTCCGTACTTCAAAAAGCCGAATCAACAAGCAACGCCGTTGATTCGGCTTTTTTGAATAGACAATTACAAATTTGTCTATTTCCTATATTTTCCTAAAAAAGAAAAAGCATTTTAAAAACTTTTAAATAACATGATATCTCATCTGTCAATCAAATCCAATCGGAATTGATTGGGCTGATTTACTGGTTGCTTGCTTCACGTCAGTCTCCCACTTGCTATAGATCTCTAAAAATCTCACTTCTTCTTCATCACTATATCCTTCAAAAACAACTTTATCGATATTTTTATGATCAAAAAAAATCGTGGTCTCAGGATTTAATCCTGAGGGATAAAGTACTGCCATATAGTCTGCAAACGTATCTTTTTTCGACTGTTGATCTGTATATACAGCACCTCTTCCAACGATGACTAATTTTTGTAACCCTTCCTCAAGCAACACGACACTTCCTAATGGTAATAACTTTTTCCCCTCATTCATTATATATTTCCTCCTTATCAGTTCCTTTGATATGTTTGTTAAAATATTTCTCTCCATACCATTCTAATTGTGTTTTCCCTTCAAAATTACGGTATTCTTCTGAGTATTTGTGTTTATAATAACCGTGTAATAGATACGGGAAGAATAGATAGGCTTCTCCGAAAATCATAACGATATTCATAGCTATCCATAGACCTAAAGTACTGATAAATCCAACAAAATCTGTTCGGACCTCATCACTATCCGGAAATACGATCTTCCATACCATGACGACAATGACAACTATCCAGCCATATTTTATTGCTTTCTCTACTAACATAGCCAACATATCTTTCTTTCTACCTGTTCCATACAAAACATACTCAATTGAACGCTTCTTATTTATAAAAATGACACAACTAACTAGTAATACTAATCCTAGTAACACTGTCAATCCTATTAGAGTCAATGGTTTAAGAAAAAATGTAATACACAATAAGTTTGCACTTAACAACATTATTATCAATAGATTATTCGCATTTAGAAGAAAAACAACTTGACTAATTTCCTTATAAACAAATCTTTTGATGAAAACGATACATAGTAACCATAAAAATAAAAAAATAGCCACTAACCAAGATGGGAAGAAGTTGATTTCAGCTCTTCCCACTGGACTATTAGGATCTTGATGATAAAACAGTCTAGATATAAGATAAATAATGCTAAATATTACTATTGAAAAAAAAGTATTTAATATTGGTCTACTCCGAAGTGATTTAGGATCTCCTTTCTCAATCATATATATTATTAATTGGTCATCCAACAACTTAATACATTGTTCAAATGATGCATTGAATAATTTTTTCATATTCTTCACCAATTAAAGCTACTCTCATCTCTAATGTCTACTCCTTATATTTTTTCTTCTTTATCAGTTCCTTTGATATGTTTGTTAAAATATTTCTCTCCGTACCATTCTAATTGTGTTTTCCCTTCCAGATTGCGGTATTCTTCTGAATATTTGTGTCTATAATAACCACGCAAGAGATACGGAAGGAACAGGTAAGCTTGTGCGATAATAAATCCTATATCAAACACAAACCACATAGCTAAAAATCCTAGAAAACCAGTTACATCTGTGCGTGGTGTATCTCCACTAGGAAAAATAAAATTCCAAATAACCCCGATAATAACGACTATTGAGCTATACTTCACCACTAAATTTATTGATTTTTCTATCCATTCATCCACCTTTTCTTTTTTATTTGTATCATAAAGCAAATTTTCCAACGACGCTTTCTTACTTCTAACTACTATATATCCTACTAATAAAATTATTGAGAAAAATATTCCCATTCCTATAGCTGTTAGAGGCTTTAGAAATGCTGTGATGAAAAGAAGGTTAGTTTCAATTACTAGCCAAACAAAAATGTTTACTGCATTAATGTAGCCCCAGAAAAATTTAGTGGCTCGATAACGTTTAATCAATGTATAGACCCATATAACTAAATACATTACCAAAAGTATCCAAAACAAAGATAAAGGTAAAAAGTTTATATCAGCTTGTGGAACCAAACTATTCTTATCGTGATTCGTAATAATGCTATTTGTAAATAAAACTATGCCATATAGCATGCCTATCAAAGCTAGTGCTAATATTTTCAATAAAATAGGTCTTTCTTTTAAATCCCACCTTTCAACATCATTTTTCATATAATTGATTAGCTTGTCATTTTTCAAATTTAAACTTTCTTCAAAAGATGCCTTGAATAAATTTTTCATATTAATCTCCAATTAAAATTTATTTCTGGTAATTTTATCGAAGAAAGTGCATTCCCAATTGATTTTCCCACTTGCTGAATCTCCTTATTCATATATTTCACTGTATTAGTACTTTGCTCAATAGCTTTGCCTATTTTTTCCGTACTCCTATCATATACTTCATATGCCCAAGTTTTACCACGATCATACACATCTGGTGCTAGTAGTTGTATCCCCTTATTTACTAAGCCTGCAGTAAATCCTATAGCAGCACCAACACCATTCCCAATAAATGGTACAAATGTTCCTAACTTTGCACCTAATGTCATTCCCTCTAACGGTCCAATGCTCTTCACCATCTCTATTCCACCGCCTATTATTCCTTTGCCAACACTTCCTGTTTTTCCATATTCATTCACCGCATTGGCGGCGAAAGTGACGCCTAATTGCGCGTAAGTAGCTACTTGGCCTGCCGTTCCTAATCCTTTGGCAACACCCCAATTTTTAGCTCCTTGCACAAATTGAGATTTCTTCAAGGCTTCGCTGACATAGGTTTTTACGGGAGAGGTAAATTTAGTGAAATTTTGATAGGCCTTGCCTAGCGTATCGATTTTAGGAATCCATTTCCCTTGGGCAACGGCTTTACCGAACATTTCGTATTTTGCAAGACCGCTAAATAATTTATTTTTCATACCTGATGGTAGATGATTAGCAAGCATCCAAAATTCATCGTTGGATGCCAATTTGTTGACTAATGCATCCGGATAATTTTTGATCAACATTTCGAACCGCTTGACTGCATCGGTTTTCCCATCTTTCAAGGGTTGGACCAATTTTTCGATCTCCGCATACATTTCTAAGTAGGCATTATTTGAAGATTCTTCCAACAAAGCTTGTCCGTTTGGTTTGTACTTCTCAAACCAACTCCCATCCACTCCTTTCGGCAATACATAACTACCGTCTGCCTTGATGGTTGTTTGGTTCAAGACTAATACGCTTTGCATGGCGAGTTTCAATTCCAGTAGACTGTTATTGAACAGTCCACTGGTTTGGAAGTTAAAGGCATGCAGTTTTTGTTGTTTGCGTTGCAACTTGTAGATATCTTCTTGCAGGCTGTCCGCCATTCGCATCAAGTTTCGATGAAAATCACTGAGCATTTCTGTGATACCTGGTAATATGCTTGTATTGGCGATCTGCCTAATCGTCTGCGCGTGGTTATCGATTGATTGTTTAGCGAATGTTTTGGCACGAATCTGTCCGCTTAAATTCTCTTCATCCAAGTATCCTTCACTGGCAAGCATTTGATGTGCGGAAGAGTAAAGATTCAAGTCTGACTGAATCCCTTGTACCGCAGTGTTTACCCGATTGATCGTAGGAATGATCAACTCAGAAAACAGCCCTTTCCCAGCTTGATAAGCAGCTCCTGAGAGTTTTTTGCCATCAACCGCTTGAACAACTTGTTGACTACCTGTTCGTAGTTGGGTGATCGTTGTACGAGCAAGCGATAAATTAGTGGTCAGATTGCTCATTAAATTAGAAGACTCTGTGGCTGAATAAATTAGTCCCATCGTTTATTCCTTTCTTTCTGAAGTTCCGTACGTTCTTCTTCAAGTTTGATTACACCTTTTAAGTATTCTTGATCTAGTTGGTGCTGTTGGTTTTCTACCAACTGCGTGAAGTAAGTTGATTTCCCTTCATTCTCATTTTGCTCCCAACGAGCAACTTGGCTTCCTTGGGATACTAATTCTTCTGTGAATTGTTGGATTTCTCGAAAGCTTTTTCGCATGTCCATCTCTAAATAATACATACATTGTTTTAACTGCTGTTTTTCTTTACTCAGACGCTCCAATCGTTGTTCATTGTTGCTGATTTTACGCTCATATTCAGCGAGCAACTCTTCCTTTTCCATACTGACTCCTTACTTGAATCTTGTTTGACTGTCTCTGACTGCGATTGCTTGAGCAAGCTGAGGGAATTTGTTTGCCTGTTCATTGACACAAGTAACTAGATTTGAAATATCGGTGAGTAGGTTGTTACTGACCTCTACTCCTGTTTTCATACTGCTGATCGTGCTCTTGCTTAAAGAACTTGTTTTACTACTACTAACAGATACATTTTTTATTCCTGTTACGGCTGCTGTTGCAGTGGATTCCTGAGAAGCGATTTTCGGCATCTTTTTTCTCCTTATCTGAATTGATAGAATGGGTCTTCTTTTAATCTCTCTTCTTCATTGATTTTTATAGTTTCTACAATCTGTACAGGTTTCTCCTCTTGCACGAGTGGTGGTCTAGTTGGCGCATCCCTAAGTTGCTTCAGCAAATCGTCTAAAAATTCTTCATCGTCTTGGTTTTGGAAGCCTTCGAACAACACTTCTGTGATTTGATCGGCATGGATAGAAAAGACTTCTTGGCTCGGTACATCTCCAAACGGATGGGGGGCTACTCGATATCTCGCTATCACTTTTTCTTCTTCATTTTTAGCGATGGCACGAGCAACGACAAAATAGAGCAGTTGGTCATCCTCTGTCCCAACTAGTCTTAAGATACTACCTAGTGGCAAAAACGGTGTGATCATTTCTTCTCTCATGCTTCTTCCTCCGTAGGAAACACCAAAGCTTCCAAGTGTTCATCCTTCAAACTGTGTAGGACGTTTTTAGCAACTATTGCGTTTTTTTCTTGATAAGAAAGATTTTCAATAAATAATTGATTTTGTAAGCTTCCACCAAATAAAATATGATCGATATTTTCTTTTACGAACATAGTGATTCCGCCAAAGGTATTACCCACTTTCGTCATATGATCGAGAAAAACAAACTGTAAATGCTCGTTTCCTCCACTTAGCAGAGCGGTAACTTCCTCAGGGTTCAATGTTAATTTATCGACCAAGTCTGCGATACCATTGATAATGATGATTCTCTTGCCAGTTTCATTTGTTAAGAGAGCTTCTAAAGCCCCTTTTAGGGCTGTTGCTTTTTCACTAAGACATGAACGGTCCAAATATAGTGAAACTTTCGGCTTTGCTGGTTCGAGTGTTCCATTTGCATCGATCAACACCACTTCTTCTTGTCTTTCTTGACAAATTTGTTGAAGCAGCCAAGGCATCATCGCACGAAGTTGCTTATTGGATCTGAAAAAGATCCCTAATCTCATGCGCTGGAACAAGTCGAACGATTCTACTGAAGAAGTGGCTTTGTTTAATCCCAAATACAGTGTGTGGCTGTCGTCTTGTTCAAGGTAAGAAGCAAAACTTTTTTGCGTTAGGTTTTCTGGTACCATTGGAATTTTATCTGGGCGTTCGCCTGTCCAAGCTTGATTGATTTCTATAATTTCTTCTTCCAGATTTTGGAGTAGTTCCGCATCATTTTTCCCGTTAATCGGCAGATAAAACTGAATGGTAGTTGGCGTAGAGAGTAAGACTTGTCCGCGCCCATTGATTGCTTCAGGTGACAAAGCATTTCTGCCCATGACCATATTTATTTCATTTTCATCGTTTAAATATAGCGTTATCTTAGTGGCAATATTGCTCATCATGTTAGTCCGAATACTTCCTACACGATTCGCGGTCATCACAAGAAAGATACCCAAACTGGCACCATCTCTTAGTAGTTGAAGAAGCACTTCGTCGATTCTATCTTTGCGCTTATCTTCCAAGCTCAGGCCATCATAACTATCAAGAATGATTCCTAAGATCGGTAATTTTTCTCTTGTTCTTGTTTCGTATTGCGTTAGATTCGCGACACCAGCTTGCTTGAACAAATTTTTGCGTGCTGCCAATAATTTTTCGATGCGATCAAGCATTTTTTGCAGTTTTTCATCTTCTTCCAAAGTCGCTATATCCGCAATATGGGGTAATTCCTTGAGTACTAATAAACCATTATTCCCAAAATCAATTAAATGAAACTGAATCGTTGCAGGGGTGTTTTGACGGGCAAGGTTCATTACAAGAGTTTGCAACACTGTCGACTTCCCATAGCCTGGACTAGCTACGATCAATGTGTGACTCGCTTCTTCGAGATTGAAGGTATAATTCATTTGTTTTTGTTCAGAAGGAATATCTAAACAACCAAATGGGATAGCTAGATTACGAACTTCTGACTGTTTTATTTTTGGCGCCATAATCTGCTTATTTAGGTTCGGTAGCCATGGCTTATCCGGCAATTTGTAGGTAGAATCGGCAAAGATTGTCTTGATCTTATCAATCACTGCTTCTAATTGTGTCGGCAAATCTCGTGTATCTTTTCCTTGAATGATTTCGATATCTGGATCATAGAGTAATTCTAACTGGCCCAATTCGTTGATTTTGAATACCCGTTCATCAATCACTTCTTCGATCAATTGTTCTGGATCATATGGAACCCCCGCATAGCCACTTTGAAATAATTCATACACCTCATTTTCGCCAACTTTCAAATAGCCTCGTCCAGGATTCGTGATTTGTGCGGCATCTGGCGTTTTGAGTAACTCATTCGAGTCTTGGACACTCGCCATTTTCAAGGCAATTTTACTCGTACTATTGGCTTCGATCTGGTCATTGACTACCCCAGAAGGTTTTTGGGTGGCTAAAATCAAATGAACACCTAATGAACGTCCGATTCGTGCAACAGAAGTGAGCTCATCTAAGAATTCTGGAACATTGGCTTTAAGCTCCGCAAATTCATCCGAAACTAAAATCAAATGGGGCAAAGGTTTTTGTGGATAAACAACGTCTGGTTTTGGGGTATTTCTTTGTTTATACAAGGTCATGTAGCCGTTGATATTATTTACACCATATTTGGCAAACTCTCTTTGACGTTTCGCTAGCTCTGCTTTGATGCTTGCTAAGGCTCGCGCAGTTCCAGCACCATCCAAATTAGTGATTGCGCCCATAAAATGGGGCAAATGATCTAAGGTATTGGCTATTCCGCCACCTTTCCAGTCAATAATCAACATGCCGATATCTTCTGGCGAAAAATTGATTGCTAAGCCGATCAAATAAGTCGTTAAAAATTCAGATTTCCCGGAACCAGTCGTACCACCAACTAAGGCGTGTGGTCCATGGACTCGTTCATGTAGATCCCAGTAAACTAAATCTTTTTTTCCACGCCAACCAATTAATGAACGAATCGATTTATTAGGTTCCGCAGTAGCCCAGCGATTTGAAATCGCTAGTTCTTCAGCTGTCTTGACCTCATATTGATCCAATAGACTCAAGCTGTCAGGTACGGCATTTTTCTCTACTTCCACATGATGAAGATTCGCCAAACGCCGAATGGCTTTTTCGATTGGATAGGTTGTCGGCAAATGATTGGGAATAAAACGCTGGTTCACATATTCATTGTCCTGATTGATCAACGTTGCTGCTTCATTGCTTTGATATTCAATTAAAGTAGTCGTTGTTTCTGGCAACATATTCAACGTTTCTTTTCCCCAAATGACCGTGATTCCATAGTCTCCTAAGTTTTCGGCTAAAAACTCGTTCAATCCATGACCTGCCAACCAACTTTCATCCAAAATCGAAAAAACATACTGTGGCTGAAAGTGTACCTTTTCATTTCCCGCTTCACGGACTTGTTGTTTTCTTTTTGCCACTATTTGATAAAAAGAATTCAAAATCATGTCTCGACTTTGGGGGGTATGCACCATTCCTCTTAGATTTAAAGAACGGATTTTGTTATGAGGTAACCAACGCCATTCTCGCCAATGTTGTTCGTACTCTTCCGACGGGATCAGTGTAATGAATTCGACGTCTCGATAAGAATGCAACACACATAACTGAAATAATAGGAGTTGTAATGCTGTTCGTAAAACACTAGGTGTTCCTGCTAAGCCAACCGTCTGTTCCAAAAGTGAAACGATGATCGGGGCATCTCCAAGTTGTTTATAGGGACTATTAAGATGCTCAAACGCTTCATTACTCAGTTCATCCTCTTCTACCGGCTGAAAGTTTGTTTGAAAACTAGCATTGATTTCGCCGATTCCTAGGCGGACAGTCAAAAAATCTTCGTTCACTGTCATGCGTTCATAAATCCTCGCATGATAATCTTTAGCCATCAATGCTAATTCATCCAGTGAAGGATTCATATATTCTAATGCTGTTTTTTGTGTTTGCTGTAAGACATTAAGCTCTGACTTTTTTTTGATCATATACTGACGGAAATGCTCTTCTCTCATATGATTTTTACTGTTGATTTCTTTTTTGTTTGTAAAATAACTCGACACAGAAAAACCTGTTGTAAGTAAACTAGCACCTCCCATACTGATCAACATAACTGGATTGCCCCCGCTCAAAAAACTTGTCGCACCGCTCAAAACAACCATACCTAACGGTGGAACGATAGTTTTCAACCACTCATTCTTTCCTTCATTAGATTTCTGCTTAGGCGCTTGGATCTCTATTTTTTCTTTTGGCTCTTTTAAATGGATTCTTGGACTACGCCTAAATGCTGGAAAATTTTCTGGATACTCGGGAATGTAGGGTTCTTCGAGCAACTGCCAGGGGTCCAACTGTAGCTGATTTTTTAAATCTGAGATCTTTAATTGTTTCTCACGCATCTCAATCATGAGATAATCAATGATCAATTGATCGCCTACAGAAAATGGAAAGACACCTTTTTCTACACGTTGGTGATTGTAATAAATCTTGGCCTTACTAGGATAGATTTTTATTTGATAGTCATCAGTACTATTACGATGAATAAAAATCAACGCATCCGAATCAATACGGATCGCCGAGTCTTGTGTATTTGATAGATAGACGCTTTCCCTTGGCTTATTGACGATTACCGTTTTCAAATTTTCATGATGAACGAGGAGAAACTTTTCATCCTTGACTAATTCTCCTCCACAAAAAAGCTGTCCGTCTTCACAGGAAAGTGTTCGATTGTCCAGTATTACTTGATTGTTTTTTTCTGTTATTTGTTTATGAATAAACGTCGAACCAAAGTAAAAAAGATCATAAAGAACTGAAACGGAATGTTGGATTTGATCAGTTATTGAATTTGGCTTAGTTTGCTTCATTACTATCCGTCTCGCTTTCTAAGATTTCTAAGTACTTATTGATTTCTTCCTCATAACTTGTTAATAACTCTTGCTTCTTCTGTCCACTCATCTTGTTGTTTGCTCGCGTCGCGTCGTATAGTTTGGTGTAGGCATGTAAAATGTATTGATGATCGCCGAGGTTTTGTGCGATATCTAATGATCGTTCAAAATTCCCCCTTCCAATATAGATCCAGTAAAGCAAAGTATTCTCATTTGATTTTTGAGAAATGTTATTTAAGATTGCTGTCTTTTGCTCATTCGACAAATTATCCAGCTGTACCGCGCTGACTGCAGCGACATATTGGGCACCAGAAGGGAGATCTTCGGGTTTATCATCTTTTAATGTGGTCAAAACACCAGCATAATTATTAGCAATATATTGCGTTTCAGCAGAACTGATCCGTTCTTGTGCGGGAAGTTTATCAAACGCATAGATACCTGTTGTAAGCGCTAAACCTATTGTTGAAATACTTAATAAAAGCGTGCCCCACTTAAACATAAAATAGCTTCTTTTGTTCACCATTTGAATTTCTGATGCACGTTTCGTTTTCTGCTGTACGACTTGTTCGCCAATCATGCGGTCGATTTCTGCGACACTGTTTGCTCTTTGGATTCGTTTAGAAAACTCGTCCTTCAATGTGCCATTTCCTTCAATCAGTTGCTCATAATCGAACTTAGGATGTAAAATTGTCAGGATCAAGGCACGATATTGCTTCAAAAATTCTTCTTCGGTTATTTCATAAGGAATAATTGAATGCGCAAAACCTCTATGTGCTACGATGATTTCTTCTCCAAATAGAAATAGATTGGCTGGATGGATGAACGGCTGGATCGGGCTACTCAAAAACTCGGATAAGAAATTGATTTTTTGTGCAAGTAATAATCGTTGAAAAAGTTCTGTTCGTTTAAGGTACTCTTGCAAAGAATAGATTTGTTTACTTTTCTGGTATTGAATGACGAGTTTTTCCTCTGAAGATTCTACGATCTGTCCAGAGAGCAAGTGTTTTTTCTGTGTTAAGAATAGTTGATACTGTTCTAAACGATCGAGTTGGTATTGCTTAGCATTCAGTGTCACTTTGACAGCATCAGTTGTTGTCTCAATCATGATCGTTTCAGAAATATCTTTTATGTGGGTCACGTTCGTTCCTCCGATTTTTGTTGAGATTCATGGATCAGTAAATGATCGCCTTCACTTAATGGATAGTCTGCCACATATGCCTCTTCCTTTAAGCGGATCGGTTTATTCAATACCACTAAGTCGAACACCTCTGGCAAGGACGAACCATTTTGTATGAAAGATTCCTTCAGTAATTCTTTTAATCGTGTAATCGTTACTTGGGTCGGGATCTGTAAGTCAATGATTTCTTCTTTGACTTGTAAACTTATCCCAATTGCTTGATTTCTATCCAACTACAACAGTCCTTTAATCATTTTTGTATTTCTGCTGTGAAAACTTTTTACCAAGATAATTGCCTCCAATAGTCAGTAAAATACTTCCTAGTAGAAGTAAGATCCACAAAACAATTCTTCCCTGGATAGCTGTGTGATTTGGGTTAGCTGACACCTGATGTCCTACAGACATTTGCCCTTTTTTGAATAATTGGGGTGTAATTGTTTGCTCAAAGACCTGTGGCTGTGGAGTTGCTTCCGACACAAAGACGAGGTTGTGAGCAGTAGAAATCTGTTGTCTTTGTTGTTGGACACGTTCTTGGTCTAATTTTGTTTTATCTTCTAAAAATAAATCTTGCACTATAAATGTTGTTTCATGATCTTCGATGCCTTCCCTTTCTTGGTAGATCACATGGTTATTGATAGTGAGTGTGCTTGCAAAGACTGTGACATTCGGGTGACTTAAAAATAGTAAAACTACCAACAAAAAGAAAAGCCCCCCTATTTTTTTCTGAACCATTTTATACCTCCGTTTATTCATTTGACCGTTCTTTTTTCTCTTCTGGTCGGACAATAAAATTCAGTATCACTCCAAATATCAGGAATAGAACGAGCATGAGATAACTTCCCCAACCGATGACACCCTCATTCATCAGCACATTAAACCCGTTTTGAATATTCTGTAAAGGTGACAGACGATAGAGCCATTCTGTCAACGAGCCATTTTTGATTGCTACGCCCAACAAAGGAGTCAACATGAAGAACAAGCCAAAAATCCCACCACATAAATACAACGTGATTTTTTTGAATTGGCGCATGAACCCTAAAAGAATCAATTGACCACTAGCAAAGACTAAAAATGCATAAACGAACCAAACAAAAGAATGCGCGACTCCTGATACTATGGTCGTTAAAACGCTATAAATAAGTGACAGAACTAACGTTACACTGAGTACCGCCACCATATTAGGCACGTTTTTCCATATACGGTTCGGTGTGACTAACAAATCGACAGAAGTCACTACACGTTTTTTCATCACGCTAGACAATTGAAAGGATACTAACAGAATCATAAAGCCACCGATCAATGTCACATAGTAAGGAGTCAATGAGCTTTGTCTTGTTTGACCAAAGCTTCCTTGTCCTAAAATTGGACTTGCTAAAAAATTAAAGACATGTGGATTGTCTGCCCCTCCATTCTTTGTATTCGAAAGGACTTCACTAAATGATTCGGCATATGTTTGATTTTCAGAGACAGTCTGTGCTGATTCATCAAGAGAGGTACTTAGATTACTTAAAATAGTGGTGGCATTCTCTTGTACTTCGATGGTCGATTCTTTTAGCTGATCGATTGTAGGTGTGATATCAGCTACTTCTGCCGCAGATTGACCGGTAACTTCAGCTGCTGCTTTTGAACTTGCCATCAATCCTTGCATCGTTTCGATCAGACTGGCTGTTTGAGCTTCAATCAGAGCGTATTCATTTTCTTTAGGATGTGGATTTTCTTCTGAGATGACGGATTCCGCTTCTGTTTGTGCCGTTTGCTGCCAACTGTCGTATACTGCATGGATTTGTTGATTCGCAGAGGCGAACCAGTGGTTTAATTTGTCCGCTTCTTCCATAAATGTCTGTGGTAATGTCATTAATTGCAAGGTACCGTACAAGGTTGGTTTTAGTTCTTCAGGTTCTTTAGTCCCAGGAGAACCAATGACTGCTTGTAATGCAATGATTTGATTCTCGGTATCGCTATACAACTGATCCCCTGTTTTTTTGTATTCCTGATACAGTTGTTCACTGATCATCGAAGGTTTGTCGCTTTCCTGAAGATTGTTATATAGCCAATAGATCGAACGAGAATCAGCTAATTCAATAAGGGATCTCCCCGTATTTTCTGGTTGATCGATCATCTGTCGATATGCGGGAATCGTTATAGAATGGTGTGGTGCACCAAATAGCGTGACGATTTGTTGCGCAGTCGTACTTAATAGTTGAAACTGTTCCAAGATTTGTGGCACATCATCAATCAATGGCTGATCCATTGGAAGATATACCGAGAATTCACTCATTGGTTGTTCGCGTTCATTGATCATCCATGTGTAAAACACCTGATTGTATGAAGTAGTTTGTTGTTCTGGAGTCAACTGCCACTTTAAAGGAATGCTTACTTCAAAGTTCAATTTATCTGATAGCGAAGGATATTCTATACGCTGGTATGTCTCTTCCGTTTCCTCCTCCGGTTCAATCGTCCAAGGTTGTACGATTGTGAATGAATGATTTGTATCTACTCGGATTGCTGTTTCATAGTTGTAGGGGGCTAGTAACTGATTCAATTGAGTTTCCATTTCTATAAAATCATATGTTGGATCAAAAAAGAGCATTCCTTGCTGCTCTTCTTCTGCTTGTATCGAGAGGAACGTATCTTGATTTAACTCAATTGACATCTGTTGATTGGTGGTGGGTAAAGAAATCATTGCATCATGTTGTGCTTTCGGTTCAAGATAAGCAAAAGAGGCTTCACTTCCGATTGGTCGGTCAAAATCATGGGCATAGCGTGTAACAATCGCTAGCTCATCATTGAAAATGGCGGCCTGATCCTGACTGATCACTGCTTGATTTTGTAATTCAGCTAATAATAGAGCTAAACTATCCACCGAGATCCGGGGCAATATCTCCTCGATAACTGATTGGTACGCCCCATCTAATTTGGGTTCATTCCTTTGATTTGTCATCAATTTGATAATCGCATTTTTCACTTGAACTTCTGTCGCAGTTGCGGGTGTACTTGTCGGATCATTATAATACGCATTGGCAATTTGACCTTTTAAGCGTTCTAGCTGTTCTACTTGACTCTCCAACTCAGTAATTTGTTGTTGGATCTCTTCGATGCGGGTTTGTTGATTGGTTTGAAACGCCGTTGCCTGAGCCAAGAAATCCCAATAAATACCGAAACTATTTTGTTCATTTGGTGTATAAAAGTTACTAAATTGAGCTAAAATCGCATCATTGAATAAGTCGTATTGATTTCTATAATCAGTTGTTGCGTTCTCCCACTGAGTGGTTAATTGATTTTTTTGTAAGATGACTTGTTGATTGAATTGATCGATCGCTCCAGTGATTTTTTCATTCGTTTCTTTTGTATAATCAACAATTGTCTCCTGAACATTTTCTGTCTCTTTGTGAGTCTCTTCTAAACTTGTATTATTGCGCTCCAAAAGAGATTGTACCGAATCAACAAAGGCCTGTTGTTGTGCCTTGAATGCACTATTTGTTGTATCTAAAATACTAGTTGAGTCTAATACACTCGCATAGTTGTCTGAAATATTTTGGAATGGCTGATAGATACTATTTTCTAGATTTTGCTGATAATTGCTATGTGTATTCGTCATTTTATTCACGTTTTGCTGCGCTTCAGAGAGATTTCCTACAATACTAGAGAAATACATCTGCACAACACGCTGATTGAAGTTTGTTAAAATCTGATTCACTTGTTCTTCGATCATTTGGTTAGTTATCTCATTTTGACCATCTCGAACTTGGTATTCGATGATCGCTTTTTCTGGATTGATACTTTGTAAAGATAATAGTTTTTCCGAAAAATCTTGGGGAATAATGATTTTTGCATCGAATTGGCCGTTCTCTAGTCCTGCTGTTGCAATATTACGCGTAGTCGTTTCCCAACGATTGGCAGTATCTTTATTGATCAGTGTCACAAAATCGGTTCCTAACAAGTACTGCTGACCTTCAAAATCTGCTCCTCGATCCTCATTTACCAAAACATATTGCATTTTTGTCGTCGGGCTGGCGGTGCTCGTGATGATACTCTTTTCTTTAAAGCCAATATAAGCAAAGAAAAGAAGCAAAGATAAACTTGCAATGATCGCAAGGATAAATGGCTGCTTTTGCTTCAGATGGTTTTTCAAGTTGTTCTCCTCCTTCTAAAAGAGCATGGGGTCAGAAGTGACTTGTCTGTATTTCTACCTTTCAAAATAAGCGTCAAAATCCAAAAATAGCTAGCTGATTTCGGATTTTGACGCTTATATCATGGCGATGTGCACTTCTGTCATATCCTCTTTTTAGGCTATAGCTGAGATGCTCTGTTTTACATTGTGTATTGTTGCACATGTGATTCGTTTAAGAAAATCTAGCAAAGTGACTTCTGTTTGAACATCAAGTTAAAATCCAAACGAACCTGCATCTTGACGATCGCGTTCTGCAACCGTATCAGCATACTTGTTCAACTGCTGATTGATGCGCTCAAGAAGTTCTTCCATTTGACGAACATTACCTTCTAATTGGTTGTATTGTTCCAAATAAGCTTGAAATGCTTGTCCTTTCCACTGTTGACTGATTTGTTGGTTCATTGCATTTACTTTACGGATCGCCTCTTGGATCTGAGAGGCTGCCTGTGAATAAACCTGTGCTTGTGACTTCAGTTGTTCGGGGGTGACTGCAATTACTCCTGCCATTTTTGTACCTCCTAAAATTTTTTTGACTAGTTTATCATACTTGATTTTCAACTGGTCAAAATAAAATACGCCGAATAAGGTTGATCTTCGTCGTATACGCACAATTCTTTTCGTATAAGATTAGTTATTTTAAGATAGCATTCAATTACTAGCGGGGGGAAACTCATTCTTGAGTTCAAAATCCACATGGTACGCCTGCTCCACGAAGCGTAACAGTTCGTATTTTTTTTGATATTGTTGCTTTGAATCCAAGTAGCAACTGACTGCTAAAGCGTTTTTTATGTGATACTTCCCTTTCTTATTACCTTTGATCACATACCAGACGCCTTGCAAAAACAATTGCAAGTTACGCTCATAGTATAGTTCTTCTTCAAGGAAATACTCTTCTAACTTCGCACCATATTTCCAAACCAGGCGGAGATCCTGATTTTTAATAAATAGAATGAGGCCATTTGCCAACATGCGAAATGTCTCACTTTGCCCGCTGCGGTTTTCTTCGTAGACCGCCAAACTAAGAAACGACTTTTCTAAAATCAAATCGATAAATTTAGGATGGAACGCATACATACAATTAGTAAACAAAAAAATTTCGTAGCGAGTCCATGTTTGTGCCTTCATTAAATACTGATAAACCTCTGAAGATAGCACATCGATTTTTTCCTCTTTTAATTGAGCGATCATCAAGCGACAAAGACTGATTAGATGACGTTCTCTTTGAGAATCAGGTTCTTCTGTTTCATACAACATGATAATACTATGTAATTCTAAACTATCTTTCTTTTCAAAAGCGACTACCGCTTCTTGCATCAATCGATTGACCTCGGATAAATCATTTGGAAAATTAAATAACTGCAATTCATCATAGTCCAAATTTAGTTTTTTCAAAAAATAAGTCAACTTACTGACTGTCGTATCTGCTTTATTTTGAATAAAACGTTTATAAACAGAACGACTAGCTTCCTCTCCACAAAGTTCTGCAATCGTTATTCCTTTTTGCTTTCTGACAAATTCAACGATCTCCCATACTTCCATTTTTTCACTCCTGACCTCTTTCACTGAATCTTGAACTCAAAGATTTTATAGAAAGAGCTTCTATGATTGAAATTTGATAAAGCTAAAAATCCCCGTTTATTATAATCTTACCATCATTCTCGTTTGAATATTACATTTATTTATAATAACTGTTGTTTTTAAATATAAAGACTTTACTAATAAATACAAAAAAACAGAACAGAAAAACATTGATGTTATTTATAAGAGCGATAATAATGGAATAAACAATGTATTTTTTGTTCAAAATGTCATGATAAACAAAGAATGAGCACTCGCAACGGTACTTTCCGCGAGTGCTCATTCCGTTTTCTGATACATCAGATTATCAATGCTATCATACCAATTATAATGTTGATTGTTGTGGACTATTTATTAGAGTTTCTACATATTTTTTGGCTTTTCTCAGCAGTTGGATTTTTCTTATCTGGCTGACATAGTTTTTACGATCTAACATGAAATAGTTATTTTCTCTGATTACGCTTAATTGCTCTCTATAGATCATTGCAGCAGCAGTTAATGCGAGTTGACAATTTCGGTCAATAAACGGCAGCATCGTAAAAGAAGTTTCATATTTTTTCTCTGCTTCATTAGCTATCGCTTCCCATAGATCAATCAATGGCTTCGCAGGTTTATCTGCTTGCAACATGGTTTCAGTCACACCATGGGCACGCATCATTTCCTTTGGTAAATAAATTCGTCCCATTTTATTATCTTCACCGATATCTCGTAAAATGTTAGTGAGTTGCATCGCTTCACCCAGCCTTTTTGCCTGTGACTGGATTTTTTCTGCTTGGTCAGATAATAAAGGTAACAACATCAAGCCGACACTACCTGCGACATAGTAACAATAGTCTTCTAAGTCAGCCAATGTTTCTGGCTGTGTAAAGACTAAATCTTGCTTTTGACCTGCGATCATGTCGTAGAACGGAGACAAGGTCATGGGATAAACGGAAAAAACAACCGACAAGGCACGCCAAATTGGTTCATCAGGAATTTTACCCATGGAGAAAGCATCTAGTTGGTGTTTTAGTGCCAACAATTCTTCCTCACTATGGGCTAAGTCAACTGTATCATCTGCCAAGCGACAAAAAGCATAAATGGCATAGACACTTTTTGCTTTTTCTTCAGGAAGTTGAGAAAACGCAGCGTAAAACGATTTTGAATATTTTTTTATCACAGTTTCACAATAGGCAAAATCGTCTGCGTGTTTTTCAAACAGTTCCTGATTAGTTTTTATCATCTTTAACCAACTCCTCTACCGCAAGCTTAGCACTTTGCATCACGATTGGTACACCAGCTCCGGGATGTGTGCTGCTACCACAGAAATAAAGATTCTCAGCAGAAGCAAATTTATTATGAGGTCGATAATAGTTACTTTGTTTTAAGGTTGGTTTCAACCCAAATGTTGCACCATTATAGGCATTGAAATGTTGTTCAAAGTCTTTTGGTGTATAAAAACTTTCTGAAACGATATGCTCTTCAATATCAGTAAAGTCTGTCTTTTCTTTTAATAATGTCAATACTTTTTGACGATATTCTTGGACTTTCGCTTCTGACCAATCTTCGTATTTTGAAAGTTCTGGAACTGGTACTAATACATATAATCCTTCATGGTTTTCTGGGGCTAATGATTCATCCATGATCGTAGGACGGTATAGATAAAAGGATGGATCTTCCGGTAAACGACCATCTTCAAATAAATCATCCACATTTCGTTTGAAGTCATCTGCAAAATAGATGCTGTGGAGATAATCCCCCGGATATTTTTTATCTAGACCTAAATATAGTAAGAAACAAGAACAAGAGTATTCCATCTTATCGATTTTCTTATCCGTATATTTCCCACGATTCTTTTCATCAGGAATCAACTCTTTCATTGCATAAGGAAAATCAGCACCACAAACGACCGCATCTGCTTCTATTCGTTCTTGTCCGATTCGAACACCTTTTGCCACTTTATCTTCAATGATCAATTCATCAACGGGTGTATTATAATGGATCGTTCCACCTAATTCTTCTAATAAGTTAGCTAGTGAGGTTGCTAAAGTATACATACCTCCTTTGATAAAATGAACGCCATATAAAAGTTCGATCATCGGGATAATCGTGTATAACGATGGACCTTGATATGGGGAAACACCGATGTATAAGGTTTGGAACGCCAATGATTTTCGCAAACGTTCATCTTTAACAAATTTAGCAATCGATGAATACGCATCACTAAATGTTCTTAGACGAATCCCTGCCCATAGTGATTTAGGATTATAGAAATCCCAAAAACCACGAAAGGATTTAGTAATAAATGCTTCTTTGGCTATGTGATAACGCTTGTAGATATCCGCTAGAAACGCATAATAGCCTTGCGCATCTTCTTGGGAAATCGCTTCGAGCGTTTTGGTCAATTCAATGAGATCATTTGAAAATTCGATTGGTTCTTCTTTATTGAAATAGAGTTTCAACATAGGATCGACTTTTTCCATCGGAATGTAGTCATCCGGATCTTTCCCACAAAATTCAAATACTTCGCGATAGATTTCAGGCATCATCACGATCGTTGGCCCCACATCAAACGTGAACCCATCTTTTTTGATTTGATTCATCTTGCCGCCAGGGCCACTTTCTTTTTCGTACAATGTTACTTCATAGCCTAATTTTTGCAAGCGTACAGCTGCACTTAATCCCGCAACTCCTGCACCTGTTACAATGACTTTTTTCATGACATCCACCTACTCAATTCTTGTTCTATAAATTTTTATCATCTGATAAATTTTAGGATATCATTAAATCCGTTATGTCATAAAATAAAACGCTCAAATAACATACGTTACATTAAATTTTCTTCATTTTTCTTTGTTTTTAATTCATTTTTTATCATTTTTCACTCAGTATTATTTACACGTGAAATATACAATCTAGATAGCCATTGTCAGCTAAAACTGAATAAACAGCCTTCAAAAGTCAATTCATTAAAAAAAGCCATGACATCCGAAAATATTTTCATATTTTTTAGATGTCACAGCTTTTTTGGCTGATTACTTTGTGAAAACTTAGACAGTTTATTCAGTTTTATGTTGAAATTCATCTAAACGTGCCCGAACTTCATCAGTGGATTTCGTGTTCATCAATTGCACACGCAAATCGTTGGCTCCTGGAAATCCTTTGACGTAGATTTTGAAGAAACGATGTAAGCCTGTGATCGAACGTGGGATCTCTTTTGCATAGTGGTCTTGTAAATCTAGTTGCAAGCGCAGTAAATCAATAAGTTCTTCTGCTGAATGCTCTTTCGGTTCTTTTTCAAAGGCAAATGGATTTTTAAAAATACCTCGGCCGATCATGATGCCATCTACACCATATTTTTCCGCTAATTCAAGCCCTGTTTGGCGGTCAGGGATGTCACCATTGATCGTCAACTTCGTTTGTGGGGCAATTTGGTCACGCAAGGCAACGACTTCAGGAATTAGTTCCCAATGTGCCGCCACTTTACTCATTTCTTTGCGTGTACGTAAATGAACAGAAAGATTCGCGATATCTTGCTTTAGTAAATGACTGATCCAATCAACCATTTCAGCTTGCTCTGTGTAGCCAATACGTGTTTTTACACTTACCGGTAACCCTCCAGCTTTTGCAGCTTCGATCAATTCTGCCGCAACCTCAGGACGTAGGATCAAGCCACTACCTTTTCCACGTTCTGCCACATTCGGTACCGGACAACCCATATTGAGGTCTATTCCTTTAAAACCCATCTCGGCTAGTTGAATACTCATCTCTCTGAAAAATTCCGGTTTATCTCCCCAGATATGTGCCACCATCGGTTGTTCATCTTCAGTAAATGTCAAACGTCCTTTGACACTTTCTTTGCCATCTGGATGACAAAAACTATCTGAATTAGTAAATTCGGTGAAATACACATCCGGCGCACCGGCCTTTTGGACAACATGGCGAAAAACCACATCTGTCACATCTTCCATCGGTGCTAATACAAAAAAGGGCGTAGGTAGTTCAGCCCAAAAATTATTCTTCATCAAGTACACTCCATTTCGCTATATAAAAAGTTCCATCAAAAACATTGTTGCCATTATACAAGGAAAAAGAAAAAGAAGCAAAGTAGAGGTTGTGAAAGGAGCGATCAGCACTAAGGCATAAGAAAGGAAAATCGAAAATGGTTGTTTCATTTTTGATTTTCCTGGCTTATGTCCGAAGTGTTGCTCCTTGAACACCGTTTATCATAGGTTGTGAAAAAAGCGTTTTGACCTGAGCAGTAAGATAGAAAATTGTAAAATAGCTTTTCATATTTTGCAATTTTTTAGCTTAATGTTGAAGGTCAGCTTTTTGAACACCGTTTATCGAGGTTGTGAGAAAGCCGGTCAGCTCCGAATATTAAGGCGGAAATTGGGAAAATAGCTTCTCATATTTTTTCAATTTCCGCCTTAATATTGAAGGAGTTGGCCTTCGAACACCGTTTATCGAGGTTGTGAGAAAGCCGGTCAGCTCCGACTTACTATTGAAGGAGTTAGCTTGCCTCGTTCGCTTAACTTCTTAACCCTCTACCTTTATTGATCAAGTACCAACACGTTGAATAAAGCACTACAATGAACAGTACAAGGATCGCAATCGAAATGAAGATTGGCACATCGGTGGTGCCTAAGAAACCATAACGGAAACTTGAGATCATATAAACAATTGGATTTACTTTTGAGATGGCTTGCCAAATCGGTGGTAACATCGAAATTGAATAAAACACCCCGCCAAGATAAGTCAAAGGTTGTAACACAAACGTTGGTACAATGGACACATCATCATAAGATTGGGCGAAAATCCCATTGATCAAACCAGCAAGCGAGAATAAGATAGCGGTCATCAATAGTGTTAATACAACGATCGTCCATGAATAGACATGTAATGGCACAAAAAATAGAGAAATCATTGTGACTAATGCACCGACCAAGACACTCCGTCCCAACCCACCGATCACAAATCCCCAGATGATGACATGTGTTGGTACAGGGGCAACTAAAATCTCTTCGATATTCTTTTGGAATTTTTGTGAAAAGAATGAAGAAGAAACATTTGAATAAGAGCTTGTGATGGCGGACATCATGATCAATCCGGGAACAATAAATTCCATGTAGGAGAAACCACCCATATCACCGATTCGTCCCCCGATCATTTTCCCAAAAATGATAAAATACAAAGACGTAGTGATCACTGGTGGTACTAGCGTTTGTACCCAGATACGCATATAGCGATTGGTTTCTTTGATTGCTAAACTTTTTAATGCAGTAAAATAAAGATTAAACATTTTTCTTCGTTGCCTCCATATGATAAGTTTCTTCCGTAATTTTCAAGAAAAGTTCTTCTAAGCGATTGGATTTATTGCGCATAGACAAGACTTTGATCCCTTGCGCACTTAACTGTTCAAAGATCCCATTCACTCCTTGATCACGCTCCACTTCAACCGCAAGTGTGCGTTCATCTTCTAAGATACTTGTATAGCCAATGATCTCTGGCTTTTTATCATAAGGTGCTAAGTCAAAGATAAACGTTTCAAATTGTAATTTGGAAAGCAAGGCTTTCATAGAGGTATTCTCAATCAGTTCACCCGATTGGATGATTCCAATATTTCGACAAAGCATTTCTGCTTCTTCCAAATAATGAGTCGTCAAAATGATCGTTGTTCCTGCGTGATTCAATTCACGTAGAAATTCCCACATTTCTCGTCTTAATTCAATATCGACACCCGCTGTGGGTTCATCTAGAATCAATAATTTGGGTTCATGCATCAATGCACGGGCAATCATCAATCGTCGTTTCATCCCACCTGAAAGCATCCGCGCACGAACATTGCGTTTCTCCCACAAATTAGATTGTTTAAGATATTTTTCACTACGTTTCAATGCTTCATTACGGGCCACGCCATAGTAACCCGCCTGATTCACGACGATTTGTTGCACTGTTTCAAACGGATTGAAGTTGAATTCTTGGGGCACTAAGCCGATTTGTTGTTTTGCTCGTACTAAATCTGTATCCAGATCATAGCCAAATACTTTCACTTTTCCCGATGTCTTATTCACTAATGAAGTGATGATCCCGATCGTTGTTGATTTCCCTGCACCATTTGGTCCCAATAATGCATAAAAATCTCCTTCTTCAACCGTCAGATCGATGCCTCGGAGTGCTTCCACACCTGTCCCATATATTTTTCTTAACTCATTTATCTCAAGAGCATATGTCATTTTTTACTAACTCTCCTTATTTTGTCTGATTTACTATTTTAGCATGTAAAGAGGTTGTGAGAAAGCCGTTAAGCTCCGAATAGTAAGGCGGAAATTGAGAAAATAGTTCCTCATATTTTTTCAATTTTCGACTTACTATTGAAGGAGTTGGCTTTCGAACACCGTTTATCTAGGTTGTGAGAAAGCCGTTAAGCTTCATGCAGTAAGATGAAAATGAAAAAACCACAAGTCCTTCCAGAAAATAATTCTGTCGTCTCTGTGGTTTTCATTATCAATGATGGTTATTGACTAAATACTTTCAGCTTGGGCTTATTTCTTACTCCACTACCCGCCATTGGCGATGTTGATCAAAATAGGCGGCTTCTGCTTGTGCCTCTTTCACGATTGCTGTAGGATACTTCAGCACATCTAATAATGCGATGGCATTTCTTGTCTTAGCAGGTCCTTGTTTTAATTTAAAGTCAAAGCTGATCCCCTTCTCAGGCGTCACTTGCTCTTCAAAATGGACATTGGCACAATCTTTTTTCAAGATCTCTGTCAGTTCGATATCATGTGTTGCGACAAAGGCTAAAGAAGGGTAATCACTCAACCAATTCACGATAGCTGCTGAAGACGCGATCCGTTCAATCGTATTTGTCCCTTTCAAGATCTCATCGACAAAGCAATAGCAACGTTCTTTTGTTTCCACTTGCTGTAATAAGCGCTTGATCGATTTGATTTCTGAAACAAAGTAACTATCGCCTTCAAACAAATTATCTTCGATCGCCATCGAGGTCAAGACATGACCGGGTTGGATCGTGAAAGATTCGGCTAAAGCAGTTTGGATCGTTTGCGCTAAGATACAGTTGATGGCAATACTTTTGACGTACGTCGATTTTCCTGAAGCATTCGAGCCTGTGACCAATGTGTTCTGTTGCCAATCGATGGGATTGACGACTGCCTCTGCAATCAGAGGGTGATACGTATCCTCTGCCATAATCCCGCCTTCTGCAAAGTCTGGTTGACAAGAATAGGGCATGTAGGTGCGATAATTCAATACTGCCGCAGCTACTTCTAGCTCTCCGAGTAATTGCCATAATTCAATCGCTTGTTCCGTTTTCTTTTCCAATCGGCTAATGACAAAATGATACGAAATAAATGGCAACATGAACATCATATTCAAGTAGTCAAAAAACAACTCCGCTTCTGAGCCATTTTTCACTCGAAATGAAAAACCGAACTTAGGGATTTCTTTTAAAGGCTGAACATTTTTTTGTAACTCTGCTTGTAACGGTGTGGCAAACGTAGCTATTTTTTTCGCCGCAGAAATCGTAGAAACAAGATAGCTCATACTATTAAGTTCTGTTTCGAGTGTTTGCTTTTTTATCAAGTAATAAACCGTATTGAATAACACACTAATGATCGCGAGATAAATGCCGATCACTTGTCCAAGTAAAAACAAGCCTAAACCAATGAGTGGTAACATGCCTAAAAAGGCAAATAGCCCAATATGACCAATTCTTTTGCTTTTGCCATCTGCTAAGTATTGTTTGGCAAAATTCCGGTCTTTTTTTCCAATTCGTGCAAATTGATATTGGATTTCTTCTCTCAACTTAGGATTTTCTTGATAGAAAGTAATCAACTTTTCTAGACGCTGATCTTGTCCAAAATCAAAATTACGCAGTCGCTGATAAAGCGCTTCTGAACCCACACTTGAATACGTATGATTGAGCGTTTCGAATACTTCAAACATATCTAGGTCATACCAAGTCAAGTCATCGACTTCACTGTCCCACGTGCGAAACTTTTTTTCTGTCTGCCAAGCTTCTTTTAAGCTCTCCTCCTTATCAAATCGTACTTGATATGGAAGCTTCCCCCATTTGTAACGGATATCTGCTCTTAATTTTTTTCGCGAATTGATTTCTAAGACAATTAAGATTCCAATGATGCCGACGATCAGGAGCATGATAAATTCTGTTTGACTCATAAATTTTCTCCAATCTATTGAATACTTTAAGTATAGCACTGATTGGAAACATAAATGGACTTATAAAAAAACTATCCTTCTTTTTCACCGTATTCATGTTGATTCTAGACACCAACTAATTCCATCGAAAAGTACCATTTGATTTCCTTCATGTTGCAATCCTTCTGAAAAATGTGCAGGAGTCATACAAAAAACTTTACCTTTACCATACAGATGTCGCCAAGCGGCAATCGATTCACCATAGTGAGAAAAGCTGTGCATCAGAACTTCCGTTTCGCCTATAGCTACCTCAGTGAAATAGTGTTCGTCCCATATTTTATAAGACTTACCATTTGGTTCTCGATAGGTTACTTCTGTAGGTTTGGGATGATGAAGGAAGCGCCCCCGCAACATCTCACTAAACGCAGAGTGGATCGGGTAGCTAGAAAGTCCTGAATGATACGCAATCAGGCTTCCGCCACCCGCTACATACTTGGTGATCAACTGATCGTATGTTTCATTTAACCAAAAAGCGTCATTTGTTTTGGGTGCTAACCGATTTTCCTTTGAAAGGAGGAATAAATCAGGTTGCTCATGTAATGCTTTGGTTAGTTGCTCGATCGTCAGATCAGTCATCTTTAGTTCTTGTGGGAAGTGCTTAGCGATCCCCTGAAAATAGTTGACTAACGGATCATGCGGATGGTAAAAATCGCCTAACAACGTGATCATTTTTTTCACTAGGAACACTCCTTTCACTTAGGTACTCGTTTATTATTTTTCGTACATGTGACAAATTTCCTTTGTACATTCGTATACTTTACGATAACGCGCATACACCTTTTGGTAAATTTCCACTTGTTGCGGGTTCGGTTGCACAGGGGATTGGTAGGAAACAAAAACACTTGCACATTCGTTCAAATCAGTAAACCAGTCACAGCCTACTGCTGCTAACATAGCGGCGCCAAGCCCAGGTCCTTGTTCGGTGGTTAAAGTAACGATCGGTCGATTGAAAATGTCCGCTTGCATTTGGAGCCACGTCTGATTTTTTGCGCCGCCACCGACTGATACGATTGTTTCGATTTTTTGTTGGGTCATCTCTTCCATGATCGCTTGGGAGTCCTTTAGAGAGAAGGTAACCCCTTCTAGCACGCTACGGGTAAAATGTTTCAATTCGTGTTGCGTATCTATCCCAATAAAGCTTCCTCTGATTTGACTATCACTGTAAGGCGTCCGTTCCCCTACGATATAAGGAGTGAACAATAAGCCATTACTGCCTGCATCAACACTTCCGATTTCTGATAGCAACTCGCTGAAGGAACGATTAGGAGCAAAGCGCTGTTTGAACCAACTCAAGCTGTCGCCAGCTGCTAAGGTCACACCCATGGAATACGCGGCACCTGAGGCATGATGGAAGAGATGGAGCTTCCCTTGATAGTCTCTATCCACATTTTTTTCGTAACGAAGGAATACTCCACTTGTGCCGATGGAACATAATCCAAGACCTTCTTCTAAAATACCAGCGCCAACAGCGCCACAGGCATTGTCGGCACCGCCTGCAATCACTTTGACTGGCTTGGTAAAGCCGTATCTTTCTTTTAATTCCTCTTTCAATGTCCCCACCACGTCAGTAGAAGCCACTAAAGGAGGTAAGATGGCTGGATCGATCCCAAATTCTTCTAAGATTTCTTCATCCCACTGCTTCGTTTCTTGATCCAGCAGTAGTGTGCCAGCCGCATCTGACTCGTCCATATGATACGAACCAGTCAACCAGAATCGTAAATAATCTTTCGGTAATTGAATGTGTTTGACCTTTTCCCAACTCGCTGGTTCGTGTTCTTGGACCCATAAGATTTTCGGTAGTGTAAATCCTTCTAACGCTTTGTTTTTCGTGTGCTGTAACAACTTATCCCCCATTATTTCAGTGATTCGTTGACATTGTGGTGTCGTACGAACATCATTCCATAAAATAGCTGGTCTTACAACTTGATCGGCTTCATCCAAAAAAACTAAGCTGTGCATCTGTCCAGAAAAACTGATGCCTGCCAATTCATCTTTAAGATCAGTCACTTTCCCTAATAATTCTTTCAATATTTGATCTGCTGCTTTGAGCCAATCCGCCGGTTGTTGCTCGCTATACCCCATCTGTGGATTGCTCATAGGGTAAGAAGCAACTGCTTCTGCCACTAACTTTCCTTTTCGATCAAACACTAGGCCCTTCAAGGCACTTGTTCCTAGATCTAAACCTAATACATACATGAATCGTTCCCCTTTCCGACAAAAACAAGCGAAAGAAACAGTCCGTTCCATCAAGACACCACCTGTTCCTTTCCACTGATTACATACGCTTTTTATTCTGTTTCTTCTGTACTTTCTACTGAAGAATCTTCTACTGAGTCTGTTTTCACTTTACTTTTTTCTTTTCCATACTCTTCTAACTCTTCAGCTAACACATAGTTGACATCGATCGGAATTGTTGCGTCAATTGTTTCACCGTCGATTGCTTTCACTAAATTCTCGATCACTTGATAGCCGATTTGGTACGCATCTTGGTCAACGATCGCTGTGATTCGTTCGTCCGCTACTCCGCTTAACCAAGTGTCCGTATAATCAAATCCATAATGAAACACCTGTCCTGCTTTTCCTTGAGATTCTAATGCACTCATCACACCGACATTCGGCCCTTCTGAACCTAATGAAAAGACAGTGACTAAGTCTCTATTCGCCGCAATGTAGCCTTCTAATTGTTTTTTAGATTCTGATGGTTGATCATTGTCTTGGATCGTCGCTAAAAACTTAAAGTTCTCAGCATCTTTTCCATAGATCTCTGCAAAACCTTCTTTCAGTCCTTTTTCACGATCGATCATAGTTGGTTGTGCGACGTCCACACAAACGATGGCGATCGAACCACCGGTAATGCCTTTTGCCTTCATTTCTTCAGCCGCACGTAACCCTAATTCTTTTCCAGCTGAGACATTGTCTGTACCGACGTAAGCTGTCCGATCTTCAGGATTTTCTAAATCGGCATCAAAGGTGATGACTGGAATATTTTTATCCATGGCTGCTTTGATTGGATCAACGAACGCTTTTTTCTCAATCGGTGCAATGGCGATTCCTGCTACGTTTTTGGCAACTGCTTCTCTGATAAAGCCGATATGTTTCTCTTTCTTACTTGGTTCAGCAGAAGGAGATGTTTTCGTGACCAATGTATAGCCCAATTCTTGTGCCGCATCCTCTGCTCCTTTTTTCATGGGGTTCCAATAAGCCCCGGTGTCTACGATTGGAATGAAATACAAGGTCTTTTCGCTATCTGCATCTGCAGAATCACTCGTACTACATCCTGTACCAACTAATAATAACGCAACGAACATACTGATGACCCAAAATGATTTTTTTAACATGGTCTTTTCACTCCTTAGATTATAATTATGACTGACGACTTGCTCGACGTTTCAAATAATCAATGATGATTGCTAAAATAATGACTAGACCGGTCACTGTATCTTGTAAAAATGAATTTACCCCCATCAATGTCAAGCCATTTTTAAATACTTGTAAGGTTAAGATACCTGCTACCGCTCCGCCAATCGTGCCGATTCCACCGCTAAATGATGTACCACCCATGATAGCTGCCGCCATTGCGAACAAGTCTAAGCCATTCGCATCTTTGGAAGCGCCACCATTTAAATTCGAAACAATCAACAAACCAGCGATGGCTGCTAACATTCCTTCAATCATAAACATCTTGATAATATGTTTATCCGTATCGATACCGGATAGTCTGGCTGCTTCTTGATTTGACCCTACCACATAGGTATATCTTCCCAAACGCGTATTTTTCATTATAAAAGCAAATACAATGATGATAATTAAAAAAATCAAGGCATTGCTTTTGAACATATCCGTACCAATCGGCGTTTTCGCTAAGCGATTGAACCACTCGTTTTCGGAACCGATAAATTGTTCGTCCGTGAAAAAACCGAGCATCCCTTTGATGACATAACTTGTTCCTAACGTTAAAATAAACGAAGGCAAATCAAATTTCTTGATCAACAAAGCGTTCACCGCGCCTAACATTGCCCCTGTCAATAATGCCAGAAGCACAACGACTGGCGCAGGCATTCCTTGATTTGCCGCATATAAACCGAGCATTCCTGATGCCATTCCGACATAACCAATTGATAGATCCACATAGCCGCAAATCAAAATCATCGCATAAGCAACAGTTAAAATGCCTACCGGTGGAATTTGTTGGAAGAAATTTTCAATATTGAATGTGCTCAAAAAATTCGCATTTGCAATTGAAAAATATAGGACTAAAGCAATTAACACTAAATAAACAGAGTAGTTCATAAAAAGTGACTTGATCGTTAACTTGTTTCGTTTTTCCATCGTTCTCTCCTTTGTTTACATATCCTCTAACTGAAGAATCGTTAATGCTCATTAAGCGTAGCATAGGTCATAATCAATTCTTGCGCCTCATCTTTTCTGTCCTGATACTCAGCGACGACGACTTCTCCTGTAATCTCACCTTCCCGAAAAACATGGATTCGATCGCAGATCCCTAATAATTCAGGGATTTCCGAAGAGACGATCAAAATCGTTTTCCCTTGGCGTGCCAACTCATTGATGATCGTATAGATTTCTGATTTTGCCCCCACATCAATACCTTTTGTCGGTTCATCAAAAATATATACTTGATTTGTTGTATTCAACCATTTTGCTAAAACGACTTTTTGCTGATTCCCACCAGAGAGACTGGCAACTGGACGCGCAATATCGCTGATCTTGATCTTCACGTCTTGTACAAACTGATGAGCCGTTTGATTAAGTGATTCATGTTTTAATACAAATCCACCTAGATTCGTTATCGTGATATTGTCTTGGATCGAAAGACCAAGAAACAAGCCTTGGTGTTTACGGTCTTCCGTTAGTAGTCCAATTCCTTGACGAATCGCATCCACCGGTGACTTGATCACTACCGGCTGGTTCGCCAATTTGATTTCACCAGATTTTGCTCGATCTGCACCGAAAATCAATCGCATCGTTTCGGTTCGACCACTTCCTACTAACCCCGCAAAGCCCAATACTTCCCCTCGTCTTGCCTGGAAGCTAACATTTTTCACCCGCCCAAAAGAATCAGAAAGATTCAAAACTTGTAAGTAAGTTTCTCCTAATTGGGTAGGTTGTTTCGGATACAGATCGTTGATTTCTCGCCCAACTAAGCGAGCGATGATTGCTTCTTCAGACAAGTTTTTCACTTCATCGGTCAAGATATATTCCCCGTCGCGCATGATCGTGATTCGTTCACCTAATTCAAAGATCTCTTTCATCCGATGGGAGATGTAAATACTGGATACACCTTTTTCCTTCAATCTGCGAATGATAATAAACAAAACTTCGACATCTTTTTCAGACAAAGAAGTCGTTGGCTCATCAAAAATGATCACTTTGGCGTTCAAACTAAGCGCTCTGGCAATTTCAACTAATTGTTTATTGGCAGTAGACAACGAAGCAACCAGTGTAGTAGGAGAAATCGCAGATCCTACTAGATTCAGCCATTGTTGCGTGTCTTCATATAATTTTTTGAAGTCAACAATTCCTAACGCCTTATTTTTATAGGGCAAACGACCAATAAAAATATTTTCTGCCACAGACAAATCTTCTGCTAGATTCAACTCTTGATGAACAAAGGCAATCCCTAATTCTTGTGCGAAGTCAGGAGTCATTTTAGGGATTTCTTTCCCTTCAAATATGATTTCTCCTTCGTCCTTATCGATCAATCCAGCAAGAATGTTCATTAAAGTAGACTTACCGGCTCCGTTTTCTCCCATAAAAGCATGGATCTCGCCTTTATTTATCTCAAGTCTTGCTTTTTTCAAGACGTGGACAGGGCCAAAACTTTTTTCAATATTAGACATTGAAAATAAACGTTCTTTTTCCATGAAAGATCTCCCCTCTTACTCCTGAAGCGACCACACTGTCCTATTCACTTTGCTTTTCCCGATAATCAAAATAATCAAAAACAGCTGGTAAATCATATCCTGAGTAATCGATGTTGACCATTCCCACAAATGCACCCGTAAAAAATCCACCATGGGTTTGGTTGACATATTCATCGGATAGTACTTTTGCGTCTAACTGGATCGCTAATTCGATCCATGTTTTTCCGTCAAACGAATAAGCATATGTGTAAGTTTCTCTTCTGACGATCGTTTTGAAATAAACAATTGTTACATCCTCTGGAATTGGAATGACCTGTTCCTGCAAATAACTTTTGAATACGCCTTGATTATTCTCAGTGAGTTCAATGACACGACCTTTTTCTTCGTGCCAAGTAACTTGGATCATCGACCAATGTTGCGAATTGTAATAATTCGTCAGCCCTGCCATTTGCTGGAAGGTCGTTGGCGAATAGCTCAATGCAGTTTCCGCTTCAAACTCAAATGCTTGCCAACGTCTAGCAACTAGGGAGTTTCCATGTGTATTGGCTAAACTTCCGGCACCTCGTAATGTCAGCTTTCCCTCTTTCAAGATGCCGATGTCCTTCGTAAAAGGGACACGTACTGTTTGAAATTGTGGTGGCAGTTCGCTTTGTTCGAAGTTAGTCCTTTCTGGCAGTTTTTCATAAGGGTGAGGTGTCACTCCTTTAGGTGCTTCCACCTCCATGCTCCCTTGCTTTCCACCAACGATTTCTGGCCACAATTCTTTAGACCATGTCACCTTTTGGATCGCTGTTTCTCTGCCTAATGTACACCAGCCACGAGGATCATGGATGGATTCATTTTTGTGATGCCACGGTCGACCAGTCAAATGGGCAAAATACCATTCGCCTTCTGGTGTATCGACTAATGCACCATGCCCGCATTTTTGCAACGGATTTTCTGGAGAATCATAGGCAGTTAAAAAGGTCTCTGCTTGGCTTTCAAAAGCTCCTTCTAAAGTTTTTGACCGTGCCACCACTTCTTGGTGCGTATAGACGGTACCACCTTCTGCACAAAACAAATAATAATAACCAAATAACTTATACAGATGTGGGCCTTCCACTAATTTCACGTCAGTTCCTTTCCAAATGATCTTACCTGTTTCCGGAAGTAGACGTTGCTCTTCTACTGAATATTCGGTGCATTTGATCCCGTTAAATGGATGATGGTATTCGCGATGATCCCATTCCATTTGAACTAGGTATTTGCGGCCATCGTCATCATGGAAAAGAGAAGCATCGAAGCCGACACCGTTCAACCGGATCGGTTGACTCCATGGACCAGTGATCTCTTCTGCAGTAGTCAAATAATTTGTACAATCTTTGAACGCTCCATTGACCACTTTGACATCGGTATAAACTAACCAAAATTTCCCATCCGCATAAGAGAGATCGGGCGCCCAAATCCCTCCTGAATCTTCATTGCCCTTCATATCCAACATCTCGACAGAAGCCAATGGACGTGCCACTAAACGCCAATCCATCAAGTCCTGCGACTCATAGATCTGAACGCCTGGAAACCATTCAAACGTTGAGTTGGCAATGTAATATGTTTCTCCCACACGCACAATAGACGGATCAGCATGAAAACCTGTTAATACTGGATTTTTAATTTTCATCGTACACCTCACTCTATTTTTTTAGGAGAATCCCTTTCAACCATCCAAAGGAGTCAGTGACATCTATCCTTAGCTAACTGAATGAGACTCTCCATAAGTTGGATTAAACTAAATAATCATTCAAACAAGATTTGACATATTCGATATGGCTTGATTCCAGCTCGATATCTTTCAACTTCAATGCATAGTGAGCCAAACTTTCCAAATCTTCCTTGTCGTTGACAATGGATTCCCCAATGCCTTCTTGGAACGTAGCATAGCGTTTCTCTTTTAAGGTATCGAAGAAGCAATCCTCTTTTAATTTCGCAGCTGCCTTCAGCCCTCTAGCAAAGGTATCCATCCCTGCGATATGCGCTAAGAATAGATCTTCCATGGCAAAACTGGAACGACGGACTTTCGAATCAAAATTGATTCCTCCTGGTGCGATACCGCCATTTTCTAAGACACCATACATGGCCAATGTGACATCATAGACGTTCGTTGGAAACTCATCAGTATCCCAGCCAAGCAACACATCCCCTTGATTCGCATCTAGGGAACCTAACGCGTTGTTGATCCGTGCTACTTCGATCTCATGTTCAAACGTATGCCCAGCTAACGTTGCATGATTAGCCTCTAGATTCAGTTTGAATTTCTCTTGTAAACCATATTTTTGAATAAATTGTAAAGCCGTTGCGGCATCAAAATCATATTGATGTTTACTTGGTTCCATTGGTTTTGGTTCAATCAAGAATTGTGGCGTATGACCGATTTTTTCACTATACGCGATCGCCATTTTGAACAAACGTGCAATATTATCTTGTTCAAACGCCATATCCGTATTCAACAACGTTTCATACCCTTCACGACCACCCCAGAATACATAATTTTGACCGTTGAGTTTTTTTGAGATGTCTAAGCCTTTTTTGACTTGAGCAGCAGCATAGGCAAAGACATCCGCATGATTCGTTGAAGCTGCACCATTCACGTAGCGTGGGTGGCTGAACATATTTGCAGTATTCCAAAGTAGTTTGATTCCCGTACGCTCCATCTGTTCCTTGATCAAATCGGTGATTTCATCTAAGTTTGCATAGAATTCTTCTAAACTATCCCCTTCAGGCGCGATATCGACATCATGGAAACAAAAATATTCGACACCTAATTTTTCTAAAATCTCAAAAAAGGCCGCTACTCGATTTTTTGCGGTTTCCATTTCAGACGCACCTAGCCACGTTCTTTGATTGACTGGTGAGCCGAATGGATCACTGCCATCTTGTGTCATGGTATGCCAGTAAGCAACAGCAAATCGTAAATGCTCCTTCATCGTTTGACCGGCAACTACCTCTTCTGGATTAAAATGGCGAAAAGCAAAGGGATTGGTTGTCGTTGTACCTTCATATTGGATTTTTTCTATTTGTGGAAAATAGCTCATAACATATTCCTCCTAATTTATTCATTCTATATTAGTTAGTTTATCTAACAAACTAACTTAACAAGCATATAGTATACGCTTTCATAATTATAGTCAAGTTATTTTTTTATTATTATCAAAGCATTTATATTCGAATGAAGTTAATTTATTTACTTTACAAAACGAAATAGCTATAGATAAATAACTAGAAAAATAATGAGATTACCAGTATACTTTAGAACGTATCCTCATTACATAATGAATAGGAAGTGATTTACTTTGAAAAATCCAACGTATACTCGACGGAGCCCAAATGAGTCTCTCTGTTTAGAATTGATTATGAATCAACCCGCTCTTTCTCGTGCAGAGCTTTCAGCCATAACTGGACTAACCAAAGCAACTGTGTCCTCTATTGTGAAAAAATTGATCGATGATCAACTAGTCATCGAGACCGGCATTGGAGAATCTAGTAATGTCGGTGGACGTAAACCGATCATTCTTCAATATAATGGAAAAGCTGGCCTCTCTATTTCTATTGACATCGGCTATAATTACATCCATGCTCTCCTTACTTATCTAGATGGGGAAGAGATCCAACATATCCAAAAAAAGCCAATCACATTAGATGAGGAAGCCATCCATCTGTATCTTTCAGAAATCTTCACGTTATTTGAACAACATCTTCCGACGACAGAATATGGAATTATTGGGGTAGCAATTGCCGTTCATGGCCCTGTCTACCATGGTGAGCCGATTTTTGGCCCACATTACAATTTCGATCACATTCCTTTTCGCAAAATAGCTGAAAAACTGAGAGACTATCCTGTCTATTTGGAAAATGAAGCAAATCTGGCAGCTTTAGGTGAGTATAGCTTTACCTCAGATTCGGAAAATCTTGTCAGTATCAATATGCACAGCGGCATTGGTGCAGGAATCGTCAAAAATGGGAATTTAGAGGTTGGTGCCCATGGTTTTGCTGGTGAAATCGGTCATCAGATCATCGTGATGGACGGTAAGGAATGTCGCTGTGGCAACCGAGGTTGTTTGGAGATGTACGCTGCCAACAAAGTTTGCTACGATCGGTTTGCTCAGAAAAAAAACCTAGACTATGTCAATGGCATCATCCTTAGAGAATACTACCAAAACCAAGATCGTGATGCGCGACAAGTCGTAGAAGAAAATATCAACTACTTGACGATCGGTATCAACAACTTGATCGCCCATTATGACCCATCGATCATTATTTTGAATAGCTCACTTTATCGCGAAATACCTGATATGATCGAACAATTAAAAGGGAATCTGCACAATCATTTTTCGAATCAATTAGTCGTCCGCAACAGCTCTTTGAACGAAAAAGCGACACTTCTAGGAGGATTGGTCTTAAATCTCCAACACTTTTTAGAAATCAAACACCTGAAATTAAAATAATCATGAATCAATAAAAAAATCTGCCAAACCGGAAAACATTGAATTCCAGTTTGGCAGATTTTATCTAAATAAAGTACGTGTATCTTTAACTTGAAATTTTAAATAGTAAAAGAACAAAAATACCTTCTACAATTGATCAAACACTTCAACAACATGTTCCACTGTAAACTGATAATTTTGGATGATCGTTTCCCCAGGTGCGCTCGCACCGAAACGATCAATCGCAATGATTGCCCCTGCTGTTCCCGTATAGCGCTCCCAGCCAAATGAAGCAGCCATTTCGATAGAAACACGCTTCGTCACTGCTTTTGGCAAGACACTTTCTTGATATTCTGCAGATTGTTGTTCAAACAAATCAAAACTTGGCATAGAAACCACTGAGACATCTTTTCCTTGTTCCGCTAATACTTTTTGCGCTTTGACCGCTAGATTTACTTCTGAACCTGTCGCGATCAAGATTCCTTCTGGTTGTTCCCCTTTAGCTGGAGACAAGACATAGGCACCTTTTTTAACCATATCATCCGCCACTTCTTTTGTTGTTGGAAGAACTGGTAGATTTTGACGACTCAAGACTAAGATCGTTGGTGTATCTGTCGATTCCATCGCAACTTTCCACGCCGCACGAGTTTCGTTCCCGTCCGCCGGACGTAAGACATGGACACCTGGCATACTTCTAACCGAAGCCAATTGTTCCACTGGCTCGTGCGTCGGGCCATCTTCACCAACTGCCACAGAGTCATGGGTCAAGACGAAAATAACTGGCGTGTTTTGGATCGCTGCTAAACGCACAGCTGGTCGCAAGTAATCGACAAAGACAAAGAATGTTCCCCCATAGATCCGAGTACCACCATGCAATTGGATCCCGTTCATCGCTGATGCCATCGCAAACTCACGAACACCAAACCAAATATTGCGGCCTTCATAGTGTTCAGGCGTGAAATCTTTGTCTGCTGTCACCATCGTATTGTTTGATCCAGATAGATCGGCAGAACCACCCCAGAAGCTTGGGATCGCTTTTGATAATTCTTGAATAACTTCTTTACTTGAGACACGACTCGCTTGGCTTTCACCTTCGTCGTACGTTGGAAGTTCGGCATCCCAATTCTCTGGTAACTTCCCAGCAAAAGCATCTTCGAATTGTTGCGCTAATTCTGGATACGCTGCTTTGTATGCTGCGAACATCTCACGCCAAGCATTTTCAGCTTTTTCGCCTTCTTCAACCATCGTTTGACGGAAGCGTTCCGCCACTTCTTCTGGTACGGTAAAGTCAGGGTATTCCCAACCATAGATCTCTTTGGCTTTTTGAATGCCTTCTAAGCCAAGTGGTGCGCCGTGAACCGCAGAAGTTCCTTGGTTTGGTGCACCAAATCCGATGACCGTTTTCACTTCGATCAATGTCGGTTTGTCTGTTTCGGCTTTCGCTTCTTCAATTGCTTTTGAGATAGCTTCCAAATCATTGCCGTCTTTGACCAAGATATGTTGCCAACCATAAGCTTCATAGCGTGCGCCAACATTTTCAGTGAAGGCTTTTGAGGTTGGTCCATCTAAAGAAATATCGTTTGAATCGTATAAAACGATTAATTTTCCTAATTTCATATGTCCAGCCATCGAACTTGCTTCTTGAGACACACCTTCCATCAGGTCGCCATCGCCACATAACGCATAGGTATAATGATCAACGACGTTGAATTGATCTTTGTTGTAGGTCGCTGCTAGATGCGCTTCTGCCATTGCCATCCCCACAGCCATTGCGATCCCTTGTCCTAACGGACCAGTCGTTGCTTCGACGCCGTCCGTATGGTTGACCTCAGGGTGTCCTGGTGTTTTTGACTCCCATTGACGGAATTGTTTCAAGTCATCAATCGTCACTTGGTACCCTGCTAAGTGCAACAAGCTGTACAACATCGCTGAACCATGTCCCGCAGATAAGACAAAACGGTCACGGTCTGCCCAGTTTTTAGAAGTTTTCGGATTCACTTTCAAGTGTTTCGTCCAAAGGGCATAAGCCATTGGCGCGGCACCCATTGGTAACCCCGGATGTCCTGAATTTGCTTTTTGTACTGCATCGACACTCAATGTACGGATCGTATTCACACCAAGCTGATCTACTTTATCAAACAATATAATTCCTCCTTATTCGTTCCTATAAAATAATACCTATTCTTTAATTTTCACTTTGAAAATAAGACAGAAGAATCAAAAATGAATGAGGCATTCTCGATTTTCCTGTCTTATTACTCGATGGTGACCGGCTTTCTTACGACCTTCTCTTACCCGATCGTTTTCCCAGTCATTTCTTCATAATCGGTTTTCATGATTTCCCATGACTTTTCGATTTTTTCATCTAAACCAAACAAGCCACTGCGACCGACGATATAAATATCTGGTCCTGCTGCATCGATTCGTTTGAAGGATTTACGGTTGGAAGAGCCGTCCATTTCAATCACATAGTGATACCCTTTTTCTTCGCGTAGTTCGCGTAAAGCAACGATCTTATCCAGTGTACTTTCAATAAACCGTTGTCCAGCAAATCCTGGATCGATCGTCATGATCGTGATTTTATCGACCAATTCGATGTATGGGAAGATGGCTTCGATCGGTGTTTCTGGGTTCAAAACGACGCCAGCTTTTAACCCTGCGTCATGGATTTGATCGATCAAACGAAAAGCTAAACCATCTAATAATTCGGCGTGCATACAGATCCATTCACACTTTTGCTCGATTAATTGATTCACCCAAAAACTTTGATCTTTAACCATTAAGTGCGCAGACATCGGTAGATTACTGATTTTACGTACCTCATCAATGAACCATGGAGATAATGTGATATTTGGTACATAATGACCATCCATGATATCGATATGGTAAGAATCGACATGATCATTTAAAAATTCGATTTGTTCTTTGAACTTATCCAAGTCCATCGTCATCAATGAAGGTGAAAATTCCACTTTTCCCATTTATTTGTTCCCTCCTTGAAAGCTTTCCCAGTCCGCCATGAATTGCGCAATCCCTTTATCTGTCAATGGATGGCTCCACAACGTTTGGTACAATGATGGCGGTACAGTGGCAATGTGTGCGCCAACTAAACTCGCTTTTTCCACATGTTCCGAATTACGGACACTTGCTGCAATGATTTCTGTAGAAAACCCGTAAGTATCTAGTACTTCACGTAGTTTTGCGACAAGCTCGATCCCGCTCGTTCCGGTATCATCTAATCGACCTAAAAATGGTGAAATAAATGTCGCACCTGCTTTTGCTGCTAGTAACCCTTGCGCCACAGAGAAAATCAATGTGACATTGGTCTTGATCCCCAATTTAGATAATTCGTTCGTCGCTTTCAATCCTTCTTCTGTCATAGGGATCTTGATCACGATGTTTTCCGCCCATTGGACGATCTCTTTCGCTTCTGCGACCATGCCGTCTGCTTCCAAACTAGTCACTTCTGCTGAGACAGGTCCGTCAACGATCGAACAGATTTCTTTGATGACTTTTTCAAACACGCGTCCTTCTTTGGCAATGATCGTCGGATTGGTTGTCACCCCATCGATTAAACCTAGCGCATTGATTGTTTTGATTGCTGTTACATCTGCTGTATCTAGAAAAAATTTCATCGATTTTGCCCCTCTTTTTTACGCACTTATTTTAAAAAATCTGAATATCATCTAAACTGATATCTTCTTCCTCTTTCTCTACTACTAAGTCCATTTCTTCTTCCGGCACGTTCTTTTTGATCACAGCTAAAACGACGGCTGTTACTAAGACGTTCACTAAGATTGCGATCACACCTGCCCATGGTCGAGACATCGTTGGGATCATCAAGACACCACCGAAAGGAACCGTTGCATCCGCACCTAAGATCATCGTTGTTGCACCACCAGCAAATCCACCGATTGCTGTTGCGACTACGCCACGTACGATATCATTCATAACTAAAGGAATCACACCTTCAACAATATTGATGACACCCATTGGTACGGCTGATTTCAATGTCTCTACTTCCACTTTTGTATAGATATTCTTGCGGAACATTTTGGCGATAAAATAAGCTAAACCAAAGCCGATCGGTGTGGCTGTATTGACTAATTGCAGTGCGGTAATCGGGCCATTCAACCCTTCCGCTTGCATCGTCAACACAAAGGCAAATACGGTTTTGTTGATTGGACCACCGTAGTCGATCCCACTTAATAAGCCAATCACACCACCAAAAATCAATAAGGAAGAATTGCCTAATCCATCTAAGAAATTCGTTAATAATAGCGTTAATGCTGCGATTGGCGCGCCAATGATATACACCATGACTAAGCCACCAACAATTGAAGCAATAAATGGAATAATCAATGTTGGCATCAATCCTTTTGCCCATTTTGGTACTTTGACATGTTTTAAAATACCTAAAACAAGATAACCTGCTAAGTAACCACCTAAAATCCCCCCAATAAAACCAGCACCAATTGCATTTGCTGTTAAACCAATAATGAAACCTGGTGCGATCCCTGGTTTAGCTGCAATGGAATAAGAAATCCCAGTAGCGATCACAACTGGTAATAATCCTAAACCAGCGCCACCCATCGTTGCTAACGCATCCCAAATCGAAAACTCACCTTGTACAAGTGTTCCTTGACTTGTTCCGCCAAAGGCCATGCCGATTGCAATCAGGAATCCGGCACCACATACGATTGGAATCAAATATGAAATCGCTGTCAATAAATGTCCTTTTAAATTTAACTTTTTAATTGCCTCCATTTTTTGTCTCCCCCATTCTGGTAATTATTGTTGCACGACTACTTCTTCTACTTTTTCAATCAACTTACTCGGTGATTTTACAGCAACTTCTGTCGGTACTTGGACGATTCGTTTTCCTTCAAAACGTTCACGACCACTGATTTTGACATCTACAGCTAAAATCACGACATCTGCTTGACTGATTTGCTCTGCTGTCAATTCATTTTCGATCCCGATCGTTCCTTGTGTTTCCACATGGATCTCATGCCCGGCCTTTTTTGCGGCATTCTCCAACTTTTCTTGCGCAATGTACGTATGAGCGATCCCCACCGTACATGCTGCTACTCCAACGATTTTCATTTTTTCTTCCTCCTCACTCTCTATCCAAATGCAGCGACTACTTCATCGATTTCTCTTGCAGCAATCAAACGTTCCACCACTTCATCATTTCCTAACTTACGGGCAAATAAGGACAACAATTTCAAATGTTTTTGCGCACCTTCCGTATCGTCTCCGACTGCAAACAAGATGATGCCTTTCACACCCTTACCGTCTAATGTCTCCCAAGGAATTTCATTTTCAGTCACCCCAATCGCCACACCGACCTTCTTCACATACGCACTTTTTCCATGTGGAATAGCGATATAATTACCGATCCCTGTTTGACCTTGCGCTTCTCGCAAATAAATATCTTTCACAAACGCTTCGACATCCGTAATGTATTCTTGTTCATACAAGCGATTGGCTAATTCATATAAGACCGCATCTTTCGTTTTTCCGTTTAAGTTCGTTTTGATGATTGTTGGATCAATGATTTCTTTGATCTCCATTTTCCTCACTCCTCATTAGTTACTGACAACTTCCATTGCTTTTTCGATTAATTTGTTTGGTGATTTTACCGCGATCTCTGTTGGTACTTGGATGATTTTCTTTCCTTCGAAACGTTCCCGTCCACTGATCTTGACATCCACTGCTAGAATCACGATATCCGCTTGGTCGATGGCTTCTTGTGGCAATTCATTTTCAGTCCCGATCGTTCCTTGGGTTTCGACATGGATCTCATGACCCGCTTTTTTTGCTGCATTCTCTAATTTTTCTTGTGCGATATACGTATGGGCGATTCCCACTGTACATGCTGCTACTCCAACGATTTTCATTATTGGTTCCTCCAATTTTTGATAGTATTTTTATCGTTCTGTAAAATTACCAGCTTTCAATTCATCTAGATAGTCAGGATCAGCCAGTTGTCGCATAAAATCAGCAAGCTGTCGTTTGACTGCTAGTGTTTCATTTTCTGCTAGTAAGACAACGATGAGCAATTCCACTTTTGAGATTCGTTCCGACCATTCAGTAATTGGCTGTTGGGGACGAATCACCCAGACCTGTGTTTTGGCTAGTGCTGGATGTTCAAGATGAGGCAAAATTACGCCTTCCTCAATTTGGATATCTCCTGCCTCTTCTCGCTCAAACAATGCCTGTTGGATCGCTTGTGCCTTTTCTTTTGAGGTAGGAAAGACTTGTTGACTGATCCATTCATAAGTCGCTACTTTGGAAGCCAGTGACATCTGATCGAATAGTTCCACGAAATTATCTATCATGATAAATATCCTCGATTTTCTGTTGGATTCTTGACTGGTCATCAGCGGTCAACATCGCACTAACGATCAAAGATTGAACAGGAAATGCTTCTTTCAGGCCAACTGTTGTTAAAATCAACTCGATTCCTGGCGTCTTCTCTAACACTGATTGGTAATTTTTCGTACTGATCACATCTACGATTTCTAATTCCGGAAATTTTTTGGCTAACTTCACCTTCAATAATTCAGAAGTTCCCACGCCAGTTGTACACATGATCAGTGTTTGGATCGGAAATTGGTGCGTCTCAATGATTCGTGCAAAATACAAGGTGATAAACCCAATCTCATCAGACGTGATCGTTGGAAGCTGAAACGTTTGACTCACCTGTTTTGATACTTCAGCAACCGTATTAAAAATCGTTTCATACGTTAATTGGATTTGATCCAACAAACTATTTTTCACTCTGATTTGATGGCGCAACCGATTGACCAAAGGTTTGATATGATTAGCAAGATCTGTAAAAATCATCTCGCTTGCTACATTGAGATTTAGCTTCTCACCAACTTGATGCAAGTAATAAGAAGTAATCTCAATCACTTCTTCTGTGAACGTTTGGGTCTTCGTTTGACTATTATCCGTTCTGGAAGAAAGCAAATATTGATAAAGATAGTAGATCTCACTTACTGGTAATTTCGTTTTCAAATATACTTCCACTTGGCGGATCACTTCGATGGCAATATCACGAATCAAGGATTCATTATCTAAAACCTGTAATTGTTCCATCGTTAATTTTTCTCCAGTGGCTTGATAATTCGTTTTTCTTGCGCGACGTACCGCAATGTATAGATGGGAGAAAATATTGATATTGTATGGGTAAGGAATCGTGCCATTGAGTTTTTTTTCAATCAGCTTGATCTGTTCGATGACAAAATTCGCATCGTAACGATTAAACGAAAATTCGTCCGATAAAGCGATTTCATCAATATCGAAAATATTCAATCGTTGAATCAACTCAGTGATCGCTCGACGGATATTCTCTTCCTTGCCTTCGATGGCTAATGTCCGATTTTTGCGGATCAATTGCAGATCATACGCTGAAATCCGTTCCGCAATGATTTTTTCATCATTCGCAATCGCTGAATCACCAACATAATAGGTTTGATACAAATCAATGACTTTTAGTGCTTTAGGCGAGGATAATAATAATTCTTCCATCACATTATTTTGCCGCTCTGACGGTAGGACTTCCACAGAAGACACAATTGTTTGATTCGTCTGTGCAATATATTTTTCATAATCCAGTTTGTACCCCCGACCCTTTTCAGACAAAATCAGTGGCCCATTTGGAAACTCGTCATTCATTTTTTTAACCAAGCGGTAGACCGTCTTGGTAGAGGTACTCATTAACTCTGCCAACACTTCAGCAGTAACATAATCTCTTTGCTTTGATAAAAGAAGCGTTAATTTATTCCCTCGATCCATTTGACTAGTCATAGCTCTATCCCCCCTGTATCTTTATCATAAGCGATTATTTTTATTCTGCTTCACTACATAATGTCCCTTGCAGCGGACAAAATGTATTCGGTTACACAAGGTTGTGAGAAAGCTGGGCAACTCCGAGTATTAAGAAATAATTTGAGAAAATAGCTTCTCCTATTTTTTCAAATTTTGGCTTAATATCGTAGGAGTTAGCTTTCGAACACCGTTTATCTAGGTTGTGAAAGAAGCGGTCAGCACTGAGTAATAAGACAGAAAAATCGAAAATGGCTTTTTCGTTTTTGATTTTTTTGGCTTATTATTGAAGTATTACCTCTTGAAAACCGCTTATCTAGGTTGTGAGAAAAGCGTTTTGACCTGAGTAGTAAGATGGGAAATCAGAAAATAGCTTTTCATATTTTTTGATTTTTCAGCTTAATGTTGAAGGTCAGCTTTTTTAACAACCAAATAGTTACATTTTTCGAAGCTAAAGATAACTATATGAAAACATAACATTTTAGCCATTATTTTTAAAGCGAACATCAAAAAAATCCTTTTAAAATGTTTTTGACCAAAGAGTTCATTCCATTGATTTACTCGTGATTTCAACATGAATCACTTGAACAACCTAGTAGATTTAAAATAACTAACAACATTAAATAAGATAACTTATCCTATTCATTATTTACAAATAAGTAAAACAAGCGAGCAAACAAATCACGTAATGTCTCTACTATCGGATATTTGAACTCACCAAATTTATTTAAATAAGCGTCAAAAAAAGACGCTTCGCAAACTGAATTGCGAAACGCCCTGATTGTTTCAATTGAATGGTACTCGATTTCTTTAAAAATCTCCGTCCCATACTGTATTCGTAAGCGAATAAATTCGCAACGACTCCAGCAATTAACGTTTTGAGAATTGTGAAGCTTTACGAGCTTTCTTAAGACCTGGTTTTTTACGTTCAACCATACGTGCGTCACGTGTAAGTAACCCAGCGCGTTTAAGAGCTAAACGGAAGTCAGGATCAACTTCTAGCAATGCACGAGCGATTCCGTGACGGATAGCTCCTGATTGTCCAGCGTAGCCTCCACCGTTTACGTTAACAAATACGTCATATGCGCCTTTTGTTTCAGTAACGCCGAAAGGTTGATTGATAACTTCACGCAAGTCAGCATGTGGAATGTATTCTTCAACATCTTTTTTGTTGATAGTAATTTTACCAGTTCCTGGTACTAAGCGTACGCGAGCAACTGCATTTTTACGACGGCCTGTGCCGATATATTGAACTTGTGCCAATGAAATTCCCTCCTATTAGATTAAGTTTGTGATGTCTAAAACTTCTGGTTGTTGTGCTGCATGTGGATGTTCTGCTCCACCGTATACATTCAATTTTGTAAATTGTTTGCGGCCTAAAGTATTTTTAGGTAGCATGCCTTTTACAGAAGTTTCGATCAAACGACGAGAATTTTTAGCACGCAATTCACCAGCTGAGATTGATTTCAATCCTCCTGGGTAGTTGCTGTGACGGTAATAAATTTTATCAGTCGCTTTTTTACCTGTTAATTTCACTTTATCTGCATTGATAACAATGACGAAATCGCCAGTATCCAAATGAGGGGTGAAAGTTGGTTTATTTTTTCCACGTAGTACAGATGCAACAACTGTTGAAAGACGTCCCAATGGAACATCAGTTGCGTCTACTACATACCATTTACGTTCTACTTCGCCTGGTTTGGCCATATATGTTGTACGCACGTTAGTTTCCTCCAATTTAAGTTCTGATGTTTGACATACACTTCGAGTTTCCGGGGCTCTTTGTGGGGCAAACAATACCATTTAACATATTACCTGCAAATACCGATAATGTCAACGTTTTTCTATACTTTTGAAAAATTAAATTTCTTTTTCATTTTTATCTTTTCATCGTTTTAGTTTCTTTTAGACTAAGAAATTCGTTCTGTATAAAAAGTTGTGCATTTACATTATTTTTGAATATTATTTTCATTTTATTTATTTTTATGTATATTTATTTAATTTATTGATTGCTTTTTTATTTTTATGGTGTTATCATTTGAAACATCTATTTTGAAAACACTTAAAAATAAAGGGGCGATTTTATGAAAGAAAAAATTATATTGGCTTACTCAGGTGGATTAGATACCTCTGTGGCAATCAAATGGTTGGCAAAAGATTATGAGGTGATTGCTTGTTGCCTAGATATCGGTGAAGGCAAAGATACAGCTTTTATTAAAGAAAAAGCACTTCAAGTTGGTGCAATTGCGTCTTATGCCATCGATGCCAAAGAGGAATTTGCTCAAGAATTTGCATTGATCGCGCTACAAGGTCATACGTTTTACGAGCAGTCTTACCCACTGGTTTCTGCGCTTTCTCGCCCCTTGATCGCAAAAAAATTAGTGGAATTAGCTCGAAAAACTGGTGCAACGACGATTGCTCATGGCTGTACAGGAAAAGGCAATGACCAAGTTCGTTTTGAAGTAGCAATCAATGCCTTGGCACCTGAAATGAAAATCATTGCACCGGTTCGTCAATGGCAATGGTCTCGGGAAGAAGAAATCGCCTATGCGAAAGAAAATGATGTGCCGATCCCAGCAGATTTGGAGAATCCATATTCTATCGACCAAAACTTGTGGGGACGTGCTTGTGAGTGTGGTGTGTTAGAGGACCCTTGGGCGACTCCGCCAGCAGGTGCTTATGATATTACGACAGCCTTGGAGTATACACCTGATCAGCCGGATATCATTGAACTCACTTTTGAACAAGGCGTTCCAGTTGCTTTGAATCAAGAAAGTTTACCTTTATCCGAATTGATCTTGTCTTTGAATCAATTAGCCGGCAAGCATGGAATCGGACGGATCGATCATGTGGAGAATCGTCTGGTAGGGATCAAATCGCGGGAAGTGTATGAATGCCCTGGAGCGATCACTTTGATGCAGGCACACAAAGAGCTGGAAGATTTGACCTTCGTTCGTGAATTAGCACATTTCAAACCAATGATCGAGCAACAGTTGAGCCAAATGATTTACGATGGTCTCTGGTTCAATCCATTGACCGATGCGTTGATCTCTTTCTTGAAAGCAACACAGACTGCGGTCAATGGGACTGTCCGTGTCAAACTATTCAAAGGAAATGTCATCGTTGAAGGACGTAAATCGGCCAATAGTCTATATAACGAAGAACTAGCAACGTATACTTCAGCGGATACCTTCGATCAACAAGCTGCTGTCGGTTTTATCAAGCTTTGGGGTCTACCATCGAAAGTCTATGCGGAAGTTCAAACGCAACAACAAACAGCCGTAGGATCAGAGTAGCGAGTAAAGCAATCAAAAGAAAAGTAAGGTAAAAGCTGAGTGCGAACTCAAACAGGACCTTTTACCTGCTTTTCTTTCATTCAAAACATAGGAGGAATCACATGGATAAACTTTGGGGTGGACGGTTTCAAGGAAAAAGTGAACAATGGATCGATGCATTCGGTGCTTCGATCTCCTTTGATCAAAAATTAGCTCAACAAGATATTTTAGGTAGTCTCGCCCATGTGAAAATGTTGGCCCATACTGGGATTTTGTCCGAGGAAGAAGCGCAACAGATCATCGCTGGTTTGGAAAAACTGCAAACACGCTTAACGAATGGCACTTTGCATTTTTCGGTGGAAAATGAAGACATCCACTTGAATATTGAAAAATGCCTGCATGAGGAAATCGGACCTGTTGCCGGGAAACTACATACTGCTCGTAGCCGTAATGACCAAGTCGCAACAGACATGCACTTGTATCTAAAAGATACGGTACTTGAACTGATTGAAAAGCTTCATTCGTTACGTCAAACGTTCGTGGAAAAAGCAGCAGAGCATACGGCTACGATCATGCCAGGATATACTCATCTGCAACACGCCCAACCGATTTCCTTTGGCCATCATCTCTTAGCGTACTATCAGATGTTTACTCGTGACCATGAACGCTTCACAGAAAGCCTGAAACGAATCGATATTTCCCCTTTAGGCAGTGCCGCATTGGCAGGTACGACGTTTCCGATTGATCGTTCCTTTGCTGCAAATGAATTAGGCTTTTCTGCTGTTTATGCAAACAGTTTAGACGCCGTTAGTGACCGTGATTTTATTCTGGAGTTTTTAAGTAATGCTTCATTATTGATGATGCACTTGTCCCGTTTTTGTGAAGAAATCATTTTTTGGTGTAGTTACGAATGTCAATACATTGAACTTTCGGATACTTTTTCAACAGGCAGTTCGATCATGCCTCAAAAGAAAAATCCAGATATGGCGGAATTGATACGTGGAAAAACTGGTCGAGTATATGGTAATTTATTTGGTTTACTCACGTTGATGAAAGGTTTGCCTTTAGCTTATAACAAAGATTTCCAAGAAGATAAAGAAGGCATGTTCGATACGAGTGAAACGATTTTAGCTAGTCTCTCGATCATGGAAGGTATGGTCAAAACCATGGAAGTGAACAAAGCCCGAATGTATGCAGCCACGCAAAAAGATTTCTCCAATGCGACTGAGTTAGCCGATTACTTGGCTGCAAAGGGCATCCCCTTCCGTCAAGCACATGAGATTGTCGGTAAACTCGTCTTACATTGTACACAGCAAGGTTGCTCGTTACAAGACCTCCCACTAACAGAATTCCAAGCAATCAGCCCGCTGATCGAATCTGATCTTTACGATACCTTACTTCCAGAAACTGCCGTGAAACGTCGCAATTCATTAGGTGGTACAGGTTTTGACCAAGTAGAAATACAGATTGAGCAAGCACTTCATCAGTTGAAAATAGACAAGAACTAAAAGAACATCTTGAGACAATGTTTCCACACGTTGTCTCAAGACGTTCTTTTTTGTAGTTTACATTTTTCAAAAATATGCAAAAAAAGTTCAATCTTTCAAGAATAAACATGTCATACTTTAGTTTAAAAAACTTTTTAAAACAGAAAGGAAAAAACGATTATGACCTTCTTCCCCTTTGTCGATCCCAATCGTCGACCACAAGCCAAGATTCGAAAAATGACAGAAGAACTCACACAAAAATTTCAAGCAATCGATCCAGATTTGACTTTGATACATAATGATAACTTTATTGATTATGGTCCAGAGGTCTTTCCAAAGCTATCGAAAATTTATTGGGACCCTCGTGTGCCAGATCATCCAATGGAACATTTTGTGTATTCGGAGTATCGGTTGAAATATCAATTTTATACGCTCTATTGTTTTACACCTTATGGCGAACAAATTGATGAACATTACGGAAAAGTAAATCATTCGGATCGAAAAACGCTACAAGCAATTGACGATTTGATATTAACTGTTATTCACACTTATCAAGCAAAAAACTTATCTTACTGGAAGGATTTATTTCCAGAAGAACAATTCCAACAAACAATCGCATCTCATTATCAAAGAACTTCACAGATGATCGGTGAAGGTAAAAAAAGTAGTCGACTAATCACATTCACTGACCCCAAGCATCGACCTTTGGCTGCTGTAGAAAAGAATACGAATTTTCTAGAAACTCAGCTAAATCAATTAGATTCTCGATTAACTGTGACTCATGATGATTCATTTATTGATTTCGGCCCAAAAGATGGACATTTTCTTGCGGAATGTCCATATGATCCTGAAGAAGACGACCCAGACGATGATAGACTGGGTTTATCGGATGAAGAATATGTCATTTGTTATGAAAACACTCCTCTATTTGGGATTTCCCCATATGGATTGAGCTTTGGATATCACGGAGATTTTTTTAATGGGGGGATTCCGATGATAGACTACCTAGGAATAAGAAAGACTCACAATGAAACTATTTTAAAAATTATTTACACGTATAAACTTTATAATATGTATTATTGGCGTGAACAGTATACGCCAGAAGATTTCCAAATAAAATCTAAAAAGTTCAAAAAAGATTGGTCCTTAAGTTAATTCAGGACTAATCTTTTTCTATTCAACTGGATAGGCTGTTACAACAGTGACCTTTCCATTTGCTTTAACATTTACGCTGACATTTATACTAAAAACTCCACCAGTTTCTTTCCCAATGAGGTCTTGTCGTCCAGGTACATCTGTAACTTTCTCCTCAATTATACGTTCGACTTCACTCGTAATTTTCTCTGCATTCCAATTATCAGGAAATACGGTAGTCTTCGCACCCTTAAAATTTGTTCCATAACTCACTTTAGCCTCAAAAGGTTTTCCTTCCACCACTATCCCAGTTGGTTCATAAACTACTCCACTGTCTGGACTATAAAAATCAGGATGGCGCGAATGAGCTCCTGATATAATCAATCTCCCATCTCTCCCCGGTCTTACCTCTCCTGCCACATGACGCAAGGCTTTACGGTTATAGTATTCAGTGGTTGGTAACTTCTCTACTAAAGCTTCATTTGGACAGCCTTTGGTGATTAGAGCCTTTTCCGCTTCCAATACGCGAGCGGCTTCGGCTTCTTCGACTTCAATCGTTGTTAGGATGACTTCATCGGATTTGACGGTCCGTAAGACAGAAATCATTTCTGGCCATGGTAAGCACATGGCGATGAGTAAGACGTCCATTGGTTCGGGCTTCAATTGGGACTGCTTGATGACCCAGTCGGTATTTTCGTAATTTGGTAAGTGCTTCAATACACTGCCACCGACTTCAGAAATCGCTGCAATAGTGGTGTCATCTAAACTCTTTGGCAAAGAATTCGTGCGTTCTTCATCAAACAAGCCATCGGCTAACGCATAGTAGTAGCAATAGACACCGAAAAAGCTTTGCACCTTGCGGATCGTATAGATGACTTCTTGGTTAAAGCCGATGTCGATTTGGTCTAAGGGAACAATTTCTTGCGTTCCCCGATACACAAACTCACCTTCTCGATCAATGACAACTTCTTTGTCATTGGCTTTCGCTGCGATCCGGAATAGATTGATCTGAAACGTATCAGGTAATTGATCAATCAGCGCATCCCGCTCATCGATCATCTGACGTGTGATTTCTTTTCCGATGTCATTGACAGAATCAACATCTGTTGGGGCTACTGCCCCAAATTGGACGGACGAGTATTCTTTGACCACTTCCAGAGCTTGTTCAGGTGTGGCGATTTCTGCTAAAAATGTGTCGAAATCCGTTTCTAAAGGAATCGTGATGCCCCGAATATCATATTGCGTGTATAGTTCTTGGCGATGATCATAGGCGGTATAGCTCATGGTCACATTGACATAGGGTGTTCCTGGACCATTATATGGAGAAAAATTGATTTGTTTCAGGGCGCCGATCCGTGGAGGTAATTTTTCATTTCCCGGTAAGTATTCATTCAGTGAAGTATCTGGATAAACTAATAGACTTTGATCATTCGTGTCTTTAGGAACGAACAATCCGCTCATACCGTCTGTGCCGGTTCGCATCTCATATCCAGATAGTTCTGGTGTTGTTTGTATGTATTCAAGGAACTGGTTTTGGACCGTAATCCAGCTAGCCAACTCGATTTTGGTGGTCGGATAAATCTCAACGGGGTCTTCTGGAGCATCAATGGCATCACCGAGCAAGCTGATCGACTGCCTTAGGATACTTGTCGAAGTCAAACGGTACAATTGGCTGACAGCTGTCTCTTTGGTTGATTCTTTTAAGTAGGGTCGGGTAAATTCAGCAAAGGCGGTAGCTTGGATGATCGGTGCAATTTTTGAACGGGCAAATCGGGTACTGAGGGGTAACGTACTTGGCCCTTCCATCACGTCTAAATAATCCGCTAGAACTAAATTATCAAATACGTTATGTTCGGCAGTCAGGGTATCCGTAAATCCTCGGAGTTTTGCCCATTCGTTCCATGTTTTTTCATCTTTTGCTGGCGAAGTGCCACTTAAATCAATCGCAACAGCCGGACGCGAGGTTGCTTCTTTGAAGGAGCGATCACTCGCAAAGGCTAAGAGTGTCGGTTGGAAAACCGACGACAACAACATTACAACCATCAACAACGAGAACCATTTCTTTTTCACTTTCATTTTTCCACTCCTTTTCTTTTTTATTGACACCGAGAGTATATCGCAAAAAAAGAAAGCGCTTAATTAAAAGTGAAAATTCTCATGAAACGACTTTTTCTAAAATAAGAATAAGAAATTCTAATTGTTATTAAACAAAAAAAGACATCCCCATTCCAGCACATTGTCTGCAAATGGGGTGTCTTTATGGTTGTGATGAAATTGATTATGCGTCGATTCCTGGTGCTTTACCTAGATGTGCTTGTATCATCCAGATGCGTTTTTCTGTTGCTGCTTTAAATTCAATAAACATATCTTGCGTAGGATCGTCGCCTTCTTCACCAGCAGCGTCAATTCCTTTTTGGAAAAGATCTGCTAAGTAGCGGTAACCAGCTACTAGTGTTTCTAAACGTTCTTCCATCGGGCGATCCCAACGACCAACTTCATCAGGGATTTTTGTGTTGTCTGCAAATTCACGTAATGTTGAATAAGGTGAACCATCTAATGTGATCAAACGTTCTGAGATTTCATCTAATTGTTCATTCAAGTCGTCCATGAAGCTGTCCATCATTGGATGCAATGTCAAAAATCCAGGACCTCTCATATACCAATGTGTTTGGTGGACGATCACCGACATTTGGCTTAAATCTGCTACTAATTGATTCAATACTTCTTTTGTTTGTTGAAATTTCATGTAATTCTGCCTCCTCGCATTTGCCTATATTAAAATCATAGTAAACTTTGAGGGAAAAGTACACTAAAATCTTTTAGATGAGAACGATTTTCATCCCCAGAGTAATGCTTTTTTTAAATAGCAAAAAATCCGCCAACCAAATAGAAAATATAACTAATGTCATCATTTACGATTCGCCTTCTTCATCTATCATCTCTATTGATAGAGTCTCTCGTAGTTCCGCAAATAACTGAGAATAGCGGCTTAATTCTTGTTGTGTCGAAACAAATAAAGGATATATTTTGTTGTACATGCGGCTGGCTTTTTTCTGAACAGCCACTTGTTGTGCTAATTCAATATATGCGGAAGCTTCACCTAATGTTTCGATTCTGCCTTGGCTCTGCCAACCTAATATGACTGCCCCTAACGCTGAGGCTTCTTTAACTTTTGGAAAACGGATAGGTTGTCCCAATACATCTGCCATGATCTGCCGAAATAACACTGATTGAGCAAAGCCACCAGTTGCACGTAACTCAATCACTTGATCGGGTGGACAGATACCTCGCAAAATTCGTTTGAGATTAAAACAAACCCCTTCCAGGACCGCTCGCATCATGTCTTTTTCCGTATGCCATCGTTGTAGACCAATAAAACTTCCAAATGCCTCCGCATCCCACAAAGGTGCTCGTTCCCCCAATAAATACGGTTGAAAAATCAGTCCATTAGCGCCAGGCGGGACAAAAGCGATTTCCGAAAGGACTGCTTGATACGGATCTTCTCCTTGTTCCTTAGCTCGTTGAACGACATCTTGCATCAATGTATGGACCGCCCAATCAAAGATCCCTGCGCCATTACTGGTTGCTCCTCCGATGACCCAGTGTGTTTGATCCAAAACATAACAGAAGGTTTCCATTGTTGGATGGAGCTTTGGGCGATTCGAAATAAATCGTAATGCGCCACTGGTACCGACAGTCAGCGCTGCCGTCGTCTCGCCAAATGCACCTAAGCCTAAATTGGATAATGGCCCATCGGCTCCACCTAAAATAAATGGGATTTCTTGATCAAAATGAAATCTCGTACGGGCTTGTTCTGTTAATTTCGTGAACTGGGTAGTCGCAGGTGCTACTCTCGGTAATTGCTCTTCTTGTATCCCTAACTCTTCAAGAATAGGCTCTGACCATTGGAAACGGTGGATATCAAAGTACCCTGTGCCAGAAGCAGTACTATAATCACTGACTAATTCAGCAAACAGCTCATAAAAAAGATAGTCTTTGATCCCTACAAAATAAGCCGCTTGCTCAAATAAATCAGGAAACTCGTTTTTCAACCAATTGATTTTGATCAATGGTGTCATTGGATGGATCGGCGTACCCGTCCGTTCATAGATCACTCGACCTTTTTCAGTTGCTTTTAATTTTTCTGCTTCATTGACGGCACGAGTGTCTGCCCAAGTAAACATACGCGTCAAAGGCTTTTTGTTTTCATCTAATAAAATCAAGCTGTGCATGGCTGTTGAAAATGAGATGAATTGGATTGTCTGTGCGGGTAACTGTTGGATCACTTCATTGATGACCGTATACACTGCATGGACGATCAATTCCTGATCTTGTTCAGCCATGCCTTGAATTTCTTGGATCAGCGGGTAATGAAAGTAGGCTGTAGCTACTTCTTCTGCTTGTTCATTGAATGCAACTGCTTTCGTTTGCGTAGTGCCGATATCGACCCCGACTGCAATCATTATTTTTTCCACCTCTCTTCTCCTTTTTTGCGTATCTTAATCAAAAGGAGGTTGGTCTGATGTTTCTTTATTTTATCATTGGTTGTTGCTTTGGTTCTTTTTTGTGCTTAGTCGCACAACGCGTTCCTCAAGACCTTTCTATTATTTCCCCTCGTTCACATTGTGTCAACTGTCACCAAACATTGCGTTGGTATGAGTTGATTCCATTACTTTCGATTGTCATGCAACGATTTCGTTGCCGCTCTTGTCAGACCAAACTTTCACCCATGTATCCACTGGCAGAGTTGATCAGCGGTACGCTATTTATGTATGCAGGATGCTATTCGCCAGATACAGTTCATTTGATTTGGCTATTCACTGCTTTTTTATTTTCGTTGATGGATATTTTTTACCTTGCGATCGACACTCGCATCCTCTATTTCTCATGGACTTTCTTATGGGCCTACTGGGTGCTGACTGAGCAGTTTCACTTAGAAACCAGCTTAGTGTTCGGCTTGATCAGTTACGGTTTGCTGCGTTATGGGCAAGCTTATTTAGGCGCAGGCGATACGTTACTCTTACTTAGTTGGAGTGGTGGGTTAGCCTCCACACATTTTCTCATGCTTATGTTTATCGCAAGTTGTCTTGGTTTAAGTTATTTTTGTATCACTGCTTTATTCCATAAGAAAAGAAAGCATCTCCCTTTCGTTCCTTTTCTGAGTATTGCCTTATGGTTGGTCCTCTATTTCCGATAGCACAAAAAAGAAGAAGCATCTAGAACAAAATGTCCGACCTTCCTCTTTTCTTATTACTTAAAATTCATATTTTCTAGTAACTTATACTGCTAGTCTTTCCAGTTTTTTCTAAGGAATCCCGCCCGACCAGAGCCTTCACGATACAACTGATAATGGATCTTGTTTTTCTTGTAGTAATCTTGATGATACTCCTCTGCGGGATAAAAGGTCGTACGAGGTTCGATCTTTGTGACGATCGGTTGATCGAAACGGCCACTTGCTTGTAACTGTTGTTTTGAGTTTTCTGCGGCTTCACGTTCTGCTTCATCACTATAATAAATGACCGGACGATAAGAGTCCCCACGATCAGCAAACTGCCCTAAAGCATCTGTCGGATCGGTCTGTTGCCAATAAATCTCGACCAATTGTGCATAGGTGATGATTTCAGGATCATATTCGATTTCTACCGCTTCCGTATGACCTGTTGTTCCAGTCGTCACTTGTTCGTAGGTTGGATTTGGTACATGTCCTCCAGTATAACCGGAAGTAACGGAGAGGATACCTGGTTGTGTTTCAAACGGTTTGACCATACACCAAAAACAGCCACCTGCAAATACAGCTTTTTTCACTGCCATTTCTTATCAGCTCCTTTGATTTTATCATACTCGTTTTCATTGAAATAAATAGTAATATGCTTATTTTACCCCCTACCGGTATTTTTAGCCTATTTTTATTGTTTTTCTTTTAATATTTGAAAACTTGTGGATAAATTTTGGTACACATAATAATTATCCCCTGTGGATATCTATTACCATTTCTTTTATCCACAGTTACCTTTTACTTCCTTGATTCTAGTTTATCCACAAAAAAAAGGTCAAGTCCCTCAAACAGGAACTTGACCTTCTTTATGTGAACTCATGGTTTATCGTGTTTGTTCATTCATTGCATCTTCGGCAGCCATTTGTGCTTCGATGTCAGAAATACTATACACGTTTTCACTTGCAACGCCAACTTCTTTTGGTTCCATGTTGCGGTAACGTGGCATACCAGTACCAGCTGGAATGATCTTACCGATGATAACATTTTCTTTCAAACCAAGAAGTGGATCTTTTTTGCCTCGGATCGCAGCATCAGTCAAGACACGAGTTGTTTCTTGGAAGGATGCAGCTGATAAGAAGCTGTTTGTTTCTAATGATGCTTTTGTGATACCTAGCAAGACTGGACGAGATGTCGCAGGAACGCCACCAGCAACTAACGTATTGTAGTTTTGGTCTTTGAAGTCTGCGATATCTAACAGTGTACCTGGCAAGATTTCTGTATCGCCTGGGTCCATGACGCGCACTTTACGAAGCATTTGGCGAACCATTACTTCGATATGTTTGTCGCCGATTTCTACCCCTTGCATACGGTAAACGCGTTGTACTTCACGTAATAGATAGTTTTCAACAGATAGAACGTCACGTACTTGCAACAATTGTTTCGGATCGATTGATCCTTCTGTCAATGGTGCACCACGATGGATCATATCGCCTTCAGCGACTTTCATACGTGCAGTATAAGGCACTGTATACGTACGTGTATCTGTTTTCCCTTTGATTGTTACTTCTTTGGTACGTGTAGCAGGATCTTCAGAGATATCGATGACATCCCCTGTTACTTCAGTAATCACTGCTTGCCCTTTCGGATTACGTGCTTCAAAGATTTCTTGGACACGAGGAAGACCTTGAGTGATATCATCTCCGGCAACCCCACCCGTATGGAACGTACGCATTGTTAACTGAGTACCTGGTTCACCGATTGATTGAGCGGCGATCGTACCAACTGCTTCTCCGACTTCAACGTCAGAACCAGTTGCCAAGTTACGTCCGTAACAATGTTTGCAGACACCATGTTTTGTGTTACATGTGAAGACAGAACGGATCGTTACAGTTTCAACACCTGCATCAACGATTTGTTTTGCGACATCTTCAGAGATCAATTGATTTCCGGCAATGATCATTTCGTTGGTTTCAGGATGACGAACTTCTTTACGTGTGTAACGTCCAATCAAACGATCTTCAAGAGATTCGATGATTTCATTTCCTTCACGGATTGCTTGGATCTCAAGACCGCGGTCAGTGCCACAATCTTCTTCACGAATGATGACATCTTGGGCAACGTCAACTAAACGACGTGTCAAGTAACCAGAATCGGCTGTCTTCAAGGCTGTATCGGTCATTCCTTTACGAGCCCCGTGAGTTGAGATAAACATTTCCAAGACAGAAAGTCCTTCGCGGAAGTTCGAAATGATCGGCAATTCCATGATACGTCCATTCGGTGCGGCCATCAATCCACGCATACCAGCAAGCTGAGTAAAGTTGGAGATGTTACCACGGGCACCAGAATCTGACATCATGAAGATTGGGTTTTTCGCTTCCAAACCTTCCATCAGTTTTTGTTGGATGCTGTCTTTCGCAGCGTTCCAAACAGCGATTACTCGTTCATAACGCTCGTCATCAGTGATCAATCCACGACGGAATTGCTTCGTGATCGACTCTACTTGTTTATGTGCTTCGTCAATGATCACTTGTTTTTCATTCAAGACACTGATGTCGGCGATCCCTACAGTGATACCTGCATGTGTTGAATGTTTGTATCCTAAGTCTTTCATACGGTCAAGCATCTTAGATGTTTCAGTTACTTTGAAACGTTTGAAGACTTCGGCGATGATGTTTCCTAAGTTTTTCTTCTTGAATGGTAAAACTAGTTCTTGTTCTTTGATGTGAGCAGGAATATCTGTTCCAGCTTCAACAAAGTATTTGTCCGGTGTTTGGACAGTCAAGTTGAAGTCAGTTGGCTCATTCAAGTAAGGGAATTCTGGTGGCATGATCTCGTTAAAGATGATCTTACCGACAGTCGTGATCATCGTGCGTTCTTTTTGCCATTCTGTAAATGGTTTGTCCCCTAATGTCGTTGGGTTCACACCAATACGTGAATGTAAATGAACGTAGCCATTACGCCATGCGATGACTGCTTCGTTTTGGTCTCTAAAGACCATTCCTTCGCCTTCACGACCTTCTTCTTCCATTGTTAGGTAGTAGTTTCCTAAAACCATATCCTGAGAAGGTGTAACAACTGGTTTACCATCTTTTGGATTCAAGATGTTTTGAGCAGCTAACATCAGCATACGTGCTTCTGCTTGTGCTTCTTCGTTCAACGGTACGTGAACGGCCATTTGGTCTCCATCGAAATCGGCATTATAAGCTTCACATACCAATGGATGCAAACGGATCGCACGACCTTGGACAAGAACTGGTTCAAATGCTTGGATACCTAATCTGTGAAGCGTAGGTGCCCGGTTCAATAGAACTGGATGTTCTTTGATGACGTCTTCTAAGACATCCCAAACTTCATCTTCTTGACGTTCGATTTTGCGTTTCGCATTTTTGATGTTTGAAGCAAGTTCACGTTGAACTAATTCGCGCATCACGAATGGTTTGAACAATTCGATCGCCATTTCTTTTGGTAATCCACATTGGTACATTTTCAAGAAAGGACCTACGACGATAACTGAACGACCAGAGTAGTCGACACGTTTACCAAGTAAGTTTTGACGGAAACGACCTTGTTTCCCTTTCAACATATGAGAAAGAGATTTCAATGGGCGGTTACCTGGTCCTGTGACAGGACGGCCACGACGACCGTTATCGATCAACGCATCTACCGCTTCTTGTAACATCCGTTTTTCATTTTGAACGATGATTCCTGGTGCATTCAAGTCTAACAAACGTTTCAAACGATTGTTACGGTTGATCACACGACGATATAGATCGTTCAAGTCACTTGTTGCAAAACGTCCACCTTCTAATTGGACCATTGGTCGTAGATCTGGTGGGATGACAGGGATAACGTCCATGACCATCCAGCTTGGTTCATTGCCAGAAGCACGGAATGCTTCTAAAATGTCCAAACGACGGATCGCGCGTGTACGTTTTTGTCCTTGTGCAGATTTCAACTCTTCTTTCAATTCAGCCGCTTCGCCATCCAAATCAACGTTATCAAGTAATTGTTTGATTGCTTCCGCGCCCATTGCTGCTTGGAATTCTTGGCCATATTGTTCACGTTTTTCGCGGTATTCGCGTTCAGTCAACAATTGTTTTTTCTCTAAGCTTGTGTTTCCTGGTTCAATAACAACATATGAGGCAAAGTAAATGATTTCTTCTAATGCGCGTGGGCTCATGTCTAATACAAGACCCATACGAGAAGGAATACCTTTGAAATACCAGATATGTGAAACAGGTGCTGCTAATTCGATATGACCCATACGTTCACGACGAACTTTTGAACGAGTCACTTCCACACCACAGCGATCACAAACGATTCCTTTATAACGGATACGTTTGTATTTTCCGCAGGCACATTCCCAGTCTTTTGTAGGACCAAAAATCCGCTCACAGAACAACCCTTCGCGCTCAGGTTTTAAGGTACGATAGTTAATCGTCTCAGGTTTTTTTACTTCACCGTAAGACCAGCTTCTGATTTTTTCGGGAGAAGCCAAACCTATTTGCATACTTTCGAATTTATTTACATCGATCAAAAGGGGTTCCCTCCATTTCGTTTAATGGCAAAACCGTAAGGCGGCTGATCTTCGACCGCCTCACAGTATCTCAGACCGGATTAGTCTAAATTATCTTCTGCGGTTTCAAAGTTTTGGATGATATCTTGTCTTTCATCTTCGACTTGTTCAGCAGCTTGTTTTTCTAGTTCTTTTGCTGTTTGTTGTTCAGCGAATTTTGTCAAAGCATCCACTGTGATCAAATCATCGTCTTCGTCATCCATGTCGCGAAGTTCGATCTCGCTGTCTTGGATATCTAGGACACGCATGTCTAATCCTAGTGATTGTAATTCTTTGACTAATACGCGGAAGGATTCAGGTACACCTGGTTTTGGAATTGGTTCACCTTTGACGATTGCTTCGTATGTTTTCACACGTCCGACTACGTCATCTGATTTGTATGTCAAGATTTCTTGTAAGGTATAAGCCGCACCGTATGCTTCCAGTGCCCAAACTTCCATTTCCCCAAAACGTTGTCCACCAAATTGCGCTTTACCACCTAATGGTTGTTGCGTAACTAGTGAGTAAGGTCCAATTGAACGTGCATGTAACTTATCGTCAACCATGTGAGCAAGTTTGATCATGTACATCACACCGACAGACACACGTCCGTCAAATGGTTCACCTGTACGTCCGTCATAAAGAACAGTTTTCGCATCGCTAGCCATACCAGCTTCACGAACTGTTTCCCATACGTCTTCATCACTTGCACCATCAAATACTGGTGTTGCTACGTGGATGCCTAATTGACGCGCAGCCATCCCTAAATGCAATTCCAATACTTGTCCGATGTTCATACGTGATGGTACCCCTAGTGGGTTCAACATGATGTCGATCGGTGTTCCATCAGGTAAGAATGGCATATCTTCTTCCGGCATAATACGGGAAACAACCCCTTTATTACCGTGACGTCCGGCCATTTTATCCCCTTCATGAATTTTACGTTTTTGAACGATATACACACGAACTAACATGTTGACACCTGGTGATAATTCATCGCCAGCTTCACGAGTAAAGATCTTCACATCGTGAACGATCCCGCCTCCACCATGCGGTACACGTAGAGAAGTATCACGTACTTCACGTGCTTTTTCACCGAAGATCGCATGCAATAAACGTTCTTCTGCTGAAAGTTCAGTTACCCCTTTTGGTGTTACTTTACCGACTAATAGGTCACCGTCTTGGACTTCCGCCCCAATACGAATGATCCCCATTTCGTCTAAGTCTTTCAATGCGTCTTCACCGACGTTCGGGATTTCGCGAGTGATTTCTTCAGGTCCTAATTTTGTATCACGAGCTTCTGATTCATATTCTTCAATATGGATCGATGTGTACACATCGTCTTTGACAAGACGACGACTCATGATGATCGCATCTTCGTAGTTGTATCCTTCCCAAGTCATGAAACCGACTAAGACGTTTTGTCCTAGAGCCATTTCACCTTGTTCCATTGATGGGCCGTCTGCCAAGGTATCCCCTTTTTCGACTTTCTCACCTAAATGAACGATTGGGCGTTGGTTGTAACTTGTTCCAGAGTTTGAACGACGGAATTTTGTTACTGAATATTTGTCTAATGCGCCATTGTCACGACGTACGCGGATCTCAGAAGCATCAACAAATTCAACTACACCATCGTGTTTACATAGTAACGCAGCTCCTGAGTCATGAGCTGATTTATATTCCATACCAGTACCAACCCAAGGTGCTTGTGGATTGATCAATGGCACTGCTTGACGCTGCATGTTGGCACCCATCAAGGCACGGTTGGAGTCATCGTTTTCCAAGAAAGGAATACATGCTGTCGCTACCGCAACTACTTGTTTCGGTGAAACGTCCATATAATCGACTTTATCGATCGATACTTCTAAGTTTTCACTTTGGGCACGAGCCATGACGATTTCTTCAGCAAATGTACCGTCATCATTCAACTTACTGTTTGCTTGGGCAACGATATAATGGTCCTCGATGTCTGCTGTCAAGTAATCGATTTGTTCTGTCACACGGCCAGTTTCACGATCAACACGACGATACGGCGTTTCGATAAAACCAAATTTGTTTACTTTCGCGTAACTAGATAAACTATTGATCAACCCGATATTTGGTCCCTCAGGCGTTTCGATCGGACACATACGGCCATAGTGGGAGTAGTGAACGTCACGTACTTCATAGCCGGCACGGTCACGAGTCAAACCACCAGGTCCTAAGGCAGAAAGACGACGTTTGTGTGTCAATTCGCCCAATGGATTTGTTTGGTCCATGAACTGAGACAATTGTGAAGAACCAAAGAATTCTTTGATACTTGCGACAACTGGACGGATGTTGATCAATTGTTGTGGTGTCAATGTTTCTGTATCTTGGATCGACATTCTTTCACGTACAACACGTTCCATACGTGCTAATCCGATACGGAATTGATTTTGTAAAAGTTCTCCGACAGAACGGATACGACGATTTCCTAAGTGGTCGATATCGTCCACGTTGCCGATGCCTTCCATCAAGTTCAAGAAGTAGCTCATTGAAGCAACGATATCCGCTGGACGAACAGTTTTCACTGTTGTGTCTGGGTAGCCGTTACCGATCACGTTGACTTCACGTTCTGGGTCTTTTGGTGAAAAGACTTTGATAACTTGGACAGTCATTGGATCAGTGACTACGCCATCTTCTGTTGGGTAGTAAGTCACTGAGTTCAAACCATTGTCGATGAACGGTGCTAATGTTTCCATCACTTGATGGGTCAAAGCTGTTCCTTTTTCAACAATGATCTCGCCTGTTTCAGGATCAACCAACGTTTCAGCTAACGTTAAGTTCAATAGACGTGTTTTCAAGTCTAATTTTTTGTTTACTTTGTAACGACCAACATTTGCTAAGTCGTAACGTTTTGGATCAAAGAAGCGGGCATTCAGCAAGTTACGTGAACTATCTGCTGTTTTTGGTTCGCCTGGGCGAAGACGCTCGTAGATATCTTTTAATCCTTCTTCTGTTCTAGAATCACTTGCATTTTTGTGTAAATCTTTTTCAATCGTGTTACGTAATGTTTCACTATCCCCAAAGATTTCAAAAATCGTGTCATCTGAACCGAAACCTAATGCACGAACTAACACAGTCAATGGAATCTTACGTGTGCGGTCGATACGTACATAAGAGATGTCTTTTGCATCAGTTTCCATTTCTAACCATGCACCACGGTTAGGGATCACAGTGGAACCGAATCCTTCTTTACCGTTTTTGTCTACTTTCCCATGGAAGTAAACACCTGGTGAACGGACTAATTGGGAAACGATAACACGTTCCGCACCGTTGATGATGAATGTACCTTGCTCTGTCATCAATGGGAAATCACCGAAGAATACTTCTTGAGCTTTGATTTCGCCTGTTTCACGGTTTGTTAAACGTAAAGTCACATGTAATGGTGCAGAGTAATTTGCGTCATGTGCGCGTGCTTCTGCTACTGTGTACTTTGGTTCTTTCAATTCATAATCTACAAATTCCAAAGAAAGATTGCCATTGAAGTCATCGATTGGCAAAATATCTTCAAACATTTCTCTTAGTCCTTCATCCAAGAACCATTGGTACGAGTCTGTTTGAATTTCGATCAAATTTGGTAATTCCAACACTTCACTGATTCGTGCGAAACTTCTACGTTCGCGATGTTTTCCGTATTTTACTACGTGTCCAGCCAAGCTCTTCACCCCTCTAAAATGTCATTCAAAAAGACTACCCGATCAATTGTTACAATAATATTAAAAATATTATATTTAGGTAACAACAGACATTTTTTGCGGCTTTTAGGCAAAAAAAAACCAAAAATAGAACGTTCTCTTGAGTACTTGCCTACGTGAGCTTCTACTTTTGTTTCCTTATATTAAAGCCGAAACGGACAATATTTCGTTTCTGCCTTCGCTTCATCAGATAGTTTTTGCAACTTCATATAATACACTGTTTAAACGTAAAAGTCAACACTTCCTGGCGTTTCCTGTAAATTTTCGTAATTGTTTCTTAATCTTTCTTTTTTGTTCCAATTTCGTCCATTCCTAATTGAGTGACTCTTCCTCACAAAATCTTTTCGTCTTTATAGCGACTCAAACAAAAAGTATGACGCGCTGTCCTCATTCGATCGTAAATCTGCTAATATATAAATAGTAGAAAGGAGCTTGATCGATGACGACAAAAGCCAAGGTACTACACCTTTTAAAAAATACTCCGACATTTCTATCCGGTGAAAAAATCGCCCAACAACTGAATGTCTCCCGAACGAGTATTTGGAAAGCCATCAAAGAATTAGAAAAAGAAGGTTTTCGCTTTGAACATCAAGCGAAAGGGTATCGTTATCTCCCCTCCGATGTATTGGATCCTGTAGAGATTTCCCAAGCATTATCTTCTTTTGACGTTCAAGTGAACGTTTTATCACAATCGGAATCGACGATGAAAGATGCTAAATCGGCATCTAATATGGATACTACGAAACCTAGTTTATTTATCGCGGATACACAAGAACAAGCCCATGGACGTTTTGGACGTTCCTTTTTCGCTCAACCAAGTCAAGGAATCTACATGAGCTTATTATTGCATCCACAAAAGCATTTTGAGGAATTGCCACAATATACGTTGATTGCTGCCAGTGCATGTGTCAAAGCGATTCAAGAAACGACAGGAAAACATGCCATGATCAAATGGGTCAACGATATCTACCTTGAAGGGAAAAAGGTATGTGGAATTTTATCTGAAGCGGTAAGCGATATGGAAAGTGGTGAAATTCGTTCGGTGATTATTGGTGTGGGCTTGAATTTTTCGATCCCTCACACGCAATTTCCTGATGAGATCCAGCAAAAAGCGACCTCCTTGTTTCCTGATGGTGAAGCATCGATGACTAGAAATCAATTGATCTGCGCGATTTGGAAACATTTCTTTAGGTATTTAGCCGACCATTCGCACACCTATTTTGATCTTTACACAGAACGGTCATTTGTCCTAGGTAAGTCTGTCAGCTTTACCCGACAAGGAAAATCTTATCAAGGAATTGCCCAGGCAATCGGTCCAAAAGGAGAACTGATCGTAGATACGCCAAACCAGCGCTTCCAACTACTCTCTGGTGAAGTCAGCTTAACAGAAATCGATGGGCTACCATCAGCAAAAAGAGGCTAGTTCGTTTCCTAGCCTCTTTTTTATCAATGGTGGGTTTGTCATGCTCGCTTTATTTTTCATAAGCTTGATGTCACGAGAAAACATGCAAGCTTCTTTACGATGTACTATATTTTTCTACTATGTGCTTGATTCTATGTTTGAGGTACTACATTATGTGTTTTATTTTACTTTTGAGTCTACATCTAATTTCTATGTTTGTTCTATGTTTGTTCTATGTTTTAGTTCTATGTTCGATATCCTTTTTTAATAGGATAGTACTATGTGCTATTGTCAGTAGCAGTAGAACAATCAAACTACTGCCTGTCAATACTAACGGACACCTGATAACATTTGCCTACGCTTTTATCTAGATGCGCTGTCGCAATCTGTGATGCACGTCGTCAAGCAACTGAGACCGAGCAACTATTTTTCCCCGAAATAGTTTTCGGCAATCAAGTGATGTTCTATGTGTGTTGTTTCCTCTATTTACTACTTCTAAGTCATTTATAAGCTTATCTATTGAAGACCAACGATTGCTTTCTCCACTTCTTCCTATACAGAACCCTCTTCCATTTAACGCCCCCTTTTTTGTTTTGCTGTCGTTCTGTTTGTATCATAACGCATAAAAAAATGATTGAATTCTTTTGTATTGAATTACAACATTTTTTATTTCCACATTAGATTCAGCGATCTCTTACTGGGTCATCCCAGCCTCAATGGACTATTTTCAAATTTTGCAAAATTGTAATTGATTCGCTTTAGAAGAAGAAAAATATTCGATCTTCAAGTTGAATTTTTTTACAATCAAACAGCGGATCAAAAATTTATCTGCCGCAGACAAAGGTTGCTGATACTCTTCTTCAATATCACGAAATGAAAAATTTCTTTTCTTCTCACTTAGTTTTGTTACGATCTCAATCACCGTTAATTGCGTTAATTCTGATGTATATTGTTTTCTCACAGCTGCTCTCCTTTATTCATAGCGTTCTTTAATCCAGAATATAGCATGGAATTTTTCTTGCTGGGAACAATTTTTTTCCAAAAACAAAAAAAGATTGTTTTAAATAAACAAAACAATCCATTTGAGTGATTTAATCCATAACATGAACGAAAGTCACCTCTGCTCTGCAAATCAATCCAAAATAACACCTTTTAGAAAAGATCAATACTAAAAATTTACACATTATAGAAATAATCGGTACATACCACGAGTTGAAAAATGATATTTTTTTTATATATTAATAAAGATAATTAAGGAGAAACAATGGAGAAACCTAAAAAAAATATAGAGGTGACAAGATTTTTAAATACAGCCATCAGAGATGGTGTTCTAAATCCACAAGCAATCGGTCAAGAAAGCTTATCTCGCTTGAGATTACACATATTGATCAAAGAACAATCGTTAACTATAAATTTAAAAGCACCGAATCTTTCTGACAACGTTTTTCAGAGAATCAGTAGACAATTAGATGTTGTAAAAAAATTCTCACAACAAACAGCATCGATCACAGCTGAAAATATCCAGTTATCTGCTAAACAAATTGACCAGAAAATTGAGCGTTTAACCGAAAAAGACAGAGAGTTAAATGAACAAATCAGGGAAATTAAAAGTGAAGTAAAAAAACTTTCTAGCAGAACAGCCAATCCGGATGAATATAACAAGGCAACAACCAAACTCAATAACGCAAATAAAGAACTAAGTAATAATCGAAATAACATCTACAGTCATCGCGCAATGAAGCTTGTCCTAAAAGAACAAGAACGCCAGCAAACGAAAAGTGTTCGCCGAGAATCTGTCGATCAGTCGCCGAGACGACAATCCGTTTCTCAAGTAACATCTGAACCTCGTCAGTCTGTCGCACAAAAGCTTTCTACGCCTCGGCAATCACTCGTACAGCAACAGGAAAAACGAACAGAAAAAATCGATAACCTAACAGAAAGATCATAAATACAGAGAAAACAATACAGGCGCTTGCAAAAGAAAGAGATGGTCTCGTTAGCAACCCTAACGTAAAAGAAGAATTCGCTATATATACTGAAGGCATCCAACTTCATCGAAAACAAGCAGACAATCTTTACCGTCAACTGGAGACGATTGATTCAAAGACTGCAACGAAGTTAGAAACAAAATTTGCTGATTCCCCTTATGGCAAAGTCGCGTGTCCATTAACACCTAAAGAAATCTCTGCAATCAAAGTAGCAAAGGCCAATGAAAAGTTCAATCAATCTTACCGCAACTTATCTCCTGAACCTAAAATGAACAAAAAGCTAAGAATAGACACAGGTAAAACCCTCTCATAGAAAGAGAGAACAGCCGAACATAAGAAGTTTATTCAAGAAACTAAAAAAATGTGCAGAAAATTGAGGCCAAATTGCAAAAGTACCACAAACGCAAAAAATATTTTCGGTCTGATTGCGAATGCTTTCAGAGAAAAAAATCCAAAGTTTAAAGGAAAAAAAACTGATTTGATAAACAAATTCGAACAACCGCAAAAAAAAACCACAAAAAGGTATCCTAAAACCAACATTTAAAGAACAAGTAACTGACGCTCATAATAAAAAAGAACCATAAATGAAAAATCAAAAACTGCGTGGAGATCGAACACAATCACCGAGTTTTAGCAGATCATGATCATCGCCCACACAGATAAAGATTTTCTAGCTAAAGTGGTTCAACAAATCCATATATTTAGTTATTTTATATACTTTATTTCATTACAAAAAGAGACATAAAATTATAATGAAAAAGCTCTGCCATTCGATCAGTCCACCTGCTTCAATTTCAATTTTACAACGTTTTATTATCTCATCATTTATATCAAAAATTTTCCTTAATAGAAATTATTGACACTAATTAGCAATAAAAAGATGTTATGTTTATTTATATATAACAATAAGAGAAGGAGATAGATATGGCTAAGAACAAGCAATATAAACCCAAATTAAACAATGAGGGGAAAACAACGATCACTCACCTCTCGAATCAAATTATCGACTCTGAGAATATGATCGAAAAATTCAAGGCACAACGAAAGGAGCTTGGAGATTCTTCAAAATCTTCAAAAAAATATCAGGAACTGACAGATGCTATCAAAAATCATAGGAAAAGAATTCATGTTTTATATAGAAGAATCGAAAATATTTCACCCGCACATGCGGATAGATTGGAAAAATACATAGATAACCATTTCACTCAAGACAAAAGCGTCACGAAGAGCAATGAAAAAATCATGAATGAACCAATCTATGAAACCATTCCTGAAGTTAGGAAAAAAGGAAGGAAGAGATCGATGTCCCAATCACATTAAAAAGGGCTCGATCAAAAGAAGAAATTCAGTCGGCTGTTAAATCTGCTAATGTTAGATTCAACGAATCTCATAAAAATATATCTTCAAAGTCATATGATAAAAGAGAGAAAACAATCGAAATCAAAAAAAAACCAATTAAGGATACTAGGAGTCAAAAACTTACGCTAGATAAAGCTGAGAAAAAGTTGCATCAAACGGAAAAAAAACTAGCTACTTTCCAAAAAAGAAAGAAGAGGTTAGTTGGCAGAATCATGAATTTATTTGGTCGGAAAAATAACGAAAAATTAATGAACCAAAAAAAATTATTGATTGATCAAATTAAAATTATAAACGGAGAGCCTGTTAAAGGAATTCTGAAACCGTCATTGACCGAGAAGTTAGCTAACGCACAGGAACAGGTCAAAGTGAACGCCCAAGAAAAAGCAAATCCAACACTGAACAATCGACCAAAAACTAATCCTGCTCTTTCAAAGTAAAACAACTTCACACTAAAAAAAATAATCTAGGATATTGATCAAAAAATGATCAATATCCTTTTTCTGCTATCAAACAAGCTTTCCTCCTCGTTGCTTTCTCGCTCGTATTTCAAGAGCAACAAATGCTTACACTAATTTTCCTTACTTAGAAATTATCGATATCAAACACGAAGATTAAAATGCTATTTTTGTTTATGTAACAAAGATGAGAGATGAGGAACTAATTATGGATAATCGTAAAGAAAATATTATGTCAGTAGAAAAGATGAAACAGCGTTCTAGGAAATTAAGTAAGCATCTACCAAAAAGTCCTGCTACAGAAATCAAACAACTGACAAAAAGCCTGATGAATACAGTAGCTAGAATCCAAGAGCTAAAGGAAAAAAGAGAACAGCTTAGTGATCATTCCACATCTTCAAAAAAATATAGGGAACTAACAGCTGGCATCAAAAATAATGAAAAAAGAGCGCAAGAATTACTTGATAAAATCGACAAGTTGTCGCCAAAACAAGTAGATAAACTTGTCGAACGATACACAGACTCTGCTGAACCGATCTACGAAACAATTCCTAGTGATACTAAAAGGAATGAAAAAGATGCGCCACTCCCTGAAATACGTGACCGAACAAAAAAAGAAGTGGTAAATGCTGTTAAGGAAGCGAATCGTAAGTTCAATGAAACACATAAAGATATCTCTAAAGAACCTTATGCAAATCGACAGCCAAAAATAAAGTTTGATGCAAAAACATTGGTAAATGGAATGGATAAAGAGGAGCCTTCCCAAAAACGCGATCACACAGACAAAGAAGTTGGGAAGGCTAATCATAAGGTGCAGACCCAATCATTACAAAAAAAGATTTCACCTGAGACTCAGAAATTTACATTGAAAGATAGGATCAATCATGCACATCGCCAAACAGAAAACAATCATCTAAAACAAGATAGCCACTCGCGAAACAATCGACCACAAACTAGCCCGAGCCTTGGAAGATAAAAAATAAAAAAACCAGTGATTTCCTTATCAGTCAGGACTGCATAAGGCTTTCACTGGTTTTTATTGACTCATTTATTCTTGTCATTCAGCGACATTTCCCCCAAAATGTTAACGATACTGATTGTCAGAATAAACAAAAAAATGAATGTTTTAACTACTTGTTTTGTCCATGGTTCACTCAATATTATGTATTATTTCTTATGTGCTTTGATTTCCCTCCTTTATTCTTCCTCCGTCACTTTATGTACTTACGTCCATAAATAAAACGATGTAAGCCCCTGTTCGATAAACGACCCATGTCCATTCTATTGATGGTTCATGTTTTTAAGAGCAACAAACTACTGATACGTATGGAACTACTAAATGGAAATCAGTCACCATGCGATACCTATTATTTAGCATACCTCTTTCTTTCAGAAGGTGCAAAACCACTTTTTCTGTGCAAAGAAAAAAATGAGCCTGGGACATTAGTGACCTTGCATCTCCTAGAACCGAATAAACGGTGTTCCAGAAGCAACCCCTTCAGAAATAAGCGTGAAACCCCAAAAATTTGAAGAACAATTTTCTGGGTTTCACGCTTATTTCTCGGAGCTGAACACTTCTGTCACAACCACATTTTTATATAACTTAGTCTGCCCGTCTTAGGATCAATGACGTCAAAGTCTCTAATGTTTCTTTTGTTTGTACCGAGGTATTTGGCAATTTTTTGATTTCTTTTAATGCTTGTTTCGTATAGGATTCTGCCAACTTCTGGGCGCTTTCGACCCCTTGTGCCTCAATAACTAATTGTTGAACCTTCTCAGCTTCTGCTTGTGTCATTTGTTTTTCTTTGGACAAATATTCAAGTAATTCTGCTTTTTTGTCTGTTTGTAACGCATAGATCAAAGGTAAAGAATACACCCCTTGACGAATGTCTTCCAATACAGGCTTGCCGATGTCTTCGCTCTGTTTTGTATAATCTAAAATGTCATCAATGATTTGAAACGCCATACCGATCGCTAACCCGATATCCCCAGCTTTTTTTGCAAAACGTTCGCTTGTGCCACTTTCGTATGCACCTACAAAACAACTCAGTTGAAAAAGTTCAGCGGTTTTACCAGAAATATTCTGTAAGTATTCTTCAACCGTCAACTGGGTATTGTATCTATCATCCATTTGCCCGAGCTCGCCATTCAATACTTTTTCCATACTTCTTGCATTTAATTGCATACTCTTTAAGGAAGAAGTATATTCGGACAAGAGTTTAAAACAACAAACAAATAAATAATCTCCGGCATAAACAGCGACACTATTGCCAAAACGGCTACGTAAGTTTGGCTGTCCTCTGCGTAAGTCAGCTTCATCAACGATATCATCATGGATCAACGTCGCAATGTGTAGCATCTCAATAGATGCTGCCAACGAAATGGCTTTATCGCGATCTTGCTCCGGGCCAAATTGAGCAAATAATAGTTGATACGCCGGACGCAGTAACTTCCCACCTGCATGAATCGTTTCTTTTATCGCTTCTTCTACTGGTTTGTTTTTCAGCCGAACAACACTTTCCATTTTTTTTAGTGTTTGGTTCAATTCCACTTGGATCGTTGGATAGTCCACCCACATTTGATGTAACTTCATAAAAAAACTCCTTGTATAACGCTTATTTTTTCAGAAATACCGATTGCCATTGACTATTGGTCTGTCGATCATAGTCTGCTTGGAAACGCTGAAGTGTTCTCACATGTTTCAGCAGATAATTAGCAGCTATCCCTATGGCCAATCCTGATAGAATACCTAGGAATGACAAAATCGGTAAGTAGAGCATGACTGTCCATGATTGAGCGATAAATGACGCGGTCAATAACTGACCGACATTATGCATAAATCCACCTGTCGCGCTGATGCCAATAATGCTAACCCTTTTAGGACCCAGTTTTTTGACTATCAACATCCCTACATAACTCAACAACGCACCACTCATACTATAAAGAAACGTCGAAATCGTGCCGCCTAATAACGTGGTCAAAAATAAACGCAACCAAAGTAATAAGAAGCTATCTCGTTTTTTCATTGTAAAAATTGCCACAATCGTAATCAAATTAGCCAATCCTAGTTTTGCACCTGGCGCAAAAGCGAAAGGATAAGGAATCATATTTTCCAATAAACCGATGATCACACCTTGGGCAACTAATAAAGATATATAGATCATTTTTTGTAATTTACTCATGACGTGAACCGTCTAATAAATCAGACTGTCTTCCCCACTCCCGTCTGTTGATCGCACTTCGATCACTAATTTGTGAGGCAAACAAACGATTGTTTCACCATTATTCGTTGCCCATCCTCGGCGAACGCAAATCTGGTCGTCGCAGTCTGCTTCTTTGATCCGAATTCGTTCCCCATCGATCTCGATCACGTTTTTTTCGCCATGATCATCTTCGTATAAATAGGTATAAGCTTTGGTTTCAGTTACCAACGGAAACGTTTTGATTTCTGTTCCATCGACTCGTAGCACTGCTTCTTTATTTGGTGTTGCATCCACTTGTTGATAACTAAAGATGACAACCGGCAAGAATGAGAGCATGACTAACAAAAGAATAATGATGATATCCCAAGGTTTTAATAAACTTTTTTGAATAAATTCTTTCAAGTACTCACTCCCTTTTTCTCCTCGTTTGATTGCTCCAATTTTACCATGAATAACGAAGGTTGTGAATGAGAGGCACAACACAGCTAATTCAAGGATTTGAGCGATTCATCATCTTTATACGAACCTATTTAAGAAAAAGATGAGCTTGGAATGTTTGCACACCCCAAGCTCCTCCTTATTTCTTCTCATATCATGATTTTAGTTGCTAAAATCATTTGGATTATTTGAATTGTTAACTTTCTCTATTCGCCGTAACGTGCCTTTGGTTTCCCGTACCACCAATTACCGAGTGTTTTCTGTAACCAAGGAATCACCCAACGATCCAAACCGATCGCACGACCTGAACCATTCATCAAGGCAAACGCCACAAAGATGAACCAGATGTTTACCCAGTAGAACATACCAGAAATACAGAATGTGATAACTAAAACAATCGTTGTTGCACTACATAACCAAGTGAATAAACCGGCAATCAATGCTAACGCTAACGCGATTTCAAAGAAGACCATGAATTTTTGGAAGAACATCGCTACATCGTTATTTGGCATGATGACTTGCATGATGCTGTTGAACCAGTCTGGTGATTTATCGATCACTGCCATTGGTTCTTCACCATATGCGTAGCTCAAGCCAAAATGTGCCGCTTGTGTTGCTGCTTCTCCAGTTGTTACACCTGCACCGCTCGCAGCTGTTGTTGCATCACCTGCTGCTGAAGCACCACTTGCTACATCTGCTACATTGTATTCCCAAGTCCAAGGGAACACACTGTTACCAGTAAACCATGAACCTTCACCAAACCAAGTACTTGGTTTTAATACTTCACCGTTACCAATCATTTTCTTAGAAGCTTCAACTAACCAAACAAGACCGTAGAAGATTCGTAATGGGACGCTCCATAAAACATTGCCGTAACGAGAAGAATGTCCACGAGTCACATTGCGATCATCTTTGATATGGAAGAATTCGTGCATCATATATTGGAACATATAATAACCTGAACGGATATCAAAGAAATATTTCAAGTTGACGATATGCTTCATGATAATTGCTAAAAAGCCACTTAAATGGATCTTGTCAAATAAGTTCGCTACACCCCATTTGGCGCCGACAGAAACCATAAATCCTTGGTAGTTCCCTTTAAATTTATGTTTCTCGCCACCTTTGATCGAAGCCACGATATTCGCTGCAGCTGTATGACCGGTTTGTTCTGCGGCTTGAACGATTTGTGGTGTTGGTGTATTAGGGAATTCTTCGTAATACACTAAATCACCAATGATGTAGATATTTTGTTCTTCATAGCCTTTTGCTTGCATATATTCGTTTGCTACTAAACGTTGGCCACGTGCAGTCTCTAATCCGAAATCAGCCGCATCGGTTGTTCCTTTAACACCTGCTGTCCAAATCAAGGTATGCGTAGGCACTTCACGACCGTCTTTTAATTTGATATGGTCAGGAGCGACTTCAACGATTGGCGCATTCAACAATAGCTCAACATTCTTTTTGTTTAAATAACGTTCTGCTTTGGCTGCATCATTACGATCCAACATATTCAAAATCGTTGGCATTGCTTCAACAACCATTAGTGTAATCTCATTTGCATCTAGTTTGTAGTCTTTGGCTAAACGATCTTTCCAATCCACTAACTCACCGATCATTTCGATTCCCGTAAATCCAGAACCACATACAACAAACGTTAACATTGCCTTACGCAATTTTTCGTCTGGTTCTAATGCTGCTTTTTCGACTGTTTTCTCAATGTGCTTACGGATCTTAACGGAATCTTCAAATGACCAAAGAGTAAAGCCATTTTCTTTAACACCCGGTGTACCAAAATCATTTGGTTCACCACCTATACCTAAAATCAATTGATCGAATGGATAAGCGCCTAATTTGGTTTTGACGATTTTTTTCTCTTTGTCGATACCAATTACTGTATCAGTCACTAGATCTACATTTTTTTGTCTTGCAAATAATCGTTGTAAATCGTACTGGATCGCCTCTGGTTCCACACGTCCGCCTGCAACTTCGTGAAGTTCTGTCATCATCGTGTGGTACGAATGACGATCAATCAATGTGATTGTTACGTCTTCTTTTTTCAGTTTCTTCGCTAAGTGTTTTGTAGCTGAAACACCCGCATAACCAGCACCCACAACGACAATATTTTGCTTTGTCATTGAATATCCGCTCCTTATTTTTCATCTATATAAATTATTAATAGTTGATCGTTTTTTCAATTTGATAATGATTACACAATCTTTATACATTATATAGATGTTTTGTATATTTGTCTAACACCTTTTTATGTTTTTTTTATTACAATAAAAACGCCTGTTTTTCACGAAATTTCCAGAAAGAAAACGCTCAATTAAATCACTGTCGTTATTTTTGTAAAACGGTTGACTTATTGATGATATCCATTAGAATGTATAATGAATCACAAGGAATTTGTGGACAAAAAATGAAATGGCGGGGTTAAAAAATGAAGAAAAATCGGTTTGTTACGGGGGTTGCTGTATTAGCATTCTCAACATTGATGCTAGGAGCTTGTGGATCAGATAACAATGATAGTTCAAGTAGTACATCTTCTTCTACTTCTACTGCACAATCTTCTACAACAGAAACTAGTACAACAGAATCAACTAAAGAAATCGTTGCTGGTGGAGAATTACAAGACGGTACATACAAGTTAGAAGAAAAAAACTACTCTAATGGTTACCGTTCAGTTTTTGAAATGGTCGTAAAAGACGGCAAGATCACTGAGTCTAATTATGACAATGTGAACGAAGATGGCAAATCTAAAATGGATGATGCTGAATACAACGAAAACATGAAAGCAAAAGCTGGTACAAATCCAGAAACATTCATTCCTGAATTAAATGAACAGTTGCTAAGCGCACAAAGCGCAAGTGGTGTAGAAGTTGTGACTGGTGCGACACATTCATCAGAAAGTTTCCAAAACTACGCACAACAATTGATCCAAGCGGCTCAAGCGGGTAACACTGAAACGATCGAAATCGATAATGGTGCAGAACTTAAAGACGGCACATACAAGTTAGAAGAGAAAAACTATTCAAATGGCTATCGTGTGCAATTTGAATTGACAGTTGCAGATGGCAAAGTCACTGAATCAAACTTTGATTACATCGATGCAGATGGCAAATCAAAACAAGATGATACAGAGTACAACGAAAAGATGAAAGAAAAATCTGGTACTGACCCTCAAACTTACATCCCAGAATTAAACGATGAACTTGTTTCAGCAATGGGCGAAGAAGATGGTTCTCCAGCAGATGTAGAAGTAGTAACTGGCGCAACTCACAGTGCACATTCATTCATCATGTATGCACAACAATTAGTCAATGCTGCTGAAAAAGGCGATACACAAACAATTGAAGTCGATAACATTGTGACAAAATAAACTTTGTCTAACAGAAGGCTCATCTGCCTTTACGATAATCCTTTTGGAGATGTGGCAACTGTCACATCTCTTTTTCTGTGCTATCCCTGCAAACGCCATATCCCCCGAAAAAAAGATGTTCATTCCTGCCAGATTATATTAGAATACAAAGCATGAACTTACTTTTGATTTCGCTTAGAGATTTCTCTTTATGCGGAACATGAAATAGATAAAAAGAAATGAGGAATAGATGTTGAAGAAACGATTACTTCCTTTTGTCTTGCTCTTGTGCCTACTGACCATTGCGGGTTGCAGCACAGACCAAACAACTGAAGGAAAACAAGAGAACAACACTTCACTGCTTTCTGACCCTTACACAGACGAACAATTTTTGCTTGGTACTTACGTTCGTATCCGTATCTACGATGAAGGGAAAGAAGACGTATTAAAACCTGCTTTTGACCGAGTCAAAGAGTTAGGCGATAAAATCACGATCAATCAAAGCGGCTCCGAAGTTGATGAAATCAATCAACAAGCAGGAATCAAACCAGTCAAAGTATCTGACGATGTGTACCGTTTATTAAAACGTGCGTATGAGTACAGCGAGGACTCTCATGGAGGCTTTGATATGGCAATCGGTCCAATCACACAATTATGGCGTATCGGCTTTGACGATGCACGTAAACCATCACAAGCAGAAATCGATGAAGCATTGAAGTTAGTGGATTATCATAAAGTCCAATTCAATGATGAAGAAAAGACTGTTTACTTGCAAGAAAAAGGCATGATCCTTGACCTAGGTGCCATTGCGAAAGGATTCATCACTGATGAAGTCGTCAAAGTCTTGAAAGACCATGATGTAACGACGGCGATCGTCGATCTAGGTGGGAATGTCTATGTTCTTGGACACAGTCCTAGAGGAGAAGATCAAGATTGGACAGTCGGTATCCAAGATCCGAATCTTGCCCGTGGAACGATCCTCGGCTCGATCAAAGAACGAAATAAAACATTGGTCACATCTGGAATCTATGAGCGCTACTTGGAAGTTGATGGCGTGAAATATCATCACTTGTTCGACCCTAAAACCGGCTATCCTTTTGACAACGACATCGCTGGTGTCACGATCATCACCGATCAATCCATTGATGGAGACGGACTATCTACTGCGGTCTTCGCCATGGGTGTCAAAGATGGCTTGGCGTACATCGAGGATAAACTGAATGATGGAACTGAGGCGATTTTTGTGACAAAAGATGATAAGGTCTATGTGACAGATCCAATCAAAGACACTTTCAAACTCGCTGAAGATTCAAAATATACTATGGGCGATCGTTCTGAATTAAACTAAGGAGTAACTGATATGACACTAAAAATCTTTTTAGAAGTAGTTGAACTACGTACGAAGGTCGCTAGTGTATTTCCTTTTGCGATAGGGGTTTTATTCTCTATCGCTTTTTTTCACGAAATACAGTGGCTGAACACTTTACTGTTTTTTATTGGTATGCTTGTCTTTGACTTAGCAACTACCGCAATCAATAACTATATGGATTATGAAAAAGCACATTCGGAAATTTATAAATACGAAGAGAACGTCATTGGACGGACTGGTATTTCACCAAAACTCGTACGAAACATGATTTTAGGGATGATTGCTTTTGTCTTAGTCATCGGTATATTACTGACATTGCGGACTGGTTGGTTATTGTTGCTGATGGGGATGATTTGTTGTTTTATTGGGATTTTTTATACTTTTGGTCCTATCCCTTTATCACGTATGCCATTAGGAGAGATTTTCAGCGGTTTTACCATGGGTTTAGGGATCTTTACGATGGTCATCTATATCAACACTCATCGCAGCGATCTATTTGATTTAACCCTGTCTTTAGCAACTGGCACCTTCAATTTATCTGGCAATATCTGGGCTGTAGCCGCCATCTTTCTGGCAGCACTCCCACTTGTTTTTACGATAGCCAATATTATGTTAGCGAATAATTTACGCGATTTGGAGCGAGATATTGAAAATCATCGGTACACGTTAGTTTTCTACATTGGTCGTCCCATCGGTATCATGCTTTTTCAACTTTTGATGTATGCGTGCTATCTGATTCTTTTAATAGGTCTGATCAGTGGTATTTTTCAATGGCCGATCCTTCTGGCTTTCTTGACTTTACCAAAAATATATCTTAATCTTCAGCTATTCAAAGAGAGTCTGCCGCAGCCTATCAGTTTTAGCTATTCAATCAAAAATATGATTTTGTTCAACAGTAGTTATGCACTTGGTTTATTCGCAACGATTCTTCTCAATCAACTATAGACATAAAAGTGTCTGGGACATTAGTCCTCTTGTACCACCTAAAACCGAATAAACGGCGAGAACAGAAGTAACCTCATCGGAAATAAGGCGCCATCCACAAAAATTTGAAAAACAATTTTCGTGGATGGCGCCTTATTTCTCGAGACTGAACACTTCTTTCCCGACCTCTTTCTCTAGATCTACAGACTATCTCGTTGGTAATGGTGTACCTTTTGCTAGTGGATTTCTTGTCAATCCCTGAGTTCTTAATGCATCATTGTGTAGTTTTGCTTGTCTATTCGCTCTATTCGTCATTGCGGATAGTCTTGGCTTTCCATCTGGAGTGCCGCCTTTTTCAGCTGAATTACTTCTAGATAGTAAGGGCTTTTCAGCTGAACTTCGTCCATGGGACATTGAGGCAGTCCCCTGTTCTCTGGTCAGATGGTCTCTACTGATAACAAGTTTCCGCTTAATAGAGTTCCAGGCTTTAGATAAAGTTCCCATATCTTTTGACTCTTTATCTATTAACTTTTCTCTTCTATCTGCACGATTTTGCTGATACGTTCTGTATTTTTGTCTCAAGAAATGCCAAGCTCTGGCTAGAATCCCTTTTTCTTTTAGATCTTTACTTTTTGGATTTTCTCGTGCTTCTTTACGTTTTTGTCGAAATACCTGAACTTTTCGATATACTTTCATTCCTAATTGAACAACTTTTTTTATGAATCTATAGAGCCAAATTGGTCCTCTTTGAAAGATTCTTTTAAAAATATTTTCGAGCTTATCGATTTCTGGATCTTTATCTACGTTATTCATTTAGGTCACATCTCTTTCTGTTATAATAACTGTATTGCCCTCTTCATCTGTGGTTTCTTGTGTTCTTGAGGTGTCTGAACGACTCGTCCCATCTTGTGTCATTTGTACAGATTCATACGGCTTTTCAAATAGAGTGTTCCATTGGAAGCTTCCTTCATTTCCAAGCAGCCTGTATTGATTCGCTTCTTCAGTGATTCTAAAAGTGATTGTTTTTTGTAGATTCCCACTGTCTGTTCGATTGACGACAAAGTTGGCACCTTCATGATCGGTATCAAATGAAACAATTCGATACTCAAATGTTACTTCTTCATCTGATCTTCCTTCTTCAATTTTTTTCTGAGTAAATTTGTCTTCTCCAAACTCTAATGTAAAGGAACGACTATTGTTCGTATTTTCCCATGTTCCTTGCATCAAGATATCCATCCACATTTGTGAAACCGCTCGTTGTGCGGCTTCAACCTGCTCAGAAATTTCTGCTTCTAACTGGGCTTTTACTTCTTCTGTAGGATAAAGATACACATCTTCCCCATCATCTTCTCGATATAAGATCGTGTTTCCCATCTTAGTTTGTAAGGCAAATTCTTTGGTTTGCTTCTTATCGTTTTCTAAAACTACCTGACCACTTGTATTTAAATAATAGGTCCCTGACTCAAACCAATCACTGGAGACTTTATAGGTTCCATCAGTTGCTAATACGATTTCTGTATCATCTGGTAGATTAGAATACCAGGTGCCACTGTAGATCGTTGCGTTAAAACGATCTCTTGACTCTGTTGTTGCTTGTTCTTCTGTCGTTGAGTCTGTTGATTTACCTGTATTTTCTTGTGCAGTATTCATTAATGAATACCCTACGAGTCCAGCAACCACAGCAACAAACAATCCAAGTCCGATAATTATTTTTTTACCTGACTCTGTTTCTAAAAAATTTTTTAACATACTTCCTCCTTTCAAGATATCCTCTAAACCATCTGTCAATTATTTTCAGTGTTATCTTCTTATGGCAGGCCATATCCTGAAATAACATTACTTCCAATGGCGTAAGTTCTTCTTCTTACTAGATTGTCAGAGTTACCTTCGATGACCTGAATAATATTTCCGCCAGAATATTCAACGATTCCTACATGATCTTTTCCTGTTCTTCCACCAGTCCAGTCAAAAAATACAAGATCACCAGATTGAGGAACATAATTTTCATCATATGTTTTGAACTTATCATTCGCCTCAAACCATTCTTTCATATCAAGAACATTGGCTGTATTCAATACTCGTCCTTGTTCCAAGTATCCCGCTTCATTCGCTATCCACGAAACAAATACAGCTGACCACTCCATTCGATTGTTGAATCCAGCCCATCGCCAATACTTCTCACCATTCGGGTTACCAAGTTCTCTTCTAGCAAGCTCAGCTAATCTGCCTGTATCTGCCATGATATTTCTTGTGACCATGGCGGTATAAAACATATTGCCAAAGATGTATCGCCAGTTATAGCCCAATCCTTGCGCGACGATATGATTGAACGGAATGGTTTGATTATTACTTTTCATTTGCGCATACAAGCGCGCATCTTCAAAGGAATAAGGCGCATTTCGTTTGATCAGATCATCAAGATACGCTTCGCCATAATTATAGGCTTGAACCGCTGCCAGACCATTCAGATTATTGCTTTGTGCTTTTTTGAGCAGATAAGCAAAATATTCGACGCCTTTTTCAATCGATTCCTCTGGCGTAGTGATTCGGTCTGGAGATGATAGTGCCAGTTGCGCATTCATGATATCTGGCTGAATGGCTTCATTTCCACCAGATTCTACCCATATCATGGATAAAATGGCATTAGTAAATGCTTCAATGCCATGTTTGCTCGTTTGTTCCGCAACTCTGTTTTGCCATTTAGTAACTGCTAATGGGGGATTGATCAGATTCCCATGTAACCCGCCACCATTACGCATATAGGCTAAGTTGGTATCCGTACTAAAGACTAAATTATTGATGTAGATCGCTGGATAAACATCAGGATCTTTATGCCAGAAGCGATATTCTTTCATTGCAACTAATAAATTCCCATCAAACTGATTTCTTGTATAGCCAATCAAATCACCTGCTTCTAAGGTTCTGCCTGGCCTCACTACTGGATCAATATTGACATAATACGCATAATATAGACCTGTATCCGTTTCTATTGCTGTCGTTACAGGCGCTGAACCATCTGTATGACCAGCCTGATAACTATAGTTGATACTTTCCACTGTTTCAAAGGTGGTGGCATAAACAGGTGTTCCAGGTTCTGCTTCCAAAGCGATTTCGTAATGTTGGGTATTGGGATTACGTCGACGATAGCCAAAATTATCCACCACGTTTGCGTAGTTCATCTTACCAAATGGATTAGCCATGAAAATTTTATCTTCAAAGCGATCTTTCTCCATGATTGGGTAATATTTATCTACTTCATCTTCATCAAAAGCAATGACTCGTCCATAGTAATCATCATCCCTTGAATAACGCCTAGCCACATAGACTCCTACTTCAGGATCCGAGTCAAACATTTCACCAATTGTTTGGACATTGATTTTGACGGTAGCAACATTTTTTTTCTCACGTTTTACTTCTGTATGCTCTTCACCTGTTTCTTTATCCACCGTTATCACAACAGTTTCAACTTCTTTGTCTTTTTCAATGACGGTCGTGTAGTTGTAGACCATGTCATGTAATGCATGGATTTCATCTTTTACAGTGAATACTTTGATAGGTTCAGGTGATAATGGGTGTGGTGCGTCATGAAAAACAGCATATGTGTTATCCCTCGATGACCATGGAATCCAGACACCTGTTTTTTCAGCCACTCTTTTTCGATAGGTAACAATGGCAGTATTATCGATATCATAATCTTCAAACTTTGCATTTAAGTAGTAGATATAGTTATCTCCATTGGATACATACATAAATTGCTCTGGATCAGATTCTATCCCGTTTACTTCAAAATAGACCTCATCATGCTCTGGATCATCAACTAGTCGATTGTACGTATCATATACCTCTTTGTTTTTATAAGTATCTAACCACGTGACATAGTTGTATGCTTCGGTAATCATCATCGACTCTGTTTTTACGACAAATAAACTTAAAATCGTTGTCCAAAAAGAAACGAAGATCGAAATGATCGCAATGACCACTGCAACAATCAAGATGATTACGATCAATTTCAATAAGATAGGTAACTTTAGAATAATAAGCATGGTGATAAGCATACCAACTAAATTCAAATTACCCTCTTCATCTCGCCCAACCTTATCGATAATTAAGTCTTTGATTTTATTTTTAAAAGGATTTTTAGGCGAAATTTGATCTTTCAACATATTATCTAATTTGGCCCGCATATTCCTTTTAGCTGCTACCTTCTTTTTTCCTTCTTTTCGCTTATTGTTTCTTTTCTTTTTTTCAAGCTGTTCATTTTTAGAAAGATGCAAAGCTCTTTTTTGATTTTTATGACGTAAATTTGTTGTGTTAGTGCTAATTTTTTCTTGTTGTCCTTGTTGCTTTTCTAGTTTTACTTTACTGATATATCCTTTGTAAGTGTTACTTTTTTTTCGTTGGTTACGAATTTTTTCCTGACGGTTTTTTCTATTCAAAAATACTTGAGTATTCGTTTTTTCGTTTTTTTGTTCTGTGTCGTTATTAGTCACAGGAGCAGAAGCGATGGTTGTATCGACTTTATTAGGGCGCATCATTAAATCATGTTGCTGTTGCTTTAGTTCATCTCTTCGACTTTCTCGAATTCTTTGTCGTCGACTAATGCTCTGAGTGTTGACCGGTTGGCTTTTATTCGTGCTATCTAAAAGTTCCTGATTCACATTATTTTTATCGTTTTTGCTTTGTTTTCTCTGAAAAATTATTTGCTGGGATTTTCTTTTGATACGAGGATTGTTCCCCTTCAATAACTTCAACAGTTTTTTTCTTCGAGAAGTACTGATAGAATTATCTTTTTTTAAAGATAGTTTGCTACTTCTTACTACCATTTTTTTATTATTTGTACTAGTAGTTGTAGCATTCTTACCTGCCCTGTTCTTGTCTAAAATTTTTGAATCAGCCACTTTCCTGTTTCCTTTCCCGTATCCGTATACCTATCAAGTTTCTCCAGGTTTTGTTGACATCATCTTATAGAGCTGTGTATCTTTAGGGAAATGATCATAAAAGGGCAACGTTGTATCCCCAAACACCATAAGACCATACCCTTCTGGAGAGTTCACTACGTATTTTTCTTGTTCTTCTGAAATATCAAACAGTCTAACTAACTGTGTACGGTCTGATTTTGCTTGATTCAACATCATGATAAAATCGCTATTTGATAACATCCGTCGAGCTAAATCCGACAATAGTAAGGTTTCAACGTTCTGGGTAATGCCAGTCGGGATCGCTCCCCATTTTCGTGCACGACTCCACAGCTCAAAGAAGTAATTCTCAGAATATTCATTCGTAAACAAAAGCTGCATTTCATCAATATACAACCACGTGCGAACACCTCGTTCACGGTTAGTCGTGATGCGATTCCATACTTGGTCTAAAACAATTAGCATCCCCATCGTTTTCAATTGTTTTCCTAGATCCTTAATATCATAAATCACTAAACGTTTGGTAATGTCGACATTCGTCTCTGCAGAGAAGACCGACAAACTTCCTTCGATATAGATTTCTAGATCCATTACCAATTGCTTGGCTTCTTCTTCTTCTTGTTCTTTTAAAATATTATAAAAGTCAATGAATGTTGGTGTACGGTCATTCAACACTTCATACGTTCGACGACAAACACGGTCAATCAACGTTTTTTGTGCCGAACTTAGCCCCAATGCCCCACCAATAATCAGATCAAATAACGAAATCAAAAACTCTGATTTTAACACGACCGGATCAGTATCATCTCCGTAGTTCTCATTGATATCCATTGGATTGATCGTTGTCGGTGAATCACTAGAGATTTTGATGATCTCACCATTGAAATTTTGTCCAATGACAGAATATTCACGCTCAGGATCAATAATGATGACTTCATCATCTGCATCGCGTAGCAGTACATTAACGATTTCGCGTTTGACTGAGAAACTTTTACCAGAACCTGGTGTTCCTAGAACAAATCCATTTGGTGCTTTTAATAATTTTCGATCGAGAGAAAGAATATTTTTTGAGATCGCATTGACACCATAATACTTCCCATTTTCTTGAATCAAATCCGAAATCGTGAATGGGATAAAAATGGCGGTACTGGCTGTTGAAAGTGTTCGATCTAATGGAATCGCATTGATTCCTAACGGTAATGTCGCATTTAAGCCATTTTCTTGCATGAACTCCAATTCAATGAGTTTAAATCCAAAGCGACGAGACACTGAGTTTATTTCATCATGGACTTCAGCCAATTTTTCTTTCGTTGGTGAATGGAAATAGACAGATCCTGTTATCGCGTATAATTTTTGTCCCCTATTTTGGAGATCATCCACCAAACCTTTAGCCTCTGTTAGTGAGTAAGAGAGTTCATAAGAGAGCATCTCAAAGTCATACCCACTTTGTAACGCCTTCTTCTGCTCATCCACTTTTTGTTGTTCCATAAAAGCCAATTTTGTCTTCACTAAATCAAAGGCTTCATCTTGATCCATTGGTTCAATATGTAAAGATACAACAATTTCACGAGGGATTTCTAACATTTCAAAAAGAAACGTATCTGATAATTCAGAAGGGTATTCTTGTAAATATAATGTTTTTGCATAGTGATCATCGATTTTTACGTAGTTTTTGTTTTCTTTAAATTCCATGACTTCAGGTAGTACCTCATCGACTTCTGTTTTAACCGTCTTGTCATTCGTTAATAAGATTTCGGAAATCATATGTAATAATTTTATTTTTTCTACCTTTTTTGCTTGACTGCCTAAGCGACTAGCAAACATTTCAAAACGATCTGCTACCATCTCTAATTCTTTTTGCGCGATCTCCAACGTAGGATGTTTCTGCACAAAAGTAAATAAGATCGTTTTTTTGAAACCATTTTTTTCTTCATCTAATTTCCTTGAAATGACTTGATTCATTTCCTCACGATATGAATCGAGGAAATCATTTTTTGCCTTGTAATAAAGAACCGATTGCAAATCAGCAAGCGGTCGTTTCTTTTTATAAACAGTGAGTTGCAACTTTGTTTTACTACTCAATGAATTTAAAAAGTCGCAGTATTGAGAGAAAATTTCAATTTGATGATCGTCAGAAGATAATTGATAATTGATATCTTGTAACTCAAGCGTCAATGAATAGGTAAATTCATCGATTTTACAAATACCACTTTCATAAATCTCTTCAAATCTAAACGTATCTCTGAAAGGATCAATCTCCTCTTTCTTCTTCGATTTAGGTTTGCTAATAAATTCTTTTTCCTCATCTTTTGGTTTTTTAGTTGGTTTTAACGCTTTGAGCGCTTTTAACTTCATCATGTTTCTTGCCCGCCTACATCTTCAATTTCTTTATTCATTTCTTCCTTAGGCTTCTTTTTTCGTGTCCCTGGTGCCACGTGGTATTTGAAAAATTGTTTAAGATAGATATCAAATGTCAAGCCATTTCTTTTAAACCAGCCAAATGAAACGATTGGAATGGATGAAAGAATCATCAACCAACTTGTGATTTCCATAGGAATATTTAATCCTGCAATGAAAATCAAACTGATCAAGACATTTACTCCAGCTGCAATAGCTAAACAAAGCAGCTGCTTTAAATTCATTCCCGCAATTACCTTTTCTTTATATTCTTTAATATCCTTTGGTATCTTTACCTCAACTGCCATAGTTCCTCCTTACGATGCTGACATCAATGTTTTTGCCCATCCTTTAGTTTTATTTACAGAAAGTAATAAAGCAATCATGTAAACTGTCAAACCTAAAATAATTCCAAAAATACCTGAACCAACTTCTTCCATAATACGATGGAAGATCGTCGGATAAATCACCAGTACTAACGCGATGAATGTGCCCTGCAGACCGAGGGCAGCGAAATTCTTGAAGAACCCCTTGCTCATCACTGAAAACTCTTGGCTTGGTAAGGCACTCATCGGAATTGGTGCCATTGCACAAAATATATACATCTCCAAAAAACGAAGATAAATAGTTACTTGAACCAATACGCGAACAACAAGGGATGCTAAAAACAGGATACACATCACGAGTAGTACAACTAATTGTGACCACCAACTTAGTTGAGAGACCGCCTGTCTCACTGCATCAGCTGTATCTCTTACAGCTGATGCATTTCCAACCGTTAAAATCCTAGTGGTTAAATTGCCAGCAATGATAACCATACCATCTAAAATGTCTTGAATTCTTAAAATAACTATGTAACAAATGACGAATTTGATCAATGCTTTGATAATCATCTCAAATCCTAACATGGGAGCTCCACCTGCACCTTCAACTTTCGTTGAGATTTTTTGAAACTCTAATAGAATAAAAATTGCTAGAATGGATAAAGCAAGTGGCCCAACTACGTGTTGCTGTAGTCGTTCCACTAAACTGTAGGCATCATATATGTAACTTCGTAAATCCATTCCTAAAATATTTTTTAGATCGTCCCCATTAAGAAATGTCATGATTTGATCAAAGATGGTCATAATTGCAGATTCCATATACTATACTCCTACTCTTCTTTTTGCGTAACGATTATGGTAAAAACGAACCAATATCAAATGAAGTAGCAAACCAACCTGCAGCGACTAGAATCAATCCACCACCAACAATCTGCCAAATCCCTTGTTGTAATTGAGGGCCATTTTTATCTTTTAACGCACCAGCTAGGATAATTGTTCCCCAAATCAACCATAGTCCACCACCAATTAATGTAAACTGTGAAACTAATCCAAATACTTGTTCTAATAATTGTGCATTCATAATTTTGCTAATCTCCTTTTTTATAATAATAATTTTTTATCTTATTTCATAAATTTAGTATATGCGAAATTCTGTGTTTACTTGTATCAGTTATTTCTTCCATTAGAAATTTTAGAATAATTACGACCATTACTTTAGGAGATAAACTGGATAATCGCCTATTATCAAATGAATCTTATTTTTAGGACTAGAACCATCATTTACAATTAACCTTCGATAATAAACCGATTATATGTTATTCTTACTGGCTATTTTTATATTGCTTCAACCTACGATGAATGAAATGGCCAAATTTCACTGTTCTTTTCAGTGAACCAGCCTTTTTTAGCTAATAAAAAGCACCACATTCTCAGTCTATCATTCGAATGAAGGTGCTTTCTATTTATTATGAGTGATTCATTGATCGAACTAGTTAAGCAGATAGATTTCGTTGATACATATAGGAATCCGTCACATCGCCTAACTTCTTATAGTTTTTATGTTTCACAATATCATATTTCTTTGATAAAAATGGATGGACTCCGCGAATTTTTAAGATACATTCCTGTCCTTTGAGACTTGCTACTTCATCGGGGTCCATCAAGTTCCTTCCTAATTTCTGGAAGTTCTCACTAAAAGAACCATTGCTTCCTTTGGTGACGCTTGTATTTCTTTGTTCAATCGTTTGTTTCCCTAGCAATTTTGAGATATATTCGTGCGTACTTTGTTCCATTCCGCCTAAATATAAAAAGACATCACTGGTCCCAATAATCGTTTCCCACGTATCTTTATACAAAGTTTTTAACTGACTGATATTTTGTAAAATGACATTTGTGGAGATTTCACGGCTTCGAATAACCGAAATCACTTTTTCAAAATCAGGAATTTGTCCAATATTGGCAAACTCATCTAGGATACAACGGACATGACAAGGTAATCGTCCCTTATAAACGTTATCTGCTTTATAAACTAACATGTCAAACAATTGCTGATACATCATACTCGCTAAAAAGTTGAAACTGGTATCTGTATCAGGCAATAAAATATAGAGAATCGTTTTGACATCACCAACTGTATCTAACTCAAGTGTATCTTGCGAAACGAGTTCCTTGATACTTGGAATATCAAATGGTGACAACCGCACGCCTAGACTGACTAAAATACTTTTTGTCGTTTTATCACCAGAAAGTTTAAAAATCTTGTACTGTGATACCGCAAAGTTTGTCGGATCTTTTTGTTCTAACTCATTGAATAAAATATCTAGTGGGCTGACATAGCCAGGCACATCTTCTTCAATATCTGCTAAACGGACTAATTCAATCACGTTTCCTAACGTCCGATCTTCTGCGGTTACTTCTTGAATCAAATAGCTAAAAATAGCCATCAATAGGGCTGTTTCAGCTTTTTCCCAAAAATCGTCTCCGCCTTTTTTATCCGGGTTCGTCGTATTTTTGATGAGATTGTTCACGATTTTCAAGATATCATCCTCAGTTTGAATATATTGAAACGGGTTGTACTGATGCGTATCTCTTCGGTTGATCAAGTCAAAAATCTTGATTTGATAACCCGCTTCTTCAAACATTTTGCCTGTTTCAGCTAATAATAAGCCTTTAGAATCACTGACGACATAAGAGGAATGCATTTGCATCAAGTTAGGTTTTACATAAAATCGCGTCTTACCACTACCGGCTCCTCCCACCACAACGACATTTTTATTTCGGTTGAAATTATCGTTTCGTGTAATCTTCATACGTCCTGATAATGATAAGCTTTCGCTCTTCGTCAACAAGATATTGAAATCTTTTTTCTTATCAAGAAATGCACGGATGTCGCTGTACTTTCCCCATCGTGCACTTCCATATTCTTCATTAGGGCGGGTATTCTTCTCATCAAACGTCTTATATAAGATAAAAAGTACATAGGAAATAGCAACAACCGCTGCTATCCCTAATGATATCGGTTCATAAGAAAATTGCGGAGCAAATCTAGAAAGTTCTTCAAATGTTCGGTTGAATGTCGTTAGTAAATTATCTGCAAATGATAAATTCCCCGTATTCTCTGCTAAAAATAAATAACCAATACGATTACTCACATAAAGCAGAATACCAATTACTAACACATGCACTACCATAAGCTGCCGGGAATTTTTCAAATTTTTTATTTCCTTTCAGTCAAAGTTATTTTTTATAATTGTGTCGTTATAGTTTTCTTATTATTTTGAATTTGAACCTGCGTTTGCTGACTACGTGCTCGGTTATTTCGCTCATTTGATAATTGCAATGAGTTTCTTCTTAATGACTCAAAGCTTGCTTGTCGTCCGATGTCAGGACCCGTACCGGAAAAACTTGCGCGACGTTCGATTAGCTGATTTCCTCTGTTTGTCAATGCGACTGGTTCTTTCGAGCCAGAGGGTGTTGGTTCTACCTTCGTTTGCGATGTACTTAGCTGAGGTTGTGTACTATCTCTTAGTTTCATCTCAATGACTTTCGATTCTTTCGCCGTCTCAGTGGTTCGTTCAGATCTTTCTGTCGTTTTTTGTTGCTCATTGGTCAGGGCTTGCTCAGGTGCTTTCGCTTTTTCATCAAGACCAGCGATCGCAGATACTTTCTCTCTAAATTCTTTTGAATCTAAAGATTGACACTTCCCTAACTCTTGGCCTTCTAAAATTTTTTCGTTAACTTTTTTTTCAAATGCCAAATCCTCTCTTTTGGCTACACGACTTTCAATTCGTTTGAACACAAACTTGTCTAATAATTGGATACCGATTCCAATACTGACACCAATCAAAGCCACGGCACCTAACTGCATCAAGAATGGCGCAGCCATAGAGGTTGCAAGCATCGGCACTAGCGCAGATAGGGCAAACATTCCACCTATCCCTAGAGCCAGTGGTACAGCCAACATGATAAATAAGGATAATTTATTTTTCATCACATAATCAAACATCCGCTTCGGCGCATGACGGACTGTTTCCCACGCACGTTTGGCTCTTGACTGTTTTTCTTCTATTTCAGCTATGTTTGCACCTTCTTTGGTTGGTGCTTCCATCGCTACAACTTTGCCTTTGAGATCCTTAGAAGCTAATCTTTCTTTTGTTACTTCAGATTTCTCTATTCCTTCTACCAATTTCTCATTTACTGGAGTTGCATCTTTCATTTGTTCCGCTGGCTGTTTTTGTTTTCCAAAAGTCAATTTTTCGCGTACTTTCGACAATCCACGAGCAATTGGACCAAATACTCTTGGGAACTTCTGTACTAACTTATTGAATGCTTGCGGAATTTTCTTTTTCGCATAAATAATTGCTTTTGAACCAAAAAAACTGGCAGTGACAAAACCAACTGCAGCATTCACAAACTGTTGCCCAAAAATAGTCATAGCTGTAGATGGTAATATGGAACCCACCCATGACATACCTAATGGTAACATGGCAATCGGCCATAGATTCAACAACCATCTAGCTGCACGGATTTTTCGGGAATTTCTGAAAAATGATTGTTTTAATTTTGAATGATCTAATTCACTCAACTTTTTCGTTTGTTCTTTTATTCCACGAGTTTCTTCTTGTAAGCCTTTGATATCTTTATCCATCTGTTTTACACTTTCAGTAGATAAATCTTTGGTCAATTTTTGCAGTTTTTCAGGATCAGCCAAAACCGCTTTAAGTTCCTTTAAAAACTGCACATCCTCGGTCGTATTGCTCTGTTTGATCCGCTTTAATAAGTCATCAGTATTCTTGTTTTTAGCTTCGATCAACTCTACTTTTGCTTGAAGATTTTCGACATACGCTTTGATAAGCTCTGCTTTTTTACTTTCAAGATTTTCGCTTACAACAGATTCTTTTTTAGGTTCTTCCACTATTGGTTTCTGTAGCTTCGTTTTTTCTGGCGCCTCGTTCACGATCACATTGACCTCTATCGGAGGCGGGTTTTTTTCAACAGTAGCACTATCGACTTCATCTTTTTTTGGTTCTTCCGCAATCACTGGAGTTGGCTCGCGTTCAATCGTAGGTGTAACAACAGTCGCCTCACGATCAGCCTTACTTAGGACAACTGCTTCCTTTGCTTGCTCCGCTTTCACTTCTACCGAACGAACGATTTCTATTTCAACCTTATCGGTATAATCAATCAAGCCTTTTGTTTCAGCAATTTCATTTTGATATCCTTCTTTTATTGCACTAATTGCTTGAAATTTTGACATTAACACTTCGTCTGAATCATTTTTATTTACTGTAAATTCAGAAAAAGAATTGGAACGTCGCAAAGGTTCTAGTTGATCTGTGTCTACCGCAACTTTCTCTATCTTATCCTTTAATTCTTTTTGGACGATCTCAATTTTTTTAACTTTCTCTTCCGCTAATTGGACCTTTTGTTCAAGGACTGTCTTTTTACTTTTCTTTATTTTTCCAATTTCAGCCCTTAACTTATTGACCTCATCTTCTTTTGCTACTAGTCCTACTCTATGGGCGGTCAATTCTTTTTTAAATTCGTCTTTTTTGATCAATGCGAGAACGATTGCTGAATCAACTTGCTGGTCTTTTGTATTTATTTTTAAAACACTTTGACCACTTCCATATTTGTCTAATTCTTTTTGATGACTTTCCAGAGTCGTTTGAACTTTTTTTAACCTCGCGTGTTTTCCGGCATACTCATCGTCGATAGCCTGTTGCTCAGAAAAGCTGATGGCTCCAATCCCCTTGATGGTCGCTATGTCTCGTTGTAGACGAATAATTTCTAATTGGTAATCAAGGATTTTAAGCTCTTTGGTAATATTTTCTTTCTTATCACGGATTAACTCATTATGCGTCGTATCAAAATTTATGTCTTTGCTTTCATTTCTGATTTTTTCATCAATTGGAGATCCAATGATTCTGTTGATGATTGCTTCATTTTTATATGAAAATATAGATAGAAATGATTCATTGATATTACTTTTATTATTTTCTTTAAGCTTGTCTTCTCTAAGCATCTTTTCTTTAGATATATCTTCTATAGACATCCATCACTCACTCCTCTCTCTTTTCCTTTGTATTATCTCGAGTGTCCTGTCGTTAGAGATTGGCCAGAATAGGTACGCAGCCGAGTCGTTTGTTGTTGGGCTTGTGATACTCGCGTATTCAATCGACTCTCTTGCGATATGCTTGAACGGATAGACGTACGATCTAAGTTATTTCCTCTTTGCTGTGAAGCTACTTCACGTGAACGTGTAAGCGCCTTTTTTTGTGCCCTTTTTTCCCATCCCTTTCTAACCATTTTTCCAATGAACTTTCCAAGTGCTTTGGTGACTACCCAAAGTATTTTAAATATCAAAGATAATGCCTTGAATGCTATACTGTATACCCCAATCAGTAAAAATATTGCTAACTTATTCAACGAATTTTCCAGCTCACTTTCTCATAAAATGCCTATCCTATCCAACACCAACTAGCGGTTGCTTTAAGCGTACCTGAATTTCGACTACCACTACTATCTATTTTTTCAAAATTGATAAAAAGATGAAAAAAACGTTCAACAAAACGATTTCTGTTAAGAAGAATAGAGACACTGCTCAAAATTATTCCAAAAAATCGAAGTAGGAACTTTAGAGATTTTCAAAATTTCGGACGTGATCCGATCAAAATTTAAGGATAGATCAGTCAAGATCAAATCGTATTGATTGATTAATTGGTAATCAATAGAAAAAACGTCCTTCTCATAGATATCAATATTTTTTAAAAATGGATGCTTATGTAAAATCAAATTTTTATATAAAAGAGATAAGCCAATTTCTTGAGAACTTAATAATAAAATCGACTTCTCTTGTATTTTGGGTTCAATCATCCGTAACAAATCATTGGAAAAAATGATTAATTCGAGTAATAATTCTTTATGCAATAGTTCGCTTTGCTCAACAAAATTTAATTGCGCAATTTGCAAAGATTTTTGATAGGCTTGCCAGATCTTAGGGTTGTTCTCCATCATTTTTTTATAGAATATATCTGCATAGCTTACTTTAAAAATGGCTAATTCTTTATAAAAATTGATAAAATCAAAAAAATATTCGATTTCCGTAGTGTTGATCGACATGTCAATCGCTAATAGACTGTAAAAGCTTTGAAGAAACTTTTCAATATTCTGCTCTAATCTCTGATCACGATGTTGGACCTCTGTAAACATTAGACCAAAATAGGAAGTGAGAATATTAGAAACATTTTTTTGTGTGACGTTGAATTTATATTTTTGACTCATTAACGTACAAAAAACTGTATCACTTTGGATAATCTCCAAGATGGTACCCACGATTTGCTCATTGTGGATCAATTCTTTCTCAGGAATAAGATGTTTATTACCAATTCGAATAATCGAAGAATAAATATAATACACCGAATACATCACTTTTGGTGTACTAACCGTCCTTTTTTGTGCCTTCAAACAACGTCTGAGCATCTGATAAATCGTATCGAAATAAGGAAATTCTTTTACTTTATAAATTTCCTTGAACATACTAGCAAATAAACGTCGAATCTCGATTTCATTTCCAGTGATCGTTAGTTTGTTCTCTAAATTAATTTGGACATTGATTTTTTCTTTCAAGAAATATGTATTGATTTTGGCGACGATCCTGCGGATACTCGTTTTACTTAAAAATAATTTTGTCGCAATCTCAGAAAGAGAAGGTTCTGTAATGAATATGTACTTTAAAATTTTCACATTTGTTGAATTATTAAGTATCCTGACAAATATATCATCTAAATTCAATTTCTTTGGTATCGAAAGCGATACCTCTTTGTACTGATTAGTTTCAATACGAGCGGGAAAACAAGCTGTATTGAAACTATCGATATCTGCTACAATCGTTTTATCTGTAATACTCAATTCTTTGGCTAGATTACTAATATTCGATGACTCAATATTTAGCAAATAAAGCAATGAGATTTGTCTCTCTAATTGTTTCTCAAGTACACCCATAGTCAACAAGCTCCTTTCTTTTAAAAAACCTATAATGTATAGTACAGCTTTTTCGATAATTTCTTAATATTAGTTTTTCTGTTTTATAAAAAACATGTTCAATGCTCACATTGCTCGGATGTTATAGTTAAGAATTTGTAAGTGAAACAAACATGTATCAGAAAATTTTACTTTTGCGTGTGTCAATTGACTACTTCTAGTTATTCAGATTATTATATGTTGTTTTTTTAAATAATACTTATTAAATAAAGAAGGCAATTTCACTTTTAAATAACCACTGATTATAATAAAAAGAAAAATTCGAATAATTAGAAAAGTATGATAAAATAATGTTTATAACATGGATAAAGGATGTGAAAAAACAGATTTTCTATTTTTAGAAGATCTGAAAAGTATGATAAAACGAACAAATATGCTTGAAAAGACTTCTGAAAGGCAGATCAAACTAGCTTTACTCTTAGGCATGGCCGCTATTGACTGTTCGACTTTAGCAGAACAACTTGGGGTAACAAAAAAAACATTATTGACCGATATTGCGTTTTTTAACCATACATATGCACCAGTTTGCATCAACACCGATAAATATCAAGTGGCTTCTTTACTATTACCACCAGAAATCAATTTGGAAGATTTAATCAAACAAATACTCAATCAATCAACGAATGTACAAATGCTACAGATGATTTTTGAAGTAGAGCCAACGTTATCTAAATTAGCAAATAAATTATATTTAAGTGAAACAAGTATTCGCCGGGTCATTGCAAATATCAATACTTACTTCTGCGAGATCAATGCGCCATTATCCATACATATCTCCTCAAAACTCAAAATCATTGGGGATGAAAGTTACATTAGGCAATTCTTCTGTAGTATGTTTCGTGAGCAATATACGCCACAGCAATTGCCCCATTTTTATCACATATTCGATGTGTTACAACGTTACTATAAAAAGCAAGCAACACATCAAACAATTAGTACATATAAAGTGATTATAAATAGTTTTTATCTTTACACAGCAATCATTCGGATCGGACAAGGCCATTTGATCTCAGAAAATAAAGGAAATCCAATCAATGATCCTTCTTTTTTTGAAATAATAAAAAATAATACAGTGTTTTGTTCAATCATTGAAAAAGAATACGGTTTTAATGTGACAACCACAACTGTCTCAAATCTATTAGACAAAAAAATCTATTTCCCTTGTGTTCAGTCAGCACCTAGTAGTCAGGGGGAATATCAACGGATTCGACAATTTTCAGAGTACTTTTATCGTTCATTATCTCAAGACTTCTCTTTGAATCAAGAAGGTATTCAGAAATTGAGTGAGTTGATCAATTACAATAAAAACCGACAATTCTTTAAAACAACATATCTACAGATTTTATCTGAAATCCTATTTACGCATTCGCCTCAGATACTAAAAGCATATAATCAAGCCATTGACCATGCTGGATTAATGATGATCAAACGGAATCAATTACTCTATGAAGAGTTACTATTAGAATTGATTTCATTATCACCTGCTTTACTGACGACTGTTTTTCCTTACAAGAAGAAGGTGTCTATCTTGATTGTTTCTTATCAGGAAGAAAGAACACTTGCACTGTATAAGCAACTGTTATTCAAAAAAATCCCTGCGATTCATAGGATCCATACATATACTGATAACATTTTTCAAGTAAACTACGACACAGTCAATCAATATGATTTAGTTTTAACAGACATCGAACTGAACCAAGCTAAAACGAAAGCTAAAATGATCAAAATTTCTAAAATACCAACAACCTCATTTTGGAATAACATTGAAACAGTTCTTTATACATAGTTTTATCTGCATAAATCAGAAAAAGCAGACGTATATTCCGTCTGCTTTTTAGATATAGGTATTTCCTCAACTTACTAACGACTTAACGCATTGTAACAAATTCTTCTGCACCTGTTGGATGGATGGCTACTGTATTGTCAAAATCTGCTTTGGTTGCTCCCATTTTGATCGCTACTGCAAAACCTTGTAACATTTCATCGACACCTACACCGATGGCATGCAGCCCAACAATTTTTTCTTCTTCACCCACACAGATCAATTTCATTTCACATTTTTGTCGATAATCGTTTAAAGCAAAATACATTGGCGTGAATCGTGAACGATAGATTTTCAATTGTCCTTCACCGTATGTCGTCAACGCTTGCTCTTCGGTCAATCCGATGGTCGCAATCGGTGGATGAGTAAAGACGACTGTTGGAACTAAATCATAGTCTAAATAAGAATTTTCTTTGCCATTGAACAGTCGCTCAGACAAACGACGACCTGCAGCAATCGCTACTGGCGTCAAGTCGATTTTACCAATGACATCACCAATAGCATAAATATGTGAATCGGTTGTATTTTGGAATTTATCCACTTTGATAAATCCTTTTTCATCTAATTCAACGTTCGTTTTTTCGATGCCTAATGCATCTGTATTCGGTACACGTCCGCCAGCAAATAACACACACTCTGCCATTAGTGTTTCCCCATTTTCAAAGGTAACGGTGTAGACATCCCCGTTCTTTGTTATTTCGCTAGCCGTAAAGTTTGCATAAGTGTGGATTCCTGCTTCTTGATACATCTCAATCAAGTTATCAGATAACATTTTATCAAACGTACGTAATGGACGTTCTTTACGATACGCCCACATCACTTCACTTCCCAAGCCATTTAACACACCTGAAAGTTCAGCTGCAATATAACCAGCACCTAATACGATCGTCGATTTTGGTAATTCTGCCAATGCAAAAAAGCCGTTTGAATCAATGGCATATTCCCCACCAGGAATCGTCATTTTGCTTGGCTTACCACCAGTTGCAATCAAAATATGATTCGCTTGATAGCTTTCACCGTTTACTTCGACGGTTTGACTATCGACAAAGCGAGCATATCCTTTGATTGCTTCAACGTTATTACTATCTAAGCCTCTTTGATAAGCGCCATGAAGGAAATCAATGTATTTCTCACGCTTCTCTACCAGTTCTTTAAAGTCAACATGTTTGACGTCTGCTTGGATACCATAGCTTGAAGCATCACGTTCGATCGTTTCTAAAATCGTACTTGCTTGCCACATGACTTTTTTTGGAACACATCCGACATTGACGCACGTGCCACCTAGTTCATTGCCTTCAATCAATAATACTTTCGCTCCATGCATACCGGCACGATTCGCTGAAGCAATGCCTCCAGATCCTCCGCCAATGACAATATAATCATATGTTTTCATCTTGTTCCTCCTTTTAGCAGCTGATGCCACATCCTACCGCTTATTTTTCTATAAACTTTTTTATCATCTCTTACAAAAAATAAGTGTAGCACGTTTCTAGTCATTCTGTTGACGAGATGCTCATTTCGCTTGATTGCTTAAAAAATTATTTTCTTTTTCTAATCATATCTCCAGGTTTAACTGGTTGTGTGACTGGCATGGTCAAAATCATCATAGGATTTGGTGCGCGATCAATGGATTCTCCTTCTTCATTGCGCATCACCTCAACCATTTGACTAAAGTGAGTAAATCCAGGCCCATAAAATTCGATTTCATCCCCTACAGAAAAGAGGTTTCTCTGACGGATTGTCGCTTGTTTCGTCTCCTCGTCATAAGATAAGACTTCTCCGACAAATTTATACACAGGGATCTTACGACGTTCACCAAATAATTGTTCATTTTCGCTAGGTGTATCGTAATAAAATCCTGTTGCTAGTTCTCGTTGAGCCACTTTCCATAACTCATCGATCCATTCTTGTTTGCAAACATAGTTTTCAGGATCTTCCATATAACTATCTACAGCTGCTTTATAAACATTTGCGACAGTTGATACATAATGGATCGACTTCATTCGACCTTCGATCTTAAAACTATCTACGCCATTTTCAATCAAGTCAGGAATATGTTCGATCATCGACATATCTACCGCACTCATCGAAAACTCTTCTTCAATCTCGCCAGCATCTGTCAAAGAGTTTCTCTCTTGTCCAAATGGCAAATCATACAATTCATATTTCCAACGACAAGATTGTGAACAGCCTCCACGATTGGCATCACGCATCGACATATGATTCGACAATGTACAACGTCCTGAATAAGAGATACACATTGCTCCATGAATAAATGCTTCAATCTCTACATCCGTATGTCGACGTATCTCAGCGACTTCTTCCATCGAAACTTCCCGAGCTAAAACTACACGTTCCAAGCCTTCTTCTTTCCAGAATTCCAATGTTTCATAGTTGGTAGCAGAAGCTTGAGTCGATAGATGGATAGGTAAGCCAGGGGCTTCTGTAGCACAGATCTCAATAAGTGCTGGATCAGAGACGATCACTGCGGAAATCCCCACATCGCGCAGGTTACGGAAAAATTCACCGGCTCCTTCATCATTTCCTTCATGTGTGACCATATTTGCTGCTACATACACTTTCGCTTGATGTTCTTTTGCGAATGCAACGCCTTCTGCCATTTCTTCATAGGTAAAGTTTCCTGCGCGACTACGTAACCCATAAGCATTACCACCAATATACACAGCATCTGCACCATAATGAATAGCTGTTTTTAGTTTTTCAAGCGTACCGGCTGGTGCTAAAACTTCCGGACGTTTTAATTTTCTTTTTGTTGTCATTTTATTTCACCATACTCCTTACTTGATAGATTCAGGATCAATATAAAAGAAACCTGTATCAAGTCCTCGATTCGTTGGATGTAATCCGTTGATCTTATTCGTCATTTCTTGTGCTAACGTTTCTGTCCATGTGTCTGCTAATAATGCTTTTTTTGCCTCAACAAATAATTTAGTGATCTCAACAAATGCTTCACCAGGCGTAAAAACGCCATCTAATTTCCAGGTACGGAAATGATGGGCATAAAGCTGTGGGAGTTCATTACTTAAATTGATGTCATTATTCGCAAAAATATGCGTACCATGTGAATCTTCATAAATCGAATAATGTGTATCTTCTTTTTTAGGTTCAGCGAGAAAGAGTCCTCTTTCACGATCTTTTTTTTCGTCCTGTTGCGTGTAGTTATAGTAATTTTGTAACAGTGGACGTTTCGATTGATGGATGCATGTAGCTCCATACACAAGTGTTTCTACAGGAATCTGTAACTTATTTTCCATTTCTTTCATCTCATCAAATGGCACTTCACGTGCTAAAACAGCAGAAATCGCCCCTTTTTTTGCCCAAAAATTGATTTGACGTGCACTCGTCACTAATGTTTCTGCATCAAAAACATAAGGGATACTCAACTCTGGATTTTTTCTCATTGTATAGATAATCCCAGTATCACCAACTGTGATCATGTCCACATTGATTTCTTTTAAAAATTGCAGATACTCTGGGACTTTTTTCATTTTTTCAGGATGAATGATCCCATTGACAGCTATATTTACTTTTTTACCGTAACGATGTGCCAGCGCAACTAATTCGCGTTGTTCTTCTCTTGTAAAAGAAGCTGGTAAGCGTAGACCGAAGCGTTCTTCCCCAAAATATAAGGTATCCACTCCTGCTTCAAGCAATTCTTCTGCTTGTTTCATTGATTCTATAGTAGTTATGATTTCGATCATCATTTCCTCCTCCTACAACTCCATAATAGTAGCACAGCTCTGAAAACTTTCCAATACTTCTTACATTTATTATTGATTGTAACGATACTGTAAAATAATTTCTGGCTTATCTATTGTTTCACCATTGATTTAGAAATAACTCCTTTAGAAAACCAAAAAACCCAAAAATTCAAATGATTTTTGGGTTTCTGGCTTGTCTATCAGAGCTAGCTATTTCTGTTGCGATCTCACTCTGTCATTATACTTTAACAGTTATTTTCTTAGGTTCACGCACATTCACTGTGATTTTGCCCTTCGAAGCGCCAACAGTGATTTGATCGCCTAAATGGATTTCTCCTCCAAGCAAAGCTTCGCTCAAACGATCTTCTACTTCTTTTTGTAATGCCCGTCTTAGTGGTCGTGCACCATACTCTGGATCAAAACCGACTTTCCCAATCACATCAACTGCTGCTGGCGTGATTTTCACTAAGATATCTTGTTCTTTCAACCGTTTGACGATCGATTGGCTCATGATTTGAACAATCGCATGGACTTCATCTTTTGTTAATGAATGGAAAACGACTGTCTCATCAATACGGTTCAAGAATTCAGGGCGGAAAGCTTTCTTCAGCTCTTCAAGTATCCGTTTTTGCATCGCTTGATGATCTTTAGTAATATCTTGGACGTTGAATCCAACATTTTTTTCCTCACGGATTTGAGTAGCGCCAATATTAGAAGTCATGATCATGATCGTATTTCTAAAGTCTACTTTTCTTCCTTTAGCATCTGTTAAATGACCGTCATCTAACACTTGTAATAATAAATTGAAGACATCTGGATGAGCTTTTTCCACTTCATCTAGCAAGATAACTGAGTAAGGTTTTTGACGAATTTTTTCCGTCAATTGTCCACCTTCATCATAACCCACATAGCCTGGAGGCGAACCGATCAAACGACTCGTACTATACTTCTCCATGAATTCAGACATGTCGACACGAATCAATGCGTCCTCTTCCCCAAACATTACTTCTGATAATGCTTTCGCCAATTCTGTTTTTCCGACTCCTGTTGGGCCTAAAAACATAAAGGAACCAATCGGGCGATTTGGATCTTTTAAGCCACTACGCGCCCGTCTGATCGCACGAGAAACAGCTTTGACCGCTTCATCTTGTCCAACAACACGTTCGTGAAGCAATGCTTCTAGTTCCAGTAATCGTTGACTTTCTTTCTTTTCTAACTGTTGCAATGGTACACCTGTCCACTCCGAAACAACTGTAGCTACATCTTCTTCAGTCACCCGATCCGCAAAACCATTTTTATGTTTTGCTTCAATCGCTAAACGTTTTTCTAGTTTTTTCATTAAGCTTTTTTCTTGTCTACGTAAATGCGCAGCTGTTTCAAAATCTTGTTTTTGAATCGCCTGTTCTTTTTCTTTATTCACTTGATCGATCTCTTGTTTCAGTATCGTCGTTTCTGACAAATCGTCCGCTTGTTCCAATCGAACTTTCGCTGCCGATTCATCAATCAAGTCGATCGCTTTATCTGGTAACTGTCTGGAAGTGATATATCGAACAGAAAGATTGACTGCCGCTCGTACTGCTTCATCGGTGATCTCCACATGATGATGTTCCTCATAGCGTGAACGTAAACCACGTAAGATTTCTTCCGCTTCATCTGCTGTCGGTTCATCTACTTGGATACGTGCAAAGCGTCGCTCCAATGCCGAGTCTTTTTCAATGTATTTTTGGTATTCGTCTAATGTTGTCGCACCAATCGTCTGTAATTCTCCACGTGCTAACGCTGGTTTCAAAATATTCGATGCATCGATGGCACCTTCTGCGCCACCAGCACCAATCAATGTGTGTAATTCATCAATAAAGAGAATAACTTGACCATCATGATAAATTTCATCAATGACTTTTTTCATTCGATCTTCAAATTCTCCCCGATACTTCGTCCCAGCGACTAACGCCCCCATGTCTAACATCATCAGACGTTTTGCTTTCATCTCTTCAGGTACTTCACCTAAAATGATTTTTTGAGCCAATCCTTCTGCAATCGCAGTTTTACCGACCCCGGGTTCTCCAACTAAAACAGGGTTGTTTTTTGTTCGGCGACTAAGTATCTGGATCAACCGTTTGACTTCTCTTGAACGCCCTACGACTGGATCTAATCTGTTTTCTTTGGCTAACTTAGTTAAGTCTCTAGCTAATGAATCCAACGTAGGAGTACCTTGTGTCATTGCTCGCTTTTCTTGTGGATTTCGACGGCGAATACCACCGGTACTCGTGTCCGTACCCATCGTACGTTTCAATGACTGACGAACTTTGCTCAAACTGATTCCTAAGTTGATCATGATACGAGTAGCCATGATACTCTCATCTTTTAGTAGACTAAGTAAAATATGCTCAGTCCCCACTTTTTGTACACCCATTTTATTTACTTCGCTATTTGCCAAAGCAAAAATTTGTTTCATTCGAGGAGAATAAGGGAGAAATACACCTTTTGCATAAGTTTTCACTGTACCATAACCGACTAAATGCTCGATTTCTTCATAAATATCTTTTTCATTCAATTTCATATCTCGTAATACTTTCCCAGCAATCCCGTTGGGTTCGATCACTAAAGCCAATAATATATGTTCTGAACTTACCGCTTGATGTTTGAAGCGTTTTGCTTCTTCTTGGGCAATTTCTAACACACGTTGTGCTCTTTCTGTAAATATTTCTGCCATTTAAATTTCACTCCCCATCTTCATAGCTTAATCGTTCTAAAAAGGCTCGTAGAATTCGAGCACGCGTATAATCTTCTGTCTCGTTGATGTTCAATGTATTTTTAGCAATCGCACTCAACATCAAGTTTCCCTCTTTTTTGGTAATGATTTGGTCTTCATATAGTTTCTGAATAATGGCGTAGGCATTTTTTTCATTGATTGTTTCGCCAAATAGCAAGTTGATTCGTTCAAGCATTTGTTTTTTATCCGACATTCTCACTTTAGCAATGCGGATATACCCACCACCACCACGTTTACTCTCAACCAAATAGCCACGTTGAATCGTAAAGCGTGTATTGATCACATAATTGATTTGTGAAGGAACGCAGTTAAATAGATCTGCCAATTCAATCCTTCGAAGCTCGATCATCTCGTTTTTTTCCAGGATCTTTTTTATATATGATTCAATTAGATCCGAAGTATTTTGTTGTGCCATCCCACTCATTCCTTTGACTAATATTGACCTTAATTATAGCGAATTTACAGGTAGAATGAAAGGAGAACGCTTGTTAGATATTTGATTCGAAGAATAACGATAAGCGACAATTTTTTTATGTAAATAAAAAAAAACTAGGAATTCAATGAAGTCCCAGTTTTTCCAACGCGCCCAAGAGGAGTCGAACCCCTAACCTTTTGATCCGTAGTCAAACACTCTATCCAATTGAGCTATGGGCGCATATTCAATTAATTAAAAATAATCATACAATAAAACGTATAACTTTGCAACAAATAAAAAAAATCGGGAAGACAGGATTCGAACCTGCGACCCCTTGGTCCCAAACCAAGTGCTCTACCAAGCTGAGCTACTTCCCGAAAAAATAAAAAGACTACGCGCCCAAGAGGAGTCGAACCCCTAACCTTTTGATCCGTAGTCAAACACTCTATCCAATTGAGCTATGGGCGCATATTTGTAATGCCGAGGACCGGAATCGAACCGGTACGGTGATCACTCACCGCAGGATTTTAAGTCCTGTGCGTCTGCCAGTTCCGCCACCCCGGCGCGTAGTACATTGGCAAAGCGGAAAACGGGGTTCGAACCCGCGACCCCCACCTTGGCAAGGTGGTGCTCTACCACTGAGCTATTTCCGCGTATTTACGATGCCGGCTAAAGGACTTGAACCCTCGACCCTCTGATTACAAATCAGATGCTCTACCAACTGAGCTAAGCCGGCGTAAAAAAATAGAAACAATCATATTATGCGGGTGAAGGGACTTGAACCCCCACGCCGTAAGGCGCTAGATCCTAAATCTAGTGCGTCTGCCAATTCCGCCACACCCGCAAAAATATGAGCCGTACAGGGCTCGAACCTGTGACCCTCTGATTAAAAGTCAGATGCTCTACCAACTGAGCTAACGGCTCATATGGAGGTTAACGGGATCGAACCGCTGACCCTCTGCTTGTAAGGCAGATGCTCTCCCAGCTGAGCTAAACCTCCAAAGATAACAAAGCGTGGCGGCGTCCTACTCTCACAAGGGGCAACCCCTCACTACAATCGGCGCTAAGAAGCTTAACTTCTGTGTTCGGCATGGTTACAGGTGTATCCTTCTCGCCATCGCCACCACACTTGGTGTTATCTATATTGAGTAAATCTTGTTCACTCAAAACTGGATTTGAAGTATCAGTAAGAAACTCTCCGAGTTTTTCATTTTATTTTGGTTAAGTCCTCGATCGATTAGTATCAGTCCGCTCCATACATCACTGTACTTCCACTCCTGACCTATCTACCTGATCATCTCTCAGGGATCTTACTTTCTTAAAGAAATGGGAAATCTCATCTTGAGGTGGGCTTCACACTTAGATGCTTTCAGCGTTTATCCCTTCCCTACATAGCTACCCAGCAATGCCCTTGGCAGAACAACTGGTACACCAGCGGTAAGTCCATCCCGGTCCTCTCGTACTAAGGACAGCTCCTCTCAAATTTCCAACGCCCGCGACGGATAGGGACCGAACTGTCTCACGACGTTCTGAACCCAGCTCGCGTGCCGCTTTAATGGGCGAACAGCCCAACCCTTGGGACCGACTACAGCCCCAGGATGCGACGAGCCGACATCGAGGTGCCAAACCTCCCCGTCGATGTGGACTCTTGGGGGAGATAAGCCTGTTATCCCCAGGGTAGCTTTTATCCGTTGAGCGATGGCCCTTCCATGCGGAACCACCGGATCACTAAGCCCGACTTTCGTCCCTGCTCGACTTGTAGGTCTCGCAGTCAAGCTCCCTTCTGCCTTTACACTCTTCGAATGATTTCCAACCATTCTGAGGGAACCTTTGGGCGCCTCCGTTACTCTTTAGGAGGCGACCGCCCCAGTCAAACTGCCCATCTGACACTGTCTCCCACCACGATTAGTGGTGCGGGTTAGAGTGGCCATAACGCAGGGGTAGTATCCCACCAGCGCCTCCATCGAAACTAGCGTTCCGATTTCTACGGCTCCTACCTATCCTGTACATGCGGTACAGACACTCAATATCAAACTACAGTAAAGCTCCATGGGGTCTTTCCGTCCTGTCGCGGGTAACCTGCATCTTCACAGGTACTAAAATTTCACCGAGTCTCTCGTTGAGACAGTGCCCAAATCGTTACGCCTTTCGTGCGGGTCGGAACTTACCCGACAAGGAATTTCGCTACCTTAGGACCGTTATAGTTACGGCCGCCGTTTACTGGGGCTTCAATTCGTACCTTCGCTTACGCTAAGCACTCCTCTTAACCTTCCAGCACCGGGCAGGCGTCAGCCCCTATACTTCATCTTACGATTTTGCAGAGACCTGTGTTTTTGATAAACAGTCGCTTGGGCCTATTCACTGCGGCTGATCTGACGATCAGCACCCCTTCTCCCGAAGTTACGGGGTCATTTTGCCGAGTTCCTTAACGAGAGTTCTCTCGCTCACCTTAGGATTCTCTCCTCGACTACCTGTGTCGGTTTGCGGTACGGGTCGTTGTTTTCTCACTAGAAGCTTTTCTCGGCAGTGTGACGTCAGGAACTTCGGTACTATTATTTCCCTCCCCATCACAGCTTGTCCTTAAAGTTAGAAGCATTTGACTCCTATCAAGACTTACTGCTTGGACAGACATTTCCGATCGTCTGCATTCCTTAGCCTCCTGCGTCCCTCCATTGCTCAAACAAAAACAACGAGTACAGGAATATCAACCTGTTGTCCATCGCCTACGCCTGTCGGCCTCGGCTTAGGTCCCGACTAACCCTGGGCGGACGAGCCTTCCCCAGGAAACCTTAGTCATTCGGTGGACAGGATTCTCACCTGTCTTTCGCTACTCATACCGGCATTCTCACTTCTAAGCGCTCCAGCAGTCCTCACGATCTACCTTCAACGCCCTTAGAACGCTCTCCTACCAATACACCTAAAGGTGTACTCCACAGCTTCGGTAATATGTTTAGCCCCGGTACATTTTCGGCGCAGGGTCACTCGACTAGTGAGCTATTACGCACTCTTTAAATGGTGGCTGCTTCTAAGCCAACATCCTAGTTGTCTGTGCAACCCCACATCCTTTTCCACTTAACATATATTTTGGGACCTTAGCTGGTGGTCTGGGCTGTTTCCCTTTCGACTATGGATCTTATCACTCACAGTCTGACTCCCGGATATGAATGAATGGCATTCGGAGTTTATCTGAATTCGGTAACCCGAGATGGGCCCCTAGTCCAAACAGTGCTCTACCTCCATCATTCTCAATTCCGAGGCTAGCCCTAAAGCTATTTCGGAGAGAACCAGCTATCTCCAAGTTCGTTTGGAATTTCTCCGCTACCCACACCTCATCCCCGCACTTTTCAACGTACGTGGGTTCGGTCCTCCAGTGCGTTTTACCGCACCTTCAACCTGGACATGGGTAGATCACATGGTTTCGGGTCTAAGACTACATACTCAAACGCCCTATTCAGACTCGCTTTCGCTGCGGCTCCGTCTCTTCAACTTAACCTCGCATGCAATCGTAACTCGCCGGTTCATTCTACAAAAGGCACGCCATCACCCATGAACGGGCTTTGACTTGTTGTAGGCACACGGTTTCAGGTTCTATTTCACTCCCCTTCCGGGGTGCTTTTCACCTTTCCCTCACGGTACTGGTTCACTATCGGTCACTAGGGAGTATTTAGCCTTGGGAGATGGTCCTCCCGGATTCCGACGGAATTCCTCGTGTTCCGCCGTACTCAGGATCCTCCTAGGTGCCTTCCAAATTTCATCTACGGGGCTTTCACCCTCTCTGACTGACTTTTCCAAGTCATTCGACTATCTGAAAGAACTACCATATTGGAGTCCTACAACCCCAATGAGCAAGCTCATTGGTTTGGGCTTTTCCCGTTTCGCTCGCCGCTACTCAGGGAATCGAATTTTCTTTCTCTTCCTGCAGGTACTTAGATGTTTCAGTTCTCTGCGTCTACCTCGTATACGCTATGTATTCACGTATACGTAACATCCTATAAAAGATGCTGGGTTCCCCCATTCGGAAATCTCTGGATCATAGCTTACGTACAGCTCCCCAAAGCATATCGGTGTTAGTCCCGTCCTTCATCGGCTCCTAGTGCCAAGGCATCCACCGTGCGCCCTTATTCACTTAACCTTATCAACCTTACGGTTGGGTTTTGATCTTTCTTCTAGCGATAGAAGTCCAATCAAGAAAAATAAGCAATTGAACTTATTAAAAAACTCATTCAACGCGGTGTTCTCGGTTTGTATTACTTACATTTTTACTTCAATATCCAGTTTTCAATGAACAAGTATATAACAACATACGTTGTTAATGGAGCCTAGCGGGATCGAACCGCTGACCTCCTGCGTGCAAAGCAGGCGCTCTCCCAGCTGAGCTAAGGCCCCGGGTTAAATTTTGAGTAGACCTCTCAAAACTGAACAAAGTATCGACAAACGTGTGTAGTCTCCGTAATATTCCTTAGAAAGGAGGTGATCCAGCCGCACCTTCCGATACGGCTACCTTGTTACGACTTCACCCCAATCATCTATCCCACCTTAGGCGGCTGGCTCCAAAAAGGTTACCTCACCGACTTCGGGTGTTACAAACTCTCGTGGTGTGACGGGCGGTGTGTACAAGGCCCGGGAACGTATTCACCGCGGCGTGCTGATCCGCGATTACTAGCGATTCCGGCTTCATGTAGGCGAGTTGCAGCCTACAATCCGAACTGAGAGAAGCTTTAAGAGATTAGCTTAGCCTCGCGACTTCGCGACTCGTTGTACTTCCCATTGTAGCACGTGTGTAGCCCAGGTCATAAGGGGCATGATGATTTGACGTCATCCCCACCTTCCTCCGGTTTGTCACCGGCAGTCTTGCTAGAGTGCCCAACTAAATGATGGCAACTAACAATAAGGGTTGCGCTCGTTGCGGGACTTAACCCAACATCTCACGACACGAGCTGACGACAACCATGCACCACCTGTCACTTTGCCCCCGAAGGGGAAGCTCTATCTCTAGAGTGGTCAAAGGATGTCAAGACCTGGTAAGGTTCTTCGCGTTGCTTCGAATTAAACCACATGCTCCACCGCTTGTGCGGGCCCCCGTCAATTCCTTTGAGTTTCAACCTTGCGGTCGTACTCCCCAGGCGGAGTGCTTAATGCGTTAGCTGCAGCACTGAAGGGCGGAAACCCTCCAACACTTAGCACTCATCGTTTACGGCGTGGACTACCAGGGTATCTAATCCTGTTTGCTCCCCACGCTTTCGAGCCTCAGCGTCAGTTACAGACCAGAGAGCCGCCTTCGCCACTGGTGTTCCTCCATATATCTACGCATTTCACCGCTACACATGGAATTCCACTCTCCTCTTCTGCACTCAAGTCTCCCAGTTTCCAATGACCCTCCCCGGTTGAGCCGGGGGCTTTCACATCAGACTTAAGAAACCGCCTGCGCTCGCTTTACGCCCAATAAATCCGGACAACGCTTGCCACCTACGTATTACCGCGGCTGCTGGCACGTAGTTAGCCGTGGCTTTCTGGTTAGATACCGTCAAGGGGTGAACAGTTACTCTCACCCTTATTCTTCTCTAACAACAGAGTTTTACGATCCGAAAACCTTCTTCACTCACGCGGCGTTGCTCGGTCAGACTTTCGTCCATTGCCGAAGATTCCCTACTGCTGCCTCCCGTAGGAGTTTGGGCCGTGTCTCAGTCCCAATGTGGCCGATCACCCTCTCAGGTCGGCTATGCATCGTGGCCTTGGTGAGCCGTTACCTCACCAACTAGCTAATGCACCGCGGGTCCATCCATCAGCGGCACCGTAAAGCGCCTTTCAAAACGAAACCATGCGGTTTCGATTGTTATACGGTATTAGCACCTGTTTCCAAGTGTTATCCCCTTCTGATGGGCAGGTTACCCACGTGTTACTCACCCGTTCGCCACTCCTCTTTTCCCGATGGAGCAAGCTCCGGTGGGAAAAGAGGCGTTCGACTTGCATGTATTAGGCACGCCGCCAGCGTTCGTCCTGAGCCAGGATCAAACTCTCATAATAAAAGTTAGAACAATCTTTCGATTGTTAAGCTCAATTGTTTGCTAGCATATTGCTTGCTTGTTAAAAATGTTTGTTGTCTTGAATTGAATCAAGACGCCCTACACATTTGGTTTGTCTTACTTTGTTCAGTTTTCAAAGGTCTACGTGATAATTGAAACACAACTGCCTCAACTTATCGTTTGTGATTGCCGTAGCAACTTTTATATCTTAGCAAACTCTCGGATGATTGTCAACTATTTTTTTAAAAGTTTTTTCAACTCGTTTTTCACGAGGTCGTTTTAGCAACTCACTTATAATAACTTGTTGTTTGTTATTTGTCAATCACTTTTTTTGTTTTTTTCTTTGCGAAACTAACTTCAATCAGTGAATCACTCCAAAGCAACTTCGTTATCTTATCATGTGTTAACAAACATGTCAATCACTAATTTTAAGAATCGATTTGTTTGTTTTCCGTTCTTTCGAACAAATAATAATATACCAACATCAATTTTGAAAGTCAACTAAAAAAAGGCTGATTTATCAACATTTTTAAGAGAGTCGATCATTAAAAACAGGAAGCACAAAATCATTCGTTTTTACGTGTTTTTTCTCCTGTTTAAACTAGTTCCACCGAGATAATGTTCATCTTTTAGTTTGTTTGATCAAATTTATTTTTTCTTACTATTGCTGTATAAGTGTTCTCAATTTATTACTTCGTTTAAATGATGTTTCTCCTTGATTTAAATCACTTTCTATTTTTGTTTCCTCCTTTATCTTAGGTTTCCACCCCTTCTACCCCCTCTTCTTCTAAAATTTTCCTTAACAAAGCGCTGCTTTTATCTATTTATCTTTTTTTTTGCTAAAATATTAAGAGTAAACACATTAATCGATGGAGGATCTATTTATGAAAATATTAATCGCAGATGACGACAAGGAAATTGTTGAATTACTTAGTATCTACGTACACAATGAAGGCTACGAAGCAGTAAAAGCCTATGATGGAAAAGAAGCATTATCAAAAGTACGAACAATCCCTGATATTGAATTACTTATTCTAGATATCATGATGCCTGAAATGGATGGCATGCAAGTAGTAAAAGAATTAAGAAAAGAATCACAAATCCCGATCATCATGTTAACAGCGAAAACGACTGATATGGATAAAATCAAAGGATTAGTAGCTGGAGCGGATGATTACGTAACAAAACCATTTAATCCTCTTGAAGTAATGGCTCGTGTGAAATCTTTGTTACGTCGCACAAAAATGCAAGTGACACCAGATCAACCGGATGTCCTAGAAGTAAATGCCTTGATCATCAATAAAGATTCCCATGAAGTCAAAACAATCGATGGAAAAGAAATCCAACTGACTGCCTTAGAATTTGGTATTCTATATCTCCTTGCAAGTCATCCTAACCATGTATTCAGTGCAGATGAGATCTTTGAACGTGTCTGGAAACAAGAAAGTATCGTTTCTGCTAAAACAGTAATGGTTCATGTTAGTCATCTAAGAGATAAAATTGAAGAAGCAACTGGTGGAGAAAAAGTCATTCAAACCGTTTGGGGAGTGGGCTATAAAATTGATGCAAGATAAAAAAGTGATCGAAAAACGACGCCGGATCAATCTGACATCTAAAGAAATCAGTGAATTATTAGCAGAAGGAATCATTACGATCATCCTTCTGCTTCTATTGAATGTAGCGATGTTGGTTATTATCAGTTCGATCATCAGTAGTTCACCTTCTTTGACAAACGCTATTTGGGATTCTAAAAATATCTTTGCCCAGCGTTTAGATAGTGATTTGTTTTGGAATGGCCGAAATTTTATTTTTCCTGTGTTCTTTCTATTAGATGTTGGTGTATTATACTGGCGATTGATTCGTCGCTACCGACAAATGCAATTACGACACATTATTAGTGAATTGCATTATATCGCTAATGGCAATTATGACCATCGTATCCCTTTCGAATTAAGTGGCGATCTTAGTCGTGTAGTCAAAAGTATCAATGGCTTAGTGGACAGTACGGTAGCGGCGATTGAAGACGAACGTAAAATCGAAAAATCAAAAGACGAACTGATTACAAACGTCAGTCATGATATTCGCACACCTTTAACATCAATTATTGGCTATTTAGGTCTTATTGAAGATGGTCAATATCAAACAGAAGAAGATCTGTTGAAATATACTCACACTGCTTATGTCAAAGCGAAACAAATGAAATCATTGGTAGAAGATCTGTTCGAGTATACCAAGGTACGTCAGCCGGCGGTTCCTGTGAATTTTTCTGCATTTGATTTGATCCAATTGATTGAACAATTGGCAGCTGATTTTGAACTAGAAGCTTCTAAAAAGGATATTCAAATTTTTGTTGAATCTCCAATCAATTCACTGATCATGGATGGTGATACCGAAAAGTTGGTTCGCGTATTCAATAATTTATTAACCAATGCCCTAAAATATGGCAAAGGAGCTACTAAAATCATCATTGAAATTGAACAACTTGGTTCAGAAGTCATCGTTGTTGTCAAAAACAATGGTGCCATGATTCCTCAACAAGCCATTGACAATCTATTTGATCGATTTTACCGTGTGGAAGAATCCCGTTCACAAGAAACTGGCGGGACAGGGCTTGGTCTAGCCATTGCACAAAGTATCGTAGCATTGCACGGTGGCTATATCTATGCGAAGTCAGATCAAGATTGGACGTCTTTTATCATGCATTTCCCGCTTAAAAAAAATGAAAAGTTAGTCGGCAATCTGACAGAACATATTGACGGAAACTAAATTTTTCGCTATTCTTAGAATACAAATAGAAGAAAACAGTGAACCCAGTACATTTTATTTTTTTCAAGAGAGCTGATGGTTGGTGCAAATCAGTAAAAAATAATTTCGAAGTTCCAGTTCACCCAATGTGCCTTTCGAAATAAGAAAGGTCGGTAACAGCCGTTATCTGTTTACAAGTGCAGTCTCGATAGACTGAACTTGGGTGGTACCGCGAAACTCAAACCAGTTCGTCCCAAGATATTTCTTTGGATGAGCTGGTTTTTTTTATACAAAAAAAGGAGGAAAAGAAATGTTAGATATTAAAATGATCCGTCAAAATGTTGACTATGTACAAGAAAAATTAACGTCACGTGGCGTTAAAAAAGAAGTCTTAGCGGAGTTTGTGGAGTTAGATGAATCTCGCAGAAAATTGTTGGTTGAAAGTGAAGAATTGAAAAAATACCGTAATGATGTATCTGCTGAAATCGCCCAATTAAAGCGTAATAAAGAAGATGCAACTGCGAAGATCGCTGAAATGAAAAAAGTCGGTGGGAAAATCAAAGCACTAGACGAAGAAGTTGCACAAGTGGATGAAAAATTACAACAAATCGCTACAACTCTTCCTAATTTACCTCATGATTCCGTGCCAGTAGGTAAAGATGAAGAGGATAACGTGGAAGCTCGTCGCTGGAGTGAACCTCGTCAATTTGCTTTTGAACCAAAACCTCACTGGGAAATTGCTGAAAATCTAGGTATTCTTGATTTTGAACGTGGGGCAAAAGTATCAGGAAGCCGCTTTGTTTACTATAAAGGATTAGGTGCTCGCTTAGAACGTGCCCTTTATAATTTTATGTTAGATCAACACGTCTATGAACATGGCTATACTGAAATGATGACGCCTTACGCTGTAAATAGCCAAGCCATGTTTGGTACTGGTCAATTCCCTAAATTTAAAGAAGATGTTTTCCAATTAGCTGATACAGATTTAACTTTGATCCCAACAGCTGAAGTTCCTTTAACAAACTACTACAGCAATGAAATCTTAGCAAAAGAAGATTTACCTGTTTACTTCACTGCACTTAGCCCAGCATTCCGTTCAGAAGCAGGTAGTGCCGGTCGTGATACTCGTGGATTGATTCGTCTTCATCAGTTCAATAAAGTAGAAATGGTGAAATTCGCTGATGCAGAACATTCATATGAAGAACTTGAAAAAATGACCGCTGACGCAGAGGACATTTTGAAAAAATTACACTTACCTTACCGTGTTATGACATTATCAACTGGAGATATGGGCTTTTCAGCAGCGAAAACGTACGATTTAGAAGTATGGATCCCTGCACAAGATACGTATCGTGAAATCAGTTCTTGCTCAAACTGTGAAGATTTCCAAGCGCGCCGTGCGATGATCCGTTACCGAGATGCAGATGGAAAAATCCATTATGCACATACATTGAATGGTTCTGGTTTAGCAGTTGGCCGTACGGTTGCTGCCATCCTTGAAAACTATCAAAATGAAGATGGTTCAGTCACAGTTCCAGAAGTACTCGTGCCTTACATGGGGAACCTAAAAGTAATCAAATAAACAATAAAGCAGCTAAGTGATTCGTTGGCACGAATTGCTTAGCTGCTTTTTTATGTTCAAGAAGTTTGATTATGATTCTACAGAATAGTTTGGTGCTTCTTTCGTAATTTGTACATCATGTGGGTGAGATTCTTTCAAACCACTGCCACTCATTTGAATGAACTGTGCATCATCTCTTAATTGTTTTAGGTTTGCAGAGCCAACATAACCCATCCCTGATTTTAAGCCACCGATCATTTGGAAGAGAATGTCTGCTACGCTTCCTTTGTACGCTACACGGCCTTCAATACCTTCTGGCACTAACTTATTGGCTTCATTCGTGCCACCTTGGAAGTAACGGTCTTTTGATCCTTTTTCCATGGCGCCTAATGAACCCATTCCACGATATGTCTTGAAGCGACGACCTTGATAGATTTCAAATTCACCTGGAGATTCATCGGTTCCTGCCAACATACTACCTAACATAACCGCATGACCACCCGCTGCTAAAGCTTTGACGATATCACCAGAATATTTGATCCCACCATCTGCAATAATGGTTTTTCCATATTGGCGCGCAACTGAAGCTGCATCGTAAATGGCTGTTAATTGGGGAACACCCACACCAGCAACCACACGTGTCGTACAAATCGAACCTGGTCCGATACCTACTTTCACCACGTCAACACCTACATCGTATAACGCTTTTGTTGCTTCTGCTGTTGCTACATTACCAGCAATCAATGTTGCATCTTTAAATGTTGTGCGAATTTCTTGGATTTTACGGATTACACCTGCGCTATGTCCATGCGCCGTATCAATGACAATGGCATCTGCGCCAGCATCAAGTAAAGCTTGTGCACGTTCAAAGGTGTCGCTAGTGACACCAACTGCGGCAGCTACCAACAAACGACCATGTTCATCTTTTGCTGCATTTGGAAACTCGATTACTTTTTCGATATCTTTGATCGTGATCAAACCACTTAATCGACCTGCATCATCAACGATCGGTAGTTTTTCGATTTTATGTTGTTGTAAGATTTTTTCTGCATCTTTTAGAGAAGTGCCTACTGGGGCTGTTACTAAGTTTTCTTTTGTCATGACTTCGCTGATTTCGATATGGAAGTCTGTAACAAAACGCATATCACGGTTTGTAATGATTCCTACTAATTTGCGATTTTCCAATGTTTCGACGATTGGAACTCCACTGATACGGTATCTGCTCATTAATTCTTCAGCATCTGCGACCAAGTGTTGTGGTGTCAAGAAGAATGGGTCGATGATTACACCACTTTCAGAACGTTTCACTTTACGTACTTCGTCTGCTTGTTCGCTGATTGTCATGTTTTTATGGATGACACCTAGACCACCCTGTCTTGCCATAGCAATCGCCATTTTGCTGTCAGTAACTGTATCCATACTTGCACTGATGATAGGAATATTCAATTTGATATTTTTTGCTAATTGTACACTCATATCCACTTCGTTTGGTAACACGTGACTTTCTGCTGGTATCAATAAGACATCATCAAAAGTAAATCCTTTTTTCGTGAACTTTGTTTCCCAGTTGGACATTTTTAGTACCACTCCTCTTGTTTAGTTTATCTACTAAAATAATCGATTTTCTTTTGTAAGTCAACAACTTCTACTAATCCCTTGTTTTTTCTAAGGAACTACTCAGTGAATCCTAAAAAAAAACGTACCAGCATAATGAAGCGTCTCCTAATGTTTGATCAAAATCAAATGTTAGTTAGCGCTTTCGTCTTACACTGCACGTTCTTTTTTCTTACTCAATATTTTTACTAAACTGAAACGAGTACACTTCAAGAAAGAAAAGATGCAATTCACTTTTTAAACATTTGCTTCGATCGATTCTTTGATCTTTTCAATTTCATTCAAATAATATAGTTTATAGGGAATGCTTAAGCCTTTTTTCTTCGTCTCTTCGTCAAGATACTTTTCATCGACATCTGTATACACAAATAAATCAGCAGTTAGTGTCTCTGGGTTTCTTGTATTATAGCTAATGAAATCCAGCTCGATTTCTGGCCCTAAAACAGACCGCATTTCTTTTTGAAACTTTTTTCCATGCCCAAGAATAAATTGTCCAGTTTTGATTCCGGCATAACCAAACAGAGGCACTCCGTCAGCATTGATAGAAAATATCCATTTGACTTTTTTCATATTCATTCACCCCTTATCGTTTAACTATCTCGCTCAACATATTTTATAACATCAGTGATCATCTCTATTATTTGATAATAACACTCTTTTATTATTTTTTATAATAATAAAAAAAACGTTTTGAGATCATGGTCGTCACTGTCAAATCAATAGAAATAAACAATAAAAAAGAGCACGTGCAGCGTAATGCTAACACATTCTCTTTTTTTTTGTTCGTCTCGTAAGTCACATAATTTCTAAGTCCAATAAATTATCTTCTTGGAACAGAAAGACTGCCAACGATGCCATATTTTTTCTTTAAATAGTAACGCAACGCAAGAGCTGCTGCACCGATGATGATGATCACCACTGGATCTAATAACGGGTTAACGATTGGTGGCAACAAGGTTGTTGCTGAAAAAGCAATGACCCAGATCAATGTCGTTCCACCCAAAATCAACAAGGTTTTACCCATTCCAGGTTTTTTACTACGATCAGCACCTGGATACTCATACTGGTAAATATACTTGTACATCAAGTAAAAGACCCATCCACCAATAGCTGAACCTAGTACAAGTGTGGTGATTCCATAAGCAGGTGTTGTTTCACGTGAAAACAATCCAGTGATTGCGATCATGACACTCAATAATCCGAGTAAGAGTAAGGTATTGTCCAACCACATCAACGTTGGTGTCGAAGAAGTTCTCACTTCAACCGGTTTATTGATGATTGCTTCTGTTCTTTCAGATACCGTTCCAAATAATTGGCGGGCTGTTTTCCCACCTTTTTGTTCGGATACTAAAACGGGTAACATCTCATGCAAAGCCGTTACTTTTTCTTCTTCTGATAAATTCGCTGCTTCTAGCGACTTTTTTAAGTCAAAAATATATTGTTGATTACGTTTTGTTAGTTGTTCTTCTAACTGCGCATTTTCTTTTACGATTTCGCGTAACTGTTCTGCTTCCATTATTTTACAGTCCTCCTTAGACGCTGACGGTTGTCACAAAAGACATTTTAACATATCACATACACCGTATGATAGCCTTTTTATACATTAAAACGGAATAACATAACGTCGCCATCTTGAACGACATAGTCTTTCCCTTCTAATCGTACACGTCCGGCTTCTTTCGCTGCGTGCATCGTTCCGTATTGGTCTAAATCTTCAAATGAGACTGTTTCTGCACGGATAAAGCCACGTTCAAAATCGGTATGGATGATTCCTGCAGCTTGTGGCGCTTTGATTCCTTTTTTGAACGTCCACGCACGAACTTCTTGTTCACCTGCTGTAAAGTATGTTGCTAATCCTAATAGGTCATACGCCGCACGAATCAATTGATCCAACCCTGACTCTTCAATGCCTAATGCTTCAAGAAACTCTGCTTTATCTTCGTCGTCAAGCTCAGCAATTTCTTCTTCTGCTCTGGCGCTAACGACAATCACTTCTGCATTTTCTTCTGCAGCAAAATTGCGGACTGCTTGAACATATTCATTCGCATCTGCATTTGCTACTTCATCTTCTGCCACATTCGCAACATACAAGATCGGTTTTGTTGTTAACAAGAATAAAGATTTAACGATTTTTTGTTCTTCTTCTGTAAATTCGATCGAACGTGCTGAACGTCCATCTTCTAATACTGGTTTGATTTTCTCTAACACCGCTAATTCAGCGACTGCATCTTTATCTTTTGTTTTTGCAATTTTTGCCACACGTGTATAGCGCTTCGTCACTGACTCTAAATCTGCTAAGACAAGCTCTAGATTGATCGTATCGATATCTGCTAAAGGATCGACACGTCCTTCTACGTGTGTGATGTTGTCATCGTCAAAACAACGAACGACATGACAGATTGCATCTACTTGGCGAATATGACTTAAAAATTGGTTTCCTAATCCTTCACCTTTACTTGCACCCTTAACGATTCCAGCAATATCTGTAAACTCAAAGGTTGTTGGTACAGTTTTCTTTGGTTTTACTAATTCTGTTAAACGTTGTAAACGCCAATCAGGTACTTCAACCATTCCAATATTTGGATCAATAGTCGCAAAAGGATAGTTGGCAGCCTCTGCTCCCGCCTTTGTAATTGCATTGAACAAAGTTGATTTTCCTACGTTGGGTAAACCCACAATTCCAGCAGTTAATGCCATAAATTCATTCACTCTTTCTCTACATTTTTTTCAAGTACTTTTTTCATTTTTTTCTCAAATTCTCGACGGGTCATCATCACGATATGACCGCAATTCATACATTTGATTTTGATATCAGCGCCCATTCGGATGATCTCCCAACGGTTCGTTTGACAAGCATGAGGTTTTTTCATTTCTACGATATCATGTAAGTCGTACATAACATAGCCTCCCTCTGTTTATTCTTCATCAAATTGAATATTTAGAATATCAAGAATTCTAGTTAAATCATTTTGTGAAAGATATTCGATTTCGATTTTACCTTTCCCATTCTTTTCTTGGATGGCGACACTTGTTCCAAATTTATCCATCAAGCGATCTTCACTCTCACGGATATAATACGGTTTTTCCTTTGCTAAACGTGGGATTTTTTTCTTTTCTTGCCCATCATTTTGATTCAGCTCGGAAACGATCTGCTCTAATTGTCGAACCGTTAGATTTTCTGTTACGACACGATTGGCTAATTTTAATATCAATTGTTTATTTTTTAATCCAAGTAACGTACGAGCTTGTCCCATAGATAATCTTTGATCTTGGACCATTTCTTTCACCAAATCAGGCAATGTCAATAAACGCAAATAGTTTGCGATATAAGGACGACTTTTCCCTAAACGACTTGCGACTTCAGCTTGTGTCAACTTTAAGTTCTTCATCAACATCTCGTAAGCTTCTGCTTCTTCTAAAGGATTCAAGTCTTCACGTTGTAAGTTTTCTAAAACTGCAACTTGCATCATCGCTTCTTCGTCGAAATCTCTGACAATTGCAGGAATCGTTTCTTTGCCAGCTAACTTAGACGCCCGGAAACGACGTTCACCTGCGATGATCTCATAACCTTTCACCGACGAACGACGAACAATGATCGGTTGAAAGACACCGGAGTACTCGATCGAGTTCGCTAATTCTTGCAATGATACTTCTTCAAATGTTTTACGTGGTTGATACGGATTAGGACGCAATTCGTTTAGTGGCAACTGAATGACAGTTTCATCTTTCACGTTGACTGTTTCTAAATTTTCCAAATCTTGAAACAGCGCGTCGATTCCCCGGCCTAGTCCTTTACTTTTCTTCACGATCGACCACTTCCTTTGCTAATGCTTGATACACTTCAGCGCCTCTGGAACGCGGATCATAATCAATGATAGGTTTTCCATGACTTGGTGCTTCTGACAAACGAATGTTTCGAGGAATCACTGTGTCATACACTTTTTCACGGAAATACTTCCGTACTTCTTCCACCACTTCATTCCCTAGATTCGTTCGAGCGTCATACATCGTCAATAATACCCCTTCGATTTCCAATTCAGGGTTGAAGTGTTTTTGTACCAAGCGAACAGTATTCAGCAATTGACTTAACCCTTCTAACGCATAGTATTCACACTGCACAGGGATCAAAATCGAATCACTTGCAGTAAATGAGTTGATGGTTAGATGACCTAAAGATGGCGGGCAATCAATTAAAATGTAGTCATACTGATCGTTGACTTCAGCCAGTGAACTTTTTAAACGTGATTCTCTTGCCATCATTGAGGTCAATTCAATTTCCGCTCCCGCTAATTGAAGAGTGGCAGGCACAATACTCAAGTTTTCATGTTCAGTAGCAATTGTCGCTTCAGCAATTGGTAACTCATTGACTAATACATCATAAATATCTTTTGTCACATCAGGTTTACGAATGCCTACTCCGCTAGTGGCATTTCCTTGTGCATCCATATCTACAAGCAACACTTGTTTACCTAAACTTGCTAAACAAGCACCTAGATTTACAGTTGTCGTTGTTTTACCAACGCCGCCTTTTTGATTTGTAACGGATATAATTTGTGCCATCTCTTCTCCTCCTACTTGATTGGTTGCTTATTCGGCAACCCAGGTTTTCTTGGATACTTCTTCGGTGTTGGTTTCTTCTTCTGTATAATCAGAATGTGGCGTTTGTCCGAGATTTTAGGTAGTTCAATTGCTTGCTCTCCGATAAATTTACCACCTAATTGCGCAATCGCTGGTTTCGCTTCTGCCAATTCTTCTTCGCTTTTCGCAGCTTTCAGTGCATAGAAATAGCCCTCTTGTTTCACTAATGGTAAACACAGTTCCGTCAATACATTCAAACGTGCCACTGCACGAGCAGTCACAAAATCAAATGATGCACGGAATTGCGGATTTTGCCCAAATGTTTCTGCACGATCATGATAAAGAGATGCATCGATTTCTAATTGATTCGTTAACTCAGTTAAAAAAGTGATTCGCTTATTCAAGGAATCAACAATCGTTATTTGTAACTCAGGAAAAGCAATTTTTAAAGGAATACTTGGGAACCCAGCTCCTGAGCCGACGTCACATAAAGTCAGGCCAGTTGAAAAATCAACATCAAATGCCAACGTCAATGAATCATAAAAGTGTTTTAAATAAACTTCTTCTCGATCAGTGATCGCCGTCAAATTCATTTTTTCATTCCACTCCACTAATAAATGAAAATAACGGTCAAACTGCGCCATTTGCTTATCCGATAAATGAATGTCTTTTTCTGCCAAGACTTGGCGAAATTCTTCTGGTGTCATAATTTTTCCTTTCATTGTGAAACAGCTAATTGTTTCACAGAATCTCTTCCTACTTTAACGCAAAATGAGTCGAGTTGCAATCTTTCTATATATAAATTTAAAGGAGGTTATGCCAAATTCGGAAGTAGGTAAATTCTTGTTCTACAATAAAAAAATAATCCGCCCTCGGACAACACAAAAAGAGTGTGCTGCCCATTGCTCACATTCCTTTATTTTCTATTATTTATTTAGACAACAATCACTTCTCAATAGTGCTTTTATCGATCGTTCACTTTTGTAGCAAGGGTTAGAACAATTGATTCGCTAATTCTTTGTCACGTGCCACCATTTCATTGATTTTTTGGGTGATTTCATCGGCGAGTGTTTGAAACTGTTCTGACATCTGATCGATCTGCCGGATTTTATCTCTAAATTCCTGTGTTGGCTCATCGACAATCTCCCATTTTGTACAATTAACTTCGGCTAATGTTTCAATTACCTCGTTGTACGTCAAATGTGGGGTATAATTGCGTACTCTTCCCAACCAGTCATTCCATAACTCTTCCAACTCCGTGATCCCGTTTTGGTAAATCACGCGAACATTGCTCATCGCCTCATCAAATTTACTTGCTGCGGTCCGTACTACAGCTAATGCTTGGCTATCCTCTAAATAAATTTTTTCTGATTGAGAAAGTCCGCCGCCACTTGCAGTCAGCTTCTGTTGTAACTCTTTTAAGGTCAAGAATTCTTTGATTTGAACCTTGAGCCACTCATTTTCTTCTTTCACACGCTTGATTTCATCTAGCGTATGCTCGCCACTGACTGCTAGTAGTTTGATCATTGCTTCGTTTTCCAAAAGTGTTTGTTGCCACAAAGTTGGGGCTAACAAGATCCCCCCATTGCCATCGACGTATACGATGATCTGTCCATGCTTATCGATATAATTTCCCTCTTCATCTGTTCTGAATTGATCCAGCGAATGTCCAAATGTTTCCCAGCCCGAATTATCGATTCCAAAACTATTGATTGGAAGCATCCCTTTCCCACCAGTGAAAAGCCCACTCGTGACGACATCCGAAGTGTCGTAGATATTGATCAGGGTACCGTTGTGATTATCGAATAAGGCTTGTGCAAGCCCTGGTCCTGCCGCGCCGTACGTCACACTGTCATAACCATTGATCGCTGCGACAAAAAGTGCTTTAGCGCCACCTAACGAGTGCGTTGAGATCGTATAGCCATCTGATTTGGGATACTGCTTTTCAATTTCATGGGCATAGTTCAAGGCAGAAGCAAATGCACCATTTGAGTGTTTATTACTTCGACCAATTTCCTCAAGGTTAGTATACCAATCTTTGAGCGAAGTCGTGCCAGCGTAAGCAATCGTAAGGTTTTTGGTGATGACGGAGTCAGGGAAGCCAGGTACTTTTTTTAATTGCTCTTCATTGTACCCAAGATATTCCTCTTTTATTTTAGCAACTACCATTGCTTGCATACTATTTTTCTTTGGCTTAGATTCATTACCGATTTTTTCTTTATTTGTATCTACTGTTTTTATGACTATATAAGGGATTTCTTTTACTAGATGATTTACTTTTATCAATCCATCTTCAACTTTATACACAGAATCAGATAGCCACCTATTTTGATCCATCAATCTATCCCTCCTTCGTAATAGATAATTTGTTCATCTGCCATAATCGAATTAATTTTTTCTTTTCTTTTTGTAATATAATAAGGACCAGTTCCAGTGCTATCAGAAATCATGTATATAGGTTTATTTGTTTCTGCGGAAATAGTACTTAAACTTACTTCCTCCTCATATACTCCATTAACAGTGAAATAAATGGTCAAAAAATTCATCGGACTCACTGAATATCCAGTAAATTCAATTTTAGTTATCTCCTTATATTCTCTGACCTCTAACAATGCTTTCAAATATTCTTCCGTGGTCATTTCACCTTGTCCGCAGTCATACTTTCTGAAAATTTCTTCTTCTTTCTCCCGATTGTTTACATAGAGACGATAATTGTTATACACATAATTTGCCAGATCCTTCTGTATTTCTAGCAATTCTTGAAGATCTTCTTCTCTTTTATCCATGTAGATCTTTCCTCCGATTCCTCCTAAGATAATGATCACTAATACACCTAACCAAAGCCGTTTGTTCATAGATCCTCCTTTCAGTTAGCTACTATTTTTGTCAATGCTTCACAATAAGATACGTATATTTCATTTTATTCTGCGATCACATTTCAATATTAAGTTATTTTATGTATACTTATAGAGAGAAAGACAAGTGTTGTGACGTATATTTTTTATAAAGTTAATCTCAATTGATTATAACAAAAATAAGGAGGTTTTTTAGATCGAAAATAAAATTAAAATGTTATTTTTAAAAATTTTTAATGCTACTTTCTTGCCTGCTTTTTTCTCGATGGTTTTTCATGCGTTATCTCTATTATTATTCTATTACGCTTTTTCCACCATCTGGCCTGTCGATTTTTGGGTTCCTTTCTTCTTAATGATAATCATTACGTTATTCCTTTATGTCAGTCTTCACTGTGCTTTCACCAGAAACATCTATCGAGAATGGCTGGTCTTTTTTTCTTTGCTGTACATCACCTTTCTTATTTATTTACTTTTCTTAAAAAATATCGGGATACGAGGCGTAGAATTTCAGCTATTTTCGTGGGTGAAGGATTTGATTTATGGTGATCCAATGATTGTTCTGTTTAATATTTTACTGTTTCTACCTTTAGACTGGATTTTACCAGTAAGTTGGAAGAATACTAATACTATCTTAGTCCTTTCAGCTGTCTTAGGCGTTGAATGGATCCAATATTTCTTTTACCTAGGTATTTTTGATTTAGGGGATGTTTTTGTAAATACTTGTGGGTTTCTTATTGGTGCATGTATAAATAGGTGGCTGATCAGTCGATGGGATATTCAGGTTTCTTCTTTTTTACATAAGTAATTTACTCTATGTTCTTGCTAACAAAAAAAGAGCCGACGAATCAATCATTCGTCGGCTCTTTTTTTGTTTAGTGCTTTATTTAAGCAGATGTTTCCACTTTCGCAATCTTCCCTTGTTCGATGTAGACCATCAAGATGCTTAGGTCCGCTGGATTGACACCGCTGATGCGGCTTGCTTGTGCGATGGTTTCTGGACGGATTTTTTGAAGCTTTTGTTTTGCTTCCGTTGCTAATCCGTTGATCGCAGCGTAGTCAATGTTTTCTGGGATGCGTTTGGCTTCCATCCGTTTTAGTTTTTCTACTTTTTCTAATGCTTTTTTGATGTATCCTTCGTATTTTAGTTGAATTTCAACTTGCTCGATTTCTTTACGTGTTAACTCCGCATTTTCTGGAATAAATCGTAATAGATCGGCATAGGTGATTTCTGGGCGACGCAAGAAATCACTTGCTAGCACACCATCTTTTAATGGTGCAGCATTTAATTCTGCTAAAAAGGCTTGGACTTCTGCTGTCGGTTTGATACGAACGTTCATCAAACGTTTGATTTCTTGTTCAACTGCTGCTTTCTTTTTCAAGTAAGCAGCATATTGATCTTCTTTTACTAAACCGATCTGGTGACCCATTTCCGTTAGGCGTAGATCAGCATTATCATGACGAAGAAGTAAACGATATTCTGCTCGGGACGTCAGTAAGCGATAAGGTTCATTCGTTCCTTTTGTGACTAAATCATCGATCATGACACCGATATAGCCGTCACTACGTTTGATGACTAATGGCTCTTTTCCTTGAACCTTCAATGCTGCATTGATTCCTGCAATCAGCCCTTGTCCCGCTGCTTCTTCATATCCACTTGTCCCATTGGTTTGACCGGCCGTATAAAGATTTTCTACGACTTTCGTTTCTAATGTTGGACGTAACTGGTGTGGTTCGACCACATCGTACTCAATGGCATAGCCCGTACGCATCATTTCTGCTTTTTCTAATCCAGCAATCGAATGCAACATATCCACTTGGACGTCTTCTGGAAGTGAAGTTGAAAGCCCTTGAACATACACTTCTTCTGTATTCAATCCTTCTGGTTCTAAAAAGAGTTGATGACGTGGTTTGTCTGCAAAACGGACGATTTTGTCTTCGATCGATGGGCAGTAACGTGCGCCGACGCCTTCAACGATTCCTGTAAACATTGGTGCGCGGTGAAGATTGTCACGAATGATTTGATGGGTCGTTTCACCTGTATAAGTCAACCAACAAGGTTCTTGTTCTAAGTTATAGGCACTGTCCGGTGTGGCAAAGCTAAAATGATTTGGCTCCTTGTCTCCCGGTTGTTCTTCTGTAACAGAGTAATCGATCGTACTTGATTTCACACGTGGAGGCGTTCCGGTTTTAAAACGATCAATGGCAAAACCTAATTCTTTTAAGTGATTGGCTAAACCAATTGATGGTTGTGAGTTATTCGGACCAGATGAATATTTTAATTCACCGATAATAATCTCACCACGTAATGCGGTACCTGCAGTGATAACGACTGCTTTTGAACGATAGCTTGCACCGGTTGAAGTGACTACACCATGACAAACCCCATCTTCAACGATCAATTCTTCAACGATTCCTTGTCTTAGTGTCAAATTCTCTTCTTTTTCAATTGTATGTTTCATTTCACTGGCATAGGCATGCTTGTCTGCTTGTGCACGTAATGCTCGGACAGCAGGTCCTTTCCCAGTGTTCAACATTCTCATTTGAATGTATGTCTTATCAATATTCTTACCCATTTCGCCGCCTAGTGCATCAATCTCGCGTACGACAACGCCTTTGGCTGGACCGCCGACGGAAGGGTTACATGGCATAAATGCCACCATATCTAAATTGATCGTTAATAGTAACGTTTTTGACCCCATACGTGCAGCAGCCAAAGCGGCTTCTGAACCAGCATGTCCTGCACCGACAACGATCACATCATATTCTTCTGCTTGATAATGATTCAAGAACTGTTCCTCCTTTATTTTCCAAGACAAAATTGACTAAACAATTGTGTGATCAGTTCATCTTGGACACTATCTCCTACGACTTCACCAAGGTAATCCCAACAGCGAGTCATATCCATTTGAACTAGGTCAACAGGCATACCCGCATCGATTCCTGCGATCACTTCTTGTAAAGAGATGGCCGCTTTTTCGAGCAAGGCAATATGACGGGTATTGGATACATAAGTTGCATCTCTTTCGCCAGTTTGCCCGCCAAAGAACAACTCAGAGATGGCCGTTTCTAATCGGTCTAATCCTTCATTATTGGCAACCGAAACAGCGAATACTGGTTCATCCTCGATCAATGATAAAAGCTTGTCTTCCTCTAATTGTTTCGGTAAATCAGTTTTATTCAATAGAATGATCCGTTTCAATCCTTTTGTTGCTTCCAACAACTGTTCATCTTCAATCGTCAACGGCTCGCTTTGATTCAAGACAAGTAAGATCAATTCAGATTCTGCCAAAGCTTTACGACTACGAGCAACACCGATTTGTTCCACGATATCTTCTGTTTCCCGAATACCTGCTGTGTCGATCAGTTTCAACGGTACGCCACGAACATTGACGTATTCTTCAATCACATCTCTTGTCGTTCCCGCAATATCTGTCACGATGGCTTTTTCTTCTCGTAATAAATGGTTCAGTAAGCTTGACTTACCAACGTTTGGACGACCGATGATGGCCGTACTTAATCCTTCTCGTAAGACCTTGCCTTGTTGTGATGTTGCTAAAAGAACTTCGATACGTTGTTGGATCATCTGCGCTTTTTCTAATAGAAGTTTTGTCGTCAATTCTTCGACATCATCATATTCAGGGTAATCGATATTCACTTCGACTTGTGCTAATGTCTCTAAAATTTCTTGTCGAAGGGAACGGATCAATGCAGACAGATTTCCATCTAATTGGTTCAACGCGACACCCATCGCCTTGTCTGTTTTCGCACGGATCAGGTCCATGACTGCTTCAGCTTGGGATAAATCAACTCGTCCATTTAAAAAGGCACGCTTTGTAAATTCTCCTGGCTCTGCTAAACGTGCGCCTTCTCTTAATAGAAGCTGTAAAATTTGATTGACGACAACGATGCCCCCATGGCAATTGATTTCTACAACATCTTCTCGGGTAAATGTTCGTGGTGCGCGCATGACGGATACCATGACTTCATCGACTAATTGTTCACTTTTGGGATCGACGATATGCCCATAATGAATCGTATGACTAGGAACATCCAACAACTGTTTATTGCCACTTTGATAGACTTTATTGGCAATGGTCAACGCTTGATCACCGCTTAAACGCACAATACTTATCGCCCCTTCACCTGGTGGCGTAGAGATTGCTGCAATCGTATCAAATTCTAAGGTTATTTCAGCCATTTTTTCACTTCCTTTTTCATTTTACGCACAAAAAAAGTGCCCACTTCACCCTTTGCAATAAATGGTGAACTTCGCACTTTGACTGCTTGTTCTGTTTAAATTCTGGTCATAGACTATCATATCTAATTCTAGTAATCAAGCTTTTTTATTTATTTTTATGAGAGTCACTAATCAATCTTAAACTTTTTCTGCACAGGGTTCTTTTGACTGAAACTATCATTAGATCACTCTCTATAGAAGTAAATCTACTCTTATATCTTTATCTTTGTTCCAAAAAACGTTACACTTAAATGGTAACGGTATCTACATACTTTTTCTTTACCGAAAGGAGCAAAAATTATGGCCCAATTTAAGCCTAGTGCAGTAGACGGAGTAGATGATCCACGAATCAATGAAGTGGTGTTATCGACAGGGAATATCAATCAAAAATATATCGTCAGAGATATCGTATTTGTCGCAGAATGTATTGAAGGAGACTTATTCGACCCTACATTCAATAGTGATGACATGTTCTTGACAACAAAACAAAAATTAAAAAAGAAAGTGTTAGATTATGGCGCAAATGCAGTCATCAATTGTCACTTTGAATATCAACAAAAACCCCGAGATGGCAAACAGATCATCGAACTTTTTGCTTACGGTACCGTGATCCAATTTGTCCAAACAACGATTGGCTGATCACAAAAAAACGTGCAGAGCTTTCGCTCTGCACGTTTTTTCTACCAAAGTAAAGACTACCATCGTATACTCCGATAAGAATGATTTCTAATAAAATATACTTTGTTTGGAAAAGTTTGTCAATCTGATCGCAAGATTTTGGTTCTTCTCTTCGTAATCGCTAGCTAGCTGGTTCGACAACTAAGTAACGATATGGTTCATCACCTTCTGAGTGGGTTTGTACTCCCTCATGTTTACTTAATGCCGCGTGGATTTGTTTGCGTTCAAACGCAGGCATCGGTTCTAAAAATACAGGATGTCCCGTACGCAAGACTTTTTCTGCGGTGCGCTCAGCTAAACGTTGGATGATCTCTTGTCGTTTTTCACGATAGTTGCCCACGTTTACCACGACAGAGAGTTTATTACCGGCTACTCGATGAATGAACACTTGCGCCAAATATTGCAAAGCATTTAACGTTTTTCCATGTTTGCCGATCAACAGACCTTGTTTATCCGTTTCTAAATGGAAGACGATCAAGTTCGCTTCTCGTGTCATTTTTACTACAGCTGGTGCATTTAGTTGCTGGGAGATCTCAGTGAGATAGGTTGCTAATTCCGATAAAGCTGCTTCGTCACCTAATTCACTTTTTTCTTCAATCAAGTCCTCAGGTTCGATTTCACCCGTATCTTCTGTTTGAACAGATGTTTCTTCCAACACTTCTTCTACGGTTTCTTCGATCGTTTCAGAGACAACTTCGCTGATATTCGGTTCGATTGAAAGTTTGGCATTTCTTTTTCCCATTCCGAGAAATCCTTTTTTTCCTTCATCAAGTATCTCAATAGCGACTTGCTCTTTTGCTAGTCCTAACTCATTCAATCCAATTTCAACAGCTTCATCTACGGTTGCAGCTTCATAAATCGGCATTTGCATTCCCTCCCTTATTTTTTACGTTTTTTCTTAGGACTTTGTGCCTTACGCAAAGCACGTTCTTTTTCACGGATACGTTGTGCTTCTTCTTCACGCTCACGTTTGATTTTAAATGGATTATTGATCAATAGTGTTTGGAACACTTGGAAAGCATTTGATACTACCCAGTATAATGAAAGTCCACTGGCTAAATTGACCCCCATAACTAAGATCATCACTGGCATCGCAAAATTCATGACTTTCAATGAAGCGTTCGATTCCACTTGGCTCATGCTTGATAAATACGTACTTGCAAATGTAAAGATGGCAGCCAACACTGGTAAAATAAAGGTTGGGTCAGCGTTCCCTAAGTTCAACCATAAGAAGTGACCTTGACTCAACGCAGGAACACGAGAAATTGATTGCCATAAAGCCATTAAGATTGGCATTTGTACTAATAAAGGCAAACAACCTGCATATGGATTTACACCATTTTCAGCATATAACCGTTGTTGTGCTTCTCTTAACTTACTTTGTGTTTCAGGATCTTTTGAACTATATTCTTGTTGGATCGCTTTTAGTTTTGGTTGAAGTTCTTGGGTCTTACGCATACTTTTTGTTTGGAAATGCATTAATGGTAATAAAATTACGCGAATGATGATCGTGAATAAAATGATCCCGATCCCAACATTTCCAAATGACAATGCTTTAATCGCTTCTGCAAAATAATAAACAATGTAGCGATCCCAAATTCCTGTACTTTGTGCGCTGACTTCTCCAGTTCCACAACCGGATAAGACGATGATCAGACCGACAAGTCCGGCCATCAAAAGTAAACGTTTGTATTTCTTCACTTACTCTTTTCCTCTCTGTCGATTATTTTTGCAAGCTTTAAGACATGGACTAAGTTGGAGCGAATCTCATCGTAAGTCAGTCCTTTGATGCTTGGTCTAGCAATCACAATAAAATCTAATTCCGGCTCGATCTCTTCTTTCAATGAATAGATCGCCGCACGGATTTTTCGTTTTACTTCATTGCGACATACAGCGTTTCCGACTTTCTTACCTACAGATAAGCCAACACGAAAATGCGGTTGTTCCTTCTTTTCTAAACGGTACACGACAAACTTACGGTTAGCAAAGGAAGCGCCGGTTTGAAACACCGCTTGGAACTCTCGTTCTTTTTTCACTCGATACGCTTTTTTCATTCGTTTTCTTTCCTTTTCTATCTCTCACTTACGCTCCCAATCATACCATATTTCCTATAAGTCTTTCACCTTTTCCTCTAAAAAAGGGCATAAAAAAAACCACTGTAACCCCAGTGGTCTAAGCTGAAAGAACTTTTCTTCCTTTACGACGACGGCTAGCTAAAACACGACGTCCATTTTTAGTACTCATACGTTTACGGAATCCGTGAACTTTTTGACGTTTACGTTTATTTGGTTGGTATGTTCTTTTCATCTTGTTCCACCTCCAGAAATTCTTATCTACATGTACATGAATTAAACACAGACATACTTTGATAGTATAACGAGTACTTAGGTGATTTGTCAATATAAAAAAAAGCTTTTATTCGAAAATAATTCTCTCATTTTATCCACAACGGTATTTTTCGCGCTGTGTTTTCAATGTGGATAAAGTTATACACAGAAGTTTTCCACAGTAATTTACCCTTGGTTTTTACACAGAATAAACAGCTGAAAATAAGTAATCCACAATTTCATAATTTCCTGTGCATTAATTTCTGTAAGTACTGTCATTATTACTTTTTTTATCCACATCCCACTGGGTAAATCTCTAGTTTTACACCACTTATCCACCTGTTGATTACTCTTGTGGATATCTTTTTTTCCTCCCTGTGTTTTTCTTCTTTTTTTTTCTTCTGGATAATGTGGATAATTGTTATAAAAAATTTTTTTCTTTTCTTTCTGTGGAAAACTTTTGTAAAAAATGATAAATTAGTACTAGCTATTTACTTTTAATGAAGGAGGAGGCCTTGT
>NZ_JBIOSV010000002.1:0-137089 GCF_051714945.1 Enterococcus sp. AZ080
TGCTTACCCTGCGGACACAGAATAAGCACAAAGTAACAAAACCATAGACCGGATTTGCTACTACTCAAAATATATCATAAAAGTGAGTAGTAGCAAATAATAATAGCTACACTCCAACTCTGGAGGAATAACTATGTATGCGAACAAAGAAAAAATTCAATGGTTACTGACGAAAAGTGGGAAATCAATAGCTGAATTAAGTAAAAGATCCGGTGTTGCAAAGATGACAATCTCGGATCTTAAACATGGAAAGTCGTCGATTGATAGAATGCGCTTTGATAATGCTTATTTGCTTACTAAACTAGCAGAGAAGCTGATGGCTGAAGAGAGTGACGAAAAGAGTTAGAGTCCTGTCACTATTGACCTATAGAAGAAAAAGGATCGACCGGCTACTAAAAGGGCATGGAAATATTTATTTTAAGGACAATGGAGAAATCCGTAATTATATGAAATAAAAGGAGATTGATATGAAACGTAAGTCAAAATTCATACTCGCAGCATTATTTAGTTTGTTTGGGTTTACTGCTTCTTTGATGGACTTATCTGAAATCAATGTTCAGTTGCCTGCTTTTTTCGGTGATTGGGCCTATCAGGAAGAAATCTCAGTTGAAGAGGTTGAGAATCTGCCTGATTATGATGGTCAGAATGTTGTTATCCAAGTAAACGGCAATTATCCGAGTTTTAAAGCTGAAGAGATGTCGATAGATGCAGGCACTTGGCAAACATTTTCTAATCTCGACTCCCTTAATCGGGTCGGTGTCGCAGATGCACTATTGCACCAATCTATGATGCCAACAGAAGAACGGGGAGATATATCGAACGTTTATCCAACAGGCTGGAATCAGAAAAAACTAGAAAGTGGTGTGTGGCTCTATAATAGAAGTCATTGTGTGACACGTTTCCTTATAAGTATGTAAATACGAAATAGGAGAACTACAAAATATGTAGTTATAACTAATTAAGTGAAGTTTGGAATGAAAGCCTTCAAGTTGAGCTGAAACAAACTATCTGATACTCCTGCATGCAACAAATAGGAATAGCTATTTATTGTGTGAAGCCAGGTGAAGTCGGCTGAACAAAGCCTAAGTCTGTACCTAAGATATGGCTGAGGATAGGTCGGGATGCTATAAATTATCTATGGTAAGAATGTCAAACGTTGACTGACGAACTTGCGAATGAACGGGTCTAAATCGGTAATATAGTGAAAACTATATACTGCGTGCGCAGGGTTAATTACCGAAAAGTATGGTGATGAGGAAGAAATTCGGAATACCTAACAAAGAAGATATAAATTAACAGGCTCAAAGTAAGTACCTAAGGATATATGCAAAGCTAACTTAATTGGAACGTGGAAAGCAAGGAACTGCATGAGAACCATCTAATTCATGAGCAGGTATATATAAGAGAACAATCGAAATTATTTTATCCTTGTGAGAGTAGGGGCACAGTACTGTTGATATGTGGTAATTCGCATGGAGGGATAGCCCCAAGTCTTATTATTATTGAATTTTAAAACAACTGAATGAAACTTACAGGGTCGAGTAAGATGATGGGACTTCCAAAATAGGAGTGAGTTATCCATCGGTGAGTACGTATTTACGATATGTAGAATATTACGGTATGCAAGAAGTATTAGACGATTTATATGAGAGAAGCAAAAACAAATCCACAACATTTGTCCCTTTGTATGAACGAATTATCTCCAGAGAAAATATCCTCTTGGCATACAGGGTGATTAAAAATAATACAGGTTCAAAAACAGTTGGAGTAGACGGGATCGCGATCGATGATTATAAACTAGCAAATACAGAAATGTTTGTCAGATATATTCGAAGTGTACTGTCGGATTACAAACCTCAGAAAGTAAGAAGGGTTTATATTCCAAAAAGTAACGGTAACAAGAGACCACTAGGAATTCCAACAATGAGAGACCGAGTTATCCAACAAATGTTTTTACAGATCTTAGAACCAATATGTGAAGCAAAATTCTATAACCATTCGTATGGATTTAGACCTAATCGGTCAGCTAAACACGCAATGGCAAGATGTAAATTTCTAACGCGAAAGAATTTTCACTACGTGGTAGATATTGACGTAAAAGGATTCTTTGACAATGTAAATCACAATAAGCTGATAAAGCAACTATATACGATAGGGATAAAAGATAAACGAGTTTTAGCAATTCTAGCCAAGATGTTAAAAGCCCCAATTGAAGGAGAGGGTGTTCCGAAAAAGGGGACTCCGCAAGGAGGGATATTGTCTCCCTTGTTATCTAATGTGGTATTAAATGAGCTTGATTGGTGGATTGCCAACCAATGGGAATTCATGAAAACGAGAGAGCCATATCACCCATCTTCAAGATTAAGGGGCTTAAGGCGGAAAACAACGCTAAAAGAAATGTTTATCGTTCGTTACGCTGATGATTTCAAGATATTTACTAAAAATCACCAGTCAGCAATTCGAATTTACCACGGTATAAAAGGCTATTTGAACAATCATTTATCTTTAGATATTTCACAAGAAAAATCTAAAATAACTAATCTAAGGAAAAGAGAATCAGAATTTTTGGGCTTCACGTTAAAAGCTGTCAAAAAGCGAAAATCCTATGTCGCTCATACGTATATAACAAAAGCCAAAAAGAAACAGATAAGTGAAAAACTTAGATGCCTTATTCGTGAAATTCAGAAAAGCCCTATACAAAAATCAGCCTACAAATACAATGCGTATTTACTAGGAACAAAGAATTATTTTCAATCAGCTACACATGTAAATAAAGACTTTCACGAAATCGCCTATCGTCTTATGCAGACTTTCCGTAATCGGTTGAAATCAGCAGGGAAATATGGACCACCCACTAAAGCAAACGCAACTTATAAGAGATTACACAAGAACAGCTATAAAACCTACAATATTGCAGGAGCGTACCTATATCCGATATCAGATGTCCAAACGAAAAATGATATGTGCTTTAGCCAAGATATATGTTTCTATACAAAGAAGGGGCGAAAGAAAATTTACAGCCAACTTTTGCCCAATATATGTACAGAAATTTCAAAAATGGTTATGTACCTTTCTGATAATAAAAATATAGAATACGCGGACAATAGAATTTCAAAATATTCTATGCAACAAGGCTTATGTGCAGTCACAGGAGCATTTCTTAAAGCGGAAGATGTCCATTGCCACCATAAAATACCCAAACATTTAGGTGGTACGGATAGCTTTGATAATTTAGTTATTGTTCATAAATGGGTTCATATTTTGATTCATGCGGTTTCTAAAGGCACGATAAATAACTATTTAAATATCCTTCAGTTAAACGGAAAACAACTGACAAAAATTAAACACTATCGTGAGTTATGTAATTTAGTTGAATTAGAAGAAATGATATAAGATGGAACGCCGTATGAGGTGAAAGTCTCACGTACGGTGTGGAGCGGGGGAAAATCCGGAGATAATATCAAAGGATTACCTATCGCTATTACTCGGATTTCAACTAACAGGCGAAAATGCAAACTGGAAAAACCTATTTACTGGCACACAAGAATTAAATCAGATTCACATGGTCAAGTATGAGAATGAGATTGCGCAATACTTAAAGAGTACAAATAATCATGTACGTTATAGAGTAACACCTATTTTTATCGATACAGAGTTAGTCCCACGCGCTATCCAATTAGAAGCGAAGAGTATTGAAGACAAGCAGATAGATTTCAACGTTCTGATACCAAATATACAGACAGGAATAATGATTGATTACTCAACAGGAAAAGCGACAAAAGAATAAGTAAAAAACAAGAGATCAAGATCAAAACCAAAAGGCAAGTTCAAGGTCAAGGGCATAAATTTCAAAGCGATTTTCAGCTCGTTCGTCCGATGTCTTGATTAAGCTCCATTTCTTCCCAACTGTTACCCTCAGCGTCACTGCTTATACACCTTCCGCATTCAGAAAAAAAGGGGCGGGAAAACTTTTGAGAAAATCACTCAAAACTTTTCCCTACAGCACTCCCTTTTTTTCTGCCTGCTACAGGTGTAGGGCATAAGCACGCCAAGGATGACAGTTGGGAAGAAATGGAACGAAGTTTAATCAAAGAAAGGAGCGAAATCTAACGATCTGAAAATTGAAATTTTTTAAAACCTTTCGCCTCAGAAAAACGTTAAAAAAAAATGTATGTTGAAAAACCAAAACCTTAAAAGAAATGAGCTGAATTTATGGAAAAAGTTTATGAAGAGTTTCCTCCGTTAATGATTAACTTGATTTTTGTATTACAATGTATTACAATAGATATATATAAGGAGGGATTACGATGAGCATTACTACAATAAGGTTAAATGAGCAAGAAGAGGCATTTTTTCAAAGTTATGCTGAACTAACTGGTCAGCCATTATCAACATTAATGAAACAAGCATTGACAGAAAAAATTGAAGATTACCTAGATTTGCAAGCTGGATCTGAAGCTCTGAAAAATTTATCTGGCGAATCTGTTTCTCTTCAAGATATGATGAAGGCTGAAGGTTTATGAAGTATCACGTTGAATTTGATAAACGCGCACATAAAGAATTTTTGAAGTTAGATAAGCCCATTCGAAATCAAATTTTACTTTGGTTGAATAAGAATATAGAGGGTTGCGAAGATCCAAGGTGGACTGGCAAAGGTCTCACGGCTGATAAAAGTGGTTTGTGGCGTTATCGAATAGGAAAATATAGATTAATATGTGATATTCATGATGATTATGCTTTAGTTCTTGTTGTTAAAGCAGGCAAACGAGAAACCATTTATGAAGGCTAGTTATTTCACGGTATAAAGGGGTCAGAAACTTTTAAGTTTCTGACACTTTTTTTATTATTGTCTTTAGACCAAGTTGAGCTCGCAAAGCGAGTGAAACAGAAAACCACCTGCTATGCGGGTGGGGAATAAAAGGTTCTACCAAAAAGCCCTTCCTATCGTTAAAATATGATTGTTCAGGTCATATTGATAACGAAAGGAAGGGAAAAGAAATGGCTAATAAAGCAAATAGTTTAGCCCATACAAAGTGGCTGTGCAAATACCACATTGTATTCACACCAAAGTATAGAAGAAAAATCATCTATAATCAATATCGAGCAAGTATTCAAGAAATTATCAAACGACTATGTAAGTATAAGGGAGTAGAAATCTTGGAAGGACATATGATGCCAGATCACGTCCATCTATTATTGAGTATCCCACCAAAAATAAGCGTGTCAAGTTTTATGGGTTATCTTAAAGGAAAGAGTGCATTGATGATTTTTGATAAACATGCAAATTTAAAATATAAATTTGGCAATCGACATTTTTGGGCAGAAGGATATTATGTAAGCACAGTGGGATTGAATGAAGCGACCATAAGGAAATACATTCAAGAACAAGAGAAACATGATATAGCGCTAGATAAATTGAGCGTTCGAGAATACGAGGACCCTTTTAAGGGTTAGAGAGTAGAACAAAAACCTTTTTAAAGGTAGGCAAAAGTGACAAAGGCAATATGGCTTGAACATGAAATGAGAAAGCCAGCGTCTTTAGGCGCTGGCCGGTGTTAAGGGCTTATAGCCCTAGAGCAAACCACCCTTTTGAAGGGTGGTTATGATTTTTATTGCTCAACTTCAATGTCATTTTCTAATTTAAGTTTTTAACAGCTAAATAGAAAGTCCAGCATTCGCCTTCACATATACTTCAACTTCGTTTACAGGAATTGAGGGGAGTCAATAGTAATCGGACGGATTCCAATTGTTACCATAAGATTGTTTATCATCTAAAAGACAACAGATTGTATTCTATTTTAAATTTCCAGATGATTTAATTTTCAAAATATTTGTAATCTAATGTTTTATAAGTCTGATATTATTTTTTTATTTTTAAATGCATTATCTGCGATACATTTGCTTGTTTTCATCTTTTTACGTAGTTTACTAAAATTCCTGAGCGTTATTTAAGCAATGTTTCTTTTTTTAGTACATAATTATTATAACAATTTAAGAAAGGAGAACTCTAATGAAAACTTTAGATGCTATTGCATTAACCTTATTGATTGTGGGAGGGCTGAACTGGCTGTTAGTCGGCTTGTTCGAACTTGATTTAGTTGCTATGATTGCTGGTGGTTCAACAACTATCTTTGCAAAAATCATTTATATCGTCGTAGGCATTTGTGCAATCTACTGCATGAAATTCTTCCCAATGATTACTAAAAAAGTTGACGAAACATATTAAAAAGCTATTATCTTCATGATCCTTCCCGTTACTGGGAAGGATTTTTCGTTTGTGATCATCTGTTTTACATATTTAAATATAAAAAAGAATCAAAAACTTAAGAGTTTTTGACCCTTTTTTTATTCCTGGTTTAATAGCTCTTTCAGTAGCTCAATTAATTAGGTCAGAAAGTTTCTTTTTAGGAGGACACAAGAGTATACTCCAATGTCATTAAGTTAAGGCAAAAAGCAGGAAAACATTTAAGTTTCCCTGCTTTATTTTTTCTATGTAAAAGGACACTCTCTTGATACAATTATTTTAACAATAATACAACGTCATAGCGCTACTTATTCTGGAGGTGCCCTTATGTCTAATACTATTAACATTTCATCCACACTTCAAGCAGCTCATAAAATCAAACAAAATTTAGAAGATCAAATTCGCGGTATTACAAATCAACCTGAAATTTTTGCTCAATCTCCGACTGATTTTTCTCGAAACAGAAAGTTATCTTTTGAGAAAACTCTCAAAATTATTCTCTCTTTCGGTGGACAAAGTCTTTCTAGTGAATTACTCTCTTACTTTGATTTTACACTTCAAACGCCAACTGCTTCCGCATTTGTACAGGCTCGAAGTAAAATAAAGATTGAAGCTTTCAAACAACTCTTCTACCGAACCATTCCTTCAAATAATCAAAACAAGCAATATAAAGGGTACCAACTATTGGTTCATGATGGCTCCGATATTAATATTCCTTATGATGAAAACGATCCTGAATCCCATTACACCATCGGAAAGTTTGATAAACCTGTAGGATCTTTTCATCTCAATGCTTTATATGACCCATTAAATAAATACTATGCATCGGTAAACTTCCAAAAAATTAGACAGCTAGACGAACGGAGCAGTTTGTGCCAAATGGTTGATGAGTTTACTTTTGAAAAGCCAACAATTATTATTGCAGATCGTGGTCATGAGTCATTTAACGTGTACGAACATATTAGAAAAAGTGGTCAAAAATTCGTAATTCGAGTAAAAGATACCAAAAGTAATGGCTTTCTTAAAGGACTTGGATTACCTCAAAAAGGAACATTTGATAAAGAGGTTAACCTTTGGTTAACAAGAAGACAGACAAATAAAATCAAAACTGACAAGAGCTATCAATTTGTGCGTAAAAAAGCCAGCTTTGATTATCTCCCATCCGATTCAAAAGAAAGCTATCCCGTTAGTCTCAGAGTCGTTCGGATTAAGTTGAGTGAGGATAGTTATGAATCTTTAGTCACGAATCTTGATTCCTTCACTTTTAAAAGCGAAGATTTAAAAGTACTTTATCACTTACGCTGGGGAATTGAAACTTCCTTTAGAGAATTAAAATATGCCTTAGGTTTAAACCAATTCCACTCAAAGAAACTAGAGTTTATTATTCAAGAAATTTACGCTCGTCTCATTATATACAACTTTTCAATGGAAATTGCTCAGGTAGTGGCGTTATCAGCTCCTTTAAAGCAGTTCTATCAGCTTAATTTCACACAAGCTATAGGCATTTGTAAAAGATTTTTTCTTGATCAAACCGTCAATGTAGAAATTTTGATAAGAAGATATTTCCTCCCCGTACGCCAGAATCGGAGTAACCAGAGAAATATAACAAAAAAGAAATTTGTTGGTTTTTTATATCGTATTGCCTAATATTATAAATCGGACTATACCATATAGGACGTTTTATTGTGTTGCTCGAAAATATAAAATTAGTCAAGTTAATAAGAAAAAAGCGATATACTTGAGACTATTATTTGTTTTTTTGTCTTAACTTAATGACATTGGAGTATACTCTATTGGGTTCCTATCAACTATTTAAACGAGCTTAATTAAGTCAACTCTCCATGAACAATTAACTTAATCAAACTTTAGTTTTCCACCTTTTAGAAGGGTTGCTCTGAAAAATAGTGAATGCGTTATTTGACTGAATCTAGATTTCGTAACGATTTATGACCAAAAAATATTTTCTAAATTACATGGATCAATCAAAAGTATCCAGAGAAAAAATTGCTGTACGCTCTTTTTAATGATTCTTTTTTAATATTCGTTTTTCTAAATTTGCATACCGAAGTGAAAATTTCGATTATTTATTTTGGTGAGAATTTTGTAATATAAGAGATGCAAATAAGGCTTCAAGTTGATCCTTATTTTGTTTAATGATTTGCATCAAAAACCATGATTTTTGAGACATCTAAGAATATAGGGGGAGGGATATGAAACACCAAAAAAGATACATACTAAGTATGGGTATGTTACTGATTCAAGTATATGTACCACTAGTAGTTTATGGGACAGAAGTACGCTCTGTGGAAACAGAAGGTACGATTGGTTTTACTGGCATATATGAAACACCAGGAACACCAGATCCAGCACCGGAAGGTGCGATCAAACCAGATTTACCAAAAGAAATTGCTCAACACCCCTCAGGGGTCAATCACCCAACAGCCAGAAGATTACCGAAAACAAACGAGGAAAAGATGCGCATTTGGTCAATGTTTGGTCTCTTGCTTGTCATCATAGTACTTGGCTTTTGGTTTTGGCGGCACAAAAAGAAAAAAACAAATAAAAGAAAGTAGGATTTAAATACATGGAATTTGTTAGATTAGTAACCATTGCAGCATTAAGCTCAACCATTTTTGTCGGAGGAATCACAGCCTTCGCAGCTGAACCACCCGAGGAAACATCAAAAGAAGTACGTAATGTCACTACGGATGGAACGATTGAATTTACACCAAATGAAGAGGAAGACCTAGTCGTTATTCCACCAGAAGATGGGCCAGATGTAGACATTGAGCCTGAAGTGCCAGGAACGACCGGACCTTTATCGATCATGAAAGCTGTCACGATGAATTTCGGTCCACAAGTGATCTCGAATCAGGATCAAACCTACAATATGATTGCAGAAAAGCAACAAAAAGCGGGTACGACGGGTGAAGAAAATAAAGTCCCTTATGTCAGTTTTGCGCAAGTACAAGATGTCCGAGGAACGAATGCTGGTTGGGACCTGCAAGTACGTATGACCGACTTTAAAGCAACGAAAGAAACAGTCAATGATACCTTGCTTGGGGCAGAGATTTCATTGGTAAGCCCAAGAATTCAGTATGAAGGAAGCACGGCTGGAAATGCACCAGTAGCTCATACAAGTGGATTGAAATTGATCCCAAATGCTTCTGCTGTATCCGTGATGACCGCAGAAAAAGATAAAGGTGCTGGTGTTTCTTCCGTTGTTTGGGGCAATCAAGCAGACTTAAACGCACAAGAAGCGGACGATAAGGTTGACGTGGTGACAAATAATGCGATCCAATTATTTGTTCCTGGTAAGACAGCGAAAGATGCGGCACAATACAAATCCACACTAACTTGGGAATTATCCAATATACCTGATAATAATGAAGATATTGATAAATCAGGTGAAAATGGCGCCGTATAGTTTTGACGAAACCGAGGGTTTCAGCTGATAGAAGTGAACGGTGTAGCGTTACAATTTTGTAGCGCTACTTTCTTTAAAGAAAGGAGTAAATGAATGAAACAAGCAAGTACATATCGAAAAAATAAAATCCAACAAGCAGGGCTAGTATTGCTTATGGTGTTCGTCAGTTTGTTGGCACCAATGCGCGTAGGGGCAGAAGAAGGAACCTTAAATTTTTATGTGACACCGGAATTCTCAGATAATCAAACAGCAGGTAACAAACGTTACTTTCAGTTAACCCTTGCGCCAGATACGACAGAAAAACTAACGTTGAAACTACAAAACGCAAACGCAGAAGCAAAGAAAATCAAAATCACGCCACATACTGCTTATACGAACGTGATGGGGGTTGTAGAATACGGGCAAGACGCGGAAAAAGCAGATCCAACACTCAAGCATTCGCTTGCTGAATTGATCGAACATCCCGAAATCATCGAGCTTGGTGGTAACGAAACGAAAACAGTGACACTTGATCTGAAGATGCCTAAAGAAGCCTTCGAAGGCTTCTTAGCGGGTGGCTTACGAATCGAAGAAGTCAAAGAAGACACAACGGAAGAAACAAGCGACGAAGAAGGGGTCGCCATCCAAAATGAGTTTGCCTATATCATCGGTGTGGTGGTGAGTAATAACCAAGACGCCGTGCAACCTGATTTAGAGTTGGTAGATGTTTTTGCCGATCAACTCAACTATCGTAATGTCATCAGTGCGAATATACAAAACTTCACCCCAACATTCGTGAATCGCTTAGAAGTTGAAGCCACGGTACAAAAAGTGGGGGAAGAAGAAATTTTATACCAAGCCAGTCAAGAACAGATGCAAATGGCGCCAAACTCCAATTTCAATTTTCCGATTTCTTTAGAAGGCGATCGTTTTCGCAGTGGTGAATATTTGTTGAAAATGACGGCACGCTCTGGGGAAGAGGAATGGCAATGGGAACGGAAATTTACCATTGATGCGGATGAAGCGAGAGCATTGAATCAACAAGATGTCACGATTGATACGAGTCTCAATTGGTGGATGATCGTCGCTATACTTTTATTGCTATTTTTAGTAAGCTATTTTCTTTTTATTTTTTATAAAAAGAAAAAAATGAGAAAGAACAACCGAAATGAGAGGTGGCAAGACATTGAATAGAAAACTAAGTGACTTATTCAGTATCTTGGTAATTACCATGCTACTCTTACAAATAAGTTTTAATCAAGTAGAAATGGTTGATGCAGATACGCAATCTAGTAATGATGTAGAACCTGTTGAGACATTTAATGCAGAGCAAAATAGTTTATTAAATACAGTTAGCGCAAGAGCAAATTTAGAAAACAATGGAGAAGAGATTCAAGAATTTTCATTTGAGGTAAAATCATTCCGGACTGTAATTGGTCAACCCACTACTTTCAAATTTACTAGTAAATTGCCTTCGAATGAAGTATTGATCCGAATTCCTGAAAACGGAAAAATTATAGAAAATCAGTTTTCTAATGGAGAATCAATTCACCATTCTCATGGTGAATATTGGAGTCTATCTACTAACGATGAACAGAAATCTTTTGAAGTATCCGTTCTTTTTGAAATTCCTGGAAACTACTTTCTTACGCTTGATAACGATGCAGATCATGTCTATGTGGAAGTACAGGATTCTCCTTCAGTAATGAGAACGGAGAAACTCAACGAGTTAGAAGAAGCTGAAATAATTAATCAATCAGAAGAGATGACCGAACAAAATAATACAAAAGACAGTATTAATAATTCAACAACTATTCAACCGGTGATTGCTGTAGAAGAAAACTTATCTATACCAGAAGAATTGATTGTAATAGAAGAAGAACGTATTTTGGAAGAAACAAGAGATATTCAAAATCGATCTATTAGCAGTGTAAATAATTGGAGCCAATTTAGAAGCGCATGGAACTCTTCTACTGTCACGATAATAATTCTTGGTAATATATCTTTTTCTAGTTCCATTTTAGGAGATTCTCTTAATACAAGATTATCATCCATAACACTTAATGGAGGGACTCTTAATTTTCAGAACTCCGGATATAGTTTAGTAATGAGTGGTGTAGCAGGTCTAACTATAACTTCTACAGGACTAACTGATGAGCCAGCTCTAATTGGAAGAGATTCTCGTACAGCTCCCCTCATTATTCATAATGGAAGTGGGCTAATAGAAATTAATCATGCAAATATTACTATGTCAACTGGTACGGCAGGCTCTATAATATCTGGTCAGAATATAAATTTAAATGGAGCTATACAGATTAGAGCTGACACAGCTGGCGGAGCTAGTGCAACAGTGCGTGCGACAGGAATAGAGTTGGTTCGGAATGGTACTCTGAAAATCATACCTATTAGTAATCAATATGGATGGATTCTATCATCCACTAATTCTGGTTTAAGACCGGTTCTTTCAACTGCTGGGAGTACAATAATTATTCAAGCAAATAGGTTCTCTATGGTAGAATCAAGGAATGGAGTGTTTTTAGGTTTAAATTCTTGGAATAGTATAGATGTCATGCTTAGTGGATTAAATGGAGCGACTGTTGTGAATAGCAATAGTAATCCAAATGATTTTAATGAAAGGTATCTTACTACGTTTAATGACCGTCGATATACCGGTATGGTCTTTAATGCTAGTGGTAGTGGATGGGTCACACCTCCTGTTTCTTACAATCTCTCTTTACAAGCTAATCCCGATGTTGGAGGAAATCCGAGTGCAACAAACACAACACTAACGCAAGGAAGTACGACAACATTAAACGCAAATCCCAACAGTGGTTATCGCTTTGTACGCTGGGAAGTTGTATCAGGGACTGGGGCGAATATCGCAAACGCAACTTCAGCTACCACTACCTTCACGATGGGGAGCGCAAACACGACAGTACGTGCTGTATATGAAGAAATCACCTACAATTTGACCCTTGAAGCCAGTCCGAGTGATGGGGGAAATCCGAGTGCAGAGGCTAGTACTTTAGCTCAAGGAAGCACAACAACATTAAACGCAAATCCCAACAGTGGTTATCACTTTGTACGCTGGGAAGTTGTGTCAGGGACTGGGACAAATATCGTAAACACAACTTCAGCTACTACTACCTTCATGATGGGAAGTACAGATACGACGGTTCAAGCTGTTTATGAAACAATTACCCAAGTCTCACCAGTCGATCCTTTGGATCCAGAAGTCGAAGTGGACCCAGAAAATAAACCAGATTTGCCTGAAGGTCAAGGGCTGTTGAGTATTGACTTTGTTTCGCAATTCAACTTTGGGTTACAAGCTATTTCTGCTCGTGATCAAACGTATTATGCTCAACCACAACGTTTAATGAATGAAGATGGAGTAGTTAGCGAGAAAGAAGAACGACCAAACTTTGTGCAGATCAGTGATCGACGCCCAGAATCTGAGCGTAACGGCTGGGAATTAGCAGTGACACAAAAAGAACAATTTAAAGGAAAAGAAAACCAAGTATTGAATGGCGCTAGTATAACTCTATCAAACCAACAAGTTGTTACTGCTCAAGGGAAAACTGCTCCAGAACTTCAATCTGTCCATTCCCTAATACCTGGAAATCGCCAAACATTGATCAAAGCTCAAGGTAGTGAAGGAATGGGAACTTGGATCTACCGGTTTGGTGATGCAGAGACGGCAAAATAGAGTGTTGCACTCAATGTTCCAAAGGGGGCGAATCCAGAAGCAACTAGTTATTCGACAAAGTTGACGTGGGAATTAAGTGCAGTTCCTTACAATTAGAAAAGAATACCGTTTTTTCTCTAGTTTTATCTTTAGAATCTCTGATAAATCAAATTTTTATCCAGAATGATGATCTACAATACTGTATATAGATCAATAAAAAAGTAGAAAATTTTATCAAATCAATCAGAAATGAAGGAAAAGGGCAAGAGAAAGGAGCACACAACATGAACCCATCTCTAACGAAAGATGAATATATGCGTCAATTTCAAGAAAATATACCACAAGATAAAAGAAAATCAGAAGAACTGAATGTTTATCTGGCACAACAGTTCGAACAACTTGACCAATTGACAAGCACAATTTCACCAGAAAACTTTTGGGAAAATCTTCCTATAGTTCTAGGAATTGACGCAAAATTAAGTCTAATCACCGAGCTAATTCATTATGACTATAATAAATTACCAATAAATGAAATCTTACGAATTGTTGAGAAAGATTATCGCACGTACTTCAAGGAACTTTGTGGGAATAATTTAAGTACAAATAATTACTATTCGATGGTATACAATCTGAAATGAAAATAGGCTAAAAAATTGTCCAGAAAAAACTTTCTGGGCAATTTTTTTTTGTATACTTTAGAAAACTCATTTTCCATCATAAAATCCCTTAAATAATTTATGTTCAGTTAATCAATACATTCAAGAGATAATATGGGTCCAACAAGGTATACCCCAATGTCATTAAGTTAAGACAAAAAAACAAATAATAGTCTCAAGTATATCGCTTTTTTCTTATTAACTTGACTAATTTTATATTTTCGAGCAACACAATAAAACGTCCTATATGGTATAGTCCGATTTATAATATTAGGCAATACGATATAAAAAACCAACAAATTTCTTTTTTGTTATATTTCTCTGGTTACTCCGATTCTGGCGTACGGGGAGGAAATATCTTCTTATCAAAATTTCTACATTGACGGTTTGATCAAGAAAAAATCTTTTACAAATGCCTATAGCTTGTGTGAAATTAAGCTGATAGAACTGCTTTAAAGGAGCTGATAACGCCACTACCTGAGCAATTTCCATTGAAAAGTTGTATATAATGAGACGAGCGTAAATTTCTTGAATAATAAACTCTAGTTTCTTTGAGTGGAATTGGTTTAAACCTAAGGCATATTTTAATTCTCTAAAGGAAGTTTCAATTCCCCAGCGTAAGTGATAAAGTACTTTTAAATCTTCGCGTTTAAAAGTGAAGGAATCAAGATTTGTGACTAAAGATTCATAACTATCCTCACTCAACTTAATCCGAACGACTCTGAGACTAACGGGATAGCTTTCTTTTGAATCGGATGGGAGATAATCAAAGCTGGCTTTTTTACGCACAAATTGATAGCTCTTGTCAGTTTTGATTTTATTTGTCTGTCTTCTTATTAACCAAAGGTTAACCTCTTTATCAAATGTTCCTTTTTGAGGTAATCCAAGTCCTTTAAGAAAGCCATTACTTTTGGTATCTTTTACTCGAATTACGAATTTTTGACCACTTTTTCTAATATGTTCGTACACGTTAAATGACTCATGACCACGATCTGCAATAATAATTGTTGGCTTTTCAAAAGTAAACTCATCAACCATTTGACACAAACTGCTCCGTTCGTCTAGCTGTCTAATTTTTTGGAAGTTTACCGATGCATAGTATTTATTTAATGGGTCATATAAAGCATTGAGATGAAAAGATCCTACAGATTTATCAAACTTTCCGATGGTGTAATGGGATTCAGGATCGTTTTCATCATAAGGAATATTAATATCGGAGCCATCATGAGCCAATAGTTGGTACCCTTTATATTGCTTGTTTTGGTTACTTGAAGGAATGGTTCGGTAGAAGAGTTGTTTGAAAGCTTCAATTTTTATTTTACTTCGAGCCTGTACAAATGCGGAAGCCGTTGGCGTTTGAAGTGTAAAATCAAAGTAAGAGAGTAATTCACTAGCAAGACTTTGTCCACCGAAAGAGAGAATAATTTTGAGAGTTGTCTCAAAAGATAATTTTCTGTTTCGAGAAAAATCAGTCGGAGATTGAGCAAAAATTTCAGGTTGATTTGTAATACAGCGAATTTGATCTTCTAAATTTTGTTTGATTTTATGAGCTGCTTGAAGTGTGGATGAAATGTTGATAGTATTAGACATAAGGGCACCTCCAGAATAAGTAGCGCTATGACGTTTTATTATTGTTAAAATAATTGTATCAAGAGAGTGTCCTTTTACATAGAAAAAATAAAGCAGGGAAACTTAAATGTTTTCCTGCTTTTTGCCTTAACTTAATGACATTGGGGTATACTCTATTGGGTTCCTACCAACTATTTAAACGAGCTTAATTAAGTCAACTCTCCATGAACAATTAACTTAATCAAACTTTAGTTTTCCACCTTTTAGAAGGGTTGCTCTGAAAAATAGTGAATGCGTTATTTGACTGAATCTAGATTTCGTAACGATTTATGACCAAAAAATATTTTCTAAATTACATGGATCAATCAAAAGTATCCAGAGAAAAAATTGCTGTACGCTCTTTTTAATGATTCTTTTTTAATATTCGTTTTTCTAAATTTGCATACCGAAGTGAAAATTTCGATTATTTATTTTGGTGAGAATCTTGTAATATAAGAGATGCAAATAAGGCTTCAAGTTGATCCTTATTTTGTTTAATGATTTGCATCAAAAACCATCGTTTTTTAGAATTTATATTCGCTATTTATATTCTGAAATAGAAAGACTAATTTAATAACTTTTTTAAGACATTTGATTCTATCGAATGTCTTTTTTTTTGTCTCCTTAAAAACGATGAATTTTGAGAAGAACATTAAAGGAGGAGGGAATATGCGAAAAACGGTCGGCCAAATAATCGTTCTATGTTTCCTAATAATAGCGATGCAGTTTCCGTTGCTGGTTTACGGTACACAGGTCCAATCCGTTGAGTCAGAAGGATCGATTGGATTTACCGGGGCCTATGAACCAATCGGTCCGCCAGCCCCACCACCTAGCACTAGCCCACAAAAGCCAGACGGTACTTTGCCGAAAACCAATATGATTGATAGCTCACTTGGACTATGGATCGGCAGTTTCTTAGTGGGTAGCGTTTTATTAGCCTTAGGGTACAAAAGAAGAAAAGCAACACAAAAAACAATTAAATGAAAGTAGGAATTTAAGAATGAAATTTATCCGGTTAGCAACTGTAGCTGCATTATCAACAACCATTTTTGCCGGAGGCGTACAAGCCTTCGCCGAAGAAACTGTTCAAGAGAAGGAAACACAAGAAGTTCGCAAAACAACCACTGAGGGTCAAATCACCTTCACGCCAGGAAATGATGACACAGTCGTTGATCCTGGACCGGATGGTCCTGATGTAACTATTCCGCCAGTCACTGGTCCTGATGGAGAAAACAAAGGACCTTTAACAATCACAACTGTGCCAACAATGAACTTCGGTTCACAAATTATCTCAACTACAGATGAGCATTACAATATGGTCGCTGAAAGACAACAAAAAACAGGAACAACCGGTGAAGAAAATAAAGTTCCTTATGTAAGTTTGGCACAAGTCCAAGACACCCGCGGTACCAATGAAGGATGGGAATTAAGTGTAAGTTTAACAGAATTTGAAGCACCTACGGATACATTAAACAAGGTATTAAAAGGCGCAAAAATCACGTTATTCGATCCGGCCCTACGCTACAGTATCGATGATGCAGCTCAAGCACCGAGCATTCATGCAAGTGGATTGGAATTGATTCCAAATAATGATGCCGTACCGATTATGACGGCAGCTAACCAAAAAGGTGCTGGTACCTCGACGGCTGTTTGGGGAGATCATGATGCGATTGCAAAACAAGTAGAAGATGGCGCAGCTGTTGTAGAGAATGAAGCGATTCAATTATTCGTTCCTGGTTCGACTGCTAAAGATGCGGTAACGTATACCTCTACCTTGACATGGGAATTAGAACTAACACCTGAAAATGACCTTTAAGAAGTAACAATTTCCATGTTCCATTAGTCACTAGCAGCGTTACAGATCTCTGTGGCGCTGCTTTTTTTAGAAAGGATTAAAAAAATGAGACACAAACAAATTACGCAAAGCGGGCTGTGGCTCCTAGTGATACTTTTCCTTTTCTTGCCCATTTCAGCCCAAGCTGAAGAGACGGCCTTAAATACACATGTCACCCCGCTTTTTCCCAAAAGTCAAGTCGATGAAGGTAAAGGGTATTATGAGCTATTACTCGCTCCTGGTCAAAAAGAGACCTTGCAGCTGAAAGTCGGTAATTCCAGTTCAGAACCAATCAATGTCCAGGTGACACCGCATACGGCGTATACCAATACTTTGGGAAATGTCGAGTATGGCAAAGATGCCGAAGAAGAAGATCCAACCTTGGTTCACTCCTTGGATGAACTGATGACTCCTTCGGAGGTCATTACACTCGCAGGAAAAGAAACAAAGGTCATAGACATTCCTTTACAGATGCCTAAAGACGCCTTTGAAGGGTATTTAGCTGGTGGTTTACGAATCACCGAAGTAAAAGAAGAGGAAGAAAGTGAAGCACCAGAAGGAGAAGGGGTAGCGATCAAGAATGAATTTGCCCATGTGGTAGGTGTGGTCGTCAGTAATACCCGAGACTCGGTGCAACCGGAGTTGGAACTATTAGATGTGTTTGCGGATCAATTGAACTATCGCAATGTGATCAGTGCCACGCTACAAAACTTCACGCCCACCTTTGTCAATCAATTGGCGGTGGAAGCTACCGTGAAACGAGCAGGAGAGAGCGACGTTCTCTATGAGGCCAGTAAAGAGAAGATGCAGATGGCGCCCAATTCGAATTTTAACTTTCCGATTTCTTTAGAGGGAGATCGTTTTCGAAGTGGGAACTACGTGTTAGAACTAACCGCAAAGTCGGGAGACAATGAATGGTCTTGGACTCGTGAGTTTACGATCGATGCCGACGATGCCCGTAAGTTGAACCGGGAAGACGTCATGATCGACAACAGTCCCAATTGGTGGATGATCGGTGCGATTATTTTGCTCATTTTAATGCTTGGACTTGTGCTTTATCTGATGTGGCAAAAGAAAAGAGCACGTGAAAGTGAAAAAGAAGGATAGAGAGGAGGATTCTATGAGAAAGCTAATGAAAAAAGGAGTGCTCATTTTAGGAACGACGATTCTTATTCTGCATGCATTCCTCCTACCAGTAGGCATCGTCTATGCGGAAACCACGGAGAAAAAAGAAGAGGCGCAGATACAGGGAGAAGAACAGTTGGAACTTCCATCCATAAAAAACTATCTAGAAGTGGAAGAAGAAAGTGAACCTCGCTTTTCCTTTTCTAACTCTCACCTACAAGGAACGATTGAATCGCCATTAAAAGTGACTTTTTTTTCTGATCAAGAAGTGTCCGAAGCACGAGTATTCTTACCTGAAGAAGCAACGCTTCTCAAAGATCAATTACCAACAGGGATTTCAGTTGAGAAAGGAGAGCAGTCTAATGAATGGATTGTTCAGTCAAAACGTGCGCAAAATACATTTGTTCTTCCATTAGTATTCGATGTGGCTGGGATGTATGAAGTATCTGTGGGTGAATCTTCAGTTGAAATTGAAATTTGTGATCAGGAAGAAACACAAATAGATGAGTCCAATTCAATGGAAGGAAATTCGGACCAAGACGTTGTTACTGAGCATGATCTGGAGCATCAGAAAAATAGTGACACTCAATTTCTTGATATCACACCAAGAAGTTGGAATGTTGATAATTTCCCTTTGCTTATAAGTAGAGGAGACCAATTACTACGTCCGGAATTGATACCTGAAACCTATTATTACGTTCAAGCATCTAACGCTAACATGTCACCGACTGCTAGCTTTTTACGGACATCCGATCGTAGTGCAGCTCGTCGTGAGCGAGTGACAGCCGATAGTTATATTCTTCCTGATATTGTTCAAGACACAACTGGAAACAATCTCGATTTATTTTTTGATGTTTCACAAGCTTCACAGATAGATTTTAGAGACTCGCCTGGGGCTATGTGGTCAACTAGTTATGGAACTAGCGCGAGCATTACTGCAGATATATCATTAAAAAATTCCGATGGTTTGTTACTAGAAGAACCCATATACTTTTATCAGTCCGACAGTGAATATACATTATTCATCAAAAAGGACGATCTTATTGGAATAGTACTCCTCACTACTGGACAAACTCTATCCGTAAGTGAATTTGGGGACTCTTACAGAATTTCTGTACCTAGCGGCATCAGTAATAAAGGATTGATACTGAGAAATGGCGCAGAGTTTCGGGCAACTTCTAGTAATGCACATGGGTTCCGTATGTTTATGAATAGGCCAGCAAATTCTGTAGTTAAGAATTTAGCGTTCGAAAGTTTTCCTATAGAAGGTGGTAATGCTAAGTCAAACAAGACTTCTGTGTTTCAAGGGGAAACAGTGGACATTAGCGCTTCCCCTAATCCGGGCTACCAATTTAGTCGATGGGAGATTGTATCTGGATCAGGTGGCGTAATTGAAGATGTAGAAGCGAGGAACACTAAATTTACGATGGGAAGTTCTGATACCATTCTTCGAGCAGTATTTGAGGAAATTAAATACGAAGTCGTTTTAGAAGCCAATCCAATAAATGGAGGAACTCCGGAAGTAGAGACATTCCAACTATCTCCAGGAGAAAAAACAGTGATTCGTGCAAATCCAAACCAAGCATATGACTTTGTTCGATGGGAAATCATTAATGGAGAGGGTAGTACGATTGACGACCCCTTCAATGCAGTAACAAATGTTACAATGGGAAACGAAGATACTACGATTCGAGCAGTTTATGAAATGAAGGTTGTCTCACCAGTAGATCCGATGAATCCAGAAATTGAAGTCGATCCAGAGAATAAACCTGAGCTTCCTGAAGAACAAGGGACACTGAGTATTGATTTTGCGTCACGCTTTTCATTTGGAACCCAAGGCATTTCTGCGCAGACCAAGCGCTATTATGCACAACCCCAACGCTTGTTGAATGCTGACGGAAGCATCAATGACGCAGAAGAGCGACCAAATTATATCCAAGTCAGTGATCGTCGCCCAAAAGAGGAGCGTCACGGTTGGCAATTAGCAGTTACACAAAATAATCAGTTTACGGATCGTCAAGACAATCAACTTAGAGGCGCACGTTTGTTGCTTAATAACCAACAATTTGCATCTGTCCAAGAATCTAACGAACCAATGCTTCAAAATCAAGACGGGATTGTGCTGATCCCAGAAGAAAAAACGCTTCTTGTGACCGCGCACGATGGTCAAGGAGCGGGGACTTGGATTTATCGTTTCGGCAACAGGGAAAGTGCAGGTGAAAGTGTCGCCCTTGAAGTTCCACCAACGGCGAACCCAAGAACAGCTACCTATCAAACGACCCTTACGTGGGAATTGAGTGCAGTTCCCGACAATTAGTTGAAAAAGAAAAGGGCTGCGGCTCTTTTCTTTTTCTTCACAGAAAGAAAAAATTCAGAATTTATTTTATCATTTAGTCTTTATTACCAAAGACTATGTGTGGAGTAATATTTTTAGGGCTATCAGAAAAAGAGTGCATCATAGCTCAGACTCTGATCAATCAAACTGGCTTTGGACGTCGAATGATCATGTAATACATATAAGTAGAAAAAGATTATTTCGATGAGATGATCCAATTGGTCGGTAATGAAAAAGGTTACCAATTTTCTTTTTTTACGCGAAGGAGGTATTATGATAAGAAAGAAGCACTGATTCATGAAGAAAAGCCTTTTTTTGTTTGTGGATCAGTTAACTATGGGGAAAGAACTGACCATCCTTTATAGATGATTTTAGCGAATCAATTATGTTTCCTAAGCCATATCAAAGTAATGAATCAAGTCCCAAAAAAAGTACGCACAGGAAGGCTTGAATTAACAACTTTGCCCACAAGAGAAACAATCTAACGAACATTGTGTGGTTATTGTGAAGGGAAAAGGAACAAAATGAAAAAGTGAGGATAGGTATGCGCGAATTACAAATTGCTTTTATTACGAATGCCGAGATCCGTCGCTGGATGCGGATTTTGACTATTATTGAACGAGAACACCACTTTACGATTGTTGCGGTGAGTGAACGCTTGATGATCTCGCAACGAACGATGGTCAAAGATATTCAAGCAATCAAAAGTTACTTTGGGAAGACCATTGAATTGCTTTCACTGTATAACGGTTTTCATTTTGACGAACGTGACCGGGTAGGATACCAAGAAAAGAAAGAACAACTGTTAGAGAACGAAGTTCTCCTTGATATTGTCGGGACGATTTTTTACGGAGAGCCTATCGCATTAGCTGACTTGGCACACCAGTACAGTTATGCCGAAAGTACGTTGCGTCGGTTTTTAGTGAAAATTGAACCGATCTTAGCTGAATATAATCTAACATTGACTCTTACCCCCGTGAATTTTGTAGGGGAAGAAGCCGACATCCGCAAGTTTTTTTTTGATTTTTATTACAGCAGTGAACAGACCCCCTTTACGATTCGTCCGCCCGAAGGGCTGCATGCATTGGTTCTGGATGAACTATCTAGCAAGCTGGGGGATTATGAGCTGGGGACAGGGACGACCGTTTCTGCTTTTTATTACCATCTTTATATCACGATGGTTCGTGTCAAACAACATCAGTTTATTTCATTGCCTAAGTGGTTGAAGAACGTCGATTATCAGGAAAAAGATTTTCAGCTACTTTATTCTTTACAAGCGAGGATCCATGAGGAATATGAGATCTATCTGCCAAAGGAAGAATTCGCTTGGGTCCATCTATCGATCATTTCCAAGCGAACGATTCATCGAGTAGATCAAGAACATACATTCAGTCAACGATTCAATCAGTGGGATGGCCTTGAACAAGTGGTATCAGATTATCTGTCGGATCCCTTCTTTGCACAATGGGATACCGACACGTTAGGGGAATTTATGACGTCGTTTTTAGTCTCACGTCTGATCAATGAAGCGTTAAGTCCGGTATTGAATAAAGAGTTAGAAGAAGTCCGTATCATGGCCAAGCAAACCTATGGACAGATCCATGAGATCAATTCCTGCTTCTTACAAAAGCATGCACAGACACTTCGCTTTTCAGCAGTGACCTTTGAAGATGTGGCCGTCAGTTTTACGTTATACATGGATATGTTGTTTCATTATTACCAACCCGTCAAGCAGGTTTTGTTTTTACTGGAAGGAGATTATTTGGTGGTGCAATCGATTCGACTGCAGGCCCAGGAGCTCTTAGGTAAGCATTACAATTTACTCTTTCTTCCACTGCAGGAATTGACGCAGGAAAGCTTGAATGATGCGCAAATTGATCTGATTGTCACCAACTACCGACCGTACCTTTTGGATTACGCACTGGAAACCGAGTATATCTTGATGAATAGTCTTCCGACGGCGCAAGACTGGACACGGGTCAAACATCGATTGAATCCATTGATCGACCGGATTGTTTTTTAAAAGAAAGAAGGAAAAGAAGCATGACAGGATTTACGACAAAGGAGGCCTATTTACAGGGCTTTCATAAAACTTTTGAAGCAGCAGGAAAACGAAAAAGCCCAGTCCTAAAGGACTATTTACACAGGCAAACGGACCGATTGGAGACCCTCATAGCACAAATCTCTCAAGATAATTTTTGGCAAGTCTGGCCAGAGATCTTAGGGATCGATGCGAAGCTGGGAATTGTTTCGGAAGTGCTTGTCTTTGATAATTTTTCGGATGAGGCCATTATTCGAATGGTTGAAACGGATTACCACACCTATTTCAAAGAATTATGCGGGTATGATCTCAGTATGGAACCGAAACATTCCATAATTTTCAATGTTCTATGATTGTTTAATGGGTAGATCGTCCAAATTATTACGAAAAAGATTTTGTAGAGTGTTCAAAAAATTACATTTTGAACACTCTTTTTGATAAGTATTGTTCCAGAAAAAAATTTTTCAACTCTATAAACACGACTAAATAATCTTTTAGTGAAAAATGTGAGTAAAGCTTCTTGTTCAGATAGGGGTATGATCAAAATTAAAAGTTATTGCTTCTTATTTATTGTTCTTTTAGCAGTTAAATAAATTAGGGCAGAAAGATATTTTTTAAAGTCCAGCAGAGTATGCTTTTTTGTCCGTTCTGTTTATCTGCTGAAGAACTTAATTAGAAAAGGACATTGAAGTTGAGCAAGAGAAATAAAAGATAAAGTAAGGTGTTTATCGGTTCAAAAATCCATAGAATGTTAATCCAATTTAACAGGAAAGGATTAACAATATATATACATTGTTTCTCGGGTGTGTTATACTATGTATATACGTAAAGGGGTGTCTAATATGGAAATGTTATCTATAAAAAAATGGGGAAATAGTAATGGTCTTAGATTGCCAAAGTATATTATGGAATATCTTGGAATTCATACAGAAGACAAAGTGAAGATAATACAAGAAGAAGTAAACGGTCAAAAGCGTCTAATCATCGAAGCTGCTAATTTAGAAAATGAATTAACAATTGAACAGTTATTTGAAAATTACACTGACGAAAGAAATCAGGTGACGATTCAAAACTTAGGTGAAGCAGTAGGTAATGAAAAATGGTGAGAAAGCCTAGACAAGGCGATATTCTATTATTGAATACAGCACCTCGATCTGGACACGAACAAACAGGAAAAAGACCTTATATTGTTTTAAGTCATGATATTATTGCAGATTATAGTAACGTTGTTACAGTTGCTCCGATTTCTAGTACAACTAGAAACTATCCGTTATATGTAAATATTAATTCAAAATATGAAATGAAGACAACAGGAAAAGTATTATTAGATCAATTAACGACAATTGATTATGAAGCCAGAGAGTGTATTTTCTTGGAAAAAGCACATGATAGTTTGGTTGAGGAGTTATTGATGAAAGTTAGAACAGTATTTCAAAAAGTAAGTAAATAAAATAGAAACAACAGCATGATCAACTATTCGTCATTGATCATGCTGTCTTTTTTTATTCTATATACGGTTTGTCTTGTAACATTGTAGTCTTTCGCAATCTGAGTGATCGCAACATCTTTTTTTAGATCTTCAACGATGCTTTTATAAACAAGGCGACGTTGGGGATCTTTTGTATCTGCGCTGTATAACTTTGGACGGCCTTTATAAACACCATTCGCTTTTGCAATCTTAATCCCTTGTGCTTGTCGACGCTTTGATTCCGTACGCTCTTGCTCTGCAATCATAGCCAAAATTTGAATGATTAAATCCTTGATGAATTTATCTAGGAGCGGGTTTCCAATTGCTTCAGCCATGATTGGTAAACTAGTGATGATTAGTTGCACATTTTTCTTTTTGAGGTAATTGACTGTGTCAATGATTTCGTCATAATTTCTGCCTAATCGATCGATGGCTTCGACAATAAAAATATCTTGTTCTCTTACAAATTCTAAAGTTTCCTGGAAAATCGGTCGTTGAGTGATCGTTGCTCCAGATTGTTTCTCGATGAAAATTTTTTCTGCACCAAACTTTTTCATTTCTGTAATTTGTCGTTGTTCATTTTGATCAATCGATGATACTCGAATATAAGCAACTTTCAATTTTTTACCTACTTTCTCAAACTATTTAAAATACACCCTAATCATACATTAGAAATCGAGATTTTTCAATGATCTCTCGGTGTCTATTTAGGGTAAACTTTAAAAATACAAAATTTGAGCATTTATTATTAAATCAAGAACTAATTTTTTAACATATTCCATATTTTAATTAAAAAATATTTTTGTTTTATCGGTAAAAATAACGTATAATTTAATTTTGGTCTTATTGATTCTTAATAATACCTTTTGGTTATGAGTAATGACTTTGATTTAAGTAATTTTTAGAGCAACAGAAAAAAGAAAGTGGGTAAAAAAATTGAATCAAATATCGAGGCACCAAATATTTGGCAAAATACTTTTTGTGTTTGTGATAATATTAACAATATTTCCAAGTAAAGCTTATAGTACAACTAAAACTACTTTTAATGAAAGTGGCGTAGAACAAAATAGAAAAAATAGAATTCTTAATTTTGAAAATGATTCTGAAGAAAGTATCAACTGGAGTAACAGTAATTTTCCTGATATACCTTCTAAATTAAATAGAAACGAAGATATTCAAATGATCGAAAACCTTAATGATAGTTTAAGAAGAAAATACATGAATAGAAGTGAGTTATACGAAAATACTACGCTGCTTGAAGAAATCGACAGCTTGTTTACAAAATCGTTTAATCAAGAAACTGTATTATATGCAAATCTTTCTATGGAAGATTTTGGAATAAATTCGGAATATTTATTGGATGATTCTGAAACCGTAATAAATTCAACTTTAAATGATAGTTTGTATGGGATTGATCATGGTTATTTATTGGGTAGCCTAACACCGCAGCCATTTAACAAAGAAAGGAAAGAAAACATTCAGCTTAAGCTGACTTTACCTAAAGATACTGAAGCGGTAAGACTAGGTTCATTAAGTAATTCTTATTACATCTTAAAGAGAGACCAAGCGCTTAACTATACTAAAAAAGAAATTATTCGGGAAGGTGATCTTACTCCATCTATCAAAATCAATGCCAATATTGTTCCAAAAAGTACGATTGAAGAAGCGATAGGTGAAGCTAATGAAGATGTACAAAATATTTTGATGGAATATTTTGATATTTCTACTACTCTAGTACAAATAGAAGCTGTTGGTTTAAATGCTGGATTTGTTTTAGCCAATTCAAATTATGAAGATGTTATACTAAAATCCTTAACTAATCTAAGGAAAAAAAATTTTCTAAATGAATATGAAACTAAAAATTGGCAAATCTTCTTAACTAGTGGTTACTGGCAGCATTCTAGTGTATTTGATAATAAAACAATGAATTTAACTTTGGAGGAAAAACGAATTGAGTTTGATAACTCTTTTGATTTATCAGATGCTGGATTGACTTGGACAAAATCAACTCCTGAAGGGTACATAGCTTCTACAGCTATTTCTTTCAATCAGTTAAATCACCTCCAACAAATAAAAGAAAATCGTCTTCTAGATGAATATGCTAGCACTATAATACATGAATACTTTCATTTTGCTATAAGAACTAACTATTTTTTTCAAAGTCACCCTATGCTTAGTGGTCAGATTTTTGATGAGGTAATTGAAGAGTTAAGAGATTTGGAAATAAAAACGTTGATAGATATTTTAGATAGTAACTACGCAGAAGAATCTTGGGAAGAGTACATTTGTGAAGCATTTCGAGCTAAATTGCATCCGTACAAGCCCATTGCTGAAAGATCTGCAACTCAGATGGTTTTAACCAATCGTTTTTTAGATAATTTATTTGACACTGTATCGCCCACTATTCCTAAAAACTTACAAAAACTAGATGTGACAGGAAATACTGTGAAATTCACATTTGATCATTCTACTGACAATGTCAGTGTAGAAAAATACAATATCTACATGGATGGAGAATTAATAGAAGATTACAACACAGTTCCAGATGATAATGTATTACACTCACCAAATCCAGGTGAAAATCAAAAAAGAATTGAGGTAGATGTTAAGAATTTAAATCAGGTGACAGAATATGAATTTAGAGTAACAGCTATGGATGAAGCTAAAAATGAGTCTGAGAAAAGTGAGCCTTTAAAAATAAAAACAAAAGATACTGAGCCTCCAAAGTTGTCCGGAAATTTAAAAAGTCAAGTTTTATCATCTTCACATGCAAATTTTAATTTAGCAACAGCTACAGATAACGTTGGCGTTGTTAAAAAGAAAATAAAGCGCGAAGAAACCTCTTCTTTATTTAATATTTCTTACCTACCAGGAAAAGAAGTTATTTTTGAAGTTGAAGGGAATGCCCGTCATTTTAATGATGTTTCGATACAAAAAGGAAAACGGTATACGTATTCTATGACGGCATTGGACGAAGCAGGGAATGAATCGAAACCAAGTAATGAAGTGATTGTAGAAACGAGCGACGAAGACGATCGAAAGCGGAATGAAGATAAAGCAAGGGATACTACATCAACCAATGCAACACTTGACTGGAGCGGTTCTTTTTCGGAGATTTCACCATCTAGTTTTCAGCTATTTGGATGGGCACAAGGAATTACTGGATGGACATTTACCGGTGTTACAACAATAGGTAGCTCATTAAGCTCAGTAGTTGTTGGATTAACTCCTGGATTATCACATCTGTATTTAGTTCTACCAATTGATGAAAATGGAAATCCCATGGCTGAAGGATTAGATATTAGTGTAGATGCATTGCCTCATTCAGTGATTGATTTGCGAATAACAGATGTACAGCATACACAGATTTCTTTGAATTGGGAGAGTCTAAATAATCAAGCTTCACTTCCTGGAACACTCTATCATGACATTTATCGAAACGATGAGAAAATCGCGACTATTGACGGATGGACAACTTCCTACACAGATTCTGGGCTAACTCACAGTACAAAGTACGAGTATTATGTAGTTGCTAGAATAGGAGACACTCCTTCAGAAAAAAGTAAGACGGTCACAGGAACGACTCTAAAAGTATATGATGACACTATGGTTCGTTTTGAATCCGTTCTTTTTCCGTCTGAAATCCTTACGCATTCGAAACAAGTAAATGAACCGATTACTGTGGCGGAATTCCATAATAAATCAACGCAATTTATACATTTGATATTTGATGAAACTAGGAATGCCTATCAATTATTCAACAAAGAAACAGGTATGGTGTTTGGTATAGATCAAAGAGATAATAGCACAATAATGATGCAAGAGAACAAGACTCAAGATGATCAGTTTTGGGTATTAAATCAAATCGAAAATAATATATTTGAGCTAGAAAATTATCAATACAACAGTAAAGTTTTAACAGTTAATAATAACCGGACAACTCAATTAAGTGATAAAAATGAGTCTACTAAAACGCAACAATTTGATTTATTAATGGATGAAGAGCCTCCAACCGTACCGCAGGACTTCACGTATCACGATTTAACAGATACTAGTGTTCGTTTAAAATGGGCTCCTTCTACAGATAATGTTGGGGTTTCTGGTTATCTCGTTTATAATCAATCTCGTTTAATTGGTCAAGTAGATAGTAAAACTACCGAATATGTAGTGAATGACTTGCTTTCTTATACTGATTACCATTTTTCTGTAGTCGCTATCGACCACTCGGGTAATCAATCAGAATCTAGTGATATCTTAGAGGTGAGAACAAGACCAAAAGTGCCTATGAATTTGAGTGCGTCAGATATGACACAAACTAGTTTTACGCTTCATTGGGAAAATTTAGAAAAAGAAGAAGTTATTACTGAATATGAAATTTACCAAGATGAAACCCTCATTCGAACTGTAGATAGAGATACGCTTTCATTGTCAGTTGAAAATCTAGACACGGCAATGTACTATAATTTTACAGTTAAGGCCAAAACAGCAGTAAACTCGTCCCTAGCAAGTGAAAAACTGACGATTAAAACACAATCACTGCCGCTTTCTGAGATAGTAAAAGGATATTCTTTGACAGATAATGAAATAATCATTACCTTAGATAGGGCGTCGTATGAAGGGCATAATCGAATAGTCTTATTGAATCAGGGAGACTATGTAGGAGAAACGTACAACAATCGATTCTTCTATGCAAGGCTTGTCAATTCAACTGAGGACACCGTTGATATTCGATTTGAGACGAATACAACCACAAATGATCTCACATTGGAAATTCGTAGTGGCCAGCCAGGGGGGCAGCAAGATGACGTCCTTGAAACATTATCGATTCTACCATTAAGTCCCCCAAAGAATTTGAGTTATGATGAAATTGATGATTCGTCAGTAAGATTGTCTTGGGAACCAGGTGACAATCATTCTTCAGAAACCGGATATGAGATTTACCAAAATGAAAAACTTATTCAAACCGCACAGGGTTCTGAAACCACATTTACGGTTGAAAACTTACAATCAGCTACTGATTATAAGTTTACGGTTAAAGCCAGAGTAGGTTCTCAAACTTCACAGCCGAGCAACGAGGTAGAAATTACTACGTTACCTAAAGCACCAAGAAATCTACAGGCAAATAATATAACTGATAGTAGTGCTTTACTAACATGGGAAGCCGCGGAACCAATAGAAATTGTAGCTGGATATGAAATTTATCAAAATAATGAATTGATTCATCAAGTAGATAAATTTACAGAAGAGTTACAGTTAGAGGATCTAGATTCAATGACTGAATCAATATTAACGGTTAAAACCAAAACAGAATCGGGGCGATCTGTTCCTAGCAATGACTTGAAACTAGTAACACTTCCGAAAGCCCCACTAAATCTTAGAATCGAAGATAAAAGTCAAGATAGTGTGTTGCTGGCATGGGAAGCAGGAGAAACCAATCAAAATATCCTCGGCTATGCCATTTATCAAAATAATCAATTAATAGAAACTGTAGATAGTGATACACTTTCCTACAAAATAGATCAGTTAGACCCTTCACTTACCTATGATTTTAGTGTGAAGACAAAAGCTAAGGAAAATCTATTTTCTGCGTCAAGTAACACTGTAGAATGGCAGTTCGTAAAAGAGAATAAAAACTTAGTTAGGAATGGAGACTTTTCAAATGGATTCGATGATTGGAATTTACGAATTGGATCGATGGAACAAGGTGGGCGATCAGAAATAAGAAAAGAAAGTGGAAGAAACTATGCTCATTTAATGGGGAGAGATATAGGTGATCTCGAAGCATTATCTCAAACTATTGATACTTCTGAAGTGAATGATATTTCTATATTTTTTGAAGATCGAAGTCCTTTCTTCGGTTTAAAATTTAACATTGATTTTTATAGAGGTGGACAACAAGTAAGATCGGATGTTAAACTTTTTTACACTTCCACTAACTGGCAAAAACGTGAAGTATATTATAATGTTGACGCTATAGACAATGTAGTTATTACTTTTAACAATTTTACATTTGATCCAGTAGAAATTTCTCACGTAAAAATGCTTGGAAATAAAAGTAATAATTAGATAAATGTTAGTTACTAATATCTCAATCGCCAAGTATAAATTAATTTATATTTGGCGATTGGTTTTAGTATAAAATTTTAAACAGCTTTTCGTAGAGATAAAAACAAATTAAGCATATATACGAGAGATTGAAATCAAAGATCTATAAAAAATAGAAGGTGAAAGTAGTTACACACCAATTACGATCAAGTGACTATATGATAAGAAATGCTGAAAAATGGAGTAATGTGATATTTTGACGTGGATTGAAGTAGTTGAAGTAATAGTGATTTTTATTTAGCAAAAGAGAACAAGTAAATAAAAAAATTTGTTCATATGAGCATTCTAAGGTCAGGTTCACTCATTAAGATGTATCATTGGTCGAACGAATCGTCATACCAGCTACGAATAGACATATTTTTAGGGAGGAACGAAGCAAATGAAAGAACAACAAGTAGGCTATACTTTTTGGGGACGTCCATTATATGGATTAGAACGAAGAACGGCTGTATCGATCGATTGTGCTTGCGGTGAGCTGATTCAACTCAATATTCAAACGAAACAATACCATTGTGAAAATTGTGGGAATTGTTACCAATTTATTGATCAAGACTTCCAATTGCTAAACGAAAAAAATAAGTAGGTTAATTATAGTCAGACAGTCGTCTGGCTATTTTTCTATTTAGAGAAGACCCTCGTTGCAAATGCGAACATATGTTTGTATAATGTAATGGAAGAGGGGGAGAACAACATGCTTGATTACTCAAAAGAGCCAGTCAATGATTACTTTCTAATCGATATGAAAAGCTTTTATAGTTCGGTGGAATGTGTTGAAAGAAACTTAGATCCGTTAACAGCTGAATTGATCGTGATGAGTCGAGCAGACAATACTGGATCAGGGCTTACATTAGCAGCGTCACCAACGGCCAAAAGTAAATATGGAATCACGAACGTCAGTAGACCGCGTGATCTACCTTATCCTTTACCTAAAGAATTACACATTGTACCACCAAGGATGAACCTATATATCAAAAAAAATATGGAAGTAAATAGTATTTTTCGGCAATACGTCGCAGATGAAGACTTATTGATCTATTCCATCGATGAGTCGATTCTAAAGGTAACAAAATCGCTGAACTTATTTACAACACCAGGTACAAGAAGTGAGAGACGAAAACAGCTCGCAAGACAGATACAGTTACACGTTTACCGTCAAACTGGTTTGATCGCAACTGTCGGGATTGGTGATAATCCTGTTTTAGCTAAATTAGCCTTAGATAATGAAGCGAAGCATAATAAAGGATTTGTTGCGGAATGGACGTATCAAAATGTGCCAGAGAAAATTTGGGCAATTAAAGAAATGACGGATTTTTGGGGTATCGGATCACGCATGAAAAAAAGATTGAACCATATGGGAATCCTGAGTATTAAAGATTTAGCAAATTGGGACCCATACGCGCTCAAGAGGCAATTAGGGGTTATTGGACTACAGCTCTATTTTCATGCGAATGGGATTGATCGAACGGATATCGCAGAACCGCCAGAACCAACCAAAGAGAAATCTTATGGCAATTCTCAGGTGCTACCGAAGGACTATACGAGGAAAGAAGAAGTTGAAATCGTGGTGAAGGAAATGGCGGAACAAGTGGCTGCACGTATTCGACAGCATAAGTGTAAGACTGGTTGTGTTCGCTTGTATATAGGTACGTCGATTCTGGAAACAAAGTCGGGGTTTTCGCACCAAATGAAAATCCCACTCACTGATAACACGAAAGAGCTTCAGTACTATTGCCTTTATTTATTTAATAAGTACTATGAAGGACAAGAAGTGAGACACGTTGGAATTACGTATAGTAAACTCGTTTATACTGATTCCCTTCAGCTAGATTTGTTTAGTGATCCACAACAACAGATTAATGAGGAAAAACTAGATAAGATTATCGACAAGATTCGACAGAAATATGGATTTACGTCGATTGTACACGCTTCTTCTAAGTTAGAAGGCGCACGTAGTATTACTAGAAGTACATTGGTTGGTGGACATGCTGGCGGAAATGGAGGGCTTAATAATGATTGATTACAACGATCGAGGTCGTCTAAAGTGGGCAGGTTTCTATCTCTCGGATCACACAGAAAAGATCGATGCCGACGTCGAGCAACGAGCCAATCAAAATTTGGCCAAAGAGCAGATGACAACGGAAGAGATTACGGAAGTATTGAACGCTGCTGTCCTTAAAAGAAAAGTTGTTTGTATCCAAAAGGAAGAACGTGATACTGAAGGCTACTATCCGGATGATATTAAGGGAGAAATTCATGGTTATGATGGACTAGGTATTTTTATTGGAGAACATAAGGTCCATTACGACGAAATTCGCCACATTGAAATCCAGGAGTTAGATAAATGGAGTCAGCTATGAATATCATTCAGCAGTACGAATGGCGCTATATTTGCTATGAAGAATTACTAGAGGAAATTTGGGGATATGGGCAACAATTAATCAACCAAGTGGGACTTGATTGCTTTACCTTTTATCTGGAAGCTAGCGCAGGCTATCATAGTTTCTACTATTATATTGCGCCGTATGAAAAGAGTTAGAGAAGTACTGGGAGCAAAAAGGCTTTTTAGGGATCACTGGATCATCTGTACAGAAAATAGCGGTAAGGAAAGTCGAATAGATGCTAAATCACCCTTTCCAAAATCTAACGCTATTTTTTGTTTAGTTGTTTTAGTGATCACTTTTCTACTGAAAATAAAGAGAATTGATGTGTGATAGAATAAATAGAAAGCTATTTGAAGAAAAAATTTATGATGTGTAGATCATAAACAAAAGGAGTAAAAGAAGTGAATCGATCAGAGTACAAACAAATGCTGACACTGAAATATTTTTATGAGGAGAAATTGCAAGAAATCAAAAAGAAACATAAGTCCGATCCGGATTTGTTTCATCCGATTGGTAAGGATCGTTATTGTCTATACTGTGAGCAGTATCGAGAAACCCAAGACAAGCTACAGCCTATGGTAAAACAATTAATGGAGTATGAAAAAACACACGAAGTCAAACAACCAGTGATTCAACAGTTAGCCGCAGTCCCCAAAAAGGAAAAGGCGAAGCCAAAAAAAGTGTATCAAGTCTATTCTCTCTTGTTCAAAGATGGTTCAGAATATTTGGTTTATACCTTCGCCCAGGAAACTGGTTGTCGTTTATTAGGGAGACAGATTTCAGAATTAAGCAAGGCAGTTCCTCTTTCCAAGGATTATTATTCTTCCATTTATTTAGAACAAGAAGATGGCTCGATTATTTCAGTAGAAGCACGCTTGCAAGAGCATTCGACTAAGAAAAGTTGGTTATTAGCAGAAAAACAGCAAACGAGAATAAAAGCGACAGGGAATTGTTTTAATGAGAAACCCTTTGAATATTTGAAATACACTGAAGGACAATACGGCTGTTTGAGAACTTTTTGCGGAAATACGGCGATTAAAAAAACAAAGAAATTCTCAAAAAATGGGAAAGTAGCTTTTGAAACAGCGCGTGGCATGATTGCGTTGGAGTACGGACAAGTCCTTCTGAAGCTCTTTCCAGGCACGTTCATGGTCATTAGTGAACAAGAATTTAGCGAATATTTTGTAGAAGACGAATCATTAGTATGGATGAAGAAAGAATAGAAAAGCAAGAAGGGTTAAACCTATTTTTTTGATGACGATATTAGGGATTAGTCTTGGTGAATAAAAGAAGTAGACAATAGCAGGTTATAAACGTTAAAATATTATTGCGAACGCAATAATAATAAGAGAGGTAGGCTCACCCACCATGTCTCGAAATACCTTTGTTTATTCCCACCCAATCAATGTATTTATTATCAAGTATCTAGGAGTTACTGTCGATCAATTTTGTGAGTCTTATGGCTATAGTCAAGGGACTGTCGCTAGTTGGATCACACGAAATCGACGAGTTGAATCACTACCTGTAGGTTTCATTTATGACTTAGGGCTTGCGGCAAGTTCAAACATGTCTTCTACTTATGAGGAACTTCTCTCTCTTCAAGATGAATATGAAATATATATATCGTCAATTGGAAAAAGAAAGAAAAAACGAATTGAATAATTGTAAGCTGACAACATTTTTGATAATTTAAAAAATCAATATCACAATATCGTAATATTTAAATATTACGTTTTCACGATATCATGAATCTTAAATATTGTAATATTGTGATTCGATTTAATAATATCATGCTTTTAAAGGTATACGCCAGACAATAAATAGTTAAATTTTGCCTTTTAGTCTAGTACTCAACGGACTAAAATTAATTTGAGCAAAAAAAGAAACTTTTTCTCTTTCTTTAAATCAACGGATCATTGGAATATTCAGCTTAATATATTGAGTATATTTAATATATTTACAGAGATAGAAATTTTAATCGTTAAACCTAAAAATATATTAACTATATTAGATGTACTTAATATAGTTAATATATTTTTTTTAAATCAGTTGTCGATTATACTGAGTTTTCTTCATTATTTAACGTAGTGACGTATGAATTAATTGCTAGAATTAAAATATCTTTAACATGACTAAATTTTAAAATTATCACATAACACAATACTACACCATTGTGATATCATAGTATTGTTGTATTGCAATTGCATAATATCATAAATGTGTAATATCGGAATATTTTACTCAAAAGGTCCATTTGATTACAAATAGATTTGGTATTATTATACAGAAAAAAAGGTGCTTCCGCGATATCACGATTTTATAATATTGCAATTTCAGAATATTGTGATATAATGATATTACAAAACAAACAGATTGGAGTATTAATATGTCTAGAATAATTTCTGTAGCTAATCAAAAAGGTGGCGCATCTAAAACTACTACTGCTGTTAACTTAAGTGCTAGCCTGCATTTTACTTTTGGGAAAAAAGTTCTGTTAGTCGATATGGACCCTCAAGGTAATGCAACAGATAATCTCGGTTTTGATATCGATGGAACCGACAAGCCAACGATTTATGAAATATTAAAAGGTGAAGCCGGCGTCTCAGATGCAATTCTTAATTATCAAGGGATTGATGTTATACCTGCTGATATTGCCCTATCTTCAGCAGAAAGAGAATTTACGCAGGTTGGAAGTGAACACAGGCTTAAACGTGTACTTCAACCAATTAAAAATAACTATGATTACATTATTATCGATTGTCCACCGAGCTTGGGTATGCTTACGGTTAATGCCTTCACAGTATCAGACGAAATTATCATACCGGTAGAGGCTGCGTATTTTTCACTTAAAGGATTGATCAAACTAAGTGAAACAATTGAAACTGTTAAAGAGTATACAAATGATAAATTAGTTATTCGTGGTGTTGTGTTCACTAAATATAATAAGAACTATAAAATATCTAAAGAAATGACTTCAGCAGCAAATGAAATTTCCGTAGTAATTAATGCAAAAATTTTTGATACTTACATTCGTAGAACAATTATAGTTGATGAGGCTCAAGCAGCAGGTAAAGATTTAATTAGTTTCAACAAACCTTCTACAGCAGAAGAAGATTATAGAAAATTCACAGAAGAATATTTAAAAGAAGTTGGTGATTTTAATGACAAATAATAATCGTAGTCAGGCTGCTGTTAGCAGATTACTAGGAAATAAAAATAAACAACCTGCCAAGCCAAAAGAGCTAGAACACTCTGAATTAAATAAAAAGACAATTAGTGCATTAATAAAAGATCAAGGAAGTAGTTATAGAACAGCTGATAGTATCAGAATTAACCCAATATTAATGGCTGCACTTAAATATTGGACAACAATTGCTGAATCTGAAAAAAGTAAACCTGACGTTATTGAAGAAGCTATATTAAAAACAATTCCTGAAGAATATTTAATTGAGGGATACAAACTAGCTAAAAAACAAAATAAAATTTAAAAAAAATGTATAAGCAAAAACACACCATTACAATATCGCAATATTGTAATGGTGTGTTTTGCTAAAGTCTATGATACCAATATTGATAAGTCGCCTAACACAACATCACGATATCACAATAATATTATATCGTGATATCGTGATACTACAAAAAGATCAAGAAGACTGTTGTATAGCGGTTTGCTTTACATTATTAAATCAGTTAAACTAAAGAAAATAAAAAAATACTACTGCTACAATAAAGTTTGGCGACTTATCAGCAGTAGAAAATATAAGGATAGAAATTTATATTCGTTTCAAGTATTATAACATATTTGAACATAAATTACTATCCCATGACAAGGGGAAAAATATGAACGAATTTAACTTTTATAAATCAAAAGAAATTTATAGAGAAAAATATTATCAAATGCCTAAAGTATTTTTTACAAACGAGAAATATTTCCAACTTTCAAACGATGCAAAGATTGCATATATGCTTCTCAAAGATCGATTTGACTATTCTGTCAAAAACAATTGGGTGGATAAAGAGGATAATATTTATTTTATTTACACTATTGATGAATTAATGAAATTATTAAAGTGTCGAGAAGGTAAAATCTCAAAAATAAAAAAAGAATTAGAATCAGCAGGTTTACTAAAGCAAAAGAAAGGGCGTATCAAAAAGGCAAATGGAAAGATTGAAACTACTCCGAATCTTTTGTATTTAGGTAAACCAGAAGTAACTTCAGAAGACGTATTTAAAATAAACGAGGAAGAGAACCTAATTCAGAATCCTGTAACTGCGAAAATCGCAAATACAAAAAAAGCTGATGATATCAAGGTTATTCCTGTAACTGCGAAAATCGCAAATACAGGAAAAGTCAATAATACCAACGATTTTTCTGTAACTGCGAAAATCGCAGACAATCTATTATATTCTTCTAGTAATTCTTTAGACACTAATAGACACAATATAGACACAGAGAAAGACCAGCTACAAGATCAATTATTGCTAGATAATTTTGAAACGATCATGAAAGACAATAGCATTGCTACCTTTGTCCCTGACCGAGTACTAAGTTTGATTAAAACATTCTCGTCTAGTTACAGTGAAGCTCAAAAGACCGTTCAGACAATCCATAACGCAAAAGCAAAAGCAGAAAAAGATACTCAGACTAAAATTATTTTTGAGGATATAGATATTTATGGTCTTAATGCCGAGCAAGAATTGTATCAAACACTGTTAAAAGCCTATCAAAAACAGAAAACAGAAAAAGTTGAAAATATTCAAAATCTAATCTTTGTTTACGTTAAGAACTGGTTTATGGAAAATCCGATTGCTGCAAAACAACAAGCTGAATCAAGCGAAGAATTACCGAAAGTCCCTTTGCATGATTGGCTCAACGAAGGTTAAAATCAGTCGAGACTATGGGGATTGTCTAGGTGTGTCTCAGCGTAGCTGATGTGTCTTTATCAGTAAAAAATTTACAAATTACTTGCTAGAATTGCTAATTTTAATCATGTTATGAGGGTTTTTAGTCAATAAAGTAAGCGACTTTCCCAGGCATTCCGGTAGTTATTAGATTATTTAGGCTATATAAAACAATATCTGCGGTTGTTTGTATTTTATTTCCTTCATAATTCCGCATGTTCGCGATAAACTCGACTTCTTTTTGATATGTTTTAGCTTTTTCTAATGCAATGGATTTTTCTGCTTTGGTTTGCGCTTGATAAAACTCAATACGAATTCTAAATAGAGTCAGTAACAGATTGTAATTGAATAAAGGACTTATTTTTAAAATTTGACTCAATTTGTCACAACTAGCTTTTGCGTAAGCGAGTAATTCTTGGTCGGGCTTATTTTTATCCAAAACAGCAAGGTCAATCAGAGCATCGGTTATATTTGATATGGTGGTAGGAAAGACATGTAAATACTGGCAATCTAATGCACTGATAAATTCGACAGGATACTTCTCTAATGTTTCAAAAAAGTAAATAAGGTGTTCTTTTGAGAAATATGGAGTGAAATCAGCTATTAACTGAAGATAATAATTGGTTAAATGGTTCTTATTTTTTATCTCCAGAAAAAGTCTATTAATTTCTTCTGTCGTAATTGGATCAATAATCGGAAGCACATGATTAAATTGATGTTTTAAGAATAAATAGTTTCGATAAGCGCGCATAGACTTATTATTATCGTGTTTAAGCTGTAAATATAGTTTCTCCAAATGTTTTAGGTCAAGTGTATTGTTCAAATAATCTTGAACCAGTTGCCTGATTTGTGCAGCAAGTGGATTTTCTAAATTTTCGATATCGTTTAAATCGGAAACTTGAGCATCTAATCTTGTCATGATCAAGTCAAATTCACTAGAGGTTAATGCCCGATCGCCTAACTCAAATCTGGAATAGGCAGAGCGGCTCATGATTTGTTTTGAAACTTCGTATTGGCTAAGCCCATGTTTAAGACGTAAGCTTCGAATCAATGAGTGTATTTCCATTTAACATATCCTCCTTTGTATGTCAATAAAAAAATGGCGATGTGCTAAATTAGCACATCGTCACTTTTTACCAGACTTTTGTTTCTAATTGTTGTATGCTAATTAAGACGTCAATTCAATTAAATGTTGTACAACATAAATTTTTAACGAGAGGGGGAACTGCTGATGTTTCCATTTCCAATCGATCCACGAGATGCGCAAATCATTCGTCCTTAATTATGGTTATTGACTCTTAATTAGATGTAGACCAATTATTTTAATCTGGTTTGTGAATCTTTTTATTATCTTTTAAAAATTTTTCCTCATACATTTATTATAAATTAGAATAACTATTAAAACAAACTTTTTATAGTTATAAAACCTTAGAGTATGCGTTTCTTTCTTGAATTAAATAAGGATCTAGAGGGATTTATTGATGGGAATTTTTACTAAAAGAGAATAGAGTCTGAATAAATTTGGGATATTTTACTGTTGCCAGAAATATAAAAAGCATGTTATCGTTAAAAAGAATTAAATAAAGTACTAGTTTTTGTTTGTCGAAAAGCAACTAGACATTTTAGTCTAGTTCTTGAAATAAAGGCAAACAAAAAGGAGCACCTTTAGCTCTCTCGCTCCAAACTGACGCCAATCAGTTTGAAGGTCGTTGAGAGTCAAAGGGTCCAAACAACATAGATGACATGTTGCTGGATTGCTCCTTGATAATTGTAGACGACGTCTACAACGTTGCTATTATAACAAACAACTGAGGGGTATTCATTCGTTTTTACTTATTTTTTAAAATCTTTTTTATGAGACAGTTTGAAAAGGTAATTTTAAGAAGATGAGTGAGGACGTATGCGTATGGACTTGGACTAATACGAGTCGTTTTTTTACACGTTTGATTTAGTGGGGGAGTACGTGTAAAACGAGCGATCAAATTAGCTGTTATGGGGCGTTGTTGACAACTACAATCTTTGAGGAGGAATTTCACACATGTGGAATTCCTCCTTTTTGTTTGCCTTTATTTTCTGATATTTGTTCGAGAAAGTTAGTGAAGGAGTGATAAAAAAATGAATAATTCTACACGAATGAAGTCCTGTTCTCCTCGATTGATTTTACAACGAGCGATTACGGTTCGTCTAATCGATGGCAGTATATGGGCAAATCTTGGAAATGGAAAATTTGTGCATCAAACGGACCTAACGGTCAAAGAAATAGAGGTTCTCTATCCTAAAATTAAAACAGTCGTTGAAAGTGGCGGAAAAATTATGGCAAAGAAAAAACATTCGGCTCAATCACTGGTCATACTTGACCCACCAATGAAAGTGAAGGACTGGGCTTGAAAGAAGTCGTTTAACGAAAGACATAGCTGTTTGTAAAGAACGTTTCTCGTTGTTTACATGATCCTTGAAAACTGGATAGTATCGGACGTTTATCCAGGGCGCTGTGTTTAGCTTTGGAATCAAACGAGAAAATGTTTCGCTGTTTTCTGTCTGGCGAAACGGATACATTCAAAAACGACAGACTGCTTGACTTGGTAACTCAAGCAGAAGATCGTGTCTCTGGCATGTGGCGAGAAAAGTAGCGCAGTTGAACGCCTTAAAACCCAACTGTTTGTTCTGAAAAGGAATACTTTGTAACTCTCAAAATGATGAAGAGAGACAGGTTGTCCGTCCCCCTAAAACGGTCAGGTTCCCACTTATCCGAAAAGTGTCGTACCATTTTTATTACTTGTTTGCGGTTCTTTGTGAACAGGTATGTCTTTAGAGAAAAAGAAATAGGAGTGAGTTGAATGACTGAAATACAAGTATTACTTGCTTTTATGCGGCAGTCTAAGCGCAAGTCAATCAAGCGTAGTAGTTTAGAACATTGGTTTGAAATGAATGATTACTGGATAAAAGAAAGACAACTCAAGTTGTTCCAACAGCTGCAGCGAAGCAAGGTACTAAGAATCATGGAAAATGGCGAAATCATCCGAGTCGAAGCAATGCGGGAATACCTATTGTTGCTTGATTATATGAAGACTCAACGAAGACCATTATTAGCACAGGATTACTTTAATCGGTGGATCGCCGAACAACCAGAATGGCATGCGAAAAAGACGGAACGACTGATTCGTCAATTACAATGCACAGAAACAATGAAGATAACTGAATTTGGTGTGGTCATTTCATACGAGCAGCAAAAGAAAGGGGAAAATGGATGGCAAAAGGTACAGCAAAGAAGAGCATAAAAGGCAAAAAGAAACGATTTTTCCAATTGGAAGAACTATTGTTAGAGGAGAAGGACATGGAGTTTGTGATCGGACAAGAAGATTTATTTGCGAATAATATCCAGTTCGAACATGATGACGTGTTACCTGGCGAACGAGCCTATATCGTCACAAAAAAAGTCGTCCAGTCTACCCCATTATATAAAAAGCAATTGATTTGTTTGCGTTATATCCGTTCGTTGAGAGTCGTGAATAACTTGGAAGAAGGGCGACTGGTAAAAGAAGTCCCGGTAGCAAAAATTATTCGTTCAAATAGAGGGTTTTATTTCATCGTTGATCGAGAAAGAGTGACACAGTCGTATCATCAAAGAAAACAAAGAAAACAGCGTAACCAACTAGCAGGAGTCATTGCCGAAGAGACGTTTCGAAATTACTAAGAGACATAAGTGTTCGCTTATAAAAATGTGAATACTTTCGCAAAAATGGCTTATTACAAATTTTAATATTTTGAAAATGTTATCTTTATAAAAATGGTTTGGAAATATATTTATATAAATTCAGTGTTAAAGTAGCTATTTTTGATATAAATACCAATTGGTCTATATTAATATATGTTTTATTAAAATTGTATGAAAAAGCACAGGTTATCGTTTGGCGAAAATTATTTGGTTTGATATGCTTAATTTATAGTTATTTTAATTTAAGTGAATCCTAGCTTAATAGTTGCCAGGGAGATCTTTAAAACCAAACTCCAATTTTTAGTTTATTAGTTTAAGAAGACCCTTTTGAAAGTCTCAACACTTTACTCTTGAAATATTTCAACCCTAAGCGCTCTTTTTGTGAGAGACGCGATCCCTGGCAACTATTAGGCTAGGCGTCATTCGTTTTCCAATGAATAATAATAATGTTGCTGATTCGTATCTTGAGCTAGTCCAAATGTTGAGCCAATCGTTAAATCAGATGGACTATCTGCTAAACCGATTAATTCAAATTGGTTTTTATCGATGTTTGTGACTGATATCGGGAAATGAATTTCTTCGTCACCTATCGAAAGAATAACCTGATTGACGTCTTCAAAATGAACAAAGGTAATCATTGCTTCTCCTAAGTCAGTAAGATCGGACTTAACTTCATATTGTAGTTGTTCAAAGGGGGATCTAGGTGATGTATCAGAAGATTCTTTTTGAGTGACATTTTCAGATCTAATTTGATTCGATTGATAAAATAATCCTCCAGCTAAAGTAAGAAAACAAATAGGTAAGAGGTAGAATATATACTTTTTCATCGGTTCCTCCTTTTTTTTATTTCTTTAGTATAATACAAGGGAATGAAAAATAAAAATACCTATTTTACTATTTGAACTCACTTTGAGTTTGCATTGCACTCAAATGTATGATATAGTGAATTTAGCCTAAGGAGGAAACATTATGGCGACGCCAAGTGTACGTGTAAGCGAAGAAACAATTCAAATGTTAAAGGAAATACAAGAACATTGGTCTAAAGATCAAGCAATCCCAGTTAAAATATCTCAGCGTATCGTGGTAGAAGCATTGATAAAAGCTGAATATGATAAAATAAAAAATTCTGAATGAGGAGAGAATATATGAAACTATTAAAAGTGTTAGCAGTCGGAGTAACAGTTGGAGGGATGGCGTTAGCCATTCATACGGAAAAGGCAGAGGCCACAGAATGGACACCACGTTCGGTCGAACAAATTAAAGCAGATATCGCAAAAACAGACGGTAAAGAATACACGATCGTCACTGGTGATACTTTAAGTGGTATCGGAGAAGCTACAAACATGACAGTGAAGGCACTGGCAGAAAGAAATTCAATTGCAAATGTAGATTTGATTTATGCAGGGAATAAGTTAGTATTTGAAGGTAATGTAGTCACTGTTCAAAACCCTCAAGGAGAAACCATTGCGCAGTCTGTTGTTAAAGACGAAGATAAAATAGATCCAAGTCAACCAATTGGTCAAGCACCGACAACTGGTTCTGATACTAATCAAGGTTCACAAGCAGTGACACCGCCAGTAACAGGAGATAGTGGCTCAGCAGGCGGAGGAAATACAGTAACACCACCTGCGACAGGAGACAATGGCTCAACAGGCGGAGGTAACACAGTAACACCACCTGCAACAGGAGACAATGGATCTACAGGCGGAGGAAGTACAGTAACACCGCCAACAGGTGGCGATAACGGTTCTACCGGTGGTGGCAATGAAACGACACCAGAGGAACCAAAACCAGAAGAGCCAACAAGAGTGACACCACTTGGAAACAGTGGCATGGAGTTTGATACTGTTGACGAAGCCTCGGCATGGGCTCACAATCAAATGATGGATTTAAATAGTGAATGGAGCCAGAATTATAGTGGTTTTGTTACGAAGCCATTGATGTGGTCAGATGGATTAGTAAGAAGCTATTCAGTTGATTTTTATAATTAATAATCTAATAGTCTTATCAAAGCAATTAGAAGGAAAATCTCCTTCTAATTGCTTTTTATTTTGTCAGAAATGAGGAAAAGAAATGATTCGTTCGCCATGCAAGAAGTCTAAAAGTAGATAAATATATTTAAATCAGGAGGAATATAGATGGGAATAGGAAGATTTAAGAAGATCACCACGTTTATTGCATTGCTACTAACAGTGGGGCAATTACTGGTATCACCTACGTTGGTGGTCGCTGACCATATCGAGCAAAGTAGAACGAGCCAAGTCGCAGAAAATGAAGTAGAAGAAACAGAAAAGGAACAATCAGACAAAACGATGAGTTCCGAGCCAAGTGATACAGAAACACCACTAAGAGAAGCCTTACAATCACAGAATGCCCTTGCAAATGATAGCCCTAATGAAAGTGATTTGCCTATTGTAGAAACAATTGGCGATTCGCTTTTTATTTTACCTTCAGGTACAGATGTACAGCCAATAGAGGGTGGAGAAGAAGCAGAAATATCTGGTGATTTCGATAGTCGCTACACGATGGCTTATATTCTCGAACATGCCAAAAGTACTTCTGAACAAGAAGCCATGTTAGAAAAGTCAGAAGAGTATGCCCGATTACAAAATAATTTTACACGTTCAACGGGATATACGATTGAAAATCTGGGAACAATCAACCATCAGGTGTGGCGAAATCTTCCGAACGGAACTAATTTTTTACATGACAAATTTTATAAGTTTCGAATTCGTGAAACAGGCCAAATTGCTTTTTGTATAGAAGAAGGTGTCCCAATTGTTTTAGGTGGAGGCGCGTCTCAAGAAAATGTCTCCCAAGTAATTTCAAATGCGGCATTGAGAGCGAGACTCTCATTAATTGCCTATTTTGGATGGTATGGGAATACCGATCAATCAAACGAGCAGTATGTGGGAGTCCAACAAATGCTTTGGGAAGCGTTTGGAGGGCAAACATTATCTACTACTGTTCCAAACTATGCGTCACGTAAACAATCCGTCGAAACGGAAATATCAAGATATAATACTCGTCCAAGTTTCCATAATCAAAAAGTAACTGTCAAAGTTGGAGAAACCGTCACAATTAATGATACGAATGGCGTATTTACACATTACGCAATGGATAATGTTGCTAATGGATCAAATGTGACATTGCGAAAAGAAGGCAATCGACTGCATATTACAGCTCATGCAAATTCAAATGAATCTGGAAGTATAAGAATTGCTAGAATTCCTAAGGAGTTTGCAAATACCTCACTAGCTTATCGAGTAGGTAATGGACAACGTGTTGGTGTGCTTCATATTCAAGATCCAATTTATGCTAACTTAAATATTGAGGTACTGAAAGAAGGGCATGCAGAAGTACTAAAAGTCGATGAAGATACTAAAAAACCTCTTGCAGGTGCTGTATTCAAATTTACCACGTCAGATGGTCAAACAAAGGAAATAACGACAGGCGCTGATGGGAAAGCACGATGGGAAAATATCATGGTGGATAAACAAGTGACCATGGATGAAATCAAAGCCCCGAATGGCTATGTTTTGAATTCAAAACCACAAACGATAACTATAAAAGCTAATGAAACAACAACGGTAACTTTTGATAACAAAGAACAGCTGGCAGATTTAACAGTGATCAAAGAAGATGAAGAAACAGGAAATAAACCACAAGGTGCAGCGACACTTTTCGGTGCCAAATATGAATTAACAGATTCAGAAGGTAAATCGGTTGCTGAGTTGACAATGGAAGATGTCGAAGGACGCGCACAAGCAGAAATCAAAGGACTAAAATTAGGCACTTACTATTTACAGGAAGTTGAAGCGCCTGAAGGGTACACGTTAGATCCTGAGAAACACGAAGTTCAATTAACCTATGCCGGACAAAACGAAACAGTTGCGATCCACAGTAAAACAGTAACGGATCGTGTCATTAAGGGGCATATCGAAGGGTATAAATTCGGTTCACGACCATTAATTCCGAATACAATTGAAGCGTCATTAGAATTGATTACTGGAAAAAATCAAGATATTAAACCTCCGTTAGAAGGCGTTGAATTAACGGCGACTTCTCATACAACCGGACAAGAATACGTTCAGGTCACAGGAGAAAATGGCTTTTTCCGTTTTGAAGATTTACCATACGACACGTATACAGTTGAAGAGACGAAGGGAATAGATGGATATCTATTAATTGAACCTTTTGAAGTAACAATCACAGAAGACGGCTATACGCATTTCTTCTTACTAGAAGATCGAATCATTGAATCTCGTTTGCACATTGTCAAAGTGGATGAAGAAACAGGTGAAAATATCCCTTATGCTGGTGCGCAATTTAAGATCTTTGATACATGGGCAAATGATGGCGAAGGTGCCTTTGTATCGATGCAACGTCCAAATGATACTGAAAACACCGATATCTTTGAAACAAATGGAAAAGGCGAAATCGTTACTACAGAAAGCCTTGCATGGGGCGTTGATCGTTATGAATTACATGAAGTGAAAGCTCCAGAAGGATACGTACTATTAGAAAAACCAATCGTCTTTAGCGTGACTGAAGAAGATTCTGACGGTATGATCCGAATTGAAGTGCCTAACCGTTTGGCTCGACAAGACGTGCAATTGATTAAACGTGACCGCTTGAATGACCAACCTTTAGAAAATGTACCGTTCAATTTGTACCAAATTGAAAAAGATGGATCTGAAACACTTGTCGATGAATTCTTGACAGATAAAGAAGGAATGATCTCAATTGAAGGGTTGCCTTACGGTGAGTATAAGTTCGTGGAAGGACAACCATTGCCAGGATACCTTGAGTTAGAAGAAGACATTGAATTTTCAGTAACCGTTGAAAAAGACGGAGAATTGATCGTATTAGAAGCCGTGAACGAGCGTGAAGACTTGGAAATTACGACACTATTTGCGACAGTTGATGGTGAGAAAATTGTTGATCCAACGATTGATAATCGATTTGAGGATAAAGTTTGGTTAAAAGGGGACGCGATTGAGATTGGTCATACGTATACGATTGTGTCTGAGTTCGTGAATCGCTTTACTGGTGAAGTTGTGAGCCAAGATACGACAAAATGGACAGCGAAAAGTAAAGAAGACGAGTTGTCAGTTTTCCTAGACTTGCCAGCTAATACCTTAAAAGATGGGGACGAATTAACTGCGACACATATCATTTACTATGATGAAGACCAAAAAGAGGAAGTTGGACGAGAAGTTGATTTAGAAAATATGGATCAAACTGTTCATTTCCAATCTCCAAAAGTTGAAATTAAACGTGACGGTGAATTACCTAGAACGGGCAGTAAGACTGGAACGATATTAACTGCACTTGGTGCTTTAAGTGTAAGTATTGCATGTGGAATTTACGTATCACGCAAAAAAAGAATTTAGGAGCAAAAGAACGTATAAGAAATTTTTTTTAAGTTTAACTAATGGGAGAAGATAGATGATGGAAGATTTATTTTATAAAAAACTTTCGGACCTATTCGATTAAGCATGCTTCTTTTGACTATGGATTTGCATGATCTGTTTAAGGATGTTACACTCTAAACAACAAACGATATAGAACGTGTCATATGAAGACGATCCCGAAGCATAACGTAAGGGAGCGTCTTTTTTATTTTGCTAAGAAAAAAGATAAAGGAGGAAGATTGATTGCAAAAAACGAAAAAATGGATGGCAATTGCGTTAGTATCCAGTCAACTGTTAACGAGTTTACCTGTATCAGCGGCGATCCTGTCTGTGGAAGATTCATCAATCCCTGATACTTCGGAAACAGCTGAAGAACAGCCGACACAACCAGAGGGAAACGAAGCGTTACCCGAAGGAAATGAACAAGAAGTGGAAGATCAGCCGGTCGAAGAACAACCGACAATACCGGATGAACCGCCCAAAGAGCCTGAGCCACCAAAGGATACGCCAAAAGAGACACCAGAGGAACAACCGGTGCTTGTTCCAGAGTCGGATCGTCCAACAGAAGAACCAGTGAAGGAAGAGTCTATTATAAAAGAAGACACACCAGCGACACCAAAACCAGACGTTCAAGTAGATCCAGTTAACCAAATAAATGAAATGCCTTCTGTCCCACAAACGATGGAAGAAGTGCGTGTTCCTGGAATGACTGAACAAACACCGTCAGAATCTAGTGAATCCGGTGTATTCAAAGTTACACCAGTAAAAGAAACCTGGGATTTCATTCAAGAAATTGGGGAAGAAGCACGAGAAATTGGGTTAAAAGAAGATCTTTATGCGTCAGTTATGATTGCACAAGCGATTTTAGAATCAGGGAGTGGTCAAAGCCAACTGAGCCAAGAGCCCTACTTCAATTTATACGGAATTAAGGGTAGCTATAATGGGAATTCAGTGACCTTCAAAACACAAGAAGACGATGGATCAGGCACCCTTTACTCGATTGATTCTGCTTTTCGTCAATATGAGAATTATGAAGAATCGTTAAGAGACTATGCACGTCTAATGAAAGATGGCTTGACCCATGACCAAGACTTCTACAAAGGATCATGGAAATCGGAAACAGAAACATATGAAGACGCTACAGCGTACCTCACGGGGCGGTATGCCACAGACACACAGTATGCGGATAAATTGAATGCGTTGATTGAAGCCTACGCATTGACGAGTTATGATCAAGCAAGAGCGGAATTACCAGAGGGTAGTGAAGAGTTTATTTATCCAGTCAAGAATGCCGTTATTTCTTCTCCTTATGGACCACGTGGGGGTGAGTTCCATCGGGGAGTAGATTTTGCAGCACCAACAGGAACACCTATTTTTGCCAGTCAGGCTGGCATAGTTATTCGCTCAGAAGTTCATTCTTCTTGGGGAAATTATATTGCTATCATGCACGAAAATGGACTAACTACACTATACGCACATAACAATCAGAACCTTGTAACAGTAGGACAAAACGTTGCTCAAGGGGAAATCATTGCTTCAGTGGGAAGCACAGGCAACAGTACAGGCCCACATTTACACTTTGAAGTGAATGGATCGCCAAGTCTTGCCCAGGATCAATTAATTGACCCGATTCAGGTACTGATAAAAGAATAGCCAATAAAAAAGGAAGTATCGTTGATACTTTCTTTTTTATTTGGACTCAAACGACTACAAGCTATTTTATGTATCAGATATGTAAGTAGTGGAAAGGAAAAAAAGATGGAAGGATTTATCTTACTTGGCACATTTTTTCTAGGAATTGCTTCAGGCTATGCGTTACAAACGGTTATTTTACCTGTATTCATGTTTGATGAGTGGTTAAAAAATCGTACGATCCAACAGTATTTTCAGTGTAAGAAAAATGAATATACGTATTTTGAAGAAGGCACAGACGATTTTTATATTCTCACGCTAAATAATAAGGAAAGACGCATTAAATTCTCTACCAAACGACCGTATACGATCGTCTATGATCGAGAGGTCTATGTGGACTAGGAGGTGTCCTTATGAAGTGTCGATTTGTTGAGGTAGAAGGGCTAGACATGACCTGTCCACAAACACTCACTTTAAAAGAAGCCAATCGCTTTTTGACTATAAAAAATGATGAAGCGGATATGGAAGGTGTGGAATACACCATTCATTATGAGTTAGTTCAAAATGATCGAGCGATTCTACGATCTAAGCTAATGTTACCCGTTTTTTCTTTTGACTGGTGGGAGATACTGGAAGAATTTTTATATGAGCAAGGAGCAGAAGACAGTCAAATTACTCTGTTTGCGGATGTCTTTAAACAAGAATTGTCCGATGAATCCATGAAGAAGAGCAAAAAAGTAAAAGAGCCGAGGACTAAAAGACCAATTAAATCGCCTAAGCTCATCCAACCATTATCTAAAAAGTGGTTGTTTCGCCTAGGAGGGTCTCTTCTGATTCTTCTTTTATTATTTATTGGTAGTTTAGGTGTCAAAGAATTTTTTTTAACCGAACTGGAAACGCCCTCTTATGAAGAACTCATCGATCAGGAACAATTCGAAGAGGCTTTTCAGTACTATCCTGAAGAACAGGGACAAACAGAAACATTGTTCTACGATTATGTGTTGGATCAACGCTCGCAAGAAAATCTTAGACGCTTTCGAGAATTTCATAAAAATCATGAAACGACGTATGGTGATTTTGATTTAGCGGTTTTAGAAAACAATTACGAAGCTGCGGTCACAGCATATGAGCAACAATCCGAAGTTTTTTCTGACGATTCAAACCGCTTAGCTATTGCAGGTTATTGTTTTCTAAAAGAAGGCAAGTTGGACGAAGCAAAAGCAATTAATCAACAAATTAATAGTCTTGAACTTGAAAAGAAAATTGTTCAGTATGAACAGCTTTCCTTACAAATAAAGGCAGCTGAAAAAATGATAGAAGAACTGCAAAAAGAAGATTCCGTGGATCGAGAGAAATTAGAAGAAGAATTAAATGATCTATTTGACTTAAAAGAAAAACAGATGAATCTTTGAAAGAAGGAGAATAAGAATGTCGAAAAATTCAAAATGGCAGAAGTTGCCAAAGTGGCAAAAATTGGGATTGGGTTTTCTTTGTATTAGTGCTTTATCTGGCTTTATTTATCCTGTCTTTAGCCAAAATGAAAATCTGGAACAGACACAGTCTAAAGAAGAGAAAAAACCAGCATTAGATCGAATTGAGTCAGCGAATGAAAAAGATTCACTACTTGACCGTTTAAAAAAAGAAGATGATTCGCCGTCTGTTTTTGATCGAGTATTTGGTGAAAATCAAGCTAATTCAACTTTTCAACAAGTATTTGGTCGTGGAGAACAGGAGCCAATCGACCGAAGTATGATCCAACAAGTGTTAGCACAAGTCAATGAACGTGAAAATGCTCAAAATCTTGTACATCAAACAGAAGATCAAGAACCTATTTTAGTGAGCGTAAATCGTCCAGTTGTTCCAAGTTTACCAGAAGAAAAACCGATCATTTTAGATCCAATAGAACCGGAGAATGAGGATACGGAAGACTTACCTAGCCTACCAACTCCACCATTGGTACCAGAAGAACCAGTACTTCCATTACCACCGATAATTGGTCCAGAAGAACCAATCAATCCGCCGATCAATCCACCAATCATACCACCTGTTGTGGAAACAAACTATTCGGTATTAGAAGAACTTGTTTCACAGGCTCAATCGATTGAAGTGTCGAATTATTTGTCTTCAAGTGTCTCGACGTTCGTTTACGAACGACGTGTGTCTGAAAGGATGCTCGCTGATCAAAATAGTACGCAAGTACAAGTGGATACACAAGTGTCTCGTTTACGCCAAGCAATGGATCAACTGGTAAGGAAAGGTGATTCTAGCGCTTTGAAAGAGACAATCAAACAAGCAGAAGCCATTGATCGAGAACGCTATACAGGGGCTACAGTTGCGACGTTGGATACTGTGCTTGAAGAGGCTAAACAAGTGGTATCGACAGATGAACATACGCAAGAAACAGTTGATCGAATGAATCGCCGATTAAATCGTGCGATCAGTCAATTGGAGGAGAAACCTTCACTGGATTTAGCTTTATTAGAGTTAGAACGCTTGATTACTCATGCAGAAACCTTAAATAAGGAAGACTATACGTCAGCGAGTTATGATCAATTCAATCATGTCCTAACAGACGTAAAAGCTCTTATTGGTGAAACAGATTTATCAGAAGAAGAAGTAATTGAAGGACGAAAACGATTAGAAGAAGCCATTGCACAACTGGAGTTAGTCGGAAACACCGATCAGCTAGTCGCTTTACTCAGTGAAGCACATAGCCTGGATTCTACGCAATATACTGTAGAGAGTTGGGCTATTTTTGTTCATGCACGACAAGAAGCCGATCAAGTGATTCAGTCTAACGAACCCACACAAACAGTGATTGACCAAGCGATAGAAGCGTTGCGTTTGGCTATGTCTAATCTCGTAGTCATTGATCTAGAGGATCAACTACCAGAGATAAAGAGGATTGCACCGATTGTTATTGAAGCTTCAGAGGATCATAGGATCAAAGAAACAAATTTATCTACTATAAGCTCTACTCCTTTACTGGATGTTCTTCTTAATGAGGAGGAAGAAACAACCGGTGTACAGTACGTTGAAGGAGAAATGCAAGAGACACCAGAAAGACCTGAAACACAACAGATAGAGGAGACAACGGGGACACAGGAGACCCAAGAGAAAACAGTGGATTCAAGTATATCAATGGACGCAGAGACATTCGAGAAACTAGGTGAAAATGATGAACAGGAACCTCTTAATGCTTTTGAGTTGATTGATGAATGAAAAAATTTCTGATGATCCAAATTTTACCAAGCCTTATTTTTATTGGGCTTGGTTTTTTGTTGTTGGTTGGTCTTTTCGCGACTGGAAACCAACAAACGTTGAATTCTGAAGTTTCTTCTGTAGGAAGTATCTGTTCTCCTTCTGGCGAATACAATAAGGATCAAATCGATGAAGTATTAGAACGAGCTGGCGCCTTTAAGGGGCAACGAGCAGCGTTTGAACATGCGTCAAAAAAACACAATGTTGATCCAGTATTGATGATTGCGATTTCCATTCATGAAACAGGTTGGGGAACCAGTCGTGCCTTACTTGAACACAACAACCCTTCAGGACAAATGCGAGGGAATCAGATCATTCACTTTGACACGTTGGAAGATGGATTAGAAATGACGGGTCAAACCTTAAATAATCTTTGGAATGAACGTGGATTGAACACAGTGGAAAAATTAGGTTCTGCGTATGCACCAGTAGGAGCCGGCAATGATCCGACCAATCTGAATATCCATTGGGCGCCTACGATTCATAAATTTATCGATGAATTAGGTGGTTTATCTGGCGGGTGTGAAGGAGAAAGCGTCGAGGGCGATTTAGTGACTGGATCAGATGGGTTTGCCATCCCAGTAAAAAACTACACGTTCACGTCCCCTTATGGTCCAAGATGGGGAAGCTTCCATCGAGGAATTGATTTAGCCGCTCCTGAAGGCGAGCCAATTTATGCCGCAAAAGACGGCATCGTTAGTCGTTCTGAGTACCATTTTTCGTGGGGAAACTATGTCACGATTACGCACGAAGGTGGCGCCACGACGTTATATGCCCATAATCAGCGAAATGTCGCTACGGTAGGACAAAAGGTAAAACAAGGCGAACTTATTTCTTATATGGGCAGTACAGGGCATAGTACCGGTCCACACTTACATTTAGAGCTTTGTTTGGACAATAGTTTGGCTCAAGATCGATTAATTGATCCGTATCCCGTATTTTTTGGTAATAAGTAAGCGATAGAAAAGGAGGAAACCAATGATACCAATGAAAAAAGTCTTAATAGTTGGTGCGTGTGTCTTATTAGTTGGTACAGGGTTCTTTTTAGTGACACATCGTTCCACGAATGAGGACCCGCAAGAAACAGGGCAAACAGAACTACCAGCTACAATCGTTTCGCAACAGTCAACGGAAGAAGCGTCGACTCAGTCGAGTAACAAGAAGGAAAAAGATACTAACGAATGGCAAGACAAAGCCTTACAAGACGTACATCAGGCATTTCTAGAAGCGGCTTTTTCATATGAATCGTTAGATAAACAACGTGAACAAATCAAGGCATTCGCTTATTCGGAAGATCGGTATTCAGACCTAGGTGTTACCGATGGCGTGCCAGTATATCAAGAGCTATCTTCTGAAATTGTGGAAGAAACAAGTTATTTTAGAGAAATCAATGCAGAAAATCAGGAGGTATTGACACGCGTTCATGTGCGGTATGATTCAGATCATAATCACGATCATGAAACAGGGGAACATGCCCATAAAATTACCAATCAAGTGTTGCTAGTCACTATTCATTATCGAAAACAGGGTGATACCTGGTTCGCTTATGATTTAACTTATGAAGAAGATCCAAAAAACAGTCAATTTTATTCGAATTAGCGGAGGACAAAAGAATGACACAAGTCGAACAGTCTATGACAAACAATCAAATGGTACAAAAAAAGAAAAGTTACGCTCAAAATTTTGAGCGGTACGAAACGAAAGAGCAGACGATTATTTATGTTCTATGGCAAATTCATAACAAAGAATTACGGTTAGGAAGCAAGTTGTTTTTTGAACCATTGGAAGAAAAATTAGGATTAAAAAAATCACAGTGGCCATTAGTCAAAGAGTTTTTATCTGGCGCTGGTTTACTCGTGGATCAGGTGGTCATTGCCGAAGCGATTCCTAAGAGTCTTAAAGAAAGGTATGGGATTTTGGATGCGTGAATCTGATTTTTTTGATCCAGGCGCCCTCCAGGAGTCCACCGGCAAGACTTCGAAAGCGAAAGAAGAGCCTACGCCTAAGAAAAAAGAGAAATCTAAGAAGAAAAAAAAGAAAGAGAAAAAGGAAAAGCCAACGAAAAATTCAAGTGTTCGATTTCATCCGAGAACGGTTGGACAATGGCTGACTTACTTTTTCTACTTTACTTTTTTAACGATGTGCGTCGTCTCGTTTCTAACGTTTAGTCGAATGAATCAACTCAGTCAAATTGCTTCTTCTGGTGTGAAAGAGGCACGAGAAGTCGCAAATATTGCGTTGAAATCTTCTCAGGAGGGAGACTGGAGCCGCTATATCGGACAAGAGTTTTTGACCACTTACTTTACAGTGGAAGACGGAATGTCTCGTCAAGATATGGAGGAGAAGTTACAAGAATATTTGGCACAAGGAGTCTCAACGAATGACTTGCTTCAATTTTCAAATGGGACAACACGCGAAGTTCTTTTTATTCAAGCAATCACCCAAGCAGAAAAGGAAGAAGATGATGGTCGTGTATTTGAAACCATTTATGACGTGGATTTTAAAGAAAACGATCAGATACATTCCGTTAGAGTCTCATTGATTACGCATGTTGCTAATGGAGAAGTTAAGTTACTTCACCCACCTAGTTTTCTCAGTCGTCAACTACCACATAATGAAGCAGGCAACACGGTCAAAGGGAAAGTCAATGAATTCCTGACAGAAGGCGAGCTAGTCGATGAAGTGGAAACGGAGCGGATTGTCTCTTTTATTGAAGACTTTTTAGGTCTCTATGTTAAAAACGATGGAAATTTAAAACTGATCAGTCATGTTTCTGGAATTGAAGCAGATGAGGTCAGAAAAATTGACGTGTTGAATTTAGTGAAAAAACAGGAACACTATATTGCAGAAGTGACGTATGAATTCTCCTTCTCAGAAGGCGTATTCTATACGTCTACGGCACGTTTAAAGATCAGCGGGGCAGATAGTTCTTATTTTGTGGAAGAGCTAGAACCTTTTTAAAAAAACAATGAAATGTTATAGGAGGAAGAAATATGTTTAATTTTAGTGATTTTTTTAGTGAATTCGCGCCACAGTTAGTGTTTATTTTGGCTTTGGTGGCAATTGTGATGGCGATTGGGGCATTTTTAACACAGGGTGTCGGACGTGCGATCATGTCGATTTTAGGTGTGATTGTTTTGATTGCCTTAATTATGGTCTTAGATAACGCTTGGGATATTGGAACTTGGATTAAAGACTTATTCTTTGATCCTACTGCTTCAATGGTTCTTCCAATTTGGTTACGTTGAGGTATTTTCATGGAATATAACTATACAAGAGAATGGAAACAGCCGCATAAAATTTATAATCTAGGACCAATAAATGTGAGCCGGTTTTTCCCCGAAGGGCTAAAACTATCATTTATAGTCGGTGTTGCTTCGATTATAGGCGCGGTGCTTGCCGCGTGGCTTTTATCGGCGGTGTTAGGGATTACTTTTTTAAGTAATCTCTTTCGCCAGTCGTGGATCATTATTATCTTCTTATTCGTGGTTGCTTTATGGATTTTATTTAGCTTGTCCTGGGATAAGAAAGGGTTTTTCCGGTTTGTGAGTGGACGTTATACTGCCAGTAAGCATAAAGGAATCCAAACGGAACATACCCATAAGGTCTGTTTCATGAATACCCCGATTTCATTCAATGATCAAAAGAAAAAAGGACGTGTCTTACAATGGAGACCCAAGTAAAGTATGCAGAGAATCCTTATGATAGCTGGTATCGTAATTTTCTTTTTATGAAAGATGGCCATGTCTGGGTAGCCTATATCTTAGATAAAACCTATTTTCCATTAAATGATTTTGACTTTTTCAAGCCGTTTGTCACTAAGGGGAAAGAGCTGTTTTCTCACGATGAATACGAGTATCAATACATGAATGTTCCGACAAGGTTTTCGTTAAAGAAACATATGGAGACGACAAAAAACGAATTAGTTCGTGGTGAATTAAAAGAAGTAGGCGACTACTACTATGATGAAGCGTATAGTATTTTAAACCAAGAAGTAAAAATTTCGCGTTATACTACTGTGCTACTCGTGAAATTAACAAAACAAGCCATTCCTGTGACCCCAATTGAATTTATCACACTGTTTAAAGAATCGTTCGGTAAACGAGTGAGAGAAACGCTTACTGGTCAACCGGCACAGACACAAGTGAATCCTAAAGTCTATATCGATAAAGAAGAAGAATTGTATGAGGACCTTTCACATACCAAGCGGATACGACGAGCAAAAGAAGAAGAACTAAAACGTATCCAATATTACTTTTATCATCGAAACGCCGCGGTCATTCCAAAGGATTTTACTGAACCAGAAATCAACGAGGGAATCGTCACCATGCACGAGAAAGGGTATTTGACGATTCAACAAATGGATCAAACCCATTACATTGCGCATTTACCACTCGTTGAATTTCCTAGTTCTTTACTTGGGAGTGGATTTGTCCATGAGGTACAAACGAGTTGTTACTTTCCGATAGAAACACAGATACGTTTGAGATTTCAGCCTAAAGAAAAGGATAAAAGTCATGTGCGGAAAATGTTTAAACGAATCAAGGAACAAATGGAAGACCATGATTTTGCCGATGCAGAACTAGACGATGATGAAGTGATTTTGATTGGGGATCAACGGCTCAAACAGTTGAATCGAGACTTAAAAAGAGAGAATCGACGAAAAGTCGATCTCTCTTTTTGGTTTGTCGTATCCGCAGGATCATTGGAGGAATTAGAACAGCGTATCAATCATTTACAGCTGGTTTTGAAAGGGACGGACTACAAGTTATATCGTCCAATCGCCGATCAACTAACATACTTCTATCAAAGCCAATTAGCCACTCCCTATACGTTTTTTGATTACGAACAACACGTAACGACAGGCTATGTCATGGACTTTGGTTTAGATCTTTACCGAAGCGTAGGGAATCATTATGGGCTGCCATTAGGACGAATCATTACACAAAAGGAATTTAAAAACGTGAAAGAAGCGATTCAATTTTCTAGTAATTTGGTGTTCTTTTCGCCACATTTAACCAAAAAAAATGTCGAGGGCAGTATACATGCCAATGGGAATACAGTAGTTACAGGTCCACCTGGTCAGGGGAAATCCATGCTTGTGAAATTGATATTCTTTTGGCTCATGTTCTTTGGGCAAAAAACGTTATACATTGATCCCAAAAACGAAATGGTTAAATTTGTGACGAAAGCGAAAGAACAATATGCCCATTATCCAGAGTTTGTTCAACTGTGTACCAACATTCATTTTATTACCTTGTCCACTGATCCCAAGTACCAAGGGATTTTAGATCCTCTACTCTTTTTACCAGGAGAAGAGGGAAAAAAAGAAGCGCGACAAGTACTTTTTCAGATGGGTGAGATCAACCAAGATCCAAGTAAGGCAAGAGGATTAAAACGGATCATTATCGATGCAGTGGATCAAGTGGTGGAATCAGAAGAAAAGGCTCATTTAAGTGCGGTCATTGCCCGAATCAAACAACAAGACAACGATTTAGGAACCGTGCTAGAAAGCTATAAAGAAGGTATTGGAAAAGTGATTATTGGAAATGAGCATAGCCAAGCGATCGACTTTCGTTCACAGGTGAATGTTTTAGGTATCCAAGGGTTGACCATGCCGACGAAAGAAGAAAAAGAATTGGGCGAACTATCCCCTGAAAAACTAGCTAGTGAAGCCGTCATGGATGTCATTATGCACCTTGTTCAAGTATTTTCGACGAACAAAGACGAAGACGCTAGTGTCATTATCGATGAAGCCAAAGGGTTTATGGATACGCCACGTGGGAAATATCTCGCTGAAGACAATCTACGTAAAGGGCGAGCGAATAATACGGATATGACGATACTCATGCAAGCTTTTTCTGATACGGATAATGAATCCATGAAAGAGCTGATTTCTTATAAGTTTGCTTTTCGTCCCAATGACGAGGAACAACAGAAAAAAGTGTTGTCCTTTTTCGGAATGCAGCTCAATCAGAAAAACAAGGAATTAATTCATTCTCTTGTTCAAGGAACATGCCTTTTTCAAGATCATATGGGAAGAAATCAAGCCATTGCCATTGATGTATTGTTTGCCGAGTGGATGGAAGCGATCAAAACGACGGATACCTCAGATGAAGGAACGCAACGCGCATTAGCGTTGGAACAGGATAGTCATTTTTAAGAGAAAGGAGAAGATGAATGAAGAAAAAGTGCTGTTACATGGTCTTTTTACTCGTGACTTTACTCGGTATTAGTGGCTCAAGTCCCTTACAAGTAGAAGCGAGAGAAGATGTCATGTACGTGGCTATTAGTGAGGAAAAGGGCTTCCCTGTTATAAATGAACCTGGTACCGATGATAAAGATGAAATCTATCGACGTTATGAAGATAACTCTTTTTCATTAATGAATAAAGAGTTCAAAAGTTTAAATAAAATCAATGAATTTCGTCAGAATCTCGATTCCATGATCAAAAATTGGATATGGTCGGCAGCTTCAGCTACCGGTCGCTTTAACGCCCGAATGGTGAAAGGGCTGTTCTCATTAGATTTAGCGACACAAATCAAAGCCCCCTTTCAAGAACTATCATTAGATCTTGCGGATTCATTAAGCAATGTCGCTACTACCTTTGGTATTGTCATGGTGGCATTATTTATGGTGATTAAATACGCCATGAGTGGTCGAATAATGGATTCTGTCAAAGTTTTCCTTTTGGCGATTTTAACAATGACTTCTTTCGCTTTTTTCAGTGATCCAAAAGGCAATGATGTTTTCTTTGATGCCGTGATTTCTATCGATCACCAACTAGAAAAAGCATTAGCTGGTGTGAATCCAAATTTTAAGCCGGAAGGACAAACAAAATTTGTTCCAGGTCAAAATGCGGGTGAATCAGGCGGAGAAGATATAGATAGTTTGGCGAATCGGCTCGCAGCGGAAGTCTTTTACAATAATGTCTATATTCCCTATCTCTATATGCAATACGGAACCGCAAATGAAACGGAAATCAGAGAAAAAAGTATTGAATACAACGGTAAAACGTTTGATCGTATTGGGGCGCTATTGGATAATGATTCGGCTTCAGAAGCGCAAGTTTCGTTTGTAGAAGACATTACAGACTATGAGGTAGATGAGCTTGGAAATACAAACCCTATCTACACCAATGCGAATCGTTGGGCAACACTCGCCTTTTTATACACCTTAACCAATCTCTTACAGTTTGTGATCTACGTGTCATTAGGAATCGTGCGCGTCGCCTTTCAGTTCTTATTGATTGCGATTCCGGTCTTTCTACCGATTGCGTTACTGTTTTCGATGATCGTCAACGGAAAAGATATCTTAGGGAGTTATTTTAAAGGACTAGGAACGATCATGTTTATTAAGGGTGGTATCAGCTTATTAATGGTCATTTTCATGAGTTACGTCACATTAGCCTATAGTGTGATGAATACCCATAGCAATGATCCCTTGGATCGAGTGATCGTGTTTATTGCTTGGATTGTCGCTCCTCCCTTCCTCTTTGTTTTTCGGCGATTCTTAGCGGTTGTCTTTACTCCTGGTCCTTATGCAAGCAAGCTTACGCGAATGAGTATGGCTTTACGTCATCCAATTCAAGCCAATCGTCAAGCTTCGCATGAGAAAGCACAACAGCGAGCAGCTCTTCAAAATCAACGTAAAGCTGCACAGGAACGGTATAAAAAGAAACAACAAGAAGAAGAAGGTAATGGTTCTTCTAAAAATGATTTAAACAAAGTAAAAGGAAGTAACAACCTAAAAAGTTCTCGTAGAAATGACCGGAATCAGAAACTAGATGGAAACCAAGGCGACAAAAATGTAAAAGAAAATGGAGAAACGAAGAACGAGAAGGAAGACAAGGATTTAAATCAAGCGAAAAATGGACTTACGGACAAGAACTCGATCCGTGCGACTAGGAAAGAAAAACCAGAAGATCAGTCTAGCGAAGACAAGGATCACTCACTAAAGGCTGGGAATAAAAACACCGCTCCAATGAGTGACAAACGAACCAAACGTACGATAAAAAGTGATCCAACGAATCAATCGGCGAGCATTGAACCAGAAGCTTCTAACCAAGAGTTGAAGAAACCACCTCGTGGACAGGAAGAGTCAGAAAAACGAACGAAGCGGTCAGAACCAAGCAATCAATCAGTCGCCGATGAACAGGATTTGAATTCTAAGGGGGCAAAGGTCAATCGTCCGTCTGTTAATTCAGTGAAAAAACCACTGTCTGAGCAACGAAAACAACGACAAAATCAAGCGGATTCTTTGGAAAAAAACAAGCAAAATGGAGCGTCTGTTTCTGTAGGTGATCGACAAATTGACCCTTCAACAGGTGAAATCTTATCGGATTCTACTGCTAAATCCCAAGGGGAAACGGCACAGACGGTTCAGTCGGTCTCTTCTGGGGCAAGTAAGAAACGAAGCGAACGAGGGAACCAGTCAGGTTCTCGGACTGAACTAACGAACAAGAATAACCAAGGAAACTTATCATCAAGTAATGAATCAGGTGCTAGTAAAGCCACGCGTCCAAGTGAACAAACGACACAATCGGTGAAGCAAGTGAAGAAAACCAACGTGTCAAAACGAGGGAACTCTACTCAACCGAAGTCGACAAAGAAATCGAAAAGACAAGCGAAAGTAACTGAAGCAACGAAGGAAAATAAACAAGAAGTTCGTCAACCAAGGAGGAAATAGATGAAATGAGTATATGGAATCAAGGAGTATTTGATGCGACTTTTTCCAATAATTCTGCACCTACTGGTGGTGGCTCCCAAGAACCAAATGGAAAGCTTAGTCAGTTAACACTGGTTCTTACTGGTGTCTTATTACTCTTCTATCCGTTCACATTCGTGGGGCTAATTCCTTTTGGTGGATTGTATTGGATGAGCTGGAAAGAGAAGAAACAACACTTAGGTAGACGTGAGTATGTGCCATTTTTTGAACGTTTCTTAAAGGTGTCTTCTCTGATCTATGGGAGTAGTTTTGTACTCAATTTACTGTTGGCACTCGCACTAAATCCACGTGCGTATCTTAGCTGTTACAATTTATTTCCACTTAATTTCTTGCCAACAAAACTGCCATTTACATTGGGCAGTTTTGTGGTTCTATTACTTGGTGGACTCACACAATGCGCTTTTTTATGTGTCGTCGTGGGATTTGTCAGTAAACGAAGTGTTCGTTCGATGGACGAAGAATTTACTAAACTTCGAAATAGTAGAGAATACCAAGAGCGAAAAGAGCGGAAATTTGAAGTGGCAAAAGAGGAGCAACGTCGATTTAAGGAAGAACAGGAACAGCTCAAAGAACTAGAAAATGAAGAAAATAATAGTCATAGAGAGCGAAGAAAGAAGAAAATAGATGCGAACCATTCAGGAGATTTATTGGTGGGTGTAGATGAATTTGGTCATCGAATGACCATGGATTTTTCTGAACTCAACCAACATGCGACCTTCAGCGGAACGACCGGAAGCGGGAAAACAACCTTGAATATGATCTTTGTGGACTATGCGATTGCGCATAATATTCCGGTACTTTACATCGATGGGAAAGGCGCAAAAGATACGTTAGAGTCAATCCAAACGATCGCAAAGAAGTATGACAAGCAGGTCAAAGTCTTTAGTGATACGAATAATGTTCGCTACAATCCGATCAAACATGGTAACAGTGTCATGGTTCGTGATCGACTAATCACACTTGCGGAAACGGAGAGTGTCTTTTATTCAGGGGCAGCTAAGTCGCTTATTCAAGCCACCGTTCAGTTTTTGGACCTGTTTGAAATCGATCGAACGTTGCACCAATTATCGGAACATTTCTTACCAAGAAATGTTTTGATGCAGTTTTTGAACGTCCAATTGGCAATCAAAGAAGACCTTCTTTTTATGGCGGTAGAAGAAAAGGAAGAGAAGAAAAAGAAAAAATCAACGAAGAAAAAAGAGACTAAAGACAGTGAGAATGACGAGGAGCAACGGAAGAAAAATCGGTTAGAAGAATTAGATGTTGATGCAGAAACAACTATCGAACCTGTCGGAGAAACGCTAATTGAAATCAATCCGGAACACTTGCCGTTAGAAGATTTGTATTATCTTATCCGTCGATTTCGGTATCTTCTTCCTGAAAAACAAAAAGAAATGTTTAAAAAGTTGTTCATGCGCTATGAACATAAAGACAATCCCTTTTATCTTTACGCAACGTCAGAAGCACTACAGACAAACGTCAATATGTTGATTGACAGTGAACTAGGACACTTATTTGACACGTCAGAAAAAGGTGTAGAAGAGTTGGATTTGTTGAAAGACAGTAAAAATAATGAGGTCATGTTCCTGACTTTGAATGGTCTGGTATACAAAGATTACATTAAAACGCTCGCACAATTTTTCGTCACAGAAGTGAACTATTTAGCTTCTGAAAACTATATCTATAGTAATTTTGAACCCTTTTTATTGATCTGTGACGAGCCTTCAGTTTATTTGAACGACTCCTTTTTAGATGCAGTGAACAAAGGAAGAGGTGCTGGACTACACACAATTTTTAGTCCACAGATGTTAGCAGATATTGATCGAATCGATCCAATCCTTACACGCCAGCTTATAGGAAACTGTAATACCTACTTCATTGGGCAAGTCAATTCAGGAGAAGAAATCGATACGTGGACGTCATTGATCGGGACCTATAATGATATTGAAAAGACGTCGATGGTGGAACAAGAATATGGTTATAGTGATTTAGAGAAGACCGATTGGATATCTTCTAGAGGAACGGTTCGTAATGTTCGCAACTTCATTGTCCATCCAGATGAGTTACGAGACGTTCGACAAGGAGAGTTCATTGTCTATCGAAAATCGAAAAGTATTCGAGAACAAGCGAGTCGTGTCTACGTTGTAAATGCAGCGAACCGTTGATTTTCAGCAATGTTTTTTGAGAATCCACCGTGAATCCACCGAGAAACCGGCGAGAATCCACCGAGAATTGGAGTCCGTGGGCGCCTTGCCGCAAAACGTTGTCACACCAAGGTTTATTCTTTCTTTTTGCTAAAGCAAAATTCCTGACCATTTACGTTCAACGTGGGAAAAATCCCACTTATTAACGTAAATGGTCAGGAACCGAAAAAATAAACCTGTGACAAATGCGGCAAGGCGCCCACTAAACGCTAAAAATTAATGACTATCTGATGAATATGTAAAAGCAAAACTTTAGGTGGTGTTGTGGTGATGGTAGTGATGAAAAGGATCAACCCCCTCCCCCCATTCATGGGGGTCTCAAACTATCACCCTCCGCCCTCTTTCAATCTTTGAAAGAGGGGACTTACAACTACCCCTTGCGCCTGCGCCCCTTCACCAAATCTTGAAGGGACTGTCACAGAACATAAGCCCAAAAGAGAGAGAGAACAATTGACGGAGTCTAATCTGAAGGAAAGGATGATAAGAATTCGAGAACTACTTTATAGTAAACATGTCGAGGTTAAAAAAGAGAATGCCGAGTGGCTAATATTGAACGTATTACATGAACTAAGAATCATGACAGCTAAACAAATAGTCAGGATGATGAATCAAGAATTTCCATATAGCTTGGCTTCACTATATAGAAGATTAGCTACACTGAAAAAATTAGACATGATTGATTATATAACTATTCAAGAAGACCAAAATATACGTTACTTTTTTCTGACAAAAAAAGGTCATAACTCGATAGGTGGAATTTATAGTTTCCCAAAAGTTCCTGAATACAATTTGAACCACCATATTGAAGTCACTAACTATCTCATTGAATCCATGGACTTGGCAAAGAAAAAGCCAACGTTTATACTGGCTCAATCGGAACGTAGACAGATGTACGAGAAAAAAGATATGTCTAAAGCAAAAAAAGGAACACTGTTTCATGTTTCAGATTATGTTTTACGATTTGAAAACCAGATGGCAGAAGTTAGTAACTGGCATTTTGAAATTGAGCTAACACTTAAATCACAGAATCGATATACGAAAGCAATTTTTCCAAAGTATCTTCGGTTGCTTACACAAAAAAGAAATGCGCAATTGATTTATGTCACACCAAGTAATATAATTTATAACTCCTTAGATATGTTTAAAGAATATTTTATGCTCAAGAAACAAGACGAAGAGCTGAAATCAATCGATGCTTCTGCTTTTGATCGTCTTCATATTGTATCGAGTAAAGAATTCAATGGAGTATTGAAAAAAATGTTAGAAGAAAATGATTTTATAAATGAGCGTTGAACTAATTTAAAGGATAAGTTTTTTTGTTGCCCCGACACTCCGACCGCCACCACCGTTTACGGGGCAACAAAAAAAGGAAAGCAAGCTTTCCGGTTTTGGCATTTATGTAGTTTTTTTAGCAGTATCGTGGTATAATCAATATGTAAAGAAGAGTTGCGCTAACAACTCTCCCTATGACAGCACCGTTTAAAGAACGGTGACCGCTAACTGTATATCTTAAAAAGAAATAGCTAGTCCTCGGCTAAAGTGACGGCTATTTCTTTTTGTCGTTGTTTACTATCGCTAGAATACCAAAAATGATTGTTGCGATTAAAGAACCGAAACTAATCATTAATGCTAGCGCTGTTTCAACAGGCAAAAGGCGTCTCCTTTCATAAGATTTCGGAAGTACGATCATACGCACCACCTCACTTTCGATTGGATAGCCACCGTCATTAAACTTTACTGTCACCTACTATTATACCATAAAAACCAGTATGAATCCTTAACTCTAAGGCATTCATACTGGTTTTTTGTTTGTTAGTTAGACGTATTTCTTCCTTCGCTCCAACCGCCACCACCGCTACGGAAGAAGCCATATATCTACTACTTAAAAATCTAAAAGAAAGAGGAATGATGATGGATAAAGATTTTATTCAACAGGTTGAGAGATGTTTAAAACAATTAGGAGAAACAGAAGATCGAAGTGAAGAATTAGTGGGAGATGAAGCAATGAAACTATTTACACTCTATGAAAATAAATACGAGGATGTTAGTGATGACAGTGTAGATATTTGTTTATATAGGGATATGGAGATTGAAGTTTTCAATGAGGCACTACCATTTTCCCCTCAAACAGAAGAAGAAAGAAAGTATCTTTTAGCTTTGTTTGAAGATTCCAGTTTCACCGTTGATTCTCCTTCACAAAATGTTGTTTCAGTATCGAATAAAACAAGCGGATTTGAAGATTTATCAAAAATAATCAAAGAATATCAACGATTGAGAACCAAGTATCTAAACAAATATGGTGTCACAACTTACTATGAACAAGTTTTAGAGGATGGATCAATCACTTTGCTACACAAACGAGTCCCTATTAATGAGTAGTTAAGAATCAGATATTGTGATCATTCTAAGATATGAATTCTCTCCTGGAAAGGTCAAAAGAGTCAAATCAAAGTTCAAGTGATAAGAGAAGCGGAACCTCATTGCAAGCAATGATTTCCGCAAGAAGTAAGATTCCGCATGCGGAATCTTTTTTAGATTTTAAAAAATGTCAGGGCGATGGGCCTTTATTTCACCTTCTCGCTGTTGTTTTGTCTCATGTCGATCTGAAGCCGCTGCTATCGGATTGGCGAGAGTGCTTATACACCTTCCGCATTCAGAAAAAAAGGGGCGGAAAAACTTTTAAGAAGCTCACTTAAAACTTTTCCCTACAGCACTCCCCTTTTTTCTGCCTGCTACAGGTGTATGGAACAAGCACGCCAAACCGCTATCAGCTCAGCTCGAAATGATCCAAGATCAAACAAAGCTAAGAGGAAAAGAATAAATAAAGTACCATTGACATTCTTAAAAATCAAATTCTTTTCGCCTCCCACAAATCGCTTGCTGAAATGAACTTTGGGGAACAAAAAACGACAAATAAGGAGAGATTCGCATGGAAATAACTGCAAATAATATCAAAAGAAGTTTGAGAGAGCAAGGAATTAATACGAAAAACCTACGCATTCGGGTTGAAATGGTGGGCTACGGAAGTACTTCTATCAGAGTAAAATTGCATGATTTAACGCTAGAAACGGAAACGATTCGTTACGAGATCCAAAAACAGTGGGGGAGCATTCGATATGACGAAAAAGTACAAGGTGAGATTTTAGAGGGCTGTAATACGTACGTGTTTTGTGAGTACGAAGAGGAAGTCTTAGAACAAGCGATTGAAGAGAAATACGAGCAAGCAGAAACCATTTATCGGCACTTAGAACAGCTAGACACATATAACGGTGAACAAATATTTGAAACAGAGAGCGTGAGAGCCGTTGCCTTTTTCAAAGATAAATCAATTTCATTAATGATGAAAGACCGTTCAAGTTCGATTCGATACCGCAGACACCCTATAAATAGTGTTTATGATTTAGCACACGCGCTTGTTTTACTTGAAACAATTGGTCACTTCGGCAAACTCTAAACTAAAGAATCAGGAAAGGAGACATACGAAAGGGTTCTATAACCCTTTCGTATCATCAAAAGATGAAGATAAATGAAGGAAAGAAGTATAAATGCAAAAATTCTTTTGTCTTTCAAGAAGAAGAAATTAGGCAAGGGGATATTATTGGTATCAATGATATCGAGTCGCCAATATTAGTCGATTGCGAAGTGTATCGTGAAGATGGGCGGGGCATGAAACGATTCAGAACGATTGAAATCAACCTGGCACGCTTAGAACAATCGATCGATTTTGCGAGTGAAGCGACTTTTTACGGCGACTGTGAGGAATGCCACCGACTACTTGATTATTTACCAAGGGGGGCTTGGGGCGTAGGTTATGTTTGCGCTCCTTGTGCAAAAAGACTAAGAGGAGAGTATGAGTAACGTCGTTAATGAGATTAGTAGAACAATGATTCAATTCATTTTATTCTTTATCATACTTTTTATAAAATTTTAGCCAAAAAAAATAGAAAAGAGGAATTTATTATGATTAACAATGTAACTTTGGTAGGACGTTTAACAAAAGACCCTGATTTGCGCTATACGTCAAGTGGCAAGGCGGTAGCAAGTTTTACACTAGCAGTCAATCGAAGATTTACGAACCAGGCAGGACAGCGTGAGGCGGACTATATCCAATGTGTCATTTGGGGGAAATCAGCGGAAACCTTAGCAAATTATGCAAAAAAAGGTTCATTAATCGGGATTGTTGGACGTCTTCAATCAAGAAGTTATGAAAATAAAGAACAACAACGTGTTTATGTAACTGAGGTTGTCGTCGAAACTTTCCAATTACTTGAACCAAGAACAGTCAACGAACAACGCCAAAGTAGCCAAAATAATCAACAAAACGATAATAGTGATCCAAACTTTGAAGGTGCAGCAATTGATATTTCAGATGATGATTTACCATTCTAAGATTAATGATTTAACTAAAAAGGAAAGATCGGCAACCGCATATGCGGTTGCCGAATAAAGGAGAAAATATGAATTATAAAGATGAGATCTCAAAACGACTAAAAAATATATCTGGAAAGCAGAATATATCTACGATTTTCTTTGATTGGGTTCACTTAATGGCATACACCGTATCAAATAGTGTAGATAAAACACAATTTGATAGCCGAGAAGCTGAATGTGTCGAGATAATCGGAAAATACACGAAAACGGAGAGTGATGTTTTTGTAAAATGTTTCTGTTTATTAGTACAAGCTTTTGATCGAAAAGTGACGGATTGGCTCGGTGAAATTTATATGGATCTCGAAATTAGCAACAAAGATTCCGGACAATTTTTTACACCTTATGGGATTTCAAGGCTAATGTCCGAACTAACTTTAACGGAAAATGAACCGTTAATCGAAGAAAAGGGATGGCTTGGTTATTATGAGCCAGCATGTGGCGCAGGTAGCATGATAATCGCATTTACGCAGGCAATGGAACGTAAGGGGTATAACTATCAACAGCAATTACGTGTGTGGTGTGAAGATATCGATGAAAATTGTCTGTTAATGGCGTATGTACAGCTTTCATTGCTTGGCGTAAATGCCGTATGTGAGGTAAAAAATTCGTTATCAGGAGAAAAATTTTCAACTTGGTATACACCCTTTCATATGATCAATCCAAAATACCTATTTCCTGAAAAAAACAGTGATCAAGAGAAGAAAATAAAACCACTGCTTCAGATAGAAGGCAAACTAGAAGAATGGACACCACCAACTGACGCCGAACAACTTATTTTATTTTAATTAGTTTCATGGAAAGAAGAAGGACGCTAACGCTCCCTTCTTCTTTGCTAAAGCAAAATTAAAAAAAGGAGAAAAAAAGTGAAGAAATTAAAGATTCTTTTTACGACTTTAATTGGTTTGATTGGTTTATTTATAGGCGGTGGGATGATAAATGTCGATGTAGAAAACATGATCGAGTCTTTTATGATCCAAACCAATAGCCAACCGGTAAAAGAGCTTGGGGAAATTAAAATTGACGAGATAAAAAGCATTGTAAATTTGAACGGTAATTATGCGAGTTTCACACTAGAAGAATTGGAATCAACTGAACCCTGGCACACGTTTTCGGATCTAGATTCATTGAACAGAGTAGGAGTTGCGGATGCGTTGCTACATAAAAGTATGATGCCTTCAGAGCCAAGAGAAGATATCTCAATGATTTATCCGACTGGTTGGAATCAAAAGAAATTAGATGATGGTAATTGGCTTTATAATCGCTCGCACTTACTCGGATTTCAACTAACTGGCGAAAATGCAAACTGGAAAAACCTATTTACTGGCACACAAGAATTAAATCAGATTCACATGGTCAAGTATGAGAATGAAATTGCGCAATACTTAAAGAGTACAAATAATCATGTACGTTATAGAGTAACACCTATTTTTGCGGATACAGAGTTAGTCCCACGCGCTATCCAATTAGAAGCGAAGAGTATTGAAGACAAGCAGATAAATTTCAACGTTCTGATACCAAATATACAGACAGGAATAATCATTGATTACTCAACAGGAAAAGCGACAAAAGAATAAGTAAAAAACAAGAGATCAAGATCAAAACCAAAAGGCAAGTTCAAGGTCAAGGGCTTAAATTTCAAAGCGATTTTCAGCTCGTTCGTCCGATGTCTTGATTAAGCTCCATTTCTTCCCAAATCACTGTTACCCTCAGCGTCACTGCTTATACACCTTCCGCATTCAGAAAAAAAGGGGCGGGAAAAGTTTTGAGAAGATCACTCAAAACTTTTCCCTACAGCACTCCCTTTTTTTCTGCCTGCTACAGGTGTAGGGCATAAGCACGCCGAGGATAACAGTTGGAAGAAATGGAACGAAGTTTAATCAAAGAAAGGAGCGAAATTTAACGATCTGAAAATTGAAATTTTTTAAAACCTTTTCGCCTCAGAAAAACGTTAAAAAAAATGTATGTTGAAAACCCAAAACCTTAAAAGAAATGAGCTGAATTTATGGAAAAAGTCTATGAAATCGTCAAAATCAAGCAAGAATGTCGTGTTTATGAAGAGTTTCCACCGTTAAAGATTACCTCGTCTTATTCAATTGCAAAGTGGTTGCAAGATGAAATTGGCTATGACACACAAGAAAATTTAGTGCTGTTATGTTTAGATACCAAGAATAATATTAACAGTTACTCAATCGTCCATAAGGGAACGTTAAACTATACTACTTGTCACCCAAGAGATATCTTTCAACGTGCGTTACTATCAAATGCTTGTCGAATTTTAATCGCACATAACCACCCCTCGAACAAGCCGAATCCAAGCAAGGAAGATGATATTGTGACCGAAAATATTGAATCGTGCGGAAAAATGTTAAATATCGAGCTTTTAGACCATATTATTGTCGGACAAAATACTTACTACTCGTATCGAGAAAATAATCGGATAGGTGCTTTCTAGTTTATGGAAAGCACCACACAATAAGAAAGGAGAATTGAAATGAATGAATTAATAGAAAAGGCACATGCCAAGATGATGGAAGAAATGAGTGAGGAACGTCCAAGGTCGGAAGATATTATACACAATTGGTTGTGCCAACAGGTACAAGTAGATAATGAGCTTTTAGAGGGGATTCTAAAGAAAGGGAAAGGTATTAGAAAGGCAATGCAGTATTGTTACTCGCAGGCAATGAAGCAAGCAATTGGAGGGTGCGCACTAATTATCCATGATGATGTTTTTCAATGGGTGACAGATTACTTTAAGAGTGAAGAAGTTGAAATAAAGCAACCAAAGATGAGCGTAACGAATCCATCAGTAACAGTAAGTAAGCAATGCGAAAAAGAAAACCATGTTCCTAAAAAAGAAACAAAATCACCGGAAGGAGAGCAATTAAGTTTGCTAGATTTTCTATGAAAAATGCGAATGATTATGCTAAAAATTGTCTGAAACCGCCAAAAGCATTCTTTGATTGGTGCTATGAACAAATGCCAACGTACGTATGGAAAAATAAGGAAAAAGAAATTATTGCTTCGGAGAGAAACCATAATGACGTACGTGAGAAAAGGTTAACTAAAAAATCGAGACTAACTTTTTACGACAGAAAAGAAAATTTCATGACTGTTCTTTGTACGAAAAAGCGAATTGAAATACAGACTTACACAATCGTTTCAAAATTTGAAAATGGAAAACAAATTTTTTTAAGCTACTTGTTAAACCTAGAGCAGTTAGCAAATGATAATCATATAAAAATTGGACTTAGAAATATAGATCATTATGAATTTGGTCTAACGAATACTGGAACAATGTTCAGCTATAGTACACAGTATCTGCTTTTATATCAAAATAATTGGTTAAATCGTATAGGTGAAATTTCTGAATTAAGATATTTAGACTTAGAAGAAGAATATCCAGAAGAGTTACCTCATATTTATAAGTATCGACGATTAATCGAATTTGCACAGAAAATAGGGGCATGTGAATTAGCTTCGGAAATTATTGCGCAAAGATTAGATATGCGTAAAGTAACTGTTAACTGGTTAAAAAGGAATAAAGAATTTTTTAAAAAGAGCGATAGAAAATATAGTACGTGGGAATTAAAAAATGAGATAGAGAATAGAGGGAGTAAGTTAATCGACGGTGCTGAAAAATATTTGTCAAGTCGACTATTAGATGAGGTTCCTAATGGATTATCTTTAATTAGATTTCAAAACTATTTAATTAAGCATAAGGTGAATGCTAGATACTATGTAGATTACATTAACACCTTAAAAGATTTGAATATTTCATTAAGTGAAAGTCACATACTTCCCAAAGATATCTATAAAGCACATGACGAGGCAGTAGCTAGGTTGAATGCAATGAAAAGGGAAGTTGTCCGCAAGGAATTTGCTAAACGAGCGAAAGAGCTAAAAGAATTAGAAATGAGAGTTCAAGGTTATCAATTTCTATTGCCAAAAGATGCAAAGGAATTAATTGAAGAAGGAAAATCTTTAGAGATGTGTGTCGGTGGGAGTAGCTATATTAATAGCCATGCCAATGGTGAAACGACAATAGTATTTATTAGGAGGGCTACTGAGTTAGATAAACCTTATTACACCTTAGAGTACAGAGATGAAAAAATCATACAATTACATGGTTACAAAAATAAAAATGCAGATAAATTTCTACAAGAAGCCAGTAATGAATGGTTAAAGAGAGTTAACGAGTTAATCGGAGGGGAGATACGACATGTTTCGTAACGTCTTAGGAAACAAAAAAAGCCTATCTTAATCGGTAGTTAAGATAAGCACGCAATATAGCCTACAGCGAAGCATTGCTCCTTTAGTATAACAGTATCTAAAGGAGTAATGCAATAGGTATCATAAGACGGAATTAAGTGAAAAACGAAGCAATAGGAGGAGATTATATGTACAAAATCAAGTTAATTGGAGTACAGTATGTCGTGTTTAAAAATGGTGAGAAGATAAAAGAATTTCCGACTCTTAAAGAAGCGGAATCTTACGTAGATAAGTTGACTATCTACCCTGAAAAAAATAGACGCGATCCAAAGGAGTTGGTTATTTATGACTAAAACTCTCGATGGGAATCATGCAAAACAGCAAATCTATTTATCTTTAAGTGAATTAGTCGATTTATTAATAGATAAAAGAGTTTTAGATGAGAAAGTTGCTAGCACGTTGATGACTAATCATAGCTATCGATCAAATGCCCTGGAAGAGGAAGGACTACCTACCAGCTTATTATTTGATTTGATAAAACTAACTGGACGAAAACTAAGAGTATATCCGAGTACAGACAATACAATCTACTGGTTAGAGTAGGGAGAGAATCAAATAAATATGATTATCATAATTCTTTCAATATCCATCAATTTAATTTACTAACAGAGGAAATTAAATAGAAAGAGGGTTAAACCATGTTAAAAGTAGGAGATTTAGTCCTGTGGGGAATAAACGTCAATCCTGCGTGGCATATAGTTGTCGAAAGAACTCAATTTAAATCTGCAACACAATATAGTTTTGTAACGCTAACCACTGGTACTGTTACTACTGAGTGGGTTGATACACTAGAGGATTTGTACGAACGTTATAAAGGCTTCATTACCTCACATATAAGTCCTGATTTTTCACCAACAATTGAAGAGGTAAAAAATGAAAAAAGTAAAAGAATGAAAGTAGCGTTGGAAAAAGATATAAAAATGATGGATGAGTTGGGCTATCAACTTGATGAACAGAAACTGAAAGAAATAACCGAATGGTTAGAACATTAAAAAAATTATTCTAACGGAAGATATTACCAATAATAGAAGAAATATGTTAAGACAATTTGAGTTAAACCAATATATTCCGAAAAGCGAATATATACACTAACTAAAATTACAAATAAAAAAGTTAACAGGAGATGACACTATGAAATTAATCGATATTTACGATAATAATAGCTTAAAGTATATGGGGTCTTTTGAACACACCGATAAAAATATTATCAATTATGTAGCAGCAATCCCACAGTTCAATTTTATACGATTAGTTGAATTATCTAGTGATGAGATAGTTCTAACGACAATCGGCAATTTCCTTGACTATGTACCTGATCAAAATTGGTTAGAAAAAATTCGACCTAGCTTGATTGCTAAACAGATGAAAGAGGATGTTATAGATGAAGTGGTAATAATTGATCGATACAAAGATGATGAATATTTCTAAAAAAATGGGCTTACAAAGGAAAACGATAGGTAAGGTCACCATTTTAAAAAAAACAAATCATGATATGATTGTTTTGCATAAAAAGAACATTTGAACACTGAAGCCTTAGAGTAGTAGGATACTCTAGGGCTTTTCTTTTTGTCTAATCTCCCAGTGTTTGTTTTCCTTCTTGTTACGAGTATTTAACCAGCAATCGTATATGGCTACTAGTAAGCCGAAAAGAATGTGGAACATAAAACTAAATAATTAATAAGGAGGTAGGGCGGATAGAATGATTAAAGAAAAAAAGGAGTCAATTCTCATTTTGTAAAGCGTTCGCTTTATAACGCTACACAAAAATGCTATACTTATAATATGAAAGGTGTGAGAAAAATGGCTCAAATTAACTTTAGAATTGATGATGAATTAAAAGAAGAATCTAAAGAGATCTTTGACTCTCTTGGAATTGACTTGACAACAGGGATTAAAATATTTTTAACTAAAGTTGTTCGTGAAAAAGGAATTCCTTTTGAAATGACTGTACGAAAAGATAATCTTGCGCAAGCATTAGAAGAAATGAACAATGAAGATTATAAGTCATTTGATAGTGTAGCTGAATTAATGAAAGACTTAAACGATGAAGATTAAGCGAACTCCTACTTTTAAAAGAAATTACAAGACCCTAAAGAAAAAGCATTATGACATGCAAAAGCTAGAAATTGTCTTAGAATTACTTGTCCAACAACGAACAGACGTACTTTATCAAAAGTATAGAGACCATGCATTAAAAGGAAATAAACAAGGACTTAGAGAATTGCATATTGAAAAAGATTGGCTACTTGTATACGAAATAAAAAACGATGTTTTAGAATTATGGTTACTAGCTACTGGAAAGCATGACGATGTTCTTTGAAGTGTCATAAACGATCAACCGTATGATTAAAAAATTAAGCGATAAATAAAAAAGAGGAATCCTTTTATCCAAGGGTTTCTCTTTTCTCATAATCTGTCTCAATTAATTAGACCAGAAAGTTATTCTCTTTAAGGGACAACAGAGTATACTCTATTGGGTTCCTACCAACTATCTAAACGAGCTTAATTAAGTCAACTCTCCATGAACAATTAACTTAATCAAACTTTAGTTTTCCACCTTTTAGAAGGGTTGCTCTGAAAAATAGTGAATGCGTTATTTGACTGAATCTAGATTTCGTAACGATTTATGACCAAAAAATATTTTCTAAATTTCATGGATCAATCAAAAGTATCCAGAGAAAAAATTGCTGTACGCTCTTTTTAATGATTCTTTTTTAATATTCGTTTTTCTAAATTTGCATACCGAAGTGAAAATTTCGATTATTTATTTTGGTGAGAATCTTGTAATATAAGAGATGCAAATAAGGCTTCAAGTTGATCCTTATTTTGTTTAATGATTTGCATCAAAAACCAAGATTTTTGAGACATCTAAGAATATAGGGGGAGGGATATGAAACACCAAAAAAGATACATACTAAGTATGGGTATGTTACTGATTCATGTGTATGCACCGTTAGTTGTTCATGGAACAGAAATACGTTCGGTGGAAACAGAAGGTACGATTGGTTTTACTGGCATATATGAAACACCAGGAACACCAGAGCCAGCACCGGAAGGTGCGATCAAACCAGATTTACCAAAAGAAATTGCTCAACACCCCTCAGGGGTCAGTCACCCAACAGCCAGAAGATTACCGAAAACAAACGAGGAAAAGATGCGCATTTGGTCAATGTTTGGTCTCTTGCTTGTCATCATAGTACTTGGCTTTTGGTTTTGGCGGCACAAAAAGAAAAAAACAAATAAAAGAAAGTAGGATTTAAATACATGGAATTCGTTAGATTAGTAACCATTGCAGCATTAAGCTCAACCATTTTTGTTGGAGGAATCACAGCCTTCGCAGCTGAACCACCCGAGGAAACATCAAAAGAAGTACGTAATGTCACTACGGATGGAACGATTGAATTTACACCAAATGAAGAGGAAGACCTAGTCGTTATTCCACCAGAAGATGGGCCAGATGTAGACATTGAGCCTGAAGTGCCAGGAACGACCGGACCTTTATCGATCATGAAAGCTGTCACGATGAATTTCGGTCCACAAGTGATCTCGAATCAGGATCAAACCTACAATATGATTGCAGAAAAGCAACAAAAAGCGGGTACGACGGGTGAAGAAAATAAAGTCCCTTATGTCAGTTTTGCGCAAGTACAAGATGTCCGAGGAACGAATGCTGGTTGGGACCTGCAAGTACGTATGACCGACTTTAAAGCAACGAAAGAAACAGTCAATGATACCTTGCTTGGGGCAGAGATTTCATTGGTAAGCCCAAGAATTCAGTATGAAGGAAGCACGGCTGGAAATGCACCAGTAGCTCATACAAGTGGATTGAAATTGATCCCAAATGCTTCTGCTGTATCCGTGATGACCGCAGAAAAAGATAAAGGTGCTGGTGTTTCTTCCGTTGTTTGGGGCAATCAAGCAGACTTAAACGCACAAGAAGCGGACGATAAGGTTGACGTGGTGACAAATAATGCGATCCAATTATTTGTTCCTGGTAAGACAGCGAAAGATGCGGCACAATACAAATCCACACTAACTTGGGAATTATCCAATATACCTGATAATAATGAAGATATTGATAAATCAGGTGAAAATGGCGCCGTATAGTTTTGACGAAACCGAGGGTTTCAGCTGATAGAAGTGAACGGTGTAGCGTTACAATTTTGTAGCGCTACTTTCTTTAAAGAAAGGAGTAAATGAATGAAACAAGCAAGTACATATCGAAAAAATAAAATCCAACAAGCAGGGCTAGTATTGCTTATGGTGTTCGTCAGTTTGTTGGCACCAATGCGCGTAGGGGCAGAAGAAGGAACCTTAAATTTTTATGTGACACCGGAATTCTCAGATAATCAAACAGCAGGTAACAAACGTTACTTTCAGTTAACCCTTGCGCCAGATACGACAGAAAAACTAACGTTGAAACTACAAAACGCAAACGCAGAAGCAAAGAAAATCAAAATCACGCCACATACTGCTTATACGAACGTGATGGGGGTTGTAGAATACGGGCAAGACGCGGAAAAAGCAGATCCAACACTCAAGCATTCGCTTGCTGAATTGATCGAACATCCCGAAATCATCGAGCTTGGTGGTAACGAAACGAAAACAGTGACACTTGATCTGAAGATGCCTAAAGAAGCCTTCGAAGGCTTCTTAGCGGGTGGCTTACGAATCGAAGAAGTCAAAGAAGACACAACGGAAGAAACAAGCGACGAAGAAGGGGTCGCCATCCAAAATGAGTTTGCCTATATCATCGGTGTGGTGGTGAGTAATAACCAAGACGCCGTGCAACCTGATTTAGAGTTGGTAGATGTTTTTGCCGATCAACTCAACTATCGTAATGTCATCAGTGCGAATATACAAAACTTCACCCCAACATTCGTGAATCGCTTAGAAGTTGAAGCCACGGTACAAAAAGTGGGGGAAGAAGAAATTTTATACCAAGCCAGTCAAGAACAGATGCAAATGGCGCCAAACTCCAATTTCAATTTTCCGATTTCTTTAGAAGGCGATCGTTTTCGCAGTGGTGAATATTTGTTGAAAATGACGGCACGCTCTGGGGAAGAGGAATGGCAATGGGAACGGAAATTTACCATTGATGCGGATGAAGCGAGAGCATTGAATCAACAAGATGTCACGATTGATACGAGTCTCAATTGGTGGATGATCGTCGCTATACTTTTATTGCTATTTTTAGTAAGCTATTTTCTTTTTATTTTTTATAAAAAGAAAAAAATGAGAAAGAACAACCGAAATGAGAGGTGGCAAGACATTGAATAGAAAACTAAGTGACTTATTCAGTATCTTGGTAATTACCATGCTACTCTTACAAATAAGTTTTAATCAAGTAGAAATGGTTGATGCAGATACGCAATCTAGTAATGATGTAGAACCTGTTGAGACATTTAATGCAGAGCAAAATAGTTTATTAAATACAGTTAGCGCAAGAGCAAATTTAGAAAACAATGGAGAAGAGATTCAAGAATTTTCATTTGAGGTAAAATCATTCCGGACTGTAATTGGTCAACCCACTACTTTCAAATTTACTAGTAAATTGCCTTCGAATGAAGTATTGATCCGAATTCCTGAAAACGGAAAAATTATAGAAAATCAGTTTTCTAATGGAGAATCAATTCACCATTCTCATGGTGAATATTGGAGTCTATCTACTAACGATGAACAGAAATCTTTTGAAGTATCCGTTCTTTTTGAAATTCCTGGAAACTACTTTCTTACGCTTGATAACGATGCAGATCATGTCTATGTGGAAGTACAGGATTCTCCTTCAGTAATGAGAACGGAGAAACTCAACGAGTTAGAAGAAGCTGAAATAATTAATCAATCAGAAGAGATGACCGAACAAAATAATACAAAAGACAGTATTAATAATTCAACAACTATTCAACCGGTGATTGCTGTAGAAGAAAACTTATCTATACCAGAAGAATTGATTGTAATAGAAGAAGAACGTATTTTGGAAGAAACAAGAGATATTCAAAATCGATCTATTAGCAGTGTAAATAATTGGAGCCAATTTAGAAGCGCATGGAACTCTTCTACTGTCACGATAATATTTCATGGTAATATATCTTTTTCTAGTTCCATTTTAGGAGATTCTCTTAATACAAGATTATCATCCATAACACTTAATGGAGGGACTCTTAATTTTCAGAACTCCGGATATAGTTTAGTAATGAGTGGTGTAGCAGGTCTAACTATAAATTCTACACTAACTGATTGGCCAGCTCAAATTGGAAGAGATTCTCGTACAGCTCCCCTCATTATTCATAATGGAAGTGGGCTAATAGAAATTAATCATTCAAATATTACTATGTCAACTGGTACGGCAGGCTCTATAATATCTGGTCAGAATATAAATTTAAATGGAGCTATAAAGATTAGAGCTGACACAGCTGGCGGAGCTAGTGCAACAGTGCGTGCGACAGGAATAGAGTTGGTTCGGAATGGTACTCTGAAAATCATATCTAATAGTCATCAAAATGGATGGATTCTATCATCCACTAATTCTGGTTTAAGACCGGTTCTTTCAACTGCTGGGAGTACAATAATTATTCAAGCAAATAGGTTCTCTATGGTAGAATCAAGGAATGGAACGGGTTTAGGTTTAAATTCTTGGAATAGTATAGATGTCATGCTTAGTGGATTAAATGGAGCGACTGTTGTGAATAGCAATAGTAATCCAAATGATTTTAATGAAAGGTATCTTACTACGTTTAATGACCGTCGATATACCGGTATGATCTTTAATGCTAGTGGTGGTGGATGGGTCACACCTCCTGTTTCTTACAATCTCTCTTTACAAGCTAATCCCGATGTTGGAGGAAATCCGAGTGCAACAAACACAACACTAACGCAAGGAAGTACGACAACATTAAACGCAAATCCCAACAGTGGTTATCGCTTTGTACGCTGGGAAGTTGTATCAGGGACTGGGGCGAATATCGCAAACGCAACTTCAGCTACCACTACCTTCACGATGGGGAGCGCAAACACGACAGTACGTGCTGTATATGAAGAAATCACCTACAATTTGACCCTTGAAGCCAGTCCGAGTGATGGGGGAAATCCGAGTGCAGAGGCTAGTACTTTAGCTCAAGGAAGCACAACAACATTAAACGCAAATCCCAACAGTGGTTATCACTTTGTACGCTGGGAAGTTGTGTCAGGGACTGGGACAAATATCGTAAACACAACTTCAGCTACTACTACCTTCATGATGGGAAGTACAGATACGACGGTTCAAGCTGTTTATGAAACAATTACCCAAGTCTCACCAGTCGATCCTTTGGATCCAGAAGTCGAAGTGGACCCAGAAAATAAACCAGATTTGCCTGAAGGTCAAGGGCTGTTGAGTATTGACTTTGTTTCGCAATTCAACTTTGGGTTACAAGCTATTTCTGCTCGTGATCAAACGTATTATGCTCAACCACAACGTTTAATGAATGAAGATGGAGTAGTTAGCGAGAAAGAAGAACGACCAAACTTTGTGCAGATCAGTGATCGACGCCCAGAATCTGAGCGTAACGGCTGGGAATTAGCAGTGACACAAAAAGAACAATTTAAAGGAAAAGAAAACCAAGTATTGAATGGCGCTAGTATAACTCTATCAAACCAACAAGTTGTTACTGCTCAAGGGAAAACTGCTCCAGAACTTCAATCTGTCCATTCCCTAATACCTGGAAATCGCCAAACATTGATCAAAGCTCAAGGTAGTGAAGGAATGGGAACTTGGATCTACCGGTTTGGTGATGCAGAGACGGCAAAAGAGAGTGTTGCACTCAATGTTCCAAAGGGGGCGAATCCAGAAGCAACTAGTTATTCGACAAAGTTGACGTGGGAATTAAGTGCAGTTCCTTACAATTAGAAAAGAATACCGTTTTTTCTCTAGTTTTATCTTTAGAATCTCTGATAAATCAAATTTTTATCCAGAATGATGATCTACAATACTGTATATAGATCAATAAAAAAGTAGAAAATTTTATCAAATCAATCAGAAATGAAGGAAAAGGGCAAGAGAAAGGAGCACACAACATGAACCCATCTCTAACGAAAGATGAATATATGCGTCAATTTCAAGAAAATATACCACAAGATAAAAGAAAATCAGAAGAACTGAATGTTTATCTGGCACAACAGTTCGAACAACTTGACCAATTGACAAGCACAATTTCACCAGAAAACTTTTGGGAAAATCTTCCTATAGTTCTAGGAATTGACGCAAAATTAAGTCTAATCACCGAGCTAATTCATTATGACTATAATAAATTACCAATAAATGAAATCTTACGAATTGTTGAGAAAGATTATCGCACGTACTTCAAGGAACTTTGTGGGAATAATTTAAGTACAAATAATTACTATTCGATGGTATACAATCTGAAATGAAAATAGGCTAAAAAATTGTCCAGAAAAAACTTTCTGGGCAATTTTTTTTTGTATACTTTAGAAAACTCATTTTCCATCATAAAATCCCTTAAATAATTTATGTTCAGTTAATCAATACATTCAAGAGATAATATGGGTCCAACAAGGTATACCCCAATGTCATTAAGTTAAGACAAAAAAACAAATAATAGTCTCAAGTATATCGCTTTTTTCTTATTAACTTGACTAATTTTATATTTTCGAGCAACACAATAAAACGTCCTATATGGTATAGTCCGATTTATAATATTAGGCAATACGATATAAAAAACCAACAAATTTCTTTTTTGTTATATTTCTCTGGTTACTCCGATTCTGGCGTACGGGGAGGAAATATCTTCTTATCAAAATTTCTACATTGACGGTTTGATCAAGAAAAAATCTTTTACAAATGCCTATAGCTTGTGTGAAATTAAGCTGATAGAACTGCTTTAAAGGAGCTGATAACGCCACTACCTGAGCAATTTCCATTGAAAAGTTGTATATAATGAGACGAGCGTAAATTTCTTGAATAATAAACTCTAGTTTCTTTGAGTGGAATTGGTTTAAACCTAAGGCATATTTTAATTCTCTAAAGGAAGTTTCAATTCCCCAGCGTAAGTGATAAAGTACTTTTAAATCTTCGCTTTTAAAAGTGAAGGAATCAAGATTCGTGACTAAAGATTCATAACTATCCTCACTCAACTTAATCCGAACGACTCTGAGACTAACGGGATAGCTTTCTTTTGAATCGGATGGGAGATAATCAAAGCTGGCTTTTTTACGCACAAATTGATAGCTCTTGTCAGTTTTGATTTTATTTGTCTGTCTTCTTGTTAACCAAAGGTTAACCTCTTTATCAAATGTTCCTTTTTGAGGTAATCCAAGTCCTTTAAGAAAGCCATTACTTTTGGTATCTTTTACTCGAATTACGAATTTTTGACCACTTTTTCTAATATGTTCGTACACGTTAAATGACTCATGACCACGATCTGCAATAATAATTGTTGGCTTTTCAAAAGTAAACTCATCAACCATTTGGCACAAACTGCTCCGTTCGTCTAGCTGTCTAATTTTTTGGAAGTTTACCGATGCATAGTATTTATTTAATGGGTCCTATAAAGCATTGAGATAAAAAGATCCTACAGATTTATCAAACTTTCCGATGGTGTAATGGGATTCAGGATCGTTTTCATCATAAGGAATATTAATATCGGAGCCATCATGAGCCAATAGTTGGTACCCTTTATATTGCTTGTTTTGGTTACTTGAAGGAATGGTTCGGTGGAAGAGTTGTTTGAAAGCTTCAATCTTTATTTTACTTCGAGCCTGTACAAATGCGGAAGCCGTTGGCGTTTGAAGTGTAAAATCAAAGTAAGAGAGTAATTCACTAGAAAGACTTTGTCCACCGAAAGAGAGAATAATTTTGAGAGTGGTCTCAAAAGATAATTTTCTATTTCGTGAAAAATCAAGCGGAGATTGAGCAAAAATTTCAGGTTGATTTGTAATACAGCGAATTTGATCTTCTAAATTTTGTTTGATTTTATGAGCTGCTTGAAGTGTGGATGAAATGTTGATAGTATTAGACATAAGGGCACCTCCAGAATAAGTAGCGCTATGACGTTTTATTATTGTTAAAATAATTGTATCAAGAGAGTGTCCTTTTACATAGAAAAAATAAAGCAGGGAAACTTAAATGTTTTCCTGCTTTTTGCCTTAACTTAATGACATTGGGGTATACTCTATTGGGTTCCTACCAACTATTTAAACGAGCTTAATTAAGTCAACTCTCCATGAACAATTAACTTAATCAAACTTTAGTTTTCCACCTTTTAGAAGGGTTGCTCTGAAAAATAGTGAATGCGTTATTTGACTGAATCTAGATTTCGTAACGATTTATGACCAAAAAATATTTTCTAAATTACATGGATCAATCAAAAGTATCCAGAGAAAAAATTGCTGTACGCTCTTTTTAATGATTCTTTTTTAATATTCGTTTTTCTAAATTTGCATACCGAAGTGAAAATTTCGATTATTTATTTTGGTGAGAATCTTGTAATATAAGAGATGCAAATAAGGCTTCAAGTTGATCCTTATTTTGTTTAATGATTTGCATCAAAAACCATCGTTTTTTAGAATTTATATTCGCTATTTATATTCTGAAATAGAAAGACTAATTTAATAACTTTTTTAAGACATTTGATTCTATCGAATGTCTTTTTTTTTGTCTCCTTAAAAACGATGAATTTTGAGAAGAACATTAAAGGAGGAGGGAATATGCGAAAAACGGTCGGCCAAATAATCGTTCTATGTTTCCTAATAATAGCGATGCAGTTTCCGTTGCTGGTTTACGGTACACAGGTCCAATCCGTTGAGTCAGAAGGATCGATTGGATTTACCGGGGCCTATGAACCAATCGGTCCGCCAGCCCCACCACCTAGCACTAGCCCACAAAAGCCAGACGGTACTTTGCCGAAAACCAATATGATTGATAGCTCACTTGGACTATGGATCGGCAGTTTCTTAGTGGGTAGCGTTTTATTAGCCTTAGGGTACAAAAGAAGAAAAGCAACACAAAAAACAATTAAATGAAAGTAGGAATTTAAGAATGAAATTTATCCGGTTAGCAACTGTAGCTGCATTATCAACAACCATTTTTGCCGGAGGCGTACAAGCCTTCGCCGAAGAAACTGTTCAAGAGAAGGAAACACAAGAAGTTCGCAAAACAACCACTGAGGGTCAAATCACCTTCACGCCAGGAAATGATGACACAGTCGTTGATCCTGGACCGGATGGTCCTGATGTAACTATTCCGCCAGTCACTGGTCCTGATGGAGAAAACAAAGGACCTTTAACAATCGCAACTGTGCCAACAATGAACTTCGGTTCACAAATTATCTCAACTACAGATGAGCATTACAATATGGTCGCTGAAAGACAACAAAAAACAGGAACAACCGGTGAAGAAAATAAAGTTCCTTATGTAAGTTTGGCACAAGTCCAAGACACCCGCGGTACCAATGAAGGATGGGAATTAAGTGTAAGTTTAACAGAATTTGAAGCACCTACGGATACATTAAACAAGGTATTAAAAGGCGCAAAAATCACGTTATTCGATCCGGCCCTACGCTACAGTATCGATGATGCAGCTCAAGCACCGAGCATTCATGCAAGTGGATTGGAATTGATTCCAAATAATGATGCCGTACCGATTATGACGGCAGCTAACCAAAAAGGTGCTGGTACCTCGACGGCTGTTTGGGGAGATCATGATGCGATTGCAAAACAAGTAGAAGATGGCGCAGCTGTTGTAGAGAATGAAGCGATTCAATTATTCGTTCCTGGTTCGACTGCTAAAGATGCGGTAACGTATACCTCTACCTTGACATGGGAATTAGAACTAACACCTGAAAATGACCTTTAAGAAGTAACAATTTCCATGTTCCATTAGTCACTAGTAGCGTTACAGATCTCTGTGGCGCTGCTTTTTTTAGAAAGGATTAAAAAAATGAGACACAAACAAATTACGCAAAGCGGGCTGTGGCTCCTAGTGATACTTTTCCTTTTCTTGCCCATTTCAGCCCAAGCTGAAGAGACGGCCTTAAATACACATGTCACCCCGCTTTTTCCCGAAAGTCAAGTCGATGAAGGTAAAGGGTATTATGAGCTATTACTCGCTCCTGGTCAAAAAGAGACCTTGCAGCTGAAAGTCGGTAATTCCAGTTCAGAACCAATCAATGTCCAGGTGACACCGCATACGGCGTATACCAATACTTTGGGAAATGTCGAGTATGGCAAAGATGCCGAAGAAGCAGATCCAACCTTGGTTCACTCCTTGGATGAACTGATGACTCCTTCGGAGGTCATTACACTCGCAGGAAAAGAAACAAAGGTCATAGACATTTCTTTACAGATGCCTAAAGACGCCTTTGAAGGGTATTTAGCTGGTGGTTTACGAATCACCGAAGTAAAAGAAGAGGAAGAAAGTGAAGCACCAGAAGGAGAAGGGGTAGCGATCAAGAATGAATTTGCCCATGTGGTAGGTGTGGTCGTCAGTAATACCCGAGACTCGGTGCAACCGGAGTTGGAACTATTAGATGTGTTTGCGGATCAATTGAACTATCGCAATGTGATCAGTGCCACGCTACAAAACTTCACGCCCACCTTTATCAATCAATTGGCGGTGGAAGCTACCGTGAAACGAGCAGGAGAGAGCGACGTTCTCTATGAGGCCAGTAAAGAGAAGATGCAGATGGCGCCCAATTCGAATTTTAACTTTCCGATTTCTTTAGAGGGAGATCGTTTTCGAAGTGGGAACTACGTGTTAGAACTAACCGCAAAGTCGGGAGACAATGAATGGTCCTGGACTCGTGAGTTTACGATCGATGCCGACGATGCCCGTAAGTTAAACCGCGAAGACGTCATGATCGACAACAGTCCGAATTGGTGGATGATCGGTGCGCTCATTTTGTTAACTCTATTGGTCGTGATTCTGCTTTATCTCGCTCTAAAGAAAAGAAGGCAAGAAAAAGACTAAGGAGGAATGTAGCGTGAACTTTCGCAAACAAGCTTTGGTATGTACTACACTCTTACTATTGGCACATGTGATACCATTGGGAATCACACGAGGCTATGCAGAAACGAATGAATCCATAGATGAACAGACACTCACTGATTTTCGTAGCCATATACCAGATTATGTAGCAATGAGTACCGCTGTTGCACCGGTTAAAGAAGCACCGCCAGTGGTTCAAGAGTTTTCATTTGTAGAAAAGACTTTTCAGACAGTCACGAATCAACCAGTTATTTTGCGTTTTACAAGTACTTATCCTGCAGATGAGGTTCTGGTGCGGGTACCGAGGGAAGGGCAAGTACTGGCAAATCATTTTTCTGATGGAGAGTCTATCACTCACTCCCATGGAGAATACTGGACGCTTCACACAAAAGAACGACAGACTGAATTTACACTTCCTGTGGTGTTTGCGACACCGGGAAACTACTTCTTAACTGTCGATCATGACGCAGATCATTTCTATTTAGAAGTAGAGGAAAGTACTCTGAAATCAGAGGACCAGAAATCTTCTGACTTAAAGGATCAAGAGAATACTGGCCTCGAAGAGCAGCCATCAGAAAGTCAAGATGTAGAAGTGATGAAGGATATTCCTGTTGCAGTTCAATCAGTCGTGGCAGCTGAGAAGAACCTATCGATACCCGAAGAACTAATTCAAACAGAAACAAATCGGATTTTGGAAGCCTCTGTTGATCCTCAGAGAAATACAGCTACACCTAGCAATTGGTCTCAATTTAGAAGTGCATGGAATGACCAAAGAACTGTCTCAATAGTAATTACTCAGTCAATTTCCTATTCTAGCTCGATTTTAGGAAGTTCATTAAACACCAGAAACACCTCGGTGAATATTATAGGCAGACCCGCAACTCAAGCTCATGCAGTACTCAGTATGTTTGGCTCTAACAATAATTTAGAACTGAGTGGAGCAGCTACTTTAACATTAAATGGTTTGTCTTTAATGGGTGCAAACAGTGCAAACACCAATGATCCTATTATTAAACATAATGGCAGCGGTCTAGTTGAAATAAATAATATACTTGCATCATATAATAGCAATCCATCTATTATTCATGCTCAAAATATTAATCTAAGAGGATACTTTGAATTGAATTCACCTTGGGGTGGTCCTGCGATATCTTTGGTTCGTAGTGGAACACTAACTATAACTCCAGCACCAGATAGAAGAAGCAATATATCATCTAGGAGTGCTGTTGCCAATAATCGTATAAAACCTATTGAATCTGACTCTTCCAGCAGGATTATAATAAATGCAAATAGACTGACAATGGCAATGAATGTTTCTACGCCTAAGTCATCCTGGCATTCTGTCAATGCCACTCTCACTGGGGTGAATGGCTCACAAGTACTAACTAGTGAATCGGATCCAAATGATTTCGAAGAACGTTACACCCAACTGTTCGGAGAATCATGGTATAGCACACTTATATTTAATGGATCTGGGAGTTCTTGGGTCACTCCCCCGCGCCCTTCCTATGTACTTTCCTTAGAAGCGAGTCCTACTGTTGGGGGAATGCCTATGGCAGAAACAACAACGATTATTCAAGGGGAGACAACCATGATTCATGCGAATCCAGCGGAGAGGTTTGACTTTCTTCGTTGGGAAATAGTATCCGGAACCGGAAGCCGTATTTTAAACCCCACAAATGCAACGACTACTTTTACAATGGGGACTACTGATACAGTTGTACAAGCAGTCTATCAAAAGAAACAAGGGGGAGACATAACGGTTGAATATGTTGATAATGCTCTAAAGGAGTTGTCAGAGACAGAGATTATCAGCGGACTGATTGATGAAGAATATGAGACTGAGGCTAAAGAAATTGACGGATATACTTTAACTGAAGTGCCCAAAAATGCATCAGGAAGATTTACCGAAGAGGCACAGACTGTTACTTATGTATATACTAAAGATATTCTAGATCCTGTGTTACCAGTCGATCCATTGGCACCCGAAAAAGAAGTTGATCCAGAAAATCCACCAGAACTTCCTGAAGATCAAGGGACACTGAGTATTGATTTTGCGTCACGCTTTTCATTTGGAACCCAAGGCATTTCTGCGCAGACCAAGCGCTATTATGCACAACCCCAACACTTGTTGAATGCTGACGGAAGCATCAATGACGCAGAAGAGCGACCAAATTATATCCAAGTCAGTGATCGTCGCCCAGAAGAGGAGCGTCACGGTTGGCAATTAGCAGTTACACAAAATAATCAGTTTACGGATCGTCAAGACAATCAACTTAGAGGCGCACGTTTGTTGCTTAATAACCAACAATTTGCATCTGTCCAAGAATCTAACGAACCAATGCTTCAAAATCAAGACGGGATTGTGCTGATCCCAGAAGAAAAAACGCTTCTTGTGACCGCGCACGATGGTCAAGGAGCGGGGACTTGGATTTATCGTTTCGGCAACAGGGAAAGTGCAGGTGAAAGTGTCGCCCTTGAAGTTCCACCAACGGCGAACCCAAGAACAGCTACCTATCAAACGACCCTTACGTGGGAATTGAGTGCAGTTCCCGACAATTAGTTGAAAAAGAAAAGGGCTGCGGCTCTTTTCTTTTTCTTCACAGAAAGAAAAAATTCAGAATTTATTTTATCATTTAGTCTTTATTACCAAAGACTATGTGTGGAGTAATATTTTTAGGGCTATCAGAAAAAGAGTGCATCATAGCTCAGACTCTGATCAATCAAACTGGCTTTGGACGTCGAATGATCATGTAATACATATAAGTAGAAAAAGATTATTTCGATGAGATGATCCAATTGGTCGGTAATGAAAAAGGTTACCAATTTTCTTTTTTTACGCGAAGGAGGTATTATGATAAGAAAGAAGCACTGATTCATGAAGAAAAGCCTTTTTTTGTTTGTGGATCAGTTAACTATGGGGAAAGAACTGACCATCCTTTATAGATGATTTTAGCGAATCAATTATGTTTCCTAAGCCATATCAAAGTAATGAATCAAGTCCCAAAAAAAGTACGCACAGGAAGGCTTGAATTAACAACTTTGCCCACAAGAGAAACAATCTAACGAACATTGTGTGGTTATTGTGAAGGGAAAAGGAACAAAATGAAAAAGTGAGGATAGGTATGCGCGAATTACAAATTGCTTTTATTACGAATGCCGAGATCCGTCGCTGGATGCGGATTTTGACTATTATTGAACGAGAACACCACTTTACGATTGTTGCGGTGAGTGAACGCTTGATGATCTCGCAACGAACGATGGTCAAAGATATTCAAGCAATCAAAAGTTACTTTGGGAAGACCATTGAATTGCTTTCACTGTATAACGGTTTTCATTTTGACGAACGTGACCGGGTAGGATACCAAGAAAAGAAAGAACAACTGTTAGAGAACGAAGTTCTCCTTGATATTGTCGGGACGATTTTTTACGGAGAGCCTATCGCATTAGCTGACTTGGCACACCAGTACAGTTATGCCGAAAGTACGTTGCGTCGGTTTTTAGTGAAAATTGAACCGCTCTTAGCTGAATATAATCTAACATTGACTCTTACCCCCGTGAATTTTGTAGGGGAAGAAGCCGACATCCGCAAGTTTTTTTTTGATTTTTATTACAGCAGTGAACAGACCCCCTTTACGATTCGTCCGCCCGAAGGGCTGCATGCATTGGTTCTGGATGAACTATCTAGCAAGCTGGGGGATTATGAGCTGGGGACAGGGACGACCGTTTCTGCTTTTTATTACCATCTTTATATCACGATGGTTCGTGTCAAACAACATCAGTTTATTTCATTGCCTAAGTGGTTGAAGAACGTCGATTATCAGGAAAAAGATTTTCAGCTACTTTATTCTTTACAAGCGAGGATCCATGAGGAATATGAGATCTATCTGCCAAAGGAAGAATTCGCTTGGGTCCATCTATCGATCATTTCCAAGCGAACGATTCATCGAGTAGATCAAGAACATACATTCAGTCAACGATTCAATCAGTGGGATGGCCTTGAACAAGTGGTATCAGATTATCTGTCGGATCCCTTCTTTGCACAATGGGATACCGACACGTTAGGGGAATTTATGACGTCGTTTTTAGTCTCACGTCTGATCAATGAAGCGTTAAGTCCGGTATTGAATAAAGAGTTAGAAGAAGTCCGTATCATGGCCAAGCAAACCTATGGACAGATCCATGAGATCAATTCCTGCTTCTTACAAAAGCATGCACAGACACTTCGCTTTTCAGCAGTGACCTTTGAAGATGTGGCCGTCAGTTTTACGTTATACATGGATATGTTGTTTCATTATTACCAACCCGTCAAGCAGGTTTTGTTTTTACTGGAAGGAGATTATTTGGTGGTGCAATCGATTCGACTGCAGGCCCAGGAGCTCTTAGGTAAGCATTACAATTTACTCTTTCTTCCACTGCAGGAATTGACGCAGGAAAGCTTGAATGATGCGCAAATTGATCTGATTGTCACCAACTACCGACCGTACCTTTTGGATTACGCACTGGAAACCGAGTATATCTTGATGAATAGTCTTCCGACGGCGCAAGACTGGACACGGGTCAAACATCGATTGAATCCATTGATCGACCGGATTGTTTTTTAAAAGAAAGAAGGAAAAGAAGCATGACAGGATTTACGACAAAGGAGGCCTATTTACAGGGCTTTCATAAAACTTTTGAAGCAGCAGGAAAACGAAAAAGCCCAGTCCTAAAGGACTATTTACACAGGCAAACGGACCGATTGGAGACCCTCATAGCACAAATCTCTCAAGATAATTTTTGGCAAGTCTGGCCAGAGATCTTAGGGATCGATGCGAAGCTGGGAATTGTTTCGGAAGTGCTTGTCTTTGATAATTTTTCGGATGAGGCCATTATTCGAATGGTTGAAACGGATTACCGCACCTATTTCAAAGAATTATGCGGATATGATCTCAGTATGGAACCGAAACATTCCATAATTTTCAATGTTCTATGATTGTTTAATGGGTAGATCGTCCAAATTATTACGAAAAAGATTTTGTAGAGTGTTCAAAAAATTACATTTTGAACACTCTTTTTGATAAGTATTGTTCCAGAAAAAAATTTTTCAACTCTATAAACACGACTAAATAATCTTTTAGTGAAAAATGTGAGTAAAGCTTCTTGTTCAGATAGGGGTATGATCAAAATTAAAAGTTATTGCTTCTTATTTATTGTTCTTTTAGCAGTTAACGTAATTAGGTTCAGTAAGATATTTTCCTAGAGACCAACAGAGTATACCCCAATGTCATTAAGTTAAGGCAAAAAAGTAAATAATAGTCTCAAGTATATCGCTTTTTTCTTATTAACTTGACCAATTTTATATTTTTAAGCAACACAAAAAAACGTCCTATATGGTATAGTCCGATTTATAATATTAGGCAATACGATATAAAAAACCAACAAATTTCTTTTTTGTTATATTTCTCTGGTCACTCCGATTCTGTCGTATGGGGAGGAGATATCTTCTTATCAAAATTTCTACATTGACGGTTTGATCAAGAAAAAATCTTTTACAAATGCCTATAGCTTGTGTGAAATTAAGCTGATAGAACTGCTTTAAAGGAGCTGATAACGCCACTACCTGAGCAATTTCCATTGAAAAGTTGTATATAATGAGACGAGCGTAAATTTCTTGAATAATAAACTCTAGTTTCTTTGAGTGGAATTGGTTTAAACCTAAGGCATATTTTAATTCTCTAAAGGAAGTTTCAATTCCCCAGCGTAAGTGATAAAGTACTTTTAAATCTTCGCTTTTAAAAGTGAAGGAATCAAGATTCGTGACTAAAGATTCATAACTATCCTCACTCAACTTAATCCGAACGACTCTGAGACTAACGGGATAGCTTTCTTTTGAATCGGATGGGAGATAATCAAAGCTGGCTTTTTTACGCACAAATTGATAGCTTTTGTCAGCTTTGATTTTATTGGTCTGTCTTCTTGTTAACCAAAGGTTAACCTCTTTATCAAATGTTCCTTTTTGAGGTAATCCAAGTCCTTTAAGAAAGCCATTACTTTTGGTATTTTTTACTCGAATTACGAATTTTTGACCACTTTTTCTAATATGTTCGTACACGTTAAATGACTCATGACCACGATCTGCAATAATAATTGTCGGCTTTTCAAAAGTAAACTCATCAACCATTTGACACAAACTGCTCCGTTCGTCTAGCTGTCTAATTTTTTGGAAGTTTACCGATGCATAGTATTTATTTAATGGGTCATATAAAGCATTGAGATGAAAAGATCCTACAGATTTATCAAACTTTCCGATGGTGTAATGGGATTCAGGATCGTTTTCATCATAAGGAATATTAATATCGGAGCCATCATGAGCCAATAGTTGGTACCCTTTATATTGCTTGTTTTGGTTACTTGAAGGAATGGTTCGGTAGAAGAGTTGTTTGAAAGCTTCAATCTTTATTTTACTTCGAGCCTGTACAAATGCGGAAGCAGTTGGCGTTTGAAGTGTAAAATCAAAGTAAGAGAGTAATTCACTAGAAAGACTTTGTCCACCGAAAGAGAGAATAATTTTGAGAGTGGTCTCAAAAGATAATTTTCTATTTCGTGAAAAATCAAGCGGAGATTGAGCAAAAATTTCAGGTTGATTTGTAATACAGCGAATTTGATCTTCTAAATTTTGTTTGATTTTATGAGCTGCTTGAAGTGTGGATGAAATGTTGATGGTATTAGACATAAGGGCACCTCCAGAATAAGTAGCGCTATGACGTTTTATTATTGTTAAAATAATTGTATCAAGAGAGTGTCCTTTTACATAGAAAAAATAAAGCAGGGAAACTTAAATGTTTTCCTGCTTTTTTCCTTAACTTAATGACATTGGAGTATACCCTGTTGGTCTTTTTACTTATTCTTGATGTAATTGAGTTTCTAATAGGTCAACAGAGTTGGGCAACAGTTTTTTTTAAAGGAAGTAATTTTTTGATTTTAGATGAGAATTTTTCTATTAATCCAGATAAATCATTAGTAATATTTTATAATTCTGTATATAAAAAGAGAAAGCTTTTTGAAGAAATTAGAGAAGACAACTTTCTTTGATACAGATGAATTATTTTGAGGAAATGAGGATATAGGAATTATGTTAAATTAGAAGAATAAAATAAATCGCTAGCTTTTTTACAGAATCTAATTTTTCTATTTAGGGTACATTGTAAATAGACATATTTAAGGAATCAGAATAATTAACATTTATCAACAGAACCTACAAATAAATATTTTATGGAATTTAAATGAGATAATAAAAGAAAACAAATTTTTCACTATTGTCTGAAAAAATTGTTTTCTTTTAAAAATATAAAATGTTATACTATTACAAATTAAATGCTTATATAATAGTATGTTTTTGCTAAAAAAATATCAAAAACCTTCGTTTTTAAGAATGTTAATATGTTATTTATCTTCTTTGATAGGAAGCCTAATTTAATCACTTTTTCAAGACATCTGATACGATCGGATGTCTTTTTTTTTCGTCTCCTTAAAAACGAAGATTTTTGAGACATCTAAAAATATAGGGGGAGGGATATGAAACACCAAAAAAGATACATACTAAGTATGGGTATGTTACTGATTCAAGTATATGTACCACTAGTAGTTTATGGGACAGAAGTACGCTCTGTGGAAACAGAAGGTACGATTGGTTTTACTGGCATATATGAAACACCAGGAACACCAGATCCAGCACCGGAAGGTGCGATCAAACCAGATTTACCAAAAGAAATTGCTCAACACCCCTCAGGGGTCAGTCACCCAACAGCCAGAAGATTACCGAAAACAAACGAGGAAAAGATGCGCATTTGGTCAATGTTTGGTCTCTTGCTTGTCATCATAGTACTTGGCTTTTGGTTTTGGCGGCACAAAAAGAAAAAAACAAATAAAAGAAAGTAGGATTTAAATACATGGAATTCGTTAGATTAGTAACCATTGCAGCATTAAGCTCAACCATTTTTGTTGGAGGAATCACAGCCTTCGCAGCTGAACTACCCGAGGAAACATCAAAAGAAGTACGTAATGTCACTACGGATGGAACGATTGAATTTACACCAAATGAAGAGGAAGACCTAGTCGTTATTCCACCAGAAGATGGGCCAGATGTAGACGTTGAGCCTGAAGTGCCAGGAACGACCGGACCTTTATCGATCATGAAAGCTGTCACGATGAATTTCGGTCCACAAGTGATCTCGAATCAGGATCAAACCTACAATATGATTGCAGAAAAGCAACAAAAAGCGGGTACGACGGGTGAAGAAAATAAAGTCCCTTATGTCAGTTTTGCGCAAGTACAAGATGTCCGAGGAACGAATGCTGGTTGGGACCTGCAAGTACGTATGACCGACTTTAAAGCAACGAAAGAAACAGTCAATGATACCTTGCTTGGGGCAGAGATTTCATTGTTAAGCCCAAGAATTCAGTATGAAGGAAGTACCCCTGGGAATACGCCAGTAGCTCATACAAGTGGATTGAAATTGATCCCAAATGCTTCTGCTGTATCCGTGATGACCGCAGAAAAAGATAAAGGTGCTGGTGTTTCTTCCGTTGTTTGGGGCAATCAAGCAGACTTAAACGCACAAGAAGCGGACGATAAGGTTGACGTGGTGACAAATAATGCGATCCAATTATTTGTTCCTGGTAAGACAGCGAAAGATGCGGCACAATACAAATCCACACTAACTTGGGAATTATCCAATATACCTGATAATAATGAAGATATTGATAAATCAGGTGAAAATGGCGCCGTATAGTTTTGACGAAACCGAGGGTTTCAGCTGATAGAAGTGAACGGTGTAGCGTTACAATTTTGTAGCGCTACTTTCTTTAAAGAAAGGAGTAAATGAATGAAACAAGCAAGTACATATCGAAAAAATAAAATCCAACAAGCAGGGCTAGTATTGCTTATGGTGTTCGTCAGTTTGTTGGCACCAATGCGCGTAGGGGCAGAAGAAGGAACCTTAAATTTTTATGTGACACCGGAATTCTCAGATAATCAAACAGCAGGTAACAAACGTTACTTTCAGTTAACCCTTGCGCCAGATACGACAGAAAAACTAACGTTGAGACTACAAAACGCAAACGCAGAAGCAAAGAAAATCAAAATCACGCCACATACTGCGTATACGAATGTGATGGGGGTCGTGGAATACGGACAAGACGCGGAAAAAGCCGATCCAACGCTCAATCATTCGCTTGCTGAATTGATCGAACATCCCGAAATCATCGAGCTTGGTGGTAACGAAACGAAAACAGTGACACTTGATCTGAAGATGCCAAAAGAAGCATTTGAAGGATTCTTAGCAGGTGGCTTACGGATTGAAGAAGTCAAAGAAGACACAACAGAAGAGACGAGTGACGAAGAAGGGGTCGCCATCCAAAATGAGTTTGCCTATATTATCGGTGTGGTCGTGAGTAACAATCAAGACGCCGTGCAACCTGATTTAGAGTTGTTGGATGTCTTTGCCGATCAACTCAACTACCGTAATGTGATCAGTGCGAATCTACAAAACTTTACGCCGACATTTGTTAATCGTTTGGCCGTCGAAGCTACGGTACAAAAAGTGGGCGAAGAAGAAATTTTATACCAAGCCAGTCAAGAACAAATGCAAATGGCGCCGAATTCGAATTTCAACTTTCCGATTTCTTTAGAAGGCGATCGCTTTCGTAGTGGGGAGTATCTATTGAAAATGACGGCACGTTCAGGAGAAGAGGAATGGCAATGGGAACGGAAATTTACCATTGAAGCAGATGAAGCTCGAGCATTGAATCGTTCAGATGTCACGATTGATACAAGTATTAATTGGTGGATCGTTGCAGTGATTAGCCTGATTATTCTGTTGTTGTTGATTATCATTTGGCTACTTATTAAGAAACAAAGAGCTGAAAAAAATGAGGAGAACCAGTAAAATGAAAATAAAAAAGGTCTTAGTCGTGGCAAGTACTAGTCTTCTTTGTTTTCATTCGATCTTTTTTCCAGTGATTTCAACGAGTACACCTATCTTCGCTATCGAGCAGTCCAAAGCACTACCGAAAGAACCTGAATTATTGGATCCACTGGAAAATACGACAGAAACACAGGCGCCTACTTTTTCATTCGAAGAAAATAAAGAGTCATATACGGCAGGTCAACAGTTCTTCTTAGTCATACATGTCAGTCAAGAAGTTTCCGAGTTTGTGATGGATCTCCCGAAGGGAGTCAGTATCGTAGAAGACCAGCAATCTACCGATATTCAATTCGCCAATATAGAAGGAAATCAGTGGCAGGTGAAGGCGAATTCTCCACAAGTGACCTTTTCCATTCCACTAGTTGTAGAAAAAGAAGGAACATATGAAATAACGGTTGGAAAATCAAAAACGATGCTTAACATTCAACCAGAGGAGAGTCAACAAACGACTGATCAAGAAATTATTTCTTCAGAAGAAAAAGAACCATCGAATATTGTAGAATCAATAGTAGAGGATGAAATGAATACCAATCAGGAAACTGAAGATCATCGGGTCGACGCTGCTAAAAATGGGATGTGGGGAACCGTGAGTTGGACCTGGGAATCGTCCGCTCGTACGATTACCTTGCAGGGAGGAACTGCTGGATCTTTAAACTCAAGCCCATGGAGAATCCATACAGATGTTGTAAGAATTATAGTCGGGAATAGAGTGATCCTGCCGGCAAATTCAGGTTGGCTATTTTGGTCATTGCCAAATTTGGAAAGAATTGATAATGCGGAAAGATTTGACACCTCAAATGTCACTAATATGAATAATATGTTTGGTGGAAGCCCTAGCTTAAAAACGTTAGATCTTTCAAACTGGGATACATCGAACGTTACCGATATGGGATTTATGTTCAATGGTGCAAGGAATCTAGAAACCTTAAATGTTTCCAATTGGAATACGTCAAATGTTACTAGTATGAGAACGATGTTTCAGAATGCTGAAAGTCTAACAGGGATAGATGTTTCAAGCTGGAATACATCGAGTGTTACCGATATGGGATGGATGTTCAATGGTGCAAGTAATCTAGAAACTCTAAATGTTTCCAATTGGGATACATCGAACGTTACCGATATGGGATTTATGTTCAATGGTGCAAGGAATCTAACAACCTTAAATGTCTCAAACTGGAATACGTCAAATGTTACTAATATGAGAGCGATGTTTCAGAATACCGAAAGTTTACAAGTGATAGATGTTTCGAACTGGAATACATCGAATGTTACTGATATGACGAATATGTTTGCCGGTAGTAATCGATTGGTAATGTTAAATTTATCTCATTGGAATACGACAAATGTTTCTGAAGCTACTAGTATGTTTTTTAATACGACCAATCTTTCAGAGCTTCATCTAGGCACAAGGTCTCGATTTGATCATTTGGCGAGTCCGCCTACTATGCCTACCATTACTTCTTCGGATAACTATACTGGTAGCTGGGTTTATTATTTGAATCAAGCAAATACAATTCCTGAAGCCTATATTACCTCTTCTTCAGCTAATTTTTGGCGGGAATACGATGGTAGTAATCCAGGTACTTATCAGTGGCAAAAAAAAGGATCAGTAGCCGTTCATTACAGAGATATCAATGATCAAGAAATTATCGCTTCAGAAATCATTACTGGTGGGATACGTGAACCATTTCAAATTGAAGAAAAAGCAATTGAAGGGTATAAGTTACAAGAAATTCCAGATAATACTTCCGGTCGATTTACTGAAGAAGAACAACCCGTCATTTTTCGATACATGAAAAATACAGTAAATCCTGTAGATCCATTAAATCCAGAAATTGAAGTTGACCTAGAAAGTAAACCAAATCTACCTGAAGATCAAGGACTATTAAGTATTGACTTTGTTTCATCTTTTAACTTTGGTTCACAATCTATTTCGATTAATGACCAAACCTATTATGCACAACCACAGCGCTTACTAAATGAAGATGGGACGGTTAGAGAGACAGAAGAACGCCCAAACTATGTTCAGATCAGTGATCGACGCCCAGAATCTGAGCGCAATGGTTGGGAATTAGCAGTCACGCAACAAGAACAATTTAAAGGGAAAGAAAACCAAGTATTGACTGGCGCTAGTATAACTCTGTTAAACCAACAAGTCGTTACTGCTCAAGGCGGAACCGCTCCAGAACTTCAATCCGTTCATCCCCTAATACCTGGAAATCGCCAAAGATTGCTCAAAGCACAAGGTAGTGAAGGTATGGGGACTTGGATCTATCGGTTTGGTGATGCAGAAACAGTAAAAGAAAGTGTGGCACTCAATGTACCAAAAGGAGCGAATCCAGAAGCAACTACTTATTCGACCAAGTTGACGTGGGAATTAAGTAGTGTGCCTGACAATTAGAAAAGCATTCCATTTTCTCTCCTTTTACTATAACTTTACAAACTTTGATAAATCAAAAAATTGTTATCCAGAATGCCGATCTAAATACTGTAGTTAGATCCATAAAAATGAAGACAAAAGGAAAGGAGAATGTAAGATGAAACCACTCTAACAAAGGATGAATATCTACGTCAGTTTCAAGAAAGAATGTCACATGACAAAAAAGAAAACGAAGAACTGAATGCGTACTTAACACAACAGTTCGAGGAACTCAATCAATTGATAAGCACGATTTCACCAGACAATTTTTGGGGAAATCTCCCTAAAATTATAGGGATTGATGCGAAACTAACACTAATGGCAGAAATAATTTGTTACGACGATAGTAAATTGCCAATAAAAGAGATTTTGCGGCTTGTAGAGACGGACTACCGTACGTATTTTAAGGAACTTTGTGGCAATGATCTGAGTGCAAACAATAAATATTCGATGGTATTTAATGTAGTATAAATTTCTATGAAAAGGAAACACCTAAGAACTACTTAGGTGTTTCCTTTTCCACTATCTTACCAAGATAACGATAAATGGTTGTTCGAGAAACATTCCATCGTTCGGCAATCTTCTTAATAGGCGTACCGTTATCTACTAGAGTCTTCAGTAGTTCCAAATCCTGAGAGGTTAACTTCTCAGGGCGACCACCAAACCTTCCTCTTGCACGTGCAGCTTCTCTTCCAGCAGCCGATCTTTCTAAAATCAAATTGCGCTCAAATTCGGCAAAAGCCGCAAACAAATGAAACATAAGTTGTCCCGTAGAGCTAGATTTGTCCATTGTAATATTTTCTTGAAGACTATGAAAACTCACACCACGTTCATTCAAACGATTAACGATCGAAATCAGATCTTCCATATTTCTTCCCAGCCGATCCAAACGCCAAACCACGAGAGTATCTCCAGAACGAACAAAATCGATGGCCATTTCCAATCCTGGTCGATTACTTTTTGCTCCACTCATATGATCGGTGAAAATCTTTTCACAACCAAATTTGTTTAAACTATCTTCTTGTAAATCTAAATTTTGTAATCCAGTAGACACTCGAGCGTATCCTATTTTCAAAAAAATCACTCCTAACTAAAATCTATTGTAACATAACTTTATCTATATAGATTAAATGAACATAGATTTTGGTATGGGTTTATGAACACTAAAAGTATAGAAAAATTTAAAATTAAGGTGAAAAAATGAAGTGTCCAGAAACGGACGGTTTTATGTACACCGAATACATAAATAAATATTTTAAAACTATTGCGTTACTTAGTGTTGTTTATTATCATTAAATAAAAGAGGTGATATCTATGCTTATTACAAAATCTAGATTACAAGGAAGTTCTGTAGTGATTACTCTTCCGTCTGATAATGGTAAAAAACCTTCAGATAACCAAGAATATATCGTTGTATATTCTGATGATGGAACAATTACGTTAGTTCCTAAAATCGATGATCCATTTAGTGGAGGAGAAGAATCTGAGTATTATGAAAAAGATGAATGGGAAGATTTAACTCCTGAAGGGAGAGAAATTTTATAGTGTCAGAAGATAAAAATTACATTCCTAAAAAAGGGGATATAGTTTGGATTGATTTTGATCCTTTAACAGGAAACGAAATTCAAAAGAGACGTCCAGGATTAGTTGTTTCTCGATATGAGTTTAATCGGAAGACAATGTTTGCGGTAATTTGTCCAATTACTTCTACTATAAAGAATCTACCGACGCGCTATTCTCTTCCTGAAGATTTAGATACAAATGGGCAAGTACTTATTTCGCAATTAAAATCACTAGATTTCAAGAAAAGAAAACTCAAAAAGGTAGAAAATTTACCTTTACAAGATATGGCTAAAATTGATCAGATTATCCAGTATATATGTTAAATATTGTAAATCTAATTACGATACTTAAGGCTGTAGACAAACTCTTATATTCGGAGTGTTGTTTGCAGTCTGAACAATCCAATGATCACTTGGATTGTTTTTTTGTGTGTGAAATTTAAGCGTTATCTTTTTGTTCGGAAAAATTACATAAAAAACAGATTAGCTTTAGAAAGAGAATAGGTCTGTAATGTATGATAGTAAATATAACAAGAGAAACATAACTAAAACAAATAAAAGAGGATGGTTTTTTATGATGAAAAAAGGAACAAAGTATAAAGGGTATCTAGTATTAGTATTTTCGATCGGTCTTTTAGCAGCATGCAGTTCAGAGACCAAAGATACAAGTGAATCAGAGATGCCCAATGTAAAAAGTGAGCGAAAAGTAACCGTGGATGGAAAGGAATGGACTGAACGTGTATTGGATGATGGAATGGTTGTTCGGACGCCAGATGAAGAAGAGTCGGAAAAAAGCGAAGATTAAGTATAATTTGACTATTCTAAGAGCACTTTTTTTATGATTGATCTTAATGAAGGAGCAAAAGTATAACAAGAGAAACATAACTAAAACAAATGGAAGAGGATGATTTTTTATGATGAAAGAAGGAACAAAGTATAAAGGTTATCTGGTATTAATATGTTCTATCGGTCTTTTAGCAGCATGCAGTTCAGAGACCAAAGATACAAGTGAATCAGAGATGCCAAAAGTAAAAAGTGAACGAAAAATAACCGTGGATGGGAAAGAAGGAACAGAAAAAATTTTAGATAATGGAACGGTTGTTCAAGAGTTTGAGGAAGAAGTCTCGGAAAAAGAAGAAGAATGAGCTTTGGATAGAATTATATAAGCGCTTTTCTAATGACTGATCTGAATGAAGGAGTAGGTACATGAAGCCTAAAAAAAGAAAAAAATTCAACCGAAAATGGTATTTGCCAGTAGCAGTCATCACCGTTTTACTAGTGGTTGGTGCAATCAGTATAGTTGCTTCTAGTGGGAAAACAAAAGAAGAAAATTCAGAAACAAATATTGAAGCCCGGTCTGTCAAATCCCTTATTGATGAGGTGAAAGCGGCGAATTTGATTTTAGCAGGAAAAGTCATGCCAAACAATAGCAACAAAATCAAAATTGATCCAGAACGAGGAACAGTGAAAGATATTCTGGTAAATGAAGGAGATGTCGTAGAAAAAGGGCAACCTTTGTTTACATACCAAACGGATCAACAGAGAAAAGTTGTGGAAGCTGAAATGGACGTAGAAATCAAAGTGAGAGCAGTAGAACAAGCACGAGTGACTGCAAATCAAAAATGGACAGCACATAACCAAAAAGTAGCAGAGCTTGGAAAAGCAAGACAAGATTATGCGAAGGAAAAATCCGAAGAGTTACAAAGTACGATCAAAGCATTAGAAGGAGAAATCACTGGTCTACATGCAGAAGCTATTGCTGGCGACAATGAAGTGAAGAATGCCGAAACAGAATTAAGAAGGGCACAGTTACTTCAGGAAAACGAAAAAGAACGACTGAATGAAGACACAGTGACAGCTGATCACTCAGGAAGAATCAAATCGTTGAATCGTGACTTAGTCAATCAATCAAAAGAACGTCAAAAAGAAGATAATTTTATGGAGATCCTTGATGATTCGAACTTGTATGTGGATGGTCAAGTCACTGAATTTGATCGTGAAAAAGTCGCTGTCGATCAGCGAGTTGAAATCATGGATCGTAAAGATCAAGAGAACACTTGGCAAGGAACCATTGTGCAGGTGGCAAATTTAACAAGTGATGCAAAACAAGAGGATCAAAAAGAAGAGAACCCTAATTTATCTAAGTTTCCTTACAAAGTTAAGATCGATCCAAAAGAAGAAATGCCACTGATTGGTTCCAATGTGTATGTCAATATTTTACCACAAGGTTTTGTGCCAGGAAAAGTGATCATCAACCAAAGATACCTCATCGAAAAAGATGAAAAATATTATGTATGGAAAGTCGAAAATAATCGGATCAAAGAGCATGAAGTAAAGGTTAATCTGATGGATGATGAACTTGCAGAAATAGTTGAAGGATTGACTGTTGAAGATCAACTTGCTTTGCCTCAAACAGGAATGGTCGAGGGAATGGAGGTTGGTGCAAGTGTTGACGCTTAACAACATTCAGAAGTCATATTGGCAAGGCGGGAAAGAACTAAAAGTCCTTAAAGATATCTCTTTGCAAATCAATGAAGGAGAATTGGTCGCAATTATGGGGCCATCGGGGTCAGGAAAGTCGACGTTGATGAATATCATTGGTTGTCTGGATACGGCTACATCAGGGGATTATATCGTTGAAGGAACGGATGTCAAAACATTAGCGGACAATTCATTAGCTGATTTTCGTAATGCAAAAATCGGCTTTGTTTTCCAGAATTTCAATCTCATGCCAAAATTAACCGTTTCGCAAAATGTGGAAATGCCCTTAACGTATAAAAAAGTCAATAAAAAAGAGCGGCGTAAGCGTGCCTTAGATATGTTGCAATTAGTAGGATTAGAGGATCGAAGTGAATTCAAACCGATGGAATTATCAGGAGGACAAAAGCAACGTGTCGCAATTGCGAGAGCTTTAGTGACTAACCCTAGTTTTGTTTTAGGTGATGAGCCGACAGGGGCACTTGATACAAAAACCAGTAGCCAAATCATGGACCTTTTTAAAGAATTCCACCAAGCAGGAAAAACAATTATTCTAATTACCCATGAGCCAGAAATCGCAGCGTTATGTCAGCGAACGATCACTTTACGAGATGGTCAAATAATCAGCGACGAACAGAATGAAGTGAGGTGATCAAGAATGGAAGAAATCAGATTTGCCTTACAATCGATTTTTGCTCATAAGATGCGTTCGGTATTGACTATGCTAGGTGTCATTATTGGAATTGCTGCAATTATTTCGATTTTCAGCATCATCGGTGGAAACACCGAAAAAATGAAACGAGAAATGATTGGTGGTAACAATAATACGATGAACATCCAATACGATAAAAAAAGTTCATTCCAAAGTGGAAACCTATTTGGGGGAGGCCTATCAGAAAAGGAAGAAAAAAAACCGTTATACCTTCCGTTTTTACGTGAAGATGTATTAAATAAAATTAATGAGATACCAGAGGTCTTAGCAAGTGGCTTGTCATATCAAAAAGATGGGAAAATCTATAGGAAAGCAAAAGGGGTTGACGCCAAAGTATCTGCTGTCACTTCTTCTGTTGAGGATTTGGAGCAGTTAAACTTCATCAAAGGGGAAGGATTTGCTGCCCAAGCCTTCAAAGAGCAACAACAAGCGATTTTTCTTGAAGATTCCTTGTATGACGAATTATTTCCAAATGAAGAAGGGATCGGACAGTTTGTCGAAGTGAATGGGGTACCATTCAAAGTTCAAGGTGTATTTAAATTAGATCCCAATAGTAGTAATCTATTTAGCTTTGAGAAAAGAGCTTACGTTCCTTTGCAGCAAGCACATAAACTATCTGATGAGTTAGATATTGTGCCACTTGTCACGATCCAAACAAATAATACCGATCAATTACAAGGCGCTGCAGAAAAAGCAGCAAAGATTCTTAATCAACAGATCCCACCATCCGATTATGAATATGGGGTAATGAATCTTGGCGAATTTGCTAGAGAATTGGAACGGATGAACCAATCGAGTTTTATTCTTTTAGCAGGTATAGCAAGTATCTCGTTATTAGTGGGGGGAATCGGTGTGATGAATATCATGTTGGTCTCTGTCACGGAAAGAACGAAAGAAATCGGGATAAAGAAAGCACTCGGTGCAAGAAGAAAAGTAATTTTAAAACAATTCTTAGTAGAAGCGGTCGTCTTGACTTTGATTGGTGGGATACTGGGGATACTTATAGGCTTACTAAGTGGCTATATCATCACCCAGTCGCTTGATTTTCCTTATATCGTGTCCACACTATCTATTATCGTTAGCTTAGTTTTTTGTTCCCTAATGGGTGTGATATTTGGCTTATTACCAGCGATGAAAGCATCCAAATTAAACCCTATTGAGGCATTACGCTTTGAATAAGGAGAGAGTGATATGGAAAGAATTTTAGTGGTTGAAGATGAATATATGATCAATCAAATCGTGACGGAATTTTTAAAAGAACGCAAGTATGAAGTTTATTCAGTAAGAAGTGGCGAACAGGCATTGGAAGCTTTTGCGGAGCTAAGTTTTGATTTGATCCTATTGGACATTATGTTGCCTGGGATAAGGGGGACGGATGTTTTAAAGAAAATTCGGGAAACGTCGGATGTGCCGATCATCATGCTGACTGCCTTGGATGATGAATATACGCAGTTGCTCAGTTTTTCCCATTTGATCAGTGACTATGTCGTCAAACCTTTTTCCCCACTTATTTTGATCAAACGGATCGAAAATGTGTTTCGGATGAATCAAGGAAATCCCCACATCACTATCGGGGAGTACGCCATTGATCTTGATGGTGGTCTTGTAAAATACCAAGAGGAAGAAATCCATTTAACAAGAAAAGAGTATGATATTTTAGTGATTCTAATAAGAAACAAAGGGAAAATCATCACGCGAGAACAATTAGTACATCAAGCTTGGTCGTATGAATATCAGTTGGAAAGTCGAATATTAGATAATCATCTAAAAAATATCCGAAAGAAAATGCCACTTTTATCAATAAAAACGATCAAAAATAGAGGTTACCAGCTTGAGGACACCCCATGAGTATCATGTTGAAAAACTTTCTCTTTTCTGGGATCATCATTTTTCTAGTTTCGATTCTTTCGTTGATTGTCTTATATTTTACGATGCCAGTCTACTATGAACGAATGAAGCTGAACGAAATAAACAAGGAGTTCAATCAAGTGGCAAAGAGTATAGAGAATAAAGACTTAGCTACCATGCAAAAGGTGGTTGATCAATACTGGCTTGAAAGTGGAAGAGAACAAAGTCTGGATGTCATATTGCTTAATAACAATGGTCTAGTCATGGGTCCCTTCTTTGACGAGAATGTTGAGTATTCAGAAATAAGTATTTTTTCTGATGAAATGAGTCTTTATCAAGAAATTACTGATAAAGAAGGTCACACTTATTATTTAGTTGGTATATACTCAATGCAACCAGTCGCAGAAGCAAGTCAAGTGTTACTTCATTTATATCCATTTATCATCATTGTCTCACTAATCATTGGGGGCATCGGCGCTTACTACTATAGTATTTATTCGACAAAAAAAATCAAAGAGATATCCAAAGTAACAGAAAAAATGATCGAATTAGATGCGGATATTCGTTGTGATGTCAAAGGTACGGATGAAATCTCACTTTTAGCGCAAGATATCAACCATCTATATGTTTCTTTGATCCAAACAATTGAAGTGTTAGAGCTTGAAGTAGCTAAAACGAAAGAATTGGAACAAGCAAAGTCAGAGTTTATGCAAATCGCTTCTCATGAATTGAAAACACCTGTTGCTTCATTGATGGGGTTGATTGATGGCATGATCTATAATGTCGGAAAATTTAAAGACAGAGAGCGATATTTAGAAGTTTGCAAAAATATTTTGCAAGAACAAACAGAAATGATCAATAATATCCTCTTTGCCTCAAGAAACAATTTGCCTTCAGATGATGTGGTCTATGAAGAAGTCTCAATCAAAGAAATGATCGAACATAAATTGACTTCTTTCCGGATACTTGCTGAAGCAGAACAGAAAAAACTAGTCGTTAATCTAAAAGGGGAGAAAATCATCGGTAATAAAAATGATATTGATAAAATTTTAGATAATCTACTAAGTAATGCCTTCAAATATACGAAGCATGAGGGAGAAATCAGTCTGTTTTTTGATGGTAAACAATTAGTGATTGAAAATGAAGTGAATCAGATACTTACGGAGGAGGAATTAATTAAGATTTTCCAACCTTTTTATCGACCGGATTTTAGCAGAAGTCGAGATACTGGAGGTTCTGGTTTAGGATTGTTTATCGTACAACAACTTTTTGAAAAATATGGCTGGGAGTATTCATTCAAGTCAACTGCTAATTCAAGGATGTGCTTTTCTGTCATTTTTGTTGAAAGCAGCTAACAACCAAATTGCACAACTGCTATTTGCCAGGGACTTTGATTTTTTATTTTTACACACTCAACTGGAATGTACAAAACCACACTATACCATACCACTAAATAGTAAAGAACAACCCCATCCAAAAACTCACAATGTACTAGAAACTCTTGTAGAAAATTTAGTCCCTGGTGAGTAGCAGTTGTGCAATCAGGTTGTTATATAAAGTAAGAAAACAAGCGGTAATGATTTATGTGGACCGAAAAAAATTTGTTCTAATTTAAAAATAAGGACAGCTCATAAAAATGACAGTTGTATCGTAAACATAGATATTTTTATATTATATTGTCTTTGAGTACATGGAAGTGGATAACTAATCAATTATTTTAATTGTATATCGTTTTATTTCTTTACTAATTTTATAAGGGAACCAATTTGAACATTTTCCAATTATTTGAATGAAGCATTTAAAAACTCTAGGTAAAACAATATCAATTCTCTTTCTGTTTAGTGAGATAATTGTATAGCTTCTTAGCAGCTTTTTTCAATTACAATTTGTAGCACTCAAATACCATTATATTTGATAAATTGTATTGTACTTAAATTGGAAGACACATAAATCGTTATTTATTCTGTAGTGATGTGCTATTAAGTAGTATTTTTTTGTTTAATAGGATATCGCTATTTTAATAATATTTAAGGTTTAAAAAAAATTAATAGAAATGATTGCACTAATTAAGGATAATAGTTCACAAATTAATTTGATTTATTTTCAATTTTGCAAAAAATTCTCAGCTATTGACACGTAGTATATATTATATGACTAAGTGACAGTAACTCGGTATCTTTTCAGTTAGTATATAAATATCGAAGCAAAAAGTATGGAAAATAAGTATTTTTTAACCTTTATATAGAATTAACATAAACACAGAATAGTAGATATTCTTTAAATTATATTATATTAAATAGATAGTATGATATCAGTTTACAAATTTTAAATAATGAGATAATTTTCACAGGTTCAACAGAAGGTGCAAATAATGATTTTTATTTGAAGTATATTTCGGATAATGTAAATAAAAACATTTTAAAAAAGATAAGGAGTGAAATGAGTCTTGAGATTTTGATAACGATTGCTTATCGATGTGTATTATTATACCTGAATCCTTATTATTAAATTTAACCAGTAGAGTCATAATATTCGATTCTTTCTTCTATAACAATGTAGATAATTTCTATTATTTGATATTGCAAGGTTTTGTTGTAAACAAACTATTGTCGTTTTATTTATTCTTAAATAAAAAGGAAGCGTTTACTTGACGGTGTTACGCGTGATAATAAATGAAGATTAAACAAATTTTAGAATAATATATCATAGTGTCACAGTAACTATTTTAATGGGTGATTATCAATACTTTGAAGTTTCTAGTTTGGTATTTCAATGGAAATTGATTAAAAAAGATTAATGAAGATACCTAGAAAGAGAAATTATCTTCTGAATTATTATTTGCTAAAACTATAGTATTAATTTCTTCAGGATCCAGTATTTCAGTCTTTCTATAAGAAGGTTTCTCTAATCAAACTAAAAAAAGATAGTGAAATAGAAATTTCGAATTCACTTTAAAACCTTGAATAAAATAGATCCGAGTATATCGAAAAAATGGCTTATCCGCTTAATAATCAAAAATGAATGGGATTCCAAATGAAACTATTAGAATATCTATTCTTGGTGAACAAGGAACCAAAGTAATTCGTATTCATTTTCCATAAGAAGCAAAAAGGGATTGGGATAAGTTGCCTAACAATCAGATAGCCAGTCAAATAGTTGAGAATAATCGGTTAATAACGAGTCGAACAAGAAAGAGAAGGTTTTAACTTTAGACGATAGCGGATTTTATGAAGGTCATAATAAAGAAATATCAGAGTAAATTAAAACAGATATAGATATATTTAAGAATGTAGATCGAGTCACAAACTCAGTTGAGTATATTGATGATTTAAATAATAATTCAGTAGACGAAAAATGTATACAGAACAACTTTATATTATATTCTTCATTAAAAATTCTCATCAGAGATTTAATTATTCAGGAAATAAACACGAGATTAATTTCGAATCAAATATTTTCACACTAACTGCTCTATTTATAAGTTCTGAGAATAGCAGTTTTTGAACGAAGTGAAGTGCATATTGAAGCTTCGATTATTTTTAACAGTTGGAGGTGGATTCTGTCAATTACAGTGAGAGATAAAACTTATCATTCACAGCCTCAACGCTTAACAAAAGTAGCAGGACAAATTAACGATAATTGAGGAACGTACAAATAAAAAATCGACGTGTAGATAATGAAGAAACTGAAAGTATATTATTGATTTCTGAAGAAATGATGGACCTTATTACTAGTAAGAATATGTAAGGAGTCAGTATCACTTTGATAATGAGAATAATGTAGGTTAGAGTACATTTTTTTAAATATCGCAAGCTTCTGGAACTAAATCTACAAACTATTAAACGACTTTTACACGGTATCTCAGTATAGTACCAGTAAACGAATAATAAAAACTGTGAAAAGAGACCTTTTCCTATTTTACGAAAGGAGAATATCTATCAATGAAGCCTTTGTTTGAGCATTTGATTTGTAAAAAAAAGATCCGGAGATGGTTTAATTTATTGAATCTATTAGAACAAGATGAATATGCAACGCTGAATACGCTTGCAAAAAAAACTAATTATACACGGCGAACAATTTTAAATGATGTCCAAGAATTAAAAGCCTATTTTGATTGCTCGATTCTTTGGATTGGAGATGAAACAGGGTATCATTTTTCCTTACAAGATCCCAATACTTATGAACAGAAAAAACGTGCTTTATTAGCCGAAGAACAATTTTTTTTCTTTTTTGACTGCATTGCCAGTGGACAAGAACTATCTAATGCCCAATGGGCAAAAAAACTAAATGTGTCAAGTGCCAGTTTTGGCCGGATGAAGCATCAATTCCAATCTTTTTTAACCAAGCAGTACAAAGTTAAGCTAGATGCTAAGAACAACTTTTTTGTGGGGGAAGAAGTGACGATCCGTCAGCTACTCTATGATTTTTATTTTTCGTTGCCGGTCTATCCAGAGGTGGCTATAGAAAAAATCAAACAGTTATGTAAGATACAAACAAGAGTACAAAAAGGAGCGTGGCAGATAGATGAAAAACGAATGAACCAATGGATAGTTATTGCGCAATTAAGAATAACACAGAGATGCGAGCTAAAAAAAAATGAGGAAACTTCTCTCCAAAAAATGCTTGTACGAGCATTCAATTATCAAGTCACAATTTCGTTACCAAATCAAGAAAAAGCAGCACTATTTCTTTTATCCTTAAAGGAGGAACAGTTTCTTAATCCAATGCTACAAAAGAGGTTTTTAAGAGAATTTTCTCTGCCAAATGTCTCTTCTTATATGTTAATACAAACAGATGAGGAACTTGCTTCTCAGTTTCTTAGTACCTACTTATCATTAATGCACCTTTTTTTTCAATTATTGCCCTGTCATAAAAGTAGGGTTATTCGTCAAAAAGAGTTCTATTATAAATCTCTCTACGTTACCTATCGATTGTCAGGATCCAATGCACTAAAGAGATGGATAAAAAAGGAAGTAGAATCAGAATTACTCCAAGCTGGCTGGTTAGTCGTGAACATATCTGCATTTGATAAGACTTCTTATCAACATTTTCTTGAAGTGAGTAATCTCACGGAAATAAATCAGAAGGAAAGAGTCTTAAAGCTATCTCAGTTCCCCAGAAAAGAAGAGATACAGAAGGCAATCTCCCGATACTTCGCATAAGTATCATGGCATATTGTAATCAAAGACAAGATATATAATTAACAAAAGGAGGAACGGAATCGATGCGTCAACTCCAATTAGATTTTATGGTGAATTCTATGAGTACTAGATGGATTCAAATATTAAATAATATTGAAAAAGAACCGAATTTTACGCTTGTTGCATTATCGAAAAGACTTTCTGTATCACAACGGACGCTAGGAAAAGATATTAACGGCATTAAAGAGTATTTTGGGGAACATATTATCTTATGTGCTAAACAAACCGGATATAGATTTGAAGAGGTTAACCATGACTGCTATATGGACAAAAAGGCAGATTTGGTAAAATCGGAGATACTTTTTGCTGTAATTGGTCAGATTTTTAGAGGCGAATTAAAACCTTTTCAAGAACTAGCCCTTGAATATAACTACGGGGAAAGTTCATTTCGACGTTTTTTACTTCGGGCTGAAAAGCCTCTCAAATCCTATGATTTAAAACTTAGTTTGAATCCTGTCACGTTAGTTGGAGATGAAGAGAATATCAGGAAATTTTTTTATGATTTTTACTACTTGGGGGAATACACAACGCATACGATACAGCCACCCAAAATTATACACTCATTAATTCTGGAAAATTTATCCGATTATTTGGGCGATTATGAAGTTGGTACTGGGGTATCTGCTGCAGAATTTTATTTTTTGGTATATCTTATGATGAACCGAGTCCAGCAAGGAAAACTCGTGACCCTTACTTTTTTTAAAAAGCAAAGGATTACAAAAGCAAAGGATTTTATCATGCTGTATTCTCTTCGAGATTTGTTAGCTAACGCATTTAATATAAATATACCTAAGGATGAGTTTATCTGGCTTTATTTAATACTTGTGGCGCAGCGCACGATTAATCAGATTGAACGAGAACGACATTTTTACAGCCTATTTAATCAACGGCCTTTAATAAAATCAGTCGCATGGAAGTATTTTTCGAATTCTCAGTTTGAAGGCTGGGATCGTAAGATTCTCACCGATTTATTATCTTCATTTTTGGCTTCAAAAAGCCTCACCTACACTCTTCATCCTATTTGGAATAAGCAATTAGCAGAAGAAAGAGATCAAGCTATTGTGAACCACTCACAAGCCTATCAAACAAACCGTCAATTTTTACGCCAGCATCAGAAGGTGCTTGGATTAGGTGAACAGTTCTTTGAGGATGTCGTTGTCGAATTTACTTTGTTCACTAATCTGTTACTTAGAACTTATTATCCTAAAAAGTCTGTTTTATTTTTATTAGCAGGTAATTCTATTGTGGTCCAAACGCTTTACCAGCAGGCCAAGCAACGTATAGGCCACAATCATCGGATTCAATTACTTCCCTTGCAAGAATTGACGTCAGATCGAATTGATGCTGAGGAAATTGATTTAGTTGTGACGAATTATCGTCCCTATCTCTGGGAGTATTCATTAAAAAAAGATTATTTGTTGGTAAATACGATTCCAAGTGAGAATGATTGGACACGTATAACTAAGCAACTAAATCGGCACTTATACTAAATTTTTTCTTTGGAAAAATAGAAAGATATTTCTACATTATTTCAATAATACGGAAAATAAGGAGAATGCCGCATTCTCAGGAAATTATGAACCCAATCGTAGAAATAGAAATAATCTTAAAAGAAGAAGTAACCTTAAAAGAAGAAGTAACCTTAAAACAAGATAATTATAAAAATGGAAGTTCAAACTTAAAGCGTAATTATAAGAGCGAAATATTTTCTAAACTTGCTTTATAAATAAATTAAACGATAGTTTATTAAAAAAGTATAACATATGCTGATTTAGTAGTGACTTGTGATTAAAAGAAGACATGGTAGTACTCTTTGTGAAAAAACTTATCCCTATTATGATGCGTTAAGACAATTATAAATACAAAATTATTTCTCGATTTTATTCGAACGTATTTACAATTCGTAAAATACTCACATGTGAGAGAAATGTTTATAGATATTTTTTCATTTCCTTATATTACGAAAATAATGGATTTTATTTAATGAAAATTTTAGGTAAAGTATCAGTTGCAGAGAGGATATATCTAAAAACCGATCTGTAAACATACAACCAAAATATGATGGGTTATATATCGGTTTGTAAAAGGAGGAGGGAAATGAAAAATGCAAAAAAACTTGTTAACAACAATATATTGTTACTTCTATGCATACCGTATAGGGTAGAAGCCGCCTTGATTCAGTCGACTGAGTCCGAAGGATCAATTCAGTTTTCAGGATATTACGAGCCAATCGGTACACCAGATCCACCACCGGTTTTAACCACCCAAACAGGCGGTAAGCTGCCGCAAACAAACACTATTGTGCAAAACCACTCACTGATTTTAATAGGTTGGTTAATCATTATTCTAGTTGTTATTATCAGTGTAAAAATAAGACTAAGAAAATCAAAAATAAAAGTTGAAAGAGGAAATCACATATGAAATTTATTCGGTTAATAAGTGTTACTGCATTATCTACTACCATTTTAGCTGGAGGCGTTCAAGTGTTTGCTGATGGAGAACAGAAAGAAACAAGCGAAGTCCGTAAAACGACAACCGAAGGTCAAATCACATTCACCCCAGGAAATGATGATACTGAAGTGGATAAACTACCAGAAGGTCCAGACGTAACAATCCCACCTATTACAGGACCAGATGGACAAAATAAAGGACCGTTAACGATTGCGACGGTGCCAACGATGAACTTCGGCTCACAAATTATCTCAACTACCGATAAAAATTACAATATGGTTGCAGAAAGACAACAAAAGGCAGGCACGACGGGCGCAGAAAACATGGTCCCTTATGTGAGTTTGGCACAAGTCCAAGACACACGTGGTACGAATAAAGGATGGAAACTAACGGTTAGCTTGTCTGAATTTGAGGGACCAAAGGATACACAAAATTCCATACTTAAAGGCGCGAAAATCACCTTATTTAATCCAGAACTAATTTATAGCGTTGAAGACCTTGAACAAAAACCCGAGGTACATGCTACGGGCCTTGAGATTTTACCCGGGGAAAAGGCTGTGCCAGTGATGACAGCGGCAGCTAAAAAAGGTGCCGGATCAACTTCCGTTGTTTGGGGGAACTACGCGACCATTGCACAACAAGTCACAGCGGGAGCGGACGTAGTCGAAAATGAAGCAATCAAACTATTTGTCCCAGGTTCAACTGCAAAAGATGCCGTGACGTATCGCTCCACACTGACATGGGAATTAACTACAACTCCAGAAAATCCAGATCCTAAGAGTATAGAAATCTAAAAAAAACAATTTGTTTATCAAATGACAAACTAATAGTATCACAGCACCTTGTAAGAAAGGATTCATAGAATGAAACCTACAAAAAAGAACGATAGACACCTGTGGATACTCGCTATTCTCTTCTTTTTCTTTCCGACGTCAGTTCAAGCAGAAGAAACGGCGCTAAATATTTATGCCACACCACTTTTTCCAGACAGCCAAGTAGATGAGGACAAAGGCTATTACGATTTGAATCTAGCCCCGAATCAAAAAGAAACCTTGCGTTTGGAGATTGGGAATACGAGTGCAGAACCCATAAGGATTCAGTTGACACCGCATACGGCGTATACCAACGTGTTAGGACACGTCGAATACGGCAAAGATGCCGAAGAAGCGGATCCAACCTTAACCCACTCCTTGGATGAGCTGATAACTACTTCCGGTGTCATTGAATTAGCTGGAAATGAAAAGAAGACGGTTGAGATTCCCTTACAGATGCCAGAAGAAGCCTTTGACGGCTTTTTAGCAGGTGGGTTACGCATTGCCGAACTAAAAGAGGAAACAGAAGAAACCAATGAAGGAGAAGGCGTGGCCATTAAAAATGAATTTGCCTATGTGGTTGGTGTGGTCGTCAGTAATAACAGAGACTCAGTGCAACCGGAGTTAGAACTATTAGATGTGTTTGCAGATCAATTGAACTACCGCAATGTGATCAGCGCCACTTTACAAAACTTTACACCCACTTTTGTCAATCAATTGGCGGTGGAAGCTACCGTAAAACGAGCAGGGGAGAACGAGGTTCTCTATAAGGCGGAGAAAGAAATGATGCAGATGGCACCTAATTCCAATTTCAATTTTCCAATTTCCTTAGAAGGAGACCGGTTTCGAAGTGGGAACTATATCTTAGAATTGACGGCTACTTCTGGAGACAATGAATGGTCATGGACGCGTGAATTTACGATTGAAGCTGATGAAGCCCGAAAGCTAAATCGAGAAGACGTAACGATTGATTCAGGTGTCAATTGGTGGATGATTGGAGCGATTATTTTGCTTATTTTAATACTTGGACTTGTGCTTTACCTGATGAGACAAAAGAAAAGAACACGTGAAAGCGAAAAAGAAGTATAGAGAGGAGGATTCCATGAGAAAGCTAATGAAAAAAGGAATGCTCGTTTTAGGGACGACGATTCTTATTCTACATGCATTCCTCCTGCCAGTAGGCAGCGTCTATGCGGAAACTACGGAGAAAAAAGAAGCGGGGCAGATACAGAAAGAAGAACAGTTGGAACTTCCAACCATGAAAAACTACCTGGAAGTGGAAGAAGAAAGCGAGCCTCGCTTTTATTTTCCTCACTCTCGCCTGCAAGGAACGGTTGAAGCGCCATTGAAGGTGACCTTTTTCTCAGATCAAGAGGTGTCAGAGGCAAGGATTACTCTTTCGAAGGAAGCAAAGCTGGGAAAAGATCAGTTACAAGCTGGGATTACCATCGATCAAGAAGAAGAATCAGGTGAATGGGTGATTCAAGCGGAGCGTGCGCAACAAACGTTTGTACTTCCTGTGGTATTTGAATCTGAAGGCAACTATGAGGTGTCGGTCGAAGAAGCAACTGCGACACTTGAAATATCGAAAAAGGAAGAACCGGAGACTGAAGATCAATCAGAAACGAATCAGGATTCGTCTGATGAAGCAAATGAAGAGACGAATACAACGAAACAATCAGAAGAAAAAGAAGCGCTTATAGCAACCGAAGAATCGAATGAAGAATCAATTCCTTCTAAGAACAAAAAATTCGAAAAGACAGTCTTTGAAGGAAATACGGCAGAAGTCGCAACAATGGCTGCATTTAGAGAAGCAGTTGCAAATCCTGAAGTCGGAATTATCTCTGTTCAAGCGAGTTTAACTGAAACTACAGCAAATATCATGACGATCGATCGACCAATCAAGATACAAGGAAACGGTCATACGCTGACTTTTGGTAACAATAGTTTTTATTTTCAATTAGCAGAAGTGAGTGAACCAATGACCTTTCGGATAGAGGACGCAACAATCACAAAGACTGGCACTACTCCTTTAGTCAATGCAACAACGCAAGTTAGTCGCAATTGGGTATTAGAAATAGAAGATGTAGCAGAAGTCAACGCAAATACGATGCGACTTGCTTCTATGCCAGATGGAACGATTATTTTTACAGGTGGGAACTCCAATTTTACGCGGATAATTTCTTCTGCGGCTTTTATTGAAGCAAAAGAAGTCAAAGCTGTAAATCAAGCACAAGTGACAATTAGCCGAGGTAATATGACTATCTTCTTTTCTTCAGCCCTAGTATCGGCGCCAAAACTTGTAATAGAAGCTGGCTCAGCAATTACGATTATGACAACTGGTGGGACGGCAAATACGATCGATTTAAGAGGAGAAAAATCCGAAATAGCTTTACAAACAAATGGGAAGTTATCTATAAGCACGTTTGGAACTCCAGCAACTCCGACCATTACAACAAATAATGCTATTATACTCAGCGGCGCAAGTCCTAAAATTTCGGTTAATTCAGCTAGTGAGCTAACGGTTACAAGCACGGCTGCTAAAAGAGGCATATATCTATCTGGAAATAATCCTAAAATAATAGTTGTTGATTCAAAATTATCTGTGACCTCTGCTACACACGCAGCAATTAGTCTAATAGGTAGTGAGCCATTGTTTTCGGCCACTAAAAGTAATAGTGACATTCGCTCAACAACAGGAGCGACACTTGCCTTGACTGGTGATTCACCTAAAGTTGATTATGAGGAGGGGACCGGGAGTTTTACAAGTACTACAGGTCAAAGAATAAACTTAATTGGCGATAATCCACAGTTGTCATTAAATCAGACACAATTTTTTCTGACAGCTACTACAGGTCGAGGTATCTACTTACAAGGAATAGTTCCACAGGTATTAATGAATGAGAGTAGCATTGAAATGACGGATACTGATCCTTCTCAAGCAATGATTTTACGAGGAACAGATGCGTTACTTTCTTTGAGAAATAAAAGTGAGATGTCCATCAATGGTGGTGGAACTGGGACGTTAGAAAACGTTGCAATAGGAGACAATAATGCGCGTCCAGAGCTTTCCGTTACAGGTGGCTCAAAGTTGTCCGTTACAACATCCAGTGCTACTCGATCTCCGACAGACACTTTAAATAATGCTATTCATTTAAGAGGAGTAGAACCAAAAATAAATATTACCAGTGGGTCAGAGCTCAATGTTTCTGTAACTTCTAATGCACGCCGCGGACTATATTTAAACGGTACAAATGCGGAAGTTAATTTAAATGACAGTCACTTAGATATAAATACAATATCCGGTCGAGCACTCAATCTAAATGGAGAAAGTAGCACGCTAAATGCTAATAAATCAAATCTAAAGCTTAATACTGCAGAGGGTGCAGGTATATCTCTATCTGGACACAATGCTTTAGTTAATACACAATCTAGTCTTATTGATTTTATTGGTACAACTGGTTATGGAGTAGAAATCACGGGTAACAAACCCAAATTCCTTTCATCTGATAGTGAAATCAACATCAAAAATATGAGGTCAGCCAATGGAGTAACGTTGAATGGGCAAAATTCTTTTTTAGAATTGACTAATAACAGCCAAATGTCTATAGCTGGAGGAAACGGCATACATGAAAATATCTTAATCGGAAATGGGAATACTAATCCATCATTAAAGGTAACTGATAACTCAAACTTATCGATTAGAGCACAGAGTACCACAAATACTGCAGCAATTGATAATAATAACTCCATCCGAATAGCTGGATCCTCACCAATATTAGAGGTCTCAAAAAATTCTAAAATATCCATTGATGTTTTATCGGGTGGACCTAGAAGTATTTTTATGAATGGAGAGTCTGCAGATTTAAAAGTGGAGAATAATTCTGAAATTATCAGTAAGAATTTATATGGTACTTCTATTGGAATGAGCACGACTAATGCACAGCTTACAGTAGATAATTTTTCGAAAATAGATATTGAGAGTTCAGCGAGAAGAAATAATCCTTTGATTGATATTACTACGGGGTCAAATGATGTTTATATAAGAAATAATTCATCTATTTCTAGCAAGCACGTAGAGTTTGATAATCCTGGGACTAATACTCGAGCACTATCTATGAGTGGTTCTAACAATAATATTATTATTACAAGTGGTGGAACTCTCAACTTAAATAATAGGCATTATACCCATCGTCCTAATAGTGGCTCTGTTTCATCAAATTATTCTACTATTTATCTTGGGAATGGAGAGAATAATTTTAGTATCGATAATAATAGTGCGGATAGAGCTAGGTCACAATTACGTTTAACGAATGATTATGCAGCAGCTTTGTATTCTGATGGTGGACATCTAAAATTTAATCAAAAAGCGGATACTATTTTTTATGCTGAAGGCTCTTCAATTAATACTCGTGAATGGGGGGTTTTCGTAGCCCAAGACACTATGGAATTCAATGTACACTCCCCGTACTATTTTGATTTTAAAAACGTCAGGAAAGATGGAGGTGATATTTTTGGAACTAAAAACGGATCTAGCTTAAATATAACAGATACTTTTTTTTCCGCATGGGCCACTGGAAGTAAGTTTGATAATGATCCCCAAATAGGTTTCTTTGAGAAAATTGATGTCGCTTATGAAGGAAGAGATTTTGTTTCCGCATCTTCGAGTAATAATCTGAACCTAACAGACTCTTTACCTGGACTATCTGGAAGAGTATCCAGAATATCTGCTAATAATTCAGCTCCTATTTTAGACGGAGTTAGGCAACCAACCAATGCAGATCAATCATTTATAGCTGAGTTTTCTTATAAAGAAGGATTAGATGATATAAGGGAAGCTGGTACGGATGAAATTACTGTCGAAATAAAAGTAACGGATCCCGACAATAATTCTAATAATTATACGGCTTCTACGGTGGGGAACGAATCACCGATCCAAACATGGGAAGAAAAAGAAAATAACGCTCTCGGAAAAGCTGGAAGAGTATCTTTTGAATTTGAAAATCTCCTCAAAGAAGGTACAATTATTGAATTTGTATCAATAAGTAGAGGAATGAATGAGGGAGGGATATCCCTATCACAAGAAGAATTGGAAAAGATCCGTCCAATAACGGTTATAAATGTAACTCCACCAGAGTTAGTTGATTTTGGCCACTTTATAGAGTTAACTACTGAGACCACTTCCATTAAGGCATTACCAAATCATATAAACATTCCTGGAAATAATGCGTTGTTGTATATTAATAATCAGCATATAGCGACACAGAAAGTAGGAAATGATGGTAGTTTTTCTTTCGAACTAAAAACTAAACTAAATGAAAGTGATGAAGTGCAAGTTTTGATGGAAGATAATCAGGGAGCCGTAATTGATAGTTATAGTACTATAACTAGTGTTTTTAAAAGACCAGAAACTAATAATGATAATGGAAATAGAAACCCTCAAATGGAGGATTATAAATATCATGATGCAGTTTTTCCAAGTGCTAGAACTTATATTGTTGAGCTAGCAAGTAAAGTCTCACCTGTTGATCCATTGAGTCCTGAAACAAAAGTAGAACCTGAAAATCCACCAGTGCTTTCTGAAAATCAGGGGAAATTAAGTATAGATTTTGTCTCTAGATTTACCTTTGGCCAACAAGGTATTTCTACAAGAACGCAAAACTACTATGCTCAACCACAACGATTATTGAATGAGGACGGGAGCATCGATGAGAAGGAAGAACGACCAAATTATGTTCAAATAAGTGATCGAAGGCTAGGAGACACACGTAACGGTTGGGTATTGTCAGTGACCCAAAACGGACAGTTCGCAGATCCAAATGATCATAAACTAAAGGGAGCTAGTTTACAGTTGACCAATCAACAGTTAGCGTCTGTCCAAGAGACAGGAAAACCTGAATTAAATGAGACTGACAGAGTCGCATTGCTTCCTGGAGTCAAGACAAAATTATTGACAGCCAAAGATGGTCAAGGTGCAGAAACTTGGATCTATCGGTTTGGGGATAGAAAAAATGCTGGGGAAAGTGTCGTTCTTGAAGTGCCACCAATAGCTGCTCCGAAAGCGACCACTTACCAAACGACTTTAACCTGGGAATTAAGTATGGTACCCAATAATTGATAAGTTAGAAGAAGAGCTTCGGCTCTTTTTCTTTTTTAGGAAAGCGAATACTCAATAACTACTATCTATAGTAATGAACTAAATCGAAAAAAGCATGATACATACTTGGGAACTAAGAACACGGGATCACGGACTAGTTTTGTGAGTAAATCACCTTATAAATCTGACTGATATGGATATAAAATTATCAAGGTAGACACATGATTTCCATCAAGCTGAATCTGTTCAAAATGTGATATAAAAATGCCAAGAAGCTGCTCAATATTCTTTAGTGTGCTTGTTCTGTATATCTTATATACACCGGGATGGGAGATATCAATGCTATTAAAAGGATTCTAATCAATTGAAATATTTTATAGCTACCTTAAAAAATAGAGCGAATAATGTTAAATTCTAAAGACAGGAGACAAGGATGCTAAAAACCCAACTATATAGAAAATTATAGTTTTCTATATAGTTGGGTTTGAATTATAGCTATTTGTAATTTACTACAATTTTTTCGCTATAGCAGCTAATAACACTATAAAGACACATACAGCAACTCCTTAAATGGATTTCGTATGTGTCTTTATAGTGTTAATTACTTCATATTTTAGTTGATCAAAATCCTTATCATATGTAGCAATATATACCACTAAATTTACAGCATCTTTTTGATCAATAGCTAAAAGCTGTCCATTGATTTTCAAAAAGACAAAAGTAGCTAAGAAAGCAGTACGTTTATTTGCATTGTGAAAAGGATGTTTCTTTATCAATTGTACAAGTAGGATAGCTGCTTTTTCATAAATCGAAGGATAAACCTCTTCACCAAAAGCTGAGGCTTGAAGTTGCCCTACACACATTTCTAAAGCATTTACGTCCTTTACGCCAATGGGTTCATTAGGAGAGTATTTTTTTATTTGGATCACATTCATTTTTATAATATCTTTAGCTTCCAGGTAATAAATACTCATTTATCGACAAGCTCTATAAAAGTAGTATCATATTCAGTTAATGCTTGAGATATTGCTACATCAATTTCATCAGATAAGGTTTGTTTTTTTATAATTGCTGCTCGAAGTTTTTCTTCATCTAAAAAAACCGTATCTCCAGGATTTAACCCATTTTCTTTAAGAAACTCCTTTGAAATAGTTAATACTACTGAGTTCCCCACTTCTCTGAATTTTCTTTCTTTGATTGTCATAGTCTTCTCCCCTTTCCATCTGTATATACAGTATATACGCTTATTGATTTTAAATCAATTGTAGTCTCTCTCATGTCTAACTATAAAGAAAGATTTATCTTTCTTTATAGTTAGTGATACAAAACTTTTTTTAAAAAAGGTTCTTTATTTATTGACATATCTCGTTTAAATTGGTATAGTCCAATTACAAAGGGCTTCCCTCCCCTATTTGTAAGGAAAGGTGGATTTTAATGAATTATAAAGATACGTATAATAAAATTGATAAATTATTAAGTCATATGCCAAATTATATAAAAGACTTTGTTCAAGCTCGTGATGACCAAGATCAGTCCCCACAAACTACACTGGAATATTTGAAAAATTATAAACTATTTTTTCAATGGTTAATTAGCGAAGCTGTTATAGCAGATACTTCTATTCATTCATTGAGAGAATTGACTCCTTATGAATTAAATTTATATAAATCACATCTAAAACGACGCTCCAAAGAGAATATAAAAAAAGTATCTACGAAATACTATTTGCAAGATAGCAATAATTTAGGATTATCTGTTGCAACCATCAACAGACATATTACTGCTTTGAAGGTTTTATTCAAGTATCTCTCTTCTAGTTCAAATAATCCTAATGGTGTGCCCTATCTAATTACTAATCCTATGGAACAAGTTGTGACAATAGCAGACAGAACGACACTTGCAGCTCGAGCAAATGCAATTGAAAAACAACTATTTTTAGATGAAGATACTCAAAATTACTTAGATTACATTGAGTTTGAATACAAGGATTCTTTGAGCGTTAAGGCTCTTCCTTATTACGTACGTGACGTTGAGCGAGATCTTGCTATTAATGCGTTGATCTTAGGTTCTGGATTACGATTGTCTGAAGTAGTAAATATAAATGTGGATGATCTGTCTTTGGATAAGAATAAAGTTATAGTGATTAGAAAAGGAAATAAAAGAGATGCGGTAAATATTGCTGCTTTTGCTATGGAGTATTTAGCAAACTATCTAGCGATTCGTAGTAGCCGTTATAAGGCTACTGATAGTGAGAAAGCCATGTTCTTGACTATTTATAAAGGTGAATCCAAAAGAATGACAGGCATAGCAATTGAGCGTATGGTAGCTAAATATTCAAAGGGATTCAAAGTACAAGTTAGTCCTCATAAGCTGCGCCATACGTTAGCCACAAGGTTATATAAACAAACTAATTCACTTGTTCTTACAGCTCAGCAATTAGGCCATACCAATACTACTACCACGACTTTGTATACGCATATTGATAATGCTGCTACAATTGATGCGTTGAATGCTTTATAAGTAATCGAATAAATTATAAAAATAGTATTGAAGTGGAAATTCAAATAAAAGTATTTATAATAGAAATATAATAGTAATTTATTATGTTACTATTATATTACTATTATGTTACTATTATATTGCTACTAAGTTGTTTCATGTAAAAATCACCCAGGAAGAATATATTATATGCTACTACCTTAATTGAATTAGTCCTATTATTATCCGTGAAAAAGTTACTACCGGAACTAATAATTATGGTAGCAAATAATATAGATAACTTGCTATCGTCTATTGATTCAATCTAAAGTTGTCTATAAGTTATAATAGTTATTATGTTATCTATAAAATTATATAATAAATTAAGCCCTTAGAGAGTAGAGATTCTCCAAGGGCGTTTTCGTGATTATGAACCGTTACATTTTTCATACCATTGTGCATTCCAATTCTGGCATGTCATTGTTTACATGCTTTTTTGCAAATTCCAATTAAGCCATTCGTTGATTGAGGATCTTTCTATAATTACTTGCATACGATCATGTACTGAAGCTACTGACGTATTTGGTTTGGTCGTCAATATAATTGATTCTGTTTCAAATCCTGATTCAGTTCTATGGATGCGATAAAAGCTACCAACAAATAAAGTACTGTTCTCCTTTCCTTTGAATAAAAATTTTTGCTTGTTGTGATTCCATTCATAAAAACTAGACATTGGAAAAATACAGCGGGATTCTCTAAAAGCTTTCGAGAATATTTTTTTCTCTTTTACTGTTTCTGACCGTGCATTTATCATAAGCTGTCCTTTTTTAATTCCCTCAAAACCCCAACGTATGATACCAGGAATAACTTCAGCCTCTTTTTTGAGTCCTAGGGTCACTACATGATTTGAAGGGAATACTTCATTGGTAGCAAGTCGTATATCTTTGTCAGCTGCTTTTGTTTCCGCTTGATCGTGATACTTTTTAAGTTCATTAGATGCTAAATCAAAAAAATATCGTCCGCACAATAACATTCACCTCCATTAATATGAGTGCTTGCTTAAAACATCCATTATAGATCTATTTCTTTACAAATAAACTTTTTTCACTACTATTTAAGTTTATCTGATTTCTCCTTTCCTAGAAACAGATTAGTCTTCGACAAGTTTGTATTTGACTTACTATTATTTTGGTAACAAAGAGAAAAAAATTGATTAACAAAGCTGAGTAAACATAAACACGTATACGACCATGTTTATCTACAATATTTTTCCTAAAAGTAACATTATATATTTAGTAATATAATAGTAATATATTACTATTATATTACTAATAGAGAAGTGGCTTTTTAACCGCTACTTCTCTTGGTTTTTATCAAAATTTAAAGGATATTTGCTGTAGTCCTTGAGATGTTCATTTACTTCTTCTTCAGTAGCTAAACCTAGTTGGTAAAGATGTTGCCAGATTGCATTATCCATAAAATCTGAAAGAAATCCTTTTGTACCAGGAATTTTTCTCGAATGTCTTTGATCTTTATAAATAAGATCTTCTACACGTCTTAAGGTTTCTGTATCAAATTTCAAAGTTCTAGCGACAAGCTCATTTGCTTGATTTTTTTTGGTTTTACTTAAACCAAATTTATCTGCTGCAACATGAGTAATACCAAGACTTTCATTTTGAGTAGGTAACAGAGTTGTGTTAGTAGAATTCTCTGATATACTTTCAACAATTTCATTTTTTGTTTCTATTTCATTTTCCGAAATGCTATCGATAGTGTCTTCTGGAGTATCTAAATCTTCTAATTCATCGTCAAAAAAAGATTCAAAGTCACCTGAAGGTTTGTTTTTTGGTACTCTAGGCATTATTCGTCACCGTCGCTTTCGATGTAAAATTGTTGAGGGAATTCAAGTACTTTTCCTTCTTTAGAAAGTAGCCCTAAATCATTCATTTCGTTCAATAATTTGTAAAAATTTTGAGCAAACTTATTTTCAGGAGTACTCATAGTTATAGGCATACCATTTCTAACTAACTTGTCAGCAAATGTAATTGATCTTGGTAGTTCAGAATCAAAGTAATGGTAATTGTTTCGATTAGTATATTTCATCATTGCATTAATCATTTTTGCGTGTAAATTTGTATTGTATACTTTATTTGCTAGTACACCACCAATACGTAGTGAAGGATTGTATTTTTCTTTTAATGTATTTACGCGTGATATTAAATGAGTTACTCCGTCAACACCGTTAAGATCTGGCTCGTAAGGCACGATTACCACGTCGGCAATGGATAGTACGGATGATGTCACTTGTTTAAGTTCGGGCGGAGTATCAAAAATAATATAATCATATTTGTCCATTACACCATCAAATTTTCCATCTAAAGCATTAAAATAATTAGCACTTGGATCAATCGTTTTGTTCATCCTCTTTTTAAGGCCAGAAATAGTCATAATTTCAGATAAGTTATCTTTAAATTTTTTTAATAAGGAAATAAACCATTCCAAAATAGTATCACGAAATTCTTCCATCTTATCAAATTCAAGATAATTATTATCTGAATTTGCAGGTAAAACATCGATGTGGTCATCGTATGTATGAACAATCGATTCTTCAACTGTGGCATTTCCCATAAAAACATCGTAAATGGTATTTTGATTTTTTCCAACTTTTACACGAAATGATTTTGTACTATTTCCTTGAGCGTCAGTATCAACTACAAGAATATTTGCTTCAGGAAATGATCTTCTAATAGCTCCTGCTAGATTTAATGTAATCAGAGTTTTACCAACTCCACCTTTGTTTGCAGCTACTGTTAGTGCTACAGCCATATAAATCCCTCCTAAAATCCGAAAGTAATATAATAGTAATATTTATAGTAATATAAAAATAATAAATTGGTCGTACAATATATTACTTTTTAGTAATATATTTTATTACTTATACAAATGATACCATTATCCATTGTTAAATTCAACAACAACAGTGAACTTTCTAAGTGTTTTGATTTTAATAATATATTATATTACTATTACTATAAGTAATATAATAGTAAGGTAATAGTAATGTATTATATTACTATCTAAAATAACCCTGTATTTGTACAGTTTCAGCTACCATCATAGTTAATTTATTTAGTAAAATTGATTGTAAAATAAAAAAGATAATGCTAGAATAAACACTAAGTTAGTGTTGTTGTTTTCAACAATGAGGAGATTGAAGTTATGAAGAAAGAAACAAAAGAATTTAGAAATGAATACGATCGATTTGTATTAAAATTTTTAATACAAAATTACCATATAAGCAGAATTGATTTATCCAAAGCAATTGGCTTAGCGCCAAGTTATGTAAGAGAATTTTATAACGGATCTAGAAGTTTTGGAGAAGAGGCGTTAGATAAATTAGAAACAACAATGTTTAGTTTATATGCTCCGCTTCTAAAAAATCATTCTTTTGAGTTAGAGCAGGTTGATCATTTAATTCAATCGATTGAATCAGAGGAAGAATTGGAGCTATTTAGGTTGAAAGGTGCTAATGTTCTTGATTTTTAAGAAGCTTTAATTAATAACCTACATATTCAACGTTTTAAAAATCAAAATATACACCAATAGTCATGTTCTATTAACAGAAAATCATATTCCTTATTTAGAACCCACTCGTTCAGGTTACGAAAAGGTTGATATGTAGGCATTCTTTCTTACAGCAGATGTTTTTCCATTAAACTCGTTATTTACAGATTTAAGATTTATGAGGTAAGATGAATTAGAAAATTACATAAAAAAAGAGACGGAAAAGTTAATGGATTGGACCCCACTAATTTTTCTGAATCACATGGATCAGACATGTGTTCACGCTCGTCTCAAGAATATGTAAGTAGCTACCAACTACTTATATTTAAATGGATTCGGAACTCAATTCCGATTACCTATATTCTACCAAAAAAAGACGAGCAACTCAACATAAAAACGTTTATTTGATGTGCTTTTTAAGAGTATATTAATCAACATTGATGAGAGAACACATAGTATAGCTGTTTCGGCAGGTATTCGATGTGTTCTCTTTTAATTTGTGGGAAGGACGTAAAGTTGATGTTGATTAATTTATATACAACGCTTTTGAAAAGTGGTATTCGAACATATAAATATCGAAACAGCACCATTAAGCCTATTCAGTATGAAAATACGAGTAGGAATGGTGCTATCTTTGCGTTCCGTACGAAACAATTAATGAATGCTGGACGTGGGATGGTGATCACATCTGAAGAAGCAATTCTTGAAAACGAAAATAAACTTACACATTGGACTCCTAATGTTTATCGATATGGAACGTATGCTGACGAGAATCGCTCAGTAGTTAAGGGACATTCTGAAAACAATTTAAGCCAAATCAATACTTTTGTTGTAGATATCGATACAAAAGTTAATCATGAAGGGGAGATCGTTCTTGCTTGTTTAGATCAGATTGGTTATATGCCAACAATGATTTTAGAGTCTGATCATGGCTATCAAGTGTATTTCGTATTAAGTAGCCCAGCTTACGTAACGAAAAAGAGCAACTTCAAGGTAGTCGAAGTTGCAAAACGTATTTCTACAACGATTCGTAAGCAATTAGCAAAGCAATTACCTGGAATTGATGTGGGCTGTAATCACTTTGGAATTGCACGTTTTCCAAATAAAAAAAATATAGTTTTTTACGAGGAAGCTTATCAATACGCATTTTCAGAATGGTTGAATTGGTCAATGAAAACAGCTTCTAGTCAAAAAACTGAAGCGGAACGAGAAGCTAAAATTGTTGTTTTCCCTGAGAAAAAAGAGTATCGACAAGTGGATGAACCCTGGTTCGATCTATTATTACGTAAAGCAGATATTATCGGTGGAGAGGGCCGTTTAGGTCGAAACAATGTGATTTTCACATTGGCTCTTGCTTATTTCTCTTCGGGATATGCGCTGGAAACATGTGAATACAACATGTTCGAGTTTAATGAGCGACTAAATGAACCTTTGATTGAAGCGGAAGTAAGAAAAATCGTTATGAGCGCTTATTCTGGAATGTACCAGGCAGCAAAACGTGATTTTGTTTTAGAGCTGTGCCAGCAATGGATCTCTGCAGGACTGCAAGAGAAAGATTTGTTTATTCAACGTCGTGGTTGGTGGAAATTTAAAAAGCCAAGAGAACAAAGAAAATATAGTCATAAAAAAGAATGGAAAGAAGATCTATTGGCTTATCTAAGCGAAAAAAGTCATGCTAGTGAGCCTTATTTGAATATGTCTAAAAAAGAGTTGGCTTCAGAACTCACGATGCCCAAGCGAACACTTGATAAGATCTTAACCGAGTTAAGAGAGGAGAATAAGGTTTTCTACAAGATAACACGAGGAAGAAATGGCGGAATGATCATTGCTTCAGTCAAAATGTTGTTCTTGAAGGTCATTCAATTAAGAAAAGAAAACAGATTAGCTTATTCAACAAGGATCACAGAGGTATTTGAATTAAACGGGAGCTTGGTAGAAGAGACATTTAAACAATTATCAGCTACTTTGGCCCCCCTTAAAGAAGTGAATCTTTTTGAATTAGATACAGGGTAAAAAATAAAAGGTGCAAATTGCCTTTTACAATATATCTTTGATACTGTTTCTTTTCTTATGGGAGTTTTATAGTTGTCCGCTACTTGCTTTGTTCTACTAAGAGGGGTACTATTATCGCATGTGCAATAATATATCTTAAAGGAGGACTTACTAACCATGAGTGTCAATACTTATGTTTATCCTTATCCTATCAATGTTTTTATTATCGGTGGCTTAGGAATGACTGTAGAACAATTTTGTGAGATTCATGATTATAGACAGTCTACTGTGGCAAGTTGGGTGACCCGAAATCGTTCTGTAGCAACGTTACCTTGCGATTTTTTGTACTGTTTAAGTTTATCATCAGGGCAGTCTATGGGGAGTGTTTATGATGAACTATTAGCCTTGGAGGATAAGTTTTTAAAAGGATTAAATCCAAAAAAGAAAAAGGAAAATATCGATTAATTTTTGATTGATTTTGAAGAAAAAGGAGGAAAATCTCTTTTTTCTTTTCTTGCTATGTATCATTTACAAATTAGGTGAATAACTTGTATAGTTACTTTTATATTTCTTAAAAATACAAAAGTAATCCAAGTATGTGGAGGTATCAAATGTCAGAGTTTAATTATTATAAGTTAAAAGAAATATATAGGGAAAAATACTATCAAATGCCAAAGATATTTTTTTGCAAATGAAAAATACTTCAAACTCACAAATGATTCAAAAATTGCATATATGATTCTTAAAGATCGTTTTGATTATTCTGTAAAAAATAATTGGGTGGATGAAGAGGATAATATCTATTTTATTTTTACAGTATCTGAGCTTATGGGGTTATTAAGATGTCGTGAAGGAAAAGTTTCTAAAATAAAAAGAGAATTAGAAGAAGTCGGTCTTCTAAAGCAGAAAAAAGGTAGTATCCATGAAGAGAATTGACATATAAAAAGTACTCCTAATCTCTTGTATTTAGGTAAACCGCAAGTAACAACTGAAGACGTATTTCAAATTGTTGAAGAGGAACAAAATCAAGCTACCGTATTTTGGGAAATTGCAAATACAACAAAAATCTATAATAGCAAGGATTCTACCGTAATTGCGAAAATCGCAGACAATTTATTCTAATAATTCTTTAGACACAATATAGACATAGAAAAAGACCAGCTACAAGATCAATTATTGCTAGATAACTTTGGATCAATCATGAAAGACAATAGTATTGCTACATTCGTTCCTGAAAAAGTATTGCTTTTAATAAAAATATTCTCTTCAAATTTTGTTGAAGCTCAAAAAACAGTTAAAGCAATTCACAATGCAAAAGTCAAAGCAGAAAGTGAAACTAGTACGGTAGTTATTTTTGAAGATATAGGGAATTACGGAATCGACGTAGCTAATGAATTATATAAAACAATCCTAAAAGCATATCAAAAGCAAAAAACAGAAAAAGTTGATAATATTCACAACCTTATTTTTGTCTATGTTAAGAACTGGTTTATTGAATATCCGATTGCAGCTAAAAAATTTGCATAATCAACTGAAGGATTACCAGAAGTACCCATGCATAATTGGGTCGAAGGAATTGACTAGAAAAATTTGTATGTCTTAAATCTAGGGGTATTCCCGCGAAGCTGTAGTGTCTGTTTTGACTGATGATCAATTAAAACCTTTTTTGTCTAATCTATAAAATAGGCTACTTCACCAGGTGTTCCAGAAGTGATTAAATTATTCAGACTGTACAAAGCAATATCAGCAGTAGTTTTAATTTTTTTACCATGATAATCTGTCATGTTTACGATGAATTCTATTTCTTTTTTGTAATTTTGGGCTTTTTGTAGGGCTACTTTTTTGTCGGCTGGAGTTAATTGAAGTTGCTACAGATGAGATTGTACAAGAGGTTCTTCAATCTACGAAAGTGGAGTTTGGACAAGCATTGACCAAATTTATTGAGAAAGAGACGAAGAAAATCAACCAAGAGATCCAACAATTAGATAAGCGTCATTTGATCGAGGAATCAGTTACGAAGCGTTTACAAGCAAGGAAACAAGAAGAATTAGCTAATTTAGAAAATCAGTTGATCAATCAAAAGCAGCAACAAGTACAAGAAGAAAAATTGCGACACCAGCAAGCGTTACAGAATATAGAAAAGTCCTTTACCACACAGCTTGAAGGAGAAACTGAAGCAATTCAAAATAGCTATAAAGAAACGGTTGATCAGACAATCAAAAAAGAGTATGAACAACAAACGGAGCAACTGTCTCGTGTATTACAAGGGAAAATGGATGAACTAAAACTTCGGCAACATACGGTAAATACAGGTTTAGAAGCGAACTTTAAGGAGATTTTGGAAACATTTAACCGTGAGCATACACAAGTGATTCATGAGGTGGAGCAAAAAAAGCAACAGTCTCCAATCAGTTTAGAAGAAAGGCGATTGAGATTACAGGCTTAAACGGATAAAGAAGAGAAATTTCACCTTAGATTTTTGACGAAAAATGAAGAAAATCGCTGGAGAAACACTATCTGGAACAAACGTTTATTTATAGAGGTGAGGTAGTGTCCATATAGTTTTTTTTTTGATCTCGTGTTATAATGCAAATGAAAAGAGGAGTTGCGCAAACAACTCCCCTTAGGATAGCACCGTTTAAGTCGGTGGCATAGTTGAATCAGTTACAAAGAATAACCGTTAAACTGGCCAAAGTTTATGATACGGTTATTTTTTGTCGTTTTTGTTGTTGCTGATTGCAAGGACCAATGTTGCGAAAGCTAACGCAAACATTAGTGCTTCATAAACAGACACGCTTATTCCTTTCTAGGGATAAAGCCGAAAAACAACATAGGCGTCACCCCATTTATTTTGGGATTAGCCACCGCATAAACTTTACTATCTAATTCGCATTATATCATAAGCACCAGTCTCAAATCAGTTGATGCTTCTTTATCAACGTGCAGAAGCAGTTGAATCAAAAGAAGTCCATGATTGGATTCGAGAAAATAGGACGTTGAAGAATAATGCGGAACCTGTCTTTCTATTTGGAGGAAACCAACAAAAAGTGAATAGTGAAACTGGGGAGATCCTAAAAGAAAAACAAACGCAGCTTACACAAATCACTCATGCCCCAATCGTTCCATATTTTGAAAAAACGGAAACGCAAGGAAAAGAAGAAACTAAAAAAATAGAAACGAGTCCGAAAGAAGTTTTCGCTATCTTGGAAAAGATTGCGAATCGTACAATTGTTTTTGAAGAAAGAGAAAAATCAATCCTTGAAGAGCATACCATTCGAGTAAAATCGAATCAGGGAGAAGAACAAACACTTGCTGATTTGATTATTTGTCTTTTAGAAAAAGAGAAACGATCGGTGGACGATATCATTCGATTTGAAAATGAAAGTATTGCGTCTATTGTAATGATTGTTTTTGGATTTAATCCCGTGCCTCTTAATTTAAGTTTGTTAACTCAGTTACGATCAATGAATAACGGAAAAGTGAAATTACAACAATTGTTTACTGACTTGATTGTTCGAAGCGATACCTTTTTACAAAAGATTGCTGCGCATATGTATGAAAAGGAAACAGAGCAAGTTCGACCAACATTAGAAGAAGAAATTAGACGTGCGCGAGAACTTCAAAGTCGAGCAATCGACAATGTCGCAACAGACAAGGCGAATAAAAAAGAAGAACGATCTGAGGAAGATTATAATTTAGCGGATACTTTAGAAAAATTAAAAGGCAATTCAGAAAGTAGCGAAGATGATAAAACTGATTAAAAATCGACCTTTGTGTCTGTATTATCTTTGGAAAGTTTGTCAGCGATTTGAACGAGACGAATTTCAAGAACTTATTCTTCCACCAGTAAAAGCAGTGATTGGTCAGTTGCAATCAGAAAGACGAAACTTAGAAAAAGTTGAGAAAGAATCAATCGCTATTCACATTTCTAGTCTTGCTTTGTTAGAGGAAATACTAAAAAATGAATCTGAACAATCATTCAGAAAGCTCATTTCGGATCTCGAAGAATTCGTAAAAGGTCAATGATGTAATGAAAGAAAATGGGGTTTGGGGCATGCCCCAAGTTTAAAACCAAAAAAGAGGAAACTCGTAAATCGTAGATTTTCGGGATTCCCTTCTTTTTTGGTTTTTCGTGAGGTGGTACCACCTCGCTATGCTTGCCACTGTCGAAACTCCGCCCCTCCTGGGCGGAAGATTTTGGTTCGGGAGTGGGCAAGGCATAGCCTTGCGAAGCATTAAGTGATTATCGTAGGAGAGATTCAAATGGATAAAAAAAACTTGTTCCGTAATGAAATAATAAAAGTATATGTTACTGAAGAAGAAAAGCAACGAATTAAGAAAAATATGAACTTAGCGAGAATAGGAACAATGACTAATTATATTCGTCTAATGGCCCTTAACGGATGGGTAATCAATATAGATTTTACAGATTTGAAGGAAGCTTTAGGTGAAACGGGGCAATATGTTTCTGAGTTGAATATGATCGGCAATAATATCAACCAGATTGCCCATAAATTAAATCAGACAGATCTTGTAGAAAAAGAAGATATCCAATATCTCGTTTCAGAGTTCGCGAAAATGCAAAACAACTATGTACGTTCACAAGACATTTTGCTACAAGAAATTCAGAAGCTAACGAGGAGGGAGTGAAGTGCCAACGACTAAAACGCTCACGATTAAGCAAGAAAGATATCTAAAAGAGGCGATAAGATACATTCTAGATCCAGAAAAAACAAAAAATCAAACTTTAACGAGTGGTCATAAAGTTAACGCCGTGAACAATGCTTTTTTTGAAATGAACTTAACAAGAACATTGGCTCAAAGAGTCCGTGGAAAAATGAATAAAAAAAAGACTGAGGAAGTAATTGCAAGACATATTGTTCAATCGTTCGATCCTGAAGACAATCTCACACCTGAAGAAGTTCATGAAATTGGAAGACAGACAGCGCTCGACTTCTTAGGTGAAGATTATGAATTTGTCATTGCCACCCATGTTGATAAAGACCATTTGCATAACCATATTATTTTTAATACAACCTCAAGTGTCGATTTAACTAAGTTCCGCTGGCAACGAGGAACAGCGGCTCATTTAAGAAATTACTCCGATAAGTTAGCGGACTATCACGGCGCAATGATCCTCGATACGCCTAAAAGAAACTCACATAAAAAGTATCAAGAATATCGAAGAAAGAATGCGTATCGAGTGGAATTAAAAGAACGTTTAAATTTTTTGCTTACCCATAGTACAAGCTGGGATGATTTTTTAGTTAAGGCAAGGCTTCTAAATATTGATGTTGACCCTAATCATAATTCAGAAGAATATGGGAAAGTGATCAACTACAAATTATTGGATCTGCCACAAAAACGTCCAGCTCGTGATTATACGATAAATAAAAAACAACGAATCTACAATGAAGAAAATATTATCGAGCGGGTAAGTAAAAATAAACCGGAAGCGGTTTTCAATGCAATGGATATTGCAAAAAAATATGTCGAACAAAAAACAGAAAAAGAATCTTTACCCGATCTAATCTTTGTCATTGAACCCTGGCAAATACAAAGAGACACCATGACAGGGATTTATGTTGAGATTGCCTATGGCCGGTATGAAACAGGGGTGGTCAAAGTTCCTGATTACATGTTAGAGAAATTGGAAGACGGACGCTACGAGGCACATTTTAATTATAAAGATATTTTTTATTTTTGGAGTGATGAAAAAGGGCAGAAAAATAAATTTGTTAAGGGAGCGTCTTTGGCAAGTTATCTTTCTGGAGAAAGTGGGCTGTTTCCAAAACGAAAAAATTCTGCTATTCAAAATGTCCGAGAAATGGTTACAGCTTTAAATATTTTGTCAACCCGTCAAGTCAGCAGCGATCAACTACCACATGTTTTAGGGAAAGACTTTTATGATAATTATGAAATTGTGCAAGCAGCAAGAGCAACTTTGGACGACAAGTTATTTAGAGCGAACGAAAAACTAAAGTATGATCCGTCCAATCTTGAACAAATAGAAAAAGTAAAATCCTTACATGGTGAGAAAAAAGAATTTGAAAAACAAGTAAAGTTGCTTGAGAAACAATTAAAAACTTACGATGCAGCATTGAGTATTTTGACAGAAAAGGCAGTATCCGATTCGGTTGATCTTGATAAATAGACACGAAAAAACTTTACAGTACGTCCTGTACGTGCTACAATATTATTGTCAGGAGGTAGCTTGAAATGCCCATGACAATTAGAGAAGCAGAGAAATTACTCAAAGATGCTGGCTTTGTTGAAGTGAAGGGTGGAAAGGGGTCACACAGGAAATTTATAAAGAAAAATTTTCCTAGACCAGTTATTCTTACCAGTCATTCAAAAGAGTTATCTAGAAGAGTAGAGGATTCTGTTCGAAAAGCAGTGGGCAAATAAGCCCACTGTGTCTATAAGAAAGAGAGGGATAGAAATGAAAAAAGTTTATCCAGCTATATTTGAAAAAGATCCTGTTGGATACGGAATTTATTTTCCTGATGTTGAAGGAGCGGTCACGCAATCGGAAGATATCGCCCAAGGATTAGAACTTGCGGCAGATGCGTTAGGTATTATGCTTGGAGACCTAGTCGAAAAAAATATGCCTTTGCCAACACCTACGGCTATCAATGCCCTTTCTGTAAACCCTGAAACAGAATTTGCGACATTGATTTCTGTCGACTTAAATGATTATTTAAAAGATGTCCAACTTGATAAAAAAACAATCAAAATTCCACATTGGTTGAACGTGCGTGCGACGAATGAAGGAATTAATTTTTCTAAAACGATGACTGAAGCATTAGCTCAAAAATTAAATGTCTGATAATGGAGGTGGTCAACATATGGATACTACGGCACTCGCAAAATTCATTCAATCGTTAGGTAGTTTGAATAATTACGGTAGCTCTGTTTATCAAACGAAAAAAGCTTTAGATTTGAAATCAACGAAACCACTCCGTCAAAATAGAGATGATATAGCTATTTTTGTGGATAGTTTAAAAGGGATCAATGCGATAAAAGAAAAAGGTTTTTCTGTAGATGGTATTATCGAAGTGAACAAGCAATTTGATTCACCGTCTGAAGAACAGCCCAAATTACCTGGTCATTTGCGAAATTCATATTACAATGAAGATGATCGGATAGCTATTGTTCTTGATCAATCTAGTCAAGAACACTATTTCCCTAAAGAGATTATTTCTAGGGACGATTTACAAGAAATCGTGGATCAGTTTGAACAATCTGAACGAACAGAAAAAGATGCCTGGTGGGTTTTCGCTAGACTGGCTAAATTACAGGCTTTTCAAGATGGCAATAAACGTACAGCGTTAATTTCAGCCAATGCTGCATACGGCACATTGGACAGCGAAAACTATTTGATGGTTCCTTTTCATGATATAAAACGTTTAGAGTTTACTTTTAATCTGATGTCATTCTATCGAGCAAAGGATCATTTAGAAGAAGAACAAGCATTTGAGGGATTGTATCGTACATTACCTTCGAAAAAAGAACGTGAGTTGTATTTGCGTCAACCGATTGAAGAGCGCAATGTGGCCCAAGATCTTTCTACTTTTCGAGTAAAATCTGAACTTCGATCAACGGAAAAAGACAATGAGCCAGAGCTGTGAAGGAAAAATCATGGTGCAATTTATAATAAAAATAATGATGACATAAAAGCATTTCCTACTCATTTTTGAGAGGAAATGCTTTTTTGTATTATGGAGGGACGAATGGAACTTTTTGATGTGGCCAAATATCAATTGCCCAAGGATGTGGATATAGAATGGGAAACCACCAAAGAAAAATTCAGTATATTTCTATCAGAGTATAAAAATTTACGAGAAAAAGTTGGAATTCCACCTACTCCGAGGATTCAAGAAACATATTCGATGATACACAGAGAAAATGTTTCACCAGAAGTAATTAATGATCCATTGTATAAAGAGTTTGAGTATTTGCACAGACTATTTATAAAAGGGTATCTCTCAATCAATCACCCTTATAAGCCTGAAATTACTGACCGAAGAAGGAAAATATTTTTACTTAGATATTTTTATGGCTTGTCAATATCATTAGTCAGCGAGCGAGTTCATTATCAGAAGAATATTATTTTGATTGACTCAAAAAAATCGCTCATTCAGTTTACGTCTGCAATCCAATTACTGGATCAAAAAAAGAGTAGTCTTAAAGCAGAAACAAAAATCTAACCATTTCTGAGACTTTTGAATGCCCTTCTTTCACCCGCACTTTTATTATTCTTATCTTACAAGCTTGAATACAAGAACACAGCTGTGGGAAAGAATATTGAATGAAACAATCGAAACAACTAACTTTTATTGATTTATTTGCGGGTATAGGCGGTTTTCGGATGGGAATGGAAAAAGCGGGACATAAATGTGTCGGCTTTTGTGAAATTGATAAATATGCTAGACAGAGTTACAAAGCAATCTTTAATACTGAAAATGAGGTGGAAATGCATGATATTACAAGGATCTCAGACGACACTATTCGAGGATTCGGACGTGTGGACATTATCACAGGAGGATTTCCTTGCCAGGCTTTCAGCTCTGCAGGAAAAAGACGAGGTTTCGCAGATACTAGAGGAACTCTCTTTTTTGAGATTGCACGCTTCGCACATATTTTGCGACCTAGCATTTTATTCCTTGAAAACGTCAAAGGATTGCTCAACCACAATGGCGGAGCTACGTTTGAAACAATCCTCAGAACATTGGATGAACTGGGGTATGACGTGGCATGGCAAGTGCTTAACAGCAAGGATTTTGTCCCACAAAACCGAGCACGTGTCTTTATTGTCGGACATTTTAGAGAGTCGGGTGCCAGAAAGTTTTTACCTCTCACAGGAGAAGAAAAATCAGTTGATAAAGAATCAGCAAAAATCAACATAGCTGGGACGACAAATAAACGTAATAACTTAAATACAAATTTGCGAGAACGAACCTATTATACTAACGGATTAATGGGAACTTTAACGGCTACTGATTATAAAATGCCTAAACAAATTGTAGTGGGAAATGTAAATCCTTGTGGGTATGGTATGAATGGTCAGGTTAGTAGTACAGAGGGAATCGCTCCAACTCTTACGACAAACAAAGGAGAAGGAAATAAGGTAGTGATTCCTATAATATCGCCAGATAAAGATGAAGTTCGACAAAATGGACGAAGAATAAAAAATAATGGAGAAGAAATGTTCACACTTACCGCACAAGATCGCCACGGAATCATAGTAGAAGGAAAGATTGATGGACGTTATCGATCAGCGGTCAGTGTCTATTCTCCTGAAGGGATTTGTCCAACGTTAAATACCATGCAAGGAGGTGGCCAACAGCCGAAAATTGTTGTGAATGAAATACGCAAAAATACGGATGAGGACCAAAATAATTTAGTACAGAGAGATTTTCAGGTTCGTAAATTAACACCTTTAGAGTGCTGGAGGCTCCAATCGTTTCCAGATTGGGCATTTCTAGCAGCCAAATTTGGCAGCAAACAAGTTGCACAAAGGATTTTGGTTGAACGTATGGATCATTATAACTCTCCCTTTGAGCAGAAGGTTTCTGACAGCCAACTATATAAACAAGCAGGAAATAGTGTGACAGTAGATGTGATCTACTTTATTGCGAAGCATTTCCACCTTTCATAGGCGTTTAAGCAGACTCAACAGGGAATAGCTACCTTGTATAGTAAATGTATCAAGACTTGACTAAACCATTGGATTCAGGCCTGAATCATAGAGGAGAAACCTATGATTCCAAAAGATACGATTTACTTTGAAGATTGCTTAGAAGGAATGAAAAAAATTCCGGATGGATCGATCGATACGATCATTTGCGACTTGCCATATGGAACTACTGCTTGTTCCTGGGATACTATTTTGCCCTGGGAAGAATTGTGGTCACAATACTTGCGTGTAGTCAAAGAGAATAGTGCGATTGTTTTGTTTGGAGCGGAACCATTTTCTACACAGTTACGTATGAGTAACTTTAAACAATATAAATATGATTGGTACTGGGTTAAAAATACCGTAACTGGCTTTGCCTTTGCCAAAAAACAGCCAATGCGTTCAATTGAGACAATCTCTGTTTTTTCAAAAGGGTCACCTATTTATTATCCTCAAGGGTTAGAGAGGATGAAACAACCACTTATAAAGAAGAAAAATGAGACTGAAGGGATTTATAATACGAGTTCTCTTTCAGGCAAAGAATATTGCCAAGAGTATACAGGATATCCGAATAATGTTTTGCGATTTGACAAAGAGTCAATGAACACGTTCCACCCTACGCAAAAACCGGTACGTTTACTTGAATATCTGATACAAACTTACACACAAAAAGGAGATCTTGTATTAGATAATTGTATGGGGAGTGGGACAACTGCGATTGCTTGTATCAATACTGAGCGACACTATATTGGTTTTGAAACTAACTTGGATTACTATACTAGGTCTATAGAAAGAATTCAGAATAATGTCACGCAGATGGATCTTTTCAACTACTGATACCTCCTAAAAAGAGAATAAACCAATTGATAAAGACGGTTTACCGTGCTATAATAATTTATAGACGGCAAACCGTCTATAAATTATTTTGGGAGGTTACGTTAATTGTTAGAGGAAGCAAAAAGTAGACTAGTGGAAGAAGCAAAGAAACGTTTGGATATATTATCGATTGAGGACCACATTAAAGCAGGATTCGGGAAAGGAGAGATCTATTGTTCTAAGAGAACTGCAATAATGGTTAATCGCAAGAAGTTTGTACTACCAGTTATCTATAGCGTGACAGATCAACAAAAGAAAATAATTGATAAATACGAGAAAAAATATGGGTTCATTGTGTTTCATATAATAGAAACAAGTACTAAGCATGGATTGCTATTGACTTTACTTCAGGTCAGTCCACATGAGTTTGAGTGGGAAAATGATAGAGAAGAAATACAGGAACAAAAAATGATGCTGTGTTTCACTGTAAACGTCGATTATGAGGAATATTCTGAGTTTAGCTGGTGTTGCTTCAACGAGGTAGGAGGTGGCTTATTATTACAAGGATAACTATGGCAGTAAAAAAA